>NZ_CM149659.1:3920000-4306969 GCF_056173145.1 Rossellomorea sp. QJM3NY_18 | reverse complement strand
TCCTGATCCCTCCTTTTCTTAGTTTGTATAACTTCTGTACAATCATTACGCGCTATACAGTCCCTAAAATCACGCTATTTTATAAAAATACAATTCACTGAATGTGGAAAATATATATAATAAGGAAGGAAAATGGTTTTTCGACATTATCCACCACTTGTGGACAACGTTTTACAAACCCTCTGTATAAGTTACCCACATGATATCCACACTTTGTGGATAAGTTATTTCCTTAAACACAGTTATCAAGAGTGAAAACACAATAATCATATCAAAATATCCTTAGAGGTGCAATGCTTTTTAAATTTTATCCACAACCCCCAACACCTTGTGGAATGAAATTGTCCACAACCCAAGAACTTGTGAAAAAGTTGTCAGTATGTGTTGTGGATAATTTAAAACCATGTCGAATCCTATCCACAGGCACGTTTAATAGAAAAATGGGATAGGGTTTGTAGAAGGGAAATTATGATGAATAATTTGAGTGTTCTTGGAGATACCTGACGATCAGAGGAAATCTTTTAAAAAAGATTATGTGGTTAAAAGTATAGCTGGCATCTTAAAAAGATCTGAAATGATTTTTTGTCTGATTATTAAAGAGTTTATTCTTATCAGACAAGATGTCCAAAAAACTCAAATAGTTGATTGAAGCGGAAGGTGCTCGACTCCTGCGGGAAACGCTGGACAGGTGAGACCCCGCAAGGAGAAGCCTGAGGAGGCTCACCGCCAGCCCCGCGGAAAGCGAGCACCTGCAGCGGAAATCAACCACCACTGGCTCCTAGCAAATGAGAAAAGACGGATTAAGTAGCACTTAAAAAGAAAAATAATCTGAGTGTTGACTTTTTATGGGTACCGTCTTTATAATAGTGAGGAATGTCTTTAACTTTTTTAAAGATATCCTTCAGGGAGGTGTCATAGATGAAAAGAACGTTTCAACCAAATAACCGCAAAAGAAAAAAGAATCACGGTTTCCGTGCACGTATGAGCTCTAAAAACGGACGCAATGTTTTAGCTCGCCGTCGCAGCAAAGGAAGAAAAGTATTATCTGCCTAGACCACTGAACTGACTCAGTGGTCTTTTTTTTCCTTTCTATTATGAGAAAAGACGATTTGGCTCGTTCGTATTTTGTTTTGCGAGAAAAAGTACTTATAATTTCATATGAATGAGCCAATAATGTCGAGGGTAGATCAAGACAAAAAGAAAATTAGGTGTGGTCCATGCGGAAAGAGCAAAGAGTCAAGAAAAATAAAGAGTTCCAGGAAATATTTAAAAAAGGAACATCTTTCGCGAATCGTCAATTCGTCTTGTATCTATTAAAGAAAGAAGAGCCTCAGCCATTTCGGATCGGAATTTCCGTCAGTAAGAAAATCGGAAATGCTGTTTGCCGAAATCAAATTAAGCGATATGTCCGGCAGGCCTTTTTAGAATTACAAGAAGAGGTACACGACCAGTACGATTATCTTATCATCGCCAGAAAACCGGCGGCCGAAATGAATTTCCATGAGGTGAAGGGGAGTCTCACCCATGTATTAAAAAGAGGAAAAGTATTGAAAAGGTCTTCTTATGGCAAATATGATAGGAAGAAGTCATAACATTTTGAGAGAATGACAGGTTTCGTCATCACAAGCCAATGAAAAGATGTTACAATACGAGGGATTGTACTTTTTTGGTGCGGGTTGATGGTACTTGTTTACATTTAATTTGAAAGATATTAGTTGGGAGGAAAATAAGGGTGAAAAAGAGAATGATAGCCCTGGTGGGAATCATTGGGCTAATGGCTATTCTATCAGGTTGTACAGATTACAATAAGCCGATTACATCTGATAGTAGCGGAATATGGAATGAATATATTGTCTATCCTTTATCGCAATTGATTACAATGGTTGCAGAGTTCATGGGCGGATCTTATGGATTAGCGATTGTCATCGTTACATTGCTCATTCGTTTAGCGATTCTGCCATTGATGATCAAACAAACGAGAAATTCAAAAGCCATGCAGGCATTACAACCTGAAATGAAAAAACTGCGTGAAAAATATAGCTCTAAAGATGCACAAACTCAGCAAAAGCTTCAACAAGAAACGATGGCTTTATTCCAAAGTCATGGGGTGAATCCGTTAGCGGGTTGTTTCCCATTGATCGTTCAAATGCCGATCTTGATCGGTTTCTACCATGCGATCGTTAGAACACAGGAAATTAAAGCGCATAACTTCTTATGGTTCGATCTTGGTAATCCGGATCCATACTATATTTTACCTTTAGTAGCAGGTTTAACAACGTTCATCCAACAAAAATTAATGATGGCGGGTACAGCGAATCAAAATCCGCAAATGGCCATGATGCTTTATATTATGCCGGTCATGATCATCATTTTTGCGATTAACTTCCCTGCAGCTCTATCCCTTTACTGGGTAGTCGGAAATCTATTCATGATTGCTCAAACTTACTTCATCAAGGGACCTGAGATTAAAGAAGCGCAAGCCGTCAAAGCTGGTGGGAATTCGGGAGGAAAGAAAAAGTGAGAGAAGTAGAAGCGACTGGTCAAACGGTGGAAGAAGCCATTGAATCAGCCTTGTCTCAACTGAATATCACCAAAGAAGAAGCAGAGATCGACGTCATTGATCAAGGTAAAAAAGGTTTATTCGGATTGTTCGGCGGAAGGCCGGCAGTCGTCAAACTGAAGAAAGCGGTTGATCCGGTAGAGGAAGCGAAGGATTTTCTTATATCCGTTGCACGTGAAATGGGCGTGGAAGCGACCATAGAAGTGAAAAGGGATGGAAGAGATGTGGAATTCAACATTTCCGGTGAAAAAATGGCTCTATTGATTGGAAAAAGAGGGCAAACGTTGAATGCTCTTCAACATTTGTCGCAATTGGTAGCCAATCGGGTATCCGGTCAGTTCATCACGATCCTGTTGGATGCCGAAAACTATCGGGAAAGACGGAAGCAGACGCTGACAACACTGGCGGAACGTTTAGCAGAAAAGGCACTGCGCACCAATCGCTCTGTTTCATTGGAACCGATGCCCTCTTATGAACGAAAAGTGATCCACACCGCTTTAGTGGATTCCAAAAGGGTCGATACCCATTCAGAGGGAAGAGAACCCAATCGATACATTGTCATTGCACCAAAATAATGAAAGACGATTCCTTTCGGGGGATCGTTTTTTTTATTGCTTCGGCCTGTAGAATCTTATTTTCACCCCGGTTTATTGTTATTCACATGTGGATAAGTTAAAATAATAGAGATGAGATGTTATCTGTGTGGATAACATTATTTGGTGACGAACAACGGGTTTCCTTTCTTTAGTATTAAAACGGATTGTGATATTCTAATAATTTGGGGAAACATTACTTTCTACTATACATTTCATATAAATAGATCAGCTATAAGAGAGGTGAACATAATGGAATTAGATACAATTGCAGCCATATCCACGCCGATGGGAGAGGGAGCGATCGCCATCGTCCGTTTGAGCGGTGACCAGGCATTTGAGATCGGTGATAAAGTCTTTAAGGGAATGAAAGGGAGTTCTATGAAGGAATTTGCATCCCATACCATTCATTATGGACATATCGTTGATCAGGGCACCGGCCAGGTGGTGGAAGAGGTCATGGTTTCCGTGATGAGAGGTCCGAAGACATTCACCCGGGAGGACATTATCGAGATCAACTGCCACGGAGGACTTGTGTCGGTGAATAAAGTTCTGCAGCTGGTGTTGAAAAATGGGTCGAGACTCGCAGAACCCGGTGAATTCACGAAGCGGGCTTTCCTGAATGGGCGAATCGATCTTTCTCAGGCAGAAGCCGTGATGGATCTCATTCGGGCGAAAACCGACCGGGCCATGAATGTAGCGCTGAATCAAATGGAAGGCCGCCTATCCAATTTGATCAGGAAGCTCCGTCAGGAAATTCTTGAAACACTTGCCCATGTCGAAGTGAATATCGATTATCCGGAGTATGATGATGTAGAAGAGATGACGCATAACGTCCTTCTGGAAAAATCCAAACACGTCCGGGATGAAATCGACCGGCTGGTCCGCACATCTGAACAAGGGAAGATTTTAAGGGAAGGTCTCTCTACGGTGATTATCGGACGGCCCAATGTAGGGAAGTCCTCCCTCTTAAACAGCCTTGTTCACGAAAATAAAGCCATTGTGACGGATATCCCCGGGACGACACGTGATGTGATCGAGGAGTATGTCAACGTAAGGGGGGTACCGCTCCGTCTTGTTGATACGGCGGGGATTCGTGAGACCGAAGATATCGTTGAACGGATTGGCGTTGAACGCTCGAGACAGGTGTTAAAGGAAGCCGATTTAATTTTACTCGTGCTCAATTATGCAGATGAATTAACCTTTGAGGATGAACAGTTATTTGAAGCGGTGAGGGGAATGGATGTCATTGTCATCGTGAACAAAACGGATCTGCCTCAGAAGATTGATATAGATAAGGTAAGGGAACTGGCTGTCAATCATCAGTTGGTAACGACGGCTTTACTGGAAGAACAGGGAATCGATGAACTGGAAGAAGCCATTTCATCTTTATTCTTTGCGGGATCCATCGAAGCGGGGGATATGACATACGTATCCAACAGTCGTCATATCGCCTTACTCAACCAGGCATCCCTTGCGATCAATGAAGCGATCGACAGCGTGGAAATGGGGACACCGATTGATATTGCGCAGATCGATCTGACGAGAACGTGGGAACTATTAGGTGAAATCATCGGGGACAGTGTTCATGAAAGCCTGATTGATCAGCTGTTTTCTCAGTTCTGCTTAGGAAAATAAACACTATTATAAATGTGGACGGGACTTATCCGTCCTACAAGGAGGAAATAATAAACCATGCAATATGACGCAGGGCAATATGATGTCATTGTCATTGGTGCTGGCCATGCCGGGGGAGAAGCGGGACTTGCTTCTGCACGTATGGGAGCGAAAACGTTAATGGTAACCATCAACCTTGATATGGTCGCCTTTATGCCGTGTAATCCATCGGTTGGTGGACCGGCCAAAGGAATCGTTGTAAGGGAAATCGACGCTCTCGGTGGAGAGATGGGTCGTAATATAGATAAAACGCATATACAAATGAGGATGTTGAATACAGGAAAAGGTCCTGCTGTACGTGCGTTACGGGCACAGGCAGATAAATTCCTCTACCAGCATGAAATGAAACGGACAATCGAAAACGAACCGAACATGACCTTGATGCAGGGAATGGTCGAGGAACTGATCGTGGAGGATGACGAATGTAAAGGTGTCGTCACGATGACAGGTGCTGCCTACCGTGCCAAAACGGTCGTCATCACCACAGGTACCTTCCTTCGTGGTGAAATCATATTGGGAGACCTGAAATATTCAAGCGGTCCCAATAACCAGCAGCCTTCCATCAGACTTTCTGATCATTTGCATGAGCTTGGCTTCGATACGGTCCGGTTTAAAACCGGGACACCGCCGCGGGTCAATAGCTCGACCATCGATTATTCGAAAACAGAAATTCAGCCTGGTGATGACGTTCCACGGGCATTCAGCTATGAGACGACGAAATACATCACGGATCAACTTCCATGCTGGCTGACGTATACGAATGAACTGACTCATCAATTAATCGACGACAATCTTCATCGTTCGCCAATGTATTCAGGGATGATCAAAGGAACCGGACCTCGTTACTGTCCTTCTATTGAAGATAAAGTCGTGCGTTTCCACGACAAGCCGCGTCATCAGATCTTCCTTGAGCCGGAAGGAAGAAATACTCAGGAAGTGTACGTTCAAGGTTTATCAACAAGCCTGCCTGAAGATGTGCAGCAAAAAATCCTGCAGACCATTCCGGGTCTTGAGAAGGTCCAAATGATGCGCGCCGGTTATGCAATCGAGTATGATTCCATCGTACCGACGCAATTATGGCCGACCCTTGAAACGAAAAAAATTAAAAACCTGTATACCGCGGGACAAATCAATGGAACATCCGGCTATGAAGAAGCGGCTGGTCAAGGATTGATGGCCGGAATCAACGCTGCGTGCCGTGCTCTTGATAAAGACGAGGTGATCTTAAGCCGGTCCGACGCTTATATCGGGGTACTGATCGATGACCTTGTGACGAAAGGGACGAACGAACCGTATCGTCTCCTGACTTCCCGCGCGGAATACCGCTTGTTGCTCCGCCATGACAATGCTGATCTTCGTTTAACGGATATCGGTCATAAGATCGGATTGATCTCCGATGATCGTTTTGAACGATTCACGGCGAAGAAAGAAACGATATCAGCCGAGAAGAAGCGACTTGAAACCGTCCGCATCAAGCCGACTGACGATACTCAAAGGGTTATCCGTGAAGCAGGCGGAAGCGAGCTGAAAGACGGGATATTGGCAGCTGATCTCCTGAAGCGTCCTGAAATGAATTACAGTCATATCAAGACACTCGTCCCAAACGACATCGAGCTTGATCCCGACGTAGAGGAGCAAGTTGAAATCCAGGTGAAATATGAAGGTTATATTGAAAAATCTCTTCAACAGGTCGATAAAATGAAGAAGATGGAAAATAAACGAATTCCTGAAAACATTGATTACAGTGCGATCAGCGGGTTAGCTTCTGAAGCAAGACAGAAATTAATCGAGGTCCAGCCTCTTTCCCTTGCCCAGGCATCCCGCATTTCAGGCGTGAATCCCGCAGATATCTCTATTTTAATGGTCTATATCGAGCAAGGGAAAATCGCCAAAGTATCCGGTGGTCAATAGAGGTAAAGGAAGGATAATTTCATGAACGTAAATGAATTTCAATCAATGCTTGAGGACAAAGGGATCTCCCTTTCTTCCAGGCAATTAGATCAGTTTGAACGCTACTATGAATTGCTTGTTGAATGGAATGAAAAAATGAATTTGACGGCAATCACTGACAAAGAAGACGTGTATTTAAAGCATTTTTACGATTCGATCAGTGCAGCATTTTATGTAGACTTCACGGAAGTTCAATCTCTTTGTGATGTTGGGGCAGGTGCCGGTTTTCCAAGTATCCCGCTTAAAATATGCTTCCCGCATCTACATATTTCGATTGTTGATTCCTTGAACAAGCGCATCACATTCTTAAATCATTTGTCCGATGAGCTGGGACTTGCAAATACCCATTTTTATCATGATCGTGCAGAGACATTTGGAAAAAACAAGGCTCATCGCGAAAAATATGATATGGTTACAGCAAGAGCCGTAGCCAGAATGTCCATATTAAGTGAATTATGCCTGCCGCTTGTAAAAAAAGGTGGCGCATTTGTCGCCATGAAGGCTTCTAATGTCAATGAAGAGCTGTCTAACGCAAAGAAAGCCATCGGGACACTTGGTGGACAAACGGATAAAATGTATTCCTTCCTTCTTCCTGAAGAGGAAAGTGAACGGAATATCGTGAAAATCAACAAAGTGAAAGAAACGCCTAACAAATATCCCAGAAAACCCGGGACACCGAATAAATTACCGTTAGAATAGTATGGTCACTCTCCTGCCTTAATTGGTCATGGTATAATTGACATATAGTGAGAAGGCAGGAAATTGACATATTTTAGAGAATATTAATAAAGGGAGTTTCTTAAAGGTGGTGTAGGAAGATGAAGCATCCTTTCTCTCGTTTTTTTGGCCTAGGTGAAAAGGAGCAAGATGTTGAATCTGAAGAGTCGAATGTAGTGGAAGAAGATCGTGATGAAGTGAGAAAGATACAGGTCTCGCAAATCATCCCGAATCGATTTCAACCAAGGACTGTGTTTAATGATGAAAAGATAGAAGAGTTATCCAGAACGATTCACACTCATGGCATCATCCAGCCGATCGTGGTGAGACAATACGATGATGACCAGTTTGAAATCATTGCGGGTGAACGGAGATACAGAGCCGTTCAAAAGCTTGGCTGGGAAACCGTACCTGCGATTGTGAAAAATCTTAACGATACCGAAACAGCCTCTGTCGCATTAATTGAGAACTTACAAAGAGAAGAGCTCTCTCCTATAGAGGAAGCAATCGCATATGGAAAACTGTTGGAATTACATGATCTAACCCAAGAAGCCCTTGCTCAACGCTTAGGAAAAGGACAATCAACCGTGGCGAACAAGCTTCGTCTCCTAAAGCTTCCAGAAGAAATTCAATCAGCTTTATTAGATAAACAAATCACAGAACGTCATGCCAGGGCTTTGATTCCTCTGAAGAATTCTGAAAAGCAGATCCAGCTTCTTCAAGAAATCATTGAAAAGAGCTTGAATGTCAAACAGACCGAAGACCGGGTTGTAAAAATGCAAGAAGGAACGACCCAAAAGCCGAAGCCTAAACGGAAGGCTTTCAGCAAAGACATGAGAATTGCCGTGAATACGATTCGACAATCGCTGTCCATGGTATCCGATAGCGGAATCAATCTCGACTCAGAAGAAGAAGAGCACGAGGAATTCTATCAATTCACCATTCGTATTCCGAAAAAAAAATAGATTCGTAGTCTAAAAGTGAGAAACATATCCGATCCGTTTCTCACTTTTTCTATTGCGAGCCATGGGATGTAAACCGAACAATAACTATATCCTGTTTATGGTATCGTGTTCCTTTTGAAAAATTGACAGACAATTATCCGGGAATTTTGATAGAATAAAAGAATACTGTGTAAAAATGAAATCAATTTTAGGAAGTCAAAAGGTAGGTGACAACCTTGGGCAGAATCGTAGCCGTTACAAACCAAAAAGGCGGGGTGGGAAAGACCACGACATCCGTCAATTTGGGGGCTTGTTTAGCTTATATAGGGGAAAAGGTTTTACTTGTAGATATCGATCCTCAGGGAAACGCCACTAGTGGTGTCGGCGTGGAAAAAGGGGATGTACAGCAGTGTATCTATGATGTGTTAGTGGATGATGTAGATGTTAAAGACACGATTAAACAATCAAAAGTAGAGAACTTATCGATTGTCCCTGCAACGATCTCACTTGCCGGTGCAGAAATTGAATTGGTTCCGACCATCTCCCGTGAAGTCCGTTTAAAGAAAGCATTGGAGAAGGTAAAGGACGAATTCGATTATATTATTATCGATTGTCCCCCTTCATTGGGACTTCTGACGATCAATGCGTTAACCGCTTCGGATGCTGTCGTCATACCGGTCCAGTGTGAATATTATGCCCTCGAGGGATTAAGTCAGCTGTTAAGTACGGTCCGTTTAGTGCAGAAGCATCTGAATCATGACCTTATGATTGATGGTGTATTGTTAACGATGCTTGATGCCAGGACCAATCTGGGGATCCAGGTCATCGAAGAAGTGAAAAAATACTTTCAAGACAAAGTGTATCGCACAATTATCCCACGTAATGTTCGTTTAAGTGAAGCACCCAGTCATGGTGAACCGATTATCATCTATGATGCGAAATCCAGGGGAGCAGAAGTTTATTTAGAACTGGCAAAGGAAGTGGTGGCGAATGGCTAAAGGTTTAGGAAAGGGCATCAATGCTCTCTTTACCAATATACAAACAACTCAAAATGAAGAGGCCGTCCAGGAAGTGAGCCTGAAAGAAATAAGGCCGAACCCTTATCAGCCACGAAAGATCTTTGAGCCCCAGGCAATCGAAGAATTGAAAGAATCGATCCTGGAACATGGGATCCTCCAACCGATCATTGTCCGTAAGTCCATTAAAGGATATGAGATTGTGGTCGGTGAACGCCGCTATCGTGCAGCCATAGCGGCTAAGTTAGAGACAGTTCCCGTTGTCGTGCGTGAATTGAATGATCAACAAATGATGGAACTCGCGGTTTTGGAAAACCTTCAACGTGAGGACCTGACGCCGATCGAGGAAGGTGCAGCCTATCAAATGCTAATGGATAAGTTGAATCTTACACAGGAAGAACTGGCGAAACGATTAGGGAAGAGCAGACCTCATGTCGCGAACCATATTCGCTTACTCTCCCTCCCTTCACCCGTTCAGGAATTTATTTCTGAAGGGAAGCTGTCAATGGGACATGGCCGTGCCCTTCTTGGATTAAAAGATAAAAAGAAGCTGTCCATGATCGTCAATCGGATTCTTAAAGAATCATTAAACGTCCGTCAATTAGAAAAAATCATTCAAGAAGCCAATGACAATGTTCCACGTGAAACAAAAAAGACCGAGAAAAAAGATGTTTTCATCCAGGAACAGGAATCGCTCTTGCGTGAACGCTTCGGTACAACCGTAACGATTAAACATTCGAAGAAAAAAGGGAAAATCGAACTGGAATTCTTTTCGAAGGAAGACCTGGATCGGATTTTGGAGTTATTACAGTAACATCATTGTAAAAAGGGACTGACTAAAGTGGTAGATCTCATGCCATTTAAGCCAGTCCTCTTCCATATAATACATACACTATTCTTTGGGAAATAATTATAAGGAGAAACGTCATGGTACTTTTAGGAACGCTAGTAAATGGAGTATGTATTATCATCGGGACGCTTCTCGGGAAGATTCTGCACCGCATACCTGAAGATATGAAGGGTACGGTCATGAAAGCGATCGGACTTGCCGTTATCGTTCTTGGTTTACAGATGGGGTTGAAAAGCGAGAACTTTCTTATCGTGATCATCAGCCTTGCCCTTGGTGCTGCCTGGGGAGAGTGGATGAATCTAGAGGACAGGCTCAATGCCCTGGGAAACTGGTTGGAAACAAAGATAGGCAGCAAGAATGAAACGTCCATATCTCAAGGCTTTGTCACCGCCACCCTGATTTTTGTCATCGGGGCCATGGCTGTTATTGGTGCGCTGGATAGCGGGATCAGGGGAGATCATGATGTTCTTTTGACCAAGTCAATCATTGATGGATTTACGTCGTTAATTCTAACGACCACCCTCGGGATCGGTGTTATGTTTTCAGCCATTCCAGTCGTCCTTTATCAGGGAATCATTGCCCTGTTCGCGACTCATATCCATCAATGGGTGCCTCAGGAGCTCATGGATGCTTATATTGTCGAAATGACGTCAACAGGAGGCATCATGATTTTTGCGATTGGACTCAACCTCCTTGGTGTAACGAAAATAAGAGTCGCCAATTTACTTCCAGGCATCATCGTGGTAGGCATGGTGGTTGGAATCATCCACGCCTATCAAATGTATATGTAATCAAAAAGGGAGATGGCGGAACGCGCCATCTCCCTTCTTTATTGTTGCAGTTCTTCCCGCCATTTTTCAATACTGACGGCATTTCTCCGTTCTACAGAATGACCCGCCAGCACAATTGCTTCAGCAATCGTCCTCGCCATTTTCATGACAAGATTCAAACGTGTATTCTGCAGTACAAAAAACTCCATGAACCCACTGACATTTACTATACCGGTCAAATGAATCTCCCCGACCTCAGGTAACTCTTTATTTACGCCGGCTCCTGGTCGTAAGGGACCTTCATTTAATTGAATGGCTCCAACACTCTTTAATCGCCCGAGACAGGCATCCACACCTATGATAAAGGGATTGATATGTTTCGACGCGATTTCCTTTAGCTTCTCTTCCAGATTGACAGCGTGGATCGGGTCATCCAATGTTCCATAGACATGGAATGGTTTGATATCCTGTTCCTCTATTAATGTACCGACCAAGGGTCCAAGTGAATCCCCTGTAGAGCGGTCGGTGCCGATACAGACAAACACAATGGGTCTTGTACGATAATAAGTGGGAAGCATCGAAGACAATTGAACTGAAAGCTCCTGTGCTGCACCCTCTTCCTGATGAAGGACTCTAAAAGGTTCAGGTCTTCGTTCAAATAATCCTTTTTTTAGATTCATCGCTTCCACTCCTTTGGATGAGTTTAAGAGGTGACCTTGCGCCCGCCGTCCCCTTAAATCACAGTCAGAATTTTAAGTACTATCAGTATACGGACGAATTCTTTTTTTCATACATAAGTTGGCCCGATTTTTCATAAAATAAAAATTTTCTAGAATCTATTCTTTATGAGTTATATCTACACAAGGAGAGGGAAAGTTGATAAAATAAGGAATACTTCTTATTGAATGATAAGTGGAGGTTCGATATATGAGTGCGAATGATACCAAAATTAAGGTAGATGACACTATTGAAAAAGCTACTGAGAAACTGATAGATAATGAAATGTGGTTGTCCTTTGGAACAGGTGCCTTGAAGATTATTGCCATTATGGTGATTACCTATCTTGCTCTAAGAGTGGGGAGGTCGGCTATCCGAAACGTATTCAAAGTACGTTCTCGTTCCCCTCTTAAGTTTACTGAACGAAGGGAAGCCACATTATCCAAACTGTTGGAGAACGTATTGACCTATGTGATCTATTTCATCAGTCTGATGACAATATTGTCGACGCTTGACATCGATGTAAAAGGACTCATCGCCGGTGCCGGTATCGTCGGCCTTGCCGTCGGTTTCGGAGCGCAGAATCTGGTGCGTGATATCATCACCGGTTTTTTCATTATCTTCGAGGATCAATTTTCAGTAGGCGATTATGTTCGCATCGGTTCTGCAGAGGGAACTGTCGAAGAAATAGGCCTGCGAACGACAAAGATCAAAAGCTGGACCGGAGAATTACATATCTTTCCCAATGGGAATGTTACGGAAGTAACGAACTACTCCATTCATAACAGTATCGCTGTCGTGGATGTCAGCATTGCCCATGAGGAGAATATTGAAGAAGCAGAGAAAGTGATGCAGAAACTTCTTCTCGCTTTGCCACAAAAGTATGAGGAACTTGTGAATCCGCCAGAGCTGTTGGGGATTCAAACCCTGGGTGCATCTGACATTGTAATCCGGATTGTGGCTGAAACCGTGCCGATGAGTCATTGGTATATGGCCAGGATGATCCGAAAAGAAGTGAAACTATGTCTGGATGAGCATGGTATCGAGATTCCGTACCCTCGAATGGTGATGTATTCCCGTAAAGATGAAGAAGAGCTTCACCCCCGTGAAGAGAAACAAAGAAGACTTGAAAGCGAATGAGGAGGAGTAACCAGTGGAACCAAAGACATTCACATTAAATGATATTGTAGAAATGAAGAAGCCTCATCCATGTGGGACGAACCGCTGGAAAGTGATCCGTATGGGGATGGATATTCGCATCAAGTGTGTCGGGTGCGGTCACAGTGTCATGATCCCCAGAAAAGACTTTGCGAAAAAAATGAAAAAGGTCATTTCAAGCGATGAAGAAGAATAAGTATTCTTTTTTTACCCATAATTCTTTTGACCTAATCCACCTTATGGTCACTTGAATGCAATCAAGGGCATCCACTCGTTTTCTCAAGAGCGGATGCTTTTTTCTGCAGGAATGTTTTCCTATGGAACACCGGAAGCTTCACTTGTCTTTTCCCACTATTATCTCTATAATTGTGAAAGGTTCGACCGTTTACTTATTTTTAGATCTTACAGGATTTTTAATAGATAAGAATATGGATGAGGAGTGACTGAAATGGCATTAACAGCTGGTATTGTTGGACTACCTAACGTAGGTAAATCCACTCTATTCAACGCAATTACAAAAGCAGGTGCAGAATCTGCGAACTACCCGTTCTGTACCATTGATCCAAACGTAGGAATCGTAGAGGTTCCGGATCACCGTCTGGATAAATTAACAGAACTCGTGGACCCGAAGAAGACGGTCCCTACTGCCTTCGAATTCACTGATATTGCCGGAATTGTAAAAGGGGCAAGTAAAGGGGAAGGGTTGGGAAACAAATTCCTATCCCATATCCGTCAAGTGGACGCGATCTGTCAGGTGGTCCGTTGTTTCGCAGATGATAATATCACACACGTATCCGGTAAAGTAGATCCGATTGCGGATATCGAAGTCATCAACCTGGAGTTGATCCTGGCTGACCTTGAAACGGTCGATAAGCGTCTTGCAAGAGTTCAGAAGATGGCGAAGCAAAAAGACAAAGAAGCAGTATTTGAGCATGATATCCTTGTGAAAATCAAAGAAGCTTTGGAAGCTGAACAGCCTGCCCGTACAGTTGAGTTCTCTGATGAGCAAATGAAACTTGTGAAACAGCTTCACCTCCTTACTTCCAAGCCTGTATTATATGTGGCGAACGTAAGCGAAGATGAAATTGCGGATCCTTCTGACAACGAGTATGTCCAGAAAGTACGTGGATTTGCCAAGGATGACAATGCAGAAGTAATCGTTGTCTGTGCAAAAATTGAATCTGAAATCGCAGAGCTTGATGATGAAGAAAAGACGATGTTCCTGCAGGAATTAGGCATTGAAGAATCTGGTCTTGATCAGTTGATCCGTGCTACCTATTCCCTATTGGGACTGGCAACTTACTTCACAGCAGGTGTGCAAGAAGTCCGTGCCTGGACGTTCCGTGAAGGAATGAAAGCCCCTCAATGTGCAGGAGTCATCCACACCGACTTCGAAAGAGGATTCATCCGTGCCGAAACGGTATCTTACGAAGACTTAGTGGCAGCAGGAACAATGGGTGCAGCACGCGAAGCAGGAAAAGTCCGCCTCGAAGGGAAAGAATACCTCGTAAAAGACGGAGACATCATCCACTTCCGCTTTAACGTGTAAGTTTTTATTTAAAAGACTAGAGTTTCGATTCTAGTCTTTTTTTTACGCCTTATTGCAATAATAGACATCCTATGCTATAATTTTATTTCGTGAGTAATGAACGCATTGCTCCTTGTTCTTTCGTAAAGAAAGGACCGCATAGACCACGAGGAGGTGACATTCAGATGAGAAAGTACGAAGTTATGTACATTGTCCGCCCAAACATTGACGACGAGTCAAAGAAAGCAGTAGTTGAGCGTTTCGATAACGTTTTAACAACTAACGGCGCGGAAATCATCGAGTCAAAAGATTGGGGTAAACGTCGTTTAGCGTATGAAATCAACGATTTTCGTGATGGTTTCTATCAACTAGTTAAGATGAGCGCTACTTCTGATGCAGTTAACGAATTCGATCGTTTAGCTAAAATCAGCGATGATATTATCCGTCATATCGTTATTAAAGAAGAAGAATAATCCGTACGTTTTTTAAGATATACACTTCTATCATCTGTTCCACGTGAAACAGGAAACTAGAAGGAAGGGGTTGATTCTGATGATGAACCGAGTTGTATTAGTAGGGCGTTTAACCAAAGACCCTGAATTAAAATATACTCCAAGTGGAGTGGCTGTTGCTTCGTTTACACTGGCTGTGAATCGTAGTTTTACGAACCAATCAGGAGAACGGGAAGCAGATTTTATTAACTGTGTTGTATGGCGTCGCCCTGCAGAGAATGTGGCAAACTTTCTTAAAAAAGGCAGCTTAGCTGGCGTTGACGGTCGTATTCAAACACGTAATTTCGAAGGACAGGATGGACGCCGTGTGTTTATGACGGAAGTTGTAGCAGAAAGCGTTCAGTTCTTAGAACCGCGTAGTGCGAACCAAGGCGATCGTGGAGGAAGTCCGGGCTATTCGGGTGGAGGTCAGCGTGACCAAGGAAATTCGTATAGTCAGAATCAGAATCAACAACGCAACAACAATAATAATAACAACTATACTCGTGTAGATGAGGATCCATTTGCAAATGACGGTCAGCCGATCGACATTTCCGATGATGATCTGCCATTCTAAACGAACGATAACGAATCCAAACAAGATAGGAGGCGAAACAAATGGCAGGAGGACGTAGAGGTGGACGTAGACGTCGTAAGGTGTGCTACTTCACAGCAAACGGAATTACACATATCGATTTCAAAGATGTTGATCTTCTTAAGAAATTCGTATCTGAACGTGGAAAGATTCTTCCACGTCGTGTAACTGGAACTAACGCTAAGTACCAACGTAAGTTGACTCGTGCGATCAAACGCGCTCGTACAATGGCATTACTTCCATACGTTACTGGTGAATAATATCATCGATCTAAAAGCAGCAGAGACTTGTCTCTGCTGCTTTTTTCTTTGGCTGTTTTCGTAAATATTGTTGCTTATAGATGAGTGAGTGCTGGTTGATTTCCGCTGCAGGTGCTCGCTCGCCATGTAAAAGCATAGAGTGGATTGTAGCGGAAGGCACTTGACTCCTTCGGGAAATAGAGGAAAGGTCGAGACCCCGCAAGGTAAAGCCTGAGGAGGCTCGACTTCCTCCCCGAGGAAAGCAAGTGCCTGCAGCGAAAAGGAACGGTCCTATTTCCACACCTGGATTTATCCCAAAAAAATAACTTTTGAATTCCCCCCAAACTATAAATAATCACGGGAAAATGTCGATGAATAAGTGTGTACATTGATGTTTTTTGAAGTGAAAGGGGGAATTTTGGTGAAAAAAATCAGAAAGAAAAACAAAAAAGACCATAAAAAGAGATTTATTTTATCATCCATCAGAATGAAGCTTATTGTCATCATTTCTATTTTATTTATGGTTTCTTTGGCTGTCATCATATCCATTACCAGTTGGCAGACAAGAATGAAAACAGAGGATGAAGTCATCAGTCAAACCCAAGGGATCGTCGGGGAGCTCAATAATTCCGTACAGCTATTCCTGGGACAATATGAAAAGAGTATTGATCAATACTCTGTGTCCAATTCATTGAAAAACTATGCAAAGGCACAAATGCAATCAGAAACAGAAGTAGATAATACGGAGCTATATGCGAATATCCAGTCGGATTTTGATAATTATCTCGGTTTGTACGAGGAAGCTACTTCGATCTACTTCGCATCACCGAATAAGAAACTGAAAATCGTCCCTTCCGTCTCCCTGCCGAGTGATTTTGATCCGACGAGCAGAGATTGGTATAAAACCGCTGCAGAAGCAAGGGCAGGAGTCGTATGGAGCGAACCTTATGTCGATACGGCAACGGAGGAATACATCATAACGGCTTCAAGGGCGATTGTCTCTGAAAACAAAGTGGTGGGTGTCCTCGGTGTCGATGTTAACCTGTCGAAACTGACCGACCGTGTTTCCAAGATGGAAATCGGATATAATGGTTATCCGTTTCTCATCGGTCTTGATGGAACAGCCATCGTTCATCCGACCAAACGCGGTGAAAATTTGTCTAAGTTACCGTTTATCAGCAAGATGTTAAAATCTGAAAAAGAGTCAGATACCATCCGCTATGACTTAGATGGCGATAAAAAATTATTGGTATATAGTACGGTACCGAAGACGAATTGGAAAGTGGGATCCGCTTATAACATGGAGGATCTCATTCAATCTTCGAAAGACATTGAACGTTTACTCCTGGTTACGGCCCTGATTACACTGGTCATCATGCTGGTACTGGTTGTCATTGTAGCTAATATGATGACAAAACCGATTAAAGAACTGCAAAAAACGGTAACCGACGTGTCGTCCGGTGATTTATCCATTCAATCTACGATTAACAGAAAAGATGAAACGGGACTACTGGCTACAGATTTAAATAAAATGATCGTGAATATGAAAGATACGATAAAAGTCGTTCAGGAATCGATTTATAATGTACGGGAATCCGCCGAAGGGCTAAGTGCGGTTTCTGAGGAAACAAATGCGTCAAGTGAGGAAATGGCAAGGGCCGTAACTGAAATTGCCAGCGGAGCTTCACAGTCAGCAGCTGACTCTGATCGGGCTCATCTTCAAACAGAGCAATTGGGGACGAGAATTGATGGGGTTTATGAAAAATCCAAAGCCATGTCTGAACTTGCAGGGAAAGCGGATACCATGAACCAGTCTGGATTGGATCAGGTGAAAGAATTGGAGAACGCTTACCACTCTTCCAGTGAATACATCACTTCCATGGAAAAAGTCATCCTTAGCCTGGAAGCGAAAGTGAAGACGATTGAATCCGTCATGGGAACGATCACGGAAATTTCGTCTCAAACGAATCTGCTTGCCCTCAATGCGAGCATTGAAGCGGCAAGAGCCGGAGAGCATGGCAAAGGCTTCGCAGTGGTAGCCGAAGAGGTCCGCAAGCTTGCAGATCAATCCGTTAAAGCAACGGAAGAGGTAAAACGCACGATCGTTGAGATCCAAAAGGGCTCTCATCAGGCGGTGGACGAAATGGTCAAGACAAAAGAAACATTCGAGGTGCAGAATGATGTGATTCAAAAAACGAATCATGTATTCGACGAAACCTCACAATTAATGAAATCCATGCAACGTGAAATCGAGAATATGTATAACGAAGTGGGTCAAATCAATCTCGAAAAGGATGAAGTGGTCAATGTGATCCAAATGATGGCTGCGACAGCCGAAGAGACAGCCGCTTCCTGCGAGGAAATGAGTGCTTCGACAGAGGAGCAGGTAAGGGCCGTACAATCCGTTACAGAAGCAGCGGAGCGTCTGACGGACCTAAGCCAGGAGCTTCAGTCATCCATTGAACGATTCAAAATTTCATAATCTAGGGTGGTCCTGACACATTGCCATTCTTTATCTACTACGTATACTCCTTTTTAGAGTGAGTGCATACTAGTGTAGATGAAGAGAGTTGCATGTTGAAGGACCGCCTTCTTTTTTTGTGTGAGTCATTAAGATGAAATCTATCTCTAAAATTGATATGATAGTGCTATTGCATGTTGTTGTTTATTTTATTGTAAGGAGCGTTTTGAGTGAGGAATCCCCGTGTTTTGACTGAAGGTGCGCTTATGCTCGCCATCTTTACTGTGTTAATGTTAGTGAGTTTATATGTTCCGCTTATTGGGACCCTGGCATTCTTTGTGTTGCCCCTCCCTCTTATTTTATTCAGTTCCAAGTATTCGTTATGGAATTCAATCTTAGTATTGATCGGATCACTGGGTCTGTCTTTCTTATTTGGAGGACTGCTTGCATTGCCGGTTGCCTTTATGGTGGCTACAACCGGGTTGGTCATTGGCTGGTGTGTGAAGGCAAGAGTGGATAAGATGAGGCTGTTTATGGCAGCAAGTCTCACACTTGTTATAAACATTGTGATCGGCTATGTTGTATCCATTCTATTTTTAGGTGTAAATGTAATTGAAGACAGCCTGAAGGAATCGAAGGCTGCTTATTATTCTATTTTTGAAAAGCTCGGCCAGCAACCGGATAAAAGGCTGGTTGAAAGTCTGGAGAGTTCAGTCGATTTGATCCATACCTTGATTCCTACTTTGTTTGTAGGGATAGCTGTGGCACTTGCTTTACTGTTCATCTTGATCAATTTCCCGATCATGAAGCGTCTGGGAAGGGATGTACCGGTCTTCAAGCCATTCAGGGAATGGAAGCTCCCAAAAAGCATTCTTTGGTATTATTTGATCACACTTGTGCTGTCGATGATCCTTCAGCCGGAAAAAGGAACATACGTTTATACGGCACTGATTAATATCTTGTATGTACTGCAGACTCTGATGGCGGTGCAAGGCTTGTCTTTCATTTATTTCTTTGCTCATCTGAAAGGGTGGTCCAAAGGGATTTTGGTATTAATTACAATCATTTCGATTCCTCTTCTTTATCTCGTGCGAATTTTAGGTATAATTGACTTAGGATTTGATCTAAGACAACGCCTGCAACGCAAGTCATAGAAATTTAAGATCCAGGAGCTGAAATCATGCCATCTTATTTTAATAAGCGAATGATCCGCTACCCATTGTACGGACTAGCTATATTAACAGCTCTCTTGTTAGTATCGGTTTCCTTTTACCAATGGATCATTTCGTTAATAGGGTTGATTGTCTTTGGAATCGTGTACTTTCTCGCTTTCTATTTTGAAAGAAGGTCACACGAAGAAACAGAGGAATATATCTCCACTTTATCCTATCGTGTCAAACGTGTAGGGGAAGAAGCATTAATGGAAATGCCCATTGGGATCATGCTGATCAATGATGAATATTACATAGAATGGACGAATCCTTTTCTTGCCTCTTGTTTCAATGAAGACACAGTCGTAGGAAGGTCCCTTTACGATGTGGCTGAATCACTCGTTCCATTAATCAAACAGGAAGTCGATTCGGAAATTGTGACGATTAATGAACGAAAGTATCATGTCGTATTGAAGCTCAAAGAAAAACTACTCTATTTCTTTGATGTCACAGAGCAAAAAGAAATAGAAAAGCAATATCATGATGAACGTACGAATATTGGAATCATTTTTCTAGATAACTATGATGAGTTGACGCAAGGCATGGATGATCAGACGAGAAGCAGTTTGAACAGCCTTGTGACATCCATCCTGAATAAGTGGGCGAAAGAGTACGGTGTGTTCTTGAAGAGGGTGTCTTCCGAGCGGTTCATCGCCGTCATAAATGAGAAAATCCTTCAAGTATTGGAGAAGGAGAAGTTCGGAATCCTGGATGATGTACGGGATACGACTTCGAAGCAAAATGTCCCCCTCACATTGAGTATCGGTGTCGGGACAGGGGTCTCTTCCCTTCCAGAACTCGGGACTCTGGCCCAATCAAGCCTTGATCTCGCTTTGGGGCGAGGCGGTGACCAGGTCGCGATCAAACAGACCAATGGAAAGGTCAAGTTCTATGGCGGGAAAACCAACCCGATGGAAAAACGCACCCGGGTCCGTGCAAGGGTCATTTCCCATGCATTGAAAGAAATTATGATCGAAAGTGACAAGGTCATCATCATGGGACACAAGCATCCTGATATGGACGCCATCGGAGCGGCAATCGGGATCCGGAAAGTGGCCCAGATGAACCAGCGTGATGGCTATGTCGTCTTGAACTTTAATGAAATTGATAATGGTGTGAAACGATTGATGAAGGAAATCAAAGTGAATTCCGATCTTCATCCCCGCTTCATCACCCCGGAGGAAGCACTTGAGATGGCAACGGATGATACGGTGCTCGTCGTCGTCGATACCCATAAGCCTTCCCTGGTTATTGAAGAAAAGCTTTTAAATAAGGTGGATAAAGTCGTCGTCATCGATCATCATCGACGGGGCGAAGATTTTATCAAAAACCCGCTGCTTGTCTATATGGAGCCATACGCTTCCTCTACGGCAGAACTCGTGACAGAGCTGCTTGAATATCAGCCGAAGCATGAGAAGATCACGATGCTCGAAGCGACGTCGCTCCTCGCCGGGATCATTGTCGATACGAAGAGCTTTACGCTCAGGACCGGATCAAGAACGTTCGATGCGGCCTCGTATTTACGGGCACAAGGGGCGGATACGGTGCTCGTCCAAAAATTCCTCAAAGAGGATGTCGATACGTACATCAAGCGTTCCAGGTTAATCGAATCGGTCAAATTCTTCCGTGAAGGAGTCGCCATTGCGAAAGCAGAGGATGATGTCATTTATGATCCCGTCCTCATTGCCCAGGCAGCAGACACTTTATTGACGATGGATGAGGTCATCGCTTCCTTCGTCATTTCAAAACGGGATCCTGAAACAATCGGTATCAGTGCACGTTCACTCGGTGACATAAATGTACAGATCATCATGGAAAACTTGAACGGTGGAGGTCATCTAACCAATGCCGCCACTCAAATCAAGCAGGTATCGGTCCTGGAAGCGGAAGAACAGTTGAAAGAAGGATTAAATGATTATTTTGAAGGGAGAAAAGAGATATGAAAGTCATTTTCTTAAAAGATGTAAAAGGTAAAGGGAAAAAAGGGGAAGTGAAAAACGTAGCAGACGGTTATGCACATAACTTTTTATTGAAAAAGGGCCTGGCTGTTGAAGCGACGAATGCAAATATGGGTCAACTTGAGGGGCAAAAGAAGAAAGAACAGCAAGTCGCTCAAGAAGAACTGGAAGAGGCAAAAAAATTAAAAGCGACACTAGAAGACATCACGGTTGAGATGAAAGCGAAGTCCGGTGAAGGCGGCCGATTATTCGGATCGATCACGAGCAAGCAAATCGCAGATGCACTGAAAAAGGCTAATGACATCAAAATCGATAAACGTAAAATCGAAATGAATGACGCCATCCGTGCCCTTGGTTACACAAATGTTCCTGTGAAACTGCATACAGATGTGTCCGCAACATTAAAGGTACATGTAACGGAAGAATAGTTTTCCACTGAATATACGAAATTTGGTAACTTCATTTTGAGAAAAACATGTTAAAATGAATATAGCTTGATATAAAATGTGATCTGGATTTTATCCTGATCACATTTTTTCGGTAGAATACCATTCTTTTTTTATATAGATAATGAAAGTCAGGATCTGTTTGATCGTAAGGGAGGTTTGAGCATAGATGAATGAAATGTTTCAGGACCGGGTTCCACCTCAGAATATAGAGGCTGAACAAGCGGTATTAGGGGCCATTTTCCTGGAGCCCAGTGCATTGACGACCACATCGGAAATATTGATTCCAGAGGATTTCTATCGTCATTCTCATCAAAGAATATACAACGTCATGCTGAATCTGGGGGATGGTGGAAAAGCCGTCGACCTGATTACGGTGACTGAAGAATTGGCAGCAGCGAAAGAGCTCGAGGATGTCGGCGGGGTAGCTTACTTAAGTGAACTGGCCGCTTCCGTTCCAACCGCTGCAAATATTGAATATTACGCCAAGATCGTGGAAGAGAAATCATTACTGCGCAGGTTGATTCGTACAGCGACTGATATCGCTTCCGACGGCTATGCCCGTGAAGACGAGGTGGACAGCCTCCTGAGCGAAGCGGAAAAAAATATCATGGAAGTGGCCCAGCGTAAAAACGCCGGAGCTTTCCATAATATTAAAGATGTACTGGTGCGGACGTATGATAATATCGAAACCTTGACGAATCGGAAGGGTGACGTTACAGGGATTTCAACGGGATTCGCCGACCTTGACCATATGACGGCAGGATTCCAGCGAAATGACTTAATCATTGTAGGTGCCCGTCCTTCCATGGGGAAGACCGCCTTTGCCCTGAACATCGCTCAGAACGTAGCCGTAAAAGCCAAGGAAAATGTAGCCATCTTTTCACTCGAGATGGGGGCGGAACAGCTCGTCATGCGTATGCTGTGTGCGGAAGGTAACATCAACGCACAGAATCTCCGTACAGGTGACTTGACGGATGAAGACTGGAGAAAGCTGACCATGGCCATGGGTAGCCTCTCGAATGCCGGTATTTACATTGATGATACGCCGGGGATCAAAGTAGGGGAAATCCGTTCCAAATGCAGACGTCTCGCACAGGAACACGGTCTTGGAATGATCCTCATCGACTACTTACAGCTGATCCAGGGTAGCGGTCGTTCCGGCGAAAACCGTCAGCAGGAGGTTTCAGAGATTTCCCGTTCCCTTAAGGGGCTTGCCCGTGAGCTTCAAGTTCCCGTTATTGCCCTGTCCCAGCTCTCCCGTGGAGTGGAGCAGCGTCAGGATAAGCGTCCGATGATGTCGGATATCCGTGAATCAGGAAGTATCGAGCAGGATGCGGATATTGTAGCCTTCCTATACCGTGAAGATTACTATGACAAAGAAGCGGAAAACAAGAATATCATCGAGATCATCATCGCCAAGCAGCGTAACGGTCCGGTTGGGAACGTATCATTGGCGTTCGTGAAGGAATACAATAAATTCGTGAATCTGGAGCGGCGGTTTGACGACGCTCCGGCTTAATAGAAAAAAATCCAAGCTTATCAGGCTTGGATTTTTTATTGTTATAAGATCGTTGCATGCTGATGGGCATGGAGCCTGGTAAAGATTCCATTTTCATTAGAGAGCAACTCTTCATGAGTCCCATCCTCGGCTATCCCGTTTTCAGTGACGACCAGAATACGGTCCGCTTTCCTGATTGTTGCCAACCGGTGGGCAATCACCAGGGTGGTCCGGTCTTTTGCGAGTTCATTTAACGCTTCTTGAATGATCGCTTCTGTTTCTGTATCCAGAGCAGAAGTGGCCTCATCCAGAATCAGGATCCGTGGATTCTTAAGGAACATACGGGCAATGGATAAACGCTGCTTTTGCCCTCCGGAAAGCTTCAGTCCCCTCTCCCCGATCTGGGTCTCATATCCGTCTGGAAGGGATGCGATCAGGTCTGTCAGATGCGCACGTCTCGTCGCTTCCTCGATCTCTTCCTGAGTGGCATCAAGTTTCCCATAAGCAATATTTTCACGGAGTGTCCCAGTAAATAAGAACACATCCTGCTGTACGATCCCGATCTGGGAACGGAGGGATTCCTTCGTCATCTCACGAATATCGATCCCATCAATGGTGATGGCTCCTTCTTCTATATCATAGAAGCGGGGAATCAATGAGCATATCGTGGTTTTCCCGGCACCGGAAGGACCGACAAATGCGACCGTCTGTCCTGAGTGAATGGTGAAGGATAAATCGTTCAGAATGGGCCGGGCAGGCTCATATCCAAAAGTCACGCCGTTAAAGGCAATATCCCCTCTCAGCGTGGACACTTCAACGGCATGGGGGCGATTCTCGATATCCGGCTCCACATCCATGAGCTCGGTGAACCGCTTAAAGCCTGCCATTCCCTTCGGATACAATTCTAAGAGTGCCGAAATCTTGTCGATCGGTTTAAACAGAACGTTAATATAAAGAATGAAGGCGACAAGCTCCCCATACGAGAGAGCCCCTGAAAAACTTAACCAGGCTCCATATACTAGTATGATCAAGGTCATCAACCGAGTCGTAATATAAATCCCTGATAAATTCACACTCATCACGTTATATGCTTTTAACTTGGACTTTCGGAAAAATTGATTATTCTCGTTAAAACGTTCCATTTCATAAGACTCATTCGTGAATGACTGAACCACTCTTGCCCCCGAAACACTGTCTTCAACGCGGCTGTTGACGTCAGCAATATTTCCGTACATCTTCGTCCAGGCCGCATTCATTTTAATATTTGAATACGAAATGAGCCACACAAGAAATGGAACAATGATGATCGCAACTAAAGCAAGCTCCATATTAATCGAGAGCATGATCCAAAATGCCCCGATAAAGGTCATGACGGCAATGAACAGATCCTCTGGTCCGTGGTGGGCAAGCTCCCCGATATCCATCAGGTCGTTTGTCACCCGGCTCATGATATGACCCGTTTTCGTATTATCAAAGAATCGGAAGGATTGCCTCTGAACATGATGAAACAATTCCCGCCTCATATCCGTCTCGATATTGATCCCGAGCTTATGCCCCCAGTAGTTCACAACAAACTGCATACTTGAACTGAGCAAATAGAGAACCAGGAGACCCGCTGAAACAGCCAGAATCGTACTCCAATTCCCATCGGGCAATAAAGAATCTATGAACCACGATACCGCCAAAGGAAATCCTAACTCTAAAAGTCCCACTAACACCGCACAGGCAAAATCAATATAAAAAAGCCGCCGGTGCGGACGGTAATAACTAAAAAATCGTTTAATCATCAAATCGTCACCTCAATATTCAATTGTATGTAAAATTCAAAATGCTTATTTTAGATTAGCAAAAGATTCTAAAATGCGCTATATAATCTACCAGAACATTAAATCTTTATCCAAAAAAGGATAGTAGTCGGTTGATTTCCGCTGCAGGTGCTCGCTTTCCGCGGGGCGTGAGTTGAGCCTCCTCGGGCTTTGCCCTGTGGGGTCTCAATGTCTAAGCTACGGCGCCTACCCCCTCGAGGTCATAAGCTAAATGGACCAAGAAGGCAAAATACGCCTTCTCGGCCCATTCATCTTATGCTTGTCGGGGCTGTGCGAGCCGCCTTCGCTTTTCGTACTTTCACGCAATTCCCGCAGGAGTCGAGCACCTTCCGCTCCAATCAACTTTCGTAGCATGATTTCTTAAATTGAGACAAACCATACAAGTTTTAATAAACAGCATCCTTTGGAGTGGTTAGTGATATATTAACTGCTATCATCACACATTAAATCTAAAACGATCACTAAGCAATTCTATACAATAATCATAATGAGCTCTGTTCACGACTCATTAATATGATTGTAAGGGGATTTGCGAGACTCCTGCGGAAAAACGGGCGAGCCAAGACCCCGCAGCGAATGCGAGGAGGCTTGGCCGGTCGTCCGCGGAAAGGGAGTGAATCCCCTTACAATCAAAGGATACGTTGGTCAAACAGAGCTAGAACACCCACATTGAGTAATATCGTTTACTAAAATTAATTTATCAAAAAAATCAACCACCAACTGTTTTTAACAGAAAAAAGCATGCGTTTACACGAACATAAATATAATTACCTATATAAACGTTCGTGTTTTGATTGACTTTCAGTGTTAGTGTTGATAAAATGAGTTTGTTTGATAAAAGAGGGAATACTAATTCCCGTCGGAGGTGCTTAATATGTCTTCAGTAGTAGTAGTAGGTACACAATGGGGAGACGAAGGAAAAGGAAAGATCACTGACTTCCTTTCTGAACATGCAGAAGTAATCGCGCGTTACCAAGGTGGGAACAACGCGGGTCATACAATTAAGTTTGACGGTGAAACATATAAATTACACTTAATTCCATCAGGTATATTTTATAACGAAAAAACGTCCGTTATCGGGAATGGGATGGTTGTCGATCCGAAAGCTCTTGTGAAAGAGTTAAAGTATCTTCACGATCGCGATGTGAAAACAGATAATCTTAGAATCAGCAACCGTGCACACGTGATTCTTCCATATCACTTAAAACTGGACGAAATCGACGAAGAGCGTAAAGGTGCCAACAAAATCGGTACAACCAAAAAAGGAATCGGTCCTGCTTACATGGATAAAGCCGCTCGTGTCGGTATCCGTATCGCAGATCTTCTGGATCGTCAATCGTTCGAAGAAAAGCTTACCCGTAATCTTGAAGAGAAAAACCGTCTCTTTGAAAAATTCTATGAAACAGAAGGCTTCAATATTGAAGACATCCTGGATGAATACTACGAGTACGGTCAGCAAATCAAGCATTACGTTGTCGATACATCCGTTGTCTTAAACGATGCCATCGATAATGGCCGTCGTGTTCTATTCGAAGGAGCTCAAGGGGTTATGCTTGATATCGATCAAGGTACATATCCGTTTGTCACATCTTCTAACCCGGTAGCTGGTGGAGTAACAATCGGTTCTGGTGTAGGCCCTACAAAAATCAACCACGTAGTTGGCGTATCCAAAGCTTATACAACCCGCGTAGGGGACGGACCTTTCCCAACGGAACTGACGAACGAAACAGGAGACAGAATCCGCGAAGTGGGCCGTGAATACGGTACAACGACGGGACGTCCGCGCCGTGTCGGCTGGTTTGACAGTGTGGTTGTGCGTCATGCCCGCCGTGTCAGTGGCTTAACGGATCTTTCATTGAACTCGATCGATGTATTAACTGGAATCGAAACATTGAAAATCTGTGTTGCTTACAAATATAAAGGTGAAGTCATGGAAGAGTTCCCGGCTAACCTTAACATCCTGGCTGAATGTGAGCCTGTGTATGAAGAGCTTCCAGGCTGGACGGAAGACATCACAGGGTGCAAGACGTTAACGGATCTTCCTGAAAATGCCCGTCATTACTTAGAGCGGGTATCACAATTGACAGGGATTCCTCTTTCCATCTTCTCAGTCGGACCGGACCGCTCTCAAACAAATGTTGTTCGCAGCGTGTGGAGCCCGATTTAAGGATATAAAAAAATCTCAGCCTACAAGCGGCTGGGATTTTTTTATTGATTCAACTCTTCGTATACCCGGTCATGACAAACCACATAGAGAATGTCATCAGAATGAAGCTCCCGGTTCGTGGCGTCGGTGAAATCCATATTATCATTCACGGCAAGGAGAATAGCCCCTTTTTCAAGAAGTTCCTCTGATGCCTGCTTGATCGTCTTCCAATTTTCCTTCACCTTGAATTCATGAATGTTATTGCCGTACCGTTTACTGAGTAATTGTCTGAATAAATTCGTCGTCCCGGGATGCAGGGTGGCTTTTGCCATGAGAAGGGAGACAGAATCATTGGATAAAATAAAGTCTTCGACGGCGATATGCTGAAATTTAGGAATATGACGGTCTTCCGATACTTCCACGATCGTATGGACTTCCTTCTGATGGGTTTTCGATAATCCTTCAACGGCGGAAGCTATTAACAATGTCTTACCATCTATCAGGGAAGGATCCTCGATTTTGGAATCCGAAAAGATCGCCACCCGCTTAGCCTCAAAGATATTCGCCATCAGCAAGATATTTTCATCAGAAGGGTCCCCTTGGATGAAGTGGATCTGCTCATGCTCGATCGGTGTGACGGGAAGCATATCGATGAGTACAATTTCGGCATCGGGAACATGGGCGAGAATTTCTTCAATGGCCCTTTCCGTTTTCTTTGACCAATTGATGTAAATGTAATGATCTTCATATGTATACACTAATTTTCCCTCCCTTTTGAATTTCTGAAACGTGGTAATCGAATCAACGGTCTTACTGATCAACACCCCAATGATCCCGATTCCAAAGATGAAGAGGAAGATCCCAAGCATCCGTCCTCCAACCGAAACGGGGAAATAATCCCCATAACCGACAGTAGTCAAGGTCGTCATCGTCCACCAGAATCCGTCAAAGAGCGTTGGAAAGGTTTCAGGTTCCAAAAAATGACTGCCAACGGTTCCCAATAGGATAATTATCAGAGATAATAGAAGAATGAAACCAAAGTCCATTTTTGTGATCTGTTTCCAAATCCTTTGGAAAATAAGCATACAACCCCTCCTTTTTTAAAAAAATCATAGTTCAATCATACCAATGAACTTCCGGGAAATGAAACCTTTTCCGCAGTGGTTCGTATAGTTAAAAGAAATCATTGTAGGAGGCTGGAGTTATAAATGAAAGCATCGATATTAGAATATAGATTGAGAAAAGGGAACGACACCTTCGAAGCCATTTATCATTATCAAGATATTGAGCTGGAACAGATCCTGGCAAGAAGGGAAT
The DNA here is from genome assembly GCF_056173145.1 of Rossellomorea sp. QJM3NY_18. Taxonomy (NCBI): domain Bacteria; kingdom Bacillati; phylum Bacillota; class Bacilli; order Caryophanales; family Bacillaceae; genus Rossellomorea; species Rossellomorea sp. QJM3NY_18. The sequence goes on along the minus strand of NZ_CM149659.1, from coordinate 4,278,298 downwards.
GTGAGTTCTTCGTGAAGGAAGGAGTCACCTACCGGCAGCTATCTTCTGCCATCGAAGGGAACCTCTTCATCATTTATGTTGAAACGTATGAGGAAGAACCGCTGAAGGATCCATTGTTTCCCCCTGAACGATTGATACTGGAAATACGTGAATTAAATCAGCGGAAACAGAATCCCATTTTAAAAATAGAACACCATGATTACCATCTTGATATTCTAAGTGTCATCGGGTCCGTTTACTATTATATAGACGGGACTGAATGGGAACGGGACTCTGCTGAAATCGATGAGGACCGTTATGTGTATATACTATATGTGAAAGCAACTGGATGTAAGCTGGAGGAGGAAAGAAGATGAACAAAACGAAAAAGATGATGGCGGGAGTGGCCGCTTCTGTCATGGCGATATCTGTCACTGGATGCGGGAATCAGGATCTTCCACCGGAACCGACGGATGTAGACTGTGACGACTGGGATTGGGATGACGATAGTGGAACGTATTATTGCGATGACAACCGGTCACCACACTTTGGCTACTTTTGGTTTGCTGGCAGGATGTTTAAAAACAAATCAAATCTGAAGAGTTTCTCTAAATATAAATCATACTCCAAAAGCTATAAATCAGGAATCGGAAGCGGTTCTAAAGGTGGATTCGGAGGATAATATGACTACCTCTCATCGTGAAAAAAGAAATGACTTTTACAACAGAATTCCGGAGTTCTGGCACAATTTATATGACTTGGAATATGCCTTACTGGATATTCATATGAAGTCACGTGAAGCGGTTTTGGGGATTCACGAAGCGACAAGCCGCGTGTACGCCATCTTTGATAAGACAGCCGATCTGCTTCGGGAATTAGAAGACGATACCCTCCTCGAGCTCGGATATCCCGAGGAATCCATTTCTTATATAAAATATAAATCCATCCCGCAAGAATGTCTCATCGGGAGATTCGATTTTGTCGTTTCAGAAGGAGAAATGAAACTATTAGAATTTAATAGTGATACTCCCACATTCATAAAGGAACTCAATTACGTGAACGGAAAGGTATGTCAGTATTTTAATTGTATGAACCCGAACGCGGGAATGGAAGAGCAATTAACCAAAGAGTTGAAACGGGGTCTCTTATCTTCCTGGAAGTCCCTTGGCCGAAAAGGAGACGCAAAAATCGTCTTCACTTCTCATGCCGATCACGAAGAAGATTACTTGACGACGAAGTATATCCAGACGCTTTCCGGGGTCCCTTCAGAATATGTCAGTCTGGATCAGCTGCACATTCGGGATGATGGACTATATACTCCCGCCGGAGAGCGGATCGATGTCCTATACCGGCAAACCTATCCCGTCGAGCATCTCGTCGATGATCAAGATCCATTGACCGAAGAAAAAGTAGGTCTGGACCTTATGCAATTGGTCTTGGATAAAAAGCTAGCAATCTTGAACCCTCCCTCCGCATTTTTATTGCAATCAAAAGGGGTGCAGGCGCTCATATGGGGTCTGTATGAAGAGGGGAGTCCCTTTTTTACCGAAGAAGAACATCAGTGGATCGAACGCTACTTCCTTCCAACCTATCTGGACCCCGAACCCTTCAAAGAAAGCGGGATGACCTACGTACAGAAACCTGCATTCGGCCGCGAAGGAGATACGGTCAAGATTTTGGAAGCGACAGGGAAGGTCCTGTTGGAGGATAAGAATGAAACCTATAAACAAACCCTCCCTGTCTATCAAAAGTTCTGCCCCCTGCCTGTCTCAGTAATCACAACCGATGGAGGGAAAAAGGAAGCAAGCCTGATGGTTGGAAGCTTCATCATCAACGGCAACCCCGGCGCCATAGGCATCCGAGCCGGAAATGCCATCACCGATAACGAATCATACTTTCTGCCTGTAGGGATACGGGAGAAATAAAAAGGAGAGAAACATATGCAAATCATAACTAGTGACGCCCTACTCAGCTTTCTTGCCCATGTCGGTACCGGCCTTGGACTAATGCTCCTCGGAATCACCGTGTTCGCCTTCACCACCAAGTTCTCAGAAGCGAAGTTAATCAAAGAAGGAAACATCGCCGTAGCCCTGAAGTTATGGGGGAAAGCCATCGGACTCGCGATCGTCATCTACACCGTCTGGGCGAACAGCCTGAACCTGCTTGACGCGTTCATCTGGGGCCTGATTGGAATCGCGACCCAGGTCATCGCCTACTGGATTATCGAGTACGTCCTCACCCCGCGTACGAACTTAGCCAAGAAAGTGGAAGAAGGAAACATCGCCATCGGATTCAGCCTATTCTCCGCCGCGATCGTCGTCGGATTGGTTGTGGCGGCTAGTTTGACATATTGATTGTGGGATCTGCTGTTGGAGCGGTTATATGGCTCTGGTGGCGGGTCTTTTTTTGGGGTGGAATTCAAGTGGAATTCACTTTTGATAATATATTTTCGGTTTTGAAAATAAAAGTGGGGTTTTTGATAATATAATCCTGGTTTTAAAAATAAACATTGAGGTTTTGAAAATAAAACCTTGTTGAACCGGTATAGAGTAAAATATTTACAGAGAGAGCAGGATTTTCTTAAGAAAAGGAGAATAAATAATAAAAATCAGTATTGGAGTGATGAAATGATCAGCAAAGAGCGTCCTTTTCCGATTAAAATTCAAAAACTGCAGGTCCTGCTACTTCGTATTTCGGAGAACCATCCCAAAACAAAATTTATCAAAGAAAACCTTTCAAAAAGTCTAGCTGGTTATAACGGAGAGAAATCCATCGACTATTATCTAAGCCTCCTCCCCACTAAATCCTTCTACATTTTGCATGACCTCCGTCTCCTAATAAACGGTCGCTATTTCCAGATTGACACATTACTATTAACAAGCAGCTTTGCACTTATTTTAGAAGTGAAAAACATTGCCGGATCAATAGAGTTCGATTCCATCTTTAATCAAACATACAGAAGAAGAACGGTCTAGAGATTGCATTACCCGATCCCATCATCCAGACAGGAAGGCAGGAATCACAATTCAGATTATGGTTACATGAGCATCACTTCCCTCCTATTCCCATTCGTACACTCATCGTTATAAGTAATCCTCAGACAATTATCCGCTCTAATGATAAGAATGTCAGTCAGCAGGTCATTCACGCTGCTTTGCTCCCCAAAAAAATATCTCAATTGAATGATAAATATCAAAAACCCATTTTATTAGATAAAGATATTAGAAGAATGATTAAGCAAATAAAAAAACTAGATACTCCCTTGAATCCCTCAGTATTAAACCAATATCATATATCCAGAGAAGATATTATAAATGGAGTGGTATGTGAAATATGTGGTTATCTCCCCATAGATAGAGTACACGGTTATTGGTACTGTCCTACCTGCAAATCAAAATCAAAATCAGCTCACCTTAAGACTCTTGAGCATTATGATCTTCTTTTTGGTAACGAAATAACTGGGCGGCAACTAAAAGATTTTATAATGATTTCTTCACCTTCCCTTGCAACAAGAATATTAAATTCCGTCTGTGTAGAATCTCGTGGTAAAGGAAAGGGGAAAGTCCACACATTACCGTTTAAGGAAAAATTAGATTAGGAAATCACTCCAAAACCAACGTTTCAACCAAATTATTACCCGAGAAATAATTTTCGACAAAAAAACCAAAAAAACTGTTGCCCTCGACAATCATACTGTGATATTATTAATTTCGTTGTCACGAAAGAGGCTTTGATCAAGCCTTCAATTCGTGTTTATATATACTTAGAGAGCCATTAGCTCAGTTGGTAGAGCATCTGACTTTTAATCAGAGGGTCGAAGGTTCGAATCCTTCATGGCTCACCATTTTTCTACGGCCCATTGGTCAAGCGGTTAAGACACCGCCCTTTCACGGCGGTAACACGGGTTCGAATCCCGTATGGGTCACCAAAGTTTTTTGCGAAGCGTAAGCGGAGTGAAAAATCTTCCTTAATTATTTGTAACTTACCATTTCTTATCGTCGCGGGGTGGAGCAGTTCGGTAGCTCGTCGGGCTCATAACCCGAAGGTCGCAGGTTCAAATCCTGTCCCCGCAATACCATTTTGATTTGTTTATGAATTTGAAATTGATAATTCGCGATGAGTCACGTATGGATAGTTATTTTCGCTATCGCAGAATATTGAAACTTATTTTGCTGGCGCAAAGTAATGAATGTTATTTTCACTATCGTCAAAAAACTCTGGTCCGGTAGTTCAGTTGGTTAGAATGCCTGCCTGTCACGCAGGAGGTCGCGGGTTCGAGTCCCGTCCGGACCGCCATTTTTATATTTGATAGTCATAGAATGGAAAAGGGTTTCGATAAGCGAGAAGGTCGAGGAAGCGATCGAAGGAACACCAGAGCGTATTTTATATACGTGAGGATGTGACTGAGTGAGCTGACGAAGAGATTCGAAGCTTAGCGGAAGCCGAAAACTATTTGGCTCAGTAGCTCAGTTGGTAGAGCAATGGACTGAAAATCCATGTGTCGGCGGTTCGATTCCGTCCTGAGCCATCACACAAAAAGTACTGCGACGACTTTGCCTCTCGTAGTACTTTTTTATTATGCTCTGTAATATTCATGTAACATAAAACAACAAAAATCCTCTAATTTCTACCAACCCTATTTCATTCAAAAATCAATCCTTAGACCCATATCATTCCCATTATGACGCGGATCATCGTCCAAAAGACTAAGAAATATTTTCAGACAAATTATACAGTTATATTACAATCATGATTCTGCGTCCCGGATTTCGTCGAATTATGGTAAATTAGTAAAGTAGTAATTTCAAAGAATTCGACTAAATTAGGCATAATGAACTACCGTTAACTGGGATTTTTGCTTTAGTTTATAGGAGGCAAGTCAATGAGTTTTGTAGAGAAGTTATCACCCATTTTAGAAAAATACAAAAAATTTAATATTCGACATAGATCAAGTCAATTAGTGAAGAGAGTAGGGATTACAACACTCGCTCTTACCACTTTAACCTTTTCTTCTGCTGCGGCTACGGGGTCTGAAGAAGATTTGCAAACCATCTATCATGTGTATATGGGTAGTGAGTATGTAGGTGCCGTTACAAGTCAGGACGAAGTAAAGGCGGTATTAGAGGAGAAGCTTGAGAAGGCTCAGAAGGAATACAGTGATTACCAAGTTGATTTTGATCATGAAGTTACATACATACCTGAGAATGTATTTGAAGCTTCCAAAACAAATAATCAGCAAGTCATTGAGAGCTTAAATCAATCTGTAGCAATCGAAGCAAATGCATTTGCTTTGGTTGTCGATAATAAGCCGGTTGCTTATGTGAAAGACGAACAGGCCGCTGAAGAAGCGTTAAAAGCCTTTAAGCTTAACTATGTTTCTGAAGAAGAGCTGGCTGAATTAGAGGCAAGGAAAAATGACTCTTCAACTACTTCATTACCCGCTTTAAAAGAAAATGAAACTCGTTTATTAGAAGTTTCTTTCAAAGAGAATATAGACGTTAAAAAGGCGCAGGTGAGACCGGAAGAAATGATGTCTCCTGAAGAAGCGGCTGATTTTCTTGAAAAAGGTGCGTTAGAAGAGAAGAAATACCAGGTGCAAGAAGGCGATTCCCTAAGTACGATTGCCGAAGATCATCAATTGACGACCGGTACTTTACTTAAGTTGAACGAAGGTATGAAAGAAGACGACGCGTTGAAGGTCGGTACAGAGTTAAACGTTACTGTATACGAGCCGCTTGTTCACGTACTTGTTAAGAAGGAAGCAAATAAGATTGAAAAGATTCCTTATGATAAAGAAGTAGAAGAAGACTCTTCTATGAATAAGGGCGATACGAAAGTAAAACAAGAAGGTCAGGATGGTGAGAAATCCATTACTTTTGAAACGACGAAGGTAAATGGTTCTCAAACCGCTAAAAATGTAAAAGAAGAAAAGAAATTAAAAGATCCAGTGAAATATATCGTGATTAAAGGAACGAAAGCCGTTCCTTCAAGGGGATCGGGAAGTTTTGCATGGCCGACGAATGGCGGTTATATTTCTTCCAAGCAAGGACAAAGATGGGGGAAAATGCATAAAGGTATCGACATCGCCCGTCCAAGTGACCGTACCATCAAATCCGTTGATAACGGAAGAGTCGTATCAGCAGGCTGGGACGATGGCGGTTATGGAAATAAGGTCATCATCGATCATGGAAATGGATATAGAACTCTTTATGCTCATTTAGACTCGATCTCTGTTTCTGCCGGCCAAACGGTTGAAAGAGGGCAAAAACTCGGGATCATGGGAGAAACCGGGGAAGCAACAGGCGTTCATCTTCACATCGAAATATTCAAAAATGGATCATTGATTAATCCATTGGATGTACTGTAATTATATAGAGGTAATCAAGCAAGGGACTGACACAATCATTTTATTTGTCAGTCCCCTTTGTTATATTTAGATTATAGTCAACAAGCATTGAAATAAAGGGTATGATAGAGTTAAAGATGAATTAATATGAAGAAAGTGATAAATTTAAAGGAAGAATCTTATACTAATCACAACTTTATATGATACATTACTTTTTTCTAAAGGAGATCAATTGATATGGAAAAGAAAATATTAGTCGTTGACGATGAGAAACCAATTGCAGATATATTACAGTTTAATTTAAAGAAAGAAGGATATGAGGTTCATTGTGCATATGATGGCGATGAAGCGGTGAAGATGGCGGAAGAAATTAAACCGGATCTTGTCCTTCTTGATATCATGCTTCCGAATCGTGATGGAATGGAAGTGTGCCGTGAAATCAGGAAGAAGTATGAAATGCCGATCATCATGCTGACAGCGAAGGACTCTGAAATTGATAAAGTATTGGGACTGGAGCTTGGGGCGGATGATTATGTGACCAAACCATTCAGTACACGTGAATTGATTGCCAGGGTGAAAGCAAACCTGCGACGTCATCAGCACGGTGCGCAGCAAGCTGTCGAGGATGAAAATAATGAAATAACCGTCGGATCCTTAACGATCCATCCGGATGCCTACGTTGTTTCAAAACGTGGAGAAACAATCGAATTGACGCACCGTGAGTTCGAGCTACTTCATTACTTAGCAAAGCATATCGGACAAGTCATGACCCGTGAGCATTTACTTCAAACTGTTTGGGGTTATGATTACTACGGGGATGTACGTACAGTCGATGTTACTGTCAGACGTCTTCGCGAGAAAATTGAAGATAACCCGAGTCACCCTACCTGGATCGTAACACGTAGAGGAGTAGGTTATTACTTACGAAATCCTGAACAGGAGTAATATGTAATGAAGAAAGTTGGCTTAACCCGTTCGATTCATTTGAAATTTGTTCTGATCTACGTCCTGCTCATCCTGCTCGCCATGCAAATCATCGGGGTTTATTTTGTGCGGGAACTTGAGCAGAAGTTGGTGGAGAACTTTCAGTCTTCCATTACGAACCGAGTAGAATTATTAGAGTATACGATTAAGGAAGAAATGGTGAAAGAACGTGAGGATGATGATCCCACCCAGGAAGAGGACATTAGAAGAATATTAGAAGACAGCAGCAAGAATTCAGACATCGCTGAAATCAGGGTGATCGATAATCGAAAGCGGATAATCGGTACTTCCGATCCGAATAACCAGAAGCTTGTTAACAGGGTGACCTCGGATAAAGATGTTAAAAGGGTACTTGCACTGGGTGTTACTTCTGAAAACACGTATGTTGATAATCAAACACATGACCGCATTTGGGTGCATGCGAAACCGATTGAATCAAACAATGAAGTGATTGGTGCCATTTATATCGTTGGTGAAATTGAGAGGGTCTACGACCAAATGAATGATATAAATAAAATCTTTACCAACGGTACCCTGATTGCCCTGTTCATAACGGCTATTCTGGGAGTTTTATTGGCTCAAACCGTCACCAGGCCGATTTCAGATATGCGAAAACAGGCACTGGCTATGGCGAAAGGGAATTTTTCTAGAAAAGTTAAAGTTTATGGATATGATGAGATCGGTCAGCTTGCCATCACGTTTAATAATCTGACAAAGCGCCTCCAGGAAGCTCAGGCAACGACAGAAGGAGAGCGAAGAAAGCTTTCATCCGTCCTCTCTTATATGACGGATGGAGTCATCGCCACCGATCGAAAGGGAAGGGTCATCCTTATCAACGACCCTGCAGCAAGTATGCTGAATGTTTCACGTGAAACAGTGGTTTCCCAACCCATCGTTTCACTATTGGGGCTGGAAGAAGGATATACGTTTGATGACCTGTCCAATGAACAGGAGTCCATCATTTTAGACTACAGCACAAAGGATAAACCATATGTCCTGAGGGCTAATTTCTCTATTATTCAAAAAGAAACCGGGTTTGTAAACGGTCTGATCGCTGTTTTACATGATATTACGGAACAGGAGAAGATTGATCTGGAGCGAAGGGAATTTGTAGCCAATGTATCCCATGAGCTCAGAACGCCGCTTACGACGATGAGAAGTTACTTAGAGGCTCTTGCTGAAGGTGCATGGCAGGACGAAAGTATAGCCCCTCAATTCCTGGATGTCACTCAAAATGAAACCGAGAGAATGATCAGGCTGGTCAATGATCTCTTGCAGCTTTCTAAAATGGATAGCAAAGACTATCGATTTAATAAAGATTGGGTTGACTTTATTCTCTTTTTCCATAAAATCATCGACCGATTTGAAATGACCAAAAATATAAATGTAACCTTTCAACGGTTTTTACCGGAGAAGGCATTGTTCGTAGAATTGGATCAGGATAAAATCACTCAGGTTTTAGATAATATCATTTCCAACGCATTGAAATATTCCCCTGAGGGTGGAACGATTACGTTCAAAGTAAAAGAAAAAGACGGCTACATTGAAATCAGCGTATCGGATCAAGGGTTAGGTATTCCTAAGGAAAACTTAGAAAAAATCTTTGAACGTTTCTACCGTGTTGATAAAGCCAGGACAAGGCAAATGGGTGGTACAGGTCTCGGTCTTGCGATCGCAAAAGAAATGATTTCAGCACACGGTGGGGATGTGTGGGCGACCAGCACGGAAGGGAAAGGGACTACCATCATCTTTACCCTCCCATATGAAGTCGAACAAGAGGATGAATGGTCATGAAATACGAAAAAATAAAATCGATAGTCTTAACCTTACTAGTGTGCCTAAGCATTTTTCTAACCTTTAACCTTTGGACGTATCAACCCGGGTATGACACGATAGATAGTAACGAAGCCTTTGATGTTTCTGTTGGAGAAAAGATTGAGCAAACAAATCTTGCGAAGGTGTTGATCAAACCGTATCAACTTTTTTATCATTCTGCTAACAAAACCGTAGGAACACTGGATGGTAAGGAAATGAACAGTGTGATAAAAGGGTTGAGTGGTTGGACGCTGTTTGATTTGAAAGATTACTCAAATCAATATTCTAAAGATGAGATGAGATCTATTATTCAGGGTGCACAGAAAGTTGAGATTGTTTTTCCTGATACTGTGCCTCTATCTGTTTATAGCCGCGTCATTCATTTTGAAGATAAAAACATTCCCACTGCTTCATTCGACCGTATTGTAATCGATTTGAATACAGTAAACTCCGATACAGGGACGATTTATTTTGCATCCCTTGATTCCGGGAAGAAGTATTTTTATGAATGCCGCGTCAATGCGGAAAGCTTACAAAAATTCGAGAAAAATTTCTTGAAACAGGTTGCTTCTTATGATGAGTATATTGAGCAGCCCTTGAACTCAAAGAAAAATATTTTTCTACCCAGATTACCCAAAGAGTATAAAAGCTATCGGTTTTATGCTGATACATTATCATTAGAAGATTTTAAGAAAGCCCTATTCAGCGATCCGAATAATGTTGAAGTAACAAAGAATACCTTTATTAATATACCGAGCGTAATGAAGACGTATGACGAATATAGTACTCTTTCGTATATAAATTTATCTGTCGAAAACGATGCCTCCATGCCTCCTGCTACTCTATTTCAGAAAAGCATGGAATTTGTCAATGATCACGGGGGATGGACGGATGACTATCATTTTTATTCCATCAGTTCTGTAGAAAATAAGATTGTGTACAGACTATTTATGGAGAACCATCCGGTCTTTAATGAGAATAATATGGCTGAACTCACCCAAGAATGGGGAAGTAATTCCATCAGCAAGTATGAACGGTCGTACTTTACATTGGATATGGTTTCGAAAAACGCGATCAGAGATGTGCAGCTCCCTTCTGGTGCCTCTGTACTGTATGCGTTGAAGAAGAATAGCCCGAAAGAATTGGAAGAGATTGAGGACATTGTCGTTGGATATAAGATGACCAGGGATACCAATGAATCCAATAGGAAATTCTTAATATTTGAGCCTTCCTGGTACTACAAGTTTAGTGGAAATTGGATAAGGGTCCCACTGGAAGAATTGGAGGGATTCTAAAAGATGGATTGGAGTAAAACAAAGAGCATTTTCATTATCGTCTTTCTGGTTCTGGATATATTTCTCCTGACTATATTCATGAATAAAATCAGGGCGAGTAATCCAGCCACTTTAGAACAGACTTCCTTTGAAGAAACGTTAAAAGCGGCTAATATACAGTATCCGCCCAAACTGTCAAAAGAGCCTGTAAAAGATGCGATTATCAGTGCCAGCAAAAAAAAATTCAGTGAAAAAGACCTCGAAAAGCTAACTGCTCAGGAAGTCAATGCTGTAAATGAGAGTACAATCAATTCAACTTTGAAGGAACCTTTTCCCATTAGTGAAAAATTTTCTCCGGCAGAATTGAAGGGATTTTTAAAAGATGAAATCATCAGTGGAGAGCATTACAGTTTTTGGAAATATAATAAGGAAGATCAGACCCTCATCTATTTCCAGACGTACAAAGACCGGAAAATCTTTAATAATACAAACGGGAAGTTGATTCTCTATTTAAATACAGATAGGGAAATTGTCTCATACAAACAAACATTGTTGGAAAACCTGGAGGAATCCACCGGAAAAAAACAGCTGGTAACTCCTTTTGATGCACTAAGGTTCTTAGTGGAAAACAATGAAATTGACAATGGTAGTGAAATTATCGATGTCCCAAGCCTGGGTTATTCAACCCTCGAACTTGATGATTATCAAGTATTGGCACCAACCTGGCATTTCATTGTTGAAAAAGATGGGAAGAATGAAGATTTATTTATCAATGCAGTGGAAGCACAGATCGTAGAGATCACCAAACCGGAAAAAGAAACATTGGAGTGAGAGATATGACGATGCATTTTAGTGTACTTGCAAGCGGCAGTACGGGAAATGCGATATTTGTTGAATCGGAGGAACATTCCTTTCTTGTCGATGCCGGATTGAGTGGCAAGCAGATGGAAGGATTGTTCAGTCAGATCGACCGAAAGATTGAAGATTTGTCGGGGATTTTGGTCACTCATGAGCATAGTGATCACATTAAGGGGATCGGTGTATTGGCGAGGAAGTACAAGCTGCCGATCTATGCGAACGATAAGACGTGGAACGCCATGGACGGTCTGGTGGGGAAGATTGATACAGAGCAGAAGTTTTCGTTTGATATGGAAACGGCCAAGCATTTTGGGGGATTAAGCATCGAGTCGTTCGGGGTATCACATGATGCTGCCGAACCGATGTTTTATATTTTCCATCACGGGGATAAGAAGCTTGTTCTTGTCACCGATACGGGGTATGTAAGCGATCGGATGAAAGGGATCATCTCGAATGCCGACGCCTATGTATTTGAAAGCAATCACGATGTAGGGATGCTCAGGATGTGTCGTTACCCATGGAATATCAAACGTCGGATCCTTAGTGATTACGGCCATGTATCCAATGAAGATGCGGCCATTGCCATGAGTGAAGTGATGGGTGATAACACCAAGGGTATTTACCTGGCTCATTTAAGCCTTGATAACAATATGAAAGATCTCGCAAGAATGAGTGTCACCCAAACACTCGAATCACAAGGAATATTGGTAGGAGAACAAATCGATTTATTTGATACGGACCCTAAAGTACCAACACCTTTAGTTGCGATTTAAACCAATTCAAATGTTTATGATTTTTCTGTTAAAGGTATGAAAAAGGTGAGGGCTTCTGTCTTCGCCTTTTTGTATATCTCCGCGGAAAGTAAGCACCCAATCACTAATCGCTTCGTAAAAACAACAATGTTAACAGCCTTACATAAATAGTAACCTAATAAATTTCTTACCATCTTTTCATCATTTTTTAATTTAATCTGACTATAATCGGGCTTGTAAAGATAAAATAACTAAAGGAATAGCTGGTAGAAAGGATGAAGATACATGGGATATTATGACGGTGATCATAATTCAGAAGGCAGGAACGTCAGGCAAAAGGGAAATCGGGGAGGAATGTTCCTGGCGGGGCTTTTGGGAGTCGTCCTTGGGGCGGTCCTCGTAATCGTGGCCATTCCTCAGCTGACGAACTTTGATATATTACCTTATTCGGTCCAACCGGATCAGGATTTGAAAGAAACAGATCAGACGTATCATAATGGAACCACCAAGAATGTGTCTGTCAATGTGACGACGGATGTGACAAAAGCCGTTGAAAAGACCGGGGACTCCGTGGTAGGAATCACGAATATCCAATCCCAGAGCTTCTGGGGTCAGGGTGGTGGTCAGACCCAGGACCAGCAGGCAGGAACGGGATCAGGGGTTATGTATAAAAAAGAAGGAAAAACAGTCTATATCGTGACGAATAATCACGTGGTTGAAGGGGCAGATCAATTGGAAGTCACCCTCGCTGACGGTACAAAGGTTCCTGCTAAACTCCGTGGCACTGATGTTTGGACAGACCTTGCCGTCATTGAAATCGATGGAAGTAAAATAAAGAATGATGATATTGCCGAGTTTGGAAATTCTGATGAGCTGAAAGCGGGTGAACCTGTCATCGCTATCGGGAACCCCCTTGGACTTCAATTCTCTGGTTCCGTGACGCAGGGTGTCGTTTCAGGTGTAGAGAGAACGATTCCTGTCGACATCAATCAGGATGGTATGGAGGATTGGAACGCAGAGGTCCTGCAAACGGATGCAGCCATCAACCCGGGTAACAGCGGTGGAGCCCTTATCAATATTTCCGGACAGCTGGTCGGCATCAACTCCATGAAGATCGCCCAGGAAGCGGTGGAAGGAATCGGACTCGCCATCCCGATCAACTATGCCGAGCCGATCATCGAAGACCTTGAGCAGTACGGAGAGGTCAAGCGTCCCGCTATGGGCGTGACACTGGAAGACGTCAATCAGATTTCTGCCTATCACCAGCAGGAGACCTTGAAGCTGCCGAAAGATATCAACTATGGTGTGATGATCAGACAAACCGTTCCAAATTCACCTGCTGCTCAAGCTGGTTTACAGGAGCTTGATGTCATCACAGAACTTGATGGTGAAAAGATAGAGAATGTGATCGACTTGCGGAAGCATCTTTATAATAAAAAAGAAGTGAACGATCAAATGAAAGTCACTTTCTATAGAGATGGTAAGAAGAAAGAAGTCACGATGAAATTGACGGATGAATCCCGATTATAATATGTGGATAAATGAAAAGCAGGAAGGCGGTGCGCCCTTTCCTGCTTTTTCTTTACATGATATGATGATTGTGGATAAGTATATAAACTACATTTTGAAGAATGGTTAGGAGGAAACGACATGATTTTCTGCTGCTTGGAGCATGTGGAATTGGCCATGGATATTGTCGTCGATGAACATGAGGTAGCGCCTCAACTAACAGAGCTTTCTGAAGAAAAGAAGTTATCCACAACCTGTGAATATTGTGGGAATAACGCCGTATATATAGTGGCGAACTAATATTCTCATACTATATGAGGATTAGTCTTGTGGATATGTGGATAATTTCTGTGGATAACGTGTTTGTAAATTGTTTGTAAAGCGAGTGTGGATAGTGAATATCACAATAGTAACGGTTGGTAAATTAAAAGAAAAATATTTAAAGCAGGGAATCGATGAATATGTGAAGCGACTCGGGGCGTACGCAAAGATCGATATTGTCGAGCTGGCAGATGAAAAAGCTCCTGAAGTATTGAGTGACTCTGAAATGGAGCAGGTGAAGAATAAAGAAGGTGAACGGATCTTAGCGAAAATCTCACCAGATCATCATGTCATTGCCCTTGCCATTCAAGGGAAAATGCGTTCTTCAGAAGATCTCGCCGATAACCTGGACAAGCTTGCAACGTACGGTAAAAGCAAAGTGGCGTTTGTAATTGGCGGATCATTGGGACTGAGTGATGAAGTGATCAAGAGATCCAATGAAACCCTTTCGTTTTCGAAAATGACTTTCCCCCATCAATTGATGAGACTGATTTTGGTGGAGCAGATCTATCGGGCGTTTCGGATTAATCGGGGGGAACCGTACCACAAATAGTCCGGAAAAACGATAAAGTGACGTAAGGTATTTATGAAGAATCACATTTGAGGAGGGGTCCACCCATGCAATATGAAAAAGTCCGCTGGGGAATAATCGGCTGCGGTGATGTAACAGAAAAGAAAAGTGGCCCTGCTTTTCAAAAGGTACGAAACTCAGAGCTTGTGGCAGTCATGCGGAGGACGGGTGAACTGGCGAAGGATTATGCTGAAAGACATGGAGTAGCGAAATGGTACGACGAGGCTGATGCCTTGATTAACGATCCTGATGTGGATGCAGTTTATATCGCCACTCCTCCAGGTTCACATAAGGAATGTACGCTGATGGCAGCGGCTGCCGGGAAACCGGTTTATGTGGAGAAGCCGATGGCACGCAACTTTGAGGAATGCAATGAGATGGTGGCTGCTTGTAAGGAGGCTGGTGTTCCTTTGTATGTAGCATACTATCGCCGGGCTCAGGAACGCTTTTTGAAGATAAAAGAATTGCTTGATCAAAACGTGATCGGAGACGTTCGTTTTGTCTCCTCGACCCAATATCAAAAAGCAGGGGAAGACGTGAAAGATTCAGATCAATTACCTTGGCGTGTTCAGCCTGAAATAGCGGGAGGTGGGTTGTTCTTCGATTTAGCCAGCCATACCCTTGATATACTTGATTTTCTACTCGGACCGATTCAAGAAGCAAAAGGTTTTGCTTCCAATCAAGGGGGATTTTATGAGGCGGAAGATATTGTGACTGGTACATATCGTTTCACATCGGGGGTTCAAGGCGTCGGAACCTGGTGCTTTACGGCTTTTGAAGATGTAGATAGGAATGAAATTGTCGGAAGTAAGGGGAAGATCAGCTTTTCCACTTTTGGCGATGATCCAATCACGCTGACGACAGTTGAAGGAAAAGAGCAATGGAGTTTTGATCGGCCGCTTCATGTCCATCAGCCGCTTGTAGAAACAATCGTGAAGGAGCTGACCGGGAGTGGCGTTTCCTGTCCCAGTACTGGAGACTCTGGTGCACGAACCAACTGGGTGATGGATAAGATAGTAGGGAAGTAGAAAGTACCTGATTCCTCCTATAAAACATCGACTACCAGTATGGCTATCCTAAAAAAGAGAGAAGAGCATTTTCGCTCCTCTCTCTTTTTTACTACTATTATTATTTACTTAGAAACAGAAAAGCCTTCCGCATCTTTCACTGCATCCGCATATTCATCTAAAAGAGCACGAACTTCATCGGTGGTCTCTGATTCCATCAGGCGATTTCGCAGCTCACTTGCTCCCCGGAATCCACGTACGTATATTTTAAAGAAGCGGCGAAGCGGTTTGAATTGGCGCGGCTCAAGTTCTTCTGAGTACTTATCATGAAGATCGAGCTGCAGACGCAAGAGATCGAGCAGTTCCCCACTCGTATGGTCTTTCTTCTCCTTTTCGAAAGCGAACGGATTGTGGAAAATCCCACGTCCGATCATAATGCCGTCTACACCGTATTTCTCCGCAAGTTCAAGTCCCTTCTCTCGGTCAGGGATGTCTCCGTTGATCGTCAGTAATGTATGAGGGGCGATTTCGTCCCGAAGCTTCTTGATTTCAGGAATCAGCTCCCAGTGAGCATCAACGTCACTCATTTCCTTTTTCGTACGTAGGTGGATGGAAAGATTGACAATGTCCTGTTCCAATAAGTGCTTCAGCCAGTCGTGCCACTCCTCCACCTTGGTGTAACCAAGTCGTGTCTTCACACTGACGGGAAGTCCTCCTGCTTTGGCTGCCTGGATGATTTCAGCTGCGACATCAGGTCGGCGGATCAGGCCGGATCCTTTTCCATTCGCTGCGACATTGTGCACCGGACACCCCATATTGATGTCGATTCCGCGAAAGCCCATTTTAGCCACACCGATACTCGTTTCACGGAAGTATTCAGGCTTATCCCCCCAGATGTGGGCGACAATCGGCTGTTCGTCTTCCGTGAACGTCAGACGTCCGCGGACGCTGTCTTTTCCTTTCGGGTGACAATAGCTTTCTGTATTCGTAAACTCTGTAAAAAACACGTCAGGTCTCGCCGCTTCACTCACCACATGACGAAAAACGACATCGGTCACAGCTTCCATCGGTGCCAGAACAAAAAATGGCTTAGGCAACTCATGCCAGAAATTTTCTTTCATACTCTATTTAAACCCTTTCCTTTAGGGAAGCGTATTCCCAAAATTAAAAAGTAAGATGCTTTACTGTTATCCATTCCCGGTTAGGATGGATTCCAACCAGTATATACTTTAATGGTATTGGACAAAAAGTGCAAGGGGACGCGTCGTCTTGTTAGGAGGGAAATACTTATTATTGAAGAAAAATGAACCAAATCTTGAATAGATTAATAAGGTGATCAGTACTTTGAATATGGAAGAATTTATTTCATAATACCGAACACAATCTGTAAAAAATTGCTATAATTGTTTACAGAAGCAGTGTATCGACCTGCGAAAGTAAAGGGGAGCCGCCAATGTCTGATTTTAATGAAAATCCGTTAATGAAGAGCGATGAAAAGAAACCGAAGATCAAGATGGAAAGAAAAGAAGGGGAACCGACGTCTGCCTTTAAAGGGGCAAGTTGGGCAGCTTTGGTGATAGGTGTTTCCGCTTATCTGATTGGCTTGTTCAATGCCGGAATGGAACTCAATGAGAAGGGGTATTACTTTGCGGTATTGGTATTCGGGCTCTATGCAGCTGTATCCCTGCAAAAAGCTGTAAGGGACAAGGAAGAGGATATTCCTGTTTCGGGCATCTATTATGGGCTCAGCTGGTTCGCCGTCATTGTAGCCGTATCCCTGATGACCATCGGACTCTACAACGCCGGAAGTATCATCCTAAGCGAAAAAGGATTTTATGGAATGTCGTTTGTTCTTAGTCTATTTGCGGCCATCACGATTCAGAAAAACATCCGGGACACCCAGGTGGCAAGAGATAGAGACTAATGAGTGGCGGTACTGCTTTCAGTGCCGCCCTTTGCTATTCATAAAGCTTATTTCGAAACCAGGGTTTGAGATAGAGAGTGGACTGGTTTGCTGCTGAATAAAGAAAATTCGACATGGTGGCACGAATATTCTGAGATTCGCATAATTAGTTGAAATCCCGCATGAAAAACTATTTCTCCGCATGATAACGAAATTCTAAGCACGATCCAGATCATTTTCCACATGATTCTTCCCATAATAAAGCTTGCCTCACAGTAAACCCAGTTAAAAAAAGAAGTATCCAAGAACCATTTTACGTTCTGGATACTTCTTTTTAAACGTTATGCTGCACTTATCTGCTTCTGATCCAACCGATAACTGAAGAAAGTAAGCAGACTCGCACAAATTGCAACCACTCCGCCGACGAGGGTCACATTCATCAACGGTCCCTGGTGGTAGACAAGGCCACCGAGTGCCGAGCCCATGGCGATGCCGACATTGCTTGCAACCGGCATCAGGGAAGCGGCGAGGCCAGTCGCTTTAGGCTGATACACACCGGCAAGGTCGATCAGGTAAAGCTGAGTCGATGTGGTAAGGAGGATGGCCATTAAGGACATTAATCCGATGTTGATCAATCCGATGATAAAATGATCGGTCGTAAAGTACAGGGTAAACAGGACAAATGCCTGGATAAGAAACACGAATCGGAGGCGTCCGATGGCATTGTGACTGGCAATCTTCCCTGCAAGGATGTTGCTGAATATTGAGATGAAGCCGTAAGCGAACAGGATCAAGCTGATGGAGCTGCCTGGTGCTCCCATCTTGTTCAGAATCGGGACAAGATACGTAAATACTGCATAAGTTGCACCGAAGCCAAGGGATGGAATGAAGAAAGCCATCAGGATCCTTGGATGAGTCAATAAGGAGAACTGATCACGCATGGAACTGCGGTATTGACTGAGCTTACTTGGCAAATTCATGAAAGATGCCAAAAAGGCAACGACACCTAATAACGTCGTCAAAAGGAACGTAGCATGCCAGTTGTACCATTCGGCAATGACCGTGCCGATGGGAACTCCGATGACGTTTGCCAGGGTGAACCCGCCGAACACGAATGAGATGGCGACGCCTCTTTTTGTGACGGGAATGGCCTCACTGGCAATCGTCATGGCAAGGGAAATCAACACTCCTGTCACAATCGCTGTCAGCATCCTAAGCGCCATAAGCATGACGTAGCTTGTGGAAATCACGCACAAAGCATTCAAAATAATGAATGACCCGATCAAACACAACATCCATTTCCTCTTTGGAAAATGACTAGTCGCCGACATGACAATGGGCGTGGCGATGGCAAAGGTAATCGCAAACGCTGAAACAAGCGTGCCTGCCTTTGCATTTGTTATATGAAGACTTGAGGAAATCTCCGTTAAAATTCCGACGATGACAAATTCGCTTGTCCCGAGAACAAATGTTAATAACGTAAGAGTAAAAATAAGGAACCAATGTTGTTTAGATAATACCGTTTCTTTCATACGTACCTCTTTTCTAAGTTGAATATCCATATGGGATAGAGTGGGCAAACAATTTAACCATCATACCATAAACCGTTTTTATACAGGAAGCCTTCTAATTAAAAATATTAGTAAAAGAGCAGGACTCAATTATCATGTCCTGTATAGCATTTTCTTTTTTACTTTACGATCTGGTTTGATTCGAGGTGAATGTGGATATATATTCTAAATAAGGTTATTTATGTATTAAAAGTGTGTCTTAATGAAAACTAAATCAAATTAAGGTGGGTAAATAATTGGTGAAAAAGGTATCTATTTTAATCGTAATTTTCTTTTTATCAGGTTGTACTTCTTTAGAAGAGAAGGTCTCCACCTTTACGGAAGCGGAAATTGAAGAGGTGTATGGAGAAAAAGTCAAAATGACTTCTATAGAGGAATCCACACCTATTGGCGCCACGATCATTGTGGTACTTACAAAAATCTTCACCGATGTATATGACCTGACATTTCAATCTGAAGATGATCCGAATTTCACATTTGGGGGTGAAATTTCAGGGGACCTTGAAAACTTTGAAGAGGATTACGTTCAAAGCAAACATGAATATTTACTGGAACGGGATAAAAAGTATGAAGAATATCAAAATGTATTTAAAGAGAATGGAATAGAAGATGTTCAGTTTAGAAGTATGATCCGCAAAGGCAAACCTTACATAACAGTCAGTGGATACTACAAGGGTGGAGAAACCAACCCGGAGAAGTTGGTGCACACACTAGGAGAAATAAGCGAAAGCCTTGTGAAAGTGCCTGTCGAAACCTCACTTGATCTGGAAATGGAATATAATAGAATTTCAACGGATTACTATAGTAAGGAAGAATCTGATGAATTCCAACAGATAGTAGAACAACAATTTATGTTGATCCACCACCATGAATTAATTGAAAACGATGTGTTGGACCAAGAACTCGATAAGTTGGACATGTTTGCCGATTCAAGTTTGAATTGGGATGAGAAAAGTGAACATTTTATTACAACATTGTTTGTAAATCAGGATATCACCTTATTTGCCAGACCTCATTCAAGTAATGAAGATATTCTAAAAGCCTTTGATATCTTCAGAAAATACGGTATGGATGAAGCAGTCGTGAACATCATCGATTTAGATGGTACATGTAAGGTAAAGGAAGTAAAAGAGAAGGAAGATCTAAGCAGGTGCTATCGAGAACGCTAAAACAAATCCGTCTCACTAAGAGACGGATTTATGATAGTACCATTGATAAAATGTTTCAGCTTCCTCACTTGATATTCCAAACAACAAACTTTCATGGGTGGGGTTTGCCCGGTTTGAAAACGTGATGGTAGCCACACCAAACTTCCGCTCGAGAAAAGAGTGCTTTACCATTACCTGCTGGATCCGATTACGATGTGTAATGAAGGTTTCATTGATCCATCCTCCCTTACGTATTTGGATGGTTTGCCCGTGCCGTGAATAGCTCGTATACCAGTAATCTAGAAATCTCAGGAAAATGGCTACGGCAAAGATCACCCCTGCCATCCACATCCATTCAATCTTGAAGATCCAGAACCCAGCAATCGCAACGATTGTCAGATAATACGGCTGGATAAGCTTCAGCCAAAGGACTTTTACAGGAAAGCGTTCCATCTCCTCATTGACTGGGAACTGGGGAAGGATGGCATGCAGCATCTCATACGCTTCCTTTTTCGGCATAAACGGATAAAACGAACTGATGTCCTCTTCGGATGAACCGGCACTGATCAATTTAATGGATACGATTCCTATCATTCTTTTGACAATGGATTGTTCCACTCTGACTGCTTGTACTTTATTCTTTGGAATAGAGAAGCTTACCTCATTCCCGATCCCTTTCTCGATATAAATACGTTCGTGATCATCAGTGATGACATAGTTTCCGTACTTAATAGACGTTTTCACGAAGCCAATGAAAATGGACAGCAACATGGCAGCAAGGAATAAAGTGACAAGAATCCATACATGTCCAAGGAGATAATGCCAGGCACTTTCCGCAGATTTCTCAATGGCAAAGAAGTCTGCCAAATTGAAATAGACGGCACTTAATAACGGGAAGATCGCCAGGAAGCTGAGTGAGGTAAAAGATGCTTTGATCAGATCCTTCCTGGTCGTCTGGAAGTGTACCCTTCGTTCTGGTTTCGTCTCTTCATCCAATTCAGTCAAGTCCTGAGTTTGTTCAAGGTGAGTCAGAATTCGTGCCTTTTCAGCCTGTGTAATAACAGGAAAATGACAGGTAGAGTCCTCGTCGCTTGTCCCGGTCTCCATTGTTAAAGAGGTTAATCCGAACCAGCGATGGACGAAGGTGGTATGGGACCTGTGGCTATGGATCCGGTTCCAGGCAACGGTTTTTTGCTTTTTAATGACCATCCCTTCTTTGAAGATGATGGACTCCATTCCTAATTCATAGCGGTTTGAGAACCATTTAGTAAAAATAGAGACAACAGAACCCGCTGTCACGATTAACAATGCATAGCGGCCCCATACTACCCATCCGGCAGTTGAGTTTGCCTTCAGGATGAACAGGAGGAGATAGAATCCAAACTGGTTCTTTACGATTGATACCAGTTCAACAAGAATATACGCGGGATGATATCGTTTCGAAGGTTTGATCATGCTCCCATTTCTCCTTCTTCGGCATCCCTTATTTTTGCAAAGGTTGCAATTTCTATTTTTAATGATTTTGCATTATCGGCTGAAATAGCCGGTATTTTATGATTGGAAGTCGTGGTCCCGATTTCCAGGTCATAAAGATCATACCGACGCATGATCGGACCCTGCTCGGTTCGGACGTATTCCACTTTTTCCATTGGAATCAGCACGTGCTGCTGCTGCCATTTCCCGAATTTCAGTTGGACAAATTCCCGGTCGACCTG
The DNA here is from genome assembly GCF_056173145.1 of Rossellomorea sp. QJM3NY_18. NCBI lineage: Bacteria > Bacillati > Bacillota > Bacilli > Caryophanales > Bacillaceae > Rossellomorea > Rossellomorea sp. QJM3NY_18. The sequence continues at coordinate 4,256,545 of NZ_CM149659.1, read as the reverse complement.
ATAGCGCCATGTTCTTTGCAAATAAACAGGTTCAATGAAGATGGAGAAAATGGCAGAAAGAATGATTAGACCTCCTAGTATGTATAGGACGATTTCAACCCAGTCATACCAATCGAATTGGTTGGTGCAAAATATAAAAATTCCTATGATGAGCAGTGCAGTTGTATGCCCAATCGTGTTGGAGATTCGCCAGACTTTGGTGGCTTTGTTTGATATGGTTTCCGTTGGTTCTGTTATATGTAAGTACATATGGTTCACCTCTGTCTATATTTACGGTTTTAAGAAATAGAAAGTTTCATAGAATATGGAAATTAATCGTGATATCTATTAAGTAATTCTAACTGATAGATCATAGCAGTTAGAGAATTCTGTGATATAGTGAGTGATATGGTAAATTTTAGATGAATGTACGACTATTGAGGTGAGCAGAGCTGAAGAAACTGAAAGATATAGATGATATTACCCGTGTGTACCTGAGCAATATGCAGCTTCCTAAAGAAAACAGAAGAAATGTGATAGGGTTTCTAATCCTACTTTTGGACTTTTTAGGATTGCTTCCTTTGCTGAGCATTCCTTTTTCTTCCTCCTTCTTCTGGGCTGCACTGGTACCGGCTGTCTTTATACATTTATGGGGCATTCTGTATATCGTTGCTCCCTATAAATTTGAACGGTCTTATTACTTATACATTGGAATTTTTGGGGTTGTAAATACGTATGTATTTTTCCTTGTTATTCAAAAGCTTTTATATCTTCATATCGGTGTAGAAAGCAGTCGCTTCTTTTACATAGGACTAGTGTTGATGGTGTTGCTATTGGTTTTTATTCAGGTTTTTCATGTGAAAATGCTTTATTCCGGTGCCTATGTCAAAATCCAGGATGGAAAGTCTCCATTTACTATTTCATCGATTGTCGCTTTTTCAACTTTTGGATACGTTGCTGCACAGTTTTTAATGTCTTATATGCTCACTGACTCAGTTTTTATGATTATATTAATGATGTCGTATACTGTTGTATCCATCGTGACTGCTTATTTATCAACTTTCGTTCACCGGTATATTTATATACAAAGAAATAATGAAAAAGTGCTGAAAATGTATCCTGATTTTGGGAAACCAAAGGATTTCAGGAAGTTTGGTTAGGGGGATTTTATCGTTGAAGCAGAAAAAGGTAGATGATATTACTCTGTCTTATTTAAGGTTCCAATCACCCAGAGAAAACAGGAGTAATATACTGGTGTTCTTTTTCGTTTTTCTGGATCTCATTGGTGTGCTTTTCCTTCTGGGAGAGCCCTTGATTCCTTCGTTATTTTGGGGTGGCATGATTCCGGTGATATTCATTTACCTGTGGGCCATTTCATATGTGATTGCCCCTTATACGTTTGAAAAATCCTATTATTTATTTTTCGGAGTGTACGGGGTTATCAATACCTTCGTGTACTTTTTAGTGATACAAAAATTGATATATTCTCATTTTCAAATAATCGGAGTAGTCCCATTGGTTTTAGGGTTTATTCTATTTGCCTCCCTCCTTCTCATCATAAATTGGATGAACATCCGCTTATTGCATTCGGGAACGTACTCACGTCTTCAGAAAGGAGAAAAGAGTGTAAACCTTTCTCCTATTGTCACAGCCTCAGGCATTGGGTACGTACTGGCACAGGTAATCTTATCTTCCTTCTTTGTAGAATCGGTAAAAACCCTTATGATCATTGGGGTGTTCTCTATACTCTCTGTGGCGACCGCCTACTTTTCTACAAGCATCCATAAATATATTTATATCAGAAGAAGTATCGAGAAGGTAAAACAGGTTTATCCCCAATTCGGGTTACCGAAAAGAGAACGAACGGTGAGTGAGGAAAAAGGGGAGATGACATGAACAAACATAAGGATATTGACCCAATCACATTATCTTACTTGAATTTGCAAACACCGAAAGAGAATAGGAGAAATATCATTACATTCTTTATCTTTTTTTTAGACATCATTGGTCTCCTTCCCATTTTGGGAGAGCCTTTCTCCTACGCATATTTTTGGCCAGCTGTTGTACCAGTGGCATTTATACATATATGGGCAATCGTTTATTTGGTTGCCCCATTTATGTTTGAAAAGTCGTACTACCTGTTTTTCGGTATATATGGCATCGTGAATACATATGTGTATTTTTTGGTGATACAAAAATGTTTGTATGTATATGCCGGATTGGATGGTAGGGTCCCGTTTATTTTAGGTGCGTTGTTACTACTGGGATTGCTGGTGTTTTTCCAGCTATTTAATCATAGATTGTTGTATTCCGGGACGTATGCAAGACTGCAGAGAAATGATCAGAAGGTTACGTTATCACCTATTTTAACTGCTTCGAGTATAGGGTATGTCATTGTTCATTTTTTGCTTTCTACGTTCATGACGGAATCTCTTACTATGATCATCATCGTTACGGGAGTGTCCATCCTATCGATACTCACCGCCTTTTTTTCAGTATCCGTTCATAAATACTATTTTATTTTGAAACATGAAGAAACCGTTAAGAAGTTGTACCCTCAGTTTGGTTTACCTAAAAGGAAGAGGGGAATTTAACGGGGAATCATTTTTTTTGGGGGGAATTACATGTCAATAAAGAAAGTAGTAGGATTTATCCTTGTGTTTGTGGTGTTTACCTTGATTGCATGTTCGCTATATGGAATAAATGTTCCTTTACCCAGTTCCTATATTCCATTAATGATAGCAGCAAATGGTGTGTTTGCTTTTTGCTCTATTTTTTCTCAGCGATTGGTTATTGCTTTATACGAAGTGAATGTCTTCGAAGGAAAAGATAGTTTAATCGGATATTTTAATAAGTACACGGCTATCTTTACATCGGGTCTTAACTACTATATACAAAACATATTAAACCGCCTTCCTTTTCTAGTGAATAAGCTCCTGGCCTTATGTTTTTTCCTATCTCTTGTTTGGATTGGCTTTGGGATAATTGGAATCTTTAATTAACATTTATGAAATGGTGGAAAGGCGGGATATAGCATGTCAAAGGAAGAACTTATTCAGCTTTCAAAAGTGAATAAAGAAGTTAAAAATAAGGATGAGAAATTCTTCTCTTTAAAACGAGGCTTTATTTTTTACTGGAAAAGTAATGTTTTCCTTCTCTTTTCTATTCTTCTATTCTTATTGAATAAGAACAGTTGGGCTCCGGATGGAGATAGTTATGTATGGTTATTTGGCATCCAGGTTGAAGCGTTACTTATTCTGCTCTCATTCATTGCTTGTTTACGTCCCAGGATATTGGAATAGGTAAAAGGATTCGGTATTAAATAAAAGAGCCATCCCTACATCAAGGGATGGCTCCTTCCATTATAGCGACGTCTTAATCACTTTTTTATAATACAAAACCGATAATACACCAAAGATCGAATACAACACCGTATATAAAACCATCACGATGATCATCGGCGTCCAGACTTCGGCTCCGAACAGGAACCATCCGGATTGGACCGCAAAGTAACTGTGCAGAAGTCCGATGAGAAGAGGGATTCCGAAGTTGAAGAGCTGTTTGGCTTGAATGCCTCTCAACAAGTCTCCTTGAGTAAATCCTAATTTTCGTAAAATCGTATAGTTCGGCTTCTCATCTTCACTTTCGTCCATCTGTTTAAAGTACAGAATACAACCAGATGTGATCAGGAAAGTGAGGCCAAGGAACCCGACGATGAACATCGTGAGGCCGATGTTTTGTTTTTGTTCAGCTTTCATGTCGTACTGTGAAGCGTTCCCCCATCTTTCAACTAGATTTAACTCATGAAAGAGGTCGTTTGCTTTCTTTAAGTCTTTTTCCTATTCGATGTTCACACCGATATACAGTGAGGACTCCCTCTGAATTTCTGGATCCAGATCCTTTTTCAATTCCTGGAAAACATGGTCATCCACAATGACCGCAGGGGAACCAAACCCTGTAAACCACCCTGAAATCGGATATTCATCCCGCATTCCCAAGTATTTGAGCTTTATGTTCTTCGTTTTTCCTTTCAGCTCTATCTTACCGGTATCATGTAGTGGCATTAGCTTTTGAAGTAAATCGCTATAGCCTGTAAAGACTGTTTCACCTTCTTTTACGTCAATACCTTCTACACTTTTTTCACTGATGACAGCAGTAGGCATGGCATCTTGTGATCCGTTCAGTTCACTGAATTCAGAGTCTGCAATGTCTTCCAGGTTCACGAGAACTCTAATGACTTCAATCTCCTCTTTTTTGAATTCAATACCTTTATTCAAAAGGGCTTCTTTAAAATCATTGAAGTCTTGTTTGTTTATTAATGAAAAATCCGCAGGAACATTATTTTCAGCCGTTTTTTCAGCTGAGTAATATCCGATATAGCTCAATGACAGTAGGGCGATAGCCAGAGCCGAAACCGTTGTGATGATCGTCAACAGTAAGGCACTCGATTTCATCCGGAACATGATGGATGAAAGGGACAGGACCTCGTTAATGTTCAAGTAGCCATTCTTTTTCTTACGGATCACATTGAAAATAAAGCTGACGGACCCTTTATAAAAAAGGTAGGTTCCGAGAATGACGGAGCCGAGTATAAAGAGCATGGCTCCATACAGTTGAGCCATGGTCGTGAAGTCGCCGCCAAACAATTTGGAAGATACATAATACCCGGAAGCTATCAGTATGATTCCGAAAACCCCAATGACCATTTCGAGCTTGGACATCTTTTTCACTTTCGTCTCCGTTGAAGATCGGACTCTGAATAGTGATAAGATGCTTTGTCTTTTGATGAATACAAAGTTCATCAGCATGATCAGCAAGTAAATCGCACAGAACACGATAACGGTCTGGATGAGGGCCTTAGTCGAGAAATGCAATGTGGCAATCGCATCAACGCCGGTTATATTGAATAAAATCATGATGATTAATTTGGAGAAGGAAAACCCGATCAAGATACCCAGTATCAAAGATCCAAAATAAAGGATGAAATTCTCCACACTTAAAATGCGGAAGATTTTATTCTTTGTCATGCCGATTAGCTGAAATAACCCGATTTCTTTGCTTCTTCTCTTAATGAAGAGGGTGTTGGCGTATAAAAGGAAAATCGAGACGATGACCACAAGCAGGACAGAAGCGGCTCTGACGGCTGCTCCACCTTTGATGGTTCCCTTCGCTGCATCCATGGACGGATCATACTGGAGGGTCACGAAGGCGAAGTAAAGGGCAACACTAAAGACTAAAGCAAATACATAAAGATAATAATTCTTCAGGTTCTTCTTCAAATTCCTGAAGATCAAGGTATTAATGTTCATTCTGCACCCCGCCAAGCACTCCTTGGGTTTTCATGATGTCACTGAAGAAATGCTGTCTTTCCTGTTCACCTTTATTTAATTGCGTATAAATTTGACCGTCCTTGATGAAAACGACCCGACTACAGTAACTTGCCGCAACGGGATCATGTGTGACCATGACGATCGTCGCCTTCAGCTTTTGATTGAGCTCGCTCAGTTTATTCAGAAGATCTGACGCTGATTTCGAGTCGAGGGCACCCGTCGGTTCATCTGCGAAAATAATGCTTGGTTCATGGATGAAGGCACGGGCTGCTGATGTCCGCTGTTTCTGCCCGCCGGAGATTTCGTTCGGATATTTATCTTTCAGTTCAAGGATCCCTAGCTCGGAAGCAAGGTCATTGAATTTCTGATCAGCTTCTTTCTTAGGGGTCTTGGTGATGGATAATGGCAGAAGGATATTTTCTTTCACCGTTAACGTGTCGAGCAGGTTGTAATCCTGAAAGATAAAGCCGAGGTGATTCTTTCGGAACTGTGCGAGCTGCTTTTCTTTCATCATCGTCATTTCATTGCTTTCAATTTTAATCGAGCCCTCGCTCACTTTGTCGATGGAGGATAGGACATTTAAGAGAGTCGTCTTTCCGGAACCCGACGCCCCCATGATACTGACGAATTCACCCTTTTGGATCGACAGGTCGATTCCCTTTAACACTTCCTGCTTATTGAATTTATTTCCGTAGCTTTTATGAAGTTTGCTTGCTTCTAGTATTGTCATCATATAAAACTCCTTTGATTTGATACCTTTATTATAAAAAGCAGGAAGTTTGTTTTCCTTTTATTGTTCGAACAAAATAGAAAAGCATGTGACATTTTTGTCACACGCCGGTAAGTTGGACGAAATCATTTTTCTCCGGGAATATGAGGGTGACCCGGGTCCCTTCTCCCCGTTTGGATTCTATCTCTATGGAAATCAGCAGAGATTCTGAAACTCTCTTGATTAAATATAAGCCCATGCCGGTAGAGGCGGTATCATTGTGGTCAGTGGTCGAAGTGAATCCTTTTTCAAAGATCCTTGCCAGGTCCCTGGAGTCGATCCCCCTGCCGAAATCCTGAATGGTGAGAGCCACTTTATCATTTCTTTTTTCGCTTAATATGACAATGTCCGATTTAGAGCTATATTTAACGGCGTTAGTCAAAAGCTGTCTGATCATAAAAGCGAGCCACTTCGCATCGCTCAACACGTTTGTGATCTTGAGTTGAATGTCAAATCCGATCCCCTTCTGAATACACCAGGATTGCAAGGTTTTTATTTCCTGAAAAATGACAGACTCGAGATCGGTGTCCTCAATGTATAAATCATTCTCCATAAAAGACATACGCTTCTGGTGCAGCTGCCGATCCAACAAAAGGTGGATGCGCAGCCACTCATATTTTAAATGAGACTTCAAAGGTTCGTCTTCCAAACGTTCAATCATCAAATGCATCGCCGTCAGTGGGGTTTTCACTTCATGGATCCAGGACAGAAGGTCGTCCTTTTCCTGTTCGAGCATCATTCGATTCTCAGATGCTGTCTTTCTCAAAAGGTTCGCCTGCTCCGATAGACTATCCGAAACGATTTCCTGGAATGGAGTATCCGGGGCATTCAGTCCTGTAATGTTGAGATTATGATCCCATTCTTTCAGCTGTTTGAAGAATCGGGTTTCCTTCTGATATCGGATGAACATAAAAACAATGAAAAAGAGCAGAGACAGAAACACCATATATATGATCGGTTGTAACGGGATGGCCCTATCGATAGAGGCGATAAAGATCCATAACAGGTGGAGTCCAAGCATGAACGAAATCCAGCTTTTCCGTTCCCATAAGAATGTACGGATCATGGCGAATCCTCTTCAATGGCCAGATACCCCTGCCCGACTTTCGTTTCAATGAAACGGCCCAATTCGATCTCTTCAAGGCGCTTTCTGAGGCGGTTCACATTGACGGTCAACGTGTTATCGCTGATGAATCGCTTGTCGTCCCAGAGGCTGTTCATCAGCGCATCTCTGCTGACAATCTTATTCTTCTGTTCGATTAGAAGTTTTAATATGTACATTTCATTCTTCGTCAAATCGATAGAACCGATCTCATTGGATACCGTATTCCGTTCAAAATCAACGGTTGCTCTGCACCAGGTCTTGATACTCACCTGTTCGGTGTTATAGTTATACACCCTTCTGAGAGTGGCCTGGACCTTTGCGATGAGGACATCGAAATGAAAGGGCTTCTGGATGAAATCATCTGCCCCAAGCTGCATGGACATGACCATATCCGTCGGGTGATCCCGGGAAGACAGGAACAGGATCGGCACATTGGAATGCGTGCGGATCATCCGGCACCAGTGGAAGCCGTCGAATCTAGGCAATTGAATATCAATGATCACAAGATCTGGTTTCACCTCTGTGAACTCCTGCATGACATGATTGAAGTCTTTGATTCCATATACTTCATAGGACCACTGGGAAAGCCGCTCCTTTATTTCATTGAATAAGGTTGTATCATCTTCGATTAGTAATAATTTCAATTTCTTTCACCACTCTAACTTGCTGTTTACATAAATTGTATAGGAAATCTCATATGTTTGCCATATGCCTGAAGATAGGAACTGTTTTATTTAGAAATATTTAGATTATTTTTACAAAAGATGGGTATTTAATTTCTAAAAGCAATTGACCAAATTGCATAAGAAAGGAATTAAATCATGAAGAAACTTCTCGGGTTAGCATTGATAACAGCCGTTCTGTTAAGTGGATGTGGTGAAGTGCAGATTTCGATTAATAAGGATCAGGAAGTGGAGGCCGAGACCGCCAGCAAGAAAAAAGAGAATGAGAAAGTGGATCTGATCAGTGATGAACCAGAAAGTGAAAAGACGAAGGAAGCAGATAAGCAAAAGGCAATCCTTCGATTCATCAACGAGGATATCTATAAGGTAGCGGAATATGAAGTCGTCGCCTTCCAGTCACTGGCTTCCGTATCAGGAGTCAACTATACGGATGATCAAACCGTCTACAGGGAATTGACCACCAACACCATTCCAGCTTACAAGAAAGCATTGAATGAAGCCCAGGGCATTGAGGCTGAGATCCCTGAACTTGAAGAAATGGGGGACCGGGTCGTGACGGCAACCCAGACCTTTTATGATGCCCTCATTCTCGAAAAGAAGGCGATTGAAGACCAGGATAAAGGTTTGATCAATGAATCCAATGCCAAAATGGAGGAGTATTACAAACTGGTGGACGCCTATCACTCGGACATGAAACTTCTTGCAGAAGAGTATAATGTGACGTATGACCTGAATGAACCGAAACAAAATGTAGAAGAATTATAAGTGAATAAAATTAAATGAACTTTTTTCTGTCAAAACCTAACTCCAGAATGAAAGGAGTTAGGTTTTTTTAGGTGCTAAATGAATCTTTTTAAAAAAATTCTATATAAGAAAATTTTATTAAAAATGCGGTTTATTAAAGTAAAAATAAGGATATATAGTAAGTACTTGTAACTATTTGATAAGATTATCCAATCTTTATTCTCCAGATTCATGAATACTGGGGAGCCGATAGTAATTGTTTTCGTACTATTTACCTAATAAATGATAGTGGATCTTATATCAAATGACCTGTAATTGATTATTCCTGTAGTTATAAAGTTTCCTTTTTCCTGTAAAAATTGTGTTTATATGTATGTTTATAATAGTATGATATTGGAAGTGTGGAAACAATTGTAATTTTAAGGATATTGAGTAAAAAAGGGTTACATAGTTTAGTTGATTTCATGTTTCTTATTTGGGTATTCTGATTTGAAATAGATGATTACCACCAATTTTAACTAAGGGAGAGGAATTACATGTCAGGAATTATTCGTGTTACCCCAGCAGAATTGATTAGTATGTCAAACCGATACACAAGCGAAAGCAGCCAAGTTGGTGAACAGATTTCACGCCTTGACAATATGATATCTGAGTTGGAAGGTATGTGGGAAGGTGAATCAAGCCGTGCGTTCGGTGAGCAATATCAAACACTTCGTCCTTCATTCCTGCAAATGCAACAACTTCTTGAAGACATCTCTATGCAGTTGACCAGCACAGCCAAGTCTCTTGAAGATGCAGATGCTCAGATCGCTAATCAAATTCGCGGATAAGTCTATCCCAATCCATTTTAAACCTGAAGGAGCGCTTATCATTATGTGGGGCGCTCCTTCCTTATGAGGTGAACCCGGACATGTATATAGAAATCACCATTGATCTTAATCGTTATGATGAGAGTTCTTTCGATCTCAGACTATCAAATTATCATACTGTAAAAAAACTGATTGATCTTGTATGGCAGTCCCAAAAACTTACGGCTGAAACCAGGGATGGCTATTGGATCCGGATTGCCAACAAGCACAAAGTGGTTCCTGGCAATATGCGGCTTGTTGATGCAGGGATCCACACAGGAGATCGAATTGAAATTTTATAAAGGAGACCAATAGAATGGCACAAAATAGTGGATCTTACTTACAAGAAAAGCTGGAAGCCGTAATACATAGAAAAGATCATCGTATCACGCTGATTTTTCAAAAAGAGAAGATTAAATTGGATGACGTAACGGAGATCGGCTTCCTAAAGGAGTTATCCCCTTCCATTCAAAGAGAAATCACCATGGAAAATGATGAATTATGCATGGTGAATACCGTACCGGAGTCCTTCTCGTTTCATCCTCAATTAAAGGCAAATGAGAAAGAACGTTTGATGACTGCTTATCAGTTGGTGCAGAAAATTCAAAGACATACACTGTCACGCCTCCACCTCATTATATGTCCCGAAAACATTGTATTTGACCAGGGAATGACACCTCATTTCATTCACTATGGTGTGAAAGAGAGTCTTCCCCCATACGAAAGAGACCAAGAGCTGCTGCTTAAAGAAACGAAAGCCACAGTAGCAGCCATTGTAGATTCACAGCATAGTTTCAAGGACTACTTAAAATTCAATGGAACATTGAAGTTATCTTCTCTTACAAAGGCTATTCTGGAAGCAGGTAGCTTGCAGGAATTAAGTGGAGTGTTGAATCATTCCATCGCAGAGGCCAAAAAATCTGAACGTTTGTACGTGAAGGTCAGCAAGAAGAAATGGAAGGTCAATCGGTATGTTCTCCTTGGGGTCTCTATATGTTTAGTCCCAGCAATCCTTTATTCCATTTATTCTCTTTTCTTCATGAATCCAAAGCAGGACAGGGTTGTAGCGGCGCAGGAGAGTTTCCTGCTTGAAAAATATAGTGACGTTGTGACGGAGCTCCAACCATACGAAATTGACGAAATACCCAAGGTCACTCAATACCAGCTTGCCCTTTCCTATATCATTAATGAATCCTTGACCGAGGATCAAAAGGAAAATGTGCGTAACACGGTCTCGCTTCAATCAGATCCTCTATATTATGAGTATTGGATTAATATCGGAAGAGGGAAGGCGAAGGAAGCGTTGGAAACAGCCCGTTTCTTAGAAGACCGTGACCTGATCCTATTTGGACTCTTGAAATACAGGGAACAAGTGAAGGCTGACGGAGACCTTGATAGTGAAGAAAGACAACAGGAATTAAATGAAATAGAAAGTGAAATTGCTGAATATGAAGAAGAAATGAAGGCATTGGAAGAGGAACAAACTTCACAGCCAACTGAGTCACTGGAGCAACCGCAGCAGGCTGAAGAAAAAGCGGAACCGGATACGGACGGAGCAGAATCTGAACCTTCAGAATCAAAAACAAAAGATGATAAGAAAAAAACAAACTAACAGGGGGGTGAACACATGTATGCCCTATGGGTTTTTCACGACCATTATTATCAAACAATCCTTTTGAAGGATGAAAACAAAAAAATTACACTAGGTCCCCATATAGAAGATACGATCACTATTTTATCCTTGCCATCAGCTATTGAAATAGAGTATTCCGGATCAACATTCCATCTTCATCACGAAGGGGAGGAAGGAAGCATCCTTGAACCAGGCAGTGATCATTGCGTTCGGCTTGAGGATAATGAGCTGCATATCATCATCACTTCATTCAAACCAAAGGCTGAAATCTATTATATAGGACATAAAGAAGAAATCAGGATGTCGACGATGGAACCTGAAGCAACGATTCATCATCCATACGGGAACAGGGAAGCAAGCTGCTTCTGGTATAAGGATTCCGATGGTGGATGGATAGTGGAATCAGGTGATTCTTCTTCTCTCTATCTAAATGGTCACCTGGTTACAGGAAAACAGAAGCTCCAAACAGGTGACATTCTATTTACTGCTTTCTTATCCGTTACCCTGTTAGAGGATGATTTAATCGAGATACATAGTATTGAAGACTATCAGACTTCGTTGGTGGAGACTGTGAGACCGTTGTCCGAGATGCAGAAGAAATATCCCAATTACCGCCGTACCCCGAGGATGGTTTACGATCTGCCGGATGAAAAAGTTCAATTGTCCTTTCCGAGTCAGGAATCAAGTGATACAAACCGGAGTCTGTGGTTAATTATCCTTCCTCCACTCATGATGCTGATCGTCATGGGAATTGTAGCCATTGTAATCCCGAGGGGGATATTCATCATCATCTCGATGGTCATGTTCACCACCACCCTTGTAACATCGACCGTCCAGTTCTTCAAAGATAAAAGCAGCAAGAAGAAATCTCAGGAACGCAGAAAACGCATCTATACTCAATATTTAGAGAATAAAAGGGAAGAGCTTCAATCCCTTGCGGAGAGACAATCTGACGTCCTTCAATTTCATTTCCCTTCTTTTGAAAGGATGAAATATCTTACAGAGCAACTATCGGACAGGCTCTGGGAGAGAACGATCGAAAGTCCCGACTTCCTGCAGTTCCGGTTGGGCAGGGGGAAGTTACCTGCCAGTTACAGTATTTCGGTGAATTCTTCCGATATGTCCAATCGTGAAATGGATGAGCTATTGGAGGAGTCACAGAAGTTAGAAGAGGCCTATCGGGAAATCGAACAATTACCGGTAACTGCCGATCTTCATAAAGGGGCAATTGGTCTGATTGGGAAAGAATCCGTCTACAAAAACGAGATTCACCAGCTTATCGGCCAATTGACGTTCTTTCATAGTTACCATGATGTACGATTCATCTCCATCTTTCATGAAGAAGAGTATAAGGATTGGGAGTGGATGAAATGGTTACCCCACTTTCAATTACCGCAGTCCTTTGCAAAAGGGTTTATTTACAATGAGAAAACGAGGGATCAAATCCTCTCCTCCATTTATGAAATCCTGCGTGAAAGAGATATAGATGAAGATTCAGAAAAGGTAAGATATGCTCCTCATTTCGTCTTTGTCATCACGAATCATCAGCTTATTTCTGACCATGTGATCCTTGAATACCTGGAAGGGGAGTATGGACACTTGGGGATGTCTGTCATATTCGCGGCAGAGGCAAAAGAAAGCCTATCAGATAATGTTCACACCCTTGTCCGTTATATTAATGACAACGAAGGGGATATCCTGATTCAAGATAAAAAAGCCGTAAAGATCCCTTTCACTATGGATGGGTATGAGCATGATGGAAATGAGAAATATGCCAGAACCCTGCGAACCCTCAACCATCAGATCGGGATGACCAACTCGATCCCTGCAAGCGTGTCTTTCCTCGACATGCTCAGGGTAAGGGATGTGGATCAACTGCCGATTGAAGAAAATTGGCTATCGAGAGAATCAGCTAAGTCGCTGGCTGTGCCTGTAGGCTTAAAAGGTAAGGAAGATATAGTTGAACTTAACTTGCATGAAAAGGCACACGGACCTCACGGATTACTTGCAGGAACGACCGGATCAGGTAAGAGTGAATTCCTGCAGACATATATTCTATCGTTAGCGGTTCACTTCCATCCCCATGAAGTAGCGTTTCTGTTAATCGATTATAAGGGCGGCGGAATGGCTCAACCGTTCAAGAACATCCCTCACTTATTAGGGACGATCACCAACATCGAGGGAAGTAAGAACTTCAGTACCAGGGCGCTTGCCTCCATTAAGAGTGAGTTGAAACGGAGACAGCGCTTATTCGACCGTTATGAAGTGAATCATATTAACGACTACACCCGCCTCTACAAACAAGGGAAAACGGAAGAGCCCCTTCCTCATTTATTCCTGATCTCGGATGAGTTTGCGGAATTAAAGAGTGAAGAGCCGGAGTTTATCAAAGAATTGGTCAGTGCAGCCCGTATCGGTCGTAGCCTGGGGGTTCATCTTATTCTGGCCACCCAGAAGCCGGGCGGTGTCATAGACAATCAAATCTGGAGTAATGCCCGTTTCAGAGTAGCATTGAAAGTGCAAAACACAGAGGACAGCCGTGAAATCCTCAAAAACGGGGATGCTGCTTCCCTGACGGTGACAGGAAGGGGATACCTGCAGGTTGGAAACAATGAGGTGTATGACTTATTCCAATCAGCCTGGAGCGGTGCCCCTTACCAGGAGGAGTCCTTTGAAGCAGAAGATGAAGTGGCGATCGTCACGGATCTCGGACTCATTCCTTTATCAGAAGTATCGACAAATCCCGGCAGTCAAAAAGACATGACCAGTGAAATTGACGCTGTAGTCGATCGGATAGAAGCGTTACAGAATCAAATGGACTTGAAAAAGTTATCCAGTCCTTGGCTCCCTCCATTGTCCAATCGGATTTACAGAACAGGATTCGCCCAGACTGAGGAGAATAAAATCCTCCTCTCGATGGTGGATGAACCGGAGAAACAGAGCCAAACCCCTTATCATTATGAGGTGATTGAGGATGGAAATGTCGGTATCTTCGGTTCATCCGGGTACGGGAAGACCCAAACGCTCATTACGTTATTAATGGGTATGGCTACACAGTTTACCCCGGAAGAGATCCATTATTATCTTCTCGACTTCGGGAATGGCGGATTGCTGCCACTGAAGCAACTGCCTCATACGGCAGATTACTTCCTGATTGATGAGGAGAGGAAAATAGAGAAGTTCATTGGGATTTTAGACGATGAACTGGCACGCAGAAAACAACTGTTCCAAAAACAAGAGGTCAGTTCAATCAAAATGTATAACACTGTAAGTGAAGATAAACTTCCTCTTTTATTCGTGACCATTGATAATTTTGATCTGGTCAAAGAAGAAATGCAGGAGCTTGAAACGCAGATCAATCAGTTTGCTAGGGACGGCCAATCGCTTGGAGTATATATGTATTTTACAGCTACACGAGTAAATTCTGTACGACAGTCGTTGATGAATAATCTCAAAACGAAAATTGTCCACTATTTAATGGACAGTTCAGAGGCTTATACGATGTTAGGGAGGTTACCTTTTTCCCCGGAAGCCATTCCGGGAAGGGCCATCGTTAAGAAAGACACGGCTTACTTCTCCCAAGTCTTCCTTCCTACTGAAGGGAAGGATGATTATGAACAGCTGAATCTGTTGAAAGAAGATATTCAGTTATTAAAAGAGAAATATAAAGGCTTGTCTTCACCTAAACCGGTGCCGATGCTGCCGACAGAACTGACCATGGTCAACTTCACCCAGTACACGGATTCAGGAAGGAAAGCTGGCCTGCTGCCGATCGGGCTGGATGAAGAGACGGTTGAACCAGTGTATGTGAACTTCAAGAAAACAAAGCATTGCCTCGTATTGGGACAGGCACAAAAAGGGAAAACGAATGTGTTGAAAGTATTAGCCAACACAGCACTCCTACAGGACAGTGAACATATAGCGATCTTCGACTCCATAGACAGGGGATTATCGAATTTGATGAGGGAAGAAAAGGTTGTATATATGGAAAACAAAGAGCATATTTCCATGTGGCTTAACAGAGTGGAGGAGTTATTCAGTTCAAGAGAAGAGCAATATAACTTATCCATTCAAAAGGGAAGCACTCTCCCATCCTTCTCTCCTGTAATGTTGATCGTGGACGGGTATGCAAGATTCCTGCAAAATCTGGATCCCCTTCTCCAGGACAAAATTGTGAAGTGCATGAAAAATTTTAGTCATTTAGGCTTCTGTGTGATCGTTTCAGGAAACAACAGTGAGTTAACGAAAGGCTACGATACATTGACGGTTGAAATGAAGCAAATTCGACAAGCGCTTGTATTGATGAAAAAATCTGAACAAACTCTATTCACTCTCAGCTATGACCGAAGAGAGCCGGAAATCCAGCCTGGTTTTGGTTATTATATTGAGAATGGAAAAGAAATAAAAATTCAAATACCACTTATGGTAACGGAAAGGAAAGTACACGCATGACAGAGAAGGTAAGCCTGTTCAAACTTTTATTAGCGGTCATGATGATTCTTGCAACTCCTCTTCTATTCTTCCGTTCAGTAGGTGAAAACCCGCTGAAGGTAAAAGAAAACGCCACTAAAGCCATTGCCATTGTGAACGAAGATGCAGGGACAGAAGTAGATGGGGATCCCTTGTCATTTGGTGGGGATGTGACGTCCATACTAGAGGATCAATCATCCTTTGAATGGACAGTCGTTGGCAGAAGTGCAGGAGAAAACGGTCTTCAAAGTTCAAAATATGACGCAGTGGTCTATATACCTTCGGACTTCTCTGACAAAGTCATGACATATGATGAAGAAAGACCGGAAAAGACAAACTTGAATTTTAAAGTCCAAAGCCAACTGAATGCCGTAAATAAGGAAAAGGTCCAGCTGGAAATCGAAAAAGCCACCAAAAGGGTCAATCATAAAATGTCCTCCCTTTATTGGAACTATGTATCAGCGGATATGGAGAATATCCGGGCAGAATTCGATGAAATTTTACAAAAAGAACAGACGTTCCAAGAAACGATGCTGGCATTCTATAAACCTAGCTCAAAGGATCTCGCTGGCCAGATCGAACAGCAGACATCGATGCTATCAAACCTTCAAAACTCGATCCAGCAGGCGGACAGTCGGGCACCGGAGCAGCAAAATTCACTTGAATCCTTTGAACAAAGCCTTTCAAGCTTCGTAGAATATGTGAATCAGTATAGAGAATACCAAGATAAACAAAAGCAGTTATTAGCGGATATCCAGTCTCAATCCGTACAGATGATCAACGAATCAACTGAAAATCAGCAGCCGCGTTACTTAAAGTCCAAATCACTCTTCTCAGAACAAAGTGAGGCTTTAACGGCAGGTTTGACCCAGTTGAATAACAATATAGATACAAACCAAGAGGTATTTACTGACCTCCAGCAGCGCAGGTTTGAAGAAGTAGGCAGACAAGTGGAAGACTTCTATTCTTTTCAGGAAAGAGTGTTGAATTTCTATCAGCAATTACAGGACACAACGACGCTGAATAACCTGCAAGGAAATATCTTTGAACTTAATAATAAGTTGGCTGAAGGAGATGGGGAGATCTTCAATCCACCTGCCCCACCTGAAATTCCAGAGCCGCCAAAAGATGGAGAGGATCCCGAACCTCAACAGGTCGTCATTTCCTCACAGGAAGGTGAGCCCGAGCCAGGAGAACCAAATGATCCTCCTCCTGCACCACCGAATTTAGAACCGGAAATAGCGGAACTGACGGCCATTTCAACAGAAATTGATACGTTGAAAGAAACACTGACTAAATTAACAGTACCAACACTTAAAGACATAACGGATGCTGTGACCACTATTCATACGATCAATGATCGCATCTCGAAGGTCAGAACGCAGTTGGAAGAGAAAAAGAATAGCTCTGAAAACCCTCTTCAAGCTGAAGTGGATAGACTAAAGGCAGAAGTATCAAGACTTCTTAAAGATAATCAAACATTGATTGATAAAATCGATGAACTGACCAAACAGGTTAAAACTCTTACAACCGAAAATCAAGAACTCAAAGATCAAGTAAAGACATTGACAGAGACAAATGAAGTTCTCTTAAACCAATTGGAGATGTTCTCAGACAACATTTCGAATATCGTTGCCGAAATTGAGGATAAAGAGAGTTCAATCCTGAACTCGGCCGCTTTATCGGAAAATAGAAGAAACACTTTATATGGCTATTTTTCCCGAGGGATTAATAACTATAAGCTTATGGATCTTCTACAGTACTATTCTTACCTCGATCGGTATGAAGCGACTCTAAATGGAATGTTAACGGAGAATGGAGTGAAAGCGGCCGTTCTTCAGGATGAAGAGCTTAAAAATGAGGTCAATGAGATATTGAAAGTGAGTCAGACTGAACAAGCGGAGTGGAAACAATTAAATACAGGGTTGCCGACTACTGAGGATGCCCTTATCACACTTCAAGACTCATACACTGTATTTGCTGCTGAATACAATCAAACCATAGATGATCAGCAATCACAGGTTACAGAGAGCCTGAATGCGATTAATCAAGAAGCAACAAATGTATTAAATCGAATCCAGCAACCTGAACAAGCTGCTCCAACGCCTGTCACAGGAGCAGCAGGCCCTGATTTAGTAGGGAATCAAAAGCAAATCGGAAGTGAAATCAAGTCTATCCATTCCTTCCTGGATACAGTGAGTGAAAGTCAAAATACAATCGTTTCCTATACGAACGAGCTTCAATCAAATGTGTCCAATGTTCAAAGTGATGCAGATACCTTGAATAATAAGTGGGCAACGAATGTAGCTTCCACTCAATTAATCCGTGATGATGTATTCAGCGTCCTTGGGAATGCGTTCGTTGACGGGCAATCCAATGGGTATGTATATGATTTCTTAACAAATCCTTTAAATGTAAAGGGTGATGTTCCGGAAGAGAAGAGTGCGAGCGTTCTTCCACCGGTCGTTATTTTGTTTATCATCTTGTTATCCAGCTTGCTTATCGGATATACAAGTTATTACTTTCAAAATGCCCCTCTTTGGATTCAAGGAGTCATTTTTCTTCTCCTGAATCTAATTGTCGGATTTGTGATCAGCTTGTACGGTCTGGACATCTATCCGTTGGTGGAATCCCGTTCAGTCGAGTGGACGATCTTTACGATTCTCCTTTTATTGGCTGCATCTGGACTGGTCAGAGTGGCTTTTGTGGCACATCGTTTAGTGGGCTGGTTTGTTTCTGTGGGACTCATCACCCTGTTTGTGACACCACTATTAGCCTTGACTACGCCGAATTTCAATTTTAAAGATCCGATGTCTACTGTGTATATGTCGATTCAATACGGCACGGAGTCACTTTTCAATCAAGCGGTCATCGTTTTGGGATTGGTCGTGATCGGCCTTGCCGTCTTACAGGTATTGTTGAATAAACGATCCATCAAACAAACCGACGAGACAACAGAAGCTTATGAGGGGTAAAATCCTTTTGCTCCTGACCTCCATCGTCAGTGTAATGATGACGTTCGGTTCACCTATTTTTGCAGGTACAAGCATAAATGAATTGATTCCAAACGACTATCAGGAAAATAAGTTCAAAAAAAATAGTGACCTCATCCATGATCAGTCATCAACAAACCAGAAGATCCGAATTCCCGATGAACAGAAGAACCTGACCTTTGAAGGGCGTCCAAGCAACGGATTGAACGAGTTGAAAGATAAAATTTTCTACAATGAAGAAAAAGATACCAATACAATAAAAGCAAAAGCTGTAAATCTAAAACTTTTTAGTCAATCCGAATCGGCACGATTAGGTGGATTGGAAGAAGACAGTCAATCCTCTTCTTCCCTTTCTCTTTTGATTGCTGTATTTGTAGGGATTTGTGTATTACTTCTCATCATGGTTATTATCATCTGGAATAGAACGGCTCAAAGAAAACAGGGATTGAAATAATAAGAAGAGGTGCCCAGCGAAATATGGGCCCCTCTTCCTTTATTAGTTATAAGTCTCATTCACCACCCTATATAAATGCACAGAAGCCCCTTAATTTCGTCATATCCACCTTGCTAAGGGGTAAGGTTGGTATTAGAAGTGAAAGGCCTAATAAAGCAATCTAGACGAAAAGAGACCTGACAATTCATTCAGGTCTCTTTTTTAGATCAGTGTTTATCTTCATGACGGATAGCGAATACTTTTTTCGCCACCGTTAAGGCATTAAGAACGCGTGGGAACCCTGTATATGGGATTAAATGAGTGATGCTCTCGACGATTTCTTCCTCCGTAAGCCCTGCTGTGAGTCCAGTGTTGATATGGAGCTCAAGCTGAGGCTCCGTTCCTTGTGTCACAAGGGAGGAAATGGTGACGAGGGCGCGTTGCTTATTCGTCAATCCTTTTCGGGAATATATTTCACCATAGGCAAATTCAATGATGTATTTTGCCACATCGGGAGCGATATCTTCCAGTGCTTCAGAGATTTTGAGATGAGTGGCGATTTCTTTGTTATCGTTCAGTGTGTATTCCATCAGTTTATCCAATCCGTGTTGATATCTGTCTTGATTCATCTTCCATTCCTCCTGTCTAAGTTGCTACAGGAATACTATAACGCTGAAAGTATATATGCGTAAAATACATATAATTTATCGGTAGTATGCAAAAAAGTTATATGTTTTATCGATCATCCAGCATTTTCTTGAACTCACGAACAGCAAAAGATTCATATCGTCCTTTTTTCGTGATGATCCCTAAGTTCCAGGGAACGACTGGGTTTACGATGCGAATGGATTTGACGACTCCCTGGTCCACTTTTTTAGAAATGGATTGAGGGAAGATGGAAATGCCAAGATTTTGCCCGATCATTTCACCTATGAAATCCCACTGTGAACTCTCATAGGCGACCTTAGGATAAAATCCCGCTTTTCTGCACTCCTCAATGATTTTGTCATGCAGGGCAAAGTCTTCACTGAAGAGGATGAAGTCCTCGTCATGTAATTCGTTCATTTCCACCGAATCTTTTTCCGCCAATGGGTGAGAGTGATGAACAAATAGCATATGTTTCTCGGAAACGAAGGGGACGACATCAAACTGCTCTTCATCCATCGGTAAGACGACCACACCAAGGTCCAGCCTCCCATCCCTCACTTCTTCCTCCACTTTATTGGCACCATACTCGTTCAGCTGTATCTGGATGTCCGGATATAATGTGTTAAATTCCTTTATGATGCTTGGAAAAAATAAAAAACCAATCAAAGGCGGGATCCCGATTTTGATTTTCCCTTTCTTTAAGTTCATTAAGTCATACAGATGAGTCGATAAGTGATCAAGAGATTCAAGGATAACCTGTCCCTGTTCATAAACGATTTCGCCCGCTTCCGTCAATTCGATTTGCCGTGCGGACCGGTCGATCAGTTCCATGTCCAGTTCATCTTCCAGACTCCGTACCATCTTACTGAGGGTGGGCTGGGATAGATGAAGAACGTTTGAAGCCTTCGTAAAACTTTTGAATTTGGCCACTTCATTAAAGTAGGTAAGCTGTCGAATATCCAATGGTTTCTCTCCTTTTCAATCTATAACTTTTTTGCATGATAAGTATAGTTTTAATTCATTTTACTTATTAATAGGAGAAGAGTAAAATTTCTTACGTCAAAATAATTACTGTTTAAACGATTGAAGAGTAGTGCGAATGCGTGCACTCTCTTTTTGTTTTCTTTAGAAGGGTGGAAAGAAGTTGTTTAGTATTTTAATAGGATTGGTGCTATTGATGGTCTTCGCTTACCTGGGGTGGTCCATTATATGGATTGCACCGATCGTCGCAGGCATTGTCGCGCTGATGAGCGGTATGGATCTGATGGAAACGTACACCGACACTTATATGTCGGGATTCGTGAATTTCGCCAAGCAATGGTTTCCGATTTTCTTACTGGGAGCCGTTTTCGGGAAGCTAATGGAAGATACAGGGGCAGCAAAATCTGTCGCTTATCAGATCACGAAGATGATTGGGGAGAAGCGAGCCATTCTTGGGGTGCTGGTCGCTTCGGCCGTACTGACTTATGGAGGCGTGAGTCTCTTCGTCGTTGTGTTCGCCATCTATCCCATCGCTCTGGCATTATTCAGAAACGCGGATATCTCAAGAAAGCTGATTGCACCGACGATTGTACTGGGGGCATTTACGTTCACTATGACGGCTGTTCCGGGAACACCGCAAATACAGAACTTGATCCCGATGAAGACGTTCCACACGACACCAATGGCAGGTTCATGGATGGGAATTGTATCCTCAATCATCATGGCTGTCGGGGGATACCTGTGGCTCGTTGGCAGGCAGAAGAAAATGGCTGCAAGCGGGGATACCTTTAAGGAAATCAGTCAAGCAGGGGCAGGGTCCGATGAAGAGCAACAAACTTTACCGAATTGGATCGTCTCTTTGCTGCCATTACTTTTGGTTGTCTTGTTATTGAACGGTATCAAATTGGACGCCATTCCTTCTTTACTGGCAGGGATTGTTCTGATTCTCCTTATTAATGTGAGCAGGTATAAGAAATTCATTCCTTCTATTAATGAGGGGGCAAAGGGCTCTGTGATGGCCATTATCAATACCAGTGCCGCAGTAGGATTCGGTGCAGTCGTGACGAGTGTACCTGACTTTGACCGCATCACGGATCTAGTATTAGGAATTTCGTCAAATCCCTTGATCTCTGAGTCATTGATCGTACAGATCCTTGCCATGATCACCGGTTCTGCTTCAGGTGGAATGGGAATTGCCATGCAGGCACTGGGCGACACCTATTACCAACTGTCTCAATCGACGGGAATCAGTCCGGAAGCATTTCATCGCATGGCTTCCATTGCTTCCGGGGCATCGATTCTGCCTCATAACGGAGCATTATTGACGCTTCTGGCGGTTACGAATGTAACGCATAAAGACTGTTATAAAGATGTGTTTATTGTCGGTCTTGTGATCCCTACCATTGCCGTCATAGCAGGGATCATCATGGCAAGTATAGGATTAATATAAAATTAAAGGAGTGTTTTGAAATGGTAGAAAATAAAGTGGTTTTAATTACGGGTTCAGCAAGCGGCATCGGCTTTGAGTTAGGGAAATCCTATGCTGAAAAAGGAAGTAAAGTGGTACTGACAGATTTGAACGAAGAGGGAGTTAAAGCAGCTGCTGATAAACTTAAAGCTCTTGGATATGAAGCAATTGGACTTAAAGCTGACGTAACGAGTGAAGAAGATATCAAGAATATGATCGACACAGCCCAAAAACAATATGGACGCATCGATGTACTCGTGAACAATGCGGGATTACAACATGTGTCTCCAATTGAAGAGTTCCCGACAGCGAAGTTTGAACTTATGATCAAGATCATGCTTACCGCCCCTTTCATAGCCATCAAACATGTTCTGCCTATCATGAAAGAACAGAAGTTTGGCCGTATCATTAATGTTTCTTCCATTAATGGCTTAGTGGGCTTTGCTGGAAAAGCTGCCTACAACAGTGCGAAACACGGCGTGATCGGATTGACGAAAGTGGCGGCTCTGGAGTCGGCTCCTTTCGGGATCACGGTGAATTCTATTTGTCCTGGTTATGTTGACACACCACTCGTAAGAGGACAATTAAAAGATATTGCCACTACGCGCAACGTTCCTTTAGAAAAAGTACTGGAAGAGGTCATCTATCCGTTAGTCCCTCAAAAACGCTTGCTCGATGTCAGTGAAATTGCCGATTACGCAATGTTCCTGTCCAGCGATCAAGCGAAGAGTGTAACGGGACAAGCGGTCGTCATCGACGGCGGATATACCGCACAATAAATAGTTTCATTCTTTATAAGACTTCGGCGTATTAAATGCTGAAGTCTTTTTTTATCCTTTTATCGAGTCGTTAGACGACATTTCTGTTTTCAACACAAACGTTCTTCCACCGACATTTTTATCCCTAGCCACTTTCTGAATCAATTTTATCCCAGGACATCTTTTTTCACTCTTCAATTTCTATCTGCTTAAAATGTAATAAAAAGGTAGTTTTCTAGTTTCGTAGTGTAGTAGAAAGAGCACGATTTGAAGTAAGAATATGTAAAATTCACTGAGTTTACAAATTTGTATACATGTAAACAAAAACGTATACAAATGTATACAAATATGTACACATGTACACAAACAAGTACACATGTTGTTATTAAGGTATGTGTACAATTAATGTATACAACGATACAAAAGTGTATACAACTCAACGCTCTCTCGCTTATCATATTCGATAGAAAAGTAGGATTGACCGAAGACGAGAAATTGTATACTCTGAGAGTAAGAGTGGAAATGTTTTGACAAATTCTTACTCATGAATGAAAGGATGATTTTAATGACGAATTCTCGCATTGCAGCCATTGATGTTGGTAATGATTCTTTAAAAGGTATGTTTGGGAAAATGGACGCTGAGGTGAATATCCCGAACGTCATCGCAAGGGATGTTGAAGACCGTCCTATCATCGGTATCGAGGAGCTGGATACACAAGACCCGCTAGACGGCATACATATCCGTGTCCACTCCCCTGCCCTGAAAGACAATAATGCAATTTATCGTGTCGGTAATCTTGCGACCAAGAGCAATAACTCGACTGAACTGGATCCAGGCAGCAGTAAATCAGAAGAAGATCAAACATTAGTCATGCTGTTTGCTTCTATCGCACTGGATGCAGCGCGTCACGGATCAGATTTTAAAAAGAATAATAATGTAATAGAAGCAAACTACACGCTGGGAACAGGTCTTCCCCTGCGTGAAGTAAAAGAAGGAAAAGATGTTGGATACCGTTCAAGATTATTAGGTTCGGTTCACCAGGTCGAATTCCTTGTTACTCCGCGCTATCAAGGCATCAAAGTAAATATTAAATTTGATGAAGTGAAGGTGTATCCTGAAGGATTCGCTGCTTTTATCAACCTTGTGATGGATAATAATTCAAATATCATCAACAAGGATTTGATTGATAAGCGTATCTTGATACAGGATATTGGTGGATTATCAACAGATATCGCGGTCATCAAAGATCGTAAAGTAGACGATGATAAAGCTCAAGGGTTTAACCTGGGTGTATCTGAATCGCTTGAATTGATTCGTGAGGAGATCCGTTCGAAGCATGGTATTGAGCTTGACAGCCGTCGTGATGTGGTCGAAATCATCACGAAGAAAAATGACCGCAATCATATTATGGTAAAAGGTAGTCGTACAAGCGTACACGATATCGTAGACCGCATCATGCTTGAACTGGCTAAGAAGCAGTACCGCCATCTTCGCAATATGTGGCAAAAGAATTCCCAAACGGAAATCTGCTACTTCATCGGTGGAGGGTCTAGTGTCCTGAAAGAATATATCAAGACGCTTAACAACAATCTTGATGGGTACAATATCGACTTCTTTGAAGATGAGAAGGAAAGTATCTGGATGATGGCCAATGCTTACTACAAGCTGATTGCCGACTTCTCAAGAAAAACACAAAAGCAACAAGCCCCGAAAGAAGAACAAAAATTAGCGAAAACCAAATAGGGTGATGGTATGACTGAAAAAGGGATGTCGAGGGGACAGCCGATCACATTTCGGATCCCTTCAGATACACCTGACCACGTTTTAAAACATTTACAAAAGCTCAAAGAAAAAGAAAAACGGAATTTCTCCAGTAAAATTGCAGAGCTTGTCCTAAACGGGGTAAATGATACGATTTCCAAACAGCGGGAAGCGATTACGATTCCACTTCCGAAGGGTCTGGACAAGTCCCAACGTGACTGGCTTAAGCATGAACACTCAGAAGCGCTGCTTGGAAGCATCGTATACCAGTTGCTTTCAAACCCGGTACGGACTGCCTCCCTTCTTGCTTCTTTGAGCAGTAATTCATTGGATATCGATGAAGCACTTTATCTTCAGGAAGAATCGGCAGCAAGTCACGATACCGGAAGAGAGTGGTCCCTTGATCAAGTGATGGATGATATCCCTGAAGAAGTAGTGGATGAACGTTCGTACTCAACAGATGAAGAACTGGACAACTTCGACTGGGACAATGCCATGAAACCCAAGGAAACCGTCAATGAGGAACCTAAAGAAGAGTCAATGGATGATCTGTTAGGAGACTTCCTTGCCCAAATGAATAAATAACAAGAACCTGGAGTGTGGCCCTTTGGCCTATCGCTTCAGGTTCTTTTTGGTTCTATATCCCCTATCGCTTCTAAGCATATTCACCCTTTAAATTCAACCACCTATTATAGTTGGAAACTGTAACCGATTTGTCTTATTTGAATTATTATTTCCACAAAAACTCCACAAATGCATATGCCTCTAAGGGAAAATTGTTACAGCCTGTTACAACCGGTTTAAAACATGTATAAAAAATGGCAGTTTACTTCAAATAATTCCCACCACATGGTTTAACAGGGGCGGAAATCGAGGTAAACACCGATTAAACAGAATAAAATTTTTGCACACAGTCATTGGCTACACCAAATAAGAGGAGAGATTCGATGAGTATTCAAAAAAGTAATGATAGCTCAAGTCTCGCAGAAGTAATTGATAGAATCCTGGATAAAGGAATAGTCATTGATGCATTTGCCAGAGTTTCCTTGGTAGGAATTGAAATTCTTACAATAGAAGCAAGAGTCGTCATTGCAAGTGTAGATACATGGCTACGATATGCAGAGGCAGTTGGGCTCTTAAGAGACGATGTTCAAGAAGAGGGCTTAGCGAAACAGGAAAATGAAAGAGGAACAGCATTTAGCGTTTAAACAAGTAAGTAACATATAGTTTTACTATTTTTTCTAGAAAAGAGGATGGATATGGCAGAAACAAAAAGCAGTCAACAAGTGGAAGAAACGAAAAATACTGAAGGAAACGAAGAACAAACAACTGAAAACAGACAATCCATGAATTACGCGATTATAGGTGGAGTAGTCGGAGCGGGTCTCGGATTGCTTACAAATCCGGGTACAGGAAAGAAAATGGTGGACAGTTTAGGGAAATCAGAAGTGATGAAAGCTGCAAGTAAAGAATTGCGAAGGTCAGCACAGGAATTCCTGACAGAGCAGGCCATCATCACCCTTAGACAATCCGCTACCGGATATATGAGCAGGCTCGAAGGTGGTTTGCTGTCACCTAAGAAGAAAAAAGAAGAGGCGTCGGAGAACACTGATGCCAAAGCTGAACAGAATGAAGGTTCTTCCAATCAATCAGAAGAATTAGAAGGTATCAAAGAAGAAAACAAGAATTTGAATGAGCGTTTAGAACGTATCGAGGAAATGCTGAACAGCCTGGTGGATTCTAAGAAATAATCGCATCCCTGAAGGGGGCATTACATGAGTAAGCCTGTAAAAAAAGCAGTTGGGAAGATGGCTAAAAAAGCATACGACCATGCTCCAGAACCAGTGAAAGATAAAGTGAAAGATACGTTGAAAGACAAAGCGAAAGAAACATTTGTAAACAGTGTGGAAAGTGGTATTCAATCAAAAGCAAACGAAGCATCAGCGAAATTAGAGAATGCAAAAGAGAAAAACGCCGAAAATGTTCATAACAAAGCAGAAGAAGCAAAAGAAAAAGTACAGGATGTCCTGCTTTCCGTACGAGAAAAGTTAGGAAACGCAAAGGAAGCAGGAGAAGAGTTTCAAAAGAAAGTCTCTTCAACGAATGATAAACAAACAAAAATCAAAGGCGTGGGAAATATTAAGGGAGCAAGTGACATAAAGAGTTCCTTTAATATCAAGAGTTCGACTGAAATCAAAAGTTCGGAAAACATTAAATCATCAAAAGACATTAAGACAATCTGTTCATAAACACTGGAAGGAGAATAACAATTGGCTATTCAAAAGAGTAATAACAGTTCGAGTTTAGCAGAAGTCATCGACCGTATTCTGGACAAAGGGATCGTCATTGACGCATTTGCAAGAGTATCCGTCGTTGGAATTGAAATATTGACAGTTGAAGCAAGGGTCGTCATCGCAAGCGTTGATACATGGTTGCGTTATGCAGAGGCAGTAGGCCTCTTACGGGATGACGTCGAAGAAAACGGACTTGCTACACAGCAGAATGAAAGAAGCTCCCAGTTCAGCATCTAAATGGAGTACCACTAAAAGAATAAAAGTATGAAGGGGGCCATTATTGGCACCCTCCCCTTCATCTAAAGTAGGAGGCAGCTATGGTAATCAAAGAAATCATGAATAGTGTGACGGATTTCTTCAATGAACATGTAGCTCCGGTCCATAAGATCACGTCAGTGGAACTGACAGAAGATGAAGGCTGGAAGTTGCAAGTCGAAGTGATTGAAGAAAAAGAATATATGAAGAAATATGCGAAAGACGAAATGCTTGGAACATATGATGTTCTACTTAATAAAGAAAAGGAAGTCACGTCATTTAAACGACGGGATATCCGTTACAGAAGTGCCATTGGTCAGGAAATGTAGTGGCTCTAGCGAGTAGGAGGGAATTGTAAGTGACGGTCTTAACAAAACGGATCAAAAAGGATAGCAGGGCATTAATACAAGATGATGAAACGAAAGAATTGCTTTCGCGCTCATTGCAATATCTAAAAGCTGGATATCCTGTGCATTTTACAGGCCCTTCTGGAGCCGGAAAAACGTCTCTTGCACTCGCACTGGCGAAGAAGAGAAAAAGACCGGTTATGCTCATGCACGGAAACCACGAACTGAATAATAAAGACTTAATTGGTGATTTTACTGGTTATACAAGTAAAAAGGTCGTCGATCAATATGTACGATCCGTTTACAAAAAGGACGAAAGCGTCACAGAGACATGGAGAGACGGTCGATTACTGGAAGCCGTCAAGAATGGTTATACCCTTGTATACGATGAATTTACACGATCACAGCCGACGACAAATAATATCTTCCTATCCATTTTGGAAGAAGGAATCATTCCGTTGTATGGTTCGAAGCTCACAGAACCCTTTATTAGAGTACATCCGGAATTTGCCATCATATTTACTAGTAATCCTGCAGAGTATGCAGGGGTTTATCAAACACAGGATGCTCTACTGGATAGGTTAATCACCATTAACGTAGATTACAAGGGAGCAGAACAAGAAGCGAAGATTGTATCAGAAAAAGCTAACCTGGTTATGGGTGAAGCTAGAGCGATTACTACACTAATCTCAACATTACGCGATCAATGTACAAACGAAATGAACGGACCGAGCTTGCGTGCTTCCTTGATGATTGCAAGACTCGCCATTGAATCAGACATTCCCATAGACGGTAAGGATACAGATTTTCAACGTCTATGTATTGATATAGCAGCACATAGTATAAGTCGATGTATCGACGGGGAAAACTCACAAGAAAAAGCAGAACAATTGATTATAGATGCATGTAAACGTATGAAGGTATCTGAGGAATAAAGGAGAGTATTATAATGAGCCAGGAAGAAATGGGAATTTATATATTTTGTGCCATCCAAACCAATGAAGACGATCAATTTGGTTCGATTGAAATAGAAGGCCAAGAACGCGAGACGTTCACGATCAGATATAAGGACGCAGCTATGGTAGCGGCAGAAGTGCCCATGAAAATTTATCATCCCAAGAAGCAGAATTTACTGATGCACCAGGGAGCTGTATCCCGGGTTATGGAACAAAAGGATACGGTCATCCCGATCAGCTTCGGAAATGTCTTTAAATCAACAGACGATGTGGAGGCACTGCTTGAAAACCTTTATCCACAGTTCGAAACTCTTTTCCCGGCCATTAAGGGAAAAATCGAGCTGGGCTTAAAGGTTATCGGTAAAAAGGAATGGCTTGAAGCCATGGTAAAGGATAACCCTCAGGTAGAAAAAATGGCCACAGCCGTTAAAGGCAAATCAGAATCGGCAGCGTATTATGACCGGATTCAGCTTGGCGGAATGGCTCAGAAGTTATTTGCTTCCCTCCAAAGTGAGATTAAGGAAGAAGTGTATGCACCTCTTGAGGAAGCGGCAGTATCGGCAAAGGCCAACGAACCTTCAAGTGAAAAAATGCTTCTTAACGCTTCTTTCTTAATCGACCGGGATCAGGAAGAGTTGTTCGATCAAAAAGTCAATGAAGCACATGAAAAGTGGAAGGATAAGGTCGAATTTAATTACAGCGGCCCTTGGCCGGCATACAACTTTGTCAACATACGATTGAAGGTTGAGGAAGGCTGATGATTCATAAATTGGGGAGTGCACCAATTAATTTAGTCATAAAAGTCGCTGAAAAGATCAAAGAAGAGGCAGACAAAGAATTGTACGACCTTCCTACCATTCAACAAAAATTGATTCAGCTTCAGATGATGTATGAATTAGGAGAAATTCCTGAGGAGGCATTCCAGGAAAAAGAAGATGAGCTCTTAACAAGGTATGAAATTGCGAAACAGATGGAAATGGAACAATGGGAAGAATTAACGAAAAAGAAACAAGGGTGATCAGATGAGCGATTTACTTTATTTATACGGCTTAATTCCGACAAAAGAAGCAAATAAAGAAAACCTGCCCTCCATGAAAGGATTCGATGGAGAAAGTGAGCTGTACTCGATTGAAATCGGAGAAGTGACAGCCATAGTTTGTGATTTACCATCAAGTGAATACTCTGAAGAAACCATTAAGGACAAAGTCGATAACGACATGGATTGGCTTCAGGAAAAGGCATTTCATCATCACGAAACGGTATTGATGGTTTCAAAGTTGTATACCATCATCCCCTTGAAGTTCTGTACATTATACAAAAATGAGGATAGCCTCAAGTCCTCGATAGAAGGCAATCGAAACAAGCTCGAGGCGACCTTTGAACAGCTGGATGGCAACGAAGAGTGGAACGTCAAGATCTACTGTGACGATAAGCTGCTGAAAGAACAAGTAAGTGAAAACAATCCATCCATCGAAGCCAAAAGGAAAGAAATCAGCGAGTTACCAAAGGGCAGGCAGTTCTTTGAAAAGAAAAAAATCGATCAGCTGATTGATCGGGAACTAGAAAATGAAAAGAACCGACTTTGTGAAGAGGTTCATGAAAAGCTGAAAGAACATTCCCTGCATGGGAATATCAAAAAAAATTGGAGTAAGGATGTCACAGGCCGACAGGAACATATGGCCTGGAACAGTGTATTTCTCCTTCCTGCATCCAAAGTAGATGAATTTGTTGAAGAAATAAAGCAATACGAAGAAGAACTGGGACACGCAGGTTGGAAAATTGAAGCATCCGGCCCTTGGCCACCTTATCATTTTTCTAGTTTTTCTTAATCACAAAATAAGGAATGAGAAATATGACAGTCAGAGAATCGATCGAAAACAAAGATATAGCCCTTATAGATATTTTAGATGTCATTCTCGACAAAGGTGTGGCGATAAAGGGAGATTTGATTATATCCATTGCAGGTGTCGACCTCGTGTATCTGGATTTGCGAGTGCTGATCTCCTCAGTTGAGACATTGGTGCAACACAAGCAGGGAACGCGCAAAACGGTAACATCCGATCATTTCGATAAAGAAAGGGAGGGATTGATTCATGCAACAGGCCAGCGGGACAAATGGGCGAATTAATTTCGACCCTGAAAAAGCAGAACAAGGATTGGCACAGCTTGTATTAACTGTTGTAGAACTATTAAGGCAAATCGTCGAGAGACATGCGATGCGCCGTGTAGAAGGCGGCACGTTAACAGATGAACAAGTGGAGAATCTAGGCATTGCCCTAATGAACTTAGAAGAAAAGATGGAAGAGTTGAAAGAGGTATTTGGTCTTGATGCAGAAGACTTGAATATAGATCTTGGTCCTTTAGGGAGCTTAATGTAATGCCGAATAAGGAGGTTACATGATGGGTATGGAGCATCCGGTACAATCCAACACAATCGTGGATGTATTAGAAAAGATTTTAGATAAAGGAGTTGTCGTGGCAGGAGATATTACGGTGGGAATCGCCGATGTCGAGCTGCTTACGATAAAGATCCGCTTAATCGTTGCTTCTGTAGATAAAGCAAAAGAAATAGGCATGGACTGGTGGGAAAATGATCCCTATCTCAGTTCCAAAGCCGCAGATAACAACACGAAAGCACTTGAAGAGGAAAATAAGAAATTACAGGACCGACTGGAATCACTTGAAAAGAAATTGGATACAAACCGTCTTAATACGGCGGAAACAACTAACTAAATGGAGGTTTTACCGATGGCAGAAAAAAATAATAAGCAAAACACAACAGTTGAGAATCAAGAACAGGAAAAGAATTCAACAAATGAGAATAAGGCAAGAAGAAGCGGCCCTATCAAAAGAACCGTGGCAGGAAGTCTGTTGGGAGCAACTGTAGGATATCTGGCAACACCTGAAAATGGAAAGAAACTTCTGGATCGTATCGATCAGGAGAAAATCAAAAGCAAAAGCCTGGACTTCGGGAATGCAGCAAAGGAAAAATCCAGAAAAGCCGCTGTCTCGTTAAAATCGTCAACAGCTAACCTGTTCAAGCGTGATAAAGAGGAAGAAGCTTCTGAAGACACGGAAACGGCCGTTAACTCAACAGAAACGAACAGTCAAGAAGAAGAGTCTAGCCAGGACTATGATGCCCTTAAACAGGAAAATGAAGAACTTCAGACTCGCTTACAGCAATTAGAAGAGAAAATGAATCAAATTGCCGGAGCAGGTGAAGATGAAAGCGATGAAGAGGAAGACGAAGACGAGGATGAAGAAGAAAAAGAAGAAGAAAAAGAAAAAGAAGAAGACGAAGAAACTTCTTCAAGTAAGAAATCTTCTAAAAAGTCTAAAGAAGAAGCGTCTGATGAAGATGAAGAAAATGTAGAAGACAAAGAAACTGATGAAGATGAAAACGCAGAAGACGAAGAAACTGATGAAGATGAACAAGATGATAGCAAAGAAGAGGAAGAAGCTTCCAGCAAGAAGAAATCAAACGGCAAATCTGGTTCAAAGGGAAAGAAGCGTTCTACTCGCAAGTCTTCAGCTAAAAGTAAAAAATCTGCAAAAAAAGATGATGATAAAGACGAAGATCAAGACAAAGATCAAGACGAAGATACAACAATCTCTACCGAAGATGATACTGTAGCTTAACAATAAAGGAGATGTGAAAATGAGTGTAGAATCAGGTACAGGGAAGGATAGCATCTTAGAATTTTTTGTACAGGCATCAAACAAGCATGATTTTTCATTAGACATCACGTTAAACGTCAAAGGAGCTGTCGTAACAGGTACCCTCGTCTCCGCAAAGGAATACTTCGATTCATTGAGTGAAACCTTTGAGGATGGCAGTGATGTAGCTCAGAAGCTGAGTGAGGAGCTTGCGAGAGCCGGAGAATCTGTAGAAGAAAATCAAAGTGCTGAAGCTCACTTTATTCATTTGAAGAACACAAAGGTGTATTGTGGCGACAGCAAGCCGACCCCTTCGAAAGGGAAGATCATGTGGCGTGGGAAAATAAGTGAAGTCGATGGATTCTTCTTGGGTAAAATAGCAGAATCGAAAAGTAGTAAATAATACAAAAAAGCAGCCAGATACAGTTACTGGTTGCTTTTTTGTATTTTCAATCCCTCGACAAGGAATTATTTCCCGGGGAGGATTTACCGGATTCGACAAAAATCTCCTTTCCGGTAATCAAAGGAAAGGAGATTTTGTTATGATCCCGGTTACACAAGGATGACCCAAAGAAGTAAGGTGAAAACAAGAGCCGTTAAACCTTGAACCAGTGTAGCTGCAGTTTGCGCCTTATACGCATCTGTGACTTTCATCCCGCTGAATTGTGTTACAACCCAGAAATAACTGTCATTGACATGACTCACTGTCATGGCCCCTGCACCAATGGCCATGACCACTAAAGCAAGAGGCACGGCTCCATCAATCCCCATCTGTGGCAGTAATGGAGCAATCAAGGAGGAAGTAATGACGAGCGCCGCGGTTGAAGAGCCCTGAGCCGATTTTAATAGTGCCGCGACAACAAATGGTATGAGAAGGACGAGGGCACCGGAAAGCAAACCTCCGTCTGCGATTCCTTGAATCAATTCTGCAACAGGAGTCGCCTTGATAACGGAACCGAATGCTCCTCCTGCGCCTGTGATTAATAGAATATTGGTTGCATCTTTCATCCCTTGAGTGACCCAGCCGTTCAGGGTTTCTTCATTCCACTTCGGCATGAGGGCAAAGGCAGCCAGGACTCCGATGAGTAAAGCGACAACAGGAGAACCGATGAATAAGAGGACCTCTGCTGCTCCGCCTTCCCATTGAAAGAAGCTGACGATTGAACCTGCACCAATCAAGAGGATGGGAAGTACAATCGGAGCAAAGGATTTGAAAGTTGAAGGAAGTTCCCCGAAGGATTTGACGATCTCATCATAATCCAAATCCAGTTCTTCTTCCCCTTCGATTTTAATTTTACTTGCGACTTTGATGGCCCAAAGATACCCTGCTAGAATCGTAGGAATGGCTACAATCATCCCGATTAAAATAATGGTTCCTAAGTAGTCGCTGGCACCGATGTTCCCGGCTGCTGCGATGGGACCCGGAGTGGGCGGAACCAGCGTATGGGTGGCATATAGCCCTGTTGCAAGTGCAACGGACATGGAAGCTAAAGCTACTTTTGCACGCTTTGCCAACGCTTTTTTCAAGCTTGAGAGAATGACGTATCCGGAGTCGCAGAAGACGGGGATGCTCACGATTGCGCCAATAAGGGACATAGCCAATTGTGGCCTCTTTTCCCCCACTAAACGAAGAACCACTTCTGCCATCCTGAGAGCGGCACCGGATTTCTCTAAAATAGTCCCGATTATGGTACCCGCTACGATAACGATACCAATATACCCCATTAATCCTCCGAACCCACCGTTGACTGCTTCTACGACGGTATTCAGTGGCAGTCCTGCAAAGATACCGACCAAGAACGCAGCAAACAATAACGATAGAAAAGGCTGAAGCTTCAATTTAGCCGTTGTGAAAATGATGAACCCTACCCCTAATACAATGACCGTAAATAACCAAATTCCTGACATAAGATTTTCCCCCTTTATCTTTCTCCCTTTGTTACGTGTAAAATTCGTGCGATGTTCCTTGTTTCATGGTAAAGCAGTTCTTCTGCCCGGCTGATGCTCTCAGCAAGAGTCATTGGGCCAATGGCAATGGAATGACAACTGGTAAAGTCTTCGTATAAATGTTGAAACCCTTCTCCTAAGCTCCCGGCAACAAGAGATACCGGCGTATGATGCTGTTTAGCAATGGATGCTACATAAGAAGGGAGTTTACCAAACAGTGTTTGATAATCGCTTTGTCCTTCACCGGTAAGAACCCAATCTGCCTTCTGAATCGCAGCTGAAAGATCGGAAGCTTCAGCCACCAGTTTAGCGCCTGATTGAATTTTGCCGTTTAAATGAAGGAAGGAAAAGCCGAGTCCTCCGGCAGCACCTGCACCATTTGTGTCCTTGAAATCGCTCCCATTTACTCCTTTAAGCAACTGACTGTAGTGAAGCAATTGCTGATCGAGCTCTTTCACCTGTCGTTTTGTGGCCCCTTTTTGAGGGCCAAATACAGATGAGGCGCCTTTCTCACCGCATAAAGGGTTTTCCACATCTGAAGCAATATGAAAGGTACAGTCGTTTACTAGAGGGTGAAGGGTACTCCAATCCACACTGGAGATGAGTCCTAAATCTCTTCCAAAGGACCCCAAAGTATGACCTTGTTCATCAAGGAAGGTAACACCGAGAGCTTGAAGCATTCCGAACCCGCCATCATTCGTCGAGCTCCCGCCAAGTGCAATAATGAAACTTCGAAAGCCTTCTTCCATGGCTGAAGCAATGACTTCCCCAATGCCATACGACGTAGTGTGGTAGGGATTCCGTTTTTCAATGGGCACCATTGGTAACCCTGAAATGGAAGCTATTTCAATAACAGCTGTCTTTTGATCTCCTAACACACCGTACTCTGTGGAAACTTTTTCTCCTAAGGGACCGGTTGCGATCGTTTTTACTTTTTTCCCTCCCGTTGCGTAAATTAAGGTCTCGAGCGTTCCTTCGCCACCATCGGCCATGGGGATGACGTTTGTTTGAAAGCTTGAGGATTCATCCTTAAAGGCTTTTTCCATAATAGTTCCGACCTCGAGTGAGCTTAAACTTCCTTTAAATGAATCGGGGGCAATAAGAATATTCATAGCGACTCCTTTTTCAGAAAATATAATCTATTTACTCATTTAATCAATTTTAGTAAGCGGTTACAATGTAAATTCACCTAAACATTTCTTTATAAATAGAAAAAAGATTGTGCATATGCACAATCATATTTCACGCCTCTTTATTCATCTCTTGAATAAGCAATATAAACCGAAGTAAGATGGCATCATCAAATTGCCGCGGGTTGAGACCTGTCAGTTCTTGGACACTTTCAAGTCTGTAAAGGAGTGTGTTGCGGTGGATATGTAATGAGATAGCCGTTTCTTTCATGTTTAATTGGCAGTCAAACAACCGCTGGAGGGTATATCGCAGGGAGGCACTCAGATGAATGGTGCGCTCATGATATCGGTTCATGAATTCCTTCCGAATCTCAATGGGTATTTGCTTGATGAAATCCATAATACCCCAATCCTGAATATGAACATAGTCAGTGAACTGTGGGAAGCTCTCCTGTAATTCAAGACAGTTTTGTGCCTCCACATAAGATTTTCTATATCCTTTGACTCCTGAATAGCCATTGCCGACAGCCATCTTCACCTTGAAATGCTTCTCCTGTAGATGTTGATGCAAACGCTTGGCCAAGTGGCATGCTTCTTCCTTAGTGGGACAAATACTTGATGGGACACCGAGGACGCAGTGGGAGTCAGTGATAAAGGATTGAAACTGTACCTTTGGTAATTGAAGCTTCATTCTTCTTAAAATCTCTTCTTTGACCATTGATAAAGGGAGGTTGGTTGTAGAGTGAGTGGATATGTCATCAAACTGAATCAAAAAAACTTGAACATTCTGGCTTGTTTCAAGATGTAAGTAGTGATGAGCAAATGATTCATTTTTTCTTTCATCAAAATAATGGGGGTGAACTAAATCCAGTAACCAATTATCCATGAGTGTTTTTTTATGTTGCAATTGACTATGGAAATGGACCTGTTGAAGCATCACTTCCACTGTGACTTTTACGATTTTCACGAACTGTTCCAATTCCGCGGGAGACCCTGTTACGCCGACAACTCCAATCATTTCCCCGAGAAACTCAATAGGGAGGTTGATGCCTTCTTTAGAACCATGATACCTGTCTGAATCATGCTCAGAAATAATCAATGGTCTTTTTTGTTTGAGCACAAATAGAGCTCCTTCATGAACGTGATTCATCCGTGTAGCATCTGTTGTGGCAACAATGACACCCGACTCGTTCATGATATTGATATTGTAGTGTACGATGGTTTTTAATTTTGCGATGATTGGATAGGCTAATTCTTCTGTAATATGCATATGGAACACTCCGTTCATTTGACCTGCCTTCATTCTAGCATATGTTTTCTTTCTGCATAATTCGGGTAAAGAATACTATACAAAGGAGGTTACCTTCATGAAACGTTTAATGGGAAGACTGATCAAATGGGGACCTATTATTTACCCGATTTATAAGAAGTATCGGAATAAAAGAAGACATAAGAAATCGATGACATATTAAGAGGGCAGCCTGCATGGGCTGTTTTTTTTATGTCTTTTAGCACAAATAAAAAACCCCTGGAATCCAGGGGTTTCAGTATTCTTTCTTAATGAGACGTTCTTCTCATTCCTCTTAGAATTAAGCTTAATAAGAATACGAAGATGATCGCTCCCAATAATGCCGGGATGATAGCGATTCCTGCAAGGGACGGGCCGAAGCTTCCAAGAAGTTCCCCACCGATCCATGCACCGATAATACCTGCTATGATGTTTCCGATGATTCCACCAGGAACGTTTTTACCTAAAATTAGACCAGCTAGCCAACCGATGATTCCACCAACAATTAAATACAAGATAATACCCATCTTTTCTTACCTCCATGTAATGTTTTTATGTTGTTAAAAGTTATTTTCCCCTTTTTTCAAATGTCAAAACCTAATATGTTGTCACTTGAAAAATTTTCTGCAGAATATACATGACATACTTAACAGCAGGTAACTTATCCTGATATTTTTCATAGTCAACGGTGTAGGTCCCGTTTTTATTATTCCAAATTCGGTCGAAATAGTCGTCGACTTCGGTCATGGTTTTGCTGTCTGATGGGGCCGTCAGCTTCAGGTTTTCTTCCAGGTTATAATCATCCAGGTTTCGGGATGTATAATTACCCGATCCCCCGATCACGGTACTTTGCTTTTTCCCTTTTACATAAATGAATTTCGTATGATACTGCTCTTTGTTCGTGTTATACCATCTAATGGTGATATGTTCGTTCTCCAGTTTATAAAGCTCGGCTGCAATGGGAAGGTTCGGCAATCCGATTTTTTCTTGTCCAAAGGCGTTCTGGTTCGGGTCCAGTACTAACCGGATGTCAACTTCACGTTCTGCCGCATCCTCAATTGCATCGATGATGTCCCGATCCGCAAGGTAGAACATGCCAATCCAGGCCTCGTCGCCTTTTTTGGCATCATCTAATGCCTTTACCACCCCTTTTTGAATTTCTCTTTCCGTCAGGATCTGTGCGTTGACAGATGTTTCACTTGGAGGTGAGGCTTTGACCGAATCGTTTACCTCTTCCTTTGTAGGGAAAGCATTCAAATTCCCACCTGAAAAATCCGCTACGGCTTTTTCAGCTTTGACCATGTCTTTGATGATGTCTCCTTTAACCTTAAAAGCGATATTCGAGTGAAATCCGCTGGCATCATGTGGGTTGGCGGATAGGATGAGTCCCGAGTCTTCCGAGATGACGACTTTTCGATGGTTGGCTTTCACGTTCAATAGTTTCAAATAGGATCTCATCGTGACCTTCGGGGCAGAAGGGGACATAGGGTTAGGCAGCCACCCGTAGCCATCCTGTCCGAACCATCCTAAAGCGGTCCTCCATACACCGGAATAGATGAGGTTGGGATCCCGGAGGCGGTTCAAATCGGTAAAGACGACCTCAGCGCCAAGCTTTTCCAATGGTTCAATTTGTTTCGCTTGGTGTGACCCGTAAGTCGTGTTGACGACGTCACTGATAAAGACCACTTTCAGGTCGGGCTTCTTTTTCATTTGTTCTTCAATCTTCCTGGACAATGTTTCACTGATCTTCGGATAATCACGGTCACCCTTTGTATAGCCATTTACTAAGAATAAGTCCAAAATGAGAAAATCATCTGCTTCTTCAATGGTTTGATACACCTCATCAAAGATCGATTGATCATAAAGTTCTTTCCCATCCTTCTGATAAGTGAGGTCGTATAAAAATTTTACGTCACTCTCCGGTATGGTATAAGTATCGCTTGAGTATGAGATTCCTGGTGGTAAGGGCTTGATGCGGTTGTAAATCATCACCGCTGTCAGAATCAATATGATGGCTCCCCAGATCCACCATTTTTTCTTCTTATACCACTTTTTCTTTGTCTTCAAATGAATTCCCCTGTTCTACTGTTTTTTCTTACTATACCCCCA
The DNA here is from genome assembly GCF_056173145.1 of Rossellomorea sp. QJM3NY_18. Classification (NCBI taxonomy): domain Bacteria; kingdom Bacillati; phylum Bacillota; class Bacilli; order Caryophanales; family Bacillaceae; genus Rossellomorea; species Rossellomorea sp. QJM3NY_18. The sequence goes on along the minus strand of NZ_CM149659.1, from coordinate 4,217,958 downwards.
ATGCCTCTGGGAGAATCCACATGATTTGAAGAAAATGGATTGTGAAAGTTTACATTCTGGGAAATAGTCTATTATATAAGGAGAATCTGGGAGGAGTGTGTGTATGTCAAATCTCAACATAAAAGCTTTTGTATTCGATGCCTATGGAACGTTATTCGATGTTCATTCCGTTATTGAAAAATGCAATGAACTTTTTCCTGAGAAAGGGGAGGAAATCAGTCAGGTTTGGCGGCAGAAACAATTGGAGTACAGCTTCCTGCGTCAGTTGATGGGAACGTATACGACCTTTTTCTCCATCACGAAGGATGCCCTTCATTACGCGTGTGTACAAGTCGGGGTCGATCTTACTGATGAAAAAGAGAAGGTGTTATTGGATGCCTATCTGGAATTAACTCATTATGAAGAAGTGGAAAGTGTACTGGGGGAATTATCATCTCATCAAACCGCGATTTTCTCCAATGGTTCCCTGGATATGCTTTCACCGCTGGTTGAGCAGTCGTCGTTTGGTCCCTTATTGGATGAAGTGTTGACAGTGGATGAGGTGAAGCAATTCAAACCAACTCCGATGGCTTATCAGCTTGTCCTGAAAAAGCTTGGAGTCAAAAGGGAGGAAGTCCTGTTTATGTCCTCTAATCCATGGGATATAGCAGGGGCCGCTAACTTTGGTTTCCATACGGCTTGGATCAATCGCCAGGATAAGGTGATGGATGAGCTGGGTGTGAAACCTGATTTTGTCTATCGTGATTTGAACGGAATACTTGAGCATAAGAGCTAGGAACAAGAGGCTGATCTTCTTACGTCGTGAAAGACATTAGAAGATCAGCTTTTTCTTTTATCGACAGTTTCGGGGAACTTCAAAAATCTTCCCACTCCCTTTCCGTTTAAATTCATTGTATAGTACAGGTAGATCATTAGACTGATTTCCTTTCTTTTTTGAGAGGAATACGAATCCTAAATATAGAAGACTACTACATACTGATTGGGGAGGAAAATCATGACTGAAAAGCTGATTCCGGTATCCGGCGTAGAAGTGGATTCTAAAACAAAATGCAAGCATTATCGAACACCAAAGGATATCATCGCCATTAAATTCAAATGCTGTAACACCTATTACCCTTGCCACTCATGTCACGAAGAAGTGACAGATCATGATCCCATTCTCTGGTCTCCGGAAGAGTGGAATACGAAAGCGATTCTTTGCGGGGAATGCCATAATGAACTAACGATTTTACAATATATGAACTGCCAATCGGTCTGCCCGCATTGTCAGTCTTCCTTTAATCCTGGGTGTCGGAACCATTACCACCTTTATTTTGAAGGGTGAAGGACAGCGATGTTTCACGTGAAACGAAGGGAATGATGAAATGGAAAAGGCGACGTTTGCAGGAGGTTGTTTCTGGTGTATGGTGGAACCCTTTGAGAATCAGGAAGGAATCGAAGAGATCATCTCCGGCTATACTGGCGGGGATACGGCAGATCCAACCTATAAAGAAGTGACGTCAGGCGAAACCGGTCATTATGAAGCAGTGCAGATACTATTTGATCCTGCCTTGTTTTCGTATGAGAAACTACTGGATCTTTACTGGCGACAAATTGACCCAACAGATCCCGAAGGACAATTCAAAGATCGGGGAAGCTCCTATCGGACTGCGATCTTTTATCACAATGAGAGTCAAAAAAAGGTTGCGATGGACTCTAAAAAAGAATTGGAGAAGAGTGGAAGGTTTGCAGACCCCATTGTGACAGAAATCCTCCCTGCGAGGGAATTTTATCCTGCGGAAGACTATCATCAGGATTTCCACAGGAAAAACGCTTTCCGATATGCGCTTTACAAACGCAGCAGGGAAGATTTCCTGAAGAAATATTGGCCAAAGGATCGATCCTATTTAAAAGGGCAGCTAACAGAGATGCAATATTTCGTCACCCAGGAAGATGGGACGGAGCCACCATATGAAAACGAATTCTGGGAAAACAAAAGAGATGGAATATACGTGGATATCGTGTCAGGGGAACCCCTCTTCACGTCGAAAGATCAGTATGACAGTGGCTGTGGGTGGCCCAGCTTTACAAAGCCGGTCATGGACGCAAGCGTCAGCGAACGATACGATCTCTCCCATCGTTCCACCCGGATGGAAGTCAGGAGCAGAGAAGCGGATTCCCATCTGGGCCATGTATTTTCGGATGGACCGGGTCCCAAAGGACTTCGATACTGCATCAACTCTGCAGCTTTACGGTTTATCCCTACAGAAAAACTTGAAGAAGAAGGATACGGTGATTTTCTGTTATTGTTTTCTGGTAAGTAAAGCCATGCCGGCCGCCACGGTTAGCCAAAGGACTTCAACCAAGAGGAGGAAGAATCCTCCTTGCAAAAAAGAACAACCGGAAGCAGATGATGTCCCACTGTTTCCGGTTGTTGGTTATCTATGACAGGTTCCTACTTTTGTGGTCGGTTTTTCTTGGCATTTTCCTGCCCGGTTGTAAATTCGACTAATTCAGAACTTGTGCGATTTCCTCTTTTAGCATTCGTGTTGCTTTGAGCATTGCGGTTACCTTTTTTTGTGCGTCCCATTCAGAATCCCTCCCAAAATAGTCAAGCATCTATAGTGTAAGGAGTTACGCAGGAAATATTCTTCTGTATCATGCGACAAAATATGTCAGATACCTTGGTTTTTCAGTTTATTTCCCAGGCTATATTCGACAAAAACCTCATTTTCTCTAGAGGTCCGTCCCTCCATCGTTTAATTCGAACCTTGTGAGGGGTTTCTTGGCAGGGCCTTCGATGACGTCTCCGTCAATGGAGAAGCGTGAGCCGTGACAAGGGCAGTCCCAGGTGTGGTCTCCGTGATTCCATTCGGTTTCGCAGCCGAGATGGGTACAGGTTGTGTCCACGACATGCAGTTTTCCGGATTCATCCCGGAACCCTCCACATCGGCGTCCGTTCAAATTGACGACATCGCCTTCCCCTTTCTCAAGGTCCTCGGGCTTTTTAGATGGGATTTGCAGTTTTCCTTTAATGAGCTTGCCGGCTACATTGAGATTCTCCTTGAAAAAATGCTTGATACTTGGGTCAGCGACAAACCTCGAAGGTAAGTAGATGTCTGCATAAATGTGATGATTTCCTAAGATCTGGTCAGAAAGAATCTGGCCGGCAAGAGTACCGGAAGTCATGCCCCACTTATTAAAACCTGTTGCCACAAAAATCGAGGGATGCTTTTCCGTCAACTTTCCGATATAAGGCACTTTATCAAGGGTGATCAAGTCCTGTGCGGACCAGCGATACCTTATTTCCTCTACACCGACAACCTTTTCTGCAAATTCCTCTAGTGCCCTGTAGTGGTTCATCGTATCTTTTCCTTGCCCCGTTTTATGTTTATCCCCGCCGATCAGAATGAGTTTTTCCCCATTTTCATCCACTTCATAGCGGAGGGAACGAGTTGGATCTTCTGCGCTGATATACATGCCTCCCGGATAATCCTTGTTAGCTTTCACCCCGATGATGTACGAGCGTTCTGCATGCATTTTCGTGAAATAAAAGCCCATGCCATCATAAAAGGGGAAGTGGGAGCAGATGACGACGTATTCACTATCGAGATGATAACCGTCAGAGGTGACAACCTGAGTGCTGTCTCCTTCATTGATGGTCTTGGCAGGGGTTCCTTCATAGATTTGGCCGCCCAATCCAGTGTAAGAATCGATTAGGGCTTTAAGATATTTCAATGGATGGAATTGAGCCTGTTTTTTCATCACCACCGCCTTTTTGATATCCAGGTTGAGAGGGATATCTTCTTTGAGTTCACCGGTAATATCCAACTTCTGATACGCTTCATATTCCTTTTCAATCTTCTCTGCATATTGGTCTGATGTTGCATACACATATGCGTCTTCTTCTGAAAAATGACAGTCGACGTTTTCGTTATGAATGGTGTCCTTGATGAACTGGATAGCCTTGGTTTGGGACAGATAATATTTCCTTGCGAACTCTTCCCCGAAATGCTGGATGAGTTCATCATAAATCAACCCGTGCTGTGCGGAAATTTTGGCGGTTGTATGACCTGTCGTGCCGTTCAAGACGTGATCAGCTTCTATGAGGGCAACCTTCTTCCCGCCTTTTGCCAACAGGTAAGCAGTAGTGATCCCTGCCATCCCGCCTCCGACAACGGTCACGTCTACTTTAATATTTTGATCCAGCTTTTTAAATAGGGGGAGTTTAGTCGTTTCTCTCCAGTAGGGTTCCGGTGTGTTGAAAAATGCATTTTGTTGGTGTGTATCCATATGAACGCTCCTTTAACTTTCTATTCCTTACCATTCTCTCCCGAAATGAAGAAAAAATAAGTAAGAATGAAGAAAAAAAGAGACCGGCTCAGCCAGTCTCTTAATGGATCGCTTTTTATGAACTCTGCAGAATGCGATCATCTTTCTCTGCAGATTCAACGGTTTGTTTTAACAGCATGGAAATCGTAACAGGGCCCACTCCGCCTGGAACGGGTGTGATGGCACTGGCCTTTTCATAGCATGCTTCATAATCAATGTCCCCGACGTTCCCCTTGTTGTAGCCGGCATCAAGTACGACAGCACCTTCTTTTAACCATTCCCCTTGGATGAAGTTCGGTTTGCCGACAGCTGCCACGACAATATCTGCAGTAGCGAGAAGGTCAGGGAGATTTTCTGTATAGGAATGACATGTCGTCACGGTAGCGTTCCGGTTCAATAACATCATGGAAACGGGTTTGCCCAGGATCGGACTCCTTCCAACCACGACGGCATGTTTCCCCTCAAGGGAGACTTCGTAGTAATCAATGATGCCCATGATGGCCGCCGGAGTACAGGATGGATATTCACCAAACCCCAATGAATTTTGACCGAACCCGAGGCTCGTGACCCCATCCACATCCTTTTCAATGGAAATCGCTTCAAAGGCAGCACGTTCGTCGATATGATGGGGAACGGGGTGCTGTAAGAGAATCCCATGGACGGAAGAGTCATCATTCAACTCCCCGATCACGTCAAGCAGTTCTTCTGTAGTCGTTTCTTTAGGAAGGTGAATGCGCCTCGATTCCATTCCGATCTTCGCACAGGCATTTCCCTTCATCTTGACGTACGTCGCAGAAGATGGATCATCTCCGACCAGCACCGTTGCAAGACACGGAGTGATTCCCTTCTCCTTTAGTGCAGCTACTCTTGATTTCAGGCTTTCCTTAATTTCAGATGCAACAAGTTTCCCGTCTAATACTAGTGGTTCCACTGCAATCCCTCCTGATTAGAGTAAAAAAAGACAAGGGTATCCCCTTGCCTTCTGCCCAGGCGAACGGCTTTGGCTCATGTTTTGTAAAATTCGCAGCTCCCTTGTGGTTAATTCCACATTTTCGCCAGTCACTGCTTTAATTATCTTCAAACTCATTGTAACACGAATGTAAAATGTATTTCCAGTATTAATGTTCGTGTTTTTTATCGAAATACATCAAAAGACTGAGAGGGTGCTACATCTAATTTTCTATATGGTTCAACTCCGAATAGACGATTTTTTACCTTCGGAAATTCCATACACTGGGAGTAACAAGAGAAATGAAAGGGGTATGGAATATGTTTGAACATAAAGTCGTCATGATAACGGGTGCTTCCAAAGGACTGGGGAAGGCATTGGCCGTGAAGTTCGCTGAAGAAGGAGCGAAGGTGGCCATCTGTGCAAGAAACTCAGGTCCACTAAAGGAAGTGGAGGAAGAACTGAAAGTATTGGGAGCTGAAGTTGTGGCTTGTGAGGCCGATGTTTCGAGTGCACGGGATGTTGATCGCTTCGTGTCGGTAACGGAGGAAGTGTGGGGAAGCGTTGATGTTCTGATAAATAACGCTTCTGTGTTTGGACCGGGGCCGCGTCTGTTGGCGGATTATCCAGAGGCGGAGTTTATGGAGGTGCTCAGGATCAATACGTTAAACCCATTTTTAGTAACCAAACGGGTTCTTCCCGGAATGATCAGCAGAGGGACGGGGTCCATCATAAATTTAACTTCAGAAGCGGGCCAAACAGGGTTCGGAGAATGGGGGGCGTACGGTATTTCAAAATTCGCGGTGGAAGGAATGACTCAAACGTGGGCTGACGAGCTGAATGGGACAGGTGTGCGAGTGAACATGGTGGATCCGGGTGAGATGGACACGGAAATGCACGACAAGGCTGTACCTGAATGTGATTATCCCCTTGCGAATCCACATGATCACCTTGATGTCTTTCTTTACCTCGCTTCTGAGGCTTCGACAAAGGAACACGGTAAGAGATTTGAAGCACAGGAGTTTCAAGGGAAAGCGAGGGAGGAGGCATGAATGAACATTCGAATTCATTTCACATCCCCTCCCGTTTGAACGCGACGACACCCATCGAGCTTCAAGGGTTTGAAAGGGATGATGTAAAGCTGATGGTGCTGGACCGTGAGAACGGCAAGTGTGAACATGCTGTATTTAAAGTGCTGCCTGATTTTTTAAATGAGGGGGATGTGCTTGTTTTTAATAACAGCAGAACACTTCCCGCTTCACTCAAAGGGACACAGGGAAACCGGAATGTCCTCGTTCGCCTTTCCCGGAAAAGAAGGGGTAACACATGGGATGCCCTCATCCTTGGGGACTTTCATCAGGCGGGGGAACCAATTCACTTTCCAGGAGATGTATCAGGGCGCATAAAGGGTCAAGGAAGTGAAAGCCCGCTTGTACAGGTGGAGTTCAACAAGGGTGGCAGTGAACTGATGGATTTTATTTTCAGATACGGTGAGCCCATCCGTTATGAATACATCCAGGAGCCTTGGCCCCTGGATTATTACCAGAATGTCTATGGATCGGTACCGGGGTCCGTTGAAATGGCCTCTGCCGGAAGGGCTTTTACATGGAGGCTATTACAAGCCTTAAAGGAAAAAGGAGTGGGCATTGTGTTCATCCAGCTCCACGCAGGCTTGAGTTACTATGGAAATGATCGCTGGCCGATGCCAGAGCACCATCCCGAAGACTATCAGGTGAGTTCAGGAGCGGTAGAAGAGATACTTCACGCAAAGGATCGGGGGAAGAGGGTCGTCGCAGTGGGTACGACGGTTGTACGGGCACTTGAGACGGTCATGATTCAGTACGGGCAGCTGCAGCCGGCTGAAGGTGTCACCAATCTGTATATATCCGGCGATACACCCCTCCAAATCGTAGACGGCCTCATTACAGGGCTGCACGAACCGGAAGCGAGTCATTTGAATCTCTTAAAGGCGTTCATGTCAGAGGACAAATTGCGTCATGCCTATCAAACGGCACTGGCAAAAAACTATAAATGGCATGAATTTGGGGATATGAATATCATTTTGTAAGGAGAATGGATATGAGACTTCATCATATAGGGATGAATGTAATGAGCCTGGAGAGATCGAAGGAGTTCTATCAGACTCATTTTGGGTTTGAAGAAGAAATGATTTTTGAGTGGGGCAGTGAAAGCATCCTGTTTTTAAAAAAGGGGGATTGCCGGTTGGAGCTCATAGAGGAATCTGGGGATGGTGAGGGCTCGGCATGTGCATTCCTTCATATTGCATTGGAAGCAATGGACCTTGAAAAGGAAATAGGATTCGTAAAGGAGAAGGGGTTGATGCCTGTGGAAGGCCCCCTTCTTCTTGAAAATGGATGGAAAGTGGCTTTTTTCTTTGGTCCCGATGGAGAAATCATTGAAATGATTGAAGAGTAGAGGATGGTTTATTGTTTTTGAGAGAGTGAGCCATCCTGAATCCGGCCGATTTGTCCGATAATCCAGCCGTTTTTCGTGAAAAACCAGCGGGAATAGCCATAAAACCAGCCGTTTTCGGCGAAAATCCAGCCAAAACCCCAAGAAATCCAGCTAATTAACAATAAATGTAAAAAACAATAGAACGCACGCGCAACAACTCCCCCCTTACTAAGTTATCCCCACCAAACCCATAGGCTTTCTGAAATTTTTTTGTCCGGCATTCTGTGATACAGTTATCCGGGTAATAAATGAACTGACTATGATGTAGGAAGGGATTTTCATGAATAAAGAAAAGAGTTTACGCTGGTCGTTTTTCTTTGTGGGACTGCTCGTACTGTCGTTTGGCATCAGCTTGACGATCAAGGGGAAAGACCTTGGAATCGGGCCTTGGGATGTATTTCATTATGGGTTATTCAAGCAACTTGGTCTGACGATCGGGACGTGGTCCATCATTGTGGGCTTCATCATCCTGTTTGTGACAGGTGTCGGGACCAGGTCATTTCCTAAAGCCGGGGCTTTTATTAATATGCTGTTAATTGGCATTTTCATAGATGTATTCAATTTTATACTGCCTGATCCTCATTCGCTTGTGGCTCAAACCATCGTGTTTGCTATTGGGATCGTGGTGATCGGATATGGAATCGGTCTGTACGTATCAGCGGACCTCGGAGCGGGGCCTCGGGATAGTCTCATGCTGCTGGTCGTTGAGAAAACGGGTTGGAGAGTTCAATGGGTTCGGAATGGAATGGAAATCATCGTGTTCTTCTTCGGATGGTTATTGGGCGGACCAGTCGGGATCGGTACCGTGATCATCGCACTCGGACTCGGTTCCATCGTTGGATTTTCACTGCCTCAAAGCAAAAAGCTGCTTCACTTTCTCATTGCAAGACAGATGACAAAACGCGACAATCCTTTAGCAAGCTAAGGGTTGTCTTTTTTTACATTCTAAAAGGTATTTCAAACGATCGTCCAGAAGTATGAATAGAGTTCAGGTAAGCGGGATCTATTATGTGAGAAGGAATGGGTGGGAGTATGAAAGAGCTTGTAGACTATTGTTGTTTCTGTCAAAAGCCTCTCTATTGTTTGGACGGTTTCTTTAACGGTGTCCAAACCGGGGATGGAAAGAGCTGTTGTTTTGAATGTGAGGAACGTCAAAAGGAGGAGACGTTACATGAGTCATGAGTATGCTGATAAACTGATTGCTCTATTGAAGGATCATCAAAACAGTGAAAATCGGGAAGCCATGGAAGCTTATATGAGGAATCAATTTGAGTTCTTTGGCATCAGGAGTCCGGAACGCACTCTCTTGCTCCGTGATTTTCTGAAGGAGAATGGCAAACCACCTATTGAAGAATTGCCGGATATTGTCCGTTCACTCTGGTCTCGGCCACAGCGAGAATGCCAATATGCCGCTCTCGGCCTGATCGATAAACAATCAAGGTACTTAACAAAAGAGCATCTTCCCCTTTTGGAAGACATGATCGTAACGAAATCCTGGTGGGATACGATTGATCATATTGCTTCCAATCATGTAGGGAAAATCTATCGTAAAGAAGAAGATGAAACATACTTAGAGAAATGGATTCAATCGAATAATATGTGGTTGAACCGCATCGCCATACTCCATCAATTGAAATATAAGGACAAAACCGATGAGGCTCGCCTATTCAGATACATCAAAATGCACCATCAATCCAATGAATTTTTCATCCAGAAGGCCATCGGCTGGGCCTTAAGGGAGTATTCAAAAACGAATCCAGAAGCGGTGGAAAATTTCATTGCTTCAGAGGAGCTGGCTCCACTAAGCATACGAGAAGGATTGAAGCATGTGAATCGAAAAGCTAAGGTGGAGAAAACGGTAAAGTAGCAAGGGGTCCCGCAAAGAGATAAGGGGAAATTCCTATTTGTTTGTATTCACCCGGGCCCCAATCTAGTATAAAGTAAAGAAAGATAGATTCGAGAGGGGCATTGGGATATGAATTGGAATGATTGCATCGAGAGAACGAATACTCACTCCGTTAAATGGTCGTTTCCAAAAGGGGATGTGATCCCTATGTGTATAGCAGATATGGACTTCCAGGTTTCTTCTGCCATTGTGGAAGCACTGAACAAGAAGGCTCGGCACGGCATTTACGGCTATACGACGTTTAGCGATCGATACTTTGAGTCCATTATGTCATGGTGGAAAAGGCGATTCCAGATGGATATTGATAAAGAATGGATCAGCTTCAGTCCCGGGATCATTCCCGGAATCAATATACTGCTGTCCGTGCTGACTGAGCCTGGAGACGGTGTCATCATTCAGGATCCGGTTTATTATCCTTTCTATAGCACGATTGAGAATCATGGCTGTTCGGTGGTGAAGAATACTTTGCTCTATAAAGATGGTATGTATTCCATCGATTTCGACGATCTGGAAGAGAAAGCGAGTCGCTCAAGAACCAAAATCCTTATCCTCTGCAGCCCGCATAACCCTGTGGGGCGGGTGTGGACGGCTGAAGAACTGAGGAAAATCGGTGATATTGCCAAACGTCATGATTTATGGATCATCTCCGACGAAATGCACGGAGACTTAGTGTACGAAGGAAATGAACATATTCCTCTCTTTAAAGGGGATGAGAGTCTGTTGGACAGAAGTATTCTATGTGCAGCTCCAAGTAAAACGTTTAATATAGCGGGGCTGCAAACCTCCATCCTCCTTATTCCCAGTGAAGACGTAAGGGAGAAGTATCAGGACAAGCTCACCGGCTTTGGGTTAATGCGGCCGAATGTGTTTGGAATCGAAGGCACGATCGCGGCTTATGAGGAAGGGGAACCGTGGCTGAAAGAGCTCCTGATGGTGTTGGAAGAGAATAAACAGTATGTAGAGAACTATCTGGGGCAGCATCTGCCGGAGCTTAGAGCCATCCAGCCACAGGCCACACATCTGATCTGGATCGACTGTACCGGGTTGGATATGCAAGGGGAAGAGCTTTGCAGATTCTTCTTAGAAAAAGCCCGGGTCAAATTTGACGAAGGCTTCAAATTTGGAGAAAGCGGCCAATCCTTCGTCCGAATGAACATCGCCTGTCCCAAGGAACGGGTCGGCCTGGCCCTGAGAAGAATGCACGAAGCCATACTCCAACACCGTCTCGAAGGCAAAATAGTTAAATAACGGACTTGGATGAACAGAAGTGACGGCTTTTGTTCATCTTTTATTTTTCGCCAAATAAAATCAACTAACTTCAACCATTAGGGGAACACTAACATTAACCCGAAAACTGAAGATAATTTTTGTCCATCACGAAAAAACATGTTAAACTAAAAAATAGAATAATCCTTAGAAAACACAAAGAACCAACTGATAAATATTGTATTTTTGGAGTGGACATTTGTTTTTAAAACGCTTACATAACAGGAGGACGAGTATATGACAAGCAAGACATTAGATCACTTTCTACAAGAGAACCTTGAAGATTTAAAATCACGCGGTTTGTATAATGAAATCGATCCATTGCAAGGAGCTAATGGACCGGTGATCACCATTAACGGGAAAAAGCTCGTGAACTTATCTTCAAATAACTATTTGGGACTTGCTACAGACGAACGCCTGAAAAGGGTTGCCATTGAAGCGGTGAAAGAATACGGTGTTGGAGCAGGAGCTGTCCGTACCATCAACGGTACGCTGGATCTTCATGTGAAGCTTGAGGAAAAGCTTGCGAAATTCAAAGGAACAGAGGCAGCGATCGCTTATCAATCAGGATTCAACTGTAATATGGCAGCCATCTCAGCTGTGATGGATAAGAATGATGCCATTCTTTCAGATGAACTGAACCATGCATCCATCATTGACGGGTGCCGTTTATCGAAAGCCAAGATCATCCGTTTTGGTCACTCCGATATGGAAGATCTTCGTGCGAAAGCGAAAGAAGCTAAGAATTCCGGTCAATACAATAAAATCATGATTATCACAGACGGTGTATTCTCAATGGACGGGGATGTATGTAAGCTCCCTGAAATCGTTGAAATCGCTGAGGAATTCGATATCATGACGTATGTAGACGATGCTCACGGTTCAGGTGTCCTTGGTAAAGGTGCCGGTACGGTCAAACATTTTGGCCTGTCTGATAAAGTGGACTTCCAAATGGGTACATTATCGAAAGCGATCGGTGTAGTCGGCGGATATGTGGCGGGAACACAAAACCTGATCGATTGGTTGAAGGTCCGTTCACGTCCATTCCTATTCTCCACATCTCTGACACCTGCAGATGTGACGGCTTGTACGGAAGCCCTTGATCTTATTATGAATTCAACGGAACTTCAGGATAAGATGTGGGAAAACAGCCGTTATTTGAAGGAAGAGCTGACGAAGCTTGGATTCGATATCGGAAACAGTGAGACACCTATCACGCCTGTGATCGTCGGTGAAGAACAGGTAACGCAGAACTTCAGTAAGCGTCTCTATGAAGAAGGGGTTTATGCAAAATCAATCGTGTTCCCAACTGTACCAAGGGGAGCAGGACGTGTCAGAAACATGCCTTCCGCTGCACATACGAAGGAAATGCTTGATCAGGCGATAGCAGCATATGAGAAAGTCGGAAAAGAAATGGATATTATCTAATCAAACAGTACAAACCGTATAGGGCGCGACTTACATAGCCGTCCCTATATGTTTACGATATCACCAAAGGTAAATGCAGGAGGAAAGACGATGAAAAAGATTTTAGTAACGGGTGCTCTTGGACAAATCGGTTCTGAGCTCACCAATAAAATGCGTGAAGTATACGGTTCAGATAACGTTATCGCAACGGATATCCGTGAAACGGATAGTCCGGTTGTGAAAAATGGACCGTTTGAACAACTTGACGTCACCAATGGCGAGAAAATGTTTGATATTGCGAAAACACATAACGTGGATACGGTCATTCACCTGGCCGCGCTGTTATCCGCGACGGCAGAAGCGAAACCGCTTCTCGCTTGGAATCTGAACATGGGCGGACTTGTGAATGCCCTTGAGACGTCAAGAGAATTAGGATGCCAATTCTTCACACCGAGTTCCATCGGAGCATTCGGCCCATCTACACCAAAGGATTCCACACCACAGGATACAATCATGCGCCCAACGACCATGTACGGGGTGAACAAAGTATCAGGCGAGCTTCTTTCAGATTACTACTTCACGAAATTTGGAGTGGACACCAGAGGGTTGCGCTTCCCTGGACTTGTTTCATATGAAACCCTCCCAGGCGGTGGAACGACGGACTATGCTGTAGAAATCTACTACGAGGCAATCAAGAATAATGAGTATACTTCCTATATTGGTGAAGGTACTTACATGGATATGATGTATATGCCGGATGCCCTCAATGCGATCATCGACCTGATGGAAGCGGACGGTTCAAAGCTTGAGCATCGCAATTCCTTCAATGTGTCAGCCATGAGCGTGGCGCCTGAAGACATCGCCGGAGCGATCCGCGTTCATCAGCCGGATTTCAAGCTGGATTATCACGTCGATCCCGTTCGCCAAAGCATTGCTGAGAGCTGGCCAAACGCCATCGATTCAAGTGCAGCCATGAAGGAATGGGGCTTTAAAGCGGAATACGATTTAGCGAAAATGACATCAGATATGCTGGGTAAATTGAAAACGAAATAAGAGAAAGGATCCCTGTGAAACCGTTCATGGGGATCCTTTTTTCACTGTTCAAAATGTCTTAGAAAATACGACAAAAAGTGACAATATCTGATAGGTCCATGATATAATGAAAGAGAGAGTTCCCTTTTGTGGAAAAAAATGGTGAAAACGCTTCTCGATTATGCCAAACTTCAGTCCCGCCATCGTGTCTATATTTTCAAATGAATATTAATATCTGAAATTTCAGACCGAACGTGTTGACTTCGTCAATCGGACCCAAGTTATGCTGCGCATTCTCCCAATCAATTAACGGACGATTACTTGGTTTGGTTTAATTAGGAGGGTGGTACATATGAACTATATAGGTATGGGAGTCTATGTCCTCTTTTATATCACATCGATTGGACCCTATATATTTAATTTATTTTGAATAAAAAGTATGAGTGAGACGGGTGACTAAAATGATTGAGAAAATGAATCGTACAAAGACACATGCATTTCACAATTTAATCATGATCATGATGGCTCTATTCGTGTTTCAGATCCTCGCTATACTCATGCTTGATAAGCCTTGGAACATCATCGCTTCACTTCTTCTGGTGAGTGCGGCAGCAGCGGTTCTCCTCTTCCTGTTAAAGGAAGGAAATCGGTTTATGCTAAAGCACCAGAAATTATTAGAAGAAGAAAATCAGCTCTCGACCCTTCTTCATTCGCTACCCGATTTTGTCTGTTTCAAGGATGGGGAGGGGCGCTGGTTGAAGGTGAATCAGTTTGGACGTAAGCTGTATAATCTTGAGGACATTGATTATGTCGGCAAGACGGATAGGGAGCTGGGCAAGCTGGTTCCATTCTTTAAAGACGCCTTTGACTATTGCATCGATTCCGATGAGGAGTCATGGAAAGCAGAACAAGTCACCCGATGCGAGGAAGGGTTTTATCTTCCAAACGGAGAGTTCAAAACCTTTGACGTCATTAAAGTCCCTTTATTCCATTCGAATCAGGAACGAAAGGGACTGGTCATCATCGGCAGGGATATTTCCCAACAGAAGATTGCAGAAGAAATGCTGTTAAGAAAAGAGAAGCTTTCCGTTGTGGGGGAACTTGCGGCAGGGATCGCACATGAAATCAGAAACCCCCTTACAAGCATCAAAGGCTTCATTCAACTGTTGGAAGAAAACGAGCATGTATCCGGCCACTACCTTAAAGTCATGTCTTCTGAAATGGACAGGATCAATCAAATTGTTGGGGAGCTCCTCATTTTATCCAAGCCTCAAATGAGGGAATATCAACCTTTTGATATGAGTGACGTCCTGAGGTATGTGGTCAAGGTCATGGGGCATGAAGCCCTTCTTAAAGGCATCACATTGAACATCCAACTACCATCATCCCCGATTCATGTGTTCGGGGATAAGAATCAATGCATACAAGTCTTTATCAATATTATTAAAAATGCCATAGAGTCGATGGTTGAAGGGGAAATCGATGTCGACTGGAAAATAAGGAACGAGTCCATTCATATCATCATCGAGGATGAAGGGACAGGTATCCCTCCAGATCGATTGAAACGACTGGGAGAGCCGTTCTTCACACTGAAGGAAAAGGGCATGGGACTCGGGCTTACCATCAGTCAAAAAATTATCGAAGACCATAAAGGATCCCTTCAGATTGATTCTGAGGTGAATAAGGGAACGAAAGTGGAAGTGACGTTTCCGGTGGTTCAAAAGCATTAATACTTATTCCTATCAAAAAACCCAGGTTCGGATCCGAACCTGGGTTTCATATTTCTAAAAGATCATATGAGCAATCGCTACAATCACAAGTAACGTCAAAAATGTACGTTGCAGGAAGATGATGACCAGATCCTTGAAATCGACCGGGATCTTGGAACCAAGGAGCAGTCCGCCAACTTCAGACATGTAGATCAATTGTGTGACAGATAAGCAGGCGATGACAAAGCGCGTCAGCTCACTTTCAATTCCCGATCCGAAGATGGCCGGTAGGAACATATCAGCAAACCCGACAAGGATGGAGCGTGATGCTTCCGTTGCTTCCGGGATTTGCAGAAGCTCCAGGATCGGAATAAGCGGCATCCCAATGTATTCAAAGAACTTTGTGTTCTCGGCAACAATCAGGGCCGTTGTCCCGATCGCCATGACGATCGGTGCCACCCCCATCCACATATCCAGCACATTTTTCATTCCATCTGTGAAGAACTTCGAGGCACTGTTGTTGTTTTTCGCCTGTACAAGGGCCTGCTCGTAGCCATAACCGACACGGCTGTACCCTTCAGGGATCTCTTCCATCGTGTTTTTCCCTTCCTGACCATTGAAATACGTGTCAGGTTTACGGGATAAAGGCGGGATCCTCGGCAGGATAATCGCTGCAAGAAGTCCTGCGGCAGATACGGTCAGGTAAAATGGAATGAAATATTCCCCAAGATTCACCTGTGAAATGACGACAAGGCAGAAGGTGATGGATACGACTGAGAAGGTTGTCCCGATGACCGCTGCTTCCTTCTTCGTATAATAACCATCTTCATATTGCTTGCTTGTCAATAATACGCCGATCGTACCGTCCCCAAGCCACGACGCTAAGCAGTCAATGGAAGAACGACCCGGAAGGCCGAATACAGGACGCATAATTTTCGTTAAAAGTGCACCGAATAATTCGAGTAATCCGAAATTCAATAATAGCGGCAGGAAAAGTCCTGCAAAAAGAAATACAGAAAAAAGAATAGTAAGAAGTCCGTCCGCGTTTAATAGAAGTCCCCCTGTTGCATCTGACCAGACCCACTCAGGCCCTAGCTTAAACAGAGTCATCACGGCAAAGATGGCGCCGACTACTCTGACAACGGCCCATACAGGCCTGACATCGAATAGACTTGTAAAAAACGGTGATTTTTCAATGAAATCCGGGTGTGCGAGCTTTGTGATGAACGTGCCGATGACCGTCAGGATGATCAAGCCTGTCATAATGGAAGGTACATAGCTGCCGATCCAATCCTGTAGAAGCCCGGATAAGACCGCGATCGGTATCGTAATTCCGTCTTTCCCCGGGATCGGTATCATAAATAGAAAAACTCCCAATAAGGAAGGGATGATAAATCGTAAATGACTTGTTAGTGTAAAGCGATGTTGCTGATTCATAAATTCACCTCAGAAGTAGTAGTAACGGAAAATGAAACATTATTCATTTTAATGCATACATATAAATTTGTCCACAGAAAGTTAGAGGAAGGGAATGTATGTATCCCTCAGTAGGTTTTCCCAAAGGAAGGCGGGGTGAAACATAAAGTATTAATAATATCCAGTAAATCTATAATATCAGAAAAGAAAGCGCTATCTTTATGTATGTTTACCATTTTACTAAAATTTTATAAAATTTCAATAATAACATGAGTAGAAGGTGAATATCGAACTAAAAAAAGATTTTATAATTTGAAAATATGGGTTTAACCTCTGTTTATGTGGGTATAAAGAATTCATACCTTAGATGGTCAGGAGTTGTAATCGATGACATCTTTAACAAAACTTACAGAAGAACAGTTGGCCAATGTCTACCAATTGGCGCAGGAAGAAGGATTGGAAGAAGAATTTATTGAGATGTTAGAAGGAGAGCTGGAGAGAAGGGAAAGTGTACGATAGAAGGTAAGCGAATATAAAAGATAATGAGCTTCTATACATACCGGCCGGTCTCTTAGGAGGCCGGCCTTTTTATGGTTCCAGGTAAAAAACACCATCCGGAAGAATAGCACTGCTTATTCCATTATAAAAATAGTAACCCCAGTGAAATGACCACGCCACTGATGACAAGGATGATCACACAATAGCCCATAATATCCTTTGCCTTCAGTCCTGCGATGGCAAGAGCCGGCAAAGCCCAGAATGGCTGGATCAAATTGGTCCATGCATCACCCCATGCAACGGCCATGGCAGTTTTGGCGACCGATGCATCAAGGGTTTGAGCGGCATCGAGCATGATTGGAGCCTGAACAGCCCACTGTCCGCCACCAGAAGGAACGAAGAAGTTGACAATCCCTGCGCTCAGGAAGGCGAAGAAATAAAACGTCGCATCATTTGAAATCGATACAAAAGCTTCACTCATGACGACAGCGAGTCCGGATGCAGTCATCATCCCCATGATCCCCGCGTAGAAAGGGAACTGGATGACAATCCCGCTTGCTCCTTTAATGGCCTCTTGTACAGCCGCAAGGAAGCGCTTCGGCGTACCGTGAAAAAGAATGCCGAGAAAGAGGAACAGAAAGTTTACGATATCTAAATTTAGTGCGAAACCATTTTTAACAAAGTATGAGAATAAGAACACAATTCCGAGCACCGCCACAATAATCGATAAGATCATACTATTTTCAAGCTTATCGGCAGGAGTCATCGCTTCTTTTTCAAGGGTGGCAGCTGTCTCATTGAAGAGCTCGGGGTCAACCGTTATCGTCTCTTCTTTCGATGGCATTAACATCCTGTTGGTGATCGGAAGGACGATAAATAATGCTGCAACGATGATGAGAGTGGACGTGGCAAAGATGGTTTCATTGGTCGAAATGACCCCGATCAAATCCTGAAACGGATGACCATCAGTCGCAATCGAAAGCGGAATCGATCCTGAGAACCCTGCATGCCAGACGACAAAGCCCGAGTATGCACTGGCGATGAGCAATCGGTAATCGACGCCCTTCACCCGCTTGGCCAATTCTTTTGCAAATAATGCCCCGATGACAAGTCCGAATCCCCAGTTGATCCAGCTTGCAATCATGGAAACCACGGTCACGATGACGATGGCAGAACCAGGAGATTTGGCAAACGAAGCAAGAAACCCGAGGAACCGTTTAAATAGAGGACTGCTCGCAAGAACGTACCCTGTCACAAGGACCAGTACCATCTGCATGGAAAAGGCAAGCAGGCTCCAGAATCCATCCCCCCAATACTGAACCATCTCAAGACTTGAACTTTCAGTGAAAATGAGCCCAAGGCCGAACACGACCAACGTTAAAATGACCACGAATAAAAATGGATCCGGCAAATAACGCTGCATGATTTTGTTAGATAATGAAATAAGTCCCTTCATCTTCATCCCCCTTATAAAAATATACCTCCATACTATTCTTCTATAGTGATGAATGAAAATCCTTTCATTTTGTGTGAATTATAGAAAATGAAAAAGAGGATGGGACATAACAAAATCCATTTCTTCTAAAGGCGAACAAACATAAATTTAGTTAGGATTGCTTGCTACACCGCTTTTGATTTCCGTGCAAGACTTCGCTTTCCTCGGGCGGAAGGCGAGCCTCCTCGTCGCTTTTCGCTCCTGCGGGGTCTCACCTTTTCCGCTTTTCCCGTAGGAGTCTTCGTCTTGCACTCCAATCAAAAGCTAGATCCTGCTATATATACTGAATGTGCTTTAGCAATGATAACAAAAGGGTCATTCAACAAAATTGGTGTTATCCGTACGCAGACTATAGTTTTCTGATTTTCGATCATTTGGGGTGTGTCGAAGCAGAATGAATCATTCACATCTGTTTAGAAAGAGTATTTGTATAAGTAACGGTTAAGGTCACTGCCACTAATAGAATAACATTTGATGTATGCAATAGGTGAAACGATCTCGACATTACAAAATGATAGTGAAACACTTACGCTTGGAAAGTTGATTGGAGCGGAAGGTGCTCGACTCCTGCGGGAAACGCTGGACAGTCCGAAAAGCGGAAGCGGCTTGACCAGCCCCGACAAGCATAAGATGAATGGGCTAAGAAAGCGTTTTTTGCCTTCTTGGTCCATTTAGCTTATGACCTCGAGGGGCTAGCCGCTGTAGCTGGACAGGTGAGACCCCGCAGGCACAGCTGAGGAGGCTCACCGCCAGCCCCGCGGAAAGCGAGCACCTGTAGCGGAAATCAACCACTACTTACTACATCTTAAAGCAACGATGTTTACGTAAACATCCAATGAAAAATCCGAACGATTTCGATTTTCAAAAAAGAATTTCGAATGATCGTTCGGATTTTCTTTCAACTAAATACTTTTGTCCCAACCTCTAAGGGTTATTTTTTTACAGGACGGGCTTTGCTTTTTTCTTTCCGTAGAAGCCGGAATAACGTCACACACATGAAGATCAGGATGACTGTGAATGGCAGTGCAGAGACGAGAGAAGCGGTCTGTAATCCCTCGAGACCACTGGATACGAGCAATACAGCTGCTATGGCGGCAATCAATACTCCCCAGACGACCTTCACGATCATTGGAGGGTTCAAGCTCCCCTCTGTCGTCATACTACTTAAAATGTATGTCGCTGAGTCAGCCGACGTAATGAGAAAGGTAAAGATCAACAGAATGGATAGGACAGACAGGACCATGGTAAAGGGAAGTTCACCATATGTTGAAAATAAGGCACTCGTCACATCTTTATTGACCCCTTCCGCAATCGAGGTACCGCTGAATAAGTCCAGGTGAAGGGCAGTTCCCCCAAAGACGGCGATCCACATGAGGGCAATGAGTGGTGGAACGACCAACACGCCTACAATAAATTCCCTGATGGTCCTCCCTCGTGATACCCGTGCGATAAAGGCACCGACAAATGGAGACCAGGCGATGGCCCATGCCCAGTAGAAAATCGTCCAGTCCTGTACCCATGTGCCTCCCTGATAAGGTGTGAGACGAAGGCTGTAGCGGATGAAATTCGAAATGTAATCACCGATTCCAAGTGTGAATGTGTTTAAGATAAAGACTGTCGGACCGACGATGAACACAAAGAGCATCAGAAAAAGAGCCAAGGATAAATTGAGATTACTGAGCCATTTAATACCTTTATCAAGTCCTGTTGTGGAGGATGCTAAGTAAAGGATGAGCAGGATCAATACAATCACCAATTGAGTCCATGTGCCACTTCCTATTCCAAAGACGGAACTCAATCCTCCATTGATCTGCAGGATCCCGAGGCCGAGTGAAGTAGCGACACCCATGACGGTTGCAATGACCGCGAGTATATCAATCGTATTTTTAATGCCTTGTGACCCTTTACGTTGTCCGATCATGGGTGTGAGAGAGGTGGAAACGAGTCCATTGTCTCCTTTTCTAAATTGAAAGTAGGCAATGATCAACCCGACAATCGTAAAGACCGACCATTGACTGACTCCCCAGTGGAAAAAGGCATACCCCATTGCGAGGCGTGCGGCTTCTTCCGTCTGTGCTTCCACACCCGGGATCGGAGTTTCAAAGAAATGGCTCATCGGTTCTGCAATCCCCCAGAACACAAGTCCAATCCCGAACCCGGCGGAAAACAACATTCCTATCCATGTGAAGAATGGATACTGTGGCCGTTCCTCATCCTTCCCGAGACGTATTTTCCCGTATCTACTTCCCATAAGAAACAGTAGAAATAGCACAAAGAAAAATACGGACACAAGATAAAACCATCCAAACGAATAGGTGGTGAAACCAAAGGCTGCATTCGCTCCTTGTGCAAAAAGTTTCGGAAAAGAAGCGCCAAAAACAACTAAGATGGACAGAATAATAGCTGAAATCCAAAACACTTTGTTCAAATATGTACGGTTACCCATGAATAATCCTCCTGACGTAATAGACGAGCGTTCTCTTTATTTCTCATACCCTAATTCTTGCAGGGTATTCATATCAGGAGGGTGTTCAGTATAAAACCATAAAAGATTCATGATACAATGGCTAAATTAAGAATATTCAACAACAGGAAGGTGTTTACAAATGATTACATTCATTGCTACAGATATGGACGGAACGCTATTAAATGAAAATCAGGAAATCAGTGAAGCGAATAAGCAGGCTATCCTGGACGCACAGGAGCAGGGGATCGAAGTGGTGGTTGCCACAGGCAGGTCATATGAGGAAGCCCGTTATGTCATACAAGAAGCAGGCATCTCATGCGATATCGTCTGTGCCAATGGAGCAGAAGTGCGGAACAAACAAGGTGATATCATCTATCAGGCAGGGATTGAATCAACGCGCGCAAGAGAGATTGCCGCTGTCTTGAATGAAACCGGCATTTACTTTGAAATCTACACAGATCAGGGTACGTATACGGAAGACTATGAAATGGGAGTCGAATTGATCGTCAACATTTTCACAACGGCCAATCCCGGCGTTTCTGAAGAACAAGTGAGACAAGCGGCCAGGGAACGATTTGAAAAAGGGCATATCAAGCTAGTGGAAGATTACGGGGTCCTATTCGCAGATGACAGCCAGCTAGTCTACAAATTCCTTGTTTTCTCCTTTGATGAGAAGCAGCTGCAGGAAGCGAACGAGAAATTAAGTGAACTTACAGGCATCGCCATCAGCTCATCGGGTAAAGAAAATATTGAAGTGAACAGCCTTGAGGCACAAAAAGGCGTCGCTCTTGAGAAACTCCTCAAGGACAAAGGGTTGTCTCCTGAACATGCCATGGCCATGGGTGATAATCTTAATGACCTGTCCATGATGAAAGTAGTCGGAAGACCCGTAGCCATGGGAAATGCCCTTGAGCAGATTAAGGAATTCTGTCCATTCATCACGGCAACCAATAAGGAAGATGGTGTGGCCAAAGCCATCCAGGAAGTCATCCACCAACCGGCAAAGTAATGAGAACTCCTTCTGTTGTCCATACTGGTAAAAAAAGAGTGAATAAGGGGAGCTGGTAGGATGAAAATTAAAATGGGTTGGCTCGTGTTTCTCATGAGTCAGAGCTTACTACTAGGTGCGTGTTCGTTCGGACAGCCAGATGTGCAGCAGGAAGAAAGTGAATCAGTCACCAGGCCGAGTGTCGAAAGTAAGGTTGTGGCGCAGGATCTCTCCATTCCCTGGTCCATCCAGAAGCTTGGGGCTGTGTTCTACCTGACTCAACGGACAGGGGACATCGTTGAAATAAAGGATGGAAATAAATCCATAGTTAAGACCAGGCTTTCAAAGCCATTATCGGATCGACCTGAAGCGGGGCTGTTGGGGTTTGTGCTTCACCCGGATTTCGAATCGAATCAACAGGCCTTTGCCTATTATACGTACGGGGATTCAGATGCCAACTACAATCGGGTCGTAACCCTGAAGCGGAATGCAAGCGAATGGACAGAAGAAAAAGTCCTGTTGGACCGGATCCCAAGCGGTCAATTTCATCAAGGTGGCAGGCTTGAAATCGGTCCCGATCACAAGCTCTACATTACCACCGGGGATGCCACCAGGCAGGATCATGCTCAGGATCTCTCTTTCCTTGGTGGGAAAATTCTTCGCATGGATTTGGATGGCGGGATCCCGTCTGATAATCCATTTGAACAATCATACGTTTACAGCTACGGCCATCGGAATCCCCAAGGCCTGGCCTGGAATCAGGATGGAGCGCTTTATGAAACGGAACATGGTCCGAATGGATATGATGAAGTCAACCTGATCAAAGCCGGAAACAATTACGGCTGGCCGAAAATCACAGGTAGTGATAAGGAAGAGTCTATGATTTCTCCGCTGGCACACTCCGGTGAACCTTCATGGGCACCTTCTGGAGCGGACTTCTGGAATGCAGATTTCGTATTTGCATCCCTCGCTGGTCAAAGCGTAAAGCGATTTGATACGGAAACGGGGGAAGTAACCGATCTTCTCACTGGATTTGGACGTGTCAGGGATGTGCTGGTGGAAGGGGACACCCTTTATTTTGTCTCCAACAACACAGATGGGCGCGGAATCCCCCGTGAGAATGACGATAAGCTGTATGAGGTGGATTTGAAGTCAGTGATGAATGAAGAATAGAGTGACGGAAACCTCCCTTCGTTTTGGGGAGGTTTTTTTGCAAAAAAAAAACACGCTCAAAAGCGTGTTCATGAATGTTTATTTTCATCATTGGCTTTCAGAATCGCAATCACGAACATCCCAAAACTGAGCATCAGAGATAATACTTCGAATGTATTCATTATACATCGCCTCCTTATTCTAAGGCTTCCCGGATTCAAGATTGTCCTATACGCTTGAAATAAATGGAATGTTTCACTGCTTCTTTTCGTCAAATAATCCCGGGACATTTTCCAATGAATAGTTCCTGACATACCGGATCAATTTGATTTTTAACTCCTGCTCGAGGTCGTCCCTGTTTTCGAGTCGGGTCAAGTTCAATGATTTCCTGATTTTCGGTTCGAACCTCCGGATGACCTTCGTTTCATATTCCGTGTTACTCTTCGCTTCTTTGACTAAATCGTATAAAATTCCCATGGTTTATGATTCTCCTTTTTCTAAAATGGATTTTAATTTGCGTAACGCTTTTCGATGGGCTTTCGAGACGGCTTGTTGGGATACACCCTGCATTCTTGCTATCTCCGTATCAGACCGCTCCTGCACATAGGCTAAATCCAGGATATGCTTTTGTTTGTCGGTCAACGTTTTATAAGCCTGCAGGAGTTCTTCGTTCTCCAGGCATTCCATTAAGGTCGAATAATTGGTGAAAGGTGCAATATCCAATGCGGGATCCGGAACAAGGTCGACATACGATCCGCCATCTTCACCCACCTGGTTATCCAGGGTGAGAGGATGACGTTCGCTATATTTTCTTATATGCTTGTCAAAGTTCACACTATGAAAATAAAGGGATGAACTGACATAAGAGGTAAACCGGATATCAAAATAATAGGCTTTAAACGCTTCGTTTAAATGCTCTTCCTTCCTTGCACTGGGGTGACGTAAAAAATCTTCGACTAACTTACGGTTCTCGATTTGACTGATAAAGGACTCAACGGCTTTATTGTATTTGAGATGAGGATAATGACGATAAAATTCACTCACTAATGAATCCATTTTTTCACCACCAATAGAACATATGTTCGATTTTAAAGTAAAAAAAAGAGGAGAAAACATCTCTCTGCTTTTACTCTATAAAGAAGCGGAAGGGACCCATTTCCACAACCTTCTTCTCTTTAATCGATCCATAGTACTATCTATTAAACCACATATTACAGAATGAAGTAAGTGATGAATGCACTAATTTTCCCTTATTATCCACTTATTAGATGGGGGTAGGATTTTATAAAGGAGATTGAGGGTAGTTTATGTAATATAGTATACAAGGTTTATTCTTTATGAAAGGGAAGTGACGGGATGAGTGGTAAATGGAGGTTCGCCTTTCTTTTGGGAGGTTTGTTGCTGGGTGGATGTGCTGCAGACGATGGGAAGAAAGATCAGGATTCTACTGAAGTCAATTCGGATGTCCCTGCTGCCGAAACGGAACAGCCTGCGAATAAAATGGATGTTCTGGCCAACGATGAAAAGATCATAGAGATGTTAAAGAAGACCGGAGTCATAGCGGAAGACGCTACTCATGAAGAGATTGAAAAGGCTCTTCAGAAATACCTCCAGGATAAAAACAGTGACCAGCTGATGAATGAGAAAGAAAAGAAAAAATATATTGATGAGATTAAAAAGAAAATCCAGGAGGGCAGCTAGAAATTGGGAACGGGCAAGGGTGAAGAACCCTTGCCTGTTTCTTCATGAGATCAGCGCATGACACTGCCCCCTGAAATTTTGACCGATTCTCCGACAATGTTTGCGGCAGCATCACTTAATAGATAAACGATGGTGTTTGCGACTTCAACGGGGGAGGTTAATCTTCCTGAAGGAATGCTGTCCTTCGCGATTTCCAGTTGTTCCTCATAGCTTCTGCCTTCCCGTTCCCCTTTGGCTTTGATGGCGTTTCGACCCATCTCTGTATCGACATACCCCGGGCAAATGGCGTTGACTCTGATATCTTCCTCGATCGCTTCATGGGCAAAGGCCTGGGTGAACCCTGTCACTGCAAACTTGGATGCACTGTAAGCACTGTTTCCGTGGGTACCTCTCAGTCCGGAAAGGGATGAGATGTTAACGATCGCTCCACCTTTTAATCCCTTCATTTGGTTATAGACGTCCTGGGAGAGTTGAACCAGTGAGAAATAGTTTAGTTCCATGATTTTTCTCATATCTTCTTCAGTCAGTTTCTCCACCAGATCACCCCCGCCAATTCCGGCCGAATTCACAAGGCCTGTGATGGGACCGTGCTCTTTTCTTGCAGCAAATAGAAGCTGTTCGCGGTCTTCGGTTTTCGTAAGATCCGCTTTATGGAGAAAGACACTGGAAGGATCTTGGCATTCTGCTTTCAACTGATTCAGTTTTTCTTCATTCCGACCCGTAATCGTCACCTTGGCACCCGCTTGAACGGCAGTTTTTGCTGTTTCATATCCAATCCCCCCGGTGGCACCTGTGATAAGGATATGCTGATCTTTCAACGTGTTTTCATGAAAAATGAAACTCATTTTTTTACCTCCTTGTGATGTATAGTACGTTTTACCCGGGGGGGAGAGGTGGGAAACGGAAGTTGGCCGTTTTGAAAATAAAATCCCGTTTTTGAAAATAAAAGGGTGAGATTTGAAAATAAAAATGGATTTTTGAAAATAAAAGTAGTGAAATTGAAAATAAACGCTCCGGGACTCCACCTGCAACTGAAAAAGGACCCCGATTTGGAGTCCTTTCTACACGTTTTAACCTTTCCCGATCCCGTTTACAATCATCTGCACGGTCATTTCGATCTCTTTTTCATCATTCCAATCGGCTTCAGGAAGGAAAAGGTACCGAACGATGAGCAGGCCGAAGATGCTTGTAGCTGAAAATCGCACGACAGCTGGTGATGGCAGGTCGATAATCTGCCCCTTCTCTTTATAATGATCAACGAGGCGAACGAATTTCTCGAATACCTTTTCAGCGATATGCTCTCTGAACTGTTCTTTCAATTCGGGATGAAAAGGGATTTCCTGTATCAATATTTTAAAAGCGGTCATATTCTCTTTGAGGAACTCCTGGCGATTCAAAATCATCGCTTTCAGGAAATCTTCGTACCGGTCATACTTGGCATCAAGCACTTTATTAAGATCCCGGATTACAAAAGGAGCGATCAGTTTGGCCATCGTAGGGGATACAATCGAAAGAAGCAGGTCCTTCTTTGTTTTGTAATGCCGGAAGATGGTTCCTTCTGCGACGCCTGCCTTTTTAGCGATTTGACTGGTGGAAGTGGAGGCGTACCCTTTTTCAGCGAACATTTCGATGGCGGCCTCCACGATTTTCTGTTGTTTTTCTGTCAGTGATTCTTCTTCATCGAACAACTGTTTAAATATATTTTTTTCTTCAGACATTATTAAACCCCTAACTTGTCGTTCATTCCTACCCTATATTTTACGGTATTTTCGGAGGGCTGCAACATTAAGGACGATAAAGAGTAGAGAAAAACCGATCAGCACGGATAGATTAAAGAGTAAATCCCCGAATGCATAGCCGCGTATCATGACATCCCTTAGTGCATCAGCTGCATAATAAAGCGGGGTTAACGGCCCGATCCAGCTTAGCCACTCGGAGATGGTGTCTAAATTGAATAATCCCGAGAAAAAGATCTGAGGAACCACGACAATCGGAATGAACTGCATCATCTGTAATTCATTTTTAGCAAAAGCGGACAGCAATATTCCGAGAGTAAGAGCAGTGAACGATAAGGAAACGATGATGATCAATACGTTGAAAAAGCTGCCTTTCATCATCATGTCCAAGATGTAAATTGAGTACCACGAAATCAGGGATGCCTGAAGGAGCGTCACGATCCCGAAGCCGATCACGTAACTGACGACCATTTCCCAGATTTTAATGGGAGAAGCAAGCAATCGTTCGAGAGTTCCCGTCGTTCTCTCTCTTAAAAAAGACACGCCACTGATTAAAAAGACGAAGAAGAAGACGAAGAATCCAAGAAGAACGGGTCCAAAGAAGTCAAACATCTCCATATCCTTACTTCCATGCACATACTTCACTTCATCGGTCATGTTTTGTGAAGGAGAAGGGAATAAGGTCTGTACCTTCTTCATGACGGCCCCATTGACAGTGGGATCACTGCCTTCGATGACAATGGATGGTGAAGTGGGGTCTTCGAATGAAATATAGCCATCCAATTTTCCACTTTTAATGTCCTTCAATGCTTCATCAGGATTCCGATAGACTTGGAAATCCTCTGTATCAACCTTCGCTTCCATCTTTTGCGGCAGGTCTACAATGGCGACCTTTGCGTCATAATCCTCAGTGTCAAAAACAAGGTACAGCATGCTGAGGATCAGGAGTGGTGCCAGAAACATCAGGGCCAATGTGCGTTTGTCCCGGAGGAGCTGCTGAAGGATACGGATGATAAATCCACTAATTCTCAACGGAAACACCTCCATTTTTCAAAAAGACATCTTCAATTGAAGTGACCCCGTACGTTTCTTTAATCCCGGCAGGTGTGTCGCTTGAAATGATTTCTCCATGCTGCAGGAGACCCAGCGCGTCACATCTTTCTGCTTCATCCATGACGTGAGTCGTAATGATCAGCGTCCTGCCTTCTTCTTTCAGCCGGTGGAAGCTGTCCCAGATTTCTTTTCGCAGGACGGGATCGATCCCGACGGTCGGTTCATCAAGAAATAGGACTTCTGGGTCATGAAGGAGGGCAATGGCAAGGGAAAGTCTTCGTTTCATCCCGCCTGAATATTGATGAACCGGCTTGTTCAGGTGTTCAAGTAGATCGACGGTGTTCATCACTTTTTCGATTTGTGCTTTTCGGTCGTTTTTCTTTA
Organism: Rossellomorea sp. QJM3NY_18; assembly: GCF_056173145.1. Taxonomy (NCBI): domain Bacteria; kingdom Bacillati; phylum Bacillota; class Bacilli; order Caryophanales; family Bacillaceae; genus Rossellomorea; species Rossellomorea sp. QJM3NY_18. Next base: position 4,190,013 of record NZ_CM149659.1, on the reverse strand, counting down.
ATCCATAGAGGGATGCCATGAAGGATAGGTTTTCTTTAGCCGTCAGCTCATCGTATAGGGCATCGGATTGAGCCATATATCCGATGGTAGGGTAAAGGTCGTCTGCCTTCAGCTTGTTCCCTTTGAAGATCACACTGCCGGATGAAGGCGTTTCAAGTCCGATCATGAGCTTGATGATTGTCGTTTTCCCTGAACCTGACGGGCCCAATAATCCGTAGATTTGTCCTTTAGGAATAGCAAGATTGATTTTTTGTAATACGTTCTGTGAGCCAAATGATTTTGACAGCTCCCGTAATTGGATAATGGAATCCATGTAAATCACACCTTTCAAAAGTAGTGAGTGATTACTCACTATTAATATAAAGTAAGAGGATCGTTTTGTAAAGTGAGTAATCACTCACTAATTTATTCTTCTCATTTATTTTTAGAAGAGCCTACATGAAAAAAAGAGCCTGAGCAGCGGCCCAGACTCTTCTTATCTCATTATTTCACGTTGTCATTTTCCCATTGATAGCTCCAGAATCGTTCAACGGTGACCCATTTTAATGATTCAGGATCATTTTGCTGAATGCCTTTTTCAAGATCCTTCAGCATCCAGGCCGTTTGGGAGATATGGGCCTTCATGGCACCGATTTTTTGATCTTTGACCGGTGTGATATCAACAAAGATATCGGGTTTGCCCAATTCTTCTTCGCAATTCTTAGAGAATGCCAGGCAATGAAGCTTTGGTCTTGATGCTTTCGGAAGGCGTCTGACGGCACGGACGACGGCTCTTGCAGTTGCTTCATGATCCGGGTGGACCGAGTAGTCCGGGTAGAACGTGATGATGAGGGACGGGTTTAATTCTTCGATCAGCTCCGTCACCATGTTTGAAAGCTTTTCATCATTTTCAAATTCAAGGGTCTTATCCCGGTAGCCCATCATGCGCAGATCCTGTATTCCCATCACGTCGGCGGCTTTTTGCAGCTCTTTTTTCCGGATTAAAGGAAGGGATTCCCGGGTCGCAAATGGCGGGTTTCCTAAGTTCCTTCCCATTTCCCCTAATGTGAGGCATGCATAGGTGACGGGCGTTCCATTGTTCACGTGGGTGGAAATGGTCCCTGATACACCAAATGCTTCATCATCCGGGTGAGGGAAGATGACAAGTACCTGTCTTTCTTTTTCCATTTTGACCTCTCCTTTATTTATAGGTTCAAGTAGTTTAATTGAAAGGGGTTGGACTGATTTCAAGGGCAACGGCCAGTTTCCCGTCCCCGCCATGTCCTGCAAGCAGCAAGCGGCCCTGTTCATCCAATTCATAATGAGTCAATCCCTCGGCATAGATCCAGCCGATTTCAATTTTCAGACCGACACGGTAAGGTCCGTCCCCGATGATTTTTCCGTGCTCGTAGTTCACTTTTGCGTTACGTATATAGGCTCCCGCGGAGAAGAAGCCTTCATTGAAGTGTGAAGCGTAGGCTCCGTTGGTGGTTTCTAAATGTATATAAACGTCCTGACGGGCAAGCTGGGTGATGATTCCCTGCACATCGGCAATCTTAATTGGTTCCATTCTTTTTCCTCCTTAAATACAGAAAAGACTCTTAACCATTATGTACTATCTTACTAAAATTCATGATTGAATGCGAAAAGTATGATTGAGAGAAGGGGGATTCGCGACAGTGGAGGTCCGTACCTCAAAAAAAGGTGCCAGGCACGAATGGGTATATTCGTTCCTGGCACCTGGGCGGGAGAGTATTATTTATTGAAGCGGTTGTAGGCTCCGTGCATGACGGGCCCTACGTATTCGTTCAGTTTGAAGCCGTGTTTGATGGCTGCAGTGACAAAGGATTTGGCATTCTTAACCGCTTCTTTCACGTCTTGTCCATTGGCAAGGTTTGCCGTGATGGCTGCGGCGAACGTGCATCCTGCTCCGTGGTTATAGGTAGTTTCTACTTTCTCTTCTTCAAGTAGAGTGAATTCGCTTCCGTCATAGAATAGATCGAGTGCTTTATCGTGCTTTAATTGCTTTCCGCCTTTGATGACAACGTTTTTAGCTCCCAGGTCGTGAATCTTCCTGGCTGCTTCCTTCATTTCATCAATCGTTTTGATCGGACCGGTCCCGGCAAGCTGCCCCGCTTCGAACAGGTTAGGGGTGACAACGGTCGCACGCTGCAGTAAGTGCTCTCTCATGGCGTCGGTTGTTTCAGGGTGAAGGACTTCATCTTCCCCTTTACATACCATGACTGGATCGATAACGACTTTATTTAAACCGAATGCATCGATTTTTTTCGCCGCAAGTTCAATGATCTCGACCGTGCCAAGCATTCCTGTTTTCATGGCATCGATCCCGACAGACATAACCGTTTCCAATTGTGCTTCCAGAGTGTCGATGGACAGTGGGTGAACGTTATGGTGCCAATGGTTGTCAGGATCCATGGTCACGACAGTGGTAAGAGCCGTCATACCATATACGCCGTGCTCCTGAAACGTTTTAAGATCGGCTTGGATCCCGGCGCCTCCGCTTGAGTCGGATCCGGCGATCGTGAGTGTTTTTTTCATGGCTGCATTCCTCCTGTGATTTCGTTTCATTGTAAAAGTCTGACTAAAGAATATAATATCGGACGGGTAAATACAAATCCTTTTGACTATAGATGACGACAAAAAAGACGCCGGATGAAAATCCATCGACGTCTTTACGTAGCTGTTAGACAAACTTAGAAAGGTTTCGCATTATTATTCGTAGCTTCTTTAGAAGCAACAATGACAAGCTTGCCTTTATCAAGTTCTTCCTCATAGGCATCGGCTTCTGCCTGATTCATCCCGACAGACTTCATTTTCGAACGCAGTTCATCTCCGCGGCTGTTGAACATATTACCCATGGATTCAAGGATTCCTTGCTCTTTTATCCCGGTTGATTCCGTATTTGTTGCCTCTGTGATGTGTTTAGAGCGATGTTTGTCATGAGCGAATACGTAAATGTCATCTTTCGTATAACCTTCACTTGTGAACATTTCGATTTCTTTCTTTGCCTCTACCACATTCTGTACTGTTTGAACTTTATACATGTTTATTACCTCCGTGTTTTTATGTCTTGTCCCTTCTTTTCCCGGTAGGATCAACTTCAAACTTTCCAAAATATAGAAGTAGAATAAATGTTTCCAAGATTCTACATTATTTCCTATAATAGAAGAGAGGAAGGTGAAGGATTTGACAAGTCAACACAAGAAAATACAAGAAATGGAAGCGGTTTTGGCAGATTTGAAGGAGGCTGAAAGACAAACGGGTGCCTCTTTGGCCATTGACAATAGAAGAAGCGGGCGTCGGGGATTGACCAATACCCTCCTGGCTTCGTGGAAAAGAAGAGTGTTGCTCTTTCTGATGGTGCTCTTGCTAGGGGTGGGAGGGGCATCGATAGGAGTCTACTACTGGTTATCTGGCTCTACTTTTACAGAAGAAAAGGGCTCATTTGTGGAACGGATTCAAGAAATGAGTTCACTGGCCACGGCTCAAGGGTTTGTGAAAGCCGTGATCGAGCAGGAAGATAATCAGTTATTCGGGAAAGAAATCAATGCGGATCTTCCCGGAACGAAACGAAAACTTCTGATGGTCGTTCCCGGGACCGTCCTTGCCGGGGTGGATTTACAAGAGATCGATGACAAAGATATAGTAGTAAATGAAGAGAAGAAAGAAATCCGGCTTACGCTGCCCCGTGCGGAAATCCTTCAGGAACCGTCCATCGATACGGACAATATCAAGACGTTCTCTGTGGAAGGGATCTTCCGGAATGATGTAGACTGGAATGAAGGGTTTGCCCTTGCGGAAGTGGCAAAGGATCAAATCAGTCAGGAAGCGATCGAACAGGGGATCCTTCAAGCTGCTGAAAAAAATGCTGAAAAATCATTGACGGGTTTCTTTGAACAATTAGGGTACGATGTGACGATTGAATTTCAAAACTAGAAAGGGTGTCTGCTGGTGTCGGCGATTTTTCAAAATGATTGGGGACACGTTCTGGAAGATGAACTTCAGAAGGAGTACTACCGGGATTTACGGGAATGGCTGAAAGGGGAGTATCAGACGAACCTTACTCATCCACCCATGCACGATATTTTTAACGCTTTTCACTATACAGCCTTTGAAGACGTAAAGGTTGTCTTACTGGGGCAGGATCCGTATCATGGAGCAAATCAGGCAGAGGGCTTGAGTTTTTCTGTGAAAAAAGGGGTGAAAATTCCTCCCTCCCTGCGAAACATGTACAAGGAGCTTCAGGAGGATGTGGGATGTCCGATTCCCAATCACGGCTCACTGGTGAAATGGGCCGAACAGGGTGTCCTCCTATTAAATACAGTGCTGACCGTCGGGGACGGCAAGGCCCACTCCCATAGAGGGAAGGGGTGGGAACGGTTCACAGATCGAGTCATCTCCTTATTGAATGAGCGGGAGAAGCCGGTGGTGTTTTTGCTATGGGGGAAGCCTGCCCAGGCGAAGCAGTCGTTGATTGATTCATCCAGGCACTACATTGTCACGGCTCCCCATCCGAGCCCTTTATCGGCCCACCGCGGCTTCTTTGGAAGCAGACCTTATTCAAAAACGAACGGGTTTCTTCGTGAACAGGGAATGGAAGAAATCGACTGGTGTGTAGAATCGTGATGTTTCACGTGAAACACAGAGGGAGGAAGCTTTGTGAAAAAGGAAGAAAGGATCAACTGTTTTCAATGTCAGTATTTTTATACAACGTGGGAGCAGGCTCACCCGCGGGGATGTAAAGGCTACGGGTTTAAAACAAAAGCGATGCCTTCCCTTGTGGTTTTACAATCCTCCGGGAGTCCATGCATGAAATTCAAGGCGAAACAAAGATGATATTTGCGAAATCCTTCAATAAGAATTAGGATAAAGACGTACATACTGTAGACCTTGTGGAAGGAGTCAATCATTGTGAATATCCCACATCAATCATTAATCAAGAAAATCGAACATGAACTCGGTAAAGCGAAGTCTGCTGAAAAGTCCCAGCAAATCCGTGAACATGTTTATTCAATAAAAGCACTATGTGAAGTATTGCTGGAGGAGAACAACGGGGCATCCACCCAGCCTGCGTTTTCCCAACCTCAGCAAACGATGCCGTATTTCCAGGAATCACAGCCTGTTCAGAAGCCCGTTTCCATTCAGAAGGAAGAGCCTCTCGAAACAGATGACGGAGCCAATGGCAATTCTTTATTTGACTTTTAACCTAGGAGGTTCATCATGAAAACATTTATCATTATCGGTGCCATCAACGCCTTTTTATCCGTGGCACTTGGAGCTTTCGGTGCCCACGCATTGGAAGGGAAGATTTCACAGAAATACATCGATACGTGGAATACAGGGGTTCTTTATCAAATGTTCCATGCGATCGGGATCATCATCGTCGGAGTGCTGATGGGAAATGTCACGCCAACATCCCTGCTTTCCTGGTCAGGCTGGCTGATGCTGATCGGAATCATTCTTTTCTCTGGAAGCCTTTACGTACTGAGCATCTCAGGAGTGAAAATCCTAGGGGCGATCACACCGCTTGGAGGAGTAAGCTTCCTCGTCGCCTGGGTACTTTTGATCGTATTTGCAGCGAAAACATTATAAACAAAAAAGATACCCTGTCAGGAAGTGGATTTCCTGACAGGGTATTTTTTTAGCGTTGGGAATAGCTTTGCATGGAGCCTCCCGCACCATATGGATATTCATACTCGATTTCTTCATCAAATGTAATGTAATCAAGATAAATCATCGGAATGAGGTACCGTGTGCCGGTTTGTGGATCGCTCAGGATAAGGTGATCCCGGCCGGCGGCTTCAATGATCCCTTTGAACACCTTCGCATTCCATTCCTTATTATTTTCAAACGTCGTATAAACCGTCGCGACTTTTCCTTTATTCAACCTGAGAATATTCTCGATATACGACTCTTCAATCGGAAGCATTCCCGGAACATTTTGAGAAGGCGCCGGGGCATTCGTAGGGGAAGGAATTTGAAACCCTCCACCGCCTTGCTGCTGGGGATAGTATTGTCCCTGACCTTGCCCACCACCGTAATACTGACCATAAGGATTATAAGCAGATTGATTATACCCTTGATACGGGTTTGATTGTTGGTTCGCCAAACCGAATACCTCCTTTAAGTAAGATTAATATACTTTCGGACAATCACCTTGAGTGGGTTGAAAGAAACAGTGGGACTTGAACCGCCCGGAGTTCGACTGGTTATACCATTGATCCGGACAGCTCCCGGCCGGCTTAAAGAACCAAAGGGAGTAAGACGCAGGGTGATACCTGCCACCTTTAATGGTCTTCCGCGCCAAATCGATATCCTTCTGCCGGGCCCGCTGATAGAAATAGCTTTTCTGGGTGGCCTCAAATCCACCGGGACTCTGAAACACCATATCCTGAAGATTAGCCAATTGCTTAAAGTCAAGGCAATCGGACCGGACCCGATTCACACCGACATTTCCCACCATAAGCATTCCAAGCTGTCCTTCACCCTCGGCCTCAGCCCTCATCAGTCGAGCCAGGAGCTTCACTTCCTTCTCGTTATAAGGAATAACACCCATCTTCTCCCACCTCACTTTAGAAGATGCTATGTCTCACTATTTCATGTCTATGTGGTGGGAGAAATATTTATTCATTTGTTTTATTGACTGAACCCATAAAAAAACGACAAGCCAAAGGGACTTGTCGTTTATGTTGTATTTAGTTGACGTGAAGGAATTTAGAAATACCTTCTTCTTTTAACAGGTTTCCTACGTAGAAGGCACCGAACTCACCGAAGCGGGCGCTTACTTCGTCAAAACGCATTTCGTATACGAGCTTTTTGAACTGAAGCACGTCATCGGCGAACAGAGTGACACCCCATTCGTAATCATCGAAACCAACAGATCCCGTAATGATCTGTTTCACTTTACCTGCGTATTGGCGGCCGATCATACCATGACTTCTCATCATGTCACGACGCTCTTCCATCGGCAGCATGTACCAGTTATCATTCCCCTGGCGGCGCTTGTCCATCGGGTAGAAGCAGATATGCTTCGCTTTTGGAAGGATCGGGTAGATGCGTTCCTGTACGTATGGATTCTCGTAAGGATCGCCCTCTGAAGGCATGTAGTTGCCGAGTTCCACTACAGAAACGTATGAGAATGTCGGAATAGTGAACTCAGCGATTTTCAGCTTGTTGAATTCATTTTCCAGCTCATTTAGTTCTTCCATTGTCGGACGAAGGATCATCAGCATGAAGTCCGCTTTCTGCCCAACAATCGTGTAAAGGGCATGGCTTCCTTCTTTTGCATCCTGAGTGCTGTTCAATCGATCTAAGAAACGGTGGAATTCTGAAATAGCCGAGGCTCTCTCTTCACTCGGAAGCATCTTCCATGAAGTCCAGTCCATTGCGCGAAAATCATGCAGGGAATACCAACCATCTAATGTTTGTGCCGGTTCTGCCAACGTAATCACTCCTTAAAGTACTTTTTCCAACTTTACTATATCATAGTTTCACCCTAGAGTAAGAATACAAAACCCAATGTCGCAAAAATGGCACAAATGGTGGATAGCCGGTGGATTTCTGGAACACACTATCCTCGTAGATTGTCATATAGGCTTAGGTTATTGTCAGTTTGGGTAAAATTATTAGAAAACAAAGACTTTTGAGTTGAAACCGGTATCATTACTCCTTTTCCTTGAATTCTTCATTGAGAAGAGTATTCTAAGATTGGATATGTATAAATCAAGGAGGTTCCTCTATTGAGCAACTTATTTACAACATTAACGGATAAAGTAAAAGGCAAAGAGTTAAAGATCGTTTTCCCTGAGGGGACGGATGAACGCATTCTGACAGCAGCATCCCGTTTGTCTGCTGACGGTATCCTGACACCGATCGTAGTCGGAAACGTGGATGAAGTGAACGCCAAAGCGGATCAGCTGGGAGTCAAGCTTGACGGTTGTGACGTCCTCGACCCGGCATCATTTGCTGGAATGGACGAGCTTGTGAAAGCATTCGTGGAACGTCGAAAAGGAAAAGCGACTGAAGAAGATGCGAAGAAAATTCTCTTGGACGGAAACTACTTCGGTACGATGCTTGTATACACCGGCCAGGCTCACGGACTTGTAAGCGGAGCTGCCCACTCAACGGCTGATACGGTTCGCCCGGCCCTGCAGATCATCAAAACAAAAGAAGGCGTCCGCAAAACATCCGGTGTCTTCATCATGGTACGTGAAGACGAGAAGTATGTATTCGCTGACTGTGCGATCAATATCACACCTGACAGCCAGGATCTAGCTGAAATCGCCATCGAAAGTGCGAAGACAGCTGACATGTTCGATATCGATCCACGCGTTGCGATGCTGAGCTTCTCGACAAAAGGATCGGCTAAATCACCTGAAACGGAAAAAGTGGTAGAAGCCGTATCTCTCGCAAAAGAAAAAGCACCGGAACTGACTGTCGACGGTGAATTCCAATTTGACGCTGCCTTCGTTCCATCCGTAGCAGAGAAGAAAGCACCTGGTGCGGACATTCAAGGGGATGCCAACGTATTCGTATTCCCAAGTCTTGAAGCAGGAAACATCGGATACAAAATCGCACAACGTTTAGGAAACTTCGAAGCAGTAGGCCCGATCCTTCAAGGACTGAACGCCCCTGTGAACGATCTTTCCCGCGGTTGTAACGAAGAAGATGTGTACAAGCTTGCATTGATTACGGCAGCTCAGGCGCTGTAAGGAGATTGATGTATTGGGAAACCGGATCCTTTAGGGGGTTCGGTTTTTTTGTGTTCTTTATTAGTGCCAGGCACCAGGTGATGGATCCGGTATTTGTTCACCCGTCCGGCCCCTTTTTCAGAAACCCCACCATTATGTGATATAATGAGCTCGCATGTTGTAAGTGAAGGAGAAGCGTTATGGATAAGGAAAAAGCGTATGCACTGCTTCGTCAAGATCGATGGAGAGTGATTGATCAATCAAGTTTGGGACCGATGTTCGGGGCCCTGCAGTCGTTTGCCATGGACGATACATTGTGCACGGTGATCGGAGCAGGTCAGTCTGATCCGACGGCACGCTCATGGGTCCATCATCAAACGGTTGTATTAGGCATTCAAGATACAAAACTGCCGTTTCTTTCTGATGCCTTAGAGGTGTTGGAAGAGGAAGGCTACCGATATATTGTACGAAACTCCGGGGGCCTTGCGGTCGTATTGGATGAGGGGGTACTGAATCTCTCATTGGTTTTCCCAGATTCTGAAAAAGGCATCGACATTAACCGTGGATACGACGCGATGTGGCTGCTGGTAAAGGATATGTTCAGGGAATTTGACGTGGAGATCGAAGCGAAGGAGATCACACAGTCTTACTGTCCCGGCAGTTACGATCTCAGCATCAATGATCAGAAGTTCGCGGGGATCTCCCAGCGGAGGATCCGAAACGGAGTAGCCGTTCAGGTGTATCTTTGCGTCAGTGGGAGCGGTTCTGAGCGGGCGGGACTGATTCAGCGTTTTTATGAGACCGGACTGAAGGGTGGAACGTCGAAGTTTACGTTTCCGACAATTGACCCTGAGGTGATGGCTTCTTTATCGGAGCTCTTAGGCGTCGAATTATCGATTCAAGATGTGATGCTCCGCTTCCTGCAATCGTTGAAAGGATTCAGCGGCGAATTTTACAGCAGTGCCCTCCAGGGAGAAGAGTATGGGATGTACGAGATGTATTATCAGCGGGTCGTGGATCGGAATGAAAAGGTATTAGGATAATGAAGAGAGCGGGACTTCTATGGGAATGGGAGTCCGGCTTTTTTTATCCCGGCATCCCTTCTCTACCAAAAAACCAGCACGCCCACAGGCGCACTGGTTGGGAATCCCATTATTCAGCAACTTTCTCGAGATTTCCGTTTCGGTCCATCTTGAATCGCGGTGCTTTCGATTCGTCTTCATCGAATACGACGAGTTTTCTGGCCCGGTTCATGATTTGCATGAGTGTTTCGTAGTCTTCCTGCATCGTAACGGAGTTGTTTTCAAGGGCTTTGACTTTCTTTTCGAGATCGGCATTCTCTTTTCGGAGGTCGGAAATCTCCTGCTTCAATCTCTGATTCTCAATTTTCACGTAGTCGGAGTTCATGTTGGTTTGGGCCAGGTTCTGAAGGAACGCGATCACCTTTTCAAGGGTGACTTCCCCTTTAAGTCCCGATGGTTTTACAACATGGTTGGCAGCAGGTGCTTGTGGCGCCACGTAAGCTTGTTCCTCACTTGCTTCCACTTTAAAGTTCTGTGCTGCTTCTTCAGTTTCTTTCCCCAGTTGCTCTGTTTCCGGTACGTAGTTCTCGTACTCGGCAAATTCCATTTCTTCTTCCGCTTCAGACATTGATAGAGACATAGCGTCTAAATCTTCGAAGGAAGGTGTCGGTGGCTGGTATAATAGCTTTTTCTTGCCGCCCTGGTCTTTCCCGAGGATGCGGTGGCGCTGTTTGCGTTGTTTTTTTGCTAGTGAAAGAGCTTTCTCGTACTGATGGCGCACGACGGCGTTCCAGCGGAATCCACATGCGGCGGATGTGCGGTTCAGTTTGTCCCCGACTTCCTCGAAGGCATTCAGCTGTGTGCTGCCTTCACGCACATGACGTAGGACCGTTTCTGCCAATAATAGATCATTTTCTTCCGTCCAGGCATCCTGTCTTGTTTTCATCATCATTTTCATCTCAACTCCCAAAGTTTTCTTAAAGTATTCGTTGATTAAAGGATGGACCATTTAGAAGGTTTTTATACGAATATGTTAAAATTATTTTCTGTCTGCTAGTTTCGTTGTATCAGTGATGAACGTATGCAGGATGGAAACGATGTTCACTTGCAATACATGACTGAAAACTGTATTCTATAAATCGATGTTTACGACGTATAAAATCCATTTCAATAGATAGAAAGGGTTGTTGACAGATGGCAAACGAATTCCGTGTTTGCGATGATTGTCAGGCCGTTAACCTAAAGACCTTGATCCCGAAATTAAAGGATATTGATCCGGATGCACCGATCGACATTGCGTGCCAATCCTATTGTGGTCCAGGACGCAAAAAGACATTCGCTTTTGTGAATAATCGTCCTGTAGCGGCGTTGACTGAAGAAGAACTGATGGAAAAAGTGATCAAGAAAATAAAGAAATGAAGGGAAACTTCCACCTGAGGGAGTTTTTTCTTTTCTACTGATAAAAATAAATAAAGGTTTGCGGTTCTTTGGAAAAGGAAACTACATAAGGGGCATAGAAATAAGTAGGAGAGAATTTTTTGTCAAGCGTCCAAATTTTTTTGAAGGATTTGGAACGCTTGCGGTTGAACTATCAAAGGACAAATACCTATTTTTTTCGACAAAATTCGAGATGAAAGCGATGACGCAAGTCGCTATAATAGAAATATGCTAGTTTAGGAAGAGGGTAGAAGATGGAGTATGCCAAGCAGAAATTACATGAAGAAAAAGTATTTAAAGACCCTGTTCATCGCTATGTTCATGTAAAGGATCGCGTGATTTGGGATTTGATCGGGACGAAAGAGTTCCAGCGACTCCGCAGAATCAGACAGCTCGGAACCACCTACTTGACCTTTCACGGGGCAGAACACAGCCGGTTCAATCATTCTCTTGGCGTGTATGAGATCATTCGCCGCATCGTCGATGATGTCTTCGTCGGAAGACCGGAGTGGAATCAGGATGAGCGATTACTGTCATTGTGTGCTGCGTTATTGCATGATCTTGGGCACGGACCGTTTTCCCATTCCTTTGAAAAGGTGTTTCACCTCGATCACGAGCATTTTACCCAAGCCATCATCTTAGGGGATACAGAGGTGAACGCGGTTCTCGGTAAAGTGGCACCGGATTTTCCAAAACATGTGGCAGAAGTGATCGCGAAGACGTACAGTAACAAGCTGGTCGTCAGCCTCATTTCAAGCCAGATCGATGCCGATCGTATGGATTATCTGCAGCGTGACGCCTATTTTACAGGGGTTAGCTATGGACATTTCGACATGGAGCGGATCCTCCGTGTCATGAGGCCGCGTGAAGATCAGGTCGTCATCAAGCAAAGCGGGATGCATGCCGTGGAGGATTACATAATGAGCCGCTATCAGATGTACTGGCAGGTATATTTCCATCCGGTCACCAGAAGCGCAGAAGTGATCCTGACGAAAATATTACATAGGGCAAAGGAGCTTCATGAAGAATCCTATTCCTTTAAGCAAAGCCCGATCCATTTTTATTCCCTGTTTGAGGGGGAAGTGGCCCTTGAGGATTACTTAAAGCTGGATGAAGCGGTCATCATGTACTATTTTCTGATTTGGCAGGAAGAAGAGGATCCGATTTTACGGGACTTATGCGAGCGGTTCATGAACCGGAATCTCTTCAAGTACGTGGAATTTGATCCGGCGAAGGAATACAAGAAGCACAGTGAACTGGAAGCCCTCTTTAAAAAGGCGGGAATCGATCCCGATTATTATTTAGTGGTGGACTCATCTTCAGATCTTCCATACGATTTCTACAGGCCAGGCGAAGAAGAGGAACGCCTCCCGATCCATCTATTAATGAAAAATGAGGAGCTTCGTGAACTTTCCAGACAGTCGGATATCGTGGATTCCATCTCCGGAAAGCGCCGGACCGATCATAAATTATACTATCCAGTGGATTTACTATATGACGAATCAACAAAGAAAAATATTAAGCGCCAGATACGTTCGATTCTGGAGTTGTAGACAAGAGCCTGACATATGCAATACTAGGAGTAGGAGATGACGTACATTGTTAAAAGAGCATGCAAAATTGATGAGTGCCTTCTTAGCCTCGGGTGAAGTGGTGGGAAGAAAGAAGCTTCAGAAGATGATATACATCGCGAAGAAGCTTGAATTCCCGTTTCAGGAAAAATTTCAATTTCATTTTTATGGTCCGTACTCGGAGGAACTGACGCTTCGGGTGGAGGAGCTATGCAATATGGGGTTCATCTCCGAGGTGAAGGAAAAAAAAGGCGGCTACTTTCAATACCGCTATGCCGTCACGAAAGAAGGGGAGGACTTCCTGGAAATCTATGAAAAGGATATGCCCTGCCTGAAGGATTGCCTTACGGATATGAACGTTCAATCAGCACGTTTTTTGGAACTGGTTTCGACCATCTTATATTTTGATAATCTTTCAAAAGAAGAAGTCGTGGAAAAAGTGTTCACACTCAAGAGCAAGCAGAAATATACAGAAGAAGAAATCGACGAAGCCTTCGCTTACATTGATGGACTAAAATCGAAAAAAATCGTTCAGTAGAGAACGTTCTTATAGGATTGAAAGGGGGGATCACTCGACAGGAGTGATCCCCCTTTATATAATCTTGCTATTTTGATGATTGATCCATTTTTTCAATGATTTGATCAAGCTTTTCTTCAACCTGTTTGTCTTGGTTCCGCTGCTGGATCCTTCTGTTTCGAAGCCCTTTCGCCACCACAAAAGCGACAACGACAATGGCTATAAGTAAAGCCGTCATGAACAACTGTAAGAAAACATCGCCAATCGTCATGTCCATTCATTTCATCCTTTCCGTCGACTGTATGGTATATCGTATTCTTAAGATGCAAATGTTGCCCGTGTGGAATCCCGGATTTATGAAAAGGCGAAGACATAAGACAAGCCCGCTGAAAAGGAATGCCTTTTCAGCGGGCTTGTCTTATGTTTGCTTCTATTGATCACTGAGTCTCTTGCCTCCGACGGCATAGTGACCCTTCGTCATTTCTTCAATGAAGACGACGATTTTTTCTTCAGGGGCACCGGTTGTTTCGCTGACGGCTTCTGTCACTTTTTCAACGAGGGCACGTTTTTGCTCTTCTGAACGGCCTTCGAGCATTTTTACGGTGATATAAGGCATAATGATTCGCTCCTTGGTTTTGGATTTGGTACAATCTGTGGTAGGCTCCTGTATTCATGCCTACCATTTAAATGTAATGGGTAGGGGATGAGAGAGCAAGTTTGGTATGATGGAAAGATGAAGTGTCATGAAGGCAGGAATTTTTCTGTATACTATGGAATAAGAAAGTAAAACATTTTTTAAAGGAGTACATACTTTGGATACAATTAGCTCACTTTTTGAGTCGATCTCCGTCTTTCGGTTGGAAGAGCTTCCGTTTGTCGTGATCGCCCTCGTCATGGCCTTTACGGTTCATGAGTTCGCACACGCCTTTGTGGCATACAAGTTCGGGGATACGACAGCGAAGGATCAGGGAAGACTCACATTGAATCCGATTCAGCATCTGGACCCCCTGGGAACCATTTTAATATTAATCGCGGGATTTGGCTGGGCGCGGCCTGTGCCGGTCATGAGATCACGTTTTAAGAATCCCCGGTTGGCGGGAGTGTTGGTATCGGTTGCCGGCCCCCTGAGTAATTTTTTACTGGCGTTCATTGCATTCGGTTTTTTCTATTTCTTTGTAGGGGTGACGGGCGGAGTCGGGGTACCGCCGTTTGTCATTGATCTCCTGCAGATGATCGTTTACTTGAACGTACTGTTGTTTGTCTTCAACTTACTGCCGTTCCCTCCACTGGATGGGTACCGGATCATCGAGGACTTGTCACCGAATCATGTCAGGGCAAAATTGTCCCAGTATGAGCAATATGGCGTTCTGCTGTTTTTGATCATTATCATCACGCCTCTGGACGAATATACGATCTGGCCGTTATTACAAGGCGGCATGACCGCGACCAATCAGGCATTCAGTGCGATATTCACGACTATTTTTTCAATCTTTAACTAGAAGGAGTGACGTTTCATGGAAAAGAAAAAAAACATTGGATTCAATATCATCAAAAGTGATCCCACTGACGGCCATGGCGGATACGGGGTAGGGTCATTGAGCCTTGATAATGTTTCGCCTGTGATGATTGATGTCGAAGAAGGTGAAGCGACGATCGAAATCGGCGCCTTGCATGCAAGAAGCCCGATTGAAAAAGGGATCAAGTTCACGAATAACCGTGAGGACTCGGCTGGCGGTAAGCTGTACTGGCTGATCTGGGTGACCATCGACCGGATGGAAGAAGGCCCGTACTATGCAGGCATGACGGCTTGTGAGCTCGTCGTGAACCGCGAGAAGCGCAGGGGCTACAAGTCCATGCCGGAACATGTGAACAATATGGATAAATCCATCAAGCGGAAGATCGTCCTGGATCACCTGGACGACAGATCCAAAGGAATTCTCACGGACTTTTTAAAGAATCATGATGAAGGTATGTGGGAACGCTCAAAGGATGAACTGAAGGAAGCGCTAAAAATAAAATAGATCGTTTTGTGAACAAAATGTGACATTTTTTTGAATATGTCGTTCACATCTTGCTCTATGGGTGGAAAAAAAGTACACTTAAATCACAGTTTGCACATAAACTAGGACATGAAAAACCCCGGGTTCGCACAAACCCGGGGTTTTTTGTTATATCGAAAAGCGGAGGTGGCTCGTTCAGAGGCGATAAGCATAAGGCGAGCCAATCGGAAAGGCGCCCTTTGCCTTTTTGGTTTGCTTGACTTATGACCTCGAGCCTCTAGCCGCCGGAGCTGGACATGTCGAAAATCCCATTTCCAGCTAAATAACAATAAAAACTAAAAGATCCAATCCTTCACTTTATCATACCAGGGCTTCTTTTCTTTTTCCGGTACCTTTTCTTTCGGTGCTTCTTTTTCACCCAGATGTTCATGGCAGTATTCTGTCGGTTCTGTGCCTTTTACAAAATAGGTGAAGCGCTGAACGGGACAGTCTTTTGTTGCGAGCAGTCCGTTATGGGGGTTCACGGCCACGCCGACGACGCCCTTGGTCGGTTTGAAGTTCTTGACGGGTTCATCCTTCAGGGCTTCCTCCATGAAGTGGACCCAGATTTTCTTGGCATAGTATTTATCATCGACCAGGGAGACTTCTTTTCCTTTATCGTATCCGGTCCACACTCCCGCTGTTAATTGAGGGGAGTAGCCGATCATCCAGTTGTCTGTATTGGTTGTCCCGGATTTACCTGCATAGGGACGGGTCGCGTCTTTCCGGATCTGGATCCCTGTGACCGTCGAGTAATCATTGAGCTTAGGATCGAATATCCCGGTGAGCATATGGGTCATGACGTAGGTGAGATCCGGGTCGAGTACCTGCTCTTTTTTAGATTTCTGTTCATAGATGATGTTCCCCGACCAGTCTTCCACTCTTGTAATGAAGACGGGCTTCACTTTGTAGCCGCCATTGGCAAAGATGCTGTAGGCATTGACCATATCGATGACCCGTGCCCCTGACGTACCGAGTGCCGAAGATGGGTATTTTTTCACCTTAGTCGTCAATCCGAACTTCTCTTTTGCCGTTTTCGTCAAGGTGTCCTGACCGATGAAGAGGTGGGTCTTCACGGCGTAGACGTTATCAGATAGAGCGATGGCCTGGGCCAGGGTG
This sequence comes from Rossellomorea sp. QJM3NY_18, assembly GCF_056173145.1. Classification (NCBI taxonomy): domain Bacteria; kingdom Bacillati; phylum Bacillota; class Bacilli; order Caryophanales; family Bacillaceae; genus Rossellomorea; species Rossellomorea sp. QJM3NY_18. The sequence goes on along the minus strand of NZ_CM149659.1, from coordinate 4,173,618 downwards.
ATGTCACCATCTGCATATTTATTGTTGTAATTATGAGGGGTGTACTTTTTTCCATCATCGAATGTGAAGGACGTCATTTCGCTCTTCATCGTCGTGGATGGCGTAAACCCCTGCTTTAAAGCAGAGTAGTAGAGTAGCGGCTTGATCGTTGATCCCGGCTGGCGGATTGCCTGCACGGCACGGTTAAATGGACTCTCTTCGTAATTTCGACCCCCGACTAAAGCTGTTACATATCCATTTTTAGGGTTCATGGACACAAACCCCAATTGGATATCCGATTTATCGGGGATCTGTTCCTTCACGACTTTCTCGGCGGCTTTCTGGTGATCGGGGTTTAGGGTCGTGTATACCTTCAGTCCTCCCATCTCAATCGTGCGTTCCTCGATTCCCAAGTCGGAGCGGAGGATGCTTTTCACGACATCTTGAAAATAGGGGGCGGTTTCCGCCTTTTGATGGGCGTGCTCGCCTGTGATGCGGATTGGTGCGGCTTTGGAAACGGTCTCTTGCTCTTTTGTTATAAAGCCGTCATCGGTCATGGACTGAAGAATGAGTTCCTGTCGATTCTTGCTATTTTCAAGATGGGTGACAGGCGAATAGTAGGACGGTGCTTTCGGTATCCCGGCGAGCATGGCCGCTTCGGAAACCGTCAATTGATTGGCATCCTTGCCGAAGTAATATTGACTAGCTGCCTGGACACCGTATGCGCCGTGTCCGTAATAGATGGTATTTAAATAGCCTTCTAGAATGTCCTTCTTGGAGTAGTTCATTTCAATCCTTATCGTATAAAGCGCTTCTGAAATCTTTCGTTTCCACGTCTTATCATGAGAAAGAAATAGATTGCGAGCGTACTGCTGTGAAATGGTACTGGCCCCCTGTACCTTCGACATCGCTTTGACGTCGGCCAGTGCTGCCCCTGCCATCCGCTTCAGGTCAAACCCGTAATGCTGATAGAAGCTTTTGTCTTCAATGGAGATCGTCGCTTCAATGAGGGCAGGTGAGATTTCCTTCAGTCCCACCCAGTAACGCTTCTCGTCTGTATTCGTTTCTCCTATGACCGAACCATCCTCACCGTAGATCAAAGTAGATTGAGGGACGGCAAGGGGAGGCGGCCCCTGGACCTTAGCGTAAATCAAAACCCCCATGATCCCCAACAAAAAGAGGACCATAGCCGCGAGAGCCCCGACCACTGCAAATCTCGCATATTTCTTTGTCTTCCCCATTCGAGCCATCAGTTCCATACCTCTCCCTACTTTCCCTACAGAGGTCCGCATCATTTGAGGGACGGACCTTGGATTTTTCTTATAGTTGTCATCTCGTTTATACTGATTACTGTGTAGTATCAGTATGAAAAGATTTACGAGATTTTAAACCTCAAAGGTTTAGAAAAAATTTCACTTGAAATTTTGCTAGATTCCACTATACTTTTTCTCATGTTTGTATTTATCATGATAGGGAAGGATAAAAATGACGTCCGTTCCGGATGTTTTTATAAATAGGAGTAAAGCCCGTTATGTCAGGGTTTCGCTTAACAGAGTGATCTATTTTGTCCTAAAGATGAACGTGTGAAAACTCAAACTAGTGGTATATGATTTTGACAGCGAAGATCGACCTATGCTGGAAAAACTGATAAAAATATGAAAACAAGAAGGGAAGTTGAAACAATGAGTGGACTTTGGTACACAGAGAAACAAACAGAAAACTTCGGGATCACGATGAAAATCAAAAAGACTTTACATACAGAGCAAACGGATTTTCAATATCTTGAAATGGCTGAAACAGAAGAATGGGGCAATATGCTGTTCCTTGACGGCATGGTCATGACGAGCCAGAAGGATGAGTTCGTCTATCACGAAATGGTCGCGCATGTTCCATTATTCACGCATCCGAACCCGGAGAACGTGTTGGTTGTCGGCGGTGGAGACGGAGGCGTCATCCGTGAAGTGTTGAAACACCCAAGCGTGAAAAAGGCCGTACTGGTTGAAATCGATGGGAAAGTGATCGAGTACTCCAAGAAGTATCTTCCTGAGATTGCAGGAGAATTAGAGAATGAGCGCGTGGATGTACAAGTCGACGACGGCTTCATGCACATCGCGAAGAGTGAGAACGAATATGACGTGATCATGGTCGATTCCACTGAGCCTGTTGGCCCGGCGGTGAACTTGTTCACAAAAGGATTCTACGCAGGGATCTCGAAAGCCCTGAAAGAAGACGGAATCTTCGTCGCGCAGTGTGACAACCCTTGGTTCAAAGCAGACCTTATCCGCCAGGTACAGAGCGACGTAAAGGAAATCTTCCCAATCACACGTCTGTACACAGCGAGTATCCCCACATACCCAAGCGGATTGTGGGCCTTCACGATCGGTTCCAAAAAGCACGACCCGATCGAAGTGCCGGAAGAGCGTTTCCACGACATCGAAACGAAATACTACACACCGGAACTGCACAAAGCAGCATTCGCCCTTCCGAAATTCGTTAAAGACCTGACAAAATAAATGGGAGGGACGGACCTCACATTTCAACGGTAAATCGCTTAAAATCAAGGAGGGACGGACCTTAACCAAGGTCCGTCCCTCTCTAAAAGAGAGGTTGAAGAATATGCGTTTTGATGAGGCTTATTCAGGTAATGTGTTTATTAAGAGCCATCCTTCTTATGAGGATAGCCAGGTGGTCCTTTACGGGATGCCGATGGATTGGACGGTCAGTTATCGTCCTGGTTCCCGTTTCGGCCCGACCCGTATCCGTGAGGTGTCCATCGGTCTGGAGGAGTATAGCGCGTACCTAGACCGGGAACTTGAAGAAGTGAAATACTATGATGCCGGTGATATCCCGCTTCCGTTCGGTAACCCGCAGCGGAGCATCGATATGATTGAAGATTATATCGACGGCCTGCTCGGAGACGGGAAGATCCCGTTCGGAATGGGTGGGGAGCACCTGGTCTCATGGCCTGTGATGAAAGCCATCGCGAAGAAATACCCGGATCTTGCCATCATCCATATGGACGCTCACACAGACCTGCGTGAAGAGTATGAAGGGGAGCCGCTATCCCACTCGACTCCGATCCGTAAGATCGCCGAGCATATCGGGCCAAAGAACGTTTATTCATTCGGCATCCGTTCCGGGATGAAAGAAGAATTCCAATGGGCGAAGGAAAACGGCATGCACATTTCGAAATTCGAAGTGCTCGAGCCGTTGAAGGAAATCCTTCCTCAGCTTGCAGGACGTCCTGTTTATGTGACGATTGATATTGACGTATTGGACCCTGCCCATGCTCCTGGAACCGGAACCGTGGACTGCGGGGGAATCACATCCAAGGAATTACTGGCATCCATCCATGCCATTGCTCACTCAGACGTGAACGTCGTGGGAGCGGATCTGGTGGAAGTGGCGCCAATCTATGATCCATCCGAGCAGACAGCGAATACGGCAAGTAAGCTGATCCGTGAAATGCTTCTTGGCTGGGTGAAATAAACCATCAAAGCCTCTTCTCATTGGCAGAAGAGGCTGTTCTTTTGCCGATAATCCGCTTACATCCCCCCAATAAATGAAAACTCACCGTGTTCCATTGCAATTTCCCACAATACTTCTTATACTTAATTAGTTAGAAGGAAGGGACGTCTATTTGAGGGACGGACCTATCACTTGATCGGACCCTAAAAAGAAAAGGATGTGAGTGGTTTGACGGCAAAAACAGATTACACCCCTGTCAAAGTTCACTTGAAAACCAAAATCACAATAGGAGAGGAAAGTGACTCTTTTGAATTGGTATCATTTGGTCGATACTATGAAAAAGGAGATGCCGTTTTTCTAAAGTACGATGAAGTACAAGAGGAAGGGACCACTCATACGATTGTTAAAGTAACGGATCGACAGGCCCTCATCCTCAGAAGCGGGGCAGTCAAAATGAGAATGGCCTTCAACGAACTCGAGGAACAGAACGGTTCTTACGAGAGCCAGCTCGGCACCCTTTTACTTACAACCAAAACGAAAACACTTTCACATACACAGAGTGACTCGGAGCTTGAAGGGAATTTCAATCTTTCATACGAGTTAAAGATGCAGGACAGCCCGGTTGGGGATTATGTTATGTCCATTCACTATAAGGAGGAAGCATAGCGATATGAATATCGTCGAAAAAGTACAAGAAAACCTGAAAGCCGAAATCAGAGCAGCGGTCCTGAAAGCGGGACTCGCAACTGAGGATCAGATCCCGGATGTCATCCTTGAGATCCCGAAAGAAAAGTCACACGGGGATTATTCAACGAATATGGCCATGCAGCTGGCAAGAGTCGCAAAAAAAGCACCACGCATGATCGCTGACGACATCGTCGCTAACTTCGACCAGTCCAAAGCGTCCATTGAAAAAATGGAGATTGCAGGACCCGGCTTCATCAATTTCTACATGAATAACGAATACTTAACAGATTTGATCCCGTTGATTCTCGATCAGGATCAGGAATACGGTCAGTCAGACGCGGGAAATGGTGAGAGAGTGAACGTCGAGTTCGTATCTGCCAACCCGACAGGTGACCTTCATCTAGGTCATGCCCGTGGAGCGGCCGTCGGTGATTCCCTATGTAACGTCCTTGAAAAAGCGGGCTATAACGTAACCCGTGAATACTACATCAATGACGCCGGAAATCAGATCCACAACCTGGCGATCTCCGTTGAGGCACGTTACTTCCAGGCACTTGGACAGGACAAGGCGATGCCTGAAGACGGGTACCACGGGGCGGACATCATCGGAATCGGAAAGAAACTGGCTGAAGAATTCGGCTCGAAATATGCAGAAGTAAGCGACGCGGAACGCTACAAGTTTTTCCGTGAATACGGCCTGAAGATTGAAATGGCCAAGCTTCAAAAGGATCTTGAAATGTTCCGCGTTCCGTTCAATGTGTGGTACTCTGAAACATCCCTTTATGAAAATGGGAAAATCGATGCGGCATTGAAAACGCTGAGAGATAACGGTCACGTATACGAAGAGGACGGCGCAACCTGGTTCCGTTCCACTGAACTTGGCGATGACAAGAACCGTGTTCTTATCAAGAACGACGGCACGTACACATACCTGACTCCGGATATTTCCTATCACCAGGATAAATTCGAGCGCGGGCATGATGTGCTGATCAATATTTGGGGAGCGGATCACCACGGTTACATCCCCCGAATGAAAGCGGCCATCGAAGCACTTGGCTTTGACCGTGACAAACTGGAAGTGGAAGTGATCCAACTTGTTCACCTTTACAAAAATGGTGAAAAGATGAAGATGAGTAAGCGTACAGGGAAAGCTGTTACGTTACGTGAGCTTGTGGAAGAGGTCGGCCTTGATGCTGTCCGCTATTTCTTCGCCATGAGAAGTGCCGATACGCATATGGATTTTGACCTGGACTTAGCGGTTTCCCAGTCCAACGAAAACCCTGTATATTATGCTCAATATGCCCACGCGCGTATTTGCAGTATCCTTCGCCAGGCAGAAGAGCAGGGATTGGCTTCAGAAGACAAGATCGACTTAAAACTGATCGGTACGGAAAAAGAAGTGGACCTACTGAAAAAGCTGGGTGAGTTCCCGCAAATGATCGCCGACGCTGCGGAGAAACGCACGCCTCACCGTGTGGCAAACTACATCAATGACCTGGCATCTGCTTTCCACAGCTTCTACAATGCTAACAAGGTACTTGATGAAGATAACCGTGAACTGACGACAGCACGTCTCGCTTTAGTAAAAGTCGTTCGTGTCACGTTACAAAACGCTCTTGCCTTGATCGGTGTAGCAGCTCCGGAAAAAATGTAAATAGATATACCAAAGGTCCGTCCCTCATCAGGATGGACCTTTTTCTTATATTTCGGCCGCTTTGACGTATAATAATGGAAGATGGATGAAGGAGGAGAATGGTATGAAAACCGTCGTATTGGCGATCGTAACCGGATTTTTAGTCGGGTTTATCTTTGCTTTATTTAAGTTACCGATACCGGCCCCGCCAGCATTGGCAGGAATTGCAGGAATTGTGGGTATTTATCTTGGGTTCAAAGCCTTTATGGCAATTCAGCCCTGGATCGAGTCTGTATTTAAATGATGTTTACATAAAAAAGATGAACACCCAAGTGTCCATCTTTTCTTCTTTACCACTCAAGGGTCCCGCCATTGATCCTTTTCACCCCGCGGATGGAAGATAAATCTTCAATCAGCTTCAGCATGGCAAGATCTTTATGTTTGGCTTCGATCATAAAATCTACGTCTTGATCCAACGTCTTCAGGGTTTTGAAGAAACCTTCCACAAATCCCGGGTCGACCAGGTCGGCATGGGAGCGGAAGGCCTTATCGGATTTAGGGGAGGAAATATGTATTTTCGGCACTAAATCTCTCCTGTTCCAGGTGGAAAAAATGTCTTCAAGATACCCCTCAAGAGGCTTATCACTTGGATTGGCTTCGTGATGGTGAATGTCCAGGACCATGGGGATATTCTCTTTTTGACAAACGGTGAGCGTTTCTTCGACGGTATAGGTCTTGTCGTCATTTTCGAGTGTCATGATGTCTTTTACATCCGGAGGGAGGTCTTTCAGGTTTTCATGAAAACGGATCAGCGTTTCTTCCTTATCCCCGTAGCTCCCGCCGATATGGATATTGATGACGGAATCCTTCTCGATCCCCATATATTCAAGCATCCGGTAGTGATACACCATATCTTTCACAGCATTGTCCGTCACATGCTGCTTGGGACTCGTGAATAAGGTGAACTGGTTCGGGTGAAAGCTTGCCCTGATCCCGAACTTTTTGATCAGATCGCCAAGTTCCTTCCATTCATGTTGAAAAGGGGAATGGAAATCCCATTCCACTTCAGGATGAGTGGCAAGGGGAACGAGGGAGCTGGATAATCGGTACAGCTTGATTTCGTGAGCCGCACATAGATACAGGATGCGTTTCGTATGCTCCAGGTTTAACCTCGTCACTTCCCTAAGGCGATCCATCCGCTCATTTCTGGGTAACTCTGTGTATCGCTTATATGTCATGGTTTTGGCCGGGCTTGCATCCCATAAAGAGAGGGAGTTCGCCACGAATCCAAGTCGGACTTTCATGTGTCATCCCCCTAGAGTAAGATTGAAATGGCTGAAGCGACGCGTTCTTTTAACCGGGTGAGCACAGAAACCGATGAGAGATCGCTTTCGCTTAACATGTCGGATGCCGCCATGTCTTTTTCCATTTCCTTTTTCAACGTCTGGATAAATCCTTTATCGTAGATCAGGTTATTGATTTCAAAATTGATAAAGAAGCTCCGCTTATCAAAATTGGCCGTGCCGATATCACAGAAATGGTCATCGACGACCATCACCTTTGCATGATAGAAGCCGTCCATGAACTGATACACTTTCGCACCACTAGCGAGCAGGGGCCTGAAATAAGGGAAGGCTGCTTCTTTCACCAGCATATGATCGGCATTATTCGGGATGATGATCTTGACGGTAACCCCTCTGTCCAGTGCCCCCAAAAGCGCGTCCATCAAGATCGGAGTAGCAATGAAGTAGGGTGTCCCGATAATGATTTCGCTTTGTGCTTCGTCGATGAATTTTCCAAAGAAGTCTTCAATATTAACCCCCTCGGTCGGGAAAATTTGATGCTGAATGCTTCCTTTTTCAGCGGGAGGGAAATACTTTGCTTCGTTCTTCAAATCCTTCTGTGTAGCGCGGTGCCAGTCAATGCAGAACTCAGTCTGAAGATCGTGGACACCTTCACCTTCCAACCGGAGATGATAATCCCTCCAAGGAGAAAGCTCGGGCTTATCATTTTCATCGATATATTCCTTTCCGATGTTGTAACCACCCAAATAACCGATCACCCCGTCGATGACGGTAATCTTCCGGTGATTACGCTGCTGGGAGGAAAAGAACAGGTAGGGAAGCTTGACTCTCCGGCAGAAATCGACTTCCACACCCGCATCACGAAGCTCCTTTACCTTCGACTTCGGGACGTTATGACTCCCGATTTGATCCATCAGAAGACGGACCTCAATGCCTTCTTGTGCCTTTCCTTTCAATAATTCCAGGAACCTCAGGGCAAAGTGGTCATCCTGGACGATATAAAATAATACATGAATGGAGGCTCTTGCTTCTTTCATGTCTTTAAACATTTGATCGAAAAGCTCGGGTCCCCTTGAAAATAATTCGATATCACTCATTCGTTTCTCATAATCTCTTCTTGTCCGCGTCCGGATGAAATGACTTCTCCCCAATTTGAAATCGAGCATCAGCCATCCGATGATTGCGGCAAGGATAACCAATAGGATTAACCACCACATAGAATCACTCTCTCATTTGCATTATCTTTAGTATGTCCTCTTTCTTTGGTACTTTGCATCCTTTCTTCTTTTTCCCTTTCACTAGTCCTTTTGAAACCTGTGGGGGGTACAGAAAGTCCTGTTTTTTTACGAGCTGAAGGATCACCTGTGAAAAGGTTTTCATTTTTATTCGGAAAAACCATTGACTGAATGCTCATTCATAATATAATGGAGATATGAACTATTCAGAATATTAATTTGGTTTGTAAAAGTTTGAACAAAGGGGAAGTTCATCGGACCAAAGAAGGGGGAGTGTTTGTCTATGAATGGGTTACTCATTCTCAATTGGGTCGCATTTATCCTTGTGACCGTTTATGCACTGAGTCTGTTTGTGTATGTAGTAAAGACGAGAATTGAATATATTAAGCTCGGGAAAAAAGTGGAGTTCGACAAACGATTCAAAGAACGATTCCAGAAAATCCTGGTCAATGTCTTCGGACAAAAGAAGCTCTTGAAGGATAAGAAAAGTGGAGCGATCCACGTGATGTTCTTCTACGGATTCATCCTCGTTCAGTTCGGGGCCATCGATTTCATCTGGAAAGGGCTTGCTCCGGGAAGTCACTTACCACTTGGACCGTTATATCCAGGTTTCACATTCTTCCAGGAAATCGTCACACTCATGATCCTTGTGGCGGTTGTGTGGGCATTCCATCGCCGCTATGTGGAAAAACTGGTCCGTTTAAAAAGAGGATTCAAATCTGGGCTGGTCTTATTATTCATCGGTGGATTAATGCTGTCTGTCCTTGTCGGAAATGGAATGGGCATCATCTGGCATGGGGAAGACCTTGCCTGGACGGAGCCTGTTGCATCGCTGATCGCAGGGGCACTTGGAGGCATCGGGGAAACGGCATCCATCGCCATTTTCTATGTAGCCTGGTGGATTCACTTACTATTCTTACTGGCATTCCTTGTGTATGTGCCGCAATCCAAGCACGCTCACTTGATCGCAGGTCCTGCCAATGTTTATTTCAATCGTTTAGACAACCCTGGGAAGCTTAAGCCCATCGATTTTGAAGATGAATCAGCCGAAAGCTTCGGGGTAGGGAAAATTGAAGAATTTACACAGCACCAAATGATCGATTTCTACGCATGTGTGGAATGTGGTCGTTGTACGAATATGTGTCCGGCAACCGGGACAGGGAAAATGCTTTCCCCGATGGATCTCATCGTCAAACTTCGAGATAACCTGACGAATCACGGTGCTGTCGTGACGCAGAAGAAGCCTTGGGTGCCGACATTTGCATTCAATGGGACGAAAGGGAACCAGCTTGCGATGGCAAGTGCCACTCAGGCGGCTGAAGAAGCGGCTGCCGGTGCTGCGTACAGTCCAAGCCTGATCGGGGACGTCATCACGGAAGAAGAAATCTGGGCATGTACCACGTGCCGTAACTGTGAAGACCAATGTCCGGTCATGAATGAGCACGTAGATAAAATCATCGACCTTCGCCGTTACCTTGTCCTGACAGAAGGAAAGATGGATGCAGACGCACAGCGCGCCATGCAAAACATCGAGCGCCAGGGGAATCCTTGGGGTCTGAACCGTAAAGAGCGTGAAAACTGGCGTGAGGGAAGAGAAGACGTGACGATCCCTACGGTAAAAGAAATGAAAAAAGCGGGAGAAGACTTCGAATTCCTATTCTGGGTCGGATCCATGGGTTCATTCGATAACCGAAGCCAAAAGATTGCCTTATCTTTCGCCAAGCTGATGAATGAAGCCGGCGTGAAGTTTGCGATTCTCGGTAATAAAGAAAAGAACTCCGGTGACACACCGCGCCGTCTTGGAAACGAGTTCTTATTCCAGGAGCTTGCCGGTCAAAATATCGCTGAGTTCGAAAAACATGAAATCAAGAAGATTGTAACGATTGATCCGCATGCGTACAACATTTTTAAAAATGAGTATCCGGACTTTGGCCTGGAAGCGGAAGTCTACCATCATACTGAACTTCTGCATCAGCTGGTACAGGAAGGGCGCCTGAAGCCGCAATATGAAGTGAACGAAACAATCACCTTCCACGATTCCTGTTACCTTGGCCGTTACAATGAAGTGTATGACCCACCGCGTGAAATCCTGAAATCCATTTCCGGAGTGAAATTGGTCGAGATTGAGCGTAACCGTGAAAAAGGCATGTGCTGTGGAGCGGGTGGAGGACTCATGTGGATGGAAGAAGACGCAGGACACCGCGTCAACGTCTCCCGTACCGAGCAGGCACTGGCTGTCAGTCCGTCGGTCATCAGCTCAGGCTGTCCATACTGCCTGACGATGCTATCGGATGGTACAAAGGCAAAAGAAGTGGAAGAAACGGTTTCTACTCTCGATGTCGCAGAAATTCTTGAAAAAGCCGTTTGTGGCGATCTAAAGGACCAACCGGCTGCATCTTAAAAAGAATATTATCCTTTAGATAATGAATGGCACACGCGTTCATCAAACAAACAGGAGTGAAACAAAATAGTCTCTATTGCGTTTCGCTTCTATTGTTTTTCTACAATAGTAAATTTAATAGAAAAATAAAAACTTTCTAAAAAATCGGGTGCGTTAGCATTAAAAATGAAGTACAATAAAGGTATATCGGGGACAAAATTTGTCCCTTCTCTTATGAGGATTAGTTGAGCGAGCGTTCAGTCGAAAGTCGATCAAATTTTTTTAAGGTAAATTGAAAGCGTATACAAATTAACGGATAAAACCCATATAAAGGAGAGCGATGGAGATGGGAAAAACGGTTATTTTAGACGGAGCAAGAACGCCTTTTGGTAAATTCGGGGGAAGCCTCAGCAGTTTTACAGCTTCAGAGCTTGGCGGTTTCGCTATGAAGGAAGCCTTGAAACGGGCCGGCGTAAACGGGGAAGAAGTAGAAGAAGTCATCCTCGGATCTGTTTTACAAGGAGGACAGGGCCAAATCCCTTCCCGTCAGGCATCACGCCACGCGGGCTTACCTTGGAATGTCAAAACGGAAACGATCAATAAAGTATGTGCGTCAGGAATGCGAAGCGTCACATTGGGAGACCAGATCATCCGAGCAGGCGACGGTGAAGTGATTGTGGCAGGTGGAATGGAATCCATGTCCAATGCTCCTTACATCCTTCCGAAAGCCCGCTGGGGATTTAAAATGGGAGATTCTCAGGTAAAAGACCTGATGGTACACGACGGATTGACGTGCAGCTTCAACAATGTCCACATGGGAACGTACGGAAATGAAACAGCGAAAGAATTTGAACTATCAAGAGAAGAGCAGGACGAATGGGCACTCAGAAGCCATCACAGAGCCGTAAAAGCGACCGAAGAGGGGGTGCTCGGTGAAGAAATCGTTGCTGTTGAGGTACCTCAACGCAAAGGAGATCCGATTGTCGTAGCGAAAGATGAAGCCCCACGGAAAGAAACATCCATCGAGGCACTGGCTAAATTAGGGCCTGTCTTCGGATCAGAAGGAACGATCACAGCAGGGAACGCTCCAGGGGTCAACGACGGAGCGGCAGCCATGGTCCTCATGAGTGAAGAAAGAGCCAAGAAGGAAGGGAAACAGCCGTTAGCGACCATCCTTGGCCATACTGCCCTCGCTGTTGAAGCAAAGGACTTCCCGCAAACACCGGGGCTTGTGATCAACGAGCTTCTCAAGAAAACAGGGAAATCCCTTGAAGAGATCGATTTGTTTGAAATTAACGAAGCATTTGCAGCCGTGGCATTAACGAGCGGGAAAATCGCCGGCCTTGATCCAGACAAAGTCAATGTGAACGGTGGAGCCGTTGCCCTTGGCCACCCGATCGGAGCAAGCGGGGCCCGCATCATCCTTACACTCGCATACGAACTGAAACGCCGCGGAGGAGGAATCGGAATAGCCTCGATCTGCAGTGGAGGCGGTCAAGGGGATGCGATCATGATTGAGGTAGCGAAGCAGTAGGGTGGTGACTTGTTGTACCAGGTACAGATGGGATTGTTTGTACCAGGTACATAATCGGTGGAGTGTACCAGGTACACACTTGGCAAAGTGTACCAGGTACAAAGAGAGCAAAGTGTACCAGGTACAAAGGGGAGTGATTGTACCAGGTACACTCCTGAGTTCAGCAGCTGACCCACAAAAAACCAACTAGATTACTAGTCTCATATAACAAAGGGGAGAACAAAATGAACATTAAAAACGTAATGGTCATCGGCGCGGGACAAATGGGCGCAGGAATCGCCCAGGTCTGTGCACAGGCAGGGTTCAACGTATACCTGAACGATTTGAAAGAAGAGTTTGTCCAAAAGGGAATGGGTGTCATCACGAAGAATCTGTCCCGTTCCGTGGAAAAAGGAAGAATGTCTGAAGAAGATAAAACAGCTACAGTAAATCGTTTGACGGCTTCAACTGATATCCAGGACGCCAAGAAGGTGGATCTTGTCATCGAAGCGGCAGTTGAGAATATGGACATCAAAACGAAGATTTTTGCTCAGTTGGATGAGATCACGCCGGAGCATACGATTTTGGCTTCGAACACGTCTTCCCTTCCGATCACGGAAATTGCGGCAGCGACGAAGCGGCCGAAACAAGTGATCGGAATGCACTTCATGAATCCGGTACCGGTGATGAAATTGGTTGAAATCATCCGTGGGCTTGCGACAACGGATGAAGTGTATCAAGTGATTGAAGATATGACGAAGTCACTTAATAAAGTACCGGTAGAGGTGGAAGATTTCCCGGGATTCGTTTCAAACCGCATCCTGATGCCGATGATCAATGAAGCGATCTACACCCTTTATGAAGGGGTGGCGAGCAAAGAGGCGATCGATGAAGTGATGAAGCTCGGTATGAATCACCCGATGGGACCGCTGACTCTGGCTGACTTCATCGGACTCGATACATGCCTCTATATCATGGAAACCCTGCATGAAGGTTTCGGTGACGATAAATACCGTCCATGCCCGCTACTCCGGAAATATGTGAAAGCAGGCTGGCTGGGTAAGAAAACGGGCCGCGGCTTCTATTCGTACGAGTGATCACGACGAACATCAGGGAGGAAACAGTCATGGAGTTACGATTCACGGAAGAGCAGCAGATGATGAGAAAGATGGTCCAGGATTTTGCCGAAACAGAAATCCAGCCGTTCATCGAGAAGATGGAAGCGGGGGAGTTCCCGAGGGATATTTTAAATAAAATGGCCGGGCTTGGCTTGATGGGAATCACGATTCCCGAGAAATATGGCGGATCAGAGATGGACTTCACCTCGTATATCATTGCGATTCATGAGCTTTCGAAAGTAAGCGCCACCATCGGGGTCATCCTGTCGGTCCATACGTCAGTGGGAACCAATCCGATTCTTTACTTCGGAAACGAGGAGCAAAAGCAAAAGTTCCTTCCGAAGCTTGCAACTGGTGAGTATTTAGGGGCTTTCTGTCTGACCGAGCCAAGTGCAGGGTCCGATGCGAAGAGCCTCAAATCCCGGGCCGAAAAGCGCGGGGACCACTATGTGGTGAACGGATCGAAAGTCTTTATCACCAATGGTGGGGAAGCCGATACGTATATTGTCTTTGCGACGACGGATTCGACGAAGGGGAGCCGTGGGGTATCGGCCTTCATCGTTGAGAAGGATACACCTGGTCTTGTGATCGGGAAAGACGAACATAAAATGGGGCTGCACGGTTCACGTACCGTCCAGCTGACGTTTGAAGATATGAAAGTCCCGGCTGAAAACCTTCTCGGTGAAGAAGGGGAAGGCTTCAAGATCGCCATGGCGAACCTGGATGCCGGCAGGATCGGAATTGCCGCGCAGGCACTTGGAATCGCGGAAGCGGCTTTCAATTACTCAACGGCTTATGCAAAAGAACGGGTGCAGTTCGGCAAACCGATCGCCGCGCAACAGGGAATCGGTTTTAAGCTTGCTGATATGGCGACGGCCGTTGAAGGCTCGAAGCTTCTTGTGTACAGGGCTGCTAATCTTCGCTCTAACAACACCTCCTGTGGGAAGGAAGCCAGTATGGCTAAGCTGTTTGCTTCGAAAACAGCCGTCGAAGCGTCGACGGAAGCGATTCAGGTGTACGGCGGATATGGGTATACGAAGGAGTATCCGGTTGAGCGCTTGTTCCGTGATGCGAAGGTGACGGAGATTTATGAGGGTACGAGTGAGATTCAGCGGATGGTGATTGGGAAGCATTTGTTGGTGTAGATGAAAGTGTTTATTTGAAATTTTGATAGGGTGTCGTTGTGCATATATTCTGAAGCGTGTCAGACCCCGATTAATATTTTAGTGTTTCGTGGCGTAAAGGGGTTTGTTGCATTGCTGGTTTTTTTAGGGTGCCAGACCCGGTATGTAGTAGATATGAGGAGGAGTTTGAGATGAATTTTAAGTTATCAGAAGAGCATGAAATGATACGTAAAATGGTGCGTGATTTCGCGCGGAATGAGGTGGCTCCTACTGCTGCTGAGCGTGATGAGGAAGAGCGTTTTGATATGGATTTATTTAAGAAGATGGCAGAGCTTGGGTTGACGGGGATTCCTTGGCCTGAAGAGTACGGCGGGATCGGCAGTGACTATCTGGCGTATTGTATCGCTGTTGAAGAACTTTCAAGAGTGTGTGCGTCTACAGGTGTTACATTGTCCGCCCATACTTCGTTAGCCGGTTGGCCAGTATATAAATTTGGTACGGAAGAGCAGAAGCAGAAATACCTTCGTCCAATGGCGCAGGGAGAGAAGATTGGTGGTTACGGACTGACAGAACCGGGTTCGGGATCTGATGCAGGCGGTATGAAGACGACGGCCCGTTTAGAAGGAGATCACTACGTATTGAACGGCTCTAAAATTTTCATCACAAACGGTGGGATCGCTGATACGTATATCGTATTTGCCTTGACGGATCCTTCCCAGCGCCAGCGTGGAACGAGCGCCTTCATCGTAGAAGCAGACTTCGCAGGGTTCTCTGTTGGGAAAAAAGAGAAGAAGCTCGGGATACGCTCTTCTCCAACAACTGAGATCGTATTTGAAGATTGTAAAGTACCGAAAGAGAATATGCTTGGAAACGAAGGCGATGGCTTCAAAATTGCGATGATGACACTTGATGGCGGTCGTAACGGGATTGCCGCTCAAGCAGTGGGGATTGCCCAAGGAGCACTTGATGCGTCCGTTGAGTACGCAAAAGAGCGTGAGCAGTTCGGTAAACCGATTGCAGCGAACCAGGGGATTTCATTTAAGATCGCTGATATGGCGACATCCATCGAGGCTTCACGTCTATTAACCTATCAAGCTGCATGGCTTGAGTCAGAAGGGCTTCCATACGGGAAAGAATCGGCGATGTCGAAGCTGATGGCCGGGGATACGGCGATGAAAGTGACGACGGAAGCGGTTCAGATCTTCGGGGGTTATGGCTATACGAAGGACTATCCGGTAGAACGTTATATGCGTGATGCGAAGATCACTCAGATTTATGAGGGAACTCAGGAGATTCAGAGGCTGGTTATTTCGCGGATGGTGACGAAATAGGATAGCTAGGTTAAGAGAGATAGACGGGTATCTGCTTTGTTGGGGGATGAAGCAGGTGCTTTTGGAGTTGGGGTCAATGGGAGAATCGGAATATAAAGGCGGTCGGTTGTTTTGAATAAGAAGAGGGAAGTTCATGCTTCTGTTAAGGATGAGCGTTTGGTGGAAAAGCGGCGTGATCAGATGATTCGCGGGGCCGTCTCTCTGTTTAAACAAAAGGGGTTTCACCGCACCACGACCAGAGAGATTGCAAAGGCCGCCGGATTCAGTATCGGAACGCTGTATGAATATATACGAACAAAGGAAGATGTCCTGTATTTAGTGTGTGACAGCATTTATGAGCAGGTTCGATTGGAGCTTGAGGAGCTTGATGTTGGTAAAGGGACGCTTGAAAATTTACGTCTCGGTATCGCTCATTATTTTCAGGTGATGGACCGGATGCAGGACGAAGTACTCGTCATGTATCAGGAAGCGAAATCCTTATCGAAGGATGCCCTTCCATATGTGCTCCGGAAAGAACTTGAAATGGTGGGGATGGTGGAAGATCTCATCAAAGGCTGTGTCGACAGCGGAAAGCTTGAGCTTGATGATGATCAGATCCATATGCTGGCCCAGAATGTATTCGTCCAGGGGCAGATGTGGGGATTCCGTCGCTGGGCACTTCAGAAGAAGTATACACTCGAGGAATTCATCCATCTTCAAATCGAACTCACTTTTACCGGAATCATCGGATTTGAAAAACAAGGGAGAACAGGGGGAGTAATATGAGCACGGTTGAGATTTATAAACCAAAGCACCATGTTCGTTTTGTCACGGCATCGAGCCTGTTTGACGGACATGATGCGTCGATCAACATAATGCGTCGGATTATCCAGGCAAGTGGGGCGGAAGTCATCCACTTAGGCCATAACCGTTCTGTAGAGGAAGTCGTCAATGCTGCTATTCAGGAAGATGTTCAGGGGATTGCGATTTCATCCTATCAGGGTGGACACGTGGAATACTTTAAATATATGTACGACCTTTTAAAAGAAAGAGGGGCTTCCCATATCCGCATTTATGGCGGAGGCGGCGGAGTGATCATACCGCGTGAAATCAAGGAACTTCACGAATACGGGATCGCCCGCATCTTCTCACCTGAAGACGGACGGACTCAGGGTCTTCAAGGCATGATCAATAAGATGATCGAGGAATGCGATTTCCCGACCATCAAGGGAAGCGTGAATCAGGAAGTCGAGAAGCTTTCTACCGGTAATGTGAACACGGTATCAAAGCTGATTTCACTTGCCGAATATCAAGTCGGGGCCAACGAAGAAGTGGCGGCGACAGCCCAGACCGTTTTTTCTGAAATCAAGAGCTTGGCGAAAAAAGCACCTGTCCTTGGGATCACGGGAACGGGTGGTGCAGGGAAGAGTTCCTTGACGGATGAACTGATCCGCCGTTTCATCAACGAACTTCCAGAAAAGAAAATCGCGATTTTGTCCATCGATCCAACGAAACAAAAAACGGGAGGGGCTCTTCTTGGGGACCGTATACGCATGAATGCGATCTTCAATCCCCGTGTTTATATGAGAAGTCTTGCCACACGTGGTTCGAAAACGGAACTTTCACTGGCGATCAAGGACGCGATCAATGTCGTGAAAGCGGCAGGATATGACCTGATCGTCGTGGAAACGAGCGGGATCGGTCAGGGGGATGCTGAAATCGCCGAGATCTGTGACATGTCCATGTACGTCATGACCAGTGAGTTCGGTGCACCGTCCCAGCTGGAAAAAATCGATATGATCGACTTTGCCGATCTGATCGTCATCAATAAGTTCGAGCGCAAAGGCTCGGAGGATGCGAGACGCCAGGTACAGAAGCAATACCAGCGCAGTCATATGCTCTTTGATAAAGACCTTGATGACATGCCTGTGTACGGCACGATCGCCAGCCAGTTCAATGATCCGGGAACCAATGCTTTATTTGCGGCAATTGTCGAAACGGTGAACAGGAAAATGGAGCTGGATTGGAAAACGGGCTTCTCCAAAGACGTAGATGTGGAAAAACAAAACGTCATCATTCCAAACAATCGTCGTTATTATCTGCGTGAGATTGCGGAAACGGTGCGTAATTATCATAAAAAAGCAGAAGAGCAAGTGAACCTGGCTCGCCGTTTGTTCCAGCTTGAAGGGGCAATCGAAGCGGTCAATGAAAAAGAAACGAATGATGGGGTTGTAACGTCCCTTCAAACGTTGAAAGAAGAAGTCGAAAACAAACTAACGTCAGAATCGAAACAGATTTTACAAAAATGGGATAACCTTAAAGAAACGTACAGCAAGGATCAATTCATCACAAAGATCCGTGATAAAGAAATCGTCACTGAGTTAAAGACGAAGAGCTTATCCGGACTCGATATCCCGAAAGTCTCCCTTCCAAAATACAAAGACTACGGTCAAATTTTAGATTGGGTCTATAAAGAGAATGTTCCAGGATCATTCCCTTACACAGCAGGAGTATTCCCGTTCAAACGCAAAGGAGAAGATCCGAAGCGTCAATTCGCCGGTGAGGGAACGCCTGAACGGACGAACCGCCGTTTCCACTACCTGTCGAAAGATGATGATGCGAAACGTTTGAGTACCGCCTTTGATTCTGTGACTTTATACGGTGAAGATCCGGATCACCGTCCTGACATCTACGGAAAAGTCGGAGAAAGCGGTGTGAGCATCTGTACGCTGGAAGATATGAAGAAGCTGTATGCTGGTTTCGATCTGTGTGCGCCTTCAACATCCGTGTCCATGACGATCAATGGTCCGGCACCGATCATCCTTGCCATGTATATGAACACGGCGATCGATCAGCAGATCCGCATGAAGGAAGAAGAGCTCGGCCGCGTACTCACAGTAGAGGAATATGTGGAAGTGAAGGAACAGACCCTTCAAGTCGTTCGCGGAACGGTTCAGGCAGATATTTTAAAAGAAGATCAGGGACAAAATACGTGTATCTTCTCAACTGAGTTCGCCCTGCGCATGATGGGGGACATCCAGCAGTACTTCATCGATCACAAAGTACGGAACTATTACTCTGTATCGATCTCCGGTTATCATATCGCCGAAGCGGGAGCCAACCCTATTTCCCAGCTTGCATTCACATTGGCAAACGGGTTTACGTATGTCGAATACTATTTAAGCCGTGGAATGGATATCAACGCCTTTGCGCCAAACCTATCATTCTTCTTCTCGAACGGCCTCGATCCTGAGTATACGGTGATCGGACGTGTGGCACGACGCATCTGGTCGACTGTGATGAGGGATAAATACGGTGCGAATGAACGCAGTCAAAAGCTGAAGTATCACATCCAGACATCCGGTCGATCCCTGCATGCCCAGGAAATCGACTTCAATGATATCCGTACGACGCTTCAAGCATTAATGGCCCTGCAGGATAATTGTAACTCCCTGCATACAAACGCCTATGATGAAGCCATCACGACACCGACGGAAGAATCCGTGCGCCGTGCCATGGCGATCCAGATGATCATCACGAAAGAACATGGATTATCCAAAAATGAAAATCCGCTTCAAGGCTCGTTCATCGCAGAAGAACTGACGGATCTCGTGGAAGAAATGGTCCTCACAGAATTCGACCGCTTAAATGACCGTGGAGGAGTACTCGGATCCATGGAAACACAATACCAACGTGGAAAGATCCAGGAAGAATCCATGTACTACGAAATGAAGAAGCATTCCGGTGAACTTCCGATCGTGGGAGTGAACACGTACCTGAATCCGAATCCACCTTCAGAAGAACAAATGGACAGCATGGAACTGGCACGTGCCACAAAAGAAGAAAAAGAAACACAAATTCAAAATCTGCGGGACTTCCAATCACAACACAAAGACCAAACCGAAGAAGCCCTCACCCGCCTGAAACAGGCAGCGGTCGGCGGAGGAAACATCTTCGAACAACTCATGGAAACCGTAAAAGTCGCAAGCCTCGGCCAAATCACACGCGCCCTCTACCAAGTAGGCGGCCAATACCGACGCAATATGTAACACATAAAAGGAAATGAGACTACTGTATCAGTGCAGTGGTCTCTTTTTTCAGTAGGCTAATATTTGATGATCAGTATGCATAGTAGTAATAATGAAGTGGGTTTTCTTTTGTTCTTTGTCAGGAAATCAACAACGCCTCTCTCATAAAAAATAAAAAAGAAATCACATCAAGTTTAAATTCCCGCCAAACCGTCTATCCTTTATACGAAATCAACCAATTTTTAACATGAACTTAATACTTATAGGGTAGGATTTCCTATATAATAAGAATTATCAGACAAGGAGACAGGAAAGTACGATACATACGTTTGGATGTGAGACTGTGAAGACCATTTTTCGCTACATACTATTAATCATCACTATATACGCCGCCATCCTTTTATATCAACTTCAACTGGGGGCCATCCCTTTTTTCCTGCTCTCTTTTTATCTATTCTATGAAGCGTTCCGGGTCGTAAGGAACAGTCACAAAGAAGAGAAGTGGGGAAATGGCAGGCCTTCCTGAAATCAGTTGTGAAAAAAATGCAGAAAAAACGAGATATGTATAGCATAAAGTGATTTATATTGATTATAATGTTGAATATGGTTAAAATTGATAATGGAGAATTTTTGCCCTTTTTTACTCTACTTAGTAGAGTGTGAAATAGAGAAAGGAAGTGCGTAAAGTGAGTCTTAAGCAATTATCCAAAGAAGAATTGAGTCAAACATCATTCATTGAATTGGCACATGAAATTTTAGTAGAGAAAAAGCAAGCGATGGCATTTGAAGAGATCGTGAAGGAAATCAAAGGTTTGCTTGGAATCTCTGATAAAGAGGTAAAGAGCCGTTTACTTCAATTCTACACGGACTTGAATATCGATGGTCGATACATTGCCATGGGTGATAACCGTTGGGGACTAAGAGAATGGTACCCGGTTGATCAAATCGAGGAAGAGACCGTTCCAACCATGAAATCCAGCAAAAAGAAAAAAGCGAAGAAAAAAGACGAAGATCTGGATCTGGAAGATTTCGATGATCTGGATGATGAAGATCTTGATTACGAAGATCTTGATGATGCCGACGATGATGATGATCTTACGGATGACGACGATGTCGAAGTTGATGCAGACGAGGATCTGGACATCGATGACGACGACGAGGAAGAGCTCGAGATCGATGAATTCGACGATGTCGAAGAAGACGACGAAGACGAAGAAGATGAATCAGAAGAAGTGGAAGAGAAATAATCTCTCCCGAATCAGTACGGCTCCCGTCAGGCTTTATGGCCTCCCCGGGGGCCTTTTGATTTGCGTGAAATGCTTGAAAATTCTATCCCTTATTCTATGCTTGACTTCTACCTCTTAGGAAGGTAGTATTTTATTTGGGCTCCCTAAACAGGGACAGATCACGTATATCACGCTCCCCTTACAAGATTGTAAGCGGGGCGTTTTTTGTTTTTATAAGAAGTATGCATTGACATGAACGGGTTTTTGCCAACCTTTTATAAGTGACGGATCGATTCTTTAAAGACCCCTTACATTTTTATGTATCTTGATAACAAGAGGCTGTCTTTAAGCGTGAGTATGCAGATGAATTTATTTTAAGAGAATGGACTTGTCCTTCTTTGAACAAGATAAATTCATGACATACCGACAAAAGACACCCTCTACTTTTTTTGAACCAAACTTACTTTAAAGGGGGACATATACATGACTAAGTATATTTTCGTAACAGGCGGCGTAGTGTCGTCACTAGGGAAAGGGATCACAGCAGCGTCCCTTGGAAGACTACTCAAAAACCGTGGAGTGAGCGTCACGATCCAGAAGTTCGATCCATACATCAATGTGGATCCGGGAACGATGAGCCCTTATCAGCACGGTGAAGTTTTCGTAACCGATGATGGTGCTGAGACGGATCTTGACTTGGGTCACTACGAGCGTTTCGTTGACATTAATCTGACGAAATACAGCTCTGTGACAACAGGTAAAATCTATTCTACTGTTCTGAAAAAAGAGCGCCGCGGGGATTATCTTGGCGGGACTGTGCAGGTCATCCCGCATATCACAAATGAAATCAAAGAGCGCGTTTACCGTGCCGGCCGCGAAACGAATTCCGATGTCGTGATCACGGAAATCGGTGGAACGGTTGGAGATATCGAATCACTTCCATTCCTTGAAGCGATTCGCCAGATCAAGAGTGATGTCGGTCGTGACAACGTGATGTATATTCACTGTACGCTTATCCCTTACATTAAAGCGGCGGGTGAAATGAAGACGAAACCGACTCAGCACAGCGTGAAAGAACTCCGCAGTCTCGGAATCCAGCCAAATGTCATCGTCGTGCGTACAGAAATGCCGATGACCCAGGATATGAAAGACAAGATCGCGTTATTCTGCGATATCGATAAACATGCGGTAATCGAAGCAATGGATGCAGATACGCTTTACTCTGTACCACTTGCTCTTCAGGATCAGAAACTTGATGAAATCACATGTCAGCACTTGAAGCTGAACTGCCATGAAGCAGACATGACCGAGTGGAATGAGCTGGTCGACCGTGTGAAAAACCTTTCCCGCAAAACAAGGATCGCCCTTGTCGGGAAGTATGTTGAATTGCAGGATGCCTATATTTCTGTAGTGGAAGCTCTTCGTCATGCAGGTTATCATTTCGACAGCGACATTGAAGTGAGATGGTTGAACTCTGAGCTTGTCGACAGCGAAAACGTTGCCGAAAAACTGGCAGACGTAGATGGGATCCTTGTACCAGGCGGCTTCGGTGACCGCGGTGTCGAAGGAAAGATCGCTGCGACGCAATATGCCCGTGAAAACAAGATTCCTTTCCTTGGAATCTGCCTTGGCATGCAGCTTGCATCTGTAGAATATGCCCGTAACGTCCTCGGAATGGAAGGGGCCCACTCAGCTGAGCTTAACCCGGAAACGCCATACCCGGTCATCGATCTATTACCGGAACAAAAGGATATCGAAGATCTCGGTGGAACACTGCGCCTTGGATTATACCCATGTAAGCTGACAAAAGGTTCAAAAGCCTATGCAGCCTACGACGGGGAAGTCGTGTACGAACGTCACCGTCACCGTTTCGAATTCAACAATCACTACCGCGAGCAAATGGAAAAAGCCGGATTCATCTTCTCCGGTACAAGCCCAGATGGCCGCCTTGTGGAAATCATCGAGCTGAGCGACCACCCATGGTTCGTCGCATCTCAATTCCACCCGGAATTCACATCACGCCCGACACGCCCGCAGCCTCTATTCAGAGACTTCGTGGAAGCGTCACTTGCGTATGGTGAAAAATAAGATTTGATTGAAAGCTCTCCCTGGTTTGGGAGGGCTTTTTTGTGTTTGAATAATCCCAAACCAACCCCATCAAAAAAAGCCCATCCCCAAAAAGGGAACAGGCTCCATTCATTACTCCTCATACTCCTCCAGCATTTCACGGATCACAAACCCCAACGCGAAATAGAGATAAAGAGCAGCCATGCTTGACGGGAAGCTCACGCGCTCACCGATTTCATCGCCGGGGAGCATTCCTTTGATCACTTTTGTATCCAGGTGAATGTCGGCAAGGTCCAAAAGACTCTCTTCCCCTTCCACCATACCGGACACCGCTACAAATGGTACACCGTCAGCAGAAAGCTTCTTCGCGAACGCAACGGCGTCTTCATCCGTGGAATAGCGGGTGACGATCAGCACACGATCCGCTTCTGTCAGTTCAATGGTAGAATCATATCGTTTAGCGGATGGAAGGGGCTCGGCACCGAAAAGGGCTTCAGCGGTTACGGCTTCCATTTCCCGGTAGCCTTTTATGTAGATGCTTCCTTGTCCGATGGCGGCCTGGGCAAGGAGGCGTGCGCCGTCCTCTATTTCGAATTCCTGTTTATCATAAATCCGTTTGAACAGTCCCGTTAACTGAGTGGTGAACATTTTAATCATTGAGTTCAGTTCTCCTTCCATATTCATCTTCGACATTTCTCATCATAACGCTTATTATAAAGGGGAAAAAGGTCTCTAGCAAAATCTTAAGAATAAGCAGGATTTTTTTACAGAAAAAGAGAATAAGTAATAAATATACAATTATTTACCGTCGGAATACATAATTTATTAAAATGTGAAGGGGACTGAGGTATATGAATGAGAAGATTCTGATTGTGGACGATCAATTTGGTATTAGGATTCTATTAAATGAAGTGTTGCAAAAGGAAGGCTACCAAACATTTCAAGCTGCCAACGGCATCCAGGCTCTTGAAATCGTAGATAAGCATTCCCCTGATCTGGTTTTACTTGATATGAAAATTCCTGGAATGGATGGAATTGAAATCCTGAAGCGGATGAAGCAGAAAGATGCGGATATCCGCGTCATTATCATGACCGCATACGGAGAACTCGACATGATTCAGGAGGCAAAGGACTTGGGAGCGCTTACCCATTTTGCGAAGCCGTTTGATATTGACGATATCAGACAAGCCGTCAGACAGTATATTCCAGTATAAGGAAGTTATTTGAATAGTAAAAATAGTAGTATTTTTAACATTTCGCCTCTGCAGTTGGTAAAATCAATTCTGTTTTGGTATGATACAAGTGAATTTGTTAACTATGTCACAAGGTGTTATCCATAACGCCGCCATTTATACCAAAATGGTCGACTGACTGAATAAAAGGAGGAAATAACTATGCCTTTAGTTTCAATGAAAGACATGCTTATTCAAGCAAAAGAAAAAAGCTACGCGGTAGGTCAATTCAATCTGAATAACCTTGAGTTCACCCAAGCGATCCTGCAAGCGGCTGAAGAAGAAAAATCACCTGTCATCCTTGGTGTATCTGAAGGTGCTGCCCGTTACATGAGCGGCTTCAAAACAGTTGTGAAAATGGTTGAAGGTCTTATGGAAGACTTAAACATCACAGTTCCTGTTGCGATCCACTTGGACCACGGTTCAAGCTATGACAAATGTAAAGAAGCCATCGATGCAGGATTCACTTCTGTTATGATCGACGCTTCTCACGGTCCTTTCGAGGAGAACATTGAAATCACTTCTAAAGTGGTTGAGTATGCTCACTCTAAAGGTGTTTCTGTTGAAGCTGAGCTTGGAACAGTTGGTGGACAAGAAGATGACGTCATCGCTGACGGCGTTATCTATGCAGACCCTAAAGAGTGTCAAGAACTAGTAGAACGTACTGGTATCGATACACTTGCACCTGCTTTAGGTTCCGTTCATGGTCCTTACAAAGGTGAACCAAACCTAGGATTCAAAGAAATGGAAGAAATCGGAGCTGCTGCCGGAGTACCATTAGTACTTCACGGTGGAACTGGAATTCCAACAAAAGATATTCAAAAAGCGATTTCTTACGGAACAGCTAAAATCAATGTAAATACTGAAAATCAAATCACTTCTGCTAAAGCAGTACGCGAAGTATTAGCGGCTGACACAGAAGTATACGATCCACGTAAATACATGGGTCCAGCTCGTGAAGCAATCAAAGCAACAGTAATCGGTAAAATGCGCGAATTCGGTTCTTCTAACCAGGCGTAAGAGACAGGTAATGTTTGGAAAGACCTAGCTGGTAGATTAGGGGCTTTCCTTATGTGGTAGAAAAAGAATGAAGCTGTAGGATGGGACTGGCACCGGGAGAGGTTTGATACCTTTTGGGTCAGTCCCTTCCGTTCATTAAAAGATGATTGAAAATTTTGTCGAAAATGGGGTAGAGGAAATGAAATTTTTCATAGACACAGCAAACATGAGTGAAATCAAGGAAGCATTTGAATGGGGTATTCTTTCAGGAGTGACGACGAATCCGTCCCTTGTAGCAAAAGAGAAGGGCGTAACATTTGAGGACCGATTAAAAGAAATCACGGATCTTGTTCCTGGTTCTGTAAGCGCTGAAGTCATCGCATTAGATGCTGAAGGCATGATTAAAGAGGGAAGGGAGCTTGCGAAGATTGCGCCTAATATTACGGTGAAGCTTCCCATGACACCCGACGGTCTGACGGCTGCATCTACTTTTGCTAAAGAAGGAATCAAGACAAATGTCACGCTGATTTTCAGTGCGAACCAGGCGCTTTTAGCGGCTCGTGCTGGAGCGACGTATGTTTCGCCTTTTTTAGGAAGATTGGATGATATCGGTCATGACGGACTGGAGCTGGTTTCCCAGATTGCCGAGATCTTTGCGATTCACGGCCTGGAAACGGAAATCATCGCGGCATCTACCCGTCATCCGCAGCATATTACGGAAGCAGCGCTCCGAGGGGCCCATATCGCAACCGTCCCTCTTAAAGTATTGAAGCAATTATTCCAGCATCCCCTAACGGATAAAGGAATCGATGCCTTCTTGAATGACTGGAACAATCGCTGATTTTAGGTCAATCGGTCTAAAGGAAAAAAATTCGTTTATCCTATACATGTTTTGACGAATTATGTATACACTAGTAGACAATACTTCTTAGAACGTCTTCTAATGGAAAAATAATCCTTTTTGTTTGAGGTATAGGGAATCATGCCCTAAATCGATGAACAGTGGAAGGGAGTTTAATATGGAAAAGCTAAAAATTGCAGGAGGGTATCCCCTTGAAGGTACCATTAAAGTCAGTGGGGCCAAAAATAGTGCGGTAGCCTTGATCCCGGCAACCATTCTTGCGGATTCTCCGGTCACAATCGAAGGGTTACCGGATATCTCTGATGTAAGAACGCTGAAAGATCTCTTAGAAGAAATCGGTGGTTCCGTCTCATTGGAAGATGGGGATATGAGTGTAGATCCAAGTCAAATGGTGTCCATGCCTTTACCAAGCGGGAAGGTGAAGAAGCTTCGTGCTTCCTATTATTTAATGGGTGCGATGCTCGGACGTTTCAAAAAAGCGGTCATCGGATTACCGGGTGGATGTCACCTCGGGCCGCGTCCGATCGATCAGCATATTAAGGGCTTCGAGGCTCTTGGAGCAGAAGTCACAAATGAACAGGGCGCGATTTACCTCCGTGCCGATGAATTAAGGGGAGCCCGCATTTACCTTGATGTCGTGAGTGTAGGCGCAACGATCAACATCATGCTTGCAGCCGTTCGCGCGAAAGGCAGAACGATCATTGAAAATGCGGCAAAAGAACCTGAGATCATTGACGTTGCCACATTACTGAGCAATATGGGTGCAAAGATCAAAGGGGCAGGAACAGACGTGATCCGTATCGATGGAGTGGACGAGCTTCACGGCTGCCGTCATACCATCATCCCTGACCGCATTGAAGCAGGAACATTCATGATCCTTGCAGCAGCAGTCGGTAAAGGTGTGCTTGTCGACAATGTCATCCCGTTACATATGGAATCGGTTATTGCCAAGCTCCGTGAAATGGGAGTGCCGGTTGAAACAAACGATGATCAGATCTATATCGGCAGGGCGGACAAGCTCAAATCGGTGGATGTGAAAACACTCGTGTATCCAGGTTTCCCAACGGACCTGCAGCAACCCTTCACCACGTTATTGAATCGTGCAGAAGGTTCTGCCGTCGTAACGGACACGATTTATTCAGCCCGCTTCAAGCATATCGATGAGCTGAGAAGAATGAATGCCACGATCAAAGTCGAAGGACGTTCCGCCATCGTCAACGGTCCTGTCCAATTGCAGGGCGCCAAAGTGAAGGCAAGCGACCTCCGGGCAGGGGCCGCCCTCGTCATCGCCGGCTTAATGGCCGAAGGAATCACAGAAGTCACCGGCCTCGAACACATCGACCGCGGCTACAGCGACCTCGTAGCCAAACTCGAAGGCCTAGGAGCCACCATCTGGCGCGAAAAAATGTCAGCTGAAGAATTGGAACAGATGAAGTCGTAAATTCTTGAGAATATGGTAAAGATGTTTGTTCAACTTGTCTTTTAGATTAAGTGAAAATATCTAAGTTGATTGAAGCGGAAGGTGCTCGACTCCTGCGGGAAACGCTGGACAGGTGAGACCCCACAGGGCTTTAGCCCGAGGAGGCTCACCGCCAGCCCCGCGGAAAGCGAGCACCTGCAGCGGAAATCAACAACTACTGGCTTTTTTTAACATTTTGTTAGCGCTTTTCTACTCAAACAAACCATTATGTCCTACTTTTTTCGAAAAAAAGTCTCTCCAACCGCCTTAATGTGTTACAATAAATCTGTCAATATGTTATACAATTTAAGAATATTGTAAAACAAAAGGGAACACGGGAGGCTATATACATGGAAAGAAGTTTATCAATGGAGCTAGTTCGAGTAACAGAGGGGGCTGCCCTTGCATCGGCCCGTTGGATGGGTCGCGGAAAGAAGGATGAAGCGGATGACGCTGCAACTTCTGCCATGCGCGATGTATTCGATACCGTACCGATGAAAGGAACGGTCGTCATCGGTGAAGGGGAAATGGATGAAGCTCCAATGCTTTATATTGGTGAAAAATTAGGGACAGGCTACGGTCCACGCGTCGATGTAGCCGTCGATCCGTTGGAAGGAACGAATATCGTTGCTTCCGGAGGCTGGAATGCACTGGCGGTACTCGCAGTGGCAGACCATGGAAACCTACTGAATGCACCAGATATGTATATGGATAAAATCGCAGTCGGACCGGAAGCAGTCGGGGAAATCGACATCAACGCTTCTGTCATCGATAATCTGAAAGCCGTTGCGAAAGCAAAAAATAAGGATATTGAAGACGTGGTGGCGACAGTCTTGAATCGTCCACGTCATGAACATATCATCCAGCAGTTGAGAGAAGCGGGAGCCCGCATCAAGCTGATCAATGATGGAGACGTGGCAGGCGCCATGAACACAGCATTCGATCATACGGGTGTAGATATCCTGTTTGGATCCGGCGGTGCACCAGAGGGAGTTCTTGCAGCCGTTGCCTTGAAGTGCCTAGGCGGAGAAATCCAAGGGAAACTTCTGCCGCAGAACGATGCAGAGCTCAAGCGTTGCATCGGAATGGGGCTGGATGTGGACAAGATCCTTCGAATGGAAGACCTTGTATGCGGTGACGATGCCATCTTTGCAGCAACAGGTGTAACCGACGGAGAACTGTTGAGAGGTGTTCAGCTTAAAGGGACATACGGCCTCACTCATTCTGTCGTTATGCGTGCGAAGTCCGGTACCGTCCGATTCATCGACGGGCGCCACAGTCTTCAGAAAAAACCAAACCTGGTCATGAGATAATAGAACCAAGCAATACAGAGAGAGAAACCAACTCCTCTTAAATAAGAGTAAAGGATGGGCAGGACTTCTGCCCGTCCACGCTCTTATCACTCACTTTTTTTCTTCATAGCGGAAAAAATGCTGCCTATCTACCAAATCTACCTTCCTTTTTTTACCCAGTCATTGATTCTTAATGAAAAGTATGGTTACAATAGATAAGGTTTTTATCTTCAGCGTTTTTTCTATATATATGCTTCAACTATTTCTTCATTTTTAAGAAAATCTACCCGATTTTGCCTCTTTTCTAAAAGAGAGACAATGACAGTTTTTTCAAGTAAGACAAATTAATAAAGCGTGGTGTCATAATGGAAGAGTTAACAATCTCTAGCTTAGAAAATATGAAGCTGAAAGAGCTTTACGAGCTAGCCAAACAATACAAAGTTTCTTATTATAGTAAATTAACAAAAAAAGAACTGATTTTTGCCATCCTTAAAGTTCGTGCAGAACAAGAAGGCTTCTTTTTCATGGAAGGTGTCCTTGAGATCATCCAATCAGAAGGCTTCGGTTTCTTACGTCCGATCAACTATTCTCCGAGCTCTGAGGATATTTATATTTCTGCGTCACAGATCCGTCGTTTCGATCTACGTAACGGGGATAAAGTATCGGGAAAAGTACGTCCTCCGAAAGAAAACGAGCGTTATTTCGGACTGCTTCATGTTGAAATGGTGAACGGGGAAGAGCCTGATTCGGCGAAAGAGCGCGTGCATTTCCCAGGATTGACGCCTTTATACCCTGACCGTCAAATGAAGCTTGAAACAGAACCAAATAAAATTTCTACACGTATCATGGATCTCATTGCACCGGTTGGATTTGGACAACGTGGTCTGGTCGTGGCACCGCCTAAAGCCGGTAAGACGATGCTGATCAAAGAAATCGCCAATTCGATCACAACGAACCATCCTGAAGCAGAACTCATCATTCTTCTGATTGATGAGCGTCCAGAGGAAGTAACGGACATCGAACGCTCGGTAGAAGCAGAAGTCGTCAGTTCGACATTTGATGAAGTGCCGGAAAACCACATCAAAGTGGCCGAGCTCGTGCTTGAGCGCGCCATGCGTCTGGTTGAGCACAAGCGTGACGTCATCATCCTGATGGATAGTATCACTCGACTCGCACGTGCGTACAACCTCGTCATCCCGCCAAGTGGACGGACTCTCTCCGGTGGTATCGATCCTGCTGCGTTCCACCGTCCGAAACGATTCTTCGGGGCGGCCCGTAACATTGAAGAGGGCGGAAGCTTGACGGTTCTTGCAACGGCCCTTGTCGACACAGGATCACGTATGGATGACGTCATTTATGAAGAATTCAAAGGAACAGGTAACCTTGAACTTCACTTGGACCGTTCCCTTGCAGAGAGACGCATCTTCCCGGCCATCGACATCCGTCGTTCCGGAACGCGTCGTGAAGAACTTCTCATCAAACCGGATCATCTTGAAAAACTGTGGGCGATCAGAAAAGCGATGTCCGATCAGCCTGATTTCGCTGAGAAGCTTATGCGCAAGCTGAAGCAATCGAAGACGAATGAAGAGTTTTTCAATGTGTTGACAGAAGAGTCCAAGAAGCGTTAATCTAATAATCGAATGATTTTTCAAGGAAAAGGGAGACTGTAATTTCCAGTTTTACAGGTTGCAAAAATACCTTGTCCTTGTTATAATGATATCAATGTGTTTTTTAAAAACTGGATGTGGTAAGGGGCTGGCTATTACTCTCATGCTTATGCTCATATCACATATATCTTCGTAATAAATTACTCTGTCTCAGATGATTCAGGGCGGAAGGAGATGAAAGAAATGAAATCAGGAATTCATCCTAAGTACAACACGATCAAAGTTAGCTGTGCTTGCGGTAACGAATTTGAAACTGGTTCTGTAGCGGAAGAAATGCGCGTTGAGGTATGTTCTGAATGCCATCCATTCTACACAGGACGTCAGAAATTCGCTGACGCTGGTGGACGTGTTGACCGTTTCAACAAAAAATACGGTCTTAAAAATCAACAACAATAATGAAGAGCCAGAAGGCCGCATCGTACGCCTTTGTGCGTAGATGCCATTCCTTCTCTTCTATTAGAAAAACAGGCAAGGATCTTCATGCTTGCCTGTTTTTTATTACGTTTAAAGCAAATGGTTGAAGAAATAGAGGCAGTTCCAATTGAGCTGTGCCTCTTTTTTTCTGCCAAATTACCGGATTTTAAGCATTATTCCCGTACATAAAGGAATGCTTTATACTAATGAATCGTCCGTTCTCACTAACAGCCAGGCTGTTTTTTTATAGATCAATGTGTAAGGAAGGAGAGGCGCTTTCGTGTATGTCATGAAACAAACGGGTTGGGTAGAAGTCATTTGCGGCAGCATGTTCTCAGGAAAATCCGAAGAACTGATCCGCCGGGTCCGACGCACTCAATTTGCCAAACAAGAAATTGCTGTGTATAAGCCAAAACTAGATAATCGCTACAGCGATGAGTCGGTTGTATCTCATAATGGTACCTCTGTCATCGCCAAAGCAGTCGAGGAGTCAAGTGTGATCCTTGATGACCTGAATCCGGAGGTGGATGTCGTTGCCATCGATGAGGTTCAATTTTTTGACGAAGGCATCGTCGACGTCGTACAGAAGTTAGCGAACAGCGGATACCGTGTCATCCTCGCAGGACTTGACCAGGATTTCCGCGGAGAACCATTCGGCCCGATGCCGGACTTGATGTCCATCGCTGAGCAAGTGACAAAGCTTCAAGCCGTTTGCGCCGTCTGCGGCTCTCCGGCAAGCCGCACGCAGCGCCTGATCAATGGTGAACCGGCTTGTTACGACGACCCGGTCATCCTAGTCGGGGCATCAGAAGCCTACGAGCCAAGATGCCGCCATCACCATGAAGTACCGACCGGAATGAGCGTCACTCCGGATATGGTGAAGGAAGTTTAAATTTGGAACAAAGTCCCGAGATTGGGGCTTTGTTTTTTTATGTTTTTAAGGAAAATGGAGAGAAAATCCGATATTTGTGCTCATATGCAGTCGTGTGAAGCAGGATTTAGCTGTGCTTTTTTTGAAAAGGTGTCTGCGGGCTAGAATTGCGTCATTTTCGACCGGGATTGCGTCATTTTATGATTTATTGCGTCGTTTTCAAAGTAATTGCGTCATTTTTTTGGTTAATTGCGTATTTTTACAAATATTCCCTCTAAACTTATTTACTTCTTAAATCTGCCATGTGCATAACCACCATCCTCCAGGAAAGCCTAAAAGCAGGAGGTGTGAAAGTATGAAAAAAGTAGCATTAGCTTTAACTTTTACCGTTTTCTTTCTTTTGATTACAGCATGTGGTGTGAATCAAGAGTCGGAATACGGTGTGCATAATGACAGTGGCGGGACCCGTTTCATCGATAATCGAAAGGCGGAAATGGATAAGCGCCAGGATAAAAATGTGCGGGAAATCACTGATCAAAATCCCAATTTCCCTAACCTGACCAATTCTCAAGGTACGACTTCCACGACAACCGGTGTGTATGAAGACAAAGCCCGTGAAGTGGTAAGGGATTATTCAAAATTCCAGCCTGATGAGGTATGGATCAATGGGAATCAAATGTGGGTGACGGCCCACACGAAGAAGGAAATGACCATGGCGGAGACCGATAAAGAGGAAGCCATGCTGAAAGACAAGTTGCAAAGAGCGATTCCCCGCTATGATATCAATGTGAAAATCACCGAAAGATAATGAAAAGGGGGAGCATATGGGCTGCCCCTTTTCACGTGAAATCCTCCCCTCTCAATTCCCGCTCCTCCTTGTGTTTACATACACCATATAATATAATTGTACTGTTATGGACTAAAATTGAGGTGAATAGCTGTGTTCGATCGTTTACAAGCAGTGGAAGATCGCTATGATAAGTTAAATGAACTATTGAGTGATCCAGAAATTGTGAATGACCCAAAGAAGCTAAGAGATTATTCAAAGGAACAATCAGACATCCAAGCAACGGTAGAAGCATATCGAGAATATAAAGAATTGACCGGGCAGTATAAAGACGCGAAGGCGATGCTGGATGATAAGCTTGATGCTGATATGCGTGAAATGGTGAAGGAAGAAGTTTCCGAGCTTGAAGAGCAAATCGAAGCGTTGGAAGCCCGTCTGAAAATATTATTGATCCCGAAAGACCCGAACGATGATAAGAACGTCATCATGGAGGTTCGTGGTGCTGCAGGTGGAGATGAAGCAGCCCTGTTTGCCGGTGATTTATACCGCATGTACAGTCGATTCGCAGAAGCACAAGGCTGGAAGATCGAAGTCATGGAAGCGAACTCCACTGGTGTCGGTGGATACAAAGAGATCATCTTCATGATCAACGGAAATGGCGCATTTTCCAAAATGAAGTATGAAAACGGGGCACACCGCGTGCAGCGTGTACCTGAAACAGAATCCGGCGGACGGATCCATACGTCGACAGCAACGGTTGCCTGCCTGCCGGAAGCGGAAGAAGTCGAAGTCGATATCCACGATAAAGATATCCGTGTCGATACGTTCGCATCCAGTGGCCCGGGAGGACAAAGTGTTAATACCACCATGTCTGCCGTGCGTCTGACGCACATCCCGACAGGTGTCGTCGTGTCATGTCAGGATGAAAAATCGCAAATCAAGAACAAAGAGAAAGCAATGAAAGTATTGCGTGCCCGCGTGTACGATAAATTCCAGCGTGAAGTCCAAGCGGAATACGATGCGAATCGTAAATCTGCCGTTGGAACAGGTGACCGTTCTGAACGTATCCGTACGTACAATTTCCCACAAAACCGCGTCACGGATCACCGCATCGGCCTGACCATCCAGAAGCTTGACCAAATCCTTGAAGGAAAGATGGATGACGTCATCGATGCATTGATCATCGAAGATCAGTCCAAACTTCTTGAAAGACTGGAAGAATAGTCATGGTGACGGTATTTGAAGCCCTGAAATGGGCTTCTTCTTTTTTAGTCGAAAATGACCGCGATGAGAATGTGGGAGAAATCTACTTGCGGCATTTGCTGGGCATGTCACGTTCCCACCTGCTGGCAGAACAGCGGAGGTCCGTCCCTCAAGAAAAATGGGACGAATTTCAGGAGGGGATCCGTCGGCATGTCAGGGGCGTCCCGATTCAGCACATCATCGGGTCAGAGGAGTTTTATGGCCGGGAGTTTGTGGTGAATGAGCATGTTCTGATTCCGAGACCGGAGACGGAAGAACTCATTTATTATGGTCTGCAGAAGATGAAGGATTTGTTTAGTTATTCGGCCGCTCCTTTGCAGGCAGCCGATGTCGGGACGGGAAGCGGTGCGATAGCGGTGACGCTGAAACTGGAATCGGAGCGGGTACCGGTTGAGATGATGGCTGTCGATATTTCTCCGGAAGCACTGGAGGTTGCCAGGGAGAATAGCAAAAGACTTGAGGCAGATGTGTGCTTTTTTGAAGGAGATTTGATACAACCTTTGATCCAAGCCGGAATGAAGCTGGATATTCTTTTATCCAACCCTCCATACATCCCGCTGACAGACCGTGAAACTCTATCCGATGTCGTAATCGGACACGAACCTGAACTCGCATTATTTGGCGGAGAAGATGGCTATGATTTATACAAACGCTTTATGGAAGAACTTCCTCTTGTCATGAAGGAAAGATGCCTGATCGGTTTCGAAGTCGGCGTCGGCCAGGGAGAAACGGTTGCGGATCTGCTGCGAGCGACCTTCCCGGAGGCAGAAACAGAAGTCGTCCATGACATCAACGGGAAAGATCGTATGGTGTTTTGTGTAAGAAAATAATAGTGTTTAGCCCCCGATTATGGTGATTGGGGGTTTTTTTTGAAGAAATGTAGCCGATTTAGAATGAATCTGTGCGAATATTTAGCCTCGTACCTGTTCCAATCTACTAATGATCACGTTTATTCTCAAAACCGACTAACTTATTTTCAAAACTAAAGATTTATTTTCAAAACCACCCCGTTTATTATCAAAAACAAGATTTTATTTTCAAAAAGCCCCACCAACCAATTTTCCAAAACAAAAATGTTATTTTACTAGTTTAAGATTTCCCCCTTTTGACCACACTGTTTACCAAGGGGGAGAGGACATGAAAACAAAACACACAGTACTATTGTATATCTTGATTCTATCATTAGGAACGATTCTAAGTTTATATATACCGAAGCAGGAAATGGCGGCACAGGAGACGATGGTGATTCCGGAAGAAGCGATTCGCCTGCGGATCCTGGCCAATAGTGATCTGGATGGGGATCAGAACGTGAAGAGACTTGTCCGGGATGAAGTCAACAAAGAGATCACAAATTGGGTATCGAATCTGACGTCACAAGACGAGGCGAAAGCAGTCATCAAGGAAGGATTGCCGCAGCTTCAGAAGATTGCGGAAGATGTCGTCGCGGCAGAAGGTATGGATCAATCAGTGAAAGTGGAGTTTGGTAAAGTGGACTTTCCGACGAAACTATATGGTCAGTATCTTTATCCGGCTGGTGAGTACGAAGCGGTGTTGATCACACTTGGTAAAGGGGAAGGCGCAAACTGGTGGTGCGTCCTGTATCCGCCATTATGCTTCCTGGATTTCTCTACTGGAAATGCAGTAAGAAGTACGGGCTTTGAAACGAAAGTGGCGGCTAGCGGGAATGAGGTAACGGAAGTGGATCCTGAAGATGCAACTCAGGTGAGCGAAGATGAATCTGTAGATGACGTGATTGCGTATAAGCAAGTCGAAGTGGATGCAGTAGAAGCCGGTGTAATCGATGAGGAAGAAAAGGTAGAGGTGCCGGTTGGAGAAGAGGTGAAAAAGAAGGAAGTACAAGTTGAGGAAAAGGTAGAAAACCAAGAAGAACCGGTCTTCGTTGAAGATCAGAAAGAGGAAGAAGTCGAGGTCCGTTTCTTCGTAGTCGATCTTTTCAAGGGGTTATTCAATAAATAAAGTAAGAAGCTTCATCCGCTTAGGATGAAGCTTTTTCTTATTTCAAGAAAGTCTATCTTTCTAGCATTTTTTGTTCTATTCTCCTTCTCCTCTCATACATTGATACTAGAGGATGATAGAAAAGGGAGGATGAAAGGATGTTGAAAGTGATCCGCCAGGCAACGAGTGAGGATATTCATGAAGTCGTGGCCTTCTTGATGAAAGCAGGATTAAGCACGGAAGGCATTAAACATAGCATTGATTGTTTTTTAGTAGTGGAAGATTCGGAAAACCGGTTGATTGGGACACTCGGAATCGAGGTGAAGGAGAAGATCGGCCTCCTTCGGTCACTCGTGGTCACGTCATCTTTTGAAAGCGAAGAGTTATTTGCCCTTTTTCAGGAGATTTTAAAGCTTGCGAAAGAAAAAGATCTGACGCGTCTATATTTGATTTCCAATCGGAAAGCGTCCCTCGCGTTCTTTGATCTATTAGGTTTTAAGCAGGAGACAGATTCTGTTGTGGATGAGTTGAAGCATTTTATTCATGCGAAAAAGTTATCCACTGTGGATAACTGCATCACCATGAAATTGGATTTATAGATTTTTCGACAAGAATATTGTCGGTGAATTCAGGACTGAACCATTCTCAAATAAATGGTTCAGTTTTTTCGTTGGGAATTCGACAAAATAAGAGAAAGCGGTAACTATTTCTTTTTTCAGAATTATTCACATCATCCACAGGTTTATCCACAATTCTCGACGTTTTATCCGCAGTTTGTGGATAATACTTGAGAATTTACAGAGTTTCTTTTATACTTTCAAAAGAAAAGGAACTCGTCAATTCAGTATTTGTACACAAAAAGTGAACAGATTTAGTTTGGATAGATAAAGGTGGATGACATAGATGATGAAACATTGGATTGTGGAAAGTGATGTGGATAAAAACAAAAGTTATCCACAAATTGTGGATGCAGCGAAGATTCTTCAAAAGGATGAGGTGGTAGCCTTCCCCACGGAGACGGTTTATGGACTGGGGGCAAATGCCACATCGGATCGTGCGGTGGAAAAAATCTTCAAAGCGAAAGGCAGACCGTCGGATAATCCACTGATTGTCCACATATCAAATAAAGAGCAGTTAGAGGGACTGGTGGAAGAGATTCCGGCGGATGCCGTGAAGCTCATTGACGCTTATTGGCCGGGGCCTTTAACGATCATTTTTAAAAATAAGGAAAACGTATTTTCCGGAAAGGTGACCGCTGGACTCGATACAGTGGGAATCCGGATGCCGGACCATCCCGTGGCGCTCTCCATTATCGAGGCAGCGGGACTGCCGATTGCTGCCCCGAGTGCGAATCGGTCGGGTAAACCGAGTCCGACAACGGCTCAGCACGTCATCGATGACCTTGAAGGCCGGATCGCCGGAGTGGTGGACGGTGGCGAGACGGGAGTCGGGGTGGAGTCGACGGTGGTGGATTGTACGGGAGAAATCCCGGTCATTTTGCGTCCCGGGGGCATCACGAAAGAGCAGCTCGAAGTTGTCGTCGGGAAAGTGGAAGTGGATCCTTCCTTAAAAGATGGCAAGGGTGCCCCGAAATCACCCGGGATGAAATATACTCACTACGCACCGGATGCCCCTGTTTATCTAGTAGACGGGACGAGGGAAGATGTGCAGCGATTGGTGGATGAAAAAAAGGCAGCGGGGCTCAAGGTGGGGGTTTTGACGACGGAAGAATTCGCGGGGGAGTATCAGGCGGATATCATTCTTTCCGTCGGAAGAAGAGATGATTTGAAAACCGTAGCCCAGCATCTCTACGACACGCTGCGTGCTTTTAATAGAAGTGATGTGGATATTATTTTTGCCGAGATGTTTCCGGAAGAAGGAGTCGGGCTTGCGATCATGAATCGGCTTCAGAAGGCTGCCGGTTACCGCGTGATAAAAGGATGAACGCTTTCCCCTATGGTCTTTCATAGGGGTTTTTGTTTTGTATTCTAAATCTCTTTGGACGTGCATAAGTTGTTTTGTAGGCATGTCCGGAGGGGGAAATTACAAAATGACAACGATTATCGGCGAACTGATGACCTTGATGTTAATGGCATTTGCTCTTGGGATGGATGCCTTTTCGATCGGGATAGGAATGGGGATGTTCCAGCTGAGATTAAAGCAGGTCTTTTATATAGGATTGGTTGTCGGGGTCTTTCATGTATGGATGCCGCTGCTCGGAATGATGGCGGGGAAATTTTTATCGGAAACGTTCGGGTCCTTTGCCGCATACGCAGGGGGTGTGCTGCTTATCGTACTTGGAATCCAGATGTTCGTGTCGAGCTTTAAGGATGAGGAAACGACC
This sequence comes from Rossellomorea sp. QJM3NY_18, assembly GCF_056173145.1. Lineage (NCBI taxonomy): Bacteria > Bacillati > Bacillota > Bacilli > Caryophanales > Bacillaceae > Rossellomorea > Rossellomorea sp. QJM3NY_18. The sequence continues at coordinate 4,135,400 of NZ_CM149659.1, read as the reverse complement.
CTCATCTCACCCGTGGGATTTGGATTGATCCTTTTTGCGTTAAGTGTGAGCCTGGACAGTTTTTCAGTCGGATTGACCCTCGGGATCTTCGGGGCACGAACGGCCGTCGCCCTCTTCTGTTTCGGGATCGCCGCTACCGTGCTGACGTGGGCGGGATTACTCATCGGCCGGAAATTCCAGGGTGTGCTTGGAACGTACAGCGAGGCACTTGGGGGAAGTATACTGTTTGCGTTTGGTGTGAAGCTTTTGTTGCCGATTTGATTGGAGAGAAGGTCCGTCCCTCGGGGGGGCTTTTTTTGTCTGGCTACGGCAGGTTGTCGCCCGATGACGAGCCGGGCTAGCCTTTCTTTTTGTATTCTTTGTGAATGGTCTATGGTCGGATTGGAAAATATTTTATAATAGGTGGTAAGGAGGATGACGTGATGAATATTTTGTTTGTTTGTACAGGAAATACGTGCCGGAGCCCTATGGCTGAGGCGGTTTTGAAGCATAAAGGGGCAGATAAGTTCGATGTGAAGTCGGCGGGTGTTTTTGCCATGGAGGGAAATGATGCGTCATTTCAGACTAAAGAAGTGCTGAAAGAGAACGATATAATACATAGACATCAATCAAGTTCGCTCTCAAAAGAGAACCTGGATTGGGCTTCCTATATTTTTACGATGACATCGAATCATAAGCGGTCGATTGTGGATCAGTATCCACATGTGGCGGACAAAACGTTTACACTGAAGGAGTTTGTCCTTGAAGATCCAGCTGATTTGGATGTAACGGATCCATATGGTGGAAGTGTGGACCTCTATAGACATACATACAGAGAGTTGGATTCATTGATTGAGGAGTTAATGAAAAAGTTGGGCTAAAGACAGGGAGAGAGAAAGATGGGGAAAGTGAAGAGCTACAAGTCAGGTCTTAGAAAAAAATTGGTCTTCTTTATCACGCTTCTGGCGTTGGTAACGTATACCACAAGTGCCTTTTTTATTTATGTGATCAAACCTGCTTTTGCGCCTGATATGAATGAGCTGTGGTTCACGATCATGACCCTTGGCATGGGTGTATTCTGGTCGGCGGTTCTGGCCTTTTTTGCAGCGGGATTCATCGTCAAACCGCTGCAGCGCTTGGAGCAGGTTGCACTGAAAGCGGCGGAAGGGGACATCGCCATCGAAGTGGATGTACCGAAGTCCGATGACGAAATCCGTTCACTGGCACTGGCGTTCAACCGCATGCTGCATAATTTGCGTGACATGGTATCAAGCATCGATGACAATTTTAACAAAACCAATCGTAATGTCATCGAGCTGTCGAAATCATCGGAAATCGCTTCTACACAAGCGGATTCAATTTCCAAAACGATCAGCGAAATTTCAGCGGGTGCCGAAAGCTCTGCTACGGCGATTCAATCGACGGCTGAATCCGTGGAGGATGTCATCAGGATTGCCCGTGAGGTACAGGATCATTCCAAGTCATCCGAGCATATGTCGAAAAACATGGTGACGGAGCTTCAGGGAAGTAAAGAAGTGATCCATTCCCTTGTTGAAGGCATCAATCGACTGGCAAAAGGGAATGAAGATTCGTTGGACGCCGTGCGCCGACTCGAAGACAACGCGAAAAAAGTGGAACAGATCATTCAATTGGTAGGGGATATCGCGAATCAGACCAATCTTCTCGCCTTGAATGCCTCCATTGAAGCGGCACGTGCCGGGGAACATGGAAAAGGGTTCGCAGTTGTCGCAGAGGAAGTCCGGAAACTTGCCGATGAAAGTGGAAAAGCGGTTCAAGGTATTTCGGAACTGATCAAGAATATCCAGACTGAAGTCGGGAACGTGGTTGGACAGATCACGACCCAGGTTGATTCTGCTAATTCCGAAGCACAAAAAGGAACGCAAACCAATGAAATGATTGAAACCATGACGACAACGATTCATGAAGTGGCGGACGCAGTCCAAAATATCTCGGTCCTCGTCGATCAGCAGATGGACAGCATTCAGCTCACTTCCCAGCAATCACAGGAAGTCGCCGCCATTGCTGAAGAAACTTCAGCGGGGGCCATGGAAGTATCGGCTTCAACGAAAGAGCAGGCGGTCGTCATGAATGACGTCGAGAAGCTTGCCCTTAACCTGAAAGAACAGGCAGAAGCACTAAAAAGCACGATTACACGTTTTCATTTATAAAAGATAAGCGGGCATGAGGGACGGACCTCATGCCCGCTTTTTCATGCTGAAATGCTTTATATAATGAAGAGGATGTGGCAAAATAAACGTATCAATGGTTATGGGGGAGTGGGAGAATATGAAAATTGCGATTGCGTCGGATCACGGCGGAGTGAATATCAGGGAAGAAATCAAGTCATTAATGGAAGAAATGGGTCTTGAATATGAGGATTTCGGCTGTGAATGTGGCACATCCGTCGACTATCCGGACTATGCCGTTCCCGTTGCAGAAAAAGTGGCAAGCGGTGAATTTGACCGGGGGATTCTGATCTGCGGGACGGGAATCGGCATGAGCATCTCGGCTAACAAAGTAAAGAGGATCCGGTGCGCCCTTGTGCATGATGTATTCAGTGCTAAAGCGACCCGCGAACACAATGACAGCAATATGCTTGCCATGGGTGAGCGCGTAATCGGTCCGGGACTGGCACGCGAAATCGCCAAAACGTGGCTTGGAACCCAATTCGAAGGCGGACGCCATGCAAATAGAGTAGGAAAGATCACGGCATACGAAGACAAACAATAAGGAGTGGGTTTCATGGAAATCGCTCAATTGAAAGATGAACTGCAGACGATCCTGCATGATTTCAGCCGTCAGGTTACGCTAAAAAAAGGACAAGTATTTGTCGTCGGCTGTTCAACCTCTGAAGTAATGGGAGAACGGATCGGCACGGCGGGGACCATTGAAGTGGCGGAAATGATTTATGACGAGTTGAAGGGCTGGGCAGATTCTCTTGGCGTTTCGTTGGCGTTTCAATGCTGCGAGCATTTAAATCGTGCCCTTGTCCTTGAAAGGGAAGTCGCGGAAAAGAGGGGACTCGACGAAGTCACCGTCGTTCCTGTCCGGAAAGCAGGAGGGGCCATGGCGACGAAAGCCTATCAATCGTTCGACGACCCGGTCATGGTCGAGCACATCAAAGCCGATGCCGGGATCGACATCGGGGACACCTTCATCGGCATGCACCTGAAACACGTAGCCGTCCCGATCCGAGTATCACAAAAAAGCCTTGGCGAAGCCCACGTCACCCTCGCCAAAACCAGACCAAAACTTATCGGCGGAACCAGGGCCGTATACGAATAAACCATTTGAATTGGGTCCGTGCCTTTTGTGAGGGACGGACCTTCATTTTGGTTCTGTCTCTAAACCGGTTGTCAAACCCGAACGATTAACGGGGACAAGGGGGAGATGATTCCCTTGGCAGTGTGTCGAATAGGTGGGGAAGCAGAGAAAAGGGTTTGCCGGCTTCTTCTGGAGTCGATAAAAGCGGGGTGTAGTGCTCCTTCGTTGTGATTGGCGTAGGGCGGAAACTGTTTGTGAGCAGTGTCACAAGAGGTCCGTCCCTCGAGTGAGGTCGAAAACACGAACGTTACGTTTTGACTAGAGGTTTTTATTTCGCCTTTTGATGAATCGTGTTAGAATGGGAGTGAATGAATCAATGGGGCGCCGCAAGTTGGGCCTATGAATTAAAGGGGGATATGTATGAGTAAGATTGCCAAGCAAGATCCGGAAATTTATGCAGCGATTCAAGATGAATTAGAGCGTCAACGAACAAAGATCGAATTAATTGCATCTGAAAACTTTGTCAGTGAAGCCGTTATGGAAGCACAAGGCTCTGTTTTGACAAATAAGTATGCTGAGGGGTACCCAGGTCGTCGCTATTATGGTGGCTGTGAGCATGTGGACGTAGCCGAGAATCTGGCCCGCGACCGTGCGAAAGAGCTTTTTGGAGCGGAGCATGCCAATGTTCAGCCTCACTCAGGAGCTCAAGCCAATATGGCAGTCTACTTCACCATCCTTGAACAGGGCGACACGGTTCTTGGAATGAACTTATCTCATGGGGGACATCTGACTCACGGAAGTGCGGTCAACTTCAGTGGAATTCAATATAACTTCGTCGAGTACGGTGTGGATGAAGAAAAGCACCTCATCAACTACGAAGATGTTAGACAAAAAGCATTGGAGCACAAGCCGAAGCTGATCGTAGCGGGGGCAAGTGCGTATCCAAGAGCGATCGATTTCGCGAAATTCCGTGAGATCGCAGACGAAGTGGGAGCTTACCTGATGGTGGATATGGCTCACATCGCCGGTCTTGTAGCGGCTGGACTTCACCAGAACCCGGTTCCGTATGCAGACTTCGTAACGACAACGACTCACAAAACATTGCGCGGACCACGCGGCGGGATGATCCTTTGTAAAGAAGAGTTTGCGAAGAAGATAGACAAGTCTATTTTCCCTGGTCTTCAAGGTGGCCCACTCATGCACGTCATTTCAGCTAAAGCTGTGTCATTCGGTGAAGCTCTGCAGGATTCCTTCAAAGAATATGCACAGAACATCATCGACAATGCGAAACGCTTAGGAGAAGGTTTGGTGAAAGAAGGGATCGATCTTGTATCGGGCGGTTCTGATAACCACCTATTACTGATTGACACTCGTTCATTAGGCTTGACTGGTAAAGTTGCTGAAAAGGTTCTTGATGAGATCGGAATCACCGTTAATAAAAATACGATTCCATTTGATCCGGAAAGCCCATTTGTCACAAGCGGTGTCCGTATCGGAACAGCAGCGGTCACGTCCAGAGGATTCGGACTCGGAGACATGGACGAAATTGCTTCCATCATGGCATTGACATTGAAGCACCATGAAGACGAGGCTAAACTGGAAGAAGCACGCAAGCGCGTGTTGGATTTAACAAGCAAATTTGAATTATATCCTGAAAGATAATCGATGTTGACCTCTTCATTAGGGACGGACGTTCCTGGTGGGGAGGTTTTTTTAGTTGGAGGGTTTCCATATTTTGTTAAAAAACGCAATTGATTAGTAAAATGACGCAATTAACGAAAAAACGACGCAATAAAAATAAAAATGACGCAATTACAACGAAAAATGACGCAATAATCATGAAAACGACGCAATCACCTCCACCCCAAGCCTCCTGGGCAGTACTCACTCAGTCAAAATAAACAAAAACCTCATTGAAGAGATCTATCTCAACTCAAATCTTCTCAATTCTAACGATTCCATTACACTTCCCAACTCATGTTGCTCTTAAATTGTCTTTTATGTACAATAGTCTGAGGTGTAAATGAAGTGGACAAACCATTTTTACATAAAACTGAATTAAAAGGAGAGAGTCGTATGGGCAAAGTATATGTATTTGATCATCCGTTGATCCAACACAAATTGACGTTTATCCGTGATAAAGAAACAGGAACAAAGGAATTTCGTGAGCTGGTAGACGAGGTTGCAACACTGATGGCCTTTGAGATCACACGTGACCTTCCTCTTGAGGATATCGACGTTGAAACGCCGGTAAGCAGCGCTAAAGCGAAAACCCTTGCAGGAAAAAAATTAGGGATCGTCCCTATTTTACGAGCTGGCCTTGGAATGGTCGATGGAATCCTTAAATTGATCCCGGCTGCGAAAGTGGGACATGTCGGGTTATATCGCGACCCTGAGACTCTTAAACCGATTGAATATTACGTGAAGCTTCCAAGTGATGTGGAAGAGCGTGACTTCATCCTGGTTGACCCGATGCTTGCAACGGGGGGATCTGCTGTTGAAGCCATCAACTCATTGAAAAAGCGCGGTGCTGTAAGCATCAAATTCATGTGCCTGGTTGCTTGTCCTGAAGGTGTGGACGCCATCAAAGAAGCGCACCCTGATGTTGATATCTTCATCGCCGCTCTTGATGAGAAGCTGAATGAAAAAGGCTACATCGTTCCTGGACTTGGGGACGCGGGAGATCGTTTGTACGGAACGAAATAATCAATGAACTCCAAAAGCCGGATTATCGAAAACGATAATCCGGCTTTTTCTATTTGACTGGAAGTATTTACATTTAATTCAAGGGTTACTGAGTAAGGGATTCTTCTATATAATGGAGGGGCATGCGAAGTAGGATATCTATGAATTTGTTAATATATTTCAAAGTTGTGCGTGTGGGGTGGGCAGTCGGATGGGCTTTTCGACGGATCCAGCTCCGGGGGCTTGGGGCTCGAGGTCATAAGTCAAGCCAACCAAAAAGGCAAAGGACGCCTTTCCAGTCCATTCATCTTATGCTTGTCGCCTCTGCCCAACCCGCCTCCGCTTTTCTGGTAATTGTGTTGAAAATGTGAACAATCTGGAAACGCGTGGATAGGTTGTGAACTTTTTAACTTGAACGCATTGACATAGATTAAGCCCTATTGTATGCTTACAAAGGATGTAAAATGATAAGGTTTTCACAATGCGGAAACCCTTATGCAATCGGTTTTACATCATGTCTGAAATGCTTGCCTCATGTTCAAATTTCGTTTGAATGGGAGAGGTTGAAATGGGTCAAAAAAACGAAAGCCCATATAAAGCGATGGCGATTTATTCTGCCATTCTAGCACAGCTTGTCGGGTCTATCTTAGTCGGGATTTTCCTGGGGAGATGGATTGATCAGCAGGTTGATTCAGCACCACTCTTTTTAATCATCGGTTTGCTCCTCGGCCTTGCCGCAGGGATTTATGCGATGCTTCGAACAGTACGACATTTCTTCTTAGGAGAATAATAAGATATGCCGGAACTCCATCAAATGTTTAATAGACAGCGGAAATACATAATTTACGTGCTTTCTATTTACGTCCTGGGTTGGGGATTCACCACCCACAAATCAGTATTCTTAGGGTTAATTTTAGGGACAGTTTTAAGTCTTTATATGCACTGGGGCATGACCAAGCGGGTCTCGAAGTTCGGGGACGCCGTTGTTGAGGGGAAAAAAGTGAGATCACTAGGAACCACTTCCCGTATGGCCGCAGCCGCCCTTGGAGTCATCATTGCCACACGATTTCCAGAAACATTTCATCTCCTAAGTCTTATTATTGGATTAATGACGACCTATATTGTCATTATGATAGATTATTTTTTCAGCAGCTTCAAAACTAATAAATAGCGGGGAAGAGAGGTGAAGTATTTTGAATCATGGAGCACCTACAGCCCATTTTCTGGGTTTGACTTTTAACCTTGCGAACGTTTTGATGATCACGGTCGCAACGGCCATAGTGTTTATAATAGCCCTCTTATCTACACGTCGCTTAGCCCTGAAACCGACCGGAATGCAGAATTTTTTCGAGTGGGTGATGGACTTCGTCAAGGGGATCATTAAGAGCAACATGGACTGGAAGACGGGTGGCCGTTTTCATATCTTAGGTCTCACGATTATCATGTATATTTTTGTATCGAATATGCTGGGTCTTCCATTTTCTGTCGTATATGACGGCGAATTATGGTGGAAGTCGCCTACAGCCGATCCTGCCATCACGATGACCCTGGCGGTTATGGTCGTGGTACTATCCCATTTCTATGGAATCAGGTTGAAAGGGTTTGGCGAATATGGGAAAGACTTTTTCAAACCTATGTGGTGGTTATTCCCGCTAAAAATCATTGAAGAGTTTGCAAACACTCTTACATTGGGTCTTCGACTTTACGGTAACATCTATGCCGGTGAAATCCTGCTTGCACTACTTGCGGGTCTTGCCGTTAACGGTGGTATCGGCGGAACGATCGGAGCAATCGCACCAATGCTTGCTTGGCAAGGATTCTCGGTATTTGTCGGATCGATCCAGGCGTTCATTTTCTGTATGTTAACAATGGTTTATATGGCTCACAAAGTTAGCCACGACCATTAATATATACCTGTTCATTACGGTGGACAAACATATATGTAAAAAATATTTTTCTTATACATTAAAGGAGGAACTTTAGAATGAGTCTTATCGCAGCAGCAATTGCAGTTGGTTTAGCAGCACTAGGAGCAGGTATTGGTAACGGTCTTATCGTAGGTCGTACAGTAGAAGGAATTGCACGTCAACCGGAATTACGTGGTACTTTACAAACAACAATGTTCATCGGTATCGCATTAGTTGAGGCACTTCCAATCATCGGTGTAGTTATCGCTTTCATCGCACTGGGAAGCTAATAAAACGGACAGGTTGAATGGCGAAGTTCGTCTTGACGATTATCTTCGCCATTCCTATGTATTAGAGAATAGATTCTTTGCAAGAACGGTTCATTTATAAAAAATACGATCCAATCGATTCTTGAAGGGAGTGAGTCGAGTATGTTTACTAACGCATTCGTTATAGGTGAGGCAGCAGGTCACGGCGGCCTTAACACAGGGGATATTGTCTTTCAGCTGATTATGTTCCTGGTCCTTATGGCGCTACTAAAGAAATTCGCCTGGGGTCCATTAATGGGAATCATGCAGCAGCGTGAAGACCACATCGCCGGTGAAATCACGGCAGCCGAAAAGAGCCGCACTGAGGCAAACAATATTTTAGAAGAGCAAAAGAAACTTCTGAAAGAAGCTCGTCTTGAAGCTCAAACAATGATTGAAAACTCTAAGAAACAAGGTTCTGAACAACGTGAAGAGATTATCGCAACTGCTCGTCAAGAGGCAGAGAGATTGAAAGAATCTGCAAAGCGCGAAATCGAAACTCAAAAAGAACAAGCTGTTGCAGCACTACAGAAACAGGTTGCATCTTTATCAGTACTTATTGCTTCTAAGGTCATTGAGAAAGAACTTTCTGCTGATGATCAACAGAAGTTAATTAACGATTATATTCAAGAGGTAGGGGAAGAGCGATGAGCTACTCTACAGTTGCAAAACGCTATGCGTTAGCTCTTTTCGAGATTGCCCAGGATCATAATCAGCTTGAAGGAATCGAAGGAGAGCTGCGTACAGTGAGAGCGGTTTTCCTTGAGAACACCGAATTAGCGGTTCTCTTTGAAAATCCTAAGCTTACGTTAAATAAGAAGAAGTCATTGATTCAGGAAGCATTTTCCACGGCTTCCCCTTATGTCTTGAACACATTGATGCTGATGACGGACCGTCACCGTACGGGCGAGATCACAGGGATGGTTGAGGCATTCATCGAATTGACAAACGAAGCACGCGGGATTGCAGATGCGACAGTGTATTCTGTACGTCCTTTAACAGAAGATGAGCAAACAGCATTGTCGTCTTCTTTTGCTAAAAAAGTCGGAAAACAATCATTAAGAATTACCAATGTGACAGACGAAAATTTACTGGGCGGCATCAAGGTCCAAATCGGGACCCGCATCTATGATGGAAGCCTGCAAGGTAAATTGACTCGTCTTGAGCGTGAACTAATTCGTTAACTTTCGTATAAATGAGGGGTGAAATTCATGAGCATCAAGGCGGAAGAAATCAGCGCGCTGATAAAAAAGCAAATTGAAAACTATCAGTCTGAGATGAAAGTAAGCGACGTAGGTACAGTTATCCAAATCGGTGACGGTATCGCTCGTGCTCATGGCCTCGACAATGTCATGGCTGGAGAGCTTGTTGAATTTTCTAACGGTGTCATGGGTATGGCACAGAACTTAGAAGAAAACAACGTTGGTATCATCATTCTCGGACCATATACTGACATTCGTGAAGGCGATGAGGTTCGTCGTACTGGACGTATCATGGAAGTACCAGTAGGACAAGAACTAGTTGGTCGTGTAGTAAACTCACTTGGACAACCCGTTGATGGATTGGGTCCAATTGCAACAACAAAAACGCGTCCGATTGAAAGTGGGGCACCTGGTGTCATGGATCGTAAATCCGTACACGAGCCACTTCAAACGGGTATCAAAGCGATCGATGCGTTAGTTCCAATCGGTCGTGGACAACGTGAATTAATCATCGGTGACCGTCAAACAGGTAAAACATCTGTTGCCATCGATGCGATTCTGAACCAAAAAGACCAGGACATGGTATGTATCTACGTTGCCATCGGTCAAAAAGAATCAACAGTACGTAACGCGGTAGAAACATTGCGTAAGCACGGTGCATTAGATTACACAATCGTTGTAACGGCATCAGCTGCTTCACCGGCTCCGATGCTATTCTTAGCACCATACGCCGGTATCACAATGGCTGAAGAATTCATGCACAGTGGCAAGCACGTTCTTGTCGTGTACGATGATCTTTCCAAGCAGGCTTCTGCTTACCGTGAGCTTTCCCTATTATTACGTCGTCCTCCAGGCCGTGAAGCATTCCCTGGTGACGTATTCTACTTGCACTCTCGTCTACTTGAGCGTGCGGCGAAATTGAGTGATGCAAAAGGTGGAGGTTCCATCACGGCATTACCATTCGTTGAAACACAAGCAGGAGATATCTCCGCTTATATCCCGACAAACGTTATCTCCATCACGGACGGACAGATTTTCTTACAATCTGACCTATTCTTCTCCGGTGTACGTCCGGCGATCAATGCAGGTCTTTCCGTATCACGTGTTGGTGGATCCGCACAAATCAAAGCAATGAAGAAGGTTTCCGGTACGCTTCGTCTTGACTTAGCCGCTTACCGTGAACTAGAAGCATTCGCTCAGTTCGGATCGGATCTTGATAAAGTGACACAGGCGAAACTGAATCGTGGTGCGCGTACAGTAGAAGTACTGAAGCAGGATCTTAACAAACCACTTAAAGTTGAAAAACAAGTCATGATCTTCTATGCACTGATTAAAGGTCATTTAGATGATATTCCAGTTGTAGATATCCGTCGTTTCGAGTCTGAACTTCTAAGCTGGTTAGATCACAACCATACTGAACTGTTAGACCATATTCGTACGACTAAAGGTCTTCCTGAAGATGATGCAATGAAAACCGCGATCAATGAATTCAAGAAGACATTCATCAAGTCTGAATAAGGGAATATAGGGGGAAGGGCTTATAAGCATGCTCCCTATACTTAACAATATGTAAAGGGTGGTGAGAACCAGTGGCATCGTTACGCGATATACAAACTCGTATTACTTCTACCAAAAAGACAAGTCAAATCACCAAAGCAATGGAAATGGTATCGGCTTCTAAATTGAATCGTGCGGAGACGAATGCTAAGTCATTCGTACCTTACATGAATAAAATTTCTGAAGTGGTGACATCCGTTGCAGCGGGCAGTCAAGGTGTGAGGAATCCGATGCTAGTCTCCCGCCCCGTTAAAAGAACCGGGTATCTGGTCATTACATCAGACCGTGGTTTGGCGGGGGCATATAACAGCAGTGTAATCCGTGCTGTTAGCAATCGAATTAAAGAGCGTCACAGCTCAAATGATGAATTTGCCATTATTGCTCTGGGCCGTGTCGGTGCTGATTTCTTCCGTAAAAAAGGCTTTAATGTCCTTGAGTCGGTAACGGGTCTTCCGGATCAACCGAATTTCGCAGACATTAAAGATATCGCAAACAAAGCGGTGGGTATGTTCTCTGCAGAGGCATACGATGAACTGTATATGTTCTACAACCACTATGTAAGTGCGATCCAACAGGATGTTACGGAGAAAAAAGTGTTACCATTAACGGATCTGACTCCTTCAGGAAAGCTTGCTTCATATGAATTCGAGCCTTCTGCAGAGGAAATCCTTGAGGTATTGCTTCCTCAATACGCTGAAAGCCTGATTTTCGGGGCTCTCCTTGACGGGAAAGCAAGTGAGCACGCCGCCCGTATGACAGCGATGAGAAATGCAACCGATAATGCAAAAGAAATCATCGGTGACCTTACACTGAAATTTAACCGTGCGCGTCAAGCAGCGATCACTCAGGAAATCACGGAGATCGTCGGCGGGGCAGCGGCACTCGAATAGAACATTAACGGTATTTAAACCGTTTATACTTCATAAAGTTTTTGTCAAAAGCTAGTTAGGAGGGAAAGAGATGAACAAAGGACACGTTCTTCAAGTAATGGGTCCAGTTGTTGACGTCAAGTTCGCCAGCGGGCAACTTCCTGATATCTACAACTCTTTAAAGATCCAAATTGCAGATAGAGCTGAACTTACATTAGAGGTTGCCCTTCACCTAGGTGATGATTCTGTACGTACGATCGCAATGGCATCTACGGATGGTTTACAACGTGGAGCCGAAGTACTCGATACAGGAGCACCAATCTCTGTACCAGTAGGGGATGTAACGTTAGGTCGTGTATTCAACGTTCTGGGTGAATCAATCGATTTAGACGAGCCTCTAGCAGCAGGTATCCGTCGTGATCCGATTCACAGACAGGCACCTACATTCGATCAACTTTCTACAGAAGTTGAGATTCTTGAAACAGGTATCAAAGTAGTAGACTTACTTGCTCCATACATCAAGGGTGGTAAGATCGGTCTATTCGGTGGTGCCGGTGTTGGTAAAACCGTATTAATCCAGGAGCTTATCAATAACATCGCCCAAGAGCACGGTGGTATCTCTGTATTCGCCGGTGTTGGAGAGCGTACTCGTGAAGGAAATGACCTTTACCACGAGATGAGCGATTCTGGCGTTATCAAGAAAACAGCGATGGTATTCGGACAAATGAACGAGCCGCCTGGTGCGCGTATGCGTGTTGCCTTGACGGGTCTTACAATGGCTGAATACTTCCGTGATGAGCAAGGTCAAGACGTACTTCTGTTCATCGATAATATCTTCCGTTTCACACAAGCAGGTTCAGAGGTTTCTGCCCTACTAGGCCGTATGCCATCTGCCGTTGGTTACCAGCCGACACTTGCGACTGAAATGGGTCAACTGCAAGAGCGTATCACGTCAACAAACGTAGGTTCTGTAACATCGATCCAAGCGATCTATGTACCTGCCGATGACTACACGGATCCGGCTCCTGCAACAACTTTCGCTCACTTGGATGCAACAACGAACCTTGAGCGTAAGCTTTCTGAAATGGGTATCTATCCTGCGGTAGATCCATTGGCATCGACTTCCCGTGCTCTTTCTCCAGAGATCGTTGGAGAAGAACACTACAATGTTGCACGTAACGTTCAACAGACGTTACAGCGGTATAAAGAACTTCAAGATATCATCGCGATCCTTGGTATGGATGAGCTTTCTGATGATGATAAGCTGACAGTACAACGCGCACGCCGCGTACAGTTCTTCTTATCTCAAAACTTCCACGTTGCAGAACAGTTCACCGGCCAAAAAGGTTCTTACGTAGAAGTGAAGGACACAGTTAAAGGCTTCGTTGATATTCTTGCAGGTAAATACGACCACATTCCAGAAGATGCATTCCGTCTTGTAGGTCCGATCGAGGACGTACTGGCTGCAGCTAAAGAAATGGGCGTAGAGGTATAATTAGGGACCAGGAGGGAAGAAAATGAAGACATTAAAAGTCAATATTGTCACTCCCGATGGCCCAGTGTACGATTCAGAAGTGGAAATGGTGAGCACGAAAGCTCAAAGCGGTGAGCTTGGAATCTTACCTGGACACATTCCGATGGTTGCTCCACTACAAATCGGTGCGGTTCGCCTGAAAAAAGGTGGCAACACTGAGCTTGTAGCTGTCAGTGGCGGATTCTTAGAAGTACGTCCTGAACAAGTGACAATTCTAGCACAGTCTGCTGAAACAGCAGAAGCTATCGATGTACAACGCGCGAAAGAAGCAAAAGGCCGTGCTGAAGACCGCATGCAGGCACAACAGGACGACGTAGACTTCCGTCGTGCCGAACTCGCTCTGAAGCGTGCCATGAACAGAATTAACGTTTCCGAACGTAATTTCTAATAACGAAGAAACCACCTTTCCTTTGGAGAGGTGGTTTCTTTTTTTATGGTAAATGGACGGTTTGAATATGCTGCATATTCAAGTAGGTCGATTCGCCCTTGGCTGTGATCAATTCCATGATATTATCTGACACTCTCTCGATCTTGCCTATCATTTCTTCCTGGACTCCAAGGTTCAAGACGACGAGGTGCCCGCTCAATTTTTCAAGTTGAACCTCGAAGCTTCTGGCCAGTGTGATGGAGTTCGACGGATTAACAGGCAGATTTTCCTTGCTCAAGCGGTAGGGAGAAAGATTGGTAGAATAGGGGATGAGCCATTTTAAATGTTGCAGGGAGATGAACATCGTTTTGTAAACGGGGGAGTAGAATGCGAAGTAATTGTTCATGATCCCTGTTATATAACCGTGTATCGGCTGATTGCCCGTTGTGTAGATTTCTAGGAATACCCCCTTGGCCGTGGTCAGGATTTTTCGCAGGGATAATTGATCTTCCTGTTCGAGCTGTGGACTCACAGACGGTTCATCGATCCCGATGGAGTCTTTCGATACAACCGACATGTTTTTAATATGAGAAGTGGAGATATAAATATAGTCGACTCCGTTATAGACGATCAGGACCTCGCTGCCCACCTCGATCAAATATCCATTAATGGTTTTTTTTCCGGTCAGTTCGATGATGACTGCTTCACCGGTAAATGCAGAATAAACATTTTTCATAAGCTTTGACACTCCTTCCTAGTTTAAAATAACCACTCTATCCAAAGGTACAAACTGTATAATCCGACTAATAGGCTGACTGGGACAACGAATATGGTCACCCTCAGATAGCGGCTCCAGGAAATGGTGATTCCGTGGGTCTTTAAGATGAACATCCAGATCAATGTGGCAAGCGTGCCCACTGGTGTCAATAAAGCACCAATGTCACTCCCCATCACGTTGGCTAAATAAGCGATCTGCAAAATGTGGGGGTCCAGTCCCATCTCCGTAATGGATAAGGTGCCGATCATCACAGCCGGCAGATTGTTAAAGAGATTGGAAATCACGGTAAGAAAGATTCCCATCAAGATACTGGCATTGAAGGGCTGTCCGACAATATGATCCCTGAATTGCTCGACGATGAAGTCGCTTAACCCGACATTTTTCAGTCCATACACGAGCACGTACATATTGAAAGCGAATAATAGAACATGCCAAGGCGTCTTTCGGATAATATCCATGACCCCCATCCTGGTCCGGGTGTACCGGAGGAATATCAGGGTGACGGCCCCGACCATCCCGATGATTTCAAGTGGTACGCCAAAAGGGGTCAGGGCAAAAAAGGCGGCCCGGGTGAGAACGACGATCAGCAAACAATACTTGATCAGGGTAAAATCGATTTCTTTCTTCTGCTCATTCGAGGAAAGAGGATGGGAGTAAGAGTAGGCTTGGGCATCTTTTTTCCAATTGATCGAGACATCCAGGATTTTTTTCGGGATTGATTTGCGGAAGTAGAGGTAGAGCAGATAAGCGATGACGAGGATGGCGACCATGGAAGGCACAAACATCATCTGAACGTAGTCCTGCAAGGTGAGACCGACGATTTTCAGTGCTATGAGATTTGAAATATTGCTGACGGCGATGGGCGCACTGGCTGCAGTGGCAATAAGGGCACCTGATAGAAGATAGGGGATTTTCTGATGATTCTTGAGCTTCAATAGGGAAGTCATATGGATGATGATCGGAGTGGTGATGAGGATGCTGCCGTCGTTATTAAAGAACATGGTCATCATAAAACATAATATCATCACATAGATATACAGCCTGAGCCCCGACCCCCTCGACCTGTTGACGATATTCACGGCCACCACCCGGAAGAAACCAATACTCTCAAGGACGATGGACATCATAATCGTCGATAATATGGTAAGAGCCGCCCCGCTCACAATATCCACGATGGTAAACACATCGCTGAAGGGAACGATTCCTATAAGAAGGACGATGGCAGCCCCGATGGATGTAGGGATGGTTTCATTGATCCCGAACGGTCTCCATAACATGACGATGATGGTAAGGGAGAAAATGATCGTCATAAACCAAAACATATTATCGGGCATGTGATTTCGCCTCATTTGTGATAGAAGAAGGCGAAGCATCTAAATGCTCAAAGAGTGGATGTTTGTCCACCTTTTTAGAAATAGCGGGTTTAATAAAAAGAAGATGAAAGATACTTCCCAAAAGTACAAAATAGATGATCAAGAACATGATCATTCCTCCTTTCAAATCGCAATTCTTTATGAATCACCCCAGCATCTTCTTCAACTGCAACAATCAATCAGGAGGATGCTGAGATTTTTCATGAATATCATTAGCCTGTTCATCCGTTATGACCAACTTTTACTCAGATTCTGCCGTCTTTACTTGGAGGTTCTCTTTTTTGAGGAAGGGGATTTTGCCCCTTCAAGTTCATCGTAATAGAAAGCAGGCTGTTGTTTTTTCTTCGTATTTTTAGAGGAGGATTTTGTAGAAGATTGGTTTTTAGAACGTTGCTGTGATGATTTTTGGTTTGAATTGCTCTTGTTGGATGATTCCTGGTTCTTTGAAGAGTCTTGTTTCTGTGAGGAACTATCTTTACTGGATGAGTTGTCTTGACTATCCGAAGTCGTTTTCTTTGTTCCGTCATAAATGTTCAGAACGGAGGCATGCTGCAGATACACCCTGTCCTTCCCTTGAGTCAACACGATGTGGTCTTCTTCCACGGCTGAAAGGATCCCTGAGTAGGAAGCCTTTCCGGATCCATTGATCGTC
This sequence comes from Rossellomorea sp. QJM3NY_18, assembly GCF_056173145.1. Taxonomy (NCBI): domain Bacteria; kingdom Bacillati; phylum Bacillota; class Bacilli; order Caryophanales; family Bacillaceae; genus Rossellomorea; species Rossellomorea sp. QJM3NY_18. The sequence continues at coordinate 4,118,904 of NZ_CM149659.1, read as the reverse complement.
ACCCAGCTGAGTAAGCTCTGGGACAAAACATCGGACATTTTTTCACCCTTCAGGTGGTCGTCCGTAATAGGCAACGCTTCTACATCCTTGGAATTCTTCGTGACTGCCTGGATTTGTGAAATCGGGTAATATAATGTTTCGTTTTGACTGGAGTAGACCGTCAGATAATCCGTACTGACCTCCGCTAATTGACCTGACAGTTTTGTACCGTCATTGAGAATGATATTGACCTGATAACCTGTTAATCCCTTTAATGAATCGGTGAAATTACTCATTCATGATTCTCCTTTCCTTATATAGAAGATTACTTCTCTTCTTCTGTTTTCTCTGCTTTTTTAGCCTTCACGCCGTAGCTGATGCTTTTGACATGGAATGCAGCCAGGCGGACAACCTCTTCATTCAATACGAGTGTGATGAATTCATCATTCGAATTCTCAAGTATTCCCTCGAGTTTCTCAGGACCACCGCGGTTGATGCTCACCCATTGATATTTCAAACTGGTGAGTAAAGCTCCAAACGTGTCTTCCTTCATAAACTCCAGACCTTCTTCAGAAAGCACCTCCACATCAAACGGAAGACCGGATTTAATGTTCTGGGAAATGCTCTTAACATGGGATGTATTGTAGTAAATCACACCATCTTTCTCTGTTAAAAGAGCGAAATGATCATCCCCTCCATAAAGAAGCTTTCCGGTACGCGATTCAGGACCGCCGCGATTCACCTTGACAACCTTCCCGACTAGCGAAGACATTAATTCTTTATTCATACCTGTTCCCTCCAGTTGTATATAAACATTTTCACTATATGTATATGTGACATGCCGTGACGTCGTACTACTACAGACGCCCTTTTTAGTGGACTAGTTGCCATTGGAGGCGAAATGGGCGGGGGATTGAGGGGAAACGTACATGATGATGGGAACAATGACGGTTCTTTTCCTATTGGGGTTTAAAAATAGGCTCTGATTTAGGCGGGGACAACCCAAACGCGGGAGGGGAAGGGAGCGTAGACTATAGGAAAGGACAAAAGGAGGATGGGAAAATGAGTTCGAAAAAAGGACAAGGAAAAGGGAAGCAGGAGTGTAAAAACTACGGCGAATATCAGTGGATGATCGGTGATATGGGTCAGCAGGATGCCAAAGGCGGCAAAGAGAAACAAAAGGGCCAGGGCAAACAGGCAAAATGCGGCTGCCAGGGATACTACTACGAATGCATGGAAAAAGGACAAACAGGCAAAAAGAAAAAGAAATAGAAATAGAAATAGAACCTCCAACCAACACCTCCCCGGTACACCTCACGTACCTAATGGAAACCACCCATTACAATCCTCAGTAATGGGTGGTTTTGTTGAGGGACGGACCTCTGCAAAAAATTTGCAAAATACATATATAGTTACTGAATAATGTGTTAAAATGGTCTATGTGTGTCGAATTTGGTCATTTGAAGGAGTGAGAAGAGTGGTGGAAAGCTTTGGTCAACAGGCCCTTGTCAGCATGCTTGTGCATCTATTTGTATTCGGGATTACGTTCTGGGCATTGCAAGCCATTCAGCTGGACAAGCTCCTGAAGAAGAATCGAGTCGCACAAGGGAGACTATTGTATATCCTACTAACGGTCGCAATCGGGTCAGCCGTCAGCCGTTTTTTACTGGATTATTACCTATGGTCTCAGAGCTTGCCGGTTTTCTTTGAATAAGTAGAGATCTGACAAAAAATAGGCCTTCCAGCATGTTTTCAAGGGGCACTGTTTTGAGTAAGATTAATTTTGTGTTCGTGCCTTTGTGAAAAAGTTTCAAAGTGAAACCCTTTTCATAAGACTCGCTTGAAAGCTCAATAATTGTAAAAAGATGACGACAATTTTCAAGTATGTTCTCCCCCTATTCGGACAGACTTTTAGTAAGGGGAGGAATGAAAAATGGGTCGGTATTTTTACATTATTTTAATCTTTTTGGTTGGATTAGGTTTTCTTCCTGTCATTAATGGGAACAACACTATCGTAGCCAAGCATTTATTAGACATTGAAAAGCTTGATCAAGCCATTGTTCATTCTCAAGGTCAGATAACTGAATGGTCTCTATATGCAAGAGAAAACAAAAAAAGCTTCACGAATAAAGGGTTTGCCAAATATAGTACTACTATGCAGGAAACATTTTCTGATTTTGACTGGGTGACAGAAAAGTCAGCTGAAGGAGTAGTGGTTGTGGGACAACGTCAGACGTCTCACGGGGAAGAAACCATTAAATTGCAGCATACCCCCACAAACGGGCATTCGGTATCGTACATTATGTATGAAATGCGCGGAAATCAGAAAACGTTGGGAGAAAAGACCAAGCAGCATATCAAGTCTGAATTTATCCCAAATATGGAAATCATTTTCACTTCTAAACCTATGATTTTCTCTTGTATAAAAGGCGAATTCAATGATAAGCTTGAGAAAGTTTTGTCGAATCAGGCTGTCGAACTAATGTCGAAATTAGACGCGAAAGAATTGGAATCACTTAAAGAAGAAGACTTTTATTCCATTTCAGCTTACTCGGAACAAATGTCACGGACTATACCAACAAAAAATGATGATATGAACATACAACTAGGTCTACGGAAAAGCGGAATGGGCGCTAAGACAACCTTTGTGATTGGCACACCCATCCTAATTATTGAATATTAATATAGAGAAATTGGACGCGGAGGGGAATACTCTTGGAAAAAATTATCGTCCGCGGCGGTCAGCGTTTAAGCGGTACAGTGCAAGTTGAAGGAGCAAAGAATGCCGTTTTACCAGTCATCGCTGCTACATTATTAGCAAGTGAAGGAAACAGTGTCATTAAAAATGTACCACCACTCTCCGATGTATATACGATTAATGAAGTATTACGTCATTTAAATACAGATGTAGAGTTTAACAATGGTGAAGTCATCGTGAATGCATCTAGAGAGTTGTTTGTAGAAGCACCATTCGAATATGTACGTAAAATGCGTGCATCCGTTCTTGTAATGGGTTCACTCTTAGGCCGTACGGGTAAAGCGCGTGTCGCTCTTCCTGGTGGCTGTGCGATTGGATCAAGACCGATCGACCAACACTTAAAAGGCTTTGAAGCAATGGGAGCCAAAGTGAAGGTAGGAAATGGTTTCATCGAAGCTGAAGTAGATGGAAGACTGAAAGGTGCCAAGGTGTATCTGGACTTCCCAAGTGTTGGGGCAACAGAAAACATCATGATGGCAGCCGTTCTTGCAGAAGGAACAACCATCCTTGAGAACGTAGCAAAAGAACCTGAAATCGTCGACTTAGCGAACTTCCTGAACAAAATGGGAGGAAGCGTGGTAGGTGCGGGAACCGGCACGATCCGTATCGAAGGTGTTGAACGCCTATACGGTGTCGAGCACAGCATCATCCCTGACCGTATCGAAGCAGGAACCTTCATGGTAGCTGCAGCAATCACTCAAGGTGATGTCCTTATAAAAGGTGCGATTCCTGAACATCTATCTTCATTAGTGGCGAAGATGGAAGAGATGGGCGTTACGATCATCGATGAAGAAGAAGGTCTTCGTGTCATCGGACCGGAGAAACTGAAATCCGTCGATATCAAAACAATGCCTCATCCAGGTTTCCCGACAGATATGCAATCCCAAATGATGGCATTGCTTCTGGCAGCTGACGGTACCAGCGTCATCACGGAAACCGTATTTGAAAATCGTTTCATGCATGCGGAAGAATTCCGCCGCATGGGAGCAGATATCAAGATCGAAGGACGCTCTGTCATCATGAACGGACCAACACCTCTTCAAGGGGCAGAAGTGGCTGCAACGGATCTTCGCGCTGCAGCAGCACTTTCCATCGCTGGTCTAGTGGCAGACGGATATACTCGCGTAACAGAACTGAAGCATTTAGATCGTGGATATGTGAACTTCCATCAGAAGCTTGCAGGCCTTGGAGCCGATATCGAGCGTGTGAAAGAAGCGGAAGAAACTCCTGTTTCTGAGCAGCAAGACATGATCAAGGATGCGTAAATAGATAGTGGAAAAGGTGAGCTCTTTTTGGAGGGCTTGCCTTTTTTGTTTGGGGTTTTTGGTGTGGAGGGCGACGGGTATTTGGTAAAAAAAGGAATTTGACTGGATTAATGATTGTTTCGGCTGGATTATGTTCGGAATCGGCCGGTTTTTTCAGGAAAGTGGCTGGATTGTACTGGGGAACTGCTCTATTTCAGAAGAAAACGGCTGGATTCGGAAGTTGAGAGACCGAGATCCGGGTGTCACCAGTATATATTTTCAAAAGCACCACACTTATTTTTAAAAACCCCATTTTATTATCAAAACCACACCATTTATTTTCAAAAACCAAAGTCCCCCTGCACGCTATCATTCCCTGCCCCAAAACTCTCCCAATTCACACTCATAATTGCTTGTCCACTACCATACATATGAAAGAGAGTGGAGAAGTGTGCTAGGACATTCTCCTATTTAATCTTTCATTGGAGGCCGCGAACATGAAGCAGTTGAAACCCGTAGTGATCATCTTCTCAATCTTTATCAGCATCATCTTTATTGTACCTACTCTGCTGGTACTCCCATTTTCATCAGACAAGGAAACGGCCAACCTGGACGAAAAACTGAAAAACTCACTATCCGTTGAAGAATTGGCAGACTCGGTCGAGGTGGCGGTGTATCGATCCAGTCAGGATCTCATCGAAAAGCTCCCCCTTGAGCAGTATGTCGTAGGGGTAGTGGCGGGTGAAATGCCGGCCGATTTTGAAAAGGAAGCATTGAAGGCACAGGCCCTTGCAGCAAGGACGTATATGGTCAATCAGCTTCTGTCAGATGACCCTTCTGTGCCGAAGGGAGCCGATGTGACGGATACGGTATCCCATCAGGTGTATAAAAACCATAAGGAACTGGCCACTCTATGGGGCTCTGACTACGACTGGAAAATCAAGAAGATTTCAGAAGCGGTCCTTGAAACGAAGGGGAAAGTTCTCACATATGATGATAAACCGATTACGGCCGCCTTCTTCTCGACAAGTAACGGCTATACGGAAAACTCAGAGGCATACTGGACAGATGATATCCCGTATTTACGGAGTGTGGAGAGTCCTTGGGACAAAGCATCACCCAAGTTTGAAGATCAAAAGATCATCCCGATCAATGAATTCAAACAGAAGCTAGGTGTCACACTGCCTAAGGACGGGTCGGTGGGAACGATCACATCAAGGACCGAAGGCAAAAGGGTGGCGAAAGTAGAAATCAATGGGAAAGAATTCACCGGGCGGGAGATCAGGGATAAATTAGGCCTCAGATCGTCGGACTTCACCTGGTACTTGAAGGATGACCACATCGTCATTGCCACAAAAGGGTTCGGCCACGGAGTCGGAATGAGCCAGTACGGGGCAAACGGGATGGCGAAGGAAGGGAAGAATTATAAAGATATCGTGACCCATTATTATAAGGATGTAAAAATAACGGAATCGAGCAAACTCCTGCAGAAGGTGACGGCACAAAGATAAGAAAAAGGATTGAGTATGGTCAGGGTGACCGACTCAATCCTTTTTTACATAAGCTTCAAACCTCTTCATCGCCTTCGTCAACCTGTGATCCGGATTTCGGAAATAAGTGCGGTTTACGATCCAAAACAGGACCGTGACCCCGATCAGATCCTTGGCGGCATCAATCATCGTGGAGGACCGATACGGAACGAAGGACTGATGGATCTCATCTATGAATCCATAAAAGATGGCTACTAGTGCAACAGTGAAATTCAATGTGAACCGAAGCCTTCCGTGTGCGAGCAGTGCGACGACAAACAATGCATATAAAATCCCGAACTCCACCAAGTGGAGGGATTCCTTGATGAACCGGTCCACCCCATCATCAGGAAACCGCAGCACCGCATCATCGGGATTGCTCGACATGATCCAAATCAGAATCATATAAAGGAAAGGTGCAGCCGTCAGCACATATTTAAGTAACGTTTTCATATTGGACCCGTCCTTTCAGTTTATAGTATTGTACCATGGGGGACCGGGATTTCGTTATCATCACTCTATAGTTTCGAAGTTTGCCATATTTTTTTCGAGGAAAATCTATAGTTCATACATATTCCTCCCCACTTTGTCGAAACATAAGAAATTAAAATTTTTTTGCCAATGTGTATATATTTTCAGAATTCTGTTCAGAATGATTGCTGAGGTGATGAAAATGAGAGAGGAAGAAAAGAAACAACCTTCTCAAAACTTTTTGAAAAGACGTTGGGCATACCCAGCAATCTATTTAGCAAGTGCAGCAATCATTATCACGGGGATTCTGTGGTACCAGGCAGGAAATGATGTAAACGAGAAAGCCAAGGATTACAGCTATGATGGAGTTCCTACTGACAATGAGTTCAACCAGCCTGCAGAAGAAGTCAATCGTTCATTGGAAAACTTTGTAATGCCTGTTTCAAGCCCTGAAGATACAGTGATCGAAAAACAATTCTACGACACTGAAGCTTCAGCTGAAGAACAGGAAGCTGCCCTAGTCGTGTATGGAAACATGTACTACCCGAACCAAGGAGTCGACATCTCGAAAGACGGGAAGGAATTCGATGTTCTGGCTGCCATGAGCGGTACAGTCACAAAGGTTCAGGAAGATTCCTTACTTGGTAATACGATTGAAATCGAGCACAGCAAAGGCATCGTGACTCGTTATCAATCAGTGAAAGATTTTGAAGTCGCGGTTGGAGATGTAGTCGATCAAGGACAAGCCATTGCGAAATCAGGAAAGAGCTTATTCAATGAAGAAGCCGGCGTTCACGTACACTTTGAAATCCGTAAAGCGGATGTTGCCGTGAATCCAATGGAATACTTCAATAAGTCTCTTGCCACTCTTCAAGAAGCACAGCTTGAAGACAAGAAAGTTTCAGGTGAACAGCCGGATGCAGAAGCTGCTGAAGAAAATGCCGTAGAAGACCAAGCTAGCGAAAACAAAGCTACCGAGGACAAAGCTACGGAAGAAAAAGACGCAACTGAAGAAAACAAGTCCACTGAAGAAAAACAGGACCAGGCCAAGCCGAAACAAGAAAGCAAAGACAGCGCTGACGTAAAAGACGAAGAGTAACACCTATAAATGAGGGCTGACCGAAATAACGGTCAGCCTTTTTGCTTGTCCAAAAAAATTTCCTTGGAAATTCGACAGGGAGGAAGGTTTACTGGAAAAGCATTTCCAGTGTCATTCTATTAATCAATCTAACCATATGTTCAAATATCTTTATTTTAGAAAAATGAATGGGGAACATATGTCGCATGGTTGTCGTTTTTTCTTTATTGACCAGGCTTTTTTCAGTAAAGATAATGATGGCATGAATAAAATTTCAGAAAATTAAGTCTTTGTAGAGCGGGAGGTGAAACGTTGATCTACTTCATGCTGTTTTTACTCATCACAGGAGGGTGCATCATCCTTGCCCTGAGAAAGAAGCGGGCATTCTTTCTGACCATACCATTCGTGTCTTTATTCATTTATTTTATTGTGCAGATTGCCATTGTCCCGGTGCCGTTCTTTGAAACAGTGAAATTTATTTTCAGTTTAAAATAATGAGCTAGAAAAGGGGTTATGTACATGAAGAAGATTGATAGAGCGAAAGCCGATCAGTATTTTAAAGAAAAAAATCGATATATGGCACTGTATTTAGTAATCTGGCTCCTTTCCTCCTTTGGTATCGTGCTGTTTGCCGAAAGCTTCTCCACCTTCACCATTAACGGATTTCCGTTCCATTATTTCATGGGCGCTCAAGGATCGATCATCATTTTCATTGTTTTGCTTTATGTGAATGCGAAGGTGAGTGACGGGATCGATAAGAAATATGGTCTGGATGAAAGCCGGAATGAGCAGATCAGCTACGGAAAAACGCTGGATCATTAAATCAAATAGAGAAGAACTAGGGGGAAAGAATGAATGGATACTCAGTTTATCGTATCGACGTCTATTATACTGTTGACGTTTGCGTTATATATCGGAATAGCGGTTTATAACAAAGCGAAAGCGACATCGGATTTCTATGTAGCCGGTCGCGGGGTGCCGCCGATCTTTAACGGGATGGCAATCGGGGCTGACTGGATGAGTGCGGCATCGTTCATTGGACTGGCTGGTACTGTCATGATTCTCGGTTATGACGGGCTTGCTTATATAATGGGGTGGACAGGAGGATATTTATTGTTGACCTTCCTCCTCGCACCACAGCTCAGGAAGTATGGACGATATACCGTGCCGGAATTCATCGGGGACCGGTATAACAGTCATACAGCCCGGGTTATCGCCGCGATCTGTACGATCATCATCAGTTTCACGTACTCGATCGGTCAACTGTCAGGTTCGGGTGTGGTCATCGGCCGTCTATTTGAAATCGATGCCAAGGTCGGAACGATGATCGGGGTCGTCCTCATTGCCTTTTACGCTGCCTTCGGCGGCATGAAGGGGATCACGTGGACTCAGGTAGCTCAGTATATCGTATTGATCATTGCGTACTTGATCCCGGTCATCTTCATGTCCCTGCAAATAACAGGAAACCCTGCTCCGTGGATCTCTTACGGGGAGCTGGTCGGGAAAATCGGTGAACTCGACCGTGAGCTCGGTGTGTCGGAATACTTCGCTCCTTTTACAAACGGGACGAAGTGGCAGTTCATGGCCCTCATGTTCACACTGATGGCCGGTACCGCCGGGCTTCCCCATGTCATCGTCCGGTTCTATACCGTTTCCACGATGAAGGCGGCGCGCTGGTCAGGTGCGTGGGCACTCCTTTTCATCGGGCTTCTTTATCTATCAGCGCCAGCTTATGCAGCCTTCTCCCGGTTTATTTTGATGACAAAAGTAGCGGGAAGCAAAATCAGTGATTTGCCTGCCTGGACGGCCTCATGGGTCGACACGGGGAAACTGCAGGTGGCTGATGCGAATGGAGACGGGATCCTCCAATGGAAGGAAATCATCATTTCGAATGATATCGTCGTCATGGCGACACCGGAGATCGCGAACCTTGGCGTATTCGTCATTGGGCTCGTGGCGGCAGGTGCCATGGCAGCGGCGTTATCAACGGCAGGCGGATTGATGATCGCGATTTCGTCTTCCTTTGCACACGATATTTACTACCGCGTATTCAAACCGAATGCGACCGAGCGGAATCGTCTGGCGGTTGCACGCTGGTCGATTGTTGTGGCTACTGTCCTGGCCGGAGTGGTGGCGCTGAATCCTCCAGGGGTCATCACCCAAATCGTCGCCTGGGCCTTCGCCCTGGCGTCAGGGACGTTCTTCCCGGCCCTCTTACTTGGAGTCTGGTGGAAGCGCTCCAATGCCCAGGGGGTGATCGCAGGGATGCTTGTGGGGCTGGCGGTGACTCTCACCTACATCTTCCTGGCGCGATCAGGCATTACCCTGTTCGGAATCATTGACACAGGAGCAGGTGTGTTCGGGGCAGCCTCAGCGGCCATTGCCAATATCGTCGTGTCCCTCATGACGAAGGCACCTTCACAGAAGATCCAGGAAGAAGTAATGGACCTTCGATATCCGGAACAGATGACCTTTAAAGACGGGGAAGTCTGGGTGGATGATGAGGTTGATTTTAAAGCATGATGGATGGAAGCCTTAGAGGGGTGTAATATTGAAAATAAGCGGAAATTTTCCGGTTAAGAGTTTAAGAATGGAGCTTTGTTCGGGATATAAGCGGAGTTATGAGACCGTCGATTAACTACTTTTAATAAATGCTCCATATTTTAGACAAATAAAAATTTAAAATTTCGTTAGGTTTCAATGATCAATTTAGTATTACCCAGAGTATCTTGACCCCTTTTTTAGCCTTAACTGTCTGAAAATCGATTTAAATGCGTCTCAAGGGGATTTTTGTAAACGATCGTGACTCTCTAGTGCATTAAAATAGCAGTTGAGATTCAGTGAGGTCAAGTAAAAGTTTCACATTTTAATTAATCGACAGTCTCGTTATTCCGGTTAAGCAAAGCAAAATGGAGCATTTTTACGTTTATCGAGTAAATAGCCGGAATCTTCGGCTATATAAGATATTTTCAGTTCTATTTGATAAATAACCGGAATTCCTCCGCTTATTTATCAAACTGGCTTTAGCATCTATTGAACATGTATAGAAGAAAATTCGAAAAAGGCTTAGGGATATTTGCATCTCTAAGCCTTTTTGATTGTGATATAAACTGTAGATTATGCTGTGGAAGTGTATGTGATTGCTATAACCGTTTTGCACCTCAAGTAAATCCGTTCGGGGAATCCCGGTACGGATTTTTCCTTTGAACAGAGAAAATTAGACATTTTCACAGATTCATCGACTCATTTCTCAGGAAATAGTGAGGGAAGGGGAAATGATTCAGATGATGTCGAATGGCATCGGATCATTCGTCATGTCAGGAATTCGGGTCCATTTAACCATGTAGAGGTCCGTCCCTCACAGTCATTTTTCAGAAAATTCAATCGAAACCTTGTCCTTATTGTGTTTTTTGTGCATATATGTGGGCACAAGCTAATAAAATGAAACAAACCTATCAAAAAGAGAGTGTTTGAGGTGAGGAATCGTCATTACACCATTGATCATTAGCTGAATAAGTTGTTTATACGTTGTAACATCAGGAAGCTGCCGTCCTAAATAAGGCTTTCTGCCGCTTGCCCATGAGCAAGGGGTCTATACTATATCATTGATGCGAAAGCGAGTCTCATTTCACACTTCTCACATCCAATTTAGGGAGGTCGAGTGGTGTGCACGATTACATCAAAGAGAGAACAATCAAGATTGGTAAGTATATCGTGGAGACGAAAAAAACTGTTCGTGTAATTGCGAAGGAGTTTGGCGTATCCAAAAGTACTGTCCATAAAGATTTAACAGAACGACTGCCAGAAATCAATCCGGATCTCGCAAATGAAGTCAAAACCATACTTGATTACCATAAATCAATCCGGCATCTACGAGGTGGAGAGGCAACCAAGCAGAAATACAAAAAAGAAGAGCTCCACAGTTAACACAAATACGCCAAGCCCCAGAATGATGGGTTGTGCTTGGTGTGTTTTTGTGTTTGGGTGAGTGGTTGTTTGGTGTACCATGTGTTGTTGTACCAGGTACAAATGGTTAAAAGTGTACCAGGTACAAGAAGAAGTTGTTGTACCAGGTACAAAAAGAAGTTGTTGTACCAGGTACAAAAAACCATGAATGTACCAGGTACATTTTATGCATCCGACTGATTTTTGACTGCTGATTTCAAGATGAAATTCACCTGTCAAAAAACCAGAAAAAATCAGCAGGTGAAATCACTTAACTATTCAGCAGCTGAACCCCAAAATCCCCCCCCACCAACACCCAATTTAACACTCTTGTAACATCCCTCTCCAAAACGCCTATCTTTTTCCAAAATAATAACAATATCAATACATTTTTTTGACAAAGAATATCGCCATTCGACATATTTATGGTAAAATAGTTAATTAGGTGAAAGTTTTACCTTAACGTTTTTGCGTAATGACATAAAGATGAAACCATAGATGAAATACAATGTTGAAATTGTAAAAGTAGAAGGGAGAAACATAAGATGTTCGCGAAAGATATTGGGATTGACCTTGGTACGGCTAATGTATTGATTCATGTTAAAGGAAAAGGAATTGTCTTGAATGAGCCATCCGTCGTGGCACTGGATAAGAATACGGGTAAGGTACTAGCTGTAGGTGAGGAAGCGCGCCGCATGGTTGGACGTACTCCTGGAAATATTGTGGCGACTCGCCCGCTGAAAGATGGAGTCATCGCAGACTTTGATGTGACAGAAGCGATGCTGAAACATTTCATCAATAAACTCAATGTAAAAGGATTCCTTTCGAAACCGCGCATTTTGATTTGCTGCCCGACGAACATCACGAGCGTTGAGCAAAAGGCGATCAGGGAAGCGGCTGAAAAGAGTGGCGGGAAGAAGATTTATCTGGAAGAAGAGCCTAAAGTGGCGGCGATAGGTGCCGGAATGGACATCTTCAATCCGACTGGAAACATGGTCGTGGATATCGGTGGAGGAACAACGGATGTAGCGGTTCTTTCCATGGGTGACATCGTGACGAGTCAGTCCATCAAAATGGCCGGGGATAAATTTGACCACGAAATTCTGAATTATATTAAAAAAGAGTACAAGCTTCTGATCGGGGAGCGTACAGCTGAGGATATCAAGGTGAATATCGGGACGGTATTCTCTGAAACACTTGACGAAGATCGCAAGGAAATGAGCATCCGCGGACGTGATATGGTATCAGGACTTCCACGTACGATCACTGTGACGTCCAAGGAAATCGAAGGGGCTCTTCGTGAGTCAGTGGCGGTCATCGTACAGGCAGCGAAAAATGTCCTTGAGAAGACGCCGCCGGAATTATCAGCGGACATTATTGACCGCGGAGTTATTTTAACAGGTGGTGGAGCCCTTCTTCACGGAATGGATACGCTTCTTGCAGAAGAACTGAAAGTACCGGTATTGATTGCGGAGAACCCGATGGATTGTGTAGCAATCGGAACGGGATTGATGCTTGAGAATATCGATAAGATTTCGAGAAGAAGAATCGGGTAAAACCCATGCGCCATTGATCCGATATAACGGTTAAGAGGTGAAAGTAGATGTTTCGAGGATTTTATACAGTAGCATCCGGCATGCTTTCTCAACAGCGGAAGACCGAGATGCTGACGAACAATATGTCGAATGCCAATACACCGGGCTACAAAGCGGATCAGGCTTCGATGCGGGCGTTTCCTGAAATGCTGATGGATAGGATGGATTCCACATCGATCCCGACTGAAAAAAAGCTGTCGCTTCCTTTTAATCAAAGAGTGGGGGCACTCAATACAGGTGTGTATATGCAGGAAACGATCCCTTCCTTTGTGCAGGGTGATCTTCAGGAAACGGGTCGCGGCTTGGATGTGGCGCTTCTGGATGGTTCCATGCCTGTTGATGAAGAGACAGGAATCCGTGGATCGGTGTTCCTGACGGTGGAAGGAACGGATGGATCACCACGCTATACGCGAAACGGAAATCTGACAGTGAACGGCAACGGTTTCCTCACCACGAACAGCGGTTTTTATATGCTGGATGAAAATGGTGACCGGATTCAACTGGCAAGCGATCAGTTCACGGTCGGGGAAAATGGTCAGATTGTCGTGGATGGGAATGCCGTCGCAACATTGGGAGTAGGTTACTCGGATAACCCGAACCTGTTAGTCAAGCAGGGAGATGGGCTGTTTGCCACAGAAGGTACTGCAGTTCTTCCGGACGCGTATGAAGAAGAGAATGTTTCTTTTGCTGCCAAGCAGGGCTTTCTGGAGCGATCCAATGTCGATGCTTCCCGTACGATGACCGACATGATGTCGGCGTACCGGGCTTTCGAAGCCAATCAAAAAGTGCTTCAGGCGTATGACCGGAGTATGGAAAAGGCAGCCAACGAAATCGGCAGGGTCAACGGATAGTAAGTATTGTAAATGAATTTCGTCACTGAATACCTTATAATAGGGGAGAACGTGTCATGAATCGGACGATGATTACAGCAACCAACACATTAGGCCAATTGCAGAAACAGATGGATATGATTGGTCATAATCTTTCGAACGCAGATACAAATGGATACAAGCGCAGGGATGCAACTTTCTCCGAGATGCTTGTGCAACAGGTGAAAAATCAGAGCGTAGACAAGTTCGAAACAGGCAGGTTAACCCCTCTTGGAGTCAGGGAAGGGAACGGTGCCAAACTTTCACAGGCGCAGCTGATCCTGAATCAGGGGTCGTTGAAAGCTACAGGCCGCTCCCTGGACTTCGCGTTGACCAGCGACCGTCAGTTCTTCAAGGTGCTGGCGGCTGATGAAGACTCGAGTGCCGTACGCTACACGAGGGACGGAGCATTCTCTGCGAGTCCTACCGGGAACGGGGAAATGATGCTCGTGAACGGAAGCGGGCTGCCGGTACTGGATGAGAATGATAACTATATTACGTTTTCTGAGGATGCCTCTTCCTTTCAGCTTGGTGATAACGGGGTTCTGACCGTTACAGGTGCCGGTGGGGGAGAAGAACGATTTAACCTCGGCGTTGTGACCGTTGAAAAATCTCAATTTCTGGAGCAATTTGGCGGGAACCTGTTAGGTTTTGCAGACAACCTGGATGAACTAGGCGTCACGGAAGATGAAGTGGTGACCAACGTCACGGGTGGAGCACGATCTGATATTTCCATGGTTCAGAATTCGTTAGAAGGATCGAACGTGGATATCAGCAAAGAAATGACGGACATGCTGAGTGTTCAACGATCATATCAATTCCAGGCGCGATCCATCTCCCTTGCAGATCAAATGATGGGCCTTGTAAATGGGATACGCTAAAAGGAGTTAAATGCTATGAGTGAAAAAGAGCTACTGCAAGAAAAAGTGACAAGAGAATCAGTAAAAACAGAAAAAAAGGCAAAGCAAAAGGACGAAACTAAGCCATCACGCTGGGTGCGTGTTCGCATGCTTCCCATCTGGCTCAGAATCCTTCTGTTCATCCTTCTTCTTGCAGGAAGCCTCGTCCTCGGTGCCGTCATCGGCTTCGCTGGCATCGGCAACGGCAACGCTGCCGACGTCTTCAAAGCAGAAACCTGGCAGCATATCATTGATATCGTAGTGAAGAAATAATTTTTGAGGGACGGACCTCGAAATCGTTAGCTTTTACGACAGTGAACCTTGATATAAAAGGGTTTCGTTGCGAATGGAGCTTGTGATTCGAGGTCCGTCCCTTTTTTTACGTAGATATCGTTGCAAATTTGGAGTTGGGAGGGACGGACCTCGAATTTGATGCCTTTTTTGAGGGGAAATGTTGATTTAAAGGGATTTCCTTGGGGGATTAGGGCGGATTTCGAGGTCCGTCCCTCCCATCCTGTTGCTATTACAACCACAGTTTCTGTACAATAAAGTGTACATACATATTGGTAGGAGGAATTATTTATGCTTGATATTAATGAGATTAAAGAGATTATTCCCCATCGTTATCCGTTTTTGCTGGTGGATCGGATTTTAGAGGTGGAGGAAGGCAAGAAAGCGGTCGGGATCAAGAATGTGACGGCGAATGAGGAGTTCTTCAATGGTCACTTTCCTGATTACCCTGTGATGCCGGGCGTGCTGATTGTCGAGGCGCTGGCTCAGGTCGGAGCTGTGGCGATGCTGAAGGTCGAGGATAACCGTGGACGTCTGGCGTTCTTCACGGGCATTGACAAATGCCGTTTCAAGCGTCAGGTAAAGCCTGGTGATCAGCTCCGACTTGAAGTGGAAATGATCCGCTTTAAAGGACCGATCGGTAAAGGAAAAGGTGTTGCAACCGTTGATGGTGAAGTTGCTTGTGAATTAGAGATGATGTTTGCTCTTGGGGATAAGCAAGAGTAATCAGGTATAATGCGGCCGGGTTTGATGTGATTCATTTCACGTCAAATCCGGCTTTTTTTACCTTGAAAAAATGATTCCATATGCAAGTTAATTCATTTTCCGGGAAAGCTAACAAAAGACCAACGTAACGGTCTTACATTAACCAACATAGAAAGGAGTCATACATCATGAGCAAAAAGTTACTATCGATCCTTGGTGGATCTGCACTTGCCGCTTTCCTTCTTGTAGGATGTAACGCCAACCAGGAGCCTCCTCCGGAAGACGAAGCACCAGTGGAAGAAAACGACAACATGGATGAGAATAACGATATGAACGACAACGGGGACATGAATGAAGAGAACTACCCTGAGTCAGAAGACAAGAACAAGCAAGGCGACAAAGATGCAGCGAAGGATAACAACACACCTGAAGAAGACGCTGTAGAAGATGATATTGATATGAAGGATAAGGATAATAAGGACGAGTAATGGGGTAAGACAGAGGCGACTATGAGTTGCCTCTGTTTTTTTATAAAATAAAAAATCCAGACTTTCATTTTTATGGAAATTAGACTATAGTTAATTTATAAAGTTCTTTATAAAGAACAAAACGAATATATTAATAAGAACGAAGTGATCATAACATTAGAGAGGTGGATAAATGTATAAAAAAGTTTGCAATCGATGTACTCGCTCTTCATTCAGTAGCACTGAAACAGGTGATTGGATTTGCCCATCTTGCGGTCATGACTTAACTGAAGCACCATTTTATACGCCCTTCTTAAGGCATAGTGATTTTATCCCACTCCGAAAAAAGTTAGAAGCTTATGAAAAGAATATGAACAAAAAATATCTTTGAATTTCGACAAATATCTTTATGCTTATGAAGAATACAACAATTTATTTAGTAATAAACTTGGATAATGTCGAATAAAGCATTCACTTGTAGGAAAAAAGTGTAAAAATTTTCTTTGAATAGACAAAAAATTTTGAAAAAAGATGGTACTATTGATATAACGAAAAGCGATGAAGAGTGAGGGCAGAAAAAGGCAAACCCATTGAAAAATGGGGACGCAAAGTCACAGGTCTAAAGTATTAATAGTAAATCAATTTCCTGGAAGACTACATATGAAAGACATCAACGTGAATTTGAAACGCATATTAATACGATGGCGGCTGGATTGCCTGGAATACGTTTACTGTATTTTAGGAGGGAAACAATTTGGGGAATAGAGAATTGGACCAAGAATGGGTTGAGCTAGTGAAAGAAGCCTTGGAAGCAGGAATATCTAAGCAACAAATCAGGGAGTATTTACAAAAGCAATCCCAGGAAGTAAAGGCCGGATATAAAATAATGTAATATAAATAAAGTCTTGCGAACTCTTCGCAAGACTTTATTTATTGCCTAATTTCCATTTATTAAATTCAATGAACTCCCGGAACTGTTCCTTGGTGATTCCAGAATCCATTGCTTCTTCTGCAATCTTCATCCATTCGTGATCAATGTTTTGATCCTCGGGTTGATCGTATAATAGAGCATCCATAGGAATTCCTAAAGCCGCTGAAACTTTCTCCAGAAACTGAATGGAAGGGTTTTGTTGAAGGTTACGTTCAATTGAACTCAAATATGACTTAGCTACGCCTGCTTTTTCAGCGAGCTCCGTCATGGACATTCTTTTTTCTTGTCTGTATTTCTTAACTCTCTCTCCAATCATCAGGGACACCTACCTAAAGACTTCATGTTTGAAGTCACAATATTAAATATAATTATATCATAAATAATTCGACAAGAAATTACATATTTTCGTATTATTAAATGCTCGGTTTTGCCGTTGCCGGAATCCTTGGCTTAGACACCATCTTCTCACGGAACTCACGAACAAGTTCATCCCCGGAGTACCCTTTCTGGACCAAGTCATCAAGCAGTATTTCCGCATATTCATTCCGTTGTTTCTTCAATTTTCCTTCAAACATAATGCTGATATGTTTATCCATTTCTTTGATACAACGGATGGATGTCATGAAGGCAGCAGGATCATTGGCTGCATGGGAAATCACGACCTGGATTTCCAAGTCTTCTTTGCTTTGCTGAGCCTTTTGGAAAAATTCGATGTATTCATTCGACATATACGTTTCGACAAGCCATGTTTTCTGACCGTCTTCTTTATTGATGATCAGACCGTCCACAAGCTCGAAGTCATGCAGTTCCTCGTTCTCCACTACTTGAAGGGAAATCACTTTAAAGGTTTTCATGAACGAACATCTCCCATTTAAAGGTTTTATCAAATTATATCACAGGGGGGATTTGTTTCCCTAATACATTTATAAATGAAAAAAATGACGAAAGATGCAATTTTGTGTTTTTGACCATGATTTTAATGAAAAAGAGGAAAATCTCCCTAGGCGAATTTCCGAAATTCAAGCCGTTTTTGCCTCGAATTTCGGAAATTCACGATTTTACAAGATTTGCACATAGAAGTAAGATGATATCACCTTAACAGAAAGGAGGAGATGAACCCAAGTGATCAACCAAGTGACCCTGGTGGGAAGACTGACGAAAGATCCGGAAGCGAGAAAAACAACGGAGGGAAAATCAGTACTTAGCGTGACGATTGCCGTGAACCGGCCTTATAAGAATCAGCAAGGCCAAACTGATGCCGACTTTGTACTCTGTACGATGTGGAACCGTGCAGCGGACAATACGGAGAAGTACTGCAGGAAGGGTTCCGTCGTTGGGGTGACCGGCCGCATCCAAACACGTTACTTTGAAAATGATCAAGGGAAGCGGACGTATATCACCGAAGTCGTCGCTGAAAACGTCCGTTTCCTGGACAGTAAGCACGCATCCCCGGTTACACCTGAACCGAGCAAGAAAGAACCAATCGAATTGCCGTTCTAATTTTTTAAAAGGGAGATGGAGTTTTGGTCACACTGCAAGAACTTGAACAAAGAATCGATCGACTGGAAAAAATGACGGAAGATCTCATTAAAAAAGTAGCAAGAGTCAATGTCGAAAACTTCTACTTATCTCAACGGGTAACCGCCCTTGAACAAGGATACGAATATCCAAACCCGGTTTTGAAAACCTCATCTTGATCTTTTATAACCCTCAACCAGATTTCTTTCCATAAGCGTTAATCCAACCTATAAGTACTCTGTCTCAAATTCCAATGGTCACCCGCACGATGCCCCTGATTTGCCTCATTAGACATAAATATGTATAGCGGTTAGTAAGTGAAATATTCCCCTTTTTGTCTTCATATTGAGCCGGTTTCCTTGAGGGGAGGCTGGTGTTTTTTTTATTAGTTATGGTTGTTCACGATTTGGAACGAGTTTCACAGTACAAAGGAGAAAAAGCATCACTTTTTAAATGGAAATCCTATTATATTTGTACAAAACACTGATTTGTCCAACCCCTTTTAAAAAAAACCCCTTTCCCATAAAAGGAAAGAGGCAACAACAACATCTATTCCAACACCAGCAACGATTCCAGATCCTGATCCGACAATTCCGTTACCCACTGGTCACTGCGGATGATTTCGTCGTTCAGAGCCTGCTTTTTCATGAGCATGGCATCGATTTTTTCTTCAAGGGTGCCTGATGAAACGAGCTTGTGCACGTGGACGAAGCGTTTCTGGCCGATCCGGTAGGCACGGTCGGTGGCCTGGTTCTCGACGGCCGGGTTCCACCAGCGGTCGTAGTGGACGACGTGGTTGGCAGCGGTCAGGTTCAGACCGGTACCGCCTGCTTTCAGTGACAGAAGGAAGACAGGGAAGTCGCCGTTTTGGAATTTCTCGACGAGTTCATCCCGTTTTCCTTTAGCCGTGCTTCCGTTCAGGAACGGGACATTAACATCGAATTCTTCCTTCATCACTTCCTGGATCATCTCGCCCATTGAGATATACTGGGTAAAGATCAGGCAGGCTTCGCCAGATTCTAGGGCGGTTTCAACGATGTCCTTCAGTTTCTGCATTTTTTCAGAGCGGGACAGGATCGACTTCGGGTCCGGTTCTTTTAAATAGAGAGCCGGATGGTTACAGAGCTGCTTCAGCTGGTTAAGCATTTGCAGGATCAATCCTTTGCGCTCAAATCCGCTCAGTGTTTCTATTTTAGCGAGCGTGTCTTTCACAAGCTGCTCATACAGGGCCGCCTGCTCGGCAGTCAGATGACAATATTCTTTCTGCTCGAGTTTTTCAGGCAGATTCAATTCGACTTCAGGGTCTTTCTTCGTACGACGCAGTAAGAACGGTTTGATTTTGGCCTGAAGCTCTTTGACTTTTTCTTCGTTCTCGTCTTTTTCGATGGGAGCGATGTAATTTTTCTGGTACTGGGTGAACCCACCGAGATAGCCGTGGTTCAGGAAATCAAAGATCGACCACAGTTCTGACAGACGATTCTCCATCGGGGTCCCGGTGAGAGCAATATGATGCTTGCCGCTCAGCTTACGGATCGCACGGGACTGCTTCGTATTGGCATTCTTGATATTTTGGGCCTCATCAAGAGAAATCGATGTCCATTCGACGAGTGATAGCTCGTCATAATCGATATGGGACAAGCCGTAAGAGGTGAGCACCACATCGACATCTTTGATCGCAGCAGCAAAATTTTCTCCCTTTGCACGGGTTGGACCGTAATGTAGATGAACCTTCAAGTCCGGAGCAAATTTCTCCAACTCACGCTGCCAGTTTCCGAGCACGGAGGTAGGGGCAACGATCAGGGAAGGGGTTTCCGGTTTTTCGGTATCCCTCACATGTTGCAGATACGTGATCAGCTGTACCGTTTTCCCGAGTCCCATGTCATCAGCAAGACAGGCGCCAAAGCCAAACTTCCGTAAAAAGAGCATCCAGCTCATCCCCAGCTGCTGGTAGGGACGGAGCTCACCGATAAAACTATCAGGCGTTTCCGTAAGCGGAATCGATGACACATTCGTCAGCTGATGAACCATTTTTTTCATGGAGCGGTTGAGCTCGAGTTGGATCCGAGCGTATTGATAAGGATCATGCTCATCGTCATTGGGGTCCGTTTCCGACTCATCGTCCTCACGGGGGACAAGCTCCTGTTCGAGCATATCCTGGATCGAGATTCCTTCCTGTTTGGCTTTCGTCATCATCTGTTGAATCCGGCGAATCATGGCAGGATCGAGCTTCATCCACTGACCGCGGATTTTGACCAATTGGCGTTGATCATCAACGAGCTGATTGAAGTCATCCTCAGAAAGATTGACACCGTTCATGGAGAGACGCCAGTCGAAATCGAGCATGGCGTTGAGTCCCACGAAGGATTTACGATAGCTCGTATCCGTGTTTTTTAGCTTTGCTTTCACGAGTACTTGGGCATCCTTCATCGCTTCCCACCAGGATGGGAGGAGGATCTCAATGTCGAGATCGATGAGCTTCTCACTGAGCACGGATAGAAAATCCCATGCGTCGTGTTCACCAAGTGAGGTCCTGAGAGAGCCATCCGTGTCACGGAGGATCGGCAGCATTTTCATCCAGCGTTTCTGTTCAGCAGATACGTCGTTCAGATGTTTTTTCCAGGAAGGGGGAACCGTGTCTTCAGCAAGGGATATGATCCGATTCTGTTTCTTTCGGTCTCGTAAAATCGTTTCTAGTTCCCAGGACTCATCCTCATCGAGGGGCTCTGTAATCCGGAGTCCGATTGAAAAGGGCAGCTCTTCATCGCCGCCAGCGATCCATTCACTCCAACGCTTCTCATCAAAGTACGCATCAAGCTCCTCAGACGTCAGCGTACTCTCCTTCAGCTTCTGAATCCGCTTCATCGCACTCGATCCACCAGACGCCATCGCCTCATTCAACGCCCCCTGAAACCAGTTTTCCGTTAACGTTTTGAGGGACGGACCTCCACCGGGCAGCTCTTCCTCCCAGAATTCGTCGTTGAAGTTCGACCAGACTTCATCGGGGATGTGAAACTGGAGTCCCTTTTCCTGCCATTCTTCAAAGCGAGGCAGCCAGCGTCCGGCTTCAACGGCCTCATAGATCACCGGTGCAATCGCAATGCATGCCTGCCCGGTTTCATCCCAGTCCCACTGGATCATGCTGCTGAAATGCTCGCCGGCAAGAAGGGTCAGGAACTGCCATTTCGTGACGGGGACTCCCTCGTTCGATTCCTCGATAAGGGTTCCGTAGTAACTTTCTTCATGCCAAAGAAACAGCTGCCCCTTCCATTCTTTCGTGGGAAGGAGTTCGCCTTCATCGTTTTCCGCAGTGATGTAGAAACGGTCTTCATATTCAGTTGTATGGACATTGATTTTGACGGAAGACAGTTTAAGCATCGATTAACTTACCCTTTCTGCACTCTTCTTGGAACGCGCGTAAACGCTTATATTTCTCCAGAATATAGGGGAGATACACATCCCACTTATCGGTTTTCTTCGTTTTTTTATAAATCGTCCTGATCTTCTTCATATAACGGACCGCGAGCTTGTAGCTGTCGCGGTTCTTCTGATCGATCGCGGTGATGACGCCGGCGTAATAGATGGGAAGGGCGAGTTCGGGTGCTTCCTTCGTCACGTCACGGAGACCCATGCCTTCCATTTCCGCAATGCTGTAGCTCATATATTTCTGCAACTCAACCCACTCTCGGTAAGCTTTCGCCGTGATGAGATACTCGTTGTATGAGAAAAAGCTGTACGGAAGCATGGAGAGGAGAAGCTCGTTCACTAGCGTGCTGTCCTTTTCCATCAGCCAATCCATCGGCAGAATCCGCACGAACCAGCGGACGAACCGGGTCGCTTCATAATAATCAAGGGTCTCGAGATGGTCCGGCATTCTCGACAAGATATTCCGCACCAGAAAGAAGCCGACTTCATACCGCTTTCCGACGAAGAATTTTCGAAGCCAGAATTCGCTGTAAGCGACGAGTTCCGTCCCAAGCTCATCCACCACTTCACTCGCTTTATTCAAATCTTCAAGGAGGAGGTATTGATGAAGGATGGCCACGTTGTGAAAAGTGGGATCCTGGACTTCTTCCGCTTCCAATCGCGTGACTTCTTCGCGGCGCCAAGACTTCTGCTTGAACAAGTAGTACCATAGGAAGCGGTACACCTCAGCCTTCATCATCGTACTGTTCTCCGTGGAATCGCTCATCTCGATCGTCTGCTTTTTCAAAAAAGCAATATACGGATCGAAGCTGAACGGCATGGCATGGATCGACAGCTTCTCTACGGCGTCTTCCATTTCGCCCAGGAGAAAATCGTACATGCTATACTGCTCACGGCTCAGCTCGACATTCCGTTTTTGTAGAAAAAGGTCGATTTCAATCGAGAGGTAAAAGGTCGCAAACAGCTGATAAAGGGGCTTCCATTCCCGTTCGAACGGCGCTTCCTTCATAAATCGCTTCGTGATATTCTGAACGAGGACGTCCATTAAATAGGGCTGTCTTTCCAGTAACTCCAAGTCTTCTTTTTTTAGAAGAGAGTCAAAGAACTGCCACCATTCCTCTGGGCTGTTGCCCCGTGTTTTCCGTTCGTTCAATAGATCGCTTGCCTTCTTTAAGGCACCGTGTTTTTTCATTAATTCATCCAGTGACTGTGCTTCCTGACTGGCAGGCTGAGATTGACTCCGCCAACTCTGGATCCACTCACTGACCCGTCCAACTTTGTTATAGAGCATAAAAAAGGTCGCCATTTGATGCCGGCACCATTTGTCCTGAGGGCATGAGCACTTGCTTAAAAGGGGGAATAATAAATTCAGCTCTAGGGTCACAGGCGTCACATCCTGGACCTCCGCCGTCACTTCATCTTCCCGGACCTTTACGTTCGAAACCAGATTCTGACGGAACAATAGAAGGCCCTTCGAAACGACATTCTTGCTCTCGTCCTGATTCGGGTCCAGCTCACCCTGTATCGACTGACTCATGGGAAGCAACTTATCCTTCAACTCCTGAATACGAATCGACATCAACCAACCTCTCCAATCTATAAAATCGCATTCTTTTATTATAACGCAAAAGGAGGGGGAAAAGGAACTTGGGGGTGGGGGAAGTGGTGGAAAGGGGATGTTGGGTTTGTCGAATTGTGTGGTTTGGGGAGGTGGTTTGGTGGCTCGGATCGCGATTTGTAGGGGAAGCGGGCGGCGGGATAGGTCGATAATATAATTGAGGACTGTTAAAAAGATCCCTGGTGAGGTGCCAGGCACCGGCCGCTGGAAGTGGTTTTGAAAATAAATCTATGGATTTGAAAATAAACTCAAGGGATTTGATAATAAATCATCTAAATTGAAAATAAATCACCCATTATTGAAAATAAACCCAACGTTCCCCTTTCAAAACCTGCCCAATCCCCACCCTACTCCTCCACATGCACATAAAACGTCTCCCCATCATACACATTCACGCTCTTCAACCCCACTTTTTCATCATTTCTCCAATAAAAATCCTTATTTTCCGGAAAACGAAGTACCAAATCATCACGCTTCGCCACCATCACAGGATTTTTAGAGGTCCGTCCCTCAAACGACACCTCATAGCCTCTATCCCGGTAATATTTCACTCCATCCACATACCATGAAGCAAACGTGCCGTTCCTTAGGGGAAATCCCATATAAGTAGAAATCATCCTTGGGATGTCGGTGTTTTCGATCAGTCCTACCGGCTTACCTGGTCCATAAGAGTATAAAAAGACGTCTTCACCGGTATGGCCTTGGGTGGTGAAGCCGAGATGTGCCCGCTTCGCCATCAGTTTCACCATTTCATTCTCAAGATTTTCAACGCTCTTTGCGGCTTCCATCGTGCCAAATTCTTTCTCGCTCAGTTCACCCAACCCATAGCTTGAAAGAACCTCTTTTAAATTCGAACGATCCTTCTTCAGCTGTGATGTAGCGCCCTTGACGGTAAGCCTTGCTTTCTTCAGTGGCTTGATGAACCTATCGGCAGGCATATTTTTATAATCACCGTTTGTCCCGTGATTCCCAAGCGACAATCCGCTATTCCCATGATCGGTCACGGCAACCACCATGGTGTTTCCGTCCTTCCGGGCAAACTCGAGAGCCTCACTTACTGCATCGTCAAAGCTCAAGACCTCACTGATCATGCCGACCGGATCGTTCTTATGAGCGGCCCAGTCTACCTTGCTTCCTTCGACCATGAGGAAGAATCCTTTTTTACCTTGAGAAAGTCGGTCAATGGCTGCACGGGTCATCTCTGCAAGGGAAGGCTCATCGGGATTCAGCTGGGGACGGTCCAATTCATAGGAGATATCTTCATCAGCGAACACTCCCCACAGCTTTGGTGATGATGTCCCCCTTAGAAGGCCATCCCTCTTCAGAACCAGCTCATATCCTGAAGTATGGATCTCTTTAAAAAGGTTTTCTCCGTCTTCACGGCTGATCTGTTTTGTTTTCAGCATGCCGTCATCGTCTTTGGTGGGTTCCTTGGTTTGCGGCTTTAGCCATGCGCCGCCCCCTCCCAACACAACATCAAGCCCTTGGTACACCTGCTGTTCACCGATATCCCCGAACTCATTCCGGTTCAATACATGGGACGTGAAGGCAGCGGGGGTGGCGTGCTGGATGGGGGAGGTGGACACGATGCCAGTGTTGTATCCGGACAGTTTAGCGCCTTCAAGGACGGTCAAGACGGGATGTCCATCGGGGTTCATCCCTATAAAATCGGCTTTCGTCTTCACACCTGTCGCCATGGCGGAACCTGCTGCAGCGGAATCGGTTATCGCGGACTGGGCGGAATACGTCCGGACGCCGCCTCTGAGAATCGTATCAAGCTTGAGGTCCGTCCCTCGATACCAGCGGGAGAGGGTGAGGATGTCGGAGTTGGTGCCGTCCATGATCATGAGGATGACGTTTTTGTGGGGTGGTGGGGCGGCTGTTGTGGAGGAGGCGGGCAGGGTGAGTGTTAGTAGGGATAGGAGGATGGTGAGGCGTTTGAGTGTTTTCATGGTGGATTTCGTGCTCCTTTTCTTTTGGTGTAGGTATAGTATTTGTTGGTGGGGGAGGAGTATGTATGAAGAGCTAAATGAATTAAAAAAGCGACTCGTCAGTTAAACGAATCGCCTAAAATAATGTTCCGGTAGAATGCTATTTCTGCTCTAATACTCCAACCAAAAGGTTCTCTAATACAGTTGCACGGTCCAATTTTTTTAATCCCTTCAAGTTGATCCTGCTCCAATCAATTCCTGTTATGAATGGCGTCCCATGTTTCAATGCCGTGATGTCATCAGGATAAACAATATAAAATTCACCGGCTTTGACGCCTGTTATAATTTGCTGCTGACCATTAACTTTCAGTCCTGTTTTGATTTTTCTCTTTTCAACTGTTCCGTTCTTTGTAAGGAGCCAGACAAATTTTCCCGAACTGTCTTTGTCAACGGCTGTGACAGGGAGCACAATGGATCCGTTAATATTCTCTGTAATGATGGATAAAAACACATGATGCCCAGGTAGAAGGTTATTTTCATTATCCTGAAGCTTTACCTCAACAGGATACATACTGTCTGTTTGCAAGTGCGGATCATTTTTGGGAAGGGTGGAAACCTTTGTGACGATGCCTTTTAGGGTTGCTTTCTCCACATCCGATTGGACAGTGGCACTCATGTTTTCTTTCACTGTGACGATTTCTTTCTCAGTAAGATCGGTCGTAACGATGGTAGACTCTGAAGCGATCGTGATTAAAGGGTTGTCGATCTTATGTGAGAGATGTTTGATCGTCCCATCCACGCTGCTTTGAAAGGTCAAGGTCGTTTCATACGAATCAATATCCGAAATTTGCCGTTCCAAATTATCAATCTGACTTTCATTTCGTTCCACTTCAAGCTCTTTTGCAGCGATTTCTTTCTTTAATTCTACTTCGGACTGAAGTGCGCTTGCCGCCATGGGAATCTCCTTTTCATCGGATGATACCGACGGGAGTGAAGATTGCAGGGCTTTTAAGTCGCCGATAGTATCTTCAATACTATCGATCTCATCCTCCAGTTTTTCCACTTCGGATTCTAATACACTTTTTTGTTGTGTTTGATCGGTTACTTCATATTCGTAAAGGGGGGTTCCGCTCGTAATCTGATCTCCTTCCTTCACTAAGAATTTCTTGAAGGATCCAAACTCGTCATTAAAATAGATGTAGCTCTCATTTTCGGCTGTAACGACACCGGGCTTGGGGAGCTCTTTGACCAAATCATCTTTTCTGCTGACTTCCCAGTTGTCCACATGCACTTCACGGTCAACCTTGCTATTTGCTTTTTCGATCAAATAGGTGTTTGTACCAATAAACAATAGAGAGAACGTCAGTGTGCTATAAAGTATGGTTCTTTTCTTCATTTATGTTTCACAGCCTTTAGAAAGTTAAATTAGGGTTGATATGTTTAAAAAAGCTAATAACGCATTTAGAGCCCATAAGAATAAATTGGTCAAAAGAATGACCAGCCAGATGATCCAGTTTTTTTGATTGGTTAAACGTTTAATTCCTTTGTATTGAATATAGAAAACCCATATTTTAAAAAGAGAGAAGCTCCCCATTAAATAAATCACATACGATTTTGATGTTAAATATTGGATAAGTACCCCTAACGAAAGCGGGGAGGAGTACCATTCAAGGGAAAAGAAGAGTGATAATGGTATGTAGGTCAGTTTTTCAAGTAATAAAATGATCAGGACCAGACCTTGAGTGATAACCAGTTTCCGGTACTCACCGTCGTTTGAGATGGTCCAGAAAATAAGTGATGAAAAAAAGAGAATAATGGCTGCATAAAGCAATCCGGCTATTAGTCTGCCTAAGAAAAATAAAAATTTCTCCAACTCGAATGCAGTCGGGGGCAGCTTCGTCAATTCTTTAGACAAAGGGTCCATTCCTATTCCGAAAGACGAAATCAAACCAAAAATGATAATGGACATTAAGAAGAGAATTGAGACTCTTTTCTTGTATCCGTTTAGTGCCTCCATCTCGTTAAGTTGATAAAAGAAGGTTGATGGATGTTTCAAACCCTTGAAAAGTCTGACTTCTCTATGCATAAAATGTTGTCCTCCAACTTGAATAGATTCCATCTATTATTCTATCGAAAATCATCGAACTTTTCCATAAATTGTAGAACGAATTAAGAAATAAAATAAAAAAAGCGTCGAATGGACGCTTTTTGGTCAGTTTATGCTTGATAGGTTAAGTAGGTGGTTCCTGCTATTAGTAGAATCGTAATAATAACGAAACTTACATATGTAATTACTTTCTGCGTTTTCTTCTTTTTCATTGCCTCTTCCGGTGTTAAAAATGCCATTCTAAATTTCCCCCTTTTCCTGACTTGAAGCTGCTGGACAATAACGAACGTATGTATTTTATTTTTATCGATCGTTAAGTATTTCCCCACACCATCCTATTATCGGAAATATATGCTGATTGTTAATGGGCTAAAAGTCCTATTCATTTAGGAGGATGTCGAAAAATATTTTGTTGAAAATTGTATTAATATGGTAATATACCTAGTAATTGATGTTTGAACTTTCGTATAATAGTGTAATAAAGTGATAGAAACTGTTCGATATTGTAGGAGGTTGTCTGTTTGAAAGGAAATATAAGCAAGGATCAGCATGTACTCTCTGTAATCCAGAAAGCATATGACAAAGGTCAGCAGGGCAATATGGATACGGATAAAATGATTGATTGGTTGAAGCAAGAGTTGCAGAATGGTTTTTCATTAAATCAAAGCGAAAAAGCGCTGTAGAATCCTTGATGGGGAGTCACAGCGCTTTTTGGTTTTAGTGCTTTAAAATCGGAACGACACCAATTCTTTTCTTTTTTGAATCAATGATTGAATGATATGATCCAGTTCTTTTATTTGAAGGGTGAGCGTTTTGTTTCTGATTTGAATCATTCTTGTTACTTCGTCAGGGCTTGGACCTCCTTGGATATCCCTTATTTTAATGAAATATTCAGGTGAGATGATTTTCTTCCATTCTTTATCGGTCAATGAAATAGTGGCATGTTCCTGAATTATTTTATTGATTTCTTCAACATTCCAGTCGTAAAGTTCTTTTCTTTCCAGAATCGTTTTTCTGGAAATGAAACTGGCGATGGAATGTGCTTTTCGGAATGGGATGCTGTAATCCCGGGACAGGGTGTCGGCAAGCTCAGTAATCGTAATACTGGATTTCTTGGACATTTCTTTGGCATGATCTTTGTTGACTTTTAATGTGGCGATGACGGCATACATAAGCTTTAAGACACGGTTTGCGTTGTTGAACGCACGATAGAGGTGTGGCTGCAGATCATCCTCAGTATCGACGATGTCACCGAACGGGGTGTTATGCACCATGTTCATCGCGGCAAGGGCATCTCCATAAGCGCTGCTTGCGATGGAGCGGGAATGTTCGATGGACACCGGGTTTCTTTTTTGGGGCATGATGCTGCTTACCTGTACATATGGATCGGCCACCAGAAATGTTCCGAACTCCCTTGTGACATGTTGGAGGAAATCCTGGATCCATCTTCCGGTGTTGACCATGCATGTCATCAAGGCGGTAGATGTTTCCAAGAGGTAATCAGCTCCTCCTATCGAATCATAGGAGTTTTCTATGATTCGATCAAATCCCAGTAATTCACGGGTGCGCTCCCGATTGATGGGAAAGCCGGTTGTGGTCAGGGCAGCGGCTCCCAAAGGTGACTGATTCACTGTTTCATATGCTGATTGAAGCCGTTTAATATCTCTTTGCAGGACATCGTAAATGGCTAAGAAATAATGTCCCAGTGTGGTTGGCTGAGCGGGCTGGGTATGCGTATACCCTGTCATGACTGTTTCTGTATGCTGATCGGCTTGAGCGAGTAATACTTCGCTTAATTGGTTGGAAGTCTGCAGAAGCCGCAGGAGGTGTTCTCTTAGTACAAGCCGGTACATGGCAACCCCCATGTCATTTCTGCTCCGGCCGATATGGATTTTCCCGGCTAATTCGTCTCCGATTTCCTCACCGATTTTGGCTTCCATCATAAAGAACAGGTCTTCAAATTGTGGCTGGTAGCATACTCCGACTATATCCGTTTCTGCTACACGATTGATCCCCTCTAACATCTTTTCGGCTTCGGGCTTTGATATGATATTTTGTTCGGACAGCATGATGACATGGGCCCTGTGAATATCGAACATGACATGAAATAGATAGTCCCTTTGATCATTGAACACAGGCATCAGCAGCTCTTCAGCATAGGTCTTACCAGGGAAAGAACTGCCTTCACTTTTAATGAAATCGTCTAAATTGACCATTCTTTCAACTCCGATTCTAAGATAATGATCTTTCAGCTTTCACACCGAAAAACTTATTTGAAATGAACAGAATGATGGCGATGATCGCGATTTGAATCATTCCGTAAGCAGCAGCCTGCCCCATATTAAACATGCGAAGCTGGTTCATGATTTCAATGGAAATAGGGCGGTTGGATAGGGTGTAAAGTAAGACGGACGTTGGAAACTCCCCGACGGATTCCACGAAAGCAAGGAGTGTCCCGGCAAGCACGCCCGGCATGATGATCGGCAGGATGACTTTCCTAAAGGTATAGAACCATTTAGCCCCCAAGCTCCTTGCAGCTTCCTCAATCGAGTCATCAAGCTGTTCAAGTACTGCATTCGTTGAACGGACCACCAATGGGATATGCCTGATGAAGTAGGCGAGTGGCAGAATCCAGAACGTGCCGACAAGAATATTCCCGAAAGAAAAGATTGTCGGCTCGTTAAAGGCGAAAATCAGGTTCATCCCGATAACGGTTGCCGGAAGTGCCCAAGGGATCATCACTAAAATATCAACAAAGCTTTTTCCGACAAATTTGCGTTTTACTAATAAGTAAGATGTCAGAACCCCGAAAACGAGGTTCCCCGCTGTTGCAATGAAAGAAAGGATCAGACTGTTTTTGAGCGGTTTAAATATATTCGGGTCCTCAAAGAGTAACCGGTAATTTTCGAAATTAAACACCGAAGGGTACGTTTGCCATGTCCAAGTACCATCCGGAACGAGTGAAAGAAGCAGGATGGTGAAGTGGGGGAGGAGAAGGATGATCACCCCAATGATACCTGCAGCGACCAATGCCCACTTCATAAATGGATTTTTTACTTCACTTCGATGGGCACCGATCCCCTTCGAAGCCATGCGATAATCTTTGCGATTTTGATACCATCTCATGAAAAGTAAGAAACTGATTGATACAATCGATAGAATGACAGATTGTGTAGCGGCGACTTCCATATCACCGTTGATTTTGGAAAAATAGATTTGTAAACTCAGGACGCGATATCCGCCCGCTAATAGAAACGGGGCACTGAAGGATGCCATTGAAATCATAAATACGAGCAATGAAGCAGCGACAATCGCTGGAGTCAATAATGGAAAGGTTACCTTCCAGAATACCTTGAATCGGTTGGCCCCCAAGTTAAAGGCAGCTTCCTCCAGGGATGGATCAATTTTATTGATGGCTGAGGAGACAGTCATATAGAAATACACATACATGGTGTATGCGTGGACAATCAAGATACCTGATACCCCGCCGATTTTAAAGGGTACGTCCTTTAATCCGAACAAATCTTTGATGGCGTTCGGAATTAATCCCGTCTCACCGTATAAAAACATGAATGCCATGACCCCGACCAGGGAAGGGAGGACGATGGGCATAATAGCTGCCGTTGAAAAGAAATTGCGACCAGGAAAATCATAGCGATTAAAAATAAACGCCAATGGAATTCCGATCAGGGCAGCAACGAAAACACTTAACACTGAAATATAAACGGAGTTCCATAGAGCTTCCAGATTGGTTTTCGATTCTTGAGTGAAAAAGTCTGAGTAATTTTCAAATCCTATGCTGCCGTTTTTGTTCAAACTTTCCAGGAATGTCCGCAAAGAAGGATAAAGTACGTAAGCAATCAACACCAGGAGGACAGGGAGAAGCAACCATAAAGTCAAACGATGATCACGGTTTTTGATCATGGGGCATCACCGCTGATCACTGGGATGATACGCATATGTTCTTTAGGTAATTCAATCCGGATTTCATCACCCGGTTGAAGTTTACTGGAAAGAAGTGTATTCAAGGTGTGCACTTGTAAGAGTTGTTGCTCTACTTCAATTTGTACATTGATGACGGACCCAAAGAAGTGAACTTCCTTTATAGTTGCTCTGAAAACATTTTCCCCTTCGTTATCCACAAGTTTAATAGCTTCTGGACGAATCGAGAGGGCAATGTCACCTTGCTCATTCATTTCACCGATGTCAGGGTGGTTATGTACAGCGATTTCTTGGGTGATGGTGCCGTTTTTTGCGGAGACATACACGCTGTCTTCCTCGACACGGTTGAGGGAAACGGGTAATAGATTAATCTCCCCGATGAAACGTGCGACAAAGTCATTGGCGGGTGAATTATAGATTTCAGTCGGTGTCCCTATCTGATGGCATACACCGAAGTTGAAAACGGCAATCCTGTCACTCATGGAGAGGGCTTCTGCCTGATCATGAGTCACGTAAATGGTGGTGATATTATATTCTTTCTGTAACCTGAGGATCTCGCTTCTCATTTCGTCACGAAGTTTCGCATCCAGATTACTCAGTGGTTCATCTAACAGAAGGATTTCAGGCTCGATCACCAATGCACGGGCTAACGCGACACGCTGTTGTTGACCTCCACTTAATTGACTCACTTGACGGTCGGAATATTGTTCAAGTCTGACTTTATTCAAAACCTCTCGAACCCGGGCCTTTACTTCTTTAACAGCCAGCTTCCGGACTTTTAAGCCGAAAGCAACATTTTCAAATACCGTCATGTGAGGAAAAAGGGCATAGTTCTGGAAAACCATGCCCGTATTTCTTTTTTCAGGAGGTACACGCGTCATGTCCTTTTCACCAAAACGAACGACACCTTTAGTAGGATAGTAGAATCCGGCAATCATCCTGAGGGTGGTTGTCTTACCACAACCGCTTGGACCAAGGAAGGTAAAGAATTCTCCGTCCTTGATATCCAAGTTTAATTGATCAACTGCTACAACCTTTCCAAAGGCTTTCTGGACATTATCTATTTTTATCGACGCCATACCGGTCACACTTCCTATTCTTTGATTTCTTTCTCTCCGTTTTTGATGTTTTCATCCCAATACTTCATCCACTCATCACTTTTTTCCTGGAATACTTTCCAGTCGATGTCCATACTCTTGATTTCAGTGTCCGTGATCCATTCAGGAAGTCCCTCGACATCATCCCTCGTCGGAATGCGGTAGAATTCTTCTGCCAGGATCTTCGCGGCTTCGGGAGTATTGACAAATTCGTAAAAGGCTTCGGCTGCCTTTGGATGAGGTGCGCCTTCAACAAGTGCGATACCCTCTGTCAGTACTGGTGTCCCGCTCTCAGGTATGATGAATTCAAAGGGGTAGTTCTTGTTTTCTTTTAACATGACGACATCCGGCATCGCCCAGACAGAAAGGGCCCCTTCGCCTTTTGCAACCTTGTTGTACATCATTTCAGGGTTTGCTGAATATTCTTTCGTATTCGCATCTAATTTCTCGAGCCACTCATATCCTTTAGCCGGATCATTTGAATCTTTGTAATCACGATAAATCATCGCCGAGAAAATCGTCCTCATCGTTCCGGAAGCGAGAGGGTAACGAATGATGATCTCGTCTTTCCACTTCGGATCCAGTAATTCATCCCAGTCTTTAGGGGCTTCTTCTTTTGTTATTTCTTTGCTGTTATACATGATGACTTCCGGAGTCTGGCTCGTACCGGACCAGTTCCATTCAGGATCGTGGAAGCCTTCATCCAGGCTGGACGCATAGGACGGTTCATAAGGTTTCAGCAGTCCTTCATCTTTCGCTTGATCAAAGTTTGTGGAAGGAGCCCCCCACCAGACGTCTGCCTGCGGGTTGTTCTTTTCCGAACGGATCCTGTCCAGGATTTCCTGTGACCCCATATCGAGCCACTCAACGTCGATATTGTATTTTGCTTCAAATTGCTGTTCGAATTTAGACAGGATGTCTTTTCCATGAGGAGAATACACAACAATCTTTTCTTCAAGTTTATTATCCTTTTCCCCAGAGCTGCTTGAACTTGACCCTTTCTCTGATCCACCACAGGCTGAAAGCAGTAAAGAAGCAGATAGAGATACCGTTGCCACCATCGATAATTTCTTGTTCAACTTCATGAAAAATCCCCCTTGTTTATCAAAAATTAATCATACCCTCGTGCTCGCGTAAAAAAAGTGAAACTGCACCTAAAACGCCCACATTTCCCCCTAATTGTGAAATCTTCAATTCAACTGAACTGGGAAGATACTGATCAACCATCTTCCGTAGTCTGGGAAGAATGAAATCGGATGACTTTAACACACCACCTCCTAAAATAATAACTTCTGGATTTAGTAAGCTTGCTGCATTGATGATCCCGTATCCCAAATGGTCAATCGCATCATGGACAACGGAGAGGGCAGTCGGGTCTCCGGATTTTGCCAGATGAAAGGCAATTTCCCCGGATAACTCTGATTGTTTCGCCTCATCATAAGCAGGATGCTCAGGGTTCTCCAATACGAGGGTTGTCAGTTTATGTCCAATGGACTTGCCGCCTGCTACACTCTCGAGATAACCATACCGATGAAACATCGGTTTGAAATCATTCTGGAGGTCATTTTTATCAGTCACCATATAACCAATCTCCCCGGCGGCATTGGAGTGCCCCCTGTAAAGCTGATTATTGATGATAATCCCGCTTCCGATACCAGTCCCGACAGCCATGAACAGGACATGGCGATTGTTTTTCGCGCTTCCGACCCACTGCTCCCCCAGTGCAGCAACATTGACATCGTTGTCGACGTGGATGGGGAAGGGGAAGTGCTTTTCAGCTTCTGAAAGGATCGGGTATCGGATCCAATTGAGGCTCGGGGCTTCAAGGACCACCCCATTCTGTGTGATTCCCGGAACACCGATGCCCATTCCTAATACATCACCGGTTGGAATGTCCAGATGATCAAGCATGCGGAAGACATCTTTTGCAATCTGATCCAAAAGGCCTGTCTGCAAATAATGTGATGTTGAAAAGCTTTTTGAATGAAGGACGTTTCCGCTTAGATCGGAAACAATCGTCTTCACCTTCGTACCTCCGATGTCCGTTCCAATCACATAGGCAGCTTTTTCATTGAAAAAGAGCTGGATCGGCTTCCTTCCTCCATGTGATGAAGAGGGTCCGATTCCTTTTTCATACACCCAATTTGTTTTTATCAATTCATCTACAATCAACGAGATGGTCGGCTTACTCAGGTTCATCTGTGCAGCAATTTCCGCCCTGGAAATAGGCGAGTTCTCTTGAATGCACTGAAGTACTCTCTTTTTATTCATCGATTTCATCTGCATAGGTGCCCCTCTCAAACTCATTGCATCACGGCCTTCTTTATTTTGGTTAGTAAACTTTACTAATTAACAAGAAATATACCTTATTATGGAATAAGTTACAATAGTTATTTTAATTTTATGAACATTTAAAAAAGTAATATGACAACAGTTTGAATTTTCTGTAAAACAATTATTTACATTATTATCCTTGTGTGATAATAATAAGAAGAGGTTGGTCGGTTTAGTTAGTTAGGTAATTTAACTAACATACTAAAGACCTATGACGAAAGGAGTGTTAGGGGCGTTTGAACGGTAAACCAAATTCCTGAAAAAATGAAAGGGGTTACACGATGAAGTTTATGAGCTATTTGCTTTCGCTGTTGTTGGTGCTTTCTTTTTTACCTTTTAGTGGTGTCGTTCATTCAGAAGAGCATGATGTAGAATTGTGGAATGCCGTTAAACCTTTGGCTACGACGGTAACGTTCTTGAACACAGGGGCTCATCCGGATGATGAGCGAAGCGATTTCCTTGCGTACTTATCCAGGGGCCTTGGAGTGAAGACCTCTAGCTTGATTGCGAATAGAGGAGAGGGCGGGCAAAATGAAATCGGCCAGGAGCTCGGGAACGCCCTTGGGATCATCCGCTCCAGGGAAATGATCGAAGCCGCCAAGATTACAGGCGTAAAAGCCTACCACCTCAGTGAAACCACCTCAGATCCGATTTACGACTTTGGATTTTCAAAGACCCCAGATGAAACGCTGGCAAAGTGGGGGGAAGATCTCACTTACGAAAGGCTCATCCGGTTCATCCGGACCTACCAGCCGGATATTCTAATGCCATCCTTCCGAAACTCAGACACCCAACATGGACATCATCGCGCCATCTCCATACTTAGTGAACGTGCGTTCGAGGACGCAGCAAATCCAGATGTTTTCCCGGACCAACTGAAAGAAGGATTGTCAGTTTGGCAGGTGAAGAAATTCTATTTACCTGCGGAATCAAAAGACACAGCCACCACATCCATAGAAGTCGGGGATTATGATCCCATCTATGAAATGTCTTACCCGCAAATCGGGGAACAATCCCGCTATATGCATAAGAGCCAGGGGATGGGGAGTGAAGTGGAGGTCGAGCCAAGACAGACACTACTTAACCTAGAGAAAAGTACTGTAGAAACGACAGGCACTGATGAACTTTTCGAAGGGATCCCGTATGATTTTAAAGAGTGGGCAGAAGAGATGCCTAAGGGAGAGAAGTCACTCAAAGTTCACTTCACTAAGTTCCAAAAGAGCTTAGAAGGGATCATTTCAAGCTATCCTGATCGAGGTGAAACATTCAATAAAACACAGAAAGCATTAAAAGAAGTAGAGAAACTTGAGAAGAAAACCGCAAAGGCAAAGCTTGATGATCAAATGAAGAAAGATTTGCTTCATAAGATTTCCTTGAAGAAAGAGCAGTTGAACACTGTGAGCTTTGTCGCTTCGGAATTAAGCGTGGAGGCTTCTTCAGAAACCAATGTTTTGACAAAGGGTCAAGATGTAGAGGTGACCGTCCAACTGGTCAACGAGGGAGAAAAGAAGCTGAAAAAAGCGAAAGTCGAGCTACTGACACCAGAAGGATGGAAAGTAGCCAAAAATGGAAAATCGGTAGACCTGAAACCTGGTGATGAGCGTGAAATGACCTTTACCGTAGGAGTACCGGAAGATGCTGACTATTATCACGCATACAAAGAACCGGCCATCCAGGCGAAAGTGAGCTTTGAATCTGCCGGGTCTAGATCGACCCACGTCCAAAATCTGGACGGAACCATCGCTGTCTTACCTGATGTAGGCATAACCCTTAACCCGGAGGATATCGTGGTTAACCGGGCTGAAATACAGGACGAAATCCCGGTGGTAGCGAAGGTGAAGAACTATCGCAATGGAGCTGCCTCTTCACAGGTGAAGCTATCGGCCCCTGAAGGTTGGGAGGTATCCCCTCAAGAGGTGACGGTTCAATTTGATAATTCACAGGAAGAGAAAGACGTTACCTTTACACTCACTCCGCCGGAAGACATCGGTGAAGGGAATTTCAAGGTGGATGCACAAGCCGTCGTCGACGGTGAAACCTTCTCTTCAACGGTCCAGGAAATAAGCTATGACCATATCGGGACGTTTTATTACTTGTATGATTCTAAAGTGAACGGAGTGGCGTTTGAATTGCTGACTCCTGAAAACTTGAAAGTAGGCTACATTGAAAGTGGCTTTGATAAAGTGGCAGATTATCTCCGCAATGTGGGAATGGACATTACATCCCTCACGGAAGAAGATTTGGCTTCGGGAGATCTCAGCCAATACGATACGATCGTGACCGGGATCCGTGCTTATTTATCCAGGGAAGACCTGGTCGCGAATAATCCACGCCTGAAAGAATACGTCGAAAACGGGGGCCATCTGGTTGTTCAATACCATAAACCGAACGACGGATGGGATAAAGATACGACAGCACCATATCCGTTAACCATTGGTAACCCGTCGATCCGCTGGAGAGTGACGGACGAAGATGCGGACGTGACGGTATTGCAGCCGGAATCACCATTATTCAATTACCCTAATACGATCACCGGGTCGGACTGGGATAACTGGATACAAGAAAGAGGCCTATACTACCCAATGGATTGGGATGAACGCTATGAAACATTCGTTCGCATGGCAGACCCGAACGAAGAGCCATTCGACGGAGGCATCCTAATGGCCGAATACGGTGAAGGAACCTACCTATACACCAACCTCGTATTCTACCGACAAATCCAAGGAGGAGTACCAGGAGGCTACCGAATCTTCACCAACCTCCTAAGCTACGGAAAAACCAACTAAAAGTAAGGTCCGTCCTTTGAGGGACGGACCTTACTTTTATGCATGAATTTCAAAAGGAATGCTGTTATATCAAGCTTTTTCCTTATCTCATAAGAGGAAATTTGAGGTCCGTCCCTCCCACGGGAGTTCTACCAGTCCTTCGTCGTCTGGTAGAAGTGGTTTACGTGTGCGATGAATTTTTCTTTGCGCTTTTCTGTGAAGTAGGAGAGGGATGACAGGGTTCGCTTGAATTTTGGATGCTCCTGGAGGGTTTTTAGGATTTCTTTTGTTTCTTCGTCTTCGAAGGTTTCTCTCAGAATCATGGGGTCGTGGCTTTGTCCAAGGCTGTCGCTCTCCTCCCCGTACATGATCCGGTTCATTTCATGGGTCGGGATTTTATAGACTTCCTTAAAGGTAAGCAGCATTTTGTAGGGGATGTCCCTTGCACCGGTTTCATAGTTTGATAGTGCCCCCTGGCTGATATTCAGGCGAAGGGCAGCTTCTCTCTGGGTCAGCTCTAATACATCATTGCGATAACGCTGTAACTCTACATGTAGATCCATTGTTTTCACCGACTATCCCTTTTTTCTTCAAGATAAAGGTTTTACGGGCAGGCATTAGGAAATTACACGTTTTGAAATATTTATTCTGATTACGTTTCAATATAATTTGGAAAAAGTATACAAATTTACAGTAAAACGTATTAAAATGTAAATATAATTGTGATTTTGTCGAATTGGGGGTAAAGGTGGAGATAGAATGGGGGAACAACATAATAGGGATGAGGCTGGCCTTTCTACGAAGGGAATAAAGAAAGTCATCACATGGATCCAGATGAAACCGGAATCCAACCTGGTGTTCAGCACAACGCATCACGGTAAACGGCGAATCATCTACTACACACCAAAAAGCATCACCAACCTAGACGACCACAGAAGAGATAGATAGAACGAGGGGCGGACCTCTCTACCCATTCCATTTACACGGTACTGTGAATGAATAGAGGTCCGTCCCTCAATAAAAAAGAGGATTTTATGCATTCGTGTCGAATAGATTTAATGTAAGATTATGAGATTGAGAGAAGGAGTGAGGGTATGGTTCGAACGCCTCGGAATTGGAGTCCGGGAACGACGTATCATGTGACGGCGAGAGGGAACCGGAAGCAGGATCTGTTTCATGATGATGACGATCGCAAGAAGTATTTAACGTATTTGCAGGAAACGAAAGAAAAGTACCCATTTACCATCCACGGCTACTGTTTGATGTCCAACCACATTCATCTGCTGATCGAAACCCACGATGTTCCACTGGAGAAGTCCATCCGTATCCTTCACACCCGATACGCCGTCTATTTCAATAAAAAATATGATTATGTCGGGCATGTGTTCCAAGGGCGGTATGGATCGACCAAGATCGATACACCATCGTATTTTATTAATGCCAGCAGATATATCCACCACAATCCAGTTGAAGCAAAACTCACCATTCACCCCGAGACATACCCCTGGAGCAGTTATCCTTTCTACATCCATTCCATTGATAACCCCTTACTTTCCAAGGAACGCACGCTCAATTATTTTCCGGCTCCTCAAATCAGCAGATATCAGGAGTATGTAGAAAAGGGCGTACAAAAAGTAGAACTCCATAAAAATACAATTAAAAAGTGAAACAATAGAAGTTTTTGGAAAAAATATAGAGGATTTTGGGTGTTGGTGTCGAAATTCATATTCAGTAGGACGAAATCCCTATTTTTAGGAGGAGGAAAGTATGAGAAAAGAATTTCTTTTAGTATTCGAGGATTTTCACATTTCCAAAAGAATCGTCAAGAAATCAAAAAAACATTTAGTCGTTTTTCAAGGGCAGCATTATTACAATAAGTTAGTCGTGGTGAACCGTCCGCCGGGATTCTCTCATGCGCTCGAGAGCATCATGTACTCGGATAAAATTCTCGAAACAGTCGGGTTCACGACATTGTTTGCCGTTCCCGTCGATCGGAATCACTCCATCCCATTCAAGTTTGTACGGATAGGTGACATCACACCAAAGGATTGTAAGATTGTACTCGAAAAGCGGGAGGGAACGGAGCGATTGAATATCCTGCCCTTGTACCCTGTAGACGGCCCACTTTCCAGCGAAGACAAACAGGATATCCTATCCTACTTAAGCCTGAAGTCCGATGACGGAACCGTCACCTACCTCATGAACAATCCCCAGATATTCAAAGGAAAAGGAAAAAAACAAGAAGAGTAAAGGAGGAATGAGGCGAACCTGAACAGGTACGTCTTTTTTTGAGGGACGGACCTCCACCAGCTCTTCTGCCGTTATCCTTCAAAAACCCTTTACCACGCTACCAAACTACCTCTCTAAGTTTCTAAAATCACTCTTTTTTTCGTTGACCTCTCCTGATTCAGACCATACAATAATAGTAGTTATTAGTATTTTTAGAATTTTCATGTAAGGTGCGAATGCCACTTGAATAAGACAAATCATACTCGTATCGGAAAAAATGCCATGCTTCTTCTCCTCTTAGACAGGGAAGAGGAAGAGTGGAATCGTCATTTCAATGAGCTGAATTGGAGTTACTGCACCGGTAAGGTCGGTTCCATGGACAGTCAGAAGATTGTAGCCGCGATAGAAACAGCGGCGAAGCGGAGTGACCTGGTCCGGGAAGATCTGTACCGGGAGATGCATGCCTTGTATCACGCCATCATGGAAGCACTGACAGGGGTCACCCGCGGTCAGACCCAATTGGGTGAAATCCTGCGGACAGTGGGCTTGCGCTTTTCGGTTGTGAGAGGGACTCCGTATGAAAGTGAAGAGGAAGGCGAATGGATCGCAGTAGCGTTATACGGGACGATTGGTGCACCCATTAAGGGATTGGAGCACGAAACGATCGGCCTTGGGATTAATCATATTTAAATAAGAGAGAGCCTAGAGATATTAGTTGAAAGGAGGCTCGACCAACGGCAGAAGTCTGTCGTTGGTCGAGCCTCCTTTTTGTGTGGGAACGCAGACACAGGGGTCCGTCCCGCAGTAGGTTAAAGCGTTAAAGAGAAAAAATCAGCAATAACAGCATAAAACAGTGGGAACGAGCCGAATTCAGGTGTTTTTCGGAGGTCCGTCCCTAAAGAAGGAGGAAATTAAGATGGTGGAGTTGACGGGTTGTAGTTTGAGTTTGGATGAGGCGAAGCGGGTGATTTATGGGAAGGAGCCTGTGGAGCTTTCGCCGCTTAGTATGGAGCGGGTGCGGAAAAGTCGTGAGGCGGTTGAGAAGATTGTGAAGGAGAAGCGTGTGGTGTACGGGATCAACACGGGCTTCGGGAAGTTCAGTGATGTGCTGATCGATGCGGATGATGTGGAGGAGCTTCAGCTCAACCTGATTCACTCCCATGCGTGTGGAGTGGGAGATCCGTTTCCGGAGAACGTTTCGCGTGCCATGCTTCTATTGAGATGTAACGCTCTGTTAAAAGGATATTCCGGAGTTAGACCGGTCGTGGTCGAGCGCTTAGCGGAATTCCTGAACAAAGGGATCCATCCAGTTGTCCCACAACAGGGTTCACTTGGAGCAAGCGGTGACTTAGCACCTCTTTCCCACCTGGCCCTCGCTCTGATGGGGGAAGGAGAAGTCCATTATCAAGGAGAGGTCCAACAAACTTTGCCGGTCCTGTCAAAAGAAAACATTTTCCCGATCCAGCTTCAAGCGAAAGAAGGATTGGCACTCATCAACGGAACCCAGGCGATGACGGCAATGGGTGTCATCGGGTACCTGGAAGCGGAAGAGCTTGCCTTCCAAAGTGAAATAATCGCCAGTCTGACCTTGGAAGGATTAAGAGGAATCATGGATGCCTTCGACGAAGATATTCATTTAGTAAGGGGATATCCTCAACAGGTCGCAACGGCTCAAAGAATCAGAGATTACCTGCAAGACAGCAAGCTCACAACGAAACAGGGTGAGCTCCGAGTACAGGACGCTTACTCCCTAAGATGCATCCCACAGGTTCACGGAGCCTCCTGGCAGGCACTGGACTATGTAAAAGAAAAACTCGAAATCGAAATGAACGCGGCAACGGATAACCCGCTCATTTTTGATGACGGAGAGAAGGTCATTTCAGGCGGGAACTTCCACGGGCAGCCGATCGCATTCGCCATGGACTTTATGAAGATCGCCATAGCAGAACTCGCCAACATTTCAGAACGACGGATCGAACGACTTGTGAATCCGCAGCTGAATGATCTGCCGCCTTTCTTAAGCCCACAGCCTGGGCTGCAGTCGGGAGCGATGATCATGCAATACTGCGCGGCATCACTCGTATCGGAAAACAAAACCCTTGCCCATCCGGCGAGCGTCGATTCGATTCCGTCATCCGCCAACCAGGAAGACCATGTCAGCATGGGAACGATCGGATCACGTCACGCCTATCAGATCCTGCAGAACACGAGAAGAGTCCTCGCAGTCGAGCTAATCTGCAACCTGCAGGCAGCCGAGCATCGAGGGACGGAGCTCTTGGCCAGCAAAACACGCCAATTTTACGAAGAAGCGAGAAAGATCATTCCTTCCATCACGAAGGACCGTATCTTCTCGAAAGACATAGAAAAAGCCAACCAGTGGCTGCAGCAAACAACCCTGAGCACATTGATCAAACCAACCAAAACAAAGGAGGAAACGACAAATGGTTAAGGCAGACAAACGAATCGTACAAGTGAAAAGAGGGACGGACCTCGAATGTAAAGGATGGGAGCAGGAAGCGGTCCTCCGCATGCTCTACAATAACCTCGATCCTGAAGTAGCGGAAATTCCTGAGGAGCTCGTCGTATACGGCGGAATCGGGAAAGCGGCCCGTAACTGGGAGTCCTTCGACGCCATCGTCCATACGCTAAGAAACTTGGAGAATGATGAAACCATGCTCGTCCAATCCGGTAAACCGGTTGGTGTGTTCAAAACCCATAAAGCGGCGCCAAGGGTCCTGCTATCGAACTCAGTCCTCGTGCCGAAATGGGCGAACTGGGAGCACTTCCACGAGCTTGATCAAAAGGGACTCATGATGTACGGCCAAATGACGGCGGGAAGCTGGATCTATATCGGGACTCAAGGGATTTTGCAAGGAACGTACGAAACGTTCGCGGCCCTTGCGAAGAAGCATTTCAACAATTCCCTTAAAGGAACGATCACCCTCACAGCCGGATTAGGAGGAATGGGCGGGGCGCAGCCACTCGCCGTCACGATGAACGGGGGAGTCGTGATCGCCGTTGACGTGGACGCAGAACGCATCCAGAAGCGCCTCGATACAAAATACTGTGACGTGAAAACCGATTCCATCGAAGAAGCACTGATGATGGCGTATGAAGCGCGGGATCAGGGCAAGCCTCTATCCATCGCCTTACTAGGAAACGCGGCTGAGATTCACCATGAACTCCTCAAGCGTGACGTCAAAATCGACATCGTCACCGACCAGACATCGGCCCACGATCCACTCAACGGTTATGTCCCAGAAGGATATACACTCGAAGCGGCAACAGACTTACGCAAACAGGACCCGAAAGCCTACACGGCCCTGTCACAAAAAAGCATGGCAAAACACGTGGAAGCGATGCTCGAATTCCAACACCGTGGATCCATCGTATTCGACTACGGCAACAATATCCGTCAGGTCGCGAAGGATGAAGGAGTCGACAATGCGTTTGATTTCCCTGGCTTCGTACCGGCATACATCCGCCCATTATTCTGTGAAGGAAAAGGACCATTCAGATGGGCAGCACTATCCGGAGACCCGGAAGACATCTACAGAACGGACCGATTGATCAAAGAGCTTTTCCCTGAAAATGAAGCCTTGAATCGCTGGATCAATATGGCACAGGAGCAAGTGGCATTCCAAGGGCTTCCTTCCCGCATCTGCTGGCTGGGCTACGGCGAGCGTGTGAAGATGGGCCTTGCCATCAATGAATTAGTGAAAAACGGTGAGTTGAAAGCACCGATCGTCATCGGTCGTGATCATCTGGACTGCGGATCCGTTGCGTCACCGAACCGTGAAACGGAAAGCATGAAGGACGGAAGCGACGCGGTGGGTGACTGGGCAATCCTGAACGCCCTCATCAACACCGCGGCAGGCGGCTCCTGGATCTCCTTCCACCACGGCGGCGGAGTGGGAATGGGCTACTCATTACACGCCGGAATGGTCGTTGTGGCAGACGGGACGGACCTTGCCGAGGAACGTCTTGAGAGAGTCCTCACAACCGATCCCGGTATGGGTGTCATCCGCCACGTCGACGCAGGTTACGATATTGCAGAAAAAACAGCCGAAAAACATAACATCCACATCCCAATGAACAAAGGAGGAGAATAAGATGACCACTACACAATTCGACACGATC
The DNA here is from genome assembly GCF_056173145.1 of Rossellomorea sp. QJM3NY_18. Classification (NCBI taxonomy): domain Bacteria; kingdom Bacillati; phylum Bacillota; class Bacilli; order Caryophanales; family Bacillaceae; genus Rossellomorea; species Rossellomorea sp. QJM3NY_18. The sequence goes on along the minus strand of NZ_CM149659.1, from coordinate 4,075,039 downwards.
ATCGACAACATCGGCCAGCTCCTGACGATGGATCATGGGGACGGACCTCTGAAAGGGGAGGCGATGAGCAAGCTTCCCGTACTCGAGGATTCAGCCATTGCCATCAAGGACGGACTTGTCGCCTGGATCGGTACGCATGAGGAAGCGCAATCCCTCAAAGCAACGGAACGAATCGACGCAGAAGGGAAGCTTGTCTCACCTGGTCTCGTAGACCCGCACACGCACCTGGTCTTCGGAGGCTCCCGTGAACACGAAATGGCACTCAAGCAGCAGGGAGTTCCTTACCTGGAAATCCTGAAGCGTGGAGGCGGCATCCTGTCAACAGTAGGAGCCACCCGTGAAGCATCGGAAGAGGAATTACTAACGAAAGCCCGCTTCCATCTAAACAGGATGATTTCATACGGAGTCACAACAGTTGAAGCGAAGAGCGGATACGGTCTTGACCGCCAGACAGAACTGAAACAGCTAAAAGTCGCCAAACAACTAAACGAAACGCACCCTGCAGAAATCGTCTCCACATTCCTGGGAGCACATGCTATCCCACCGGAATTCAAAGGACGCCCCGATGAATTTTTAGAAGAAATGCTGGACCTATTAAACGACATCGAAAAAGAACAGCTCGCTGAATTCGTCGACATCTTCTGTGAAACAGGCGTATTCACCGTCGAGCAGTCACGAGGGTTCCTGAAAAAAGCAAAAGAAAAAGGTTTCTCCGTCAAAATCCACGCCGATGAAATCGACCCTCTCGGCGGAACGGAAATGGCAACGGAAATCGGAGCCACAAGCGGAGACCACTTAGTAGGGGCATCTGACAAAGGCATCCAGGCACTGGGCGAAACCGACACGATCGCCGTTCTCCTGCCAGGAACGTCCTTCTACCTGAACAAAGGGAAGTACGCCAACGCAAGAGGGATGCTCGAAGCGGGAGCGGCCGTCGCCCTATCCACCGACTTTAACCCGGGCAGCTCACCGACGGAGAACCTGCAGTTCATTATGAATCTGGCATCCCTGCAGCTGAAAATGACGCCAGAAGAGATCTGGAACGCCGTAACCGTCAACTCTGCTTACGCTATCAACAGGGGAGACTCGGCAGGAAAGCTGGTCAAAGGCCGTAAAGCAGATATCGTCCTTTGGGATGTCCCGAACTATCATTACGTTCCATATCACTACGGGGTCAACCATACCAACACCGTCATGAAAGACGGATGTATCATCTACCGTAAGGAGAAGCTTCATGAGCATATTTCAACACATTAAGCCGGCTGGAAAAGCACAATTCAAAGACCGTTACACAACGAAAGCAGGAGAACTCCTGACAGCTTGGGAAGAGGGAAAGAAAGGGGACATCGCCATCATCGGCGCCCCTCTCTCCAAACCCTCCATCTCCCACTCAGGAGCAAGCATCGCACCGGACGCCATCAGACGGTGCCTGAACTCGTTCACAACCTATAACATTGAAAGAGGGAGGGACCTCGCAGAAGACAAAAAAACGATCATCGACTTCGGCGATATCTCCATGCACCCGACGTCCATAGAAGAATCACATCAACGAATCTATGAATCAACGAAAGCAGCAGCGAATACCAACGCGGCACCCTTCACCATCATCCTGGGCGGCGACCATTCCATCACTACGTCTACGGTCAAAGCCATCAAGGAAACGAAGGGGACGGTCGGCATCATCCAATTCGATGCCCACCATGACCTCCGAAACACCGAGGATGGAGGACCGACCAACGGGACCCCTTTCAGGAGATTACTAGAAGGTGGACACATCCAGGGAGAGCATCTCATCCAAATCGGCATCCGCAACTACGCCAATGCGAAAGCATACCATGATTATGCCATCGAGCAGGGTGTAACGGTGTATACGATGAAGGACGTCAGACAACAACAGATAACCAAACTCATCCAAAAATCTCTCACCCAACTAGAATCCCAAGTCGACACCATCTACCTCTCCGTCGATATGGACGTCCTCGACCAGGCGTTCGCTCCCGGCTGCCCGGCAATTGGCCCAGGGGGGATGCATCCGGATATGCTTACTGAAGCGGTCCAGACTGCACTCGAGCACCATTTGGTCCATACCATGGACATTGTCGAAATCGACCCGACCCTCGACATCAGGGACATGACGAGCAGGGTGGCGGCCCATCTTATTCTTGAAACTCTATCAAAATAACAAAAAAGCTTTGGAAGCTCCCCGCTTCCAAAGCTTTTTCTATGGATGAGTTCATTTGGTGCAGAAAAAAGATAAAATTTCTGAGACACCCACCCTTCCACCTTCGTCTAATGGAAGAAAAAAGAAAACTTACAAAAATGTAAAATAATACATTACAATTAAACAGATAAAGGTCCGTCCCTCAAAGCGATGAGGGACGGACCTTGACGGGTGCGGATTATGCAGGGGCAACCGGATTATCAAGGGGGATGGAAGATGGAAGAAGCGTGGCAGCAGGAGAAGAGGGGAGTGATGCAGATGGAGGTAAGCAGGGAAAGGTTGATTGAAGATTTGATTGATGAGTATGAAATGCAGGTGACCAAATTGGCCTACTTGTATGTGAAGGACTGGTCAGCAGCACAGGATATTACCCAAGAGGTATTCATTAAGGCTTTCCATGCATTACAGCAGTTTAATCAACACTCTTCTTACAAAACCTGGATATACCGTATCGCAATTAACCAGTGTAAAGATTATAAGCGTTCAGCTTATTTTAGAAGAAATACAGTCGTACATACATTCCATAAGATTCTGAACAAATCGACGACCGTCACTCCGGAAGAGGAATTGATGTCAAACGAAGCAAATGACTCAGTCGCATCCCATATACTGGCCTTGCCCGTCAAGTACCGGGAAATCATTCTTTTATATTATTATGAAGAACTCACCACACAGGAAATCGGCGATATGCTTGGGATCAACCCTTCTACCGTCCGGACGAGACTGGACCGTGGGAGAGAGAAACTGAAGAAAACAATGGGGGGGAGGTTATCAAATGAATAAGGACCCATTCCAAAATATCAAAAATGAAATTGAAAGGGAAATTTTTCAGAAAATAACTCCTGTTAGTCAAAAAAGAACCATCATGACAAAAATCAGAAGTGAAAAACAACATCAACATAAATCTTCAATTAAAACGATATTTGTAAACATTGCAGCTCCCCTGTGTTTCATCGTCATTTTCTCCATTTTAACGAGCAGTTATCTATTCCAGGATGAAAAGGTGAAAGAGAACGAAACAGAAGAGACGGAAGATCAATTTACATTTATCCCTACTGACGAGTTAGAAGAGCAGATAAAAGATGAAAAAGCCTTGACAAGGAGGTCAGCAAACCCTATCGAAAAAATAGAAGAAAATGAAACAACGAAAGAATTTGAGGAAGAAGAAGTGCAGAACGAAGAAAAAGGAAAAGAAAAGGAAGAACAGAAAGAGACACCTGAAGCTGATAAAGTAGTGCCTTTAGCCCTCTATGACTTCACAGACCTTTTGAATCGTCCTGAAGTGTTCAAACAGGAAGCCGGGAAAGGAACATTCATGGGAACACCTTTTACAATAGGCGATTCAATGGATGATATCCAGGCGCAATATAAGAATAGGTATGAAGTCGGCAAAGACTATGACCGAGTGGAAAATTACCTCCTTCAATATCATGAGGAAGAAAGGAAGTTATCACAGATTCGAGCCAATATCAGCTCTGTATATACGCTAAAGCAGGTCATTGAATCTCTGGGAGAACCTTATTATGCGTATGATGGAACCCGTAATGTTTTTACCGCTAAGTATTATTATGGTGACTATATGGTGACATTGAATCTTGACGGACAAAATAAAGGGAAACCATATACAGAGGCAGGGGTACAAACCATTGATCGGAGCTCATTTATTACGTCCATTTCCTTAATGAAAAAAGATGGTTCTCCTGCTACGATCAGTTCAGATGTAAAGTACCTCGGTGATGAGGAAAAGGTGGTTTTCCGTACAGAGTGGTTTGATAAAGCGAGAGAAGAAGTGGTGAATAACACCAAGGCGATCGAGGTCCTCTTGCGATCTCAACAGGATCCATTGGAATTTAACATCGTCGTTCCACAAGAAACAACCGAAGAGGAAATGAAACACATCGCTCACACTTTCCTGAAGAAACTGACAGATGCTTCTAGTGAAGAGAAGGAAGAAACTCTATGGAATACCTTCTCCTATATTGTCCATATCGAGAATAGTATAGATGGGTATTACGATACGGGGGTAAGCTATGTGACCACAACAAATGAGCCTTCTCCCATAAATCAGTGGGGGTATCCAGAAATCATTTGGACGGATGGGCTGAAATCACCATAATAAGGTCCATTTCCATGAAAGAAGGTCCATCCGGGTAGGATGGACCTTTTTTGTTCTATGCGAAAAAATACTCGCAGTTACATACTCTCTTTTCTATTTAACTCATAACCGGCATGTATTTCTTTCATCCCAATGACTTTAAGGAAATGCTGGAGTTTTTTCATACAGAGATCTTCAAGGTCTCCGATAATATCGAACTGATCAATGACCGCACACTTATCAATTTTTGCTGCTGAAACATGTAGGGACTTTCGATAGGTTACACTGTTGTTCATGGAGTACGTAGACACCATGGCTTCCCCGACCTTACAATCACCTTTGGAAAATTCGAACTGAAATACAATCGACAAATCTACATCAGAATATAGAGGATTTACTTTCATGCTTATGCTTTTCATCATGAAGCCCCCTTTCTTTTATTGTACTTTTATCCTATCAAATTTTTACAGCTCGGGTATTTGGCACCACAAAGCAATACAGGGGATATTGGTTAAAAATTCTCCTCATTCATTCACTTTTCCACCATTTATATAACTACGGGAATATTCTCAAAAGAATATTTTGAGGAGTGGACTGATATGTTAATCTTAATATAGGGCAGTTTCCTCATTTGACAATGCCTGATCCTCATATTGATAACCCTTACAAATCCAAGTGTTTGGGTGATCAAAAGATTCCCCTAAAACAAAAAAGCCTCCAAACTTTGGAGACGTAACGAAGCTTAATATACAGGTGGTAGTTCTTTCTTAGCGTATACTGGTGGTAACTCTGCTGCTGTCTCAGAGCTCGACTTGGTATAAACAGGTGGAAGTTCAACAGCCAATTGTGCACTAGATGGAGAATATACTGGAGGCAACTCAGCAAATTGTGTAGAAGTTGCTTGAACAGCTCCAAATGCTCCCATCAATATGAAAGAAGCCGTAGCGAATGTGAGCAAACGTTTTTTCATAGGTATTTCCTCCCTTTTTAAATTTAAGTCATCTTAGGTATCATTGATTATATAGTTATAATATTATTAAATCATATTTTAAAAATCTGCTGAGAAGGATTCTGGGGGCATACGAACCATTTTTAGTAGGAATTGTTGGCTTATACGCTTTTTTTGAAAGAAAAATATAATTATAGGAATATTATTAGGAGAGATGCAAATGGACTTCAGTGTTGTTGGGCAAAAAATAAAAGAATTAAGAAAAAACATCGGTCTTTCCCAAGAAGAGCTGGCGGAGGGAATATGTACCCAGGCTCAAATCAGTAAGATAGAAAAAGGGGATGTTTTCCCTTACGCCTCAACACTATTCTTAATATCAAGGAAGTTGGGGGTAGATGTCAATTACTTCTTCGATATAGGAATGACACCCCGATTGGATTATGTACAGGAAGTAAGCAAACAGCTTCAGATTGCAAGAAGAAGTATGAACTATAAGGAAATGAAAGAGATTGTATCTGCAGAAGAAGAAAATCCCCTTTTCTTTAATAATAATCGGAATCTTCAGTTACTTCAATGGCATAAAGGCATTTACCAATATGAACTTAATAAAAAAGTGGAAAAAGCAGAAGAGATTTTAAGAAAGGCCATTTCTCTATCTCATACAACGGATAAAATTTGGTCTGAACGTGAAATTGAAATTCTCCTTACGATCGGTGTCCTGTACTCTGAAGAAGGGGATTGGGAGAAGGCTCTCGAAATATATCAAGAAGTGAAGACACATATTCTCGCCTTGCCTAACCTGCAGGACTTCACTCTAAGAACCAGACTCTTTTATAACATAGCCAGGGTCCTGACACGATTGAAAAATTTTGAGGAGTCGACCCAATATTGTAATGAAGCAATTGATTGGTGTGTTCATAAAGATAATATGTACCTTCTGGGAGAACTTCATTATCATATAGGCTATAATTTCGAGCTGCAAGGAAAGCTTGAGGATGCCAAAAAATATATGCAAAAAGCACTGATCGTATTTGAACTGCAGGCGGACGATAAGTTTATGCAATTTATCCGTCGCAAAATTGAAAACTTCACCCAATAAAAATTATGAATTAAGGATTTGAGTGACGATGAATGATAAAAAGAAAAAAGTTATAAGCGCATTCTTAGTGGTGATTGGAGTAATCATCTTAATTCTGATAGCTTTCTTCCTAATTCAATGCCTCCGAGAAAAATTCTATCAAACAGACTTTGATGAAAGGTACCAGACCATTTCATTAAAAGAAGATGGGATAATTGATCCGGTGCAAGTATTTCATGGGGTGAAATTACATACGTATGTTTTAGACGAAGACCAACCCAAAGAGATCATTTTTGAAATAAAAGATGAAGTTGAAAATGAACTTGAAGGGTATGAAATAAATTCCGATGGTGAAGGAATGGAACTATACTCAGACGCGATTCAATACAAACAAGTGAAGGATAAGCAAACGGGGGAAGAACAATTTATTGTCAGTGTCCAGAAATCCCCCGGCGGTGAAGGCTCACCAGCCTCCTTTCGCACGTATACAATTAATGAAAACGGTGTCATCAAGGTAAGTGATTTTACAATGGATACGAAATCAAAATTGGGTACTCAATGGATAAGGGGAATATCTGATGAAACGCATGGTTACTATACAGATTTACCTTATCAAGATGGTGCGATTGGATCTATCCTGTTTTTATCTTTGATTGGATTCTTTTTGGTAGCAAGTGGATTATGGTTAAGGCGTCCTGAATTTGAAAAAGGAAAGGGGGCAGTGGGGTAAACGCTTGTGTATTTCTCAGTAGCATAGTCCGAAAATGAAAAAACCCAGTCCCTTACTCCGGGACTGGGTTTTTAGAATTAATTCAAATCCAAATGATCCTTCAATTCACTCTGTACTTTTTGTCTTTCTTCCTCAGGCACAATATAGTAGTAAATGCCGCCAATTTTTGTACCTTCTCCTGCGATTTGGCTTTGAGAGATATTTTCGGTTGCACTCTTATAGTTCTTTTGAATTTCCACCATTTCATCCAACGTTAGGTTGGTCTTCACGTTCTCACCAATCGCTTCGAAGATATCTCCATAGTTCCAAAGAGAAGAAACGCTTGCACCCTCCCGGATTACGGCTTCTATCACCTGGCGTTGCCGTTCCTGCCTTCCAAAGTCTCCTCTAGGATCTTCGTAACGCATACGGGAATAGGCAAGGGCTTCTTTCCCGGTCAGTGATAAAGAACCTTCTTTAAAGTTATACCCACCGTAGTTAAAGGTGAATTTGTTTTGTACGTTTACACCGCCAACTGCATCTACGATATCTCTAAAGCCTTCCATGTTGATTTTGGCATAATAATCAATGGGAATATCAAGAAAATTTTCTACGGTATCTATGGACATTTCAACCCCGCCAAAAGCATAGGCGTGGTTAATTTTATCTTCTGTACCTTTCCCAACTATTTCTACTCTGGTATCACGAGGAATACTAAGCATTTTCGTTGATTTTTCATGAGGATTTACCGTTACGACAATCATGGTATCTGAACGACCCCTATCACCTGCTCTTTCGTCTACTCCAAGAAGCAGAACTGAAAATGGGTGTTTCTTCTCAAATTTCACTTCTTCGGTACGTTTATCCGATTTCGGTCGATCGATGTCTTCGTTCATCGTTTCAGCTGTTTTACTTAAAGAATGATAAATGGAATAAGCATATCCGGCACCTGCTACTAGAAGGAGGAGGAAGATGATGCCCACCACTTTCGGCCACTTGCGTTTTTTATGATGTCTATCCGCTCTCAAATTGTTTCCCACCTATAATATTAATTTTTTGCACATAAGAAAAATATACTAGAAAATGAGTGAAAAAGAAATACATTAGTAGAATTTTGTCTGTCTATGGAAAACAATCAAGAAAATACCAAATAATTGTCGTTTATGCTCAAGTGATTGGATTATTTTGGTACAATGACAGTAGACAACCGGAGGGAGAGGATACTTTGTTAAAAAAAGTCGGAATCACACTTTTGTTATTCTTTCTTGTATTCAGTCTGATTCAAATGGACCAGGCAAAAGCAAATACGAGTGTAAATCGAATATTTGGTGAGAGCAGGTATGATACAGCTGGAATGATTTCTCTAAGGGGATGGGATCAGGCGGAAACCGTTGTAATCGCGAGTGGGGAAACATTTCCCGACGCACTGGCAGGGGGCCCCCTTGCTTATCAATTGAATGCCCCTATCTTACTGACCTATAAGCATCGGTTGCCCACGGAGACAAGAGAGTTCATCAACATACTGGAGGCTAAGCAGGCATATATACTTGGCGGTGTAGGAGCGATTGACCTTTATGTGGAAAAGCAACTAAGAGACTTAGGCCTGAAGATTACGAGAGTCGGAGGAGATGACCGGTTTCAGACAGCTGCGAAAATAGCAGATTATCTCCCTTCTGATCAAGCCATCGTGGCAAACGGCCGGAACTTCCCGGATGCACTGGCAGTGGCAACGTATGCTGCGAAGAATGGCATCCCGATTGTTTTAACGGAATCTACAGACTTGCCTGAAAGTACTAAAAAAATAACAGATGAAAAAGAAGACACGATCATTGTAGGAGGGGAAGGCGTGATTTCTTCACATGTCGCATCAGACCTTCCTTCATCAACCCGGTATGGTGGTGCCAATCGTTATGAGACGGCAAAGAATATCATTGAGGGACTCCCAATGGGCAAGGAAGCGGCCTACGTCGCTACGGGCGAGAATTTCGCCGATGCACTGGCAGGGTCTGTTCTGGCAGCTAAAGCCAACGCACCGATTCTACTAGTGAAGAAAGATGATATCCCTTCTTCCATTGAAAGTCTAGTAAACTCCTATCCATCGTTTTCGATCTTTGGCGGGAAAAATGCAGTATTTTATAAAGTGGAAGAACAATTAATCGGCAGTACAGAAGAGTTTCAGTTCCAAGGAGTTCATATCAATGCGACAGAAGCATTTTTACGTTCCGTTTTAGGAGACCCTGACCGAATCGATGAGAGCCGGTTCAACTTTGATTGGTACGTGTATAACAAAGATCCGGAAACGTATATTCAATTTGGTGTATTTCACGGGATAGTGGTAGCGGTGTATTCAAATTCAGATAGCTGGACGTCGGAGTCGGGTCTTAAGCTTGGCATGAGTCAACCGGAAGTCGGGAACCTTATGGATCAAATCGGTGCTAAGTATGACCAGGGAAGCGACTACGTCTATGATGAGAAGCTCATCCGTTTGTATTATGATCAGAACGACGGTAATACATTAGCAGGGATTTTCATGGTAAGGCAGGACTTCACGATGACCAACCCTGATTTCAATCAAGAAAAAGTAAGAATCAGTATGGAAAATCAACTTCTCGATCAAGCCAATGCATTGCGTGCCCGTCATTTCCTCGAGCCGCTCCAGGAAGATTCAAGTGCACGGGAAGTGGCAAGGGCCCATAGTAAGGACATGGCAGTCAGAGACTTCTTCAGTCATGAAAACCCCGATGGCCTCACACCCTTTCAGAGAATGGAGCAGGCTGGTATTTCCTACTCATCTGCGGGGGAAAATATCGCAGCGGGGCAGTTGAATGCCATAGCCGTCCATGACGCATGGGTGAATTCAGCCGGCCACCGCAAAAACATCCTGAGCACCCTCTATAAAAGGCTTGGAGTGGGAACATACTATGGAGGAAAGTACGGAGTATACTATACCCAGGACTTCTACACACCATAAACAAATAGATCCCGATGACATCTTCGTCATCGGGATCTACTATTTTATAATTCATAAAATCTTTTAAAACCATCAAACTTGGATTTCCAGTAGGAGTTACTCAGGCTGGATATTTCGACTCCATTATCCCCTGCATGAATGAACTCATTATTCCCTACATAAATGCCTAAGTGAGAAATGCCTTTTTTATATGTATTTTCAAAGAATACTATATCTCCCGGCTGAGGAGAATTCACATAATAAGAACGGCTATAATACCCTTCACTGGAAAGACGCTTAACATCCTTTGCTCCGGCTTCCTTGAAAACGTAGTAAATGAAACCACTGCAGTCAAAGCCGCCAGCCGAAGATCCTCCCCATACATAAGGAGTTCCCATATGAGACGTTGCCTCACTTAATAATTTATTTACTGAGAAAGTGGATGATGAACTTGAGGCAGGAGGCTTAACGTCTGGAGCCGTCCCTTTTGTCCCCTTTACTTTCAACACCTGTCCAACAGACAGGAAGTCGCTCGAAAGTCCGTTCAAGCTCTTCAATTCGCTGACACTGACACCGAATGCTACACCGATATAAGACAATGTATCGCCGGACTTCACTTTGTAGTTAGTCACTGAACTATCTTGTTGCGGTTTAGCAGGAGCGGGTGCCGGTTTAGCAGGTGCAGGCTGAGATCCTGAATTCGATACTTTCAGAACTTGTCCAATAAACAGGAAATCACTTGATAAACCGTTCAGTTTTTTCAGTTCTGCCACAGTCACACCGAATTTTACCCCGATATGAGATAACGTATCCCCCGACTTCACCGAATAGCTTGAAGTGTGAGCAGCTTGAGTCGGCTGTGCAGGAGCTGGCGCAGCCGGTTTACTTGGAGCAGTCGGGGTTCCCGCTTTAGCCACCTTTAATACCTGCCCTGGATAGATCAGGTGATTACGTAAACCATTCCAGCTCATTAAATCATTCAGCGTAATAGAATGAGTAGCAGCAATCTGACCTAATGTATCCCCGGACTTGATCGTATACGTATTGGCGGATGTCTGCCCTGTAGTGTGCTTTGGTGATTCAGGTGCTTTAGGAGGTTGAGACCCGTTGGCGCTTACCTTCAATACCTGATTAGGAAAGATCATTTCCGACTGTAGCTTGTTCAAGCTCTTCAAGTTGGCGATGGTAGTGTCGTATTTATGTGCGATCAGCCAAAGGGAGTCACCTGATTCCACCTTATGGGTGCTTGCAGCGGCATAGCTAACAAACGAAGACGAGAGAACAGCCGTAGCTGCTACAGATACTAATGTCTTTTTCACATACACTTCTCCTTTTTTGTCATAGTTTGATAGATGATACCGTCATTTTATCACATAATTTGGTGAGAAAAGCTAAATAATTCCTTAATTAGTAAAAAAACATTACTTTTCTATCAGGAATTCAATGATCCCTTTAGCCCAAGCTTCGTGCCCTTTTTCATTTGGACTGCTTACTTCATCTAGATAAGACTTAATTTCCTCATCTTCGACATCTGGCCAGTTTGACCAATGATCGATATAGGGGATGTCGTTGTCCCCGGCGAATTCCTTGATCTCAGTAACTTGTGCCTCATAGTTTGCCGGCTGGTAAATGGGCTGGGGGGGAGTAAGAACAAATGAAGCCCCAGGGGATAATGTCTTTACTTCCTCCCGGATGGTTTCGATGTTCTGAAGCGTGTCTTCAATCAGGACGTTTCCGTTATCCTGGAAGACAAACGGCTCGAAGATGACCAGCCCTGGTTGTAATTCCCCGACCTCTTCATACTTTTCTTCCCGGACGAAATCAAGAGTATTGAGATCATAGGACAGACTTTCGACGGATATGGTGTCGCCGTATTCTTCTTCTAAAGCGCTCGTGACGAGGTCATTCCAGCCGTTTTCAACCGAATCCATTTCCGTAGAACCTAAGAGGACCACATTGAATGTCTCGCCGGCTTCAAGCTTTTCTTTATAAAGGGAACGGGCTTCTTCGGGCCAATTTCCCATCGCTGCCAGCTCTTTCTCATCGCTTTCAAGGGAATCGGAATTGTCATCAGTAACCGGTGAATCTTCTTTAGCCACAGTATCTGATTTCACATCTGCGGTGGACGTCATAGACTTCCAGTGCAGGTTTCCGTATACAATGACACCACCACATAATATAAGTAAAAACAAAATAAAGACCTTTTTCATTACGAACCTCCTAAATGTAATAAACATGGAAAATGGAACCAAATTCACAGGAACCCTTCCAATAATAAACAATCTATTGTTTAATAGATAAGTAACAAAAGATTTCAATTCTATTAAAATTATGACAAGATTCCCTAAAAATAACAAGAACTTATGATATAATATGACGAGATTTTTATTTTTGAAGAAATTTTAGGAGGATATCATGGAAGAAACCATCAGTTTAAAGGAGCTCATTCAGACGCTGAAAAAGCGCATGAGTCTCATCATCATACTGACCCTAATGGCAGTATTGGTAAGTGCCGCAATCAGTTATTTCGTCCTTACGCCAATCTATCAATCGTCCACTCAGCTTCTCGTGAATAAATCGAATGACGACCAGCAGTCATTTAATGTAGGGGAAGTGCAAACGAACCTGCAATTAATCAATACGTATAATGTCATTATGAAGAGCCCTGCTATTCTGGATATTGTGATTGATGATCTTAAGTTAGATATGACAACCGGAGCATTAAATGAAAAAGTGACGGTTCAAAGTGAAAAGGATTCACAGGTGGTGAACATCTCCGTTCAAGATGAAGATCCTAAACAGGCGGCGGCCATCGCGAATAAGATTGCGGAAGTCTTCCAAACTGAAATTGTGAAAATCATGAACGTCGATAATGTAAGCATCCTCGCAAAGGCTGAACTCGGGGAAAACCCTTCTCCCATTAAGCCGCAACCTCTATTGAATATCGCCATAGCGCTTGTAGTGGGATTAATGGCAGGAGTCGGACTTGCATTCTTATTAGAATTCTTGGATAACACAGTGAAAACAGAGCAAGACATAGAGAAAGGTCTAGAACTTCCTGTATTGGGAGTCATTCCAACGATTACCGATAGTGAATTTCAAAAGGTAGCTCATCGTCAGGAAAGAACGTCAAGACGCAGAGGTGAAAGTGTCGGTGTTTAATAAGCAGAAGAAATCAATGAACTCAAATATACGTAAGCTAATTGCAAAAGTGAACCCGAAGTCTCCTGTATCGGAGCAATACCGTACGATTCGTACAAATATTCAATTCTCATCCGTCGACCAGGAATACCGTTCGATCATGGTATCATCCGCAGGACCCGGGGAAGGGAAATCCACCACAGCAGCCAATTTAGCCGTAGTCTTCGCTCAGCAAGGTAAGACGGTACTACTGGTGGATGCAGATATGAGAAAGCCGACCGTTCACTATACGTTTAACTTCCCGAACACGACAGGATTGACGAATATCCTATCGAAGCAAATATCATTAAAGGAAGCAGTCAAAGACAGCGGAGTGGACAAGCTTCATATCCTTTCAAGCGGTCCGATTCCACCGAATCCGGCCGAGCTTCTAAGTTCAAGAGCAATGCAGAACTTCTTTGAAGAAGCTTATAAAGAATATGATTTGATTCTCTTTGATACCCCACCAGTACTGGTCGTAACCGATGCCCAAATTATGGCGAACCAGTGTCACGGAAGTATCCTTGTCGTTTCAAGTGGGAAAACAGAAATGGATCCGGCAAAGAAAGCAAAGGAACTTCTACAATCCACAAAAGGAAAGCTGCTAGGATGCGTCCTTAATAATAAGAAAGCTACCGAAACAGACTATTATTACTATTACGGAAATTAAGCTGCATTCGACAAAATTCACCCCTTTACAAATATACCTAGTGGTGTAAAATGGTAGTCGATGTAAAATTAAGTCGAAAGAACTAGAAAAGGAGGAGTTAGGAATGATTGATATTCATAGTCATATCCTGCCGGGAATAGATGATGGTGCCAATACGATTTACGACAGTATCGATATGGCAAAGCAGGCTGTCTCGGAAGGGATTCACACAATCATTGCGACTCCTCATCACCGTAATGGAAAATACAACAATGTGAAGTCGGACATCCTTCCACTTGTGAATGAAGTAAATGATCGATTTAAAGAAGAACAGATCAACCTGGAAGTTCTTCCGGGACAAGAGTGCCGCATTTATGGTGAGATTTTAGAAGATTACCAAAAGGGTGATATCTTACCTTTAAACCAAGTTTCCCAATACCTTTTTATTGAATTCCCATCGAGTTCAGTACCGAGATATGCGGAAAAACTTCTATATGACATTCAGGTAGAGGGTCTGACCCCTGTCATCGTTCATCCCGAACGGAACGCCGAGCTAATCGAGCGACCGGAAAAGCTTTACAAGCTTGTACAAGGAGGAGCGGTCACGCAACTGACTGCCTCGAGCCTGGTGGGATATTTCGGCAAGAACATCCAGAAATTCTCACAGCAAATGATCCAAGCCAACCTGACACACTTCATCGCATCAGACGCTCACAACATACGCAATCGCACCTTCAAAATGGAAGAAGCGATGGACTATATAGAGAAAAAGTACGGAATAGACATGGTTTATTACTTTACAGAGAACGCAGAGATGCTCGTCGATGGGAAAAATATATATAAAGAAATACCTGAATTGATTAAGAAAAAGAAGTTCCTTGGAATCTTTTAAAAAATCAAGATACAGGTAATCCTAAGGTACTATTGTCGTTGGTAAGTTAGACTAAATAAGTTGCACAAAGACAACAGTAGAATTTTGGAAATGTCTCCTTACCGTTATCATCGGAGGCACTCGGTCACACCGTGGGTGAAGAGGAAACTTTACCTTAGACGCACGTCGTCATTGGTGGGATGTGAGGAAGGGTTAGATGCCCAAAAATACTATAATAATAGAAGATAGTAAAGTTTTTAAATGAAAACGCTTTATGTAATTTATTCAAACAATGGGATGAAAAAGATTAATTGTAAAATCAAGGAGAAAAAAGAATTGAAAGATTTTAACACTTTGTCTAAAAGTATGAAAAAAGCCATAAGATACATATACCAGGACGCACCGATAGAGCGGCTGGAAGAAATAAGAACGCTAATCAATCAAGCCATTGAAAAAAGATTAAATGATCAAAAGTAAATCTAGATACCTAAGGAAAGGGTATACGGTTGTATCTTTTCCTTAGGTATTTAATTTGTCAAAATAACGTAGAAAAGAAGGGATTTATGTGAGTTATACAAAACGGGTATCATTGCTGATGCTTTTGGATTCATTGATCGTGTTAACAGCCATTTATTTCGGTTATTATCTCCTCCATCCAACATTCAGCCTGTACACGTTACCTACACTCGTCTTCAGCTCATGTGCATTACTGGTAAGTCACCATGTATTCGCATTTATTTATCGCCTTTATCAGAAAGCATGGGAATATGCGAGTGTTGGAGAGATGGTTGCCATCATACGAGCAATTTCATTTTCAATAGTGGCAACCGGAATTCTTCAGTTTATTGTGAACGGGGATATATATGTTCGAGTATTAGCGGTCACTTGGATGCTTCATATTATCTTAATTGGTGGATCACGATTCTCATGGAGAATGTACAGACATTATTACATAAAGCCAAAGCAGGAAAAGAAACGTGCTTTAATCATCGGAGCAGGTTCTGCAGGATCTATGCTTGTGCGTCAGTTAATAAAGAGCCAAGATACTGATTTGCTTCCAGTCGGATTTATTGACGATGATCCTAAAAAAATGAAGCTTCAAATTTATGGTGTAACAATACTAGGCCGTACTAAAGATATACCGACATTAGTTGAAAAGCATCAAGTTGATAATATCATCATTGCCATTCCTTCCCTTCGCAAGGGTCAAATACAAGAAGTATATCAACAATGCAGTAAAACTTCGGCAAAGGTACAGATCATGCCGATGATTGAAGATATCGTTTCCGGTAAAGTATCCGTCAATCAATTCCGGGAAGTGCAAGTAGAAGATCTGCTTGGTCGAGAGCCGGTAGAGCTTGATACTGACAGTATTTCAAAGAAATTATCAGGGAAAACTGTACTGGTTACAGGTGCTGGTGGTTCGATTGGGTCTGAGATCTGTCGTCAAGTTAGTAAATTTAAACCCAAGAAGCTTTTATTATTAGGGCACGGTGAAAACTCTATCTACACCATCGATATGGAATTAAGAAATAAGTATGGAACAGAACTGAAAGTTGTTCCTATCATTGCTGATATTCAAGATCGAAACCGCATTTTTGAAGTATTTGAAGAGCATGATCCTGAGGTTGTGTACCATGCAGCAGCACATAAGCATGTGCCATTAATGGAATATAATCCAAAAGAGGCGGTCAAAAACAATGTAATTGGTACGAAGAATGTGGCTGCAGCAGCCGATACATTTGGAGTGAAGACATTCGTGCTTGTCTCTTCTGACAAAGCTGTGAACCCGACCAACGTGATGGGATCGACGAAGAGGATCGCTGAGATGGTGATTCAGAACCTGGATAAAGAAAGCCAGACCAATTTCGTTGCCGTACGTTTCGGTAACGTACTCGGTAGCCGTGGAAGTGTTATTCCGTTATTCAAAAAGCAAATCCAGGCAGGTGGGCCGGTGACGGTGACCCATCCGGACATGACGAGATACTTTATGACGATTCCAGAAGCATCACGACTCGTTATGCAGGCGGGGGCTCTGGCACGTGGTGGAGAAATCTTTGTCCTTGATATGGGTGAGCCGGTCAAAATCGTTGATCTCGCGAAAAATCTGATTACTTTATCTGGTTATACAGTAGAAGAAATCGGGATTAAATATGCGGGGATTCGTCCTGGTGAGAAGATGTATGAGGAACTGCTTGGAGAGAATGAAGTTCATGGGGAAGCGGTGTTTCCGAAGATCTTTATTGGGAAGACGGTTGATTTTGAGTATGAGCGGGTTTCTAATTTGATTGTGAATCATACGGAGTTTGATGCTCAGTATTTGGCTGACTATGTGTTGGGGTTGGCTAATAAAAAATCAGAGATGCTAGTGGAAAGTGCAAACTGAAATAATTCATGTAGGAAACTTTATAAATTAGTGGGATGACAGATAGCTAAATTCCTCCTGCTAATTTCTCTTTAAATAAAATAACTGATAAATAAAGGGGTGACAATAATATGTATATGACTTTTAAAAGGTTTATCGACATCATACTTTCTTTCATAGGACTTACTATTTTATCACCTATTTTCTTAATTCTGGTCGTTGCGATAAAAATGGATTCTCGAGGTTCTGTCCTTTTTAAACAAAAACGAATTGGAATTAATAAAACGCATTTCAATATACTAAAGTTTCGCACTATGCGTATCGACACCCCCAAGGACACCCCGACTCATCTTTTAGAGAATCCTGAACAATATATTACTAAAATGGGGAAATTCCTAAGAAAAACATCTCTAGATGAGCTTCCACAAATATGGAATATTTTTGTGGGTCAGATGAGCGTTATAGGTCCACGTCCTGCTTTATGGAATCAGTATGATTTGATTGTTGAGCGGGATAAGTACGGTGCAAATGATGTGCCCCCGGGATTAACTGGGTGGGCACAAATTAATGGTCGGGATGAGCTCCCTATTGACATAAAAGCAAAATTGGATGGAGAGTATGTCGAGCGTATTAGTTTCTGGATGGATATTAAATGTTTCTTTGGGACGCTCATTAGTGTTATTAAAAGTGATGGAGTAATGGAAGGTGGACCAAAAGCATCAGCGAAAAAAGAAATCGCTAGTTCAAAAGAAAAAAGTTCTTCAAAAAAGGAAATTTCATAATAGAGGTGTAGAAATGCTATTAGTAACAGGAATCACTGGGCATACGGGTAGATATTTCTTAAAAGAACTTATTGATAATAAGTATGAAGATCCAATTCGATGTGTTGTTAGAGAATCATCTGAAACATCACTTTTAGATAATAGTGGGTTGAATATTGAAAAGGTTATTGGTGATTTAGATGATCCAAACTTTATTGATAGGGTGATGACTGGTGTTGAAATGGTAATGCACATTTATAATATCCACCATTCCCCATTGATAGTTAGGGCTGCAAATAAAAAGAAAGTAAAAAGAGCTATATTAGTACACACAACAGGAATTTATTCAGAATTCAAGTATGCTTCTGAAGGATATAAGAAAATAGAGAAAGAAATTCAAGAACTAATAAATAAACCTAACTACTCGACAAATATTACAATATTAAGACCTTCAATGATATACGGAGATCTTTGTGATAGGAACATGAGTAAGTTTATTAAGATGGTAGATAAACTGAAAATCATGCCTGTAATAAATGGTGGAAATAGTTTAATCCAACCAGTTAACGCCAGGGATTTAGGGAAGGCTTTTTATACTGTATTAATGTCTCCTGAAGCACCTAACGGAGAGGCTTATGATTTATCTGGAGAAAAGCCAATTAGTATGATTAATGCATTCAAAGCGATAAGCAAAGAACTCGATAAAAAAACAGTCTATATAAGCGTCCCGTTAGGTTTAGGAGTGTTAATGGCGAGAGTCATCAATACTATTACGTTAGGAAAAATTGATTATGTAGAACGTGTCCAGAGGATGGGAGAGAACAGAAACTATTCTCACGATCATGCGTCTCGTGCTTTCAATTATAAGCCCATGACTTTCGAAAAGGGTATTCAAATAGAAGTACGAGAGTACCTAGAGAAAAATCGAAATTAGTCAGATGAGTAGGTGTATTAAAAATGAAAATTGCTGTACTTTCAAGCCATACATCTTCTTTGTTTTGGTTTCGTATGGATATGATGAAAGGTTTTGTGAGAAGAGGACATACCGTTATTGCAATGGGTTCAGAGCCAGAAGCGGAATGGAAGAGTAAGTTCCAGGAGCACAAAATTGAATATAGACAGCTTTATGTTGAACGGAATGGAATCAATCCACTGAATGACTTAAGAACATTCAGGTCTCTACATAAGTTTATGAAAATGGAAAAACCCGATAAAGTATTTGCATACCAAGCTAAAACGGTTGTTTATGGCAGTTTAGCTGCCAAATTAAATGGTATTTCGGAGGTTTATCCGTTAATAGCTGGACTTGGTTCGATATTCAGGGGAAAAGGATTTAAAAATAGCATTGTAAAAACAATAATGAAAATGCAATACTGGGCTGCGTGTAAGTGCAGTAAGAAAATATTCTTTCAAAATCAAGATGATAAAAATGAATTCATTCAATCCAGTTTAATAAGGGATAAAAACACCGTTATTATTAATGGTTCCGGGGTCGATCTTGATAAATTTACACCAACCCCATTTCCGGAAACACCCGCCTTTCTTTTTATTGGGAGACTTATTAAAGATAAGGGGATCATGGAGTATTTAGAGGCTTGTAAAGAAGTGAAAGCTGTCAATCCTACTATTCGTTGTTTACTTGTTGGCCCATTTGATAGCAACCCCTCTGCATTAAAGCCAGAGGAGCTGAACCCATATATAGAGAGTGGAGTCATTGAATATTTTGGAGAACAAAATGATGTCAGGCCATACATCTCTCAATGTAGCACATATGTATTACCCTCTTATCATGAAGGTACTCCTAAGACTGTATTAGAAGCCATGGCAATGGGGAGATCTATCATTACGAGTGACGCTCCAGGTTGTAGGGAGACAGTTATTGAAGGTCTAAATGGATATTTGATAAAGGTCAAGGATGTTGAAGGGTTAACAAATAAGATGAACTATTTGATTTCTAACCAAGAAATAAATCAAGAAATGGGTAAAAAAAGTATTGAGTTGGCAAGAGAAAAATATGACGTAAAAATTATTAATCAATCAATAATGCAGACAATGGGATTATAAACAAAGGAGAATTCAATATGAATCTATATGAAAAGATCATTAATAGAGAAGAAAAAATTTCAATAGTGGGACTAGGGTACGTAGGTATGCCAATCGCTGTTGCATTTGCAAAAAAAGCGGATGTAATAGGCTTTGATGTAAGTAAACAAAAAGTTGAACTCTATAAAAATGGAATAGATCCTACAAAAGAAGTGGGGAATGAAATCATCCAAAAAACAACAGTGGATTTCTCTTCAGATGCATCAAGGCTTAGAGAAGCGAAGTTTCATATTGTTGCAGTGCCTACACCTGTAAAGGATGACCATACACCTGATTTAACTCCGATTGAATCTGCAAGCCGCACTTTGGGTCGGAATCTAACAAAAGGTTCGATCGTTGTTTTTGAATCTACTGTTTATCCAGGTGTAACCGAAGATATTTGTGTTCCAATTTTAGAAAAAGAATCCGGACTAACATGTGGTGTGGATTTTAAAGTGGGTTATTCACCAGAGAGAATTAATCCTGGCGATAAAGTTCATAGATTAGAGACTATTATAAAAGTTGTCGCTGGCCAAGATGAAGAAACGTTAGACAATGTAGCCAAAGTATATGAATTGGTTGTTGATGTTGGTGTGCATAAAGCAGCAAGTATTAAAGTGGCAGAAGCAGCAAAGGTTATAGAAAATTCACAACGTGATATTAATATCGCATTTATGAATGAACTTTCTATCATTTTTAATAGAATGGACATCGATACAAAAGCAGTACTTGAAGCAGCAGGAACAAAGTGGAACTTCCTTAATTTCTCTCCAGGCTTAGTTGGTGGTCACTGTATAGGAGTGGATCCTTACTACCTTACGTATAAAGCAGAGCAAATGGGATACCATTCTCAAATCATTCTTTCAGGAAGAAAAATAAATGACGATATGGGAAAATATGTTGCTGAAAGTACAGTAAAGAAAATGATTAAAGCTAATAAACAAATAAATGGCGCGAAAGTAGCTATATTTGGTGTTACGTTTAAAGAAAACTGTCCTGATGTTCGAAATACCAAAGTAGTAGACGTAATAAGAGAACTAGAGGAGTACGGAGTAGATGTAAAAGTTGTTGATCCTGCAGCAGATAAGGAAGATCTATGGAATGAATATAGAATTAACCTCTGTGAAGTAGAAGATATAAAAGAAATGGATGCAGTAATATTCGCTGTTCCACATGAGGAATTCAGAGAAATTAAATTAGAAGATGTAAAAAAGATGTTTGGACCAAGCGGATATCTAAATTCAGAAGCAATGAAAGAAGTAGCTGCTACATCAGAGTTTAAAGTAGATATTAATAGAAGAAAAGATTGTGTTCTAATGGACCTTAAAGGGATGTTTAATAGAAATGATGCAGAAGATAATGGGTTTGTATATTGGAGGTTATAAAGATGGGATATGAAAATATTAAATTTCCAGAGGGTAGTAAATTCTTAGTAACTGGGTCAGCTGGTTTTATTGGTTCTAATTTAGTAGAAGCCATTCTTAAATTAGGCTATAAAGTTAAAGGTCTCGATAATCTCTCAACTGGTAAAATAGAAAACGTGGAAGAATTTATAGGTAATCCCAATTATGAATTTATTGAGGGAGATATTCGTGATCTTGACATGTGTATGAAAGCATGTGATGGAGTAGATTATGTATTGAATCAAGCTGCATGGGGAAGTGTTCCAAGAAGTATTGAGATGCCTTTGTTTTATGAAGAGGTAAATATAAAAGGTACCTTAAATATGATGGAAGCAGCAAGACAAACTGGTGTAAAGAAATTTGTCTATGCTTCAAGTTCATCTGTGTATGGGGATGAGCCAAACCTTCCAAAAAAAGAGGGGAGAGAGGGTAACATATTATCGCCTTATGCACTAACCAAAAAAGTAGATGAGGAATATGGAAGACTTTATTCAAAAATGTACGGTCTTGATACTTATGGTATGCGTTATTTTAATGTGTTTGGTAGAAGACAAGATCCAAATGGTGCATATGCTGCAGTTATTCCTAAATTTATTAAACAACTATTAAATGATGAGCCGCCTACAATTAATGGGGATGGAAAGCAGAGTAGAGATTTCACTTATATCGAAAATGTAATTGAAGCCAACTTAAAAGCCTGTAATGCATCACATGAAGCAGCAGGACAAGCATATAATATAGCATACGGCGGAAGAGAGTATCTGATTGATATTTATAATCATCTGTCTAATGCATTAGGGAAAGATATTTCTCCAGTTTTTGGACCTGATCGTCAAGGAGATATTAAGCATAGTAATGCAGATATTAGTAAAGCTATAGATATGCTTGGATATAGTCCCAACTGGAGTTTTGAAAAAGGCATATTTGAAGCTATTCAGTGGTATAAGAATTTTTATGAGAAAAATTAAACAGCTCTAGAATTTATATTGAATCTAGACGCTGCTTAATAAATAGGTCACTATATATGTTTATAGAATCGCCTAGATTCTTCAATTTTATTGGAGTGCTTTTTGAATTTATTTGAAGAATATAATTCAAATAAACTACAATAATCTAAATCATATTATTCGGGAATGGTTGAATGTACAAAGTATTATTGCTAGTTTTAGGAAATGGCTTCTCACTATTAACTCAATTATCCATTGTTTTTCTCTTAGCGAAAT
Source organism: Rossellomorea sp. QJM3NY_18 (assembly GCF_056173145.1). Taxonomy (NCBI): domain Bacteria; kingdom Bacillati; phylum Bacillota; class Bacilli; order Caryophanales; family Bacillaceae; genus Rossellomorea; species Rossellomorea sp. QJM3NY_18. The sequence goes on along the minus strand of NZ_CM149659.1, from coordinate 4,052,503 downwards.
TTTCAACTCCTGAAAATGTGGGATACTATGCTTTGTGTGTTTCTATAGTAAATCCATTATTTATATTCACAAATATGAAACTAAGATCTGTAATATCTACAGATATTACAGGTCAATTTAGCTTTGACCTCTATTATACTTATAGATTGATAGTCAGTTTTTTAAGTTTTTTGGTAGCTATATTTATAGTTTTTATGATTAATTCTAAACTTTTTGATTTCATACTTTTAATTGCAGCCATTAAATTTGTTGAATCCATTGCTGATTCTTTTTATGGAAGATATCAGTTAGAAGATAAAGACTTAAAAGTAGGATATTCATTAATATTTAAAAATTTGTTAAGTATAATTTTACTTGTATCCATATATATGATTTCAAATAATATAATTATAGGTCTATTATCTATATTAATTGTAAACATCCTTTTTTTAATTTTTTATGATATGAGAGAAATAAGTTTTAAAATCAATTTAGATAAAATTAAGTTATTGACAATATTCCGTGTGAGTATAGGCTTGGGAATTGCAGGGTTAATAGGATCGCTGGTTAATAATATTCCTAGATATGTACTGGAGTATACTAGTTCAGCATCTGATCTAGGAATTTATAGCGCATTAAGTTATTTCATTTTAACAGGATCAATATTTATTACTTCATTGTCGCAAATTATTACCCCTCGCTTGGCTAAATTATATGTGAGTGGGGAATTTATTGGTTTTAAAAAATTGTTATTAATGACAGTTGTAACTGGGTATTCAATCGGTTTAGTGTTAGTATTCATTGTGAAAAAGTATGGATACGAGATTTTAACACTTGTTTACAATGATACTTATGCAAATCATATAGATTCACTAATGTATTTAACAATAGGATTTGGTTTCTTATTTGGAACAGCTTTCTTTGGAACAGCTCTAAATGCAATGAGAGTATTCAATAAACAGCTAATAATACATCTGTTTTCTCTGATTACAATAATTTTTCTAAGCGCCGTTTTTATCTTCAGTAATGGCATACTAGGGGCAGCAAAAGCAGTTATGTATACTAATTGGTTGACTTCTATTGTGTATATACTGGTCTTCATTTACTTCTACAAAGCAAAAACAAAGGAGTTTTCCTATGCTAATTCAGAAAATTTCAAATGATGTATATTTCAAATTAAATCCGGTTAAGGCATCAAAAAAAATTGGAGTAAAAATAGGAAAGAATTGTCGCCTTCTTGGAGTTAATAGAAGGACATTTGGATCCGAGCCTTACTTAATTAAGATTGGTAATAATGTTACTATTACAGGTGGAGTACAGTTTATTAATCACGATGGAGGTGTATGGATATTCAGAGGAGAAGAACCGAATATAGACGTTTTTGGAGAAGTTGTCATAGGAGATAATTGTTTTATTGGAATGAATTCCATATTATTACCAGGTACAAGAATTGGGGATAATTCAATAGTTGCAGCAGGTTCAGTTGTAAAAGGCACCTTTAAATCAAACTCTGTTCTTGGAGGGGTGCCTGCAAAAATAATAAAAGATGTTGAAGAGTATAAAAAGAAAGTTTTTTCTCGAAAAATGATAATTAGAGACAAAGATTATCAGTCAAAAAGGGAAATTTTAGAAGAAGAATTTAAAAAGAAATTAATGTAAGAGGTTAAATTTATGATTATTTTCTACTGGTTTGTTGCATTAATTGGCATCACTTACTTTTTTTTAGTCAAGAAAAAATTAGACTTCTTCACCATTGGATTTCTATCGTCTCTAATATATTTTGTTCCTGGTTTAGTTGGGAAGGTTTTATATTATGATAGGAATGTAATGCTATTTATTTCTATAGAAAATAAAACCTATATTGTTTATATTATGGTACTTATAAACATTATATTGTTTTCAATAATAAATGATTTTTTTAACTTCAAATGTAAAAAAGTATATAGTTTAAAAGAGAATAACTATATACTTGTTTCTATATTTATAATTAATATTACTTCTTTTTTATATACATTAATTGATTTAGGATCAAATTTCTTCTTAGTCAAAAGTGACTTACTTAGTTCGCTTGGTTCATCGTACTTGATTTGGAGTATAAGTTCCATAATAAGTTTTGTATTAAGTTACCAAAATAAAAAAGAACACTATATAATATTTATATTTTCCACAATCTCAATTGGTACTCATTTTATATTAGGTGATAGAACTTCATTGATTATTGGATTATTATCAATAGTATTTATGATTTTATTATTAAAAAATCCATTAAAAGTTATTATCTCAAAAAAGTATATTTTAAACAGTGTATTTATTATAATATTTGGATTGATTTCAAAATCAATATACTCAAACTTGAAAGTTAATGGTATGGTCTATACTTTTAGGACGTTATTTGATAGCAATACTTATATTAATGGGATAGTCAAAAGTGAGCCTTTTATAACTCAACTTATATTAAATGAAGTTATTTCAAAAAACTTTCACATAGGAATAGCTCATTATTCAGATCTTATCTACCAACTTATGTTTACCCCCTCCAAGTTTAAAGAGTATGCAAACTTCAATGAATTATTCCAACCGGCATTATTCCCAAGTATAGATTATGGAATGGCATACAATTTTTGGGCAGAAGGATTAGCTTCTGGTGGATTATTTTTTGTCTTTTTCTTGTCAATAATTTATTGTATTGGCATTTTGACTTTCAATTTTCTATATCAAATGGTTGACAATTCACTTAAATCTATAACTATGATAATGGGTTTATATTGGTGTTTTTATATTCATAGAAATTCAATGGAATCTATTATTACAAGTGAAAGATTTGTAATATACATATATTTCATGGGATTATTAATATCTTTGTTTCTTAATTTAATAGTATTAAGGAAGTTCAAATCTATAAATCAATAATTTTGACGGTAGGATGGAGCAAATGAAAATAAAATTAACACATCTTATAATTGGGTTAAATAGTGGTGGAGCAGAACATATGCTTTATAAGTTATTAAAAGAATTAAATAAGGAGTTATTTGATATTAAAGTGATTTCTTTAACCACTAAAGGGTTTTACGGAGAGAAAATAGAAGAGCTAGGAATAGAATTAGAAGTGTTAAACTTGCAAGAGAATAAAAGAACACTTAAAAAAATATTCATGCTTTATAAACATTTAAGAAATACAGATGTTTTACAAAGCTGGATGTATCATTCGGACCTAATCGGATTTATTATAGGAAAATTAGCAAGAGTAAAAAAAATAGTTTGGGGGATTAGGAGAAGCGATCTTTCTTTAGAAAACACAAAAAAGCGTACAATTCAAATAGCAAAGGTTTGTTCATATATCTCAAAAAGAGTTGATAATATTATTAGCTGTTCAATTGTTGGTAAAGACAGCCATGTTAAATTTGGATATAATAAAGAAAACATGTTAGTTATTCCTAATGGATTTGATACTAATTATCTGAAATTCAAGGATAAAGCAGATGACAATTTACTCACTAAATACAATTTAACCGAAGCTAAAACAATTATATTAATGATTGCAAGATGGGACGCAATTAAAGATCATAAAACTTTTCTTCAAGCATTTAAGAGGGTAAATGATAGGCATCCAGAAACATTGGCGGTAATGTGCGGCGAAGGAATAGACTATAAAAATAAAGCATTAATTACATTAATAAAAAATTTAGAAATTGAAGATAAAGTTAGGCTCTTGGGAGTTATTAGAGATATACCTCAAATTTTAAATGTTTCAAAGCTTTTAGTGTCAACTTCTTTAAGTGAAGGCTTTCCAAACGTAGTGGGTGAAGCGATGTCATGCGGAACATATTGTCTAGTCACAGATGCAGGAGATAGCACTCACATTATAGGGGAATATGGCTCTGTAATACCAAAACGTCAGCCTCAAAAAATTGCAAATGAAATTAATAAAGTTTTAGAAATTGAAGAGCTGAAGTTTGAAAATATTTTATTAGATGCCCGAAATAGAGTTGAAGAAGAGTTTTCAATTGGCTCAATCACAAAAAAATACGAGCATATTTATACTTTAGGGATTACAGCTTCTAAAGAATGATTTGCAAACTTTAAATATTTCACTAAGACACTAAGATAAATGGGGATTTATATCAATAAAATTTATCCCTTTTAAAAAAACATTTATAAGGCTTTAATGAATCTGAATATAGATTGATATAAATGGTCACTATTTGGTTGTTCTCATATTAAAATGTTGTTTTTTCATGGGAAGAAGTCTATCGATTCCGGAGGAGCCGGTGGAAGGACATGTATTATTGTGAGGAAGTGGACTGTTGGATTGTTCTTTGGGAGGACTACAAGAGTTATATATAAGGTGCGCTGCGGTGAGCACTTTGATCTTCACCTTGGAGACGGGAGGAAACTAGCCTGCAGAATGGAACTAGGCAGGGAATGGTATGTCGTGGTCGGCCGAAATGACATGAAGTTTTATTTAAAATCTCACAATATATCAAGTGAATTTATAGTCAAAAGGGGAGCTTCATATTGGATCCTCCCTTTTGACTTGTGGACATGAAACTTGGAAGAGTTGAGACAAAAGTAACCGTCAATTTTCGGTCGTACAGGGCTGTCAGTAACAAGAAGGGTGGTCCTCTGCATGGCAGAGGTGGAACAAAAACTTGTCCTTAGTGGAACAAAAACATGGCAAGCCTGGTACAATTCAGTGGCTGTATTCACCCCGAGAAACCTAATGTGAAAAGACACAACCAGAATAGTACCCTAGCTGTGTCTTTTCTTGTTTATTAAAGTCATTCAATTTGGGATTTGTATTGAATTCTTGCGATTCCTGAGTCTTTGGTGTGGGTGTACCCTTCTCCAATAAGCACGTATTTATTATTAATTGAGTAAATCTGCGTGTATAAACCCGACATTTCATCGATGCCTGCATACTGTGGGGTTCCTAGCAGTGATTCCAAGTCTTTGAAAGTTTGTGGTGTGTTATTTACGTTATAAAGTATGGACACAAGCTGTTCTTCGTTCATTAAGTGGCTAAAGAATAAATTAGAATCTTTATACCCAAACGTAGGAGCGCCTTGATAATATTCTTCAACATCTGGAGTGCCTAATTCATTTTTAATTTCTTGAATATTGGTACCAAGAGGATATGGAATTCCTTTTAATCGTCCTTTAGTAAGTTCTTCCTTAAATGCCTTGTCAAAATATTGTTCGGTATCCATTAGCATAACGGTTCTATTTTGAGTTTTCAGTATCCAATCAGATTCGAATTCCCATAGTTGCTCAGTTTGCACATTGCCATTATCGTCAAGTATCTGCAGTGAAAATGCATTCTTATTAATTTGGACTTTATAGGGATTTTCGTTCGATATGGCAATGGTTGAAACAGATCGAATCTCTTGATTAGAGGGGTTATATTTAAAAATTTTTAAAGCGGAATACATATTGGTAGCACTTGCTACTGTTTGGCTTCCCACAAGGAATTTCTCTTTCTTCGTGTTTTCGATTACTCCGTGAAGCTGGAATTCATTCACCAGATCATCCTTATACTCCCCTGCTTTTTTCCAAGCTCGTGAAGAATCGTCCTGTTTAAAAATTGTTAAGCCGTGATTATTCTCAGTAAGCTGTTCTGAAAATGGACCATAATAAGCGGTGACTTCGGGTAAAGTGTCGTTATCAAGATCATGTACTATATATTGAACGGGACCTTCTATGCCGGCATTAGATAAGAACCCATCTGCTTTGCTTTCATCAATCCACTCCCTATCACTTTTCTTTTCTTTCTTTAAAAAGGTGGGATCATTCTTGCTCGCTTTCGCAATGTCTGTCGTAGAAGAAGTTTCCTCCGTCTTGGTTTCTGTGTTGTTGCTCTGGCAGCCTACAATGCCAGCCATTATAATAATGATGGAAATCGTGCTCATGAATCGTTTCATGGAATCCTCCAGATAGTGTTATTCTTTAATAAATCAATCCTACTTCGTATTAATATCCCAAAGCATGCCAGCGGTTCCGTAATTATGGGTATAAGCAGGATCTTCAATTGAATTTAGGTGGAATTTGAAAGGAAGGAATCTCAATACTTCCTTTCTATTAATGTCCCATTCTTTTTAATTGTGATAGCTTGTTATATGCGTTAATTATTCCGATCATCCACCCTAGGAGTAACGTAACAATAACCGAAAACGCAAGATTGATGGTGGTTATCATTAATGCGGTATATCCTTTACCGCCACCGCGTGCCCAATGTTCACGATCTGATCTTCTCATAGTGTTATATAAGTTCAGGATTTGACGCCAGCCATACACAATTCCAACTGGATAGCAAATAATCATGAATAAAATTAGGTAATCATTGACACCAAAACGTATAGTTGAACCGGAATATGTTGTGATGGCTTTAAATAGAAACACTGCAGCAAGAATAATCCCCACCGCAATGAGAACAAGGACCTTCTTTAATTCTTGTTTATACAACATGCTTCTGACCCCCTAATGCTTTCTGTTGGGAAGTGGATTACGCCACTTCAGATTGGTGTAATTTTTCAATTCGTTTAAATGATTCGGGATGACTGGACGCCCCCACAATCCTTTTCTGAAGCTCATTTCCATTTCATTGAAGCTGTTTAAAACTTGTATTAGTGGATCACCATAGCCTAGTTGGTAAGCAAAATGGTCGGCTTCATATTCATTTTTTCTGGAAGAATGCATAACGAGCATTGTGCCAAATTTCGTCCAAAGCCACATCATCGCGACTAGCATGAAGTCGATGAAAATAGTCATAATCAAAGTCCCGAAGCTGCGGTTTGCGATACTTGCCATAATGCCAACGGCTGACATTACCACACGATAGAGTACAAACATGGTGGAAACGATCATATTCCCTACTGATACAATTAGAATAAGGTCAGTATCCTTGTTGGAAAGATGTCCAAATTCATGTGCTAGAGTAGCTTTGATTTGTTCATCACTGTACTGCAATAAGCCGCTGGTAAGGCAGATGGTTTTACGGCCCGTGGCAAACGCATTGGGATTAGAATCGTTACTTATGAAGAGCTTGACGTGATCTGCAATGGATGGATCAAGCATTTTAGCTTTCCCATAAACTTCCTCAAATAATGGCATAAGACGGTCAATATATTCTTGTGAGAGCGGTTTGCATCCTTGTTGGACGCGGAGCATCCATTCACCAACTGGAGATAATGCGATGGTAAGAGAGACCAGATACAATGATAAACCAACAAAGATGTCTTGAAAAAGAGCCATGACAATCAGTGTATTAAGAATAAGATAAATAATAATTCCAGTGTTCTGCTTCTTAAATAGCCGTTTTGCGAAATCAACGAAATACATAGTTTTTTATCCTCCAATAATTATTTTTTATAAAAATCGTATTACCTCAGACCGGTTCCCTTAAATAAAAAAAGCTAAAGCAAACAGCCATAGCTCAATTTTTCTACGGCAACCTGACAATCATAGCGCTGAATAGCACCTTAGACTCATGGCTTTGCGTCCTCCCCTTTCAGAAAGTTTGCCTTTATCACTATTATAGGAAATTAGTAATATATTTAAATTGAGTATAAAGTAATAAGAAAAATATGTAAATGGTATAGAAAGAAAAGTCATTCAATCCAATTTGGCAAAACTATGGGCATGTCCAAACTTTAAAGGATTATATAGGTGAAAAGGCCCTAGAACCCGTCTACTCTATCATTGCCTTCTCGAAGAAAGCCACATTAAAATATGAATTTACATCAGCGAAGGTTATTAAATTTGGGCAATTAACAAAAGTTATCAAAGAGTGGTGTTTTGGAAGCAGAAGAACCGTCCCCTTGCTTCTTATCTTAAATGGAGTAAGGTATAATATACCATAAGACAAGTGAAATCGGCTTAATGTGAAGAAATTGAGGTGAGTTGGATGTTTGGCTTTTGGGTGATTGTGACGATATGTTTAGCTATTTGGGGTGGATATATTGCTTATAAATCTGAACGGTGAGGATGGTCAGTTCGTCCTCTCACGGCTATGAAAAATCCTCACTTATGAAAGTGAGGATTTTTTGTTTGAATTATCACCCTTGTTCAACCAGGTGTGAGGCAAATTCTCCGATGCTCCGCAGCATGTCTTCCCATTCTTTCTCATCGGCTAAATGGAAATGGACCGTCGCCGAATCATCGCTGTATTCGCTCAGCCAAATGCCTTGGGTGGATGGAAGGAATAATAGGATATTCTCCAGATACATTTCATCCTCCAGTGACACGATTCCAAAGTTGGATATATTGAATAATGTCCATTCAAAGCGTTTTAAATCCTCAGTAAACAGGTCGAAGCTGACCTCTTCTTCAGGTGTGAATTTCGAGCTTTTTCGGACCTTTTTTAGTTTTTCCGGATTGCTTAAGCGGTCGAAGTTCTTCTCGCTCAGAATGAAGGATCGCTGCTCGTTCGTATGAAGCTTCTGGATGCCATAGTATTCTTTCATATAATGCTCCATCTCATTTGACGAAATAATGGAGAATTCATGGATGATATCCTTTTCAATGAGGTGAAGCAGCCACTCATCGTTCTCGTAGTGATGGATCATCAACACAGACTGAGCCGGTGTATTGGAACAGCGGATCATCCTCTTGGATTGTACATAGTTCCCGATGAAGTGGAGCATTTCCTCCGTTAAAGGATTCTCTCCTCTTGCGTCCCGCTCTTCATCCAGGATGCTCTTCATGATCAGCTGTTTACTCGTCGCCTCCATGATGGCGATCCATTCCTGTTCGGTCTTCTTCCCGATCGCTGCCTCTGCAATCCCCTTTGCTACACTGTCGTAGCCTGATAAGCTGACCATTAAGGCAAGTTCTTCGGATGTGCAGGTTAGTATATGGTTCATGGGCTCACTCCTATAGTTATGTATTTTGTTGAGGTGTAACATACTTCTCCAATACCATTGACCCTGTCTATGGTTGAATGGGAATATATCCTCTTCTAACCAAAAAAGATGTAATCTACGATCATAGAGAGAACGGTATAAAGGGTGACCGAAAGAATTCCCTGAACGAGGAGGGCAACTAGAAATAGAATTTTTCGTAAGAACCAATTGTATTTTTCGATTTTCGTATAGATATAGGGTCCGGAACCCAGCATCCCCTTCTGGAAAGCGTTTGTTATTTTTTGAAATAACGTAGTGGGGGGATCAAAGATCGCCACTTCGTAGTAACCTAACATCGTTTTTTCTAGAATGAATATTGTACACCCGTAGGCAAATTGAGTAGATAGTACAATACCAATCGCTAATAATAAGAAATCAACGGCACTATACAGTGTCAAAAACATATTTTCCTTCCTCTCAAATAGGCTTTAGTTGAACCAACTCGCAACAGAATTCTTTACATTTACGATGGCTTCCGTTGCTTCTTCGCCGACTTTTTTACCTATTTTACCTGTAAAATCTTTTACTTTGTCTCCATACTTAGAACTTGCAAGACCACCAACTAATCCACCAACAGACGCTCCAATGACAATACCTAACGGGCCACCCATACTCCCGATCGTAGCCCCGATTCTAGCCCCGGCACCTATGGCCATCATATCTGTACCTACTCCACCTGCAAATCTACCGAATTTCTCCATCCTTCCCATGTGTGCATTCTCTTGAGCAGTAAATTCTCCAAAGTTTGCAATGTATGAAATGGCATTTCCCACTAAAGGGATCCTTTTCCCGATGGTGGTAAGTCCTTTGACTCTTGCTGCGTTTCCAACGATTTCTTTCGTACCTGTTTTCATGCGCCCGACAATACTATTTCTTAATTGCGCTCCCGTTGTCTTGTTGAAATTCTTCGGGAAGCCGGCTGCATGTTTATATAAGTGAGCTGGACTTTCATAACTTTTAACGAACTTATGCATGTACTTTAGGAGAGGGTTACTAGGTGTTTCTGCTCTAGAGAATGTAAGAATACTCTTTGCCATTTTCGAACTGTGTTTTCCTTTACTCGTCCAGGAAGGATCTGTCCTGACGCTGAATTCGTAATTCCCTTTCAGCTTTTGCCACAACGTGGGGGTGTTGCCCAAATAGTGGACTGATAGTTTGGACGAGAACACTCCAGTAGAAAGAACAGCAAGTGTTTGATAGCCTGCCAGAAGATTATCACCCCAGCTCATCTTGCTGTTTAACATATCGAATGGTGATAGGAATATGTCACCTAATCTTGTATACCTGTTACTTTGTTGAAGAGCAACGATGTCTTGATAGTGGTCTGTTTTCCGGAGTTCGGAGCTTTGGTAGCTGCCAATATTCAACTTCTCACTCTCGAACATTCCGCTCACTTCAAGTAGAAAATCTCTTACAATTTGAATATCGTGTTCAACCGAATCAAGTATCTTCGTTTGAGCAGAATCGAATGCAGCCAGATCTTCAATAGTGTGCGCAATCTTCTTATGAGCTTGTTGTTGATGACTGATAAAACGATTGTCTTCAAGGGGAGGTGCATAGACAATATCACTCACCTTGCTGATAGCGGAGTTTGCTTCATCCACGAAATCCATTGTCAGGGTCTCCGCTTTCCGAAGACCGTTTGTCAGATCACCCGTAAGGAATGCCTCATGAATATAACCGGTTTGATCGGGTTCTAAGTCGTCAGCGGCACTTTTAATATTTTTAAGAATTTGCTCGTATTTTTTTATTGTGGACAAGTAAGTGGAAAGAATCAATTGATGCACATCCTGGTAGAAGGAACGGATGGCCTTCCCCCCATGACCTTCAAATGAATCCTTCAGATGGGTGAAAGCCTTGATCTCATTTTCAAGCTTTTCAATCTGCTCTAATTCAGTAGAAAGCATGTTTGTCAGTTCATCGATTCCATTATGCAGTGACTGTGAATCCAATATCTTCACGACGTATCGCTCCTTAACGCAATTTGATGGAGGAGGATAATTCGCGATCTGCTTCCTCCATGCTGATTAATGATTGCTTGACTGATTGATTATTCTTTGCCAGAAGTTCTTTATACATCTTCCTGATTTCCGACAATTGGTGGTTCAGTTCATTGATTCGTTTCGTGACGTCCAACCGATTGCCGTTGGCAATAGTGGTTGGGATGTCTGTTGTAAGGGACTCAGACGCATTGTCGATATCTGTAACAGCTTGTTCCACAGCACTGTAGCGTATTTTCAGTTCTTCACCCAACGTGATTGTCTCCTTTCCTCTTTTCCTCGTTTATTCTGGAAACCTCTTGAGAGATATTGTACTGCAATGTCTGTATTTCAGAGTGAAGCGTGTTGACTTTATTTTCAAAGATCGTAATAGCCTCAGTTAATTGAAAGTGGTAAAGGTCCCTGTAGCTCAATGAAATATCATCACGAACTTCTTGAAAGGCATTGGCTAACTGGCCCTTCCACGTATGTGGGGTGAGCTCAGGATCCTCTATGGAATGTCGGTTGTGAACGAACTCATTCTGTATATTCTCTAATGCTCGTATATTCGATTCTAAGCGGTTGACCTGCTCTTTTTTTTCAGCGAGTTGAGATTGCAAGTATGATAGGTAAGACAGCGGATTCATCTCCTTACAAAAAAATGTCGTAATTCCTCCAGTATAAATGGTATCAAATGGAAAGGAAGATAGTAATAGGAAAATAAACACATATTTACGGACATGAACTAAGGCTTTTGTCCTCCCAAAGGATATGTACAATGAAGATTTACCCATAAAATGCATAATATATTCCATTTTATTGAAGAAAAGGAAGCGCGGGGACGTTTCTTGTGCTTCTTTTTTTTGTTTGGAAGCAGCAGAACCGTCCCCGTGCTTACAAATGAAATGATAGTATAAGTAGGAGAAATCTTTCTAGTTTAATGAAAGGGTGATTAGACATGATCATTGGAGCAATTGAAGCGGGAGGAACCAAGTTCGTATGTGGAATCGGGAATGAGAGGGGGGAAATCCTGGAGCGAGTTACGATTCCGACGACCACTCCAGGTGAGACGTTAAAACAGGTAGTGGAGTTCTTCGAGGATAAGAATATCGAAAAACTGGGAGTAGGTTCTTTCGGGCCCATCGACCTTAAACCAGAAAGCGAGGGGTATGGTTCGATTACAAGTACCCCAAAACCGCATTGGAGTCATTTCAACCTGATCGGTGAGTTGAAGAAGCATTTCCACGTTCCGGTTGCATTCGATACGGATGTAAATGCTGCTGCCCTTGGTGAAAGTGTTTGGGGGGCGGCCAAGGGCTTAGACAGCTGTCTCTATATAACGGTTGGTACAGGCATTGGTGTAGGAGCTTTAACAGAAGGGAAACTTGTGCACGGATTGACTCACCCCGAAATGGGTCACATCATGGTCCGCCGTCATACTGATGACACATACGCAGGTCGTTGTCCGTATCATGGTGATTGTTTAGAAGGATTGGCATCCGGCCCTGCGATTGAAGCCAGATGGGGAAAGAAAGCCGTTGAGTTGGTGGACAACCCTCAAGTATGGGAAATGGAAGCCTATTATCTCGCTCAGGCGATTGCCAATTACATTCTGATTTTATCACCGAAGAAAGTCATTCTTGGTGGCGGAGTGATGAATCAGATGCACTTGTTTCCTCTGATAAAAGAACAGGTGATTACCATTCTGGGTGGGTATGTTCAACATAAACAAATCCTTGAAGAGATCGACACATATATCGTGCCGCCTGGATTGGGAAATAATGCCGGGCTAGTGGGAGCACTAGGATTGGTCCGCTAATACGTAGTAGGCAGAGGACCGCATTCTAATTCGTCCTTGAAACTTTATCCCTTATGTAAGACAATCAGTGGACAAGAATATTCAACTGAATTCAGGAGGCTGTCATGAATCAACCACTATTTCTACAACCCGTATTCCAGGAAAGAATCTGGGGAGGTACGGCATTAAAAGACCAATTCAACTACGAAATTCCATCGAATCATACAGGTGAATGCTGGGCTATATCCGGTCACCCGAACGGACAAAGTACAGTAGTAAACGGTGAGTTTGCCGGTAAGACGATTGATGAGCTTTGGAATGACCATCGTGAGTTATTCGGAAACCATGTTTCGCCGGTGTTTCCATTACTGACAAAAATATTGGACGCCAACGCCGATCTTTCTGTGCAGGTACACCCGAATGATGCGTACGCAAAAGAACATGAAAACGGTGAACTGGGTAAGACTGAATGTTGGTACATCATTGACTGTGATGAAGATGCCGAGATGATCTTCGGACATACCGCTCAAACGAAGGAAGAGTTCGTGTCGATGATTAAGAAAGGCGAGTGGAATGATCTATTGCGTCGCATCCCGGTGAAGCCTGGTGACTTCTTTTATGTCCCAAGCGGTACGATTCATGCCCTTTGTAAAGGGACACTGGTGTTAGAAACACAGCAAAGTTCGGATACGACGTACCGTGTGTATGATTATGACCGTACGGATGCGGAAGGGAATACCCGTGAGCTGCATATCGATAAGTCGATTGAAGTGACGACGATTCCACATAAGGCTGAAGCAGTTGAACCGGCTGTAGAAACCCGTGAAGGAAACGAGTCTACGAAGTTTGTGGAAGCGGAATACTTCACCGTGTACAAATGGAAAGTCGACGGTCATTCTTCATTCGTGCAGGATCAACCCTTCCAACTGGCAAGTGTATTGGAAGGGACCGGAGTATTGAAGGTGCAAGGGGAAGAGTATTCTCTCACAAAAGGGGATCACTTCATCCTGACTGCCGATGTTGAGACATTTGAGATTGAGGGACAGGTTGAGTTGATTGTTTCGCATGTATAAAAAAAGCACGAAGCTCCTATTACGTAGGGAGCTTCGTGCTTTTCGTTTAAACAAACGTTTGATTAGTTATAAGAAACCCCCAGAACATAGGCAGAATCCCACTAACCACTTGTTTAGTGATCATTTCATCACTTTCTTCAAATAAAACTCAAAAATCAAATCAATTAAAATGACCATCGTAGACCGAGGCGTCAAATCATACCCGGCAAACTGTACTTTTTGTACATCGGCACTGATTGCATTCCGGGTGATTTTCGCTAACGTGCTATCTGCTGAATTGGTGATTGCCAGTGAGTCTGCATTCTTATAACGGATCTTCTCAGCTGCCCCGACAATGGTTTTCGTCTCGCCGCTGGATGAAATGAAGACGATGAGGTCGTCCTGCTGCACCATATTCGGAAGCAGGTCGATGATATGTGATTCATATACGTAGGACGTTGGTTTATTGACCTGCATAAACAGTTTACTGAAATATTCTCCAGCCATCTTCGTCAGTCCCACGGCGACAATCATGACGCGATTCGCCTTCAATAGCTGTTCGCTGATTTTCTCCAATTCTTCCACGCGCAACGATTCCAATGTCCGATTCGTATCCTGGCGGTAACGGTCCAGCATATTCTCCGACGGACCTACGTTTTCATCGATGCTCTTTAGGTTAAACTTAAACTCAGAGAAGCCGCCGAGCCCAAGCTTGTGACACATGCGGATGATCGTGGTCGTGCTCACGCTATTGCTTTCGGCCATCGCGGTCAAAGACTGATTCTTTGCCGTCTCCAAATTCTCCTCTACATAATAGAGGACGTGCTTTTCAGCATATGTTAGTTCTCCGATAGAAGAAGAAAACCGATCCAATACTTTCCCCATACCATACTCCTTTGTAAACCGTTTCATTATTTATCATTCATTATATCATTGATTCCTATGCTCTTTGGCATACTCCTTTTAAAGAAAAGGTTTTCATTCTGTACAATTGTACGCTCTATGTACAAAAGTCCCGATTCTTTCTGTGATATAACTACATTGTAAGGGATTTCATAAACCTAAATTATTACTTGAGAGGTGAACCTCATTGGAATTAAGACACATGACAGATGAACAACTGGTCATATTTAATATTGAAGCAAACACGAAACAAGAAGTTCTTGAAACGATGGTTGATGCGTTATATCAACAGGACGTTCTAACATCGAAAGAAGAGTTTTTACAGGCAGTTCTTGAGAGGGAAGAGATTTCTCCTACTGGGCTTGAGGCAGGACTTGCGATTCCTCATGGAAAGAGTAAAGCAGTAAAGAAAGCGAAGTTTGCTGTCGCGAGACTACGAAACAGCCTTGATACATGGGAAAGCATCGATCCGATGAACAAAGTACAGCTCGTGTTCTTGCTGGCCATTCCGGATGCGGAGGCAGGATCTACTCATTTAAGCGTCTTGTCTGAACTGAGTACAAGATTGATGGACAAGGGGTATATCGATAACTTGATGAACGCTTCTTCTCCTTCCGAGTTCTTAGCATTATTGGATCAAAAAGAAACCGTTATCGACACTCCACAAGAGTATACAAAAACCGTACTGGCGATCACGGCCTGTGCTTCGGGTATCGCTCACACGTATATGTCTGCTGAAGCTTTGGAGAAGGCAGGGCGTGAGCTGGGTGTCCGTGTTCTCACTGAGAAACAAGGTGCGAATGGAATTGAAGACGAGCACCGCGGGGCGATTTTGAAGGAAGCGGACGCCGTTGTCTTTGCAACCGACATTGCGCCAAAGAATAAAGAGCGTTTTGCAGGTAAGCCTTACGTGCAGACACGTGTGGCCGAACCGTTAAAGCATGCCAAAGATATCATCAACCGAGCATTGACGAATCCTGATGGTACGGTTGCAGGAGACAGCAGTGAAGACGAGGTTTCCACGAATGGAAGTAAGCAGGGTCTCATGTCCGAGATCACTCAAGCGGTCATGACGGGTATTTCGTATATGATCCCTGTCCTTGTGGCAGCGGGTCTCATGATGGGAATCGCGAAGCTTGCGGCTATGCCACTCGGGCTCGTAGATACCATCAATGATATTAAATATGCTACGGATTCAAATGAACTATTAGTCATTCTCCATCATCTCGATAAGTTCGGTGGAATGATCTTTAAATTCATGTACCCGATCTTCGGTGCATTCGTCGCTTACGCCATTGCCGATCGTGTCGGACTCGTGTCCGGTTTTATCGGAGGGGTATTCGCCGCCGGTCTTCACTATACGTTCTGGGGAATCGAAGGCGGGATACCATCAGGTTTCCTCGGAGCATTGATCCTTGGACTGACGGCTGGTTATGTTTCTAAATTCTTAAATGAAAAAATCAAGCTGAATAAAAATCTGATCGCAATGAAGCCGATGCTCATCATTCCAGCGATTTCCGTATTAACGATTTTCTTCTTGAATTTTTACATCGTAGATCCTGTATTTGGTGGGTTGAATGCCCTTCTAAGTGAGTGGATCACAGCGGCTCAAGGTGCAGGGAATGTCGTACTCGCCAGTATCATCGCTGCAGCTACAGCTTTTGACTTAGGTGGACCGATCAATAAAGCAGCCGGTGCCATTGCCATCGGACTTGCAGCGGATCAAATCTATCCATTGACTGCCCGAGTGTTGGCGATTGTCATCCCGCCGATCGGGTTGGGACTTGCAACGGTTATCGATAAGTATGTTGTTGGTCGACGCGTGTTCGATGCGAACCTGCGTGTGGCAGGGAATACGTCACTTTTACTAGGATTTATCGCCATCAGTGAGGGAGCGATTCCATTCATGCTTCGGAACCCATTGATTACGATTCCAATCAACATCATCGGAGCGATATTAGGATCTGTAACGGCAGTCGTACTTGGAGCCGTTCAGTGGTATCCGCTTCCGGCTGTTTGGGGATGGCCGCTTGTTGAAAATATTTGGGCATATCTCATTGGACTTGCAGTCGGGGTATTGTTCATCGCTTTCGCAAACATTTTCATCCGCTTTGCCATCTTGAAAAAGAACGAAAAATAATCACAAAAAAGGGGGCCGGATCGTCAGTGATCCGGAACCCTTTACCTATTATTTGGAGGGAACATCCATGAAAAAGCGTGTTTATGTCGTACCTCATTCCCACTGGGATCGTGAATGGTATTTTACAATAGAAGATTCGAATGTGTTGCTTGCAGAAAACCTGGATCATCTCTTGGATGTCCTTGAAACAGATGAAGACTATACGGGCTATGTATTTGATGCCCAGGCGAGCATCGTCGAAGAGTACTTGAAAGTCCGTCCTGAAAACAGGGACCGTTTGAAGCAGCAGGTGGAAGAGAGAAAGCTGTTTATCGGGCCTTGGTATACGCAGACGGATTCCCTGCTTGTGAATAAAGAATCCATCATCCGCAACCTGCTATATGGAACGAAGATTTCAAAGAGTTTTGGTCACAGTATGAATTGTGGCTATCTGCCGGATATTTTCGGGCAAAATCAGTATCTCCCGTCGATTTTTAAAGGTTTCGGGATTGATAACAGTGTGCTTCAGCGCGGAATTTATACGGATCAGTTAAAGGGTGACTTGAACTTTACATGGAAATCCCCTGACGGTGAAACAGTGAATGCCAACAATATTTATTTCGGGTATGGACCAGGGAAATTCCTTGAGGCTTCAGAGGAGTATAAGGAAGAACGACTGTTTCCGATTCTGGAGAAGCTGGCTGATATGAACCAGAATAGTGATCACCTCCTTCTCCCGGCAGGTGGGGATCAGGTGCTTGTGCGTGAGCATTTCCCTGAGACCATCAAGAAGCTGAATGAGGGCTCAGAGGATTATGAGTTTGTCCTTTCCGACTATGAGACGTTCATGAAGGATGCGTGGGAGAACGGGGCGGATTTTGCAAATGTAATCGAAGGAGAACTGACGGCGACGCAGAAGTCACGCATTCATAACACAATTCGTTCCCAGCGCTATGATATTAAAAAAGCCAATTATGAAATCGAACATAAGATTTTGAATGTACTGGAGCCACTGGCCGTCATCGGTCAATCTCTTGGTCTGCGTTATCCCCAAGCCTGGTTGGACGGAATGTGGAAGGAACTCTTCGATGTTCATGCCCATGACAGCATCGGCGGATGTAACTCTGATGATACCAATCGTGATATCGTCCAACGACTGGAAAAGGTGAACCGGATCGCCGACGGACTTCTGAATATCTTGAAGAAACAAGTGACAGAAGCCATCAGTAAGAAACTTGGTCATGACTCCACTTTCGTGTTCTTTAATACGAATGCGTCTGTATTTTCCGGAACGGTGGAAGCTGCCTTGTTTACGAAGTCTGATCAGTTCCATGTGAAGGATCTTGCTGGCAAGCCTGTTGCGATTGAAGCCATTGATCAGGAATATATCAGCGGTGGTAAGAAGATCGTGGTCACAGCAGAAGGTGAGAAACAGGTAGAAGTACCGGGTTATTATCGTACCGTCGTGATGGCAGAACTGAAGGATGTTGCCGGATTAGGGTATCAGACCTACATCGTGGAAGAAATCAGCGAAGGAATGAAAGAGCTTGAAGAGAATGGTAGTCAGGCCATCGAAAATGAACATGTAAAAGTGGAATTCGTCGAAGGGAATCTGACCCTGACAGAGAAAGACAATGGCACCGCGATCTCCAATCTGCTTCGCTTTGAAAATGTAGGGGATGCGGGGGATTCCTATGATTTCTCTCCTTTAGAAGGGGATCAACCTCTATGGATGGAGCATGGTGAACTGCTTTCTGTTGAAACAGGTGAGCTATCTCAGAAAATGATGGTGAAGCATGAAGTGCTTGTTCCTGGGAATCTGGTGGACCGTCAGGCGGAAATCAATAGCGAACCACTGGTGATTGTTTCGACACTTGAGCTTCGGAAGAATGAGACGTTCGTTCGGGTTCAACATACGATCGAGAATACGGTTGAAGATCATCGCGTGCGCGTTCGATTGAATACTGGAGTGAAGCATCCTCAAACTACTTTTGCCGATCAGGGCTTCGGGCTGATTGAGCGAAGCGTAAACAATCCGTATATGAAGGATTGGAAAGAGAATGGATTTGCCGAAGCGCCGGTTCCAATTTATTCACTTGAAAACTTTGCAGGTGTGTCAGCTGATTCTCATACGTTTGCTGCCGTTACAAGAGGTATCAAGGAATATGAAGTGCTTAAAGAATCAGGAGAACTTGCTCTTACTCTATTCAGAAGCGTTGGTTTGTTAGGAAAAGATGATCTCATGTGGCGTCCGGGAAGAGCATCGGGTATTAATAACAAAGTCGTCTACACCCCAGATGCCCAGATGAAGCAAAGAATGGTGTTTGAATATGCTCTTTATGTTGGAAATGCAGAGCCTGTGGCGATGTTCGGGCTGACGGATCAATACGTGGATCGATATGGTTCTTATCAGAAGCAAAGCTTAAATACCTTTGAAGAGCGCCTTGAGCGTTTTGAGATTCCTTATCCGGTTAGGGAGATGGATGACAAGGTTTCATTATTGGAAATGGACAACCCATCTGTGGTCATGAGCAGCTGCAAACGTGCTTATGATGACAAGTCGATGGTTGTTCGTTTGTTCAACCCGATGGAGACTGTTCAAAGCGTGACGTTGAAACATGAATTCAGTCAAGTTTCCATCACTAATCTGGCCGAGGAATATCAGAAGGATGCTGGAACGGAGATTGAACTTAATCCGAAGAGCCACCTTACATTAAAACTATCTTAAGAAGGTGAAAAGATGACGAAGCAAGAATTAATACAAAGTGTAGAAAAGAGATTGCGATCGATTTATGGAGAAGATTTCAAAGAGGAGTTCTTGACTTCTTTTACCGAGCTGATGGATAAGTGGAGTCGTCACTCGTGGGAAAGTGCAGCCCCTGTGTCAGAAGAAAACGTGTATCTCATCACATATGGTGACAGTATCTACGAAGAAGGTAAGCCAACGCTTGCCTCTCTTCACACCTTCTTAAATGAAAAGGTGAAGGGTTCCGTTACGGATGTCCACTTGCTGCCGATGTTTCCTTATACGTCCGATGATGGATTCTCCGTCGTGGACTATCGTCAAGTGGATGAGAAGCTCGGTGATTGGACAGACATTGAAGGGTTGTCTCAGGATTATCGCTTAATGTTTGATTTCGTTGCCAATCATATTTCGAAATCCAGTGAGTGGTTCCAAGGGTATCTGAATGGCGAAGCAAGATATCAGGAATACTTTGTTCCGAGAGATCCTTCTTTTGACACGAGTGCTGTGGTCCGTCCCCGCACTTCGCCTTTATATCATGAATACGAAGGGTATGACGGCGTGAAAACGGCTTGGACTACCTTCAGTGAAGACCAGGTTGACTTGAATTTCCGCCACTTCCCGGTATTAGAGGAAACGACGGATATTTTACTCGAGTATGCAAGTAAAGGCGGGACCAGTATTCGCCTCGATGCCATCGGGTTCATTTGGAAGGAATCAGGCACCACGTCCATCCATCTGCCACAGGCCCATGAAATCATCAAGCTGTGGAGAGAGGTCATGGACTTCTTCAAACCGAATACGCAGATCATTACGGAAACGAATGTACCGCACAAAGAAAACATCAGCTATTTCGGTGATGGGACCGATGAAGCCAATATGGTTTATCAATTTTCCCTGCCTCCATTGGTGTTGTTTTCACTGACGACACACAATGGTGAAAAGCTGACGGAATGGGCGAAAACGATTGATACTGTTTCGGATACGGCAACCTATTTCAATTTCCTTGCAAGCCATGACGGAATCGGGATGCGTCCGACGGAAGGGATCTTGACCGATGACGAGAAACAGCTGCTTGTGAATAAAGTGAAAGAAAACGGCGGCCGTGTTTCGTATAAAGCCAATAGTGACGGCAGCCAGTCTGTCTATGAGCTGAACATCAACTATTCAGCAGCCCTGGTCAATCAAGGCGAGGATACGACGGAAGAACTTGAAGTGAAGAAGATGCTGGCTGCACATTCCATCCTGTTATCGTTTGTGGGAGTTCCGGCCGTTTATTATCATTCTTTACTCGGTTCTCATAATGATGAAGAGGGAGTAGAGGCGTCAGGCATCAACCGCAGGATTAATCGTGAGAAGTTAGAGCTTGGGAACATCCTTGAAGAACTAGAGACGGATTCTCGTCGCAAAGGGATTTTCGAAGGCTTACAGGAAATGATTTCAATCCGACAGAAGGAATCAGCTTTTTCTCCTTATGCAGGGCAGGAAGTGTTGGAACTCGGTGAGAATGTCTTCGGACTGAAGCGTTTCAATGAGGAAACAGGTGAAAGCATCATGTTCATCGTCAATCTGGATGTGAAGCCTGTTATAGTGAGTGTTCCTCACGCAGGGATGGACCTTGTAAGCAGGAAAGAAGTAAGTGGAAAAGTGGAATTACCTCCATATGAATTTATGTGGGTGAAACAATAGATGAATTTAAGGTGCCAGTCGCTGTGTGAGGCTTCTGGCATCTTTTTATAGGAGCGTGTAGGAGATGAATGTTTTAATAGCATCGGATTCTTATAAGGATTCATTGTCTGCTTTTGAAGTGGGGGAAGCGGCACGAAAGGGGGTTCTATCGGCTTGGCCATCGGCTAATGTTGAGAACTCTCCCATGGCGGATGGTGGAGAAGGGACCTTGGATGCCCTGCTCACTTGCCTTGATGGAGAAGAGAAGGAAGTATGGGTACATGATCCGTTAATGAACATTGTCACTGCTCGATATGTTGTTCTGAACGGGGACACGGCGTTTATCGAGAGTGCGAGAAGCAGTGGACTTCCTCTCGTTCCGTTTGAGAAGCGGGACCCGATGAGAGCGAATACGTATGGACTGGGGGAACAGATTAAGGATGCTGTACAGAACGGTTATCGCAATATCGTCATTTCCCTTGGGGGCAGCGCGACGAATGATGGTGGCGTCGGTATGCTGCAGGCTTTGGGATGGACGTTTTATGGTGGGGACGGAGTAGAGCTCGGTGTGGAAGGGAATCCGTTACTTCAGGCGGCTTCGTTTTCAGATCGGGAGCGGTTGGCCGGACTGGAGGATTGTTCGTTTACGATTGCGAGTGACGTCACGAATCCATTCTATGGAGTGAAAGGTGCTGCTCATATTTTTGGCAGGCAGAAGGGGGCGAGTCCTGAGGGGATTCTGGAACTTGATGCCGGTTTGGTGAGGCTTGCTTCCCTTTTTAAAGAAGTATATGGTGTTGACGTTCAAAAGGTAGCTGGATCGGGAGCCGCCGGAGGACTCGGTGGAAGCATCGTGGCAGCTTTAGATGGGACTCTTCAATCCGGAGTGGAGTCGATTATAGAGCTTACGGGGTTGGAAGAGAAAGTGATGAAGGCGGATATTGTTTTTACCGGTGAAGGAAGCCTGGATCAGCAATCACTGATGGGGAAAGTACCTGTGGGGGTTGCGCTACTTGCGAAGAAGCACGGTAAGAGAGTGATCGGGATTGCAGGTCGGATCGATTCGGAGTTGGCTGAAGTGAATCAGTATCTGGATGCGGTGTTTTCGATTCAGACCGAGTGCCGGTCGTTGGAGGAAGCCTTGAGGAGCGAGGTTACGAGTGAGCAGATCCGGGTAACGATGGAGCAGGTTGTGCGGTTGTTGAAGGTATGATGTAGGAGGTCGCCTCTTGATTCTTCTATCTATTGGACGAGAAAATATAAGTTGCCTTACGTTAAGTTCCGGGTCAAATTGAAAGGTCCGTCCCTCATTGCTTTAAAGTGGTGAGGGACGGACCTTTATCTAAAGTGAGTTATTACTCTTCAGTTGATGGATCGTGTAGGTACAGGTTAGTTTTTTATCTGTAAATAGTTTGACTCCGGTTGATTGCTGCATGGGGAAGGCTCTTGTTGTAAAGACAACCTCACCGTCATTGATGAAAATTTCGGCGATGCTCCGGTCAACGAAAGCCTGTACTTTAACGCTGTCCCCGATGCTGAGCTTAGCACTTCGCACCAAACCATTTTCCTTATCAAAAGAGGTATGGAAATTTTCGCGATTCAACGAAATGGTTTGACTGGAACGATCAAATGCTAAGACAAGTCCCTCTGTGTCCGATGAGAAGAGTTCCATCCCGAAAGAGTCTGCTCCACGGGATTCGATGGAAGCTTCCAACTCAAATGAGAGGAACCCGGAATGGAGATTGGTTGAGCCATTATCCAGAGTCCGAACATCTGATTGGGACTTGCTTCGCAGCTGTTTCAATTCGATTGCCGGCTTTTGAACAAGACGACCGTTCACGATATCAAGCTCCCTGGGAAGTGTCAGGCAATGTGCCCAATTTTCTTGGTCGGTGGGATATTCTACCTCAGCCATGCCCGCCCAGCCGAACATTAACCGTTCATTGCTTTTTCCTTCGAATGTTTGGGGAGCATAAAAGTCAAAGCCTTTGTCCAATTCCTCATAGCTTGTCACGTCAAATGTCAGGTTCTCGATGTCCAGTTTACCAAGTGCATATATCACATTGTAAAGATTTTGATAGTCGTGCTTTTTCGCTTCCAGCCCTTGTGGGGAGACAACAAGAATCTCTTGTCCCTGGATTTCAAAATAATCAGGGCACTCCAGCATATAGCACGATTCCGGTAAGTCCAGGTCCAATTTCAATTCTCCCTTGAACGACCAGTCCAGGGCGTCCTTCGATTCATAGATAATGATTGCGCCGGTTTTATCTTCGCGTTGTGCACCGAGCAGCATGTAATACATGTTCCCTTTTTTAAACACTTTGGGATCGCGGACATGACCGGTGAATCCAGCCGGGACACCCTTGATAATCGGATTTTTATCATATTTCCGGACTTGTCCATCCTTTTCCATGATGGCAAGACACTGATTGGCCGATCGTTCTTCAGCGCTAAATTTTATGTTCCCTGTATAGTAAAGGTACAACTTCCCGTCCACTTCCATGGAAGCTCCGGAATAGGCACCATGTGACTCATAATCCTCAGTCGGGACCAGAGCTGTTGGCAGCCGTTCCCACTCCACCAGATTAGTGGACTTTACATGGGCCCAGTGCTTCATTCCGTGATATGCTCCGAACGGAAACCACTGGTAGAAGACATGGTACGCACCATTGAAGTAGGCAAGACCATTGGGATCATTTAAGAGACCATGCTCCGGGTGGATATGGAAAGCGGGTTTCCACAGAGATGCAGCCACTTTTTCTTTAAGGCTTTCCAACTCGTTTGCTTCTGCTTCGTGGATGGTTCTATATTTCGGTTCGGTATATTTTGTCATAATGGAATAAATCCTTTCGTGTAGGGTTCTTTACGTGTATGGAAGAAAAGCAGGTGAGAGCCATTCACCTGCTTTTCTTTAGTGTCTGTCTACTTTTCAGTTTCAAGATTTTTCTTATCCGAATACCCGAACATCCAGGTAAGGGCGAAGGCTACTCCGATGGCGACAATGTTAATGAATAGATATTGAAGGATTTGTCCGTTTAGATATAACAACATCCCAGGTATTACGGTAATAGCCATCCCTGTTGCTTTCAAACCCATGAGGGAAGCTAGGAATCCGCCGGCCGCCCCGCCGATAAGTCCCATGATGAATGGTTTTCCGTAACGGAGATTGACCCCGAAGATAGCTGGCTCTGTGATTCCTAGAAATGCAGATAGGGAAGAAGGAAGAGCCAATGCTTTCAGTTTTTTGGACTTGGTCTTTAATCCAACTGCCAAAGCTGCGCCGCCCTGTGCTGCAATCGAGCAGGTGATGATCGCATTATAGGGATTGTTTCCGAATTTGGCAAGAAGCTGAATTTCCAGAAGATTAAAGATGTGGTGAATCCCCGTTACAACGATTATCTGGTTGATTCCGCCAATAATAAGTCCACTAATACCAAAAGGCCATTCCAGAACAGCGACTGTTCCATCAAGGATCACATTCTCCAGACTGTGGAATATAGGTCCGATCACGAATAATGCTAGAGTGATCATAATCAATAATGTAAGAAACGGCGTAATGATTAAATCCAGTGCTTCCGGGGTCCGTTTCCGTATCTGTCTTTCAAGCTTTGCCCCAAGAATACCGGCAATGAAAGCTGGAAGGACGGATCCCTGATACCCGACTACAGGAATGAAGCCGAGAAACTCAAGTGGCTGTACATCCCCTCCGGCAACACCCCAGGCATTTGGCAGTGATGGACTCACAAGCATCAGTCCAAGAACCATTCCGACGATCGGTGTCCCGCCAAATACTCTGAAGGTCGACCAGGCGACGAGGGCGGGTAAGAAGATAAATGCTGTGTCTGTAAGGATCTGAGTGAATAATATGAAGTTTTCAGATATATCATTCGGCGTCATGCCAAAGAAGGCCAAAATCTGTTCTTGTAGTACGAGGCCGCGCAGTCCCATGAACAGACCGGTTGCAACAAGGACTGGTATGATCGGTACAAACACATCGCCGAATGTACGAATGGCACGTTGAAATGCGTTTCCGTTCTTGACGGCTTCTTTCGATTGTTCAGTCTTTGTGGATCCCGCAACTCCTAATTGCCTCACTTCTTCATAAATGCGATTAACCGTGCCGGTTCCTAATATAATTTGGTATTGACCGGAGTTGAAAAATGCTCCCTTTACTTTTTCCGTATTTTCAATGGCAACTTGGTCAATTTTCTCTTTATCTTTAACCATGATTCGTAAACGGGTGGCACAATGGGCAACGGAAAGGATGTTTTCTTCACCGCCGACACCTGATAGAATGTCCTCTGCAATCTTTCTGTTATCAGACATGATTTCTCCTCCTTCTTTTGTGTGTAATCGATTACATATTTCAGAAAATTAATAGTATCAGCTGAATTATGCCGATACCATGGGAAATGAATGGACGTTGTGTGTAATCGATTACACATGTGTTGAAAACGGTATGTAATCGATTACACAAAATTATACACTATCTTTTTTTACTAGTCTATAGTCTAATACCATTTTATCGTTCGGTATGCTCTCCTGGTTGATCTGAGCGAGGATCATATTGGCTGCTTCCTGTCCGGCTTTATGGTAATGGAAATCAACGGTGGTGAGGGAGGGAGTGACATATTGAGAGAGCTCGGAAGCTCCCACTCCAGCCAAAGCAACGTCTTCAGGTATCCGCAAACCCGCCTGTTTGATATAGTTCATGGCACCGATCGCAAGACGGTCCGTCACAGCAAATACCGCTGTGGGGCGGTGTTTTGAATGTTCCATGATGTTCTTCATCGCCTGATAACCGGACTCCACATCGAAAACAGCCGTTTGAATCCAATGCTCCTCGATCCGGAGGCTATGTTCTTCCATTGCTGACAGATAGCCTTGTTTTCTTAACAATCCTACTGCCCTGTCTGATTCGCTCACTCCGATGAAAGCAATCTTCTCATGTTTCTTTTCGATGAAGTAATCGATCATGTCCTTTGAAGCCATCATCTCATTAAAGGCAACCGAAGGCGTATCGGGGAGGTCCTGACCAACGACCACTACCGGAATCTTCAACTTTTGAATTTCTTCTATTAATGGTCCGCTCGTATTCGTAGCCGAAAGGACAATGCCTTCAACATCCCTGCTTTTCAGAAGTCTGATAAACTCGATCTCTTTAGTAGCATTTAAATTGGTGTTGGCGAGTAAAATCTGATACCCCTTTTCGGCAAGGATCTGGTCCAGCCCATTCACCATCCGGCTCGTCGTTTCTGAACCGAGCTTCGGCAAGATGACCCCAATCACCTTCGTTTTCTTCGTCCGCAGCGACTTCGCATTCTCACTCGGAACATATCCTGTTTCTTCTATTACCTTCAGAATTCGATCTCGTGCCTCTTCACTTACATACCCGGAATCATTCAACATCCTGGATACTGTTGCGCTCGATACTTGGGCTCTTCTAGCCACTTCCTTGATTGTGATCAATCAAAATCCTCCTTGTTCGTTCTGGATCCTGTCATTATTTTACCTTATGGGAGGCGATTTTAGAAGGTTGGTGGTGAGGTCGGGTTTCAAATGCCAATTTGGCTCTTTCTGATCATAAAATTGAAAATATTTTATAGAGAGAAGAAAGGCGCCCTCTCTATTGATTTGGAGCAATAATCCACCAAAAAAATAAAAAATGGAGAACATATTCACAAAAGCGCTTTCATATGCTAGGATAGAACCTAATAGGGGAACCTACTCTTAGAAAGGGGGAGAATACGGTCATTGAAAGCAAGCTTGGAAGAATGCGTGATTACCAGCCGGTATCTACGCCGTGATCAACGATACTACATCCATGAGTACAAAAGGGGTCATGAAGAGACAGTCGATGTTTTATTTGTTCAGGATGGAATGGATTATGTGGAGCATGGGGATATCCTCCAGACACTTGAAGCGATTCTGGTAAACTCGGAATCTCATCATCTGGTACTGGTGCTCGTACCTCCGTCCAGTTCAGAAGAACGCTATCATTTTTATCATCCAAAGGGGAAGCAACACGAGAATTATGTCCGATTCTTTTATGAAGAACTTTTTCAGGACATACGCCGTCGATTTCATCGTAATGGAAAAAAGCTTCGCAAAACAGGGTTACTTGGTGATTCTCTTGGAGCAGCGGTCTCTATGAGTATCGCTTGTGAGTCGCCTGAATTGTGGTCACACATGCTATTACAATCCGGAGCCTTTACAGATTTTCATGAATTTAAAATTCGCAATCTTCAAATAATAGATTGGCGCGTTTATCAAGTAGTGGGCCTCGGGGAAGAGTCTGTTATCTATCCACTTACCGGAGAAGCTCTACCAATCTTATCTTTCAACCGAATTCTTCATCATCAACTTCAATCCATCACAGATACTATTACATACTACGAAGAAGACGAACAGCACCTATGGGATTTTTGGAGAAGGGACCTGCCGCGTGCATTAAATTATTTTATTGATACGAATACAAAAGGGGAAAGGGATGAACACAATGTTTAAAAATGGAAAGTTTCTATTAACGCTTATGTTGATGTTTGCTATGCTATTTACAGCTGCCTGTAACAGCAGCAAATCCAGCTCTTCAGGTGAACAAAAAGAGGGGACGAAAGAGGATCCCGTTGAAATTGAATTCTGGACGATGCAATTATCTCCAACGTTTGATGATTACTTAAATGGGGTCATCGCTGACTTTGAAAAGGAGAATCCAAACGTAAAAGTGAAATGGGTGGACATTCCTTGGGGTGATATGGAGACGAAGATCCTTTCAGCCGTCGCCTCAAAAACGGCTCCGGATGTAGCCAACCTGAACCCGCAGTTCGCGGCGAAGCTTGCAGAGCTTGATGCATTGGTGAATATGGATGAAATGGTTCCAGAAGATGTGAAGAGTAAGTATTTCGAGAACATTTGGTCTTCCAACACATTCGACGGAAAGACGTTCGGTATTCCTTGGTACCTGTCTTCTCAGGTAACCATGTATAACTCGGATATCTTCAAGGAAGCGGGACTTGATCCAGAGAAAGCACCGGCTACTTTCGAAGAATTAACAGATGTTGCAAAAACGATCAAAGACAAAACGGGTAAATACGCGTTCTTCCCGGCCCTTGATGGAAGTCATCTCCTTGAAACGATGGTGATGATGGGCGTGGATTTAACGAATGAGGACATGACGAAAGCAACATTCAACACGCCGGAAGGGAAAGAAGCATTCAACTTCTTCGTAGACCTTTACAAGAATGATCTGATTCCACGTGAAGTGTTAACAGAAGGGCACTCTAAAGCGGTCGATTTGTATCAAGCGGGTGAAATTGCGATCCTGCCTTCAGGCCCACAATTCCTGACGATTGTAGAAGAGAATGCTCCCGATATTTTGAAAGCGACAAGAACCGCACCAATCATCACGGGTGACACAAACAAGAAAAACGTAGCGGCCATGAACGTCGTGGTGCCGAAGCAATCTGAGCACCAACAGGCAGCAGTGGACTTCTCCATTTTCTTGACGAATGCGGAGAACCAGGTTGAATTTGATAAACAGACAGCGATCCTTCCATCGATTGAAACGGCTCTTGATGATCCGTATTTCAGCGAAGAGCCTGCGGATGCGACTCCAATTGATAAGGCCCGTATCGTATCGGCTGGTCAATTAAAGGATAGTGAAGTACTGATTCCGCCAATGAGCAACTTTGAAGAGTTACGTACAGCGATGAACGAAGCCCTTCATGCAGCAATGCTTGGAGATATGACGGTGGACGAAGCATTGGATCAGGCTGAAATGAAATGGAACGAAACGCTATCTAAATAAGGGAATGGAGGAAAGGGAGTTTATCTCCCTTTCTGCATTTCAATGAAAGCACGGTGAAGACAAGATGATCAGCAAGGAAATCGTTTTTGAACAATTAAAGGGAAAGCTTGTGGTGTCATGCCAGGCCCTTGAACATGAACCGTTGCACGGGGCGGATGTAATGGGGAAAATGGCAAAAGCCGCTTACGTCGGCGGTGCGTCGGGGATCCGGGCAAACAGTGCGGTTGATATTAAAACCATCAAGCAGTACGTGGATTTACCGATCATCGGATTAGTGAAGAGGGATTACCCGGGAAGTGATGTCTACATAACGGCTACAAGGAAAGAAGCCGATGAACTGATTGGAGCAGGGGTGGACATGATTGCCATTGACGCGACAACGAGACCCAGACCGAACGGTGAATCACTGGAAAGCTTGATCACGTATCTGAAGTCAAAAGGGCAAACGATCATGGCGGATGTTTCTACCTATGAAGAAGGCGTTCACGCAGTGGAGCTCGGTGTCGACTGTGTCAGCACCACTATGTCGGGATACACGCCGTATTCGCCTCAGCAATGTGAGCCTGATTTTAAGTTATTGAAAAAATTGGTTGAAACCATCAAGATTCCGGTGTTTGCCGAAGGGCGGATTTCGACTCCGGAAGAAGTGTGTCAGGCATTGGATATGGGAGCTCACACCGTCGTAGTCGGTTCGGCCATCACAAGGCCGCAGGAAATCACGAAAAGGTTTGTACAATCCATCCAGAATAAAGGAGGTAATCAAGATGCAGGCACAAACGGCATCAAAGAGCAAATTAGGAGGGTTAATTAACAGCTATTATCCTTCCCTCACAAAGTCCGAGCAAAAAGTGGCGATAGTTGTGTTAGAACAAATGGAAAAAGCCCTCTACTACTCGGTGACAGATCTTGCCGATGTAGCGGAGGTAGGGGAAACGACGGTGCTCCGTTTCTGCCGGAAGATTGGCATGAAAGGATATCAGGAGTTCAAGCTTGCCATGGCGAAGGATTTATCTTCCATGTCTCAAGAAGAAGAGTCAGATCCCAGTAAGCCCGCCGGCTTCATTCAATCGATTGCTTCTTATACGAAGAACGCCGTGGATGAAACCGTCAATAAGCTGGATGAAGAAACGTTGGAAGAAGCGATCAGACTCCTTTCCGGAGCAAGATCCATCCATTTCTTTGGAGTCGGGACGTCGGGACTGACGGCATTGGATGCGAAGAATCGTTTCCTTCGGATCGGATACCGTTCGGATGCGGTCATCGATCCACATATCCAGTCCATGACGGCTGCCACTGTGAAAGAAGGGGATGTGGTGGTTGGATTGAGTATCTCGGGAAGCACGAAAGACACAATCGATTCCCTGACACTGGCCAAAGAAAACGGAGCAAGCGTCATCGCCATCACGTACTATGCCCGTTCACCAATCACGAAGCTTGCCGATGCAGTTCTGTTAAGCGGCGGGAAGGAATCCCCTCTTGAAGGTGGATCCATGATCGCGAAGATTTCACAGCTCTTCGTCATCGATCTGCTATGTACCGGACTTGCCCTCCACAATAAAGAGTTCTCCCTTGGCATGAAAGAGAAAACCGCAAGAGCCGTTGTAGACAAAATCTATTAAACTGGTAAGCAGGTGAAACGATGAAGGTCATTGGAATCGATGTCGGGGGTACCGGGGTCAAAGGGGCGGTTGTTCAAAAGGATGGCACGATCCTCCACGAGGAAAAGGTACCCACCGATATCTCGAACGGGAGAGAGGGAATCCTCGGCTCAATCTTTCAAGTGATTGATCTATTAATGAAGGAAGACTGCACTATTTCAGGAATCGGGATCGGTACGGCAGGCCGTGTGGATCCTGTGAAAGGGACGGTCGTCTACGCGACAGACAACTTGCCTTCCTGGCAGGGAACCCAAGTAAAAGAAGAAATCGAAACGCGCTACGGACTGCCATGTGCAGTCGACAATGATGCGAATGTCGCTCTCCTGGGAGAACTTTGGAAGTGGGAAGGAAATCCCGAAACGGCGGTCATGTTGACCCTTGGGACCGGTGTCGGGGGAGCGAACGCCATACAAGGTGAGGTCTTACATGGTCACCACCATCAAAGTGGGGAATGGGGCCATGTCGTGCTCGTTCCAAATGGAAAGCCATGCAATTGCGGGAAGAACGGCTGCCTGGAGCAGTATCTGTCGGGTACGGCACTTATGCAAGACGTTTTCACTGAATGTCGTCGTTCTTTTCGGCATGGCTCAGAGATTTTTGAGGAATATTCAAATGGAAATCAACAGGTCAAGCAGGTGGTTGACCGATATTTAGATTACTTGGCCGTTGCCGTTTATAACATATCTGTGGCCATTGATCCAGAAGTCCTCTTCATCGGAGGGGGAGTGATTGATTCAAAGGACCATTGGTGGGACGGCTTACAGGTTAAATTGAAGGAATATTATGTGAATACAAGTGTTTATCCTGCTGTGCTTGGAAATCAGGCAGGAATGCTTGGAGCAGCCAAGCTTTTATTTCAAGCGATGGAGAAAAGAGGGGAGTCCGTTTGAGAAATCATCCGTTAACACCATTTCTATTTTTGATACCCGGTGTCATCATCCTGGGTGCGTTCATCTTTTATCCTATGCTCAATGCCATATGGCTGAGCTTCACGAATTACAACATTGTCACCGATGCAGAATTCATCGGGCTGGAAAACTATAAAGTACTATTCTCCGATGCACTGTTCTGGAAAGTGCTTTGGCAGACCTTATTATACCTGGTCATCGTCGTTCCGGCTCTCGTGATCCTGCCGATCTTCCTTGCGATTCTTGTGAACCAGCAGGTTAAGGGGATTGGATTCTTCCGTTCCGCTTACTATGTACCGGTTGTCACGTCCATGGTCGTAGTGGGAATTGCGTGGAAATGGGTTTATGCAGACAAAGGTATCCTGAATTACATATTGGAATCACTTGGCTTGATATCGGAACCTGTGAATTGGCTGACTTCGACGACTACGTCCATTTTTGCCGTCATGGTCGTAACCGTCTGGAAGGGGCTTGGCTATTATATGGTCATTTACCTGGCTGGACTGCAGTCGATTTCAGATGATTTATATGAAGCAGCAGACATTGACGGAGCAAGTAAGTGGAAGCAGATTTGGCATATTACCATTCCTTTATTGATGCCTTCCATCATGATTGTGACCATCATGTCATCGATTTCCGCCATGAAGGTGTTCGAAGAAATCTACGTCATGACCGGCGGCGGACCGTTGAACAGCTCGAAAACACTGGTCTTCTACATTTATGAAGAAGCCTTCGATAAGCTGCAAATGGGCTATGCCAGTGCGGCCGGGGTCGTATTATTCATCATTACTCTGATTTTCTCTGTGATTAATATCAAGTTCATGAGCAAAAAAGAATCTGCGATAAAGGGGTGATTCTCCATGAGTTCTCCTTCTCTTGGAACCAGTAAAGAAAATCCAACCGTACTATCTGTCAAAAAGCCAATAAACGTAAAAAAGATAGCAAAAATTGTTCTGCAATATGCGACACTTCTTTTCGTCACGCTCATCATGGTCGGTCCATTCCTATGGCTTCTGGCTACGTCGCTAAAATCCGGCAGTGAGAATATCTTCTCGTATCCTCCACAGTTTATCCCTGAAAAATTCACGTTCGGAAACTATGTGGAAGTCATGGATTTCTTCCCGTTCTGGCGTTACCTATTCAATAGTGTCGTTGTATCTGTGGTGACGGTCCTCTTGAATATCGTCTTTTGTTCATTGGCAGCCTATCCCCTCGCCCGTATGAATTTCCGCGGGAAAAACATCGTCTTCGTCCTGATTCTCAGTACGATGATGGTGCCGTTTCAGCTTCTCATGATTCCTATCTACTTATTGGCGCTGGACTTAGGGCTGCAAAACACGTATGCAGGGTTGATCCTTCCCCATGCCACGACGGCCTTTGGCATATTCTTGATGCGCCAGGCATTCCTCACGATTCCGTACGAGCTGGATGAATCCGCCCGCATGGATGGTGCCAATGCGTTTCAAATTTGGTGGAGAGTGCTCATGCCGCTAGTGAAACCTTCCCTTGTGACACTGGCTATCTTTACCTTCATGATGGCATGGGGAGATTTCCTCTGGCCACTGATCATCTTAAATGATACGAGTATGTACACACTGCCACTCGGGGTCAATACGCTCGCCGGTTCGTTTTCGGCTAACTGGCGCTACATCGCCGCAGGATCCATCATTTCGATTCTTCCAATCATCATCATCTTCTCGATCCTGCAGAGACACTTCATCGCAGGTGCCATGAAAGGGGCGGTGAAAGGATAATGAGTCAGAAAATGACGTGTCATATCGTCTTCCAGACCCATTGGGACAGGGAGTGGTACTTACCGTTTGAAGTGTTCCGCCACCGACTCGTCCAGGTGATGGACCGGATTGTGTTAGGTCTTGAAAAGGGAGAGTTGGAGCAATTTGTCCTGGATGGCCAGATGGCTGCCTTGGAGGATTACTTTGAAGTGTGTGAAGAGAGCATGAAGGAAAAAGTCCTCCATTTAATAGAAGAAAAGAAGATCATCATCGGTCCGTGGTATGTCCTGGCCGATGAGTTTCTCGTTAGTGGGGAATCCCTGATTCGGAATATGGAGATCGGATTGAAGATCGCCGGTCGTTATGGAGAGTCTCAAAAGGTCGGGTATTTACCGGATACGTTCGGGCATGTAAGTCAGATGCCTCAGCTGTTACAGGGATTTGGTATTGATAACGCGATTTTGTGGCGGGGAGTTAAGCCCGAAACGTCCGAATTTTATTGGGAAGCGCCGAATGGCTCGAAGGTGTTTACGGCCTTTTTGCCAGAGGGGTATTATCAGCCTTTGTTGAATGAAGAGAATGTAAAAGAGCAGTTGAATTCCTTTGTGGAGAAGGTCACGCCTTATGCGACGACGTCTCAGCTGTTGTTAACAAATGGCGGGGATCACCTTATGCCAAAACACGGAAATCTAGTGAAGCAAATCAATGAGTTTCAAGATGAAGTGGAGTTTGTGTCCAGTACGTACGAAGCTTTTTTGCAAAGCGTTCAAGCCGAGATTATTGCTGATTTGCCTGTTTTTGTCGGGGAAATGAGGAGCAATGAACATATTTATGTGCTTCCGAATGTGCTGTCGGCAAGGAGCTATTTGAAACTACAAAATCAGGAGATGGAAGACGAGTTAACGGGGTATACGGAACCTCTTGCGACTCTTGCCGGTCATGATCAATATCCTCACCGTTATCTTGAGGAATCCTGGAAGCTTCTTATGCTGAACCACCCCCACGACAGTATATGCGGGTGTAGCATAGATGAGGTTCATAAGGAAATGGAAACAAGGACGATGATGCTTAGGCAAAGACTCGCGTCAATCCAAAAGGGATCGCTCACTCATCTGGGTGTTCAGGATCCGATGTTTTCAGGAGATGGGCGGCGGAAGCCGTTTGAGGATAATAGCGTATTTACGGTCTTCAATCCTCACCCAAGACCTTTCACAGGCTGGGTGTCAGGGGAGATTTGGCTCGAGAAGGAAAGGTCGTTTCAGTTAAAAGATCAGATCGGGAAATGGCATACTCCTGTGATGAAAAAGAAACGGAGTGGCAGACATTTTGATTCGCCTTTAGATGCTTTTCCTGATTTTAAAAAAGGGACATTTTATGAGGTGGAATTTTATGTTGAGAATCTTGCTGCTGCTTCACTCTCGACCTTTACAGTAGTAGAAGGAAGGTATGAAGAATTTTTATTGTCTCAGGATAATAGAGTCGAAAACGAATATTATTTGATTGAATTGGATGGGGATGGCACTCTTTCATTAATTGAAAAAGAAACGGGCAACCGTCATAGTGGCTTGCAACGGTTCTTTAGCTCTCTGGACGCTGGTGATGAATATAACTACTCTCCACCTTTAAACGATGTGAAGACGGTGGCTGAGCTTGCGGGCACAGGAAAGGTTCGGAAAACGGCAGGGGTTCAAGAATTATCGTATGGGCTGAAACTTCTCACACCAGCAGGGTTGAACGAGAAACGAAACGGTCCGGTTGAAGAGACGGTCACGACGATTGTACAAATCACTCTTACTGTGAAAGAAAAGGATCGGAAAATTGATGTATCGTATACGATCGATAATCGCTCGAAAGATCAGCGGTTGCGCGTTCAATATCCATTGGGGGAGTCCGTGGAACATACGTATAGCAATACGGCATTCGATGTGGTGAAACGGAAAGCGAAGACGGATGAAGCGTTTGATGCAGCTAAGCAAAAGGAAGTGCCGGTTGTCGTTGAGCCTTCTCTGTCGTTTATCCGGACGGAGAGCGGCTTCGCGTTCTACCACAGAGGGCTGCAGGAGTATCAGGTTACAAGAGTGGAAGAGAAAGATTCCCTTGACGTTACGATGATTAGGAGCGTGGGCTGGCTGTCCCGTGATGATCTGAGGACACGAGGCGGGGGAGCGGGACCAAATATGGAAACGCATGATGCTCAGTGTATCGGTACGCATTCCTTTTCTGCAGCGTTTGAATTTAATGCTGATGGTAGTATTGGGCAGGCGGCTACGCAAGCCAGTTTGTTTCGCATTCCACCTCGGATCTATCCGGGAGAAGCAATTGGTATCGAGAGTTTAATAGAAATTGATAATCAAGACGTGCAGTGGAGTTCTCTTAGAAGAGTGGCTGCAGACGTCGAAATACGATTGTGGAACCCGACGGACCAGGAACAAACCGTTACTGTGATGTCACGTGGAGAGAGTGTGGAGCGGGTAAACCTTCTTCATGAACCAGCTCGTGTTATAGAGAACGGGAAGGATACATTGAAACCGAAAGAAATCGCTACTTATCTAGTAAAAGGAGGAAGGAAAGAATGAATAGAAAGATTGCCCTTCTGCCTGTAGATGGGAGACCGGTGACAAGGGAGCTTCCCAAGCAGATCGCCTCGATCGGAAATTGGGAAGTGCTGCTTCCGCCTAAAGACCTCCTTGGCTTTTTGAAAGAGCCCGGGGATATGGCTGCTTTGGAAAAGTGGATTTGGGAGGTTGCTCCGGAAGTGGATGGATTTGTCCTTTCGGTTGACATGGTTGGATACGGTGGCCTCGTCCCGTCGAGGGTTTGTATAGACGGGGAGGAAAGGATTATACAGAGAATCGGACTCCTCCGGTCGTTAAAAGAGAAGTATCCAGATAAAGTCTTGATGGCCTTCAGTTCTACAATGCGTATCTCGAATAACTACGTAAATGAGGAAGAGAAGGAATACTGGAATGATTACGGAGTCGAGCTTTGGGAGTATTCCTTCCATCATCATCGGTATGAGAAAACAGGGTGTGAGGAATCCAATCAAAAAGTACAGGACCTGGGGAACCGCATCCCTTCAGAGATTCTGGAAGACTACTTAACAACCAGACTGAAAAACTATCGTGTAAACGTCTCCCTGTTGGATATGGTGGAAGATCAAACACTGGATGTGCTGGTTTTCCCTCAGGATGATACGTCCGAATATGGGCTGAATATCGGGGAGCAGGAAGACCTTTCAAAGAATGTATATGAGCGGAAGTTATTTCAGCGTGTATTCATATACCCGGGAGCAGATGAAGTCGCCAATACTCTTGTGGCGAAGATGATCTATCAGCTTGAAAACGTCAGGTTCCCTACGTTTTTCCCGGTGTACAGTGGCGAAATCGGTGCGTTATCGACGGCCATGTATGAAGACAGACCGATTTGTGAGTCGGTGAAGGGACAGATCTTTGCCTTTGGCGGATACACCGTTAATTCTCCAGTGGAATCGGACATAGTGTTCGCGGTCAATGTGCCGGGGAAACGTCAGGGAGATCTTGCCCTGCAAAAACACTTGGAAGAGGTAGACACCCCTCATCGGAATATCGGTGAGTGGATCAAGCGTATCTCTCATTATCTGCGTCAGGATAAGCTTGTGGCAGTTGCGGATACGGCTTATGCTAATGGCGTTGATGCGCGCATGCTGCCACGGTTACTGTCTGAGGTCAAAGTGAGTGAGCTTGCCGGGTTTGCAGGATGGAATACAGCGGGGAACACGTTGGGGACAGTCGTGGCACAAGCAGCTATGGTTCATCTGCAGAAGCAGAAGCCTTCACTGCCGGAAGCAGAGGTAAAGGAAAGGTTACTGGCAGAAATCACCCTCAGATTATTGGACGATTATGTGTATCAGTCGGTTGTCCGTCAGAAGGTGCGGGCTGTAGTGGATGAGTCGGCTATCAGCCGGGAAGAGTTGTTGTATCAAGTGACAGAATCGTTCCGAAATGAAGCTTCTGTTTTCTTGGATCAATACGGTCTGGATTTTTCACTGAAAGACATTTACTTACCTTGGGACAGAACGTTTGAAATTGGCATTGGCAGAGGTGTTGTGTCATGACATTCCGTATTGGAGTGGACTATCAAGGCTTGAAAGATTTCGTCCGTATCGTCCCGGCCAAGCTTGACTCTAATTCAGGAGTAATCGGGGATGACTTCATTATTTAGACATACGTTTATTTAATTTTATGAAAGAGAGGGTTGGAGAAATTGTTGGAGACCTTACAAGCAGACATCATCATCATCGGTGGAGGAATCGGGGGATGTACGGCTGCACTCGCAGCATCCAAAAGAGGGAAAAAAGTGATCATGACAGAGGAGACCGAATGGATCGGCGGACAGCTAACGAGCCAGGCGGTCCCGCCGGATGAGCACCAATGGATCGAGCAGTTTGGCTGCACAAGGACGTACCGTGAGTTTCGGAACCGTGTGCGGGAGTACTACCGTCGTCACTATCCTCTTAGGGAAGAGGCAAGGCGGGATGAGCGGCTGAATCCAGGAACAGGGTGGGTCAGCAGGCTTTGCCATGAACCAAAGGTGGCTCTTGCCGTGCTTCAGGAAATGCTTATTCCGTATACGAGCAGCGGGAGATTACAAATCCTTACCGACTATAAAATATCGGAGGCTCAGGTTGAGGGGGACGACGTTCAAATTGTCACTGTTCAGCATGCGGACGGACGTTTAAAGAAACTGAAGGGACATTATTATCTCGATGCCACTGAAACTGGAGAGCTTTTGCCGCTGGCGGGAGTGGAGTACGTCACTGGGGCAGAAGCCAAAAAGGATACCGGCGAGCGGCATGCGCCGGAAGAAGCCAGGCCGCAGGATATGCAGTCATTTACGTATGTATTTGCAGTGGATTATGTAGATGGCGGAAATTTTGTCATTGAAAAGCCTGAACAATATGAGTTCTGGAAAGAATATCGTGCCCCTTTTTTACAGCATAAACAGTTAAGCTGGTTCGCTCCCGATGCCCATACGGGTGGTTCGAAGGAATTTGCGATGTTCCACTATGAAGATCTGTGGGGACTGTGGGATTATCGCCGGATCGTGGACCCAACCCTTTTTGTTGAGGGAACCTATGAAGGGGATATTTCCCTAATAAACTGGCCGCAGAATGATTATTGGAGCGGTTCCATCATCGATGTCAGTGCTGAAGAGCGGGAAAAGCATATCCATGAGTCGAAGCAACTGAGCCTTTCCCTGCTGTACTGGCTGCAGACAGAAGCGCCGAGGCCGGATGGGGGCAAAGGGTACCCTGGACTGCGGTTACGAGGGGACATTCTCGGGACGGAAGATGGTCTTGCGAAATATCCTTATATCCGCGAATCACGGAGAATTAAAGCCGTGTCGACGGTAGTCGAAGAAGATATCAATGCCAATACGAGGGAAGGCATCAAACAGGTGGACGATTCTGTTGGGATCGGCTGTTACCGGATCGATCTGCATCCGACGACGGAGACGAATACATTTTTTTATGCTGAGAGCTATCCGTTTGAGATTCCATTGGGGGCTTTGTTGCCGGTTCGGGTGAACAATGTGCTTCCTGCGTGTAAGAATATCGGGTCTACTCATATTACGAACGGCTGCTTCAGGGTGCATCCGGTGGAATGGAATATTGGAGAATCGGCAGGGTATCTTGCGGCATTTGCCATGGAGAAAGGGATCCTGCCACGTGACGTGAGGGAGGATCAAGCGTTGTTGCGGGAGTTTCAGGAAATGCTTGTGGAAGAAGGGATTGAATTGAAGTGGCCTGAGGTCGGGGCGATTTAGGGGAGAACCCTTTTTGTAGAGGGTCTTCCCGAATCGTTTATAAGTCAATAGGTCTAGAAATCGACGTTCAATTTGTCTACAAATGAAGAATATATCCATCTTAATGAACTATTCTGAAGAAGTATTCCTTTTATTCAGAAAATTATGATATAATAAAACCACCACAACATGATAGCGCATACATATAAAACGATTATATGGAGGTACTCTATGAAAAAGTGGTTAATCGGAAAGAAAATGACAATGTCAGCAATGGCCCTCGCACTGACAGTGCCGGCTCTTCAGGCCCCGGCACTCACAGCGGAAGCAGATGAAGGGGAAGCGACGAAGGTTGTGGATGAGGACGGGGTCAGCATCATTGTCAATGCAGAAAATGACCGCAACAATACAAACAAGCTTGTCGTGTTTGATCCGACGTTCAGTTATTTTACCGAAACAAACGGGTCATCGTATGAAGTGATTCTCAAGAAGGATGATGGGAACAGTTATCATGTTGTGTCTTCCGGGCAGGGGGACAGTGCCATTCCTGAAGATGGGGTCGTCCTGTCAACGGGACCGCAAACGACTGATGAGATCATGAGTTTCCTGAAAAGCCTGGAAAAGGGAGAGAGTGTTTCATTCAATGAACCGGTTGAAAAGACCTATGCCAATACATTAGACGATATCGACCCTACCGATGAATCCAACCCTGAAGGAGCACCGTTTCCGGGCAACCGAGGAGCGAACCAGTTACTCCTTTATACACCGGCCTTTGGTTCAAGCACCGGAACGAATCCATATGGATATGAAATTACTGTGACCGATGGTGTCGTAACGAAGATCGGTGGAGGGGACAGTAGCATTCCGGCAAACGGATTTGTCGTAAGCGGACACGGAACAGAAGCGGAATATCTGAAAAAAGCAGAGATTGGGATGAAGGTAGAGTATGATGCAGACGGCAATATTGAATTGATCCGCGACGCGTCCACCTATATTTTTAAAAGTGAACAGACCTTGCAGGAAGCGAAGCAAAGTATCGCTCATGCTGAAGAAAAGTATATCGATGCAGATTTTAATAAGGCCAATGCTTCTGTAGAGGAAGCTGAAAAACTATTGAAGAAAGCAGGACAAATCCAGAGTGAAGATCCTCAAAAGGCGTTGGAATATACGGAGGAAGCGACTCAGGCTGCCTATGACGCGTACTATTATTCCCTTCCTTCTGAAGTAGGGGAGCAGCGAGCCATCTGGTATCGACCAGAAGAGAAGGATCTGGATGATGTCAGGACGACTCTGGACCGAATGGAAGAAGCAGGCTTCAACTCTCTTTATCTCGAAACCACTTTCTGGGGATACACGATTTTTCCGAGTGATACGATGGAAGCCTACGGTCTGCCAAAGCAGCACCCGAACTTCGCCAATCAGGACTATGGGAAATACGGTTCTGACATCCTAAAAGCTTTTATTGAAGAAGGGAAGAAACGGGGAATCACGATTCAATCGTGGACGGATGGCTTTATGATCGGCCATAATAGCCTTGGCCTGCCATCCCAATTCAAGAAATATCCCGAATGGAGCGCGGTACAGCGGAATGATGAGCCAGGTACCCCTGGCAGTGATTCCAGCAGTAATTACTACTGGCTGGATATTGCGAATCCTGACGTCCAGGACTTTATGCTGGATATTTATAAAGAACAGCAGGAGGACTATAAGATCACAGGTGTGAATATCGACTATATGCGTTACCCGCACCATCCGTTTGAGAAGAGCTATGGGTTCAGTTCCTCGAACCGTGAACGTTTCGAAGCAGAATTCGGAGTCGATCCAATGGATTTACAAGAGTCCGATGAGCTATGGGAAGAGTGGGAAAACTGGCTGCGTGAACAGGAAAACATTTTTGTCGACCAGCTTCATGTGCAGAGTAAAGACATCAACCCTGCCTTTATGGTGACAGCCACTCCTGAACCGGGCGCAGAGGCCGTCTTGATCAGTGATTGGGTCGAGGACATTGATGGTGTCATCCCACAGGCGTATGGACATGATTTTAACAGCATCCAATCAACGGTCATCGCCAGTAAAAAGCTGACGCCGCCGTCGATGATGTATTACACAGGAATCTATTCGTTCTATCACCACCTAGGTGAAAAAGCAGCGGTCAATGATGTGTTGGCAGCAGGTCACGGAACGTCCGGCGTGAACATGTTCGCCTTCGGTCAGGCCAGTGCCCCGTCCGTGGACGCATTGGGGAAAGGTCCGTGGAGAAATGCGGCTGTGAATCCCGGGGAAGATCCTAAAGCGGCCGTCCAGGCCACTGTCAAGCAGTTGAAGGAACAGACTGCGGCCATCTATATTCCGAAGGGAGCCGTTAATAAAGAAGAAGGAAAAGAGCTTGAGAATAACCTCCGTAAATGGGAGAAGATGATGGAGCGACCGGATCAGTCTCTTAAGAAAGACAAAGTAGAGGAAGAGTTTGAGAAGACCGTTGAACTGATCAACTCCTTTGAAACATTGAATCCAGTAGTGAAGGATAGAGTAGTAGAGAAGATGGAAAAAGTTCATAAGTGGTTGAATTATTATTTTGAAAAACAGCAGTAAATAAAAAGGTTTTGGGAGAGCATTTCTCCCAAAACCTTTTTTCAGCTTGCAGCCAAGTCCCATTTGGATCTAAGTGCCTCATTCTCACATACCCTAACGCTTTAGGGCCATTCAACTTAATGTCCCCTTCACGATAATGATACCCTTTTTTATAGTAACCTTCGTCATACCAATCCAGGTTATTGTGGACTGTCACCCCACCCATGGCATCAACTAAGGAGCTAAGGGCTTCCATATTTACCTTGATATAGTAGTCGACGGGGATATCTGTGAAATTCTCAACGGTTTCGATGGCCATCTTTGCACCGCCAAAGGCATAAGCATGGTTGATTTTATCTGTTGTACCATGATCGATGATTTCTGTTCTCGTGTCCCGTGGGATACTGATCATCTGCATTTTTTCTTTTTCTGGATTAAGGTCAGACAATTAAAGTATCTGATCTTCCTCTATCGTTTGCCCTCTCGTCTACTCCCATCAGTAAAATGGAAATGGGCTCAACGGGAACATCATTTTTTTGGGACAATACTGGTTTAGGGGTACTATGTTCTCTCTTAACATCTTCATGCATCTCGCTGGTAGTGTTCTTGACCTTATCAATGCTATCTATTTCTTCGATAAATTATGATAAAAGTTCCTAAGG
Organism: Rossellomorea sp. QJM3NY_18; assembly: GCF_056173145.1. Classification (NCBI taxonomy): domain Bacteria; kingdom Bacillati; phylum Bacillota; class Bacilli; order Caryophanales; family Bacillaceae; genus Rossellomorea; species Rossellomorea sp. QJM3NY_18. Next base: position 4,010,242 of record NZ_CM149659.1, on the reverse strand, counting down.
ATTTTACTTTAAATCCGACATTTTTCTAGACTTACACTATATATAATGAATATACACATTTCATGACACCGAATGATTATAACGTAAGGGGTGCTTGAATAATGAAGAGAGAAGGTAACTTTATTGTCGGGATGTATTGGGGAACTCTACTAAGTATCCCCCTTTGGGTTTCTTTTTTTGGTTGGGTAAAACTGGTTAAAGGTTTTTTAAATTAATTTACTTCGATAATGGTTATATGTGTGTGTACCTTGTTGGCTTGGGGAAGGGATACATATCATTAAATTAAAATGCAGTTAAGCACCAGGGAGAATTGATAGTGAAATAATATTACCCAATAGTGCAGGTTCACCACCTCCACTATTGGGTATTTATTTTCTCACTTATGCCAGCGACTCTCCCCAACCTTCCCAGCCTCCACAAAATAAGGCCTCACAGAAGTATACCCAATCGAATACAACCCTTCCTCAGGCTTCCAAATCCGATAAGCTCCCAAACTCTTTTTATAGTTATCTGCAAGATCTTCCGGAACAGCATAGTTGCCATCATAGTCCATATTCTCAAACTCCTGCACAGGCAGATAAAAGAGGGCAGATGAAATGGTCCCATCATCAGCAAGTTCCTTTAAAGCGGCTCCCGACGTGGCATGATCCCGGTGGGGGTCGTTGTAGGATAGGGCATGGTGGCGGGCATCGGGGTAGCGTTTGTTCATTTCCTTCATGATCTTCATGACGTCCTCTTTATGGATGTCACCGTCGGGAAGGTCATAGATGTAGACGTTCTCTGGCTTAACTCCCAGCTCTTCGACGGACTTTTTGAATTCTTTTACCCGGGAGTTGCCGAACTCTTCTTTGGAGATGGCGGGCAGGTCTTTGTCTTTTAATTTTTCGTTGACCTTCTTTATTGATTGGCTGGCTTCCCCGTGTGAAAGAAGGACGACGGCTACTTCATTTTCTTTACCGATCTGACGCAGGATGGAGGGGCCGAGACTGAGGGTTTCGTCGTCTGCGTGAGGGGAATAGAAGACAGATGTTTCAGGTTCTTTTTCGAAAAGGGAGCATGCCCCGAGTATGGTTGTTAGTAGTATTATGAGAGAAATATAGACAATGCGCATGATGACCTCCAGGGTGGGAAAATAGTTAAATCTTTACTAATTGATTCTATCAAAGTTTTTTGTGCTGGTGTATACTTTCATAGTAGGAAAGTATAGAACGTGAAGTGAAAGGATCGAAGTATGGAACAAGTTCAACCATTAGAAGAACCAATTCAAGTGAAAAAGAAAAAAAGAGTTTATTCCCTTGATATGCTCAGGGGAATCATTGTAGCGTTATCCGTTTTTCTGAGTACGATTCCTTATGGGAAGATCGACTATCCTTTCTTCCGGCATGCGGAATGGTACGGGGTCACGCTGATTGATATCATTCTCCCTACGTTCATCACCATCTTTGGGGTGAGTATGGCCATTGCCTACCAACGCGGTGTTAAATGGGAAAAGATACTGAAGCGGACGGTTCGTCTCATTGTTTATGGGACCATTTTTACGATTATTGTGGAGTGGACGCTGGATTTCCCTACTCTGCGATTGACCGGTGTGCTACAGATGTTCGCCCTTCTGGGAATCGTAACGGTGCTGATCACGAAGTTTGTTCACTCTCCTTGGAAACTGATGTTGATAGCCTTATTGGTATCCTCTTTATATGGGGGACTGATCCTTCATTCCGGACAATCGTGTGAAGGTGGATTGCCTCAGCCTGATTGCAACCCTTCCCATATGATCGACAGTGCAGTGTTCGGGGAAGCGCATTTGTATCATGAAGGGGAACGAGGCTATGATCCGGAAGGCCTGGTTACCAGTTTGTCGGCATTATCAAATGTTCTTTTTGGATATGCATTTGGACGCTTGATCCTCACACGTAAAAAAACAGGTGCATGGCGAGAGCTGTTGGGGATTGGTATTGTATTGATTGCCCTTTCCCTTGTATGGGATCACTTCCTTCCATATAACAAAAGGCTTTGGACACCGGCGTTTGCTATACTGGCAGCAGGCTTTGCATCCAGCATGCTTTCAGTTTTGTATCTCGTGTTCGATAAGAGGAAAGTGGACGCGAAAGAAACGGCATTGAAGCCGGTCGTATGGTTTTTGGAAGCGTATGGGCGCAATAGCTTCTTAATCTATTTCGGCAAGTTCATGCTTGGATCCGTGTTGATCCATCTTTCAGTCATGGACGATGGCATCGAGAAATCATGGTCGAGGATGATCAATGAGTGGATGGCCACTTTTGCCCCTCATCCTCAACTGGCATACGGTCTGCTTAACCTGTTATTCTGGACGATCGTTGCCTTTATCTGTCATAGGAAGAAATGGTATTTGAAGGTGTAGAAAGAAGAAGGTCCGTCCCTCTTTTGAGAGGGGCGGACCTTCTTTATTTTTGTTGACTGAGGGTCTTTTCGAAGAGGAGGCTTGAGTAGGTTCTTGAATATTTTAAGATGGTTTCCCCGACTTCCTCTGCTGGGTAAGAAAATAAAGGCTCAAATAATGCCCGGTTGCTTTCGGTACCAAAGGCATCGATGAACCTATACGTCAATGTAAGCTCGACCAGGGTGGTAGTGAAATAAATTTCAAGCTGGGTCACAGTTTCATTTGGAAAGTCTTCCTTTTCAAGCTGTTCCTTATAAAGGGATAGGAGTGTATCCATCTCTTTCTCAATCCTGGCTTGTGCCCGGTTCATCAGCTTCGAAACGCCTTCTAAATCAGGGTAGGTCGAGTTTGATAGAAGAGGGTGAAGGATCCCGTGAAGCGCTTTGGTGGATTCACCATGAAGAACGATGGCCAACATTAGGTTTTGTCTGAATTCCTCTTCTGTAGGTGATTGTTTCATCGTCTGGAGTAAACGGGTATTTACTTCTTCACGAAGTTCGTCTTGATCAAGGTGGATCATAAGTTTCTTAAAGATGGTTGCGACAGATTGTGTGAGAGATTCCAATTGTAAGCCTTCTTTCTTATGTATGATCGTTATCTGTTACTATTTTACCATTAAAATACAGAAAATTCTATTAATTATTTTGGATAAAAAATGCGCTCTTGTAAGAGCGCATCCTGATTATTCATTTCCAACAATAGTAGACCAAATCTCCTCTTCCACCTTAGCAGAGACTGCGTTGGGTCCACCAAGGATTGTTGCCATATAGGTAGAATCCATCATTAAATCCCTAATCTCAGGATGAAGTTCATTCGGAGGCGTCAGTAATAGTGGCCCTCCCCAATTAGCGGCCAGGACAGATCCAGTCAGGGCGTCGGCGAACTGAGTGCCCGTTGCAACGAATACAAACTGAGTCGACATATCGAACTCGTGAATGATGTTCGCGTTGGTTTCGTAACGGTTTAAACCTGCGATCCTTGTCGGCATGTTTAACTTCTTCAGGACAGTATTGCTTACCACTCCTGTACCGCCGATGACATAGTTGGTATCATATGACTTGGCTTGAGTCAGGCTGGAAGCAGGGATGCTGTCTTTATCGGATAGTAGGATCGGATATCCATATTGTGCAGCGATGGATGCAATCGATAAGGCATCCGGATAATTCTTTCCACTCACCACTACGGCTGCATCATTGTGTGGAAGCTTCTTTGCAATGGCTACAGCTGTTTCATACCGGTCATTTCCGCTGATGCGGGACACAGTGACGCCAAGGGCTTTCAGTTCTTTCACAACATTATCAGAAATGACACCGGGTCCCCCAAGGATCGTCACTTTCCCTACTTCCAGGTCTTGGATCGCTCTTTTGACCGTGGGATGGAGGGTGTTTTTTCCCGTTAATAGGATGGGAGCATCCCTGTGATAGGCAAGTGGTGCCCCTGCCAGGGCATCCGGGAAGTTGGTGCCTGTCGCCAGGATGATTTCATCAGCATAATCAAATCCTTGATAAGCAATTTCAAGGGCCGTTTCATACCGGTCCGCTCCATACAGTCGGTCTACGCCGGCTTCAATGAGTTCCTGAGTCGGCATGAAGACGTATTCTTCCCCGTTAGCAAGGTTGTGTCGATCCCGAACAGATATATAATAGGTACCTGGAGTGACAGAATAGATGGACAAGGAACCAATCGTCTCATCTGCACTCGCTTCTACAGGTGCAATCTTATTTTTATTCTCATCGTATAAAGTAATATCGAATAGAATACTTGGGTCGTCAGCCCAGCTGCCACCATATATTTCAAATGGATCATCTGTCTCTACCTGTATTTTAAACATATCGATATCATCTTTCGAGAAGGTCCCTGTAATTAAATCTTCTAAATAAATATCATTGGCCGCGGTAAAGCTGTCATTCGGCTCTTCCTCTGTAAATAAGCCTTCCCAGTCATAAGCCAACAAGTCCATCTTTTTTTCTACTGGACCTTCAGCTGAAACCGGTGAACCAAGGAAACTGGAAGCTAGTAAAACTGAACTGATAGAAGCAAATAAACCTTTTCTCATCTTTCTTTCCCCCGATTGTTTTCATCTATATTTTTTAGTAAACACTGTTCAATAACGATGAACAGAAATTGATGTAGAATTGGCACTCCCATACCAACGGATTCTCACATCTAGAATAGTATAATCGCGTTTTCGGATTTTTTCTAGATGGTTTGAAATAAATATTTTTCGCCTATTTTTGACATGAACCAAGGTGATTGAAATGGGAGTGAACCGGGTATAATTTAAGGGTTGTTTACATTTCGATGACTGAATAGAAACCAAATGTATTTTTTGCTATACTTACAGAAGTGAATAAAGATAATCTCTCCATATTGAAAGGGGAACAACATACATGAGCAAGGTCCTTGTCACAGGCGGAGCCGGATTTATAGGCTCACATATTGTAGAAGAATTATTAAATAATAACGAGCAAGTAGTCGTGATAGATAATTTCTCCATGGGTTCATTGGATAATCTTCCGAAAAGCAGCCAATTGACGGTTGTCGAAGGGGATATTTCCGTAAGGGAAACGATAACGGATTTATTTCAGCAGCACCAATTCAAAAAAATATTCCACTTGGGTGCGATCGCAAGTGTGGCTGCCTCGGTTGAAGACCCGCTTCATACCCATCAGACGAATTTGGAAGCGACTTTATACTTATTAGAAGAAGCACGGAAGCAAGGTGGCTTGGAACGCTTCGTATTTGCTTCATCTGCCGCAGTATATGGGGATGAACCGACACTTCCAAAGAAAGAAACGTCAGCGATCAGACCACTCACGCCATATGCCATTGATAAATTTGCTTCAGAGCAGTACGTGCTGGCGTTTAGCCGGTTATACGATATTCCGACTGCAGCCGTCCGTTTCTTCAATGTTTTTGGAAACAGACAAAATCCATCTTCGCCGTATTCAGGAGTCGTATCGATCCTGACAGATAAATTTAAACAGCTGGTTAAAAAGGATGAGACATCCTTTACTCTATTTGGAGATGGAGAACAAACGAGAGATTTCATCTATGTAAAAGATGTCGTTCAAGCCATCTTCCTTGTTTCCGAAACGCCGGGTGCCATAGGGAAGGTTTTCAATGTTGGAACGGGTGGATCGACAAGCCTGAACGACCTGATTGGCTTATACGAAGAAATTACGGAAACCACATTACCAATCGAGAAAAAAGAAGAACGTTCAGGGGATATTAAAGAATCATACTCTGATATCTCGGAACTGAAATCCCTTGGATTCGAACCGAAGTTCACGATGAGAGAGGGACTTTTGGAATATTGGAACAAGGAAAACGAATAATAGAAAGGGCCGTATCCCGGGAGATACGGCCCTTTTTATGTCGTTTGAAGGAGATAATATTACAGAAAACGGGGAAATATGACGGACTTTGTTACATAAATGTAAAATTATTTCGAAAACTTTAATGGTAAGATGGGTTTTGTAGAATTATAGAGAAATAGAGAAGGGGAATTGAGAAATGTTGAATAATCGCAAACCTGTATCTATTACCTTCGTCACGGTTATAAGCTTTTTGTTCCTATTGTTATTTCAGACCTCTGCATCGGCTGCAGATACACAAATAAATAGAGTAAGCGGTGTAGATCGTTATGAAACGGCGGTCAAAGTTTCCAAGCAGGGCTGGAGCAGTGCGAATACAGTCGTGATCGCAGTGGGGAATAACTTTCCTGATGCACTGGCTGGAGCTCCATTAGCAGATAAACATAATGCGCCGATCCTGTTAGTAACCAAGGACAGTGTGCCGAATAGTGTGAAAGAAGAATTAAAACGATTAAAACCGAGTAAGGCATACATATTAGGTGGAAGTTCCGTCATTTCACCGGCCGTTGAAAGTCAGCTTAAAAGTTTAGGCATCACCAGTACAAGAGTGGCAGGGGAGAACCGATATGAGACAGCGGCAAAAATCGCTCAATTAGTAGGTGGATCCCAGGCGATCGTTACATACGGCAGAGATTTCCCGGATAGTCTGGCCATTGCTCCTGTTGCTGCGAGTAAATCGATCCCGATCCTATTAACCGAGAAAAATCATGTTCCGGAAGAAACGAAAAAGGCTTTAAGTAAATATAGTTCATCCATCCTTATCGGGGGAACCGGTGTCATCAGTGATGGAGTGAAGAACCAATTACCAAGGGCTACACGTATTTCAGGAAAAGACCGATACGATACAGCGACAAAAGTGGCTGAGAAGTATTACTCAGCATCCAACAGTACCGTCATCGCTACAGGTGAAAGCTATGCAGATGCATTGACCGGATCTGTGCTGGCAGCGAAAAAAGGATCACCGGTTATGTTGATTCAATCCAATAACGTCCCGTCTTCTGTAAAGTCGACCGTGGATAAGTTGGGGATCAATCAGTTCACGATCATCGGTGGAACGTCTGTCATATCTGAAAAGGCTCAAAGTCTATTTTCTTTCGATACAGGTGCTTTGATCAAAACGGCAAAGCAATATCTCGGGACTCCTTATAGATGGGGAGGCACGACGCCAAGTGGATTTGACTGCAGTGGTTATTTGAACTATGTATATGTTAAATATGATATTGATTTACCCCGGACAACAGCGGATATCTGGAATTTCGGAAGCCGTTCAAAATCTCCGGAAGTAGGGGATATCGTCATGTTTGAAACGTATAAACCAGGTCCGTCCCATGGAGGTATCTACATTGGAAACAATGAATTTATCCATGCAGGCGATCGTGGGGTAGAGATTACAAGCATGAATAACGTATACTGGAAACCTCGTTATTTAGCTGCTGTAAAGGTAGTAAATTAATAGATTGATAGAAACTGTTTGCCGGAATTGGCAGGCAGTTTTTTCTATTTACCCGGATGTGAGTTCTCTTAAACACTTCTTTTGGAGTAGAAAATTGATAGAACGTAAAATGCAATAGTTATAATATATTATTTTTTCTGAAAATAACGTCTCCTTTTATTGACTAAAGAAGATAGTGGGCTTAAAATGGAAAATAGAGTTCGAATTTTTCCATAATTATATTTTTTTGGAAGATACGGAGTATTTCGGACTAATACTAAACTATCAAGGGGGAAAACGGGTTGACGTTTAAGAAAAAGGTATTTTCGGTCATGGCTAGTGCAGCTTTGGTAGCTTCTTCTTTCGCTGGTGTAACAACTTTCAATCCTGATAAAGCGGATGCAGCTTTACAGGAAACGAAAAAATTCAAGGTTTCTAATTTCTCGGAAGTCGTAGCGCTTTCAATGAGTAATCAAGCTGTACAGGAGCTTGTAATTGTAGGGAACGGTAAGGTAGATGCGACAGGTCAATTAGAAAAGCTTGGCGTTAAAGTGAAACAGAATTACAAGAACTATGTTTACCTTGCAGATGTACCGACGCGCAAAGTGATGGAGGTTCTTGATCTTAAGAGTGTCCGTACTGTAGGGAAAAACAGTGAAATCCAATTAGGTGAAGTGAAGGATCCTGAATTGGAAGTCAAGAACCAAGATAAAGTGGATCAGGATGCGGTCGTTAAACCGAATCAGGCAGAAACCCATGCTCCAACTGGAGTGGATGATTTCCACGATAAGTTTGATGGCAGTGGCGTACGTATCGGGATCATTGACTCAGGTCCGGATCCAGGTCACGAATCCTTTACAGAAGGTTTGGAAGAGGGAACCCGCAAATACGGGGATTCCAAAATTGTTGCAGTAAGGGACTACACGATTTCGAATCGCCAACTTGGGTACGGTATAGAAGATCGTTATAAAGAATACTTAGGCAGCGGTTTGAACTACCTTGCTGAGGGAGACGTACTATTCGATGGTGGGCATTCTGAAGGGGACTCCGTTACTGTAGGGGAAACTACATATAACACAGCAGGGATTGACGCTTCCGATGATACCTTATTCTTTGGTAGGACGGCATTTGAGAAAAATCCGGAGCCGGTAGGAAGTCCATATTGGACGAACCAGGATTTAAATGCTGACGGAACAAATGGCAATACAGATAACTTCACTGTTTTACTCGCTGGGGACAAAGTCTATATCGATACAGATATGGATAATGACTTCACTGATGAAACGGCTTATGCAAATAATGAAACAGGTACATTCGATGTGAATGTGGAAGATGACAAGTACGGAGCGAACTTCCGTGTCAATGATATGGAGTTGGACTGGTTCGGTGCAGGCTTGAAGAAGATTAATCTATTCACTGACTTCAATGGGCACGGCTCTCACGTTTCAGGTATCTCGGCTGCAAATGGCCCTGCAAGAGCAAATGCATTCGGAGCTGTAGCGGGTGAAGGGGTTGCGCCTGGTGCTGAACTTGTTGGTATGCGTGTGTTTAAAGCTGAAGGCGGAGCGCCTACATTCAGTATCCAAAAGGCTATGGTTGATGCTGCGCTTCCAGAATCCGAAGGTGGTTTCGGAGTCGATGTTGCCAACTTAAGCTTAGGTTCTTCACCGGATTTAAATGATGGTTTAGGTTCTTATGGGGAATTAATGACCGTTTTAAGTGAAGATACGGATATTGTATTCGTTACATCTGCCGGTAATGCAGGACCCGGGGTCGATACTGTTGGATCACCTGGAGACGTAGCACCTATCATCTCGGTTGGTGCACATATCACGGCTGACATGTGGGCAAAGGAATACAACTCATATCCTTATGGTAAAAACGCGGACGGCACTCCGAAAGAAGGACAGGGATTATGGTACTTCTCTTCTGTAGGACCGAACGAAGCTGGAAACCAAAAGCCTGATATCGTTGGACCGGGATCTGCTTTTGCCGCTCATCCGGTACAAAATGGACCGTATGTCGTCATGCAGGGTACAAGTATGTCTTCTCCATATGTAGCTGGTGCAGTGGCACTGCTTAAATCTGCTGCGGAGAAAGATCGTATTCCATTTAACTATGAAATTGCCCGTGAAGCATTGATTGCAACGGCCAATCACTTGGATGGATACAACCGCGCGCAAGAAGGTGGAGGACTGATCGATGTCCCGGCAGCTTATGAGTATCTGCGCAAGAATTTCATTTCTGACATTAAAGATGTAGACGTAACGGTCTATCATGGAGAGAAAGTCTCCGGAGGTCCTGGTCTATACGTAAGAAATAAAGAAATCCCTGAAAAAGTTGAAGTATTAGTAGAAAACAAGTCGGATGAAGATAAGAAGCTGGATGTATCTCCAACAGGGGACTGGATCAAGCCATCTGTTACAGAATTAAATCTTAAAGCCGGAGAAAGCAAAACGATCACGGTTGATTATGACTCGTCGAAATTAGAGACAGGTGTGAATGCTGAAACTTTGGTATTCGATGATGCATCTACTCCTTATGTAGAAGCGAGATCCGCTCAAACAATTGTCACTGGTTATGAGTTTAACCAAGACAATCGTTTCCGTTTCCGCGAAGAAGGTGAAGTTCAATCTTCTCAAACAAAAGGGTATACATTTGATGTAAAACCTGGTGTAAGTGAAGTTCGTTTCTCACTGAACGCACTAAGTGAAAACGAAGATTATAAGGGCCGAGTCCGCGCGATCGTCTTTAATCCTGATGGAGTGGAAGTAAGTGAATTCCAAGGATATGCCGGATACGGTGGATTAGGTGTTGAAGACCATGTATTCAAGTCTCCTAAACCAGGGGTATGGGAAGTACATGTATACGGAACTTCTGGACCTGAAAAAGGTAAAGAAGTCAATAAATATCAATTAGAGGCTGTCGTTCAGGACGTGGTTGCTGAACCAGGTGAAATCGACTTGGGTAATGCTGCAGCCGGCAGTGAAATGACGAAATCTGTCACATTCTCAAACTACTTATCTGAAGCAAGAGATGTGAAGGTTGTGGGTGCACCGTTTAGTACGCCTAAGATTTCTTCCAAGAAGGTAGAAGTACCGGGTAACAACGATTACTACTTTGAAGATATCAAAGTGAAGAACAACGTATCTTTAGAAGTCCAAACGTCCAATCCATCCCATCCAACTGACGATATAGATTTATATATCTATAATTCAAAAGGTAACCTGGTATCCTATTCTGCAGGTGCCACATCTGACGAAAAGGTTTCCTTGACGTCATTACCGGATGATACGTACACCATTGCCATTGAAGGGTACGCAACAATGGATCCGACAACGACTCTTGATCTATCAATCAATGAGTTCGGAGTACTTTCTCCTGGTGAAAAAGGGAAAGGGAAAGTGGATGTTAACGCGTCACAAAACCTTAAAGTAGGAAAATCCTTAAAGGCTGATGTAAACATTACCACTCCATCCGAGTCAGTCAGCTCAATCGGAGCAGTATATTTACTTGACGCCAAAACAGATGAAGTACTATCACTTCTACCTATTAAAGTAGACGGTGACATCATCTCCGAAGTGTCTGGTCTGAATCGTGAAGGTACGGCAATTGAAGTGTCCAAGAACCTTCATGAAGACGGATTTGCAGATGACCATAAATACAAAACGGTTATCCTTTCTACAGGATATAACTTCCCTGATTCCTTATCCGCTGGTCCTTTAGCATCTGCAATCGATGCGCCGATCCTGCCGGTAGGAAGCAATGGAAAGCTTTCGAAAGAAGTGTTGAATGAAATTGAACGACTTGGTGCTGAGAACGTGTACATCCTGGGTGGAGAAGGTGTCGTATCTGCCGATGTATTTGCACAGTTAAACAGCATTTCGATCAATTCTTCCGATATTGAACGTTTAGAAACAGATGGAATGCTGAACCGTTATGGTACAAACCTTGCCATCGTTTCGAAACTTCAAGAGCTTGGATTCAAAGGGAACGGAGTATTCGTTGCAACTGGTAAGAACTTTGCAGATGCATTAAGTGCTGCAGCTATTGCCGGTGCTAATGATATGCCGATCGTATTAACAGATGGCAAAGGTCTATCCGACGAAGCAAAGGCGATTCTTGAAGATGAGAAGGTCTATGTGCTTGGTGGTAAATCAGCTGTTCCTGAAAGTGTTGTAGCAGAAGCCAAGAAGGTTGCCGTAGACGTGAAGGTGCTTTCTGGTGTGAACCGTTACGGTACACTGGCAGCAATCCTCGGTGAGTTCGCTAACAGCACAGACAAATTGTATGTTGCAAGCGGCAAGAACTTCCCTGATGCGTTATCTGCTGCTCCACTTGTAACAGATAACTCAGGATTATTATTACTGACAGATCCAAACGGATTACCTAAAGAAGTGGATGCGTTCTTAACGAAGTATCTGTATCAGAACAAAATCTCTTCTGTCACTGTGCTTGGTGGTAAAGGCGCAGTTGGTGAAGGTGCAAGAGAAGATCTTCAGGAAAAAGTATCAAACTAATAGAGTAAGCCATGTTGAGCCATCCGCTGTTTATAGCGGGTGGTTTTTTTATGGAGGTCTTTAAGACTATCATTCTGAAAATTTCCGGAATTCATGGACAGACCTACCACCTTCTTATATACTTTTTACAGATGATGTAAATGACATTCAACTGAGAGGGGAGTCGCTTGATGAAGATGAGGGTCATCGTTTCTATTATTTTTTTAGTAGCTTGTGTTGTACTTCCAAACGGATTTGTACAGGCAGAAAATGAAAATAACGTTCGGGTTTTGATTGTGCATAAAGATAAAGGGGATGTGTCGACCCAGTCATCGACTGCATCAGAGGACAAATACGAGGTAGTGTCGGTCCCCAAGCAGGATGTTTCAAATGCTCTATCAAAACTCAATAGAGATAGAGATATAGAATCGGCCGAGGTCGATCAGCTTGTTTATACTCAGGCTCTTCCGCCGAACGATACGTATTTTGATAAACAGTCCCGGGACTTCGGGGTTATGAAGGTGCGAGAAGCATGGGAACAGTATGAACCGGCAGAAGAAGTGACTGTAGCGATCGTTGATTCAGGCATCGACCTGAAACATCCCGAGCTACGTAGCAGATTAATAGAAGGAAAGAACTTTATACATGAAGATGAGCCTCCCATTGATAGTACAGGACACGGTACTCATGTAGCGGGACTGGTGGGGGCTGTGACCAATAATAAAATGGGCATTGCCTCGGCCGCTAAAAACGTGAAAATTATGCCAGTAAAAGTGTTTGAAGGTAAGACTACATATATGTCCACGGTTATACAGGGTATTCGATATGCTGTTGACCACGGGGCGGATATCATCAATTTAAGCCTCGGAAGCTATAACAATATGAATGCCCTGGAAGACGCCATTGATTACGCTGTGGACAAAGGGGTCCTCGTAGTGGGGGCTGCCGGCAATGATAATGACCATGCGGTTCTTTATCCGGCGACGTATCAGGATGTTCTGGCTGTCGGGAGTGTGGACAGTGCAAAAGGGACGAAGTCTGCGTTCTCCAATTACGGTGAAACCGTGGATGTATCCGCTCCCGGTACGAATATTTTCAGTACATGGATGAATGGGTATGAGACATTGGATGGTACCAGCATGTCCACGGCCATCGTAAGCTCGGTTTCCTCCATGGTGAAGCAGCAGTATCCTTTCCTGACAGGTTTGCAGGTGAAGGATACTATTGAAAACTCGGCCACGCCATTACCTGAAATCGAACTATTGGGGAAAGGCTTGATCAATGCAGAGGAAGCATTGAACTACGTCAAAATAAAAAACCGCATCTATGGACAGACATCAGTGGAAACGGCCGTAAAAATATCTCAAAATGGCTGGCCGGCTTTAAAGGAGAAAGAACTGAAGATAGATGGAGAAACATTGAATGGCTCGTTTGTTATTCTGGCAAGCGGTGACTCCTTCCCTGACAGCTTAGCGGCTTCTCCACTGGGAGCTTATTTGGACAGCCCGATCCTTTTAGCGAAAAATGGTACGTTGAGTGAATCGGTCAAGAAAGAGTTACTGAGGTTAAACCCATCTCACGTATTAATGATGGGTGGGCAAAATGCCATCTCAAGCGGGGTAGAAAATGAAGTGAAGAATCTGGAAATCGATACCCGGAGGATTTATGGGCTGGACCGATATGAAACAGCGATAGCGATCAGTGAGCTGATTCCGTATACATCCAATAAAGCGTTTATCGTTTCAGGACAAAACTATCCTGATGCACTTTCAGTTGCTTCCTATAGTGGAAGGCTGCAATATCCCGTTCTCTTTGTTCAAAAAAACAATATTCCACAGACCGTTCGCAGTTATATGGAAGAGAACGATATTTCCAAAACGTACGTCATCGGCGGTCAAGGAATCATATCTTCGAATGTAGAGAATAACCTGCCGGGCCACTTCCGTATTTTTGGAGTGGATCGTTATGATACCAATATGAAAGTTCATCAGACGTTTGCTTCAAAAGGATCTGAGTCACTATACTTTGCCACGGGTAAAAAGTTTCCCGATGCCCTTAGCATCAGTTCCCTGGCTTCAAGAACCGACAGCCCGATCGTTCTGGTGGATAACAAGGAAAACAGTGATTTACAAAAATCCATCAACGTATTTACGAATCGAAAATCGTATCACATTCTGGGAGGGCCAGGCGCCATACCAATTCAAAAGGCATGGCAAATCGATCAGTATATGAAGAGCGAGTAAGATAGGGAGAATATCTCTCTATCTTTTTTTGCCCTGTAAGTATTAAAGTTTACTAGATACTATGATAAGATGGAATAAAATAACATAAAAAGGGGAATACAATGAATTCTAAAATGAAGAAACTGGTTTCTGGAATCGCGGCTGTAGCTCTTACTGCAACATTGGCGAATCCCATCACATCTAAAGCGGCAGGATACGAGAACCCTTCAAAATATGAAATCAATCAACTACTGACGGAAGCGGCAATGAAATACGACGTACCGGCAGAAGTCGTGAAGGCACTCGCTGCCGAGGAAAGTGGCTGGAAGCAATTCACGAGTGAAGGAGAACCGAACATATCCGGTGATGGCGGTATCGGGATCATGCAGGTGACCAATACATCCGGCTACGATGTAGAGCGATTGAAAAGCGATATTGCCTTCAATATTGAAGCGGGAATCAAGATTTTAAACAAAAAATGGGAGCTTGGCGAGAAAGGTCTGACAGACTGGAATCGTTCCACGAGCATTCCGACCATCGGTGACAATGAGCGGGATATCATCGAGAACTGGTATTTTGCCATTTTAGCTTACAATGGACAGGTTCAAGAGAACAGTCCCATAAAGATGGCGACTGGTGAAAGAAACTTCGGTAGCTATCAGGAACGTGTATACGCCGAGCTTTCAAGTGGAAATCCGGGGATCTTCCCGAATGATGTAGTCGAAATCCCATTCGCAAAAGAGGACTTCACTTATACTGGAGACCCGAACTACTATCTTCTATTTAATAAAAAGCAATATGAGGTTGAAGGTCTTTCCCATACCACGAGACACTCTTATCAGCCGGGGGATTTAGTCATCTCTGCCAATGGATCGAAGTTTAGAGAAGGGCCGAGCTCTGATACGAAAGAAGTTTCTACTAAACTTCCAGCAGGGGAAACGGAAGTCCTAGAAATCCTTAAAGGGTTCGAGTATGACACATCCAAAAATCCCAATCACTTCGTCTGGTACGATGTTGAACGGGAAGACAATAAGCAGGAAGCATATGTTGCTTCAAGTGAACTGAACAAAATCGGGGAGAGGCTGTCCGGAATCGATCGGATCAAGACGGCGGTGGACATTTCTCAAGCTGGGTGGAACCAGGCGGATACCGTGGTCCTTGCTCAAGGATATAATTTCCCTGACGCACTGACGGGTGGCCCCCTTGCATATAAAAATGATGCGCCGCTTCTTTTAACGGATAAAACGAAACTAACGGAAGCAACTAAGAACGAAATTCAACGCCTGAAAGCATCAAAGGTCATCATACTCGGAGGGGAAGGCGCAGTTGGCAAGGGCGTCATGGACACCCTTGAAGGAATGGGATTGAAGGTGGACCGCATCGGTGGAATCAACCGTTACGAGACGGCTCAGCTGATTTCGGAACAGGTAGCGGCGAACCCCGATAAAGCGATCATTGCTTCAGGTAAGAACTTCCCGGACGCTCTCTCTGTCGCTCCTTATGCGTCGGTTAAAGGATATCCGATCCTTCTCTCGGCGAAAGATTCTGTGTCATCCTACACAACGGAAGCTCTGAATGGAGTGGACAGTACGATTGTCGTTGGAGGAGAAGGTGTCATTACCAACGAAGTCATGAATAAGGTGAAAGGAGAACAGAGGGTTAGCGGGATCGATCGTTATGAAACGTCCCTTGAAATTGCGAGGAAGCTGCCACTGTCCAACCCAGGGAAGGACGTACTTGTAGCAAGCGGGAAGAATTATCCTGATGCGCTATCGGGATCGGTTTTAGCAGCGAAGCAGCAAGCTCCACTGCTGTTATCGAATCCTGAGCAGCTGCCGACAAGCGTCAATAATTTCATCATGTCAAAAAGATACAAAGAGTTCTTCCTCCTTGGAGGTCCAGGGGCGATTAATGTGGAAGATGAGCTTGGAGATTTATACAAAAAGCTGTATTATTAAGATATAAAGGTAAGACTCTATCGATTATCGATAGAGTCTTTTTCATAGGTTTATTAAACAGAGATTACATTTATGTAAGATTCTATTTTTTTACTCTATTTCATGATAAAATTATTTTTCGTATTGATCTTCGACTTGAAAGGTGAAAAACATACATGAAGACTCGAAATGACTATAGACAACGGATGAGAAGAAGGAAGAGATTCTTTCGTATATTTCTCGTATTATCTTTTTTAGGGGCAAGTATTGTCACGGCCTATTTTCTCTATCAATATCAAAGGGGGATTATGCAGGCAGGAAAGCCACAGGCGGCTTCTGAAGAAGTTCCCGAATTTAATGGAAAAAAAGATGAACATGGTAAAGTGAATGTACTATTGCTGGGATCTGATACAAGGGGTGAAGATAAGGCCCGTACAGATACCATCATGATCGCTCAGTACGATCCCGAAAAAGGGGATGCCAAATTGGTTTCATTGATGAGAGATATGTATGTCAACGTTCCGGAATACGGAATGTATAAACTGAATACCTCCTATTTCCTTGGTGGTCCCGAACTGCTCCGTCAGACGTTGAAAGAGAACTTTGACATCGATGTTCAATATTATGCGTTAATGGACTTTAAAGGATTCCAGAAAGTAGTCGATGTTCTGGCACCGAATGGAATTGAAATGAATGTTGAAAAAGCAATGTCTACGAATATAAATGTGAGCTTGGAACCCGGCTTACAGAAGTTAAACGGTAAGGAACTACTGGGTTATGCACGATTCAGACACGATGCAGAAGGAGACTTCGGTCGGGTGAAGCGCCAGCAGGAAGTCATCAATGCGTTGAAGGAAGAGATGCTGTCGTTAAACGGTGTTTCAAAGATCCCTAAACTCATGGGGACGGTTTCACCTTATATCGAAACGAATATCGGAGCCATGGATCGAATCAGTCTTGCAAAGGAATTCGTCCTGAATCCCGCGGATAAGATTGAAACGATGAGAGTGCCAATCGACAATTCCTTTGAAAATGCCCGATATGAAGGCGCCGGTGCTGTATTAGAGGTAGACCTTGAAGCAAATACGGAAGCGTTAAAAGACTTTTTGAACGGTGAAGAACCTAAGTCGTACGCAGAATATGTAGAGGAAGAAACGTTGAGTGAAGATGGTGCCGCCGAAGATACCGGTAGCTACGGTGAAACCGGAGATAGCGGTGCTTATGAGGACTCGACCGGAATCGAGGAGTCGGGTGGTTACGAGGAATAGGATGATAGATTGAACCCACGGGGCGGATGCTACGTGGGTTTTTTTAGGTTTTTTTTGAGTGCGGGTATAGAAGTTGGGGGTTGTACCAGGTACAGGAGTGGTGAGTTGTACCAGGTACAAGACCTGTGAATTGTACCTGGTACAAAGGCCGTCAAATGTACCAGGTACAAAAACGGTGAGTTGTACCAGGTACAAGACCTGTGAATTGTACCCGGTACAAAGGCCGTCAAATGTACCTGGTACAAAAACGATAAGTTGTACCAGGCACAAAAAAGGTGAATTGTGCCAGTCACAAAAGCCACAAATAGTGCCAGGCACCCACCGTCATCCATTCACACTTCACACAAAAAAACCCCCTCAATCACTGAGGAGATTTCTTCACGCGACGCATAATAAGCCGACGAATTCCATTGATATCAAGTGCTACGACTACAGCCCCGTAGGCCGCAATACCGACAACGATTTGTACGATGAAGCCGGTGATCCCGCCGATCCCGAGTGCCGGCCATACGCAGAGGGCCATGATGCCCGTTGCAATGAAGATTTTACCCACTTCCTTGAATGGAAAGGTGAGGGGGAAGATTTTCTTCCCGATCAAAGCACTCAATAGGACGGATACAACGTATGAAATAATGGTTGCATAGGCAGATCCGAATATTCCGTACTTTGGGATGAGCAGCAGATTCAGGGCTACATTGAGAAGGGCTGCTGCTAACACCGGCCAGATTTGAAGCTTCGTATTTTTACCAAGCTGGAAGGCAAGGTCGAAGTAGTACATTTTAAATCCCTGGATAAAGATCGCCAGAGAAATCAGTGAAAAGATGACTGCTGCTTTGCCTTGATACGATTCCCCTAGGAAAATATCTGTAAAGGATTGGCTCAATAGGATCATGCCGGTCGTGGCCGGAACGGATACAAGCAATAGCAGGGACGTATTTTCATTCAACTGCTTCTGACATTCCTTGATGCCGCCTGTTTCAAGCGCCTTCACCACCAACGGATAGGCGGCAAGGTTAATGATCATCATCAGCAGGAACAGAATTTGTTTGGCAAGGTCGTAAGAAACGGCATAAATACCGACCGATGCTGTATCCATTAACCAACCGATCAAATAACGGTCCGTATTCAGGATGATTGCTTCCATTGAAAGAGCAGCGATGAACGGAACGGAATACTTCACGACTTCCTTGATCATATCCCGGTCGATCATTTTGATCGAAACCAAATGCATATACTTCGGAATGAAGAAGATGAGGGATAAGAAAATCCCGATGATCAGTCCAAGGACGATCCCTTCCGCACCGAATCCGAAGAACTTGATTAAAATGACGGCAACGATCAGTGACAGTACCACTTTTAAAGCGGTGACCACACCGAACAGTTTCGATGAAAGCTCTGAACGTAAGTATTCTGTGAACAGGTCGAACATGCTTTGCATCGTCAGCAATCCGATCCCCAGGAACCAGAGCAGGGCCATGGAATGGAAAGGTGTATAGACAATGAATGCGCCTGTACCAAGGAAAATCGTCAAGATTGTCATGGAGATGAAAGTCGCTGTGATCGAGCTGATGAACATCGCTTTCTGGTTGCCTTCGTACTTAGGGTTATAGCGGAGCAATCCTAAGCGGAGCCAGTGGAATAATGTCGTATTCACAAAGGTGACCGCTGCGATCACCAGGGCATATTCCCCGTATTCACTTGGTGAGAGAAGACGGGTATAAAGGGCGATTGCCACAAAGTTGATGATTCCCGGTACACCTTTTGACAGAAAATAAATGAATGTATGCTTAAACATGAAAATCCCTCTCTGAACGTACGAATTTTAACTGGTGGATTAACAAAATTGTGATAGATTTTACAAATAAATTCAATTTATGCGCTTTTTATATTATGATAAGAAGTATCAAATCAATTAGTATATTATATCACAAACGATATTGTTGAATATATTTCTTTTGTTGTGCTGTTTTGACAACAGTATGAAACAAATGATCCGGCAAGACAGATAGACAGTAGTAAAAAAGAGAGTGTGGTACCCGAGTTATGAAAGTTTTATTATTAGCACCAGCGAATAATGTGCATACAAAGAAGTGGCTTGATTACTATAATTCGATTGGTATCGAGGTCATGAATATTAGTTTAGAGAACCACAAAGACTCTACCGAAACAATCCCATGGGAGAATGTAAGCAGAGTCTATTTAAATTTGAAATTGAATCATAAGATTTCCTATTTATTTACGGTATCGAGACTAAAGAAGATCATCCGGAAATGGCAGCCGGATCTGATTCATTCTCATTATGCCTCAAGCTATGGGCTGATCGGTGCACTTGCAGGCTTCAATCCATACATTTTGTCCGTCTGGGGTTCGGATATATATGATTTTCCCAATAAGAATATGATGAATCGGATCATTCTTCAATATGCATTGAAAAAGGCGGACTATATTTGTTCCACGAGTCCTGCCCTGGAGCTTGAAACGAAAAAGTATATCGATGAAAATAAGCCCTTATCCATCACGCCTTTTGGGGTGAATATTGACCAATTCAAGCCGAATCCGGAAGAGAAGGTGGAAGGTCAATTCAGGATCGGAATTGCTAAAGGGATGGAACCGAAGTACGGGATTGAGTATCTCCTGAAAGGCTTTAAGCTCTTTTTGGATGAACTGGGTCCGGAACGCCAATACGTTCGCCTGCAATTGGCCGGGGACGGACCTTATTTTGCAAAATACAGGAAATTGGCAGATGAGCTGGAGATCGTTGGGAACGTAGACTTCTTGGGTAGGATTGCTCATGAAGATGTACCTGGATTTATCTCATCACTGCAAATCTTCGTCATTTCTTCTTTAATTGAAAGCTTTGGTGTTTCGGCCGTAGAGGCGCAAGCATGCGGGGTTCCGGTTGTCGCCACGAATGTGGGAGGGCTTCCGGAAGTAGTACTGGACGGAAAGACTGGGTATTTGATCCCGGCAAAGGATCCACAAGCCTTGGCGGAAAAATTACTATTTTTATATAAGGATTCTTCTGAACGGGAAAAATTAGGTAGAAACGGCAGGGAACATGTTCTCCATCATTATGATTGGGAAGAGAATTCGAAACGAATGATAGACCTTTATAATAAGATAGTAAAAAAAGAGAAATAAGATTCTATGTAACTACAAATTTAGTAGACACTCATGCGTCCTGTATACCAGGAGAATGAGTGTCTTTTTTACTAATATGTAAAACTTTGCGAAAACATGTAAAAAGTATGTCATATGTTGCCGATAGTAATGGTAGAATAAAGGAAAATTTTAATATTATGGAGGAGAATGCAGAAATATGAAGAAAAAGATTGCGATGCTTGTTGTTACAATGGCGATGGTTCTTGTCGTTCCTATGCTGGCATCAGCAGAGAAGAATGTCGTCATTGACCCAGGTCACGGAGGTTGGGATTCAGGAACATCAGGATTTTCTGGGAATTCAACTGGTTTTTATGAAAAGCATGCCAATCTGGCAATCTCGGAGAAGTTAAGAGATAAGTTGAAAGCTGCGGGGTTTAATGTATTTATGACTCGCACGGACAATACGAACTATTTGAGTCTAGAGGAACGTACAAATCTAGCCAATACATTTGCCAAGGGGAAAAATGATCAGACCGTATTCGTCTCCGTCCATCACAATGCGGCACCTACCAATCCGTATGTAAGTGGATTCGAATCGTATCATTATGATAATAAATATGCTTGGGAAGCGGCATATCCACCGGATCCCATTCAAGTGGCCTATGGAAGCGAGTCTAGAAGATTGGCAGAGACGGTCCACCCAAGTACTGTGAAATCAATCGGTACTTCCGATAAGGGAATGAGGAATAATCAGGCATTCTATGTGATCCGTAATACGCAAATGCCTTCTCTTTTATTGGAAATGGGCTATATGTCCAATCCGAACGAAGAAGGACTGATCAAAACATGGTCATTCCAGAATAATGCCGCTGAAGGAATCAAAAATGGAATCATTTCTTTCTTCAAAGTGTTCGAAGTCTACAATGCAGACGGAAAACGCCTGAAGATTTATGACACTCAGAATGAAGCCATAGAATATTCAAAAAACCAAACAAATACATATGTATTTGACAAATATCAGCAGAAGAAAGTGTATGAGAATTTGAATGAATACGGTGTCTATCAGAAAGGGAAGGAAAAGCTTAAAACTTACCCGATTAAAGAAGACGCCTTAAAATATGCCGGAACGCTTGCAAATACCAGAGTAGTAGATGAACACACTGAAAAGATCCTCTGGTCAAATTATTTACCCAAAAAGTACAGTGTTCAAACAAAAGATGGAAAAAGCTTATGGTCGTATTATGACTTGAAGAGTGCAATCGATTACGCAAAATGGAAAGCGACGCCTCTTAAAGTGGTGGATATCGATTCTAAAGGAGTCATCTGGTCAAGTATCAGCGGAGTGTCGATTAATCGCTTCATCAACGATACAAACTTAATCGGCCTCGATCGAATCGAGACGTCCATCAAGGTGTCCAAGGATCTTTATCCAAGCGGATTCTCAAGCTCAAAAGCGAAGAAAGCCGTCGTATTGGCAACAGCCTTTGATTTCGCAGATGCACTGTCTGTAGGGCCACTCGCAGCACAATTGGATAATGCCCCAATTCTATTAACGGAAAAAGGCTATCTGCCATCCGAAGTAGAGAAAGAGCTTGCAAGATTGAATGCTGACGAAGTATTCATGATTGGTGGTAAAGGGGCCGTTTCGAATGCGGTTCAGGATCGATTAGCAAAGCTTGGACTGAAGGTTACCCGATTCGGCGGAGCCGACCGTTATGAAACAAACCTGCTCATTAATAAACAGCTGACGAATGTGAAAGGTGTATTCGCAGCATCCGGTAAGAACTACGCGGATGCCCTGGGAGCGGCACCGATTGCATCAGCGAATCAGTGGGCGATTGTATTAACAGGGAAGGACAGCATCAATTCTTCCGCCCTTTCCTACTTAAAAGGAAAACAAGTGAAGGTACTGGGTGGAGGGAACGCGATTTCTTCAACCGTTGAACAGTCGATCAAGAAATATTCATCCAACGTGGAAAGACTTTCAGGAGTCGACCGGTATAAAACCCTTGCCAGAGTGCTGACTGAATTCAAATCGGTCATGGGATCAGATAAATTCA
This sequence comes from Rossellomorea sp. QJM3NY_18, assembly GCF_056173145.1. NCBI lineage: Bacteria > Bacillati > Bacillota > Bacilli > Caryophanales > Bacillaceae > Rossellomorea > Rossellomorea sp. QJM3NY_18. The sequence continues at coordinate 3,987,929 of NZ_CM149659.1, read as the reverse complement.
TCGTTTCGACTGGAACGAATTATCCTGATGCCCTGACAGCTTCTGCCCTTTCCGTTAAAACAAAAGCACCGATCATCTTAGTCGGAGGTTCATTGGAAGGTCGACTTGAGGATTTCATTCTTGAATACCAGCCGTCCGGTGAAGTGAAAGAAGTCATCAAAGTCGGCGGTAAGGTTGACGATTCCATCATTGAAAAAATGAAAAGTGTCTTGTATTAAGGAGGACAACCATGTCTAACAGTCGTAAAAATATCTTTCTGACGTCACTACTCATCTTGTCTATGACTGTTTTTTCTGCTTGCAGCGCTTCCTCACCAAGTGAGAAAGCGGAGAAGAAGGAGCCTGAGAATACAAGTGTAGAAAAAGAAACACCGTCTGAAGAAGACGCTTCAGTAAATGAAGGAACCGTGAAGGCTCCTGCCGAGCAGGAAGAGAGCAGTGAAGCGGAAAAAGGAAATACAGATTCAGAAGAGCCGGCAGCAGAAGAAGATCAGGATTCTTCCTCTGAAAAAGAAGAAGTGAACCTGCTGCTCCAGCAGTTGAAACCTGAAAAGAATATGATCAAGACCTTTGAAAATAAAGATTTCAGCTTGACAGAGACGATCGTGGATCACAACGATACACATGTTCAACGTGTATTCAAAGTAGGAGAAATGGTCACTCTTCAAATCCTTAAATGGGATCAGGATGCCATTCAAGTGGTGTATGAAGAAAGTAGCCCGAAGGATCCGAAAGAAAGCAAGCTAAGTAATTTCAAACCAAATAAAGAAATGCAGCCTATGGCAGATATCAGTCGAAAAGGTAAAGGGGATACCCCTCAGTGGGAAATCATCAGCGAGAGTGAAACGCTGGAAGTACCATATGATACCTTTGAAAATGTCGTCGTTGTCCGCAACACGGTGAAAGCCGGAAACAAGGACACCATCAACACCCTCTACTATGCTCCGAAAATCGGCATGATCAAGGAAGTATATGAAGAAACCGGTGAAAATGGTAAGAAAATAGAATCCGTCTTGAAAAAAGTAGAAGCTCTTTAATTCTTGGAGGTGTCCTTAACCGGGACACCTTCCCTAATACATATCGCAAGGAGGAAAACTCTTGAAGAAAGCACTATCCATGTTGTTTCTTTCCACGGCACTGGTCGCAGCCCCTCTAAGCACTCAGGCAGCAGGACAGCCAATCGAGGTTAAACTGCAAAACTATATCGGAAGCAAGACCGCACTTCCCTTTACAACAAATGGTGACTATCAGGTTAAGGGAACGTCCATTTTCATCCAGCCTGGTGCCTCTTATACCATGAAGGTGGAGTCAGGGGATTTATCTCTTTATAAAGGTAGTTCTTTAGTGAAAAGGTTCAGTGGCAATGTGACCATCATTCCGACAATCACAGAATCGATGGACCGTGCCATGACGATCAAAGGAAATTCACAGAAGCAATACTTAGGCGAAGTGGAATTTACCGTTGAATCCGGTAAATACGTCCGCCCTGTCAACCATATTAATCTCGAAGACTACTTAAAAGGGGTCGTACCGGCTGAAATGCCATCTTCGTGGGGAGCAAACGGCGGATTGGATGCCCTGAAAGCACAGGCCGTTGCAGCAAGGACCTTCGTACTGAAAAAAGGAAACTGGTCCATCTATGATGGTCAAAGCGATCAAGTGTATAAAGGATACGATTGGGATTCCCATACGACAAAGGCCGTTAATGAAACACAGGGAGAAGTCCTGAAGAACGGCGATAAGTATGCGGAAGCATTCTATTCCTCTTCTAATGGTGGAAGAGTATTTTCAAATAAAAATGTGTGGGGATCGGCATTGGTTCCTTACCTGCAAACCAAAAAGGACATCTATGATGCCAAGATCTCTCCACACGGCGATTGGAAGGTCGCTCTTTCCAAAGAGCAGTTTGACAATAGCGAACTGGATCTCAAGAAACCCGAATCATGGTGGACAGATGTAAAGGAAAAAGATCAAACCATCATCTCTAACATGAAAAAGTGGCTGAAAAGTAAAAAGATGATCGATGAAAAACACGACATCAAAATTGTGGAAATCAAGGATATGTCTTTTGATATCCCGGATGAGTCCTTCACGTCAACAGATGTGTTAAGAGGCAAAGTATCATTCACGTATTATGAAAAAACCGACAATGGTTTCTTGAAAAATGAAGACGAGACTATCAAACTCCAAACTAAAACAGTGGAAGATACTTCATACAATATTCGTTTCATGCTTGGGACTTCCATCATGAAGAGCCCGTATGTAAAAAGCCTGGATAAAAAGGATGGGTCCTACACCATCAATGGCGGCGGTTTCGGTCACGGAATCGGTATGAGCCAATACGGGGCCTACCAGATGTCGAAAGAAGGTAACAACTTCAGAACGATCCTGGGTTATTACTACCCGACTACCAGTGTGAATAGAGAAATTGACTTAGGTGACTACTCCCACGAACTTGAAGGGATCGACCGTTATGAAACAAGCGTAAGCGTTTCTGAATATGGTTGGGAAAATCGATCAAAGGCCGTTGTCATCGGACGCGGGGATTTATCGATTGATGCATTGACGGGAAGTGTCCTTGCGAAGAAGCTGGATTCTCCGTTATTGCTGACTACGTCCAAAACACTTCCGGACACGGTCCTGAATGAAATCAAACGCCTTCAGCCTGAAAAGGTCTACTTACTGGGTGGAAGCAATGCCATCGGGGCAAATGTGGAAACACAGCTAAAAGGTCTATCTTTTATCAACGAGGGGGACATTACCCGCATCAGCGGAAAAGAGCGTTATGAGACAGCAGTCAAAGTGGCAGACGAAATAAAGAACAAAGATGAGGTCTTTGTTGTAACGAAAGACGAGAAATCTCCGGATGCCCTGTCGATCGCTTCATATGCCAGCATGATGCAGATTCCGATCCTGTACACAACGAAAGATACCCTGCATGAAAGTGTAGAAGCATATATGAAGGAAAATGCGATCAAGAACGTAACCATCATCGGTGGACAATCAGCCGTCTCAACCGGTGTGGAGCGTGAACTGGCTAACCTGGCGCCAAATGTCACGCGGGTGTACGGCCTGGATCGTTACCAGACAAGCTTGACGATTGCAGAGAAATACAGCGATCAATTTGAAGAAAAGACCTTATTCTTTGCTCGCGGTGACGTCTTCATTGATGCCCTGCCAGCATCTGCACTTGCAGCAGCCATGAAATCCCCACTCGTCCTGACGCGTAAAGATGCGCTACCGGATCATGTAGGGGACTGGCTCGATAAACGTACCGTTCTCGCCGACACGTACTTCCTCGGAGGTAACGGAGCGATAAACGAAACCGTTCGACGCGACATCCAACAAGCATTTGCTGAGTGATTTGTTTCATTTTTAGTCGGAAAAACCGCCATTCTACGGGATGGCGGTTTTTTTGTGAGTGGAAATTGGATAGTGGGGATGGATGGGGGTCCTAAAGTGGCGGATCTGGCGAAATCATGCGTGTTTTTTAACCTTTCGAAGCGGTATGGAGGATAATCGTGCGGGAATAGAGTTTTTCAAGCGTGCTCCTGATTAATCATCGAAATTCTAATTAATTATGCCACCGTGTCGAAAATTCTTTACCCCTCTCTACCACTATGCTCTTCCTGCTCCAAACACCCCTTTTCAAGAACTTTCTTTACCCGAATCCCATCATCTATAGCACCCCAATCCAAATAAAATGGAACACTATCCCATAATTATGACTATAAAACATGTTTGTAACACATATTTAACATATGGGAATGTATGAATATCTGTCCTTTTTACAGTGTTTCCAACGCCGAGACAGCCTTAGGGACGCATGGAACAAAGCATTTTCAAATGACCGGTTTTCATGTATAATTTTTTATTGTTGTTCAATTATCAATACTTAACAGGGTGCGTCCCTTTTACTATAAGAATTGCTGACATGAAAGAGACGATAGTCCTCACAGGGAAGGAGTTTGTAATGAAGAAACAGTTTGCTGCTCTAATAATGTTGACCACGATCCTGATCAGTGGATGCGGGGATCAACCATTGAAATTCAGAAACCTATTGGAAGCCGATCAATATATCCGCAATAATATTGAAAATACTGATTGGAATACCTTTAAGCATATGCTGAGTCCGGATAATACAGTGACCGAAACGGACTTTAATTACCTCAAAGAGAAACTTACTTCTCAGCACAAGAGTTATTTTCACACCGAAGCCGTCAATAAATTCTATCGTTTCAATAAGCAGAATGAGCTGGTATATATGACAGAGTGGGAGAAGAAAGACGGAATTCTCCTTTTGAAAGATATAGATTATATTCAATAAACTAAAAAGACAATGAGGAGTTTAGTATGAATTTTTCCACACTCATGAACAAGTATGAGCCGAGGCTGAAGCAGATCATCTTGATTTTAGTGGCCGGATATTTGTTCTTCGCGCAGTTCTCTACTCAAGCAAAATACATTAAGCTGCTACCTGTACCGGTTCCGGCGGTATTGACATTGGGAGTCGGGGGATTATTATTTCTCTACTACTTGCTCAATCGAAAAAAATTAACGCAAACCTCTGAGTTTGATAAGTATTTGAAACGCTTCCTGATCCTGTTCCTGATTTCTTTGGGACTGGCCGTACTATCAGCTTTTTATACGGCTACCGTGTTAAATAGTGTAGAATATATGAACTATCTGAAAAGCTCCATGATCACGCGGATCGCCTACTATATCAGCTTTTTCATGTTTGTCTATTTCGGTTACCGACTGCTCGTCAATGAACCGAAGGATAGTAAGAGCATTATCAAAGTCTATCCGCTGTCGATCACTCTTCTAGTGGCGGTGGCATTTTGGCAGCTGGCTTATTTCATATTTAATATTCCATTCCTGAATTTGGACACTCGGTCTTTCGTTCACAGCGTGGAAGGGGTAACCCTGTTCGATTTCAGGATTACGTCCTTCACTAATGAACCGAGTTATATGGGACCATTCCTGATCGACCTGATCATTCTCGGTTATCTGGTGGTGAAGCGTAAATGGGTCTATGCAGTCGCGTTGCTTCTGCCGACTCTTTTCATCCTGGCTTTCACTTTCTCAGTGAGTGCTTACTTTAACCTTGTCCTTGTCATCGGATTCTTAATGGTCTATCTCATGTTCCACCCAAGATTTCCGAAAAAGATTCTCTGGATGATTCCACTTGTCGGCATCATCGGAATCGCAGGTCTATATCTTGTGAATCCGGATTTACTGGCCAAATTCTTCTCACCTATTTGGGGAAGAAGGGATAATCTGTTCGATCCGACACAATCAAGCCGGATCTATATGTATGTTATGCCTTTCAAATGGTTGTTCGATCATTCCATCGTTTCAGGATTGTTCGGATATGGCCCGGGAGCATATGAGTTCCTGGCCGGAACGAAGATTGTCCCACATACTCAGATGAGCCTGGCGATATCCGCCAATAATATGTTCATCGATGTTTTATTCGAACAAGGTGTGGTAGGACTTCTACTTTTACTCGCAGGTCTTTTATCCATCGCCGTTTTCCTTTTAAAGAACGGGATGAAAAATATGTACTACTTCATTGCATTGACGGAGTACTTTCACCTGATGGTCACATCCTTATACAGAGCCGATTACGTGACACCAAGGTTCTGGGCAGTCCTATTAGTCATCGCCGTGCTGGTGAAACTCGGTGAAATGAAACACAAAGATAAGCAAAATGTAACGGAGTGATACAATTGAGTTCATATAAAATCTTTCTATCATATTTGATCTTTGTGGTTCTTTTGTTCGGCATTGTCGTTGGCGTGAAAACAAAAGAGGTGCAAAAAAGTGAATATAAATCGGTCGGAAATGAATATTCACTCCTGAACTTTGGCTTGGGGGAACGGTATCAGGAAGTGTCCAAGGTAATGAAAGATCCCGACTCCAAGGATGACATACTGGATGATGCCAAACAGAAGCTCCGTGTCCATTTTACCAGCGGCGAAGCGGACTATTTGATTACATCCAATAAAAAATTCAAGATCGAAAAGACGATAAACGTAGGAGATGATCTTGAAAAAGTCATCGAAAACCATCTGGATCTGGACCTTTTTGAATACAAAGCAGAAGAAACGGATGAACAGTCCTATGTCTATATGATCGTGGATGAACAAAGCGTCGTATTTGAAGTGAAAGAAGGGGAAATCTCGAAAATCCTGCTCGCTCAAGAGGAAATCCCGGTTGTCGAACTGATCGGTGCCCTTAATGAAGACCTGGCAACGGATGAATTTCTCGAGATGACCGATGAGGAGCTTCTGGATGACTCCAAAAAGCTCAGCTTCCGGATCGACTACGAGAAAAACAATCGGAAAGTACTTTCTGATGAGTTCCAGCAATATCTCGATGCAGGTCTTTTACCGGAAACCCCTCTGCCAATCGGGTATTCAGAAAAGAACCTATTCGGTAAATACGGCGAACCCGTATACATCTTCGAAGGCAAAGGCGATGTCGAATTCTTCTATTATTACAAACAGTTCAACGCATTTGTAGGATATAACGAAGATAAACGACTCATCGAAATTAAGTTCCCGGTCAATATCCCAGCAGACGAATTTGAAAAGATCCACGGTGATCTTGAAAATGACATGGATCTCGGTGATAACGAACTGAAGCTAACCGAGGAAAATGGTACAATTACGGAAATCATCTTAAAAGAGAAGTGATGGAAAAGGTGCAGCCTGAATGGCTGCACCTTTTTTCGCGCTATTTACGCATAGATAAACAATCCGACCCAACCACAAAAAAGAAGCAGACACCTCTACCAAGCATCTGCTTCCTTTTAACAATGCAATTCTTATTTCTTCTCATACCTGAAAATCTCTCTGAAAGCTTTGCTGTAATAACCGAATGGCTCTTCCAGATGACGATATTTCTTCAACGTGAATAGAGTCAGCAGCACAACGGCTGTCGGCGTATTGTACATTCTCTTAAACAGAGGTCCTTTCCCGATGAAGGATTTTTCATATAAGCGGGTCTGCATGTCAGGTTTCTCGTGGTTCACGACTACCTTTGGGAAATAGCTGATAGACTTGTTATGCCGTGCTAGATCAAACAAGAAAATGTTTTCTTCCCCTGAAGGATAAATCGCGCCCAATCCGAACTTCTCGTCGAATTGAATGAGAGAGCGTTCGATGTTCGCCGTTTGGATGAAAATCTCAATAGAAGATTTCTTTAACAGCTTACCGGTTGTAACCTGTTTCTGCTCTTCTTCGTCATATTCTTTGTAATAAACATTTTTGATCGGGTCATAGATTTGAAAGCAGGCCACATCGGTTTCGAGGTTCTCGTGAAAATAATCCACCACCACTTGGAATGAATCATCATTATACCAGCAGTCGTCATCAGAGAACGTCAGAATGCTTCCCTTGGCATGCTCTATGCCAACGTTGCGAGCGAGTGATAAGCCTTTGCGATCTATTTCAATATGATTGTATTTAAAGTTAACATCTTTTAAAACGGATGTAATATAATTGTGATTGTCTTGTGATACAATAATGACTTCGAAGTCTTTATATGCTTGATTATTAAGACTTTCAAACAATCGTTTCAATTCCTCTGGTTTCGTTCCAAGAGTTGGTACGATTACACTAATCATTTTCTTCATCCTCACATCTGAAATTACTCGCTATATTATAGCACAATAAACCTGTGAGATTAAGAAATCAATAACATATGGTATAATACTCGTGAAATTTAATGATTTTGGCTCATTAAGAGCGTAAATGGGCCGCATTCTGCAAACACTATTTAAAAGACTTCGAAACAGTAGAATAAGAACAATTGATTTATACAAAACTAAGAGGTGAGTTCTTTGAGAGTGAAAAAAGCGATTATCCCGGCAGCGGGGTTGGGAACACGATTCCTGCCGGCAACAAAGGCACAGCCGAAAGAAATGTTACCAATTGTAGACAAACCTACAATCCAATATATTATTGAAGAAGCCGTCAACTCAGGGATTGAAGATATCCTGATCGTTACAGGCCGCGGAAAACGCGCCATCGAGGACCACTTTGATAAATCGTTGGAACTTGAAGAAATGCTTGCGATGAAAGAGAAATATGATGAGCTCGAGGAGATCAAGCAAATCTCTCATCTTGCAGACATTCACTATATCCGCCAAAAAGAACCAAAAGGACTCGGACATGCGATCTGGTGTGCGAGAAAGTTCATCGGCAACGATCCTTTCGCTGTCTTACTTGGAGATGACATCGTGGTTTCCAAGAAACCTTGTCTAAAACAATTGATTGATGAATTCGAAGAGAAGGAATCGAGCATCATCGGTGTACAGGAAGTTCCGGACGAGGACGTATCCAAGTATGGGGTCATTGACGTAGAAGACCCGACCAACGATGGTCCGCTTTTCAAAGTCAAAGGACTTGTTGAAAAACCGAAACTGGAAGATGCCCCTTCGAACATGGCCATCATGGGACGTTATGTACTGACACCGGATGTCCTGGATATTCTAGGGAACCTGGAGCCTGGTCAAGGTAACGAAATTCAATTGACGGACGCCCTTCAAAAATTAAACGAGCAGCAAAATGTTTACGGGTATTCTTTTGATGGTAAAAGATATGATATTGGAAACAAATACGGCTTTGTTCAAGCAACAGTTGAGTTTGCTCTAATGAGAGATGACCTCAAAGGTCCATTAAAAGATTGGTTAAAAGACATCATTTCAGAATGAACAAGGAGAAATTAAGATGAATATATGTGTAATTGGTACAGGTTATGTAGGACTTGTTTCGGGTGTTTGCTTCAGTGACGCCGGGAACAAAGTGACTTGTTTGGATATAGACGCCCAAAAGGTTGAAAACCTGAAAAATGGGATCATTCCCATCTACGAGCCGGGCTTAACGGAATTAGTGGAGAAGAACATCAATGAAGGTCGTTTATCCTTCACGACGGATTATGCCGAGGGGATGAATGACGCGGATCTTGTCATCATCGCAGTCGGTACGCCGCCTAAAGAAAACGGTGAGGCGAACCTGCAGTATATCGAAGCGGCTGCCCGCTCGATTGCCGAACACCTGAACGATTACAAAGTGATTGTCACGAAGAGCACAGTGCCGGTCGGGACAGGTGCCATGATTAAAGGTGTCATCAAAGAGGTAGTCGGACATGACGAATTCGATGTTGCATCAAACCCTGAGTTCCTTCGCGAAGGTTCGGCGATTCACGATACGGTGAACATGGAAAGAGCGGTCATCGGTGTGGAATCAGAGAAAGCGGAAGCGATCCTGAAGGAATTACATGCACCGTTCACCAAGAATATCGTCGTGACGAATATTGAAACATCTGAAATGATCAAATACGCGTCCAATGCATTCCTCGCAACGAAAATCAGCTTCATCAACGAAGTGGCGAACGTGTGCGAACTTGTAGGTGCGGACGTAACGAAAGTGGCAGAGGGAATGGGATATGATCCACGGATCGGTCCACAGTTCCTGAACGCCGGCATCGGCTATGGAGGTTCGTGCTTCCCTAAAGATACAAGCGCCCTTGTGAAGATTGCCGATCAAGTAGGATACGACTTCAAGATCGTGAAAGATGTAGAAGCAGTGAACGGGCTTCAACGCTTCAAAGTGGTCGACAAGCTGGTGGAAGCCTTCAAAGGTGATTTGAAAGACAAGAAGATTGCCGTCCTCGGTCTTGCGTTTAAACCAAATACAGATGATATGAGGGACGCACCTTCTGTCGACGTCATTCCTAAGCTGCAAGAGCTCGGGGCGGATATACTCGCCTACGACCGTATTGCAGAAAAGAATGCAAAGACATTGATTCCAAATCTTCGTACGGGTGATGACTTATATGAAGTCATCCAGAATTCAGATGCGATCCTGATCCTGACGGAGTGGGATGAAGTGAGAGAGCTCGACCTTGAGAAAGTGTCAACACTTGTTGAAAGCAAAGTGATCGTGGATGGTCGTAACATCTTCGACCCAGCCCATATGGAAGAGAACGGATTCTATTATGCATCCATCGGCAGAAAAACCGTCACATCATAATAACAAAGGTGGATCCTTTACAGGGGTCCACCTTCAATCGGTATGAGAGGAAGTCATGATATGATACTAGAAATAATCTTTTGGCTGTTGATCGTTCTTTCAGTTTATATCTATGCCGGTTATCCGATTCTCTTGAAACTCATAAGTGGAGTGGTAAAGAAGGAACGAATGACGGAAACAGGCTATGAACCAAAGGTAACGCTCTTTATCGCAGCATACAACGAAGAGAAAGTCATCGCTGAAAAAGTTCAAAACTCTGTGGAGCTTGATTATCCACAGGACAAGCTTGAAATCATCGTCGTGTCAGACGATTCATCAGACAGAACGAACGACATCGTCAATGAGTTCGTGTTGAAATATCCGAACGTGAAATTGAATGTCGTGAAAGGCCGGAAAGGGAAGACGGCAGCCCTTAACAAGTCCGTCCCTCTTGCAACAGGTGAGGTCCTCGTATTCTCGGATGCGAACTCCCTTTACCAAAAGGACGCCGTCCATCATTTAGTGAAGCACTTTAAAGACGAGGAAATCGGCGGTGTTTGCGGAGAACTTCGCTTGACGAACCCAACCAATTCATCAATCGGAGAATCAGAAGGCGCTTACTGGAAGTATGAAAAGCTCCTTAAAATGCTTGAGACAGCAACGGGTACGACCATCGTAGCGAATGGTTCCATCTATGCCCTGCGCAAAGAACTATTTAAAGAAATGAATCCAAACGTCGGGGATGATATGCAAAACCCATTGATCATCATCGGCCAGCAAAAGCGATTCGTCTATGAGCCCAATGCGATTACGATGGAAGAAACGTCACCAAAGTCTTCAGAAGAATTTGGCCGGAAGGTACGGATCGTCACACGAAGCTTCACTGGCATTATGAGCTACAAAAATGTCCTGAATCCGTTCAAGAATTTCGATTTCTTCTATAAATACATGTCACATAAATTCCTGAGATGGTTAGTCCCATATTATATGATTGCAATCTTCATCATCAATCTATTCTTGCTAGATCAACCGTTGTATCAAGTCATGTTCGGTTTACAGTTATTATTTTATATCCTCGCATTGCTAGGAAAAGTGACGAGCAATAAGATTACCTATATTCCATATTACTTCTGCCTGGTGAACTACGCAGCCCTCCTCGGTACCTTGAGAGCGATCTCAGGTAAGAGGCAGGCCACTTGGACACCAACTAGTAGATAATGGGAATAAAACCCGATTTGAGTCGACTCAAATCGGGTTTTTTCTGTTTGAACATGTCAGATAATACAAAGAATTGTCATTTCTTTGCTTTATAAGTAGGAGGAATAGTGTTAAAATTTTATTACAATTATGTAAACGGGGTAATAAAATTATGAATCTAGTAAACAAGCTAAAACAAGGATTTCGATCCATATGGCAGGACAAACTTTTATTGATTTCTGCGATTGGACTGTCCATTAAAGTCGTTTTATTTTATTTATTTTTGGGCAAAGGGTTATTCGAAGTAAAGAGCTTATTCGTCACCCTGCCAGGAACCATCCTGATGCTATTCTCTTTTGTGTTCCTATTTAAAACGTGGTCAAGGAAATCAGTGATCATCCTCATCAATATAGTGGCGACGTTCCTGCTGCTGGCTCAAATGTGGTATATCCGCTACTTTGGAACACCGCTGTCATTCTTTGCTGTCCTGCAAACATCGAATCTTTCAGGACTGGGACCGAGCATACGGGAGCTTATGAACGGACTGGATATCCTATTCATCGTCGATATCATCCTCCTTTTCGTATTTGTGAAAAAAAAATCATTCTCCATCCCGAAGATACACTGGAGAACATTCATCATCGTCTTCCTGGCAGGGTTCTTTATTCTTGCCGTCAAGCCAATGAAGAATCACTACATCGATGGAGCTCCATTTGCACAAATCTTCAAGATTTATGATCGATATGATTACATGATGAAATTCAATCCACTTCAATACAGTGCACTGGATCTGTACTTGTTCTATAAAAATAACCGGTATATGAATTTAAGTGACGAAGAAAGACAGCTGTTGGAAGATTGGTACAAAAAGAAAGATCAGTTCCGAAAAGAAGATAAGGATCTACATCCGGAATATAAGGGGATTGCAGAAGGCAAGAACCTGATCCTGATCCAAGCAGAATCCCTGGAAAACTGGGTGATCGGACAGAAGATCAACGGCAAGGAAATCACACCGAATCTGAATCGCCTCCTGGAGCACAGCATCTATGCTTCAAACTTCTACCCTCAAACAAAAGGGGGCAGAAGCTCGGATGCCGAATTCATCTTGAACACATCCATGCTTCCTGTAGCAGAAGGAAGTACCTTCTTCAGGTATCCAACAAATGATTACACGACCCTTCCAGGCCTTTTGAAGGAAAAAGGATATTCCACATTGGCCTTTCATGGTGACGAAGGAACCTACTGGAACCGAAGAGAAGCGTATCCCCATATCGGGATCGATAAATATTATGACATAGAGGATCTCGAAGAAGGGGAACACATCGGCATGGGTCTGAGCGATGTGGAATTCTTCCGACAATCCGTCGACATCTTAAGCAAAAAAGAAGATCCGTTTTACGGTCTGATGATCACCCTGACAAGTCACACGCCGTTCATTCTGCCGGACACGTATAGAGAACTGGAATTTGAATCTCAATATAGCGAAACGTCCGCAGCAAATTACCTGCAAACCATCCATTACCTGGATATGGCGATTGGCAAGATGATGGCTGACCTGGAAGAGCGGGGCATGATGGACGAAACCATCGTAGCGATTTACGGGGATCACGCTGGATTCGAAAACAGCTACAAAGATAAAATGATGAAGGAAAATCCGAAAGTCGAGGGAATCGATGAATTGGGAAGAGTACCGTTCATCATTTACAATCCTGATTTTGAGAAACTTGAAATCACGAAAGCCGTAGGTCAGGTCGACATGTACCCGACTTTAGCTTACATGCTTGGAATCCCTGAAGAAAAATATGACCAGTCGATCACAGGCCGAAACATCCTGACGACTAAAGAAAGTTTCGCCGTGATCCCGCTGGAAAACAAAATCATCATGCAAAACGAAGCCGATCAGGCACACGCAGAGTTTGAATTACGTGCACAAAAAGTATCTGATCTGGTCATCCGCAGTAACTTCTTTGAAGAAGAAGAGGAATAAAAGAGTGAACGCCTGTCTCCTTGGGGATGGGCGTTTTTTCTTTGAAAGGTTTTCATCGAAGCAGGTGGTTAAAAACGATATATCGTTAAAAAGCCTTCTAATGCCTACTCCTGCGATTTAAGTATAGACAAAGACATTGTTACCTTCCGCATCCAAAGTGACGCGATTTCAAGCGTTTCCTGTCGAATAGGACACAACCCGTGCTAATCAACTTTCAAATCATAAAAAAAGAAAACCTTGGATAACCATCCAAGGTTTTCTAGTAAACTAGTATTTCTGATAAAAAAAACGGGTGCGTATTAACGTTCGCGCAGTTTCTTCATCGTATTAAGAAGCGGTTTGTGCTGGCCGATCAATCCGACCACTTCTGCAGTCAGTTGAATTAATACGACAAGCACTGCAGAGAAAAGAATAGCTCCCCAAAGGGTAGATCGTGTGAAAAGAATCGCACATAGTCCGAAAAATGCCCCGATTGCATAAATGATCAGTACGGTTTCTTTGTGAGAGAAGCCCATGTCAAGTAAGCGATGGTGTAAATGGGACTTATCAGGTGCTGAAATCTTTTGTTTATTAAGGATACGTCGGATGATGGCAAAGAACGTATCAAAGATCGGTATAGCCAGGATGATAATTGGAACAACTAAACTGAAGATCGTCACACTCTTGAATAATCCAAGCAATGAGATAATCGATATACAATATCCAAGGAACAGTGCTCCAGTGTCACCCATGAAAATCTTAGCTGGGTTAAAGTTGAAGAATAGGAATCCGATGGTCCCACCGATTAAGATAGTCGTAAGGGCAACCACCATGTATTGTCCATTCATGGCTGCAAGAGCCATGATGGAAGTCATAGCGATGACGGATACACCGCCTGCCAGTCCATCTAATCCATCAATCAGGTTGATGGCATTGGTGATACCGACAATCCATAGAATCCCGAACACATAACTGAAATTCCCCAAATATATACGCTCTGCCACAAACGGCAATGTTATAAAGTCAATTTTGAAATCCGCAAACACGACGATGCACGCTGCCAGGATTTGTCCAACAAGTTTTGCTTTTGGTGATAGTGTGAAGCGGTCATCGAGGATCCCGACGATCAGGATGATTCCTCCCCCAAGAATGACGGGCCATAGCGGTAAGATCAAATCATTCAAGTACAACAGACCTGCTGATGCACCGATGACGATCGATAATCCACCTACACGGGGCATTAACCCTTTATGAACCTTTCGATGATCAGGTTTATCGACAAAGCCAAATCGTTTGGCGAATTTGATCACTAATGGAGTTACTGCTACGGAAACAACTAAAGAAATAGCAAAAGCAATTACAAAATCAATTAGAGAGTACATTCGTTCACCTCTTTTTCTTCTATAGGCACTCCAATTGTAAGAATAACACATATCTAATGATGTGCAACACTTTTTTAAAGGGAACAATTACTAAAGTGCGTAGTGGGTTCATTTGTCATAAAATGAAGTGATTTTACTTACTTAGACGTCGTAATTCAGTAAAAAGTTTCAAAAAGTAACAAGTTATTTACTACTACCCCATAATCAGATCATCTTAAACGTCAGTTTGTCCGATTAATTTCACCATTGTAGGCGAAATTAATGGAGAGCACTATCCGTCAAAAGAGTCATTTTTCGATGTTACTCTCTATACAATTAGTATGAGTTAAATCATGGCTTTGTAAGAAAAAAGATTTTTCCAATGCTAAAATGATTTTTACGAGTCGGTTCCCAATGGAGATTCAAGATATTCAACATCCCTCTCCGTTATGACGGCCTGCCCATTTGTCAGCTCCGTCATCCATTCCGTGAACCCGGACGTATTCGCTTCTTCTACATAGACATCAACCTCCACCGACTCCAGATAATGAATGTCCTTCAGTTGATAAGGGGAGGATCTCACTTCATTTTCCACTTTACCGAGCCACGTATAATCAATCGTGGACTTCATGATGCGCATCAATCTTCTTTCGACGATCCCCGTTGCATTCAATCCTTCCGAGGTAGCCCGCCCATACGCACGTATCAGGCCGCCTGCCCCAAGCTTAATTCCGCCGAAGTAGCGTGTCACGACTACGACGGTGTCTTTCAAATCCCGCTTCTTTAACACCTCAAGCATGGGAACACCGGCAGTCCCACTCGGTTCCCCGTCATCGTTCGCCTTCTGGATCATATTCTGTTCGCCGATCATGTAGGCAGAGCAGTTATGATTGGCATCATGATGCTTTTTTTTGATCGATGCGATGAATTCCTGCGCTTCTTCCTCGGTTTCAACCCGATTCACATAGGTGATAAATCTAGAACGTTCAATATTGATTTCATTTTCTCCGTAACCTTTGACGGTATTATACTGATGTAGCAAAATCATTTCTCCTTTCATAAATGCCGCAGCGTACGACAAAGTCCGCGTTTTTATCCTAATTCTACTATATAGAAAAATGGTGAAGAATGCACAATTCCAGGCACCTTTCGAGGTAATAACTGGTTCTACATGAAATAATGGTAATACAATGTAATCAAACTTTAATCTCCGACAATATGTGACATGGTATAATGGACGCTGATAGTAATACTTCAGTTGTTCCAACGCTTCATTAGGGAAGCCGAATGTTCTAGATAATTGCCATAGTTTCTCTATTATTCCTGAAGCGAATAATCCCTTGGTAGAAGTATTACATAGGAATATGCCTAGATGAATAAAGGAGTTTCATGACTTTCCATTGAATTGATAATAGGTACGATCTAGTATAGATGAACAGTAGGTCTATGGGCATGTTGCCCTGAGCTTATAAAACCGATTATTACTATATAAGGATAGTTTCCCTGAAGCTAGGCGGACGACTATTGTGGAACAAAAGAGGGGTGTACCGTGTCACTTAAAAAAATAGACACCAAGATGTTGGATAGCATCCTGAAGAAGATGGTCGATACGGTTGACGAAAGTAAGGATGAGATCTTCCAGATTGGCGAGCAATGTCGAACTGATTATGAAGATTTGATGAGAGAATTACTTGAAGTGAAAGAAATGGTCCTGAAGGTGATTGATGAAGGAGATGACCTCCAACAGAAATCAAAGTTTGCCCGGCTCAGACTTTCTGAAGTCAGCAAGCATTTCCAAACCTATTCAGAAGACCAGGTAAGAGAAGCGTACGAGAAGGCTCATGACCTGCAGATGAAGCTATCCATGAACCGACAGCAGGAAAAGCAGCTTCGGAACCGCAGGGATGAACTGGAAAGACGCTTACAAGCACTCGGGGACACGATTGAAAAGGCAGAGAATCTCTGCTCACAGATATCCGTCGTTCTCAATTATTTGAATAGTGACTTAAGGCAAGTGGGTGAGGCGTTGGAAGATGCGAAGCAGCGGCAGGATTTCGGTCTCAGGATCATTGAGGCCCAGGAGGACGAGCGGAAACGCTTATCCCGCGAAATTCATGACGGCCCTGCTCAAATGATGGCGAATGTGATGATTCGCTCGGATCTAATCGAGCGGGTGTTCAGGGAAAAGACCCCAGATGATGCCATCACGGAAATCCGCGATCTTAAACGGATGGTCCGCTCAGCCCTGTATGAGGTGCGCCGAATCATCTATGATCTCAGACCAATGGCGCTTGATGACCTCGGGCTGATACCGACCCTCAAAAAATACTTGAGTACAATCGAAGAGTATAACCAGGAGACCTCCATACAGTTTGTGAATATGGGGCTCGATATCAGACTTCCTTCCAAATTCGAAGTCGCTCTGTTCCGGTTGGTACAAGAAAGTGTCCAGAACGCCCTTAAGCACGCAGAAGCCACGCATATCCAAGTTAAAGTAGAAGTAAAGAAAGACCAAATAACGGTTGTCATCAAAGACAACGGCAAAGGATTCGATGAAGACAAACAAAAGACAGGATCCTTTGGAATCATGGGGATGAAAGAACGTGTCGACCTTCTCGAAGGAGACATCACGATTGACTCAAAAGTAGGAGCAGGGACGGTCATACTGATCCAGGTTCCCCTTAATACGTAAATTTTTCGAAGGTTTAGGGAGGCGAAAGACATGGCAACAAATATTGTTATCATTGACGATCATCAGCTTTTCAGGGAAGGGGTTAAACGAATCCTCGAATTCGAACCTTCTTTCAACGTAGTAGCAGAAGGTGATGACGGTTCAGAAGCAATGAACCTCGTCGAAGCACACGAACCCGACGTAGTCCTCATGGATATCAACATGCCTGAGACAAACGGCGTGGAAGCGACTCGTAAACTAATGGACAAGTATCCGGATACGAAAGTCATCATCCTGTCCATCCACGACGACGAGAACTATGTGAACCATGCGCTGAAAACGGGTGCACTTGGTTATCTGTTAAAAGAAATGGACTCAGACGCACTGGTTGACGCAGTGAAAATCGTCGCTGAAGGCGGTTCATACGTCCATCCTAAAGTGACGCACAACCTGGTTGCAGAATACAAGCGCCTTGCTAATGCGCAAAACTCAGGCGGGTTCCAGCAATCCGAAGTTCGCCGCCCGCTTCACCTGTTAACGCGCCGCGAATGTGAAGTCCTGCAAATGCTTGCAGACGGAAAAAGCAACCGTGGCATCGGTGAAGGCTTATATATCAGCGAAAAGACTGTTAAAAATCATGTAAGTAATATACTTCAAAAAATGAACGTGAACGACCGTACCCAGGCAGTAGTGACTGCCATCAAGAACGGCTGGGTGGAAGTACGATAAGTATCGGTTGTTAGATAGAGTATTGTTAATTTGTTGTTGAGAGAGCGACCCTTCCTGGTGGAGGGTCGTTTTTGATTGTCTGTTTTGGGTGGGAGAGTGGTTTTCCGAATTGGGTAATCCCACGCGGGGATAAAAAAATCCACTCCCAATCAGGAAGTGGACCCAACTTAATGCTTTCTCCGTGCAAAATCCACAAACCGGAACATGTCCAGCCTGTGCCGCGATTCTGTATACTCAAACAACGTCGCATCTTTTAGATGTACATAGTTTTTCACAACCACTACATGATCGTATTCATTCAGATCCAGGTACTCCCGGTCCTCATCCGTACATTCTTCCACAACGATTTCTTTTTTGGCAAAATCGATGGGTAATTGGAGCTCCCCTTCGAGATATTCATAGATGGAGTTCTCGCATATTTCTTTTGTCAGCAGAGGGACTTGCTCTTTCAGGAAATAGGACTTGTCCAAAATGATCCTCTCGCCGCCGATTTTGCGGGAGCGGACGACTTTCCATATTTCAGCGTCACAGGACGTCTCGAGTTGAGCAGCGATCCCATCATCGGCAGAGATCAAGCCAAAGTCGTGGACGAACGTTTCGATTTGATCGCGTCCCATGGATGTCTGCAGTTCCTTGAAGCTTACAAGACCGGAAATCGGAAAGCTCATACGGGACACGTCGAGCACCAGGGATCCTTTTCCGCGCAGCTTCTGTATCAACCCTTTTTGAGCCAGTAATGTAAGCGCTTTACGTATGGTCTCGCGGGAAGTGGCATAGATCACCGAGAGCTCGTTTTCCGATGGTAGGATCGAATTGGCTGTATACGTGCCATTTTGTATTTTTTCAGAGAGATCCTCGAAGATTTGTTGGTATTTATTGCTTCTCGTCATAATATCACCTGCTATTATTTTACCATAATTATTAGGAAGAAATGAGATTCAACTTGAGTGTTGTGAATATTTTCAATAGAATGGAGATAGTGTAAATTTTAGAAAAGGGTGAAGAGCATTGTCGAAACAGCATTGGAAGAAAATCATGTTGGGAATTGGCATGAGCACGTTATTATTGGGTGCTTGTGGGGCAGACGAAGAGAAGAAGGAAGACAAAGATACGGCAAAGAAAACGGAAGAGGTCAGCCCGAGTGAAGATCCTGCAACAGATGAGGCGGCATCCCTGACCCAAATGACGCAGATCGTGGAGGACGCAAGTGAACTGAAGGAAGCGGAAGGGATCCCGGCAGAAGAAAAATCGGCGATCGACGCTGCCTTTAATCAATATATCAATGCCTTTAACGAAGAAGATTTCGAATCATACATGAGTGTCATCTCGAAGACACCGGTGAACTTTAAGTACGAAGATGAAGAGCGCTATGTGAAGCAGATCTTTGATACCGTTGATTCAAAGCGTAAAGTAGATAATGTGAAGATCATTAACTATGCCGGCAAGAAGGCGGATGTCTATGCTGAGATCGAAGCAACGACGAAGGATCCTAACAGTGATAAGGAAGTGACCCGTTCAGGGAAGCAGGTAACCGTCTTCCATAAGAAAGATGATGGGTGGAAGGTTGCAGCGATTTTCTTCTTGGCCAGTGAGGGAGAAGAGGAAGCGACGGAATAATGAAGAAAGGCTGTGCCCGGGCACAGCCTTTTATCGTTGATTCAATTGGTGATAGAGGTTAAATAGTTCATCGAGTTCCTGACTGAGTTTCACCGTTGCGGGATGTGAGAAGCCGTGATATTGAGCAAGATATTTAAGTTCCAGACGCTTTGTTTCCATTTCATGAAGAAGATGTTGATCTTTTTCCGTGGCGTTCATTGCAGGAACTCCTTTTTGCTTTATTATCCCATAAAAACTTTTAAATGTTAACCTAATTTCAAATATGGTTTACTTTTTGAAAAATTTTGAACGAACTATAAGTAAAAGGATAGCAAAACCATAGTTGACGATTGCAATAACCACAAATGCAGGAAGCTTTTCAGGCATGGAAGTGCCGGTGAAAATAGCTGGGCTGATGATGGCCAGTGGCATCGTTCCGCTGATGAATCCCATGATGGCGAATACAAGCAGCCCGGTCCGGATGATTTTCCTAAGGGATGGATTATCTGAGAACATTAGCAAGCCACTCCTAGTAAGTATTTTCCTGACGATCGGCTTCTTCACGGATTTTTTTATCTTCATCCGTCACGTAGCCGTTATGTAAAACTTCTTCGATCAGGTTCCGGTTAAAGAAGACATTGTAATCAGGTGAAATATTGCCTTCCGGATAAGGGACCCCGATATAATCGTATTGTTTATTCGTGCTTACTTGGATTTGATTGTAGCCATAGATCATAACCGATTTGTCCACTTTAGACAGCTTTACGACGGTTCCAATAGGTAAAAGCTTAGTCGGATCCAGGCTTTCCTCTTTTACTTCCTCTTTCTTATTAGGTTTATCGGCAGCAGTCTGGCTGCAGCCAAGTAAAGTGAATGTGATACATATAAGCATAAATAGAAATTTAATTTTCATCTTGGTTCCTTCCATTCCTCCGATTCTTCTCCATATCCTCTTCTACTTTTTCCCTCATCAGTTCTTCTGCAGGAGAAACGAGTCCCGGATGGATGACGTCTTCGATCAGTCCCCGATTGAAAAAGACGTTGAATTCTTCTGTCAGGTTTCCTTCTGGATAAGGGACCGCTATGTAATCGAAGATGTTCTCTGTCTTTTTTTGAATTTGGTGGCGTCCGTAGATCATGACCGGTTTATCTACCTTCTTTAACTTGACGACCGTTCCGATGGGGAGGAGGGTGGTGTCTTTTTTACTCATGAAAAATCCCTACTTTCCTAAAGAATAATGAGCAGGGGATAACCCTACTCTTGAGAAATCTTTTCCTTTTTAAAGAAAATGGCACGGATGACAAGGGAAGCTGCACACGTTCCGTAAATGACCAAAGCCAAGATCAGGATGGCTGGCAGCTGGGATTGTAAGTCTTCCTGTGGTATTCCCCATGTGACAAGGACAATTAAGCTAATGGTCCCCATGAGGCCCATAAAGATGGGATATATGAGCAGAAGCAATCGAAATAAATTTCTGGATTTTTCTCTGGTGGTTGGCATGTGATCCTCCTTCATCAGGTTATTTCTTATCTTCTTCCAGTCCGCCTTTGATGCCTACGCCGATTCCGTAGGCGGCATAAACCCCGGTTTCCATTCCGACTGATCCACTGACACCTGCGCTCCCTAAGGATACATCGACAGCGATGTATGGATCATAATCGAAACCGAACCACTCTTCAAGGGGTTCGTAGCCGAACCAATTCAGGGGTTCAAGTTTTAATTCCGTTTTGGCGGCGGCCACTCCTATACCTGCACTTGCCGTGTAGTTTTCGACGTTTGCTTTCGCTTCTGCCTGACCAAATGCCAGGTTAAGGGCGGCAGGTGAATTGTCGTGGGCAAAGGTCGTTTTCGATACGTTAGCTTCCGTTTTCAATCCGATATTCTGGCCATAGAGAAGCGCTTCACCAGTCGATTTGAATGAATAAGGAATGTCGGCGTCCATCTCTCCGAATAAAACCTTTTGCTCCAGAAAGGAGGGAATGTCGTCCATATTATTGGTATCAACGACAGAGCCATTTAAATTAAATGAAAGATGACCAGCATCATAGTCATTCGTAAAGTTCAGGCCTGCGTTCCCGACACCGTCAGAACCAAAACCATCTTCTACTTTTTTATCTATGACGTATTCATTTTTCTCGGGAGGATAGCAGACCCCGTAAGAAGTTTGTGCTTTGCCTTCACTAGAAATAGCGAGATCATCTGAATAATAAGATAGGAATGACCCTGAATTCCCTTGACCATTCAGCATCAACAATTGCTTCAAGGAATCGTATTCACTCGAAATGGTCATTCTGGATACCAGCAGACTTTCAAACTGCAATCTGTCAGAGAGCGTACTCATAAAAGGCTGGCGGTGGAAGGATTGATTCAATTCTGTACCGGAGTAACTACCGACTGTGATCTTCCCGCTCTTAAACATTCCCTCTATTTCATAAATATAACGTTTCATCAGCTGAATGTCATGGTCCACAGTATCCAGGGCTTTCGTTTGGTCAGTGTCAAAAGAAGTTAAATCTTCTAGGGTCTCTGTGATTTTCTGTTCGGCTCGTTTCGTATCACTGAGGAACTTCTGGTCCTGTATGGCAGGAACATGAACGATGTCCCGAATCGAGTCCAATGTCTGATTCGTTTCATCTACGAGGCCAAGGGTGGTGCTTTCCGTTTTGTTCAGACCATCCCTCAGCTCCCCATCGAGGAATGGTTGACGGATAAATCCTGAAGTGTCAGATTCCAGTTGGGTGGAGGCCGACTTCAACGCGGTCAGGACTCGTTCATAGTTTAGCAGGGAAAGGCTATAGAACGTCAGAAAAGGGGTGTGAAGATCCTGGTAGAAAGACCGGACGGCTTCACCGCCCTGCCCGCTGAAGGCATCGTGTGAACCGGAGAACTGCTCGACGGCTTGCCTGAGCTCGGACAGCTGTTCTTTCTGGGTTTCAAGCTTGCTTCGCAAATCTTCTATACCGCTATGTAATGATTGATTATCAAGAGTTTTCATTTTCCTCTAATTCCCCCTAACGCGACCGGATGGAAGCGGAAATGGTGTCGTCGACTTCTTTAAAGTCCTGGATGGCGTTGGTCGCCGATACATTATTCGAAGTCAGAAGGTTCTTATACACCCGGGCGACATCCTCCAGCTGTGTATTCAATTCATTTAATCTCGTCACCACGTCCAGGTGATTGGAAAACGCCATGTCCTTTAATAGGGCTGGTTCAAATGATTCCGTGGCAGCCTGGATGTTCTTCAAGGATTCATTGATTTCACCCATGCGGAGGATAATGTTTTGGTTCATGGTCATCCTTCCTTTCGCTGTTCTTGTTCGATTAGGGCACGTTCATTGGCGATACTCGTTTCAAGGGACTGGATCTCTGTCCGGAGTGAGGCGATTTTGTCTTCGATGGTACTGATGGCCGTATCCATTTGGTTATGAGATAGATCTTTATAGGAAAATAACATATCTTCCCGGATTTCCGTGAAAGCTTTGGCTAATGTACCCTGCCAGGTAGTGGGGCTAAGGTCCGGTACCGTCACGGATGATTGATGCTGAAGAAATTCACCTTGAAGGGCATTGAGGCTGGAGAGGGAATTTCTCAAGCGTACAAGCTGCTCTTTTTTCTCATGGAGCTGGGAAATCAAATATGATAAATAGGACAAGACTTTCATCCCCCTTTTTAATAGTAAACACACAAATTAATGGTATCAAATGGAAATAGTGGTTGGGTATGGGTTATTTGTACTGAAATTGATTTTGTTACTTAAATACCATATACCCATATTATGGATTCTTAATCTTCTATACGTAAAAAAAGCATTGCCCATATGGACAATGCCTCATCTTCTTTATTTTGTTAACCGAAACACCACAGACTCATATGGACGAAGAGTGATTTGAGAATACACATTCTCCGCATCATCATAATTCGAAATCAGAACCTCACTCGACCAGCCTGCGACATCAACCTCATCAGGAAGCGTGAACTCCGTCTCGCGACCATAGAAGTTATTCACCGCAAGCAGCTTCTCTCCCTCACCATTCCGCACATAGGCAAAAATCTCAGGATGACCTTCCAAAATCAGCTGGTAGTCACCGTCGACGATGATGTCATATTCCTTACGGAGGCGGTTCAGCTTCTGGTAGTGATAGAAGACTGAGTTTTCGTCATCTAACGCCTGTTCTGCGTTGATATCCTGGTAGTTCTTCGCAACAGGGATCCAAGGGGTGCCGCTCGTGAACCCTGCATTTTCTTCATTATTCCACTGCACCGGTGTACGGGAGTTATCACGGGACTTGTGTCGTAGGATCTCGAGGATCTCTTCTTCCGTTTTTCCTTGTTCCTTCAATATATTGAACGTATTGAGGGATTCCACATCACGATACTCCTCGATGCTTGTGAACTTCGGATTTGTCATTCCGAACTCTTCTCCCTGATAGATATAAGGGGTACCCTGCATCATATGGATCGTCGTCGCAAGCATCTTCGCCGATTCGTTACGGTACTTTCCGTCATCACCGTAACGGGACACGATACGCGGCTGATCATGGTTACACCAGAAGAGGGCGTTCCAACCGCCGCCTTTGTTCATTTCACGCTGCCATGTAGACAGGATGTCCTTTAATTTCAGGAAGTCGAAGTCAGCAACCGACCATTTCTGTCCGTCCGGGTAATCCACTTTCAAGTGATGGAAATTGAACGTCATGCTAAGCTCATTGCGTTCCGGGTTGGAATACTTGATACAGTTGTCGATCGTGGTGGAAGACATTTCCCCGACAGTCATGATGTCATATTGAGAGAAGACTTCCTTGTTCATTTCCTGCATATACTCATGGACCTTGGGCCCGTCAGTGTAAAACTTGCGTCCGTCCCCGGGAGCAACCGAGCCATCATCATCAGGGAAGTCCTGATCTTTGGAGATGAGGTTGATGACGTCCAGGCGGAAGCCGTCGACACCTTTCTTCAGCCAGAAATGCATCATGTCATACAGTTTCTTTCGCACCTCATCGTTCTCCCAGTTCAAGTCGGCCTGAGTGACATCAAAGAGGTGAAGATAGTACTGACCCGTTTCTGCGTCATACTGCCAAGCGTTACCTCCGAACTTCGACTGCCAGTTGGTCGGCTCGGAACCGTCCGGCTTACCATCTTTCCAAATATAGAAGTCACGATACTCATTGTCCTTCGATTTCCGGGACTCGATGAACCACTGATTCTCCGTCGATGTATGATTGATCACGATGTCCATGATGATCTTGATTCCGCGGGAGTGGGCTTCCTCCAGAAGCTCATCGAAATCCTCCATCGTTCCGTATTCTTCGTGAATATTGAAATAGTCGCTGATGTCATAGCCATTATCATTCTGAGGAGACTTATAAATCGGCGTGATCCACACCACATCAATCCCAAGCTCCTTCAAATAATCCAGCTTCGCCGTAATCCCCTTAATATCCCCAACGCCATTCCCCGACGTATCATAAAAACTCTTCGGATAAATCTGATACACAACCGACTTCTTCCACCAAGGCTGCTTCATACCACATGCACCATCCTTCACATATTTTTGAGGGACGGACCTCAACTTTTTAGCTCATCCGCCTCATTTATTTCATATCATCAATGTTCTCATGCTTATTTAGAGGGACGGACCTTCCATTCTTCGTCACAAAGCCTTACCTAATAGGAAAAGACTCTCCAAAACAAGCAGATTTGAAGGTCCGTCCCTCTAATGAAAAAGGGGACAAACATCCCCATCACTATCCCTTTCAGGCAAGTGCTAAGAATTCATTTGTCCCCCTTAGTTTAACTTGTATATACAAGTTGTTGCAACTGTTTTCTCTCTATTGATCAGACTACTTCGTTTTTGCTGAATTTGGACCAGACGATTGTCAGGACGAATGGTACGACGATACAGATGCCCATTCCAATGAAGAACGGCAGCCAGTATTCAGGAATGATCGATAGGAATCCAGGCAATCCACCTACACCGATAGAGAATGCTTTCGTTCCTGTCATCGCTAAGAGTACACCACCGATGGCAGAGCCGATCAAGGCACTGATGAACGGGTAGCGGTAGCGCAGGTTCACCCCGAACATCGCCGGTTCTGTAATTCCAAGATAAGCCGAGATGGCTGACGTACCTGCCAAGCCGCGAAGCTTTTCGTTTTCTTTTTTCGCTACCACCATCATGGCAAGCGCTGCTGAACCTTGTGCAATATTTGATAGTGCAAGGATCGGCCATAGGAATGTTCCACCTTCACTACCGACCAGCTGTAAGTCTACTGCAAGGAACGTATGGTGCATACCCGTGATAACCATGACGGCGTATAAACCACCATACAGGAGACCACCTAACCATGATACGTGATCGAACACCCATACGACGCTATCCGTCAGCATGTTACCAATAAAGAAGGTCACAGGTCCGATCAGGACGAAGGCGGCAAATCCGGTAATCAGAAGGCCCACCGGTGCCACGACTAAGAGCTTGATGGAATCATGAACTCTCTTGTCCAGGAACATTTCAATCTTCGCTAATAGATAGGAAGCGAATAGGATCGGTAGAACTTGTCCCTGATACCCGATCTTGTCGACTTCAAATCCGAATAAGTTCCATGTAGGAATCTTTTCTGCACTTGCATATGACCAAGCGTTCAGTAAGTCCGGATGAACAAGCATAAGACCTAATACGATACCGAGTAATGGACTTCCGCCGAAACGCTTGACTGCTGACCAACCGATCAACCCTGGCAGGAACACAAAGGCCGTGTTGGCAATCAAGTTAATGATCGAGGCAAAATCAGCCCACTGCTTATGAACATCGATGACCGACTTCTCATCATAGAAAATCCCCGGACCGGTTAAAATATTATTCAGACCCATCAACAAACCGGCCGTTACGATCGCAGGCAGAATCGGGATGAAGATATCCGCCAGTACCTTGATCGCACGTTGCAGGGGATTCAGGTTCTGAGTCGCCGCATCCTTTACATCCTGTTTCGATGCATGCTCGATTCCCGTTTCCTCAGCCAGAATTTGATACGCTTTATTCACAAGACCTTGTCCAATGACAACCTGGAACTGACCGTTGGAGGAGAAAGAACCCTTCACCAGATCAATTGCCTCTAATCTTTCTTTATCAACCTTTTTCTCATCATTCAGCACCAGCCGTAGACGAGTCACACAGTGCGTGGCCGTGCGGATATTATCCTTTCCGCCAATCGCTTCAATGATTTCGAGAACGTCTTCACGTTTCACGCTCATGAATTTCCCTCCCTTGGAATGGTGAAAGGTGACAGGCACCCTTCATAAAAGCGTTGTACCCGCTTTCATTTCTATTAATGGAATTCCCCTAAATAGTATGTGAAAAACGCTTTATATCATGCTTTTGTCAAAACGCTTTCATTTTTTTGGGGAGTGTTGTATATACAAGATATACTCTTATTGTATTCATGTATATACAAGTTGTCAATGAAAAAGTGTAGCCGTTTTCATTTTGGACAAAAAAGCTTACAGCAACTCTGTCGCTTCAAGCAAATGATGCAAGGTCATTGATGATTTCTCTCATATTTATCCCACATATGATAGTTATACGCAATTTGAAGGATGTGACTTACCAGGCCAACCCCAACGAAAATGAGGGTATTTACCTGCTAGAGTTAAACCTCTGTTGTAAAAATAGCAATAAAAAAAACCAGCTGAATATCAGCTGGCACAGTAGAGTATTGTTTATAATCAACCAGCCATTTTCACTTTTCCGGCCGGCTTCTTCCTTTTAATAAACGTTTTATAATTAATGACGGAATACACAACATAAGAGAGTCCCAGGCAAACTCCAAATATGACCACAGCATACACGAGATATTGCAGGATCAGGAGAGACTCGCTCCTGATATTCATCCATTCCATGACATTGCCCCATAATCGCTGTCTGATTAGGGGATGCTCATGTATCAGGTAGACGCCAAGTACATACCCTGATATGGCGTTGATGGGTCTCGATACAAAGCTGAGCTTCGAGAAAAATAGGAACAGTGCCAGCGACATGATCACGGTGATGGGAGAATTATAGGTCAGCAATTTGAAAGGCAGCTCCCATGCCTGCTGTATCATCAGGGCAGTGCCTGCTCCGATAAGGATGTAAACGCTTAAATAATATCCCGTACTTAGGGAAGAAATAAACGTTCCGTGATGTCTGAGGTACCCGGCGACAAAATAGAGAAAGATGAAATGTACGATGCTGTATCCACCATTGACCCCGAAGCTTGCCAGGGGATGAAAGAACTGCCAGACACAGTTGACCAGGAATAATAGGAAAAGCAGTTTCTCATATTCCTTCTTTGATAACTGATTGATGACGATATTGAGATACGGCGAAATCAGAAATAACAGGATATAAACCGTGATGAACCAATAGGTGGACAAATAAACAGGGAAGACCAATGGGAGCATTCCGGCAAGAGAACCGTCTGTCCTCTGCAAGACTGCCATCCCGGCAAAAATCAGAACGGAGAAAATAAAGGTTTCCCGAACTACCCTTATCGCCTTGCTCATCTTGAAAGTTGACGTACACAAGAAGTATCCACTGATTAATACATATACGTTAACCCCCACCAAACACAGTACCTTGATGAAATTGAAGAGGAATTGATTGATATTACTTAACTCAGATATGTTCATATACTTCGAAATACCATAGGTCCCAAAATGCAACAGTACAATCATGATCATGGATAGGACCCTGAGAGATTCAAAGTTTGACAGCCTTATTTTTCCTGCCAATTTAACCTGCCCCCTTGCTTTTACGAAAGATAAATTCTACTTATTTTAATCGATAAAAATCATCTTGTCATTCAGAATTTTCTTGAAGTAAGTGGAGGGGTGGGTAATAGGGGTGGGGAGTCGACTGGTCCATATGTAAGGTCAGCGGTCGTAAACCACCATGAGAAAAAGAGAGTAAAGACCCACAAAAGCATCGCGTCAATGTTGTAAGCGTAACCATAAATTTCTAAACGGTATGACACCGGGGCTGATAAGGTTTTTTTGCAAATAAGGACATTCACCCAGGTGAATCCTTCAAACTATGTAAGGAACTATTTGTAAATGGAAATAAGACCATAAAGTACCAATTACTATTATACTGGGGTTTCTTCCTGTTTTTTCTTCATATAAGAATATTAGCCTATTAAAATATCAGTCTATTTCATAGATAATGGACAAGCACTAAAATTCGACACTATCTATGAAGAGGAGACATTTTTTTGAAAAAAACAATCATTGCCTTTACTACTGCTGCTCTATTCTCGACAATCGCTGCCAATTCAGCGGAAGCGGCTTCTTACCGTGTACAATCAGGTGATTCCCTTTCCGTGATTGCATATAAATATGATACATCCGTTTCAAACCTGAAAAACTGGAATAATTTGAACTCCGACTTGATCTATGTGAATCAAGTACTGGAAGTATCAGCTCCAAGCAGTTCATCTGCCAAAACATATACCGTCCAATCAGGTGACTATCTATCAAAAATCGGTGCCAAATACGATGTGTATGTAGCCGAACTAAAATCATGGAACAACCTGAGTAGTGATGTGATCTATCCTGGTCAAACGTTGATCGTTTCTTCCGGCGGAACAACACCACCACCGTCAACGGGATCAAGTACCTATACAGTACAATCAGGAGACACCCTTTCACATATCGCCATCCGTTATGACGTGAGCGTGTCGTCCATCAAGTCTTGGAACGGGTTAAGCTCTGATACAATATATGTAGGTCAAAAGCTTTCCATTAATGGTACATCAGGCGGAGGAACAGAAACTCCATCATCAAACGTCGTCGACATCGCCAAGAAATATGTAGGAACTCCGTACGCATGGGGAGGCACATCACCATCTGGCTTTGACTGCAGCGGATTCATCTACTACGTCTTCAACCAGGCGGGACAATCGATTGCACGTACGAACACAGAAGGCTACTACAGCAAATCATCCTTTGTATCCAGCCCGAAAGCAGGCGACCTCGTATTCTTCGAAAATACGTATAAAGCCGGCATCAGCCACATGGGAATCTACATAGGAAACGGGGAATTCATCCACGCATCCGACAGCGGAGTTGTGGTATCGAAGTTAAGCAATACGTACTGGAATCCTAAGTTTGTTGGGTATAAGAGATTTTAAGTTTGATCAGAGCGTCCTGCCTGTTGAAGGTGGGGCGTTTTTTATATCTCCACAACATAAAAAAACCGCCCGGAATCACACATCCCGAACGGCCAATTATTATTTATAACTAAACACACCTTCAACCCCACGATCATACTTCCAATACATCCATCCACCAAGCACCACGCAAGGAGCCACAACCACGGCCATCCCCATAAATGCCGTGCCAGGTGAAATGTCATACAAGAAGCCGCCGATGAACGTCAGCACAGCCGTACTCAATCCCATTCCAAGGGAAGTATACACTCCCTGGGCTGCAGGAATATCCTTGCTTTCCAATTCTTCATAAATCAACCGCATAAATGCATAATGGGTCAATCCGAAGGTTAGTGAGTGGAAAAGTTGGGTAAAGATAAAGACAGGGGTGCTGGGGAAGAGGAACAACAAAGTCCAACGCGTCACAGCAGCCCCTGCTGCTATCATAAACATGAGGGAAATGCTCTTTCCCTTAAGCAGCCGGTCTGAAAATGCAAAGAACAGGATTTCCGACAACACGGCAACATTTAAGATCACGCCGATATACACGGCGCTCACATCTAATTCCTTCAAATAAAGAACGCCATAATTATAGTAAGAAGCATGTGCTCCCTGAATCAAGACGACGATCACCATCGCCCAGACAAACTTACTGGATTTCAGAAGTCCCCTGTAAGAAAGCTTCTCCTGACCACGTGTCCCGCTCATAGATTGTGGTAGTTTCGCAAGGGAAGAAAGCAAGATCACGACAATCCCGCCAAACAGAAGATAAATCACGGCCCCCTCTGTAAAAATCGACGTCAAAAATCCAACTGCAAGCAGTGCGGTCGTATACCCGATCGATCCCCAGGAACGACTCCGGCCATAATCTATCCCATCTTCCTTCATCATCACAGCCGCCATGCTCTCCACCATCGGAAGCAGCATCGGATAGACAAGGCTGAATAACACCATACATCCTAAAACCATCCCAAATGAGTTCACTGGCAGGAACAGCAACAAAGCAGCCCCCGATATCAACACCAACCACCGGGAAAGACGTCCCAATGAAACCGTCTGGCTCAACTTCGGAAATACGAAGAAGCTTGAAAACGAACGGGCGATCATTCCGACGGCAATCACGGTACTTGCAGCCGAAATGGAGAAATCCTTACTCTCCACTAACCACGCTGTCCAATAAGGAATGAAAATTCCCCATGTAAAAAATATCGCAAAGAACTGAAGTGACAACCACGACTGATTCTTCAAATGTATCAGATCTCCCTTTATGTATAGTTGGAAATTTTTTAACAAACAACGAAACATTATACGGAATTCAGTTCCCATTGACAACCAACTTAGCGACCATCTCTTTTGGCTCAAAGAAAAATATGGTAATATAACGATAATTGGCAGGACTATCAGCCTGGCATCTAGAAGAAGGTAGGACAGAAATCATACAGGGGGAAAACCATGCTACGCAAAAAAACGTTGAGTGTTATAGTAGGAAGTGTTGTGCTCCTGACGGGACTGGGTGTTTATATTGCAATTGGCAGCCTGGGGAATTCAGAAACTGGTAATCAATCAAATCAGTCAGATGCTGTGTCCACAGCAGGAGTGGAAATGAATCCAAATGGCGAAGAGAATCCATTCGGTGAAAAGGTGAAGACGCCGCTGAGTGAAAATCTGATGCGCCAATACATACATGCCATGAGCCACCAAAAGGTGAGGGCGAAAGAGAAGTGGTCCTTCTTTAAGATTACAGATGAACGAATCAATTATCTGTTGGATCAATTAAAAATCAACAAGTATGAGGATGAATACGTGTATGAGGACATCCTTACAGCCTGGAAAGAAGGCGATTATTCCGGAGTGGTGGGGGATCATAACACGATTTGGCGATTGCAAGAAGGGAATATCGGGAAAGCGACGTCTCCGTTGAATGCCGAGCAGGAAAAGAAGTATATCGAGAGTCAGAAGAGGGAAAAAAGATAGAGGGTTTACACCATGAAACTAACGATGATAGATGACAGATGACAAATGGAAAGTGGAAATCGAGGTTATATGAGTGCCCCGTATCGGGAAACCGTAAATAAGAAGCTTGAGGGCGGGTGCCTCAAGCTTCTTATTTATTCTTGCACAATAAAATCATGAACCCATACAACACATACAATCCATGCGCTTCTAGGGATCTCCGGACCTTTTTTATCATCGAACTACCTCCCAAGTCAACCCCCATCAATAGCTACCAAGTGCCCATGCACATAATTCGAAGCTCTCGAATTTCTTCCACCCTTGGATGCACTTAAGATCTAAATACGTGGAATGGTAAGCAGATGGGTAATCGTTCGGATAGGAAATTTTGTTTCTCTCAGTGAAGCGAGGGGACGGTTCTCATACTTCCTTTTCCTGTATTTCAAAGAGGTGAAGCAGAAGATCCCCCTGCTTCACCCCTGCTTCACTCTAAATCGACATTCACTTCATCTAATTCAACAGGGATATTCGCACTCAACTGACCTAGTCCCACCCTCATGACATAAGTGTTTAGGTCAAAATCATCAAGTTGACTGATGTAAAATGTACTTCTGAATCGTAATTCATCCTTTTTGATGGTCTTGACGGAGTGTTTGATAGGCTCTTCATAGATTTCCTTTTTTGATCCCTTCACTAAAATGACATTGTGTTGGGCGAAATCCTTAAAGAAACTAAAGTCTTTGTTCATTGCATACCCGTCATTCACTTGGAAGTCAACGGCAAGGGTAGTGTCATCAACCGTTATATCTTCAATCGTAACAGCGAGATTCTGTCTAGCTGCCTTCACTTCCGCAGGAGTTGAGGCATTCAGTGGCACAAATTGATCTTTTTCATTAAGGGCTACACTCGGATTTATTTCTAGATACTTTGTTTTTCCTTTTACTGACTGTGGAATGATGCTTCTTCCTTTAACAATGTATTTGTCCCCATTTTTCGTCGTTTCCAGGTCAATGCCATCCATGGAGATATTCATTTCTTCCCCTTTGTCATCATAGACTTCCAGGCGCACCTGATCATGCTTTCCTAGAACAGGGAATGTTGCCGTGTAGTTAATGGCGGTCGAGGCCTTCCCCAGGATGATCGAGTCAAAATGAACGTTCACACCTGACAGGTCTTCACTGCTATTTTTATCAAGAGTGACGGTTTCATAAGGCAGCTGCTTAATTGGGACATCAAACCTCCAGTTTCCTTCTTTCCCGCCAATCGTTTTAAATTCAAGTGGGAAGGTGGTGTCTGAGGGCAATTCCGATTTTGGATAACTTAATTGGATGTGGCCGATATAGCCATCCTCTGTCTTTTCCATATGAACGAGTTCTTTGCTATCTGAAATTCCTTCATCTCCATCAAAAATCTCATAAAACCCAGCGACCTGACCACTTTTTTCCTCTGTGTTCATCTTCCCATTTGCTTTAAACGTTACTCCGACAATCGCTCCGTCATAATATGCGTTGGTAATCGAGACATCAATCCCTTTACTGCTGGCGGTTTGATTGAGTGCCGTTATTAGTTCTTGTGATTGCAAGCTCCTTCCAACGGAGTCGTTGAAGGTTTCATAGACCTTCCCGAGTAAAGGGACATCCGCCATGACATGAGACAGGGAAGGCGAAAGGAAGCTGGAAGAAACGAAAAGGGTGGCAGCTGCAACGGACGACCATAAAGCGGTTTTCTTTTTCGTTTTGTATGCATCAGAATTAGCCCGGTTCATTCCTTTCCGGATGGATTTTAAAACATCCTCCTGTGGCACTTCAATCTTTTCATATGCTTCTTGAAATGAGTTTTTCTCCATTGTGGTTCATTCCTCCTAACGATTTTTTCAATCTTTCTTTCCCTCTACTCAAGTAGGTTTTTACTGTGTTTTCAGGTATGTTCATGACCTTGGCCACTTCGCTTATCGGGAGATCCTGAAAGTAGAAAAGAATGATCGCAGCTTTATGTTTTTCATTTAGCTGGTTGATGGCATCTATTAGGTCCAGACTCTCGACTCCTTGTTCTGTTCGATCAACGTTTCGTTCGTTCATCCTGTCTATGGGAATCTCTTTCTTCTTTCTATTTAATACCTCATAAGAACAATGGATCAGGATCCTTGTGAGCCAGGTTAAGAAGTATTTCTCATTTTTTAATTTGCTGATTGACTTAAACGCTTTGTAAGATGCCTCCTGAACCACATCAAGGGCATCTTCACGATTTCCAACATATAAGAACGCCGTGCGGTACAACTGATCACTATGCAGAACAAGAAGCTCCTGAAGACACTTCTTATTTCCTTTTATGGCCTTCCTGATAAGACTAAGTTCATTCACTATTTGCCCTCCTTTTTGATTATTAGAGCGGGAATGGTATGAATAAGTTTCAAGTTTTTTTGTTTGTGAGCAGGGGTGAGCAGGGGGACGGTTCTGTTGCTTCCTTTTGGGGCATTTAAATTTGTTTTTTGGGGGAAGCAGACTCTTCTTCTTTTAATAATAGATAACTTAACTTATTTTGTCCTCACCAAAAAAAAGAATATAAGGAAGACCTTGAAGGAAAGGGTGTAGATTTCATAACAATAAACATGTAGAAGTGTTCCATTTACGGTAGCAAGAATACGAAGGGGATTCTATGTGGGGAACTAGCCCAGGCTATTCCACATGAGGGGGGTGATAGGTGGTAGCTAGGGGAATGCTTTTCATGAATGAGCTTAAGGCTTAGGAAAGCATAGGGACGGTTCTCATGCTTCCTTTTCCCGTATTTCAAAGGGGGAAGCAGAAGAACCGTCCCCCTGCTTCACTGAATGCGACGGCTGCAATTACAGCACTCCTTTCGTATACTAAATCTATGGGGGAGTCGGGACGGTTATTCCTTTGGGGACCAGTTTACACCTTCTCTGAAATGAAACTCTTAAATAGGAGGGAATCCAAATTGAAATCTTACATTTTAAAAATTGAATTAGAAGAGTCCGATCCGTTGATATGGAGAAGAGTCATCATGCCAGCGGGAGCGACGTATAGAAGGCTTCACGACGTCATTCAGAACGTGACGAATTTCCAAAGCGGTTATCCCAGTGAAGGTTATCACCTCTATGAATTCGACCTCACGGAAGATCATAGGATTGTCACTGACCATGAAGAAGCTTATCTTGAGCATCAGCACTATAAGAAAAACAAGGCCGCTTATGAAGAAAGGTTAAAATCGATGCCACCAGAAATGCTGAAATTTGAAAAGAATGCCCTGGAAAGACTGAAGATCGAAGTGCGGAAACCCACCGGATTAAAGATCGATGAGTATCTGGAGAAGTATGGGGAGATCCGGTATGCCTATGATTTTGGTGATGGTTGGCAGTTCACCATTAAGCTTGAGGAGATTGTCAACGATTACTACTTTGGCTACCCAACCCTCCTTGACGGGGCAGAAACCTCTCCTCCTGAAGATGTAGGTGGGATCCCTGGTTTCTATGAATTTCTTAAAGCCTACCGTGATGAGAAACATCCAGAACATAAGGAAATGAAGGCGTGGGCCAAATCAGTATACTACAGAGAATATAATCCTGATTGGATCAATAACATACTCAAAGGACTTAATTATAAGAAGACGGAGTGGGATAAGATCAATCATGAAAATTATATGATTATTGAGGATAAGTATCGGAAGAGTTAGGGGGAAGCGAGGGGACGGTTCTCTTGCTTCCGAAAACGTCTTTTTTATATTAAACAGCGTATCTTTCTTCGAGAAACGGAAGAAAGATACGCTGTTTTTTTGTAGGAGCACAGGGCCGTGTTGACACTTGCAAATCATTGGACCTGTATTATTTAAATCGGTGTAAACGTCCACTCCTCGCCTTTCTGTTGGACCTTATAGACTCCTTCTGGTTTTTCGACGGTAATAAAACGTGAGAACCAATCCTTAAATTCTTGATCAGCGTCCAATACCACCAGATACTCTGTATGTTTCAGATTTTCAAGAAACTTTTCTCTTTGCTCACTTGTGTTTATACCATTAATAATAACGTAATTGGTTGATAGCTGTTCATACGATACAATATACTTCAAGTAGCCTCTATCATCTATGCTCTTCGGACTATAATACATCACTTTGGGATCAACGGTACCGGTGGAAGCGATTTTTTCAAATTTGGATTTGACCTCCCATCGTATAGTCGACCTGGTTTCAGGTTTATCATCAAGCTGTTTGAGATTATCACTGAATGGATAAATGAAAAGACTTCCTAATGTGATCACAGTCATTATTTTGGTCACAGACTTAGGTTTAAAGTGATCATTCCATTCATGTATTATGGCAGTCATTAGAATACCTGTTAGATAGACAATGACCGTCGATTGATACCTCCCGAACCCCGCTAATCTCGAGGCCTCAAATTCCGGCATTAAATACACATACATGAAATAGAGAGACACCATATATAAAGCATAATAAGTATTTGTAACCAGGATTGTCCATATCAATAACTTGGAGAATTTCCGTTGGTACACATACAGTAACAGTATTATAACAACAGCGATAAGATTTAATAGTAAGAGGGCACCAACATGATTCGATTCTAGATTGGTAGAAGCCTGCCACAGCTTTGGACCTATGTTCTCCATGAATTCTGAGGACTTGTCATTGTTGGTTACCTTACTGGGTGTGACGGCAAATTTATTTGTACCATAATTCATATGGTATGCCTTGATCGTATATTTTAACCATAAGTAATTTAGGAATATTGGTAATCCGATCAGCCAAAGAAGAGTGTTATAAATCATCTTGCACGTTTTTTTTGAAACGCTTTTTTTATGTATATAATGGTAATATAGAAAAATCAAGATAAGTAATATATTGAAAGCCATAAAGATTTTCCCACTGTCTTTCACCAACATCAATAGAATCAATATCGGTGTATTAACGATCAGCTGCTTCTTCCAGTCATCTCTATAATAATAAGCTGCAATGACTGAAGCGAATGCGACCAATCCTAATACAATATCCACTAATAGGTTATATAAGCTACTCCAATGCATCAAAAAAAGAGAAAAACCTGCAGCTATGGTTAAAACAATCACTTCAGGCTTCTTCCATTTACTTAAGAAGAACATCGGCACGACACACGAAAGGGCCAGAAGTGCCTGGGCCATTAAAGCATAACTTTCATGTGCGCCTAATACTTTCATTACATAATAAATGAAGACTGCACTTCCTGGGGGATAATTTTGGAATGTGATGATGGTAGAGCTATCCGGAAGCCCATCCATCAACGTCATTTCTCTTACGATCAACCCCCAATGGCTGAAATTGTCATAATGAGTCAGGATTAGACCTTTTAAATAAATGATTATTCCAATGGTAGACAGTACAAGTAGGATCATT
Source organism: Rossellomorea sp. QJM3NY_18 (assembly GCF_056173145.1). Lineage (NCBI taxonomy): Bacteria > Bacillati > Bacillota > Bacilli > Caryophanales > Bacillaceae > Rossellomorea > Rossellomorea sp. QJM3NY_18. The sequence goes on along the minus strand of NZ_CM149659.1, from coordinate 3,950,853 downwards.
CCAGGGTGGAATAACGGCTTTAGAGAATACTTTCCCTGAAAATAGTGATAGGTATACCATGCGAATAGGACCAGTCCTGAGTAATATATGAGATGCACTGCCAATGGCATGATATTTATTAATCCTGCACAGAACACAACGGTTGTAATGGACGAAAAGACAAAGATGGGAATAAAAGAGATATGAACTTTTATTTTATTTAAAGAAACTAGTCCCCATCCACTGAAAGAAGTGAATAATAGTAAAAACGAAACGATGCTACTCATTATTCAACAACTCACTCCGGCCAACCTCATTTTTGAATACCCATTCTCGTTGAATGACAAAACTAACAAGGAATAAAAGAGAATCCACTATAACCTTGATGACTACCTCTCCTGAACTGACCGCTGAATAGATATAGTGTACAGCCAGCGCTGAGATCCCCATCTGAACAATACTGAGTGCATAGTATTTTATCATTGTATGGGATGAGCTTGATTGAAATACTACATTTCTATTAATCATAAAATTGATAAATGATGATAGAACCCTTGCAAGAACCGTTGAAACAATGATGAAAGAATCTGGTAATGTATCCTTTAGCATCAATGCGAAAATCGTAAATAATGCGATATCCACCCCAAATGATGCAAAGGAAGACACGATGAACTTTAAAAAAACGGAATAGATTTTGATAGAATCCTTGATTGGATTAAAATGAGACGATTTATTCTCTTCTATATAGATCGTTTTAATGTTCACTTCTTCAATCTTAATATTCTTCTTCTTACATTCTAATAACATGTTCATCTCGTACTCGTAGCGGTCACCTTTTACCTCTAGAAGATCATCCACATACACTGCTGGTATTCCTCTCAAACCCGTTTGTGTATCGGAAACTTTAATTCCACTGGCGAACTTGACCACGACTTTAGTAAGGTTATTTCCAAAACGGCTCCTCAAAGGAATATTTTCTTCTGAGAAATTTCTGGACCCTAATACTAAGCTATTAGGATGGTCATCTAATTTAGCAGCGACCTTCTTCATATCTTCTACTGTATGCTGACCATCAGAGTCAATTGTAATAAGCCCAAGTGAATCATGATAATGTTCTTTAAAATATGCAAAGGCCGTTTTTAAAGCCTGACCTTTCCCTTGATTGACACTATGATGTAAGACCACACACTCGTCAATGTCCTCTAACTCTCTAAAAATGCCGGCGCATTCTTCTTTACTACCATCATTTACAATAATAACTCGTGAAAAATGTGCTGACATAATGTCATCAACTAACATTTTTAATTTCTCATCAGGGTTATAAGCGGGAATGACGATGGCAATATCATCAATGGATTTCATTGTATCTCCTCCCAGAAAATTCAATCTACCCCACTATATCTAAACCTGTAAAAAAATACAATAAGATCCTATATTTTTTACAAAAAATATAAGAAAGCAGGGGGACGGTTCTCTTGCTTCCATTTTTCCCATTGAAAGTATTTAGTGTATTATGGTAAATTAAATTTAACCCCAGATTTATTCTTCGCAGTGCACTCTATGTAATGCTACAGACGTAATCTACTTATCTTTAAACTCTCTTTATTTGATTTCGGATTCAACTATTGATTAGAAGCTCACTCGTGAGACAGAAGGAGGTAAATGAATGCCCCGGCATGCTAGAAGGAAAAGCAAAACGGGAATTTATCATGTCATTGTGAGGGGAGCCAATAAACAGGAAATTTTTCACGATGATCACGATCGCATAAAATACCTGGATCTCCTGAGGAAATATAAAAGCGAATCAGGCTTTAAGATGTACGCATGGTGCCTGATGGGAAATCACGTTCACTTGTTGATGAAAGAGGGAAGTGAAGACATTTCACTGGTGATGAAACGGGTGGGTGTGAGTTACGCCTTTTATTACAATTCCAAGTACAATACGGCCGGGCACCTTTTCCAGGACCGGTTTAAAAGTGAAAATGTAGAAAGCCGCATGTATTTTTTGACTGTCGCACGATACATCCACCAGAATCCAATCAAGGCAGGAATCGCTACTCGACCCCATGAATGGAAGTGGAGCAGCTGCCCGGGATACTACGGGAAGACGGTCTATCCACCGAACCTGCTTGATCCGCACTATTTATTCAGCATGTTTTCTCCCCATCTATCCATTGCACAAACTGAATTTAAAGAATTTAACGAGAGAAACAACGATGATCAATGCCTGGACGCGAGCTCAGTCAGAAGATTAACCGACGATGAAGCAAGAGTGGAAATCATGAAGTGTCTCGGATCCTATGAAATTCCACAGGTGAAAAGCTTGTCCAGAGAAGAGAGAAATATCATATTGCGAAACGTAAAAGAAATAGAGGGGCTGTCACAAAGGCAGGCAGCGAGAATTCTGGGGGTTTCTCCTAGTTTGGTGTTTAAGGTTTAGAGGGAGCGTGGGGACGGTTCTCTTGCTTCTTTTTGAAGATGTTGGGAAGCAGAGGAACCGTCCCTATGCTCCTACATCGCTTCCTTCAACCCTTTCTTAATCAACCACTGGTTCGCCGGATAACTCGTCAGAAACCCTAATATCATTGCGATCTGCATCATGAACCAATACGTGGGTTCTGTCGGCTTCGGCGGCTCATTGAATAGCAGATAATGGACGATAGCCATCCACCCGAACATCCCTACTTCAAAGGCGATCAGGGAAAGGGAGTCGGCTTTGATTGCCTGTTTGAAGGCGTTGAGTTTCCCATTTTCCTTATTCATGGGATAAATGGAGTAGAATTGAAAGATGACTCCGAATAAATAAGCGAGTATAAATTCAACTGTATAATGAGCAAATAAAGTAGAACCGGCAATCGTGAGACCGGTCATCGCGACGATCGGAACACCGACCGCGTCACCGAAAGAGCAGCCTGCCGAGCAGTGGCTGGTGGAGACGAACACTTTGGCCCCATGGCCGCGGTTGTCTTCCTTATCTATGTTCTTCGCCTTTACCCTGCCCCACTTAAAGTATGTCCAGAGAGCAATCGGACCGAAGAACCATCCGTTGATCGGCCACACCACATTCATGATCTTCATCTTCTGCGGATGCTTGACCACATCCATTAATATAATGAGGGAAGACAACAGTCCTATCCCTAGAAAAATCCACGAAATCGTTGTTAGCACAGAATCATCCTTTCTTAGTTATATGGTCTACAAGACAATATACCCGTTGGAGGACTTGTATAATCTTTTTGGGGAAGGGGGAAGCAAGGGGACGGTTCTCGTGCTTCTTTTAGATTGAGAAAACAAGCAGAACGAAATAGTTTTTCTTCTGGGTTCATATGGTAGCCCCATTATAGAGAAGTTCTTATTTTTGTCCTTTAAAGTCGGTCTCGGCCATAGTTACGAACCACGAAAGATTATTATCAGTACATGGGAACGAAGACCGGCTATCCAGTAAGGTAAGGATGGAAGCAGGAACCGTCCCTATGTTTCCTTCCTCATCTCATTCAACTTCTTTTTTAGAAAGTCTATATGCATTGTTTCTTCCCGCAGTTCAAACATATGAAAAGCCCGCTGCATAAAAAATAGTGCTTTATCGATGTCATCCATTAGTTCATAGTTATAGCCGATTTGGTAGTGGAGTTCACCTAGTCCCCATAGCAATTCTTCTTCAAAACACCATTTAATTGCTTTAAAACAATAATCTGTAGATTCGTCCAATCTTCCGCAACGGGTCAGAACCCTCGCCATATTGCAAAATAACTTCGTTTTGATGACCTTTTCTTGCAAATGTTCCGTCGTTTTCATAGCCGTTTCCACTTGATGATAATAATCGAGTGCTTCATCATGGTGATATAGGGAAGCGTGAAACGTGCCAATCGTTGAAAGTATTTGCATTTCTCTCTCGGACATAGCCTTCTTAGGGTGGGCGGTCAGGTGATACGCTTTATGTAAAAGGGTAAAAGCTGATTCGATTTCCTTCTTCTCTTCATACAGGTAAATAGCTTTATGCCAGTAAAGTAACTGAAGCTTATCGTTATCTTTATAAAACAGAGGATTTTTTTCCTCGGTTTTCACCACCTCAATCACCCCTTTATAATTCCATGTGTCTCTTAGGTATTTCAATTGCCTCTCGACCTCCCGTATGTAATCCAGCCTGGGGGTGGTCCCGATCTCAAAGAAATAATTGATGTCGACTCCAAGTTTAACCGCAATTTGATAAAGAGCCGTGGCACTTGGGTAAATGTCTCCCTTTTCAATCCGGCTGATAAGCGCCTGGGTACAGATCCCCTCAGCCAAATCTCCTTGTGTGAGCCCGACCACCTTTCTCATTTCTCTAATTTTGGTTCCGATTACTGAGTAGTCCATGTTAGCACCTTCTTGAATCTTTTTTCCTTAGTGTAACAGATTGCGGGGGGAGCACGGGGGACGGTTCTCGTGCTTCTATTTAGATCTTTAAAATAGTTAATGATTACAATCAATACGATTTTTATACTGAAATAAGTTTGATTGGTCTTTGTGAAAAATGAAACTCGCTAAGGAGAAAAAACTTATGAGTATCCTGCTCATTTATACCGCTTCTTTTTTTGCCTATATTTCTAAAGGGAGTGGGATTTTAGGAAGCATAAGAACCGTCCCCCTGCTCTCCCTACACTCCCAGCTTAGCCAATTTCTCTTCAAGGAATGTGGAGTATAGGTTGTTGTTCCGCAGTTCGAACATGAGGAGGGCTTTTTGGAAGTAGGGGATGGCTTGTTGGAAATCTTCCATGAGTTCGTAGTTGAATCCGATTTGGTAATAGGATTCTCCCAGTCCCCACAGCAGTTCTTCATCGATGCACCAGTGAATGGCTTTCAGGCAGTAGTCTGTGGAGGATTCATAGTGTTCTGTGCGGGTCAGGACCCTCGCGATGTTATAGAGCAATCGGGTTTTGATCGATTTATCGTGCAGCTGCTCGGCGGGATTGATGGCGACCTCGACCTGTTGATAATAGTCCAGTGCCTTCTGATGGTCACCAAGCTGAGTTTCCCATATCCCGAACGTAATCAGGATTTCCATTTCTCTTTCGGTCATGGCCTTTTTTTGTTTGGCTGTCAGGTTATAGGCTTCATTCAAGATGGTCAAGGCCGTTTCGCTTTCCTTTTCCACCTCGAAAAAATAGATGCTTTTGTGCCAGAGTAGAAGCTGCAATTTTTCATTATCTTTATAGAATAAAGGGTTTTTTTCTTCTGTTTTGACGATTTCCATCATTTCCTCGAATCGCTGATCCACCCGGAGCTTGGTTAGCTGCCTTTCCACCTCGTTAATATAGTCGAGCCTTGGGGTTGTGCCAATTTCAAAGAAATAGTTCACATCCACTCCCAGTCGATTCGAGATTTGGTAAAGAGCAGTGGCGCTTGGGTAGATATCACCTTTTTCAATGCGGCTGATCAAGGCTTGTGTACAAATGTTTTCTGCCAGATCACCCTGGGTCAACCCGACGGCCTTTCGAAGTTCCCTAATCTTCTTCCCGATTACCGAATAATCCATGACTAATACCTCCTCATCGGGACAGTTCTCTCGCTTCTTTGTTTGTCCATATTTCTAAAGTGAGTGGGGTTTTTGGGAGCAGAAGAACCGTCCCCCTGCTCCTTCCCCTGCTCTTCAAAATACTGCTACATCTTATCATACCGGCAATGTCTTGGAAATGTTTAGCATACATTGGAGGATGGGTCAAAGATAACTTCCTGGAATTATCGTTTCCGGCTTCCATTGTGAAGGAGTAGAAACTTAAGAAGCTGGATTCGTATCTTGAGAAAGTGGTTTCGGAGGGAAAGGTTGTTGGCAGAACCGTCGAATCCCTTCAAAATACAGGATAGCGATAAATGACAACGGTGTACATAAAGAATCGTTTGAAGGCTTTAAAGATAATTCAATCGAAAAGGAAGTGATTAGGGGAGAATAGGGATTCTTACCCTGTTCATACCTTACAAAAATTTCTAGACTAACAGGTTATCTTTTGAACAATTGGGGTAATTATACAAATGTATAAGTCTGAAGACTCACGATAATTCCAGCAAAATAAACAGGTTAAAAGAAATGTAGAAGAGAATCGTCACCACTACTTTTTTCCTGTTTTTCCTGATTGATCTAAGGAATTCCCGATTAAACTGTTAATACTTTACAGACTTTTATACAATATAAAGGTAATTCTTTAAAATGAACCCATCCAATTAGGAGGATCAGACATTCATGAACAGAAAAAATAAGTGGATTATATATGGAATCGGACTTTCATTATTACTTGGAGGATGTATGAATATGGATAATGCGAATGGCAATGGTGTGGATGAGAAGAAGAATACGCAGGATGAAGTGAAGGATCAGTATGCAAGGGTGCAGGATTATAAAGGGGAAGGCTACTTTTTGAATAATGGTGATGAGAACGATAAGATTGCCGAGGCAAAAAGTGAGGAAGTGGAAAAGGCGGTAAAAGATTTCTTCTTAGAGAAATATAAGACTGAGGTTAAAGTTCACAATCTAGTGGGGAATGTGGATGGAGTGACGGTATTCCTGGAATCGACAGGACCTGTGCATTTTTATTCTTATGCCATTGTTCCTATAAATAAAGGCACGGAAGAAATCATGACTAAAGAAGTGAGAACACAAGAAGGCGAAGTTGAGCGAGGGATCCGTGAAGGATTATACAGACTGATATTGAAGGAAGAATTCAAGAATCTGGATACGTATCTTGAGAAGGTCGTTTCAGAAGAAGACGTTGTAGGGAGAACCATTGAGTCTCTTCAAAATGTCGGTGGATCGGGTAGTATGACGCCATATTACTCTATGTCTTCCCTAAAAAGCGATGAAGCCATACAGCCTGTCTATGATCTCTACATGGAAGATCATGAAACAACGATCGAAACACTAAAAAAAGTGTATGATGGGGATTCGTTCAATCCAGATAGCTTAAGAATCAACATTATGCTCTTTATGGAAGAAAAGAATGTGGATCCAAGTGAAAAGGTTATGAAACGTGTAGTAAAAGATATAGAAAAAATGAGCGCTCTTCCAAAAGGGACATATAGAGTGGCAGTAAATGATAACAGGGTTCACAAGGAATCGTTTGAAGGGTTTAAAGATAATTCAATTGAACAGGAAATTATTCGTAACGAATAGGTGGTTAATATGACTAAAATACACAAACCTATAACAGCAGTTAAAGACGTAGCAGCTGTAAACCAAGTGGAAATGGATAAAGATCTAGTTGAATTAGCGGGATTAGTAGCTTACCAGAAGCCAACTAAGCATAAAATCGTTGAAGTGAACGGACATGAATACGAGGTGATAGATACCTTATATGAAGATCCGACTGGACTGGATGCCTTGACCGTTGAAAACGTAAAGACAAAAGAAATTTCCGTCGTTTATGTCGGTACGGATGCTAGTGCTGCAAATGGGAAACAAGATATCTTAACCGATGCCCAGCTTTTAAGCGATTTAACACTCCCTCAACTCGAAGCCGCTGAAAGGTATTGCGCTAAAGTAGATAAAGAAAATGAAAATGGTGTTAATTATGTTACCGGTAACTCCCTTGGAGGTCCTTTGGCAGCCTACGCTGTCAGAAATCGCCCGGATATAAAAGCCGTTACTCTTAATCCGGCCCTTCAACCAAAAGGTGTAATCGATCCAAACAAAAACTACGACAACATCACCAACTACTTTACCAACAATGATGTCCTGACAGGCACCCTTATTGCCTTGCATCTCGATTCACGCATCCCTGGTAAGAGGTATGATATATCAACAGGCATACCACAGATCGGTGAAAAGTTTAGCATCTTGAAAAATAATCACACAGGATATACCGATGGGGGAAAATACGTTATTGGCATAGATGGAGAACCAGGTTATGGTGAAATCTATGACGAAGCCGATGCCCACATCATGACAAGCATCTGGACCGGTGAGCCCCTTTATAGCGGACATTCAGATAGAATCGAAATCAATCGTGACAACCTCAACCTGTTGGCAGAAGCGATGCAAGGGGATGTGTCGGATAGGCTGGGTCATGCTCAGGAGTACCTGATCCATTCAGAAGAGATCGCCCAGCATGAAGGTGAACGACATTCAGAGCGATTGAGCCGCCTGCAGATGATCTTTGAGGATTCCTTTGAAAATCTGATTGGTAATCCCTTATTCATCGGCATCACGACAACCAGTTACCGGTTGACCTCAGAAATCGATCATCTCATTTCCCTTGTAGATATGGCTGAAAATGCAAGCCGATCTCTTAATGGAGTGTTGAATTCCCCGCCTGCTGAATTAGTTGAGCACTTATTCAATAGAAGTATCAGTGTGGAGAGTATTTTCGGGCAGGCACGGAGTCAGTTATTAGAGTTCAAAGGTGGAATCACCAATATGACCGGTTTCCTTCAGAACATCCTTCATAAAGAAATCCCGCAGCTTTTCAGTGGGGGGAAAGAGACCCTTGAGGATGTTCTAGTAAACGATATTCTTGCACACTATAAAATTATCAACCACAATACTGCAAAGCTGAATAGTAACATTGCAGAGTTCACACAACAGATCTCAGACTTGGGAACGAACTTCGGTGAGCGGGATGCCTCCTTAAGCGCCAGCATTTCATCTGGGACTTCCGTTCAGCATACGGTGACGATGCCGAAGAAAAACGATTATATCCTGCAAACCTCTGACCATATGCTTTTAGGGATGAAGGTGAAAGAAGTATTATTGGAAGGATCCTTTGAAAGTTTCAAAGGAGCTTCACACGGTCTGCTTCTTCCGCTGTTAGGAACCTTGACTGGAATTGCGTTCGCCATTGAGAATACGTTGGAGATGATATCAGCGCAAATCAAAGGAGCCATGAACATCGCGTTAAGTGGCACCGTGCCTGGAAAAATCATCAGCATCTTCTCAGACTTCGATGACAAAATCCGCTCATACGTATCTTCCGCATTGGAGCCAATCGACGAACTGGCTGGAACCATTGAGGGTCTCAGGGATGGGTTAACCAGATTGACCATCGGATTCCCTGCTTTACTGGAGAGCTTCAAGCCCTATATCGACGCTGCCATCTTTGATTCAACGGGCTACGCCAATATCCACCTTTACAATGTATCGGCCATGGCCATCCATGAAGAGATGGAGCTGCTCTTTGAAGATATCGTCTACCAGCTTAGCCATCACAAAGGAAAATCCGTTCAAGCTCTGTGCGAAATTTCAAAGAGGCTGAAAGACAACATGATCCTACTGCGTGAACAAGTGGATCGTGTCACATTATAGGGACAGGTGCTTACTTGTTCCTATTTTTTTTTGAGAAAATAAGGTGAAGAACAATTTTTGAATATATTGACACCATTAAACAATTACAGTAATATAAAAATAGAACACACGTTCCTATATACGCTTTTTTTTCCGCTCCTTCGATGAAATCTACTTTATGTATCCTTTTTTAGTCGCGTGATCCATTTATCCGCAACTTTCCACCTTTATAAACAATCCACCCCATTTCTTTTTTTCAAAAGCAAATTTCGATCCGTTATCAATCCTATTAAGGGAAATAGGAGGAACATCCATGATCAGTAAAGTAACTAGTATTGGTTTAAAAGGCTTAGAAGGCTATAAGGTGAGTGTAGAAGTAAGGTCCATGCAGGGGACAAAGGCATTTGTTACTGTCGGATTGTCTGATGCTTCACTGAAAGAATCAAAAGAGCGGATTACGGCAGCACTTCACTCCATGGGCTATCCCCTTCTGAATCAGAGAATTATCATTAACTTGTCGCCATCCGAGTTAAAAAAGACAGGTCCTCTTTATGATCTTTCAATGGCTCTTGGGATTCTCATGAGCATGAATGAAATCACCTGTCAATGTCCCGAATCAACTGCTTTCTTGGGTGCATTGTCCTTGGATGGCCACTTACAAACAGTAGAGGGAATGCTTCCAGCTGTGTTGGCAGCCAAGAAGATAGGAATCAGGAAAATCTACATGCCTGTTGATCCTGAACTGCCGCCTCTGAAAATAGAAGACTTAGAAATCGTATACGTGTCCTCTTTGCAGGATGTTATCGGGCATCTCTCGGGCAAAAGCATCCTACCGATTGTTCCAAAGGGATATGAAAAGAAGGAGGATCCTTTCACACCCATCAATTTCAACCAGATTATCGGACACTCTCATGCAAAGCATGCACTGGAAATTAAAATTGCAGCGGCAGGTGAACATCACCTCTTTATGATAGGTCCACCTGGCTGTGGGAAGAGTATGCTGGCAGAAAGCTTTCCATCCATTCTTCCTAAACTGACCAAAGAAGCTCAATTTGAAGTCATGAGTTTGTACCAGCTTAGCACAAGTATAAATCGTTATTCTTCAAGCCCCCCCATACCGTCACCCTCATCATTCAGCTTCCGGAGTATCCATCATTGGAGGTGGCCAACATCCAAAACCCGGCGAGATCTCTTTAGCTCATAGAGGCGTCCTCTTCCTTGATGAAATAGCGGAGTTCTCGAAGAAAACGTTGGAAATGCTAAGACAGCCCCTCGAAAGCGGTAAGGTCACGATCTCCAGAGTGCACTCCACCGTCACCTACCCTGCAGGTTTCATCATGATAGGTGCCATGAATCCTTGCCCCTGCGGTTATATGGGTTCACTGACTCACTACTGTACATGTACTCCAAAACAAATTGTCGCCTATCAGAACAGGCTGTCAGGACCTATTCGAGACAGGTTTGACCTGTTTCTTAACCTGTCTCCAGTGAATCTGCAAGACTATAAACAAAATCATCATGAATCTTCCCACATAGTTCAACAGCGCGTGGATAGTGCACGGGACCGGCAGTATGAAAGATACGAAGAAGAGATATGTAACGGAAGAGTCCATTATCAAAGGTTAATGAAGGGGAGCCCCTCCCTTGAAGAACATCTTTCTTTTTTATACAAACTTTCCTCAAAATACTCCTGGAGCAATCGAACGCAGATAAAGATTATTCGCCTTGCCAGAACCATTGCCGATTTGAATGACTCCCACCATGTCAAAGAACAACATATTTGGGAAGCGGTTAAGCTGCATAGACGACCTAGTGTTCGAAACACACCTCTTCTCGCGCGGTAGTTGAACTTTACCTTTCGGTGGCAAAAGTTTAAAAAAGCTTTATATATTTGAGGTTGGCTGATAGCAGAGATACTTTCTAATAGCCAACCTTTTTCACTCTAATCAGAATAGGAGGCAGAACACTCAGTCCCGCAACCGCACCAATATCCCATCCCCCTTATCACTCACCTTCACCACCGCAGTCTTCACCTTCCCCTGAACCTCAAGCCCGGTTCCTTCGGGGATGAAGTAATGTTCGATTCCATACGTGACCTGGGCACTGTTTCCCCACGAGCTTGTCACTTTTCCATTTAAGAGCACGTCCCCGGGTTTCTTTTCATAAGGCGCGTTCCATTTTCCATTAAACTTATAAACTCCTGTATATTCATGGATGCCCTGTAGATTTTTACGTAATACAATCGTGACGGGCCCGTTGTCATCGATGGAGGTATCCTCCAATTGTGAAATACTGTAGTTCAATTCCACATAATCACCCTGAAGGAGGGACCTCGGATCGACTGGTTGAAGTTCCAGGATGACCGTTTCCCCGTTTTGCAATAGCGTTTCGTTGGAATACACCTGATACCCGATCCATCCAGCTTGAAGACAAATGATGAAGAGGATACCGAGCGTTTTCCCTGCAAGGATCGAGTGCGATTTCTGTTCAAAGCCAGCTTTCCTATCCAGGTAGCCAGCCACCAGTAAGAAGACGATGCCCAACGCTACAAGGAGCAACGATTTATGAACGAGCTTCCAGGCGAGATCATAATACAATTGGATGATAAGCATGAACCAGAATACAAGGGATGAAACCCAATAAATCTGAAGACCCTGCTTTTTGAAAACATACACGCATAAGGTTGCCATCAGAAAAAACAGAGTGCAATAACCAATATGAAGACTAAACGATAAATCGATCGTCGTTAACGAGAAAAGGGCTATGAATCCACTGAGAAACGCTCCATACTGAAGGACCTGTATATTTTTCAACGCAAGATAAGCGATCACATTTATGAACACCATCACCAGAAGAAGGGCATGAACACCCAGTTCCACCGTTTGCCCTAAGAAGATAGCTGTATTCAATTGAAACAGCAGGTAAAAGATAAATCTTGCAGCAGTCCGTTTTTCAAAGTAAAACAGGAAGGCGAAAACAAAGAACATCACAAACGAAAATTCATCAAACATACTTGCTATCATCCCAATGACGATGCCGGTCATCATAAGCGAATACTTTACCGGAGACGGCCAGCACGTTATCGTACTCGGAATGACGAGGAATACAGTCGCCAAAACAAATAGAGTGATCATGGAGACATCCACCATGAACAATGAAAGCAGACCGAAAACAGACGCTACAATGAAAACAGAAGCGATGGTCGTGACACTCGCCACGAAGATCGTCTTTGTCCAATGACGGGAAGCGGAATGCTTTCGTAAGTAGTTCACAAGGAAAACACTTCCCACTAATAACAAAATGGCGGCCAGTAAGAGACCGACGAAGAACAGACTGGACACGTATCTTGCCATCAACTCGAACATTTTAATGATGATAAAGCCCGTTCCGAACATCGATAGAATGATAAAGATGGATGTTTCCTTATTAAAATACCGGTAAACCCCGACTCCGAGGATGCCCATATAAAACAGGGTAAAGAAAACGGAATACTCGTTATCAAAAGCCGTGACGATAAGGAGAAGATTGGCTGAGACAAGACTCAGGTAAAACAACGTTTTTGAATGGATATATCCCTTTTTGATGATGAAAAATATGATCATATTCGCGATGCTGACTCCGAATGCAATCCACGTATGGGCGAGGGTCCACTCCCCGAATGGCGTGGATGGGAACAAATAAAAGTAAATCGTCAAATGGATGAGGATGTGGGTTAATGCGTAAAATCCGCCATATCGTGTATACAAGCTGAACAGCAAGGCGGGAATGGACCAGACAAGAAACAATAAATAGCTGTCCGCATGGGAATTGTACAGCTGTCCGAGCAACCCAACGGAAAGGCCAAAGGATATCACCCCGCTGACCAACAGCCAATTGGAAAGGAAATGGGCTCCCTTCAAAACACGGTCCAACAGAAAAGCGGCTCCATAGAACAATACAATCAGAGCCCCCGCTAAAGCCACTTTCTCAAGCCGAGAAAACATCTGCCAGTTAGAAGCGAAAAAATAAAGTGCACTGGTTAAAATGAAGACAACTCCGAATAAGTAGGTAAGTGACACCATTTTTTTCATAAAACTCACCTCTTTCATAAGATCCCTCCTTCTATTATATGATAGCGCAAGAGAGTATAGGCTTATATATGGAGGAGCAAGAGGGTTCTACTGAACAAGCACAATAAGTAAAAAATCCCCCAATAGTCATATAGCCACCCACAACCCAACTATTGTAAAATAAAAAAGACAGACAATTGCAAGCGTTTGCATTAGTTCGAAATAACTCCCCCGGGAGGCACCTCACATTTTTTTAACCGATTGTGCAAACGTTTCCACAATAGCATCACGAGCACTTTTATTATTCTACTTATCCAATTAAGGGGGAAAACATGAATGAGAAACAAGACTAAGCGTCACGTCTCAATGATTATGACATTGATGATGCTGATCAGTCTGTGGTCACCATTCGCTCCGGCGGCTTCTGCCGTTGCCGACGGGAATGAGACGGCGATAGCAGCGGATTCCGGTGACCGCACGGTACGCTTCACGTATGACCGTGAAGATGAAACGTACGATGGCTGGAACATATGGGCATGGAATACAGGGGTGAAGGATGATCAAATCAACTTCGACTCCTATGAAAACGGAGTGGCGGTAGCGAACATCGCTGTCGCACCTGAAACGGAGCAGTTCGGATTTGTCCTTCGGAGTACCGAGGATTGGAATACAGCGGAGAAGGAATTCGGCGATCGTTCCATCAAGGTGAACAAGAATGACACCCTCACAAAGGCCTACATAACAAGCGGTGTCGAGGAGATCCGCATCGTACCGGACGGTTCCGCACCGGTCATCGATCAAGGGAATGCGACATTCTACTATCGTGACAAGGACCTTTTTAAAAATGATCAAATGGATAAGATTGAGAAAGTCGAATTGAAGTACAACGGGGAAATGAAGGAAATGACGTATGAGCCGGAGAATGAGCGTTTCGTTCTGCCATACGACAACATTCCTAACGGGAAAAATGAGTACAGTTTTTTAGTCACAAAAGATGGTGTGACGACGGAAGTGAGCGATCCTTACAATACGGTGGATGGCAAATCGGTTCTTGATTTCCAGAAAGCCGATCTGACAGTGACGGGTTCTGTGGCTCCTGCAGCTGTGGACTACAATGATAACGCCGTCTTGAATGTTGACATCGAAGGATTGACAGAAGGTTTAAAGATTCAAAAAATCACAGCTGATGTTTCTTCATTAGGCGGATCGGAGAAACTCGAAATCGATCCGTCACTAAATGAAGTGACGCTTTCTGTAGATGATGACATTACGGCAGGAACGAAGACGATTCCTTTAACAGCAGTGGACTCTTACGGAAACATCTATAAAGGAAGCACTGAAATCGAAGTGAAAGCAAGGCAGTCTGTCGGTGATTCCGACCTTGATTGGGATGAATCGATCATTTATTTCATGCTGACGGACCGATTCTTCAACGGGGATACATCGAATGATGATCCGTACAAACTGAAATATGATAAAAGTAAGCGTGGAACGTATCAGGGCGGAGATTTTAAAGGGATCACGGAAAAACTCGATTACCTTGATAAGCTTGGCGTGAACACGATCTGGATCAGTCCGGTTGTGGAGAACGTCAAGTACGATGTGCGTAAAGGGGAAGCGGGGGAGCCTTATTTCGGCTACCACGGCTACTGGGCGAGCAACTTCGGCGAGCTCAATCCTCACTTCGGAAGCATGGACGACTTCCATAACCTGATCGATGAGGCCCATGACCGCGGGATCAAGATCATGGTGGATGTCGTGTTGAATCACACCGGTTATGGGTTGAAGGAAATCGACGGCGATCTGCCTGAAGATCAGCGTCCTGCCGGGTATCCGACTGACGCCGAACGTGAAAAGTACAGCGATATCCTTCGTCAGGGCAATGTTGGCACAGACGAAGTGGTTGGTGAACTGGCCGGGCTTCCCGACGTGATGACAGAAAATCCTGAAGTGCGCCAGCAGATCATCGACTGGCAGACCGACTGGATCGAGAAAGCGAAAACGGATAAGGGTAATACAATCGACTATTTCCGTGTCGATACCGTAAAGCATGTGGAAGACGCCACATGGATGGCTTTCAAAAACGCCATCACGGAAAAAATGCCGAAGCACAAAATGATCGGTGAAGCCTGGGGCGCAAGTGCTGACAATGACTATGGCTACCTTGATACGGGGATGATGGATTCCCTCCTCGACTTCGGATTCAAGGATATCGCCCGTGAGTTTGTGGACGGCAATCTGAAAGCGGCCAATGATAAGCTGACGGCCCGAAACGGGAAGATCGATAACACGGCCACGCTGGGACAATTCCTGGGAAGCCATGATGAAGACGGATTCCTGTATTCACTTGGTGGGGACAAAGGCAAGCTGAAGCTTGCTGCATCCCTGCAGGCGACGTCGAAAGGGCAGCCGGTCATTTATTATGGTGAGGAGCTGGGGCAGAGCGGAGCGAATAATTATCCTCAGTATGATAACCGCTATGACCTGAACTGGGATGATGTAGAGAATAATGATGTGCTGGACCACTATACAAAGATCTTGAACTTCAGGGGGGCCCATTCGGATGTATTCGCGAAGGGTGAAAGACATACAGTTGGCGGTTCGAACAGCGACCAGTTCCTATTGTTCTCCCGTGATTACCAAGACGACTCCGTATACGTTGGGTTAAACGTGGCGGATGAAGCGAAAGAGATCACGTTGACGGTTGATTCTCCTGATGCGGACGTGACAAATGCTTATTCTGGAGAAACCTATATTACAACTGAATCGGGTAAAGTAACACTGACCCTTCCTTCTAAAGCAGACGGAGGTACGGCACTGCTGACTGTTGAAGGAGGAAACATCACAGGTGCTGCAGCAGGTGGAGGAGAAGATCCAGAAGCGGAACCTGTACCTGAAAACAACATCCGCATCCACTATAACCGTACGGATGGCAACTACGAAAACTTCGGTGCATGGCTGTGGAATGATGTGGCTTCTCCATCGGCAAACTGGCCGACAGGAGCGACGATGTTTGAAAAAACGGACAGCTACGGGGCATACATTGATGTGCCGCTTGCTGAAGGGGCAAAAAACATCGGATTCCTCGTCATGGATATAACGAAAGGCGATGCGGGTAAGGACGGCGGAGACAAATCCTTCTCAATCACAAATCCTGACGTGAACGAAATCTGGATCGAGCAGGGATCGGATAAGGTGTATACGTATGAGCCGGTGGATCTGCCGGAAAACACGGTGCGAATCCATTATGACCGTGAAGACGGGAATTATGAAAACTTCGGTCTATGGACGTGGGGAGATGTGAAATCTCCTACAGCAGACTGGCCGACAGGCGCTCTGGATTTTTCAAAAAAGGATCGATATGGCGCGTATGTAGACGTTGAATTGAATGACGATGCCAAGCAGATCGGCTTCCTTGTATTGAATGAGGCAACCGGTGAGAAGGATGGTGGAGACAAAACGTTCAACCTCCTCGATAAGTATGATCAATTATGGGTGAAAGAGGGCGAGGATAATGTCTTCATTTCTCCCCATGGAGATGTGGCGACGGGACTCGTTTCATCTGAAGTCATTTCGGATGACACGATTCGCCTGAATTTTACGATGACGGATGGATTGACGGAAGACGCATTGCTTTCAGGTTTGGCCATCAAAGACAGCGATGGCTCCGATGTGAAAGTAAACAGCGTCAAGATCACGGGAGACAAAACAGTGGAGGTGAAAGCTGACTTCGGGTTGGATAAACTGCCACTCTCCATCACCTACTCGGGCAGGACCGTTTCTGCAGAAGCCGGATGGCGACTGCTTGATAACAAGTATGCTTACGATGGGGATGACCTTGGTGCCACATACAAAAAAGGAAATGCCACGTTAAAACTGTGGGCACCGAAAGCAAGTAAAGTGGTGGCGAATTTCTATGATAAAAAAGATGCTGCAACGAAGATCGGCAGCGTGGAATTGACTCTTGGTGAAAAAGGCGTCTGGTCGACAGACGTGAAAGCGAAAGAGTTAAGTGTGAAGGATCTGAAAGGTTACTACTATCAATACGAAGTCACCAATGACGGCGTAACAAAAAAAGTTCTCGATCCGTACGCCAAATCCATGGCAGCCTTTACCGTCAACACAGAGGGTGAAGCAGGCCCTGACGGCGATAACGTCGGAAAAGCGGCGATCGTCGACTTGAAGGGGACGAACCCTAAGAAATTCACTCATGCCTCCATCGATGGTTATGAAAAACGGGAGGATGCGGTCATCTATGAGATCCATGTCCGTGACTTCACGTCCGACCCGTCCATCGAGAAGGATTTGAAAAAGGAAAGATGGGGCACGTATGACGCCTTCATCAAAAAGCTTGATTACATCAAATCAATGGGTGTGACCCACGTCCAGCTGCTTCCGATCATGGCCTGGTATTACGGTGATGAAACGAAGATGGGTGAACGGGAGCTTGAGTATTCTGCGGGAGGCAACGAGTACAACTGGGGCTATGATCCTCACAGCTACTTCTCCCCGGACGGTGCGTATTCGGAGGATCCCACCGATCCACAGCTGCGCATCGAAGAAACGAAGCGATTGATTGATGCGATTCATGATAAAGGCATGGGAGTCGTCCTCGACGTCGTCTACACCCATATGGCCAAAACGAGCACACTGAACGATATCGTGCCGAACTATTATGCGTTCCAGGATGAGCAGGGGAACTTCCTCGGAGGCTTCGGGAATAACCTCGCCACCAATCATGTGATGGCTGAGAAGCTGATGGTGGATTCTGTGAAATACTGGTTCGACGAATACAAAATTGATGGCATGCGCTTTGATATGATGGGGGATGCAAGCTATCCTGCGATCCAGAAAGCATATGACGCAGCAGCTGAAATCAACCCGGACGCCCTGTTCATCGGGGAAGGCTGGAGAACATTCGCCGGTCATCTATCGGATCCTTCATTAAAAGGAATGGGAGCCGACCAGGACTGGATGGATAAAACCGACGACGTGGGCGTGTTCTCGGACGAAATCCGTAATGAGTTAAAATCGGGATTCGGTTCAGAAGGAGAGCCTCGCTTCTTAACTGGCGGCGCACGTGATATCAATACCATTTTCAACAACATCAAAGGCCAGCCGGGTAACACTGCTGACGACGATCCTGGCGATATGGTCCAATACATCGCAGCCCATGATAATCTGCCGCTGTACGATGTGATTGCCCAATCAATTAAGAAAGATCCGGCCATACCGGAGAACAACCTGGAAATCCATAAACGGATCAGACTCGGCAACTCCATGATCCTGACATCCCAGGGAACGGCTTTCCTTCACGCCGGCCAGGAATACGGGCGGACCAAGCAGTGGATGGGCGAAGGCGTACCGGAACAGAAATATCATGAATTAGAGGACGAAAATGGAGACCCATTCGGCTACTTCATCCACGACTCATACGATTCATCCGACGCCATCAACATGTTTGACTGGGAAAAAGCAACGAACAAGAAGAAATACAAAATCAACACAACCACAAGGGAATACACAGAAGGATTGATCAAGCTGAGAAGATCCACCAATGCGTTCCGACTCGGCGACAAAGAGCTGGTCGATCAAAATGTTTCCCTGATGGATATCCCTGAAATCGCTGATACGGACCTACTGCTTGCGTATAAAAACGTATCGACGGATGATACGGGTGACTATTATGTATTTGTGAATGCGGATGATAAAGCAAGGACGCTGTCTATCGGAGACTATGACTTCTCGAAAGGAAAAGTGGTCGTGGATAACGATGAAGCGGGGACACATCCTGTTTCAAAGAAATCAGGCTTCAGCATGAGCGACGACACATTGACCCTGGATCCTTTGACTACTGTTGTGATCAAAGTGGATGAGAAAGGGAAAGGGAAAAAGAAAAAGAAACATTGATAGAATCATGGAATCCCAACCTTATTCGTAGGGTTGGGATTTTTCTTGAGGAAATTTAAACAAACGTTTGAATAGTGGTTCCATCCGTATAAATACAAGTGTATAGAGAGCTAAACAAACGTTTGTTTAATTTCTTTATTGAGAACAAATGAAAAGTGTTATAGAGAATATTGTGGTATGATAGGATATAGCCATCATAAATAACGAATAGGAGAATCGATTGATGAGGTACCTGCTGCTTTATATCTTACTCCTCAACCTCGTAGACGCATTCGTCACGATGTATGGTTTGCACTTTCATTATATATCAGAATCCAATCCCCTCATGCATACCCTTTATCTCACGGACCCTTGGTTGTTTCTACTGTTGAAGGTCGGTCTCTCGTTCGTTTTGCTGTTCCTTCTTTTTCATCTTAAAACGGATAAACGGTCGTCAAGAGTGTTGCTTCTCGTGTCAGTCTTTGCGGCAGTGTCCTACAGCTGTGTTTTTCTCATGCATGGGTACTGGTTGTTGGAGGTAGCAGGTGGACTTGCTTGAGAATGGACAAAAATAAAAGAGGCCGTTTCAGCCCCTTTTCCAATTACTTCAATTTAATCTGCACCGGTTTGCTTTCCTGAGTGTGGATGGTCTTCGGAGTGCGGTTTTGCGATGCTGCTCTTTTCACGGAGCTTGTCACACTCTGAATCATGTCCCCGACATCATGTGCACTTTCCACCAACGGATCAACGGCTTTCATCTTTCCTTTTACATCAACAGAAATTTGATTGGCGGTATGAATCAGTTCTTCTGCTTCCTCAGTAATGCCGTTTACGGCGTTCCTCGTGTCAGACAGCGTCTTTTTCGTTTCGTCCAGCGTATTCATGACTCGTCTTAATGTCAAAATCAAATAAGCAACGAGAATCGTAAATGCAACGGCTGCGATAGCCGCGCTCCACTCAAGCATTGAGACCAGCTCCCTTCCTTTACATTAAGTCTATGAAAAAGGAAATTCAGACATTCCTTCCCAGAGTGAGGTATGATGGATAAATAACTAGAAAGAGGGAGCGAAAACGATGCTTTCATCCTTACGTGCAATCGCCGAACTGAAATTAGGAAATACACTCATACTGCGGGAACATACGTGGCTCAAATACCTTTCTCTTACGAAAGAGAAGAATGTGAACCTTGAACAAGTCGAATCGCTTGAACAGATGGCACAAAATCCGGTCCTGGAATACGTAGAGAGAACACTCCAAGTACTGGACGGGTTGGGTCTGCCCCAAGAAGAGAAAGGGTTAGTGGAAGAAGTCCTCATGTGGAGCGAAACGGCTAAGTGCGGCCTACCCCACCAACGGAGAGAGTGGCTTGATCATGGCTTTCACCTCGCCATTCATAATATCGGGTCGGCCCAAATTTATGCCTCGGAAATGGAAAAACTACCTGAATCAAAACGTAATCGTGAGCGGGAGGAGCTGCTATACGTGCTGATCCTGACACACGGTCTCGCCGGTCAATACATACGGGGTGAAGTCAGGTACTCATCCATGAAGCCTCTGCTAAAAGTAGCCACACCAGAAATGTTTCACCTTCTGTATACACTGAATCAATGTATTGTAGCGGGAGTATCCCCTGAGATCTGGAGTTCGGTTCAAAAGGAAATGGAAGAAGTGAACCGCTGGATTTGTGACGGGGAAATGTCCAAAGAGCAAACCTTTCAAGAAAGACTTCGAAGGCTGCGGAATCTTGCTTCTTTGCGCGGGGAAAACTTGGACGCTGTATACGATGAATGGCTGAGTTCCAATCCCGATGCAGAAAAGCTACTGGTACGTTTTTTTAAGAAAACGGATATGTGGTATGTAGAAGCGTCCCTTACGGATTTTACATTTGAAGAATTTATCAAGATCTTTCTGCTCATTGAAAGACAGACACGGGAGGGTGCCTTGGAACAGCTTTCCTTTGAGCCCATGATGAAGGAACTGTATTACGACTATAAAGGCCGAAAGACCGTCAATGTCTATAAAAAAAGAATCATAGAATCATATCTTGACGAGTGCACAATTGAAGAAATCGTCCATGGGAAACATCCAGCAAATGAGCATGTGCAGTTGAGGGCAGTGCCCTTTCATGAACAGGAAGAAATGGCGAGTGTCGGGTTTTCTTTTTCACGGGCAGGGGAGAAGCTGATTGAATTCTGCCAGGAAGCTGAAAAATCACCTCTTTATGATCGGGCCATCGTCCTGTTATATGACCTGTTCAACTTCAGGAAGGATGCTTACGACAGGCTGAACAATGAACAAACCTACCTAAGTGATATGAACAGCTCGCAGGACTTCAAGAAAAAGATTTCAGATTACGCTGTAGGAAAGACAATGGTTGATATCGGTCCGGGGGGTGGGGTCATGCTGGACCTGTTGACCCGTCACCACCCCGGGGCCACCGTCATCGGAATTGACATTGCCGTCAATGTGGTGGAGGAACTGAAACGGAAGAAGCAAAGGGAAAGTGCCCCTTGGGAAGTCATGCAGGGGGATGCCCTAAAGCTTGAAAACTACATCGGGGAGGCAGGGGCCGACACGATCGTATTCTCGTCGATCCTCCATGAGATGTTCTCCTACATCCCGTACGAAGGTGAAAAGTTCAATCATGGGGTCATTGCCCAAACCTTAAAGAGTTCCCTTAAAGCTCTCAGGCCAAAAGGAAGGATCATCATCCGGGACGGCATCATGACAGAGCCAGTGGAAGAGAAACGGATCATTCGCTTTAAAGACGCACACGGCCTTTCCTTCTTCAAGAGGTACGTTGGGGACTTCAAGGGGAGGTCGATCACTTATCGTTCAGCGGGAGACAATGCTGTCCTTCTCAATGTAAACGATGCGATGGAATTTCTCTATACGTATACGTGGGGAGAAGAAGCTTACCCCCATGAAGTACAGGAACAATTCGGATATTTCACCCCATCTGCCTTTCGGGAATTTATCCAGGCGACGCTCGGAGGTCAGGTTGAAATTATGGTATTTGAACATTACCTGCAAGAAGGATACGAAGAACATTTAGCCCATAAAATCGAGCTTACCGATGAAACAGGAAAGCCGGCGCGCCTTCCGGATAGTACGTGTTTTATAGTGATTGAGAAGAAATAACACTATGCTAACAGATCTCACTCTGGGTGATAAAGGGTGAGATCTGTTTATCGATTCAGTATTATAAAAATTTATTAAACAAACGTTTGATTAATGGGTAAATCCCTTATAAGACAAGATGGAAACCGACTAAACAAACGATTGTTTAAAATAATGCAAGCTATCTCTTCTAGGAAAGTATAAAACATTGCAGATCTACTCCTGCACATTTAACATTAGAATCAGAAAAAATTAATGAAGGTTAAAAATATCTATTGATATACTCTTTGAAGATATGGTATATTCTTTTTCGGCATACAAAATGCTATAATTAGTAGATCCGAAAAGGTGTTCTTTAACTGTTAATTAGAAGTTGACTTCTGCGAAATTAATTGATATAGTAATACATGTCCTTGAACGGGATTTTTTCAAAATATCGGCCCATTGGTCAAGCGGTTAAGACACCGCCCTTTCACGGCGGTAACACGGGTTCGAATCCCGTATGGGTCACCAATTTTTTAACAAACAAATAATAGCTCATTAATATGGAGGATTAGCTCAGCTGGGAGAGCATCTGCCTTACAAGCAGAGGGTCGGCGGTTCGATCCCGTCATCCTCCACCAAGTTTTTTACGAAAGTAAAATAAACTTCATTAAATTTTGCGCCAGCAAAATATCTTTTCTTGAACTGCTTCGAGGAATTACTTTCGTTAAGCGGAATTTAATAGACGATTATACACGCCGGTGTAGCTCAACTGGTAGAGCAACTGACTTGTAATCAGTAGGTTGGGGGTTCAAGTCCTCTTGCCGGCACCATTTGGTTTTATGAGCCATTAGCTCAGTTGGTAGAGCATCTGACTTTTAATCAGAGGGTCGAAGGTTCGAATCCTTCATGGCTCACCAAAGATTTTTGCCTCGGCAAAATATCTTACCATTGTTTTTCTTCGATGTGAAAAACAAAGATTCATGCGGGTGTGGCGGAATTGGCAGACGCACCAGACTTAGGATCTGGCGCCGCAAGGCGTGGGGGTTCAAGTCCCTTCACCCGCACCATTTTTGTTGCGGAAGTAGTTCAGTGGTAGAACACCACCTTGCCAAGGTGGGGGTCGCGGGTTCGAATCCCGTCTTCCGCTCCAAACTAGCCGGGGTGGCGGAACTGGCAGACGCACAGGACTTAAAATCCTGCGGTAGGTGACTACCGTACCGGTTCGATTCCGGTCCTCGGCACCAAAGTTTTTTGCGAAAGCAAAATAACTATCATTAATTTGCACCAGCAAAATATCTATCCTTACGTTACTTATTGAAAAAACTATATTTCATTCTGCGCCCGTAGCTCAATTGGATAGAGCGTTTGACTACGGATCAAAAGGTTAGGGGTTCGACTCCTCTCGGGCGCGCCAAATATCGGGAAGTAGCTCAGCTTGGTAGAGCACTTGGTTTGGGACCAAGGGGTCGCAGGTTCGAATCCTGTCTTCCCGACCACTTCTTTGGGGCCTTAGCTCAGCTGGGAGAGCGCCTGCTTTGCACGCAGGAGGTCAGCGGTTCGATCCCGCTAGGCTCCACCAAGTTTATTTCACGGCAGTGAAACGAACTTTAATGTTTTTTAAAAAGGGAAACATATTATATTCGTGGCGGTGTAGCTCAGCTGGCTAGAGCGTACGGTTCATACCCGTGAGGTCGGGGGTTCGATCCCCTCCGCCGCTATTACTTAATACATAACGTACGATTTATAAGGACCCTTAGCTCAGTTGGTTAGAGCAGACGGCTCATAACCGTCCGGTCGTAGGTTCGAGTCCTACAGGGTCCATTATACGGAGGAATACCCAAGTCCGGCTGAAGGGATCGGTCTTGAAAACCGACAGGGGTGTAACAGCCCGCGGGGGTTCGAATCCCCCTTCCTCCTCCATTTTCTCTTTGAAAAATATTATCGTCGCGGGGTGGAGCACGACCGAATAATCTTCGGAGCGTTCACATCAGCGCACCGACTGAGCTGCAGCTTGAATGAGCTTACTGAAGTCGGGGTGGATCTGCGTGATGCATAATGGGATAGTGGAAACTTAATGATATTTTATCGTCGCGGGGTGGAGCAGTTCGGTAGCTCGTCGGGCTCATAACCCGAAGGTCGCAGGTTCAAATCCTGTCCCCGCAATACCATTTTTGACTAAAGATAGGATGTTCTTTGATGAGTCACGCATGGATAGTTATTTTCACTATCGTGAAAAACTTTGGTCCGGTAGTTCAGTTGGTTAGAATGCCTGCCTGTCACGCAGGAGGTCGCGGGTTCGAGTCCCGTCCGGACCGCCATTTATCTTTTAATTGTCATTTGAAAATTTAATCTCCTATATAATACGGCTCAAGCAACTTCTTGATTCGGCTTCCTGAGAGCTGGACGATGGACTACAACATTCTATTTGTAGGATGCATATTATATTTGGCTCAGTAGCTCAGTTGGTAGAGCAGTGGACTGAAAATCCATGTGTCGGCGGTTCGATTCCGTCCTGAGCCACCATTTATACTTAAGAACCTTTAAGTATTTATTTTATTTGGAGGGGTAGCGAAGTGGCTAAACGCGGCGGACTGTAAATCCGCTCCTTCGGGTTCGGCAGTTCGAATCTGCCCCCCTCCACCAAGATTTTTTACGAAGCGACAGCGGAGTGAAATAATCTTCCTTAAACCACGTGGAGCGGAGCATTATGATCCAAGTAGCATGGTGGTTTTTAAAAACTAATATATATCACAGGGGCATAGTTTAACGGTAGAACGAAGGTCTCCAAAACCTTTGGTGTGGGTTCGATTCCTACTGCCCCTGCCAAAGAAATTTCAAGCATGGCGATTGTGGCGAAGTGGTTAACGCACCTGATTGTGGTTCAGGCATTCGTGGGTTCGATTCCCATCAGTCGCCCTTTATATTGGGCTATAGCCAAGCGGTAAGGCATCGCACTTTGACTGCGACATGCGTTGGTTCGAATCCAGCTAGCCCAGCCAACGGCGGCATAGCCAAGTGGTAAGGCAGAGGTCTGCAAAACCTTTATCACCGGTTCAAATCCGGTTGCCGCCTCCAAATATTCACGCGGGTGTAGTTTAGTGGTAAAACCTCAGCCTTCCAAGCTGATGATGAGGGTTCGATTCCCTTCACCCGCTCCAATTTCATTTTTGGGCCTATAGCTCAGCTGGTTAGAGCGCACGCCTGATAAGCGTGAGGTCGGTGGTTCGAGTCCACTTAGGCCCACCATTCCATTATTCCGCAGTAGCTCAGTGGTAGAGCTATCGGCTGTTAACCGATCGGTCGCAAGTTCGAATCTTGCCTGCGGAGCCATTATCTTCTTATTGAAGATAATGGAACAACGATCTCTTTTTTTGAGAAAGTTATAAAAAGAAGTTGACTTCTACGAAGTTAACTGATAAAGTATTATTTGTTGCTGCAAACGAGCAACGTAATATGAAAACTTGATCAAAACTTCTTTTAAAGAGTTGTTGACAACAGGTTAACAATCATGTAGCATAGTAAGGGTCGCTTCGAGAGAAGGACTTACACATTGAACCTTGAAAACTGAACAAAACAAGACAATACGTCAACGTTAATTCTAGATTTATTTTTAAAGAGCTATTCAAACTTTTATCGGAGAGTTTGATCCTGGCTCAGGACGAACGCTGGCGGCGTGCCTAATACATGCAAGTCGAGCGGATTGATGGGAGCTTGCTCCCTGATATCAGCGGCGGACGGGTGAGTAACACGTGGGTAACCTGCCTGTAAGACTGGGATAACTCCGGGAAACCGGGGCTAATACCGGATAACTCATTTCCTCGCATGAGGAAATGTTGAAAGGTGGCTTTTAGCTATCACTTACAGATGGACCCGCGGCGCATTAGCTAGTTGGTGAGGTAACGGCTCACCAAGGCCACGATGCGTAGCCGACCTGAGAGGGTGATCGGCCACACTGGGACTGAGACACGGCCCAGACTCCTACGGGAGGCAGCAGTAGGGAATCTTCCGCAATGGACGAAAGTCTGACGGAGCAACGCCGCGTGAGTGATGAAGGTTTTCGGATCGTAAAGCTCTGTTGTTAGGGAAGAACAAGTGCCGTTCGAATAGGGCGGCACCTTGACGGTACCTAACCAGAAAGCCACGGCTAACTACGTGCCAGCAGCCGCGGTAATACGTAGGTGGCAAGCGTTGTCCGGAATTATTGGGCGTAAAGCGCGCGCAGGTGGTTTCTTAAGTCTGATGTGAAAGCCCACGGCTCAACCGTGGAGGGTCATTGGAAACTGGGGAACTTGAGTGCAGAAGAGGAAAGTGGAATTCCAAGTGTAGCGGTGAAATGCGTAGATATTTGGAGGAACACCAGTGGCGAAGGCGACTTTCTGGTCTGTAACTGACACTGAGGCGCGAAAGCGTGGGGAGCAAACAGGATTAGATACCCTGGTAGTCCACGCCGTAAACGATGAGTGCTAAGTGTTAGGGGGTTTCCGCCCCTTAGTGCTGCAGCTAACGCATTAAGCACTCCGCCTGGGGAGTACGGTCGCAAGACTGAAACTCAAAGGAATTGACGGGGGCCCGCACAAGCGGTGGAGCATGTGGTTTAATTCGAAGCAACGCGAAGAACCTTACCAGGTCTTGACATCCTCTGACAACCCTAGAGATAGGGCTTTCCCCTTCGGGGGACAGAGTGACAGGTGGTGCATGGTTGTCGTCAGCTCGTGTCGTGAGATGTTGGGTTAAGTCCCGCAACGAGCGCAACCCTTGATCTTAGTTGCCAGCATTCAGTTGGGCACTCTAAGATGACTGCCGGTGACAAACCGGAGGAAGGTGGGGATGACGTCAAATCATCATGCCCCTTATGACCTGGGCTACACACGTGCTACAATGGACGGTACAAAGGGCAGCAAGACCGCGAGGTTTAGCCAATCCCATAAAACCGTTCTCAGTTCGGATTGTAGGCTGCAACTCGCCTACATGAAGCTGGAATCGCTAGTAATCGCGGATCAGCATGCCGCGGTGAATACGTTCCCGGGCCTTGTACACACCGCCCGTCACACCACGAGAGTTTGTAACACCCGAAGTCGGTGAGGTAACCTTTTGGAGCCAGCCGCCTAAGGTGGGACAGATGATTGGGGTGAAGTCGTAACAAGGTAGCCGTATCGGAAGGTGCGGCTGGATCACCTCCTTTCTAAGGAAGATTTACAAAAACGTTGACAGTCGAAGTTTTGTTCAGTTTTGATGGTTCAACCATCAAAACTTTTTGTCTCTTACGAGATAAAAAAGGATTTGTTCTTTGAAAACTAGATAAAGATAAATTGATAGTCAAGAAATTACCGAGTATCGCCATTTTAGGGTTTAAACCTTAATTAGTAAGTGATCAAATTTTGATTTAGCAGCAAAGCTGATAAAGCGAAATTTAGGTTAAGTTATGAAGGGCGCACGGTGGATGCCTTGGCACTAGGAGCCGACGAAGGACGGGACTAACACCGATATGCTTTGGGGAGCTGTAAGTGAGCTTTGATCCAGAGATTTCCGAATGGGGGAACCCATTGTTCGTAATGGAACAATATCCTTACTTGAATACATAGAGTATGGAAGGCAGACCCAGGGAACTGAAACATCTAAGTACCTGGAGGAAGAGAAAGCAATTGCGATTCCCTGAGTAGCGGCGAGCGAAACGGGATATAGCCCAAACCAAGAGGCTTGCCTCTTGGGGTTGTAGGACACTCTATACGGAGTTACAAAGGAATGAAGTAGACGAAGAAGTCTGGAAAGGCTCGTCAAAGAAGGTAACAACCCTGTAGTTGAAACTTCATTCCCTCTTGAGTGGATCCTGAGTACGGCGGGACACGTGAAATCCCGTCGGAAGCTGGGAGGACCATCTCCCAAGGCTAAATACTCCCTAGTGACCGATAGTGAACCAGTACCGTGAGGGAAAGGTGAAAAGCACCCCGGAAGGGGAGTGAAATAGAACCTGAAACCGTGTGCCTACAAGTAGTCAGAGCCCGTTAACGGGTGATGGCGTGCCTTTTGTAGAATGAACCGGCGAGTTACGATCCCATGCAAGGTTAAGTTGATAAGACGGAGCCGCAGCGAAAGCGAGTCTGAATAGGGCGAATTTAGTATGTGGTCGTAGACCCGAAACCAGGTGATCTACCCATGTCCAGGATGAAGTTCAGGTAACACTGAATGGAGGTCCGAACCCACGCACGTTGAAAAGTGCGGGGATGAGGTGTGGGTAGCGGAGAAATTCCAATCGAACTTGGAGATAGCTGGTTCTCTCCGAAATAGCTTTAGGGCTAGCCTCATGTGTAAGAGTCTTGGAGGTAGAGCACTGTTTGGACTAGGGGCCCTCATCGGGTTACCGAATTCAGACAAACTCCGAATGCCAAAGACTTATCCATGGGAGTCAGACTGCGAGTGATAAGATCCGTAGTCGAAAGGGAAACAGCCCAGACCACCAGCTAAGGTCCCAAAGTATACGTTAAGTGGAAAAGGATGTGGAGTTGCTTAGACAACCAGGATGTTGGCTTAGAAGCAGCCACCATTTAAAGAGTGCGTAATAGCTCACTGGTCGAGTGACTCTGCGCCGAAAATGTACCGGGGCTAAACGTATCACCGAAGCTGTGGATTGACACCTCTAGGTGTCAGTGGTAGGAGAGCGTTCTAAGGACTGCGAAGCTAGACCGTAAGGACTGGTGGAGTGCTTAGAAGTGAGAATGCCGGTATGAGTAGCGAAAGATGGGTGAGAATCCCATCCACCGAATGCCTAAGGTTTCCTGAGGAAGGCTCGTCCGCTCAGGGTTAGTCGGGACCTAAGTCGAGGCCGATAGGCGTAGACGATGGACAACAGGTTGATATTCCTGTACCACCTCTTTTCCGTTTGAGCAATGGGGGGACGCAGGAGGATAGGGTAAGCGCACTGCTGGATATGTGCGTCTAAGCAGTTAGGCTGATGATGAGGCAAATCCCATCATCGTGAAGGCTGAGCTGTGACAGCGAGCGAATTATAGTAGCGAAGTTCCTGATTCCACACTGCCAAGAAAAGCCTCTAGCGAGGAAAAAGGTGCCCGTACCGCAAACCGACACAGGTAGGCGAGGAGAGAATCCTAAGGTGAGCGAGAGAACTCTCGTTAAGGAACTCGGCAAAATGACCCCGTAACTTCGGGAGAAGGGGTGCTCTGGTAGGGTGCAAGCCCGAGAGAGCCGCAGTGAATAGGCCCAGGCGACTGTTTAGCAAAAACACAGGTCTCTGCGAAGCCGTAAGGCGAAGTATAGGGGCTGACGCCTGCCCGGTGCTGGAAGGTTAAGAGGAGTGCTTAGCGCAAGCGAAGGTGCGAATCGAAGCCCCAGTAAACGGCGGCCGTAACTATAACGGTCCTAAGGTAGCGAAATTCCTTGTCGGGTAAGTTCCGACCCGCACGAAAGGCGTAACGATCTGGGCACTGTCTCAACGAGAGACTCGGTGAAATTATAGTACCTGTGAAGATGCAGGTTACCCGCGACAGGACGGAAAGACCCCGTGGAGCTTTACTGTAGCCTGATATTGAATTTTGGTACAGCTTGTACAGGATAGGTAGGAGCCTTGGAAACCGGAGCGCTAGCTTCGGTGGAGGCATCGGTGGGATACTACCCTGGCTGTATTGAAATTCTAACCCGCGCCCCTTATCGGGGTGGGAGACAGTGTCAGGTGGGCAGTTTGACTGGGGCGGTCGCCTCCTAAAGAGTAACGGAGGCGCCCAAAGGTTCCCTCAGAATGGTTGGAAATCATTCGCAGAGTGTAAAGGCACAAGGGAGCTTGACTGCGAGACCTACAAGTCGAGCAGGGACGAAAGTCGGGCTTAGTGATCCGGTGGTTCCGCATGGAAGGGCCATCGCTCAACGGATAAAAGCTACCCCGGGGATAACAGGCTTATCTCCCCCAAGAGTCCACATCGACGGGGAGGTTTGGCACCTCGATGTCGGCTCATCGCATCCTGGGGCTGTAGTCGGTCCCAAGGGTTGGGCTGTTCGCCCATTAAAGCGGTACGCGAGCTGGGTTCAGAACGTCGTGAGACAGTTCGGTCCCTATCCGTCGTGGGCGCAGGAAATTTGAGAGGAGCTGTCCTTAGTACGAGAGGACCGGGATGGACGCACCGCTGGTGTACCAGTTGTCTTGCCAAAGGCATCGCTGGGTAGCTATGTGCGGAAGGGATAAGTGCTGAAAGCATCTAAGCATGAAGCCCCCCTCGAGATGAGATTTCCCATCACGTAAGTGAGTAAGATCCCTAGAAGATGACTAGGTAGATAGGTCAGAGATGGAAGCATGGCGACATGTGGAGTTGACTGATACTAATCGATCGAGGACTTAACCACATTATAAAGCGGAGGCGGCTTGAACAGAGACGACAAGCATTTCTGGGCAATCAGAAGAGGGTGCTTTTTACCCTCAGCTGATTGAACTGAAGTGACCTCGAGTCTCTAGCCGCCGGAGCTGGATTACTATCTACTTGTAATAGTAGATACAACAATGGGTCGATATTCGGCTTTCTTGACATCAATTCTTTATCTAGTTTTGAAGGAACAATTCCTTCAATTGAATAGTCGT
>NZ_CM149659.1:3527500-3917500 GCF_056173145.1 Rossellomorea sp. QJM3NY_18 | reverse complement strand
TTTTGGAGCCAGCCGCCTAAGGTGGGACAGATGATTGGGGTGAAGTCGTAACAAGGTAGCCGTATCGGAAGGTGCGGCTGGATCACCTCCTTTCTAAGGAAGATTTACAAAACAAGTTGACACGTCGAAGTTTTGTTCAGTTTTGATGGTTCAACCATCAAAACTTTTTGTCTCTTACGAGATAAAAAAGGATTTGTTCTTTGAAAACTAGATAAAGATAAATTGATAGTCAAGAAATTACCGAGTATCGCCATTTTAGGTTTTAAACCTGATGTAACAACCAATTCGGTTAAGTTATGAAGGGCGCACGGTGGATGCCTTGGCACTAGGAGCCGACGAAGGACGGGACTAACACCGATATGCTTTGGGGAGCTGTAAGTGAGCTTTGATCCAGAGATTTCCGAATGGGGGAACCCATTGTTCGTAATGGAACAATATCCTTACTTGAATACATAGAGTATGGAAGGCAGACCCAGGGAACTGAAACATCTAAGTACCTGGAGGAAGAGAAAGCAATTGCGATTCCCTGAGTAGCGGCGAGCGAAACGGGATATAGCCCAAACCAAGAGGCTTGCCTCTTGGGGTTGTAGGACACTCTATACGGAGTTACAAAGGAATGAAGTAGACGAAGAAGTCTGGAAAGGCTCGTCAAAGAAGGTAACAACCCTGTAGTTGAAACTTCATTCCCTCTTGAGTGGATCCTGAGTACGGCGGGACACGTGAAATCCCGTCGGAAGCTGGGAGGACCATCTCCCAAGGCTAAATACTCCCTAGTGACCGATAGTGAACCAGTACCGTGAGGGAAAGGTGAAAAGCACCCCGGAAGGGGAGTGAAATAGAACCTGAAACCGTGTGCCTACAAGTAGTCAGAGCCCGTTAACGGGTGATGGCGTGCCTTTTGTAGAATGAACCGGCGAGTTACGATCCCATGCAAGGTTAAGTTGATAAGACGGAGCCGCAGCGAAAGCGAGTCTGAATAGGGCGAATTTAGTATGTGGTCGTAGACCCGAAACCAGGTGATCTACCCATGTCCAGGATGAAGTTCAGGTAACACTGAATGGAGGTCCGAACCCACGCACGTTGAAAAGTGCGGGGATGAGGTGTGGGTAGCGGAGAAATTCCAATCGAACTTGGAGATAGCTGGTTCTCTCCGAAATAGCTTTAGGGCTAGCCTCATGTGTAAGAGTCTTGGAGGTAGAGCACTGTTTGGACTAGGGGCCCTCATCGGGTTACCGAATTCAGACAAACTCCGAATGCCAAAGACTTATCCATGGGAGTCAGACTGCGAGTGATAAGATCCGTAGTCGAAAGGGAAACAGCCCAGACCACCAGCTAAGGTCCCAAAGTATACGTTAAGTGGAAAAGGATGTGGAGTTGCTTAGACAACCAGGATGTTGGCTTAGAAGCAGCCACCATTTAAAGAGTGCGTAATAGCTCACTGGTCGAGTGACTCTGCGCCGAAAATGTACCGGGGCTAAACGTATCACCGAAGCTGTGGATTGACACCTCTAGGTGTCAGTGGTAGGAGAGCGTTCTAAGGACTGCGAAGCTAGACCGTAAGGACTGGTGGAGTGCTTAGAAGTGAGAATGCCGGTATGAGTAGCGAAAGATGGGTGAGAATCCCATCCACCGAATGCCTAAGGTTTCCTGAGGAAGGCTCGTCCGCTCAGGGTTAGTCGGGACCTAAGTCGAGGCCGATAGGCGTAGACGATGGACAACAGGTTGATATTCCTGTACCACCTCTTTTCCGTTTGAGCAATGGGGGGACGCAGGAGGATAGGGTAAGCGCACTGCTGGATATGTGCGTCTAAGCAGTTAGGCTGATGATGAGGCAAATCCCATCATCGTGAAGGCTGAGCTGTGACAGCGAGCGAATTATAGTAGCGAAGTTCCTGATTCCACACTGCCAAGAAAAGCCTCTAGCGAGGAAAAAGGTGCCCGTACCGCAAACCGACACAGGTAGGCGAGGAGAGAATCCTAAGGTGAGCGAGAGAACTCTCGTTAAGGAACTCGGCAAAATGACCCCGTAACTTCGGGAGAAGGGGTGCTCTGGTAGGGTGCAAGCCCGAGAGAGCCGCAGTGAATAGGCCCAGGCGACTGTTTAGCAAAAACACAGGTCTCTGCGAAGCCGTAAGGCGAAGTATAGGGGCTGACGCCTGCCCGGTGCTGGAAGGTTAAGAGGAGTGCTTAGCGCAAGCGAAGGTGCGAATCGAAGCCCCAGTAAACGGCGGCCGTAACTATAACGGTCCTAAGGTAGCGAAATTCCTTGTCGGGTAAGTTCCGACCCGCACGAAAGGCGTAACGATCTGGGCACTGTCTCAACGAGAGACTCGGTGAAATTATAGTACCTGTGAAGATGCAGGTTACCCGCGACAGGACGGAAAGACCCCGTGGAGCTTTACTGTAGCCTGATATTGAATTTTGGTACAGCTTGTACAGGATAGGTAGGAGCCTTGGAAACCGGAGCGCTAGCTTCGGTGGAGGCATCGGTGGGATACTACCCTGGCTGTATTGAAATTCTAACCCGCGCCCCTTATCGGGGTGGGAGACAGTGTCAGGTGGGCAGTTTGACTGGGGCGGTCGCCTCCTAAAGAGTAACGGAGGCGCCCAAAGGTTCCCTCAGAATGGTTGGAAATCATTCGCAGAGTGTAAAGGCACAAGGGAGCTTGACTGCGAGACCTACAAGTCGAGCAGGGACGAAAGTCGGGCTTAGTGATCCGGTGGTTCCGCATGGAAGGGCCATCGCTCAACGGATAAAAGCTACCCCGGGGATAACAGGCTTATCTCCCCCAAGAGTCCACATCGACGGGGAGGTTTGGCACCTCGATGTCGGCTCATCGCATCCTGGGGCTGTAGTCGGTCCCAAGGGTTGGGCTGTTCGCCCATTAAAGCGGTACGCGAGCTGGGTTCAGAA
Source organism: Rossellomorea sp. QJM3NY_18 (assembly GCF_056173145.1). Classification (NCBI taxonomy): domain Bacteria; kingdom Bacillati; phylum Bacillota; class Bacilli; order Caryophanales; family Bacillaceae; genus Rossellomorea; species Rossellomorea sp. QJM3NY_18. The sequence continues at coordinate 3,914,586 of NZ_CM149659.1, read as the reverse complement.
CGTCGTGAGACAGTTCGGTCCCTATCCGTCGTGGGCGCAGGAAATTTGAGAGGAGCTGTCCTTAGTACGAGAGGACCGGGATGGACGCACCGCTGGTGTACCAGTTGTCTTGCCAAAGGCATCGCTGGGTAGCTATGTGCGGAAGGGATAAGTGCTGAAAGCATCTAAGCATGAAGCCCCCCTCGAGATGAGATTTCCCATCACGTAAGTGAGTAAGATCCCTAGAAGATGACTAGGTAGATAGGTCAGAGATGGAAGCATGGCGACATGTGGAGTTGACTGATACTAATCGATCGAGGACTTAACCACATTATAAAGCGGAGGCGGCTTTAACAGAGACGACAAGCATTTCTGGGCAATCAGAAGAGGGTGCTTTTTACCCTCAGCTGATTGAACTGAAATGACCTCGAGTCTCTAGCCGCCAGAGCTGGATTACTATCTACTTGTAATAGTAGATACAACAATGGGTCGATATTCGGCTTTCTTGACATCAATTCTTTATCTAGTTTTGAAGGAACAATTCCTTCAATTGAATAGTCGTCTGGTGATAATGGCGAAGAGGTCACACCCGTTCCCATGCCGAACACGGAAGTTAAGCTCTTCAGCGCCGATGGTAGTTGGGGGATCTCCCCCTGTGAGAGTAGGACGTCGCCAGGCAAATAGGAAAAAGAGTAGCTCTTAGGAGTTACTCTTTTTGATTTGTCTTTTTTAGGAACAAAATGACTGCCTGTTGACGAAGAAGGGAACGAGGTGAGTAATGAGTACACTGCTGATGACGATGTAAAGAAAATTCGACATCTTGGCATGATTATTTGAAATGTCGCATGATAAATCACAACCCCGCATGAAAGACTCATATCCCGCACGATCATCATCAATCTGGCATGATTCCCCTCAAAACTCGCATGATCCCCTCCAAATTCTGCATGATTCTTAAATTTAACGAATAATCCCCTCCCCATTCCATCCTCTTACATTCGGAGAAGTTGACTTCTTCTTCTATAAGCTCTACGATAATAGTATATAGAGGTTTGATTCGAAAGGGTGGTACTCTTGCAGGGATCTGGCACTACGATTGATCAGTTTTTAACATGGCTTGAACATGAAGGAAAATCATCAAATACCATCTCGACTTACCATCAGGAGCTTAGGAAATATGAGAAGTGGCTTCAAGAGAATCACAGAGAACTAATGGATATTACTCATCGTGATGTTCAGGAGTATATTCTATTTTTAGAAGAGAAGGGGAAGAGTCCGATCACGACGGATAAAATTTTGGGAGTGATCCGTACTTTTTCTAAATTCCTAAAGAAACCTGATATTACGTTTGATATAAAAATCAAGCAAGGAACCAAAAAGGATGAAATAGAATCGCTCTCTAAAGAAGAGTGTGAGGCACTTTTAACAGAAGTACGAGAAAGTACAAATGAAAGAAATGTAGCGATTGTGTATATGCTGCTTCATACGGGTATACGGGTATCGGAGCTTTGTGCTCTTGATATAGCTGATATTGATTTGGAAACAAAGCAGGTAAGCATTTCGGATACTCATGGGGCTCATCGGATTATTCCTCTTTCGGAAGAGGTGGTGCAATCCCTTTCTGACTACATGGAGGCTGTCCAGCCACAGTCCGCGTTGTTCGTTTCAAAAACGAATGAGCGGTTAACCGAGAGATCGGTCCAGTATATGCTTAAAAAATATCACACCAATGCCCAAAAGCTGCGTCATACGTTTTGTCAGCATCTTATCGATCAAGGGGTCAGTCTGGAAATCGTATCTAAGCTCGCGGGTCACAGGGACATTAATGTGACGAAAAGATATGCGAAGTCACGGGTCTCTGAAACGGAATTTGAACATGCGATTAGACGGACTTTTTCAAAGGATTGTTGATGACTGATGAAGGATTTTTATAATAAAGCATTAGCTACCATTATCTCGCCTCTGTTTTTTGCCCTGTTTATGGGGTGGGCTTTGCATACGCCGATGGATGAAAGAGAATATGAGTGTTGTTATATGAATGTTAGTGAAGGGTTTGTCATGACAATCATGCCTGCCATATCCATTTATATTGTGTTTGGCCTATTAGGTGCCTATCTCGTTGATAAGGCGACGGATGCTCTCAAAATCAAGCGTTACCTGTATTTGTTCCAGTTATTGATGTACACGTTACTGGCCATTCTTCCCGGCATGTTTCTTGCACTTGCAACAGAGGGAATTGGATGGACATTGATTTTTACACTTTTTAGCGTTCCTGCTTCGCTTATTTACTATCATATCTTCCTCTTCCTTCACCACTTCGAAAAATGGAGAAATTCACGAAGAAACCTGCGGGAAGCATAAATGAGTTGGGAATTTCCGAAATCCGGAGATTCCTTTTTTATTGATCTGTAATTTGTCCCAACGATTAATGATATAATTGGTATTCTACTACTTGTTTTTAACCTATTGGGAGGACTTATGTTCACGTCTATACTATTATTATTCTCGGCACTTCTTTCCCTCGCTGGATGGGGAGTGTTTTCTCTCTATAAGATGAAAATTCATCCTGCCTTTATTCCTTTATTTCTATTTTCAGTTGTCACGACGGTACTGTTCTGTGCCGGGTTGATTCATCATATGCCATTGGCAGCGAATGTCATTTATTATTCAGGTTTAGTATTATGTTTGATTTATTTCATATTATTCTTTTTTAAGAAGATCCAGTTGCAGCGTTTGCTGCATCCTTCGCTTATATTTTTTTCCTTGGCTGTTCTGTTTGTCATGCTTTATATGAAAGGGTCACTTTTTTTAAACTATGATGATTTCAGTCATTGGGGGCTGGTGCTGAAGGAGATTGTAAGGCTTGATGGCCTGCCGGACGCCAGTACGCTGGTGACGTTTCAGAACTATCCGCCTGGAAGCGCCGTGTTCATATACTATTTCCTCCATCAATTGGGATTTCATGAAAGTGTAGCCCTGATGTCACAGGGATTCATGACGATGGCTGGCTTCACCGTTCTCTTCACATGGAGCTCAGGGAAAAAGCCATGGACAATCATCCTTCCATGGGTGATTGCCTTTACTTTCTTATTGGTGAATGCGAAAATCTTCTACAGTTTACTGGTGGATATTATTCTGGGGTCAGTGGCTTTGGCAATTCCTATCATCGCATATTATTACCGTAAAGATTGGAAGAGACTGTTGCTCGTGAATCTTCCGATTGTGATTTTATTAATTTTATTGAAAGATAGTGGAAAGATCTTTCTGCTATTTAACGGGATTGCTATGTTAGGGATCCTGATTGCCTCTCACCGGGAGGGAATTGTAAAGAGGATCGATATGGTCATGCCTTATGCTTCGCTCTTTCTACTGATGGTGATTCCTTTAGTGGTGAATGTGCTTTGGCACTCGTATACGTTGCAAGCGTATAGTGAGAGTTACGGAAATAATAAGTTTGCCATTACGGAAGAGAAGCTTCAGGATATCGAGAAGTCGGAGCACTTTATGGCAGGCTTCGAAGGAATGATGTTGGACGCGGCGTTGAATCCTTTGTCGTCGCCTCACGTCATGCTATTATTGGTGGTCAATCTGATTGCCATCCTGTTAATGGTACGAATGAAGCGCAAAACTCCTAATGAACTGGTGGCTTCGTTTGTTCTGTTTAATCTCTTTTATGTGCTGTATATGTGTTCCCTTTATTATATGTATGTCTTTCTGATGCCTGAGAATGAAGCATCAAGGCTTGCAGGCTTCAACCGCTATCAGTCGACCATCACCGTGTATGCAGGGGGCATGCTCATGACGATGGTTGCTTATGTATGGTCCAATTATGTGGAATCTTTTAAAAAGGTAACGGGCTTTCTCCTGGCAGTTTGTTTCTTCCTCCCCTACATGGGACATTTGGAAGTACTGGTGACGAGGCCTGAAGCACATGTAGAGCTTAGGGGTGCCGTGAAAGAGTACTCTTCTGTGATTAAAACCTCCGGGGTATCGAAACCGATGATTACCTATTATAGTCCCGGAAGTGCCGGGGATGGAGGGTATTTCAGCTATTTGATCCGGTATGAACACTTGTCGAAGAACTATTCTTTCATCAAGGGTGCCGAAACGGAAAGTCAACTCTCTTATTTGAAGGAAGTATTGATGAAATCGGATTTTCTGATGGTGCTCGAAGGTGACGAATATTTACAAGCTGGATTAGCCCCGTATACAGAAAATGAGATTTCCGAAGGTGTGTACCGTGTTAAGCATAAGAATGGGATGTTTGAATTGGTGCCGGAGCGTTAGTGACATGGAGTCTATCTATTGAATATGGATAGGCTCTTTTTTTAGAGGTTTTACTCATGTTGGAGTAATCCGGAATGAAACCAGTTATTTATACCTAATGAAAAAAGGGCATTCTATAAAAATGTTGAAAACAGCGGGAGCGAGTCACGTACTTAATTTTTATTCATAATAGTGTAATTTCCGGATCAGGTGTTCTTTCAGCTTTTCATCAAGACAATCTTTGGATCAGGGTGTAGTAGTAGGTGGCGAGAAACTTCTGGATCATCTTCATTACGATCTTCACTCCCCTTATACTTGATTTATTTATTTTCACCTATCAAGGGTCTCGAATATATAGGGATTGTTGTTTATTTTTATTACAAAATTTGCAGATGGAACGGTGGGATATGACATTTCTCCTCCAAAAGGATTGGTTTGCAGGTTTTGTCGATGGAAAGCAGGAGGAATATCCTACTGTTTCCGCCAATACCTATAATTGGATTGCCAAAATAGAGAGGAGAACCATTTTAAAAAAAAATCTGAAACGTTCTTTGAAAGTGTTAACCGGAGCAATGACGATGGCGTTAATGGTGGCACCGACGACTCTTGCTGAAGTGAAAGATGAGAAGGCGTATGTAGATTATCTGGCTTTGGGAGATTCGTTAGCGGCGGGGGTATTGTATGACAATTCCCTCGGTAAGGGATATCCCGATTTCCTTACAGATGAATTCAAGGAAGATGGGTTTCAGGTGGATTTTAACAAGAGCTTTGCGGTTCCGGGTTATACGTCTAAACAAGTCTTGGCGGACATACAGGATCCCACTAAAGGGTTGCAAAAAGAAATCATGGAAGCCGATACCATTACACTGGACGCCGGTGCCAATGACTTATTGCAGTTGATTGAACAGAAGGATGGCAGGATTTCCATAGATCCTGTGAAAGTGCAGGCCGCCCTGAAGGAAGTCGGGGTGAATATCGCCACCTCTTTAGGAATCATCCGTCAATTAAATCCTGACGTACCCGTGTATGTGATGGGATACTATAACGCATTCCCTTACTTGCCACAAGAAACCCAGGCACAATTAAAGCCTGCTTTAGATGGATTGAATCAAGCGATCCAGGCAGCGAGTGTGCAGGGTGGCGGAGTATTTATACCGGTTGAAGAAGCGATGGCCGATAACTTCCAGGTGAAACTGCCGAACCCGCAAAATGTCCACCCGAGTGAAGCGGGATATGAAGCCATGGCCGGGGAATTCTGGAAGGTCATGGAGCCCTTCAATGATACAGTGGGGAAATCCACGGCTCGTTTATTCGGTCAGGATCGTTACGGAACCGCGGCTGAAATCTCAGAAGAAAGCTGGGAGTCTGCCGGAACCGTCATCATTGCAAGAGGGAATGAGTACCCTGATGCCTTGGTCGGAACACCTCTTGCCTATCAATTGGAAGCACCGATTCTGTTGACGAATGGAGCGGGGTTATCCGATGAGACCGTAGAAGAAATTGGTCGTCTCGAAGCAGAGCAGGCCGTGATTCTTGGCGGAGAGGGAGCCGTGCCGGAGAAGATCGAGGCGGAGCTTGAAGATCTCGGACTCAACGTGGATCGAATCGGGGGAGATGACCGGTTCGAAACGGCCGCGTTCGTCGCGAATGAATTGGGATATTCAGATACGGCAGTGGTGGCTTATGGATATGACTTCCCTGATGCCCTGGCCGTTGCTCCATATGCAGCCCAGCACGGGTATCCTATTTTATTAACGGAGACCATGTCGGTTCCAGAAGCGACAGGATTCGCCCTTCAGGATGTCGAGAACACCTATGTGATCGGGGGAGGTGGCGTCATCAGTGAAGATTTAACCTTTAACAACGGAGAACGTTTGGCCGGTGACACGCGGTATGATACAGCCGCCTCCATCTATAAGGAGTTCCAGGGTCCTACCGACTATGCAGTAGTGGCCACAGGCCAGGATTTTGCTGATGCACTTACGGGGTCAGTCTTTGCCGCAATCAATGAAGTTCCTTTACTGCTGGTTAAAAAGGATGACTTGCCTCAGCAGACAAAAGGTTTGGTGATGGAAAACGGCTTGACGCACTTCATGGTATTAGGTGGAGAAGGTGCAGTTGAGAGTGGTGTGGTTGAAAAATTAGTGAAGTAGATTTAAACGTTAGAGTTCTGGACTATTTTTAAATGGTCCGGGGCTTTTTTATATTAAACGATCGTTTAACAGGCTGATCCATTGCTGTGAAAGGGTTGAATCCAACTAATCAAACGTTTGTTTAAGGAGAGAGATGACAGGGATGGCCACTCTTCAAGAAGGGGTTTTCATAGATATGTAGAACCTAATAGAAGAACTCTAAAACATAAAGAATATTCAAAAAATATTGACCGGACTACCAGGAAGTGATTAAATGAAAGTAGTTATTGGTTGGGTGACTGAACCATAAAGAAATGACTTAGAGGAGGAATTTAAATGAAAGCATTGATCACGGAGTTAATTTGGAGTGAAGGCGTTGAAGAGCTGAAGGATCAAGGATTTGAGGTTCACTATGATGAAAACCTGTGGACCGACAGAGAGAGGCTGCTTCAGGTCCTCCCTGAATACGATGCGGTGATTGTCAGGAACCAGACAATTGTAGACCAAGAATTGATGGAAGCGGGTACCCGCCTTAAGGCCATCGGGAGGCTCGGGGTCGGGTTGGATAATATTGATGTGAAACGGGCGAAAGAGAAGGGAATTCCGGTGGTGTTTGCCCGCCATGCCAATGCAACTTCCGTGGCAGAGTATGTACTCACGGCGATTCTGAGTGCATCTAGACCCCTTCATTTGGCAAGTGCCGATGTTCGGAATGGAGGGTGGAATCGAAAGAAATACACGGGTGGTGAGCTTTATCAGAAAACACTTGGATTGATCGGGCTCGGGGAAATATCCCATCGTGTGGCAAAGCGGGCCAATGCATTTGGCATGACAATCATCGGATATGACCCGTTCATTACAGAATATGATCATGTGGTTGCAGAAACGGGTGTACACGTAAAAGAAACCCTGGAGGAATTGTTGCTGGAATCCGATTTCATTTCCCTCCATGTCCCTCTGACTCCATCAACCGAGCATCTCCTTTCGACACCTGAATTAAATAGGATGAAACCTTCTTCTTATGTCATCAATACTTCAAGAGGGGGCATCATCGATGAACGGGCACTGGCTGCAGCCTTACAGAACCAACAGATTGCAGGAGCTTATCTGGATGTATTAGAACAGGAACCGATCCTGGACTCCCATCCTCTGCTTCTTTGTGAGAACGTCACCATTACACCTCACGTAGCCGGACTGACAGAAGATTCCCAGGTCCGTACTTCCTTTCTGGTGGCCAAGGAAATCGGGAAAGTACTAAAAGGAGAGCGTTCTCTCTGCACTGTGTAATTTGTCGAAAATAAATTCTGAAAATTTAAATAATCTCATTGACTAACAGATGGATAGATGGTTTAATAAAGATAGATTAAGTGGTTGGGTCACTCAACCAATTTAAAAGGAGGCAACATAATGAGTCACAATAGTCAGGTTACGGAAAGAAATGCTCAAGATTCAAAAGCGGTGAGCACTCATAAGTTTCTTATCCATCACAATGGTGATCACGTAGGAGTCGCCACATCACCGATTGCAGCAGGGGAAAAGGTGGTTGGGATTTTCATGGACGACAATTCAGAAGTGGAAGTCACCTCAAAAGGGGATGTTCCATTGGGCCACAAGATTTCATTGGTCTCTTTAGACAAGGATGAGCCAGTGCTGAAATATGGCGTTCAAATCGGTGTAACGACGGAAAAATGGGAAGTAGGAGACTACGTCCACACTCATAACATTAAAACGGCGAGGTGGTAAGGATGGAACAAACATTATACGGTTATCGCAGAGAAAATGGAAAAGTTGGAATTCGTAATCACGTCATTATTTTACCGGTGGATGATATTTCGAATGCGGCTTGTGAAGCAGTGGCCAGACAAGTTCAAGGTACATTGGCTTTGCCTCACGCATATGGACGACTTCAGTATGGACCTGATCTTGACCTGCATTTCAGAACCATGATCGGAACGGGCTCCAATCCTAATGTGGCGGCTGTGGTGGTCATTGGGATCGAAGAGAACTGGTCGAAGAAGATTGCTGACGGGATTGCTGAGACCGGGAAGCCAGTTTCGTACTTCTCTATTGAAGGAAACGGGGATTTAGAAACGATCCGTGCTGCTTCATGGAAAGCGAAGGAGTATGCTCAGTGGGCTTCGGAGCTTCAGAAAGAGCCTGTGGAACTGAAGGATTTAACTGTCAGTATCAAATGCGGTGAGTCTGATACGACGACAGGTCTTGGATCGTGCCCTACGGTGGCCCAGGCGGTTGACCGTCTGGTTGAAGCCGGTGCCACTGTATTCTTCGGGGAAACATCGGAATTGACAGGCGGGGAGCATCTCATCCGTGACCGTATGGCGACACCTGAATTACATGAGAAGTTCATGGCGGTCTACAATGACTATGTAGGTGAAATCGATTCAAAGGGAGTCGATTTATTAGGGTCCCAGCCTACCCAAGGTAATATTGCCGGAGGACTTTCTACCATTGAAGAGAAAGCACTTGGTAACATTGCCAAGACCGGTACGAAAGAGGTCATCGGCGTGTTGGATCCTGCCGAAGCACCGGCCAATGGCAACGGGCTGTATTTCATGGATACGTCCTCTGCAGCGGCAGAATGCATCACCCTGATGGCTGCCGGCGGAGCGGTCCTCCACCTTTTCCCGACAGGCCAGGGAAATATCATCGGTAACCCGATCGAGCCGGTTGTGAAAATCACGGCGAATCCGATTACGGCGGGTACGATGAGCGAACATATCGATGTGGATGTCCAAGGACTCCTCTCCCGTCAAATTTCCTTGGAGCAGGCCGGAGATCAGTTAATGGAAATGATCTGCCGTACGGTGAACGGACGACTCACTTGTGCAGAAGCGTTAGGTCATAAAGAGTTTGTTATGACGAAATTATATCGCAGTGCCTGATTCCTTACTCCCTGCACATTTTATGTGTGGGGAGTCCATGTTTATGGAGAGGACATTACGAATGAGAAGGAGCAGAAAATGACTACGTATGCCGAATCTGATTTACGACAATTTTGTAAAACGCTGTTAGAGGAAATGGGGATGATGGAGGACCATGCCGCAATCGTCTCAGAATCCCTTTTAAGAGCCAATTTAGAAGGGGTGGACAGTCATGGGATCAGCAGGCTGCCCATCTATGCAAAGCGCTTCAGCGATCAAAGGATCAATCTGACCCCATCCATTGTGATGGAGGAAAAAAGCCCGTCTGTCCTTATGGTGAACGGCGATAATGGGCTCGGTCATGTCATCAGCTATAAGGCGATCAAAAAAGGGATCGAGATGGCCAAACAGAGCGGTGTGACAGCCGTCGCGATTCGTAATAGCAATCACTTCGGGACAGCCTCTTACTTCTGCCAGCTGGCTTGTGAAGAGAACCTTGCCTGTATCGGTTTCACCAATTCGCCCCCTGGTATAGCCCCGTGGGGAGGGAAGGAAGCATTCTTCGGCACAAACCCTATGGCGTTCGGTTTTCCCACCGGGGATGATCAGCCTGTCATTATCGATTTATCCACAAGCATTGTCGCGAGGGGCAAAATCATTCTGGCGGAGAAACAGGGACAGACGATCCCGGATGGATGGGCATTCGATGAAAAAGGGGAGCCGACGAATGATCCGAAGGCGGCCCTGAATGGTTCTGTCCTGCCTTTAGGAGGAGCAAAGGGGTCGGCCCTGGCACTGGCGGTCGAAATCCTGACAGGCCTCATGACGGGGGCTGCGTTCGGACCTCACGTGAAGAGTATTTATGAGGATGAGGAACAGGGAAATGCGAATGTAGGGCACTTTTTCATCCTGATGGATATTGAGAAATTCATGAATGTGAATGTATTCTTTGAGTCTATCAAAAGCTTATTGGTCGAAATGAAGGACGTTCCGAAAGCACCGGGGAACGATGAAATCCGTTATCCCGGAGAAAGAAGGAAAAGGGAGCGGGATAAACGTCAGCAGGAGGGAGTCCAGTTATCCAAGAGTGTATTGGAGGAGCTGGAGTCATTGGGGAACCGGTTCGGAGTGGAATTCCCTTTGCCGCTCTCTTCTCAACAAGCCATCAACCGATAACCAAGAAAGCCAGCTTCCAGGGTGCGGAAGCTGGCTTTTTTGGTGACGTTAAATGGAATCGATATTTTCTTTAATGGAATGCTCTACGCTCTCTATATGCTCTTTCATATATTTCTGAGCCAGATTGATATTGTTCTGTTTCATGGCTTCCAGTATCCTCGCATGCTCCTGGACCGACTGGATGGCCCTGCCGGGGATCTGGATCGATTTGGTGCGTGATTCCGATAGTAGATCAATAAGGAAATTCATGATGCGGATGAGAACAATATTATTTGAATTGTTCGCTAATGTTAAATGGAATTTATGGTCAAGCTCCGCAAGCCTTTCATAATTCACTTCTCCGGCGCCGAGGGTCCCATTGGCTTCTTCCAGGATCTGTTCCAATTCACGGAATTGCTCCTCGTTGGAGTTCTCGATGGACCATTTCACCGTCCACTCCTCCAGTATCTTACGAACGCTGAAGAAATCATCGATCTGGTCGGAGGACACAAAGAAAGCTTCCGTCATTTTTTGAATCTGATGTTCAGGTGTTGCTACGAATACGCCAGTCCCGTGCTTCGCCGTGATATAGCCGTATGCTTCCAGGATCTTATATGCTTCCCTCACCGTATTCCGACTGACGGAAAGCTCGATTCCCATTTCCCGTTCCCCGGGGATTTTGTCTCCGACTTTGAATTCTCCATCTTGTATTTTCTTCTTTATGCTATCTGCCACTTGTTCAGATATGCCTTTTCGATTTAATTGCATATAATCGCCCCTATCCATTTGTGAAATGGTAGCTTCATCAGGTTGATCCAACCTTCTAAGATTTAAATATGATTGATTCCCGCCTGAATAGATACATGTCATGACAGGTATCTTTCTGTATATTCAGTGTACCATGTCGAGTGGCTCAACCTCTAGTGAAACATTCGGAGCCCTATAACTTAGTAAGGAGAAGGCCCAATAGTATCAAAGCAAAGGATCCAGCTACACCTGTGACCAGCACTTTGGAACTTAGTTTCTTGAATTCAGAGAAATTGACACTGAGGCCAAGACCGGCCATGGCCATGGATAATAGTAGAATACTTAATGCAATGAGCATTTTAGTCAATGCATCAGGAAGAAATCCCACGGTATTGATTAAGCACATGAATAGAAATCCGAAAATGAACCAGGGAACCGGTAAGTCTTTGAATGTCCGCTTTGGGGCAGGGCCATTACCGCTTTTTTTGGAAAATATGGAGCCCAGCACAATGGCAACAGGTATAAGAAGCGCGACTCTCCCCAGTTTAACAAGAATGGCTGTATCACTGCTGATGTCTCCTCCTGGGGCAGCCGCCGCGATCACGTGGGCCAGCTCATGCAGGGTGGAACCTGTCAACACACCGTATTCATACGGGGTGAAGCCGAGGACGGGATATAAAAACGTATAGAATATCGTCACGATCGTTCCCATGATGGCAATGAAGGCCACCGAAATAGCAGTCAGTTCTTTTTTGGCCCCTATAAGGGGTGCAACGGCGACTATGGCTGCAGCTCCGCAAACAGCCGTTCCGACCGCAATCAACGTTGAGAGATGGCGGTCAATGGATAGAAGTTTTCCAAGATACAACATGAAGACCAGTGTGAACACAATGACTGCAACATCAATGATCACAATCGAGAAGCCGGCGGAAAGGATCTGTTCAAAGTTTAATCGCAATCCCATGAGGATGATCCCGGCCCTCAGTAATATTTTGCTGCTGAAGGTGATCCCCGGGGCAGCATCAGCCGGAACGTTCATCAATCCTTTCCAGCTCATCCCGAGCAGTATGGAAATAATCATCACACCCATGACGGAGAAGATGGGGAAATCCGCTACAATTCCCGCGAGTAAAGCAAGTACTAAAGTTAAGATGACTCCTTTCATCCAACCCTTTTTCAGTCGAAGTGATTTACGCATCTTTCTGGATTCCAAGGAAATAGACGTTTCCTCCGTCTTTGCAGCTCCATTCGGACTCATTTTAAAACCCCCTTTAAATTCATAAAACTCACGAATGGTACAGTGACCCAACCAATATAATTCAATTAAACCACTTTTAACTTGTTCATTCAATGATTATTTTTTCTGTAAATTGTAAAAAAGTATTGATTTTTTAGAAAATTGAAAATAAAATAAGTGTTAGTGGTTGGGTGACCGTACCTGAAGTGAATAATGCTGATGTGTTCCCAAAGTCCCATTGTTTTGATTTAAGAAGAACTTGGCATGGATGGTTAAGAATACATAGCGTGGGTCACCCGTTGGAATAGAATGAGTCATGATGATGGCTATGGCATGACTTTCATTAGAGTGTTGCATCTAGAGTGTAATCATTTAAACTACAGAAATTTGTAAGGGCTTACATTTCGTTAGTAGGAGGGTGTTACATGAAAAAGTACGTGTTATTACTAACCATCATCATGATGATCCTGGTGAGTGGATGTTCGAACAAGGCAAAGGGAAATGAACGTTCGGCAGAATATGTGCTGAGGCTTGGTCATTTGCAGACAGAAACACATCCTTATCACAAAGGTGCGTTGAAATTCAAAGAACTGGTTGAAGAAAGATCAAATGGCAGGATTCAAATCGATATCTTCCCGAGCAGTCAGCTGGGGAACGGACGTGATCAAATCGAAGGCGCCCAGATTGGATCGATTCATTTCCACATAGGTTCTGTGGCTCCTGTCACCAACTTTGCACCGAAGTTCAATCTTCTTAATCTTCCATACCTCTTCGAAAGCAGGGAACATGCTTTCAAAGTGCTGGATGGCGAGATCGGAAAGGATATTGCCTCTGACCTGGAGAATAGGGGACTCATTAATCTCGGGTACATGGAAAACGGCTTGAGACATATGACGAATAACAAGAAGCCGATCAAGACCAGTGCCGATGCTGCGAATCTGAAGCTCCGCGTCCAAGAATCACCACCCTATATTTCTTTCATCAAAGCACTTGATTCCACTCCCGTCCCGATCCCGTTCGGGGAATTGTATACTGCTCTAGAGCAACATGTGGTGGACGGACAGGAAAATCCGCTGGCACAGATTTACCTCAATAAATTCAACGAAGTCCAAAAATACTTATCCTTGACTGCCCACAACTACGATGCAGCTGTATTCATCATGAGTAAAACAACCCATGACACCCTCCCGGAAGGTCTACAAGAAGTGGTCGATGAAGCTGCAAAAGAAGCCATCCAATATGAACGACAGGTAGCACTTGAAGACGAAGAGAAACTTCTCGAGGATTTAAAGAATACCGATATCCAAATCGAGGAGAATCCTGATCGAGAGTCATTCAGAAAAGCAGTTGAACCTGTTTATAAGGAGTTTGAAGCATCCATCGGAAAAGAGTTAATTGAGAAGATTGAAAGTCTACGGGAATAAAAGGGGGTTACACGATGAAACAGTTTGTCTTTCATTTGAGTAATAGAATGGATCGGTTCAGTCGATGGGTTATGATAGGATTCTTTATGATTGCATTTATCGCCACCGTTTATCAGGTGTTTTCCCGATTTGTTCTTCAAAGCACATTCTTAAATGAAGCTTTGCCTATGGTTGACTTTTCCGTCTTTAACTTGACGTGGGCGGAAGAACTCATTCGTTATTTATTTGTATGGATTGTATTCCTGGGAATCGGTATCGTGTACAAAGCAAGAGGTCATGCTCAAGTAGAAATCCTGCATCATTATTTATCTGAAAAATCAAAAAAGTATCTTCATTATTCTATGGAAGTCATAAACTCGATCCTGTTTCTTTTTCTCATTTTTTTTGGCGGAAGAATTCTGCAATATACGAAACTGCAGATCTCCCCGGCGATGGGGATCAACATGACCTTCATTTACGTTACCGTTCTGGTCAGCGCCGTAATCTGTCTGATCCACTCTATAAACAATATATATGATGTGAAAGAAGGGAACGTTGTCGTGAAAGACGCCATGAAGGTAGAAGAAGTCCAGCAGCAAACAAATATAAGTTAATGAAAAGGGGGAGATAGTATGACCGTTGCCTTAGTCGCTCTTGGTGTGTTGTTTCTATTAATGCTGATCGGAGTCCCGATCGCCATTTCTCTCATCTGGGCTTCCGTAGCCGGATTCCTTGCGAGTATTTATTATGTTCCACTGGAAGTCATTCCTCAAAGGTTGATCACATCGACGGATTCATTTCCACTGTTGGCCATTCCCTTCTTTATGCTGACGGGTGAATTCATGATGTCCGGAAGCATGGGACGGAGGATTGCGGCCTTTGCCTTTGCGACGGTCGGCTGGATTCGTGCAGGCTTGGCCCAGGTATCCACGTTGACGAGTATGTTTTTTGCGGGAATCTCAGGTTCAGGGGCTGCTGATACGGCTGCAGTCGGAAAGATGATGATCCCCATGATGGAGCAGAAAGGGTATGACAAAGGCTTTGCGGCTGCTACGGTGGCAAGTGCAGGTACGATTGCGGTTGTCATTCCCCCTTCCATTCCCATGATCGTATATGGAGTGACCGCGGGGGTATCGATCGGGGATCTGTTCACCGCAGGGATTGTCCCGGGAATCCTCATCGGTCTTTCCATCATGATGTTGAATTATTGGATCACAAGAAAGAATAACTATTCCGAAGAAGCAGGGAAGTTTGAGTTCACTACATTCAGGCGTACATTGGTTGAAGGGGCACTGGCCCTGGTCCTGCCGCTGATCATCATTTTTGGGATCCGTGGAGGGATCTTTACTCCGACCGAAGCCGGGGCTGCAGCTGCAGCATATGCATTCATTATTAATAAATTCGTATATAAAGATATGGATTGGAAGGACATACCCGAATCATTCCTGAGAGCGGGCAAGATGACAGCGATGGTCGTTTTCATCATCGCTGCCGCGAACTTATTCGGGTGGCTATTGACGGCAGAACAGATTCCCCAGCAACTGACCCTGCTTGTGACCAGCATCTCAGATAATAAGTTACTCATCTTACTTATGTTCAATATCATTTTCTTCATCGCAGGTTGCTTCCTGAACGCTTCTGCCGCGATTACGATTTTGACACCTTTGCTTCTGCCAATAGCCATGGGAGTAGGGATCGACCCCGTATTCTTCGGAGTCGTCATGGTTGTGAATCTTTCCATCGGGTTGATCACACCTCCAGTCGGACTGGACCTCTTTATCGTAAAAGGAATCGCAGATGTTTCCTACGATAAACTAATCCGGGCCGTCACACCATTCATTGTCGTCATGGTATTCGATCTTTTACTCATCACCTACTTCCCGGCACTGTCCATGTTCCTGACCAGGATATAGGGACGGACCTCTATAATGGAAAGAGCCAGTCACTGTTCAATGAACCGTGGCTGGCTCTTTATTTTTTTGATAAGGTTTACGACCTATCAATAACTATATTTTCCTTTATATATAAAAAATTTCCAATTTACACTTTCTGTGGTTTAATAGATTTTGTAGTTTATTTTTTAATAAGTGGAGGTTCTAATGAAAAGGAAGATTTGTAGTTTAGTAGCTTTGGTTTTCTTTTTTTCGCTTATCCTCAGCCAGTTTTCCGTGATGGAAGTGGGGGCGGAAGAGTCCGGTGTACCGAATGAGGAAGGGACGTTGACGATCGGGAACCCTGTCGATGGGGAATTCGATGCATCCGAGGCCGTTCATTGGTATAAGGTCGATCCTTCTGAAAGAGAGATCGCCGACTACACTCATTTACGGGTAAAGCTTCAGTCTGAAAGTGAAGTGAACGTTACGATTTATTCAAGTTTGGAAAATGCCATCGACAATCGTGCTTTTGACCGTTATATGAGTTACTCCTATGAAAACGAACCAGCGATCATCGACTTCCCGATCTCATGGATGGGTCCTTATTACATTAAGATTGAATCGTATGGTATGGAAGAAGAGTATGCAGAGTTCGAAGAAGAAATGGAAGATATGGTGACTCCGTACACAATCAGTTATGATGGCGTGACGCTGCCTCCATCTGACGAAGCCATCGCTGAGGAGTGTCCTGCGGAGTTGAGTACGAAAGAAAGAGAAAATGGAAAGAGTATTTTAAGAGATTTACGTACCGTTCGTGAAACGGTTTTAGCGAAAACGGAGAATGGCCAAGATCTATCGGCTCTTTATTATAAAGCCGCTCCTTTCATCAGTTCGAAAATGATCTTCAGCAAAACGCTGCGTGATAATGTTTACCGTGATCTTGTTCAATTAAAGGACTTGTTTGCCGATGTAGCAACGAATGGAAGCGACAGTTCCTATAAAGTCTCGAAGGAAGACGAGAAAGCGATAAATAATCTTTACAACCATGCACTTGACTCGACTCCAGAGTTCCTCCAGGAGAAAATCGAAAGCACAGGTGAAAACGTCGGGATTTCGAACCTGACGAATAAGACCGTTTCTTCGATTCTGGCGAAAGCGGGACTTTCCCCTACTAAGACAGCAGATGAAGAAACGCGCTTGATTGTGAAACTGAAAGATAAAAAGGCTGCAGCAACGATCCAGGGGAAAACGAAATCAATGGATGTGGAATCGGTTTCTCCATTAAAGTCGAAGGATGCGTTCTTCTCAAATATGTATGTAGTAGAAGGAACGGCATCTGCCACTTCATTAAAAGCTGCTTCAAAAGAGATTTCAGAGCTTGATGAAGTAGAGTTCGTTGAACCGGTCCAGCAGTATAAGGCTTTATCAACAGATGTTCAATATCCTTACCAGTGGTCCCTTGATAATAAAGGGGAAAACGGTGGGACACCAGATGCCGATATTCAATACGAAGAGCTTCAAGAGCTTCTTAAGGATAAAAAGCTTAAGGATACGGTCATTGCAGTAGTCGATACTGGAGTGGATCATACCCTTGCCGATTTAAGCAATGTTGTCCTGGAAAATGACGGCTATAATTTTGTAGGACGCAATTCGGATGCGATGGATGACCACGGTCATGGCACACATGTATCGGGCATTATCGCAGCAGAGGCGAATGATCACTATTCCATGGCAGGAATCAACTCTCATGCGAAGATTCTTCCTGTCAAAGTACTTGATGCTTCAGGAAGCGGTGATACAGAGCAAATCGCTTATGGAATCAAATATGCCGTCGATCACGGAGCACAGGTCATTAATTTAAGTCTTGGCGGTTCCTACAGCCGTGTCATCGAGTATGCGCTGAAATATGCCCATGACCATGGGGTGACCGTCGTAGCAGCAACCGGTAATGACGGGATGGAAGGGATTTCTTACCCCGGCTCATCAAAATATGTCGTGTCTGTCGGGGCGACGAATAATATGGACCTTGTCTCGGACTACTCAAACTTTGGAAATGGAATCGACCTTGTGGCACCGGGGACGAATATCCCCAGCCTTGTTCCCGATGGAAATGTGACGTATATGAGTGGAACGTCCATGGCGACGCCTCATGTGGCGGCAGTAGCCGGTTTGCTGCTATCCCATGATGACGGGTTGACCCCTGCTCAATTAGAAAGGGTATTAACAAGGACAGCCTTTGATATTTCATTCAGTGAAGAAGATAACCCTGGTGATGGCTACTATTACGAAGATGAATATCCATACCCTGCAGAAATGGTCCTTCCGGGATATAATACTGTATCCGGCTGGGGAAGACTGGATGCTTTAGGTGCCGTGACAGGGATCGCTCAAGCGAATATTGGCACGGAACGGATCTGCGGAAGCGATCGTTATGAAACGGCCGTGAAGATTTCAGGTGAAGGCTGGGACCAATCCGATGTAGCGGTCATTGCGACGGGACGTAATTATCCGGATGCATTAAGCGCCACACCGCTTGCTTATCACCACGATGCACCATTACTCTTAACCAATACATCAACCCTTCCTAAGTCGGTGAAGGACGAACTGAAGCGCCTGAAAGTGAAGAAGGTGATACTGGTTGGAGGGAAATCGGTCATTACGGAAAATGTCGAGAAAGAAGTGAAAGATTTAGGTATCAAGACGGTTTCTCGCATCAGTGGAGCCGACCGTTACGAAACGTCCGTGAAAATCGCTGAACAATTAGGCTTCACGGATCGGGCAGTCGTGGCAACCGGCCAAAGCTTCGCGGACGCCCTTTCCATTGCCCCGATCGCGGCTACATTGGAAATGCCGATATTATTAACCACGAAGAACGGAACACCTGATTCTGTTCAGAGTTATATTGAAGAAAGCATGTTTGAGCAGTTCTATGTCATCGGAGGTGAATCGGCCATTCCGGAAATGGTAGCTGAAGAGTTCAAGAACTATGAACGACTAAGTGGAAGTGACCGTTATGAAACGAATAGCAGCATTATCAGCTATTTCGCCGGGCAATTGAACATGACAACACCTTTCATCGCAACCGGCAAGAACTATCCGGACGCCCTTGCCGGTTCAGCCCTGGCAGCAGTAGAAGGAAATCCCGTTGTACTGACTCATCCAAAAGAGCCACAGTTTACAACGATGGATACCCTTGCTATGTTCGCTCCCGTTACGGATCAGTATTTTATCCTCGGTGGAGAAGGAGCCATCTCTGATTTGGTGGTTGAATCACTTTTAGCGCAATAAAATTAGTAATCCTCCATTTGATATCTTCATGTATCAATTGGAGGGTTTTTTTGCCTGCGTGAGCATTCTTTCGACACTATCTCCCAGGAAATATTCCATTTCCACAAATTATGAGATTTTTCTCAAAAAAACCCAAATAGAAATGGAAATATTTCGGTAATAGTATATAATAGTAATAAAGTCTCATATCTAAGAAGATTCTGATAATAGAGGCTTATGAGAAAAAGGGAAAAGGAAGGTGTTCGATTTGAAAGGTTTAAAAGAGATGGTTACTCGAAGGACTGTGGCAATTTGTCCAGCGTATGATGGGGTTCATCAGTCGGTCGTCCATGACTTTGATAGGAGAAAGACTTACAGTGAAAAATCCTCCATGGAAATTCTGGATGAATCCTGTATGACTTACAGGTCCACGTACGATGGAAGGATCAAAGCCGTCCGGCATGCATTCGACTACCTTAGAAAAACACCTCTTATGATCTGCCCGCAGCAATACATCTATGCGATACCCACCATGGCCCCAACCGATTATGATTGTATGTGGCTCTTCTGCCAGCATATCGAGTCAACCTCCACCAGAGAAGGAAAAACCTATGTGCACTTCACGAATGGAGAGCAGCTTGAAATCAACTGTTCGGAAAGTGTGATCATCAAACAAAGGGAGAGGGCAGCCGTCACCATGACTCATTTCTCCACCATCCCGTCCATCTCATCCTTGAACCGCAACGAAACCGGACTCCACCTCCCCGGATTCCACTCACACCTCCAGAACCTGGACGAACTCGGCGCCGATCTCAGAGGGACGGACCTCTAAAAGGTAACAAACAATCGAATATTAAAAAAACAGGAGTAGGAAACGTGTTCCAACTCCTATTTGTCGTTGTTTCAAAAAAATGAGTGTGTTAAATAATTGAATCTAGTAATGAGCCGTTAACCAGAATGGATTGGATAAACTCTGAAACTTGTAGGTGTTTTTACTATTTTATATGCTCATGAAGTTGATTGGAGCGGAAGGTGCTCGACTCCGACGGGGAATAGCGGGAAAGTTGAGACCCCGCAGGGCATAGCCCGAGGAGGCTCAACTCACGCCCCGCGGAAAGCGAGCACCTGCAGCGGAAGTCAACCAGCACTTTCCCTTTCAATTAATAACTATTAAAATAGAAAGCTTCCCCACTATTCCCATCAAAAACAACGGTCTATTTTAAAATTTAATTTCATATAATATAAAATTTAATTGAAATATTATTTTAAAAGCGAGTATAATAGAATTAATGTAAACGCATACAGATTTCTGGGAGGAATGACTTGTGAAAGAAGATAATGTTTTTGAATTATCAACAGAGAAGGTGAATCAGAATACGCTCGGGATTGATACAGCGAGTACCGGCGATATTCTTCACATGATGAATGAGGAAGATCAGAAGGTGGCCGAGGCTGTCAAAGTGGTCATCCCACAAATAGAAGGAGTGGTCGATAAGGTCGTGACGTCCATTTCTCAAGGCGGAAGACTGATTTATATGGGAGCCGGTACAAGCGGAAGGCTCGGTGTCCTGGATGCGGTGGAATGCCCGCCGACGTTCAGCGTGGATAGTGACGTCGTCGTCGGTTTGATTGCCGGCGGTGAGAAGGCGTTCGTGAAAGCGGTGGAAGGCGCTGAGGATGATGAGGGATTGGGTGTGGCAAATCTGCAGGAAATCGGTCTGACTCCTGTGGACACGGTTGTCGGAATCGCAGCTAGCGGTCGTACCCCTTATGTCATCGGAGGCTTGAGATATGCAAGGGAAATAGGGGCAACCACGGTGGCTCTTTCCTGTAATACGGGTTCCAAGATTTCTGCAGAAGCTGAGCATTCGATCGAAGTCGACGCAGGTCCCGAAGCACTGACAGGGTCCACCCGGTTAAAAGCGGGTACGGCTCAGAAAATGGTGCTGAATATGATTTCCACAGCAAGCATGATCAAGCTTGGGAAAGCCTACGGAAACCTGATGGTGGATGTGAATATCAGTAACTATAAGCTTGAGCAACGGGCGATCGGCATCATCGAGAGCATCACGGGGGCTGATAAAGAAACGGCCGCAGCGACGCTTGAGAAGGCGAATAATGAAGTGAAACCTTCGATTGTGATGATTACCCTCGGCTGCGGGTACGAAGAAGCGAAGAGCCGCCTGGAAGATGCCAACGGATATGTCCGGCTGGCCATTGAAAAATAGTCTTATCGTATAGGGGTACCTGTCCCCATCCGTTCATAGAAATAGAATGGGAGGGACAATCAATCGATAAATGGAACGAAAGGGGAAGGTGAAAGTGACGAATAAAGAATTGGCAGGAGTCATTTTGGAACGGTTTGGCGGTGCTGATAATATTGCAAGCTATGAACATTGCATGACGAGATTGAGAGTGAAGGTGTATAACGAGGACCTTGTTCAGAAAGCCGAGATCAAGAAGATAGAAGGAGTATTTGGGTTCGTGGAGGATGAAACGTATCAGGTCATCCTGGGGCCGGGTAAGGTCAATAAGGTGACGGAAGAATTCGGGAAGCTCGCTGCCTCCACAAAAGGAAATCTTGACCTGAAGGCACGGGCAGCAGAGCAAAAGGCTGATCTGAAGAAAAAGAACGCGACGCCATTCAAGCTGCTTCTAAGACGCGTGGCAAATATCTTCATTCCCCTCATCCCTGCGCTCATCGCGTCAGGATTGATCACCGGGTTCACGAAGTTCTTCGTTCAGGCAGGCTTGCTGAACGGGGAATCCCAACTTGTCATGATGCTTTCGATTATCGGAAGCGGGTTATTCGGTTACCTCGGCATCCTGGTCGGGATGAATGCAGCAAAGGAATTCGGCGGATCGGCGGCACTTGGTGGCTTGGCGGGGATATTGATCATCAATCCCGCGATTGGTGATGTAACACTGTTCGGAGAAAATCTGCTACCTGGCCGGGGTGGATTGATTGGTGTGCTGATTGCAGCCATCTTCATCGCATTTGTTGAGAAGAACGTTCGAAAGGTCATTCCTCAGGCGGTCGATATCATTGTGACGCCGACGATAGCGTTACTCGTTACAGGTTTATTGACGTACACGGTATTTATGCCGGTTGGCGGTTTTATTTCTGACATTATTACAAATGGTCTCCTTTCTCTTATTGACATGGGTGGCCTTGTTGCGGGATTCGTCCTTGGCGCTACCTTCCTGCCACTCGTTGTGACAGGCTTGCATCAAGGATTGACGCCAGTCCATTTAGAACTGATCAATACAATCGGGGATGACCCGCTATTACCGATCCTTGCCATGGGCGGAGCCGGGCAGGTTGGAGCGGCATTTGCCATCTTCATGAAAACGAAAAAGAAGAAGCTGAAGCGGGCAATCGGCGGGGCGCTTCCTGCCGGGATGCTTGGAATCGGTGAGCCATTGATTTTCGGTGTCACCCTTCCATTAGGAAGACCGTTCCTGACGGCTTGTTTAGGAGCAGGCTTCGGTGGAGCATTCCAGGCGTACTTCGATGTAGCGACGTTCGCCATCGGGGTATCCGGTCTGCCTTTGATCTTCTTAGTCAACGCCGGAGAGATCCTCTACTATACTCTTGGACTATTGATTGCCTATGCGGCAGGATTTGCTTTGACGTACCTGTTTGGGTTCAAGGATGAAATGGCGAGTGAGTTTGAATGATCGGAATTTCCGTCTATCTGTCTGATGAAGATGCTGAGGCGAGGATTCTTCGTGCCTCGGCGTCAGGTGTCAAACTCGCTTTTACCTCCCTTCATATTCCGGAAGAATCAGGCATAAGCACTGAGAGGGTGAGAGGTCTCCTGTCCCTTTTTAAAAGGGAAGGATTCCAGGTGTTTGCCGATGTGTCAAAGAAGACGCCTGCCATGCTTGGGCTTCATCATTTTGAAGAGCTGAAGGAACTGGGCGTCACGTCACTGAGACTGGACGATGGATTCACGACGGATGAAATGCTCGAGTTATCCCGTCATTTTCGGATCGCCATCAATGCCAGTACCGTTGGAGAAAAAGAACTGCAGCGGTGGATCGATTGCGGGCTGGAAACAGGAAACAGGATTGCCTGGCATAATTTCTATCCGAAACCGGAAACAGGGTTGGATGAGGAGTATTTTCTGGAGCAGCAACATTTGTATGATACGCTCAGTATTCCCATCTATGCGTTTATACCGGGGGATGAAAAGAAGCGTGGCCCTCTCCATCTGGGACTTCCCACTTTGGAAGACCACCGAGGTCAAAGTCCTTATGTCAGTGCCGTACAATTGAAACGGTGGGGCGTGTCGGGTGTATTCGTTGGCGACCCGGGCTGTTCTGTGGAACTGCTGGGGAAACTTGTACGCTTTGATCAGGAGGATGTCATCGAGCTCTCGTACAGAGGAAGTGATGGAATCCAAGGGGAGTACCAGCTCAGACCGGATCCGGGCCGGGATGTGTTTCGGTTGTTGGACACAAGGACGGAAAGCGAGATTCCTCCACAACTTACCGAGGAGCGGCCACGGGGTACGATTACACAGGATAATGATCTGTATGGGCGGTATAAGGGTGAAATGCAGATTGTTCGATGTGACTTAGAGAGTAACCCTAAAGTGAATGTTGTGGGTAGAATTTGTACAGAGTACCTGGATGTTATAGAGTTATTTGAGTCAGGTCAAAGGATAGAGATTAAAAGGAACTTCATTTATTGGAGGCCACTGAAAAAGTCCAGCATTTTAGAGATGAAAAATGATGTTTAAAAAACGAGGCTCCAGATTCGCTTCTAAGCGACGATAGACTGGTAGGGAGACATATTTGACCCCCTAAAAAACAGCATTTTTATAAAGTGACTACTTTTTCAGTGGCTTCATTTATTGAAGTTCTTTTTTATTTGAAATAGCGAGAGTACAATCAATCAATTATGGTCATATGCGGCTTCTTCTGTTCGTTATAATAAAAACAATCACCGTCATTGAGAAATTTGTCGATAAGTATTTTCTTTTAAATGATAGATTATTCTGATATTGGTTTTATAATGTAAATATAAGTATATTGATTTATGAAATTTAATTAGTATAAGGGGGGAGTTCCTTGTGCCGAGTTATTACATGAAAGAGATTTGGACACCATTAAAAATATTTGGGATAAAGATTTTTAGATCAGAAGAAAACAGCATCTTTATAAAAGTTTTCCGAAAACCAAGGAAACGTATTTTCTAAACCCGATATTATAAATACTTTTAAAAAAGCGTACGATAAAGGCAAACCCATTGAAAAATGGTGGCGCAGAGCTATAGGGGTTTCCGTCGTTGAGACGATGCCAGCCAGCTACCGTATACGCCGTTTTCCATTCTATCACCACACTGGAATTCTCATATTCCATTTGCATATCTTACCTTCTCCTTCACCATCTCTAGCACTATTTCAAAGCTTGAACCTCACAGCTTTCATTATTTAACCAAAATCATTGATTTGCTTCACTCGTTGGAACCCTCTCACAAAAATTTTCATTTCTGCGTGGCAAAAAGGCCCTACATAATAAATTGAATAGGAGTTGAGGTAATGACGAAAATCTGCACCTGCTTATGTGTGTTTCTACTTATCTTCAGTTTCAGTATCACTCCAATACTTGCTGCTGGTACCTTTGATCGATCATCCATCAAAAAAGAAATTTTCTCTGTTTCAAAAAAACAATCATTCAAGGTACTCGGTGATTCAATCTCTCATGAACTGAAGGAAAAGATGAGAGGTTCTAAGAAAGTAGATGATATGAAATTGATGGGGGATATATATGAGCAGGAACCCAATGATTCCCCTCATCAGGCTGACGCTATACAACTTGACGATATCCTATTTGGAAGCTTTTGGTGGGAAGAAGATTTGGATTTTTATAGCTTAAGTATGGATGAAACTCAAGATACGTATATTTACGGAACCACATTGACGCCACTCAATGACCTTGGATATTTGCTATTCAGTCCGAATGGCGAGCCGATTTATCCGGATGAATTGCTCCAAGAGGGAAGTGAAAAACTACTGATCTATTATTCTTTACCGCCAGGTTCGTATTATCTGGTAGCCACAGATCTAAACATGTTTGGTGAAGACGGAGTATATGGACTCACCGCTTTTACTGGAGAAGAAGCCACAGATAATGTGTATCGGATATACGGGAACGACCGGTACGATACTGCCATTGAAATCTCAAAGGCAGGATGGCCGGACGGTTCAGATACGGTTGTATTAACAAGAGACACCACATTTCCTGACGCCTTGGCAGGTGCCCCCTTTGCTTATCAAGAAGATGCACCGATACTATTAAATCCAAAAGGCAGCTTAAATAATAAGGTGAAAGCACGAATAAAAGAATTAGGGGCAAAGAAAGTGGTCATTTTAGGAGGGGAGGGTGCAATATCCGAGGAAGTTGCCAAGGACCTGAGGAAAAACGGCTTGGATGTACAGCGGATCGGAGGGAAGACAAGATATGAAACGGCAGCTAACATTGCCAAGCAACTGGGTGATTATAAACAAGCAGTCATCGCCTATGGCGGTAACTTCCCGGATGCATTATCCATCGCCCCATATGCTGCATCCAATGGGATTCCGATCCTTTTGAGCCCTAAACAAGAATTAGCGAGTGAAACGAAGGGAGCCCTGAAGTCTGTTACGGATACGATTATTGTGGGTGGGAAAGCAGTCATCTCAGAGCAGGTGGAAAAACAACTTGCTAAAAAGAATCCTTTTCGAATTTCAGGTAAAGACCGTTATGAAACATCGGTCAACATCGCCACTCAGCTTCAAATTCCGAGGGATATCATTACAGTTGCAACAGGAGAAAATTTTGCAGATGCCCTAACAGGATCCGTCCTTGCAGCAAAATACTATGAACCTATTATTCTGGTTCAGAAAAATAAAGTGCCAGCCTCGGTAAGAACATATATTTCAGATAATAGAACCTGGTATTACACTGTACTTGGCGGAGAAGGGGCTATTTCTGAACAAGTGGTGCAAGAGCTAAGCGGTTTGTAATTGAGAAGGACGAATGGTCATCCCCAGGGGCGGGCCTTCGTCTTTTTTTATTTTCAGCAACTGAAACGACCCAACCTGAAGAAAATACCAAATGATTATCATCCTGCCGCTGATTTTCTGTTATGATATTATCAACGAATATTTCGACAATAACCGGAATGAAGGGAATGCCAATCAATGACTAGTGCTTCAACCATGCTGATACAATACCTGGAAGATCATTCAGACGAATTTCTACATAATTGGCGCAAAAGTATCGTCATTTCAGATAATGATATATATAAAGAAGAAGTATTGAACAATGGTGTGAAGATGTTTCAATTAGTGAAGCGTGCGATTGTGAAGCCCCTCACGGAAGAAGAAATCACCACACTTGCCAACAAGACGGCTCTTGAACGGGTCAATGCCAACGTGAATATCAGCGAATTCGTATATAACGTGAATATAGGCAAGAGCATCATCATTAAATGGGTGAGTAATTCTGGAATCGAACTGCGGACATTGCAGCCCTTGATTGAAGATATTAATTCGCTATTTGACCGATTTTCCTATCTAGCTGTCAGAAAATATACGGAAATAAAAGAGCAGCAGCTTCAAGAGAAGGAACTGTATATCGACCAGACCCACAAGGAACGATTGACGATCCTAGGTCAGATGAGTTCAAGCTTCGTTCACGAATTTCGGAACCCCCTGACGTCCATCATCGGTTTCACTAAGCTCCTGCAGAATGGCTACCCTGATCTTCCATACCTGGATATCATGCAGCATGAGCTTGAGCAACTAAATTACCGCATCTCTCAATTCCTTCACGTATCGAGAAAAGACCTGATCGATAGTACAAGGGAAGAAATCATCCTGACCGATCACTTGGAAGAAACCATCGAGTTCCTGTATCCGAGCCTCCTGGATGGGGATGTGTCAATCGATTTCAAATGTGAGGAAGATATCAAAGTGCTCGGAAATCGTGATGAGTTAAGGCAGGTATTTCTCAACCTCATCATGAACTCCATCGACGCCCTTCAAGAAGTGAACGGGCACAGGCAGATCAATGTCGCCTGTGATGTGAAGGAAGGCAGGACGAATCTCATCATCTCCAACAATGGGCCCCAGATCAAAGAAGAAACCATCGAAGCAATCTTTGAACCTTTTTACACGACGAAAGATCTCGGGACCGGGATCGGTCTTTATATTTGTAAGAAGTTGATTGAAAAGCATGGTGGTGAAATATACTGTCATTCTGATGATAATTGGACCACGTTTACGATTGGGATCCCTGTTGAAACTAATTTGATAGTGTAAGAGTTTAAAGATTCCTGGTGCAAATTCTGCGCTGGGAATCTTTTATATATATTTTTTTGAAAACCCTGGATATCCTCATCCTCTCCAGGGTTTATGTCACCCGACAGCTGAAGAGGTTCCCCGTGCATGGATATAATCCATCAGCTCCCCAGCCGGCAAAGGCCTGCTGAAATAGTAACCTTGTGCATACTCACATTCCAATTTCTTCAACCATGCCAGCTGTGATTCGGTTTCGATACCTTCTGCCACGATGGTCAGATTCAAATGCTTGGCCATGGCATGAATGGCGGAAACGATCGCTTTATTGGATTCATGATCATCCAGTCCCATGATGAAGCTCCGATCGATCTTCAACGTTTGAATCGAGAATTTCTGCAGGTAGCTTAACGAGCTGTATTCAATGCCGAAATCATCAATGGCAATGGATACGCCGATTTCCCGTAGGGCAGTCAGTTTCGTCAGGGCTTCTTCCACATGATGCATCGTCGTGCTTTCCGTGACTTCGAGTTCGATGAGGGAAGGGGGCACGTCATATGTGTTCAGCACATCCCTCACCATGTCGACAAATGTAGCATCATGGAATTGACGGGAAGAGACATTGATTGAGATCTTGAATTCATGACCCTCCTGAATCCAGACTTTCAGCTGCTTGCATGCTTCAATTAGAATGCGGTGTCCCAGTGGAATGATCAGTCCCGTTTCTTCAGCTAAAGGAATGAAGTCCACGGGTGAAATCAGCCCTTTGACCGGGTGATTCCATCTGACCAACGCTTCCACCCCGACGATCTTGTTTGTCATCAAGGAGAGTTGGGGCTGGTAATACAGTTCAAACTCTTCGTTGATCAGCGCTTTTCTCAGGTTCTCCTCAAGCTCGATCGGGTTGATGCCTTTCTCCTCAAGTTGATCGGAAAATAAAAGCTGATACGCGCCTTCGCTCTTTTTCATCGTATACATGGCGATGTCGGCCTTTTTCAACAAGGTGGAAAGATCATGACCGTCATTCGGGTAGAGGGAAATCCCGATGGAAGTGGACGTGATGATGTCATGGCCCCCGATATCAAATGGGGTCTCCAGACTTTCATGAATCGCAGCCGCCACCTTATGGACGTCATTCCGGCATCTGATGGAAGGAAGAAGGACGATGAACTCGTCACCGCTCATCCGTGCAATGAAGTCTTTCGTTCCCAGCACTTTTACACATCTTTTCCCTACACGGGAGATGAGCTCATCCCCGTATCCATGGCCCAATGTATCATTGACGATTTTAAATCGGTTCAAGTCGAGTAGCAGGATGGCCATCTGCTCATGACCCTCCTGTACTTTCTTCTCGAACTCTTCATTAAAATAGCGCCGGTTCGGTAATCCTGTCAGTTCATCATGATAAGCGAGGTATTGAATTTGCTCCTTATCCCGGATCGCTTCCGTAATATCCGTCGCCAGGACATGAGCCCCCGTCACTTCCCCATCGAGGTAGATCGGTACCACAATGACCTGAAGGGACATAATGTGCCCTTTCCGATGGGGGAATTTCATTTCGAACTTCGAGGGCTCACCGATCAAGGATTTCTGGAATGCGGTCTGGATCTCGTCCAGATCCTTCTCCATGACATACGATTGGAAGCCTTGACCAATCATCATATCCATAGGGTAGCCCGTCATATCCGCAGCTCTATTATTGGCCTCTATAATGACACCATCTCGATTATACGTGAAAATGGCAGAAAGATTATTCTGATATAAGGACCTGTATTCCTGTTCTTTCTCGTAAATATCCTTCATCTGTTTTTTATGTAAATCATGGGCCAATTGGTCCGGAATGAACCAGAGTGCCAGCAGGATACCCATCTCAATGATAAAAGGAAGCATCTGATTGTTTTCCACCCGGGAAAGCTGCGGTCCATATTTCTCTGGTGAAAGAAGGGAGTAAGCCGTCAGATAGGTAATACCTGAGAAACCAAGCCCCATAATAAAGCTCCAGAATGCGTGCGTTTTCCCTCGATAGGAACTGTTTTCCTGATTGTTGAGCTGCAGGAGCATCCGGAAAAAAGGGAACGTCACACCAAGGGTCATCAAGATCGTTAAACCTATGTACATCGGTTTTAATTCAACATAAGGATAAATCAACCCGATATACGTGGCGAAATTCCCCGCCATCATGATCAGGGAAAAGATGAACCCTCCCTTGATAAAGTGAACCTTATCCGTATTCACGTCCTGAAATAGACGGAGAGACAGATAAATACTGAAAAAACAAATGACCAAAAAGATTGGAGCGAAATAGATGAACCGTTGGATGAAAATCTCGTATGAAACCATCAACATCACGGAAGCGTGGAGCATGCAATAAAAAATTGTATAAATAAAGGAAGGGAGCCATAAATCCTTTTTGCTCACCAGTTGTTTCTGGCCGTTTCGCTTGAACGCTTCCTTCAGTGCCAAATAGCTGCAGCCGGCCGATAATAAAACACTCATGGTTATATTTATGAAAATTAGTAGGGAATCAGCCATTTGTACCTCCGTCCAAATACCTATTTCTAACAGTATATCATGTATTTCGACGGAATTTTCTTATTTTTTATGTTTTTCTTCTGTTAATCGACAAGGGATTGAACGATCGGATTTACCCTAATCAAAAAACCTCCCCGAACCACCCGGAAAGGTCACTTCAATCGCTCCATATCTTCAATCATTTCCTCATAAGGCGGATTCGACACACCTTCATACTGTTTCAACAAAATCCCGTTCTCACTCACCAGATAAAAAGAGGTCCCGTGCACGAACTGATTTGAACCCTCTACCTCCGCGGCAGGAGTTTTAAACGACACATTGGCGAAAGATTCAATCTCATCCCGGGTGTATCCCGTCAGGAAGCTCCAGTTCCCGGCATTGAATTCATACCGGCTGCTGTATTCCTTCAGCACATCCGGAGTGTCATGCGCCGGATCGACGCTGATCGAAACCAATTGGACCTCATCCTCCCACCCGGCCTCCCCAATCTTTTTCTGAAGCTTAGCCATATTCGCCGTCATCGGCAGACAGACCGTATCACAATTCGTGAAAATAAAATCGGCCACCACGATCTTCCCTTTATTGAGAGCGGCAAGCGACGTCTTCTCCCCATTCTGATCAACGGCGGATAAGTCCCCGACCTCCACCTTCATCGGAAACGACTCCTCCGCATCCTGCCGCTGACATCCACCCAACAACAGAAAACCCAATGCCACGATTGAAACCATAGACTTCACACCCACTGCGCTACCCCCTTCTATAATAGAGGTCCGTCCCTCCACGTGGAGGGACGGACCTTGCTTCGTTAGTCGATGAATTGTTTGTCGATGAGATCGGTGAATTCTGGTTTTTCTTTCAGGAATTTGAGTTCGTAAGAGGAGTCGGCGAATGCCTGGACGGCGTCTGAATCTACTTTGTAGGTGAATCCGATTCGTTCCCATGCCTGGTCGACGACTTCTTTACTCAGTTCCTGGCCTGTGACTTCTTTTACGTCTTTGATCGTGATTTCTTTTGCTTCTTCAGGATTTTCTTCTATAAATGAAGTCGCTTCTTTATGGGCATCGACGATCTTTTGAATCGTGTCAGGATGTTCTTTTACCGATTTCCCTGACGCCACGAGTACGGAAGCAGGTAGTGTTTCCCCGAAAGAAATTTCATCATAATTGATGATGATGTTGGCGCCTGTTTCTTGTTGGATCACGGCTGCCCAAGGTTCAGGAGCGACGGCAATGTCGACTTTTCCGGATTTCAGCATGTTCGCATATTGTGCAGGGTTTCCTGTTACGTGCTTCATCGTGCCCCCGATGCGCTGGGACTCGATCCCGTGCTCGCCGAGGAAGGTTTCCACCTGGACATCATGAGTACAACCGACTGCCGGCGTGATGAAAGATTTGCCTGCAAAATCCTCTACGGACTTCACGCCGCTTTCTTTACTTGCAAGGACCACGGTTCCTCCCGTCGATCCGCCGCCGATGATTTTCACGTCGGCGCCGGTCATATAGTTATTCATGGCTGGGCCAGGTCCCACAAGACCCGCATCGATATCACCCGTTTTCAAGGCGGTCATGAACGAAGAACCATCCGGGAATGTTTTGTATTCCACCTTCGTGCCGTCTCCCAGCTGTTTTTCATAAAATCCTTTGTCTTTTGCAACCATGGCCGGGACGTGGTTAATATTAGGGAAATAACCGATGACGACTTTCTTGCTTACATCGCCACCCGAGCTCTTTTCAGTCCCGCAGCCGGCGAGAATCCCAAGGAATGTGAAGAAAATCGTGACAAGTAAAAACATCTTTTTCATTATTTATCCTCCTAAGTGCGGGTGAACCCGCAAATTTGTTTACGATTCCAATCCCCAGCGTTTGATGACGGATTTCTCGATGCGCTGGAAAAGCAATTGATCGACGATGGCCCCGATGACACCGATGATGATCATGACGGCGATCACAAGGCTCATGTCACCGAAATCCGAGGCGTAGCGGAGCGTGTATCCAAGCCCCGGACCGGTACTGAGGAGTTCGCCTGCCATCAGTGCCCGCCATGCGAATGCCCAGGCAAGGCGCGATCCGGTGACCACATAGGGGATCGACGCCGGAAAGATGACCCGGATGAATAAGTCCAATCCTCTCGAGCCCATCGTTTGTGCGGCTTTTAAAAAGAGGGGGGAGACGTTTTTGATCCCCATCCGGATGTTCAGGGCCATGACGAATGTTCCCCCGAGGATGACCACGAATATGACAGCTTTTTCATTGAGTCCGAACCACATGATGGCCAGTGGCAGCCAGACAATGCTCGGTACACTTTGAAAAGCGAGTAGCAAAGATCCGAGCGTATCGTCGGCAGTTTTTGATTTTGCCAGAAGTACGCCGATGCTTGTGCCGATGACTAACGAAATCCCAAGACCGATGAAGAGCCGTTTAAAGCTCGCGATCAGATCGATAATCAGGGTCTGATCGGCAATCCCTGTGTAGAGTGAATGGAAAACGGATGTAGGTGATGGAAGGATGATTTCCGTCCAGAATCCCAATCGTGACCCCGATTCCCAAAGGCCGATGATGAGGGCAAAAAAGATGATGCGTTTAAGAGCTGTGTTCATAGGCCAATTCCTCACTTATCACTTTGTCGATTTCCTTCTTTAAATAGCTCATGATATGTTCTTCGATTTTCACCATTTCTTCCTTATGGGCATCCCGTGGACGAGGGATATC
Organism: Rossellomorea sp. QJM3NY_18; assembly: GCF_056173145.1. Lineage (NCBI taxonomy): Bacteria > Bacillati > Bacillota > Bacilli > Caryophanales > Bacillaceae > Rossellomorea > Rossellomorea sp. QJM3NY_18. The sequence goes on along the minus strand of NZ_CM149659.1, from coordinate 3,882,113 downwards.
CACTTTGATATCCGCTAAAATCGTTCCGGGCCGGGTCCCCATGACGATGATCCGGTCTGATAGCTTGATAGACTCCGAGATACTGTGAGTGACGAACAGGACGGTCTTCTTCGTTTCCATCCAGATCGTTTCAAGCTGGTGGTGGAGGCGTGAGCGGGTCTGTTCATCCAAGGCGCCGAATGGTTCATCCATGAGCAGGATCTCTGGATTCATGGAGAGGGCACGGGCGATTGCCACCCGCTGCTGCATTCCTCCAGAAAGCTCATGGGGATAATGATCCTGATAGTTTCCGAGCTGGACCATATGTAAGTATTTGGCGGCCTGGGCTCTTGCTTCTTTCTTGGACATTTCTTTTTTCAAAGGGAATGTGACGTTGTCCCGGACATTCAGCCACGGGAACAGCGCAGCCTGCTGGAAGACCATGCCCCGGTCTTTTCCGGGTTTCTTGATTGGATTTCCGTCTACAAGGACTTCTCCGGATGTAGAGTCGGTCAATCCTGCCACAATCGAAAGGAGGGTGGATTTCCCGCAACCCGATGGTCCCAGGATGGAGACGAATTCACCCTTATCAATTTCGAGATTAATCTCTTTTAGCACGTCTGTGGGCTTACCCGTCTTATCAAGATATTGCTTATTTAAATGGTTGATCTTGATGAACATCTCATCACCCCTTATCTTATAATTCTTATTAGTTTAGTCGGAATATAAATAATACAATTATAGTATATTGGGGGAGGTTGTCAAGGTTTCCTTTATTTTGGTAACAGAAAAAAAGGAGCACTTGTCAACCTAATCAGAATATTTGTAAATAAAATGAAAAAATATCCAAATAAATGAAATATTCATAAGGTCAGCATCGTCTAATGTATATAAAGGAAAAGCGGGGGGATGGGATGTCTGACAATAGGAAAGTTTATGATTGGTTTCATCATTACAGTGATTCGAACTACAGGTTTCTCGTACCAGGCGTTAAAAAATTGCCATTTATGACAGGAGGAAAAAAATGAAAAATGTAAACAAAGAAAACCTTTCAAGAACTTCAGAAAACAGGATTTGGAAAGGTGATAAACGGGGTAGTCTCATTGCAGCAGCACTTGGTATTTTCGTATTTTCATTGCTTACCATTTACATCATTTCAGGAACAGAGAAAGGACCGGAACATGAACGATACGTGCAGGCGGAAGAGGAAACCCAAGCAGTTTATGAAGAAGGGGAGGGGAACCTGCATAAAACGGAAGAAGAACAAATGTTGAATTCTATAGAAGAGTACAAGTTGAAGTCAGTTCAGTATCTTAAAAAAATGGCAGTGGAACCAAGGGGGGAGGTCGAGGAAGTTGACCAAAAGACAGAGAAGGTAACGAACCAAGAAAACCGTTTAGAAAACAAAAAAAGGTCTGTCATAGTGGAGGACGAAATCAACATGGCGAAAGCAGAAGCTGAAGAGAATAAGCGTAAGGAAGAAGAGAGAGTAGCCCAAAAACGCAGGGAAGAAGAGAAATTAGCTCAAAACCAGAGGGAAGAACAAGCTTCGAAACCAAAAGAAGTAAGCAACAGCGGTACAGTATCTGAAGAAAAGGAAGATAGCTTAGATGAGAACGATCCGGAAGATGAGCTGTACCCGCTGGAATTTACGATGACAGATCCTAATGGCCATACGTTTAAACTAAGTCGTGATTTCAGTATCTATAAAATCGGAAAAGGATATGACGACATTGCGAGAAAATATGGAGCGCGTTTTTACTATACTCCAAACTCGGATGTGTCCAATGTCATCATCGGCAGGAAAATAATCGCCACCGTTTCTCTCGTATCAGCAGCCAACGTGGAGTATAAAGACCTTTTTATCGACCTGATGACCTTTCAGTCTAAGAAGTACACAAGGGAACAATTCGCTGCCTTGGTTGACACTGTCATTCGGAGTGGAGAACCTTATATAGTTGAGGAAGGGGACTCGGGGGAATTATTAAAAGTGGAAAATGGAACAATCATTTATCACAGTTGGTAGAGTAAGGTATCACAGTTGGTAGAGTAAGGTTAAAAGAGGCATCCCGTTTTTCGGGGATGTCTCTTTCTTGCTCAGAGACAACGTCACCTGACAACTATCTCCCATCCTCAATATGTGGCGTTTGCCATGCTGGAATTTCCATGCCGAATAAGAAATTACTCGTTTTTAACCACCCTAAAGAGGGTAACCCTATACTAAATACCAAAATTTTCTTTAAAACCAATAGGAGGGACCAAATTTGATCAGCCAAACGAGAGATATTGTCCAAAAATCATTAAACGCGTTACTAGAGGATCAGTCATTTTTACCGGAAGTGAAAGGTGAGAACAGAAAGAAAGCGTTTACGTCGTTGACGTCGATCCTGTCGACGCCGAATCACGTACATAAATCGTATTTGAGGATTCCACTGGATGATGAGAAAGTCGTCCGGATCCCTGCGTTCCGCGTTCAGCATAACAATGCCCTCGGGCCATATAAGGGCGGGATCCGTTTCCATGAGTCGGTGAATGAGGAAGAGGTTGTGAACCTGGCGTCGTTGATGACGTTGAAGAATGCCCTTCATGACGTACCGTTCGGCGGCGGGAAAGGCGGAATCATCCTGAATCCCCGCGAGTATTCCGAGAAGGAGCTTCATTTGATCGCGAGAAAATATGTGCAGTACTTCAGTGACATCCTCGGACCTGATAAGGATATCCCGGCTCCTGATATGGGATCCGGCGAACGGGAAATGGACTGGATGATGGCCGAGTACAAGAGCATTCGTCCAGGGATGCCATATAGAGGAAGCTTTACCGGGAAAAGCGTCGTGAATGGCGGCTCCCTTGGCCGACGGGAGGCGACGGGGAAAGGCGTGTTCTTTACCTTCCGATACCTCGTCCATAATTTCGTGAAGGAACAGAAGAGCCTGCTGACGAAGACGGATAATATATTTGCGAAAACGGCCCTTGATTATGAAGACCGTCCCTTGACGATCGCCGTCCAGGGATTCGGGAACGTTGGATCGGTTGCAGCTCTTGAAGCCCACCAGTCCACCCACCTGCAAAACAAAGTGGTGGCGGTGAGCGACCGGAATGTGACCCTGTACAATGCAGATGGTCTTGATATCCCGGCACTGGTCGAGTTCACGATGAAGAATAAGGGTGACCTGCCGACTGAAGATGGACAATTGAAGGAAATAGGAGTAAAGGCGGAAATTCAAGAGCGTGATGAGGTCCTGTATTTGGACGTTGACGTTCTGATGCTCGCTGCCCTTGAAGATCAGGTACATAAGGATAATGTAGGGAAAGTGAAAGCAAGAATCATCGTGGAAGGGGCGAACGCGCCAATTACGACTGAAGCGGATTCGTACTTGAGTGATAAGGGTGTCATCGTCATCCCCGACATCCTGGCCAATGCAGGAGGGGTGATCGTCTCCTACTTCGAATGGCTGCAAGGCAGGGAAACCCAGTTCTACACAGAGGAAGAAGTCTTCAACCTCCTCTACGACAAAATGAAAACCACCCTTGATACCGTCCTGCCCCTCTTCTTCGGAGACCCTTTCCCACTCCGCCAGAACTGCTACATCCACTCCGTCATGAAACTCTCGACGGTCCTATATCGACAAGGGAAACTGTATTAACATTTGAGGGACGGACATCTATTCCTAAGAGCTGGTGCTAGGAGTCGAGGTCCGTCCCTCTAAATATTTTTTTATGTAAGGTGTCTTTCTGTCTCTCCTTCGCCTATATAAAGGGTGAAAGGAGGTGAGGCACATGGCAACAGCGGATCTGAAGTCGACGAGAATTCGTCTCGCTTACAATGATGGTCAGGATGAGAAAGGGAAGCCTAAGTTCGCGTACAAATCGTACAGCTACATCAATGCCCTGGCATCAGCCGATGAGATGAACAGTGCAGCATTATCCATCGCGAGTCTTTCATCCAAAGCACTTTTCAACGTTGAGAAGCTCCAGAGTTTTGACATTAATGAGTAAGAGAAAGTGAGTGATACCACATGGGAAGGAGGTATAAACGATGGCAAAAGTATTGGAACTGGAATTTAAAACCGAGACGGGGAAGTCAGCAAAGTTATCCATTAATGACCCGATCGAGCCGATTGATACAGTGGCTGTGAAAGCCGCGATGGACAACCTGATTACGACTAATGTATTTGCAAGTGCGACGGGTGCATTTGTGAGCGTGGAAGGTGCCCGGGTGGTGGAACGTAATGTGACGGATTATGATGTGATGTAATTTAGTGGAGGAATTTTAAAGGCAGCGGAAACCATTACGGTTCCCGCTGCCTTTTTTGATCTTATACATATACTTCAATCGTATTTGATTCTTCATGAAGCCATTTTTCAAGTTCCTGTCGTTTCAGTTTGATCCCGCCTCGGCGGTAACGGTTGGACATCTGTTCAAAAGAGGCTTCCTTCCCGTTCACGACGACACGGTTTGATTCAGGCTGACCAAGATGATAGACAAAGGTGACAGGGCGATTCATGATCTCGAAGTCCATTCTCAATCCGTTGAGGTTGAGTGGTAATACCGGATCGATGACCCAATCTTCCCCTTCCTGACGAATACCCAAACAATTTGAAATCAGCTGGTTCATATAGATTCCAGGACCACTTGAGTAGATTCTCCATCCGCCTTTGACCGGTACACTTCCGTCACGCAGTTCGTTGAACCGTTCCTGTGCTTCATAGCGGGTATTGAATTTACCGTCCGAGCTGCTGAAGTACGCATTGCTTTGTCTTCTTTCGGCATTTGGCACGACGTCTTTCAGGCCGATTGGATTGATGATTTGCAGTCCTTGCCACACTTCATCGGTTTTACCGAGCTTCGCCATGGCTTCCACATAGCGAATGTGGGCATGTACGTATTGTAGCCCGATTTCACGGCCGAAATTTGAAGCCTGTTCGGCACGTTTAAAGTGTGTACTTACTCCACCTTCATACTTGGCTGGACGGTTCATCAGCCGTACACCATCGGGACAGTAGAGATGCTCTTTGACCAAATGGTAATGTGCGTTCGCCTGTTCCGGTGTGAATAACTCTGAAATGATGCTTCGGTTCATTGGCAGAAGGCGGTAATGAATACCGGTCTTTGTATCTGTCGGATGCACCATGAACTCCGGGTTCCCCGCCTCTTCAATATAAACAAACCCGGGGATGACCTCATCCTTCAGAATATAGGTGTTGAAATCCTTCTGTATTCCCTGAGCCAATGCACCGATCTCCTGCGCCTCCTGATCAAATGTACCATCAAGAACGGCTGCCAGCTTCTCAAGCACTTGATAGGTGAGGGCGACGGTCCAGCTACTGGCCATATATTTCTTCAATTGAGCGTTAGCGGGCTGCAGGGTATCGTCCCAATCTCCATCACCGTAGGAAGACAAGAACGTGTCATGGAGGAAATTCTCCTTAATATAGGAGATTTCTTTTTGAATATGGTGAAGCAGTGTTTCTTTTTCCTCAGTAAAACCAAATCCGTTCCGTTCTGTATATGGGATTCTTTCATTCAGAATGCTGTAATCGTTCGTAGCTGCAATGTAGTCGCCGACGACTTTCAGCGGCCAGACGATGATATCCCCGTGGCTGTCGTCCTGTTGGAATTTGTAGTACCGGTCAAACATGAACCATTGCGGCCAGTTTCCGTCATCCTCATACTGATGGGAGTAGACGGTTTTAATGATGTCTTTGACCGATTGATAATTTTGAGTCGCCATGAAGTATTCCGTCGGCCCCTGGCACACATCACGGGTACCCCAGGCTGCTCCGCCGTATTGCTCGAGCCCGTGGGGAACGGAATAATGAACGAGCATATTATGTGTGTACCACCAGGCGAGGGAGTTCACTTTTTCCAATTCTGCAGGTACATCGTCGCCTAAGGATAGCCTGAATCCGTTCATGACCTTATGGTAATAGGCACGATACTTTTCGATTTCTTCCGTTGTATCCCGTGTCTTAAACGGTTGCTCTTCCCCATCGATCAATCCCTGGATCGTCATATTCCATTCGGACGTTTCACTTATATCGATGACAAGCAAGGAGGCAGAATTTTTTTCAACGTTTTGAGCCATTCTTTCTTCGTTCCCCACTTTAATGGAAGCGCCGTCCACGTTCATCCGGTAGCGTAACTGCGGGAAAACCTCACTGCTCTCTGACTGGCGGTCTGCCGAGATCATCAACCCATTTGCCTCTTCTTCCACATGAAACCCGACTTCATATTCATGGTTGTTCATCGTTACCTGATTGGTGACTAGGTAGCGGTGGTGCTGCTTGTTTTTGGATTCGACATGAAGCCTGACTTCAGGTGAGTCCACAACGGTATAGTTGGTGACGATAATCGTATCATCAGCCGTTTTATAGTACCAGCGCGCATAGTTGAATCCAAGTTCAAACATGGATGGCATGGCAAGTAATCGATACGATCCAGCGATTTCGATGTAAATTCGCTGACCCGATGTTTTCATCACGTTCGAATGATTTCGTTGATTCGTCATCATTTTGTTGAAGGATGTGTTGCCAACAACGAGCTGAGAATTGAATAATCCATACATGAATGAAGTGGTGGTGATGGTATCTTCTTTCAGTTGATGGTTCTGTCCTGACATCAGGATATGCCCATGGGGTCTTTCCGTCATCAATTCTTTTTCTTTCAATACGACATGTTCATGGGTTTCAGTGAAGAAGGAGAGGAGTGAATCTCCTTCGCGCTCTTCATTACGTCTGGTAGGGAAATAGGCGCCGACTTCTTCCTCGGTCATGGATAGAGAAGATAGTGGATCACCGAATTCCGGGTTCAAACGTACTTGATTTGTTAATGGAGCGAATTCAGATTGAGCCTGTGCCGCTTCTTGCCATGCGGCTTCTATCTCTTCCTGAAACTCCAGTGATGAAATGGCGGCTTCATGGTTTTCTTTGAAGGCACCGTAGAAAACAACATGCGTTGACCCGTTCAGTCGTATTTTTTCTGATTGTAGCGCTGTAAAAGCAAACTCATATTGATAGACTTCATTTGTGAGGGTGGCACTTTTTAACGCTTCAGGTTCGTTCGTATCTTTATATGTCAGTCCATAAAATTGAAATCCGTCCGTGGAGTAGCCGATTGTCCTTCCAAGGGCTCCCTGTTGAATATAGGGGAATCCACTTGATTGGGGCTGGTTTTGCCGGGAGCAAAGGACGTAGCCTTTCTCTTTATCCTGGAACACTTTATGGTCGATGTACTGTGACATATAGGCTTCGTTGGAACGAACGGCCCCAATGTCTGCAAGACCGAGGTCCTGCCCGTAAATGACGTCCACTTCAGCATCCGTCCCATCAAGTTTCACATCCCAGAACCATACGCTTTTTTCTGTTAAGGTGAACGTGACTTCATAGGAAATCGTTTCAAATGATCCCGTCCATTTGACCTGTGATTCAGCGAATTGTACGTTGCTTGATGACTTCACTCCGATAAGAGGGATGAAGTTGATTCCTGAAGGCTCATGAATGCGCAGATAGAGATTATTGAGTGAGCCGTCGATCGGGTTTGTCACTAACTGATTGATCATATTCTGTTTATGTGTGACGGTGAAAAGGTCACCGGTTTTTAAAAAATCAAATTGAAGATCCCCTGCTGTTAATTGAACATGTGAATGCATCGTTTTTCCCTCGATTCTTCTATTTTGTTAGTGTGAATGTTTTCTCCGTGACCTCTTTGCTGTTTCTTCCGATAAAAGCGGTAAACGTACCTGGATCGCTCGTATATTGAAGGTCAGAATGATGATACCTTAATTGCTCTTCCGAAATCGTAAACATGACGTTTGTCGTTTCTCCCGGCTTCAGGCTGATTTTTTTGAAACCTTTCAATTCCTTTACAGGTCGGATCACTTCTCCGCTGTGATCGCGGATATAGAGCTGTACGACTTCATCACCTGCAACTGGACCGTCATTTTTCACCTGAATGGAAATATCGAGGGACTCTTTTTCGCTTATCGTTTCCCGTGATAACGTCATGCCGGAATAGGTGAAAGTGGTGTAGCTTAAGCCGAACCCGAATGGCAGCAGCGGGTCGTTCGGGATGTCGAGGTATTGCGATACATACCGTTCCTGTGCATCAGGTGCCCCTTGAGGTCTGCCTGTATTGAAATGATTATAATAAACAGGCACCTGTCCCACATGATAAGGGAAAGACATGGTTAAACGTCCTGAAGGATTCACGTCTCCATATAACAAATCGGCAATGGCATTCCCGCCTTCCGTACCTGGATACCAGGCCTCAAACACTGCGTCTGTTTCATCCAGTACTCCGTGTAAGTCAAGGGGGCGTCCGTTAAACAGAACGGCAACCATCGGCTTATCCAATGATTTCAGATGCCCTATAAGTTGTAATTGAGCAGAAGGGAGCTGTATGTTCGCTCGGCACCCGGCTTCACCGCTCATTTCCGAACCTTCCCCTAAGGTCAATACGATCACATCCGCGTCTTCGGCTGCTTTCACAGCTTCCTCCACCTGGGCGTCTGTGATGCTTTCGATGTCACAGCCTTTGGCGACGGACAGGTCGGTGATTTTCTTTAGAAGTCCCTCTTTTACTGTGACGGCTTCGTCCTTTGAACCAAGCCACGACCATGGTCCCAATATGTCCCCGTTCTCTGCAAACGGACCTATGAGGGTCACTTTTTGTTCCTTTTGAAGAGGAAGGATCTGTTCATTTTTCAATAGGACGCAGGATTTAGCCGCAAGCTCCCGAGCGGCGTTTCGATGTTCTGCGCTCATGACGACTTCCGCTTCACGCTCCACGTTTGCTCCGCGATACGGATTTTCAAACAGTCCCAGCTTTTCTTTTAACTGTAAAATTCGTAAGACAGCTTCATCAATGATCGACTCATCCACCTTTTTTTCTTCTACAAGCTCTTTTAAGTGATTCACATAGGCGGTTGTCATCATTTCGATATCCACCCCTGCCGTGATCGCCTTATAAGCCGCTTCCTTTTCGTTCTCCGCCACTCCATGGGGGATCATTTCCTTCACTGCTCCCCAATCGGAAATAAGCACGCCGTCAAATCCCATCTCTTTCCGGAGAAGATCCCGCATCAAGCGTTTGTTTCCGGTTGCAGGGATACCGAAGACACTGTTAAAGGCGGTCATCACCATTTCGCAGCCTTCATCAAGTGCAGCCTGGTAGGCAGGGAGATAATTCTCACGAAGCTCTCTTTCAGACATATCGACGGTATTATAGTCACGCCCGCCTTCAGAAGCGCCGTAAGCAGCAAAGTGCTTCACACACGCCGCCACCCTTTCCACTTCAGCAGTCAAGTCCTGACCTTGGAAACCACGGACGAAGGCTCGTGCGAATTCACCGTTCAGAAAAGGATCTTCTCCCGTTGATTCCATCACTCTTCCCCAGCGAGGATCGCGGACAAGATCGACCATCGGGGCAAACGTGACATGAACACCTGAAACGGAAGCTTCCTTTGCTGCAATCTCCGCGCTCTTTTCGGTTAACTCCAGATCCCAGGAACATCCGATGGCGAGTGGGACAGGGAAAATCGTCTTAAATCCATGGACGATATCGGACATGAATAATAAGGGGATCCCCAGGCGGTTTTCTTCCAAGTGCGTGCGCTGGATGTTGATAATTTCTTTCGCTCCCGATGCTCCGAGGACGGAACCGCTGTTTTGAACGACTTCCCCGGTTACACCCATTTCAGCCATAGGACCGGTGATTTGTCCCTGTTCTTTCGCTCCTTTGAAAAAAGGTGTGGCCAACTGCATAAGCTGGGCGATTTTTTCATCCAATGTCATTTGATTCAATAGTGAAAGCAGCTTGTTTTCCCTCATGGATAGACCCTCCGTATGACGATTCATTCGTTTATTTTTTTAACTTTAGTGAAACGTTTCGATGAACAATTGAGTTGAATTATAAGCGGGTTTCAGCGGATAGTCAACCCGTCCATTCTTATCCATTAACTACCTTTTACTGCTACACACCAGTGTTTTACTGGTGTTATAGGCACCTTTGTCAGGCAGTAGATATGTTGAATCAAGTAATTTTTAAAAAAGTGTTGAAAGCGTATTCACGTTTGATTATAATATAGTTATCGAAACGTTTCAATAACTTGAATGATTTTTCATGACAGATAAACTCTCCTATTAAATGAGGGATCATTCTGATGCGCTTTACCATTTTTAAAGGTGTCAAAACAAATGGAAATGGAGATGGGGAAATGAAAAAGACAATGTGGTCCTTACTACTAATCGGTATTCTGGCTTTATCCACGATTCTTACAGCCTGCGGAGGCAATGGTGAGTCGAAGGATGGAAAGAAAGAAATCACCGTGTGGGCGATGGGTGAAGAAGGTAAGAAGCTGAAGGAAATGACTTCGAAGTTTGAAGAAGAAAACAAAGATATCTCTGTCAAGATCCAAGCGATCCCTTGGGGGAATGCTCATGATAAGCTCCTTACGGCAGTCGCTTCAGGAAATGGCCCGGACGTCCTTCAATTAGGGACGACATGGGTACCGGAATTCGCAGATGCAGGTGCACTACTGGACTTGACTCCATACTTGGAAGACTACCCGGAATTCAAACCTGAAAATTACTTTGAGGGGTCCGTCACTTCTATGAAGTATGACGACAAAGTCATCGGTGTCCCTTGGTATATCGATACACGCGTACTATACTACCGCACAGATCTATTGAAAGAAGTCGGATACGACAAGGCTCCTGCTACTTGGGATGAATTAAAGGATGCGGCCAGTAAGCTGAATAATCGGGGCGACGATGTGTATGGATTGGATATCGACCGCAATGATCAGATTACACCATTCATCTTTGCCTGGCAGAATGGGTACGAATTTGAAGGTAAGGATAAGATGAACTTCGATTCTCCTGAATTCAAGGAAGCAATGGAGTATTACACCGACTACTTTAAAGAAGGCATCAGTCCTACGACAGAAGGAATCGATATCGTACAGGCATTCAAAGATGGCGTTAAACCAATGTTCTTCAGCGGCCCATGGATGATCAACATCATCAACGATCAGGCACCTGACTTGAAGGATAAATGGGCTGTAGCCGTTATGCCTAAGAAAGAAACGAACACATCAAGCATGGGTGGATCCAATCTATCTGTTTTCCATAATTCTGAGAATGTGGACGAATCACTGAAATTCATCTCTTATATGAATAAAGTGGACACGCAAATGGAATGGCTGGATGTATCCAATACCCTTCCTTCACGCGTCGATGCATGGGAAGAGCCTAAGTTAAAAGAAGATCCGATGCTGTCTGTCTTCGGTAAACAACTGGAAGATACAAAAGCATCACCGCAAATCAAGGAATTTGAAGTGATTGCACAGGAGTTCCTATCTACCATCGAGAAAATCACGGTCGGTGGAGCCGATTTAGACAAAGAGCTTGAGAAATTCAACAAAAAAGCAAATGAAATCGTAGAGAAGTAAGAGAGACTAAATAAAACTGACGCTGGCATAAGAATAAAATGGAGTTACAGGTGTACTGCCTGAACTCCATTTTTAACATCATTTTGCGTACGTTTAGATAGGTGGGATATCATGAGCAATGGATGGAAAAACAGTATGAGCAAAAATAAACATCCCTATATGTTTATTGCTCCTGCAGTGATCATTTTAACTGTTTTCAGTATTGTTCCTATTATTGTAGCTTTTTTGATCAGTTTCACAGACCTTGACCTAAAAGGGCTTGCCGACTGGTCGAATGTCAGCTTTATCGGCCTGGACAATTACTCGGCGTTAGTGTCGGATGAATTGTTCCATAAGTCGATTTTCAACACATTGTTTTATGTGGTCATTGGCGTTCCTCTTGTCATTGTTTTCTCATTAGGGATCGCCCTGCTGCTGAATTATGGGACAAGTAAACTGTTTACCGTATTCCGCGGCGTATACTACATGCCTTCGATCACGAACATCATTGCCGTCGCCGTGATATGGGGATTCTTATACAATACCGAATACGGATTATTTAACTACTTACTATCTTTACTCGATGTCGAGAAGATTCCTTGGTTAGGAGAGCCAACGATCGCCAAGCTATCGTTGATTGTGTTAGCCGTATGGAAAGGGATCGGGATCAATATGATCATTTTCCTTGCTGCCCTGCAGGGGATTCCAAAGTCCTATTACGAAGCGGCGGAGATGGATGGGGCGAACCGTTGGCAGGTATTGAAGAATGTGACGATCCCGTTACTGCGCTACGCCACTTTCTTCGTCACGGTCACAACGCTGATCGGATGGCTGCAATTCTTCGAGGAACCATTCGTTATGACCAACGGTGGACCACTTGATGGGACAATTTCAATGGCGTTATTCATCTATCAACGAGGATTCCAGTTCAGTGAATTTGGATATGCAGCCGCAGGCTCATTCATCCTGTTTGTCATCATCATTATCATCACGCTTCTTCAATTTAAGATGAGAAAATCTGATACAGAATATTAAGAATGAAACTATACAGTATCGGGGCTGAATATATGAAAACCAAAACAACGAAAAGTAAAGCGGAAAAGCTGTTAATCATCCTATTGCTTGCTCTCGGCGGGATTATCGTATCCGTGCCATTTATATGGATGATCTCAAGCTCGTTCAAGCCTGAAAGTGAAGTGCTTCAAATACCGCCAAGCTTGATACCGGAAAATCCGACCCTTGAAAACTACGTGAATTTATTTGAAAGCATGAATTTTGGAGTGTATCTACGGAACACGCTCATCATTGTACTATTTTCCTTTGTCGGTCTATTTTTTAATGCCATGGCCGGTTATGGATTTGCCAAATATCAATTTAAGGGCAGGGAGAAAATCTTCTATATCGTGCTTGCCACGATGATGATTCCTGCACAGGTTACGATGATCCCAGTCTATTTGATACTGAATGAAATGGGACTGACGAATACGATGACGGGGATTGTGCTTCCGGGACTGGCCGCTGCCTTCAGTATTTTCTTATTCAGGCAGTTCATGACGACGATCCCGACGGACCTGATTGAAGCAGCCAGACTCGACGGAGCAGGGGAATTCTATATTTTCTTCCGATTAATTGTGCCGATTGCGAAGCCGATCTTCGCCGTACAGGGGATCCTTACGTTTATCGGTGCGTGGAACAGCTTCCTATGGCCGTTGATCATCGCCAATGATGAAAGCCTCTACACATTATCCGTCGGGCTGTCATTGCTGCAGGGTCAATATGCCAACAACTTCGGCCTGCAGATGGCCGGCGCCGCCTTCATGGTCGTGCCGATCATCATCATCTTCTCCTTCTTCCAGAAATATATCGTCGAAGGATTTACGATGTCAGGCATCAAGTAATCAATGTGTACCAGGTACAGAGCTTTATGGATGTACCTGGTATATTTCTTTGACTGAAAAATGAAATCGATCCGGACGAAGGGCAGGGATAATGCCAGGACACCGTTTCAATGGAATGACGATATTCATGGCGGTTTTACCGACGAGTTTCTACGGTAATCATCCAGACTTCCATCTTCCTGAAAATGTTGATCATTCAGATGCAGAAGTGATCATCAGCAACTATTCCGATACCAGTGAACGACCTTCAGACATCAACACCCTTCGTCCCTACGAAGCGATTGTATACTTATTAGAAAAATAACCCAATACTTGAAGCGCTTTCATGTATAATGAACAGAAGAAATCAGTTAAGAAGGATGCCTTCATTTATTTAGCAATTAGGATGTGAACTTATGGCAACCATTAAAGATGTTGCTAAGCTTTCCGGAGTCGCCGTTTCGACAGCTTCTTATGCATTGAACAACAGTAAGAAAGTCAGTGAAGAAACACGACAGAAAGTTTTAGCGGCAGCCAAACAATTGAATTATCAAAAAAACGGGCTTGCTTCCGATTTGAAGCGGACAAGCACGAATACCATCGCCTTGATTCTGAGCGATCTATCAGGACCTTACTATTCCGAACTGATCAAGGGCGTTCAGGATGTGACCTCGACGAATGGGTATGATTTGATCGCCTGCAGTTCCATCGGGGGAGCACAGTCCACCGCCGTGAAATTTTTAAAAGAAAAAAGGGTTGATGGCGTCATCATCCTTGCCCATAATATCGATGACGAGACCATCCTGGAATCGGCAAGGGAAGGCTTTCCGATCGTGGTCCTCGACCGGAGCATCAAAAGCGATTATGTCACCCAGATCGAAGTCGATAATGTTCACGGAGCCTTCGTGGCAACTGAACACTTGATTGAGAGGGGGAGCCGTGACATCGCGTTTATCAGCGGACCTTATAACTCCCATGACAACGAGCTTCGTTTCCAGGGTTTCCGGGAAGCTTTGGACAAACATGGTATCGACTATAAGTCGAAATGGAAAGTATCAGGGGGCTTCACCCGTGAAGGGGGCTATCAGGCGACCAAAATGCTGATCGCTCAACGGGATGTCCCACAGGGTATTTTCTATGCGAATGATGAAATGGCCATCGGCGGCCTGCAGGCACTGAACGAAAAAAATATCTCTGTTCCAGAGGACATTTCCATCATTGGCTTTGACGACATCCAATTATCAGAATACGTGTCCCCGCCACTGACAACCATGAGGCAGCCGAAATATGAAGCGGGTGCGCTTGCCGTTCACCTGATCTTTCAGATGCTCTTGAAGGAAGAGGTCGATTCGTATTACAAGCTGACAACAGAGCTGATAGAGAGGGATTCGGTGAAAACTCGTTGACTTAGTGGAAGAACCTGACCTTTCCTGGATGGGAGAGGTCGTTTTTTTATATAAACAAAAATCTTTCGTTGCCGGGACAACAAAGATAACGCTTACATAAAAAACCACCAAAATCACCTCTTGACTTCCCCTTCGATACCCAGTATTATCCTCTATAAGATAAATTTTTCGAAAATTACATACATTCAATTATCCAGAGTGACCGAGGGATCAGGCCCTATGACGTCCGGCAACCTCCAGAAATGGAACGGTGCTAATTCCTGCAGAATGATTTCATTCTGAGAGATAAGTCGAGATAAACAGGCGATGCTTCTTTCAGTTGAAAGAGGCATTTTTTATTGGAGAAAAAAGGGGTGTGCACATTGATCGAGATTCGGAATCTGGTAAAAACGTACAAAACGAAAAAGCAAACGGTGGTCGGTGTCGACAACGTCTCTGTCACCATTGAAAAGGGGGAGATTTTCGGGATCGTCGGATACAGTGGAGCGGGGAAGAGCTCACTCATCCGCTGCCTGAATCTACTGGAAACCCCGAATTCAGGGGAAATCATCATCGATGGACAGGACTTCACGAAGCTCACATCCAAGCAGCTAAGGCTTGCCCGTCAGAAAACGAGCATGATCTTCCAGCACTTTCACCTCATCAAGTCGAAGACGGTGTTTGATAATCTCGCCTTTGCTTTGAAAGCAGCGCATGTACCGAAAGCGAAAATCAAACCGAGAGTCGTCGAGCTCCTGGAGATGGTCGGTCTTTCAGACAAAGCCGACGCGTACCCTGCTCAGCTCAGCGGGGGACAGAAGCAGAGGGTCGGGATTGCGAGGGCACTTGCCAATAACCCATCGGTATTACTTTGTGATGAAGCGACATCGGCCCTCGATCCGAATACGACCAAATCAATCTTGAGGCTGTTGAAAAAGATCAACAAGGAACTGGGATTGACGATCGTGCTCATCACCCACGAAATGGAAGTGGTGAAGGAAATCTGCGACCGGATGGCCGTGATGCAGGACGGGAAGATCGTGGAGGAAGGTCCCGTTTATGACCTGTTTGCCGAACCGAAACAGCCTTTAACGAAGCAGTTCATCGAAACGATTCTCCAATTCGACCTGCCACAGCATCTGGTGGACTCGAGAAAAGGGAAGCTCATCAAGATTCAGTTCAAAGGATCCATCGCCGAGGAAAGCGTCGTATCAGAGGTGTTTCAGCGGTACAAGGTGCGGGGGAATATCCTGCACGGCAAAATTGAATACATTCAGGATGTCCCACTTGGGATCTTCATTATGGAACTGATCGGATCAGCTGAAGAAATCGAAGCGGCGATCCGATATATCACGGCGAAGACGCAAAACCTGGAGGTGTTAGAGGATGCTGCCTGATTCATTGACTGCTATACTGCCAGAATTGAATATAGCCTTTTTTGAAACGGTGTATATGGTGGGGATTTCACTAGCCGTTGCGATTGTGGTGGGGTTGCCCCTGGGGATTCTGCTTTTCGTGACAGACAAGGGCTTATTTTTACAAAATAGTGTGATTAAGAAGGTCGTCGGATTCGTCGTGAACATGGTACGCTCGGTACCTTTCATCATTCTATTAGTAGCCCTCTTACCATTAACCAAACTATTAACCGGGACGACCATCGGGCCGACGGCGGCATCCGTATCACTCTCGGTTGCTGGGATTCCGTTTTTTGCGAGAATGGTAGAAACGTCTTTAAGAGAAATTGATAAGGGAGTTATTGAAGCATCGGTTTCCGTTGGGGCGAGTCCATGGATGATCATTAAAGACGTGCTGTTACCGGAAGCGCGTCCGGCGGTCATTCAGGCCATTACGATTACAACGATCAGTTTAGTCGCCTATTCCGCCATGGCCGGCATCGTCGGCGGAGGAGGAGTCGGGGACCTGGCGATTCGCTTCGGATATTACCGTTATGACAATACGGTGATGATTACGACCGTGGTCATCCTGATTTGTTTGGTTCAACTCATCCAGTATACGGGTGATGTGTTTGCACGATTGGTGGATAAACGATAACAACTATAGGGGGAACAACAAGTGAAAAAGTGGATTTTATTATTAGCATTAGCGGTAACAATGAGCGTACTGGCAGCCTGCGGAGGAGAAGAGGCAAGCTCAGAAGATAAAAAAGAAGTGACGATCGGAGCCACATCCGGTCCATATAGTGATATGGTTACGAAAGCAATCAAGCCCGGTCTTGAAGAAAAAGGCTACACGGTGGAAGTGAAGGAATTCAGTGATTACATACAGCCGAACAACGCACTAGCAGAAGGGGATCTGGATGCGAACCTGTTCCAGCACAAGATCTACATGGAAACCTTCGCGAAGCAGCATAACATGGACCTATCTGAAGTGATTGTCGTACCGACGGCGCCGATGGGGATCTACTCACAGAAGTTCGACTCCATCAAGGACATCAAAGAAGGCAGTGCCATCGCCATCCCGAATGATCCGACGAACGCGGCACGTGCGTTCCAAATCTTAGAGGACTCCAAGCTGATCACGTTGAAACCGGACACGGATCCATTGACCGTATCCGAAAAAGACATTGATGAAAATGTGAAAAACCTGCAATTCAAACCGATCGAAGCGGCACAGCTTCCAAGGGCTGTAGACAGTGTCGATTTATCTGCGGTTCCGGGCAACTACGCATTGGCAGCGGACATGGACCTTCTCGATGCCCTGCAATTGGAGGACATGCCTGACCAATACCGAAACCGAGTAGTCATGAACACAAAAGACATTGACTCACAACTCGCCAAAGACATCAAAGCCGTCGTCGAAGCCGACCAATTTGAAAAAACCATCGACAAAGACTTCAAAGGCTTCGGCAAACCGGAGTGGATGGAGTAGAGGGACGGACCTCGATTTTCACCGTAATTCAATAGTGAAACGTGATAGGGACGGGCTTCCGCATGAAAATGCGGAGGTCCGTCCCTCATCTGTTAGGTGCATCAAGAAAGGAAGGATAGGAAAAGTGCAGTCAATGGTTTTAACCGCCAGAAGGTGAATGTATTCTCGCTCTTAACAGAATGGTACGCCCAACCTGCTCTTGATATCATATTTTCTATAAGTTGAACGGATGTCAAATGGTCCGTTAATTCTATCCTGCCGAATCTATTAATTTTTATATCGATCGTTTATTAGTTCCACATTCGTAATGCAGTTGAAAATGTATTCATACAACCCTAATCTACCTCATATACTTTTCTCATACTGGAATTTTACTTCCAAATCCTCCTGATATGTTCATACATTTGTGTAGAGGCCCGGAGAATCACATCATGAGCTTAGGCGAACCTAGGTTATGTTTGTGATTCTTTTTATGTGCAGAAACGTTTGGGTTATGCCCGGTACATCAGCCCTCATTGTAACAGGTAAACATCTTCAAATATGAAAGCGTTTTAAAACATCGCTATTTACCGAAGAAAGGGGAAGAAGATGTGAAAAAAGTTGAGCTCATTGACGTATCAAAATCTTACGACAAAAAGAATGAAGTCATATCGAATATCAATGTCTCCATTAATCCGGGGGAATTTTTTGTGCTCGTCGGGCCGTCCGGCTGCGGAAAGAGTACGATGCTACGGATGATTGCAGGGCTGGAGGATATTACGGCTGGCGTTCTGAAGATTGGGGACAGGGAAGTGAATAACCTCCCGCCTAGCAAGCGGAATATTTCGATGGTTTTTCAAAATTATGCCCTTTATCCACACTTATCCGTCGAGGAAAACATCATTTTTGGCCTCCATGTGAAAAAAATCTCGAAGGCAGAGAGGAAGACGCGCTGTGATGAGACGGCGCAGATGCTGGGCCTCTCTGCGTATTTAAAAAGAAAACCCCGCGAACTTTCCGGTGGACAGAGACAACGGGTCGCACTGGCGCGTGCCATCGTCAATCAGGCGCCAATCTGTCTGATGGATGAACCCCTTTCCAATTTGGACGCCAAACTAAGGGCACATATGAGGTCTGAAATCAGACAGATTCAGCGGAAATTGGGAATCACGATGATTTACGTCACTCATGATCAAGTGGAGGCAATGACGATGGGCGACCGAATCATGATCCTTCATGACGGGAAGATCCAGCAGATCGGGAAGCCGATCGATATTTACAATAACCCTGCGAATCCTTTCGTGGCGACCTTCATCGGTTCTCCGCCGATGAATATTGCTGATGCGGAGTATAACTCGGAAACGTCACAGCTTCATATTGGGACTGATGGTAAAATCACCATGCTAAAAGATGATGAAAAATTCCTGAAATCAGGCCGTACCATTGTCGGTATCCGCCCTGAACATTTAAAAGCGGCGACAAAAGAAACCGAAGAGGGGGACAAAATCCATGTCAAAGTGATCAATGTCGAGGTGCTTGGAAACGAAACGATTTTTTCCTTTATGCTCGGCAAAAAAGAATGGACGGCAAAATGGACCGGACAGTGGAGGATAAATGTGGGGGACGTGATCCCCGTCGTTGTTAACTACAAATCTCTTTGCTTCTTTGACAGTGAAACAAAGCAGATCGTTAAAACCCCGTCGGATATTGAAAACCATATGTTTGATCAAGAGGTGCTCAAATGAAGTCCGGCCTGAATTCGGCATCGCCAAGCCTCTGGAAAAGGTCGCTGAACGTCAGGACCGCCATGCTTTATCTACTGCCTTCTATTCTATTGTTTGCCGTGTTCATATTTTATCCAATGTTCCGGACGCTTTATCTAAGCTTTTTCCTGACCGATCAGCAGGGGAATGCCGCCGTGTTTGTTGGACTTGAAAACTATGCTTATTTACTCGAGTCGCCCGAGTTCCTAAACAGTATAAAGGCCACCGTCCTGTTTGTATTGTATACCGTCCCGATTGGGATCATATTGGCTCTTTTTCTCGCCCTTATTGCGAATGAAAAATTGAAGGGCATCGGTTTTTTCAGGACGATGTACTCTTCTTCCATGGGGATATCGGTGGCAGCTTCATCCGTTGTCTGGCTGTTTCTGTTCCATCCGAGCGTCGGGATGTTCAACAGGTTGCTGAGCTTTATGCATCTACCGCAGGTGCAGTGGCTGCTTGATCCCGAATGGGCACTGATATCAGTTTCCATTTCGACTATCTGGCTAAATACCGGCTTCGCATTCTTAATTCTACTTGGAGGCCTTCAAAACATCGATGAGTACCTCTACGAAAGTGCCAGGATCGATGGAGCGGGGTATTGGTACCAGTTAAGGAGGATCACAATCCCGATGCTGTCGCCGACACTCTTTTTCATCATTACGATTTCGTTGATTAATGCGTTTCAGACATTCGGGCAAATTGACATCCTGACCAAAGGAGGACCTTCACAATCCACGAATCTCATCGTCTATTCGATTTACCGCGAGGCATTCATTAACTACCAATTTGGAACGGCGAGCGCGCAGGCGGTGTTCCTGTTCATTTGCATCTTGATTGTGACGATCCTGCAATTCAAGCTCGGTGAAAAGAAGGTGCATTATCAATGAGTATGCCGAAGAAAATATTGTTGTATGTCCTACTGGTTGTTTCTGCGTTTCTCGTGTTTTTCCCTGTTCTATATTCGTTCATGATCAGTTTCATGACGGGTTCGGAAATCCTCCAGGGGAAATTCCTTCCGCAGTCTATTACTCTGGAAAACTATTTTAAGGTGTTCGAGCGCCTGCCACTCATGAAATACTTGGTCAATAGTTTTGTCGTGTCATTCGGTGTCATGCTTGGGCAGCTCGTCGTCTGCAGCATGGCGGCGTATGCATTCGTGTTCATCCCGTTTAAGGGGAGAGATTTTATTTTCTTTCTGTTCATTTCAACGATGATGATCCCGTGGGAAGCAACGATGATCCCAAACTTCTTTACCATTCAAAAACTGGACTGGATCAATACGTATCAAGGGCTATCGCTACCATTCTTCGCTTTGGCATTCGGGACGTTCCTTTTACGTCAGCATTTTAAGACAATCCCGAAGGAGCTTCATGAAGCAGCGCAGGTCGCTGGCTTGAGCAAGTTCGCTTTCTTCTGGAGAGTGATCCTTCCAGTATCGAAAACAAGTCTCGTAACCCTCGGGGCATATGGATTTCTGACCACTTGGAATATGTATCTATGGCCGCTCCTCGTGACGACGAACGATTCGGTCCGAACGGTTCAAATCGGACTGAAGCAACTCCAGACGCAGGAAATGGCGACCGAGTGGGGAGTCGTGATGGCAGGCGTGATCATCGTCATCATTCCGACCCTGCTTCTTTTATTCCTCGGGCAGAAGCAACTGCAAAAAGGACTCACGCAGGGAGCATTAAAGTAGTGGTGTTTCACATGCCTTCTGCTCTCAAGTGAACAAAGGCATGTTTAACCATAAATAAAATAAAGGGGTGTTACCGAAAATGAAAAAGAAGCTGAGAATGCTGTTTGTTTTTAGTGTGTTGGCAACGATGCTTTTCACAACGGCCTGCTCGAACAGTGAGAATCAAAAGCCGAAAGACGATGACGGTGAAAAAAGTTCCGGGCCTGTGGAAATCAATTTCTGGCATGCGATGTCAGGTGCAGGCCAGGAAGTGCTTGATGGAATCGTTGACGATTTTAACAATTCTCAAGATAAGTATAAGGTCAATGCTGAATTTCAGGGGACGTATGAAGAGTCTTTGACAAAGTTGAGGAGTGTAGGCGGTACCGAGAATGCGCCGGCGATCACTCAGGTCTTTGAAGTCGGCACGAAGTACATGATCGAAAGCGGATTTATCGAACCGATGCAGACGTTCATCGATAAGGATAACTATGATGTCTCGCAGCTTGAGGAGAACATCCTGAACTACTATACAGTCGATGGAAAGCTGTATTCAATGCCTTTCAACTCCTCTACACCGGTAATGATTTATAACAAAGATGCTTTCAAAGAAGCAGGGCTCGACCCTGAAAATCCACCGCAAACCTTTGAGGAAGTGAAGGCGGCTGCTGCCAAGCTGACAAAGAAAGATGAGCGCTACGGATTCTCTATGCTCACATACGGCTGGTTCTTTGAACAGCTTGTGGCTACTCAAGGCGGGTTATATGTAAATGAAGAAAACGGCCGCGAGGGGGATGCAACGAAGGCAGTATTCAATGGGGAAGAAGGAATGCGCGTCTTCAAGTTCCTCGATGACATGAACAAAGCAGGGACATTCGGAAACTACGGAACGAACTGGGATGATATCCGTGCCGCCTTCCAAACAGGGAAAGTCGCCATGTACCTGGATTCATCCGCAGGTGTAGCGAACGCAATCAACAGTTCACCATTTGAAGTGGGAGTTGCATTCATTCCTTATCCTGAGGAAGTGGAACGCCAAGGAGTGGCAATAGGAGGAGCATCGCTTTGGATGTCGAAGGGTATCTCAGAAGAAAAGCAGGATGCCGCATGGGAATTCATGAAGTACCTGCAAACACCGGAAAGCCAGGCGAAATGGCATATAGGAACAGGCTACTTCGCCATCAATCCTGCCGCCTATGATGAAGACGTTGTAAAGAAGGAGTGGGAGAAGTATCCGCAGTTCAAAGTGACTGTCGACCAGCTGCAACAGACAAAACCATCTGTCGCGACACAGGGAGCATTGATTTCCGTTTTTCCTGAATCACGCCAGCAAGTCGTCACGGCGTTGGAGAACCTGTATCAGGGAACCGATCCGCAGGAAGCACTGGATCAGGCTGCGGAAGGAACGAACCGGGCAATAGAGATTGCGAATAAGACGAAGCAATAAATGAGGGAAATGACATTGGAGGGACGGACCTCCATTTTCATCGTAATGGAATAGCAGAACGTGATAGGGACGGGCTTCCGCATAAAAATGCGGAGGTCCGTCCCTCGCTTATAGACAGCACTTCTTATATTTCTTCCCGCTTCCGCATGGGCAGGGGTCGTTGCGTCCGATTTTGTCTCCTGTTTGGACGGGTTGTGTAACGAGAAGTGGTTGTTCATCCAATGAATGCTTTTCCACTTCTTCGATGAGGCTTTTCCACTGTGGAAGTTTCGGATGATGGATTCCGTTCATGACGCAGTTCACGTATAGGGATTCTTCCAGACAAAGCATGTTTTCATCATAACCTTCTTCGATGAGTGCTTCGATTTTGGGAATCGAGTCAGCTGATAACTGCTGACATAAATAATCTGCTATCAGTGTTTTAGCGGTAATGTCATCTGTTTGATCAAATAATCGTAACAGTGCTTGTTCCGCCTCCGCGCTCTTTATTCTGCCTAATACATCCAGTGTATAGAAATAGGTGTTCCCAAAGTGAGCTACTTTTTCAACCTCGCGCACCACCTGATCTGTCCCTATCTTCACCAGTGCATTGGCCACTTCCTCCAACAGCAAATCTTCTGCTTCCACGTTTTTAAAAAGGTTCACCAATTACGGGATGGCGCTCTCTTCGCGGGTTTCCCCAGCCATAAATACTGAGTAGACTAGATCGAAGCCGACTAGCTCATCTCCCTCAATCTGTACCTCCCCGCTTTTAATTTCGTCTTTCTTAACTAGCTCCTGAATGACCCTTTTCCCATGGTCAAAATACACTTGGTCATACTCATTCGTATTCAAATAAAACATGATGTCAGCAAGTTCCAAGAATAATTCCTCTTTTTTTAAAGCAGGAAGCTTTGCAATTTTCTTCAGTTGCCCTTCATCTATAAAAGATTTTACTTCGTTACTGTACTTAATCAGCAATTCTGTATCGGCATTCGCTAATAATTGAATGTAGAAGAGTACGTCGGTATCCCTTTTGCTCAGGCTTTTCAACCGACTGACTACCTCCTTCATTCCTTCCTCATTCAACGGCATGTACATTAAGTAAGGGAGTATAGGCGAAGAATATTCAGAAACCTGTCCCCGGTCATGGGCTTTTAACCCGGTTAAAAATGTATCCCCATCAACCAAATTGGAACCTTCTAACATTTCAATCGCATACCTCTGCACAAACGGGTCCTCACTCAAAAAATAAGGCTCTGCCCTCTCTACAAAACGGTTCATACAAACATCCTTTATCATAAGTATTTCCTTCAGTGTAATGGGTGGGAGGGGAAAAGGGAAGAGGGACGGACCTCAGT
This sequence comes from Rossellomorea sp. QJM3NY_18, assembly GCF_056173145.1. Lineage (NCBI taxonomy): Bacteria > Bacillati > Bacillota > Bacilli > Caryophanales > Bacillaceae > Rossellomorea > Rossellomorea sp. QJM3NY_18. The sequence goes on along the minus strand of NZ_CM149659.1, from coordinate 3,858,347 downwards.
TATGTCAACTCCAGAAGGGGAAATCGTGATAGTAACGGGCTTTAATAGAAATACCGAGAGGTCCGTCCCTCAAAAAAACTTTCCCAACTTCAAAGGATTTCCCGTCTTGGTAGCGAATGTATATATTAACGGTATTATTAAGGAACTTTTCCTTAAATAATCATTCGACCGAAAAAGGAGATTTTTTCATGGATATAAAACAGCTTGTTCAATCAGTAGAGAATGAAGTCATTGCCTTGCGACGACATCTTCACCAGCATCCGGAAGTGAGTGGGGAGGAATTCGAAACGTCCAAGTCGATTCAGCAGAAGCTTTCGGAAGCTGGCATCCCTTATCAAACAGGCTATGCCAAGACTGGCGTACTGGGCATCATCAAAGGGGAAAAGCCGGGAGGGACGGTAGCACTCAGAGCAGATATCGATGCCCTGCCGATCCAGGAAGAAAATGAGCTTCCATACAAATCATCCGTTCCCAGTAAAATGCATGCCTGCGGACATGATGCCCATACGGCAATGCTTGTGGGGACAGGAAAAGTCCTCAATCAGTTGAAATCGGAAATAAAGGGCACGATCCTCCTTGTCTTTCAACCTGCTGAAGAGAATGCCCCAATAGGAGGTTCCCAACAAATGATGGACGATGGGGTCTTCGACGAATTCACGCCTGACATCATATTCGGACAGCATGTGTGGCCGGACCTTCCTGCAGGGGAAGTCGGGGTGCTACATAACGAAATCATGGGTGCTTCAGACCGCTTCAAGATCACGGTCAAAGGTTCAGGCGGACATGCCAGTATGCCCCACCAAACTAATGACGCGATCATCATCGCCAATAACCTCATCACCCAGCTCCAGACCATCGTGAGCCGAAACACTGATCCCATTGATTCCGCGGTCCTCACCATCGGTAAAATCGAAGGTGGATACCGCTATAATGTCATTGCGGATAGCGTGACCCTGGAAGGGACGATCCGGACGTTCAAACCGGAAGTGAAAGAAATGGTGAAGAGTCGCTTTTATTCCATCATAGAAGGAGTGGGAAAAAGCTTCGATGCTCACATGACCATTGACTATTTGGATGGATATCCGGCAACGGTCAACTCCCCTGAATGGGCAGATGAAGTAAGGAATGCCGCTCAGAAGGTGCTTGGGGAAAACGCAACACCAACCATATCACCATCTCTTGGAGGGGAAGACTTCTCCCGTTTCCTTCAGAAATATCCCGGAGCCTTCTACTGGCTAGGAACGTCAGTGAAAGAGACAGAACCTCAATATCCCCTCCATGACCCCCGCTTTAAATTGAATGAACGTGCATTAAGTAAAGGGGTTGAAGTAATGGTTCAGCTTGCGTTGGATGCCTTGGGGAGACTTGAGAAAGAGGGTTCCATCCGATGAAATCACTTGAACAGTTCATGGAAGAAATAGCGCCGGGTCTCACTGCTTTCAGGCGAACCCTTCATCAAAAGCCTGAACTCGGATTCACGGAATATGTCACTACCTATCTCCTGGGGAAAGAATTGATGGATCTCGGATTCACGATACATCTGGGAAAGGACGCCTTGGAATCAAGCGACCGATTGGGAGTCCCTCCAAAGGAATACCTTCATCTACAAGAGGAACGTGCCAGGATGGAAGGGGTGGAGGAAAGTTGGCTGGATAAAATGAGAGGCGGTCATACAGGGCTGGTCGCCACATTGGATACAGGTCAGCCCGGTCCTCATATGGCGTTTCGGTACGATATCGATGCCCTGCCCATCAGGGAGTCTACTGACCCGGGCCATTTTCCTGCAAGAGAGAATTTCACCTCTACCCATGAAGGCGTGATGCATGCCTGCGGCCATGACGGACACGCTGCCATTGGCCTCGGTGTCGCCACCTTTTTAACTCAATACAAAGACCAGCTTTCCGGGAAGTTCACCCTCCTCTTTCAACCTGCCGAGGAAGGGGGACGGGGAGCGAAAGCCATGGTGAAAAAGGGCTGGCTCCATCAAGTCGATTATTTTGCAAGCGGTCATATTGGAATCCGGAATACAAAGCTCGGTCATGTCTATGCGACAACAAACTCATTTCTTGCTTCCTCCAAAATCAATGTCGCCTATAAAGGGAAAGCGGCACACGCCGGCCTCGAGCCTGAAAAAGGAAAGAATGCACTGCTTTCAGCAGCAGCAGCAAGTCTCCATCTCTATACCATCCCGCGTCATTCCGATGGGGCGTCAAGAATCAATGTCGGGAAACTTCAAGCAGGAGCTGGGCGAAACATCATTGCCGATGAAGCCCATCTTGAAATGGAAACAAGGGGTGAAACTACTGATATCAATCAGTACATGTTGAAAGAAGCCCTGCGAATACTCCAGGCTTCCGGTGAATTGTATGGGGTGGAAACCGTGATCGATGTAGTAGGGGATACGGTGGAAGCAGAATGTAATCAAGAATGGATCCGGTTGTTACGCGAAGCAGCGGAAGCAAGCCCGATCATCTCGGACATTCATGATGTTTTACCTCTAAAAGCATCGGAGGACGTAACGTACATGATCAATGAAGTACAGAAGCAGGGTGGGAGCGCAACGTTCATGGTGTTCGGGACCGAACTGAAAAACGGCCATCATCATCACGCCTTCGATTTCGAAGAAGGGGTCCTGCAGGTGGCGGTAGATGCCTTCGCCCGTCTTATTTTAAAACTATCTCACCAAAAAGAGGAGGTTGCACGTTGAAAGATTGGCTTGATACTACTATAAAAATGTTGAATCTAGTTGATACCATGAAACAGCGGGACGGATTTACAAGGTTAGGATACTCAGAGGAAGAATTGGGAGCTATGAACGTATTCCGGAACATGGCAGAAAGCTTAGGATTATCTGTCCGGAGAGACGAGGCGGGGAATCTTTTTGCCAGATGGGAGGGGGAGACGGATCACGTTGTCATGACGGGATCTCATCTCGACACGGTTGAAAATGGAGGAGGGTATGACGGCGCGGCCGGTATCCTCTGCAGTCTGGGTGCCGTGAAAACCCTGAAAGAACAGGGGTTCAGTCCGCACCATTCTATAGAAGTAGTTTGCTTTGCTTCAGAAGAATCGGCCCGTTTCGGTGTTTCCACCATTGGAAGTAAGAGTGTCGCAGGAATTCTGGATAAGGCCATTGAAACGGTAACGGACCGTCATGGCGTTTCGGTTAAAGAAGCGGTAGAATCCACTGGCCTGGACTGGTCAACGGTCCAACATGCCGAACGATCCCAAGACGACATCCTTTCTTTCATCGAACTTCATATCGAACAAGGTACCCAAATCGAAGATCATGGAGCACGGTTCGGAATCGTCCGGGGCGTCGCCTGCCCGATCCGATTGAAGGTGAAGGTGGAAGGAATGGCCGGGCACACGGGTACGACCCCAATGGGAAAACGGACTGACGCCCTTGTGGCCCTTGCCCCCCTTATTTCATTCGTTTCCGGGGAAGCGGAAGAGCTCTCCCGTCAATCCCCGAAACCAATGGTGGCAACCGTCAGCACCCTGAACGTAAAGCCGAATGTCATGAACGTCATCCCCGGTTACGTAGAAGCGGGCATCGATATCCGGTCTGTCGACGATGACCTGAAGAGATCGATGGCTGATAAAATAATCGAAAAATGCCGAAGCTTAGAGAATGACTTTAATGTTACAATCAAAGTGAAAACTCTTGTAGATAACCCTTCCATCCTTTTGGATGAGAAGCTGACAGCCAGGGTGATGGGAGCCGGGGAAAGCCTCGGATACCCATCCTATGAAATGGACAGCGGGGCAGGACATGATGTCATGAATATGGCAACGAAATGGCCATCCGCCTTAGTCTTCATCCCTTGTGAAAAAGGGATCAGCCACCATCCGATGGAGCATAGCACGCTTAAGGACCTATCTATGGGAGTCGAGATTCTAGCTGAAGTATTGAAGCAAGAAGCAGGTGAATAATCATTGTTGATTAAAATTGGTGTCATCGGTCCGGATGATTCGATCAAACGGATCAATCATGTAGCAACGCATTTTGACCGTATTGAACTCGTGAATTTCCCCTATCATCAGGTGGATGAGATCGAACATATTCTGAAGAAGAATCGTGGTCTTGTCGATCAATGGTTCTTTTCCGGACAGTCCCCATTCTACTATGCCCTTGAGAAAGGGTGGATCACTGATAAGGAAGGAAGCTTTCCCCCCTTACACGGATCCAGCTTTTTCGGTGCATTATTGGAAGCGCAAATGAAAGAACAGACGCTTTTTAAGAAAATCAGTATCGACACGATTTCAAAGCAGGAAATTGAAACGGCCGTCAAGTTCCATTCTTTTGATGGGATCGACATCGCAAGCTATCCTTATGAAGGATATCGGAGTGCCGAGCAGCTTGTCGAGTATCACCGTTCCCTTTATGAAAAAAGGGAAATCGAGGTGGCCATCACGTGCATTCAAAGTGTACAAAAGAGCCTGACTGAAATGGGCATTCCTTGCTACCGCGTGGTGCCGACGAATTTATCGATCCGGATGATCCTGCAATATTTATTGGAAAGGGCCCAATCCAGAAAATATCGTAAATCCCAGATTGCGATCGTCGGGATTGAAGTGATCTATTCCACCCAGACCCTCGACGAGTCCCATTTTTCTTATAAAATGAAGCATCAGGAATTGGATCTGAAACGGAACCTCCTTCATATCGCCCAGAAGATCAATGGATCCATGGTGCAATTGGGAGATGGATTATTCTTTGTCTATACAACGAGAGGGGAACTGGATCTTCATAAGGAGGAGTCGATTTTTTCTACCCTGACTCAGGAAGTGAAGGCTCATACCGATTTGGATATACGCGTGGGACTCGGATTCGGTGTGACCGTGTTAGAAGCAGAACACCATGTCCGTCTTGCGTTTCAGCATGCGAGAAAGCACGAGTCCGCTATTGTTGTAAGCGTGAATGAAGATAAGACCGTCACGGAAATCCTCCCGTCCTTGAAACCTGTCACCTACTCACTGAACAACCTGGGTGATGAATGGAAGGCAGCCTTCAACGAGGCAACGGTCAGTTCTGCGATTGTCTCGAAAATCCTATCTCTTTCCCGTCATTATGATAAGGAAGAGATTACTTCCCAGGACCTATCCCGCTGGCTGAAAAGCACGGAACGGAACGGCAGGAGGATCCTGACGGAAATGGAGCGCATCGGGATTGTGAAAATCAGTGGTGAGGAACAAAGCGGGGGCAGGGGAAGGCCCCGTAAATTGTATCGTTTTCAGTTATAAGAGAAAGATCTCATTCCAATCAGGATGAGGTCTTTTTTTCATAATCAATAAATTAAAAATTTTCTAATAAATTTTATAAAATAAAGAGGAATCAGGCGTTCAATATCGAAATACTTATTAACGGAAGTAAAAAGGAATTATTCCTTAAAACATTAAACGAAGGAGTGACCTCATGACAAACCCGAATCTAGAAACGAATCCACCTCAGAAGGAGAAGGGATTTCTTCGCTTTTTAGGCGGAATCGAGAAGGTTGGGAATAAACTCCCCGACCCATTTATGCTATTTGTGTACTTATCTGTTTTCATCGTATTATTCTCGTGGTTTATTTCCAGTTTAGGCGTCACGGTCGTTCACCCGAAAAACGGGGAAGTGCTGGCGATCAAAAGCCTGGTATCCGGAGAAGGTCTTCAGTACATACTCACCTCCATGCTCGATAATTTCACGGGATTCGCACCACTTGGCCTCGTACTTGCCATGATGCTCGGTATTGGACTCGCCGAAAAAGTGGGACTGCTTGAAACAGCCATCAAGAAAACCGTACTGAATGCTCCAAAAGGGTTGATTACATATGCGGTCATCATGGTGGGGATCATGGGGAACCTGGCGTCAGATGCGGCGTTTGTCATTATCCCTCCCCTCGCTGCCATGATTTTCTACACAGTGGGAAGACATCCACTGGCAGGACTTGCCGCAGGATTCTCGGGTGTAGGGGCCGGATTCACGGCAAACTTCGTCATCACCGGAACCGATGCCCTACTGGCAGGGATTTCAACAGAAGCGGCAAAAGCCTTCGATGTCACCGTGACGCCGGTGGATAACTGGTATTTCATGATTGCATCAGTCGTGTTCCTGACCGTCGTCGGTGCATTAGTCACAGAAAAGATCGTGGAACCTAGACTCGGAACGTACAAAGGAAAAGTCGACAAAGTACTGGAAGAAGAAAGTCCATTAGAAGGGAAGGCGCTACGCAACGCAACGCTTTCTGGACTGGCGTTTATCGTATTATTGGTGGTTTCCATCGCTTGGCCGGATTCCCCGATGCGAAATGAAGATGGCGGACTCATCCCGTCTACCTTCTTATCAGGTATCATTCCGATCACTCTACTATTCTTCATCATTATCGGTGTCGCATACGGAGTGACAGTGAAGAAAATCCAATCAACAAAAGACATACCGAAGTACATGACGGAAGCCATGAAAGACATGGGCGGCTATATCGTCCTCATCTTTGCGGCAGCGCAGTTCATTGCCTACTTTGATTGGACGAACCTCGGGACATGGGTGGCCGTCAGCGGAGCGAATTTCCTTGAATCCATCCACATGACGGGGCTAGCAGGCATCATCGGTTTTGTCCTGTTGACGGCATTACTCAATCTATTAATCTTTAGCGGGTCGGCCCAATGGGCACTGGAAGCACCGATCTTCATTCCGATGTTTGCCACCCTCGGATATAACCCGGCGTTCGTTCAAGCGGCTTACCGGATTGCCGATTCATCCACGAATATCATCACGCCGATGAACCCTTATATTATTGTGATTCTTGCCTTTATGAAGGAATACGACAAGAAAGCGGGGCTTGGAACCCTGATTTCCCTCATGCTGCCTTATACGATTGCCTTCTTATCGGTTTGGATCGTACTGCTTCTGGCGTTTGCGTTATTGGGGATACCGTTTGGACCAGGGGTTGGAGTTTACTTGTAGGAACCGAGAAAGTACTATTTTACTAGAAAAAATATTTCGCCCACTGGTGAGTCACATTATTGGTGAACCTGTGGGCTTTTTTCATTTTCTTTCGTTCAAATTTACTTGTAATTTATGAAAGCGCTAACAAAAAATACGGTAATTTACCCTATTTTTACACTATTATGACAAATCCTGTTGTATACTGGTAGATGGTGGCGAATCTACCACTTTATAAAACTATGAACAGGGGGAAGAATATGAACGGGAAAACAATGAAGCGCCAATTGTTAAGTGTGACAGTTGCTTCCAGTATGGCTTTAAGCTTGTTTGCTCCTCCTCTATCTCAGCACGTATCCGCTGCAGATGAGGCATTTCAGGATTTAATTATTTCGGAATATATAGAAGGGTCCGGTTTCAATAAAGCAATTGAACTTTATAACGGTACTGATGAACCCATTGATTTATCAAATTACTCCTTAGAATTACATACAAATGGTGTAGAAACCACGGACAAGACTATGACTTTATCTGGCGTTCTTAATGCAGGAGAGACGTTTGTCCTCGCCCACAAGCAAGCTGTTCAGGACATTCTTGATCAAGCTGATATCTTAGACAGCAATGTCATCAATTTCAACGGAAATGATCCCATTACATTAAAGAAGAATGGTACTGTGATTGATTCCATCGGACAGGTTGGTTCAGATGCTGATTTTGCAAAAGACGTTTCAATCGTCCGTCATGATGCCGTTAAGTCAGGGGATTCAGATGTAACAGATGCATTTACCCTTACGACTGAATGGACAGATCAGGGCAAAGATGTATTCAGTGATCTTGGAACCCATCTATCAGAAGACCCAGCTCCGGATCCAACGCCAATAGAATTATCCACTATAGCAGATGCCCGCACAGCACCCAAAGGAACAGTAGTCAAAGTTCAAGGGACAGCAACAGCAGTCTTTGAAGCGGGTGGACAGATAAACCTGTTCATTCAGGACGGCACAGCAGGCGTCATCGTTCGTGCAAGCGGACTTACTGCCGATCCGGGTGACGAAGTAATCGCTGAAGGTAAACTTGGAGACTACTTTGGAATGCAGCAAATCGAAGCAACGGCTTCAAGCGTTGAAATCACAGAAGAAGACAAGGGAGTCCCATCACCAGCTTCTCTGACATCTACAGACCTCTCAGCAGAGAATGGTGAAGAACATGAAGGGATGTTTGTGGAATTTACGGATGTGACTGTGAAATCCAAAGACAGCAATGGTAACTTCACTGCAACAGACAGCTCAGGAGAGTTCGTCATCAAACCAAACGATGGCGCAATGCTTGTAGTTGGCAAAACGTACGAAATCCTCCGTGGAGTGGTTGATTATAATTTTGACGAATACAAACTGGTACCGCGAAATACGACAGATGTCATTGAAACAGCCTTCTCTGTAACGGCTGATCCTGCATCAGGATCTGTAGTCGAAGGGACGAAGGTTACACTTCAAACAGCAACTGAAGGTGGATCTATTCACTATACAACAGATGGCACTGATCCTACATCTGCCAGTCCTGAATATACTGCACCGTTAGAACTTACTTCTGATGTAACCATCAAAGCAGTCGTTGTAAAAGAAGGAGACACAAGTGAAGTTGCCACTTTCACTTACAAAATGCTTAAATCTGCAGACGGCTTAAGCATCCACGATATCCAAGGAGATTCCCATACATCTCCTTACGAAAACATGACCGTTTCAAACGTAGAAGGAATTGTGACAGCAAAGGCGGGTTCCAATGCATTCTACATGCAGGAAGAGACGCCTGACGATAACGTAGCGACTTCTGAAGGAATCTATGTTTATGCGAAAGGAAGTTCCGTAAACGCAGGGGACAAAGTGAATGTCGCTGGACAAGTAAAAGAGTGGAGAGAAGACGGTTATTCCGATGCGAAAGATCTTCTCACGACTCAAATTACTGCATCGGCTGTATCGGTTGAATCCTCAGGCAACACTGTCCCCGCGGCAGTTGTGATGGGTGAGGACCGCATCCCGCCTACTGAAGTGGTAGAAGATGATGAAATGAAAACATTCGATCCCGAAACAGACGGATTGGACTTCTATGAAAGTCTTGAAGGAATGCTGATTAAAATTCCTGATGCCACGATAACGGGTCCGATTGAATATGATGAACTTTCGGTCGTTGTGAATACAAGTGAAGACCAACGTCGCACAAGAGCGGGAGGCGTTTTGATTTCCCCTGAAGATTACAATCCTGAGAGAATGCTGATCGACGTCGATGGGATCAATATTAATGCGAAAACAGGCGATACCCTTAATGGATCCGTTACTGGAAACGTGAGCTACGACTACAGTAACTTCAAAATCCGTCCAACAGGGGATTTCCCTGAAGTCACTGACGGAGGAACAGTTCGAGAAGTGACCGCCATCACTCCGGTTAAAGAAGACTTGACGATCGCTTCATATAATATTGAGAACTTCTACGCCGGAATCGACCAAAGTAAAGTGGACAAGATTGCCGAATCGATGGTCAAGAATTTGAAAACCCCTGATATCGTCGGCCTTGTCGAAGTTCAGGATAATAACGGTCCAACGGATGATGGAACGACCGATGCAAGTGCTTCATATGAAGCCATCATTAAAGCGATTGAAGAAGCAGGTGGTCCGACATACGAATTCACTGATATTGCACCTACCGACAAAGTGGACGGCGGGCAGCCCGGCGGGAATATCCGTGTCGGATTCATTTACAATCCGGATCGCGTTCAATTGACAGACAAAGAAGCTGGAGATGCTGTCACAGCAGTTGATGTCGATGAAAACGGTCTTACACAAAACCCGGGACGCGTTGAACCGTTGAACGAAGCGTTTGATGATTCCCGTAAGCCACTCGCTGCCGAGTTCATGTTTAATGGTGAAAAAGTCATCGTCGTAGCGAATCACTTTAACTCCAAAGGGGGAGACGGCGCTTTATTCGGTGCGGAACATCCGGTTTTCCTTGGAAGTGAAGCACAGCGTGTTAAACAGGCTGAAATCATTAATAACTTCGTTACAGACGTGAACGAAAACGTGGAGGATGCGAATGTTGTGGTTCTGGGTGACCTGAACGACTTTGAATTTTCAAAACCTCTTAAGAAGCTTAAAGGTGATGTTTTAACCGATATGATGGAGAAGCTTCCTACTAAAGAGAGATATTCATATATCTATCAAGGAAACTCTCAAGTTCTTGATCACATTTTAGTAACGAATAATCTGGCTGATCATACGGACATTGACAGTGTGAACATCAACTCTGATTTCAGCGAGGAAGATGGACGCGCCAGTGACCACGACCCAGTTCTGGCGAAAATTCAATTTAGCAACAAGGTAGAGCGGATCTCCGGTGACGATCGTTACGAGACGGCCATCGAGATCTCCAAAAAAGGCTGGGAGTCTGCTGACACAGTCGTGATTGCACGTGGGGATATGTTCCCGGATGCCCTTGCAGGAGCTCCACTTGCTTATAAACATGATGCACCGATCTTATTAACACAGCAAAACTATTTGAATTCTGAGGTCAAAGCAGAAATCAAACGCCTTGGTGCAAAGAAAGCAATCATCCTTGGAGGAGAAGGGGCAGTATCCAAATATGTTCAGTATCAACTAAAAGGTTTAGGGCTTAAGACGGATCGTATCTCAGGGGATGATCGATTTGAAACAGCTGCGAATATTGCTGCTAAATTGGATGGAAATCCTGAAAAGGCGATTGTAGCAAATGCCTATCAATTTGCAGACGCTCTTTCCGTGGCATCCTATGCAGCACAAAACGGATATCCGATCGTATTATCTGCTCAAGACACACTTTCAAAAGCTTCCATCAAAGTCTTGAAAGACATTGATGAAAAAATCGTCGTGGGTGGAGAAAATGTCATCAGCACAGAAATTTTTGAAAGCTTTGATGAGGCGACCCGTTATAGTGGATTGGACCGCTATGAAACGTCAGCTGAAATCGCCAAGCACTTAACTCCACAAACAAATAGCGCGATCGTCGCAACAGGAGCCAATTTTGCTGACGCATTGGCAGGCTCTGTTCTGGCAGCCAAAGAAGGCGCTGAAATCCTGTTGGTGAAGAAGGACGAAGTTCCGAAAGATATCATGGAAGCAATTGAGATGGACCACATTACTAATTTCCATGTTGTAGGTGGCAAGAATGCTGTCAGTGAAGATGTTATGAATAAACTGAAGAAATAATAAGGAAATCAGTCGGGGGGATTTATTCCTCCGTCTGTGTAAATGGACCTATATTTTTTATTATAATATTTAGTAAATTAAGTACAATGCACATCAAAATTACTATATAATGGGTATTGTGGATAAAATTCCGACAAAAACCTACATATGAAAAGGAAGGGATGAACCAGATGAATATTAAGAAACCTTTATACGGCGTGTTGTCTACAGCAGCACTAGCCGCTGCCATTTTTGCAGTATCTCCGACGATCTCAGTTTCAGCAGAAGGGGACGATTTCGATTTAACAATCATGCATACAAACGATACGCATGCTCATGTCGAAGGGTACCCTCGCCTGGTTACGGCAGTGAATGAGCTTAGAACGGAAAAAGCGAATTCTTTGTTATTGGATGCTGGAGATGTATTCTCAGGAACTTTATATTTCAGACAATACCTTGGACAAGCCGACCTTCATTTTATGAATGAGCTTGGCTATGATGCTATGACTCTTGGAAACCATGAATTTGATAAAGACTCTAAGACTCTTGCTGATTTCATAAAGAAAATGGATTTCCCGATGGTATCTTCAAACGTGAAGGTGACAGGGGATAAAGACCTGGAACCAATATTTAAAAATGAGATTGGTATGTCTGCTGAAGGTGGGAATGTGTATCCTGCCGTGATTAAAGAGGTAGATGGAGAGAAAATCGGAATCTACGGTTTAACGACTCCAGATACAGCCTTTATTTCAAATCCTGGTGAAAATATCGTATTTGAAGATGCGGTAGAAAAGTCGAACTCTACGATCAAAATGCTTAAGGATAAAGGTGTCAACAAAATCATCGTCCTTTCTCATCTTGGATATTCCCATGATTTGAAATTGGCAGAAGCTGTGGACGGCCTTGATATCATTGTTGGCGGTCACTCCCATACGACTCTTGAAAAACCTGTAGTGATCGATAAGAAAGAGCCGACTGTCATTGTTCAAGCTGGTGAATACTTAAACTTACTTGGCTTATTGGATGTAACATTTGATGAAAATGGCGTAGTTACCGGAAATAACGGTGAGCTATTAGATCTTGAGACTTATGAAGAAGATGCTGAGGCACTTGCCAAGGTTCAAGAATTTAAAGCACCTCTTGACGAGTTGAAGAGTGAAGTGGTCGGTAAGACGGAAGTAGCTTTGAATGGTGAACGTGCAGATGTACGCAGAAAAGAAACAAATTTAGGAAACCTGATTGCCGATGGTATGGTGGCGAAAGCGAATGAGTTTGTCAAAACCCATATCGGTCTTCAAAACGGTGGAGGGATCCGTGCTTCAATCGATGCTGGTGAGGTCACTCTTGGAGAAGTATTAACAACATTGCCATTTGGGAATCAACTTGTCACACTTGACTTAACTGGTCAGGAAATCGTTGATGCCCTTGAGCACAGTGTAGCGAAAGTAGAAGGAAAAGATGCACCGGGAGAATTCCTGCAGGTATCAGGTATCCATTATAAGTATGATGTAACAAAACCGGCTGGTGAGCGAGTATGGCATGTCGAAGTCATGACGGATAATGGATTTGAAGAAATTGATTCTGACATGATGTATAGAGTTGCTACTAACGCGTTCACTGCAGATGGTGGAGACGGTTATACAATGTTCAAAGAGGCGAAAGAAGATGGTCGTCAAACCGATTTATTCATTACCGATTTCGAAGTGTTCTCATCTTACCTTGAAAACAACAATCCTATCTCACCAGTTGTGGAAGATAGAATCGTTCAAGAAGAAGCTCCGGAAGTAGCACGTTTGACCGGCGATACACGCTATGAGACAGCGGTTGAAATCTCGAAACAAGGTTGGGAAAATGCTGACACGGTCATCCTTGCCCGTGGAGATTCATTCCCTGACGCTTTGGCAGGAGCACCTCTTGCCTATAAGCATGATGCACCGATCTTACTAACTGAACAAGGTACACTTAATAAAGCTGCAAAAGCTGAAATCACGCGTCTTGGTGCTAAGAATGTCATCATTCTTGGTGGTAAAGGTGCTGTAAGTAACTATGTTAAATATCAGCTTGAAGGAATGGGACTTGATGTTGAACGTATTGGAGGGGACGACCGCTGGGAGACAGCAGTAAATATCGCTGCAAGCCTGGGTGGTTCACCAGAGAAAGCCGTAGTAGCCAACGGTAAAAACTTCCCTGATGCATTGGCAATTGCTTCTTATGCAGCAAGTAAGGGATACCCGATCCTGTTAACGGATAAAGATAAGTTGCCAGCTGAAACGACTAAAGCTCTAAAAGGCATCGACAGCACCATTGTAGTTGGTGGTGAAGCTGTGGTTGGCAAGAGAGTATATGATTCACTTCCAGATGCAACCCGTTACTTTGGACTTGATCGATACAGTACAGCAGCCAAGATCGCTACTGAACTGAATCCTTCTACTGATGTATATGTAGCCACAGGAAAGAACTTTGCTGATGCACTTGCTGGTTCTGTCCTTGCCGCTAAAGAAAATGCTTCAATGCTTTTAGTACAGCCAAATGATCTTCCAACCGTTACTTCTGATGCAATCCAAGAAATGAAAGCTAAGCATTTCAATGTTCTTGGTGGAGAAAATGCTGTAAGTGACGTAGTTGTAGAAAAATTAATGAAATAAGTCCTGTAAGTAAAAAAGAGCATCCAGTCGAAGCTGGATGCTCTTTTCATAGGTATACATTGTTCATTAGATCTTCGCCGTTTCCTTCTCCCGCTCAATCACTGCCAAACGCTCTGCCACTTCTTCCTCCGTCAAACCATGCTCCATAACATAGCGGTTTTCAGGGCTCGTGCGGCACTCATTCGAGCAGCTTCTCATATATTTATGCTCGTTTTCTTCGGAGCAAAGGATTTTGCGGTTACAAGGCGGGTGAGCACAGTTTACGTAGCGCTCGCAAGGTTCACCACTGTAGAAGTCTTTCCCTACGACAACGTGTTCTGTTTGGTTGACAGGAACACCGATGCGCTCGTCGAATACGTAAAGCTGACCGTCCCACAGTTGACCTTTTACTTCAGGGTCTTTTCCGTAGGTCGCGATTCCACCGTGGAGCTGTGCAACATTCTCAAAGCCTTCTTTCACTAACCAGCCTGAGAATTTTTCGCAGCGGATCCCACCTGTACAATACGTGATAATCTTTTTGCCTTCTAATTTATCTTTATTATCGCGGACCCAGTTCGGAAGATCGCGGAAGTTTTTGATATCCGGCTTCACGGCTCCTCTGAAGTGTCCAAGTTCATATTCATAGTCGTTACGTGCATCAAGAAGGATTGTATCTTCCTGCTGGATTTGTTCAAAGAAATCCTTTGGATCAAGGTACTCCCCCGTAAGCTCATTCGGATTTACATCATCTTCAAGACGAAGAGTGACAAGCTCTGGACGGTGTTTCACTTTCAATTTCTTGAACGCATGCTCGTCTGCTTCGTCGATCTTGAATACAGTATCCTTGAAATGTGGATCCTGTCTCATCGCTTCCATATAAGCTTCCGTCTGCTCGATCGTTCCGGAACATGTTCCGTTGATCCCTTCAGACGAAATCAGGATGCGCCCCATAAGGCCGATGTCCGCACACAGTTGTTTGTGCTGGGCAGTGACTTCCTCGGGGTTCTCAATGTCAACATAGTTGTAATACAATAATACTCGGTAATCTTTCATGTTTATTTCCACCTATCGATATATATTTGCAAGATATAATCTTAGGATTCAGTTCCTTATTACTCTTACGATGTACTATTATAACAAATTTTTATGAAATTGCATCATATGAGAGTGAGAAATACTGGGGATTGTGAGGGAATGGTGGTGGAAATTGGTTTTAAAACAAAAATATAAATACATTAAATTTGTAAAACTGGATACGATTTGAAACAATGAATATAAGAATAATTAAGGGGTTGTCACTACATATGATCAAAAAAATCATGCTGCTTTGTACTTTCGTCGCTATCAGTCTACTATTCGCAGGATGTCAGGAGAAGGCTCAGCCGGATGATCGCCTGCAGGAATACGTGGATCTTTGGAATAAAGGGAAGTTCGATAAAATGTTCTCAGACTATGCGAACTCCTCTACCAAGGAAACATTCAAAAAAGATGATTTTGTCACGAGATACAAAGATATCTATAAAGACCTCGAAGTGAAGGATGTCAAAGTATCTTTTAAAAAGCCTGACAAAGAAGTGGAATGGGACAAAAAATCGAAAGCGGAATTTCCTATGACCATTTCATATAACACCCTCGCCGGTGAAGTTTCATATAAAAAGGATGTCACGTTGACAAAAGAAAAGAAGGACGACGATGAAAACTGGTTTGTGGATTGGGACCCTTCGTTCATCCTGCCTGAAATGGAAAAGGGGGACAAGGTCGGAGTGGAAAGCATTTCTGCCAAACGCGGAGAGATCCTCGACCGGAATCAGCAGCCCCTTGCTGTCAACGGGGAAGCCTTTGAACTCGGGATTGTCCCGAAAGAATTCAATGAAAATGACTTGAGCAAGCTGTCATCTTTACTTGATTTATCACCAGAACAAATAAAGAGTAAATTGGACGCAAGCTGGGTGAAGCCTGACTATTTTGTCCCAATTAAAAAAATCGCCTTAAAAGAGCGTCCTCTCGCACTGGAAGTAATTGAACTTGACGGCCTTTACTCCAAACGGGTGCCTGCAAGGGAATACCCATACGGAGAAGCCACTGCCCATCTCACCGGTTATATCGGAAAGCTTACGGCCGAGAAATTGGAGAAGCTGAAAGACAAAGGCTATACAGCTCAGTCTTTCATGGGTTTAAGTGGAGCAGAAGAAGTCTATGAAGATGAGCTGAGGGGCAAAGACGGTCAGCGTATCTATCTGAAGAAACAAGATTCAGAAGACACGGTAACCGTGGCCGAGCAGCCTGTAGAGGACGGAAAGAACATCACCTTAACCATTGATGCCGAGATGCAAAAGAAGATATACGCACAGATGAAGGATGAAGCGGGAACGGCAGCCGCCGTTAATCCCCAAACAGGAGAGGCACTGGCCCTTGTGAGCACCCCTGCCTATGACCCGAATGAGTTCGTATTAGGGATGTCTGCAGAGAAATATAAGAAACTTGCGGACGATCCGAAAAAGCCGCTCCGGAACCGATTCCCGCTTACCTATTCACCAGGATCAACGATGAAGGGAATCACGGCTTCTGTCGGTCTGAAATCCGGCAAGCTGGATCCAAAAAAAATCTATGATATCCCTGGGAAGAAGTGGCAAAAGGATGAGTCATGGGGGAATTATAAAGTGGTCCGTGTTTTTGACAACGAGAGCAAAGTGGATCTCGAAAGCGCCCTTAAATTCTCGGATAACATCTATTTTGCACGAGTCGGACTAGATATGGGTGCCGAGACATTTATTGCAGGCTTGAAAGATTTCGGCTTTGGGGAAGAGATCCCTATGTCTTACCCGATATATAAATCACAGGTTTCAAACGACGGGAAAATCTCCAAAGAAGTCCAGCTGGCCGATTCTGCTTTCGGTCAAGGGGAAGTGCTGATGAGTATCGTACACATAGCAAGTGCATACGGCGGGATCATCAACGATGGCACCATGATGGAACCAAAACTCCTGAAGGATGAAGAACAAAAAGTGTGGAAGAAAGACCTGCTTTCAAAAGAACAGGCAGACATGATGAAAACGAATTTTCGAAAAGTGGTCACAGAAGGTATAGCCGGAAAAGCGAGTGTAGAAGGAAAAGCGATTGCCGGTAAAACAGGGACGGCAGAGATCAAGTCGGAGCAGGGAACGAAAGGCAAGGAAAATGGAGTGTTCGTTTCCTATGATCAGAATGACCCGTCCATGGTTCTCGCCATGCTCCTGGAAGATGTACAGGATGCCGGCGGGAGTACCCATACCGTCCAAGTGGCCAAGAAGTTTTATGATAGTTGGAAATAAAGAGGAAGAGAGGGGCATCTGCTCCTCTCTTTTTCAATGCTCAAGGGAAAGCACAAAAAATCCCCAAAGACCTCCTTTGGGGATTTAAGTGTTTATAAAGCAGTGACCATTCCACCATCCACGACCAATGATTGACCGGTTAAATAGGTGTTTGCATCTGAAACGAGGAAGGTAATCACCTTGGCAAATTCCTCCGGCTCACCGTAGCGTCCCAGGGGAATCGCTTTTTCACTCATACTTCTCAGCTCGTCAACGGTCATATTTCGCTTCTCAGCGTTTAGCTGATCCAGTTCTGCCACACGGTCTGTTGCAATTCTTCCGGGACCGACTGTGTTGATGAGAATATGATCCTGGGCTAATTCCCTTGATAAGCTTTTGGACAACCCGACCATTCCAGTTCTGAACGTATTTGATAGAATCAGACCGTCGATTGCTTGTTTCGTGGAAGATGAAGCGATATTCACGATCCGCCCACCATTATTCCTTTTCATATGAGGAATGACCTCTCTGATCGTTCGAATATAGCTGAGGAGGTTCAATTCAAAGGCATACTGCCAATCGTCATCCTCGAAGTTTTGAAATCCTCCCGCTGGTGGACCGCCAGTATTGTTGACGAGAATATCCACTCCACCCAGTTTCGATACCGCTGTTTTAACGAGGGACCGGATGTCTTCCGGGTTCGTCATATCACATGTTGTGTAATGAATGTTCTGATTCCCGGTTAATTCGATGATTTCTTTTGCGGTCTTTTGAAGCTCTTCTTCATTTCTGCTGGAAATAAGCACACGGGCACCTTCTTTTGCCAGTTCCAGTGACGTGGCTTTTCCTAAACCTTTACTTGATGCGGTCACGATGACTGCTTTATCTTTTAAACCGAAATCCATTTTCATCCACCTCATTTAATTGGGAATATTGATCTCCTTGTTCATCGGTTTACCCTTTCCCTGGTAGTTCCAAAACAGTACAAAGACGAATACGGCAAAACCAATGATGTCTGTCACCCAGCCGGGATAAATCAGGAGAAAGGCTGCAACTGCACTGATAAGCCGCAGGTTGATAGGGAATTTCTTTTTAAAATAGCCTTCAATGGCGACGGATAACAGGAATACGCCGATCACAGATGTAACGGTGAGCGTGATGATGCTTGTAACCGTAGCGTCCACCATCAGCATTTCATGGGAAAACACAAACATAAACGGAACGATGAATCCGGCTATGGCGAGCCTCATTGCCTGGAATCCGGTCTTCGTCGGATCACCGCCGCTGATTCCCGCTCCGGCAAAGGCAGCCAATGCGACAGGAGGCGTGATGTTCGCAAAGATCCCGAAGTAGAACACAAACATATGAGCGACAAACACGGCCGTTTCCGTCGATCCTGCCAATTCACGGAACAGGGGCAGTTGTAATAGAATCGGTGCTGCCATCGTACTCGTGATGATGTAGGTCGGAATACTCGGCAGTCCCATCCCTAACACAATGGACGTCACCATGGTCAGCAACAATGTGATGACGAGCTGCAGAAGGGGACTGTCGATCATTTCGCCGATCCCGACGATACTGTTGGCGAGTTCCAGGGCCACTCCCGTCAGTGAAGCCACTCCTACCACAATCCCCACGGCACCGCAGGCAACGGCGACAGGTATCGTCGTTTTCGCCCCTTCTTCCAATGCTTGTACACAATCCTTCAAACCAATTTCTTCGGCTTCCAGGTTTTTGGATTTTCTGAACAGGTTGATCAGTAAAGGAATCACAACAACCAATAGGAGTTCCCACCATCCGTTTTTCAAAGGAGGCATCCCTTCGCCGGATAGAAGACCATTCACTTGTGGTTGAAACACAAAGAATACCCCGAGCAGAGTCGATAAGGCCAGAACCTGTTTTGATCCAGATATGATGATCGTGGCCAAGATGGACCAGAAGGCGGCGTAGAATGGTGTTTTTCCTGAGAATAATAAGTACAGAAGAATCACCATCGGGATGATTAAGTGCCCGCGTTCTGCCAAAACGGCTTTCACGGATGGAAGTTCCGATTTCGGTACTCCATTCAGCCCACGCTTGGATGCTCTGAAGTGTACCTGAAGCAGGATCCCGATGTAGAATAGGAGGGCAGGGATGATACCTGCGAGAATCACCTTCGTATAAGGGATATTAAGATTCTCAGCCATGATGAAGGCTGCGGCACCCATGATCGGTGGTAGGATCTGTCCCCCCACACTGGCTGCTGATTCAACGGCTCCTGCAAACTCTTTCTTGTAGCCAATCTTTTTCATCAAGGGAATGGTAAAGGCACCTGTCGTCACGACATTGGCAACGGCTGATCCATTGATGGAACCGAGGAACCCGCTGGCAATGACGGCAACTTTAGCGGGACCGCCTTTCGTATGACCGGCAACGGCCAAGGCCAGATCGTTAAATAATTTCCCCATTCCGGACCGGCTTAAGAATGCGCCGAACAGGATGAATAGAATGATGTAACTGGCAGATACACCAATCGCCGTACCGAGAATCCCTTCGGTAATATAGACAAGTTGTGAAATCATCTTTTTGGTCACGGTCAGCGTGATCTGCGAATTCAATTCAGGATAAATCGACAGTTTCACATAGAGGCCGTATAGTAAGAATCCCAGTGCCAGAAGGGTCAATCCCCATCCGGTTACACGCCTGGTCAATTCCAGAAGCAGGACGATGACAAGGATCCCGACGTAGAAATCCATATCGTTGATCTGCCCGCCAGTACGGATGATCCGTTCTGCACTGAATAACATATAAATGCCGACGATCAAGGATAATCCACTTAAGATATAGTCATAAAACGGAACCGATTGATCTTTCTTTTTACTAACAAAGGGGTATAGGATAAAGCCAATCGCCATCAGTCCATATAAGTGAATGCTTCGCTGTTTCACATCGACCAATGCCCCGGCGTAGGACGTGTACAAATGGAAGAGGGCAATTCCGGCTGCCAATACTAAAAGGAACAGACCGATCACCTTTGGATACTTGCTCCTCGTATTGCCTTCCCGGTCCAACTCCTCCACTGATGTATTCTTCTCGTTTTTCATCATGAGTCACCTCGCTTAATCTTTAACAATCATATAAATCAATTTATACAGAGGGACGGACCTCACCGATAATTGGTAGGACACTTGGGGATCAAGGGAAATGGTCCGCCCGTTCAATCGAACCCGGTGATTCGTCCCCTTGCCTGTTTGAAAACGCAATGAGCTCCCGATCGTTTGATGGATCCCCGTCATATACACCCAGCCGTCTTTGATATACGTATTATCTCCTGCGTGATCAGGGACGCCGGCTCCGAACGTTTTGAAACGGGTCGAAGTCAGCAAAATGGTTCCCTTTTGAATATGAAAGAATTCTTCCCAATCTTCTTTTTCAACCGAATGGGTCCAGCGTATGGAAACGTCTTTCTCTTCTAAAAATGGCTGAACGATTATATTTTGATTTTCATAGGATAAGAGCAATGTGTTCATCGGGACGAAGGCGGAAAGGATGAGAAGGAAAAGAATAACGATAACCAGTATTCTTTTTTTCATAGATAGAAAGAAGAGGGCACCAGGATTGATGCCCTTTCCGTTTTATTTCAGTAATCCTTTTTCTTTATAAAACTTTTTCGCCCCTGGGTGAAGGGGAGCTATGAGGCCCTTCGCCATCTCGTCCCGGTCGACTTCCTTAAGGGGAGCCACTGCCACTGCATCCGTCCCCAAGTAATCATAGTAGCGCTTTGTCAGATCGTATACGGTGTCTTCACTTATATCTTTTGATACGATTAGCATATTTTGAATCCCGACGGTTTCCACTTTTGAATCCAGGTTGTATTTCGCTTCGTCACCTGAATCAATGGTGAACGTTTTGTAGAAAGGATATTTCTCCATCAGCTTATCAGCAAGATCACCTTTGATTTCAACAAACGATACATCATTTTGCTGCATAAGGTCTGTAATATTACTGTTTGGTACTCCAGATGTGAAGAAGGCAGCATCCAGGGTGCCATTCTTCATTTCCTGCACCGAATCCGCATAGCCGGTGTGAGTCACTTTTTCAAGGTCATCATACGTAAGGCCGGCAGCTTCCAATACCTTCTTTGCGCTCTGTTCCACACCGGAACCTACCTGTCCGACACCGACTTTCTTACCCTTTAAATCTTCAATACTCTTAATTCCGCTATCAGACATCGCGACTACCTGCACCACGTTCTGGTACATGCCTGCCATTGCTTGAACGTCTACTTTATTGCCTTCGAACTGTCCTTTGCCTTCAACGGCATCATAGGCGACGTCACTCATGACGATGGCCATTTGATTTAAGCCGTCCGTGATGTTCTGGATATTGGCAACAGATGCGCCAGTCGATTCTACCGTTACATTTCCGATGGAATCACTTTCTTCAAAAATAGGTTTTAACGATCCACCGATCGCATAATAAGCACCGGACGTCCCACCTGTCCCAAACACTACTGATTGGCTGGACGAATCACCGCCACTGCCTGAATCGCCTCCACTTGCCCCATCACTGCCGCAAGCAGCCAATAGAATGGAGACGATGGCTATGATTGAAATCCATTTTAATTTTTTCATCATTTCGTCCTCCTTTTATTTACCTATTTAGTATGGTAACGCTTACATATTAAAATTAGAATATTTAGAACTTAAAGGACGTTTTGGTCTTTTTGGTCTTTTTTTATCTGAACAAAAAAATGGATAAGGCCGAATGCCTTATCCATTTTTCCACTGATAGCGATTGACCGGTCTCCCGATTCCGCCGTATTCAATCATGATCTGAACATGATCTGATTTCAGGAGGTAATCCAAGTATCTTCGGGCTGTAACTCTTGCAATCCCGATTCCTTCCGCCGTCTCTACAGCGGAAAGGGGGGTGGATTGACCGGAAAGAAATTGAACGATTTGCTGAAGGGTTTGCGCATTCAGCCCTTTCGGCAAATCCACATGATGTTTGTCAGCAACAGAGTGAGAAGGTCCTCCTTGGAGCTGATCGATCTCATGCTGTCCAATGATTCCTTCTCCTGATATTTGTTGTTTAAATGCCCGATATTTTTCGAGAGCCTGCTTCAACCGTTCGAACTTGAAAGGCTTGATGATGTAATCAACGACTCCCAATCTCATCATATCCCGGATGGTTTCTTTATCCTGTGCCGCAGATATGATGATGACATCCACGTCCGTGCCCTGCTGGCGAAAAGCCTGCAAGGTTTCGATTCCGGTTTGTCTGGGCATGAAATTATCCAGGAGGACAAGGTCAGGTTGAAAAGAAGAGACCTTTTCTGCACCTTCCTGTCCGTTTCCGGCAATGGCGCACACCGTAAATCCCGGTACCCGTTCAATGAACATCCGGTTCACCTCTTGAACCATCGGGTCATCCTCAATGAGCAGAACGTTAATTGGTTTCGTCATCTGTATTCCCTCCATTCATGGGAAAGGCAAGCTGAAATACTGTTCCTTCCCCCGGGGTTGATTTTACTTGTATTTGGCCCTTCGATTTCTCCACAATACTGTGAATTAAGTAGAGTCCGAGCCCCGATCCGTCTTTTCCTTTGGTCGTGTATCCATGTTTAAATAACTGTGGCATCTGTTCTTCTGATATCCCGATTCCATTGTCTTCTATCTCGATATGGAACATATCTGGATCTTCTTTCAAATAGACGTGGACGGACTTTGATTCTTCCGTTGTGTCCTTTAACGCATATAAACTATTTTCGATGAGGTTTCCTAGGAGTATGACAAAATCATGTTCATCCAGCAGGGAAGGAAGGGAGGTTAAATAACTATCGGGATCAATCTGAACTTCAATTCCCAGTTCCCGTCCTCGCCTGATTTTACCCAACAAAAGACCCGTCAACCGATCAAGCTTGATTCGCTCGGCTAAGAATGCGGAGAGATCCTCCTCTTCCCGGGAAGAGTGGAAAATATAATCGAGAGCTTTCTCATTTTCTTCAAGCTGAATCAGTCCGGCGACGGTATGTAATGCATTCTGATGTTCATGGTTTTGTACGCGTAATGCTTCGACGAACTCCTTGACTCCCGTCAGCTCCTCTGCAAGCCTGGTCATCTCTGTTCGATCCTGGAACACGGCAACCGCCCCAACAATATCCTGATTGACCAAAATCGGCACCCTTGAATGCAGGATGATCCTGTTGTTTAATGTCATCTCTTCATGATAAATAGGTTCCCTGGTTCTCAGAACGTCTGGTAGCTTAAAAGAAGGGAGAATCTCATGAATGGACTTTCCGGTCGGATTATCCTTAATGAATAATATTTCTTTCGCCTTTTCATTAAAAACAGTCAGTCTTTGTTGGTTATCAATGGCGATGATTCCTTCATTCATGGCTTGGAATGTTGCCGTACGTTCCACCAGAAGCCTGCCGATTTCATGGGGCTCGAGCTGAAAGGTATCTTTCTTGATTTGTCTCGCTAACAACCAGGAGCCCATCATGCCGAATAAAAGGGTGATGGCTCCTATGATCATCAATTCATTCTTTAGATTGCTCATAATATCGAAGGTGGAAGGGAGCAGGATGCCTACAACGACCACACCGATTTGTTGATGTTCAGAATTCATGACGGGAACGAATCCCCTCACAGCCGTGCCGAGTTCACCTTTGGCCGTCGAGACATAACTATGCTCCGCAAAGGCGGGGCCTTCATCCTTCCCGGCGGATATGGTTCCGAGCTGCTCTTCCGATGGATGGGAATAGCGGATCCGATTCATATTGAGTACGACAATATAATCGGATCCATTAACGGTACGGATGTTTTCGACCACCGGCTGAATTTCCTCCCATCCAAGGGAATCTTCCAGGTGGCTTTGAACGGTCGGGAGGTTGGCTACTGTCCTCGCCGTAATGAGGGCCTGATTCCCTAATTCCTCTTTTTTCATCTCGATCGCTTTTCCGACAAAAATAATGAATCCGATCAATAGGGCAAATAAGACAACCCCGAAGGATAATATCGTCATTTTCCAGCGAATAGGCATTTGTTTTCGATTCATTCTGAATATTCCTTCCTCTTTGTTCAAAGTTATTGTACCATTTTTAATAGAATCTGAAAGAGGAGGGTTCCCCTGATGAGAACCTTTTTGTTCATTGGCCTCTTTATCCTGACAGGGATTGTGACCGCCTATGTGGTTGGATTTCAAACACGGGATGGGTTTTCAGCAGAATATGACGATGATCAGGAAAAAATGAGGGATCAAATCGTGATCAAGGTGAGTCACGTCGTGTCGGAAAACACCCCAAAAGGAAAAGCAGTCAGGCGGTTTAAAGCACTTGTAGAAGAGAATACAGGGGGAAAAGTGAAGGTGGAAATCTATCCGAACGGATCCCTGTATTCGGATATCAGTGAATGGAATGCCCTTAAGAACAATAATGTGCAGATGATCATTCCGGCCACATCCAAAGTATCGCAGTATGTTCCGGAGTTCGGCCTATTTGACTTACCCTTTGCCTTCGATAGCTACAGCCAGGTTCAGCAAGCTTTTGAAGGAAGGATCGGAGAGATTCTACTGGAAAAAGCAGAAAAGCGTGAACATGTAAAAGGTGTCACCTTTTGGTATAACGGGTTTAAACAAATAACGAATAATCAGCGTCCTTTACTAACCCCCGCTGATTTTAATCGAGTACATTTTCGAACAATGCCAAGTGAAGTCCTAAAGAAACAATATCAAATGATGGGGGCGGCTGTAAGTGATCTCCCTTTTAATAAAACCTATGAAAATCTGGAGGTCGGCTTCATTGATGGGCAGGAAAATACGATCTCCAATATATACTCCAAGAAGCTCTATGATCATCAAGCCTACCTCACTATCAGCAATCATTCATACTTGGGTTATGCTGTATTAATGAATGAAGAATTTTGGAATGAGTTACCTGAAGAGTATCAGGAAGAAATCAATGAAGCCATGATCCAAACCACAGACTGGATCCGACGGCACTCCATTGAAATGAATGATGAGCAAATGCGGGAGTTGAAGAGAAACACCGATTTGGATATTCATATTCTGTTGAATTCAGAGAAAGAAGAGTGGGTAGAGAAACTGGCTCCTTTGTATGAGGAATATGAAGATGTGTTTGGGGAGGAATTGATGGGGGAGATGGGTGAAATAAACGGCAGACTTCGGTAAATGTCTGCCGTTATGTATTAGAATTGTATTTCTTTTAATTTTTCATTGGTTTCTTCCAAGTCAAATTCTTCGGGATTGTGATCCTCAAACCGTTCCCTGAAGAACATCACTTCCTCATCTTTTTCATCGGGGTTTGATAGTACTTCTAAAATATGTTGATAATGATGGATACCCCCGCCATCCTCTAAAGGACGATTTCGTTTCCCCTTTAGGCACATCGGAAAGTTCAATTTTTGATCCTCTGATATTTTCTCGAGGAGGATCTGGTGCTGCCAATTGTCACCAAAATCATAGGTGTAAGATATCTTATCATTCTTCTCGTCCAACACATTTCCAAGGATCGCTTTACTGGAGTCATAAGTCCGTTTTGCCTCAAATTCATACTCTTCGTCGGGATATTCAAACTCACCGTGTCGAGTATCAAAAGAATATAAATGTGAATTAGTCCAACCCATTGCTGCTTGGATTACGTGATGAAGCTGATGGAGGGAAAGAGTGTTAGGGATGAGTACCCGTCTCCAAATGGGCGGTTTTGCCCCTTTTAAAGAAATTTTCAACTGAAAGGTTTTTTTCTCCACAGGTTGTGTTACTTCTCTTTCTACCTTTGGATTAGTTCCATTTGGAAGAATTTGAGTTAATACTGGTTTTTGGAATTGTTTGATAATCGTAGTTTCAAGTCTTTTCTGTTCCTGAGGCGGCAATGCTCTGTATTCTTCCGAGGTTTTCAGCTTAGTGATGAGGCTTTGCAGGAGATTTTCACGATTTAGCATAAGTTTCCTCCTTGGGTTATCAATTTTTATATTATAGGAGAATATGAAGAATATGAAATGAGGTTTAAGGCATTTGGGGAAGTGATCTCTAAAAAGCAGAGAAAGGGTAAGTTATACTTATCATTGCTCCATCCCCACCCGTCGTTTCACCTTAAGAAGATCTTTCTTCTGATCCCAGTTTTCTTTTACCAGAATGGCGATATTGTCCTGAGTATCCTGCTGATTTTCCTCGAGTACGGTCATTCTGGATTCGAATTTGTCCAAGCGGTTTTCGATCTTTGTCATTCGCTCATTCATATTGTTTTCAAACCGAGTCATTTGTCCTTGAAGTTCTCTTATGGCCTGTAAAATCTGATCCATCGTATTTTTCACCTCCTTCTATTTATTCTAACACAGAATCTGGGAATATTACCTTCACAATCACTGGAAAAAATCTTATCCGGACATACGGTTTTGCTTTTAAATATGGTAATATAAGAAAATGTAAAGAGAGATAACAAACGAATCATATTACATAGAGTTAGGAGAATGATCAATGAGTAAAACACTAATTTTTGGACACAAAAATCCAGACACAGATACCATCACGTCAGCACTGGTTTATGCTGATTTGAAATCGAAAATCGGGATGGACGTGGAGCCGGTTCGCCTGGGTGAAGTGAACGGTGAAACACAATATGCCCTTGATTACTTTAAAGTCGATGCACCGCGCTTAGTAGAAAAGGTTGCCGCTGAAACGGATACGGTCATCCTGGTTGACCACAACGAGCGCCAGCAGAGTGCAGCGGACATCGAGGAAGTACGCGTTCTTGAAGTCATCGACCACCACCGCATCGCGAACTTTGAAACGGCAGATCCCCTGTACTACCGTGCTGAGCCGGTTGGATGTACGGCAACGATCTTAAACAAGATCTACAAGGAAAAAGGAGTAGAGGTCACGAAGGAAATGGCTGGATTGATGCTTTCAGCGATCATCTCGGATTCTTTATTATTTAAATCTCCGACCTGCACAGATGAAGACGTAGCAGCAGCAAATGAACTGGCTGACATCGCAGGGGTAGACCCACAAGTGTACGGCTTGGAAATGCTGAAGGCAGGCGCCAACATGAGCACGAAATCAGTCGCTGAACTTGTGACCCTTGATGCAAAAGAATTCTCCATGGGTAACGCCAAAGTGGAAGTGGCTCAAATCAACGTCGTCGATGTCAATGACGTATTCGGACGTCAGGCAGAAGTTGAAGCGGCCATGGAAACCATGATCAAGGAAAAAGGTCTGGATCTATTCCTTCTTGTCGTGACAAACATCCTGGATAACGACTCGACGGCTCTTGCCCTTGGAAGCAAAGCGGCTGAAGTCGAGAAAGCGTTCAACGTCACACTTCAAAACAACACGGCTCTATTAAAAGGCGTGGTATCCCGTAAGAAGCAGATCGTACCTGTGTTGACGGATGCGATAAAATAAGGAAAAATTGGAAGGGGCAGTCTTTTGGCTGCTTCTTTTTTATATTAACAAAGGGAGAGGTCTAACATGAACTTCAAAAAAATCCACCACATCGCTATCATTTGCTCGGATTACACCAAATCGAAAGACTTTTACGTCAATAAACTGGGTTTGGATATAAAGCAGGAAATATACCGGGAAGAAAGAGATTCTTACAAGCTCGACCTCACGTTAAACGAGGAATATATCATCGAACTGTTTTCATTCCCAGAAGCCCCGGCGCGACCGAGTTATCCGGAAGCACGAGGGCTGCGCCATTTAGCCTTTGAAGTGGAGGATATAGAGGGTACAGTAGAGGCACTGAATCGAAAAGGTATTAAAACAGAGGAAATAAGAATAGATCCTTATACCGATCAAAAATTCACCTTCTTCGAAGATCCCGATGGACTGCCGTTGGAGCTATATGAAATCTGATAGAGGTCCGTCCCTCAAAAAAAGAGCACTTCCCATTAAGAGAAGTGCTGTCCAAAGGTATTGTAATTTGTCGTTAAATTCATTTAATCATATATAGATTTTTGAAGGATTGCGGATATGGCGCGATTATCATTGAAAAACAGAGGGGTTCCTAGGGAATTTCAGTTGTTTTATACATAAATATAAAAATATTAATATTTTCGATAATGTTAAGAGTAGATAAAAAAAGAGCGCTTCCCACAAGGAGAAGCGCTATCAAAAGGTATTGTAATTTGTCGTTAAGACTATTAAAACATAGATTCAGAATGCATGTATTGGCGCCATATGTTCTTGAGGAAGAATGTATGAGGATAATCCTAAAAAAACTGCCTGTTTTCTGATGAAATATTAAAATATTAATATTTTTAAGGAGGTGGACTTGTGGACTATTCAGTCATCGGGAAAAAGATAAAGGAATTGAGGAAAGTCGTCGGTTTGACTCAGGAAGAATTGGCAGACGGAATATGTACCCAAGCTCTGATCAGCCGGATAGAGAAGGGGGATATCTATCCGAGCGCCACGTCCCTCTATCAAATTTCAAAGAAGCTTGGTGTCGATGTTAACTACTTTTTTGAGATTGGGTTGACTCCCCGTCTCGATTATGTGAGAGAGGTTGAGCGGCAACTAAAGAAGCTGAGAGTGAAATTGAAATATGATGAAATTCTTGAGATTGTCAAAGCCGAAGAGAAGAATCCCTTATTTCTAAAAGACGAAACCAATCTTCAACTTCTCTATTGGCATAAAGGGATCTATGTGAATGAGGTCGAAAAAAATAAAGACGAAGCTCTGATCATATTAGAGAGGGCACTCTCACTGACATATAATAAGAAAAAGGCCATGTCAGAGCGTGAAATGAATATTATGATCAGTATGGGAATCCTGGAATTCAGCCGCCGCAACCACGAACGGGCGTTAGAGATTTACGAAGACGTCAATGCCGCTTTGACTTACAATGACCAGCTTAGCGATAAGTCCATCAAAACCAGACTATTGTATAATATCGCCAGGGTACTGACGAGACTTGGAGAGTATCATGAATCCACCAGGTATTGCGAAGAAGGCATCCGCTGGATCATAGAAGAAGAGAACTTATATGGCTTCGCTCAATTGAATTATCATATCGGATACAACCTGGAACTGGAAGAGAAGTACGGGGAGGCATTACCTTATCTCGTTAAAGCTGCCATGTTGTTTGACATTCAATATAATACAACGTTATCTACTTTTATCGAAGGGAAGATAGAAGAACTGAAAGAAAAGATAGAAGGGGGAAAATGAGTCAAGCGATGTGAACCAATCCTTATACTTTTTTGATAAATCCATATTATTGTTTGAATCGCTTAAGAATCATGAGCACACTGCATTTTAACGAAGAAAAAAGAACAATTATCTTTAAAATTGATGTGATGAGATTCTCCTTCATACATTCAGCATGTCCCTCATAAGATGGATTGTAGGTGAGGGGTGTGGATGTATGAGAAGGAAAAGCCCGGTTCCTCTGATAATCGGTGCAGTCGGTGGGATCATCCTGTTAGTGGCTCTGTTCACATTTATCGGAAAAAGCCAGGAACCTGATACACCTGAAGAAGTGATCAAGGAGTTTTATGACTTTGAAAAAGATGGGGACTTCGGTAATGCATGGGAGTTATTTCACTCGGAGATGAAAAACAAGTTTCCCAAATCCTCCTATATCCAAACGAAGAATCATGTTTTCATGGGGCATATGGGGGTAGATGAGTTCGATGTGGAAGTCGGGAGCATAGAAAAGGTGAAGGAGTTTACGTTTAATGACGAAGGGCTTCAGTTCAAAAATGTCAGGAAAGCTGAAGTGAACATGTACTACGATAGCCAATTTGGAGAGCTGATGATAACTCAAACGTGTTATGTAGCGATTGAAGAGGATGAATGGAGGATCCTATGGAATTATAATTTCTGACCTGAAAATAAAATGTGATTTTTTCATTGAATTGGTTTTATCCGGTGTGTGCTGGGTAAAAGGAAACTAATTATTTATAAAGGAGGGCATTAGCTGTGTCACTGCTCTATTTTAAAGCTCGTGAAGCCTATGAACTGGATGCGAAAGTATCTCAATCCCAAATTATACGATTGAGGGAATACCGCAGAACCAAGCCCGCTCCTGTTGCTAAAAAGAGATAGCTAATGGATCCTTTTGAAAAATGACCCTGCTCAGTCTAAATTCGTTTAGACTGTTTTTTTATGATTAAAAATGTAAAAAAGTCGGAAATCCACTGATTCCCGACTCTCCATTATTACAGATCTTCCCCGATGATGCGGACTTCCCGTTCAAGGTCTACATCAAACTTTTCTTTCACCGTCTTCTGAACATGTTCAATCAGTGAAATATAATCAGTTGCCGTTGCGTTGTCTTTATTCACAATGAAGCCGGCATGTTTGGTGGATACTTCTGCACCGCCGAAGTTCGTACCTTGAAGTTCGCTGTCCTGAATCAATTTACCTGCGAAATATCCAGGAGGACGCTTAAAGACACTTCCACATGATGGATACTCAAGTGGCTGCTTGGATTCCCGTTTGTCTGTTAAATCGTCCATGATGGCCTTGATGTCTTCATAGACCCCTGGCTGCAGACTGAACGTCGCCTCCAGGACGATATCCCCTTTTTCCGAGATATTACTGTGTCGGTAATCAAGCTCAAGTTCTGCCGCTGTCCGTTTCACAAGGTTTCCTTCACGATCGACGACATGGCAGTAATCAAGGACATCCTTGATCTCTCCACCGTACGCCCCTGCGTTCATGAACAGGGCGCCGCCCACCGTACCCGGAATGCCGCATGCAAACTCCAGTCCCGATAACTGCTCGGCTAAAGCGCGTCTGGACACATCGATGATGGCCGCGCCGCTTTGAGCGACAATCAGCTGATCGGTTGCTATAATGTCCTTGAAGTTCTTTAAGTGAAGGACGATGCCACGAATTCCGCCATCCTTCACGATCAAATTCGAACCGTTTCCGAGTAGTGTAAATGGCACATCGACTTTATTCGAAAGCTTCACGATGTTTTGAACTTCTTCATATGTGGTCGGGGTAAGGAAGAAGTCTGCTCTTCCCCCAAGCTTCGTATACAAATGATCCCTTAACAATTCGTCACGCTTAATATTGTCAGAGTGCATGACCTTCGTTAATTCTTCAAACACTTTTTCTTTATTGTACATTCTATATCAGTCCTATAAAGTAGTTTACGTCTCTTCACTATTCAATCCTACCCCACCATTATATGACGAAAACCCCTGAAAGTTAAATGGTTTCAGTTGGTAGTGGGCAATATCAGTCTATTGGAGGAATACCCTGCTCCATAAATAAGAAAAAGAACCCCCTAATTGGAGGTTCCTGGGACTTACAGTTATTTCAAGAAATGAAATGATTTAGCCACATTCGAGATGAGGTTTGCCATGAAGCTGCGGTTTTCTTTCTTTTCCTGTCCAGGATTCGTTCCATCGCTTTCTTTTAGTTTGATCGAATACTTGCCAAACCCGCTGTCCTGTTCTCCGAGGAACTTATACTTTCTTGCATCCTTGATGTAATTCTGAGCTTTCAGGGACGTTTCGAAAACGATATTCGTATTTCCTTTCACAGGGGTAAAGGACCAGTTCCCATCTGCCTGAGGATCGATGGTCTTTTTCTCCATAATATAGTCGATGATCACATTACGGTTTTCATCAGGTGATTTAACGATGATTTCTGAGTTTTTCACGCCCGGGAATTTTCCGCTTGCACGATAGTTATTGGTCGCCACGATGAATTTCTGGTTCGGATCGATGGCTTTTCCATTAAATTTCAGATTCTTGATACGGCTTGAGTCTTTGTTTACCAGAGCGCCTTCAGCATCGTACTTAGAAGGCTTGGTTACATCGATTTCATAGGTGACGCCGTCAATGACATCAAAGTTATAAGAGCGGTAGTCACCGTTCACAAGATTCTGCTCTTCTGATTTAGAAGGATCGATTTGATTGAATTGACCGGCAGACATCTCAAGCCATTCTTTTACATCAGCACCTGTAAGCAGAACGGCTTGAAGTGTGTTTGGATAGAGGTACAGGTCAGAGACGTTCTTGATGGCGATCTCACCTGCAGGGATGTCTGTATAATAATCAGGATTCGCACGTGTACCCGCTTTGAACGGGGCACCTGCAGATAGAACCGGGATGCCATCATACTCTGTCCCTTTAATATACTTTTCGATATACCATTTCTGGGCGTTGGTCACAATCTGTACAGATGGATCATCACTCACTAAAGCAAAATAACTGTTGATTGGGGACGTCGTCTCACCGACTGCACTGCGCACCCATTCAATCGTCGCCTCATGCTCTTCTTTCACTGCGTCGAGGATACTTTGGTCTGCCTCAACAGCAGGTGTTCCGTCCGGATTCAAAATAGAGCGGGTGGAAGCCTGGGTATTAGTCACATCCCATTTCCCGTCTTTTAACTCAAGTTGAAGGTCAACGAGTCCAAGATGATCTCCCCAGGAACCAGGCATGACCGATCCGACACCATTGATCGTTCCTTTCGTCACGTCTACCCCTTCCATCCCGCTATACGAATCAGAAGGGAAGACCCCGTGTGAATGGCCAAACAAGATCGCGTTGATTCCATCTACTTTAGAAAGGTCATAGGTTGCGTTCTCCTCCATGCCTTCCTGTGTGACGTTACCGATACCGGAGTGAGGGATCGCGACAATCACATCAGCACCGTCAGCCTTCATCTGAGGGACGAACTTGTTGGCAGTCTCAATGATGTCTTTTGCAACGACTTTTCCTTCAAGGTTCCCTTTATCCCACTGCATGATCTGAGGAGGGATGAAGCCGATGACGCCGACTTTGATTGCATGTTCTTCACCGTCTTCATCGACTACCGTGCGATCAAGGATTTCGTACGGTTTAAAATAGTTCTGGTCATTGTCGGGGTTCCCGTCTTTATCATCTACGTACACATTGGCATTCACATATGGAAAGTTGGAGCCTTTTAATGATGTACCGAGGAAGTCAAGACCATAGTTGAACTCATGATTTCCGACGTTCCCTGCATCATAATCCAGCAGATTCATCGCTTTGTAGACAGGGTGGATTTCCCCATCTTGAAGCGGGTCTTCTTTTGCTACATAATCTCCAAGTGGATTTCCCTGAATCAGATCTCCATTATCGAATAATAAAGAGTTCTTGGATTCCGCTCGAGCCTGTTTGATCAGGGTAGCCGTTTTGGCAAGTCCGTATTTATCTGTCACTGTATCTTGATAGTAATCATAGTTTGCGAGGTTCACGTGGATGTCGGTTGTTTCAAGTATGCGAAGCTTTACAATATCTTTGTCCATGACGTCTGCATAAGTAATGGAAGGAGTGGCTTGAGGAATCAGAAGGCCAAGGGCCAAAGCGCTGCCGGCAATGACTTTTTTCTTATTGGATGTGTTTTTCAAAAGAATCGCTCCTATATGTAGTTAATTGTCAAACAATTACATGCTAGCATATCTACATGAAATAAAAATGGTGTAAAAGTATGATTTATTTGAAAAGTGTAAAAGTTTTGTAAAGAGCTAGTAGTGCGTAAATTGCTGGTTTATTTTTGAAGGGTAATAAGATAGGATAGAACATATAAAAAATATGCTATAACATCTATTCATCTACTAAAATATACATTTCGGAAACAATAGAGAGGAGGGAGCCACTTGGCACGAATATACACGGCGCTAATCGGCTTAAGCCTGATCTGGGGCATGTCTTTTGTCTTTATAAAATGGTTGGTCGAACCGGCAGGAGTGTGGGGGACGGTGTTTTTACGATGCCTGGCAGGGGCCCTCGTGCTTCTTCCGATCTTTTTCATTCAGAGGAAAAGAGAAGGGAAGAAACTACTTCCTTTATGGAAACTCCTGGTTGTGGGGATCGGCAATGCGGCCCTACCGTGGACCCTGATCGCTTTAAGTGAAACGCAAATCAACAGCAATACCGCTTCCATCCTGAACGCGACCACTCCAATTTGGACAGGACTGGTTGGATTTTTATTCTTCTCTGTTGTGTTGACGGGATTTCAATGGATCGGGATCGCAGTCGGTTTCATCGGCATCCTTGTGCTCATGAACTTTGAAGTGAGCGGCATCTTCTCGTCTGATTTTGTCGGGGTGGGAACGATGGTACTGGCCACGATGAGCTACGCATTTGCTTCCCAGTTCACGAAAAAATACCTGGCAGGAACGAGTGTAGTCGTCATTTCCACCTTTCAGCTGCTGATTGGGGCCGCGGTCGGATTTGTCGGCATGATGATCACGAATCCCATTTCTGTCGGTGATTTAGCGTCAGGAGAGGTCATCCTTGGCATTTTAGGACTGGGCTGCCTCGGGTCGGGTGTGGCGACGCTCCTGTATTTCTACATCATGACCAATGGAAGTCCCGAATTTGCCTCTACTGTGACGTACCTGATTCCGGGTACGGCGATGATCTGGGGATTTGTTCTTCTAGGGGAGCAGGTGACCCACAATCTCATTTTAGGCTTGTTGATCATATTCGCAGGGGTATTCCTATCCTCCCGAAAGTCAAAGAAAATCATTACTTCCCTGCCGGCAGGGATGAGGTAAGACCTTTAAACAAACGTTTGATTAGTATGTTGAATCCCTTGTCCCACAAGGGGTTAGCGTACCAGTCAAACGTTTGTTTAGTTTCCGGGAACCGAAACCACCCAGAAACTAATGCAAACCAACTTACTTTCATATAAAATGAGTAAGATACATAAGGTAGACTCTAACGCATAGCACAGGCTATTAAAAATAAAACATAAGGATGGTAATTCTATATGAAAACGGCAATTGTAACGGATAGTACCGCCTACATCCCGAAAGAATTGCGTGATCGACTCAACATACATATGATTCCTCTCAGCGTCATTTTCGGAGGAGAAACCTATCAAGAAGAAGTTGATATTACGGCAGGTGAATTTTACGAAGAAGTCAGCATCCAGGAAAAGCTTCCAACCACTTCACAGCCCCCGGTCGGACAATTCGTCGAGCTATTCGAGAAACTTTCCAACGATTACGATGCCGTCATTTCCATTCACCTGTCCAGCGGAATCAGCGGGACCTATCAAGGTGCCGTGCAGGCAGGTGAAATGGTCGAAAGCATTAAAGTATACCCCTATGACTCAGAAATCAGCTGCATGATCCAAGGCTTTTACGCCATCGAAGGGACCAAGCTTGCCCGTGAAGGAAAAACGGCAGAAGAAATCGTTGGGTTATTGGACGAAATGAAGAAATCCGTACAGGCATACTTCATGGTCGATGACCTCGCCCATCTGCAGCGCGGCGGCAGGCTTTCTCAAGCACAGGCCATCATCGGGAGCCTGTTACAGGTAAAACCACTGTTGCACTTCGTGGACAAAGTCATTGTACCCTTTGAAAAAATCCGCACGAAAAAGAAAGCGTTGAAGCGTGTGGAAGGAATCCTCGAAGAAGCCGTGAAGTCAGGTGAAGCCTATCAAGCATCCATCATTCACGCCAATCGGGAAGACGAAGCGATTGAGTGGAAAAACGAGCTTCAAGAAAAGTATCCGAACGTGGAATTCAATGTGAGTTATTTCGGTCCGGTCATCGGGACTCATTTAGGTGAGGGTTCGATGGGGATGGGCTGGGCGAGGAAGATGAGTAGGTAGGGGATTGATTTTGACTGCTGATTTGTACCTGGTACAAGATGCGCTTGATGTACCAGGTACAAACTTTGATTGATGTACCAGGTACAAATTGGTCATCATGTACCAGGTACAAACTTTGCTTGATGTACCAGGTACAAACTTTGATTGATGTACCAGGTACAAATTGGTCATCTTGTACCAGGTACACACTCCCACATTCTCTATCGGTGCCAGGCACAAAACGATCGTTTCATGCCTGGCACCATTTTTATTAGGAAGGATTTTCAACCTCAAATGTAGAATACAATACTATCCCACATAAGGAGTGATGCAGTTGCGTTTTGCTTTAATGGATCACAGGTTAATCCCTGAGCCCCTTGTAAAAGAACCCCACCCCCTTCTCCAAAAAATCTCGGAAGTCACTTCCATTCCGTCACATCCAATTAATCCATCTTTCCAATTTTCACCAGAACTGCAATCCTATCTAAGTGGACGATCTTTATTAGTAGACGAGATCCCATTTTCAATTCATACCCTCCATGAGCATTATTTGAATGGCTATGTTTCCTATGAAAAAGGTGTGGACGCAGGGCGGTGTCATCGTTGTGGAAATAACAAACCTCATCTATTGGCTACTTTCAATTGTTCCAGATGCCACACCGGATGCACCTATTGCCGTAATTGCATCATGATGGGGAGGGTGTCTGAGTGCACGCCGCTCATAAGGTGGAATGGTCCCGGGCCGGATTCTCCACCAGTAACGTTTGACTGGGCCGGTACCCTTTCAGAAGCGCAAAAGGCAGCATCGGAAAAAATGATATCTGCGATTCGAGCTAACAATGACCTTCTCGTCTGGGCCGTATGTGGAGCCGGCAAGACGGAGGTGCTTTTTGAAGGAATATATGAATCGCTTCAGCAAAACAAGCGGGTCTGCATTGCCGCACCCCGTACCGATGTCATCCTGGAACTGTCTCCCCGCCTCAAAAAAGTGTTTCCTCAAACAGAGGTCACCACACTGTACGGGGGCTCGGAGGAACGGCACAGCTATGGTCAGCTTGTTCTCTCTACTACCCATCAACTCTACAGGTACAAAGAAGCCTTCGATGTCATGATCATAGACGAAGTCGATGCTTTCCCCTATTCCTACGATTCCTCTCTGCAAGGGGCAGTAGTAAAAGCCCGGAAGCCCCGCTCCTCCATCATTTATCTGACGGCAACCCCGGACCGTAAAACGCAACAGGAATGTGCCCGGGGAAAAAGAAGCTTCATCCAAATCCCTGCCCGTTTCCACCGCCATCCGATCCCACTTCCCAGTTTTGTCTGGTGCGGAATCTGGAAAAAATCCCTTGAGAAAAGTCGAATTCCCCCTGCGTTGAAAAAATGGACCTCATTAAGACTCAAACAATCCAAACAAGCCCTGATTTTCTTTCCGACCGTCGACCTTATGGAAAAGGCCCTGCCTCTATTTCAAGAAATGCACCCCCTAATTGAATCGGTTCATGCTGAGGATCCCCAACGAAAAGAAAAAGTTATAAAGATGAGACAGGGAGAAGTTCCGATTTTACTTACGACAACCATTTTAGAACGGGGAGTGACGATCCCAAACATCGATGTCGCGGTCCTTGGTGCCGAAGAGAAGATTTTCACCGAAAGTGCACTCGTTCAAATCGCCGGCAGGGTGGGGAGGAGCGCTGACTATCCAACAGGTGATATCGTCTATTTCCATTACGGCCGCACGAGGGAAATGATCAAAGCGCTGCTTCACATCGACCAAATGAACAAAGAAGCCGTGAAAAGGGGACTGATTCATGGTCACTAACTGTTTGAATTGCAGTACCCGAGTAGAAGAGGTTTGGTCGTGGAGAGGGTTATTTTACAGGGAGCCCCAATATTTGTGTCAGGAATGCGAGAAGCAGTTGGAGAAGATTGAAGGGGAGCGTTGCAGGGGATGTTCCCGTTCACTGGAGGCATTGCCTTCCAATCTCGTAAAAGAAGAGATCTGCCTGGACTGCCATCGATGGGATTTAGATCCGGAGTGGAAGGGGATTCTCCATAAAAACGATTCATTGTATCACTATAATGATTTTCTGAAAGAATACTTGGCCAGATACAAATACCGGGGGGATTACGCGTTGGCCAAAGCCTTCTCCCATACGATTAAATCCTATCTTGCAAAAATGGCATATGACCACATCATCCCTATCCCACTCAGCGATGAACGCCTCTATGAGAGAGGATTCAATCAATCTACCGCACTGTTGGAAGAATCAGAGGTCCGTCCCTCACATATTCTCACGCGTTTGCATTCTGAGAAGCAGTCGAAGAAGACTCGTGCTGAGCGTCTTCACCAGGTGCAGGTTTTTCAGTTGAGAGAGTGTGATGTGAAGGGAAAGTCGATTCTGCTGTTTGATGATATTTATACGACGGGGACGACGTTGAGGCAGGCGGCAAAGTTGCTGAAGGACGCTGGTGCTGACGAGGTATCATCCTTAACTCTCGCCAGGGGTTAAAGCAATCCCCTTTCCTTCCGATATAAGGGGTAAGAGAAGCTTCACCGGGAGGAAACCGATATGTCAGAAATCATCAACTGTCCACGTTGCAACGCGATTTTTATGCAAAATAAATTCCGTGATGTATGCGACAAGTGTTTTAGAGAAGAAGAAAAGATGTATGAGACCGTCTACCAATTTTTAAAGAAACGGGAGAACCGTGCTGCGACCATGGATCGTGTTATTGAAGTGACCGGGGTAGACGAGGAACTTCTATATAAATGGGTGAAAAAAGGCCGAATCCAGACGAGGCAATTTCCGAATATGGGTTATCCTTGTGATAAATGTGGGAAGATTATAGGGACGGGACGAATCTGCGGTGACTGTTCTTCTGGACTTGCCAGTGATCTGAAAAAGTTCGAAACGGAACAGGAATGGAAGAAGAAATCCCAGGAATCGGGCCAGAGAACCTATTACACCATGAGAGAAAAGAACTAGTGCTAACCAAAATAAATGAGGAAGAACTAACCAGGCTCTATTACTAAACAAATCTCCTATATATCCGATATACTAGGTAGAAACCATGTACGTGAAGAAAGCGAGGGAACATGATGAAGATTAACTCTATCGGAAATCAGAACATCAATCCTTACAAGCGCAACCTGAACAAAATGGATGAGGTAGGGAAAGCGGGGAAACCTGCATCCGACAAAATCGAAATTTCTTCTGCTGCCAAAGAAATGCAGGAGGTTTCCAAACTCGGCAAAGAGCGCCAGGCGAGAGTAGAGTCTCTCAAAGATCAGGTACAGAGCGGGAATTACACCATCGATCCGAAAGCCGTTGCTAGAGGATTAAAGAATTTCTATAACGGACAATAAAGAAGGAGCGAACAAACATGTCAGCAACCAATCTAACTACAAATCTTGAAAAACTGTATAAGCTGCACAAAAGTTTGTTCGATCTTTCAGTGAATAAAACGGATGTCATCAAAAAAGGTGATATGAATGAACTCGATCAGGTATTGAAGGATGAACAGAAGCACTTGGCCGCCATTAATACGGTGGAAGCTGAGCGGCAGCGGGAATCCAGCAACTATCTTCAATCAAGGGGAGCATCTTTCACTGAGGCTCCCACGATTTCTCAGTGCATCGAGCACAGTTCAGTCCAGGAACAAGAAATTTTCGCCCAATGGCAGAAAAAGCTGGTCGATATTATCGGAGAATTGAAGGCTCAAAACGAGCTGAATCAAAAGCTTGTCTATCAATCTCTTCAATTCGTGAATATGAATCTATCCATGACGCAGCATCAGCCGGAACAATCCACCTATTCACGACCAAACGGTGAAAAAAAAGCACCGGCAAGTCGATCCATCTTTGATTCGAAAGCATAGCACTTACTAATTGAAACGGAGGCAACACCATGCGATCCACTTTTATGGGCCTGGAAACGGCAAAACGAGGCATGTACACCCAGCAGGGCGCTCTTTATACAACCGGCCACAATATCTCCAACGCGAATACTCCTGGATATACCCGTCAAAGAGTCAACTTTGAACAAACGACACCCTATCCTTCCCCAGCCATGAACCGTCCGCAAATCCCAGGCCAAATCGGAACGGGAGTCGAAGCCGGTTCGATTCAACGCGTGCGTGATTCATTCCTGGACATGCAGTACAGAGGCGAAAACCAAAAACTTGGCTACTGGGAAACGAAAATGGAAGCGATGAAGAAGATGGAAGAGGTCATGAACGAACCATCCGACTCAGGCTTATCCAAAACGATGGATATGTTCTGGCAGTCCCTTCAGGATCTAGCTGTTAACCCGTCCAACTCTGGTGCGCGGTCAGTCGTCGTTGAGAGAGGGAAAGCCGTTGCTGAAACATTCAACTACTTATCGTCTTCCTTAACAAGTGTCCGTAGCGATCTGAAAAATGAGCTGTCTGTCTCTGAAAAGCAAATCAATTCACTGTCCAGACAAATTGATAACATCAATAAACAAATAGCCGATGTAGAACCACACGGCTATCTGCCGAATGATTTATACGATGAACGGGACCGATTGATCGATGAACTTTCACAGCATGTTTCCATCCAAACGAGCTACCAGTCTAATGGTGGAGCGTCGTCACCAATCGCAGAAGGTGCGGTCACTGTCACATTGGTCGGGAAAGACGGAAACCTGGCTGTCAACCTCGTCGGGAAAAATGGAGTCAATGAAGTTAAGCTTACCTATGATGGCCCACAAAATACGGTGGATTCTGTCTCGATTGGTCAACAAACACTCGATATTAAAGACTTTTTATCACAAGGCGAAGGAAAACTGAGAGCCCTTGTCGATACATACGGCTTCAAAAATAAAGACGGTGAAGCAGAAGGCTCCTACATCAGTATGTTAGGCGAACTGGACAGCATGGCGTATGAATTCGCCAAGGCATTTAATGACCAGCATCAACAAGGGGTCACACCTGAACAGATGAACGACCCCAATTTTGATCCCGACAACTTCACACCAAATACACCAAAGTTCTTCCAGGATGAAAAGAATGCCACAGCAGATCTGGATGGTGTGCCAAAAGCAGGCTTCGCTCAAAGAATTCAGGTAGCCGATGAAATGAGCAACCTCGACAATATCGCAACTGCGGGTGCAGATAATCCGACCCTCGGAGACGCATCAAATGTTCTGGCCCTTGCCGACATCATCACAACGACGAAACTTCCTTACGGCGAAAAAGAAGCGTCATTCCAAGGGCACTTTGAATCCGTGATTGGAAAAATGGCAGTAGAATCACAAGAATCCGTCCGACTCGCAAGCAACTCTGGAGTGTTAAGAGGTGCCGTGGACGAACGTCGAATGTCCGTCAGCGGAGTGTCCCTTGACGAAGAAATGACCGACATGATCAAATTCCAGCATGCCTACAACGCCTCTGCGAGAATGATCACATTGCAGGATGAAATGCTCGACAAAATCATCAACGGTATGGGTACCGTTGGAAGATAAGTAGGTGAAATACTATGCGCGTAACACAAAGTATGCTGACGGCGAACTCGATGAGAAATCTCAGTTCATCTTATGGACGAATGGGGCAATTACAGGATCAATTGGCCACAGGGAAGAAGATTACCAAACCTTCTGATGACCCGGTTGTTGCGATGAAAGGGATGTTTTATCGTTCGAACCTGACAGGGATCGAGCAGTACAAACGGAATCTATCGGAACTTTACTTGTGGATGGAAAACTCGGAGTCTGGAATCGAACAAGCAAATCAAGGATTGCAGCGTGTTCGAGAATTGACGATTCAAGGTAAAAATGGAACGTTAAGTCCGGAAGATCGAAAAGCGGTTGCTACGGAAATTGAACAGATTAAAAAAGACCTTGTCAGTGTCGCGGAAACAAAAGTGGCCGGCAGATATATTTTTCATGGTACAGACGTTGGGAATTCTCCGATCAAGGACGGAAATCCCACAGATGGAAGTGCTCCGCAGGTCGCTGACAATTTAGGCAACGGTGCTATCGATGCTTATCCTGTAGAGGTTTCGCAAGGTGTTTCTTTAAAAGCCAATGTTAATCCTAATAAGGTCTTTAATCAGAAGCTATTCGACACCGTGCACAACATCCAAAAAGCATTGGAGTCAGGGGATGTTTCAGCTCTGGATGGTCAGCTTGAAGAGCTAGATAGCGTCATGAACACCTTATCAGCAGAACGTTCTGAGCTTGGTGCCAGATACAATCGTCTTGAAATGGTAGACGACCGACTGGGTCAACAGGAAGTAACGGCCAATCGAATCCTATCAGATAACGAAGACGCCGACATCGAACGCGTCATCACAGATTTGAAAACCCAGGAAAGTGTCCACAGAGCGGCACTCAGCGTCGGAGCCAGAATCATTCAGCCGACATTAATGGATTTTCTAAGATAAAAGCAAGGGGACTGACCCTTTAAGGTGTTTTGTCACCTTAGGGTCAGTTCCTTTTTATATGGAGGTGAATACGTATGAACGTTCCACAAATAAGATTGCAATCCACGTCAGCAGCCCTGAGCATCCGGACGATTCCAGGACGTATGGACATTGAACAGCCCCCAGCACAACTGGATATCCAGCAGCCCCAGGCAAAGATGGAAATAGAGCGTACGCCTTCCAAACTGACCATCGACCAAACCGAGGCAAGGGCCGATATGGACTTGAAATCGGTGCGCCGCAGGATAGAAGAATTTTCCCAACAAGGCTACGAAGACTGGCTGACGGGACTTGCCCGGGTAGCCCAGGACGGGGATGAACTCATGATGATCGAGAATGGCGGAGGTGCGATTGCCGCCCAGGCTAAACGGAACAGTGAGGATCCGATGTATGAGTTCAATATAGGATGGATTCCTTCAGGGGGAAGCGTCAAAATCAACTATGACCCTGGAAGTGTGAAGGTGAACATTGAACCACAAAAAGTGGTGAATAACTCTCGTCCTCAAAAACCCAATATACAGTATACCCCAGCCCAGGTGGATGTCAGCTTGAAACGATACGCAGATTTGCAAATAGATTTTGCAAACTTAAAACACGTAGGGATCAACTATGAACAAGAAATATAGAATGAAGGAATGAAGCGGATGAAAATCAATACGAAATATCATGGAGAAATAGAAGTAAAGTCAGAAGAAGTTCTAACATTTGATCACGGAATTCCTGGATTCGGAGAGGAGAAGCAGTTTGTATTATTGCCGCTGCCGGAGAATGAGTGGTTTCATATACTGCAATCCGTGAAGACACCTCACCTTGGTTTTGTAGTGACGGATCCATTTATGTTTTTTAAGGAGTATGATTTTGAGCTGGATCAGGCTAGTGTGGAGTCTCTAGGGAAACCTTCTGAAAAAGATGTGCAGGTGCTTTCTATTCTTACTGTACGGGACACGCTAAATGAATCTACAGCTAATTTACAGGCCCCTATCATTCTTAACCTGGCAAATCGCAAAGGAAAACAAGTCATCTTAACAAACTCAAACTATCAAACCAAGCACCTGATCTTTGCTCAGCCTGCAGGAAAGAAGGGGTGAAGGGATGTTAGTACTGACAAGGAAGACGGGAGAAAGCATTCAGATTGGGGATGACATTGAGCTAACGGTCATTTCTGTAAAAGGTGATCAGGTGAAACTGGGGATAAATGCCCCGAAGAACGTAGACATCCACCGGAAAGAAGTCTACCTCTCTATCCAGGAAGAAAACACCGAAGCTTCGAAAGGAATCGACAACCTGTTTAATCTTTTGCCAAAAAATGATTAATTATTTTTCGGAAACTATTAAACACCAGTCGAAACAACCGATAATAGTATTGTAAGCAATGAGGAGAAGGGCGGCCGACCTTTGTGACTTGTTGCAAACTAAAAAATGATATAGTTCACAAGGATGTGGACTTACTTTCAAGGAGGAAATTTTGTAATGAGAATTAATCATAATATTGCGGCGTTGAATACTTATCGTCAGTTGAATAGTGCTTCAACTAACCAATCTAAATCAATGGAGAAATTGTCTTCTGGTCTTCGTATTAATAAGGCTGGAGATGATGCTGCTGGTCTTGCAATCTCTGAAAAAATGCGTGGGCAGATTCGCGGATTAGACATGGCTTCTAAGAATGCTCAAGATGCAAACTCAATGATTCAAACAGCTGAGGGTGCGTTAAATGAAACGCATTCCATTCTTCAACGCATGCGCGAGTTAGCGGTACAATCATCTAATGACACTAATACTGATACTGACAGAACTCGATTACAAGAAGAAGTGGATGAATTAGCGAAAGAAATTACAAGAATTTCAAATACAACAGAATTTAACACAAAGAAATTAATTGATGGATCTAATGATTCTGCAAACGCTAGTCTTGCAACAGCTGGCGCTGCATTAACTTTCCATATCGGAGCGAATACATCTCAAAATATTACTTTAGAGATTGGTGCAATGGATGCCACCTCCTTAGGAGTACACAATGGTGGTAATGTAAATAATTTAAGTGCAAATGACGCAACTGTAAATGGTGGAGCCGTAACAGAAGACGGCATTAGAATAAACACCCAAGCTGCAGCAGATACTGCTATTACAGCAATACAAGGCGCGATTGACACTGTATCTGCAGAAAGATCGAAATTAGGTGCATATTCAAATCGTTTGGAGCACACGGTTAACAACCTAGGAACATCTGCAGAGAATTTAACTGCCGCTGAGTCACGTATCCGTGATGTAGACATGGCTAAAGAAATGATGAGTCAAACTAAAAATTCAATTCTCTCACAAGCAGCACAAGCAATGTTAGCTCAAGCTAATCAACAACCACAGGGAGTTCTTCAATTATTACGTTAAGATAATTTTGATTTAGATACTTTTCTATCAAGGAGGAAAATAGCATGAGAATTAATCATAATATTGCAGCACTAAATACTTATCGTCAGTTAAGTAATGCAAGTAACGCTCAAGGTAAATCTATGGAAAAATTATCTTCTGGGCTACGAATAAATAAAGCAGGAGATGACGCAGCTGGTCTTGCAATCTCCGAAAAGATGCGTGGTCAAATCAGAGGCTTGGATATGGCTGCTAAAAATGCTCAAGATGCGAATTCAATGATTCAAACTGCTGAAGGTGCTCTTAATGAGACACATTCTATCCTTCAACGTATGCGTGAGTTAGCGGTCCAATCCTCAAATGATACAAACACAGATACTGACCGTTCTCGATTACAAGAAGAAGTTGATGAGCTAGCTAAAGAAATCACGCGTATTTCAAACACCACAGAGTTTAATACACAAAAATTAATTGATGGCACCAAA
The DNA here is from genome assembly GCF_056173145.1 of Rossellomorea sp. QJM3NY_18. Lineage (NCBI taxonomy): Bacteria > Bacillati > Bacillota > Bacilli > Caryophanales > Bacillaceae > Rossellomorea > Rossellomorea sp. QJM3NY_18. The sequence continues at coordinate 3,813,460 of NZ_CM149659.1, read as the reverse complement.
GATAGTAATGGTATTGGAACTTCATTAACCTTCCATATTGGAGCAAATGCAACCCAGAATATCACACTAGATATTGGTGCAATGGATGCTAAAACTTTAGGTGTTGATGATACATCGGGAACTGCTGCCACTGTTGCTGGTGGAGATGCAGTTACAAATGCTGGTATTGACATTTCTTCTCAGGGAACAGCAGATACCGCTATTACAGCAATACAAGGCGCGATTGACACTGTATCTGCAGAAAGATCGAAATTGGGTGCATATTCAAATCGCTTAGAACATACCGTGAATAATTTAGGCACATCATCTGAGAATTTAACTGCTGCAGAATCAAGAATCCGTGATGTTGATATGGCTAAAGAAATGATGAGTCAAACAAAGAATTCGATCCTTTCTCAGGCAGCACAGGCTATGTTGGCTCAAGCTAACCAACAACCTCAGGGTGTGCTCCAACTTCTACGATAATTTTATGTTTTTTTGTTCAATCGATATTTGAATTTAGGCTGTCTTGAAAATCAAGACAGCCTAAATTTTGTTGATAGTTTAATTTGTTGTTAAAGTTATTATATTATCTCTCAGAGTATATATATATTCCTTTTGTTGTTTTCTTAAACTAAACTTTCCCCACTAACCACCGATATAACCGATATAACCCTCAGGAGGATCAAAAGATGATTGATAAAGTGACAGGCGGAGTTTCATTAGTACAATCATTTACTAGATTAGAGAACCAAACAAGCGAAGAAGTGAAACAAATTCAAGCGCAGGAAAGACACCATGAAGAAGCCACAACCAGAGAACCTGTCACCAAAGAAAAAATAGAAGATGTCGTTCATGGGATGAATGAGTTTATGTCCACTTCGAATACACACCTCAAATTTGAATTTCATGATAAATTGAAAGAATATTATGTGACGATCGTAGATGATCGGACGCAGGAAGTAGTGAAAGAAATACCAGCAAAGAAAATACTTGATATGCATGCCGCGATGACGGAATTTGTTGGTTTAATGGTCGATAAGAAGGTTTAACGGAAGGAGATACATATGGCTGATATGCGAATTGGTGGCCTTGCCAGTGGTATGGACACAGATCAAATCATAAAGGATTTAATGAAGGCGGAACGAATTCCGTTAGATAAATTGGAACAGAAGAAGCAATACCTTGAATGGCAGCGTGATGATTACCGGGATTTGAATAAGATGATGTTTGAATTTAGTAATAATATTTTTGACGGTGTGATGAAGCAGGGAACGTATACGCAGAAGACAGTATCTGTTTCGAATCCGAATGAAGTCTTTGTTAAAAACATCAGCTCTACTACTGATTTCACTGGAACACTAAAGGTAGAGAAGTTAGCCACTGCTGCTACGATGTATAGCACTCCTATTACTCAGTCAGATGGTGGGGCCTTTGATTCTAAAAAGAAGTTGAGTGATTCCTTTGGGCTGACTGGTGAGCAAAGCATTAAGGTCAAAGCGATTAAAGCAGATGGAACGATGGCGGCTGATTTTACCGAAATTAAATTTAATGCTGAAGACGAAACGTTGGACAGTTTAATCTCTAAGATCAATGCTCAAACAGGCGTGACGATGTTTTACGACCAACAAACTAAGCAAATGTCGGTTATGAGTAAAAATACGGGGAGTAATGCCAGCGGTGCTGAAATTGAGTTGCAGGGAGCACTATTCATTACTCATTTAAAGTTGGATACAGACAATGATACTGCCCTGGCGAATACTCGAGGTTCGATTGGAGAAAATGCCAAGTTTACCTACAATGGAATGGCTACTGAGCGTTCATCAAACACGTTCAACATTAATGGATTTGAATTAACACTTAAAAATGCATCCAATACCAATGTAACTTTCGCGTCTAAACCCGACACCGACAAAATCCTGGATAAAATCGTCAAATTCGTCGACGAATACAACAAACTCATCGAAAAAGTAAACGGCGAAGTAAACGAAAAGAAATACCGCGATTTCCAACCATTGACGTCAGAACAAAAAGAGTCAATGGAAGAAAAAGAAATCGAACTATGGGAAGAGAAGTCACGTAGCGGTACATTAAGAAATGATTCTGTTCTGACATCTGGTCTTAACAAAATGCGTATGGACATGTACACACCCATCTCTGGTGGAACTTCTGGCTTTGACCAATTAGCGCAAATCGGAATCAAAACATCAAGCAACTACCTTGACCGTGGAAAACTGATTATTGATGAAAACAAGCTGAAAGAAGCGATTTCCAAAGACCCGAATGCGATCTATGAGATTTTTTCTAAAGATGGTGAAACATCAAACGAACAAGGGATTGCCCGTCGTTTACGTGATACGTTGAAAGACACAATGGAAAGCATTGAACAAAGAGCAGGGAAAGCGTCTAGCACCAATAATACATTTACCCTGGGACGTTTACTAAACAACATGGACAACCAAATGGACCGATTCGAGGACCGGCTGATCCAAGTCGAAGACCGCTACTGGCGCCAATTCACCGCCATGGAAAAAGCCATCCAGCGTTCCAACCAACAATCCATGTTTCTCATGAACCAATTCGGCGGTTAATCATCCTTAAAGGAGGGTCATTATGGCCATCAACAACCCGTATGCAGCATACCAGAACAATTCGGTCAACACCGCATCACCAGGTGAACTCACCCTTATGCTCTATAACGGAAGCCTGAAATTTATTCATATCGCAAAAAAGGCGATTGAAGATAAAAATATTGAACTGAAAAATACCAATATCCAAAAGACCCAAGCCATCGTGAATGAGCTGATGGTGACGTTGAACACGGATCTTGAGGTCTCGCAAAACCTAATGTCCCTATATGACTACATTAATCGCCGCTTAACGGAAGCCAATATCAAGAATGACGCGGCGATTTTAGATGAAGTAGAAGGTCTCATCACAGATTTCCGTGATACGTGGAAAGAAGTCATTCAACTGAACCGCCAGAAGCAGCATGCCGGTCAAGGTGGACAGGCCTAATGAGCTCGGTCCTTCTTTGCTACACCATCACGAAGCAATTGAAAGAAGCATTGGAACAGGTGAATGCTGAAAACCGGGAACCCACGATTGAGGAAGTGGAATCTCTTTTAGAAAAAAGGCAGAGCGTACTTGGCACCATCAAGTCTCCTTATACGCAGGAGGAGCAGGAACTTGGCGAGCAGATAATCGCCTGGAACGGGCAAATCGATCGGCAGCTAGCTCAGTTGCGTCTTCAAATCAAGCGAGATATGAACGGCTTGACCAAGAAGAAAACGTCTGCTCAAAAATATTCAAACCCATACGAATCCTTACAATACGATGGAATGTTTTACGATAAAAAGAAATAGGTGATTCTTTGACAACGAAACTAGACGAAAAACAGTACGAATTGGTAAGCCAATACGTCGGGATGCTCGAAACAATCGAAGAAGCACTGAACTATGTGGAAGCAAGCTTCACGGATTTAAGTAAAACAGAGGGGGACCAGATCCTTTCTGAAGTCTTCATGGCAATAGGTCAGATTTCAGAAAGCAATCCCTTGTTAAAAGAAATGTTTGATGGTGAAAGAATTCAGAAAGCATTAACCGGATTTGATACCGTGACGGATCAGGCATGGAAACTGGATGGACAATTGGATAACAGCGCATTCAAACAAAGTGTCGTTCAGGAAAACCTGTCCCCAGCCTTTTCTGCCTGGAAAGCAACGATTGAAATCGAACTAAACCCATATCTAACACATTAAGCCTCGACTCCCCGAGGCTTTTTTCTTTTTCCAAAAACTCTCATGCTATAATAATAGAAAAATGCTGGAGGACGCCGGTATGAAATCTAGTGTAATTGATGAGATTAGAAGACTCTGCCTTCTCTATCCTGAGGTTCATGAACATGTAGATAGGTTCGGACACTTATCCTTCCGCGTAAAGGACAAACCGTTTGTCATCATCGGGGATACCTTATCGATTAAAACGCTCCCTGCTAACCATGAAATCCTCCTCGAACAGCCAGGTTATATCACAGCCCCGTACATAGGTCGACATGGCTGGGTGCTGGTTGAGGTAGAGGAAGCTGGCTGGCAAGCCATAAAAGGACTGATTCGTGAGGGTTATTTGATTGCTGCACCCAAGAGACTGGCCAATCAAGTTCAGAATGGATGAAGAAAACATGATGAATTTAATCACCAATGAACTCATAAAACAAATCTCCCGACCGCGTATGTGGATTTCACTGGCACTCATCGTGTTCATCGATTCCATCGCGTCGATCTTTGTCTATCTGCTATTTGACGGCATCCAATTTTCATTTTGGGAGTATATGCGGATCAGCTCTAATCTCCTGATGATTATTCAACTCTTCACTCTGATCATAGCCGGAGATATCGTTTCAAGTGAATTCTCGTCTGGCACCATCAAGCTATTGCTAATCCGTCCTATTAGCCGCGTGAAAATTCTTCTTTCAAAATACATAACCGTGCTAGTCATCGCCACTGTTTTAACAGCCTCTCATTTCCTATTTTCCGCCGTGCTCGGTTCACTGTGGTTTTATGATAGCTTCTTTGATTTGAACGAGAACTTTTTCATAGTGTCAGGTGCATACGTACTGAGATTCATAGAAATGATGGTGATATGTTCCTTTGCTTATACCTTTTCGGTCGTGACGAGAAGCAGTTCGTTTGCGATTGGTTCTACCATCTTTCTGACCTTTTCTACCGGGACGCTTTTGATCCTGTTGAACGAGCTTGGTATGGAATGGGGAAGGTATCTGCTGTTTGCGAATACCGATTTGCAGCAGTATTTCTTTGGGACTCCGCCGTTTGAAGGAATGACGTTTTGGTTTTCGATTGTGGTGATTGTGGTTTATTTGGTTGGGTTTGGTGGATTGGCTTGGTGGAGTTTTGGGAGGCGGGATGTGGATGTTTAGTAGATTGTTTTTGTACCAGGTACAATCCGCATCATCTGTACCTGGTACAATAGGCAGTAAATGTACCAGGTACAAATAGGTTCATGTGTACCAGGTACAAATCTAAACTTTCCCTCTCAATAAAACCCGTTTCAGCAGGAGTTTTTCGAATTATGTCGAATTAGAATACTTGTACCTTTATCTTAGAAAGGAAGAGTATATGACAAGAAACCTTAGAGTCTGGTACCCTGGGGCTATTTATCACATAACTGCCCGTGGAAACAGAAAAAACAATCTATTTAGAGATAGAAAAGACTATCTCCATTATTTATCATTAATTCAAAGAGCTAAAGAAAGAACCCCATTCCTTCTTCACTCCTATTGCCTCATGCCCAATCATGTTCATCTCATTATTGGAACACTAAATGATTCTCCTTCAGACGTTATCCATTACACTCACTCCATTTATGCCAGGTACTTTAACCGAAAATATCATTATATAGGACATGTGTTTCAGGATCGGTACTTTGCCAAACTAATTAAAAACTCTAAGCAGTTGATAGATACGAGCAGTTATATTCATTTGAATCCGGTAAAGTCGAATTACTCCAAGAAGCCTGAAGACTATCATTGGAGCAGCTATAAAAGCTATATAACTCCAGGTTTCAAGTCAATTATTGATAGTCAAAAGATTCTTTCAAATCTTGGGGATTACCCACATGAGAAGTATAAATTTTATGTAGAAACGAAATTTAGAATCAAGGATTGGGACCAACCTCTTTTAAAATCTTGATTTCATTTTTGTACCTGGTACATTTATTACTAGGTTGTACCAGGTACAACTACACTTGAATGTACCAGGTACAATCCGCATCATCTGTACCAGGTACAAAATTTAGTTATTGTCTCCCGTTAATAACCACATTCACAATTCCGCCCCAAACTCTCCGCAAAACCTCCACATCCCCACCGTCTAATCCCCAAAAAAAGTGAGATAATAAGACTATAAAGAGTGAAAGGTGAACCCAAAACACTCGCACCCCCCACCTCACTCTTAACCATTCTCCTCTCCCGTCACACCAACACTTTCGACACCACTTTACAAACTTCACGAAAAATTGACAAAAAATTTAGAATGTTTAAGAAGGAATAATCAAGGGAATGGAGAATATATAAACATAGCTTTATTTTTAAAAGGAGGAGTTTACATGTTGAACTACAACATTCGAGGCGAGAACATTGAGGTAACTCCAGCGATTCGCGAACACGTGGAGAAGAAGATTGGTAAGTTAGACCGTTACTTTAATGAAACTCCTGATGCAAATGTACATGTTAATTTAAAAGTGTATCCTGATAAAAATACGAAAACTGAAGTGACTATTCCAATGCCGCAATTAGTTCTACGTGCAGAGGAACGCAACGCAGATATGTATGCGGCCATTGATCTGATAGTAGATAAATTGGAGCGTCAAATTCGCAAGCATAAGACAAGAGTGAACCGTAAGATGCGTGAAAAGGGCAGCCCGAAGGAATTCTTCGCGGCTCAGGAAGATTTGAATCATGTTTCTCCTAACGGCGCAGCTGCTGTTGAACTGGAGGAAGAGGACGATACGGAAGTAGTAAGAACAAAGCAGTTCAATCTTAAACCGATGGACAGCGAAGAAGCGATCCTGCAGATGAATATGCTGGGTCACACATTCTTCATCTTCACAGACGCAGAAACAAACGCAACGAACATTGTGTACAAGCGTCGTGATGGCAAGTACGGCTTAATTGAAACAAACTAATCTGAATAACCTTAAATCCTGTAGTCTCCTGGACTACAGGATTTTTCATAAAAGAAGGATTTATTTTCCTTTTGTCGAATCTTGATAGTATAAAATAAGGGTTTTTTAACTTGACGCTTTAATCTAAAGGAGGAATTCACCATGACGTATTCCATTGTAGGCTTTGACCCGGAAGAGAAAGAATGGGGGATTGCAGTCCAGTCCAAGTTCCTTGGAGTTGGATCGGTTGTTCCGTTTGCGAAAGCGGGAGTCGGGGCGGTGGCGACCCAGTCGTACGCCAATACTTCTTACGGCCCGCAGGCGCTTCAACTGATGGAGGAAGGCAAGACGGCGGAAGAGGCACTTGATATCATCACAAAGGATGACCCGGAGCGCCCGTTGCGCCAGGTGGGATTGATCGATGCGTGTGGCAACCCCGCCACTTTTACCGGTGAAGGCTGCTATGAATGGGCAGGTGGACAGACAGGAGAGCATTTTGCAGCTCAGGGGAATATTTTAGTAGATGCTCAAACCGTGAAGGCGATGGCAGAAACCTTTGAGTCCACCACTGGATCATTGGCTGAAAGGCTGCTCCACGCCCTCGATGCCGGCCAGGAAGCAGGCGGTGATTCCCGCGGCATGCAGTCCGCTGCCCTTTTAGTCGTAAAAGAAAGAGGGGGATACGGCGGGTTCAATGATCGGTATATTGATCTGAGGGTCGACGATCACGCATCACCTATTAAGGAATTGAAGCGGATCTATCATTTGCACCAACTGTATTTTAAAGAGTCGGATGTCGGCAGGGTGGTGCTTCTTGAAGGTGATATTCAGGATGAAGTGGAACGTGAACTCACCCGTCTTGGCTATGCGAAAGAAAAGCAGTCCCTCCATCAGAATTTGAAAGACTACCTCCACACGGAAAACTTTGAAATGCGTGAGCAGGAGGAGAATTATATCGATTTGGATGTCTTGGATTATATGAAAAAACAAGGAAGATAATTGTAATAAGAACCAGTCGGAAAGTGATTGGTTCTTTTTTCTTGTTTTAAAACAGTTTAATGCTTGGCTGAAATGTTATATAATGAACCTTTGTGTACGGGACTCAGAGAAGTTGGAGGTAAATACAAACATGAGTACAGTCGGAAGAAATGAACCATGCCCATGTGGCAGTGGAAAGAAATATAAGAAATGCTGTGAAAACGTTGTGAATATAGATACGCTGGTGAGTCAGGAGTTGGATGTGCTGCAGGCACAGCTTTATGATTTCATCGCTACGGCCCAGTCTGCCGAGATGGAAGAATCCTACCATCACTATCTGTCCAAGATGGATTTGATGCAGGCAGATCCCGATATATATGAAATGGCATTTGTCAGCTGGTACGGAGCGACTCAGAAGGATGCTGACGGTGTTCGTTTGATCGAACGATTTGTCGATAAGCAGCTGAGCACGGTGACTCGACCACAGACAGCTGAGGTATTGGAATCGTGGAAGAATGTAAGGGTGACAGCTGGTACGGTAGAGAAGCTTGATGACAATACATTGAGTGTCGGTGAAGCCATCACGGGAGATACCCTTATCGTGACGGAAAAATTCGGTAAGCTTGAAGAGAACAGCTTCTTCCTGGGATTACTATTGCCGAACGGGGAGAAATATCTTCCGTTTGCTCAATACTTCATTTATCCAGCGATTGAAAAAGCTGCGATGGAGTTAGTGAAGATCCGTTTCGAACAGGGTGAGCTTGAAACTCTCCATGATTACTTATCAGGTCAGTATCTGGAAATCGCGGATGTCGGATTCGTCCTTTATAGTGCTGAGAAGAAGAAGGCTGGAAAAGCAGCATCTAAATCTGCCGATGTTAATGGAGACAATGATAAAGAAGAAAACACCGAGGATTCCATTGAAGGAGTCGAAATCTGGAAGACGCCGGAATACAACGAGGCGATCACCTCTCTTCAAACCTTCCTGACTGAAAAAGGGGAAGACAAAAAGGAAAGTGAACTGCTTGTAGCCGTATTGGAAAAATACTTCTACACAGAACGTCCAACGATCCGCAACCCAAAAATCTACTCGGGAGCTATGGTCGACATGGCGAAAAACATCGACGAAATCAGTATCCGCCACGTTCAAAAGGAACTGGCCGAATACTTCGATGTCTCTGCCAACAGCATCTCAAGACGAAGCAAGCAAATCTGGGAAAGCTACCAGGACACCGTCTACGAACTGCTGAAAGCAACACACGCCTAAACCTAACTGAATACACACCCTACGAAAGTCGTCTGATAAAGGCGGCTTTTTTTGAGGGACGGACCTCCCCAATCACGCCCGTTATGGAAAGAAAGCTTGATATGAAAGCATTCAATTTTCCAAAGGGCAGCAATAGGGAGGTCCGTCCCTCAAAGCCTTAAGTTGTAACCGATATAGGATAGTGGTAAGATTGATAGGGAAAATATCGTGTTTGTGTGGGAGGATAATTGGTTTTAGTAGCGAATTTTAAGTAGAGTGATGTGAAGTGATTCTACTTGTTTTTTACAGAGAATTCACATATTTCTCATGGGAATCTCATTTACTTTCGGTATACTGGTGACGTTTGGCTCTCATTCCAACACAGATAAAGGAGCGTTTATACATGCTTGGTCTATTAAATAAAGTGTTCGATGCGAATAAAAGAGAATTAAAGAGGCTGGAGAAACTGGCCGATCAAATAGAAGAATTAGGTCCCGATATGGAGCGTCTCACGGATGATGAAATCCGTGAAAGAACGGAGCGTTTCAAAGAGCGTTATCAAAAGGGTGAAGATCTTGAGGACATGCTCGTAGAAGCTTTTGCAGTCGTACGGGAAGCGGCCCGCCGCGTTCTTGGTTTGTATCCTTACCGCGTTCAGCTCATGGGTGGTGTTTCCCTTCACGGCGGGAACATCTCCGAGATGAAAACCGGTGAAGGTAAAACCCTGACGGCGACAATGCCTGTTTACTTAAATGCTATCACGGGAAAAGGCGTTCACGTTATCACAGTCAATGACTATTTAGCCAGCCGTGATGCGGAGGAAATGGGGAAACTGTACAATTTCTTAGGTTTGACTGTAGGGCTCAATCTCAATTCAATGTCCAAAGATGAAAAGCGTGAAGCTTATAACGCGGATATCACATACGGTACGAATAACGAATTTGGATTCGATTACCTGCGTGATAACATGGTTCTGTACAAAGACCAAATGGTTCAGCGCAGCCTTCATTTTGCCGTCATCGATGAGGTCGACTCCATCTTGATTGATGAAGCACGTACACCTCTGATCATTTCAGGTAACGCACAACGTACGCCTCAGCTTTATATCCAGGCGAATGCCGTTGTCCGTACACTGAAAAAAGAAGAAGATTACACATATGATGAAAAAACAAAGGGTGTTCAATTAACGGAAGGCGGAATCAGCAAGGTAGAAAGAGCCTTCCATATTGAGAACCTGTTCGATATTTCACACGTTACCCTTAACCACCACATCAACCAGGCATTAAAAGCCCACGTAAGTATGCACCGTGATGTGGATTATGTAGTCCAGGAAGGTGAAATCATCATCGTTGACTCCTTCACGGGTCGCTTGATGAAGGGACGTCGTTACAGTGATGGACTCCACCAATCAATCGAAGCTAAAGAAGGCCTTGAAATTCAGAATGAAAGCATGACCATGGCAACGATCACGTTCCAGAACTACTTCCGTATGTACGAAAAACTGTCCGGTATGACCGGTACAGCGAAGACGGAAGAAGAAGAGTTCCGTAATATCTACAATATGAACGTTATTGTCATTCCTACAAATAGACCGATCGTTCGTGATGACCGTGCTGATTTAATTTACGCTTCCATCGAAGGGAAATTCAACGCCGTAGTTGAAGACATTAAAGAGCGTCATGAAAAAGGACAGCCTATACTGGTCGGTACGGTTGCCGTTGAAACGTCAGAATTGATTTCTAAGCTCCTCACGAAAAAAGGCGTTCGCCATAACGTATTGAATGCGAAAAACCATGGCCGTGAAGCGGAAATCATTTTAGAAGCGGGTCAACCTGGTGCTGTCACGATCGCGACGAATATGGCCGGTCGTGGTACGGATATCAAACTTGGCGAAGGCGTCATCGATGTTGGCGGTCTTGCCGTCATCGGTACGGAGCGTCACGAATCACGCCGTATTGATAATCAGCTTCGTGGACGTTCCGGACGTCAGGGAGATCCAGGGGTTACTCAATTCTATCTTTCAATGGAAGATGAATTGATGCGAAGGTTCGGCTCTGACAATATGAAGAGCATGATGGAACGCCTTGGAATGGATGATTCCCAGCCGATTCAAAGCAAGATGGTCAGCCGTGCTGTAGAATCGGCTCAAAAACGAGTGGAAGGTAACAACTTCGACGCTCGTAAGCAGCTTCTTCAATATGATGATGTCCTGCGTCAACAGCGTGAAATCATCTACAAACAGCGTAATGAAGTCATCGACTCTGAAAACCTTCGAGACATCGTTGAAGGCATGATCAAATCAGTCATTGAACGTCAAGTAGCGGCTCATACGGCAGAAGAAGAAATGGAAAATTGGAATCTTCAAGGTATTGTTGATTACGTCAACGCCAACCTTCTACCGGAAAATGACGTCACAGTCGACGATCTTCGTGGCAAAGAAGCCGATGAAATGATGGCTCTCATTTTTGAAGATGTGCAGCATCGTTACAATGAAAAAGAAGAGCAGCTGACACCGGAGCAGATGCGTGAGTTTGAAAAGGTCATCCTGCTTCGCGCAGTTGATACGAAATGGATCGATCACATCGATGCCATGGATCAGCTTCGTCAGGGTATCCACCTCCGTGCATATGGACAGAACGATCCACTGCGTGAGTACCAGCATGAAGGATTCGCCATGTTCGAAAGCATGGTACTCGCCATCGAAGAAGATGTGGCAAAATACGTCATGAAAGCGGAAATCCGCAACAACCTGGAACGCCAGGAAGTAGCCAAAGGCCAAGCGGTCAACCCGAAAGAAGACGGAGCAAAAGCCAAAAAACAACCAGTCCGCAAACAAGCAGACGTCGGACGCAACGACCCATGCCCATGCGGAAGCGGCAAAAAATACAAACACTGCCACGGCATAACAGGATAATATTTACGATTTGAAGATGATACCTGGGACTTATTTTGCTAAAATAAATCCCAGGTACTTTTCCGTTTTTTATAGGTGTAGTATGTAGGCTTTTTTGTACCAGGTACAATTGACAGAGATTGTACCTGGTACAAAACTGATATAATGTACCAGGTACAAACAAAAACAAAATCACAACAACCCAAATAACTATAGAGGTGACCACACATGGAACTATCAGAAATCAGAGCAGAATTAGAAAAATCAGCTAAAACATTAGCGGACTTCAGGGGGTCTCTTTGACTTAGAAAACAAAGAGGCCAGAATCCAGGAACTTGACGAAATCATGGTCCAGCCCGACTTCTGGGATGACCAGCAAACAGCACAAGGGCTGATCAATGAAGGAAACGGCTTGAAGGAACTTGTTAATGAATACAAATCATTGCTTGAATCTCAGGAAAACCTCGAATTGACCCTTGAGCTGGTCAAAGAAGAACCGGACGAAGAACTGCAAAAGGATATGGAAGAAGAGCTTGCTGACTTGATCAAACGTTTAAATGACTACGAGCTGCAGCTTCTTCTAAGCGAAGAACATGATAAAAACAACGCAATTCTTGAACTGCATCCCGGTGCAGGTGGAACCGAGTCCCAGGATTGGGGTTCCATGCTTCTCCGCATGTACACACGTTGGGGTGAAAAACGCGGATTTAAGGTGGAAACACTTGATTACCTTCCAGGAGATGAAGCGGGAATCAAGAGTGTAACGTTAGCGATCAAGGGTCACAACGCATACGGTTATCTAAAAGCCGAAAAAGGCGTACACCGTCTTGTTCGTATTTCACCGTTCGATTCATCGGGGCGTCGTCACACTTCCTTCGTGTCTTGCGAAGTGATGCCAGAGTTTAATGAAGAAATTGAAATCGACATCCGTACTGAAGATCTGAAAATCGATACGTACCGTGCAAGCGGAGCCGGCGGTCAGCACATCAATACGACCGACTCAGCTGTCCGTATCACTCACTTACCGACCAACGTCGTGGTAACATGTCAATCGGAGCGTTCTCAAATCAAGAACCGTGAGTCAGCGATGAAAATGCTGAAAGCGAAGCTCTACCAGAAGCGTATCGAAGAGCAGGAGCAGGAACTTGCTGAAATCCGTGGAGAGCAAAAGGAAATCGGATGGGGAAGCCAGATCCGTTCCTACGTCTTCCACCCATACTCCATGGTCAAAGACCACAGAACCAACACAGAATCAGGAAACGTACAAGGCGTCATGGACGGCGACATCGACCCATTCATCAACGCCTACCTGCGATCCAAAATAAAATAATACACGATAAAAAACTGACCTCGCCAACCACTGGCGAGGTCAGTTTTTTTAATCTTTTTGAGGGACGGACCTCTAATCAGCACAATAGAGCCACTGTTTCGCCCCCAGCGTAGGTCCGTCCCTCAACCTCACCTCATTAATGCTTTAACACGTTATTGAACTGTTATTTACACCTTTAGGCACCCATGCTATACTCTCAAAGGTTGATACAGAGGGATTCAAGGGATGCATCACCCTTAATATCATCGTCATCAATAAAAATAGAAGTGCTACTTTTTTTGGATGCACATGTATACTCTTTCACAAACAACACGCGCCTTTTAAAGGTCCGTCCCTCGAGGAGAGTTGCATCAAAGGAAGGGTTTGTACTCATACTATTAATACATAGGCTAAAGGAGTCGTACTGGATGGGTTTGAAGGAAAGGCGTCGCGAGCAGGCATTTAATCCGCGGAAAGAAAAGTTGTTAGAGTATTTGTTTGTTGTGTTTGGGTCAACGATTGTGGCCATTGCGTTTAATGTGTTCTTACTTCCGAATGAAGTCGCTTCAGGAGGAGTAAGTGGGATATCGACGATTTTGAATGGACTGTTTGACTGGAAGCCTGCATTCGTTCAGTGGGCTTTCAATATTCCATTATTCATAGCCGGACTGATCTTCCTGGGTCTTCAATTCGGAGTTAAGACAGCCATCGGCACGGTGTTTTTACCACTAGTCGTATTCTTGACCGAGGACTGGAAACCTTGGACGGAAGATCCCCTGCTTGGAGCCCTTTTCGGAGGGATAGGGGTAGGACTTGGGTTAGGAATCGTCTTCCGTGGAAGAGCTTCCACTGGAGGGACGGACCTTGCCGCCCAGATCGTCAATAAGTTCACAGGGTTCTCACTCGGAACATGTGTGGCCATGATCGATGGCATGATTGTCCTGTCCGCAGCCATTGTCTATGATATCGAACGTGGATTATATGCCTTGATCGGGTTGTACGTAACAAGTAAAACCATTGATCTGGTTCAGGTTGGTATAAGCAGATCCAAAATGGCGCTGATCATCACTAACCGCCAGGAAGAAGTTCGTGAAGGAATTCTGAATAAAATTGACCGTGGAGTGACAAAACTATCAGCATACGGTGGTTACACGGATGATGAGCGCCCGATCCTCATGTGTGTCGTGGACCAGACAGAATTCACAAAACTGAAACAACTGGTCAAAACCATTGACCCCGCTGCATTCGTCGTCACAATGGACGCTTCGGAAGTTCTCGGGGAAGGTTTCAAACGGGTTTAAACTTGGTATAATTATGTAAGGGAGGGACGGACCTCACATCCGCGACTCTGAAAATGGATTCCTAGGGGGATAATAAATGAAGAAAAAGCTACTTGGTGTTCTTTTTGGCGCTTCATTGTTACTTGCAGCCTGCGGTGGAGACGGCAGCGACAGTACAGAAACAAGCTCCGGTGGAGTAGACCCTGAAAAAATCGTAAATAATAAGTGCACCAGCTGCCATGGTGGGAACCTTGAAGGCGGAATGGGACCGGCCCTGAAAAATATCGGTGCTGAACTAAGCAAAGATGAAATCCGAGAAACGATTAAAAATGGTAAAGGCCAAATGCCTCCTGGACTCATTGAAGGTGAAGAAGCAGACGCAGTGGCTGAATGGTTATCGAAGAAGAAATAAGATCGGGTGAAGAATCCAATAATGGATTCTTCTTTTATTTTTAGACGAGAACTAAGCCAATTGATATTAAAATCTAAAGGTTTTTTAAAGACAACCCTCAACCTAGTAAATATCCACAGACTTTTTCGGTTCTTTCTTTAAGTCTTTGTTACAGAAATTTTTCGCATGAAATCCTTTATTTGTAATTTCATCTAACAAGCAGACTTATAACCTAGTAACTTCATCAGATTACCATCATCTTAGTATTTGTCATGACAAGAACCTCGTATGTAAGGATATGATACTAGTACCAGATACTAGATAAAAAGAACTATAAATTTATCTGATTATAGGTAAAATCGACAACAAAACAGGTAATAAATTCACATTTTTTAAGGTTCTGAAATGTAAATGTAATAATTTTTTTCCTTAACTTACTATAAAGAGATGTTATAATAATTTTCGGAAGCGTAATTCGAGGTTTTTCACCAATTTTTGTCTAATGGTGATAAAGACGACTTTGGTTACGTGCCGTGTACATATGTCGATAACAGCCAAGAGGGTAACTACATAATACAAATTAGGTGATTTTAAAATGATAGAAATGAAAGACGTCTACAAGCAGTACAACAACGGTGTCATGGCTGCAAATGGTTTTAACGTCCACATTAAGCAAGGCGAGTTTGTTTATGTTGTTGGGCCGAGTGGTGCCGGGAAGTCTACTTTTATTAAAATGATGTATCGCGAAGAACGTCCTTCCAAAGGAGATATCGTTGTAAATGGTATCAATCTCGCAAAAATAAAAAATAGTAGAGTTCCATATTTAAGAAGAAACGTGGGGGTTGTATTCCAAGATTTCAAGCTGTTACCATCGCTGACAATCTATGAAAACATTGCCTTCGCACTTGAAGTAATAGAAGAACATCCAAAGCAAATTAAGAAAAGAGTCATGGAAGTACTGGACCTGGTAGGGTTAAAGCATAAAGCAAGAATGCTGCCAAATGAGCTTTCCGGTGGGGAACAACAACGTGTATCGATTGCTCGATCCATTGTGAATACTCCGAAGCTGGTAATCGCGGATGAACCTACAGGAAACCTTGATCCCGAAACATCATGGGATATTATGAACATTTTTGAAGAAATCAGCAACCGTGGAACCACGGTGATCATGGCTACACATAACCGGGAAATCGTGAATACGATCAAGCATCGGGTAATCGCCATTGAAAATGGCCGCATTGTCCGGGACGAACAGCGAGGTGATTACGGTTATGAAAGCTAGAACGTATGGCCGTCATCTTAGAGAAAGCTTCAAAAGCATCGCACGAAACGGTTGGATGACATTCGCATCAGTGAGTGCCGTTACCGTGACATTACTACTTGTTGGTGTGTTTATCGTTTTAATGCTAAACATGAACAAGGTAGCAACCGATATTGAGAAAGACGTTGAAGTGCGGGTATTACTTGAAATTGGGACTGAACAATCCCAAACAGATCAAATAGAAAAGAAGATACAAAATATAAGTGGTGTGGAATCAGTTGAGTATTCTTCCAAAGAAGAAGAACTTCAGAATCTTGTCAAGGATTTGGGAGACGATTTCAGATTATTTGAACAAGATAACCCATTATATGATGTGTTTATCGTAAAAGCAGACAATCCAAGGGAGACCGGTAAAATCGCTGGTCAAATCAGTAAGTTCGAAGGTGTCAATGAAGCCCTATACGGTGAAGCAAAGATTGAAAAATTATTCAATGTACTGGAAATGAGTCGAAACGTTGGACTTGTATTGATCATCGGTCTGTTGTTTACGGCGATGTTCCTCATTTCAAATACAATCAAAATCACCATTGTCGCTAGAAGAAGGGAAATCGAGATAATGAAACTCGTGGGTGCAACCAACTGGTTTGTACGCTGGCCATTCATATTAGAAGGTTTATGGCTTGGAATTTTAGGTTCTATTATCCCGATCGCTCTTGTAACGTCAGGTTATTACTATGCCTATGGATTTATTAAACCAAAACTACAAAACAATTTTATTCAGATATTAGATTTTACCCCCTTTATCTATCAAGTAAACGGATTGATTCTATTAATGGGTTGCCTGATTGGGGCTTGGGGAAGCTTTATGTCTGTACGTAAGTTCTTAAAAGTGTAAAATTTGATAGGTTGATAGAAGCTGAAAGGAGCATGCCGCTTGAACAAGAAGTATTTTATTTCATTATCTATTGCAGCAGCATTAACAATCGGAAGTCTACCAACGTTAGCAACCACTGCTAGCGCTAACTCCTCCGTGGAGGACTTAAAGAAACAGCAGGACGACATCTCATCTAAAAAAGAGCACATCAACGGCAAGATCGATGAGAAAAAATCAGAAATTGACCAAAACATCAGCAAACAAAAAGATATTCAATCACAGATTGCTGAAATCGGTACGAAATTAAAAGATACAGAAACGAAGATTGCAGAAAAAACAAAAGAAATTGATGATACAACAGCAAAAATCAATAAGCTTAAGGCGGATATTGAAGAGTTAAAGAAAAAGATTGAAGAGCGTAATGAGCTTTTGAAGGAACGCGCTCGCGCCATTCAGGAAAAAGGCGGATCTGCCAAATATATTGATGTACTTCTTGGAGCAAACAGCTTCGGAGACTTTATCAACCGTGTAACAGCAGTGAATACCATTGTAAGTGCAGACAAAAAGATCATGGATGAACAGAAACGTGATCAAGATGAATTAGAGAAAAAGCAGGCGGAAGTAGAAAAAGAACTTTCGGATCTGGAATCTTCCAAAGCGAATCTTGAATCCTTGAAAAAAGAACTTGATAGCCAAAAAGCTAAAAAGGCAGAGCTATTCAAACAGCTGGAAGCTCAGCAGGCATCTTTAAAGGTAGAAAAAACAAACCTTGAACAAGAATCGAGTGAACTTTCTAAAATGGAGCACCAGCTTGAAGGTGAAATCCAAGCTGAACAAGCACGTCTGGCAGAATTAGCCCGCAAGCGTGAAATCGAGCGTAAGCGCCAGGCGGAAGCTGAAGCAGCAAAGCGTGCAGCAGCACAAAAACAAGCGACAACTAGTAGCAGTGGATCTTCTTCTGCTTCTGCAACAGCTGCTCCGGCAGCAGCCCCAAGTGCCCCTGTAAGTTCAGGAGTATGGACAGCGCCTGCATCTGGAACAATTACAACTAACTTTGGTTGGGATACATTAAACGGAGAGCGACGTTTCCACTATGGTACAGACATTGCAGCACGAGGAAGTGTTCCAATCTCTGCAGCGGCAGATGGTTATGTCATTAAGAGCCATTACAGCTCAAGCTACGGTAATGTAGTGTACATCACTCACTCCATCAACGGTCAAATGTTCACAACAGTGTATGCTCACATGTCTTCTTCGCTAGTGAGCACTGGACAAGCTGTTAACAAAGGTGACCAAATCGGATACATGGGTAACACAGGATTTTCTTTCGGACAGCATTTACATTTTGAACTTTACAGAGGTTCTTGGAGTGCATCGCATTCAAATGCTGTAAACCCACGTCAATATATCAACTTTTAAGTTTAAAATCCCCTCTTCTATTTTGAAGGGGGATTTTTTTTGAGCGAGGGTAAAAGAACTCTTTCTTCTAACTACCCTATCTATTACTTGATAAGAAAAAAGGAAATCAACAACTTGTTTGAGAAAGACTGTTTTCATATCCTTATTCTTCTAGTATAATGACAAATATGTTCAAGTGATTTTTCGAAAAAGGCAAACTAATTGAAAAATTAGGACGCAAAACCACGGGTCTTCTATTTTTAAATAATGATCGCCGGGTTACCGAAAACAATGGAAGCAATGAATACTAACTCTAATTTTTTTCTAGTATCATTCAGCCTGCCTTTTTGGTGGGTTTTTTCTCTGGAAATGTTTGTGTTGGTGGGATTTGAATCTGTACGAAGGATGATGATGTTGGAGTTAGCAGATATAAAAAGACAATTAAGAAGTTTCTGCAGAAGGAATCGCACAGCATTAAAGTATACTCATATTGGCGAGTACTCTGCGGAAGAAGTGAGTGAGATGTTTATTGACTGTGTTGGTACCGAAGAGGTCAAAAGAATTCTTCATGACATCGACATTATCAATCAACGAGGTGGAGATACTGTCAAATACTTCATACTCATCCTTGAAGGCTTGAAAGCAGCTTAAGATTTTGATTCCTTCACAGGGTGGAACACCATTTTCACGTCGTATATGAAAGGATCCTTCAGAGAAGGATCCTTTTTTGCGGAAAAACAACACCCTGCTGTCTGTAATCATTACAGTAAGGGATACACTATGAGTAAATCACTTGCCTGAAAGATGAAAATTTAAGATACTAATACATAATAGGGTATATTTCGTACGAATGAACCAGTACAAAATAGTTGGAAGAAACCTCTATGAAAGGTGTAGAAACAAATGGATGAAAGGTGGTACACCATAGGCTCCTTTACTTTCCCATCTACTTGGGGAGCGATCATCGCCTCGTTCATTCTGACATTTCTTTTCCTCTACTTCTGGAATCGAAAGGCAAGCGACTGGTATTCAAATGGTGTTTTTTACTTTTTGGTCATCTGGAAGCTGAGTGTCATTGTCGTTGATTTTCAGAATGTTATTGAACATCCCATTACGATCCTTTATTTCCATGGGGGCAGGTGGGGATATTGGTTAGGATTGCTGACAGTGCTTTTATACATATTTGTTAGAAGGGCAGACACAGTATATCGTCTCGTCATTGCCTGGATGAGTACGGTCGTTTTCTTTGAACTTGTCGTTCACTTGCTGGAATCTGATATTCTTGCAGGGGTCATCCAGTTTTGTCTCAACGGTGCACTGGTCTTATTTTTATCGAAAAAAGAAGATGACCGTGATACGTGGGCTATACAATTAGTGGTGGTCTTCACCCTTCTTCAGCTGCTGCTCCATTCCATATCTGGAGGATTTGTGTTCACCACTGTCACCTGGACGTATCTCATCGTGATGGCTTATCTAATCTTTATCTACGGAAGGTGGAAAACGAACATTGAATAAACGAAATTTTGCTCTGGCAATCGTTGCCCTGCTGATCGGAATCTTCCTGGTTAATTTGTTTCAGGATCAACAGGAAAAAAAGGCAAGAGAAGAGGCTGCCCAGTTGGCCAAGGAATCCATGGATCTTTCTGATGCCAAGCAGGGACTCACGAAAGGGGATCGTGCACCGGACTTTACCTTGACCACGTTAGAAGGTGAAGAAGTCAAGCTCTCCGATTACAAGGGCAAGAAAGTGATCCTGAATTTCTGGGCCACCTGGTGCCCGCCATGTAAAGCGGAAATGCCCCATATGGAACAGTATTACAAAAAAAACGCGAAAAAAGAAAATGTCGAAATCCTTGCCGTCAACTTGACCTCACAGGATGAGGGGGAGAAGGCAGTCCAGGAGTTTGTCGACGGCTATGAACTCACTTTCCCTATTCTCATGGATGAAAAAGGGGATGTCGGTGACGAGTACCGGGCATTCACGATCCCGACCACTTACATGATCGATACAAACGGCCTCATCCAGCACAAAATCGTCGGCCCCATGAACGAAGAAATGATGGGTGAAATGGTCCGAGGGATGGAATAATGGGAGGGACGGACCTCTGACAGGACGTTTCATTACATACGCTAAGAGGTATAAGTAACCATGACTCAAAAAGGAGGATCAATATGTTCCATTATACAAAAGAAGTTTCAATGAATGTGAAGGATGCGGTTTCAGCCGTGGAAGCAGCCTTGAAAGAAGAAAGCTTCGGGGTTCTGTGGAATCTTGACCTGGCCGCCAAGCTTCAGGATAAAGGGCTTGATTTTAATGAAGAGGTAGTTGTCCTGGAAGTATGTAATCCCCACGAAGCGAAAAAGGTGCTGGAAGAAAGCATGCTCGTCAGCTATTTCCTTCCTTGTAAAGTGACGGTATATACAGAAGAGGGATCGACGAAGATCGGTATGGCAAAGCCCAGCAAGCTGATTGAATTGGTAGATAACGATGAATTGAAACGGTTGGCATTGGATATAGAAAATCGCCTGATCGGGTGTTTAGAAAACGTCTGACGATGAGAACCTGTTGCATGTATGCTACAGGTTCTTTTTTTTGCATCCAATACCTCACACTCCTCACAATCTTCTGAATATGATACACTTTTAAAAATACATAGATTCAGGAAGGATGACAATAAATGAAATTCACCACCAAGGTCGTACATAGTCAGCTGAAAGGAACCGAGGAAATCCGCAGTAAGACAACACCGATCTACCAGACGTCTGCCTTTTCTTTTAAGTCTCTGGAGGAGCTCGAGGGTTTCTATGAGGGGAAGTCTCCTTATCTTTATTCAAGAACGGGTAATCCCAACACGGATGAGCTTGGGAAGATGGTAGCAGATCTTGAAGGATCGCCTGCGGGTGTCGCCACATCTTCCGGCTTGTCAGCCATCCTGGTCGGAATCCTTGCAGTGGTTCAGGCAGGGGACCATATCATTGCGGCGGAGGATTTATATGGAGGTACCTTCCATATGCTGAAAGAAGAGCTGAAATCATTCGGGATAACCACCTCTTTCGTTGATTTTACGAGTGAGGAAGAAATCGAGGCAGCTCTCACTCCCGAGACGAAGCTTCTCTACAGTGAAACGGTGACCAATCCATTTATGCGAGTAGAGGATATTTCAAGAATGGTAGCCCTTGCCGAAAAGCACAATCTGAAAACGATGATCGACAATACATTCGCCACTCCATTTCTGCGTCAGCCCTTCCTTGAAGGGGTCGATCTGGTCGCTCACAGCGCTACGAAGTATATCGGCGGGCATAGCGATATCACAGCGGGAGTCGTAGTCGGGAAAGAAGAGCTTGTGAATAAAGCAAGGGAGAAGGTCGTCAACATCGGTTCAAACTTAAGTCCATTTGAAGCCTGGCTCACATGCCGGGGGGCGAAAACATTGGCACTCCGGGTGGGGACCCAGGCTCAGAACGCGGGAAAACTTGCAGATGAACTGCGCACCAATGAGCAGGTGAAGAGGGTCTATTATCCAACAGATCTATCCGATAAAGGAAATGGAGCGATCGTCACCATCGAACTCGATGCCCGCTGCGATATCAGCACATTCTTCAAGTCCCTTGGATGGATCAAGATCATCCCGTCCCTGGCCGGAGTGGAAACAACGGTTTCTTATCCACTTGGGACATCTCATCGTGCCCTTCCGAAAGAAGCACAGGAAAAACTCGGCATCAACACCCATGTGGTGCGCATATCGTTAGGTATCGAGGATGGGGAAGATATCATTTCTCAATTTAACGAGGCGATTGAAGCTTCCGTTAAAAAATAAAAAATTCTGAAAATGGTCTTGACGTTGAGGCCGGTTACCCTTTATAATTCATCTCAACGCATGAATTTACACATTGACAATTAAATGCTCTTATCCAGAGAGGTGGAGGGACTAGGCCCGATGAAACCCGGCAACCTTCATGTACGCGTCAGGCGTCACATGAAAAGGTGCTAATTCCTGCAGGCGATCTGCCTGAAAGATAAGAGGAGGACCCTATTCAATTAGACCCTCTTCTTAGGAAGAGGGTTTTTTATTTTATCCTCTTCTGGCTTCTTAGGTGTTTCAGTCGCAATTCAGCAGCTGAGTTTCTTCAAGGATTCAGCAGCTGAACCCAACCAATTATCCACACCAATCCAAAACCAAAAAACTCTAGGAGGAATTACAAATGACAAAATCATTCGATTTCGACACACTGCTTCTTCACGGCGGCCAGGAGCCGGACCCAACCACAGGCTCTAGAGCGGTACCTATCTATCAAACGACATCATACGTGTTCGACAACAGTGACCATGCAGCGAAGCTATTCGCCCTTGAAGAACCGGGAAACAT
The DNA here is from genome assembly GCF_056173145.1 of Rossellomorea sp. QJM3NY_18. Taxonomy (NCBI): domain Bacteria; kingdom Bacillati; phylum Bacillota; class Bacilli; order Caryophanales; family Bacillaceae; genus Rossellomorea; species Rossellomorea sp. QJM3NY_18. The sequence goes on along the minus strand of NZ_CM149659.1, from coordinate 3,790,804 downwards.
CTACACGCGGATCATGAATCCGACCGTTGATGTGCTGGAGAAGCGTCTTGCCCTTTTAGAAGGTGGAATCGGAGCCCTGGGTGTTTCATCCGGAATGGCCGCCATCTCCCTATCCATCCTAAATATCGCCGGTGCAGGGGATGAGATCGTGGCAGCCACCAATCTGTACGGTGGAACGTATAATTTATTCTCCACGACTCTTCCGAAATACGGAATCAAGGTTCATTTCGTCGATCCGACTGATCCGGAGAATTTCAGAAAAGCGATTACCCCGAAAACAAAAGCGGTATTCGCCGAGACGATCGGAAATCCGAGCCTGCACGTACTGGACATCGAGTCGGTGGCGAAAGTGGCTCATGACCATCATATCCCGCTTATCATCGATAACACATTTGCCACGCCATATGTGTGCAAGCCGATTGAGTGGGGAGCGGACATCGTCATCCACTCTGCCACGAAATGGATCGGCGGTCACGGTACGGCCATCGGTGGAGTCGTCATCGACGGGGGGAAGTTTGATTGGAATCATGAGAAGTTCCCTGGATTCACAGAAGAAGACAGAAGCTATAATGGACTTCGCTACGCACAGGATGTAGGAGCGGCCGCTTTCATCACAAAATTAAGGGTGCAGCTGCTTCGGGATCTCGGGGCATGCTTAAGTCCACAAAACGCATTTCTACTATTGCAGGGACTGGAAACCCTGCATCTCCGCATCGAACGTCACACGGAGAATGCCTTGAAGATTGCGGAACACTTAGATCAGCACAACGGGGTCGCCTGGGTTTCTTATCCGGGTCTGCCGCAGCATCCGTCCTACGCTCTTGCTCAGAAATATTTGAAAAATGGAGCAGGTTCCATCGTCGTCTTTGGAATCAAAGGGGGCAGGGATTCAGGACGTAAAGTCGTCGACAACATTTCTCTCTGGTCCCATGTTGCCAATGTAGGAGATGCGAAGTCACTGATTATCCATCCAGCGTCCACTACGCATCAGCAATTGAACGAGCAGGAAATCCGGGCTACGGGCGTAACCGAGGACCTTGTGAGACTTTCCGTCGGGTTGGAATCTGCGAAGGATTTGATCGAGGATCTGGATCATGCGATTGAAGTGGCGCTGGAAACGTCGCGGGTGTAAATAAGATAGTCGACCGGCACAACCGGGGTGCCCCAACACCCCAACCAACACCAAAAAAAGGAGGTGGAGGAATGGAGAATTCATACTCATACGAAGTAAGCTCCATTACCATCCCATCCCTCACATTAGAGTCAGGCACAACGTTGCACAATGTGAATCTGGCCTATGAACGGACCGGCAATAAGGAAGGCCCCGTCATCCTGGTATGCCACGCCCTCACCGGAACCCATATTGTGAAAGGCACGAGTGAGGACCGGGGCTGGTGGGATGGGTTGATCGGACCCGGTTCATATATTGATACCGATCTATATAATGTGATTGCTTTCAATGTATTAGGGGGATGTGAAGGAAGTACGGGACCGACGTCGACCAATCCGGAAACCGGAGAACGTTACGGACCGGACTTTCCGCACATTAGCATACGGGACATGGTCCATGCCCAATATGAAGCACTCCAACAGCTATCCGTCTACCACATCGAAGCTGTGATCGGTGGTTCATTGGGAGGAATGCAGGCGCTGGAATGGGGGGCTCTCTATCCTTCCTATATCAATAAGGTATTCGCCCTCGCCGTCTCACCTGCATTAAACGATTATGGTCTCGCATTCAATCATATCGGAATTACAGCGATTGAAGGGGATCCCGATTTTCAAAGGGGCCACTATCCCCACGGAGCCATATTAAAAGGCCTTGAGATTGCCAGGATGGTCGGGATGGTGACCTATCGTACTCAGGAATTGTTCGATCGGCGCTTTCAGCGGGAGAGGACGAATGAGCAGTACAATGTGGAGAGCTATCTTGATTATCAAGGAAAGAAACTCGGAAAGCGATTTGATCCGAACAGCTATCTTACCCTCCTTAAAGCGATGAATACCCATGATATCGGGAGGGGAAGAGGAGGAACGGAAGCCGTCGCCGATTCGTATCCGTGCGAACTGGTATCGATCAGCTATGAGGGTGATTTGATCTATTCTCCCCAGTATTTAAAGGAATTCACACTCCAAGCCCCAAAGGGTGAACATTACTTTATCCCGACAGCATTCGGTCATGACGGGTTTCTGGTGGAATTTGAGAAATGGGGCGGGATCATCTCTTCTCATCTCAAAAACCGTCAAGGTCAGAAAATCGTGACGGGCATGAAATAATCGACTGCCAATCATAACTCGTCCCCCTCCGGCATATAGTTAGATAAGCAAAGACATCGCACCGCCTAAGCGCGTTTTTGTGTGGTGTCTTTTTTCGTTGGATGGGAAAACGTTCGCGGCTCTCATCCATACCATAAACAAAACGACAAGCTGGAGGGGAATATATGGAGTGGACGGGCAGAAAGCTCATCATCACGATCATCATTAGCATGTTGATCGGTGCAGGAGGAATGTATGGCGGCTTTGAGTGGACGGGCAGTTCCGGGTCCGGCGACGAGCTTGCCCAGTTTAACGGCAAAGGGGAGCTTAATGATAAGCTTCACAAGGTAGAAGTCGCGTATGATTTGATCAGTGATAAGTTCTTTCAGGATGTAGACAGGGGACAGCTCGTAGAAGGGGCGATTCAGGGGATGCTTAAGACCCTGGATGATCCGTACTCTGTTTACATGAATGCGGAGACCGCTTCTCAATTCAATGACGCGCTTGATTCCTCCTTTGAAGGGATCGGGGCAGAGGTCACGATCATGGACGGGAAACTGGTCATCGTTGCTCCTTTTAAACATTCACCTGCTGAGAAAGCCGGTCTGAAACCGAATGACCGCATCATCAAAGTGGATGGGAACAGTATCGACGGGCTTGACCTTTATGAAGCCACGTTGAAGATCAGAGGGAAGAAGGGTACGGAGGTGAAATTGGAGATTACGAGAGAGGGTCTTTCAGATCCAATCGAAGTGTCCGTGAAGCGGGACGATATCCCTGTTGAAACGGTGATCTCCGATGTGAAGGAAGTCGATGGGAAGAAGACGGGCTACATCCAGATTACGACCTTCTCTGAAAATACCGCCGTCGATTTTAAAAAGCAGCTGGCAGAACTCGAGAAGAAAAAGGTAGAAGGATTGGTTCTTGACGTGAGGGGTAACCCGGGTGGTCTCCTTTCCAGCGTGGAAGACATCCTCAAACAGTTCGTCACCGAGAAAAAACCGTATGTGCAAATCCAGGAACGAAGCGGAGAAGTGCTGAAATCCTTCTCCAACAGTAAGGAAAGAAAAGCGTACCCGGTGGTGGTCCTCATCGATGAGGGCAGTGCATCGGCATCTGAGATCCTGGCCGGGGCCCTTAGTGAGGCGGAAGGATATCCGCTGATCGGAACAAAGAGCTTCGGAAAGGGGACCGTGCAGCAGGCAGTGCCGATGGGAGACGGAAGCAATATCAAGCTTACCATGTTCAAATGGCTGACACCGAACGGGAATTGGATTCATAAGAAGGGAATCAAACCGGATATCCCGGTCAGACAACCATCCTACTTCTATGCCCATCCTCTTCAAGTGGAAAAACCATTGAAAGAAGGGGTAAATAACGAACAAGTGCAAAATGCCCAGGAAATGCTTCAAGGATTAGGCTTCTCCCTTGATCGGGTCGATGGTTATTTCAGTAAGAAAACCGCTAAAGCCGTCAAGGATTTTCAGATCCAGGAAAGCCTCGACGTGACAGGAGTCATTGATGCCAAAACCGGCGAAAGGCTGCAAGAAGAAATATTTGAAGCGGTGCAGAATGAAAAGAACGATCTGCAGCTGCAGGCAGCCTTGGAGTATATAAAACGTACGGCCAATAAGAATCAGTAACGATCAGAGACCTCTCTTTCTTGAGAGGTCTCTTTTTTTGGGGGACATTTGATTCAATTTCTACTCAATGGAGCGGAGAATCCGCACTCATTCTCTCAAACTATCTATTATAATAATGACCTTCCATTTACTAGAAAGGAGATTGATAGAATGTTCTCAGTTAAAGAAAAAGTCGCCATCGTCACAGGCGGTGGGCGGGGGCTCGGAAAGGAGATGGCCCTGGCACTGGGAAGGGCTGGTGCACATGTCGTAATCTGTTCGAGGAACCAGTCGGCATGTGAAGAAGTGAAGGAAACATTGATTGGTTCAGGCGTACGGTCACTTGCCATTCCTTGCGATGTTACCCAGAAAGCGGATGTGATGCATGTAGTGGAAACAGTGATGAAAGAGTTTGGAAGAATCGATATTTTAATCAATAACAGCGGGACGTCCTGGGCCGGTCCTTTTGCTGACATCCCTGAAGATAAATGGGACAAGGTGATGGATGTCAACGTAAAGGGGGCTTTTTTGTTTTCCCAGGAAGTGTCACGGGTCATGGTCCGGCAAAAAGCGGGGAAAATCATTAACATCGCGTCCGTTACGGGATTTGGCGGGACGAACCCCATGCTCATGGATACCGTACCCTATAATACGAGCAAAGGGGCCGTCATGACGTTGACGAAGGATCTTGCCGTGAAACTTGCCCCGCATAATATCCAGGTGAATGCGATCGCTCCCGGGTTCTTTCCGACTAAAATCACGAAGGACCTTTTTGCTAGTCAGGGAAACATGATCAAGCAGCATATCCCTGCAGGAAGATTTGGACAAGCAGGAGATTTGAACGGGGTGGCCATCTTCCTTTCCTCTGCTGCTTCTGACTATATAAACGGTCACATTTTAGTCGTGGATGGCGGCATCCAGGCGCAGGTATAAGGAGGGGGAAACATGGATCTATTTTATGAGGAATTGAAAAAAATCGGAATGAGTGTGGAGTATGAGTTGAATCAGTGGGTTGTAGGGAAGCTGGATGATCCGGAAGTGGTTGCGGCCGTCAAACAATGGCTGGAATTATTCCAAACCGTACTGGAATTCATTCAACTTCTATCACTTTTACAGGCGCTGAATGAATAAAGAATGGAAGTGAATACATGAAAAAAGAGCATGAACAAAAAGAACGAGCCCGTTGGAAGGGTTTCATCGAGACATTGCAAAATGACAGTGAGTGGATGCCGAATTTTCCAAGGGAAGAGATCTGGATGAACCATAATAGTAGATTATGGTACTATGCCCCTGTAAGTAAAAATGGGCATATTCCTGTATTTTTACTATATTCACATATTAACAAGTCATCCATTTTGGATCTGACAAAGGAACATAGCCTGATAGGGAAATTTCTTCAAGAAGGATACGACGTTTATCTTCTCGAATTTGGTGAACCTGTAGTGGAAGAGAAGGGAACAGGATTGGCGGAGTATTTGTCTCACTATGTGGACCCATGCATAAAGAAGGCCCTTCAACACAGTGGGAAAGACGAGCTGTCCCTTTCCGGCTTCTGCTTAGGGGGGACATTAGCTGTCATCTATGCAGCGTTAAATTCACATTTTATCAGAAATCTACTCCTTTTTGTCACGCCAATTGATTTTGATCAGGTTCCGACATATCCCAATTGGGTGCAGGCTTTGAAAAAGGACGAAATCGATCTCACGAGTATAATGGAACAAATCGATCTCATACCAGCGCCCATCATCCGTTACGGGATGAGGGCTTTGACTTCCCCCATTTACTATTCTCCCTATTTATCGCTATTAAATAAAGCCTACGATCAAGACTATACTCATTATTGGCTCCGGTTCAATCAATGGACAAATGACCATATCGCACTCACCGGAGCCATGGCCAGTGATATTATCACCTATTTTGTAAAAGAAAATGTGCTGATGTCAGGGGAATTCGAACTCGCCGGCAAAGCAGTGGATCTGAAAAACATCGATTCGAATCTTTATCTGATTTCTTCCCAATATGATCACTTGGTTCCTACCTCGATCAGCACGCCTCTGCTGGAACTTGTGTCAAGCACGAATAAGGCAGCAGCAGAGGTAAGGGGAGGGCACGCAAGTCTGATTAAATACGGAATATCAAACGAATTGAAAGAGTGGCTGCATCAATACTCACATTAAAAAGGAGGGGGAAAGTGATGCTGGAGTGGGAAATAGAAACCCCTTTTGATTACATGGGGTTTGCCTTTTGCGTTTTTAAAGAGTATATCAAATCTTATTTTCAATAAGGAATAGAGGCGGATGGGTGAATTTCCTCCGTCTCTTTTTCTTCAAATGGTGATTCCATTCCCATCTAATCGACATCATTTCCCGGGAAAATATGAGGAATGCTGTCGGAAATGAAATCGAATCGTAAAACGATTGAATAAAATTGCAATAGGTTTTAACTGCGTCTTTTGATAAAATAGTAGATAATGCAAATTTTCTTGCAAAAGGTGGTGACGAATCATTGATTGAGCTTTGGTTACTGGAGGTTTTAAAAGGATTTGGGAAATTATTTCTACATCCTGTACTATATCTGTCTGTGTTTTTCGCTATTATGGCCGGCTATTATCGTGTGAAGAGGGAACGGAGAGATTTCAATACGAGATTGCTGGATGGGTACCATGATATGCGGGTGTTATTTTCATACGGAATCGCACTTGGACTGCTGTTTTCTCTTGTTACAGTCGGAGCAGGAGTTGTGATTCCTTTCACAGGTCTTATCCTTATCGGAGCCGTGTCGATTTTATTTACGTTAACGGGTCGTTTTCAGCTCATGTCAGCGACTATGACAGTGGGCATTTCCTACTTTATTTTAGTGGCGGTGGATTATTTTCAGTGGGACATCCCTTACGTGAATACATATGTAGAAAACCTGAATCTGTCGAGTTCCATCGTCGTTCTTCTTGGCGTGTTGACGATGATCGAAGGTATCCTGATTGTATTGAATGGCTGGAAGCACACATCACCCCGCTTACTTAAAAGTGCACGTGGCTTGAAGGTCGGGGCCCATCTCGGTAAAAAACTATGGCTGGTCCCTATGTTTATATTGATACCCACGGGGTCATTGACTCTTCCGTTTGAATGGTGGCCGGTGTTTACGCTGGGCACTGAAACGTATTCATTACTGTGTGTACCGTTTCTCCTCGGTTTTCAGCAGCTGGTGAAAAGCACATTGCCTGAAGTCGCGATCAAGCATACTGGATCCCGTGTGTTCTGGCTTGGTGCATTCGTATTGACCTTGGCTGTAGCAGGACTCTGGGCCCCGCTGTTTTCGATCGGTGCAACAGGGGTGGCCATCCTTGGCCGGTTCTGGATTGCTTACCGTTACCGGAGTGCGGATGATTCGAAGCCATATTTCTTCAAACGGCAGCCGAATGGCGTCATGATCCTCGGTATCCTCCCAGGTTCACCTGCCAGGAAGCTGACACTTGAAGTGGGGGAAATCATCCTGAAGGTGAACGGTGTCGAACTGAATACGGAACGGGCATTTTATGAAGCGCTGCAAAAGAACGGAGCCTATTGTAAGCTGGAGGTCCTGGGGACGAATGGTGAAAACCGTTTTACCCAGGGAGCCCTGTATGAAGGTGATCATCATGAACTGGGAATCATTTTTGCCGATGAAGCTTCAGGGTGGGAGCATCACCAGGTTTCGTAATAGGAAAAAGGATAGCCGCGGCTATCCTTTTTCCTATTATAGGTAGAAGTGACCAAATTTATCTGTCAGAGTTGGGGATTAAAAAAGGAGCTGACACATGACAGCTCCTTTTCAACCCTAATAGATCGTCATATGACGGTTTTTCCCCATTAATATTTGGAAGACGCCATATAAGATGAATCCAACTGCAACGATTCCCAGTAACCACTGACCGAAAGGCTGCTGAGCGAGTTTGGATAGTGCTCCGTCGAGACCATGGGTTTTATCAGGGTCTGCCGTAATCGCCGTTTGGATAAAGAAATATCCAATAAATAAGAAGACGAGGCCACGTGAAAATATTCCGAGTTTCCCCGTTTTTCTTCCTAGTTCCCATTCTTTATTGTTCATTTCATTGCGCTTGAATTGATTTGTGTACTTCTCGGTATAGGCTTGATAAATTTCATGAAGGGCGAACCCAATAATGATAAGACCGACAATTCCGATGACCCATTGCCCAAATGGCTGTGCCAATAGCTTGGCTGACAGAGTCTGTTCGGAACCTGATCCTGAGCTTTTAGCATGTATGGCAATGGCAAAGGCGTTAAACGCCAAGGATCCATAGGCAATTGCACTGATCAAATTAGTCAGTCGCCTGAATAGGGACTTCCCGCCGTTTTTTACATGATCGGGATCTTGGATGACTTGAATGAGACACCATAGGACGATTCCAATCAGTCCAATTCCCAGTAACCAGAGGAGAACTTCTCCAAATGGCTTGCTGGCAACAGCCGCAAAGGCACCGCTCGAGTCCGATGTGCTTCCTCCTATCCCGAGTGCCGCCATTACGGATAATGCCCCGATGAGCATATAAACGATCCCTCTTGAGATATAACCAACTCGTGCAAATCCCTTGATCCAGGGCTTTATATCATTAGATGAAACGGATGAACTTTCATTGCTTTCCGTTGATGAAGTAATGGATGAAATTCCTGCCATAAACGTTTCTTCCCTTCTGATTCAATTTTCGTACGACTAATGTATGCTATTCCCTGAATAACGAAACTACAAACCTATTTAACGAACAGTAAATGTTGGATGAATGAAGATAATTTTACCTGTTTTTAAAGTAAGGATTTTTTACAAATAACCTATTTACAACCCCTGTGGAGAGGAGTAATATATCTATCATCAAATAAATATTCTTTATCGCTTAATTCATTTATTGAAGCGGGGGACCCACTAGTTTCAGGGGTGAATCCTTTCGATTGAAAGGTAGGGCTACTTCCATGACCCGAATCCGTCAGCTAACTCCGTAAGCGTATTGGGAGAGGATGATACTTGTGATCTGTAATAGATGACCACAGGCTTAGTTCCTGGTGGTCTTTTTGCGTTGTTTAATATGGTAGTAAAGTCAGGCAGTAATTGGTTAAGCTATAAAAAAGGTTTTGGAGGATTTCATCATGAAAAAGCAGTTTGCTGTTATAGGTTTAGGGAGATTTGGAGGGAATCTGGTTCAGGAATTGGCTGCTCTGGATGTGGAAGTGTTGGCCATCGATATTCATCATGATGTCGTACAGCACTACATCGACATCGCCACCCATGCGGTGCAGGCCAACGCCATGGATGAGTCGGTTTTAAAATCCCTTGGTTTAAGGAACTTCGATCACGTGATCGTATCCTTCGGCGATAATATCGAAGCAAGCATCCTCACCACGCTCCTTCTCAAGGAATTAGGGGTCAAGGAAGTGTGGGTGAAAGCATCGAATTCCTACCACCAAAAAGTACTGGATCGGATCGGGGCGGATAAGGTCATTCATCCGGAACGGGACATGGCAAGAAGGATTGCCCACCATATCACGTCTGAAAAAATCATCGATTATATCGAACTGTCAAAAGAGCACAGCATCGTAGAGGTCTATGCTTCAAAGAAGGTAGCGAATAAAACGCTGAATGATCTCGACGTTCGGGCCAAATTCGGCTGTAATATCATCGCTATCCATCGCGGGGAAGAAGTCATTGTCTCTCCTTCTGCCGATGAGGTGGTTGAATTAAAGGATATTCTAATCGTTATAGGACACAATCGGGATATAAATCGATTTGAAAAAGAAGGTGTATAAGGATGAAGCAAAAGGTCATCCGGTTAAGTCCGCCGCAACTTCTTGTTGTGACCTTTCTATTTTTCATCATACTCGGAATGGGGCTGTTAAAGCTTCCGTTTGCCACCACTGAACAGATCTCCTGGCTCGACGCATTATTCACGACGACCTCCGCCATGACGGTGACGGGTCTTGCCGTGGTGGATACGGGAGGGGCTTTCACCCTGTTTGGGGAAGTGGTCGTCATGAGTCTGATTCAGATTGGTGGACTCGGCATCATGTCCTTCGCGGTTTTGATTTTCATGATGCTTGGGAAGAAGATCGGCTTCAAAGAACGGTTACTCCTTCAACAGGCACTGAATCAGACTTCCGTAGGCGGGGTCATCAAGCTTGTGAAATATTTATTTATTTTTTCATTTATAGTTGAGGGTTTTGCCGTTCTATTATTAGCGACGGAATGGGTGCCGGAGTTTGGATGGAAACGTGGCTTGTATGTCAGTATCTTTCATTCAATATCTGCGTTTAACAATGCCGGTTTTTCCCTGTTTCCCGACAGTCTGATGGGATATGTGGGAAGCCCGATTATCAACCTGACCATTTCGTTCCTATTTATATTAGGGGGGATAGGGTTCACGGTGTTGGTGGATTTGTGGAAATCAAAGACGATCCGTCAATTATCCCTGCATACCAAAATCATGGTTCTTGGAACGTTCATCATCAATGTCATTGCTTTCATGATGATATTCGTCCTGGAGTATAATAATCCGAATACCCTGGCGCAACTGCCCCTTCCGGATAAACTATTTGCCTCCTATTTTCAAGCGGTCACACCCCGCACGGCGGGATTCAACTCACTTGATTACGGAGGAATGGAGCGTTCCACGCTGCTATTTACCATCCTATTGATGTTCATCGGAGCGGGTAGTGCTTCCACAGGCGGAGGAATCAAGCTGACCACTTTTGTTGTCATCTCATTGAGTATGATCGCCTTTTTAAAAGAGAAAAAAGATATCCGTATCTTCAGGCGCACGATTGATCAAGCGCATATTTTCAAAGCTCTGGCTCTGTCGATGATCAGTGTGCTACTCGTATTCACTGCTCTTTTTTTCCTTGAAATGACGGAACATGATGTGTCGTTCCTGTCCATTGTGTTTGAAGTGGTGTCCGCCTTCGGTACAGTGGGATTGTCCATGGGGATAACGGGATCTCTTTCCATAGCAGGGAAGTGGATCATCATTATTGTGATGTTCGCCGGGAAACTTGGCCCCTTAACACTTGCCTTCTCCCTATCCCGTCCGGATAAAGAGAAGATCCGCTATCCGAAAGAAGATATCCTGACAGGCTGAATATCGGCTTTCCTGCTTGGCCCAACAAGGGCAGGCGGGGAAGCCGATTTTTTATAAAACCAGCAAGAATCCATCCATGACCGTGCATGAGGCTAAAAACAATCTCATTAAGCGTTTTCATCGTAAGTTACTGATATTGACGAAAGTCTTGCCCGCCATTATACTGTTGAAAAATTCTGAACTTTTGGTGGTGCTGTTGTTGAAGCGTGTGTATAACTTTTCTGCTGGTCCTGCTGTGTTGCCTGAGCCTGTGTTGAAGAAGGTTCAAGATGAGTTATTGAATTATCGGGAGACGGGTATGTCTGTGATGGAATTGAGTCATCGGTCAGCCCCTTTCCAAAATATAATAGAGGAAGCACAAAGCTTATTGCGTGAACTGCTTTCGATTCCCGATGATTATAGAGTGATCTTCCTGCAGGGGGGAGCTTCCCTTCAATTCTCCATGATCCCCCTTAATCTCCTGGGTGAGGGGCAGGAGGCAGACTATATTCTGACGGGCAGCTGGTCAAAAAAAGCAATTAAAGAAGCGGAGAAGTCAGGGAAGGTCCGTAGGTTGTTACCCGATGGGAAGTTTGAGATCCCTGCCTATAGACCAGAAGATTTTTCACCGGACTCAAGCTATGTACATATCACATCCAATAATACAATCGAGGGAACCCGGTTCCATGAGTATCCCGATACGGGAGGGATACCTCTCGTCGCCGACATGTCTTCTCACATCCTTTCTGAGAAAATAGACGTTTCCTCTTTCGGGCTCATTTATGCCGGTGCCCAGAAAAACCTGGGCCCATCCGGGGTGACCGTGGCCATTATTCACGACAGTCTGATCGGAAAGGCACCGGAAAGCTGTCCGACCATGCTGAACTACGAAACGTATGTGAAGCATGATTCCCTTTTCAATACGCCACCGACCTTTTCCATTTATGTTCTGAAACTTGTATTGGAATGGGTGAAGGAGAACGGCGGGGTGGATGGGATGCAGGTCCGTAATGAGAGAAAAGCCGCTCTTCTTTACGACTGTATTGATGAATCATCGTTATTTCACAACCCCGTACCGGAGAAAAATCGTTCCCTGATGAACATTCCTTTTTCGACGGGCAGTGAAGAACTGGACGCGGAGTTTTTAAAGGGAGCCAAAGCGGAAGGGTTTGAATTTTTAAAAGGTCACCGTTCCGTCGGAGGAATGAGGGCGAGTCTTTACAATGCCATGCCGCTTGAAGGAGTGGAGTCGCTGGTCGATTTCATGAAAAAATTTGAATCTGATCGAGGAGGATGTTGAGAATGATTTCAATCAATACGTACAACGCCATCAGTCAAAGCGGATTATCACTGATCGAGGACGACCTGAACTATCATCTGAATGGGAACGGGGACCCGGATGGAATCCTCGTCAGATCGAAGAACCTTCATGATTACGATTTCCCCGCATCCGTCAAGGCCATCGCCCGTGCAGGAGCCGGTGTCAATAATATCCCCATCGATCTATGTACAGAAAAGGGGATTGTCGTCTTCAATACACCCGGTGCCAATGCCAATGCCGTCAAGGAGCTGGTTCTCGCCAATTTGATTGCTTCCTCCCGTAACCTGTATTCTGCCGTCGGCTGGACAAACTCGTTAAAAGAGTCGGAAGAAGATGTCCCGGGTGTGGTGGAAGCGAAGAAAAAGGAATTCGTAGGAAGTGAAATCAAAGGGAAGAAGCTCGGGGTCGTCGGCTTGGGGGCGATCGGTGTCCTCGTCGCCAACGATGCTCTTGCCCTCGGGATGGATGTAGTGGCGTATGATCCGTTTATCTCCGTCGACGCTGCATGGCGTTTATCGCAGGATGTGAAGCGCGCTCATCACATAGAAGAAGTGTGGGCAGAATGTGATTTTGTCACGTTGCACATCCCTTTGACGGACAAAACGGCAAGCTTTGTAAGCGAAGAGGCCTTCCGGAAAATGAAAAAAGGAATGACGATCCTGAACTTTTCAAGGGGTGAGCTGGTGGAAGAGGATGCCATGGCCGGGGCGCTGGAATCAGGAGTCGTCCGGAAATACGTGACGGACTTTCCGAATAAAAAGGTCCTCGCCATGAAAAATGTCGTACCTGTTCCGCATCTCGGTGCATCTACCGTCGAATCGGAAGAAAACTGTGCCATCATGGCCACCAAGCAGCTGAAAACCTATCTTGAAACAGGGAATATCAAGCATGCCGTCAACCTTCCGGACGTCGAGCTTCCGTACAGCGGGAAGATGAGAGTGACGGTCATGCATCAGAACATCCCGAACATGGTGGGACAAATCGCTACGGTCCTCTCAGGTTATGCCGTCAACATCGCCGATATGATCAATCGCAGTAAGAATACGTGGGCATACACCATGATCGACCTTGACCAGAAATTAGCGGAGCATGAACACGCCGACGTGAAACGAAAAATGAAAAACATCACCGGCGTCGTTTCCGTACGCCTCATATAAAGTCACAAACACTCTCTCAAATGCTGAGGGGGTGTTTTTTATCACCCTTACTATCCTGAAAAGATGTGGACAAGCAATCCAGCACGTATCATTCCACCGTAAAATACCATATTAGTAAGAGAAGTAGAAAAGGATAAGCCACCAATCGTTGCATCGGCCGACTCTCCTTGATACTATTTTCATAAAGTAAAGATAATCAGTGAGAGGAGAATACCATGGGAATTCATCATTATTTTAAAAGCTTATCAGATCTTGAGACCCTTATCCGCTGTCCGGGTCGATTCAAATACCACGAACATAATGTGGCAAGCCATTCCTTTAAAGTAACGAAAATCGCCCAGTTTCTTGGGACGGTGGAGGAACAGAACGGAAAAGAACTGGATTGGAAAGCACTCTATGAAAAAGCATTGAATCATGATTACGCAGAACTTTTCACCGGTGATATCAAAACACCCGTGAAATATGCTTCGGGCAAATTACGGGAGCTCTTCAGCCAGGTGGAGGATCAGATGGTGAATAAATTCATCACAACGGAGTTTCCCCCGCAATTCCAGGAAGTATACCGGGAACGTTTTAAAGAGGGGAAGGATGAGACCCTCGAAGGAAGGATTCTATCCGTCGCAGATAAAATCGACCTTTTATACGAGTCATTCGGTGAAATCCAAAAAGGAAATCCTGAACCGCTGTTTATTGAAATTTATCAGGAGGCACTGACGACGATCGTAAAATATAAGGACATGGAATGCGTACAATACTTCCTCGAATACATCCTTCCTGATATGCTGTCTGAAAAATTCATCCCCCATCATGAGCTGAAAGAACGGACACAGAAACTGATCCGGGAGGCTGAAGAATAAGAACCCCCTTTCCAGATAGGGGAAACTTCGGTAGAATATGTGTTATTCCCTTATTTACAAGGAGAGTTGAACGTGTCCAAAATTATTTTAGGCTTATTTTTACCGGGATTGCTTGTCGTTCTGTTCACACGGGTGACATATAATCATTATGTCGGCTTGATTCTGACCGTTGCTCTCATAGCGGCTTCGGTGTCAAAGGGATATACGGATTCATGGTTGCTCATAGTCATAGACGCGGCATCGCTCACCGCCGGATTCTGGTATAGTGACCGGATGATGAAAAAAGCGAAGAGAAGTGCATAGGCACGATAAAAAACAAGGCCATCCTTTGGGGACGGCCTTGTTTTTTTATCGCTTATGGTGGTGCTTATGTTTGGGATTCTCCACAACATCCACATCTTCAGCTCTTACGAAGGCAAGACGGTGATTCAGGTGAATCAGATAAAATTCGTCGTCTCCCCAGACGATCTTGTGGGTCGTCTCCGGATTGTACGTATAAACCGGTGCGCTGTAATAGCTTCCTTTCACTTTCTCAGTGGCGACATATTTCTGTCCCGGTGTGAGTGTATATTGAAGTACATCCATTCCTCTTACCGGAATGCCTTCAGGAAATGCTTCTGCTTCGGGATAAGCCAGACCGTATACAGGGATTTCCGTTTTCCCTTCTTTCGGGGTGATGACGATCCCTGAACCTTTTGTGGTGTTTTTTCCTTTTGGATTATAGAACCACGCTTTTTGGGCTCCATACCAGATCGCTGTCCAGTCCCCTTGGTCTTCCGCCTTATAAAATGTTTGACCTGTGACTGCTTTATTTCCCCAATTCGACGCATCTAAAGGATGGGCATTTGGCAGTGCCGCGTCTTTGATAAGAGGAGCATCAAAGCTTGGCGCACTATACAGGTAGACGAAGTTTGCCGGTTGCTTTGGAACGGGTTCACCGGATGGTGTCTGAAGATCCGGCATGTTCTTGTTGAAGTTCGGATTGATCTGGAATACGTCTTTTTGCTTCTTCCCTGACTCAAGGGGTGCCCCCAAAATCTTCATATAATGAGCCCAATCCCAGAATGGGCCCGGATCCCAGTGCATAGTGGACTGTCTGGCTGCGGATGTACCCGGCACTTCATCATGGGCGATGATATGATCGCGGTCCAACGGGATATTGTACTCCCTTGATAGATGCTTTACTAAACGTGCGGAGGCATGGTACAGCTGCTCGTTGTACCAGTCTGCCCCTTCAATGGCGATTCCTTCATGTTCGATTCCGATACTTTTGGAATTGAAATACCAGTTGCCCGCATGCCAGGCTACATCTTTATTATCGATCATTTGAGTGATATCGCCATCTGAAGAGCGGATCACGTAGTGGGCGGAAGCCTGGGTCGTTTCCCGCTGAAAAACGGTTTTGGTTAGATCATAGCTGATTTCCGTATCGTGGAGGACGATGTACTTGATTTCCTGGTTATCATGTGGACGATTGGCTTTGTCGTAGTTGCCGTAAGACCACTCATAGAATGTTCCGTCATGATTGATTTTCTTGTATGCTGCAGGGACGAAATGGCAGGCAAGGCCTTTCGGACAGTCGGCTTTGTTTTCTCCGTCGTCTGTTTTTAAATGCAAAGGGTTGATGGTTTCTTTATCAGGAGTGATTGGTTTAGGAGCGAGATGGATGGAAGAGCCATCTTCTGTCTGTTTCGCCGCTCCTTCGTTGATCGTTTCATATACTCGATCGGCAAAATCCCTTGCTCCTGTCTCGTCAGAAGAACCACTGTATTTGGCAACGGCCCCGTACCAATCGTCAAGACCCGTCGGAGTTTTACCGATTGTCTGATCCGCATACTTTGCAAGTAGTGCCGCAGCTCCACGGATGTTTTGCTTTTTATCTTTTTTCAGGTTTTCTGGTGGAAGGGAAAGCAGGTCCGCGGCCTCAGTTAATGTGTGAAGGGTCGGATCTGAGAGAGTCAGCTCGGTTACCTTACCAGTTGTCACCCCCTGCATGGGAGCGTCTTCCTTCCCTGAAAGAAACATATGTAACGGTTTGTCCGAGGTGCGAGGATCTTCCAAATTATCCACACTGACTTCAGTCAGATGCATCAATCCGTAGCCCCCCGAAGCGCTTGGCTTGCCATCGTGATGCTCCCATAAGGACATGTTATAACTCACTGAAAGGAGTATTTCGACGGGTACGCCAAATTCTTGAGCGGCTTGTCGGAATGCTTCCTGCAATTCGGATGAATCCACCGTGGCAGCACGTGCAATTCCTTGAGAAGAAAGTGAAGGGGACAAGGGTGTCACGGCGGCCCCCAATAAGAACCCCGTTAAACTAAGACTACCTGCGACTTGCAACCATTTCGATTTTTTCATACATTCCTCCTGTTTCGATGTATTTTAGTAGAATCTATAAAGAAGCTTATAGAAAAATAGACTGAATAGTCAATCAATTATTGGATATATGCCTAGATGAATATTTCTTGGAAGAGGGATTGAGGGCACAAATGGTTGAATTGTGGATAAAGGAGGAATTATGTGAATAACATAGCATTTCAAATGGTTATTCACAGTATGAAATCGAATACACGGTAATTGTTCACAAGAAATTTGACGAATTGTGAATAAGTTTAAGGATTTTCCACAAAGGACATCGACTTATGCACATAGTTATACACAGGATGTGCATAGAAATGATCGAATACTGTCGAAAGAAGATGGTCAATCCTCTTTTCTTTGTCGAATGTATAATCCTTTCTTTCCTCTTTCTCAAACCGAAAAGTTATCCACAATGTTAAAAGGACTGATTTTGAAGGTCCGTCCCTGAAAAAAGAATAAACGAACTTTTGTTCGCTTATTGTTGGTTAATAAGGAAGGAAATGTGGTAGAATGTGTATAAATGAATGTGCAGTGTTTAAGATGGGTATAAGTAGGTAAATACAAGGTAGCAGTCCTTTATTATAGGAGGTTTCACGGTGAAAGATCAATTCGAGCTCAAATCTAAATATAAACCAGAGGGTGACCAGCCCCTTGCCATAGAGAAGCTGGTACAGGGTATAAATGAAGGGAAACGACATCAAACATTACTTGGGGCAACAGGGACAGGAAAGACCTTCACCGTCTCCAATGTAATCAAGCAGGTTGAAAAGCCGACTCTCATCATCGCCCATAATAAAACGTTGGCGGGACAACTCTATAGTGAGTTTAAAGAGTATTTCCCTGATAACGCCGTTGAATATTTTGTAAGTTACTATGATTATTATCAGCCGGAAGCATATGTCCCTCAAACCGATACCTTCATTGAAAAGGATGCCAGCATCAATGATGAAATCGATAAACTGAGACACTCTGCCACATCTTCCCTTTTTGAACGGAAAGATGTCATCATCATTGCCAGTGTGTCCTGTATTTACGGTTTAGGTAATCCGGAAGAGTATCGTGAGCTCGTGCTTTCCCTCAGAACAGGGATGGAAATCGAACGGAATCAATTGCTTCGTAAGCTCGTGGATATCCAATATGAACGAAATGATATCGACTTTCAGCGCGGGACTTTCCGTGTGCGCGGAGACGTGGTGGAAATTTTCCCTGCTTCCCGTGATGAACACTGTATGCGTGTAGAATTTTTCGGGGATGAAATAGACCGGATCCGTGAAGTGGATGCCCTCACCGGCGAAATCATAGGCGATCGTAATCATATGAGATTATTCCCGGCATCCCACTTCGTAACCCGCCAGGAAAAATTGGAGGTCGCAGTCAAGAATATTGAAAAAGAGCTTGAAGAGCAGCTGACCATCATGAAGGAAGAGAATAAATTGCTTGAGGCCCAGCGTTTAGAGCAAAGGACCCGCTATGATCTGGAAATGATGAGGGAAATGGGCTTTTGCTCGGGAATTGAAAACTACTCACGACACCTTACGCTCAGACCGGCAGGATCGACTCCCTATACTCTCCTGGACTATTTTCCAGATGACTTTCTGATTGTGGTCGATGAGTCTCACGTAACGTTGCCTCAAATCCGGGGGATGTTCAATGGGGACCAGGCACGTAAAAAAGTGCTTGTGGACCATGGATTCCGTCTGCCTTCAGCCATGGACAATCGTCCCTTGCGCTTTGAAGAGTTCGAGAAGAAAACCAAGCAGCTTCTCTATGTTTCGGCAACTCCCGGACCATATGAGTTGGAACATAGTCCTGAGATGGTCGAGCAGATCATCCGGCCGACGGGACTTCTTGACCCTATCATCGAGGTGCGTCCGATCGAAGGCCAGATAGACGATCTATTAGGTGAGATCAATGAACGGATCGAGAAAAACGAACGGGTTCTCGTTACGACGCTAACGAAGAAAATGTCAGAGGATCTCTCTGCCTATTTAAAGGAAATCGGAATCAAAGTCCAATACCTCCATTCTGAAATCAAGACGTTGGAGCGTATTGAAATCATCAGGGATCTTCGTTTGGGAAAATACGACGTTTTAGTAGGAATCAACTTACTCCGTGAAGGTCTGGACATACCTGAAGTGTCGCTTGTCACCATATTGGATGCTGACAAAGAAGGCTTCCTGCGTTCGGAGCGGTCCCTGATCCAGACGATCGGCCGTGCAGCCCGTAATAGTAACGGAAGAGTCATCATGTATGCAGACAAAATCACCGACTCCATGCAAAAAGCGTTGGATGAAACCGAACGTCGCCGGACGACCCAACAGGAATACAACAAAAAACACGGCGTGACCCCGACGACCATACAAAAAGAAATCAGGGATGTCATCAAGGCGACTCATGCCGCTGAAGAAGCAGGGGTTTATGAAGGAGAACAGACAAAGGTTTCGAATATGTCTAAACCGGAGCGACAAAAACTTATTGCTAGCCTGGAAGTGGAAATGAAGGAAGCGGCCAAGGCACTGGACTTCGAACGTGCCGCGCAGCTTCGTGATACCATTCTTGAGCTCAAGGCGGAAGGATGAACGAGTTATGGCGCAGGATCAAATAATCGTACAAGGAGCTAGGGCTCATAATTTAAAAAATATAGATATCAATATCCCACGGGATAAACTGGTCGTTTTAACCGGACTATCGGGTTCGGGGAAATCTTCCCTTGCCTTTGATACCATTTATGCAGAGGGACAGAGACGATATGTTGAATCCCTTTCTGCCTATGCCCGTCAATTTCTCGGTCAGATGGATAAGCCCGATGTCGACGCCATCGAAGGGTTATCACCGGCGATTTCCATCGATCAAAAAACGACGAGCCGCAATCCCCGTTCAACAGTTGGAACCGTAACGGAGATTTATGATTATCTTCGTCTGCTGTTTGCGAGGGTCGGAAAACCGATCTGTCCGAATCACGGGATTGAAATCACTTCCCAGACGATTGAACAGATGGTGGACAGGGTCCTTGAGTATCCAGAGAGAACGAAACTGCAAGTACTTGCACCCGTTGTTTCAGGCCGGAAGGGCACCCATGCAAAGACACTGGAAGACATCAAGAAGCAGGGGTTCGTACGGGTTCGTATCAATGGTGAGGTACAGGATCTTGGGGAAGAGATCTCATTGGAGAAAAATAAAAAGCACTCCATCGAAGTGATCATCGATCGGATCGTAGTGAAGGAAGGAGTGGCAGCACGCCTCTCCGATTCCCTTGAAACGGCACTGAGACTGGCGGATGGTCAGGTAATCATCGATGTCATCGGGAAAGATGAGCTGTTATTCAGTGAACATCATGCCTGTCCATACTGTGGATTTTCCATCACTGAACTTGAACCAAGGATGTTTTCCTTCAACAGTCCGTTCGGGGCATGCCCAAGTTGTGACGGACTGGGAACCAAGCTTGAGGTGGATAAAGAACTCGTCATCCCAAATTGGGACCGTACCCTCGATGAGCATGCGATCGCTCCTTGGGAACCGACAAGTTCTCAATATTATCCATCCCTGCTGAAAGCGGTCTGTGACCATTATGAGATTCCCATGGATATCCCCGTAAAGGACATCCCGAAACATCAAATGGATAAGATCCTTTACGGATCGGGTAAGGATGAAATCTATTTCCGTTATGAGAACGATTTCGGCCAGGTCCGGGAAAACTATCTACGGTTTGAAGGGGTCATCCCAAATGTGGAACGCCGCTACCGTGAAACAAGCTCGGATTATATCAGGGAGCAGATGGAAAAGTACATGGCGCAGCAGGACTGTCCTGCCTGCAACGGCCATCGCTTGAAAGAAGAGAGCCTCGCTGTGAAAGTAGATTCCCTTCATATTGGCGAAGTAACGGCTTTTTCGATTGAAGAAGCGGAGCAGTTCTTCCATAAGCTTGAGCTATCTGAAAAAGATATGAAGATCGCCAACCTTATCCTGAGGGAAATCCGTGAACGCCTTGGATTCCTTGTCAATGTAGGTCTTGAATATCTGACTCTCAGCCGGGCGGCAGGGACGTTATCAGGCGGGGAGGCACAGCGGATTCGTCTGGCCACTCAAATCGGTTCACGTCTGACGGGTGTTCTCTACATTCTCGATGAACCGTCCATCGGATTGCATCAGCGGGATAATGATCGTCTGATCGATACGTTAAAGAATATGCGTGAAATCGGAAATACGTTGATCGTTGTAGAGCACGATGAAGACACCATGATGGCTGCGGATCATCTGATTGATATCGGCCCTGGAGCGGGGGTTCATGGTGGAGAAGTCATTTCAGCAGGAACACCACAGGAAGTAATGGATGATCCTCACTCATTGACCGGTCAGTATTTATCAGGGAAGAAATTCATCCCTCTTCCACAGGAAAGACGTAAGCCCGACGGCCGTTACCTGGAGATTGTGGGTGCGAAGGAAAATAATTTGAGCAACGTCAAAGTCAAGCTACCTTTAGGGATCTTTTCAGCTGTGACCGGGGTATCAGGATCAGGGAAGAGTACGCTGATCAATGAAATCCTTCACAAGTCACTGGCTCAAAAGCTTCATAATGCGAAATCAAAGCCTGGTGAGCATAAAGAAGTGAAGGGCATAGAGCATCTTGATAAAGTCATTGATATCGATCAATCACCGATCGGCCGTACGCCGAGGTCCAATCCGGCTACGTACACCGGTGTGTTCGACGATATCCGAGATGTATTTGCCACCACTAACGAAGCAAAAGTCCGTGGTTATAAAAAAGGTCGCTTCAGCTTTAACGTCAAGGGTGGCCGCTGTGAAGCTTGTCGCGGAGACGGGATTATCAAGATTGAAATGCACTTCCTGCCGGATGTGTACGTTCCCTGTGAAGTTTGCCACGGGAAACGGTATAATCGTGAAACACTTGAAGTGAAATACAAAGATAAAAATATCTCCGACGTCCTTGAAATGACCGTCGAAGATGCTGTGAACTTCTTTGAAAACATCCCTAAGATCAAACGTAAGCTGCAGACCATTTTTGATGTTGGTCTAGGCTACATCACATTGGGTCAGCCGGCCACTACGTTATCAGGTGGGGAAGCCCAGCGTGTGAAACTGGCGTCTGAATTGCATCGCCGTTCGACTGGCCGCTCTCTCTACATCCTCGATGAGCCGACGACAGGACTTCATGTCGATGACATCGCACGTCTCCTTGTCGTCCTTCAACGACTCGTTGAAAACGGGGACACCGTCCTTGTCATCGAACACAATCTCGATGTCATCAAGACAGCCGACTACCTTGTGGACCTTGGTCCGGAAGGAGGGGACAAAGGCGGTAAAATTGTCGCAACCGGCACCCCTGAAAAAGTGGCCAAAGTACAAGGTTCCTATACAGGTAAATACCTGAAACCCGTACTCGAACGCGATCGTGAACGGATGAAAAAGAAAATTCGCGAAAAAGAAGAAGTCACAAACTAAACATGAAGAGAGATGCACCATGCATCTCTCTTTTTTCGAACAATGAACAGGGCGTGAGTTTTCACTTCATCTTTATTTTAGTAAGGGGGGCTGTCATTGTTACATGATGGTTTATGACTGAGTTTCAGGTTGGAAAAACAAGCTTGGAAAATTGATTGAAGCGGAAGGTGCTCGACTCCTGCGGGAAAAGCGGGAAGGTTGAGACCCCGCAGGGCAAAGCCTGAGGAGGCTCAACTCACGCCCCGCGGAAAGCGAGCACCTGCAGCGGAAATCAACTACCACTCACTTCATTAGGAGTGTCTTAACACAACCAAAACACCTCCCCATACCTATCCAAACTCAGCCTCCAGATGGAGTCGAATCACACTTCCCATATGAGAAAATAAGATTATAACAAATGCATTGAAACTTTTTGCCCAGCGTATCGTAAATAATAGTAGAGGAGATGATGAAGATGGAGACCAATAAGGTACTGTCAGCACTATGCTATTTTAGTATCTTTTTTGCCGGCTTCCTTTTTCCCCTGATCGTCTATTTTGTATCAGATCATCCATATGTGAAAAAGGACGCTAAATCAGCGTTTTTATCTCACTTGTTACCGGTCATAGCGGTTCCCCTTGTGTTCGCAGGTTTGGTTATGGATATGGGGGTTTTCGCAAGTGGTGCAGGATTGCCGGTTTTTACCGTCATTATGATCGGTTTAGCCATATTACTTAGTGTTGTCGTGGTCATTTGGAATGTGTATAAGGGCATCAAAGTACTTTTATAATCAATAAAGGGGATGAAAGAGTATGAATGAAGAACGTAAACGCATTTTGGATATGTTGGAAAATGGAACGATTTCGGCACAAGAAGCTGTGGCATTGCTGGAAGCACTTGAAGAAAAGCCGCATACATCCAAGCCGAAAAAAGAGAAGGATTTCCTTGATGAGTTTGTATCCATTTTTCAGGATGAAAAAAAGGGTGAAAAAGAGCACTCAACCCATTCAGGGAATCCGAAAGATAAGCTCCTTGATTTTATGAACTCGGCTCTCTCTAAGATCAAGAGTTTCGACTTCGACTTTCAATGGAATCAATCGGTAGAATTGTCCCATGTCTACCAACAGCCGAATACGGACTTTGAAAAAATCGATATCGATGTGGCCAATGGGAAGGTGGAGCTTATTCCATGGGATGGTGAGGAAGTCCGGGTGGAATGTGAAGCAAAGGTGTATCGTACGGAAGATCAAGAAGAAGCGAGAAAGCAGTTCATGGAGAATACGTCCTTTGCCATCGATGGGGATACACTTTATTACTCGACGCAATTAAAGTGGATGAAGGTGGACTCCAAGCTATATATCCCGAAACACCAGTATAAAAGGATTTCTGTCCGTTTATTCAATGGTGGGTTAAAAGCCGGGGATTTAGAGGTTCAGGACCTCCGCGCGAAGGCTGCCAATGGGAAGATCCAGATCGACCGCCTGATTACTAAGAAAGCGGAAGTCGAAACATCCAATGGTGCGATTTCCATTTTGAACGCAAAAGCAGATCATGTGGAGGCGGAATCCATTAACGGCAAGGTGCACGTTGAAGGGGATATCTCCTACTCAGATGTTCAATCCCTGAATGGAAATATCGTATGTGCACTGACTGGAGAGAAATCTGATACGGTACATGCCAAAACAGTAACGGGCAATATCGATTTGTTTGTTCCTGAAAACATCAATATTTCCGGAGAAGCCAAATCGAATTTCGGTAGTTTCAAGGTCGAACTGCAGGGTATTGATGTATTAGAGGAAAAAAATGAAGTGGTGCAGAAATCGATCCGATTCAGCCGTAAGACTGATTCAGCCGATAAGCTTCATCTTTTTGCGGAAACAAAAGCAGGATCTGTCCTCATAAAAAAACATGAACAGAAGAATGTTAATAAGGACAACGCATAAGATGAGAAAGAAGGAATAACGATGAAAAAACGATTAGCACGATCAGGGTCTGACCGAAAGCTTGCAGGGGTGATTGGAGGATTGTCCCGTTATGTAGGGATTGATTCAACGATCCTTAGGGTGATCTTCATCATCCTGCTCATTCCAACGGGATTTTTCCCTCTGGCTGTTGTATATGGTTTATTGGCCTTCGTGCTGCCACATGAGGAGGAAGCCATCAGATAATGAGATGGATTATTGGAATTTTAATCAATGCAGTGATCTTTATTGCATTAGCCGGCTTTTTTGACGGGTTTGAAGTGTCGGGGATCGGAGCGGCCATTGGAGCGAGCTTTATCCTGTCGATTCTGAATGTGCTCGTGAAACCTATTTTGATCATCCTGACATTGCCGGTCACGATTTTATCACTGGGACTGTTTCTATTTGTCATCAACGCCATCACGTTATTACTGACAGATGGACTGATGGGAAGCAGTTTTGAACTATCAGGTTTCGGCATGGCGTTTCTGGCATCAATCATTTTGTCACTTGCCAATTTGGTCATCCAGAAAGCGGTCCTCGACCCGATCAAAGAGAAATGAATGAAAAAGAACTCCGGTTTTCTCAAGCCGGAGTTTTTTTATGATCAAAAAAGGGGTTTTCTATTTTGAAATAGAAATACTTGGAAAGAGGAGGGGGTCATTTGAAAATGACAGCGGGTGTGATCAAGGGGTATGGGGAAATCGATGTACCGTACACACTATTATCTAAGGGAGTAAAGGCTGAAGGGATTGCCATCCTCTTGCCGGGGCTCGGTTACACCGTGCAGGCACCTTTGCTTCATTATTCGACAGGCATTTATCTGGAGAAAGGATATGACGTGCTGCATGTTAACTATCAATATACGGGTGCGGACTACGAAAATTTTTCTGTAGAAGAGGTGGACGATGCTTTAAAGCACGATGTGAATAAAATCATCGGTCAGGTTTTGCAGAAGCATGCCTATCCGCATATCCACATAGTGGCTAAGTCGTTCGGCACACTGGCTTTAGGTAATGAAGCAGTAAGGGAGTCCTTGCAGGATGCCAAGTTCATCTGGTTGACCCCCCTTCTGAAAGAGGATGAAATCTTTCAGGCCATGTTGGATTGTAAGCAGGAGGGGCTTTGTATCATCGGGGATGAGGATCGTCATTATGATGAGGGGCGATTCAATGAACTTAAAGGGAATCAACGCCTGGAGATGCATCTGATCAAAGGGGGCAACCATAGTCTTGAGCATGGCTTCAAGGTTCTCGATTCCATCTCCACCCATAAAAAGATCATGTCGATCATCAAAGCATTCTCAGAAGCGTAGCCGGGGCTGCGCTTTTCTTGTTGTTTTCATAAACTTTTTAACTTTTGAAGAGGTGAGTAATGGTTGATTTCCGCTGCAGGTGCTCGCTTTCCGCGGGGCGTGAGTTGAGCCTCCTCGGTCTTTGCCATGCGGGGTCTCAACTTTCCCGCAATTCCCGCAGGAGGCTCGGCCGTACGTCCGCGGAAAGCGCAGCAGTTCCCATCACCATCATGCACATGTTGGTTGACAGAGCCATAGCAGATATTATGTTATAAACGACCATTTTTGCGTAAACCATCTTCAAAAACCTTCCTTCCTATCTTAAAACCAAATCAGTATTTGTAGATAAGCAAGCCTCCTTGCGCTTTTCTCCATTATTGCTAAAATAGGTTAGAGTACGCTTATAAATGTGAAGCGGTGTAACGTGAAGGAGGAGCTACTTTTGGCTAAAGTTCGCACTAAAGATATCGTCGAGAAGTTCAATTTGGAGCTTGTCGGTGGAGAAGAAGGTTTACATAGACCGATTACGACGAGTGATATTTCCCGTCCCGGACTTGAAATGGCTGGATATTTCAACTACTATCCCGCCGAACGCATTCAATTACTGGGGAAAACCGAATTATCCTTTCTGGAATTGCTGGATGAAACAGAACGCAAGCGCAGGATGGAAGCGCTTTGTACAGATATCACCCCGGGTATCATTATTTCGAGAGACCTGGAGATACCGGATGAGCTGGTGGAAGCAGCGAATCGACATGATGTTCCTGTCATGCGATCATCCATGAAAACGACACGGTTTTCTTCAAGACTGACGAATTACTTGGAAAGTAAGCTTGCTCCTACAACGGCAGTCCACGGTGTATTGGTCGACATCTATGGGGTCGGTGTATTGATCACCGGGAAAAGCGGCGTCGGGAAAAGTGAAACCGCCCTTGAACTTGTGAAAAGAGGGCACCGCCTTGTGGCCGATGATTGTGTGGAAATCAGACAGGAAGACATGGATACGTTGATCGGCACTTCTCCTGAGTTAATCGAACATCTCCTTGAGATCCGGGGACTCGGCATCATCAATGTGATGACGTTGTTCGGTGCCGGAGCCGTGCGAAGCTACAAACGTATTACCCTGTGCATCAATCTTGAGCTGTGGGATAAAACGAAACAGTACGACCGCCTTGGACTGGAAGAAGAGAAAATGAGAATCATCGATACGGATATTACGAAATATACCGTGCCGGTCCGTCCGGGACGAAATCTTGCCGTCATCATCGAGGTTGCTGCCATGAACTTCCGCTTGAAACGAATGGGCGTCAATGCAGCCGAACAATTTACAAACCGTCTGGCTGATGTGATTGAAGACGGGGAGAATGAAGATATCTGAGCTTTACATATAATAAAAAAGGAGAGACACAATGAACGAGAATATTACGCCAATCGATCCTATTGCCATTTCCCTCGGTCCGATCCAGGTACACTGGTATGGAGTCATCATCGGACTTGGAATTGCACTGGGACTTTACTTAGTCATTCGTGAAAGCAAGCGTTTAGGTCTTCATCCCGATACCTTCATCGATTTGCTCGTCTGGGCGATTCCCATCGCCATTATTTGTGCGAGGATTTATTATGTTGCCTTTGAGTGGGACGAATATTATGCTGATCACCCTGGGGATATCATCAAAGTATGGAATGGCGGGATCGCCATCCATGGTGCGTTGATCGGATCCGTCCTCACCACGGTTGTTTTTGCAAAAATAAAAGGTTTGTCTTTCTGGAAACTGACGGATATCGCCGCACCAAGCATCATCCTCGGTCAAGCGATCGGACGCTGGGGGAACTTTGTGAACCAGGAGGCACACGGTGGTGAAGTGTCACGTGCATTCCTTGAAAGTTTAAAGCTTCCTGATTTTATCATCAATCAAATGTATATTGACGGTGCCTATTACCAGCCTACCTTCTTATACGAATCTCTTTGGAGTTTCGCAGGGGTGATCCTGCTTCTTATCTTGAGAAGAAAAGCCGACTGGCTGCGACGGGGAGAATTGTTCCTCGTCTATGTGATCTGGTATTCAATCGGGCGATTCTATGTAGAGGGGCTGAGAACGGATAGTCTGATGCTCGGGTCTTTACGGTTCGCTCAAGTGATTTCCATCGTCCTGATCATTGCCGCAATCGCTGTGTTCGTTTACAGAAGAAAAGCGGGTCTTGCCCAAAAGGCGTACGATGAAAAGACAGATACAGTGAACGCATAATAAAAGGGGAGAGGAAATTATGTGGATGTCATCTTTGAAAAATGGCGGACTCACAGGATTGAAAACAACGTGGTCGCTGGGGAAAGTCATTTTTCCCATCACGCTGATCGTCTTTTTGCTGCAATACACGCCGGTCCTGCCATGGATCATGGAGAAAATCTCGCCGTTCATGAGGTTACTCGGTCTTTCTGGTGATGCGGCGATTCCCCTTGTCCTTGGAAATTTCCTTAACCTATATGCAGGGATCGGAGGGATATTGTCCCTTGATTTAACGGTGAAGGAAGTCTTCATCATTGCGGTCATGCTGTCTTTCTCACATAATCTGTTCATTGAATCGACGGTCGCATCAAAAGTGGGCGTGAAGATCTGGCTGATTGTCACGGTAAGGATCGGACTTGCTCTCCTGTCTGCTATCATCATCAATCTCGTATGGAGCGGGGGATCTGATATTGCCAAGTATGGGGTGATGCCCCCCCAACAGGCGGAGCCCGATGGCTGGGGAGAGATCGTCTTGCTTGGCCTTGAGAAAGCTGGGTTCGGTGTCCTTCAATTGGCCCTGATCGTCATCCCTCTGATGATCATCATCCAGGTGATGAAAGATTTGAAATGGATGGACGCATTTTCCCGCTGGATGTCCCCAGCTACACGGGCCCTCGGGATGAATGAGAATACGTCGACGACGATGGTGGCGGGACTCGTCATCGGTCTCGCCTACGGGGCGGGTGTCATGATCCAGGCAGTCAAGGAAGACGGGGTCAGTAAGAAAGATGTGACGATCGCCTTCCTTTTTTTAGTGGCGTGTCACGCAGTGGTGGAGGATACCGTGATCTTCATCCCCCTCGGCATACCTGTACTGCCACTTCTTTTGATCAGGCTGGTGACTGCGATCCTTTTAACCTTGCTGGTCGCTTATATCTGGAATAAAGTTGATGCTAAGAAAGAAAAGGAGCTGCATTATGAGCAGGATTACAACAATTCTATTTGACTTGGATGGGACATTGATCAACACGAATGATCTGATCATTTCATCCTTTTTGCATACATTGAATCATTATTATCCGGGGCAATACGGGGAAGAAGACGTTCATCCATTTATGGGGCCGCCTCTTGAAGAGTCCTTCGGTGGATTGAACCCCGATAAGATGGAAGAAATGTGCGCTCACTACCGCGCCTACAATCACGAGCATCATGATTCCCTCGTGACAGAGTTTGAGGGAGTCTATGAAACCGTGAAGACCCTTTACGACAATGGATACAAATTAGCGATCGTGTCGACGAAGGTCCGTGATGTGGTATTGAAAGGATTGGATCTGATGAATCTTCGTCCATTCTTTGACGTCATCATCACCCTGGATGAGGTGGAGAACGCGAAACCCCATCCTGAACCGATCGAGAAAGCATTGGTCGCATTGGGATCTTCCCCTGGTGAAACCATCATGATCGGAGACAATCACCACGACATTTTAGCCGGGAAAAATGCAGGCGTCCTGTCGGCAGGCGTTGCTTGGAGTGCCAAGGGAAGAGAACATCTTGCACACTATGAACCGGACTTCATGCTTGAAAATATGAGGGATTTATTAGCGATCGTGGGGGCGCCGACTGCATGAGACGGACGACCCGCTATCCTGTTGAAGGAGCAAATTCCCTCTGGCATGTGTACAAAACCGTGCCATTCGGGAAGGTCGTCAAAAATTTCATCGTCATCCAGCTTGCCCGTTACACGCCATTTTTAGGAATGAAAAACTGGCTGTACAAGACGTTTCTAAGGATGAAGATCGGTGAACACACATCTTTCGCCCTGATGGTGATGCTGGATGTGATGTTTCCGGAGAAGATTTCCGTGGGACGGAACACGGTCATCGGGTATAATACGACGATCCTTGCCCATGAATATCTGATCAAAGAGTACCGCCTTGGTGAGGTGGAAATCGGATCGGAAGTGATGATCGGGGCCAACACGACGGTTTTACCGGGCGTGAAGATTGGTGACGGTGCCATCGTCTCAGCAGGAACCCTTGTACATAAAGACGTGCCGGCAGGGGCATTCGTCGGGGGGAACCCGATGAAAGTCATCTATACGAAAGACGAGTTGGCCGAAAGATGGCGGGAAGATAGCATCTATGGGTTGAATAAAGAAGAATAAGGGAAAAGGCAAAGATAGAGTGGATTCTGTCTTTGCCTTTTTTATTTTTGCGAAAAGGGCAGGAAGTAAGGCGGAATTTGTCGAATGGCAGGTATAATCAGATATTTTCTGAAAACGGCAGATAACTCAGCACCCCCTCAGCACCTTCCAACTCCAGCAGTACTCCCACCGATAGTTCCCCCCTTAAAAACGGTTGACGAATAAAAAAAGAAACGCTACACTACAAATAACTTTATTTTATTAGCACATTAGCGAACTAAAGGATTTCTGAATAATCGAGAAGTAGTAACAATCCCTCATTAAGGGAAAAATAGATGAATTAATACGCCAAAGGTGGTTCTTATGACTAAGTTATTTATGTTCGAGAAGCCATTGGGAATGAGAGATACATTTCCTGATTTATATGAGATCAAAGATCAGACGAAAAAGAAAATGGAACAGGCCATGAAACTGTGGGGTTACCGGTTCATTGAAACCCCGAGCCTGGAGTATTATGAGACCGTCGGGGAAGCATCGGCGATCCTCGATCAACAATTATTCAAGCTATTGGATCAACAGGGGCATACACTTGTGTTGAGGCCGGACATGACAGCCCCAATCGCACGGATTGCAGCATCGAAGTTATTGAAAGAAGAAGCGCCTCTCAGACTTGCCTATTCCAATTCAGTCTTCAGGGCCCAGCAGCGTGAAGGCGGGCGGCCGGCAGAATTCGAACAGGTAGGGATCGAATGCATCGGGGATGATTCCGTCAGTGCCGATGCCGAAGTGATTGCCCTTATGGTGTCGGTCCTCAAAGAAGCAGGCTTGGAGCATTTCAAGATTTCCATTGGGCATATCGGATTCGTACAGGAACTGTTCACTCAAATCGTCGGGACCGAAGAACGGGCAGACACATTAAGAAGATATTTGTATGAAAAAAATTATGTCGGCTACCGTCAGCATGTCAATGAACTGGCCCTGTCATCCATTGATAAAGAGCGGCTATTCAGGTTCCTGCAATTAAGGGGGTCAGAAGATGTGCTGGGTGAAGCGCATACCCTCCTCGAAGGAGGAAAAGGACTGGGTGCATTGGAACAGCTGAAGGATCTGTGGCGTATTTTAAAAGATTATGAAGTCGAGAAATATGTCAAATTCGACTTGAGCCTTGTCAGCCATATGAGCTATTATTCCGGCATTTTATTTGAAGTGTACGGGGAAAATGTAGGGTTTGCCATCGGAAATGGTGGACGCTACAATAAGCTCCTTGAAAAGTTCGGCAAGAATTCCGGTGCGACAGGCTTTGGGTTACGTCTTGACTACGTACTGGAAGCCATGAAGGTAGAATTATCTTCCACTCTTCAGCAATGTGTACTGTTCAGTGATGAGCGCAGGAAAGAAGCCATCAGCCTGGCGCGTGACTTGAGAAATGAAGGGGTCGAGGTTGTGTTGCAGAACTGGAAGGGTGTTGGAGATGTGGACGAGTTCACGAAGGGATTCAGCAACGTCCACTTCGTCGTGGGGCAGGACCGGAAAGGCGGTGAGACATCATGAGTTCGTTAACCATTGCCATGCCTAAAGGCAGGATATTCGAAGAAGCAGTGGAGCTATTAAGGAAAGCCGATTACAATCTTCCGCCTGAATTCGATGATTCACGTAAGCTCATCATCGAAGTGCCTGAGGAGGACTTGCGTTTCATCCTCGCCAAACCGATGGATGTCCCGACCTATGTGGAACATGGAGTCGCTGACTTAGGGATTGCGGGGAAGGACGTCATGCTCGAAGAAGAAAGGGACGTCTACGAGCTCCTCGATCTGCGAATCAGCGGATGTTACCTGGCGGTCGCGGGACTGCCGAATACGAAGATGAGTGATGTGGCGCCTAAGATTGCGACTAAATATCCGAATGTCGCTTCATCCTATTTCCGGGAACAGGGAGAGCAGGTGGAGATCATTAAATTAAACGGATCCATCGAACTGGCCCCATTGATCGGGCTTGCCGACCGCATCGTCGATATCGTCTCGACAGGCCGCACCCTGAAAGAAAACGGCCTGGTTGAATACGAAACCATCGTCGGCATCACCTCGCGACTCATCGTCAATCCTGTCAGCTACCGAATGAAAGACGAAAAAATCGAAGACCTCGTTACCCGACTCACACGCATCATCGGGTGAGAGGGACGGACCTCTCTTGTTCGAGTCCGGAATGTAGTGTTGGCAGGCATTAAAGAAGTTTTCGGGACGGATCATCGGTGAAAATCGAGGTCCGTCCCTCAAAATATAGATTACATAGGGAGACTGGTCCTGATA
Organism: Rossellomorea sp. QJM3NY_18; assembly: GCF_056173145.1. Lineage (NCBI taxonomy): Bacteria > Bacillati > Bacillota > Bacilli > Caryophanales > Bacillaceae > Rossellomorea > Rossellomorea sp. QJM3NY_18. The sequence goes on along the minus strand of NZ_CM149659.1, from coordinate 3,758,763 downwards.
CTAGGTCCGTCCCTCATAAAGGTTGGTGAATTCTGTGAAGATTATTAGGGATATAAGCGGGGCGTCGATTAAGCGTTCTGTGGATAGTGGTACGGAGGAGCAGCGCAGGGCGGTCCAGGGGATCATTTCTTCCGTGAAAAAAGATGGAGACAAAGCCATACGTGAGTATACAGAGACATTCGACGGAGTCCATTTAGAGAACTACAAAGTGTCTGAGAGTGAGATTGAGGAAGCTTTCTCCTCTCTCGATCCGGAAATGGTCTCCATCATTGAAGAAGCGGCTGATAATATTCGTGCCTTTCATGCACAGCAAAAGAGGTCGTCATGGTTCACGACAAATGAAGACGGAACGATGTTAGGTCAAAAGCTCACACCCCTTGATTCGGTTGGTGTGTACGTTCCGGGTGGAACTGCAGCCTATCCATCATCCGTATTGATGAATGTCCTGCCGGCAAAAGTGGCCGGAGTAAAGAGAATTACAATGGTTTCACCTCCAGACAAGGAAGGAACGTTATCTCCGGGTGTTCTCGTGGCCGCGAAGGTAGCAGGAGTGGAGGAAATCTATAAAGTCGGTGGTGCCCAAGCTGTAGCCGCACTTGCATACGGGACGGAATCCATCACACCCGTGGATAAAATAACGGGGCCGGGGAACATTTACGTCGCCTTGGCGAAACGGGAAGTGTTCGGTGATGTGGATATTGATATGATTGCCGGACCGAGTGAAATCGTGATCCTGGCAGACGGAAATCAGCGGGCAGATGAAATTGCTGCAGACCTTCTTTCCCAGGCAGAGCATGATGCGATTGCTTCAGCAGTCCTGGTGACCCCTTCATCGGCACTTGCAAAAGAGGTATCCGCTGAGGTAGAGCGTCAACTGGCTACTCTGCCGCGGGAACAGATCGCCCGTCAATCCATCCTCGATTACGGTGCCATTTATGTGACGGGAGATATAGAAGAAGGGATCAGGCTCGTCAATGAGCTCGCGGCTGAGCATTTGGAAATCTTGACGGATAAGCCCTTTGAAACGATGGCGAAAATCCGCCATGCCGGAGCAATCTTCCTTGGACGATACAGCTCCGAGCCTGTCGGGGATTACTTTGCAGGACCGAATCATGTACTCCCAACGAACGGGACAGCCCGTTTCTCAAGTCCATTGAATGTGGATGAATTCATGAAGAAGACAAGTGTCATATCCTATAGTGAAACGGCACTGGAGAAAAACTATGGGAAAATCGCTAAACTTGCCCGCTTAGAGGGTCTTGAAGCCCATGCGAGGGCTGTGGAAATACGATTCGATAAAGAGAAATAGAGAAGAGGGACGGACCTCCAAGGAGGTCCGTCCCTCCAAAAAAGGAGGACATCATGGTGAGAAGTGCAGAGATTGTGCGTAAGACGAATGAGACAGATATCCGGTTGAGTTTTGGAATCGATGGGGAAGGGAATTCGAAGATCGAGACAGGGGTCCCGTTCATGAGTCATATGATGGATCTGTTCACGAAGCATGGACAATTTGATTGTACGATTGAGGCAAACGGGGACACGGAGGTCGACGATCATCACACGACAGAGGATATCGGCATCTGCCTCGGACAAGCATTGCTTGAATCACTCGGAGACAAGAAAGGAATCAAGCGTTATGGATCGGCCATGGTCCCGATGGATGAAGCCCTGGCTCAAGTCGTGGTGGACCTGAGTAACCGTCCTCACCTTGAATTCCGTGCAGAAGAACTTCCCAGTCAGAAAGTGGGGACATTTGATACGGAGCTTGTTCATGAATTCCTTTGGAAGCTGGCCATCGAAGCAAGGATGAACCTTCATGTCATTGTGCATTACGGTCACAATACCCACCATATTATTGAAGCGATCTTCAAAGCGTTGGGACGTGCCCTGGATGAAGCGACCACGATCGATCCCCGGGTAAAAGGGGTACCATCAACGAAGGGAATGTTATGATTCATGATCGGAATTGTGGATTATGGAATGGGAAATCTGTTCAGCGTCAGTAAAGCACTGGAACGATTGAACGTCCCTTACTTTATAAGTGATGTACAAGAAGAGTTATTGAGAGCCGATGGGTTGATTTTGCCCGGGGTCGGGGCCTTTAAGGATGCCATGAGTCTCCTTGAAACCACCCATTTAAAAGAGACCATCCTGACGTTTGCGGAAAGCGGCAAGCCGCTCCTTGGCATTTGTTTAGGCATGCAGCTCCTATTTGAGGAAAGTAAGGAAAATGGAACGACGAAAGGATTGGCTCTGCTGCCTGGGGAAGTGCTTCGCATCCCGAAAGAGGACAGAGAAGGGAATGCCTATAAAGTTCCTCATATGGGCTGGAATCTTCTCCGTTACCAGAAAAGCTCTACCCTCTTAGAAGGGTTAATGGAAGGATATGTTTACTTCGTGCATTCTTATTACGTGCATGAAGGATCCAAAGACGTGATTGCGGCAAGCGCAGATTATGCGGGAGTGGAAATCCCTGCCGTCGTGAGTCGTGGCAATATTTACGGCATGCAGTTCCACCCTGAAAAAAGCGGCGAGCTTGGCATGCAGCTGTTAGAAAACTTTACAAAGCGAGTGAAGGAGAGGGTCTCATGAGTTTTACGATTTATCCAGCCATCGATATGCGGGGCGGGAAATGCGTACGATTGGTGCAAGGGGATTATAATCAGGAAACGGTGTACGGAGACTCCCCTTTCGATATGGCAAAGAAATTCGCAGGTGAAGGGGCAGAGTGGATTCATATGGTGGATCTTGACGGGGCAAAGGAAGGCACCCGGATCAATGACGAATTCGTGATTGCCGTTGCAGAAAAACTCGATGCCAAGGTTCAAATTGGAGGCGGCATCCGATCCAAAGAGGATATCCAACACTATTTGAACAGGGGTGTCGACCGGGTCATCATTGGCAGCATTGCTGTTTCCAACACGGAATTAGTGAAAGAATGGCTTCGGGAATATGGTGATAAGATTGCCATCGGACTTGACGCGAAGGATGGCTATGTGGCGACCCACGGCTGGCTGGAAACCTCTGCTCTTAAAGCCGTCGATCTTGGAAAGGAACTCGCTGAAGCCGGTGCCGAAACATTCATTTTCACCGATATTGCCACAGACGGAATGCTATCTGGTCCCAATGTTGAAGCAGTTGTGGATCTTGCCGAACAAACGGGAAAATCAGTGATTGCGTCTGGAGGCATTAGCTCACTTGAAGATCTAAAGACGTTAAAGGAATATGAATCCCGTGGTGTTTCAGGTGCCATTTGCGGGAAATCCCTTTACACAGGGAAGTTCACTGTCGGTGAGGCTGTAAACGAGGTGAGGTCATGTTAACGAAACGTATCATACCTTGCCTGGACGTAAAGGACGGCCGGGTAGTAAAAGGCATCCAGTTCGTGGAACTGCGGGATGCGGGAGACCCCGTTGAACTTGCCAAAGTATACGATGAGCAAGGTGCGGATGAACTGGTGTTCCTGGATATATCCGCCTCACACGAAGGCCGCAAAACCATGGTCGAGGTCGTTCAACATGTGGCAGCCGAATTAGCAATTCCCTTTACAGTGGGTGGAGGGATCAATTCGGTGGAGGATATGAAGGTGATCCTCCGGGCCGGGGCAGACAAGGTCTCCCTGAACACAGCAGCCGTACTTCGGCCAGAACTGGTCCGGGAAGGGGCCGATTACTTCGGCTCCCAATGTATCGTAGTGGCGATTGATGCCAAATATGACGAAGGAACCAAGGGCTGGAAGGTTTACACCCACGGAGGCAGGAAACTGAAAGATCTTGATGCCGTTGAATGGGCGAAGGAAGTAGAAGCCCTCGGAGCGGGGGAAATATTACTGACAAGCATGGACAGCGATGGAGAGAAGAAGGGTTTTAACCTGGCTCTTACAAAGGCGGTCAGCGAAGCGGTGTCGATTCCCGTGATTGCATCCGGCGGTGCCGGGAATGCCGCCCACTTTAAAGATGTGTTCACAGAAGGTAAAGCCGATGCTGCCCTGGCAGCTTCCATCTTTCACTATAAAGAAACGAGTGTAGAAGAAGTAAAAAGCTACTTACGGAAAGAAGAGGTGCACGTACGATGACAAACACTGATTGGATCACATCCGTGAAGTACGACGACAAAGGCCTTGTGCCCGCCATCGTACAGGATGCTGTAACGAAGGATGTACTGACATTAGCCTATATGAATGAAACATCACTTAAGAAAACCGTTGAGACCGGGGAAACATGGTTCTATTCCAGGTCACGCCAAGAACTTTGGCACAAGGGTGAAACGAGCGGGAATACACAAACGGCCGAGAATATCATGTGGGATTGCGATCAAGATGCCCTTCTGGTCCTCGTCACGAAGAAAGGTCCTGCCTGCCACAAGGGTGAGGACAGTTGTTTCCATGAAAAAGTCTTTGGTGAGGAGAGATTATCAAAAGAAAATATTCTTCCCACTCTTGAAAAACTCATCGAAAATCGTGAAATCGAGCGACCTGAAGGAGCATACACAACCTACCTATTTGAAGAAGGAGTCGACAAAATCCTTAAAAAAGTAGGAGAAGAAGCATCAGAAGTGATCATTGCCGCAAAAAACAGGGACAGTGAAGAGTTAAAATGGGAAGTCGCCGACCTCTTCTACCACGTCCTCGTCCTTTTAAGGGAACAAAAACTTCCACTCGAAGATGTGTTGGGTGTCCTCGTGGAACGTCATAATAAATAACACTCTTGAGGGACGGACCTTTGCGCCAGGCGCGAAGGTCCGTCCCTCAAAATATGGTAGTTTAGTACGGGTGTATTGTATGATATACTACTGTAGTTATACTATGAACGTTTCGGAGGACTTTGATGAGAAAAGGGTCAAAATTAAGTAGTGAAGAAGCGAAAGTGTTGTCTTTTGTCCCGACTGGTGAGTATTACTACAATAAAGGGATGAAAGCTTATCAACGTCGTGAACTTAAGAAATCGTTAAAATATCTAAATAGAGCATTTCAATTAGAACCGATTGAACCGATGATTGCCTGTCAATTATCGATTGTGTATACAGAACTGGGCGAATACAAGCGTTCAAATGATTTATTGCATAACATACTAGAGGATCTCGATCCTCATATGACGGAATGCCATTATTTCTTAGCCAATAACTATGCCCACCTTGGCTTATTTAAAGAGGCGTATGAACAGGTCTCCACATATCTTAATAAAGAAGAATACGGTGAATTCGTCGAGGATGCCGAAGACTTACTGGAACTTCTGGAACTTGATTCCGACTTGATTGTGGATGATCTATATGAGCATGATGAGCTCATCGTCCAACAGGAGAAAGCAAGGGAGCTCCTCGAATCCGGTCACTTTCAGAAAGCCGTGGATACCTTACAGGGGGTCATACGGGACTATCCGGAATTCTGGTCCGCTTATAATAATCTGGCCCTTGCTTACTTCTATCTGGGGGAAGTGGATAAAGCAACCGCCACTCTGGAAGAGGTGCTTGAGAAGAATCCGGGTAATCTTCATGCACTGTGCAATACGGCCGTCTTTTATTTCTATCAAAAGCGCCATGATGAGCTGGATGAATTGATCCAGGGTCTCGAGAAGGTCCGTCCCCTGCTTCATGAGCACCGTTACAAGCTTGGGGCCACGTTTGCACTTGTGGGGCATTCAAAGCGTGCGTATGACTGGTTGAAGTCCCTTCAGAAGATCGGCTTCGAAGGTGACGCGAGCTTCTATTACTGGTTGTCCTATTCAGCTTATGAAACGGGTCATGAAGATACGGCCCGCAATGCGTGGAAAAAGGTACTTGATATCAACCCTGAAAAAGAAGGGCTCGAGCCTTGGAACGACCAAAAACAGGAAGAAGGCTTTGAAAATCACGTCACATCTATTTTAAAAAAGCTTCAAAGTGAGTATACGGAAGAGAAATTATTCGGCCTATTCCTGACGTCCATCTCTGATAATCAAAGGGCCATTCTTACTCACGCAGATTTTTGTGATGTAGAGGACCTGTCGATTGTCGAGAAGGTGTATTTGGCGCAGGTATTGAATAGTAACGGCAACAGCTCGATCAAAGTAAATCAGGAAATCCAAAATATGCATCAGGTCGCCCTTCATCTATATGGCAATCATCATCCGATCACGAGCGTGGAATCCGGTTTGTTCCTGACGTGGTTCACAATCGCCTACCGGGGCATCAAAGAACGGGAAACCTTCAAGAATGCCAAAGCATTTGCAGCAGCAACAGAATTTGTCTGGAGTCGCCTGCGGAATGAAAAGGTGACGAAGAAGCAGCTTTGCGACCGGTTCGACTTATCCACGAGCACCCTGACAAAATATATAGCGGTCGTGGAAAGTTACCTTCCATGAGCATATTTTTGGACGATGTGAACGTATTTTTTATAGGATAGGTGTATAAAGTTCATACTATGGATGGATGTCATGAGCACCATTACAACCTATGGCCATAGTATTTAATGAAGAATGTGCTTACGACTGTTTCGGAAGGAGAATGTCATTATGTCTGAAGAAAAAATGTATGATGTGATCATTGTAGGTGCAGGCCCTGCAGGAATGACTGCAGCTGTTTATACGTCACGTGCAAGCCTTTCAACGCTTATGCTTGAAAGAGGAGTGCCGGGCGGACAAATGGCGAATACGGAAGAAGTGGAAAACTATCCTGGCTTCGACCATATTCTTGGACCTGATCTTTCAAATAAAATGTTCGACCATGCGAAAAAATTCGGTGCGGAATACGCATACGGAGACATCAAGGAAATCGTGGACGGCGAGGATTTCAAAATCGTCAAAACCGGTTCGAAAGAATTCAAGGCCCGTGCCGTGATCATCACAACGGGTGCAGAATACAAGAAAATCGGTGTCCCTGGTGAAAAAGAACTGGGTGGACGCGGAGTATCTTACTGTGCTGTGTGCGACGGAGCGTTCTTTAAAGGAAAAGACCTTGTTGTCGTAGGTGGAGGGGACTCTGCCGTCGAGGAAGGGGTTTACCTGACAAGATTCGCTAACAAAGTGACGATCGTTCACCGCCGCGATGAGCTCCGTGCTCAAAAGATCCTGCAGCAGCGCGCCTTTGATAACGAGAAAGTTGATTTCATCTGGAACCATACAATAAAAGAAATCAACGATAAAGACGGTAAAGTCGGAAGTGTGACCCTTGTTTCCACTGAAAATGGAGAAGAAACAGACTTCCAGGCAGATGGTGTCTTCATCTATATCGGAATGCTTCCATTGACGAAGCCATTCGCGAACCTCGGAATCATCAACTCTGAAGGATACATCGAAACAAACGAACAAATGGAAACAAAGGTACCTGGTATCTTTGCAGCCGGAGATGTCCGTGAAAAACAACTTCGCCAAATTGTAACAGCAACAGGTGACGGCAGCATCGCCGCGCAAACCGCTCAGCACTATATCGAAGAGCAAAAAGAAAAAGTCAAAAACGGTTAATGTAACGAAGCCTTACGGAAGGGAATACCTTCTGTAAGGCTTTTTTGTCTTTTGGTTTGTTAAGTTTTCTACCAAAGATAAAGGAATTAAGAATACATTGCCGAATCCTTATATAGATAATGAAAAACTTGAACTTATGTTGTTCAGCACACTAACGAGGAGGTCTCACTTTGAAAAAAACAGTCATGTTGGCTGGTCATGCCAAGCTGCCACAAGGGATGGCAGCAAGTGATATTCATCAGACTTTAACAGTGACATTAGAGACAGATTTAAAGTATTGGGTGATTTTAGATGCATCTTGCACACTTGCAACCGGTCATGCCCAAAAGTTTCTGGATCAATTATTAAAGGGACATAGTTTACTCGATGATCTTGAACCTATCATTGAAGAGATTGAGGGACATTATCACGGGAAAGCCCAATCGGCATTGGTTGCTGCAGTAAAAGATGCTTATAAACAATATCTTTACATCAACCAGAATGAAAAATTAGAATTTTCTAATAAATAATTGACAAAATTCTTATCATCTAATACACTATATTTATCAGATTACTCCTAGGAAGGTTTCCCTTCCATGATCAGTAATTTATTTCTCTAGCTATAACTAAAATAAACTGTTAAGCCTATCGGACTTCCTGTCAGAAGCCGTAAGTAGGCCGTAGCCAGTTATATCATATTCTTTGCATACGTGTGTGCAAGGATTGATATAGCTGGCTATTTTTATTGCTTAAATAAAAAGGAGGAGAAAACATGAACGTAATTCAAGAGGGTTTAAAATCTTTTACGGGTCAATACGATACATTTGAGGTGAAGGAGCATCCTTATCATCATCGGCTTTACTCCATCGAAGTGAGTAACGGGGTACTTCGCACATTTTTGGAACAGAATCAGGATGTAAATGCGCAGCAGTTGGAATATGTCCCATATATGCGATTGGTGTTGGCAGAACGGCTGCAGAAAATTGCAGGTGAAACCTTTGGGGAGACGATCCGCTCCATTTTACATGATCGAACATCCGGAGGATTCACAATTGGAATGCAGAACCAAACGGTGTCTGATCAAGATTATGTTAAATTCTCCACAGCCCTTACCCATCTAGTAGGGGGAGTCAACTTTGATGCCATGTCCAACACCTATTATGCAAGGTTCAATGTGAAAGACACGGACAGCAGTGATTCATACTTACGTCAGGCCTATCGATTATTCACGTTGCATACAGATGGAACGTTCGTAGATGAGCCTACAGACTGGTTGTTGATGATGAAGTTTGCCGAAGAAAATGCAGTCGGGGGAGAGTCAAGATTGCTGCACTTGGACGACTGGGAGGACTTAGAGAAATTCTCAAACCATCCTTTGGCGACGACGCGTATTGAATACAAAGCGCCTTCAAGTAAAAATGTGAGTAAAACAATATACAATCAAACCTTCTATGAACAAAATGGGAAGCCCTGCATCTGCTTTATTGATCAGTTCGCTTATCCTGCAACATTAGAAGAAGCAACGTATTTAAAAGAACTTTCCGACTCCATGGAGAATAGTGCCGCTACAATTGCGCTACCTCTTCCAATAGGGGATATTGTCATGATTAATAATCACTTTTGGCTCCATGGAAGGGCGGCATTTGAGAAAAATCCAAACTTATATCGTGAATTATTAAGACAAAGAGGTTACTTTGCAAAAGTATAAGAGTGGCTGTCACTAGGAGGGAAAAGGATGAAAGATATTATTGTCATTGGAGGAGGCATTGTTGGTTTATCAACGGCTTTCTCATTAAGTAAGCGTTTCCCTCAAGCGAATCTTGCTGTGTTAGAAAAAGAAAGCGGCTGGGCCAGGCATCAAACGGGAAATAACAGCGGCGTGATCCACTCAGGGATCTATTACAAACCTGGGAGCTTAAAGGCGAAGTTTGCAACCGAGGGCAACAGACAGATGATTCAGTTCTGCAGGGAACATGGGGTGGATTATGATCAATGTGGAAAAGTGATTGTTGCTACCAAACAATCCGAACTGTCATTGTTAGAAAATTTATTTCACCGGGGGATGGCAAACGGACTGGACATTTCTATTATAGGTGAGGAACAGATCAAGGAAGAAGAACCTTATGTGAAAGGGATAAAAGCGATAAAGGTACCACAGGCTGGAATTGTGGATTACAAACAAGTGTGTGAGAGGATGGTACAATACTTAGAAAAACGTGGGGCAGAACTGCATTTAAACACAGAAGTCAAAAAAGTGCTTGAGCATGATCAGAACGTGGAAATTGTGACAAACGATCAAACTTTCCAGACAAGTTATGTAGTGAATTGCACGGGTTTGCACAGTGATCGGGTGACAAAAATGGCTGGAGTCGAAATTGATTTGCAAATAGTCCCGTTTCGTGGGGAATATTACGAGTTAATACCTGAAAAGCATCACCTTGTAAAAAATTTGATATACCCTGTGCCTAATCCGGACTTTCCATTTCTGGGCGTGCATTTCACAAGAATGATCGGTGGCGGGATCGAAGCCGGTCCGAATGCTGTGCTTAGTTTGAAAAGGGAAGGATACAAAAAGACAGATATCGATGTGAAGGACCTTTCTGAAGTGATGAAGTATAAAGGATTCTGGAAATTGGCCTCAAAGTATTGGAAAGAAGGCGCCAAAGAAATGTGGCGTTCTTATAGTAAAAAGGCATTTGTCAAAAGTCTTCAAGAGCTGATCCCTTCCGTACAGGAAAAAGATCTTGTGCCAGCTTCTTCAGGTGTCAGAGCTCAGGCACTTCAATCAGATGGAACATTGGTCGACGATTTCTTCATAGTTCCAGGTAAACGAAGCATTCACGTTTGCAATGCCCCCTCACCTGCAGCTACTGCATGTTTACCTATAGGAAAAGCTATTGCTGATAAAGTCCCTGAACTTGAAATGAGTCCAAGGATATTTATCCATTCTTAAGCCGCAACTCCTAAACGCAGGGCCCTATTTATATAACGGGGTCCTGTTTCTTTTTCCCGCCTTCATCCTTTCTTCCTATATGCCATTACTCATAGATTGATAGATAGGGGAGGTATTTCGGGATTTTTGGAGAAATAAGAAGAAATACAACTAAGTTTATCGAAATTTACTTGTTAATTGAAAGGTGGGGGTTGTCGTGAGTACCGAATTATCCGAATTAGAACAAGTCACACAGGAATTAAAAGAGCTAAGGACGTTGAATCGTGAACTAGAGGCGATTATTGAAAGCTCATACGATGTCATCTACATTACGGATAAAAATGGAGTGACCCTTAAAACGAACTCTGCAATAGAACGGATTACAGGTATCCCAAAAGAATACTATATAGGCAAAAGTGTGGAGGCTCTGATGAAAAGGGGAATTCTAAAGAGTTCCGTCACACAGAAGGTAATCGAACAAAAGCGATCGGTTTCTACAATTCAATATAATTACTCAGGGAAAGAAACTCTGATCACGGGTAATCCAGTCATCAATGATGATGGTGACATAGAAAAAGTAGTCACCAACATAAGGGATTTATCGGAACTGAATGAGTTGCAAACGGCATTAAAAAAGGCGAATGAATTAAATGATAGCTACAAAAAGGAAATTGAACGATTAAAAGGGGTAACCAAAAGAGCCGGAGATGTCGTGATTGCAAGCCATCAAATGAAACTGATTTTTGAGATGGCAGAACGCATTGCCGATGTGGATGCCACAGTATTGATTTTAGGTGAAACGGGTGTAGGGAAAGATGTATTGGCTAAATTCATTTATAGCCAAAGTATACGGGCTAAGCAGGGGGAGTTCATTAAACTTAATTGTGGGGCCATTCCTCCCGATCTTTTAGAGTCAGAGCTATTCGGATATGAAGGTGGAGCATTTACAGGGGCGAATTCCAATGGAAAGCCGGGAATGCTCGAGCTTGCAGATAACGGGATTCTATTTCTGGATGAAGTGGGTGAATTATCGTTAGCATTGCAAGTGAAGCTCTTAAGGACACTTCAAGAAAAAGAGATACGACGCGTGGGAGCCACCAAATCAAAGAAAGTGAATGTACGGATCATTGCCGCCACGAATCGTAATTTGAAAGAGATGGTGCAAAATGGTGAGTTTCGTGAAGACTTGTATTATCGCTTAAACGTCATCCCTATAGCGATTCCCCCATTGAAGGGGAGAAGAGATGATATATTGCCGCTGATTCAGCTGTTTTTACATCAGACAAATCGCAAATACGAAAAAGATAAAACAATCAATGTAAAACTGAACGAATTCTTTTACCGCTACAATTGGCCTGGAAATGTCAGGGAACTATCCAATCTGATTGAACGAATGGTCCTGACGACGGAAGAACAAGAATTAACCGTAAGAAATCTGCCTATAGAATATAAAGAGTCTCATAATTCAAGTTTGGCATTCACCGAGCTGATGACACTGAAAGAAGCGGTAGAAATAGCTGAGGAAAAAGTATTGTCGCTTGCTGTTAAAACATGTCATACCACATACGAAATAGCAAAGGCCTTAGGGACGAGTCAACCTACAATAGTAAGAAAATTAAAAAAATATAGATTGAATGTAAGAGAATAAAACATTCCATAGGGCTCAGTCTTCCGTTTACGTCCTCACTGATAAAACAGTACCGCATTGGGCATTAGTGAGAGCCAGGATAACAGTCAGAACTCGCTAACCATCTTTCTAAAAGGTAAAAGACCAATCAAAGACCGGGTAGGGTCCTTTGAATTGGTCTATTTTTATAAATGGCAACTCCTCGATTCAAAAATAAATCACCTGATTCAAATTTGAATCAGAAAAACGGCACTATCCCCTCCATATTGGACATTTTGATTCAAAAATGAATGCTCTCTCTTCTGTACATTCAAAGAAACCGCCCGGCTCAATGATTTCATAAGTTGGCACACTTCTTGCAATAACAATTAGTGAAAACTTGTTGAGGAAGGAAGATGACCAATGACGGTAGCATTAACAGAAGAAATGCAGCAAATGAAAAGTATGATTCGTAATTTTGTAGAAAAAGAAGTGGAACCATATGCACAGCAAATCGAAGAAGAAGACGCGATTCCCGATCATTTAGTAGAAAAGGCGAAGGAGTTGGGTCTGTTTGGGATCAGCATTCCCGAGGAGTACGGTGGAATCGGATTAAATACAGTAGAAAAGGCCAATGTTCTTGAGCAATTGGGAAGGACTCATAACGGGTTTGTTTCCTTAATAAGCGCGCATACAGGTATTGGGAGCACGGGACTTGTGAAATTAGCATCAGAGTATTTGAAGAATAAATATTTACCTGACATGGCTGCGGGCAATAAGATCGGTGCATTTGCCTTATCAGAACCCGGTGCGGGATCAGATGCGACGAATTTAGCGACGAGGGCAGAGAAGAAAGGCGATTATTGGGTAATGAACGGCACCAAACATTTCATTACCAACGGTCCGATTGCCGATGTATTTACCGTATTTGCTTTAACGGACAAAGATAAGGGAGCAAAAGGCGGAATAACCGCTTTCTTATTGGAAAAGGATTTCCCTGGGTTGATCATTGGGAAAAAAGACAAAAAGATGGGTCTGAGAGGTTCATATACGTCTCAAATTATCTTTGAAGACTGTATCATCCCCGAAGAAAATGTCATCGGCGAAGTAGGGATGGGATATATATCAGCGCTTAAAATACTGGGAGAAGGCCGCGTTGGTTTAGCTGCCAGAGCAGTCGGATCATGTGATAAGTTAATTGAATTATCAGCGGGGTATGCCAAAGAGCGGATTCAGTTCGGTAAGCCGATCGCTGATAATCAAGCGATTCAATGGATGCTCGCAGACATGGCAACAGAAACGGAAGCGGCAAGGACGTTGACTATGATGGCAGCACAAAAGATTGATGAGGGCAAAAAAGTGGTGAAAGAGGCCTCAATGGCAAAATTATTTGCATCGGACGTATTTAACAGAGTAGCCGACAAAGCCGTACAGATCCACGGAGGGATGGGATACGTATCCGACTATCCGGTGGAACGTTTTTATAGAGATGCAAGGATTACAAAAATTTATGAAGGAACAAATGAAATTCAACGTTTGATCATTGCCCGTAACGTTTTACAGGAGAGTTAGAAAAAGCCAGTCTCTATAAGGTATAGAACTGAATGAAAGAGGAAGGTGAAATCTCTTTGCAAAACTTATTAGATCGGCCGTGGAGTAAATTTTATCCAACCAATAAGGATTTTCAAATTCCGGAAATTCCCCTGTATAGCATTTTGGAGAAGTCAGCGGAACTATACGGAAAGCGTACAGCCATTATTTATGAACATCAAAAGATGACCTATCGTGAATTAAAGGATGGAGTGGATCGCTTGGCGGCATCCTGGAGAAGACTGGGGGCAAGCAAAGGGGAACGGATCGGCCTCATGCTCTCGAATCATCCAGATTATATCACTTCCTATTACGCTGCTCAGGCACTTGGGCTGGTCGTCGTGCAGATTAATCCAATGTATACGGCCAGAGAACTCCTTCAACTGGCAAGCGATTCTCATGTAACCTATCTAGTCGTGGATCCGGGGGCAATCCAAGCTGTTAAGGAAGTATCCGGAATCTATCCGTTCCGGCATGTCTTTGTCTCACAAGCGGAAAAAGGTAGTGAAGGATCCGGGTTTCACAGCTTAGAAGAGTTAAAACATTCCTCCCATTCTCTGGATAAGCCCGCACCTGTATCTGTACATGAGGATGTAGCGGTTATCCAGTACACCGGAGGGACGACCGGTAAGATGAAGGGAGCGGTTCTGACCCACTACAACCTGATTGCCAATGTCGTTCAAAGTCAATATATGTATGGGGGGAACATGCTCCTGGGAGAGGAAATCGTATTGACTGCGACACCACTATATCATGTGTATGCCATGACAAGCGCCATGAACCTTGGTTTGTACATCGGGGGGACATTGCTGCTGATCAAGAAATTTGAAATAGAGAATGTGTTGGACAATATTCGTGAATACCGCCCGACTTACTTTCCCGGGGTTCCCAAAATGTACAGTGCATTTGTGAATCATCCTGGAGTAGAGGACTACGGGCTGGATTGTATAAAAATGTGTTCCTGTGGGTCGGCGCCTCTTCCCATTGAAATTATTAAACGTTTTGAGTATTTAACGGGATCAGCCATATTAGAAGGATTTGGCTTATCTGAAGCGTCTCCATCCACTCATCGCAATCCCACTACCGGTGTAAGGAAGATAGGGAGTATCGGAATCCCGGTGCCAGGTACAGATTGTATGATCGTGGATCAGAATGGGCAGGAATTGCCGGCCAATTGTGTGGGGGAATTGCTCATTAAAGGACCCCAAATCATGAAAGGCTATTGGAACAATGAGAAGGAAACGAGTCGCTCCTTACGGGACGGATGGCTCTTCACAGGGGATCTGGCCACGATGGATGAAGAGGGTTACTTTTACATTGTCGGAAGAAAGAAAGAAATGGTGATTGTAGGCGGGTTCAACATTTATCCCCAGGAAGTAGAGAGTATCCTGTATGAACATCCACATGTGAAGGAAGCGGCTGTGGTTGGAATTCCGGATCAAACAAACGGAGAAATTGTAAAGGCATACATTGTTCCAAAAGATGATTGTCAAGTGGATTTAGAAGAAATCAAAGGTCATTGTTATATGAAGTTAACACGTTATAAAGTGCCAAAGGAGTTTGAAATAAGGGAGTCGCTCCCTCGGAATACAGTCGGGAAGCTGTTAAAGAGGCTGTTGGTTCAAGAGGAACGGAATAAGGAGGAGAGTAAGCGTGCAAATGAGCGAGATTAAAACAATAGGTGTCGTCGGATCTGGCGCAATGGGATCACAAATTGCCATGGTGTGTGCCTTGGGCGGGTATTCGGTTATTCTCCATGACGTGAGTGATGAGAGTCTTATTAAGGCCAAACACTCTCTGCAAGGTCATATGGATAGAAGGATCCAAAAAAGTAGATTAACAGAAAAAGAGGTGGCGGACGCCTTTAGCCGAATGATGTTTTCCTCTTCTTTGGAAGATCTTCAGCAGGCGGATTTTGTAATTGAAGCAATCGTCGAGAAGTTAGAGGCTAAACGGGAACTCTTTGCAAAACTGGATCAGATCGTCCCGAAGCATGCCATCCTGGCAACGAACAGCTCCACCATTGTCAGTTCGAAGATCGCCGATGTGACGGACAGACCTGAAAAAGTATGCAACGTACATTTTTTCAATCCGGCCCTTGTGATGGAACTGGTCGAAGTGGTACGGGGACCTCATACATCTGATGAGACAGCGGAACTTGCAGTGGAGGTAGTCAAAAAGATTCAAAAAGTACCTGTTCTTCTGAAAAAAGAGATTTCAGGATTTATTGCCAACCGGATCCTGGGGAAATTAATGGATGAAGCCGTGTATTTACTGGAAAACGGATATGCAGATCATGAAGAAATCGATCTGGTATGTACAAAAGCGTTAAACCATCCGATTGGCCCTTTTGCCCTCATGGATTTGACAGGCATTGATGTAAATTACTTTGTGCGGATGCAACGATATCAAGAAAGTGGGAATGAAGCCGACAAGCCGGCTCAAATCGTGGAGGACAAAGTCCATAAAGGGGAATTGGGACGGAAAACAGGAAAAGGATTTTACACCTACGACCATTCTGACGTCCGGGTATAAGCCCGAAGAAGAAGTCAAAAACGGAAAGGGGGCGTGAACATGATCAAGCAGGTAGCCATCATCGGTGCGGGAACAATGGGGCGGGGGATCGCTTACACGTGCGCAGCAGCCGGCCTATCGGTTACCGTACAGGATATTCATTCTCATACCCTTGAAGCATGCAAAGAGTATATAGACAGCCAATTTCAAAAAGCAGTACAAAAAGAATTCCTGACAGTCGATCAGGTAAACCATTATGACCAAAACATTAGGTATACGACAGATCTTCAGGATGCGGCTGGTCAAGCAGATTTAGTCATTGAAGCGGTTCTTGAAGTAATGGAACTGAAGGTCGGGATTTTTAAGCAATTGGATGAATACGCTCCTAAGCACGCCATCCTGGCAACCAATACTTCTACCATGAGTCCAACAGAGATTGGAGCTCAAACGAACAGACCACCTCAATGTATCGCCCTTCACTTTTTTAACCCCGTTCCAAAAATGAAATTAATTGAAGTGATCTGTGGATTAGAAACTTCCGAAGAAACGGTGGCTAAAAGTTTTCAGTTCGGAGAAACCATTGGGAAAGAATGTGTCAGGATCAACGAATTTCCCGGCTTTGCCGTCAGTCGCATGAATTGCCTGATCGGCAACGAAGCGATGAAGATGGTAATGGAAGGCGTAGGGAGTATCGAAGACATCGATAAAGCGATGAAGCTGGGATTGAATCATCCCATGGGGCCTTTGGAGTTAGCGGATTTAGTCGGATTGGATACAAGGCTCCGTAATATGGAGTATCTCTATAAGACACTCGGTGAAACCTATCGTCCCTGCCCTATTCTTACAAAGTACGTGAAAGCGGGAAGATTAGGCAGGAAAACAGGCAGAGGTTTCTACGAATATAGCAAACAATAGTGAAAGAGGTGAACAGGATGGACTTTCGTCTAAGCGAAGACATTCAATTTTTGAAAAAAGGTGTACGTGATTTTGTCCAAACAGAGGTAGAGGCTGTGGCAATGCAGATCGAACAAGAGGATAAAATCCCCGACCGGATTAAAGAAATGTCAAAAGAATTGGGCCTGTTCGGATTAAGCATTCCGGAAGCCTATGAGGGGCTTGGAATCGGGATGGTGGGAAAATGTGCACTGTATGAGGAGATCGGAGCTACGCACAACGGTTATACCACTCTGATTGGGGCACATACGGGGATCGGGACGGTCGGTATTGTAGAAATGGGCAACGAGGAACAAAAGCGTAAGTATTTGCCTGCCATGGCCAGGGGTGAAAAAATCGGGGCGTTTGCGTTGACTGAGCCTGGTGCAGGTTCTCATGCCACGAATCTAAAAACATCGGCTGTAAAAAAGGGAGACAAATACCTCTTAAACGGTACGAAGCATTATATTACAAACGCGACAGAAGCAGATATATTCACAGTGATGGCTGTGACAGATCCGGAAAAGGGTGCAAAGGGTATTACATCCTTCATTATAGAAAAAGATTTCCCGGGGTTTCACGTCGGGGCAGTGGAGCGGAAGATGGGGCTCAGGGGATCCCATTCAGCTGAAATCATTTTAGAAGATTGTGAAGTGCCTGTTGAAAACGTATTGGGAGAAGAAGGACAGGGATATGTCAACGCACTAAAGATCCTGGCAAATGGGCGTGCCGGATTGGCAGCGCGCAATCTTGGTTCGTGTCAGAAACTTCTGGATTTAACTGCAACTTATGCGCAAGAACGGATTCAATTTGATGTTCCGATTTTCGAACATCAAGCCGTATCTCATATGATAGCTGAAATGGCAGTAGATGTTGAGTCACTGCGATCATTTACATATCGGGTAGCCTGGATGGTCGATGAAGGAATGAAAGTGATAAAAGAAGCGGCTATGCTGAAACTATTTGGTTCAGAAGTATACAACCGTGTAGCAGATAAAGCTGTTCAAGTTCACGGAGGCATCGGGTATATTGCAGATTATCCGATTGAGCGTTTTTTCAGGGATGCCAGAATCACAAGGATATATGAAGGAACATCTGAAATACAGAAAAACATAATAGCTGGTCAACTAAAGAAAGAGTATAGCTGATAAGAGGAGGGGGAGAAAAACGATGCGAGAGGAAATCGTCATTGTAAGCGCTGTTCGGACGCCGATTGGCCGCTATGGAGGTGCTTTAAGAGAAATCAGCTCCGGTCATCTGGCGAGTCTTGTTATAGAAGAGGCAGTAAATAAAGCGAACATAGCGGCTGAACAAGTTAGTGAAGTCATTTTAGGAGAAGTAAGACAATCAACGGAATCATCGAATGTTGCCAGAGTAGCGGCATTAAGGGCAGGGATACCGGCCACTTCACCAGCATTTACAGTCAACCGATTATGCGCATCAGGCATGCAGGCCATTACCTCAGCTGTACAGCAGATAGACTCCAACCAAGGAACAATCATTGTGGCTGGGGGAACAGAAAGTATGAGTCGTGCCCCCCTTTATTTAAGGAATGCGCGCTTTGGAGGAAATCGGTCAATCCTAGTAGATTCAAACAAAGAAAACGGTCAGCAACCACAAGAATTATATGGATATCATCTGGGAATGGGAATCACAGCGGAAAATGTAGCTGAAAAATATGAGATCTCAAGAGAAGATCAGGACACTTTTGCAGTAGAGAGTCAACAAAGAGCTGCAAAAGCTATGGGAAATGGAACTTTCAAAGATGAAGTCGTCCCGGTAATGATCCAACAAAAAAAGGGAATGGTTACAATCGATCGAGACGAACATCCCCGTCCTGAAACAACGATTGAAAAACTGTCGGGTTTAAAGCCCGCTTTCAAGGAAAGTGGAACGGTTACAGCAGGTAATGCCTGCGGACGAAATGACGGAGCTTCTGCATTAGTATTAATGAAAAGAAGTGAAGCTGAACGATTAAAGAGTAAGCCACTAGTAAGGATAGTAGACTGGGCCACCACGGGAGTTTCACCAGAAGTCATGGGGATTGGACCGGTGCCGGCGGTAAAGAAATTACTGCAAAGAACAGGGAAGACAATAGAGGATATCGGGCTTTTTGAGCTGAATGAAGCTTTTGCTTCTCAAGCATTGGCTGTCATTCGAGAGCTGAGTCTGCATGTGAATAAAGTGAATGTAAATGGAGGAGCGATTGCCCTTGGTCACCCTGTTGGAGCAACGGGAGCCCGGATAGTCACTACCTTATTACACGAGATGGTACGCAGACAAGAAAGGTATGGGATTGCTACCCTTTGTGTGGGTGGTGGGCAAGGCATGGCGATTATGCTTGAAACCATTTTATAGATTTAAATAAGGAGAGGATGTTATGAAACAGCCTGTTATTGTATCCGCCGTTCGGACCGCCATTGCCAAACAAGGAGGGACTCTTGCTAATATGGATCCTTCCATGTATGGAGCTGCTGTGATGAAGGAAGCGATTCAGCGTGCACATATAAGAGCAGAGGACATTGATGATGTCATCTTTGGAAACTGTCTGGCTGGGGGAGGGAATATGGCCAGGCTGACACTGCTTGAAGCTGATTTACCTCTTTCCATACCCGGCATGACCATTGATCGTCAATGTGGTTCAGGAATTAATAGTATAGGTCTTGCTGCTGATCAAATCCGGGCAGGTCGTGGAGAGGTCTTTCTTGCAGGTGGAACCGAAAGCATGTCACGGTCACCATATTTACTTGCACCCCAAAGTAGACCCTATGATCGAATGCCTCCTCAATTTGTAAAAAGAAAACTTTCACCAGATCGTATCGGTGATCCTCCTATGGGAATAACAGCGGAAAATTTAGCTGAAAAGTACGAAGTAACGAGGGAGGAACAGGATTTATTTGCATATGAAAGCCAACAAAAGATGGCCAAAGCGATCAATAGTGGGTATTTCAAGGAACAGATTGTCCCAATTTCTATTACGAATAGAAAAGGAGAATCCTATTCTTTCAATCAAGATGAACATGTTCGTCCGAATACGACATTAGAAGATTTATCAAAGCTTTCTCCCGTATTTAAAAAAGGGGGAAGTGTAACAGCCGGGAATTCTTCTGGTGTCAATGATGGGGCATCAGCTGTTGTTCTTATGTCAGAGGATCGGGCAAATGAAAAGGGAATAGCCGTATTAGCGAAAGTGAAGGAGTGGGCAGTTGCGGGAGTGGACCCAAATACAATGGGAATTGGTCCAGTCCCTGCTGTTCAAAAAGTACTTCGAAGAACAGGTCTATCTCTTCTTGATTTCGATTTAATTGAGTTTAATGAGGCGTTCGCTGCTCAGGTGCTTGCTTGTCAGCGGGAACTATCCATGGACATGAAAAAGGTTAATGTAAATGGAGGGGCCATTGCTCACGGTCATCCCATCGCAGCAACCGGGGCCATGCTCATTACAAAATTAATATATGAAATGGAAAGACGTGATGCAAAACGTGCTCTTGCAGCAGCTTGTATAGGCGGAGGACAAGGCATTGCTTTAATACTTGAACGGTAGAGAAATGAAGAATGGAGGGATATAGGTATGTTTACATTTGCAAATATAGACGTGATTAAAAAAGGACAGCTCGCTTATATCGTAATCAATCGTCCTGAACAGAGAAATGCTCTGACGAAGGAAACATTAGGAGAAATAACAGAGGCTTTAGAAGAAATAAGGAAAGATGAAACAGTAGCGTGTCTGGTCTTTACAGGGCAAGGAGATAAATCGTTCGCTGCCGGAGCTGATATTGGCCAACTGCGTGAAAAATCGGCGCTTGATGCATTAAGTCCATGCGGAATGCAAGATGTGTACAATTTAATAGAGTCTTTCGAGAAGCCTACTATTGCTATGATTAATGGGTATGCTTTGGGAGGCGGATGTGAATTAGCCATGGCATGTGACATACGGGTCGCCTCGACCACTGCCAAGCTTGGTTTGCCGGAACTTAATTTATCCATTATCCCCAGTGCGGGAGGAACGCAGCGTCTAGTCAGGATTGTAGGAAAAGGAAAAGCACTGGAAATGATATTAATGGGCAAGGTGATGGATGCCGTAGAGGCGTGCCGAATTGGTCTTGTGTCAGAAGTAACCAAGCCTGAAGACCTTGAAGAAAAGGTAGAAGAAGTGGCGGGTCAAATCCTGTCAAAAGGCCCTTTAGCTGTAAAGTTGGCTAAGATTGCTGTAAATCTGGGATCTGACGTGGACATGAAGACGGGGTTGATGATCGAAAAGCTTGCTCAAGCCGTCCTCTTTTCTTCAGAAGACAAAAGAGAGGGAACGACGGCATTCCTGGAAAAACGAAAACCAGAGTATCAAGGCAGATAAGAAGGGGGAGGCGAAGGTTGCCAATTACAATAGAGGATATCCGCGAAAAATTTAAAGATAACCCGTTTTTTTCCCATATAGGGTTTGAAATCGTGAATTTTGAAGAAGGAAATGTGAAAATCAAGCTGGATATTAAAGACTATTTGCTTAATATAAACGGAACCCTCCATGGGGGTGTTCATGCCACTATGCTGGATTATATTCTCGGCATGGTCACGCGGTCCGTCACGAAAGCAAAGGTAGTGACAACGAGTTTAACCGTTCATTATCTTTCCAGTATTTCAGAAGGTGAAATCTTCGCAGAGGCCAAAGTTCTTCAGCAAGGATATAAACTTGCTTTCACTGAAGGGGAAATTAAGGATAGTCAAGGTAATATTCTGGCAAAAGGAATGGGGACGTTCAAGCTGGTTCGGGAGAAGTGATTTTTTGTTCATTATATTAGTAAGCGTTTCCACTCCTAACTCCTTTTTTAACCTAATAAATAATAACAAAGAAAAGAGGGATTCATATGCGGTGGTTTGTTCTTCTAATGTTATTTTTCGGTGCAGTGATTAATTTTGCTGATAAATCAATCATTGGGCTTGCGGCACTTTCCATCATGAAAGAACTGGATTTATCCTATGCAGAGTGGGGGCTTGTAGGAAGCAGTTATTACTGGCTTTATCCTGTAACCGGAATTTTTGGAGCTGCATGGGCAGATCGAATTGGAGCAAAAAAAGTCCTTGGATTATTAATGTTAACATGGGCCATCCTGCAATTTGGTGTCTTAGCGATTGCTGCTTTACCACTATTGGTTGTATACCGGGTTTTATTGGGGGCATTCGAAGGCCCATTTAGTCCAGTTGCCTACAATCATGCAGATAAATGGTTCCCGGCAAAACAAAGAGGATTTGCAAACTCTGTTGTAGTTGCTGGTGGAACTGTCGGAGCAATGATTGTTGCACCGCTGCTGGTGGCATTGATTACTATATTAGGATGGAAGGCAGCTTTTGCCTGTCTCGGTCTGGCAAGTATTGTATGGTTCTTCTTATTTCAATTTTTCACGAAGGAAAGTCCTGTTAAAAAATATCAGGAGGTTCAGAAGAAAAAGAAAGAAAAGCTGGGGAAAATAAATGTAAAAGATTTCTTAAAGCTTCTTGGTTCTCCTTCAGCTTTATTTACGACATTAGCGTATTTTTCCACATATATCCTTGTTGTCTGGTTTTCTGTCTGGCTACCTATTTATCTAGTAGAATCAGTGAAAATGTCTCCAGGAGAAATGGGATACAGTGTAGCGGTTATTGGAATTGTTTCAGTCTTTATATATACAGGGGTTTCAATGCTATCTGATTATTTATTTAAGAAAAGCGAAAACTGGCGTGTATCAAGGATTTTTGTAGTTGCTGGAGCGATGATACTGGGGTCTCTCTTATTGGCATCCATTACTATTTTTCAAAATCCGTTATGGGTCATCATCGCCATGTGTTTAGCTAAAGGGTTAACCTATTCTATTTTACCGATTGGACCAACCATTATGATTAATGAGTGGCCAGAACGTGGTGCATTGATGACAAGTATTTTAACTTCTTCAGGTAATGTCGCAGGAATCATTGCTCCGATTTTAACTGGTTATATAGTTGGATTGGCTGGAGCAAATAAAATTGCAGGTTATAACTTATCTATTATGTCAATGGCCTTTCTTGTTCTGGTTTTTAGTATATTATTTGCTCTTTTTGTTAAACCGTCTATAGCGAAAAATAAGGTTGAACTGCATGATGATTTATCTGAAAATTCTAATATTAAGTATTCGTGACGACGATTTCCCCCACTACTTTTTTAACCAACGGCAAAAGTAGAAGAGCATGTGAATGTTAATAACTTTTCTTTAGATGTTTCCCATTCTGTTGTCTACCCTGGTTGCATGCCTTTGGATAGGGCATGCATCTTCTTTTTTAGACTGGGTATTGTGAATTGCGAAAGTAGAGGAATGGTTGCAAACCGAATTAAATGTTTGGAGGAGGAAAATATGAAAACACGTATTACAGAACTACTGAAAATTCAATATCCAGTTATTTGCGGTGGTTTATACAGAATTGGGCGTGCTCCTTTAGCAGCTGCTGTTTCAGAGGCGGGAGGGCTTGGGATAATGACCTCTTCCACTTTTGAAACGGCGGAGGAATTGCGTCATGAAATAAGAAAAGCAAGAAAATTAACAAAAAAACCGATTGGCGTAAATATCAACTTATTTCCCAGCGTGAAAAAAATGCCAAACGAGGCATATATAGATGTATTGCTGGATGAAGGGATACGGATTGTGGAGACCTCGGGCAGAAATCCTGAACCTTATATGAAGATATTAAAAGATAATAACGTAATCGTTATCCATAAAGTCGCAGGAGTAAAATATGCCAAGACAGCCGAGAGGGTAGGATGCGATGCAGTAACTGTAGTGGGATTTGAAGCTGGGGGTCATCCAGGGATGGAGGATGTGGGGAATATCGTTTTAGTTCCCCAGACAGTGGATGCAGTTTCTATTCCGGTTCTTGCAGGAGGTGGGATCGCAGATGGACGCGGATTGGCTGCGATGCTTGCTTTAGGGGCAGAAGGTATAGTAATGGGTACGAGATTTTTAGCATCTCAAGAAGCAATGGTCCACGACAATGTAAAGAGATGGATGGTACAAGCATCAGAAATAGATACGGCATTGATTCAGAAATCAATTGGTTCAACTTCGAGAGTGGGCAGAAATGCGATTGCTCTTAAAGTGCTGGATGCAGAAAGTAGAGGAGCTACATTGGAGGAACTCTTACCTTTTATTTCAGGCAAGAGGTCGGCAAAGGTCTTCAACGAAGGAGACCTCGATGCGGGTGTTTTTTCATGTGGTCAATCCGTAGCAAGAATCCGGGAAATTCAAACTGTAAAAGAAATCATTTCAGAGGTGGTAGGTGAAGGAAGACAAACAACGGACAGGATGAGAAATATTTGGAGTGATACATAGACACACCTATAATCCAGAGGTCCGTCCCTCTTCACTTCTTCTGCACCCCAAACCGGCAACTAATTTCCATAAATATACAGGGTTATAACCCCTCCAACAGGGAATAACGACTATTATGAAAGTCATCTCAGTTTATTTCGGAAGGTCGGATCAATAATGAAAATGTTAAAAATCGCAGGGGTTGTCGTACTGTTTGCTCTTATTCCTGTCGTCTACTTCAGTTTTTTTGCAGATGAGACAGAGTCCTCATCAAAAAAACGGGTGATTGCATTGGGGGATTCCCTCACTTACGGCTATGGTGATAAGAAGGAAACAGGTTATATCGGGCGGTTAGAAGAGAAAGTAAATAAAGAACAAACCAAGAAGTCGTATAACTTTCAAAACCTTGGGATACCGGGACAGCAGTCGGATCAATTACTCGCACAAATCGTAAAGCCTGAGGTTGCCGAGGATTTAAGTGAAGCGGATGTATATATCATCAACATTGGAACCAATGATCTAATCAAGAACAATGGTGGAGACTTGTTCCCTTTACACCACGATGAAATAATGGAAGCGAAAAAGGACTATCTCGATCATCTGGATAAGATCCTGAATATTGTCGGGACAGCGAGCAAAAAAGCGGATATCATCGTGTTGGGATTGTATAATCCGTATCCTGACAAGGACAGCGATAAAATTGAAGCTTATGTGGATGATTGGAATAAGTCAATGAAGAAGGAAGCAGAAAAACATGAGAATGTGAAATATGTATCAACCAATCCACTATTTAAAGGAAAGTCTAAAGAAAACTATTTCCATGACTCCCTGCATCCTAATGGAAAAGGATATGAATTAATGGCAGATCAAATTATGAAGAATTATGACTTTTAACCTTATTTTTACAATGTTCGGGGGAATTCGGGGTGGTTTGCGAATCTCCGATTGAAACATTAACAATTCCGTAATACCGTTTTAAATCTGTTGTAACACTAGTGAAACAATTTTCGGGTAATATAGATAATAAGAAATTGACCCCCTTTTAAGTAATAAATCCCGTAGATGACACAGGAATCGCCTGTGTCTATTTTTTTTGCCTTTTTTTCTGTTATAGTGATTGGGGAATACCTGTACCAATCATTTGCAGACTCCTCAACATGTCAAAACCTGTCCCAATATCTTTCGATTTCAATCGACACGTTTTCAGGCAGGCGGAGACATTGTAGCTTGTCTTCAATCATAGTATAATGTAAGGAATGAAGTTGACTGTAATCGGGACTGATCCATTCATCGATCCCGAATCATCAAGATTGAGGTGAAGGTAGTGCAACGTGTCACAAATTGTTTATATCTGGATGGAGACAAGGTGCTCCTTCTCCAAAAGCCAAGAAGAAACTGGTGGGTAGCCCCGGGTGGAAAGATGGAGTCCGGAGAATCGATCAGGGATGCCGTCATCCGGGAGTATCGTGAGGAAACGGGCATCTATTTAAAGAATCCTGATTTAAAAGGCGTCTTTACGTTCATTATTAAAGACGGTGATCAAATCGTTTCGGAGTGGATGATGTTCTCTTTCTTCGCAACAGAGGCGGATGGAGTCAATCTTCAAGAATCAGCAGAAGGTAAGATCAAATGGCATCCTATTGAAGACATCAAGAATTTGCCTATGGCTGAAGGGGATTATCATATTCTGGACTACCTTTTGCACGGAAAGAATACGATATATGGAACCTTCACCTATACTCCAGATTTTAAATTATTATCATATCGACTGGATCCAAGTTAAACAACGAACTTTTTATATAGAATATTACGATAGAAAAGCGGGGGAAGAGCATGAGTACAGGTTCTGCAAACGATGTTCAATTGGTCATCATAACGGGTATGTCCGGAGCTGGCAAAACCGTTGCCATTCAAAGCTTTGAGGATTTGGGATTCTTCTGTGTGGACAATCTGCCGCCCACTCTTCTGCCAAAATTTTTGGAACTGATGAAAGAGTCCGGTAATAAAATGAATAAGGTCGCCCTTGTCATGGATCTCAGGGGAAGGGAATTCTTCGATCATCTATTTAAAGCATTGGATGAATTGGCGGAAACATCATGGGTATCGCCTCAGATCCTCTACCTTGATGCAGATGATTCATCCCTGGTCAGACGCTACAAGGAAACACGCCGTTCACATCCATTGGCTCCATCAGGCTTGCCTCTTGAGGGGATCCGTCAGGAAAGGGAGCTCCTCGAGGAATTGAAGGGGCGTGCCCAGCTGATCTATACCACTTCCACCATGAAGCCAAGAGAACTTAGGGAAAAGATTTTAACGGAATTCTCGGTGAACAAGAAAACGATCTTCACGGTGAACGTCGTATCCTTCGGTTTCAAACACGGGATTCCCATCGATGCCGATCTGGTGTTTGATGTACGCTTCCTCCCTAATCCCCATTATATTGATCATATGAGACCGAAAACGGGATTGGATGAAGAGGTATCAACCTATGTGTTGAAATGGAATGAAACGAATAAATTCATCGAAAAAGTAACCGATTTACTCTCGTTCATGCTTCCCCAATACAAGCGTGAAGGGAAGAGTCAGCTTGTCGTGGCCATTGGATGTACAGGCGGGCAGCATCGTTCGGTTGCGTTAGCAGAGTATCTTGGACATCATTTCGAAAATGACTACCAAACAAAAATTTCTCATCGAGACATCCAGAAGAGAAAGGGTCTAACAACATGACACATACACCCAAGGTCGTCGTGATCGGGGGAGGGACCGGCCTGCCGGTCCTTCTCAGGGGATTGAAGCGACACCCGATTGATATATCGGCCATCGTCACCGTTGCAGATGACGGCGGCAGTTCCGGTCGTTTGCGGGACAGCCTGGACATACCTCCACCGGGGGATATACGGAATGTCCTCGCTGCCCTGTCAGAAGTAGAGCCACTGGTTGAACAAATGTTTCAGCATCGATTTGAAACGACGAATGAACTTTCCGGTCATGCCCTCGGGAACTTGATCATCGCGGCCCTTGCTTCCATTACGGGAGACTTTGTCCATGCGATTCAGGAAATGAGCAGGGTATTGAATGTGAAGGGAAAGGTACTTCCGTCAGCGAACCAGAGTGTCATCCTCAAGGCTGAAATGGAGGATGGGACGATCGTGACGGGGGAATCCGCCATTCCGAAAGCCGGCAAGAAGATCAAACGTGTCTTCCTGAAGCCGGACAGCATCAAGGCATTAGGTGAAACGTTGCGGGCCATCAAAGAAGCCGATTTAATTGTGATGGGACCGGGAAGCCTATATACTAGTATCTTACCGAATCTCCTTGTCCCTGGAATTGGCGAAGCCGTCTGTCAGGCGGAAGCCAAAAAGATGTACATTTGCAACATCATGACCCAGGCAGGGGAGACACTGGATTATTCAGCGAGCGACCACGTGAAGGCGTTATACGATCATTTAGAAACTCCAAGCATTGATTATATCTTGGTAAACAAGAAACAGGTGCCTAAAGAGGTACAGGAAAGATATAATGAAGAGCAGGCAAGCCCCGTTCATTTTGATGTGGATAAATTAAAATCCATGGGCTTGGAAGTGATCGCAGAAGAGATCCTTTCCTATGAAAATCATCTCGTCCGTCATAACACAGAGAAGGTCGCGGATATTATTTATTCTTATTTGAAAGAATCAACCAACTGATATACAACGGAAATTTCCTGCGTAAAAGGTTGTGCAAGCGTTTGCTAGGAGGTGATGGGGATGTCGTTTGCGTCTGAAACGAAAAAAGAACTGACTAATATTGAAGTGAAGGATTGCTGTGCAAGTGCAGAGCTTTCCGCATTGATTCGGATGAATGGTTCATTGTCCTTCTCGAATCAAATGCTCGTCGTCAATATTCAAACCGAAAACGCCGCCATTGCCAGAAGAATCTATACATTAATCAAAAAAGGGTACGACACCCCGGTAGAGCTTCTGGTTCGGAAGAAAATGCGGCTGAAGAAAAATAATGTGTACATTGTACGAATCAAAGAAGATACCAAGATGATCCTCGAGGACCTGAAAATACTGGGTGAACATTTCACCTTTATCCATAATATAGCGGAAGATCTGATCAAAAAGAAATGCTGCAGGCGCTCGTACCTACGGGGAGCGTTCCTTGCCGGCGGTTCGGTTAACAATCCGGAAACATCATCGTATCATTTAGAAATCTTTTCTCTTTATTCTGAACACAACGAAGCGTTGTCCGAGCTGATGAATTCCTTTGGCTTGAACAGTAAGACCCTTGAACGGAAAAAAGGCTTCATTACGTATTTGAAGGAAGCGGAGAAAATCACGGAGTTCCTGAATATCATAGGGGCACACAACGCCCTGCTTCGATTTGAGGATGTACGGATCGTCCGTGATATGAGGAATTCCGTTAATCGTCTGGTGAATTGCGAGACGGCTAACTTGAATAAAACCATCGGTGCAGCCTTGAGACAAGTAGAAAACATCAAGTTTATCGAAAGACATGTAGGATTGCAGGTTTTACCCGATAAATTAAGGGAGATAGCAGAGCTTCGAGTGAACTATCAGGATGTCACGTTGAAAGAACTGGGGGAAATGGTGTCAGGCGGCACGATCAGTAAATCAGGAATCAATCACCGCTTACGGAAAATCGATCAGCTGGCAGACAAGTTAAGAGCGGGAGAAAAGCTCAATACCTAATTAAGGACAAAGGGGAGAGAAATGATTATGGTGGAAAAACAAGTAGAAGTGAAATTGAAGACGGGTCTTCAGGCGCGACCGGCGGCATTATTCGTGCAGGAGGCAAACCGCTTCTCATCTGAAATCTTCTTAGAAAAAGATGGGAAGAAGGTCAATGCCAAAAGCATCATGGGCTTAATGAGTCTAGCGATCTCCACCGGCTCTGCCATCACATTGGTAGCAGACGGAAGCGACGAAGAAGAAGCGCTCGACGCCCTTGAAGGATTCGTTCAAAAAGAGGTGTAAATGTTCAACTTCAGAAAAAGCCGGTGACCAGGGAGTGGTCATCGGCTTTTTCTATCGGTAGAGGATACAAAAAAACCCCCTTCCCGGAGTCTGGAAAGGGGGTTTTTTGGTTCTTATTTATTATCCATTTCGTTACGGGTGATGATGCGGTCGATCAATCCGTATTCAAGCGCTCTTTCAGCTGTCATGAAGTTATCGCGGTCCGTATCTTTTGAAATCACTTCAAGAGGTTGACCAGTGCGATCAGCAAGGATTTGATTCAATTTTTCGCGAAGGAATAGAATGCGCTTCGCAGCGATTTCGATTTCCGTCGCCTGACCTTGAGCACCACCAAGTGGTTGGTGAATCATCACTTCAGCGTTTGGAAGGGCTAAGCGCTTGCCTTTTGCACCAGCTGCAAGAAGGAACGCTCCCATTGAAGCCGCCATACCGATACAGATCGTCTGAACATCAGGCTTGATGTATTGAATCGTATCGTAAATAGCCATACCTGCCGTGATGCTTCCGCCAGGAGAGTTTATGTAGATTGAGATATCCTTCTCCGGATTTTCAGATTCAAGGAAAAGAAGTTGTGCTACAATGGAGTTCGCCACATTGTCGTCAATGCCGCTTCCAAGCATGATGACACGGTCTTTCAATAAACGTGAATAAATGTCATACGCACGCTCACCGCGGTTTGTTTGTTCAATAACTGTAGGAATTAAATTCATCCTCGTTCCTCCTTAGAAATTCTTTTTATTTGTTGGAATTACTTATTCACTTTGTATTGTTATCATACACCCATGGTCAATAAAGGTCAAACTAAACGATTCCGTTATTACCCTGTATATAAATCCTTTCTACATGATACCCATTGATACCTTTTTTAAACAGTTCGCTATTTGTAAAGTTTATGAGTTCCTATATGTGAGATAGCACTCACTTCTTCAAGATATAGAGAAGGTCCTTCTTAGAAAAGTATCGTGTAGAATTGAAGACCGTTTCTTTCCGCTGCAGGCACTTGCTTTCCGGCGGGGCGTGAGTTGAGCCTCCTCGGGCTTTGCCCTGTGGGGTCTCAACTTTCCCGCTATTCCCGCAGGAGTCAAGTGCCTTCCGCTTCAATCCACTCTGTGGTTCTCAAATAGGATAGTAAAAGAGGAGAGTAGATCCTATCCTAATAAGTCAGTGTGCTACATAGAAGTTCCATCCACTTTATAAAATATTAATAAAGGATTAAAAAAAGACGTAAACGATAATATCTATTGCAAACAAGCATTTTCTGGCTTATAATATATATTCGTGACGGTTATTCATTTCATGCCCTCGTGGTGCAACGGATAGCACGTAAGATTCCGGTTCTTGAGATGGGGGTTCGATTCCCTCCGAGGGCGTAGTTGTAAGAGAGATATGAAGGTGTTTCTACAAATTTTTGATTTGTGGAGGCATCTTTTTTTGTTTTTGAGGTTAAGGGTATTTTAGTGTAATGTATAATCATATAATATACCTATTTTGAAGAAGTGCCGGATCAGTTTTGAGTTATATACATAGGAAAGTTACTAAACACGTAAAAAAGATTTATGTGTTGAGATTTATTGGTTTTGCCAGAAGAATAGTTAGAGATGAGGAAAAGAAGAGAAACTCGTTGATATAGCATAGAAGAAGAATCTTAAACCGGGATGGTGGCTTAGTATGAAAGATTTTGTAGCTTTTGATTTTGAAACGGCTAATCGTGCAAGACACAGTATATGCTCAGTCGGAATGGTGTTTGTAGAAAACGGTGAAATTGTTGATTCAATTTATCAATTAATCGATCCGGAAGAGGGATTTGATAGGTTTAATATCAGCATACATGGAATTACACCACAAGATGTTGAAGGAGCGATGACGTTCGATGCTTTCTATCATTCTATCAAGGGGAAAATAGAGAACAAGTTGATGATTGCTCATAATCTTTCCTTCGATGGATACGCTTTGAGGGATAATTTAGCTCGTTATGAAATGAAGCCTGTATACAACCAATTTCTCTGCACATATCAAATGTCCAGAAAAGTGGTGAAGGGTCTCCCTGCCTATCAGCTTTCGTCTATTTGTACTTATTTTGGAATCGAATTAGATCATCACCATCATGCTGCAGATGATGCTAAAGCATGCGCTCAATTAATGCTAAAGCTGGCAGAAGAGTACAAGATTACGGACTTTGATTCTCTCTACAATAAGACTCGAATTAAACCGGGAGAAATATCCGAAGGCATCTATCGCTCTTCATTAGTAAGTAAATCTGCTAAATAACTAAACTTTAGTCGTTTTTTTTACAGATTCTATTGAATATATTAAGAGTATGGTGTTGAGATGGACGGAGAACACCCACACTCTGACAGTTGATTGAAGCGGAAGGTGCTCGACTCCGGCGGGAAAAGTTATTATATCAGGGCTTACAACCGTTTTAATTTCTTTTGAAATTTTTTTTAGAATCATATTAGCTAAACGTATTCCCTTTTTTTCTTATTTGTTCAAAATAAAGGAAATTATGCTTACGCGTTGCGTTGAGAGACTGGAAGGGTCTCCCTCATTTTTCAGTATGGGCACATTTGATCTCTGCTTATTAGGTAGACTTACCCTCCCATATCTCCTGGCATCGAGTGCCTACATTCCTTCGTTGGGTCTTTCCCTAACGCAGAGGCCGGCGTATGCTCCTGCATGGACTGATCAGATGATCGTCGAAAGTCGTGTATGGGCCGGCTTCTCAGTGTCTGGGTTGTAGAAGAACTACGTTCTAATTCAAAGCTTTAAGCTGCTTTAGGATGAGCGAGGAAAGGCATGTCTCGCATCATTCGCTCTAAATCAAATGTCGTTCCATAATGACTAAGACCGTGACAAATTTGAAGTAACTTACGACAAAGAATCACAAGTGCTTCTTTTTTCGTTACCGGTTTCTCTCGATCATTGCTGTAATAATCATAAAGTGCTCGAAACGCCGAATTAGCGTGTAGTAAAGGGAACACTGCTTTATACAATAAGGCTCGAAGCCTTCTTCGCCCTCGCTTAGAAATCCTTTTTCTACCCTTTGATTCACCAGATGAATTGGTTACGAGTGTGAGTCCCGCGAGTTTAAATAATTGGCGTGGATCCTTGTAACGTTTGAGTGAACCTGTTTCTGAAAGTAACTCCAATACGGTTGTTTCACTAATACCAGGAATGGAAGTAAGGTAATCAAAGTCAGGCAATTCACGGGCAAGGGCGATAAGTCTTTCAGTAAGCGAATGAATCTGTGATTCATACATGGACAATTGGTCAAGTAACATCCTGATTTCCATGCGTGCCATTTCCGGACTGTCTTGAAGTCCTATAGAATGCTTTGCCACTTGAAGTAGTAGTTCTACTTTCTTCTTTGACAGATAACGAACGCCCTTTTCATGGAGAAAGCCAATCAGTTCTTCAGGCGAGAAGATCAAGAGATCTTCTGGTAAAGAGGCATATTTCAAGATAGCCTTAGCCTGCTTCCCAAGACCTTTAATTACAGAAGCGAACTCAGGGAAATAAAGGTCGATCCATCGTCGAATGCGGTTTTGAATAGAGGCCGATTCTTCTTTTAAACGGGCTCGATAGGCCGTCCCCCGACGAAGCTCTGAATCGATTTGAGTCATTTCCCTTGGCATATTGTAATATCCTTGGGGCATCATTTTTGCGATGACGCGGGCATCTTTTAGATCGTTTTTACTCTGTAGGTTATCGTCTAGCTCTTTGGTTTGCTTCACGTGCAGAGGATTGACCAGGACATATGGAATGCCATGTTCTGTTAGAAAAGCTGCGAGGTTCATCCAGTAATGTCCGGTCGGTTCAAAGCCAACGATTATTTCTTTTTTCTTATGAATATCCAAGAGCTTTAGAATTGTGGCGTAAAAGCTTTCAAATCCTTGAAGGGATTGACGAATGACAAAGCTTTTCTTGAGTTCACGTCCACGCTCATCCACGGCACAGGCGTAATGGTTACGCTTGGCTATGTCGATACCGACAACCAGTGTGGTGTCAGAAATTTGATTAATACGGTGATTTCGATTATTATGCATGTGAAGATCCTCCTTAGTTATGAGCGATTGGTTAGCACCTGCATCATAACGGAGGGTCTTTTTTTATGCAATAGATGAATTCTCATCTCACAGGAATTGCTCCTGCGGGAAAAGCGGGAAAGTTGAGACCCCGCAGGGCAAAGCCCGAGGAGGCTCAACTCACGCCCCGCGGAAAGCGAGCACCTGCAGCGGAAATCAACCACCACACGCTCTGTGGAATTTTTGAAAAATATCATATACATAATACTACCAACGAATTCCCATTAACGAACCACCAATTTTATTGTAGAATAGATAAATGGGAGGTTAGTAATCATGAATTTGAAAGCAGGGCTATTTCAAAATCAACAACTTAAACTTCAAATGACTCAACAGCTTTCTCAAGCCATCACCATCCTCCAATATTCTACGATGGAACTGAATGCTTATTTAGAAGCTAAGCAATTAGAGAATCCCCTTATTCAAGTAGAACCGCCTAAACAAGACTCCCTCTATCAACGAGAACCTTATACGTATAAACGAAATGCCGGCAATCCCGATCATACGGTGGATTGGTATGAATATGTTTCCGTGCCCACGAGAACCCTTGGGGATGCGCTATCTGTTCAAATAAATTTGAAATCGCTTACTTCTTTCGATCGGAAAATACTAGATGAATTAATATGCAGCTTGGATGACAACGGTTATTTAAGAATGGATGAACCATCCTTCAATCAAAAACATGGTTTGGAAAGGGCTCAACTGGAAAACTATATTAAGAGGATTCAGGAGTTGGAACCTGCCGGGATAGGAGCAAGGAGCCTGCAGGAGTGTATTTCCCTTCAGCTGCAGCGGAAGTCCGATGTTCCCCCATTGGTAATGATGATTATAAACAATCATTTTCAAGCTTTTGCCAAAAAGAAGTGGAAGTCGATCAGCAAGGAACTTGGGGTTGATCTGAAAGACATCCAGCAGGCTGCTGATTTCATCCAGCACTGCAACCCGAGGCCGGGATCGAAATACTCACCGCATATTGCTGAATACATTATCCCTGAGCTTGTGGTGAACGTGATCGACGGTCATACCGTGGCCGTATCGTTATATGATGGAACTACCGTGAACGTCACTTATAATGAAGAGTACACTGATTTCTTGAAGCATCATCCTGAAAGGGAAGTCCAAACCTATCTTCAAGAGAAGGAGCAGGATTTCCAGTGGCTCCTGCAAAGTTTACGGCAGCGAAAACAGACGATCCTGAAAGTGGGGAAGATGCTTGCTGAGAAGCAGAAGTCTTTCTTTTTGGAAGGGCCATCTGCAATCCAGCCCCTGACGTTAAAGCAGGTCGCCGATGAAATCGATGTGCATGAATCGACGATCAGCCGTGCCGTGAAGGGGAAGTATATGCAAACCCCCTTTGGGATCTTCGAGTTGAAGTACTTCTTTACCTCAGCAATAAAGTCGGTCAAACTTGAGGATTCAGAAGCGGCGTCTGCCCGGACAGTGAAAAACGAGCTTCAGAAGCTGGTTGATGAAGAAGATAAGAAAAAGCCTCTATCAGACCAGAAGATTGTGAATCTACTTTTGGATAAAGGGTATGATGTTTCCAGAAGGACCATCGCCAAATACCGGGATCAAATGGGGATCACTTCTTCGACGATGAGGAAGAGGTATGAATAGAGGATTTTTGCATGGAGATTGTACCAGGTACAAAATAGTTAGTTTGTACCTGGTACACCGAAGCCGGTTTGTACCTGGTACACCGAAGCCGGTTTGTACCTGGTACACCGAAGCCATTTTGTACCAGGTACACGAATGCACGATTGTACCAGGTACAAGGATAAAAAATCAACCTGACGCTACCTACAACTAAACAAAGCGAGGCAACAATATGAAGCAAGTGATTTTCTACACACGAACCCAATGCGGCCTTTGCGAAGACGCAAAAATCACCCTGAAACTTCTTCAGGATGAGATGGGCTTTTCCATTGAAGAAGAGGACATCGATAAAAGCGATGACCTCACGGAACGTTTCGGACTGATGATCCCGGTCGTGGAACTGGACGGGGAAATCCTTCAGTATGGGCAGATTGATTATTTTACGCTCAGCAAGCGTTTACATGAAAAAACCCGATAGTTTCTAGTTGAATTACGATTCATACCCTGATAAAATGAATCTTGAAAGCAGGGATGAATTTTTTTTGGAGGTAGTGGGACATAATATGTCTATGCGGGACTGAATGAGTCCAACGCATCCGCGCACTTCATTTGAAGGAGCTTTTAATTATGGAATCTTTAATTGACATACAAAAGCGATTATTACCTGACCTGCTTGAAGTTATGCAAAAGAGGCATCAAATTCTACGTTCCATCCGGTTCATGCAGCCTGTCGGACGCAGAAGTCTTGCTCAGAATATGGGCCTGACCGAACGCGTGCTGAGAAGTGAAGTGGAGTTTTTGAATAATCAAGATCTCATTGATATCAAAACTTCCGGAATGATCATGACGGAAGAGGGTATACAGCTTTTAGAGAATCTTGAAAGCATGATGAGAGAGATTTCCGGAATCAACGTAATGGAACAGGAATTAAAATCGTTACTAAATCTTCATCAAATTGTAATCGTTCCTGGGAATAGTGATGAGTCTCCTTGGGTAAAAGAAGAATTAGGGCGCGCTTCAGCTGCTAGTATGAAACGCCGACTAAAAGGGAATACTATCATCGCTGTGACTGGAGGTTCGACGATGGCAGCCGTAGCAGAAAGGCTGACACCTGATTTCTCTGATGAAACTTTGTTTGTTCCTGCACGGGGTGGAATTGGAGAGGACGTTAAGAACCAGGCCAATACCATTTGTGCCAAGATGGCCGAGCACACAGGAACGCGACATCGTGTTTTATATGTGCCGGATCAGGTTAGTAAAGAAGTATACAAATCCTTTTTGAAAGAACCGATGATCAAAGAGGTTCTTAATCTGATCAAATCGGCTAACATGGTTCTCCATGGAATTGGAGATGCTATTACAATGGCTGAAAGACGAAAGACCACGGACGAAGATTTCGAGAAAATCACCAGGGGTCATGCCGTCGGGGAAGCATTTGGTTATTATTTTGACGAAGCAGGTGAAGTGGTACATAAGGTGCCGACGATCGGCCTGCAATTAGAAGATCTTAGTCACATTGAGAACGTCATCGCCGTCGCTGGCGGCAGCTCGAAGGCGAAAGCGATTCGGGCGTATATGAAGGGTGCTCCTCATAAAACCGTGCTCATCACGGATGAAGGAGCAGCGAGAGAGCTTTTAAAAGGGTAAGCCCTTTTGAAATATAAAAAAATCATCCTTAACTATCTAAAGGAGGAAATTATTCATGGCAACAAAAATTGGTATTAACGGATTTGGACGTATCGGACGTAATGTATTCCGTGCAGCACTTAAAAATAACGACGTAGAGGTAGTAGCAGTTAATGACTTAACTGATGCAAACATGCTTGCTCACCTTTTACAATATGATACAGTTCACGGAACTCTTCAAGAGAAAGTAACTGTTGACGGTGACTACCTTGTAGTTGGCGGTAAGAAAGTAAAAGTATTGGCAGAGCGCGATCCTGCTCAACTTGGTTGGGGAGATCTTGATGTAGATATCGTTGTTGAATCTACGGGCCGTTTCACAAAACGTGCTGACGCAGCGAAGCACATCGAAGCTGGTGCGAAGAAAGTCATCATCTCTGCTCCTGCATCTGATGAAGACATTACAGTGGTTATGGGTGTTAACGAAGATAA
This sequence comes from Rossellomorea sp. QJM3NY_18, assembly GCF_056173145.1. Taxonomy (NCBI): domain Bacteria; kingdom Bacillati; phylum Bacillota; class Bacilli; order Caryophanales; family Bacillaceae; genus Rossellomorea; species Rossellomorea sp. QJM3NY_18. Next base: position 3,721,688 of record NZ_CM149659.1, on the reverse strand, counting down.
ATACGACGCGGCTAGCCACGACGTTATCTCTAACGCATCTTGTACAACTAACTGCTTAGCGCCATTCGCGAAAGTTCTTAACGATAAATTCGGAATCAAGCGTGGAATGATGACAACGATCCACTCTTACACAAACGACCAACAAATCTTAGATTTACCACATAAAGATTACCGTCGTGCACGTGCAGCTGCTGAGAACATGATTCCAACAACTACAGGTGCTGCGAAGGCTGTATCTCTAGTTCTTCCTGAGCTTAAAGGGAAATTGAACGGTGGAGCGGTTCGTGTTCCAACTCCAAACGTTTCTCTAGTAGACTTAGTTGCTGAACTTGATAAGAACGTAACAGCTGAAGACATTAATGCCGCTTTCAAAGAAGCTTCTGAAGGCGATCTTAAAGGAATCCTTGCTTACAGCGAAGAGCCTTTAGTATCAACTGATTACAATGGCAGCCCTGCTTCTTCTACAATCGATGCACTTTCAACTATGGTTCTAGAAGACAACATGGTGAAAGTCATCTCTTGGTATGACAACGAGAGCGGATACTCTAACCGTGTTGTAGACCTAGCTGGTTATATCGCTTCAAAAGGACTTTAATTCATAAAGTTTTGTAAATTGACATCATTAGCATGGTGATTGATGGATAAATTTTGTCCCACCATCTATAATGAAGATGTGATAAAGGGGAGCGGGGAAGATTCCCCTCTCCCTTTTCTTGTTGTTGTTTCTATTTTTTTGAAAAAGATGTAGAAATTGAAAACCAAAGGAGGCCTTTCACGATGAACAAAAAGTCGATTAAAGATGTCGATGTACGAGGGAAACGCGTATTTTGCCGTGTGGACTTCAATGTACCGATGTCAGAAGGCAAAATCACAGATGAAACCCGCATTCAAGCTGCTCTCCCTACGATCAAGTATCTAGTAGACGGCGGAGCAAAGGTCATTCTGGCTAGTCACTTAGGCCGTCCGAAAGGTGAAGTGGTGGAAGAACTGCGCTTGACACCTGTGGCTGAAAGACTTTCCGAACTTCTCGGGAAAAATGTAGTCAAAGCAGACGAAGCTTATGGTGACGCTGTTCAATCAAAGATCGGCGACATGTCTGAAGGTGACGTTCTTGTACTGGAAAACGTTCGCTTCTATCCTGGTGAAACGAAGAATGATCCTGAGCTTGCGAAAGGATTTGCAGCGCTGGCTGACCTTTATGTGAACGATGCATTTGGTGCTGCTCACCGTGCACATGCTTCCACTGAAGGAGTGGCGAAACACCTTCCGGCTGTAGCAGGACTACTGATGGAGAAAGAGCTTGACGTATTAGGAAAAGCCCTATCCAACCCTGAACGCCCATTCACAGCCATCGTCGGTGGAGCGAAAGTCAAAGACAAAATCGGTGTCATCGACAACCTGTTAGATAAAGTGGACAACCTGATCATCGGCGGAGGACTTGCTTACACATTTGTGAAAGCTCAAGGCCATGAAGTAGGGAAATCCCTTCTTGAAGAAGATAAAATTGATTTAGCGAAGCAATTCATGAAAAAAGCAGAAGAAAAAGGCGTCAAATTCCTTATGCCTGTTGATGTAGTCGTTGCTGATGACTTCTCAAATGATGCAAATACGAAAGAAGTGGATATCGATTCGATCCCTTCAGATTGGGAAGCACTTGATATCGGACCTAAGACGAGAGCTCTATTCCAGGATACGATCAAAGATTCTAAGCTTGTCATCTGGAACGGACCGATGGGTGTATTCGAATTAGAAACATTTGCAAATGGAACGAAAGCCGTAGCGGAGGCGTTAGCCGATGCAACAGATACATATTCTGTTATCGGTGGCGGTGACTCTGCAGCAGCCGTTGAAAAGTTCGGCTATGCTGATAAGATGAGTCATATTTCTACAGGTGGTGGAGCATCACTCGAATTCATGGAAGGAAAAGAACTTCCTGGAGTAGTGGCTCTTAACGATAAATAATCGCTTCTCAAAGACCAACAATTTTGTAGAAACGATTTAATACCAGAAAGGATGAGGACTATGCGTAAACCGATTATTGCAGGTAACTGGAAAATGAACAAAACGCTTGGAGAAGCTAAATCCTTTACTGAAGAAGTAAAAGGATTAGTGCCTGATCAGGAAGTAGTAGATTCTGTCATTTGTTCACCAGCCCTATTTTTAGAAACCCTAGTGAACTTGACAAAGGATTCTAAAGTGGCTGTAGGTGCTCAAAACATGCACTTTGAAGAGAACGGAGCGTTCACAGGAGAAGTAAGTCCTGTAGCACTTTCTGACTTAGGTGTACAATATGTCATCCTTGGACACTCTGAACGTCGTGAAATGTTCAACGAAACAGATGAGTCAGTGAACAAGAAGACTCTTGCTGCCTTCAAACACGGTTTAACACCGATCGTTTGTGTAGGTGAAACACTAGAACAACGCGAAAACAATGAAACAAAGGAACTTGTCGGAACTCAAGTGAAAAAAGCACTTGCAGGTCTTTCTGAAGATCAAGTGAAACAAACGGTCATTGCTTATGAGCCAATCTGGGCAATCGGTACTGGTAAATCGTCTACTGCGGAAGATGCGAACGAAGTATGTTCCCACATCCGTCAAGTGGTTGCAGGAGAATTCTCTGAAACAGCGGCAGATGCCGTGCGCATCCAATACGGCGGTAGTGTAAAGCCTGCTAACATCAAAGAATACATGGCTCAATCTGATATCGATGGTGCCCTTGTAGGTGGAGCAAGCCTTGAACCACAAAGCTTCCTTCAATTGTTAGAAGGTGCTAGTAACAATGAGTAAGTCTCCAGTAGCATTAATCATCCTGGACGGCTTTGCCTTCCGTGATGTGAAAGAAGGAAATGCGGTCGCTCAGGCAAACAAGCCAAACTTTGACCGCCTGTGGAATCAATATCCTCATAATCAACTGACTGCCTGTGGCGAAGCTGTGGGACTCCCTGAAGGTCAAATGGGGAACTCCGAAGTGGGTCACTTGAATATCGGTGCAGGACGTATCGTGTATCAAAGCTTGACGCGTGTGAACCTGGCCATCCGTGAAGGGGAATTCGAACAGAATACCACATTCCTGGATGCCATCAATCATGCAAAAGAAAAAGGCACGAATCTTCATATCTTCGGACTGCTTTCGGATGGCGGAGTGCACAGCCATATCGAGCATCTTTATGCCCTCTTAGGTTTAGCGGCCAAAGAAGGAATGAAAGATGTGTATGTCCATGCCTTCCTTGACGGTCGAGACGTCGGCCCTCAAACGGCGAAGAAGTATATTGAAGACGCCGAAGCAAAAATGAAGGAAATCGGCGTCGGACAATTCGCGACGATTTCAGGTCGTTACTATTCAATGGACCGCGATAAGCGTTGGGAACGAGTGGAGAAATCCTACCGTGCCATGGTATATGGTGAAGGCCCAAGCTATCAGGATCCAATCGAACTGGTAAATGATTCGTATGAAAATGGAATCCATGACGAATTCGTGATTCCATCTGTCATTACAAAAGAAAACGGAGAGCCGGTCGCAACGATCAAAGACGAAGATGCCGTCATTTTCTACAACTTCCGTCCGGACCGTGCCATCCAAATTTCGAATACATTTGCGAATGCAGATTTCCGTTCATTTGAACGCGGGGATAAATCACCGAAAGATCTTCACTTTGTATGCTTAACAAAGTTTAGTGAAACAGTGAATGGATTTGTTGCCTTCAAACCAACAAACCTTGATAACACCCTTGGCGAAGTCCTTTCTCAAAACGGACTGAAGCAATTGCGCATCGCCGAAACAGAGAAATATCCACACGTCACGTTCTTTATGAGCGGTGGACGTGAAGCGGAATTCCCTGGTGAGAAACGGATTCTGATTGATTCTCCTAAAGTGGCAACGTATGACTTGAAGCCTGAAATGAGTGCGTACGAAGTAACGGACGCACTACTTGAAGAGATTCGTGAAGATCGTCAGGATGCCATCATCCTGAACTTTGCCAACCCTGATATGGTCGGTCACTCAGGCATGCTTGAGCCAACGATCAAAGCAATTGAAACAGTGGATGAATGTCTAGGGAAGATCATCGACCTCATCACTGAAAAAGGCGGTACAGCCATCATTACAGCAGACCACGGGAATGCAGATGAAGTACTGACCGAAGAAGGCAAGCCAATGACGGCTCACACAACGAACCCTGTTCCTGTCATCGTGACAAAAGAAGGAATTGAGCTTCGTGACGGTGGAAAACTCGGCGACCTTGCCCCAACCATGTTAGATATATTGAATGTCAATCAACCAGACGAAATGACTGGAACATCATTAATTAAAAAATAAGGAGAGATTCTAAATGCCATTTATTACAGACGTATATGCACGTGAAGTATTGGATTCACGCGGTAACCCAACAATTGAAGTAGAAGTTTACACACAATCAGGTGCTTTCGGACGCGCACTTGTTCCATCTGGAGCGTCAACTGGTGAATATGAAGCAGTTGAACTTCGTGACGGAGATAAAGACCGCTACCTTGGTAAAGGGGTACAAAATGCAGTCGATAATGTAAACAACGAAATTGCTGAAGAAATCATCGGATACGACGTGACAGAACAAGTAGCGATCGACCAGGCGATGATTGCTCTTGACGGTACAGAAAACAAAGGTAAATTAGGTGCCAACGCAATCCTTGGTGTATCCATGGCGGTTGCACGCGCAGCTGCTGACTTCTTCGGAGTTGAATTATACCAATACCTTGGTGGTTTCAACGCGAAGCAGCTTCCAGTACCAATGATGAACATCGTTAATGGTGGAGAGCATGCTGATAACAACGTAGACATCCAGGAATTCATGGTAATGCCTGTAGGAGCTCCTACTTTCAAAGAAGGTCTTCGCATGGGTGCTGAAATTTTCCATAGCCTGAAATCAGTTCTTAAATCAAAAGGTTACAACACTGCAGTTGGTGACGAAGGTGGATTCGCTCCAAACCTTAAATCAAATGAAGAGGCACTTTCTACCATCATCGAAGCAATCGAAAAAGCCGGTTACAAGCCTGGAGAAGAAGTTCTTCTTGCAATGGACGTAGCAGCTTCTGAAATCTACAACAAAGAAGACGGTAAGTATCATCTTTCTGGCGAAGGCGTCGTTCGTACGTCCGCAGAAATGGTTGATTGGTACGAAGAAATGTGCAACAAATACCCAATCATCTCCATCGAAGACGGTCTTGACGAAAACGACTGGGATGGTTTCAAACTACTGACTGACCGTATCGGTAACAAGGTTCAATTAGTAGGGGATGACCTGTTCGTTACAAACACGACGAAGCTTTCTCAAGGTATCGAACAAGGTATCGGTAACTCGATCCTGATCAAAGTGAACCAAATCGGTACACTGACTGAAACTTTCGACGCGATTGAAATGGCGAAACGCGCTGGTTACACAGCCGTCATCTCTCACCGTTCTGGTGAAACAGAAGACAGCACAATCGCTGACATCGCTGTTGCAACAAACGCTGGTCAAATCAAAACAGGTGCACCATCACGTACAGACCGCGTAGCAAAATACAACCAACTACTTCGCATCGAAGATCAATTGGCTCACACAGCTCAATATCTTGGAGCGAAAACATTCTATAATGTTAATCGCTAATCGCGATTGAAGAGAGGCAGCCCCGTCTTTGGACGGGGTTGTTTTTTTGGTTTTGGGGTGGTTATTGAGGGGTGTCCTGTCGATTGGGGAGGGGTGCGGACGCTTTTGGATGGTGTTTGATTTGGTTTTTAAGAATGATTGGAGATACATACTCTTTCCAGGGATGTCCGACTCTTCATTTGAATGGAATCCAGCCAGTTTTGATGATAATCCGGCCGTTTTTGAGTAGAATCCAGCGGTTTTAGGAGAGAATCCAGCCGAATCAATGGAGAATCCGGCCGAAAACGCAAGGAATCCAGCCGTTTAACAATTTAACCCATCACTCCGTCCGCCGATAACCACTGTTCCCGTACCAACTCTTTCCACAATTCAAATAATATTACCTTGTCCAGTCCCTCTTTCCTATGGTAAACTAGTAGTAATGTTATGTTCGTATCAGGAGGTGGGACTCATGCACACAATACTCGTCACTTTACTTATTATTGTATCCATTGCACTTATTGCTCTTGTATTACTTCAATCAGGTAAAAGTGCTGGACTTTCAGGGGCCATCTCTGGTGGTGCAGAACAACTTTTCGGGAAACAAAAAGCTCGTGGGATTGACTTAGTACTGCACAGAATCACAATCGTATTATCGGTACTATTCTTCGTACTAACCATCGCCATCGTAGCTATCTAATACGAACAAAAACCTGATCATTAAGGTCAGGTTTTTTTATTTATCAGACTGATTTTATAAGCGGAATATTGGATTGTCAGACCGATGTTTGCTAAAAATAGAGAGGAAGAGTGGACTAAACGATCGTTTAATAGAATGGAGCCTGTAACATCAAGTTTCTCAGCTACTAATCAAACGTTTGTTTAACAAAAAATCCACAAACATCCGATTACATACGAAAATCATCTAAACAACCGTTTAATAAGATGAAGCCTTTAAAACTAAGGTTTCTGGATACTAATCAAACGTTTGTTTAAATTAAGATTAAAGGAGTCATGTACGATGAAAACCGTATTACCTAAACCATTCACATTCGAAGCAGGTCCAAGAGCCGTCTTGTTGCTTCACGGATTCACGGGGAATTCAGCAGATGTCCGGATGCTTGGACGCTACTTGGAAAAGAAGGGCTATTCATCTCACGCACCCCACTATAAAGGACACGGCGTTCCACCGGAGGAGTTGGTCCATACAGGGCCTGAAGATTGGTGGAAGGATGTCATGGAAGGCTATGAGCATTTAAAGAGCAAGGGGTACGAGGAGATTGCGGTTGCAGGCCTTTCTCTAGGAGGGGTATTTTCTCTTAAATTAGGTTACACTGTACCTGTAAAGGGTATTGTCCCTATGTGTGCGCCAATGTATATAAAAAGTGAAGACGTGATGTATAATGGGGTTGTTGATTACGCCCGTGAATTTAAAAAGTTTGAAGGAAAACCGGAAGACCAAATTGAAAAAGAAATAGAAGAATTTAAGAAAACGCCGATGAATACATTGAAGTCCCTGCAGGAATTGATTGCAGATGTACGTGAAAACGTGGACATGATCTATTCACCGACGTTCGTCGTACAGGCAAGACATGATCATATGATCAATACGGATTCTGCGAATATCATTTACGACAACGTCGAGTCGGATGAGAAAGAGATCAAGTGGTACGAAGAGTCCGGTCATGTCATTACTTTGGATAAAGAAAAAGAACAGCTTCATGAAGACGTCTACGGTTTCTTGGAGAAATTGGATTGGACGGTTTGATGAATTCGATGATCAGGAGGGATTGTCATGGACGAAAATATTAAAGGGCATGTGGATAGGCTCCTTTCCTATATGAAGGAAGAAGCTTACAAGCCATTGACGGTACAGGAGCTAGAAGAAGCATTCGGAATTGAAGGGTCCACGAACTTCAAAGACTTTGTCAAAGCACTTGTCGTAATGGAAGAAAAAGGGCTCGTCGTACGTACAAGAAGCAATCGCTACGGCCTGCCTGAAAAAATGAATCTGGTAAGAGGGAAAGTATCCGCTCATGCAAAAGGATTTGCGTTTGTGATACCGGAAGAGTCCGGGATGGACGATATCTTCATCCCTCCTAATGAAACGAATAACGCCATGCATGGCGATATTGTATTAGTAAGGGTTTCAACCTCTTCTTCAGGTTCAAGAAGAGAAGGGACCGTCGTCCGGATCGTCGAACGCGGTGTCGATCAAATGGTTGGTACGTTCACGGAGAGCAAGCATTTCGGTTTTGTCATCCCCGATGATAAGAAGTTTGCCAGTGACGTCTTCATCCCGAAATCTGCCCAGATGGGAGCGGCAGAAGGTCATAAGGTCGTCGTAAAGTTGACGTCATATCCTGAGGGACGCAAGAGTGCTGAAGGGGAAGTCATCGAAATCCTCGGTCATAAAAATGATCCGGGAGTTGATATTCTTTCAATCATCCATAAGCACGGGATTGACGTTGAATTTCCTGAAGAGGTTATGGATCAGGCGAACAAGGTGCCAAGTGAAATCGACGAATCGGAAATTCCGAACCGGAAAGATCTTCGGGATCAGACCATCGTCACGATTGATGGTGCAGACGCCAAGGATCTGGATGATGCCGTAACGGTGACGAAACTTGCCAACGGGAACTACAAGCTTGGAGTACATATTGCAGACGTCACGTACTATGTCAAAGAAAGCTCCCCGATTGATCAGGAAGCATTCGATAGGGGAACGTCGGTCTATCTCGTAGACCGGGTCATCCCGATGATTCCGCATCGTTTATCGAACGGGATTTGTTCCCTTAATCCAAAAGTTGATCGTTTAACCTTATCTTGTGACATGGAAATTTCACCTGAAGGCGATGTCGTGAAACATGAAATCTTCCAGAGTGTCATTAAAACGACCGAGCGAATGACCTATTCAGATGTAAACAAGATCCTTGTCGATAAAGACGAAGAGTTACGCACGAAATATGAGCCTTTGGTGCCGATGTTCGAGGAGATGGAGGACCTGGCTCAGGTTCTTCGTACAAAACGGATGAAGCGCGGGGCGATCGACTTTGATTTCAAAGAAGCGAAAGTGCTGGTGAATGAAGAAGGGGAACCGACGGATGTCGTCCTTCGTGAACGCTCAGTGGCAGAGAAGCTGATCGAAGAATTCATGTTGGTGGCGAATGAGACGGTTGCCGAGCATTTCCACTGGATGGAAGTGCCATTCATCTACCGTATCCATGAAGATCCGAAAGAAGATAAGCTTCAGCGCTTCTTCGAGTTCATCACCAATTTCGGTTTGATTGTAAAAGGTACAGCTAATAGCATCCATCCCCGTGCCCTTCAGGAAATAGTCGAAGACGTACAGGGTGAACCGGAAGAAATGGTCGTTTCGACGATGATGCTTCGTTCCATGCAACAGGCGAAATACGATCCTGAAAGCCTTGGGCACTTCGGACTCGCGACTGAGTTCTATACTCATTTCACATCTCCAATCCGTCGTTATCCTGACTTGATCGTACATCGTTTGATCAGAACGTACTTGATCGAGGGGAAAGTGGATCAGGCCACCCGTGAAAAATGGGGTGCTCAAATGGGGCATATCGCGGAACACACATCAAGCCGTGAGCGCCGTGCAGTGGACGCAGAGCGTGAAACCGATGAACTGAAAAAAGCAGAGTATATGGAAGACAAAGTGGGAGAGGAATACGACGGAATCATCAGCTCCGTTACGAATTTCGGGCTGTTCGTCGAATTGCCGAACACCATTGAGGGTCTTGTCCATGTAAGCTATATGACGGACGATTACTACCGGTTTGATGAACGCCATCTTGCCATGATCGGTGAAAGGACTGCCAATGTATTCCGGATTGGTGATGAAATCACGGTTCGTGTCGTAAGCGTCAATAAAGATGAGCGTGCCATTGATTTCGAAATCGTCGGCATGAAAGGGAAGCGCAAAGAGCGCGAAGGCCGGGTCCGTTCGTTTTCGACAGATCAAGGAAAATCAAACCGAGGGAAATCGGATCGGTCTTCATCCAATAAAAAGGACGGAGAATGGTCGACCCGTAAACCAAGCAACAAGAAGAAAAAGACGAATAAGAAGCACTTTGAAAATGCACCTCGAAGCAAACGTAAAAAGAAGAAGTAACAGGTTCAGGAGCAATGGGACATCCTTTGCTCCTTTTCCTTTCAACGTGTAACGATACAATTTTTCTTAAAAATATGAGATAATAATGAGTAAACTGACGGAAATGACTAGGGGGATTCCAATGCCAAAGGGAGAAGGCAAGCTTATTGCCCAAAATAAAAAAGCGAGGCATGACTATGCCGTAGAAGAAACTTACGAAGCGGGACTGGTGCTCCAGGGGACAGAGATCAAAGCGATCCGGGGAGGCCGTGTGAACTTGAAGGATTCCTTTGCCCGTGTTCAAAATGGAGAAATCTTCGTTCATAATATGCATATCAGTCCATATGAGCAGGGAAATCGTTTTAATCATGAGCCGCTTAGAACACGTAAGCTGCTGCTTCATAAGAAGCAAATCAACAAACTGATCGGTGATTCAAAGGAAGCCGGGTATTCAATCGTTCCCCTGAAGCTATACATTAAAAACGGTGTGGCAAAGCTTCTGATCGGACTGGCACGTGGTAAGAAGAAGTATGATAAACGCGAAGACTTGAAGCGTAAAGAAGCGAATCGTTCCATCCAAAGGGAACTGGCTCAGCGCCAAAAAGGAATGTAATACTACAGATTTCCGGAATCTGGCATTTGCAATTATCTCAGGATTTGTTATACTAGTATATGTCGCGAGGTAATTACGCGGCTGTAAGAACAATTGAATAAGTGACTTACACGCTGAACTTATTCTTTCCCGTTCTTCCCTTTCTATCATGGGGACGTTACGGATTCGACAGGGATAGTTCGAGCTTAGGTCGCGAGCCGTAGGGGTCGTCTACGTTAAAACGCCAAAGCCAATAATAACTGGCAAAACTAACAATAACCTAGCTTTAGCTGCGTAATAGCGCTTTAGCTGTTCCTCCCTCCATCGCCTATGTGGTAGGGTAAGGGACTCACTCTTAGTAGGCTACGCCGGAGTCCACCGTCTGAGGACAAAGGAAGAGACCAATCAGACTAGCTACACGGACGCCCGTCGATAGGCAGAAGCTGTAGCGAACTTGCGAATATATCGACTACGCTCGTAGACGCTTAAGTGGCGATGTTTCTGGACGTGGGTTCGATTAGTTCATAGTCGCCTTATGTGGTAACACATAAGTGAAAATTTGGCTTTATCGGTGAAACCTAAGTCACACCCAGTGTGATAAGGCAATGCCGAGCGGTATGTGGAGCAATCCAACAGCCGTGTATCGACTTATAGGCTGCCGAAGTTCGGTAGTACTAGGATGCGGAATCCTATCTCTCAGCAGATAAATTTATATTTCGCATAATACGCCAAAGGACCTGAAACTACACAAGGTTCAAGATATAGTCAGTGCCATGTCGAAAGCATGGAAGTGCACGTCCCACCGTCTCCACCAAATACATATTTGGTGGTTTTTATTTTATCTAGCCATACGAGGGCCTTTGAATATTAACCTCTTAATTTTAAAAAAGTGAAACCATGTTATTGCTGTTTGGCATAAACATGGTTTTTTAGTTCAATTATTGTGGAAAAGGTTTCCTCAATAACATTTTATAATTTGAAAAACTCTTCTTCAAAAGTCACCTTTTGTTTTAAATTATCCGGATTATACTTTCCGTTTCTAACCGTTACTCGATCATAATGATCAAGAATCCAGGCTGCTCGTTTCTTCTTTTTTATAACCCTTAGGAATGGGAAAATTAACTTTAATACATATAGAACTTGATTCTTTGCCTTGATTGAAAGTGTGTATGAATTAAGGTGACGATCAGGATTGTAGTTCTTCTTTTTTGTAATTTGACCGTTAGTTAGTATTTGAAGATATTCTAAAAGTTCATAATCAGTAGAGGCGATAGTAATGCAGGGGCGTCTGTGCTCTTTGTCATGCATGCGTGTCAGTGTTATGGAACCTTCTCCATCAATAATTCCAGCTAAATAAGCTGCCTCCCAATCCTCCATGATAAACAACTCCTATAAATTAATTTATATACCTTTTGTACTATTCCTCTATTTACATAAATTCTAACCAACCTAAATTTCTTTTTTCGCCTATATCTGCACAAATAGCGGATACTTAAAATAGTTCAATCCCTTAAATTTTTTATTTACCCAATACTTTTGCAGAATTTATGCAGTTTGAACTATATCTGTCACAACCAATAAAAACATGGATTATCCGTTTAATGACATTTTAAGTGGATATAGTATAGGTGTAGAAACTAACTTATCTCAAGGAGGAAAATAACATGTCACATGAAAAGTATCAATCTGCCATTAAAGCACTGCATGAATGTATGGAAGCTTGTAACCACTGTTACGATTCTTGTTTAAAAGAAGAAGATGTCAACATGATGAAAGATTGTATCAGGTTAGATCGTGAATGTGCGGATATTTGTGCATACTTAGAACAATCCTTAGTAAGAGGGACGCCATTTGCGGCTGAACTCGCCCAAGTGTGTGCGAAGATTTGTGAAACATGCGGTGAAGAATGTAAGAAGCATGATCATGATCATTGTCAAAAATGTGCGGATGCCTGCTTCAATTGTGCAGAAGAATGTAAAAAAATCGCGTAATCAAAAAGAAGTGGAGACAATCCTATTGTCTTCACTTCTTTTTATGTAGGTTTATATTTTCCACTGGTACCCGATGCCCCAGATTGTTTTCAAATGGTTCTCGATTGGGAATCCGGCTTTTTTTAATTTATCCCTCAGATTCCTGATATGTGAATCGACGGTTCTGATGTCGGTTTTGGAATTGATATCCCATACCATCAGAAGGAGTTGTTCCCTGGTATATACGCGGTCAGTATTCTTCATCAAGGAATGCAGGATATTGTATTCCTTTAAGGTTAAGGAAAGAATTTGATTTTCATACTTTAGCGTATAGGTATGTCCATCCAATGTGAAACCGCCCCTGGTTAGTTGTTCCGAATCTTCTATTTGCTCATAACAGGTTTTTCTTCTGAAAAGGGCATTTACCCGTGCGACAAGTTCCTCTTCGTCAAAAGGCTTGGTAATGTAGTCATCCGCCCCTACATTTAACCCCTTCACGATGTCATCCTTCTCCCCCCTGGCAGTCAACATGATGATGGGAACAGTGGAAAACTTCCTTATTTTTTCACAGGTATGAAAGCCATTCAGTTCCGGCATCATAATGTCTAAAATGATTAGGTCTACGGGATGGTTTTTCATATATTGAATCGCATCATAGCCGTTATTCTTCTTTATACACGAATAATCGTGAGGAGTGAGATAAAGTTCCAATAGATTCAACATCTTTGTTTCGTCATCTATTAATAAAATGGTGTTCATAAGTTCAAACCTCCAGGCATTACATTATGATATTGATTGATGTCCCCTTATCCGGTTCACTTTCGATCGAGATGTTTCCGCCGTGAGCCTCCACGAGCTCCTTTACGATGGATAAACCGAGACCGGAACCTCCAAATTCCCTAGAACGTGATTTCTCTACCCGGTGTAATCTGTTAAATACCCTGGAAAGCTCATCAGTAGGAATCCCTATGCCTTGATCGTTGATTGTAAGAGACAACTTGTCAGTTCCTTGTTGTCGGGCTGTGACACTTGTTGTTGAACCTGGCTTTGAATATTTCAAGGAGTTATCTAAAAGATTCATGATGATTTGTTCCAGACGGATCGGGTCCGCATGGAATGAAAAGGGGTCCTTAACAGAAAGGATTAAATCCATTTCCCGGCTTTTGAAAGCAGGAGTGATTTTTTTAATGATTTTTTGGAAGTATGGCAATGATTGTATCTCTTCCTGGTGGATGGAAAAGTTATTCTCATCGATTTTGGCAAGTTCAAATAGGTTATCGATTAATGTGACAATGGTTTTTGATTCTTCCTGTATGATCGTTAAATACTCTTTTCTTTCAGTTTCCGGGATTTCGTCTCGAAGAGAGACATTCGTGTATCCAAGAACATAGGTCAACGGGGTTCTCAGCTCGTGAGAAATAGTGGCCAGAAATTCAGAACGGTTGTGTTGAATGGTCTCTAAATCATTGGCTAGAGTTTTGATTGATGCTGCCAGTTCCCCTAGTTCATCTTTTCCCAAGTGAGGTAGCTTGACTTCGAAATTCCCTTTGCTCAATTCTTCAGTGGCTTGCTTCATTCTAATTAGTGGTCGTGTCAACATTTTGGATAGAAGAAAATGGATACCTGCTAATATGATGAGACTCATGATTCCTGCAAGAAGAAAGTGTCCATTTAGTTTACTGATTAAGTTCCGTAAGGGAGATGCGCTTTTAAACATATAAACATAACCTTCGTTGCCATCCTTCTCAAAAGCTGTAACAGTGGCCAAATAATTCATATCCTTCCAATTTGCTTCAATCACCCTTCCTCCGCGGGGCAAAGATCGGGGGCTATCATTAATGAGCTCTCTCATTCCTTTTGTTAATTTCTTCGAACTGATAATAACGTGATGATTTTTATCTGTAATCACCACTTCGGTTTCGGTTTTTGATTCCATGAGCGCAATATGATGCAAGGTAGTAGTTGAATAACGATCCTCTAATACATCCCGATGGCTGTTTCCCCGGGAAAGGATGGATTGAAATTCCTCCTGGACCCGTACATCAATAATATTGTCATGGAGGTATAACATTAATAAACCTTCCATGATGAATACGGCAATCGTAAAGTAAGCGGCTAACTTGATTGAAATCTTATTCATATCGGCAACCCCATTTATACATTTCTTTGTTTAGTTTAGGGGAAAAATATGAAAAAAGTATGCATATTATCCCTTCTACTTAAATTCGCTTAATTGAGTACTCAATACGATACCCTAAAAAAGCTGTCTTGAAAATGTTTGTTCTCCATATAATTTGCATATTTGCTGGGTAAAATTTTAAAAGAAATGACTCAAGGAGGTACTACCTATGAAACAACATAGAAGAAAATGGTTCCTATTTATCGTTACTGCTCTGTTTCTCATGTTGAGTGCTTGTTCAAATAATCAAGATGAGAATAAAGCAAATAATGATAATGAGACGGAGAAGTCCGAAGAAATGGATGGTATGGACCATGGTGATATGAATCACTCAGGTTCGGAAGAAGTACCAGAGGGATTGAAAGAAGCATCAAGCCCAAAATATGAAGTAGGAAGCAAAGCCATCATAAAGGCTGATCATATGAAAGGTATGAAGGATGCAGAAGCAACCATTACAGGGGCTTACGACACGGTTGTTTATACGGTTACCTATACACCAACCACTGGTGGAGAGAAAGTGGAGGACCATAAATGGGTCATTCATGAAGAACTGAAAGACTATGGTGATCAACCGTATAAACCTGGAGAAAAGGTGGTCTTGAATGCCGATCATATGAAGGGGATGAAAGGGGCAACGGCTACCATTGACTCTGCTGAGAAGATGACGGTTTATATGGTAGATTACACACCTACTACAGGTGGAGAAGAAGTAAAGAATCACAAATGGGTCACTGAGAGCGAATTATCACCAGTTGAATAATAGAAAAAAGAGATGACCGTATCTTTTACGAATCATCTCTTTTTTGACCAACGGCATATTTTCGTTTTAATAAGGAAGGAGTTTATAGAATACCGCCAGTGGTACACAATATATACACAGGATAAGGACACAAGCCCATTTTTAATTAATTCCAACTTTATCTGTTGACTATAATCGATTACAGTTGTAAACTATAAATATAAATCGATTACAAATGTAAACATGAAGGAGTGGTAGACTTGCCCAAAGAAGAAAAACCGGAAATCACGGATTCTGAGTGGGAAGTGATGAGAGTTGTCTGGACGCTCAAAGAGGTGACCAGCAAGGAAATAAGTGCTGTCCTGCAGGAAAAGAAAGAGTGGAAACCGGCAACGACGAAAACCTTTATTGGGCGCCTGGTCAAAAAAGGGATGCTGACAACCGAAAAAATCGGAAACCGGTTCATTTACAGGCCGGGAGTCAGCGAGAAAGAAAGCCTCAAAACACTGAAGTCAGGATTATTCACCCATATATGCAGCCGGGCGGTGGGGAAAACGATTGCCGACCTGATTGGAGAGGCAACGCTGAGCCATGATGATATCGCCCTTCTTGAACAAGTTTTACAAACCAAGAAAAGGGATGCTGTCGATGAAATCGCATGTAATTGCGTACCAGGACAGTGTACCTGCAAAAAAGATCACGGCATGAAATGCCATCATTAAAAATTAAAGGAGTGTTTTTGCAATGGAAAAAACATTATTAAACGTATCTGGAATGACATGTGGGAATTGTGTGAAAAAAGTAGAGACGGTCTTAAACGAACTGGACGGAGTAGAAAAAGCCAAAGTTGATCTCGAGAATGGTGCGGCTAAGGTGAAGTATGACGAATCGAAGCAATCACCAGACAGTTTAAGTAGAGCGGTGTCTGATGCGGGATATCAAACAGAACCTGCAAAATAAAAGGTGGCTAGCACAATGACAGAAAAAACATTGAACATCGAAGGAATGACATGTGCCTCTTGTTCACAGGCTGTTGAGAAAGCAACGAAGAAACTGGCTGGTGTTCAACAAGCAAACGTAAATCTTGCAACGGAGAAATTGAATATAACCTATGATGAAAATGAGCTCTCCCTTGAAGAAATCAAGCAAGCCGTGGATGACGCAGGTTATAGAGCAGTCACAGAAATGGAGAAAAAGACCTTCAGCGTGACGGGCATGACGTGCGCATCCTGTGTGCAATCGGTTGAAAAGGCGACAAGAAAATTGGATGGCGTTAAGGATTCGACGGTCAATATGGCTACAGAGAAAATGGTCATTGAGTACGATCCCTCCGTCGTTACCGTGTCTGATATCAAGGGGGCGGTTTCCGACGCCGGATACGGGGCACAGGAGGAGATGGACTCAGAGGATTCAGTAGATGAAGACAGGGATAAGAAAGAGCAGCACATCAGGACCATGTGGAAACGCTTCTGGGTTTCAGCTGTCTTCACCGTTCCCTTGCTCCTGGTTTCCATGGGGCATATGTTCGGCATGCCACTGCCCGATGCGATCGATCCGATGGTGAACCCATCTGGATTTGCATTGATACAACTTGTTCTTACCGTTCCTGTCGTAGCGATGGGGAAACCATTTTTCACCGTAGGGTTTAAGACGCTTTCAAAACGCCATCCCAATATGGATTCATTGGTGGCCCTCGGAACGGGGGCAGCATTCTTCTATAGTTTGTTTGCAAGCATCATGATCATGGCAGGCAGTGAACGGTATGCGCAGAACCTTTATTTTGAATCGGCAGCCGTCATCCTCACCCTCATTACATTAGGGAAATATTTCGAGGCCCTTTCCAAAGGGAAAACGTCTGAAGCGATCAAGAAACTGATGGGGCTTGCCCCTAAAACAGCCACTGTCGTAAGAGATGGAGCAGAGGTCGAAATATCGGTCGAAGAAGTGGAAGTCGGGGATATCATCATCGTAAAACCCGGTGAGAAGATACCGGTGGATGGAGTAGTGACAGAAGGAAAAACATCCGTCGATGAAGCAATGCTCACCGGGGAAAGTATCCCTGTTGAGAAAACGTCGGGTTCGAACGTCATCGGTGCGAGCATCAACAAAAATGGAACCATCCGATACGAGGCGACGAAAGTAGGAAAAGATACAGCATTATCCCAGATCATCAAGCTGGTGGAAGATGCTCAGGGCTCAAAGGCCCCCATTGCTAAAATGGCGGATGTGATTTCAGGTTATTTTGTGCCCATCGTCATCGTTCTTGCCATTCTATCCGGGCTCGCCTGGTATGTTTCAGGAGAATCAGGCCTCTTTGCCTTTACGATTGCCATTTCGATTCTCGTCATCGCCTGTCCTTGTGCTCTTGGACTCGCGACACCTACAGCCATCATGGTCGGTACGGGAAAAGGCGCTGAAAATGGCGTCCTCATTAAAAGCGGTGGAGCCCTTGAAACGACCCACAAAATAGACACCATCGTGTTTGATAAGACCGGTACCATCACGGAAGGTAAGCCTGTCGTGACGGATATCGTGATGGCAGAAGGCTTTTTAGAGGAAGAACTCCTGATTCTTGCTGCTTCAGCTGAAAAGGGATCTGAGCATCCCCTTGGAGAAGCGATTGTCCGAGAAGCGGAAGAGAGAGGATTGACCCTGCGTAAGACTGACTTCTTTGACGCCATCACGGGACAGGGAATTGAAGTGACGGTCGAAGGAGACGATCTCCTCCTCGGAAACCGTAAGCTGATGGACGAAAATGATGTCGATGTCGGTAAATTGGCGGAAGTGTCGGACCGGTTGGCAGCAGAGGGGAAAACGCCGATGTACATCGCCGTCGAAGAAGAGATTGCGGGCATCATCGCCGTTGCCGATACGGTGAAAGAAACGAGTTTCAAAGCCATTGAAAAGCTTCACAGGATGGGGCTCCAAGTGGCCATGATCACGGGAGACAACAAGCGGACGGCGGAAGCGATCGCAAGAGAAGTAGGGATTGACCGCGTACTGAGTGAAGTACTGCCTGAAGACAAAGCAAATGAAGTCAAGAAGCTTCAGGAAGAAGGCAGGAAAGTGGCCATGGTCGGGGACGGGATCAATGACGCCCCGGCCCTTGCGCAGGCTGATATCGGGATCGCCATCGGCTCCGGTACGGACGTGGCGATGGAGTCGGCAGACATCGTCCTCATGAGAAGTGATCTAATGGACGTACCGACAGCCGTTGAACTGAGTAAAGCGACCATAAGGAACATCAAGCAGAATCTTTTCTGGGCATTTGGCTATAACATCCTCGGTATTCCCATTGCCATGGGGATCTTGTATCTGTTCGGCGGACCGTTACTAAACCCAATGATAGCAGGAGCGGCCATGAGCTTCAGCTCCGTATCCGTGTTGCTGAACGCCCTTCGCCTGAAAAGATTCAAACCATCAGAAACGTAGTTCTTGATGAAAGGAGCTTTAGAATACCATGAGTCATGACCTTGAAGTAGAACTTTACACCAGACCCACCTGTTCCGACTGTCAAGCCGCTAAAGAATACCTGAATGCACAGAACATCAAGTATGTCCATAAGAACGTAGGAGAAGATGAAAGGTTCGAAAAGGAACTTAAGGAAATATCCGGATCCAGGATCGTTCCTTCATTTGCTTTCTATAAAAAAGGGATATTCGGTAAAAAAAGAGTCGTAAAGAATTTGATTGGGTTTGAGAATAATAAAGAAGAAATCAAGCAATTACTAAGGTTGAAATAGCTCTGACGCAGAGGGATCCTATAAACAAATCAGAAATGTCCAGTAGATGATCAGGGGCATTTCTGATTTTTTTTTTAGTTATTTTCTTCATTAAATTTGCACGTTTATGGGGAAGAAAGAATAAAGGAGTCTCCAAGATACTGCATGAGGTTTTTGTTATAAATAATACCATAATGGGTATAGGGGATAAAAAACAAAAAGGAGATGATTCTATGATGAATGGTGGAGGAATGGGCGGCGGATTTTTTGGAACCGGCTTTCTTTTTATCATATTGATCGTAGCGATTGTGGGGGTATTCATTTGGATGATGAGGTCGAAGACGCCGAAAGAGAACAACCCGACGGACAAGGCAAATCGTCATTCATTGAGTGTATTAAAGGACCGACTGGCAAAAGGGGAAATAACAGAAGAAGAATACGAACGACTTAAACGGAAAATCCAAGAGTAATAACCTTAGAGAAGCGATTCTACTTGAAAAATTGGTTGGTACGACAAACGGTTAGGAGAGGCAGCGATGAAAAGAAAAGTTATTGGAAGCATACTCATTACTTTATTAGTGGCAATCGGAGTGATAGTGTTTCTTCAATCACCCTGGTATAAAAGCGGGGAAATGACCTTGCCTAAGGGAGTGACGGACGGGGAGACAAGTATATTAGACGTTAGCGCACAAGAAAAAGGTGACCGCCATGTCAAAAAATTCGAATTAACGGCTCAGAATATGGAGTGGCAGATCAGTGAGGGTAAAAAAGTGGATGCTTGGACTTATAATGGGACGGTTCCTGGAAAATCCATTCGTGTTACGGAAGGAGATTTTGTACAAGTAAAGCTTAAGAACGAGCTTGATGTCCCGGTTACCATTCACTGGCACGGCGTCCTGTTGCCAAATAAAATGGATGGGATCCCAGGTTTGACTCAAGATGCTGTTCAGCCGGGGGAAAGCTTTACCTACGAATTTATTGCAAATGATGCGGGTACGTATTGGTATCATTCCCACCAACAAAGCTCCGTACAGGTCGACAAAGGATTATATGGATCGTTCATTGTGGAAGAAAAGGAAAAAGACTATAAGAAGGATGAAGTCTTCATCCTCGATGAGTGGGCAGTAGATCAAGAAAAAGAAGACATCACCAATATGGGAGGAATGATGAAGGGAGCCATGTCTGGGGACGGTGAAGCAGATACGAAACAAATGTACGATACCTTTACCGTGAACGGGAAATCAGGAAAGGCTATTGAACCCCTTGTGATGGAAGCGGGCGAAAAAGCAAGGTTGAGATTCGTGAATGCCGGATACCAGGTTCATCGGCTGGTCTTTCCGGAGGGATCGATGAAGGTGATTGCGAATGATGCAGAAAGAGTGGTCTCTGAAGATAATAAAACCAATGTTCTTGAAATTGCACCTGGTGAAAGAGTGGATGTGGAATTCACGAAGCCCGATCAAGATACGGTGTTCATTGGTCAGGAACAGAATACAGACCACGCAGAAGACATGATCCTGCCAGTTGTTTCGAATGAGGCTCATCCCGGTCAAGAAGCGTCACTTGCAAGGGAAGCAAGTACTGCGAAAGGAATTTCATATGGGAGTGAAGAACTAATTTTCGACAAAACCCCTGAGCCCGATGTTACCTATGACATGGATCTAAGCATGGGCATGTCAATGGGAGAAGGCATGTCCTTTCAAATCAACGATAAAACCTTTCCCGATACACCGCCTATCAAGGTGGAAGAAGGGGACATCGTAAAAGTCACATTAAGAAATAAAGGCAGGATGAATCATCCCATGCACCTTCATGGTCATCGTTTCCAGGTGGAATCCAAGAACGGAAAAGAATTTGAAAAGCCGATTGTCAAAGATTTGATTCATGTAAAACCAGGCGAGGAATATGTGATTTATTTTAAAGCCGATAATGTGGGAGAATGGTTATTCCATTGCCATGATAACAATCATGCTGCCAGGGGAATGGTGACGATCGTCGATTATGAAGGAGTATATTCACCGTTTGAGTTAGGCGGGGAAGAGGAGAATCAGCCTAACTGAATCAATCATTCAGATTTACTAAAAGATAGGAAAAAACGTTCCCTGAGGGTACAGATATATAAGAAATGAATGTTTTATTGGCATAATGGTACTATAAAAAAATTTTAAAATCAGCTCACATTTTATAAGTGATGATTACTAATATTCTAAATAATCAACCTATAAACCGCTCTCAATGTTATTCTCAGATAACGTTGAGAGTTATTTTTTTGTCCATTGAGCAATTCTTTCCAACATTGTTACCGTTCTGTGAATAAAATGCGTCGAAATTTCGAAAATCTGTTTAAAAATGAAGTTATGAAGGGTACCTGATTAGAGAATTTGATAGTATAAGTCTACGAGAGTAAATTCTACATAAAGGAAGGTGATTTCTTTTGTTTAATAAATTTAAACCGTATTTAATTGTCTTAATAAGTTTAATTTCGTTATTTTTCATCATTATATTCAGTACGGATAGCGAATTGATCGTCCTGGATCCCAAAGGACCGGTTGGAGCCGTTCAAAAAGATCTGATTATGTTATCCATCTACTATATGATTGCCATTATGGTTGTTGTTCTTGGATTCTTTACAATCATATTATTCAAGTATCGAAGCAGTAAGAAGAATAGTGACTATAAACCGGATATGCACGGAAGTACATTCCTTGAGATCATTTGGACGTTGATTCCTGTTCTGATCGTCATCGCATTATCCATCCCGAATACAAAGGCCCTTTATGAATTGAGGAACGCACCGGAAGCGACCTCCCATAAAGACCCGATCGTGATCCATGCGACGGCTGTCGATTGGAAATGGATCTTCAGTTATCCTGAAGAAGGAATCGAAACTGTAAACTATGTCAATGTCCCTGAGGATCATCCGATTCTTTTCAAAGTAACCGCAGCTGATTCCATGGCTTCCTTCTGGGTACCGCAAATCGGCGGTCAGATCTATGGAATGCCTGGAATGGTCAATGACTTATATCTGCAGGCTGATGAGCCTGGGACGTATGATGGAAGAAATTCCAACTTCACTGGTGAGGGAATGACGCACCAAACATTTGATTTTGTTGCGATGAAACAAGACAAATATGAAGATTGGGTAGAAGATGCTCAAGACGAACCGAAATTGACGGAGGATACGTATGAAAAACTGATGCTTCCTGAAACGGTTGATAAGATGACCTTTTCATCTACTCACTTAGCATTCGTCAATCATGGTAAGAATTCCGAGTATGCCATGGCGATCCGCCAGAAGTACGGACTGGATACCACGGTAGGTGGAGCAGATAAAGATGCTGAATCCATTCATGGCAATATGGATATGGAAGGCCATGAAGGCATGGACCATGACGATAAGAAGAAAAAAGATGAAGATGACGACCATAAAGACGAAGGTAGTCATGAGCACTAAGAGAGGAGGACTTTAAATGTTTGATTTTATTAAGGATAATCTGATCCTTAACGATCCGTTGATTCTGGGAGCTAACATTTCAATCGTTTTCACCGTAATCGGAATCGTTGCAGTCCTCACTTATTTTAAAAAGTGGAAATGGCTGTGGAACGATTGGATCACAAGCGTTGATCATAAAAAAATCGGGATTATGTATATCCTGGCTGCACTTGTCATGCTCTTCCGCGGAGGAGTCGATGCACTCTTGATGAGGGCACAATTGACCGTGCCGAATAATTCATTTTTAACATCCGAGCACTACAATGAAATCTTTACGACACATGGTACAATCATGATCCTGTTCATGGCGATGCCATTCTTACTTGGATTGATGAATGTGGTTGTTCCTTTGCAGATCGGTGCAAGGGACGTAGCCTTCCCATACTTGAATAACTTAAGTTTCTGGGCATTCATGTTCGGGGCAATCCTTTTCAATATGTCCTTCGTGTTCGGTGGATCACCGAATGCTGGCTGGACGAACTACGCACCACTTGCCATTGAAGGCAGTCCTGGACCGGGTATTAACTATTACCTGCTTGGCTTACAAATATCGGGAATCGGTACACTCTTGACGGGTATCAACTTTGTCGTCACCATCATCAAGATGCGTGCACCGGGCATGACGCTTCTTCGCATGCCAATGTTCACATGGACGACGTTGATCACGGCTTTCATCATCGTATTTGCTTTCCCGATTCTGACTGTCACGTTAGCATTGATGACATTTGACCGGATATTTGGTTCCCACTTCTTCACGCTGACGGATGGTGGTGACCCGATGCTGTGGGCAAACCTTTTCTGGCTATGGGGACACCCGGAAGTATATATCGTTATTTTGCCCGCTTTCGGTATTTTCTCAGAAATCATTGCTACATTTGCAAGAAAAACATTATTTGGCTATAAATCTATGATTATCTCACTTGTAGCGATTTCTGGCCTAAGCTTCCTTGTGTGGGTCCATCACTTCTTTACAATGGGTGGTAGCGCAGCAGTGAACAGTGTATTCTCGATTTCAACGATGGCGATTGCCATACCGACGGGAATCAAGATATTCAACTGGCTGGGTACGTTATTTAAGGGTAGGATCGAATTTACTGTCCCGATGTTATGGTCTGTTGCGTTTATTCCGACATTCCTGATTGGTGGGGTGACAGGGGTTATGCTTGGAATGGCTGCGGCCGACTTCCAATATCACAATAACTACTTCCTGGTAGCTCACTTCCATTACACACTGATCGCCGGTGTTGTATTTGCCTGCTTCGCGGGTCTCACATACTGGTATCCTAAGATGTTTGGACATAAAATGAATGAACGGATCGGCAGATGGACTTTCTGGTTCTTCTCCATCGGCTTCAATCTTTGTTTCTTGCCTCAATTCGTATTAGGTTTCGCGGGTATGCCGAGACGTGTGTACACATACGGACCTGAAGACGGCTGGACGGCATTGAATATGATCTCTTCTGTCGGAGCTTTCGGAATGGGAGTAGGATTCATGATTCTTGTGTACGGAATCTACTATAGCTTCCGTTTTGCCAAGAGAGAAACAACAGGTGACGCGTGGGATGGACGTACCCTAGAATGGGCGACCAGCTCAGCAATCCCCCCTCATTACAACTTTGCACATGTTCCTGAAGTGAAGGATCTTGATGCATTTCATAATATGAAGCAAGAAGGAAGAAAGATGGTTCCTGATAACTTTGAATACAAACCGATTCACATGCCAAGCAATGCTGGGACACCTTTCATCATGGCCGCATTATTCTTTGTCGCAGGATTTGGTTTAGTATTCGAACTGTTCTGGATGGCGATCATGGCGCTTGTCGGTATCTTCGGATGCATGGCATTCCGTTCACTGATGTCACACAAGCAGGATGAAGGTTATTATGTAAGTGTGGAAGAAATAGAAAAGACTGAAAATCCGTATAAGAGGGAGGCGTGAGCATGGCACATAGTACGAATATAGATCCAAACACGCCGCTTGAATATCAATCCGATATCGGTAAACTGAACATCTTCGGATTCTGGGTTTTCCTGGGCGCGGAAATTGCATTGTTTGCCACTATTTTTGCAACGTTCTTCGCTCTGAAAGCCGGAACGATGGGTGGCCCGCTTCCGAGTGAAGTGTTTGATATGAAGAATACGATCATCATGACGCTATTCTTATTAATCAGTAGTTTCACATCTGGTCTATCAATCAATGAATTAAGAAAAAGAAACGTCAAATCCATGATGGTTTGGCTGATCATTACATTATTATTTGGACTTGGATTCCTTTACATGGAAATCACCGAGTTCATCCATTTGATCCATGAAGGAGCCGCCATGGGCACGAACGCGTTCTGGTCATCCTTTTACTTACTGACCGGGACGCATGGTCTCCACGTATCAGTGGGTATCCTGTGGATTCTTCTCGTCATGTTCCAAGTGAAGAAACGGGGATTGAATCCTGATACCGCTAAAAAACTATTTGTATCCAGCTTGTATTGGCACTTTCTGGACTTTGTCTGGATCTTCGTGTTCACAAGCGTGTACTTATTAGGGATGGTGGGATAATGTCACAACATACGAATCATAGTGGATTACCTTGGACTCAGATCATTGGATTTATCTTATCGATTGCGTTGACGTTCTTAGCCGTCTGGTTTGGACTGTATACGAATATGGCATATGAACTGATCGTAGCGATCGTGTTCGTCCTTGCCTTCATACAGGCTGCCATCCAGCTCTTCATGTTCATGCACGTAACGGAAGGTGAAGGCAGATGGCAGGTAGGTAAGATGATGTCTGCGGCATTCATCGCGATTGTCATCGTGGCCGGATCTGTCTGGGTATTGAGCAATATGCATTAAAATAGAAAAAGAAGCTGTTGGACATCTCAACAGCTTCTTTTTTTTATATTCTTAAAACCCCATCCTGCCCACCGGGGAAAGGGGTTTTAAGAATATCATTAAGCTTTTAATTCTCTCAGGACTTTCTTCTGGTAATATATGAGATTTTAGTCCTATATAGAACAGGACCACATAGATAAAAGTCCAACAAACAAACAGAATCCGGTTCATAGATGTTATACTGAAAGAAAACGAGTTCATAACACTTAAAAAGTAAAGGGCAAGTTGAACTACGGTACGGTATGCCTTTAAATGAGCCTAACGTCATAGATCAAATGAAGGAGAGATGGAATGGAAACGAAAACTTCATTAACCGGGACGATTTTTTTAAGTAAGCTTATCACTCAATATGCTCGTATCCATCAGAAGACGGTAGGGAAAACAGCAGATGAATACATCCGTCAAATTGGACTGCGTACTGGGGAATGGATTGAAAGTCTGTATGGGAAGAAGGATGAAGAATGGACGATTGAACGGTATGCTGAAGTCATAATTGATTTGAAGAACTCCATCGGGGGTCACTTCTATATTTCAGAAGTGCACCCGGATCATGTGGTGGTGAAGGCTAAAGGCTGTCCGTTCGGTGAAACCGTTAAAGACGCCCCCCATTTATGCAATATGACTTCAAGTGTGTTCGGCGGGATCGCGTCGCGTAAATTCGGCTATTCAAAAGTGGTTTTACGGAAAAGGATTGCTGTAGGGGATTCAGGCTGTGAGGTAGCTATATATTTCCGTGATACGCCAGCTGAAAAA
Organism: Rossellomorea sp. QJM3NY_18; assembly: GCF_056173145.1. Lineage (NCBI taxonomy): Bacteria > Bacillati > Bacillota > Bacilli > Caryophanales > Bacillaceae > Rossellomorea > Rossellomorea sp. QJM3NY_18. The sequence continues at coordinate 3,695,639 of NZ_CM149659.1, read as the reverse complement.
GGGGATGTATATGAAGACCTCAGCTATACCCCGGATCATGGTAACCCGTTTCAATGGGAGGAAGAAACCATCCGATTGCTGAATGAGCAACTGAGACAGAGCGATGAGCTTGTAATGAAACTTGTAGGAGAGCTTGAAGAGTTAAGGGAGCAGGTAAAACAGAGATAATGAGTGGTCCTTATGAATCAAGTTGAACTGGTGCGCTTCGGACAAATGAAATAAATGGGTTTCTCTCAAAATCGTTGCCTACTGACCAGGAAATTGATAGAATCATCAATTGGAGAAGCTGTAAATTAAATAATAGGGAGAAGAAAAATGATCAATGTCACTAGTGGATTTAGAATAGAGAAAGATTTTCTTGGAGAAAAAGAAGTACCCCAAGATGTGTATTATGGAATACAAACGTTACGGGCAGTGGAAAACTTTCCGATTACAGGATATAAAATTCATAAAGAGATGATCGATGCCCTGGCAGTCGTAAAGAAAGCGGCTGCACTTGCAAACATGGAAACGACACGCCTCTATGACGGAATCGGTCAAGCCATCGTGCAGGCCTCCGATGAGATACTTGAAGGAAAGCTTCATGAATTCTTCATCGTGGATCCGATTCAAGGAGGGGCAGGCACATCCATCAATATGAATGCCAATGAGGTCATTGCCAACCGCGCACTTGAGCTCATGTCCCATCGTAAAGGGGAATATGGGAAAGTGAGCCCGAACAGCCACGTAAATATGTCACAGTCGACCAACGATGTATTTCCGACGGTCATCCATATTTCCACCCTGAAATTATTAGAGAAGCTCCTCGACACAATGGAGCATATGCTGAATGCCTTTAGACAGAAAGCCCAGGAGTTCGATCACGTCATTAAAATGGGACGTACCCATCTGCAGGATGCCGTACCGATCCGCCTTGGCCAGGAGTTTGAAGCGTACAGCAGAGTAGTGGAACGCGACATTAAACGTATCGGACGAACTCGCGATCATCTGTATGAAGTTAATATGGGGGCAACAGCAGTAGGGACCGGCTTGAACGCGGATCCTGTATATATAAATAGTGTTGTGAAGCACCTGGCTGATATCAGCGGTTTGCCACTGACAGGGGCTGAACACCTTGTCGATGCTACGCAAAATACGGATGCATACACAGAAGTGTCGGCTGCACTCAAGGTCTGCATGGTCAATATGTCCAAGATCGCCAATGACCTGCGTATGATGGCTTCTGGACCCCGTGCCGGACTTGGTGAAATTTCACTGCCAGCAAGACAGCCCGGCTCTTCCATCATGCCGGGTAAAGTGAATCCGGTCATGCCGGAACTGATCAATCAGGTAGCCTTCCAGGTGATGGGGAATGATCAGACTATTTCACTGGCCTCAGAAGCCGGCCAGCTTGAACTTAACGTAATGGAACCTGTTCTTGTATTCAATCTCCTTCAGTCCATCAGCATCATGAACAATGCGTTCAGAAGCTTTACGGACAACTGCCTCGTCGGGATCGAAGCGAATGAGACACGTATGAAGGAATATGTGGAAAACAGTGTAGGCATCATCACGGCGGTCAATCCTCACCTGGGATATGAAGTCGTTTCACGGATTGCCAGGGAAGCCATTCTAAAAGGGAAGTCTGTGAGAGAACTTTGTCTCGAATATGATGTTCTTACCGAAGAAGAGCTTGATCTGATCTTGAATCCTTATGAAATGACGAATCCAGGAATTGCAGGGCGTGTACTTTTTGATCGGGAATAAGAGATATGAAAACGTTCCGTTAAGATAATGACGGAGCGTTTTTTTATAGCAGCTTGCGCAAGGAGAAGACCTCGCCATTGGCCAAACAAAGAAAAAGCTTGCTCCCTCATGGAAGGGAAGAAGCTTTTTACGTGTTTTCATTGGCTGACGGGTAGAATTTATTTTCTATTTTCTTATACTCCTCAAGGTTTTGAGTGAGCCGTGCCAGCTTATGGACTTCCTGAAGGAGAAAGGTCTTATCCAATTCATAAATGACTTCCCTCTCTATATGGTCAATGGTATTGCAGGCGAACTTCCAAATGGCTTCATGCTTGGCCGTTTGAATGGATTCAGCAATAAGGGCAAGTGCCCGCACAATGTCCGTGATGATCAAATGATTGTCTTTTGCATAGTGACGGATATAGCCAAATCCCCGATATAGGTAATAATCAAACGGTTCAGATTGAAGGACGACCCGGGTTCTTCCTTCCTCATCGATTAAGTAGGGGGTGAAGGATAAGTGATCCTCAATTGTCAGCATGAGGTCGGCCATCTGATCGATGGTATTAGACGCGGTTTTAGGGTCATCATTCCCGAGTGATTTGATTGCCACTTCGGCCAGCTTGTGAATCCCCATTTGCAAGTCTTGAATTTCAGTTTCTTTATGCCCCATTTCAATGAAGTCGAGGTAGAAACTTGTTGAAATATCCTTTGTGTCCGGTCCCCATATGCTCAAGATTTCATTTCCGGCCAAGACGTAGTCCCCGACTTTGTAATGAAGCTGAATGATAAGGTTCTCAGCCTTTGCCATTTGAATTATTCCTTGAAAATCGATTAATTGAATATAGCCTGAACCCCTAGCACTCACATGAAGGGTATTCTGTTTATACTGATCCATCGTATCGCCATGTTCTGTCGTACGATGGGTCTCCAAATCTTTTTTAAGCGTTTGGTTGATCATCACTTCAGAAACCTGCTTCATATTGTACGTAATATTATGGACCTGCATCCAAGTCGAGGCATGGTTGATGAAGAATATGAACGTAAGGGCTGTAAGGAACGCCAGTCCGATCGTCATGACCGGCGCTGCGACGAACATTTCGTCCTTTGAACTTCCAATAAATAGGAAAAGGAAGAGCACGTAAACAAAACTGCCGTTGAAAATGCCGAGGGCGTGCTGTGTCTGTTTGTCCGAAATGAAATCCAACAGCATCCTGGGTGAAAACTGTCCGCTGAACATCGTCAGCACGACGAGCAGGGAATTGAGCGTAAAAGCACTGAGTGTCAGAATGCCACCTATGAGTGTGCTTACCAGTATGCGAGTGACAGATGCATCCATACTTAACATATCAAACGTATACTGTGACACTTCCAGATAGAGATCTAAATAAAGGGTAACAGCGACCATGAGAAAGGACAGGCATATGTATATAAAGGGCATATACCAAATGGTGAGCCTGATTTCATGCATGCGCTGTCGTTTTGACATGAGCAAATATTTTTGAATGGATAAAGGAAGGATCTTTTTTAACATGATCGAAACGTGTCCTTTCTAGTAAATGGATATGGGTTAGTTTTCCCTCTCTAACAGGGTTAAAACTCCCTTCAACCAAAAAATAATAGAAATAGGAGTATTCCAAACTAAACTTATTGGAAATGTCCCATCCGGCTTAAGTGAAAGAATTTTTAAAAAATAACAAAAATTCTATTGACGAAGGGGTGAATCCCCTATATAATCCAATTCATACTCAAATATCAAGTGAAAACATAACGTTATATCTCTTATCAAGAGCGGCGGAGGGATAGGCCCGATGAAGCCCGGCAACCTGCAGGATCAGTCTGTAAAGGTGCCAATTCCTACAGATTCCATGTGGATCTGGAAGATAAGGGGAGGAGCATGGTCAATCAGCCCTCTTCTTACAAGAAGAGGGCTTTTCTGCATACCCTCTTTCTTTCCACCACGCCTTCAGACAGGAATCGTACGTGCAGGTAAAACCGGAAAAAAGGAGGCTGAATGATGTCATCGATAAATGTGGCGCTTCTGGGCTTTGGAACAGTTGGTCAAGGGGTCTGTGTAGCCATTGATACTCATCAGGAAAGATTGAAAGAAGTACTCGGTAAAGAGGTGAAAATAAGGGCAATCCTCATTAAGGACCCCTCTAAGCAACGGGAAATCGATCCGTCTATCAGGGTTACGACCGATTATAAAGACATTCTCGACATACCTGATCTTCATGTGATCTTTGAAGCGATAGTAGGAGAAGAACCGACTTATACGTATATTAATCAAGCCATCGAGAAGGGGATTCACGTCATAACGGCCAATAAAGCCATGTTTGCAAAATTCGGTCCCGATCTTTTGGAAAAGGCATTAAATCATGGGGTGTCCATTGGTTTCGAAGCGACCACGGCCGGAGGGATCCCGGTCATCGGCACCATCCGTCAGCTCCTGAAGGTAAATGAAATCAGAAGCATTCAAGGCATATTGAATGGGACATCCAACTTCATTCTATCCCAAATGAGGAAAAAGGGGCTTTCCTTTGAAACTGCTCTAAAGCAGGCGCAAGAGAAGGGATATGCCGAAGCGGATCCGACGAGCGACATTGAAGGATATGATGCCTTTTATAAGCTTCTGATCTTAAGTCAGACCGCCTTTGGCAAGCAGACTGACTGGAAGGATATCCGGCGGAAAGGGATCACACACTTGACGGCGGAATGGCTGCAGGCAGCCGAGTCCTTCCGTTTGCGATTCAAGCATGTTGGATCACTGGAACGTGACGGATTCAATCGCATCAAGGGAGGAGTGGAACCGACCCTTGTCCACGACACCCATCCTTTTTACGGGGTGGAGGATGTGGAAAACGCAATTTCACTGAAAGGGAGTCTGGTAGGGAGAGTCACACTACTCGGTCCCGGAGCGGGGAAATATCCGACTGGAAGTGCCATGGTGGAGGATTTCCTCTCCCTGATACAGGGGAAATACACCGTTTCTCCCGAAAAGACGGTGACGAGCGAAGATTCCCAAGAAGAAAGCATCAGCCAATGGGTCCTGCGGTTCAAGGAAAAAGAGGAATATCAAAGCTGGATTACACCGTTCACCTTAAAGGACCGCATTCAGCTTGGAGAATATCTTTACGTGTTTGTCGAAGGCAGAAAAGAAGATCTTGAATCTCTTCTTCAATCACATGACCACATTCAGGCTGTATCGATTTTACACGAAATTCCTCTTGAAAATGAAGTGAAGGAAGGAATCGGTGTTTTATGACGGCTGTAGGGAAAGCAGAAAATAGAACTGATAGAAAGTAGGGGGATCACTTGAGTATCATTGTTCAGAAATTTGGTGGAACCTCTGTAGGTTCTACGGATCGAATGAAGCGGGTGGCCGGTCAAATCGTGAAGGAAAAAGAAAAGGGGAATGAAGTAGTGGTTGTCGTATCGGCGATGTCTAATACGACGGACATCCTTGTGAAACTGGCAGGGGAACTTTCTGATTATCCCGGTAAAAGAGAGATGGATATGCTCCTCGCGACAGGGGAACAGGTCACGATTTCCCTTCTGACGATGGCCCTTCAGCACAGAGGGATGAAGGCCATCTCTCTGACAGGTCGGCAGGCGGGGATCCGGACCGATGCAGTGTTCGGCAATGCAAAGATCACTTCCATTGATACGGGAAGGATAAAAGAAGAGTTATCCGATGGACGAATCGTGGTGGTGGCCGGATTTCAAGGCGTCACCGAAGAGGGGGAGCTCACCACTTTAGGCAGGGGTGGATCCGATACGTCAGCTGCTGCATTGGCTTCAGCCCTGAATGCCGAGCGATGCGATATTTATACGGATGTGGACGGGGTGTATACCTCCGATCCGAGAGTGGTCGCCCGGGCTGCCAAAATCGACGGCCTATCTTATAATGACATGCTCCGGTTTGCCGTGATGGGAGCCAATGTCCTCCATCCGAGAGCGATTAAACATGCAAAGGAACACGGAGTACCTATGATCGTCCGTTCCAGTTTAAAAGAGGGGCGGGGAACCGTCATCAGCGGGAAAGTCCAAAGAAATGATGCCATCGTGGGGGTAGCCCTCCAGGAAGAAATCTCGGTCCTTACGATCCATGGATGCGATGGAGGGGAATCCTTGATCCTCTATGATCTAGATTCACACCATATTGAAACAGAAAGAATCAGGCATCCGCAAGGTCTGGCTCTGATCATTAAAGATCAGGATGTTCCCCTGGTGAAAAAAATCGTCAGGCAATATAACCAGGCCTACTCTCATTTTGACATAAGGGAAGATGTATCGAAGGTATGTGTGATTGGAAGCATCCAGTCTTCAGGGGAAGTAAAAGAAAAGGTCACGAATGTCTTCCATGATTACCACATAGGGAAGGTGTCCGTATGGGAATCGTCAGTGGGACTGAGCGCCATTGTCGATCGCACGGACGCTGAAAAGGCCGCAAGAATACTTCATATGCACTTCGGGTTGGACTATATAGAATCCAAAAGGGCGATTTTATAAAGGGAAAGAAGTGTATAGTCCGCCCTATACACTTCTTTCTTTATGGGGTGATGGATACGGGAGTCCCGATTGGTACGATGCCCGAGAGCTCTTCCACGTCTTTGTTATTCATACGTATACATCCTTTGGAGACTGCATTGCCTATGGAGGCGGGATTATTCGTTCCGTGGATCCCATAGCTTTCTTTGGATAAACTCATCCACATCGTTCCAAAGGGCCCCCCGGGATTCGGTGCTTTATTGATGATGATGAATTCCCCGATGGGCGTTTCGAAAAGGATCCTTCCGACTGCAATGGGGTATTCTTTCACTTGAACACCATCTTTGAATAATCGGAGAGTCCGGTTGTTGACAGATACTTGAATTCTGTACGGATTCCCGGTGGTATCGGGGATTCCGGGGATGTTGATCGTCTGTCCAGGGTATAGTTGATCCGGGTCGATACCGGGATTGGCGTTCAGGATGTCAGGCAGGGGAGTCCTGAAATCCCTTGATATCTGATTAAGAGTTTCTCCTGTCTTGACGGTGTGAATCAATGGTACCAAACCTCCTATTTTCACCTTCTTATCATTCTATTCTATGTGTCAGGGGGAAAAGTGGTTCAATAGCTCATATTAAAAAAACCTGCATCCATGAAGGTGCAGGCTTTAAAGTATAGATCATTGGGGCAGGTTTTGCTGTGGGACAGTCGTATAGCTCTGCAGCATGAGGGCCATATCCTGTGCATTCAGTTGAGGAACCTGATAATACCCGTGTTTATTTTGGTAAAGGAATATTTCATAACTCATTTCAATGAAGTTCGGTACGCTGTCTGCCACAACTCGCCGCAGTACGGGATTTGTCATCTCGAGAGCCGTCATGGCAAGGAGTGTGGCCAGTGATTTCGTCTGGCCCAGCATATAAGCGGACAAGCCTTTATCCGAAAGCTCCTGGACGGATTGATTCGGTTTTTTGGGTGCACCGGGTTTGATACCGTAAGTGGTCGTATGGTTTTGGGTCATTTGGTATTGTTGTGTCGGAATGATCGGGTCCTGTCCGGTCGAGAAACTTCCTACAATGGTATTGTACATGGTCGTCACGAAGTCTGTCTGGCGCTTGACGATATCTTTTAATTCCGGATCCTGAATGTGTTGATCATACATTTGATATTGATCCAGCATGCTGATGATCCCTGCGATGACTTCATGGGCATCAAATAGCTCATGCCCCCCATGGTCTTGACTTTGGGTGTTCATCATATTCGGTGGCATTTGAGAGCCGGGTTGTGGCATCCCATTGGGTTGACCTTGGTTATTCATATATATTCCTCCTTTATTGGCTTCGATGATTAGAATAACCCCGCAAAATAAAATTATGTATCACTCATTGTTGCCCTAATACTTCCCAGCCTGTCCGAATACAATAGGGAGAAGTCAATTTGAAGGTGGTACGGATATGAGTATATTTATTAGCTACATCGTTTTAGGGTTATCCCTGTCCGCGCCTATGGGACCGATCAATGCTGCCCAATTGGATAAGGGGATCCGCTTCGGTTTCTTCCACGCCTGGCTTGTTGGGATCGGTGGCATGGTGGCGGACGGGATCTTTATGCTCCTGATTTATTTTGGACTGGCTCAATTCATTGATACACCGATCATAAAATTATGTTTATGGATCTTTGGCTTTTTTATTTTGACCTATACGGGGATTGAAAGCATCCAGAAGTCGGGAACCCTCACATCCTCTTCACCTCAATCGCAGAATGAGTCGAAAGGGAGATCGTTTCGTACGGGTTTCTTTATGGCAATTTCGAATCCGTTAAGCATTTTATTCTGGCTTGGAATCTATGGATCGATCCTCGCCCAGACATCCAGATCATATGAATCCTCGCAGCTTTTCTTATATAGTTTGGGAATATTCCTGGGAATCACCCTTTGGGATGTGACAATGGCTTTTGTTGCGACGGGGGCAAGGAAGCTGGTGAGTCCCCTCATCCTGAGTATCATTTCCATCGTATCGGGTATCGTCCTGATGGGGTTTGGCATTTATTTCGGCGTAGAGGCCTGTCGGATATTGTTCGGTTAGACAGACACCCAATGGGCGCCCTCCTAATAGGATAGATGTGTAATCGTTAGGAGGGCTCGGCTACATGTTATATACAAAAAGTTGGATCGATCAACACTTGGAAGAACTTACTCCTTGGCAGCAATCTGCCTATCTCCACTTCTCGGAACTGATGTGTGATGAAGAGCACCCGTATCCGTGCGTACCGGGTAAGCAAGGCTTTCAAACAGATACATTGCGCTTCGGTTTTGCAGAAGATCCCAGAAAGGAGGAAGCGACGGATAAGCTGGTCTCATTATTAAAGCAATACGGAGGCATTTCAAGGGATACAGGGAAGTATGCATCTCTTGTTGTGTTTTTTCAATCAGAGGAGATCGGGGGTTCCGTTGAATCGTATCAACAGATTTTCTGGGACTTGTTAAATCGGGTACACAGGCTAGATGCTACACCTTGGCCGGATGAGATCGGAAAGGATCCCCATGATCACACGTGGGAGTTTTGCTTTGACGGGGAACCTTATTTTTCCTTCTGCGCGACTCCTGCTCACATCGTCCGAAAAAGTCGTCACTTTCCTTATTTTCTGCTTGCCTTTCAGCCCCGGTGGGTATTTGACGAAATCAATTCTTCTACGGCATTCGGTCAGAAATTAAAGAAGGTCATACGAAAGCGGCTCGTTGAATACGATGAGGTCGATCCTCATCCCAGCCTGAAATGGTATGGACAGGAAGACAACTATGAGTGGAAGCAGTATTATCTCAGCGACGATGATTCTTCCATGAGCAAATGCCCCTTTTCCCATATGCATAAGAAGATCAAGAGTTAAGGCATCAGGCTTTAACTCTTTTTTCTTTTATGAAGGCAGCCATTGCAATCAAGAGGATGAATCCGAGACTGACAAAGAAACCGACACAGCTCACCCTATCAAGAAGAGTCCCGCTGATGGCAAATAGAATGAGAAGCAGGGCAATGATGGAACGGGTCAGATCCCAGGCTGTCCGGCTCATAAGTTTGTGAAAGGAAGCCAAAATGAAAAGCCACGTATACAGAAGCATCAGTCCTGCAGCGGTAGTGATATATTCAAAGAGTTTATCCGGAACCAGCATGGCAACGACAATAGAAAGTGCAACCACCAAAGTGGTCAATCCGAAGGCGGGCAGCGGGACCTCCATTCTTCCTTTTTTAGCAAAAATACGGGGTGCATCGCCTTCTTCGGACAGAGCCACGAGCATCGTGGTGACGGCGTATAAAGAAGCGACCATGGTAGAAAACCCGGCAATGATCAACACGGCATTGAATATGTGGGGGACCCACGGAATGCTGTATTGGTCAAGGGCTGTCAGAAATGGGCTTTCATTTGGGTCGATCCTGCTTGCCGGTACCAGCTTTAATACGAGATAAAAGGATAGCATATAAAGGATCGTCAAAATCAACAGCATGATGTTTCCTGATTTCGGAGCATCCTTTGGATCCTTCAGTTCCTTGGCCATCAGACCCATCACTTCAATTCCACCGAATCCATAAAAGGCAAAAAGAAGGGCGAGCCATAAGCCTTTCCCATCATGAGGGAGAACTTCCTTTATGGGTGATTGAAGAACCCGCCCCGAAGACCCGTCCCCCAGCCAGCCAAACATGGCGGCACCGGCAATGATGATGAACATGACGATGGCAGCGGCTTTCATCACCCCGAACACATTCTCCATTTGTTCCACTTTCCGGACTCCCATGAGGATGATGACCAACCCAAGACAGGCAAATCCGGCTGTGAATATCCAAAGCGGGATCCGGGGAAACCAAAATTGAGCGAAGAGGGCGAGAGCGGTTAACTGGCTCCCCATAATCAACATTTCTGCCGACCAATACACCCATCCATTACTGAACCCTGCCCAGGAACCGTAAGCTTGTTTAGCATATGTCCGGAATGACCCTTTTTCCGGGTGATGTGCCGTCAATTTGGCGAGTGCCTGGAACACCATCCAAGTTCCGATACCAGCGACCAAATAGGCAATGAGAACAGAAGCTCCCGCTTTTTGTATCGGAATGGCTGAGCCAAGGAAATAACCGGTTCCGATGATGCAGCCCACCCCGATGAAAGAGAGCTGCCACCACGTTAGATTTGTCTGATTTGTACATTTGCTCATATAGTTTCACCTGACCTTTATCCTTCATAGTTTGACGTTGAACCTCCTGAAATATGTGAGTGGCACAGGAATGATTTTTCCTGAGAAAGGAGAAAGTAAGGAAGAATGAAATCGAGGAGAGGAGGCTGGCTGATGGATAGGATTCATCCGAATTGCTGGAACGAACATGGAGAATTGAAGACGGTCATGGTATGCTCGCCTTCATCAGTGGATGTACCCGATCAAAGGACGGCGGATTATGTCGGGTGGGAGAAGGCGGTAAACCAGGAGAAAGCGAAGGAAAACCACGAAGAGATGAAGAGAGCCATGGAGGACGCGGGTGTTAGGGTCATTGATTACTCCGATCACCTTACAGATGATGTCAGTGACTTGAATCAACAGCTCATCAACCGTGTTTATGTAAGGGATCTCGCCTGTGTGTACGGGAATACAGTGATCCCGGGGGATGCGGGCACTACCATGAGGGCTCCCGAGTATGTTCACAGTCATGAATTATTTCAAACCTGGTTTGATGAGAAGACCTTTTCCATTCAGGATAATAACCGATTGAAGGCATTGGAGAACGGTGATGTGTTTGTGTTGAACAGGGACACCGTTTTCATTAATACGGGCCTTAGATCCAGCATCGAAAGCATAGAAGCATTGAAGGGGAAGATCTTTCAGGCCGGGTTCTCGGAAATCGGGATCATTGACTTACCCCGGACGGGTGAAACGATGCATCTGGACATGAATTGCAATGTTGCCGGCGGAAATCTCCTCATTGCCAAAAGCTATATGAGGCTGTTCCCTGTCCAAATCGTCTCTGAAAAGGGTGGCCGGTACGTGATGATGGAGGAGTTTATCAAGCGTCAGGGCTTCGACGTATTATGGACGGATGACATAAAGCATACGGTCGCGGATATCAATTTTCTGAATTTGGACCCGGAAACCCTGTTGATCAGCACGAAGGCCAATAAGAGCATATTAAAGGATCATCCGTTATTAAAAGGAAAGAAATTGATTGAAGTGGATGTGAATGAGCTTGAAAAAGGCGGGGGCGGGATCAGGTGTATGACGCTGCCGTTTGAACGGCAAGAATAACTGGAAAATGGTTATCGTTTCCTCTGGGTTATTGACAGGATTCAACACCTTTTCCCAGGAAATGATGTTGAATTCTGTCGGTTATGATCATGGAATGGCTTGAACCATGTTGAAATCGCACACTTTATTCCGACCTGTACGTTTCGCCAGGTAGAGGGCTTTATCTGCTTGCTCAAAAATCTCTTCTCCCGCAAGTGAAACAGTATCCGGGAAAGTGGATACTCCGATGGAAATTGTAATGAGAATGGACTGATCTTCTGTAATCATAAAGGAGTGTCGTTCCACCGCTTCCCGAAGTCTTTCCGCAATCACCATCCCATGGCTGTGAGGACAGTCAATCAAAAGGATACTGAACTCTTCCCCTCCATTTCTGGAAACGATGTCAAAAGATCTTGAGTGGTACGTCAATACCTTTCCGAGTTCTTTTAGCACTTCATCACCTGCCGGGTGACCGAACGTATCATTCACATTTTTGAAGTGATCAATATCGATAAGGAGCAGGGACAGTTTTTCATGTCTTTCATGAGCATGCTTCAAAGCTTGATTATAACTTACGTCAAATTGTCGGACGTTGTTAAGGTTGGTGAGGAAGTCTTTCGTCGCATTCTGTTCCAGTTGGTGATATTGTTCATTTGAACGTTTGATCTGCTCGGCAATAAAATAAGCGATAAAGCCGACCAGGATAGAAGTAATCGTATGATAGGGAATGATTTTCAATGTATTCAAGAACCCTATGTTGTTTTGTAACGAAATGAAAATGATCATCAGGGCGGCCAGGTTCATAATCTGTATCTTCACTAGTCTCCGGTAAGGGAGAAAGCTTAATACGCTGCAGATGATTCCGATAACCAACATACCGATTGCAGCCACAATCGCTTCCTGCGTTACGCCGAACATGATCGTTCTGCCGACTGTGATGATGGAGGCTGAAAGAAGGGCAGGAATCCAGCCGACATAGACGGCAGCGGTCACGACCGCTAAATGTCTCAAGTCCACTATACTATTGTGATCCAAGGGTATGGCAAAATACATGAGAGCCAATCCAAGAACCCCGGAGAAAGATCCAATCAATGCATTCATTGGAATCGGTGATTTCCTTGGATTTCTCAACACAATCCCGGCAAAGTACAAAAAGGATATTAAGATACATATGTTGATGAATAAATGCTCTAACATGATCATCCCTCCTTCATAGTGGATCGACACTGTGACTTATTACCTATATTCATTATATCGGATTGCCGGGAAGGTTGGTGAAGTATTTTCGGAGATTCTTATAAAGACAAAAAAAGCCGTCCCGGTTAGGACGGCTTTTTGTCTATGACTAGATAGTGTCTTAATAAACCCCGACAGCATCCCATGCTGCTTTAACGGAATTGTAAGTGGAACTTCCACTTCCGTACAGGTCGGCTGCTGATTGAAGAAGGGCTGCACGTGCATAACTGAAATTACTTGTTGGTGTTAAGTAAACAGTCAGGGCACGATAGTAGATTTTTTCTGCTTTGGCTTTCCCGATGCTTGAGATCGTGTTGTAAGCCGCTTTATTCGGGATACCGGAGTTTGTATGAACACCACCGTTATCGGAAGAAGTGTTCACATAGTTATTCATATGTTCCGGTTGTCCGTATTTAGAAGGGTTTGAAAGACTGCGCAGAGCATCTCCTGAGATGCCAGGTGTGTAGACATCTTCACCCATTAAGTAATCGCCCGGATCTAAGAAGTATCCAAACACATCAGAGAATGATTCGTTCAGTGCTCCGGATTGGTATTGATATTGTAATCCGGCAGTACGCTCCGTCACGGCATGCGTCAGCTCATGGGCAACCACATCCAGTGCACCAGAAAGAGATGTGAAGGTCGATCCGTCTCCGTCACCATAGACCATTTGGGAACCATTCCAGAACGCATTATTGTAATTGTACCCATAATGGACAGTGGAACGGATGGACGCTCCGTTATTATCGAAACTATTGCGGTTATGTGTGTTTTTATAATAATCATAGACTTTCCCGGCATACGCATGGGCATCGACATCAGCAGCCTGGGAATAAGCAGTCCAGGAGTTATTGCTATCAGTGGAATAGTACCCTGGAAGGCTTGATCCATTTTGAGCCGTATAGGTCTCGATGACACCGTTCATAGGTTTCGTCACATCAAATAGGTAATAAGTTCCGTTTGAAGAATAAGTATTAAGAGTTTTATAGTCATCTAAAACTCCATAACCGCTTCCGGTTGTCGCTGCATCTGTCACAGCATTGAAAGCTTCGACAATCGATCCGTCTTTGGCATCCACATAGATCTGCCAGTTCGCTCCATAAGGTTCGATGAACTGAAGTTGTACCTTATAAGCAAGAGTGAATTTTCCATCCTTCTCATGAATCACAAGATCATTTTTCTCAGTGGTGTTTTTAACTTTACTGTCTTTCTTCGCATCAATGGCGAACTCGTTTTGTGCACCTTTCAAGGTGTCGGCTTTTGATAGACCGATATGCTTCCAAGCGAGATCTGTTGCGGATTTTTGATTGATTTTTGATTTTGTCTTGGTCACTTTTTTAGAAGCTTCTTTGAAAAGCTGACCCGTCGTTGCCGTCACTTCATTGTTTTTATTTGTATGGACAATGAAGATGGCTCCTTCCACAGGAACACCGTCCACTGATTGAGTGAATCGATAGTGGGACATTCCAAGATCGTCTGTTGTTTTCTCAAGCAATGTCAGTTCAGAATGTGGATCGATGGCGAAAAGCTCTTTATTCTCTTTCATGAACTTTTTCACATCTTGATCGTTCTTTACAATACCTTTTGATAGTTTCCCAGATAAGAAGCTCGGCCCTTTTTTATCTATGTTCATGACCTTTTGATGAATGTCCATTTTAGAAGTAATTGAATCTGAAGACTGGGCGAATGCGGAAGCACCCGTAAAGGAGGCGCTGAATACAAGAGAAGTACCTAGTGCTAAACTGACTAATTTCTTTTTCGACATAATTACAATTTCCCCTTTTGATCATAGATTTTTTGGAAATAGCTATTTCTTTTGGCCCCGGCGGCTAATTAGTAGTCTAGTAAAAAAAAGGAAGATTGACAATGAAAAAAATGGTAATTATCAGTAAATTTGAAATATTTAGTGTTTGATAATGTCGATATAAAACAAATTTAAGGGGAATTTCTGCCATTATCTATACCAATCGGTGAAAAATATTTTTCTAGGAATATTCCACTATTTTTTGTGCATTGGTAGAGCAGGCAAAAAGAGGTTGAATTCGTTACAGAATTTGGTATAATTAATGTGAAATAATTCACAAACTTACAAAGGGAAAAGGAGTGGATACTGTGGAAAAGAAAATCGTCATAGCAGGGGGAACAGGCTTCATCGGCCAATATCTTCAGAAGAAATTTCTCGAAAAGGGCTATAAAGTGATCATCATTTCCAGGCAGTCTCCCCACGTCCCATGGAATCGATCCGATGAAGTGATACAGGCATTGGAAGGGGCGGATATGCTCATCAATCTTGCTGGGAAGTCAGTCGACTGTCGGTACAATGAAAAGAATAAGGCGGACATTTTCAAATCCAGGACGGACACAACGAATATATTGGGGAAGGCACTTCTACAATGTCAGAATCCGCCTTCCTTATGGATTAATTCCAGTACCGCCACGATCTATCGTCATGCAGAGGACCGGCCGATGACAGAGGAAGGCGGCGATATCGGCACAGGCTTTTCCGTTGAAGTGGCCAAAGAATGGGAGAAAGCATTCTTCTCATTTTCATTACCGGGGACAAGGCAGGCGGCTTTACGGATCGCCATCGTTCTGGGGACGGATGGAGGTGTGATGACGCCGTACAAAAACCTGGTCACGTTTGGTCTCGGAGGGGTGCAGGGGCCGGGCACCCAGAAATTCAGCTGGATTCATGTAGAAGACCTGTACCGAATCATCCTTTTTTTGAATGAAAAGAAGGAGTTAAGTGGAGTGTTCAACTGTGCCTCGCCGGACCCGGTCACGAATCGTGAATTCATGGCTCACCTAAGGAACGTTATGAATAAGAAGATAGGGCTCCCGACTCCTAAATGGATGCTTGAAGCAGGTGCGATGTTCATTGGAACGGAAACCGAACTGGTCCTGAAAAGCAGATGGGTCATTCCGGAAAGGCTGGGGAACGCAGGATTCGTCTTTCAATATGATACGCTGGAAAAAGCACTGGGGCAGATTTTGACCAAGTGATGACGAAAGGAGAGCCAATGTACCCGGCTCTCCTTTTTCTTATATTAAATTTGGTTATGCCGTAAGTATTCAAGACTTTTCCGAACGCTGTCGATGGGAGGGATCTTTGAGTCGTCCTGTTCGACAATCCACCAATCCACATCGCTGTGCATGCCGAATTCCAGGATCGATTCCAGGTCCACTCCACCTGATCCAAGTTCCGCGAAAAATCGTTCGCCGTCCGTTGTCATATCTTTTAAATGGACAAGGGGAGTCCGCCCCTGGTAACGCTTCAGCCACTCAACAGGATTTTCCCCTGCATAGGTCAGCCAATAGATATCAAATTCAGCTTTGACCATATGGGGATTCGTTTCAGTCATAATCGTCTCGAGAGCCGTTTTCCCGTTCGAAAGAGTCCTTAATTCGAAGTCATGGTGATGATAGCAGAGAGTGATACCCGCTTCAAAGCATTTTGCACCAATGGCGTTCAGGTCATCGATCAATCGGAAATAATCTTCCTCTGTTCGTTCATCAGGGGGCAAATATGGGCAAACGATGTAGGTACTACCCAGCTCAAGCTGATCCTCGATCACCTGATCAACGTTGCTCCTTAGTTCGGATAAAGAAATATGACTGGAGACGGCACGAAGATTCAGCTTGTCCAGTAATTCTTTCAGCTCCTTGACGGATAAGCCTCCGTAACCAGCAAGTTCTACACCTTCATAGCCTAAATCAGCCACTTTTTGAAGAGTACCGATATAATCCTTTTCTGCCTCGTTTCGCAATGTATACATCTGGAGGGCAACAGGAATATCTTTCATACGCTCACTCCTATCCTTTGGTCATGTTCGCGTTGATTTGAGAAAGAACGCTCTTATATACTTCTAATTCTTCTTCTGAAATCCCTTTAAGAATCGTATCTTCATAAAGATTTTCAATGAAAGGGGACAGCTCTTCCTTCGCTTTCATTCCTTTTTCTGTGATGGAAATAAGGAATGATCTTCTATCTTCGGAGTTCTTTTCTTTGTAAATCAGCTTTTTTCTTTCTAAAATATCCAGGATTCTTGTCAGTGTGGGCTGATCTTTTTCTGACCTCATGGCAAGCTCCTTTTGACTGATTCCATCTTGTTCTGCAAGTCTCTTCAGAACGGTCCACTGCTCAGGTGTCACATCGAATTCTTTTAGATGGAGAGTGAGGAATCGAATAATATTTTTGACTGTATGGCTCGTATATAAGCCAATGGATTCATCTCGGGACATTGTCACTGGTTTCACCTTCTACATGAGTTTCTTCTCTTTATCATACATGAAATCCGGAAGAATTTGAATTAATTGTTACAACAACTATATTTACAAATATACATGTTATAGATATAATTAGTATAACAATTAATTGTACGAAGGAGAATGATAGTGGAGCACTCAACGAAACAAAACATCTGGACGCGGCCATTTTTTATGGCGCTACTGAATAATTTTTTTCTCTTTTTAGTTTTTTACTCATTGTTAACCATCCTGCCTCTATATGTACTCGATGAGTTACATGGAACAGAAGGACAGGCAGGACTTGCTACAACGGTCTTCTTATTATCGGCAATCATCGTACGTCCCTTTTCCGGAAAAATCATTGAGCTGTTGGGTAAGAAAAAGACGCTCATCCTCAGTGTGTTGATGTTCGGTATTTCCTCATTCATTTACTTCTGGGTAAATGATTTTTATTTTTTGATGGGGCTCCGTTTTTTCCATGGAATTTGGTTTAGTGTCGGTTCAACGGTCATGGTGGCGATTGCCGCTGATATGATCCCGGCAAACAGGAAGGGGGAGGGACTCGGTTACTTTGCCATGTCGATGAACCTGGCCGTAGTGGTCGGACCGTTTCTTTCTCTGGCCCTTATCCAGTGGATTCCATACTCGACATTGTTTATGGGTCTTGCTTGGATCATTGTCATTGGCTTCCTTTGTTCATTTGGCATTCAGGTGACAGAGGAGGAAGTGGTGGAACAGGTAGTGAGCAGACGCATAACTCTTAAGGATTTAATAGAAGTGAAGGCAATCCCGATTGCATTGGTAGGGTTTTTGACCTCATTTGCTTATTCCGGGATCATGTCGTTTATCTCCATTTATGCGAAGTCTATCGGATTATTCGAATCCGTCAGTTTATTCTTCGTCGTGTTTGCTGCAGCCATGCTGCTTTCGCGGCCATATACGGGACGATTGTTTGACCGGTCGGGGCCCAATGCGGTCATCTATCCGTCCCTGATCATTTTTGCAGGTGGACTGATTCTCTTGAGCTTCACTCATTCCGTCCTTTTCTTATTGATTGCAGGTACGCTGATCGGACTCGGCTACGGTGCTTTGCTCCCAAGTTTCCAGACCATGTCGATACAGGCGGCACCGAAGAGGAGAACCGGGCATGCGACTGCTACGTTTTTCATCTTTTATGACCTTGGGATTGCGGTCGGGTCGTTTGTGCTGGGGCTTGTTTCCTCGCAGTTCGGTTTTTCAGCGTTGTATCTCATTTGCAGTGGAGTGATATTGGTTACAGTGGCGGCATATAAAATCGTGACGAAACGAAGAGTAATGGCTGTAAATTATGAGGAAGCATTTGAGCTATAAAATGAATGGGGGCTTACCTTTCGAAGGTAAGTCCCTTTTTTGATCAAGGGTTAAAGTAAAGGTATGAACCTGAAACGAAACGTACACTCTAATTGTACAGGGGAGGTGTAAAACCATGGCACAAGACGTACTATGTGAAGTAAGCAACTGCAGGTACAACAGTGAAGGAAAGAAATGTTCTGCAGACCAGATTTTTGTTGTCAGTCATAAAGGGAATAAAGCACACAACAGTGAAGAAACGGACTGCAAAACATTCGAACCGGGTATGTAAGAGGATAGAAGGCAACCATAGGCGTGGTTGTCTTCTTTTTTTATTAGTATTGATAATAATTCTCAATGTTATGCAAGTTAGCCCACAATGTGTAATGGGCAACTTGCTTGTCCGGATAAGGTAGTCGTTTTGTGCTGCCTGTATTTCGATCCAAAAAAATCTAAACAAAAAACCCGCCAATAACAGACGGGTTCTCAATCCTATTCAATCCACTCCTGGGACCACTTCTCTATATTCTTCATTAAAGGCTCTAAAGAATATCCTTTCTTTGTTAACGAATATTCAATCCGCACCGGTGTTTCGGGATAGACGGTCCGTGTAACGATTCCTTCTTGTTCAAGATCCTTTAATCGCTCGGAAAGAAGTCTGCCGCTGATGCCTATTGCGTCCTTGATGGTGCAGTTCCGTTGAGGACCGGAAAGCAGTTGATAAATGATGAGTCCCGTCCATCGCTGACTTAAGATACCAATCGCTTTTTCAAATCTTGGA
Source organism: Rossellomorea sp. QJM3NY_18 (assembly GCF_056173145.1). Taxonomy (NCBI): domain Bacteria; kingdom Bacillati; phylum Bacillota; class Bacilli; order Caryophanales; family Bacillaceae; genus Rossellomorea; species Rossellomorea sp. QJM3NY_18. The sequence goes on along the minus strand of NZ_CM149659.1, from coordinate 3,676,569 downwards.
CATATTTCAGATTGGTTCATCCTCAATGCCTCCTTTGATCGTGGGAATTCTAATTAGTAGTATATCATATAACGGGTAATTAGGTAATTTAATTACTTGACGGAAATTAGTTATTAAATTAAAATAAGTTACATAAAGTAACTCAATGACAAACATCTAAAATAAATCGGAGGAATTATAATGACCTTTCATAAAGCACCCCATACATTTGTTGGAGAAGTGAACCTGATCGTACAAGATTTGAAGCGATCTCTATCTTTTTACAAGGAAGTGATCGGGTTTAAAGTGCTGGAGCAATCAGATAAACAGGCCACTTTAACGGTAGACGGTGTTCATAGTCTGTTATCCCTGGAAGAGCTTGAAGAAGCTTTACCTAAGGGGCCGCGGACGACCGGGTTGTATCATTTTGCTCTGTTGCTGCCAAGTAGAGAGGAGCTTGGTAAGATACTGGCCCATATGATCAAGCTGAATATACAGCTTGGTTCTTCTGATCATCTTGTCAGTGAAGCATTATATTTATCCGACCCTGATGGTAACGGAATCGAGATCTACAGGGATCGTCCAGCATCCGATTGGACATGGAATGGTGATCAAGTCGAGATGACCGTTGATCCCATCGATGCACGGGGGATATTAGCCGAGGCAGAAGGGGATGCGTGGAATGGACTCCCTGCCGCTACAGTGATGGGGCACATCCATCTCCACGTATCTGATTTGTTGTTGGCTGAAGAATTCTACGGGAATGGTCTTGGCTTTAACGTGGTGAGCCGATTCGGGAATCAGGCACTCTTCATTTCAACAGGAGGGTACCATCACCACATAGGATTGAATACGTGGAATGGTGTAGGCGCACCGGCTCCTGCCGAAAACAGTGTGGGCCTCAACTGGTTCACCCTTCGCTTCCCAAATGAAGAAAAGCGCAGCGGCATCATTCATAGTCTCAAATCCATTGGGGCCACAATCAAGGAACATGACGGTAAAATCCTCACAGTGGACCCATCCGGCAACCACATCTATTTAAGCTTGTAAAGGGGAGGGACGGACCTCGGAAAACGAGGTCCGTCCCTCTAAGCAGTTTTTTATGAACCCGAAGTTTTTAGTGGGATAATGGTATGTACATACTAAAGGAAATTCGGTTAGCAGGGGGAGTGAGATGGATGAAGTTGAGTGTGTTGGATCAGTCTGTGATTGTGAGGGGTGGGGACGCAGGTACTGCGTTTCGGAATACAGTCAGGCTTGCACAGTTTACAGAGGAGTTAGGGTACACACGATTTTGGGTGGCGGAGCATCATAATACGAATGGTCTTGCGGGCTCTGCTCCCCAGGTACTGATTTCACATATTGCGTCCATGACGCGTGCGATCCGGGTCGGATCTGGGGGTGTCCTCCTTCCACAATACAGCCCGTATAAAATTGCGGAGGACTTCAAAGTGTTGGAAACCCTATTTCCCAATCGCATTGATCTTGGAATCGGGCGTTCCCCCGGGGGATCATATGAAACACGGATGGCTCTTACGGATGGGTTGAATAAGAGTATGAATGAGTTCCCTGGACAGGTCGAGGCTCTTCAGAATTACTTGCATCTCTCACCTGAACAATCAGTGAAGGCTTATCCTGACGCAGTGTCTCCTCCACTTCCATGGATATTGGGCATCACCCACCGTGGGGCCCGGGTGGCAGCTGAAAAAGGCACGGCTTTTACCTTTGGTCACTTCATCAATCCGGTCAATGGGAAACGGGCGTTGGATTATTATCAAACCCGATTTCAGCCTTCACCCTCATTAGCCCGACCTTTGAGCAATGTGTGTATCTTTGTCGTTTGCGCTCCAACCGAGGAGGAAGCAGAAGAAATGGCTATCACACAAGACTTGTGGTTATTAGCTGTAGAGAAGGGGATTGATACTGAAATTCCTTCCGTTGAAGAAGCAAAGGCAAGAGTACTGACACCGGAAGAAAAAGAAAAAATAAAGGAAAACAGAAAAAGAGCGATAGTAGGAACTCCTCAAAAGGTGAAAGAAGAACTTCAGATGCTAAGTGAAGTATATCAAACCGATGAATTTATGATCATCACCAACGTGTCGCAATTCGAAGAAAAAGTAAGGTCGTATGAGTTGATCGCTGAGGCGGTTCTCTAATTCAAGCTGACACCATGAAACCCTCTGAAAATAAGAAAGGGAACCTATTGCGCTTTCACGACAAGGTTCCCGTTCAATTTATATGAAATTAATAATAAGGATATGGTGAATAACCATAATAAGGCGGCGGATAGCCATACCCGTAACCATACCCATAACCTGGACTCAATAATGCTGCTCCTAATAATCCACCGGCAAGTCCTCCCACAAACGGACTGAAGCCGAATCCAAATCCTGGTCTTCCAAATCCGCCATAGCCGAACCCTGGTCTCCCGAACCCTCCAAATCCCGGCCTTCCGAAGCCTACCCGTCCGATTGGTCGGCGGTAATCATTATAGTCTACAAACGTTTCGTTGCCTGCTTGAAAATCATTCATAGCATAAAACCTCCTCTCTATCTAGGTTATGAGTATTCGTTTTGAGTTGGATTGGTATAGGCATTTACCCAGATAGAGAGATTTTATGAAAAAGTACCCAGGGGGAAGTCAGGAGAAGATTTGAATATCTAATAGGATATGGATTGGGTTCGATTGTTTGTTCATTCCCACCATTTCGAAGATGGGAATGAATCTCCCTCTACAAGAAACGTTTCCCCGATTTTAGGCGTTACAATGGGGACATTCCGTTCTTTTCCGCATTTCGTGACGCGTTCAATCGGATCGGTCCATTCATGGAAAGATAATGTGAAAGCACCCCAATGTATGGGCAGGAGCCATTTCCCTTTTACATCAAGATGGGCTTGGACCGTCTCTTCCGGAAGCATGTGGATCGGTGCCCATCTGGGGTCATACTGTCCGCATTCCATCATGGTCAAATCGAAAGGACCGTACTTTTCACCAATCTCTTTGAAATGCGGACCATACCCACTATCCCCACTAAAAAAGATGTTGGACGCTATCCCCCTGATACACCACGAACCCCATAAGGAAGCGTTCCGGTCATTCAGGCTTCTACCGGAGAAGTGTCGGGCAGGAGTACAGGCTATTGTTAGACCGGCCCATTCCACTTCATCCCACCAATCAAGCTCCACTATGTGATCGGGATGGATTCCCCACCGCTCCAAATGACTACCTACCCCAAGGGGAACGAAGAATTGCGTCACTTTGTTGCGGAGCTTTCGAATCGTTCCGTAATCAAGATGATCATAGTGATCATGGGAAAAAACCACAGCATCGATGGAAGGCAGTTCATCGAGTTGAAAGGGGAGCTCCCTGCTGTACCTTTTCCCCCCTACCCATGGAAACGGGGAGGGAGCACTGCCAAACATGGGGTCAAGCAGCAGTCTCTTCCCGTCCATTTCAAGTATGGCTGCAGAATGTCCGAACCACGTAACATTTGTCACAGGATGGGGGTGGGAAAAAGATGGGAAAGCGACTCTTGGAAGATCGACATCAGGTTTGCGATTAGCGTTTCGTTTTACGAGATCGCGAATCATTGAAACGGATGAAGAAAAGCTCGTGTCCATAGAAGTCGGCGTCGAGTTTTGAAAGGATCCTTGTGAGTACTGAGGAGAGGTATGAACCCGTTCACCTGCAGGTTTTTTACCAAATGCGGGGGAGTATTTTACAATCAGAAAGGCGGTCAATAGGAAAGCGAATAGTATTATGAGAATAGTGGTCATGAATATTCTCCTTTTAGCTATTACTATCGCAGATTCATACGTTCCTGTCCAAAGACAGGGTTCTCATCGTTAAAAGGAGAAAACCGATTCATCTTCGCAAGACGAAAAGACAAACGGTACAATGAAGGTAAGAGAAAAATGGCGGGGAGGAGAAACGATGAAAAAGATATTGATTGGAATCGGTCTTATATTCATAGTGGCTCTTGGGGCATTTTTCGGACCGAAACTGTATGCAAGCATTACCCAGAAATCGTTGGGGAGTGAAGCGGTGAAATCGGAGACGATCGATGAAGACCATGCACTTGCGACCTTTGCGGGTGGTTGCTTCTGGTGTATGGAACCGCCCTTTGAAAAACTGGACGGCGTATACTCTGTCATTTCGGGATATACAGGCGGTGAAGAAAAAAATCCGACCTATGATGAAGTGTCCTCCGAACAGACGGGACATGTTGAAGCGGTTCAAATTGAATACGATCCTGACGTGATCACCTATGAGCAATTATTGAAAGTCTTCTGGAGGCAAATCGATCCGACGGATGCCGGTGGTCAATTCGTCGACCGTGGACCCCAGTACGTGAGCGGGATTTTCTATCATAGTGAAGAACAGATGAAGACCGCTCAGAAATCAAAAAAGGAATTGGAAGCTTCAGGGCGTTTTGATGGAGAAGTGGTAACGGAGATCCAGCCGGCCAAAACGTTTTACAAAGCCGAAGAGTACCATCAGGATTACTATAAGAAAAATAAACTCAGCTATAAATTTTATAGAAGCAATTCAGGCAGGGATGATTTTCTGGAGAAAGCGTGGGGCGATGAACGCCATATAGAACTCCAGACCAATTCTCTTTATCCCTCTTTTACAGATGATGAATTAAAAGAAAAATTGACGGATATCCAATACAAAGTCACCCGGGAAGATGCCACGGAGGAAGCATTCAAGAATGAATATTGGGACAACGAGGAAGAAGGCATCTATGTGGATGTCGTCTCCGGTGAACCTCTATTCAGTTCGAAGGATAAATACAAAAGTGGAACAGGGTGGCCGAGTTTCACAAAGCCCCTCGTGGAAGATAATATTGTGGAAATGGAGGACCGCGCATGGTTCACCGTGCGGACGGAAGTCAGGAGTAAACACGCGGATTCCCACCTGGGTCATGTATTCGATGATGGCCCGAAACCAACAGGATTAAGATATTGCATGAATTCAGCAGCTCTTCGATTTGTGCCGAAGAATGAATTGGAGGAGCAGGGGTACGGTGAATTCTTGTCTCAATTCTAGATAGAAGTGAGGGACGGACCTTTATTGAAGGTCCGTCCCTATCATTCATCTGTCCAATTTGACGATCTCTGCATCCGGGTTGGGACGGTCGAGGATGAGGTCCCGCAGGATGTTGGCTCCTAGCATGCTGTATACGGTACCGTTTCCGCCATAACCGAGCAGATAATAAATCCTGTCTTTGTCGGGATGTTTTCCGATATAGGGAAGGTTGTCCAGGGACTCCCCGAAGCTCGCCCCCCATGCATAGTCCATCTTGATCTTCAGGTCGGGAAACAGTTTCTGAACTTCTTTTTCGATCCGCTTTCCGCGTTTTTCAATTTTCTTCTCACTTTGAGGCGCCTCTGCAGGGTCTTCGTCTAATCCGCCGGCAATAATCCGGTTATCTACCGTAGTGCGCATGTATAAATAAGGCCGCTTTGTCTCCCAGATTAGCGCTCTGTCATCCCATTGAGATAAGTCTTCAATCGGTTCTGTCGCAATGGCGTAGGATCTGTTGATATCTGAGCCGATGTTTTTATTTAAAGGTGGTGTTTCATAGCCCGTTGCATGAATCAAATGCGTTGCTTGAATAATCCCATCAGGAGTATGGATATTTACACCTGTAGAATGTTCTTCTATACTTGTTGCTTCGAGATTTTCAAAAATCGTTGTTTGCTTTCCTTCTTTTAAATAGTCAAATATCCCATTCACGAATTTGTATGGATTCACTTCTGCATCCCCATGTGTGATCAACGCGCCGGGCTTTGAAAAAGGCAAGCGGTCTTTCATCTCTTTACGAGACCAATATTCCACAGGGAAGCCGTGCTCATTCAAGGTTTTATATTCTTTCTTTAACTTTGAAACATGTCGGGATGTGCTTGCATAGTAAATGCTTTTCCTGCGGATGAAATCAGGAGAAACCGGTAAATTCATCGCTACCTGCTCCAGATTCTCCACTGCTTCCAAACATAAGGAATAAAAGCGAACTGCTTTGTCCTCTCCGATCTGATCCATCAAATCATGGAGCATCACGTCATTGGAAAATTGAAGCAGCCCTGTATTCGCGGATGAACTCCCTGCAGCCAGCGTCCGCTTTTCAATGATGGCGACATTCAAGCCTTCCTGTACGAGTGAATAGGCGCATAATGCCCCGGACATACCACCTCCAACGATGACTGCATCATACTTTTTATCAAAATCTTCTTTTCTATTTTTTAATGTCGTTGGCCAATACAATTGACCGTTGTGTAATTTCATCCTGGTGCCCCCATTGAGTAATGAATTTATTTATATTCCATTCCCTTGAAGAGTGAAGATTAAAACATGAATTTTTTGGGGATGTTCTCGTTTAAAAAAAGGATGGGCATGCGCCCATCCTGATCCGTTAAAATAATTCAGTATTCAATTCTACATCGATGTTTCCATCTGTCGCTTTTGAATACGGGCAAACACCATGTGCTTTTTCCACTAGTTGTTTGGCTTCATCCAGTTCTACACCATTTACGGCAACTGAGAGGACAACGCCTAATTTAAATCCTCCGTCTGTATCCTTCCCGATTGAAACTTCAGCCGTTACATTGGATTGGATTTTTTTCTTTTCCTGACGGGCCACTAAGTTAAGAGCGCTGTCGAAACAAGCCGCATATCCAGCTGCAAATAGTTGTTCAGGATTTGTTTCCCCGTCTGCCCCGGAACCACCAAGAGCTTTTGGCATGCCCAACGCAACATCCAATACTCCGTCACTGCTTGTTACTTTTCCGTCACGGCCACCTTTAGCCGTTGCTTTTGCTGTGTATAATGCATTCATTTCTTTCACTCCTCTTTTTTTAGTTGTGTACAATTTAACTTTGCAAGAATAACTATAAAGGATTTCATTTTAATTGTCAACGATTTAGTTGTGTACAATTTAATTTGATAATTGATCCTCTTTTTTGTATGATAATCACAATTAGTTTGTTCAAGAAAGGAATCGACATGTATGAAGGATCCACTTTTATTGGAAAATCAAATCTGTTTTAAAATATATACAGCTGAGAGAGAAATCACAAAACTTTACCGAAGTTTATTGGAGGAAATCGGCGTCACCTATCCTCAATACTTGGCTTTGCTCGTGTTATGGGAAGAAGAAACGATTTCGGTAAAGGAACTCGGGAGGAAGTTATTCCTGGATTCGGGAACGTTGACCCCTATGTTGAAGAGGATGGAAGCAAACGGACTTGTCGAACGGAAACGATCGAAAGAGGATGAGCGGAGTGTCGTCATCAGTCTTACCGATAGAGGGAGAGACCTGAAGAAGAAAGCAGAATGCGTCCCGACCCGTTTATTGGAGAGGCTTGAGATGGATGGTGACGAGCTTTCGAAGTTGGACCAGACGCTGACGACGATTTTGGGGAAACTGCAGGGGTAAAATAATAATTGTCATTTCTGGACAGGAATTGTTATAATTTGGATATCGGCTGGAATTTTAGCCGTTTTGGCTGGATTTTGTCTCATAACGGCCGGATTCTCCTTGTTTCAGGCTGATTTTCTCCCATAACGGCTGGATTTCCATCACAAGCGGCTGGATTTTTCCCGTCTGGACCGAACTCTCAACAAAAAATGATGAAAATCATCCCCTGAGACCATCCCAACACCCTACTTATCTTAAAGGAGTGATCTTATTGATTGTAAAAAAGCATGAACCCCCTGGTATCATCGTAAACCTTGAGGTGTTATTACGGCGCTTACCCAAATCCTTCAGCGGAAGAAATGAGATTGAGCATCAGTTGGGAAATTTCAAGGCAGGATACCACGGGGAGTTATCTTTGGACTATTATTTGAATCGACTCCCCGAAAAAGAATATTTGATTCTCCACGATCTTCGCCTCTTTATTCAATCCGCCTTTTTCCAAATCGATACTTTAATCCTTCATAGGAATTTCATTCTCATTTTAGAAATGAAGAACATTGCAGGAGAAATTTATATTGATACAACCTATAACCAAATGATCCGGAACCTGAATGGTAAAATAGAGGTATTTCAGGATCCCATCCTCCAGTCTCACAGACAAAAAAAGGACCTTGAAAGGTGGCTGGTGGAAAGAAATTACCCGTCCATACCTGTCGAGAACATTGTAGTCTTTACCAACCCACATTCCCATATAAAAAATTCTTCGCAAGATCATTCCGTTTATCAAAGGGTGATAAGAAGTGCAAAACTCCTTTTCCAAATTGAAAGCTATTTCCAATCCCATCAAAATCCATCATTATCTCCTCAACAAGTAACCAAATTGACGAAAGCATTTTTGAAGCATCACATACCACAATCCTATGACCTCTTGAAACAGTTCAATATCTCACAATCGTTTATTCTTCAAGGAGTTTACTGTGTTCAATGTCAGTCCAGATCTATGGAGAGAATAAGTGGTACATGGAGATGCGAGCGCTGTTTATTCGTTCAAAAGGATGCCCATACTCATGCATTGAGAGATTATGCGTTTCTGATAAATACCTTTATTACGAACAAGCAAGCGAGGGAATTCTTAAAATTGGAGTCCACTTCAACTGCGCGCAAACTCCTGCAAAAATTGGGTATTCCGTCGACGGGATCCACAAGGGACCGGGCATACAACTTGTCACCACTCATCGAGACTCCTCCTTCTCCCCCCGAAACGCCAGCACCGAAGTCTTCAAAGAAGCGTAATTCCCAATCGCCCCATAACCGTAAAACAAACCCATGAATATGCCAGTGACGAGATACCCCCGGTGGCTGATGAAAATCGAAATGAAAAGCCCGAGTAGTACGGCAATATTCGGCACTAGAAAAGCACGTGGTTTAAAGAAGACTTTTATTAGCTGGGTTAACAGGATAATGACGGGAATGGCGATGACAGCATCCCAGAAGTTTGTGTGAATGGTAGGGAAATCCATATTAAAGCCTCCAATAAAGGTTTTGTTCATACTATTTCCTTATTGTGTGTGGTTTAACAAAAAAAGATGACCCCTTAAGAGGGATCATCCATTTTAAATCGTGCGTTCCAGCGCTCTGCCTTCTCCAGGGCGGCAGGATCGTTCACGATCTCACCAGGCTTGACGCCGGCACCGATCAGATAATCTGTGAATTCCATATGGACAAATTCAAAAATGTAATTGAATTGCTGAACAAGGGGAAGTCCTTTTATGTTGGCGGAGCTTCCTCCCGTAATCACGACGTACGCCTTTTTCTTCGTAAGCTCTTCTTTCAGGTTGAAGCGCTCGTCGCGCAAATACTGACTCCAGCGGTCGAAGAAGTTCTTCATCGGGCCGCTCATGCCATACCAGTAAAGGGGGGTGGCGAATAATAATACGTCATGATCTTCCATCAACCGGACCAACTGTTCATAATCATCCTCGACAGGGAGGAATCCACCTTCAGCGTGACGCAAGTCTACAATCGGTTCAATATGCAGATCGGCAAGGGAAATAATGGTATGGTCGGTGCCTTCGACGATTTTTTTCGCAAGATATTCGGAGTTCCCGTTTTTTCGTGTGCTTCCTAATAGGGCCAGTACTTTCATTAATGAACACTCCTTTATACATTTCAATATATTTAGCTTTAACAGTCTTTAATGCCAACTTCATGGAATGAGGTTTTTAATGGTTATGAGTATACCATTGATGGGGAGATTAAAGTAGCAACCTGAACCAGGTGACGGATTATAATAAAGTGATTGGCGTTGCGATTTCTGGGAATAAAAGTAAAATGGCTGGATTTTTTTCGGAATCGGCTGGATTCTGGGGCATTCCGGCCGGATTTTCATCAAGAACGGCCGGATTAATCCGCGTTTCGGCTGGATTTTCTCGAAAATCGGCTGGATTCTTTCCCACTCGGGCCTCACCCGGACCGGATGCCCCTGCACCATGAACGAATCCCCCCCACACCTACGCTGCCCTAAGACAAAAAAAGGACGAATCGACACACCGATTCGTCCTTTTTTCATTCTTCTTGCCACCCAGGATATTACCGTCTCCGGAATCCTTCTTCACGTAGATACAGGGCTGCTTCATCATACCCGCCAAAGCTGTCTTCCAGGTTATCACCCGCATATATATTCCAGCGGTCATCTTCTTCAATCAGCATAAGGGAATGGCCCTCCGCATCTTTCCATAACTGTTCCACGGGAGGTGCCACTTCTTCTTCCGTTGCCAAGTGATCAATCGACGCACGAATGATTCCGCGCAGTTCATCCGCCGAAAAATCACGGATATTCACAAGACCTTTTGGATTCGCTTCATATCCGGAGAGATTGCCTGTATAAACAAATCCGTTCCCGTTCGGGTGCAGGTGATAGACGACAGTCGTTTTTTCATAGAGACTGTCTTCAAAGTGGAAGTTCACCCGGTTCAGTGAAACGTCCTTTCGTGTAAGCTCGGGAAACTCTTCTATGAGAGCTAATTTATTTTCAAATGTCAGCAATGTGATTCCTCATTTCATTTTACGATTTTCCCATTATAACACAGCGCCCTATTTTCTATAGAGGATTACGGGTATAATGAGTATCAAAGAGGTGACCCCATTGAATGATTTTACTTCCTTAGGAATTCAACCTAAGTACGTTAATGCTTTAAAAGAACAATCCATAACAGAACCGACGCCGATTCAAACTGAAACCATCCCTGTACTCTTAAATGGAGAAGACGTGATTGGACAGGCGCAGACAGGTACAGGAAAAACGATGGCATTTCTATTGCCTATGCTTGCGAAAATCGATCCGGAAAAAGATGAGATCCAGTCTCTTATCGTGACTCCGACGAGGGAGCTTGCGATTCAGGTAACCGCTGAATTGAATCAAATCCTTTCTTCTGTGGAAGATAACATACATGTATTAGCCGTGTACGGTGGCCAGGATGTGGAGAAACAGATTAAGCGACTGAAGAATAAGGCGATTCATATCGTGATCGGTACACCGGGACGACTCCTTGATCATGTGCGCCGGGAGACGGTCGATTTTTCGAATGTTTCGTTCCTTGTATTGGATGAAGCGGATCAGATGTTGCATATCGGCTTCTTTGATGAAGTTGAATCAATCATCCGCGAGACGCCGTTCACCCGTCAGACCGCCCTGTTTTCAGCGACGATGTCCAAGGAGATCCGTAAGATTGGGAAGCGCTATATGAATCAACCTCATAATGTGCAGATACGTGAAAAAGAAAAAATTTTGCAGGAAATCCAGCAGGAAATCGTGGAAACGACGGACCGGCAGAAGCTGGATGCCCTCAGTCAGACGATCCACGACGTCCAGCCGTTCCTCGGTATCATTTTCTGCCGGACGAAGAGGAGGGTCAGCAAGCTGCTTGGAGATCTTAAAGCGAGAGGCTTTTTAGTCGATGAACTCCATGGTGACTTGTCTCAGGCGAAACGGGAAAATGTGATGAAGAAGTTCCGGGACGCGAAGCTCCAACTTCTTATCGCAACGGATGTGGCCGCCAGGGGTCTTGATGTCGAAGGAGTGACCCATGTATTCAACTATGATATCCCTCAAGATGTGGAAAGCTACATTCATAGAATCGGGCGCACAGGCCGTGCCGGGAAAGACGGGCTTGCCATCACCTTTGTTGCCCTGAAGGATAAGCAGGACCTGGAAATGATCGAGAAAGGCATCGGACGTTCATTGCCCCGTCGAGTGGTAGAGGTCGTTGCTACTAAAGAAACTCCCCATAGCTCTAAAGGGACAAATGAAAGTGCAAAGGATCGCCGCGAAAAGAATATACAAGCGAGTAAGGAGAGAAAATCAAGGTCTCCACGGGGTGGCAGATCCAGGACCGGTGACACGAATGGTCCGTCCCGCAGCCGAAGATCCAAGAGTGAAGACACAAATCCCCGCCGCGGTGGTGGTGAATCATCAGGTAACACCCGCGGTAAGCGAAGCGGGTCAACAGGAAGAAACAACAGTGGTAATCAACGAAATAGTGGCAGCAGATCCACTTCGAATCGAAGAGGACGCTAATTTCTTAGGCATGGTGACGAGAAAGTCATCATGCTTTTTTAGATGGTATTGATATCTGAATATTCCCATAAATAGTCCGAATCTGTTAATATAGTCCATATATGATCTATAAATAGAGGGGATGATGTACATATGCACGTGTCATTGGTGTTAACGGATTTTCTGGATCGGGCAGTGGAGTTATACGGGGATAAGGTAGCGATCATCGATGATGAAAAGCGTTTGACGTATAAGCAGCTCGGTGACCGGGTGAATCAGCTGGGAAGGGGACTGAAGGAATTCGGGATAGAAAAAGGGGATAAGGTGGCGTATCTTGCTCCAAATACAACCGAGATGCTGGAAGGATTTTATGGCGTCTACTCTGTCGGAGGAGTCATGACGCCTTTGAATACCAGATTAAAGCCTGCCGATTATCAATTTATCCTCACCCACAGTGAGAGTAAGGCCTTGTTTGTCGATGAGGAGCTCTATCCGTTAGTCAAGCCGATTCTATCAGAGGTCCCTCACTTGAAGCATGTGATCATTCACGGTAAAACGATGGACGGCCATCGGGGCTATGAAGAGTGGCGTGGCTCCTTCAGTCGCGAGACTTTCACCCGTGTAGAACTGGAAGAGTCGGATATTGCGTCCCTTCTTTATACGAGTGGGACGACGGGGGATCCGAAGGGAGTGCTCCTCACACACAGGTCCAATTATTTGCATGCCCTATCGTCCATGCACCATTTGCGGGTGACGGATCAGGATACGCTTCTTCACGTCCTGCCGATGTTCCATGTGAACGGTTGGGGGTCACCATTTTATTATACGGCCAATGGCGCGACCCAGGTGATGCTTAGAAAAGTGGATCCTGAAGTGATACTCGATAAAGTGGAGAAGCATGATGTGACCGTTATGCATATGGCACCGACCGTCCTTAACATGCTCCTCGAGTCCTATCCGGACAGGGAGCGTTCCATCGGACAAAATGTAAGGGTTGTCATTGCCGGGTCTGCCCCTCCTCCGGCATTCGTCCGGAAAGTGGAGGAAAATCTAAAGTGGGAATTCATTCAGGTCTACGGGATGACGGAAATTTCACCCCTTATCACGACTTCTATATTAAGATCTTCGGAACAGGCCCGGCCTAAGGAAGAAACATACCGCCTGAAGGCGAAAGCGGGATACAGCATGATCGGGAGTAAGGTGAAGGTGGTCAATGAACTGGGGGAAGAGGTGCCTCATGATGGAAAAACGATTGGCGAAATCGTGACGAGGACCAATACGGTGATGGAAGGATATTATAAAAATCCGGAAGCCACCAATCAAACGATCAGGGAAGGCTGGCTGCATACGGGAGATATGGCGACGGTCGATGAAGATGGCTACATCGAAATCGTCGACCGGATGAAAGACGTCATCATAAGCGGCGGAGAAAACATCTCTTCCATTGAGGTAGAGGAAGCCCTTTACGAGCATGAAGGTGTCCTCGAAGCAGCGGTCGTGGCCATTCCACATGAACGATGGGGGGGAAGTTCCCCATGCAGTGGTGGTTCTAAGAGACGGTCACACATTGACAGAGCAGGACCTGATCGACTTCACGAGAGAAAAGCTTGCCCATTTCAAGGCACCAAAGAGCATTACTTTTGCGAAAGAATTACCTAAAACCGCATCAGGAAAGATCCAAAAAGTGGTGATCCGAAAAGAGTTTTGGAAGGACCATGATCGGATGGTTCATTAATGGGAAAAGGCGTGCAGCTGCACGCCTTTTCTATTTTATGTGGACAAATGCCCTTATTTCATCCATCGGTGCTGCTTGTCGTCTCTGTTAAGGCTTAGGCAGCATAAGTTATAAAAAGGACGTTTTATCTTCATAATAACAGGGAAAAGCAGTTTCTAAGAGTAGATAATTGGAGGGCGTAAAGATGAGTTTAAATTCCCCGTTGGTTCCAAAATCAAAAACGCATTGTACCAATGAGTATGGAAAGTTAAAGAAAGTAGTAGTGGTTTCACCTGAAAATATGCAAATCAATGAAATCATAAATGAGACTCAAAAGCATTTTTTGAAAGAAAATATTGATATAGATAAAGCTGTTTCCCAACATAATACATTTGTTGAAGCGTTGGAGGAAAATGGATCTGAGGTGATCCATCTTCAACCATCGCCTGAATTCAATGAACAAGTCTTCACGAGAGACATCGGTTTCACGATTCATGATCAGTTTTTCGTCGCATCGATGAATACGGATGTCAGGAGGGGGGAAGTGAAAACCCTCAAGCACTGGCTGGAAGAAAATGAGGTGCCTTATAACGAACTTCTCCATTCCATTGAAGGTGGGGATGTACTCGTTGATGAGGAAAATATCTGGATCGGCGTGAGCGGTCGAACGAATCAGCTGGCGATCCAATCCCTGAGGAATCAGCTCACACCCTATACCGTTCATGAACTTCCATTAAGGGAAGACATCCTCCATTTGGATTGTGTATTCACCATCATTTCCAGTGAATGGGCACTTGTGTATCCGCCGGCATTCACCAAAGAGGATCTCGAGACCATCAAGAAGCACTACAACATCATCACAGTGACTGATGAAGAACAATTTCAAATGGGACCGAATGTATTGGCAATCGGAAATCAGAAAATCATCAGTCTCACCCAAAACCAAGCCTTAAATGAGCGGATCAGAGCGGAAGGATTTGACGTGATCGAACTGGATTTGTCTGAAATCATCAAGTCAGGCGGGTCATTCCGTTGCTGTACTCTTCCCCTTATAAGAGAATGATATTGAAAAAAACAGGTGACTTTTTGCCTGTTTTTTTTTCAATTTACATAAGCTTTACTCTCCTGTATTCGTTTCGTAAATGGTTCTTCATATTTACCCTTTATTCTTCTACATGTACCACGAATTATAGGAGGTAGGGAAAATGAAGAAATCAATGAAGAAGATCCTTCCGTTGGCGGTCGTATCCACATTAGCTCTTGGAAGCGTCATAGGAATGAATCAGGACGACACAGAAGCAAGCGTGAAGGAATCTAAAAACGGCAAAGCCAAGAACGTCATCTTTATGATCGGTGATGGAATGGGTGTACCTTACACTACCGGCCTTCGTTATATGAATGACAATCCTGATACGATGGAAATGGAGAAGACGGCATTTGATCCTTACCTTGTCGGACTACAAACGACGTATCCTGAAGATGAAAAAGAGAACGTAACCGACTCTGCGGCTGCCGCAACAGCGATGAGCGGTGGAGTGAAAACATATAATAACGCGATAGCAGTAGATAATGATAAATCAGATGTAAAAACGGTTCTGGAGCAGGCGAAGGAAAATAACATGTCTACAGGAATCGTCTCTACGTCAGAAATCACCCATGCAACCCCTGCCTCTTACGGAGCACATGAAGAGTCACGCAAGAGTGAAGATGCGATTGCCAACGATTATTATGATGAAATGATCAATGGTAAGCATAAGATTGATGTCATGCTTGGTGGCGGTACCGATTTCTTCGAACGTGATGACCGCAATGTGGCAGAACAGTTCAAAAAAGACGGTTACAGCTATGTGAAATCAGCTGATGAGCTTAAAAAAGATAAGAATGATCAAATTCTTGGTCTGTTCGCTGAATCCGGAATGGACAAGATGATCGACCGTGATGAGAAGCAGCCAAGCTTAGCTGACATGACAACATCTGCCCTGGACCGTTTGAAAGGCGATAAAGATGGTTTCTTCCTGATGGTGGAAGGCAGTCAGATCGACTGGGCCGGTCATGATAATGATGTAGTCGGTGCCATGAGCGAAATGAGAGATTTTGAACAAGCATTTGAAAAAGTAAGGGATTTTGCGAAAGAAAATGGTGAAACATTGGTCATCGTGACGGCTGACCATTCAACGGGTGGTATCTCGATTGGTTCTGACGGTGAATACAACTGGGATCCAGCTCCAATCCAGGCTGCAAAGCATACCCCTGACTATATGGCAGAACAGATAGTAAATGGTGCATCGGTTGAAGAAACGTTAGCGAACAATATCGACCTTGAATTGACTCAGGAAGAAATCGATTCAGTGAAATCAGCTGCTGAAAAAGGCGATCAAACGGAAATCGATAATGCGATCGAGAAAATTTTTGATAAACGTTCAGGTACGGGTTGGACAACGGACGGACATACTGGTGACGACGTACCTGTATATGCATTCGGTCCTCAGAAGGAGAAATTTGCAGGCTTGATTGACAACACAGATCAAGCAAATATGATTTTTGAATTGTTGAAGAATAAAGGCAAAATCAAAGATAAGAAATAATTCGACTGAAAAAGACCATGTTGGGGGTCCCCGACGTGGTCTTTTCTTTTATTATACTTCTTCTAAATCTGAAATGCTGACTTCTGAACGTTCTTCCAGTGGTCCGCGAAGGTGCACAACGGCTGTTTTTCCATCTTCTTTGACAGAGTCGATCCAGACGGAAGCATCCTTGTATTTGACCTGGATGTCAGCTGAAGAAGATAAAATTTGTTTGACTCGATTCTGATCCATATTCAATCCACCTCTCGTCTCATTTCAAGACAAATTACCTGCAGTTTATTTCTTTGTTTTATTTTTCTGATCTTTATTATGCTTATTCCCCTTGCTGTTGTCACCACTTGTGATTTCATTTGCGAACTCTGTCGTGCCGCGTTTAGGCGAGTTTTGGTTTGCACTGCCCTTGTTGTTTTTCTTTGTCAAAGGAATCCCTCCAAATTAGTCTGATGATTATTAGTTTTCGATAATGGCATGGGGACTATTCAATCATTTTTTTGAACATATGTCTTTCTTCCTGTATTTAACAATCATGATGAAAATTCATCCCTACTAAACGATAATGAAGAAAACGTCTATTTAAAGGGAGGCAAGGCAGATGCATGAGAAGGTTGAAGGAATCCAGAGGGAAACAGTAATACCCGGCAGATGGTTTATGGATGAAGAGGCAGTGAATACAAGTGGATATCCCATCTTATTTGTTCATGGGATCAATGCTTCTTCAGATACGTGGATCCAGGATAATGATATGCTTTCGATCACCCGTGGGGCCGGTTACCAATCGGTCTTCATCGATTTACATCCGGATGAAGATATGTGGAGGAACGGTGAAATATTAGCTGTGAAACTCCTGGAGATGTATGAGTTTTTTAATGAAAAGATGGTGGTCGTCACTCATAGCAAAGGAGGGATCGATGTCCAATCCGCACTGGTCCATTATGGTGCTTCTCCGTATGTTGAAAGGGTCATCACACTTTCGACTCCCCATCATGGGTCAGAGCTTGCAGACCTTGCCTTCAGTAAATGGGCAGGATGGCTGACCGATGCGTTGAAAAGTAAGACAAATGCCGTCTTTTCATTGCAAACCGCGTATATGAAAGGATTTCGGGCTGAGACGGACGGATCTGATCTGACGCAGAAAATCCCCATCTATACATTTGGGGGCACCGGTTGGGGCGGTGCCTATTCTGAATTATTTTGGGGAGGTTTGTATTTAAGCAGGTTCGGTCAAAGTGACGGGGCTGTGCTGGTGAAAAGCTCCAGGCTCTCATATGCGAAGGAAGTGGCGGTGGGGGACTGGACTCATACAACGATTAAACAAGGCAGTGAGATTTTCCCGAATTTAAAGGATCTTTATAAGGAAGACGTGACGGATGTAGTATATGGGGAGCTGAACGAAATGGCATTGGAAGGGGAGACGTCGGTCCTTCACAGAGGAGGGGAATTTGAAGGGATCGGATTGGAAAGCTTTTCTGTTGAAGAAGGGGTGGAGAGAATCACGGTAGACTGGATCAGTGATCAAAAAAGTACAGTTTATAAGCTTATCGGCCCCGATGGCAAGGAATATAAGAACTGGAATGTCGCTTTAGATGCCACAGGCTATTTCCCCGGGGCGCATCATCATTCCATCCTTCTGACAAAACCCGTTCCAGGGAGTTGGGAAGTGAAGGCTGTATCCCGTCAAAAAGAACATTATATGCTGAGCATTCTATTTCATAAAAAGAGTGGGGGGGCTTCTCTCGTGAACGCACTGAATGGGGGTGCCCCTTCAGTTAAGAAGACCTATACCATCCACCATTTACCGATGAAAAGTGGAAAGAAACCTTCGACACTCATCACTTCAGAAGATCTGTCATCTTTGCCCCTGGCGGACTTTGAAGAAGGTATCCACAACATCACCACAGACCTGGAAGGGAAAACGGAGCAGGGAAGCGACTTCCAACGAACGATGGTTCAGACAGTGTATGTAGATGGAAAGGGAAATATCTATTAAACGATAACAAAGGTCCGTCCCTATGCAAAAGAGGGACGGACCTTTAACATTATAAGGTGTTCAGGAATTCTGTCACTTGTTCTGGTGATTTGGCGTTGGCGCTGTGCAGGTGGCCGATTTTTTCGCCATTTTTGTAGACGAGCAGGCTTGGGATTCCCATGACGTCGTATTTCTCGGCGATTTCCGGGAATTCGTCCTTATTGATGTCATACCATTTATATTGATTGAATTCTTCCATGATTTCATCAATGAACATATCCATACGACGGCAGTCAGGGCACCAGTCTGCATGGAATTTTACGATGACAGGTTCTGTTGATGTAATAAGATCGTCAAAGGTTTCTTTATTTTTGATTGATTGCATGATGATAACCTCCCTTTCCCACTTATTTTATACAAAACAGAGACTGATTGTAAAACGAATCATTTTTCGACTGATCTTGTACATGATAATATGAGAATACATTTTGAAAGAAAAAGGTGACATTATGCAACCCATTAAAGTCGGTTTAGCAGGATACGGTTTTTCAGGACAAAGCTTTCATCGTCCTTTACTCTCTCATTTAGAGGAATTTCATATAGAAGCGGTCATGTCTTCCAATGAAGAAAAAGTAGTAAACGATCTTGAGGGGACGATCGTCGTGCCTTCCCTTGAGGACCTGCTTCAGGAAGACATCGAATTAGTGGTCATCACCACTCCCAATCACCTTCATTACAATATGATCAAGCAATCATTATTAGCCGGTAAGCATGTGATCGTAGAGAAGCCATTTGTAACGAATAGCCGGGACGGGAAGGAGTTATTGGCCCTGGCGAAAGAAAAAGGGCTGCACCTCTCTGTTTTCCATAACCGGCGCTGGGATGCCGACTTCTTAACGATTCAGCAATTGCTGAAAGAAGAAACACTTGGACAGATTTTTACATACGAAGCGCACTTTGACCGGTTCCGTCCGACCATCAAGGACAGGTGGAAAGAGAATAAGATCGAAGGGGGAGGCGTCCTTTATGATCTTGGGTCTCATCTGTTGGATCAGGCTCTCACCCTGTTCGGTGCACCGGAATGGGTGCAGGCTGATGTGTTCCCGCAACGAGATACGGATAAGGCAGAGGACTACTTCCTCATCACCCTGGGATATGACGTAATGAGAGTGCAACTCTATTCACGTTCGATCGTACTTGATCCGGGCCCCCGCTATCAGGTTCATGGACTGAAAGGCAGCTTTGTGAAGCATGGTATGGACCGTCAGGAGGATGATCTCAAGGCAGGAAAGAATCCTGTTTCTGAACAGTGGGGAGTCGAAGACGAAGAAAACTGGGGTGTCCTTACGACCATCTCCGGTGAAAAGGTGACATCTGAAGTCATTCCATCTGAGAAAGGGGACTACACTCAATTTTACCTGGGTGTGTACGGGGCGGTAAGAGAGAATTCGTCTCTACCCGTCGACCCTGAAGATGCTTTACAAGTCATCACCATAATCGAAGCATGTAAAGAAAGTGCAGCAACTGGACGCGTCATCAATATGAACTGAAAAACAGGGCTCCCTGACGTACAGGGAGCCTTTTCCATATCCTATTCCACCGTCCCTGCTTCCAAAATCTGAACGTTGGGTTCAATATTGAATTTCACACGCGGATATATACTGTCTTTCCATTCCTTGAAATCAAATCCCCGTACGCCGTGCTTTTGGATTTGACCGATGCCGACAGGATCAATTCCCAGGTCCTGAAATTCTTTCAGCATTCTCATTCCATTTTCTTCAATATCCTTTTTCATTTGTTTCTCCACTTCAATGACTTTATCAGGAGTCAATCTTTTACCGGTATACTCACGGATGATCCCTCGAATTTTGATGCGAATCGTCACTTCTACAGGATCGGCATCATGCTTGACGATAATTTTGTTCTTGGAGATGAGGCTGGTTACAGAGGCTTCGATGGACTTTTCCGCGTGACCGCTGCTCTTTTCTTCTCCCAACTTAATGACATGACTTCCTTCAGCATACTTATCCACCAGCAGTTTGAAGAAAAACATATCTTTAGCAGGGATTTTCGAAACCATCTTATCTTTATTAAATAAAGCTATGCCTGTAATAGCCACACTTTCATTGGAAAGCTGCTTCAAAATCGGCAGATAAGGTGTCTGGCCTTCCTGGAAATAATCATATATGAACATATGAAGGTTGGTTGCAGGCAATTCCCTCCGTGAGATATTATGTTGAATCAAATTGGATAGGTATGTCCCATTTCCTCTCAATCCATAGTTCCCTTTAATGAGCTCTCCGGCCTCTCCTTCAGTCACAGTCAGAAAGAGCCTAGCCCCGACACTCGCATCCCTTTGAAGGGAGTCACCGATATCGATGATTCCCTTTTTGGCAAGATCCTCCCCTATTAAAACAACGTCCAGGCTTCCGCGGACCAGGGGCTGCTGTGATCTTCTTTCCAATTTTTCGAGCACTTCCCTCGTAGAGGAGGCTTCTGCTGACAGCGTCCCGTTTTGAATCGATTTATCGGATAAGTAAATCGGGAAGAGGGCGGTGCCCCTGATTCTATCCTCCCCTACATAGTCGTAGGCTTTCCCTGTTTCGATATATAAATCGTCCAGGATTTCCTTTTCCACACACCCTGTCAGAAATAAGAAACAAATGAGAATAGCTGTGAGAAAATATGTACGTTTCATTGTTTACTCCTCACTTTCTTCATGATGATCACAAGCAACAGAAGAGCAGGAATGTAAAAATAGTTGATATAAAATCCAATCTGCCCTGATACTGTATTCAGGAAGTTCACTTGCTTCCGGTCAGCGAAAAAGGTGAGGGCGGATAAGCATAGCAGGCAGACGATCAATAATGTATGCCTGTGTTTCAGTGGAGTCATCCGTTTTAAGATTCTGCTGGCACACCAAATCGCAATACATACGTTTGGAAGGATGATCAAGCACCAATTGGCAATGCCGATATACTCAAATCGTTCCACAAACGGCATTTCGACGATCTTCCACATGGACAGAGTGGCCCATACGGTCTTTTCCAACTGTTTCTGACTGAAAAACGCAAAAGAAATAATGGCTAATATCGTATAAAGGGTAGTGGTCGTAAAGAGCGCCCAGTGGGCATACTTTTGAGATTTCTTAGCCTCTTTTACAAAAGGATAAAGAAGTAAAATGGATTCATAGCCTAAATACGTCAGGGACATGTTCTTAGTGGAAATTAATAGATCTTTCACCGTATGATCGAAGACTGGCAGGATATTTCCAAAGTCTGCATATTTAAAGGTGAAGGCAAACGTTAATATGAGATAACTGGGAAGAAAGATTCCAAAAAAGGCCGTTCCGGTCACGGTACGTACCCCGCCGTTGACAATATAATAAACAAGCACGAGAAAGAGCAACGAAAAGAAGAACGTACTCAATCTCGGATACATCCACACCTGTAATACCTCAATATACGTACGCATAATGGTGATCACCAGCAAGCTGAAATAGATGACGAAGAAGAGACTGAATACTTTCCCGAGCCATTTTCCAAATGCCAGAGTGTGGGCAGTTACGAGATCTCCTTCCACTCTATTTAAAATTTGATACATCATAAACATGATAACGTGAGTGAAAACACCTGCAAGAATGACAGAAATCCATCCATCGTAGCCCGCATTTTTTGAAATGATACGTTGGAATCCAAGGACTCCGGCCCCTACTTGAATGGCATGAATGAGAAAGAAGACCATGAACGGCGATATTTTTCTTCTATCTGGAATCGGCTGCATTTGATCACCTCCAACCATTATTCATCAATATCAAGCTTTTTCTTCCCTTCGGACGGAGGGAACCTGAACGGTTTCTTCGTGCGTAAATATTCCGGACGGCCGCCTTGCCTGCTGAAGGGAAGGCGAATGAGTGCATCTTTCAAGTCTTTTACCCGAGGTGGGAAAATAGGTTCTAAAAACGGTCTGCCCAGAGACGTCAATTGCAGGAGATGTCCCATTAGAAGGCAGAAACAATAAACGATCCCCAACAATCCCCAAAGTTGCGCGAATAAGAGGAAGGGAAAACGAAGTAGACGGATTGTATTACTCATCCGGTAAACGGGAGTGGTAAAAGAAGCAAGGGCAGCAAGTGCCACCAATATGAGCAGAACGTTACTCGTGATCCCCGCTTCAACGGACGCCGTCCCGATAACGATACCTCCAACGATACCGATTGTCTGACCGACCTTGGTCGGAAGGCGTGCCCCTGCTTCCCGCAGCAGTTCGATCGTCAATTCAAGAAACAATGCTTCGAGAATAGGGGGCAGCGGGATTTCTTGTCTTGAAGTGATGAGTGTAGCCATTAAATCTTTCGGTATGAGCTCATAATGATAGGTTAGGGCCGCAACATAAATGGGTGTGATCAAAATGGAGAATGCCACTGCAAATACACGAACCAGGCGCAAGAAAGAAGAAATGAAGAAATTTAAGAAATAATCTTCATATGCGTTAAAAAATTCTACGAGCGTGGTCGGGCCGATCAGAGCATGCGGAGATCCATCCACCATGATGGCAATCTTGCCTTCCGCAAGTACGGACGCTACCCGGTCTGGGCGTTCCGAGTCCAATAGTTGCGGGAAGGGTGACTTACCATTATCGGCAATCAGCTGTTCAACGAATGAACTGTCCATGATTTGATCAAAATCAATATCTCGTAATCGCTGCCGGACCGTATTGACGTTTGCTTCATCTGCCAATCCATCAATATAGAGCAACACAACCCGGGTATGGGTGAGTGTTCCCAGATTGAATTCTTCCACTAACATTTCCTTGATGGGAAGTCGCTTTCTAAGCAGGTTCAGATTATCACTGAGAGACTCTACAAATGCTTCCTTTGGTCCGACGACACTGAACTCTACTTCCGGCTGAGAGACTTTCCTTCCCATTTCGTTCTTCGTCGCGATGAAGGCGAATTTTCTGTTGGAGGCATCCATTGTCAGGAGGGTATATCCGTTATACAATTTCTGTTCGATTTGGGTTTCATCTGTGGAAATTTGAATATCCAATACAGGGACCAGTGTTTTTAGATCATCGAAAGAGTGAAAATCCTTTGAAAGTAATGAAGGAAGGACATCCTCCTGCAGGATCTTTCCATCAATCAACGTCGTGACGAAGTGAAGACTGAACTTCAGCCCTGTATGTGGATTCTGGTAAAAGGCCTGTTTATAATCGGCAGATTTCTCCGCTTCCTTTTTCAGACTCTCATATGATTGTTTCTTACTGTCCTTATCACTGCTTTTCTGGTTCTTAAAGAATGAAAACATACTAATCCCTCATGTCCGATGTGTGGTCTATCCTGTAGTGTTACCGAAAAAAGGAGAATTATGAAAATGAAAGGGGGAGTGAAAAAAAACGTAAAGCATTCCCTGAAAATCAGCATACAAAAAAAGCCGGAAAGGGATATGCCCTTTTCGGCTTTTTACAAGAGTCGTTTATTCCTGTTCTAAAAAGTACTTTTCGATATCATCGAGCATGGCATTTGCTGCCAGCACACCGCCTGCTGTGTTCCAAATCGCATCACTTACTTCATAAACCTTGTCTTGTTTTGCTACTTCAAGATTTTTGAACAACGGATCGTTCAGCCACTCTTCAGCAAGTTTGTTCGCTTCGCCATCGCCTGTTTCATATGTGAAGTAGAATAGGACATCTCCGTCCATTGCCGGGATGCGTTCTTTTGTTACACCTTTTTCAGCAAAGTCATCTACATCCTGACCTTCAGGACGTGCGAATCCTAACTGATCCAGGATCACGCCTGAGAATGAATCTTTATGGTAGATTCTTACGTCCCCTGCTAAGAAGCGGACCATGGAAACTTTCTGATTCAATTTGTCTCCGAGCTTACCTTTAAGATCTTCAATTCGCTGATCATACTCCGCTAAGACTTCCTGGCCTTTATCTTCTTTATTGAGGGCTTTAGCATATAACTCGAAATTCTCTTTCCAATTACCGCGTAACGTCTCAGCCATGACGGTTGGAGCGATGTCTTTCAACTGATTGTATTGTTCCTCTTGTCGCATTTTGTTCCCGATAATCAGGTCGGGTTGAAGCTTTGCGATGGCTTCCATGTTTAATTCGCTTTCTGTTCCGACGACTTCAACATTTTTCATCTTGTCAGCGATGTGGTCATACCAAGGGTCACCCGTCCATGATTGAACGGCACCGACAGGAGTGACACCCATGGAAAGGAGGGCTTCTGTTCCTTCATTTGTAAGGATGACGACTTTCTTAGGCGTTCCTTTGATTTCCGTCGTACCCATTGCATGTTTCAGTGTATATGTTTCTTCATTTGTATCGTTACCTGCAGACTCATCTTTTTCTTCTTTATTTCCGCAGGCAGCAAGAAAGAGAAGTGTAGAAATCAGCAGTAATGTTAGTAAGCTCTTTAATTTCATATGTAAATCCTCCTGATATTTTTATCGGTGATAATGATTATCATTTACACTCATAATAGTAGTTGAGAAGGTTTTCATTGTCAATACCTAAATGATAATGATTTTCAAAGTCATTGACGCTCCTTTCATTCTTCTTTAAAATAGAAAGGGAAGAGCAGTACGTGATTGTTTAATTGATTTCCTTTCCTTTAAGGAATAGAAAGGTTAACACATAATGAGAATTCAAAAAAAGATTCTTTTATTTATAGGAACACTTCTTTTTCTTATCCTGTGTATCGGGATCAGTATTGTATACGGATACACGGATACAAGTTGGCAAACAGCTATTGAGGCTTTTTCCAACCCTACTGGATCGACTGAGCATATCGTGCTTCAGACCATCCGGTTACCAAGGGCGCTGATTGCTGCGACTGTCGGTGCATCCCTTGCGATTTCAGGGGTTTTGATGCAGACATTGACCAATAACCCCCTCGCTTCTCCAGGAATTTTCGGAATCAACGCAGGTGGAGCTTTTATGGTGGTCGTAGCGGTTACGCTCTTTGGCATAACCAATCTTCAATCCTTTACATGGATCGCGTTTCTTGGTGCAGCCATTGCAGCGGCCGGCGTATTCGTCATCAGTTCTGCAGGGAATAAAGGCTTGACCCCGATGAAGCTGACCCTTGCTGGAGCGGCGATCACCGCTATGTTTTCCTCCTTTACACAAGGATTGCTTGTCTTGAATGAAGCGGCACTTGAGCAGGTTTTATTCTGGCTCGCGGGATCAGTCCAGGGAAGAAGTTTGGATATATTAAGCGGGGTCTTTCCATATATAGTGGCCGGATGGATTCTTGCTCTCTTCATTGCCGGCAAGATGAACATCCTCGCTATGGGGGAAGATGTGGCGAAAGGGCTCGGCCTGAAAACGAACTTGATTAAATTTCTTGCTTTGGCGGTTGTCGTCCTCTTGGCGGGTGGTTCCGTCGCCGTTGCCGGTCCCATCGGTTTTATCGGGATTGTCATCCCGCATTTAGCAAGGAAGATCATCGGGGTGGACCACAGGTGGCTCATTCCTTTCGCAGGACTTCTCGGAGCGATCTTATTACTGGCCGCTGACGTTTGTGCCCGTTATATCATCATGCCCCAGGAAGTGCCCGTCGGCGTCATGACCGCCATAATAGGAGCACCATTCTTCGTGTATGTGGCAAGGAAGGGGTTTTAACCGATGGATCGATTTATAGGGAAACGATGGCTCGAGGACCGTGTTTCCATGCTCGTTGATTTATCAGCGCTAAAAAAAATAACCATCCTGGGTTTAATTACCTTTCTGGTTCTTATTATGAGTACAGGAATAGGGGACTTGAAGATTGCCCCGTGGAAGGTGATCAGTGTTTTCTTTGGTGGGGGGACAAGTTTGGAGCAACTCGTGGTGACGTCCTTCCGCCTGCCGCGGATCCTCATTGCACTGCTTGCCGGGATGGCGTTAGCCGTAGCAGGGGGAATCCTTCAGGGGATGATACGCAACCCTCTTGCTTCACCGGATATCATCGGTATCACAGGAGGAGCGGGAGCGGCTGTCGTCGCCTTTCTGACCCTTTTCAGCAATGATGATAATACGTTGATGGTCAGCATTAAATGGCTGCCTGTTGCTGCATTCATCGGCGCGACAGTCATTGCCTTTCTGGTTTACTTTTTAGCCTGGCGAAAAGGGGTTTCACCTGTCAGGCTCGTTCTGATTGGTATTGGTATTTCGGCTTTGACTCAAGCAATGACCACATTACTTATGATACTCGGCCCGATTTACAGGGCCAGTCAGGCAAATATCTGGATCACGGGTACGGTGAACGGTTCTGACTGGCAGGATGTGTGGATCCTGCTTCCTTGGAGCCTGGTCTTTATCCTGTTAAGCTTCTTTATTACCCGTCAGCTGAATATACAGGAACTAGGCGAAGAAATCGCCACAAGTGTAGGAGGGAATGTTCAGCGTCAGCGGTTCTTTCTCCTCCTTATGTCAACGGCGTTAGTGGGGGGAGCAGTCGCATTTGCCGGTGGAATCGGCTTTGTAGGCTTGATGGCTCCCCATATGGCAAGGCGGATGGTCGGTTCTTCTTTCGGGGCCCTGCTTCCGACTGCAGCCCTGATCGGCGGGATTCTCGTCATGGTGGCAGATTTGATCGGCAGGACCCTGTTCCTGCCCCTCGAAGTCCCTGCCGGTGTCTTTACGGCAGCGATTGGCGCACCGTATTTTATCTATTTATTATTTAAAACAAGAAATTCTTAAAGGAGTTGGCCATAGATGAGTGACGCATTACAAACGAAGGATTTGACTCTATCTTACGGGGAACGGACGATCATCGATGAATTGAATATTGACATTCCACAAGGGGAGATTTCGGTCTTCATCGGCGGGAACGGCTGCGGGAAATCCACGCTTCTCCGTTCCATCGCCCGTCTGCTTAAGCCGAAGCAGGGATCGGTCTTGTTGGATGGGGAGGCAATCTCACGTTTATCAACGAAAGAAGTCGCTCGTAAAATGGCCATCCTTCCTCAATCCCCAACGGCTCCAGAGGGACTGACCGTCCTCCAGCTCGTCAAGCAGGGGCGCTACCCTCATCAAACCTGGCTCAAGCAATGGTCACAAAAAGATGAAGAAATCGTCCAGGACGCGTTGAAAGCAACAAAGATGGAGGAGCTGAAGAACCGGAAAGTGGATGAACTATCTGGAGGGCAGAGGCAGCGTGCGTGGATCGCTCTGACACTTGCCCAGGATACAGACATCATCCTGTTGGATGAGCCAACCACATATCTTGATATGACCCACCAGATTGAGATCCTGGACTTATTATTCGAACTGAATGAAAAAGAGCAGCGCACCATCGTCATGGTTCTTCATGACCTGAACCTTGCCTGCAGATACGCCCATAATATCGTGGCGATCCGGGATAAACAGATTTATGCTCAAGGAAAACCTGAAGAAGTGATCAGTTGTGAACTCGTGAAAAACGTGTTCGATATGGACTGTCAGGTATCTCGGGACCCATTATTCGGTACGCCCTTATGCATCCCATTCGGTAAAGGACGCTGCATTTTGAAAGACGCAGTGGAGACAGGATGAACACACTGACCGGGCAGCAGTGGGAAATCTTGACGAAATACCGCTTCCATGCGTCCACCCCGGCTTTACAAGGGGAAGGGGCAACCTCATTCCTGGATGGTGGAAAGATGAAGGCCTATTTATCTTATCAATGCTCCCAGATCGGGACGGACGACCTTAAAGTGGCAGCATCCTTATTCATGAAGCGCTATGCGTTTGTAGCGGCCATTGGGTTAATGACCATGACATACTGGAATAAGAAATTGAATCTCAATCCTGAAAATCTGATCATGGTGGATGGGGACAGAAATGGATTATGGATGCCTCAATTTCACTTGAAGGATGCATCGGTGACGGAGTTTACATCCCTTGAGGAAAAGAACGCCTTCATTCAATCCATTTTCCGGGATCATCTTGATCAAGTGATTCAGTCGCTAAAGAATGCCACAAAGCTTTCGAATCTGATCCTTTGGGAAAACATCGCAGTATACGTATTCTGGGTATTTGAGAATGAGGACTTCCTTTTGAACGAAGGAATGAGGAGCGATCGTGATGACCAATTCCGGATGCTTCTTTCAGATGAAAATAGTCAATGGTTCGGCAGCTATCACAGCAATCCACTGGCCAGATATTATAGCAGAAAAGTAAATATAGAGGGTATGGCGGAAAAAATGCGTGTAAGAAAAACATGCTGCTTCTCCTACAGACTGGAGAACGGGGAGCAATATCGCTGTAAAACTTGTCCGCAAACCTGTCTGATGAAAAAGACCTAATTCATCATTCGCAAGGAGGCTAACGCAATGAAGGAATTCCCTGAACAATTTAATGCTTTGCTTGAAAAGTACACGGAACTGTTGGTGGGTGAAACCGACGCCGCCAAGAAAGAAATGGTGACACAATATGCTCTTTACTCATTTATCGCTAAAAACATGCCAGCACTGGTGAAACATTGGAATTCTCTCTATCCTGAAGGCAAGGATGAAATGAAACGGATCGTCGGGGAGATCAAAGAGATGAATGAAGCACACCGCGCGGAAATGAGCAGGAAGCAAAATGATGAATAACGATACGGATTGAAAAAGTACCCTTTTGATGTGAAGAGGGTGCTTTTTTATTGGATTCTACTTCAACAAAAAAAAAGGCAGACCCGAGTCTGCCTTTCAATTATTGAACCTGACCGCCGTATCCATATGGAAATTGAGAAGAATACTGCTGATGTTGCTGATAGGACTGCTGGATTTTTTGACTGTCCGCAGCCTCCAGCTTGTACCAGCCTTTGCGGAACATTTCATTGTATAATTCGCGTTGGGCGTTTTGCGTTTCATTGAAAATCGTCAGGAGGTCCTGATATAAAGCTTGATGGCTTGCTTCATTCAAAGCCGTACAGTAGGAAGCCGTCATATACTTCTCATGGGACAGGACATCCGTAATGAAGTCGCGATCATTCATTTGTGGCGTTTCCGGCACTTGTGTTTGAGGGTTTTGGATTTTTTGCTGATTCTGTTGATTCATGGTTTGTGGACTCCTTTCTACATCATATTTTGGTTGGTTGTGTTCAGATGGGTAAGCAGCTGCTGGTAATGGCGCTGATGCATCTGGCCGCATTTATCGAGCTCCGCTTTAATCTCAGTATCCTGACAGTGAGCTGCCGCAAAGTGACATTTCTTCATGGCATTCAGATTCCAGGCAAGCATATCGTTCAAATAAAGAGAATCCTTCGTAGTGAGCATTTGCGGTGGCTGAGTGTACGCCTGCTGTTGGCTCCCTTGTTGAGGTTGTTGTTGCATGTCCCATTCCTCCGTTTCCTTTTTTAGTCTTCGATACCCCTTCTTAGTTTTTTTGGATAGGTAATAATACCCTGTATACGACGAGATAAGAAAGCGGTATCATTTGAAGGCAAAGGTTATTTTTCCTACTATCCGACAGACTTATTCACGTATTTACACATTTCGATAATATTCTACTAAGAAAGTATTGAAAGTATATTCAAAACGTTTAAAAGGTGATAAAATGTTGGTAAATATACTAATAGTGTGAACCTTCTCTTTTTTAGCAATAAAGAAAACGGTTTCATAGTAGGGTATATATGTTTTTTCAGGGGGCAAGCAACATGGAGCAAGCAATGCGTAATTTCTTTTTATTCCTTTCAAAAAATAAGCCGATGACGAAACTTGCTAAGAAGTATGGCCTGCGCTTTGGTGCCGGTCGATTCGTTGCAGGGTCTTCCATCCTGCAGGCAGTTGAGGTTATTCGCGAGCTGAATAGTCAGAATCTTGTTGTAACGATCGACTATTTGGGAGAGTTTGTGGACAATGAGCGTGAAGCAAACGAAATGGCCCTTGAATGTGTAGAGGCTATTCGTGCGATCGGGAGAGAGAACCTTAAATCTCAGCTATCCCTTAAAATGACTTCAATGGGACTGGATATTTCTGAAGATGTGGTCATGAAGAATATGAAATTGATTCTTGATGAAGCAACCAAGCAGAACGTATTCGTGACCATTGACATGGAAGACTACTCCCGTTGTGGAAAGACCATTGATATTTTCAAACGTCTGAAGTCGGAATATGATAACATCGGCACAGTCATCCAAGCCTATTTATATAGAACAGAAAAGGATATCGATGATTTGAATGCGTATTCCCCCAATCTGCGTCTTGTAAAAGGGGCTTATAAAGAATCATCTGAAGTTGCGTTCCCTGAAAAGAAGGACGTAGACGAGAATTTCAAAAAAATCATAAAATCTCATCTGCTGAATGGGAATTATACGGCAATCGCCACCCATGATGATGAGATGATCGAATATACGAAAAGACTCGTGGAGGAATATAAAATCCCGCGTGATCAATTCGAGTTTCAAATGCTTTTCGGAATCCGTGTGGAACGTCAGCACGAACTGGTCAAAGAAGGCTACAAAATGCGCGTCTATGTCCCATATGGCACTGACTGGTATGGATACTTCATGAGAAGACTGGCTGAAAGACCAGCCAACGTCGCCTTTGTTCTAAAAGGGGTCATGAAGAAATAGTAGTAAGTAAGATGAAGACTCTATGGATACTCATAGGGTCTTATTTATTGACGGGAGGCAGGGAGAATGAAGATCGTTCCTTTTCGGGTGGAAGGAAAGTATTTCAAGAAAATGATTACGTTATATTGCCGCCTATTTCAAGTGGATCCAAGAGGTATGGAGGACCAATTCAAACGGCATTCTACGTATCCCCTATTTGAAGGATACCTCGCCATTATCGATGAACAAGTGGCAGGATATATTTATGGTTATTCTTCAAGAAAGGGTCAATACTATCATGAATTGCTGGCACGTCATTTACATTCCGAGCGTGAATGGATGAAAGATTGCATGGAACTGGTGGAACTGGGTGTCGACCCGGCATACAGAGGCAGGGGAATCGGGAAGCTACTCGTTGAGCAATTACTGCAAAAGCGAAAAGAAAAACGGGCCCTCCTCACGACTCGAAAAGATAATCACACGGCCATCGCCTTTTATCATGCCGGGGGATTTAGGATCATCCGGGAAGGATTTTATCCGAACGTCCCACATGAATATATCATTATGGGTAAACATTTATAAGAGCTGGTGAGTAAGGCATAATGATTGTTACGTAATTCACAATGTTATATAATAAAAGGGATAATCTTCATGAGATTTGAGGCGATACTATGGAAATGACCATTGATAATTTGACCCTGCTCCTTGGCCTCCTGCTACTGGTCGGTGTGATCACCGCTAAATTCTCCACACGATTAGGCGTTCCCTCATTGATTCTGTTCATCATCGTGGGAATGGTCTTAAATACATACTTTTTCTTCGATAATGCCCCTATGACTCAATTTATCGGTACGCTTGCACTCATCATCATATTGTTCGAGGGTGGACTTCAAACGAAATGGGAGAATGTGCGAAAGGTGTATAAGCCCGCCCTAACACTTGCAACCATCGGGGTTGTGGCAACCACCGTATCCATCGGGGTGGCAGCCAAG
The DNA here is from genome assembly GCF_056173145.1 of Rossellomorea sp. QJM3NY_18. Classification (NCBI taxonomy): domain Bacteria; kingdom Bacillati; phylum Bacillota; class Bacilli; order Caryophanales; family Bacillaceae; genus Rossellomorea; species Rossellomorea sp. QJM3NY_18. The sequence continues at coordinate 3,644,844 of NZ_CM149659.1, read as the reverse complement.
TATATACTTGGCGTGAGCTGGCTTGAAGGGATGTTATTTGGGGCGATCGTTGGTTCAACCGACGCTGCAGCGGTGTTCTCCGTACTAGGTAACAAAAACATCAAACCGAAGATATCTTCCACACTGGAAGCAGAGTCCGGCAGTAATGACCCCATGGCTATTTTCTTGACTGTAGCATTCTTACAATTGATTCAATTTCCGGGATTGAATCCTGCTTCCCTGATCCTGAGCTTCTTTTGGCAGATGGGAATGGGCTTGGTACTTGGATTGGTTCTGGGTCTGGCATCCGTGTGGATCATCAATCGAATCAATCTGGATTCGTCCGGATTGTATCCGGTCCTGTCCATCTCCCTTGCCATCTTCACTTATGCCTTTACAAGCATCCTGGAGGCAAGTGGTCTCCTGGCCGTGTATATCATGGCAATCGTCGTCGGAAATAAGGAACTCACCTACCGCCATTCCATTGTCCGCTTCAATGAAGGATTTGCGTGGATGATGCAGATCGTCATGTTCATCCTCCTGGGATTGCTGGTCTTCCCTCAGCACCTGCCGGGGATTGCATGGCAGGGCATCATACTAGCGATTCTGTTGATTGTTGTAGCGAGACCACTCGGAGTCTATTTAAGCTTAGCGCTGGCAAAGAACTTCACCATTAAAGAAAAATTCTTCATTTCCTGGGCAGGCTTAAAGGGAGCGGTCCCGATCGTATTGGCAACGTATCCGATGGTAGCGGGCATTGAAAACAGCGAAGTCATTTTCAACGTCGTGTTTTTCGTCGTGCTGCTCTCTGCTCTCATCCAGGGAACGACAATCTCCCCTCTGGCCAACTATTTTAAGCTTGCAGGAGAAGAAAAACCGCCGATCGCCCATAGCATCGAGCTCGTTTCCATCGGAAAAACTAATAATGAAATGCTTGAAATACTCATTAATGACGATGCCTCTATTACGAACAGGGCGATCAAAGACATCGAACTCCCTGAAAAAACGTTGATTTCTGCGGTCATTCGACACAATGAATTGATCACTCCCACAGGCGACACCATGATTAAAGCTGGCGATACACTTTATGTAATGGCCGATAAAAGTCAAAGAAAGCATGTCAATAAACTGTTGAATGAAAAAGGCAGAGTAAGTCTCTTATGAGAAAATGATCCACCATGAAAGAAAAAAAGCAATCTTCCCTTTTGGAAAGATTGCTTTTTTTGGTTAAGGTCAGTCAGCAGAAACGGCTGCTTTTCCCATTGTTTTCTTCTCGAAGAGCTGTTCGAATATCGGGAAGCTGTATTGAACGACGAACCCTAATGTGAGGGTGACAATGATTGTCCCGATTCCGATGTCCCCTTTAAAGAGGAATGCCAGTGAAAGGGCAAATCCTTCACTGATGATCCGGGAGTTTCGAAGGTTTAACCCGAAACGTGTATGGATGGCAACCATAAGAGTATCCATGGGACTGGCTGGAAACTTCGCCTGAAGGTAAATCGCAATTCCAAGCCCCATCGTCAAAATCCCGGAAGCTAGGGCAACCAGCTGATTCAAAAGCATCTCAGGGGCATAATTGTTAAAGACAACGAGCAGCCAAAAATCAATTAACAGGCCAATGACAAGAATCGATCCTGCCGCGAGGACATCAGGTTTCTTTTTCATAATGATGGCATTGAGACCGATCAACACAATCCCATTGATAAATACGGCCGTCCCTACGGTGAATCCGAACATATTCGACTCCCCAACCGCGAGGGCATCCCAGGCAGAGGCTCCGAGGCCCGACTTAATGATCAGGGCAACCCCCATCGTTAAAATGAAAAGTCCAATCGTAAAAAACAAAAATCTGCGCTTCATTCACATAGTCTCCTTATCTGTAAACGTTATCATTCATGTGCTTAAAAAAACAGACGTGCTACTTTGATCAAGATGTTATTAAAGTAGGAGGTCTGACGTCTTTGAATTGATAGTAATAGTTTACTTTAAAAGGGACGGGAAGGCAAAGTTAATTTTTGTATGGGACGTGGGGGTGGGAAATGGGTGCGACGGCGGCGGAGGTGAGGTAAAAAAAAGCACCCGATCTAATCAGGTGCCATCTCTGCTTCCTATGGTTGCTTCTTAAATTGATTGTTTTGACTGTTTCTCTTGCCGCCGCCGTCCCTCTCAACCGTCGGACCGGCATCACCCTTCACACTCGCTGCACTAACCCCAGCCTTAGAAGGATCCTTCTTCTGCTTCGCCATTTCGAACACCTCCACTCCTAACATTCCCGGATCCCGAAAAAAATATGAGGGACGGACCTCATATTTTCAGTGGAAACGAAGAGGAGCGCGGCTGAAAACCCCTATATAACAAGCTTGTAATGAAAAATGGGAGCAGAAATGGTCGTCTACCCAAGGTCCGTCCCTCCAAAATTTCATATATATAATAGGAGAGAATATGTTGGCGCTTATGTATAGGCACGTGGACTTGGGTTGTTGAATAGGTTGGTTTAGACGTTTGCCTATGTATGGGTGAGAGACAATAGAGAATTTTTTGTAAATTTAACTCTTTAAATATTGCGATATTTTAGAAAATCCGATATATTAGATGTAACAGGAACTCATTCGAGTCTTTTTTTTGAGATAAAAATGAATGAGTATTCATTCAAAGTGTTGATAAGGGGGAAATACCATTGGTTCGTAGAATTCAGAAAGCCGCAGTGTTAGGATCAGGAGTCATGGGTTCAGGAATAGCCGCGCATCTTGCAAATATAGGCATCCAGACAATGTTATTAGATATCGTACCAAGAGAATTGACCGACGAACATAAGGCGAAGGGTCTTACAGAAGAGAGCAAGGCGTTTCGTAATCAATTTAGTGAAAACGCTTTAAAAAAGCTATTTAAACAAAAACCGGCACCACTGACGTCAAAACAAAATGCTTCACTAATTACAGCAGGCAACTTTGAGGATGATCTTGCAAATATCGGTGATTGTGACTGGGTCATCGAAGTAGTCGTTGAGAACTTAGATATTAAGAAGAAGGTATTCGAGCAAGTGGAACGCTACCGCAAACCGGGAAGCATCATCAGTTCCAATACGTCAGGGATTTCAATCGAGGCGATGTCAGAAGGACGGTCAGAAGACTTCCAGAAGAATTTCCTCGGCACGCATTTCTTCAATCCACCACGTTATTTGAAACTTCTTGAAGTGATCCCTACGAAGAAGACGGATCCGGAAGTAGTGAGTTTCATGAAAACATTTGGTGAAGACGTCCTCGGTAAGGGTGTCGTCATGGCAAAGGATACGCCAAACTTCATTGCGAACCGTATCGGAACGTATGGCTTATTGATCACCGTTCAGGAAATGCTGAAAGGCGGCTACTCTGTAGGGGAAGTCGATTCGATCACAGGACCTGTGATTGGAAGACCGAAAAGCGCCACTTTCCGTACACTCGATGTAGTAGGACTTGATACATTCGCACATGTTGCAAAGAATGTGTATGACCAGGTGGAAGGCGAAGAACAGAAGGTGTTCGAAGTACCGGCGTTCATGCAGAAAATGCTTGAAAACGGCTGGCTTGGAAGTAAGAGCGGGCAAGGCTTCTTCCTTAAGAAAGGGAAGGAAATCCTGGAGCTTAATCCTGAAACGATGGACTATCAGCCCCGCCAAAAGCTGAAAACGGCTTCACTTGAAATGGCGAAAAATGAAAAGGGCTTAAAAAATAAAATCAAATCACTTGTCTATGCAAAAGATCAGGCAGGGTCACTTCTGTGGAATATTGTGTCTCCGGTCTTAACGTATTCAGCCGAGCTTCATGGTGAAATTGCAGATGATATCGTGGGCATCGACCAAGCCATGAAATGGGGCTTCGGTTGGGAAATGGGACCATTTGAAACATGGGATGCAATCGGAGTTGAAAAATCAATAACCCGTATGAAGGAAGAAGGATTCCCGGTACCACAGTGGGTGGAAACGATGCTTTCAGAAGGCAACTCGACTTTCTATAAAGAGGAAAATGGAGAACGTTATTTCTATCACAATGGTGACTACCAACTTGTAGAGCGCAATCCGAAGGCGATCGACTTAAAGGCGCTGAAGAATTCAGGGAAGCTGATCAAAAAGAATTCCGGGGCAAGCCTGATTGACATCGGGGACGGAATCGCACTTCTTGAATTCCATTCGCCTAATAACGCCATTGGAATGGATATTACACAAATGATCAATTTTGCCGTTGAAGAAGTTGAAAAGAACTTCAAAGGGCTGGTCATTGGTAACCAGGGCAAGAACTTCTGTGTTGGAGCGAACCTGGCGATGATCCTTATGGAAGCACAGGACGACAATGTGTTTGAAATCGATATGGTTGTACGCCACTTCCAGCAGGCGATGATGAAGATCAAATATTCATCTAAACCGGTTGTTGCGGCACCATTCGGAATGACTTTAGGCGGAGGAAGCGAAGTCTGCTTACCGGCTGCCCACATCCAGGCATCCATGGAAACCTACATGGGCTTAGTCGAAGTTGGTGTTGGATTGATCCCTGGAGGGGGCGGAAACAAAGAGCTTTATATGAAGCACTTAGCCAACCTTCCAAACGGAGTGGAGTTCGATCTTCAAAAAGTGGCCAATAAAGTATTCGAAACGATTGCCATGGCGAAGGTTTCCACATCCGGGGATGAAGCAAGGGATAATAACTTCTTGAATAAAGCTGATGGAGTCAGCGTGAACAATGATCATTTACTATATGATGCCAAACAGGCTGCTCTAAGCCTATATGAAGCCGGTTACTCGGCACCGATCCGTAAAAAGGTTCCGGTTGTAGGTGAACCGGGATATGCAACTCTTCTTCTTGGAGCTCAATCCATGTTCCAGTCAGGCTTTATTTCAGACCACGACCTGATGATTGCGAAGAAGCTTGCATATGTGATTGCAGGCGGAAAAGTACCATACGGAACAGAAGTCGACGAACAATATCTGTTGGATCTTGAAAGAGAAGCGTTCCTTAGCCTTGTTGCACAGCCTAAGTCTCAGCAAAGAATGCAGCACATGCTTGTAAAAGGAAAACCATTACGCAACTAATCAGCGTTTCAATCATATGAGAAAGCGGGGGAATATCATGCGCGAAGCAGTCATTGTCGCTGGTGCAAGAACACCAGTCGGAAAATCTCGAAAAGGATCACTGGCTCAGGTAAGACCAGATGATCTTGGAGCACTTGTAGTGAAAGAAACCCTTAAGCGTGCAGGGAATTATGAAGGTAACATCGATGACTTGATCATCGGATGTGCGATGCCGGAAGCAGAGCAAGGGTTGAATATGGCACGGAATATCGGAGGACTTGCAGGTCTTCCTGATTCCGTACCGGCAATCACCATCAACCGTTACTGTTCATCAGGGTTACAATCCATTGCCTATGCGGCAGAAAAAATCATGCTCGGTCACTCTGATACGGCAATCGCCGGTGGAGCGGAATCCATGAGTCTTGTCCCGATGATGGGCCATGTGGTCCGTCCGAACTCGAAGCTTGCTGAAAACGCCCCACAGTATTACATGAGCATGGGGCATACAGCAGAGCAGGTGGCAACGAAGTTCGGCGTATCCCGTGAAGATCAGGATGCTTTTGCCGTAAGAAGCCATCAAAAAGCGGCCAAGGCGATTTCTGAAGGGAAGTTTGACGATGAGATCGTACCTGTTGATGTAGTCCATCGTTCAGTGAACGGTGAAAATAAACTCATCGAGAAATCCTTCCAATTTACAAAGGATGAAGGTGTACGTGCCGGAACAAGCTCGGAAGTACTGGCTAAATTACGACCGGCTTTCAATGTACGGGGCTCAGTAACCGCAGGGAACTCATCACAAACGAGTGACGGAGCAGCGGCCGTCATGGTGATGGACCGTGAAAAGGCAGGATCATTAGGACTTCAGCCGATGGCGAAATTCAGAAGCTTCGCAGTAGCCGGGGTACCGCCTGAAATCATGGGGATCGGCCCTGTGGAAGCAATCCCGCGGGCACTTAAGATGGCAGGACTTGAGCTAACGGATATCGGATTGTTTGAACTGAATGAAGCATTTGCTTCCCAATCGATCCAGGTCATCCGTCAGCTGGGACTGGATGAAGAACGAGTGAACGTGAATGGTGGAGCCATCGCTCTCGGTCATCCACTAGGCTGTACCGGCGCGAAGCTGACCCTCTCACTGGTACATGAAATGAAACGCAGAAACCAGCAATTCGGTATCGTCACCATGTGTATCGGCGGCGGAATGGGAGCAGCCGGCGTATTTGAATTAATCGGTTAATTGGAGGGACGGACCTCGAATCTCGAGGCCCTCTCCTCTTTCAAAATATCATTTTAGGGGGATTCGAAATGGCGAATCAAACAGACAAGCTAATCAAGGGTGGAAGTTTTTTAATTGAAGATGTAAGCTTTGAGCAAGTTTTCACACCGGAGGATTATTCCGACGAGCAAAAAATGATTGCGAAAACGACAGAGGACTATGTACTGAATGAAGTCGTACCTGTCATTGATAATCTGGAAAATCATGAGTTCGATCATTCTGTGCGACTTTTAAAAGAAGCAGGGGATCTTGGTCTTCTGGGAGCGGATGTACCTGAAGAGTACGGCGGATTAGGGTTGGATAAAGTAAGCTCGGCTTTGATTGCTGAAAAGATGTCCCGTGCCGGCGGATTCTCCATCTCTCACGGAGCACATGTCGGTATCGGATCCCTTCCGATCGTACTATTTGGTAACGAAGATCAGAAGCAAAAGTATCTTCCTGCACTTTCTACAGGTGAAAAGTTAGCGGCTTACGCATTGACTGAGCCAGGTTCCGGATCTGATGCACTTGGTGCGAAAACGACAGCTAAATTGAACGCAGAAGGTACTCATTACATTTTAAACGGGGAAAAACAATGGATCACCAACTCTGCATTTGCTGATGTGTTCGTTGTTTATGCAAAAATTGATGGGGAGCATTTCTCAGCATTCATCGTAGAAAAAGAATTCCCTGGCGTTTCAACAGGTCCTGAAGAAAAGAAAATGGGGATCAAGAGCTCTTCCACTCGTACGTTGATTCTTGAAGATGCTGAAATCCCGGTTGAAAATCTTCTTGGGGATGCAGGTAAAGGCCATATCATCGCCTTCAATATCTTGAACATCGGTCGTTACAAGTTAGGAGTAGGTGCAGTCGGAGCCAGTAAGCGGGCGCTTGAAGTAACGGTTCAATACACCAATCAGCGTCAGCAATTCAAAACACCGATCTCAAGCTTCAACTTAACGAAAGAAAAGCTTGCGACCATGGCGTCTAAATTGTACGCAGCGGAATCTTCCGTTTACCGTACAGTAGGATTATTCGAGGATCGCATGAGCAAACTGACGGATGAAGAAGTAAAGAATGGGACAGAGGTTGCAAAATCCATTGCTGAATATGCAATCGAGTGTTCCTTAAACAAATTCTTCGCAACAGAAGTGCTTGATTATATTGTAGATGAAGGTGTTCAGCTTCATGGTGGATACGGCTTCATGCAGGAATATGAAATTGAAAGAATGTACCGTGATTCCCGTATCAACCGTATCTTCGAAGGAACGAATGAAATCAACCGACTTCTTGTTCCAGGCACATACCTTCGTAAAGCCATGAAGGGTGAACTGCCATTACTTCAAAAAGCGCAGGCTCTTCAAGAAGAATTGATGATGCTTATGCCTGAAGAAGTGGGCGATGAGCCATTGGCACAAGAGAAGTACCTTGTGAAAAATGCAAAGAAAATCGGCTTAATGCTGGCAGGATTGGCTGCACAGAAATATGGTAAAGCCCTTGAAAAAGAACAGGAAATCCTTGTTAACATTGCGGATATCGTTTCTCAAGCTTACGCAATGGAATCCGTTGTCCTTAGAACGGAAAAAGCGATTGAAAAAGGTGGAGTGGAGAAAGCGAAACAAAAACTTCTTTACACACAAATCTTCTGTCAAGAAGCTTTCAACGAAATTGAACAGCATGCAAAAGAAACGCTTGTGGCAACCGAAACTGGTGACACACTGCGCATGATGCTGTCAGCTCTTCGTAAGTTCACACGCCACACACCGATCAACGTGATCGCAGTGAAGCGTGAAGCATCAGAAAAGCTGATCGATGTAGAAAAATATGCACTGTAAGTAAAGCAGGGACGGACCTCCGATTCGGAGGTCCGTCCCTTTATTTCGATTTACAACTTGACATCAATCGTACTGTGGATTATTATATGTTTAAATGTTTAATCGTTTAAACATATAAGGAAAGGTGGTAAGGATAGATGAATAAGACTGTTTTAATAACTGGTGCTTCAAGTGGTATCGGCCTGAATTTCTGCCATAAGTTTGCTGGCTCTGGACATGATGTGATTTTAGTAGCCAGAAGTGAGGAAAAGCTGCTGGCTTTATCACAAGAAATCATGAATAAATACGGGGTGAAAGCGCACGTGTTTATTTCTGATCTTTCGAAACCACAAGCCTCAAAGAAGCTTTACGGTGAAATCAAAGCACAAGGAATCAGAGTCGATATTCTCATCAATAATGCCGGGTTCGGTTTATTCGGGGAGTTTGAGGAAACGGAACTTTCCAAAGAGCTGGATATGATCCAAGTGAATATCACGGCCCTGACAGAGCTGAGCAAGTATATTGGGAAGGAAATGGTGAGCAGGAAGAATGGCCGTATATTAAATGTTGCCTCAACAGCAGCATTTCAACCCGGACCATTGATGGCCGTTTACTATGCAACAAAAGCGTATGTCCTGTCTTTCTCGGAAGCTTTGGCCAATGAGTGGGCCAAACATGGGGTCAAAGTGACGGCTCTTTGCCCCGGTGCCACCAAAACAGGATTCAGTGATGCGGCTGAACTTCAGTCCTCTAAGCTCTTCCAGTCGGGTGTGATGAGTGTGGAAGATGTCGTGGAAGAAGGATATAACCAAATGATGACAAAGGACAAGGTAGTGATCGTCCCAGGTATGAAAAACCGGATACTGACTCAGGCGATTCGATTCATGCCGCGTAAAATGGTCACGAATATTGTTCGGAAGGTACAGGAACGGGTATAATTGAATGTGAATGAGTGGAAGGGAGAAGGCTATGGGTCAAAAAGCAATCGATACATTCCGTGCTTGTATTCCATTATTTCAAGCGCTGAGTGATCCTTATCGTCAGGACATAATTTTACTTCTTGCCGAACAAGAACCTCTTACGGTCAATCAGATAACTGAAAATCTGACATTATCCAGACCTGCTGTTTCCCATCACCTAAAGATCCTGAGAGATCAGCAGCTAGTATCACTGGAGCAAAAAGGAACACAACGTTTCTATTCTCTTGAGCTGGACAACGCAACCGTCCTCCTCAAAGAATTGGTTAAAACCGTTGAAAAACAATGTGAGTAATGTTCCGGAAAAGAAGGATACTAACGGATATTGTCGAATGTAAGAAATAGATTCACGGTGACCGGATGGGAAACATACCCTATCCGGTACCTACCAGGAAAGGTGGTGCAATGATGTCATTGACTTTTTATTCTTATCCAAATTGCGGTACATGCAAGAAAGCAAAAAAGTGGCTGGAGGACCATGGTCTTTCCATAGATGAAATACATATTGTAGAAAATCCCCCGTCAAAAATGGAGCTTGAAAATCTGTATGAAAAGAGCGGATACCCTCTAAAGAAGTTTTTCAATACAAGTGGCAAAAAGTATCGCGAACTTGGCTTGAAAAATAAAGTGAATTCAGCTTCTGATGATGAATTATTAGAAATCCTTTCCTCAGACGGGATGCTGATTAAACGTCCGATCACAACGGATGGAAGCAAGGTGACCGTAGGTTTTAAAGAAGAAATGTTCGAGGAAACCTGGAAGTAAAAATGGGTAAGTGATTTCCGATGAAAAAGTTTCATCATTCACACTGAGTTTTCTTGCTTTTTCGATGAAAAGTGTGTCAATATTAGGTTGTATAACTAGCATTTGGAGGGATAGAAAATGAGTACACCGAAAGAACTTCGTTATTCAGAAGAACACGAGTGGGTCAAAGTTGAAGGGGAAAATGTACGCGTAGGAATCACATCATTTGCACAATCTGAGCTGGGCGATATCGTATTCGTCGAGTTACCTGAAGTTGGAGATGAAATCAAAGCGGACGAGCCTTTCGGCAGTGTTGAATCGGTAAAGACCGTTTCTGAGCTATACGCACCTGTTTCCGGTAAGGTTGTCGAAGTGAATGAAGAGCTGTCCGACAGCCCTGAATTCGTGAACGAATCACCTTATGAAAAAGCATGGATGGTCGTTGTGGAACCAACAGATGCTGGAGAAGTAGACAAGCTGATGACAGCTGAAGAGTATGATAAAATGATTAATGAAGGATAATTTCCACCCGGACACCTTGAGGATTTCTCAAGGTGTTTTGTTTTTCTTTTTGGGCATTATATGGGTATGCGTAAAAAGAAAGGATGAATACGTATGGTACTTGAACCAAAGAAATTAGATGTCACAAGCAGGGTGACAGGCAGACTTAAAAATGGTGAAGTCGAATTATTTCTCGATGATCAGTCAATCGGCAAAATGTCCCTGCCCCTTGATGGACTGACAATGGAACCGAACTTCGAAGCAAAAGAAAATAAAATTTATCAGAACTATACTTCCACCGAAGGCCATGATGCAAGGTACACGGATTGTGACGAAGGTGGATGGTGTTAAGGATGACCGCGGTGCCGGATTCGTGTATGGATCTGGCACCATTTCTATAAGCAATGAAACAAACCACTTGCACTATTTTTTGTAAACATGAGAAAATATAAGTAGAAAGTGGACATCATCTCTTGTTATCTGAATATACTATCCTAATCTTATTTCTGAAAGATAAGGTGATGATCATGATGGAACTTGACGAAAAAGTAATCATTGTCGAAGGTACTACCGACAAGCGGAAAGTAAGAGATATAATCAAAGAACCGATTCAAATTATTTGCACGAATGGAACGATCAGTATTACAAAAATGGACGAACTCATCGATGAGCTGTTTGAAAGGGATGTGTACATCCTCGTCGATGCGGATGATGCGGGGGAAAAATTACGTAAACAGTTTAAGCGTGAATTCCCTGAAGTGGGACACCTTTATATCGACCGGATGTATAAGGAAGTGGCCGCAGCCCCGGAATATCATCTTGCATCCATTCTCATAGGTGCGAATATCGATGTGCATAAAGAATATCTAGGAAAAAGGATGATTTAGTTTTGTTGGAGGTAAGCCAGACAGAAGAATTAAACCAATCGATCGAATACCATACGTTTGTAGCCGTTTATCTATATACACCGATGTGTGGTACATGTCAGGTCGCGGGTAAAATGTTGGAAGTGGTCGAGAAACTCCCCCAGTCATTTCATTTTGTGAAGGCGAACCTGAACTATCTGCCCCAATTCGCCGAAGAACAATCCATAGAAAGCGTCCCCTGCCTTCTCTTATTTAAAGATGGACAGGAAATGGAGAGAATCTATGCCTTTCAATCCGTACCATTCCTATACGAAACCATCAACAAAATCCAAAACAGCTAGTGGGGATAAGAGACCTTTTTAGATAAGGTCTTTTTATTTTGTCTGCACTTCTTCTCTTCATCTGCTTTAGAAATTGGATGAAATTGCCCTCTCCACATAAAAAAATGATATTATAACGAACTGTCGCATATTTATCTAATTTTAGAAGTACATGAATAGTGTTGATTGGAGCGGAAGATGGTCGACTCCTTCGGGAATAGCGGGAAAGTTGAGACCCCGCAGGGCGAAGCCCGAGGAGGCTCAACTCACGCCCCGAGGAAAGCGAGCAACTGGAGCGGAAATCAATCAGCACGATGCTGATAAAAACAGAAAAGTTTACGAAAGCAGTCATTTTCTTTCTACAAACGAGGACATATTTCTTGGGAAATGTTTCGAATCCGCTCACTTTTTGACTGGTCATCACCCAAATTCTTACTGTTCGACAAATAAGATACACTCATTCAAAACATGTCGAGAATGTCTAAAAGGGAAAAATACCTAAAAGTGGAATTGATACTATATAGAAGTTTCACTGGGAGGGTGTATTCATGCGAATATATTTAGAGGAATTAGTAGATCAGTGTCATTCTAGGTATCACTTAAGACTCTTGTTTCCAGACAGCCCATTTATTCTTCAATTTCATTGTGAAAAGGACCTATACGGGATATCCATTTCAAGCGGAGGTTGTGCTGTATTGACTGATGGTAGTGGGGAATCCCATTTTGTCATTGAGGGAAAAGAGAAGGACATGCTATCCCTACTTTCAGGAGAAGAACGATTGTCTCAACTGATCGAAAACGACATCCTGAAAGTCAGAGGAGGATACCGTCAGCTGTTATTTGTAGAGTCTGTCCTGTGGCTGACGAGGTCCAGGGTCAAGGAACCGGTTCAAGTATGAAAAAAAGAGAAAAAAGAATTGACACACTTCTATTTTCGATGATAGAATCTTCCATGTAGCAAATTTTCAGAGTCTTTAACAATTCAAAAAATTAAATAAATTGATACTTTACTCTTATTTAGAGAGGTGGAGGGACGTGCCCTATGAAGCCCGGCAACCGTCAATGAAAATTGAAATGGTGCCAATTCACTCAAAGCTTTTGCTTTGAAAGATGAGAGAAAGGATAGTCCTATATATGATTATGCCTTTCTGCTTATCGCAGGAAGGCATTTTTTATTGTTTGCGTAAAGGCTGTGTGAATGGCAAGCGTAATTTTAATTCTAATTAAAAATGTCGTTTTACTCGGAAAGAAGGTGGAGACAGCATGATTACTATTTCAAATGTGAAAAAAATCTTTCAATCAAAATCAGGACCTATTTCAGCCGTTGATGGCGTCAACATCGACATTGCCCAAGGAGAAATTTTTGGAGTGATTGGCTATAGTGGGGCAGGTAAGAGTACGTTGATCCGGATGCTCAATGGACTTGAAGTTCCCACAACTGGAACCGTGAATGTGAATGGGCAGATCGTTTCCCAAGTGAAAGGAAAACATCTTCGGCAGGCGAGGCAGTCAATAGGGATGATTTTTCAGCATTTCAATCTCCTGTGGTCACGCACGGTACTTGAAAATATCCAGTTTCCTTTAGAAATCGCTGGAGTTTCCAAGAAAGAGAGAATGAGAAGAGCCAACGAATTATTGGAGCTGGTTGGATTAGATGGAAGAGGGGACGCCTATCCGTCCCAGTTGAGCGGTGGACAGAAGCAGAGGGTCGGTATTGCGAGGTCCCTTGCAAATAATCCCAACGTCCTGCTTTGTGACGAAGCCACCTCTGCTTTAGATCCGCAAACAACCGATTCCATCCTTGATTTATTGGTGGATATTAATAAACGTTTAGGCCTGACCATCGTCCTGATCACCCATGAAATGCATGTGATCAAAAAAATCTGCCATCGTGTGGCGGTCATGGAACAAGGGAAGGTGGTAGAGCTTGGGGATGTTCTTGAGGTGTTCAGAAATCCCAAAGAGCAGGTGACGAAGCGATTTGTGAGAGAAGTATCTCAAGTGGAAGAAACAGGGGAAACGATCAATCACCTCTTAGCTCAGTATCCTAAAGGAAAAGTACTGAAATTCACCTTCGTTGGTGAATCGACTGAGCAACCGCTCATTACCAGCTTGATCCGAAGATTCGACCTGGATGTCAATATCCTTCAAGGACAGATTTCCCAAACGCAAAAAGGGGCTTATGGTACGCTATTCGTCCACCTTGATGGAAACGAAGAGACGATTCAGGCAGCCTTTGCCTTCGCTGAGAAACAGATGGTCAAAGTGGAGGTGATCCGAGGATGATAGAAAATTTATTTCCGAATGTGGACTGGGAGAAGATGTGGGAAGCGACTGTTGAAACCCTTTATATGACGGGGATGTCAGTCCTGATTACCTTCGTAGTAGGACTGATTCTTGGAATCCTGTTATTTCTTACATCCAAGGAAAATTTATGGGAAAACAAGCTTACTTATACCGTGACCAGTGCAGTGGTCAATGTATTCCGTTCGATTCCGTTCATTATCCTGATTGTATTACTGATTCCATTTACAAAATTCTTATTGGATACCATCCGTGGGGCGAACGCGGCCCTTCCCGCCCTGATCATCGGAGCAGCACCGTTTTACGCACGCATGGTTGAAATCGCATTAAGAGAAGTGAACAAAGGTGTCATCGAAGCAGCGAAAGCAATGGGAGCGAAAACAAGCACAATAATATGGAAAGTGCTTATTCCTGAATCTCTTCCGGCCTTGATCTCAGGTATCACGGTAACAGCCATCGCCCTGGTGGGGTACACGGCAATGGCGGGTGTCATCGGTGCAGGGGGATTGGGAAACCTCGCTTACCTGGATGGGTTTCAACGGAGCAGGGAGGATGTAACCCTTGCCGCAACCATCATGATTTTACTCGTTGTATTTGCAATACAACTTATTGGAGACTACTTCACAAATAAATTAGACAAACGATAAGAGGAGAGAAAACAGATGAAAAAATGGTTAGCAGGAATGGTAGCAGCAACAAGTATCTTTGGATTGGCAGCATGCGGGAGTGATTCCGGATCTGGAAGCGGAGACGTGAAGGAGTTAGTGGTAGGAGCTTCAAATGTTCCCCATGCAGAAATCCTAGAAAAAGTGAAACCGATTCTGGAAGATAAGGGAATCGACTTGCAAATTGAAACGTATCAGGACTATATCCTTCCAAATAAAGACTTGGATAATGGTGATTTGGATGCGAACTATTTCCAAACCGTACCTTACATGGACTTGCAGATGAAAGAGAATGAATATGATTTCGTCAATGCAGGCGGTATTCATATTGAGCCGATCGGCGTGTATTCCAAAAAGTATAAATCTCTTGAGGACCTTCCTGAAGGTGCCACGATCTTGATGAGTAATTCCGTATCCGATCATGGCCGCATCCTTACATTATTAGAGAAAAAGGGTCTGATTACGTTAAAGGACGGCGTTGAAAATACACAGGCTCAGCTGGAAGATATCAAAGAAAATCCAAAAAAACTGAAATTCGATTATGAGTATGAAGCGGCCCTCCTTCCGCAAATGTATGAAAATGAAGAAGGGGACGCAGTTGTGATCAACTCCAACTATGCCATAGATGCAGGCTTGAAACCCCTGGAGGACTCCATCGCCATCGAAGACAGCAACTCCCCGTATGTGAACGTAATAGCTGTGAATAAAGGCGACGAAAACAAAAAAGAAATAAAAGAACTGGTCAAAGCCCTGCGCTCAAAAGAAATCCAGGACTTCATCAAAGAAGAATGGGATGGAGCCGTTGTACCCGTAACCGAATAACAATAGGAAAGAGGCTGGGACATATTCTAATCCATTTCCTCTAAAGACGAACATAGTGGGGACTACTTGTTACACCGCTATTGATTTCCGTGCAAGACTTCGCTTTCCTCGGGCGGAAAGCGAGCACCTGGAGCGGAAATCAACCACTACTCACTACATTCAAAAGTATTTATATTTACGTATACAGCTAAATAATAAATCCGAACGACTTCGATTTAAAAAAGAATTTCGAAAGATCGTTCGGATTTTCTTTTAACAAAACACTCTTGTCCCAGTCGCTTTCTTTCATCAAGTGGTATCGGTAACTTTTTAACATATTCATTTCCAAATTGGCTCATACTATTTCCGATGAATCTATTTTCGAAATGGAGTTGGAATGATATGCAGATGGAACCTAGAAATACAACCGAAGCTGCCCTTCATGATTATAAAATGGGACTTGGAATCTTCACTGAGAAAATGCCTGAGCTTGCTGAGCAATATAATACGTTCACAGAGCACTGCTTCAGGGAAGGGATCCTTTCCAAAAAAGAAAAACAGTTGATAGCACTGGGAATCAGTCTCTATTCCCAGGATGAATATTGTATCATCTATCATACAAAAGGATGCCTCGATCAAGGATGTTCTGAAGAAGAGATCCTTGAAACCATCGGTGTAACAGCTGCATTCGGTGGAGGCGCAGTCATGAGTCAGGCCGTAACATTAGTACAACAGTCGATTCAGGATTTGAATCAATTAAAGCAATGAGTGCATCGAGAGGGAGAGATCCTTCTCTTTTTTTATGGATACGTTTACGAAAATCATAAATATGCGGACCTCCAGCAGTAATAAATATACATCCAAACTAATAATATTTCACCGGTGGACTATTATTTGGAAGTATAACGGCGGAATTTTGTGAAAACTTAAAGGTAGCCCCCGGGAATCAGGCTGACGGATGAATTTCAGAAAAAATGATGAAATACCGGTTTTGTCTTGTGAACGAGGGGGTAGTATAGTTGTAAAGTAATTAAAAACCTGAAAGGAATGATTCATTATCGACTCTCTTGAGAGTATCTCGTACACAAGTGAAATGGAGAAGGCAATGCATGGAGCCCATGGAATAGGTTATGAGGTGTACAAACGAAAGCATGATGTCAGAATGCAAGTAGAGAAGAAAAGAGAGCAGGATTACAAAGAAAGCCGGAGAATGATTGCGGCCCTTGATCGCAGGGTGCACGCTAATATATAATAAGGAAGAAAAAAGGAAACCAGTGTATAGACGATGCACTGGTTTTTTATTTATTAGAAATTAAATTTATGGCCATTGTAGGAAGCACAGGCTTTGAAAATTGATTGGAGCGGAAGGTGCTCGACTCCTGCGGGAAAAGCGGGAAAGTTGAGACCCCGCAGGGCTTTGCCCGAGGAGGCTCAACTCACGCCCCGAGGAAAGCGAGCACCTGCAGCGGAAATCAAATCACTCGCTATATGAAAAGCAAAATTTCTCACATAGTCTGCCTTAGGAAAACAGGTCATCGACACCCTACATTTTCCCACACATTTTGGCGAACAATAGAAAGGGTTTCTATCGTTCGGCTAACATGAACTGACAACTTGAAAAAGTTGATAATAGCTTTTATTTGTTATAAGATTGTAATGAGAATAAATTGAGAATGATTAAAGAATTATATTCTTAAATTCATTATAAAGTCACGGAGGTAAATATACATGGCAGGTTCTACTTTAACAATTAAAGATCTTCATGTTGAGATTGAAGGAAAGGAAATCCTGAAAGGGGTTAACCTTGAAATTAAAGGTGGAGAAATCCACGCGGTAATGGGACCGAATGGTACGGGTAAGTCAACTTTATCTTCTGCTATCATGGGTCATCCAAAGTATGAAGTGACAAAAGGAAGCATCACGTTCGACGGAGAAGATGTCCTTGAAATGGAAGTGGATGAGCGCGCTCGCGTAGGTCTATTCCTTGCAATGCAGTACCCAAGTGAAATCAATGGAGTAACGAACGCTGACTTCTTACGTTCAGCGATCAACAGCCGTCGCGAAGAAGGAGAAGAAATTTCTCTTATGAAATTCATCCGCAAGATGGATTCTGAAATGGAATACTTGGAAATGGATCCGGATATGGCTCAACGTTACCTGAACGAAGGATTCTCAGGCGGAGAGAAGAAACGCAACGAGATCCTTCAACTAATGATGATCCAACCTAAGATCGCTATCCTTGACGAGATCGATTCAGGTCTTGATATCGATGCGCTTAAAGTTGTTTCAAAAGGAATCAACAAAATGCGTGGGGAAGATTTCGGCTGCTTGATCATCACTCACTATCAGCGCCTTCTTAACTACATCACACCTGATCACGTTCACGTAATGATGCAGGGACGCATTGTAAAATCAGGCGGCGAAGAATTAGCACAGCGCCTTGAAGCAGAAGGATATGACTGGATTAAAGAAGAGCTGGGAATCAAAGACGAAACTGTCGGCCAAGAAGCGTAAGTGTTAGGGGGATGAAAATGACTGTAGAAACGAAACTACCAGTAGATCAAGACTATGTCAGCTCCTACTCAAAACAACTTGGAGAGCCGGATTGGTTAACAACCCTTCGTACAGATGCCTTTGGTAAAGTAAAGGATCTAAGCCTTCCAGTTGCTGATAAAACGAAAATCACAAATTGGAATTTTACTCAATTCCAAAAGCACACAGTGAATAGTGATACGTTTTCATCTTTGAGTGAGCTGCCAGATGAAGTGAAAGCATTAGTTGATTTAGAAAGCAAGGATCAAAGCCTTTATATTCAACGAAATAATACGCCAGCTTTTCTTTCTCTTTCAAACGAATTAAAAGACAACGGTGTTATTTTTACGGATATTTTTACAGCTGTAAAAGAGCACAGTGAGCTGGTACAGAAGTATTTCATGACTGAGGGCGTGAAAACGGATGAGCATAAGCTTACAGCCCTTCATGCTGCATTGATGAACGGCGGGGTCTTCCTGTATATTCCGAAGAACGTTGAACTTTCTCAACCGATTCAAGCGGTATACGTCCACGACAATGCTGAAGTTGCTATGTTCAACCATGTATTGGTGGTAGCTGAGGATAACAGTTCTGTGACATATGTTGAAAACTATATTTCCACCACAGATGTGGAAGATGGTGTCTATAACATCGTAACGGAAGTGTTGGCGAAGGATAATGCGAAAGTGGCATACGGTGCAGTGGATAACCTCTCAAGCGGAATCACGACTTACGTAAACCGTCGTGGAATAGCTGCAAGAGATGCACGCATCGAGTGGGCACTGGGATTGATGAACGATGGGGACACCGTTTCTGAAAACGTCACGAACCTTATGGGCGATGGCTCTTATGGCGATACGAAAACCGTAGTCGTTGGACGCGGGAAACAGAAACAGAACTTTACGACAAAGGTTGTTCACTACGGTAAAAATTCTGAAGGATACATCCTTAAGCATGGCGTCATGAAGGACGAATCATCTTCTATCTTCAACGGTATCGGTAAGATTGAACATGGTGCTTCCAAATCAAACGCCGAGCAGGAATCACGCGTATTGATGCTTAGCGAAAAAGCACGAGGGGATGCAAACCCGATCCTTCTCATTGATGAAGATGACGTAACGGCAGGACACGCTGCTTCAGTAGGGCGAGTGGATCCACTTCAACTTTACTATTTGATGAGCCGCGGGATTCCTCAGCATGAAGCTGAACGTCTTGTGATTCACGGCTTCCTGGCTCCAGTGGTAAAACAATTACCGATCGAAGGAGTCAAGAAACAGCTGGTTGAGGTAATTGAAAGGAAAGTAAACTAATGGATGTAAAAGAGATTCGCAAACAATTTCCGATTCTCGACCAGGAAGTAAATGGCCATCCACTCGTTTATCTTGATAGTGCCGCAACCTCTCAAAAGCCTGTTTCCGTCATAGAAGCAGTGAACGATTATTATCGTGGATATAATTCAAATGTTCACCGGGGAGTCCACACCCTTGGGACGAGAGCGACAGATGGTTATGAAGGTGCCCGTGAAAAGGTCCGCAATTTCATCAACGCTTCCTCGACTCAAGAAGTAATTTTTACCCGTGGTACGACAACTGCAATCAATACCGTTGCAGCAAGCTACGGTCGCGCCAACCTAACCGAGGGGGATGAAATTGTGATCACTCACATGGAGCATCACAGCAATATCATTCCTTGGCAGCAGTTAGCCAAAGAAACCGGAGCTGCATTAAAATATGTTCCTCTTCAGGAAGATGGCACGATTACGATTGAAGATGTACGAGCGACTGTGACATCACAAACGAAAATTGTTTCCATCATGATGGTTTCAAACGTGCTTGGTACAATGAATCCAATTAAAGAAATCACCAGGGTTGCTCATGAAAATGGAGCAGTCATGGTCGTTGACGGAGCACAGGCTGCTCCACATATGAAAGTCGACGTGCAAGATCTTGACTGTGATTTCTTTGCCTTTTCAGGTCATAAGATGGTAGGTCCTACAGGGATCGGAGTCCTTTACGGTAAGAAAAAACACCTGAACAAAATGGAACCGGTAGAATTCGGTGGAGAAATGATCGACTTTGTCGGACTTCAGGAATCCACTTGGAAAGAGCTACCGTGGAAGTTTGAAGGTGGTACACCGATCATTGCAGGTGCCATTGGACTTGGAGCTGCGATTGATTTCCTTGAAGAAGTAGGACTTCATAACATTGAAGAACATGAACATAAGCTTGCGGCTTATGCATTGGAGAAAATGAATGAAGTCGAAGGCATGAAAATTTTCGGACCAAGTGATCCCGGAAAACGGGCAGGTCTTGTTACGTTTAACATTGATGATGTTCATCCGCATGATGTGGCAACCGTACTTGATGCTGAAGGGATTGCCGTTCGCGCTGGTCATCACTGTGCACAACCGTTGATGAAGTGGTTGAACGTATCCGCAACGGCACGTGCCAGCTTCTATCTTTACAACACAGAAGAAGATATTGATAAACTTGTTGCCGGCCTGGTGAAGACAAAGGAGTTTTTCAGCGATGTCTTTTAATAATTTAGATCAGTTATATCGACAAGTCATCATGGATCATTATAAAAATCCACGTAATAAAGGTTCTTTAGAGGATGGAAGCTTTACCATCGATATGAATAACCCTACATGTGGAGACCGTATTCACCTTACGTTAAAGGTTGAAGATGGTGTCGTTCAGGATGCGAAGTTCGACGGAGAAGGTTGTTCCATCTCCATGGCTTCTGCGTCCATGATGACACAGGCGGTCAAGGGAAAAGAGATCGAGAAGGCACTCAAGCTCTCCAAGATCTTCTCTGATATGATGCAGGGCAATGATTATGACGACGATGTGGATTTAGGAGATATAGAAGCATTACAAGGAGTCGCGAAATTTCCGGCACGTATCAAATGTGCGACACTAGCCTGGAAAGCGATGGAAAAAGGAGTGCAGGAAGAAGAGCAGGAATAAGCTCTTCTCCGACTCTATCTAAGAATGGAGGAATCAACATGGCAAAGAAGATGCCTGAGATCGGAGACTATAAATATGGCTTTAGCGATAAAGACGTATCGATTTTCCGTTCTAAACGTGGTTTGACGCGAGAAATCGTTGAAGAAATTTCTCGTATGAAAGATGAGCCTAAGTGGATGCTTGATTTCCGTTTGAAGTCACTTGAGCATTTTTATAATATGTCTATGCCTCAATGGGGCGGAGACATGCAGGAACTGAACTTCGATGAGATCACTTACTATGTGAAACCTTCTGAAAAGTCAGAGCGCAGCTGGGATGAAGTACCTGAAGAAATCAAGCAAACGTTTGATAAATTAGGTATTCCGGAAGCTGAGCAAAAGTATCTTGCAGGGGTTTCTGCTCAGTATGAGTCAGAAGTTGTCTATCACAACATGCAATCGGATCTTGAAGACATGGGGATCGTTTTTAAAGATACAGATTCTGCCCTTAAAGAGAATGAAGAGCTTTTCCGCGAGCACTGGGCAAAGGTTATTCCTCCAACGGATAACAAGTTCGCTGCCCTTAACTCAGCGGTATGGTCCGGTGGATCTTTTATCTATGTTCCTAAAGGAATCAAGGTGGATACACCACTTCAAGCGTATTTCCGTATTAACTCAGAGAACATGGGTCAATTCGAGCGTACACTGATCATCGTCGACGAAGGTGCAAGTGTGCACTATGTCGAAGGGTGTACAGCACCGGTTTACACAACGAACTCACTTCACTCTGCAGTCGTTGAAATCATCATCAAGAAAGATGCGTACTGCCGTTATACAACGATTCAAAACTGGGCGAACAACGTGTTCAACCTGGTAACGAAACGTGCTGTATGTGAAGCGAACGCAACAATGGAATGGGTAGATGGAAACATCGGTTCTAAATTAACGATGAAATACCCAGCGGTTATCCTTAAAGGTGAAGGCGCTCGTGGTATGACACTATCCATCGCACTCGCGGGTAAAGGCCAGCATCAGGATGCCGGAGCGAAAATGATTCACCTGGCACCAAATACATCTTCTACAATCGTTTCTAAATCCATCTCCAAGCATGGTGGGAAAGTAACGTACCGTGGAATTGTACACTTTGGCCGTAAAGCAGAAGGCGCACGTTCAAACATTGAGTGTGATACGCTGATCATGGATAACCAATCAACTTCCGATACGATCCCTTACAACGAAATCCTTAACGATAACATCTCGTTAGAACACGAAGCGAAGGTATCAAAAGTATCCGAAGAACAATTATTCTATCTTATGAGCCGTGGTATTTCAGAGGAAGAAGCAACAGAAATGATCGTAATGGGCTTCATCGAGCCATTCACGAAAGAACTTCCAATGGAATACGCAGTTGAAATGAACCGCCTGATCAAGTTCGAAATGGAAGGTTCTATCGGTTAATAATCAATCAAACTCCCCTGATGAGTCATCAGGGGAGTTTTTTTCTGGCTCCAATCCCCACTATTTTTCCGCGATGAATCCAAAGATAAGAATTTCCATTTCCCTTATGATAAAATGGACATGTTCATAATAAAGTAGGTGAATGCTGATGATATACATAGGCGTTACAGGGTGGGGAGATCATGATACCCTCTATGAGAATGTTTCCCCCAGGGACAAATTAAAGGAATACGGAGCTCATTTCCCCATTGTGGAGGTGGACACGACGTTTTATGCTGTCCAGCCTATTCGAAATGCGGAGAAGTGGGTAAAGGAAACACCAGAGGACTTTAAATTTATTGTAAAAGCATATCAGGGAATGACTGGTCATCAGCGTGGTGAAATCCCTTTTGAAACAAAGGAAGAGATGTTCAGAGCTTTTAAAGAGTCCCTTGCTCCATACACGAATGCAGGGAAACTGGCAATGGTCCTCCTTCAATTCCCACCATGGTACGATTGTAAAAAAGAGAATGTCGATTATATACGGTATTGCAGGGAGCAATTGAAAGATCTTCCTGTATCACTTGAATTCCGCAATCAGAGCTGGTTCAGGTCCGAGTATCGGGACAAGACTTTGGCCTTCATGAAAAAGGAAGGGTGGATCCACAGCATTTGTGATGAACCCCAGGCAGGTGAAGGATCCGTGCCGCGGGTGCTGGAAGCGACGCATGAAGATGCCACTCTCATCCGGTTTCACGGCAGGAATCTCTATGGGTGGAATAAACCGAATGGCGAAGATTGGCGGGAGGTCCGCTATTTATATCGCTATAATCGTGCTGAGCTCGAGGAATGGATCCCCCATCTCCATCATTTGCACGAAAGCTCTAAGGATCTTTATATCCTTTTTAACAATAATTCAGGTGGAGACGCGGCTGATAATGCGAAAGAATTGATTGAATTATTGGGGCTTGAGTATGAAGGACTTGCCCCGAAGCAGCTGGATTTATTTTAGCCGACAGGAGATGAAAGGCAGATGGAATGGATTGTTCTTCTATCAATTGGGCTTTTGGCAGGTGCGATAGGATCACTGGTCGGTTTAGGCGGTGGTGTGATCATTGTACCGGCCCTGATTTATTTTGGTACATATACAAGCCTGGTAGAAGGGATGAACCCGCAGACCGCTGTGGGTACTTCACTGGTCATCATGATATTTACAGGGTTATCTTCCACCCTTGCATATTTAAAGCATAAAACCGTCGATTATAAAAGCGGATTGATCTTCTTTGCTGGGAGCGGACCCGGGTCGATACTTGGAGCCTGGGTGAACAAGGGACTGAATATGGAAAGCTTTAATCTTTATTTCGGCATTTTCATGATAGTGGTGGCCCTTATTCTGATGATCAGGAATAAATTAAAGCCTATAGAAAAATTCAGGGATGCATCTTTTCAGAGGGAATTTACCGATCCAAGTGGAGAAACCTTCCGGTATGGATATCCTCCGGCACTTGGAGTGTTGATCGCCTTTGTAGTTGGGTTTACATCGGGGTTGTTCGGCATTGGCGGCGGCTCTCTCATGGTCCCTGCCATGATTCTGATTTTTCTTTTCCCGCCCCATGTGGCTGTTGCAACATCGATGTTTATGATTTTCCTTTCGGCATTGGTGAGCTCGGGGACACATGTGTTGTTCGGGAATGTCAAATGGCTGTATGCGCTGGCTCTGATTCCGGGAGCCTGGATCGGGGCAAAGGCCGGGGCATATATCAATACGAAGCTCGAGTCCAAAGTATTGGTGAGCGTTTTGAGGATTATTTTGATTTTAATTGGTATTCGATTGATTTATCAAGGAATGACAGGATAACATTCCTCCAATAGGAGTGAACGATTTATGGGAGAAACCATTCATATTTATCATACGAACGATCTTCACAGTCACTTTGAGAACTGGCCAAGAATAAGGGATTTTTTAAAACGGAGAAAACAGAAGCATGTGAATGACGGAGATTCTGTGTATCTATTTGATATCGGTGATCATGTGGACCGCTGGCATCCATTGACAGAAGCGACGTTAGGAAAAGGGAACGTCAAGTTATTAAATGAAGCCGGGTTCGACGCTGTAACAATCGGAAACAATGAAGGGATCACATTGGATTATGATGATTTAAACAGCCTGTATGACAGTGCCCGGTTTGATGTGATTGTAGGAAACCTGTTCGATCGTTCCTCACGGCGTCCAGGATGGGTGGAGACTTACCGGATATATGAGACCGGCAGTGGTATGAGGATTGGCGTCCTAGGTTTAACGGCCTATTTCAAACCATTTTATAAAGCTCTCGGCTGGAACATTACCTCCCCTTTGGCTGAACTGAAGAAGTTGGTTCAGGAGGTTCGCCAAAGCGTCGATATGATCATACTCCTTTCCCATCTGGGGATAAGGGATGATGAGATGATCGGGGAACAATTCCCTGAAATAGACGTTATCCTTGGTGCCCATACTCACCATGTCTTGCCTCAGGGGAAAGAGGTGAATGGCACCATGCTCGGTGCTGCAGGAAAATATGGTCATTATGTCGGTCATATCACAATCGAGGTGGATACAGCCACCAAGCAGGTCATGGAAAAGAAGGCACGACTATATGAGCAGGGGGAACTTCCGGCTGTTGTGAAGGAAGCGGAGGAAAGAGATCAATGGATCCGGAAAGGGGAGGAGTTATTAAAGCAGGAAGTGACCTGCCTGACAAACGCTTTCCCGGTTGACTGGTTTCAGGCGTCTCCGCTTCCTGAAGTGCTTTGTGATGCACTAATGGAGTGGTGTGGAGCTGATTGCGGTTTCCTAAATGCGGGTCTTCTCATAGAGGGACTTGACGAAGGAATGGTGACAAAGCAGGATTTGCATCGCATCCTTCCCCACCCGATCAACCCCTGCATGATCCGAGTGAAGGGAGCCGAGCTGAAGGAAATCATTAAGCAGACTCTTAATGAGGACTGGCCGCAACTTGAAGTGAAAGGACTTGGTTTCAGGGGGAAAGTGATGGGAAGGTTCGTGTATTCGAATATCCACTTTGAAGACCATGACATCTTCATCGGAAACGGTCCGATCGAGTCCGGGAAGATATACAAGCTGGCCCTGCCGGATATGTTTACATTCGGCCACTTCTTTCCGGACCTACAGAGGCTCGAGAAGAAGTACTTTATGCCGGAATTTTTACGGGATGTCCTCGAATGGAAATTGAAACAGTAAATGTCTCACCGTTTCGACACTCATGACATACATATGAGTGAAGGGAGCGATGAAACATGATGAATGTATCTCCGATTACCATTGGGGGACATACCTTTACAGCGATTTCTGTTGCACTTCCGAAAACCAATCTTCTCGTCGTGACGAGTGAAAAAGGATATATCATGTGTGGGGCACTTGATGTTGCGCTGCTCAATGAAAAATTAAAGGACAGGGGGATCATCGCGGGAAGAGCGGTTGGTGTGAAAACCATCGATCAGCTCCTCGATGCGCCGCTGGAGTCCGTTACCTACGAAGCAGCGAATCTCGGCATCTACACGGGAATGGCCGGAAGGGACGCGCTGTTGAAAATGATATAGACATGAGAATGACCAGTACTCATTATTGAGTGGCTGGTCTTTATTTTTGAGGGAGTGATTGCGTCATTTTTAGAATTATTGCGTCAAAATCAATCGTAAAGTAATTGCGTCAATTAACAAAATAAGGTAATAAAACTCCTCTTCAACCGGCACGCGACACCTTCATAAAATTCATCTGAACCCTTCGATATTCTTTCATGAATATATAAACAAATACACCTTGCAAGCTCCTTTTTATCCTTTATAATGGAGATACTAGGAAATTTTGTCGAAAAATGAAATAATTACATAGGAGAATTCTATGAGGCTTATATCAACAAGGGCTTTGAAACCCGGCATGGTTCTAGCTACAACGGTATATAATATGAGAGGTCAAGCGTTGATTCATGATAATGTTCCCATTACAGAACGCATGATCCACAGATTGCAGGAGCTTAGTATTCAGTATGTTTATATTGAAGACTCTCTTTCAAGTGGAATCCATGTGAAGGGGACCGTTTCGAGTAAAGTGAGACAAGAGGCGGTTCAGAATATCGAGATGGCCTTCAATCAATTAAGCACCTCCAAAGAGAAGCCAAGTCTCCTTGTGATTGAAGATAGTGCCTCTCAATTAAAGCAGGTGATTGATGTCGTCCTGTCCGAGGTAAAGGCGAATCATGATCTTCTGACGATTTTGACAGATGTGTTTACATACGACTCCTATATATTTCATCACTCATTTAATGTTACGTTATATACACTTTCCATCGGTCTTGAACTTAAGCTTTCACAGAAGCAGCTGGAGCAGCTCGGGGTTGGGGCGATCCTCCATGATATCGGTAAGATGCTCGTGCCTGAAGAGATCCTGTTAAAGCCCGGGAAACTTACGGAAGACGAATTCTCGGAAATCAAGAAACACTCTGAACATGGCTTTGACATTCTGAGACAGCTTCATTCAGTTTCCCTGATCATCGCACACTGTGCCTATCAGCATCATGAGAGGCTCGATGGCTCGGGTTACCCGCGGGGGATCAAGGGTGAAGATATTCATCCGTTCGCAAAGATCATCGCTGTGGCCGATGTATTTGACGCCATGACGTCAAACCGGGTGTACAGGAAAGCCATGCTTCCTCATCAGGCATTGGAGGTCTTGTATGCGGGATCGGGAACATTGTTCGATTCAAATGTGATCGAAGCCTTCCGCTCATCGGTTGCGATGTATCCGAATGGCATGATCGTGGAACTGAATGATGGACGGAAAGCAATTGTGACCGATCAAAACAGGGGCGTCACAGACCGCCCTGTGGTACGAATCATCGAAGAAGATGGTCAGGAGTTAGACTCTCCTTATCCACTCGATTTAAGCAAGGAATTAGACAAGGTGATCACAGGCTTTGATCCGGATTATGAGCCGCAATCTCTTAAGATTAAATAATTTTTTGCGCTAAACCCTCCTTACAATGCATACAAATAGCTTGTAAGGGGGGATTTTTTTGTCAAAGTTCAAAACCTACAAACCCCGAAGAGGAGGTCCGCTGCCTTTTCGACATGTCATGATCATTACGTTTCTATTCTTTATGATTTCAACGGGATTCGGATTGTGGATCATTAACAAAGGGTTGAAGCCGACTCTCCTTGCGTATGCCGAAACACAAACAAGCAGGATCGGTACCCTGGTGATTAACAAAGCGATCAATAAGAAGATTGCCGACGTACTGGATATTTCAGATATAACAGAAGAAGTGAAGAATTCAGAAGGAGATATCGTTTCATTTAAATATAATACACAGACGATCAACAGGGTCCAGGCAGAAATTACGAATCTTGTGCAGCAGAATCTTCAGGAAGCAGAAGCGGGGAATATTGAAAATCTAGAATTTCTCACTGAAGTGGAGCTTGATGAAGGGAAGTCGAAAACCTCGAAGGGCATTACCTATTCTGTTCCATTGGGGCAGGCAACGAACAACGTATTGCTCGGGAACCTGGGGCCGAAAATCCCGATCCGCTTTCATTCCATCGGTGATGTACGTTCCGATGTGAAAACGACGGTTGAGCAGTTCGGGATCAATAATGCGGTTGTGAAGGTATTTGTGGAGCTTGAAGTGAATGTGCAGATCATCATCCCGTTTGCAACGAAAACCGAAACAATCAAGCAGGATATCCTGGTTGCGATGGGGACCGTTCATCTGGATGTACCGCAATTTTATAACAATGGTGGAGGGGAATCGAGTCCTTCCATCGAATTTCCCACAAATTAGTCAGGAAAAAAAGTTGTCAAAAGAATGATAGTTTGGTATATTAATAAAGAAAATTTTATAACACACCACATCATCAGTCCGATGGGGTAGAGGCGCAGAGTTCAAGAGTAAGCTGTTTGAGAATGACAACTGTGAGAACAGATGAAAGGGAACTTTTGCCGAAGTAATTATACATGTCAAATGTGTATTTGCTGGGGTTATCTTGAAGAAGGATAACACTGTCATTATAGGGAATCTCTATAATGGGGAGCTACAGATCGTGATGGAGCACTTAAATTACTTACTAAGGTAATGATAGCTTCTCTATCGTTGCCTTTTTTTATTATCCTCTATCATGCTACGATGGTTCCCCCCTATCAAATAGGAGGAGGACACTATGGAAAACACGATTTACTCATTATTACCACCCCTTTTAGCCATTCTTATGGTTATCCTTACAAGACGGGTTCTGCTTTCATTGGGAGTAGGAATCGTTGCGTCTGCCTTTCTGTTGGCAGATTTCTCAATTACCAAAACATTCAGCTTTATGTGGGACGCCTTTAAAGGCATCTTTGTCGCAGATGGCGGACTTAACACCTGGAATGTCTACATCATTTTCTTCTTACTCATTCTTGGTATCATCACGGCATTTGTGAATATTTCCGGCGGGAGCCGCGCATTCGGTGAATGGGCGATGAAACGTGTGAAGACACGACAGGGCGCACAGCTTCTAGCTGCGGTACTGGGTATCATCATTTTTATTGACGACTATTTTAATGCCCTTGCTGTCGGACAGGTTTCAAGACCCATCACGGATCGTCATAGAATCTCACGTGCTAAATTAGCCTATATCATTGATTCAACATCGGCTCCGATCTGTGTCGTATCCCCGATTTCAAGCTGGGGAGCGTATATTATCGGGATCATCGGCTCCATTCTTGCAACACATAATATCACGGAGTACACGGCATTCTCAGCGTTCATTCAAATGATTCCAATGAACCTATATGTATGGGCGGCAGTACTGCTTGTCGTCATGGTTGCCTATAAGGGACTCGATTTTGGAAAAATGAAAGAGCATGAAGTACGGGCCCTTGAAACGGGAGATCTTTATGATCCAGGCAAGGAGATTCCCGGCGAATTGAAAAATGATCTCCCAGTCAGCTCAAAAGGCTCGGTAGGCGATCTTGTCTGGCCGATCGTTGCCCTTGTCATCGGGACTGTTTCCATGATGCTGTGGACTGGATATCAAGCGGTGGGATCCTTTGACCTGCTGCCGATCTTTGAAAATACGGATGTAACCAAATCCTTATTGTATGGTGGATTATTCGGACTTCTTATTTCCCTGATTTTCTTCCTTCGCCAAGTCAGCTTGAAAGGAATCGAAGCGGGTGCGATCGGGACAGCTGTAGTGGAAGGTATCAAGTCGATGCTGCCGGCTGTTTACATCCTGATATTTGCATGGACGATCGTGACACTCATCGATCAGCTGCAGACGGGTACGTATCTTGCTGGCCTCGTTGAACAATCGAATCTGCCGATGCAGGCACTTCCGGTCATCTTATTCCTGGTTGCCGGCATCATGGCATTCTCAACAGGAACATCATGGGGATCGTTTGGTATATTACTGCCGATCGCAGGTGAAATTGCTGCAGCTTCAGACGTGAGCATCTTACTGCCTGCCATGGCAGCGGTACTGGCGGGATCTGTATTGGGTGATCACTGCTCACCTATTTCTGATACAACGATCCTTTCTTCCACAGGAGCGGGAAGCAACCATATCGATCACGTGCTCACACAGCTTCCATATGCCGTAATCGGTGCGGTTGTTGCAGCCATCGGTTACCTTGTATTGGGGTTCACCGGCAGCACCATTCTTGGTCTCGCCGTAGTCATCATTTTGATCTTGGCCTTTTCCTTTTTGTTCGGTGAAAAAGCAAAGCCTGCATCTGCAGAGTAATTCATAAAAACCAGGAGCCATGTAGGCTTCTGGTTTTTTTATGGATTCACATAGAGTTCTCCTCTTGATCCTATCGTCTCCTGTTCTCCAAAATTCGACAAAATTCTTATAGTGAAATAGTACTGTAGAAATTTGGTGAATTTCTCAATAAATCACTAAAATAAAGCTTTGACAATTGGCCTGGAACTAGCTATACTGACTTTAGATTATAAATAATCTGAAAATATAAAAATTTCAAATACCTCATGGGGGGTAGTTGGAAAGAACTAGGGGGGAACAGCATGGAGAAACGTGCACAATTTGGGACACGGGCAGGATTTATTCTGGCAGCTGTCGGTTCAGCAATCGGACTGGGGAACATTTGGCGTTTTCCGGCAGTGGCGTATGAAAATGGTGGGGGAGCTTTCTTTATTCCTTATTTATTCGCTCTTCTAACAGCAGGTATTCCATTATTAGTACTTGAATTTACAATTGGTCATAAGTACCGTGGTTCAGCACCGTTATCTTATTTCCGTCTTAATAAGAAAACAGAATGGCTTGGATGGTGGCAGGTCTTAATTGCATTCGTCATCTCTACCTATTATGCCGTCATTATCGCATGGGCGATGTCGTACAGTGTATTTTCTTTCAATTTAGGCTGGGGGAAGGATACAGAGTCATTCCTGTTCAATGATTATTTAAAATTGACCGTGGACGCGGGTCAGACGGGAAGTGTGGTTCCTGGGGTATTCATCCCGCTTGTAATTGTATGGGCCGTTACACTGGGTATTCTTTTCAAAGGTGTAAAGAAAGGAATCGAAGTAGCGAATAAAATCTTTATTCCAGCACTTGTTATCTTATTCTTAATTATCGTTGTTCGCGCTTTAACTTTACCCGGCGCGATGGATGGTCTGGATGCGTTCTTCAAGCCTGACTTCAGTAAAATTGCCGATCCGGGTGTGTGGGTGGCGGCATATGGACAGATTTTCTTCAGCTTATCCATTGCCTTTGCCATCATGATTACGTACTCAAGTTATTTGCCAAAGAAATCGGATATTACGAACAATGCGTTCATTACAGGGTTCAGTAACTCCGGCTTTGAATTATTGGCAGGTATCGGGGTGTTTGCGGCACTTGGTTTCATGGCCCAATCACAAGGTGTGGCAGTGCAGGATGTAGTAAGCGGCGGTGTGGGTCTGGCGTTTGTTGTCTTCCCGCAGATCATTAACGAATTCCCGGCATTCAACGAAGTATTTGGTTTCTTATTCTTTGTTTCACTTGTACTGGCCGGTCTGTCTTCGTTGATTTCCATTTCGGAAACCTATGTAGCAGCCGTATCTGAGAAGTTCGGGATTTCCCGTAACAAAGCCGTACTTTTCGGTGGTGGACTTTCAGCTATCGTTTCCATTCTTTTTGCCACACAGGGTGGACTGTTATTCCTAGATGTAGCGGATTACTTCATCAACCAATTCGGAGTGGCGTTTGTCGGATTAGTGGAAGTAGTCGTGATCGCCTGGTTCCTGCGCAAGCTGGGAGGATTCCAATCCCATGCGAATGGAATTTCGGATATCCAGCTTGGTGCCTGGTGGAAAGTATGTCTCGGCGTTATCACACCGATCGTGCTTGGATGGATGATGTTCGGATTATTCAAAATGAATTTACTAAAAGAGTTTGAAACGGAAACTGGTAACTACGAAGGATATTCAGATGCTTTCATTCTGTACAGTGGATGGTTCGTAGCTGCCTTTGCCATCATTGTAGGAGTGGCCTTCGGATTTAAACGCTGGCATGCCAAGACAGAAGCCGATAGCTATAAGGGGGTAAGCTAACATGACTGGTAGCGCAATTACAATGATGATAGTCGGAATGGTCATCATCTGGGGTGGATTAGCAGCTAGTATCATGAACGCTGTTTCCAAATCAAAAAAGCAGGTATAGAGAAAGAAGCAGACGATGGAATGTCCATTGTCTGCTTTTTTAATGTTTCTTGCTTTTGATCCTGTCCTGGCGTTCCCACATTCTTAGATGGGGGTAGGGATCAAAGGACCATTCAGTAAGGCCATTATCCTTATACATTCCATAATGCAAATGCGGCGGGAATTTCCCTGACGTTCCCGGAGGTCCATATCCCGAGCTTCCGACACCGCCGATCACCATGCCCGGCTCAACCACTTGTCCGACATGAAGATCTTTGGCAAAACCACTCAAATGGGCAAAATAATGATACGTATTATTGATGTCACGTATCCCGATGCGCCAGCCTCCATAACGATTCCAGCCTTTCATCTCGATGATGCCGTAAGATGTTGCTCTCACCGGTACACCATAATCAGCGAAGAGGTCCGTCCCTTCATGGATCCGTCTTCCACCCCATCCACGGGCATCTCCCCATGTGTTCCGGTAACTATAGTTAAATCTCAGGGGAAGCGGAAAGGCTTTTTGATTGAGATGAATCGTTCCGTACTGTTTATATATTTTGGCATTTCCCATTATGATACTGACGGTTTTATCCCGCTTGTAATAATCCCAGAGGGCAAGCTTGAAGTTGTCGTGATCAATGCCATAACGGAGTATGAAGTCGGTTAGAGCGGCAAGGATATCTTCATCACTTTTCAGGCTAGCTTTCCCGTCATGATCCCCGTCCCGACCGATTCCATTGAAAAGCGCGATCGTTTCAGGATTGTCATCTTCGGGGTGGGGGTTCAAAGGACCGACCCACTTTTCAGGCTCTACATAAATCGAAATGAAAGAGGATGGTTTATCCCTGTCTTTACGGGCAAACCGGAGACTGCGTTCATACTGATCGATGGCAGCCAGGTAGTACCAGGGGATATGCGTCAAAGCCTCGCTTTTTTGAAATAATTCCATTCGTTTCGTGTAAATTTGTTCATCCGTAAGCTTTTCTGCTGCATAGCTCTTAAACGGACTGATCGCTAAGAAAAATACGATGCAAAAGATCAATCGTTTGTACAAAATCATCCCTCCATTTTTAGGGTCCTATATGTAGTTTGTATCGTTCCGGGGGATTCATAATCATCAATAAATGGTAATAGGGCATCACATGCTTGTTTTCACTTTTTTAGTATGATAAAGTGACAAAAGAAGTATATTGATGATGGCTTTTTTTACATAGGATGAACGAGACAACGTTTCACTCTTTGCCTAAGTCAGAATTATTTAGGATTGGAGATGAGGGGTATGAGTAAGAAAGATGAACACATTCGTAAACCGGATTGGCTTAAGATTAAGCTGAATACGAACGATAATTATATGGGTCTGAAAAAAATGATGCGTGAAAACAATCTTCATACAGTTTGTGAAGAGGCCCGTTGTCCTAATATTCATGAGTGCTGGGGAACGAGACGTACGGCCACGTTCATGATCCTGGGTGACATTTGTACACGTGCCTGCCGTTTCTGTGCCGTTAAAACAGGACTTCCGACTGAATTAGACTTGAAAGAGCCTGAACGTGTTGCGGATTCCGTACAATTAATGAACTTGAAACACGTCGTTATTACAGCGGTTGCCCGTGATGACCTGAAAGACGGCGGTTCACAAGTCTTTGCTGAAACCGTCCGCGCCATCCGTCGTAAGAGCCCGTTTACATCCATCGAAGTGCTGCCTTCTGATATGGGTGGGGTATTCGAAAATATCAAGACATTGATGGATGCCAAGCCTGACATCATGAACTACAATGTCGAAACCGTCCGCCGCCTGACTCCAAGAGTTCGTGCCCGTGCGACTTACGACCGGACATTGGAATTCCTCCGCCGAGCGAAAGAATTGAATCCGGAGATCCCTACGAAATCGAGCATCATGGTTGGTCTCGGGGAAACGAAGGAAGAAATTCTCGAAACGATGGATGATCTACGTGCCCATCATGTTGATATCGTGACATTAGGTCAATATCTGCAACCATCGAAGAAGCACTTGAAGGTTCAAAAATATTATCATCCTGATGAATTTGCCGAACTTCGTGAAGCGGCAATGGAAAAAGGCTTCAGCCACTGTGAAGCAGGTCCTCTTGTTCGTTCTTCTTACCATGCCGATGAGCAGGTAAACGCAGCAGCGAAATCCAGACAAGCTAAAGGTGAGCAGGAAGTACAGAACGCATAATTTCATATAACTAGAAAAGGACTGACCTGTCGGAGATCTCTCTGACAGTCAGTCCTTTTGTACAGATAGAGGTTAGTCCATCATGTTATCATTGCCGGTATAGTCATTGCGCTTTTGACGGTCCATATTGATCTTATGGGTATCATCATCACGCATTTCGTATTGATCAGACGTCATTTCACCGTTGGCGTTTTCACCTGAGTCGACATTTCTACCTTGTGGAGAGTCTTTGAGCATCAGGTTGATGGTATCGTCAATGGCTGTATTCGCATTTTTGCTGTCACTATCCATCTGGGCAAGGTTTTCAACGTTGCGCATCAATGCTTTATCATCGGTTACATAGACATGGTACCAGCGCGGAATGACGGACATAGCTGTTTTCTTAACCTGATCGGCTACTTCGAAGCGTCCTTGTTTATCTTTTTTGTCGGTCACATAAGAGACAAGAACTTCTTCGTCCGTGACGAGGGTAGAGCAATCTTTCACGTCAGGAAGGGCGACACTCATTTTGCTGATGCTGTCGGCTACCTGCTCGCGATTGATACTGTACATGTCCTTGGTGGAAATGTTTTGACCACCGGTAGGGCTCTTCTGCTGGCGGACATAACCAAAGTCTTCCCCGCGGTGTGCCCCTTTTTTGGTCCAGCCATTGTCGTTATACAGGTCTTCCCTGTCACTTACGTTAATGGTATTCCCGTTGTCGTGGAACATTTCCTCATTGGCTGTGTCGATGCCATTACAGGCTGTCCCGATTAATGTGATGCCGAGTACCGTTGTACCTAAAAGTAATTTATTCAACTTAAACACCCCCTATCCAGTAGGGTGACCATCTCTTATGGTAATTTTTCATAGTAATTAATGGACAATCCGTTATAATTTAAAATAAGGAAACGAAAGTGGGTGGACAGAGGTGATTTGTGTGCAGAACACGTGCTACGAAATCGTCGAGGAATTCAGGGACGGATTCAACGAGGAAGCTTTCAAGGAAAGATATAGCGATATCTTAAGCAAATACGATTATATCCTTGGTGATTGGGGATACGGTCAGCTCCGATTGAAAGGATTCTTCGATGATCACAATCAAAAGGCTTCTTTCGACACAAAGGTGAGCACTCATAAGGATTACTTATATGAATATTGTAATTTTGGGTGCGCTTATTTTCTTGTGAAGAAAGTCAATAAATAATGGTGAAAAGGAACAAACGACGATGGTCGTTTGTTCCTTTCTTTTACTTGTTTTCAGTATACGGCGGCTCTTCATTCACATCCGGGTCGGCATGAACAGGATGTGATCCCGGTTCCTGACGAGGTATATCCTGATGCAGGGATTTATTCTCGTAGTTGAAGGCACTATAATACCGTTGTCCTTCTTCCCAAGGTGTACTCTTGTTTTCAACAGGGGTATGCTTACCTCTGGGAGCACCGTAAGGACCTTCCGGAAGTGTCTCGGGGACGAGGAAATTACGGTATGTTTCTACATTGGAGAAGTCACTGTATTCTTCGTCTTCTTTATCATAGGATTTCCGGTCTTTGCTCATTTTATCTCCCACCTTTCATACCTATAGTATGTGAACGGGAGGCGGAGTTCATTCTTTCGAAGGGCATTTGAATCAGAGGATGGTTTCACCTAAGAAGTCCCTTAATTCATCCGCTTCTTCCCCAGTTAACTTAAATACACTCTCAACATAGCCGGGTTCACCAAGGTCATCTCTCCCCAAGATGGCAAATCGACTGCCCTGAAGGTCCAGTACCAATGATTTCCCGTAATAACGTTCCGTTTGGGTAATGGCCAGGTCGTACCGCTGATTTTCCCCCATGAAACTCACGAATCGCGTTCGTGTATTTTCAGTATCGTCATATAAATAAAAGCGTTCACTCATCACGATGTCCTCCTCTTTTTCTGCTTATTTCATCATATCAGACTGAGACGGGAATTGCAGGATGTACCTGTATGGGTCTGGTGAAATTATGTTAAAATAAGGTGCAGGTTATTGTTTAAGGGAGAGGTGAGCATCATGTATTTCGTAGACAGGGAAAAGATTGAAGAAATATTGATCTATATGGATGAGCAGCTAAACATATTCAGTCGTCAAGAACAGTGGAACGCTACTCTGGAAAAGTTGGCGCTGGAAAGGGTTGCCCACGTCATCATTGAATCCATCCTGGACGTAGGGAACAGCATGATCGATGGATTCATCATGAGGGACCCCGGGAGCTATGAGGATATCATTGATATTCTTCTGGATGAAAAAGTGATCACAGATAGGATGAGCGAAGATCTCAAACGCCTCGTCGAACAGCGCAAACCACTGGTCCAGGAATATACAACCGTTGATCACAAGCAATTACATACCATCCTGGAAGAAGTATTCCAAACACTGAACCAATTTCCGCTGCAGGTCCGGAACTACCTTGAAAATGAACTTGGCCCCGTATCGGCATTTAAAAACTAAACGTATTTGACAGCGCTTTCCTTAATGAGAATGCGCTGTCTTATTTTCTTTAGAGAGTGACTTTATAGCGAAGCAAATAGAAATATTGGACATACTAACGACACTATATGGAGGTAGATGATGAAAGAGTATAAAGGGTATTTAATTGATTTGGATGGCACGATGTATAAAGGAAAGGAGAAGATTGAAGAAGCGGGGGATTTTGTGAAACGGATGCAGGATAAGGGATTGCCTTATCTATTCGTGACGAATAACTCTTCAAGAAGACCGGAACAGGTGGCGGAAAAATTGCGTTCCTTTGATATACCTGCAACGAAGGAACAGGTATTTACGACATCCATGGCGACGGCACAGTATATGGCGAAAGAAAAGCCTGAAGGAACAGCCTATGTCATCGGCGAAGAAGGAATACGCTCAGCACTTGAAGAGAACGGCATTACACTGCGGGATGATAAACCGGATTTCGT
This sequence comes from Rossellomorea sp. QJM3NY_18, assembly GCF_056173145.1. NCBI lineage: Bacteria > Bacillati > Bacillota > Bacilli > Caryophanales > Bacillaceae > Rossellomorea > Rossellomorea sp. QJM3NY_18. Next base: position 3,607,873 of record NZ_CM149659.1, on the reverse strand, counting down.
GGTAGTGGGGATTGACCGGGAGATTAATTACGAGAAATTATCCCTCGCTTGCCTGGGGGTGAGAAACGGGGCAACGTTTATTTCAACGAATGGAGATATCGCGATTCCGACTGAAAGGGGATTGCTTCCGGGGAATGGTTCCCTGACGTCTGTTGTGACGGTCTCCACCCAGACCGAACCGATCTTTATCGGAAAGCCGGAGTCCATTATCATGGAACAGGCTTTATCTGTGCTAGGGGTCCCGAAGGAAGACACTCTGATGGTGGGGGATAACTATGATACAGATATTCTGGCTGGAATAAACGCAGGGCTCGATACGCTCCTTGTGCATACGGGGGTTACAACAAAAGAGGCGCTGGCTCAAAAGCATATTCAGCCTACCTATACAATAGAAACATTGGATCAATGGGATATATAACATTAATAAATGTGGAGGCTGACTGCAGCTTCCACATCCTTCATGAACCTGCTGAGTACTCAAATATTGGAAAAATTCTTTGATTAGTAATATTTCATAATAGACAACACACGTTTGTATAAGTAAAATAGAACTAGTGTGAAAAGAAGTAAACAAAATACTATTTATACTAAAGGGGGAATTTTGTGATTGCCCTTTTGGTAACAATATCTATGCCTCTATAGATATTGTTGTAAGAATAAGTAGTAGGAACGTACATTATACTCCTAATGAATTATGTGGTTTTTTCCTCTAACTAACGATACTTTTCCATGACGCATATTTGAGTACCCAGAAGGATCATGACGACAGAAAATGAAATACTGAAATTTTTTAAAAATTTTTCGAAATTAAGTGTAAAGGTATTCAACTAGGGTAAACACCAAAGGTAGTAGGGGACTATTAGCATTGATACCTTTTCAATTTCTAACTATTCTTTACGAATGCACACAACTTTAAGAATGAAAGTCACTGTTTCTTAGCTTGATTTTCGAAACAATCCACGTCATTTCTAAAGAATTATTAAAAGGGTAGTGAGGTAATGAGTATTACAGTTACAGGACTTGTCGGAAAGAAAATAAGGCAGCATAGAAGAGCAAAAGAAATCACCATACAACAATTAAGTCGTAAATGTGGATTAACGGTTAATTATATTTCGTTGATTGAAAAGGGAGAGGCAAATCCGTCCCTGAACAAGTTGTTTGCCATAGTATGCTCGTTGGAGGTTCAATGGGAAGATATTATGCCGACTTGTGAAGAACACCAAGACATCTACAATCACACGATTCTTTAATGAACTAATTTTCTCTTTTTAATTTCTTGTTCGATCAGAATGATGAATTCATTACTGAATTTTAACTGTTTTGCTTTTTTATAGGCATCGATAAGGGCTTTGTCACTCAGGAGTTTAATAAGATCTCACCTCGATCATTTTCAAAACGTATGTAAAATGTGTGATACTGTAAACTCCAAAAGAGAGAAAGCCTTTTTTTGGTGTGTATGTATTTTAGTTTGGCCCAGGGGACATTTATAATGAATATAATTACAACTATATTTGTAATTATATAAAACTATTCGCTGAAGTGCAAACATTAAGTTAGTTAAATGGATATAATTGATTTACACTGTATAATCTTTTAGGGTAGATTGTATCAATTACCTTGTACGCTTCTTTCATCACTAAAAATCAGACGACCCTGTCGTCTGATTTGGAATACTTATTCACCCTCATTCTGTGCATTTCGCCCGGTGTGCCAATCGGCTGGAAGCGGCAGCTGCAATGGCGCCAACGATATCATCCAGGAAGGTATGGCACATACCCGATGATTTATCATTCAATCTCTCCAGGATTCCCGGTTTTTGTTTATCGATATATCCGTAGTTTGTGAATCCGATCGAACCGTACACATTCACGATCGAAAAGGCCAGGATTTCATCCACACCGTATAATCCTTCATCTACTTCAACAATCGCCTGCAATGGTTCCGCAAGCATCTTTTTCTCAGCTAATATATCAAGTTGAATGCCTGTAAGTATGGCATTCTGTACTTCGCGCTTCGTCAATACACGTTCAACGTTATAGACACATTCCTTTAATTCAAGATCAGGATGATACTTCTGTTGAAGGTACATGACTAATTGAGCGATGTCTTCTATTTCCACTCCTCTTTCATGCAGCCATTTACGTGCCGTTCTCTCTAATAAATCCATTGACGCTTTATCCTTCATCTTATTCACCTTTTTCCTTGAAAGATTATAAAACCCCTATTTTGATTAGACGAAGCCTTGTTTTACTCATATGATTCCCATTTGAAAAATAGACATAATAATAGCTTCTGTTCTCATTCTTGCCCATCCCTGGATTTGGATATTCATAAATGCGTTGGAATGATGGTCTAGGGTAGCGCAGTCAGCACATGAATGTTGAAAAAGAACGGTCATTAAAGATAGGAGAGGTCGGTATGTCTCAAGAGATTCTAATGAACCATTTTGGGTTACATCCTGAGCGGGCATTCTTCGATGGAATGATGGATCGATATATGGTCGGGGGATTAGTATATAGTATTGTGGGTGTATCGAATATGGAACAGGAAACCCTGGTGGAACTTTATAAATTGGCAGAGCACCTGAAAAGCTCCGGGGACCGGCATGTGTCGACCTTTGTCCAGAGCAACGAGGGGAAATTCCTCGTGGTGGAGAAGGATAAAGATTATGTCGTCCTTCGAAATGAGGGAATCGAGTCCCCACCAAATCATAAACTCGGCAGGAAGCTAAGCAAATTCCATTTCAGGGGACGGTCCTTCGAAGAGAAAGTGGAGAAGATAAATCGCATGGGTCAGTGGAAAAGTCTGTGGGAAAAGAGGATGGCTCAATTGGAAAAAGCCTTTTACCAGGTCATTCAGGACCAGCCCGCTGACGAGTTTGAGCGCCGGTTTGTCGAGAGTTATCCTTATTACAGTGCGCTTTCGGAAAATGCCATTCAATACTTGGTCGATACGGAGCTTGATGAAGACCCGAAGGCAGAGGACGCCGGAACAATCTGTCATGAACGGTTTCTCGCGTCCACATGGGGGACCGAAATGTGCATACATTTTCCGTTTCAATGGGTATTCGACCACTGCAGCCGGGACATAGCAGAGTGGGTGAGGGAACGATACTTCATGAGGAGTCAAACGTTTCATCCTGAGCTTCAGGATTTCCTGAAAGAGTATGAGTCGATTACACCCCTTTCTCCTTTTTCATGGAGGTTGTTGTATTCCCGTCTGTTGTTTCCCCTGCATTACTTCGAGTGCATCGAAGAATATTACATTTCCCAATCAGAACAAAAGAAAAAGACAGTCGAGGAGAAACTTGAACGCTATTTGAAGAATTCCCACCAATACGAAGCGTTCCTGTCAGATTTTTACCATATGTCCGAAGTGCCGGTGAAAAAATGGGGAATTCCCATCATAGCGTGGCTGTAATCCAATCCCCGAGATAGGATGTGCCTTCCCTTTTATGCTAAACTGAAGAAAAGAATAGGGAAGGCAGGGGGATGTTTATGAAGCCATTCATCTATATTACGAGGAAACTTCCTGAGGCCGTGGTCGCCCCGCTAAAAGGTGAGTTCGAAGTGGAGATGTGGGGACGGGAGGATGCCCCTGTACCGAGGAATATCCTTCTGGAGAAAGCAGAGAAAGCGTCTGCTTTACTTACCATGCTATCGGACAAGGTGGACCTGGAACTCTTAGGGAATGCCACTTCTTTAAAAGTGGTGGCAAATCTTGCGGTAGGTTTTGATAATATCGATCTTGAAGCGGCAAAAGAAAAAGGTGTCACGATCACCAATACACCAGATGTATTGACGGAAACGACGGCGGATTTAACATTCGCCCTTCTGATGGCTACAGCACGACGAATCGTAGAAGCAGACCGGTACATTAAAGAAGGAAAGTGGGAAAGCTGGTCACCTCTCCTCCTTGCCGGAATGGATATTCATCATAAAACGATGGGAATCGTAGGTATGGGAAGCATCGGTGAAGCGGTGGCGAGAAGGGCGCAAGGATTCAATATGGAAGTGCTGTATCATAACCGTTCCCGTAAACCAAAAGCTGAAGAGACCCTTGGAGTAAGGTATGTGTCATTCGATGAGCTTCTTGCCGAGTCGGATTTCGTGGTCGTCCTGGCGCCTTTAAACATGGAAACAAAGGGCATGTTCCAGGAAGATCAATTCAATAAAATGAAGAAAACAGCGATCTTCATCAATGCAGCACGTGGAGCCATCGTCAATGAAGCGGCCCTCCTACAGGCGTTAAAAAGGGGAGACATCGCGGGGGCAGGCCTGGATGTGTTCGAAACCGAGCCGATAAGCGAGGATCATCCTCTCCTCCAATTGGATCAAGTCGTCGCCATCCCCCATATCGGAAGCTCCTCCAAGGACACCCGTCATGACATGATGACTCTGTGTGTAGAGAACATACAGGCCGTTCTTAAAGGGGACAACCCGAAAACAGCGGTGAAGTAAAGAAAAAAACCTGAATCCAAAAAAGGATTCAGGTTTTTAAATGAAATCTCGATTAGAATACTTGCTCTACTTCAACGATACCAGGAACTTCTTCCACCAATGCGCGTTCGATTCCTGCTTTTAATGTGATGGTTGAACTTGGGCAGCTTCCGCAAGCGCCAAGGAGGCGCAATTTCACAATGCCATCTTCAACGTCTACGAGTTCACAATCTCCACCATCGCGAAGTAGGAACGGACGTAATTTATCTAATACTTCCTGAACGGGTGCAATCATTTCGTTTTCAGCCATAATTATCTACTCCTTTCCTTACTATCTATTATAATGACATATTCGCAAAAAATCTATCAACCTGCAAATGATTGGGCATTTCTTTTTCAAAAAATGTTTCCCATTCCGTTTCCAGAAAGAAAATGGTTCCAACCTTCCTGCTTTTTTTGTAAAATAAACAAAAGAGGGGAACAAGGGGGAGGATCACATGAATCGTAAGCCAGTTGAACTTTACGTGTACGGTGCAGAAATACTCTGTCCAAGCTGCGTGAACTTACCATCATCGAAAGAAACGTACGAATGGCTGGAGGCTGCTGTGAGCAGGAAATATCCAAATCAGCCATTTGTCATTAAATATGTGGATATCCACAATCCGCCGGAAGAAGAATCGGTGAAACAGTTTGCCTCAAGGGTAGTGGAAGAAGATATGTTCTATCCCATTGTCTTATTGGAAGGCAAAATTGTCGGAGAAGGAAATCCCCGTTTGAAGACGATCTACTCAGAACTTGAGAAGTATGGATATGAAGCGGTTTAAAGCTTCTTAAGGTGAGAAAGGCTTTCTATAGTGAAAGCCTTTTTTTGTTGGGGATATTGCGGATAAAAAAGAACCGCCCACGAGCGGTTCTTCTTACATCAACCATTATGATATTTATACATCCACAATACACCGGATTTCAACAAACGGGCGACCCGTCCCGTGATGGAGCGCTCGTTCACCAGTCCGAAACCATGCTTCTTTCCGAGAGAACCAAGGATCCCCTTTAGCTTGATCTTTGGCAGTTCTGCCGGAAGCTCTTCGTTATTCCAACGCTTCAGTAAGATGGTAACGATTTGCTCCGCCTGTCCTTCAGCAAGTTGTGCACTTGGGGCTTGAGGAAGGCTTGCGCAGTCACCGACCACATACACGTTTTCATCCTGTGGCAGGTTATGATACTTTGTCAAGATGACGCGACCGCTTGCATCCTTTTCCACATCCATATCGCGAACGACCTTACTCGGTTGAATCCCGGCTGTCCACACGATGGCATCACAGAAAATCTGTTCTTCGTGGTTATGCAGTGTATTCGGTTCCACTCTTGTAATATTGGAATTGTTCACGATTTCCACGCCATTTTCGTCAAACCAGCCGTGAACGTAAGAGCTCAGACGTTCAGGGAAGGCATTGAGGATACGCGGTCCACGGTCGAATAGCTTAATCTTCAGATCAGATCGGCTTTCCCTAAGCTCACTGGCAAGTTCAATCCCGCTTAAGCCGGCGCCGACGATCCCGACAATCGAACCCGCTGGAAGATTACAAAGCGTTTGATAAGTCTTACGTGACCTTTCAATCGTTTGAATCGAGAAAGTATGTTCATCTGCACCCGGTACATTATGATATTTATCCTCACACCCTAGTCCGATGACAAGGTCGTCATAAGGAACGGCATCCTGATCTTTCATACGAACGAGTTTATTCTCCATGTCCACGCCTGAGATATCTCCATATACATAGGATAACCGGGCATGTTCCGGGAATGATACGCGTACATGTTGATCTGAAATCGTACCGGCAGCAAGCGCATAGTATTCTGTCTTCAGACAGTGATAAGGATTTCTGTCAATCAGGGTAATCGATACATCTTCAGGTAATTGGTTGGGTAATAAGCGAAGAAGGACGCGCATATTGCCATATCCTCCGCCAAGCAGCACTAATTGTTTCATGAAAATTTCCCCTTTTTGCACTCTACATTATTGTTGAAATAGTGTGGTTGTATATGATTTATATCCCGATATGGATAGGGACAGGATTTAAAGGACAGTCACGCCGAAACGGGTCCTGGCAAAGTAAGCATTTTCAATGTGAAGCCTAATTCGAGTAAATTCTACATAAATAAACCTATTAACATTAAAAGTATATCGAAATAAAGGTGTTTTCACAACAGAAATAAGCGAAAATGTTCACAATCTGTTATACCATTACATGGAATACAAATCATTGACGATAATGATAAAAAAAGGTAGCATAACAAAGAGTAGTGAGGTGATAGAATTGAAACCTATTATTGAATTTTGTATAAGCAATCTTGCTAGCGGTGCGCAAAAGGCGCTTGAGATATTAGAAAGAGACCCGAACCTTGATGTCATTGAATACGGATGCCTGGGATACTGCGGAAAATGCGCCCAAGCGTTTTATGCTCTCGTCAATGGGGAGGTCGTAACAGGCGACACGCCTGAAGAACTGGTGGATCATATCTATCAATTCCTTGAAGACAACCCGATGTTCTAAACAAAAGCCGGCCTGACCGGCTTATTTTTTTTGTGGACTGAAATGATGCTTTGGTCCACCGCTGCCCGATTTCCGTGCAAGACTTCGCTTTCCTCGGGCGGAAGGCGAGCCTCCTCGTCACTGTCGTTCCTGCGGGGTCTCACCTATTCCGCTTTTCCCGCAGGAGTCTTCGTCTTGCACTCCAATCAACAGCTAAAACCTACTACATACAATTTATGTGCCCATACAAAACAAAAAATCCGAACGATTTCGATTTCAATTAAGAAATTCGAATGATCGTTCGGATTATCTTTTGACTAGGTCTTTTCGCAGAAATTTTTGTGTTCCTATCGTTTTCCGCGGAAAGCGAGCACCTGCAGCGGAAATCAACCACCACTCGCTACCTTAAATAGTAACCTTACATAGACTTCATTTCTTTATACATTTCCCGGATTTCATACCAGCGACCCCTGGCCATTTCGATGATTTTCGGTTCGGTGGAGAGATGCTGCTTACCGATGACTTTAGAAAGGTAGGCTACCGCTTCCTCGATTTTATCCTGCCTCCTCAGTAATTCAGCGATGATATACAGAAGCTTTGTTTCGGACATTAAAGAGCCTGATGCACCATCTGTTAAATAAGCATCGATGTATTCATGTGCTGCCAGATTAATGAAGCGCCTTTCCTGTTCTTTATCAGCCATCTTTCGATAAAGCCAGGCTGTGCGAAGGTATAACCCTGCTATGGTCACTTTTTTCTCCTTCTTGATTAAAGCACAGTAGGCGGCCAGTTTATACGTATTGATCGCATCTTCATATGACCTGATTTTCCCATAATCCTGAGGCTGCCAGTGCAGACTGATCTTCTTTTCAAGCTCTGCTTTAAGAACAGGAGGTATGTATGCTGTAAAATCATCGGTATAAGAAAAACCGCACTGCGGACAGACGGATACATTATAGAGCAAAGGGTTTACATCATCGGACTGGTACAGGGGACAAAAGTCACTGTCATATCCGGTGAGCTTCACAAACCGGGATCTGATCCTTGTCGTACTGTATGAGTGTTTACATGATAAACACTGGGTCTTTTTATCATAAAATGGCGTCACTACCGTCATGAATCTCACCTCACAATCGGGACTATCTACCCTATTATACCTTGATGGTGGTGAAGGGAACCAGTGTTTTTTATTCATGGTGAGTAAAAAGTTGTGTTTAATGAGAATATTCGTATAATTATTCTTCCAATCATTCACCAAAGCCCCATCGGTTGAGTAGTAAAATAGAAAGGAGTATACTAAGTAGTAAGAAATGAAAAGGTTGGGGGTGTAATGAATGAGTGAAGTTGTCATTCTAACAGAAGCTGCTGCCCTTCAGATTAAAGATATGATGAAGGAACATGACGAAACAGATGCCATGTTACGAGTAGCGGTAAAAGGGGGAGGCTGCAGCGGCCTTTCTTACGGTATGGGATTTGAACATGAGCTTCAAGATGGAGATACAACGACAGAGCAGCATGGAATCAAGCTTGTCGTAGCAAAAAATGATGCTGCCATCCTGAACGGTACGAAAATAGATTATAAGCAGTCCATGATGGGCGGCGGATTTACGATCGACAATCCGAACGCCATCGCGTCATGCGGGTGCGGATCATCATTCGTGACGGCGACGAATAAAGGTACGCCGGAGAATTGCTAAATGAATAAAGGGACGGACCTCACTAATTGAGGTCCGTCCCTTTTTCAAGCTTAATGAATGTTTTTCAGTGCTTCTTCCACAGGTGTGTCACCACTTAGGATTTCGAATACTTTGTGGTTGGTTTCTTCGATGGTTAAAGAGTCTACAAGCACTTTCGCGACATCTGCACGGGGAATGTCACGGCTTTTATCTGTGATGCTGGTGGCCGCTTCAATCTTTCCTGTTGAATCATCGAATGAAAGGGATCCAGGGCGGACGATGGTGTAATTTAAGCCGCTCTCTTTCAAGTGGGCATCCGCAGCACCCTTGGCTTTTAAATAGAATTGCAATTCATCCGGTCCGCTTGAAGGATTATCCGCACCCATGGAGCTGAGCATCACAAAACGCTCGATACCCATCTTCTTCGCATAATCGACTGCTTTCTTAGCACCCTCCTGGTCGATGGCTAACGTCTTATCGTCTCCTGTCGAGCCACCACTGCCGGCTGCAAAAATGACGGCATTTACATTTTCAAGTGCATACGAGAAATCCTGCTCAAGATCGGCAACAATCGGTCTTGCTCCCAAGTCTTCCATTTCGTTTGCCTGTTCTGTTTTTCGGATCATGGCTCTCACGAAATGCTGACTGCTATTTGAAAGCTCTTTTACTATATGGCGGCCTGTGTTGCCGTTTGCTCCGATAACTAACACATTCATTTTACACATCATCCTTTATCTGAATTTTTTTTGTCCTACTATTGGTCTACCCATTCATGGTGAAAATAAACAAAGGAGTGGGCGTGGATAAAGTGAAGAACACAATGGTTGGAAGGAAGTTCTAATCATGAATCATTCATCTTCTCTAAAAAATAAAAAGGCCCAGGATACGATATCCTGAGCCTTGTGGATGGAATTAATCCGTAAACATGGACGTACTGTGCATCGGCTGCACCCTTGCTTTTGGATCCATATACGCTTTGGCATTGTTGACGGCTGTCGGTGCCTCGCCAAATCCACTTGCAATGAGTTTGACTTTCCCATCATACGTACTGATATCACCGGCCGCATAAATACCAGGGATATTCGTTTCCATCCTGGAATTGACCACGATTGAGTTCTTTTCGATCTCAAGACCCCAGTCTTTGATCGGACCGAGGGAGGAGACAAATCCGAAGTTTACAATTAGTTCATCAAGGTCGATAATTTCCTTTTCATCACCTTTTGTTTCCTCCAGTACGATCTGATTGATCTTCTCTTCATCGACGACCAACTCAGATGGGACGTATGGTGTTTTCAATTCAACTGTGGAGTTGTGTAAATTCTCCACACTGTGCTCATGAGCCCTGAATTTATCACGTCTGTGCACGAGATAAACTTTTTCTGCGACAGGCTCAAGCATAAGCGCCCAGTCAACAGCAGAGTCGCCTCCGCCGCAAATGACCACTTTCTTACCTCTGAAATGCTCGAGGTTATCGACAAAGTAATGAAGGTTTTTCCCTTCAAACTCGGACGCGTGCTCAAGCTCAAGGCGGCGTGGCTGGAAGGCACCGTTTCCTGCCGTGATGATGATCGTTCTGGAAAAATGGATTTCTTTGTCAGTGGTGAGTTTGAACATACCATCAGCCTGTTTTTCTAGACCTTCCACGGCCTGCTCCAAACAAATGGTCGTTTCGAATTTCGCCATTTGCTCTTTTAAATTATTGACCAGGTCCTGGGCCTTCACTTTAGGAAAACCGGCAACGTCATATATGTATTTCTCAGGATATAAAGTAGCAAGCTGCCCCCCGAGTTGTGGTAAACTTTCGATGATCTTAACTGATGCTTTTCTCATGCCGCCATAGAACGCTGTAAACAGCCCCGTTGGACCGCCGCCTATGATCGTGATATCATACACTTTTTGATCTTCCTTCAACATGATCCCTCCAACCATTTAGGTATGCTTCTTTTTACTTTATTCTATCACACAGCTTTTGATTATTCCCAATGATAGAAGATGTAAGTTCAGATAAATCAGACTTATCTATGAAAGAGACTACAACTTTTGATTGATTCTACGGACATTTTTTAAATATTCTTAAGAATTTAATTTCCTATATATATCTTGAAAATGCGAGGCAAAAAGAATATTATGTAATGTAGACATATTGTTAAGAATTTATGACAATTTTCGCATAACTATGGAGTAGTTCGTGAAAAAGGTCACATACTTTTGTTTTCATATCTTTATACAACCAATATTTCCTTTTTCAATAAGGAAAAAACATCGCGTTTGATTTGTTTTAGTTTCCTTTATATAGGGAAAAAGATAATAGCATCATATTGAACGGGATAAAAACGCATAATGTGGAGGACTCTAAGAGTATCCGAAGCAAATTTATCAAAAAAGGTGGAAGTGATTCAGTTGAGAAAGCCAAGAATCGTTGTATTAGGTGCAGGTTATGGTGGATTAATGACGGTAACTCGTCTTCAAAAGCAACTCGGAACAAATGAAGCAGAAATTATTTTAATTAATAAGAACGATTATCACTATGAAACCACTTGGTTACACGAAGCTTCCGCAGGTACGCTTCATCACGATCGAGTGCGCTACGACGTGAAAGATGTTGTCAACACGAGCAAAGTGAACTTCCTGCAGGCGACTGTTGAAGACATCAAAGTGGAAGAGAAGAAAGTCATCACAGGTGAAGGTGAAGTAGAATTCGATTACCTGGTAGTGGCTCTTGGTGCAGAATCAGAAACATTCGGAATTCCAGGCCTTCATGAGCATGCCTTCATGATTTCGAACATCAACTCTGCCCGTCAAATCCGTGAGCACATTGAATTACAATTTGCTACGTATAAGAACGAAGGAGAATTGAACGATGAACGCTTGACCATCGTTGTAGGCGGAGCAGGTTTCACTGGTATCGAATTCCTTGGAGAACTGGGTAACCGTGTTCCTGAGCTTTGCCATGAATATGATATCGACCGTAAGAAAGTGCGCATCGTATGTGTGGAAGCTGCGCCAATGATCCTTCCTGGATTCGATCCGGAGCTTGTGAAATACGCCCGTGCCAAGCTTGAGAAAAAAGGCGTGGAATTCCATATCGGAACTCCGCTGAAAGAAGCAAAGGCAGACAGCGTACTCATCGCCAAAGGTGAAGATGAAGTCGAAGAAATCAAAGCTGGTACGATTGTATGGGCTGCAGGTGTTCGCGGTAACTCCATCATCGAAAGAGCTGGAATTGAAAACATGCGTGCCCGTGTGAAAATCAACAGAGATCTTCGCGCACCTGGACACGACAATATCTTCATCATCGGTGACTGTTCACTGATGATCAATGAAGAGACTGAGCGTCCATACCCGCCGACTGCACAGATCGCCATGCAGCAAGGTGAAGTATGTGCCCGTAACATCGCTGCTTTACTGCACGGTAAAGGGGATCTGGAATTATTCACTCCGGACATCAAAGGTACCGTATGTTCACTAGGTGAAGATGATGCGATCGGTGTCGTCTACGGTAAGAAAATCACTGGTACTAAAGCTTCCTTCATGAAGAAGGTTGTCGACAACCGTGCTCTATACATGGTTGGTGGACCGTCACTAGTGTTCAAAAAAGGGAAATTCAAGTTCTTTTAAGCCCTAAAGGATTGAATGAAAGCAGAGTGGATCCCACTCTGCTTTTTATTATGAAGGAATGTGGACGGAGGTGCTTACAATGAAAAGGGGTAAGGTATGGCTGGCCGTTGCTGGTCTGATCATGGATGAAAACGGTAGATGGCTTGTGGTGAAAAAGAAATACAGCGGACTGAAAGGGATGTGGTCACTGCCTGCAGGATTTGTCAACGCCGGGGAAACCGTCGATGAAGCAGTGATAAGAGAAGTGCAGGAAGAGACAGGATTACATACAACCATCAAAGGGATCATCGGAGTAAGGTCGGGGGTCATCCAAAACGACATCAGCGACAATATGATGATTTTTCTGCTGGAGAATGAGGGAATTTCTTCTATTGAAAAAGAAGAAGCTGAGTTGTGGGATGTCCAGTGGAAATCGCCCCAGGAACTATTGGCAGACGAAAAGACATCCGTGATGGTCCATGAGATGATCAAACGAATGGGCTCCATGCAGAAGTTGAATATGATCGAAGGAATCAATCCAGGTGACCAGTTCGCCTACACAGAATATCGTTTATTTTTATAAAATTCTGTAAATTTTAAGAAAGAAAGAGATAATGAAAGAAAAACATAAATGTATTCGCTTTCTTAAAGGTACATCCCCTATAATGTCCCTTTTCTTTATTTCGGATAGATGATATATTATCAGAAAATTAAGAAATTAAAGAAAAGGGAGAGGGAAAAATGAGAGCTACTGCGAATGCTAAAACGAAATACTGTCTTTATTGTTCAGGAAAAGGATACTTTCAGTTAGTATTGGGTGGTTCTGAAACGTGTCCGTGCTGCGGAGGCAGCGGGAAACAGAAATAACCCCTAAAGGATAGAAGATGAAAGCAGACCTGACGAAGGTGGATACTTCCCTTGTGAAGTATGGAAACCGGTGTTGGGTCTGTTTTTTCTATGTCTGAATGATAAATAAGTTTATTTTGTGAATAAGTGACAAATCTTCCCCTGAAAATATTGACGCTTACATTTCACTCGAGGTACACTATTCTTTAGTGTTATGGAGGTGTAATTTGAAATGCCTATACATGTAATGATTATATCGATGCTTCTATTTTTTGTTCTATTTTTCGGAATAGGATTTTTGTTAAATATGTTATTGCGCATGACGTGGATCATGGCCATCATTTATCCGATTGTCGTTATTTTTATCGTGGACGAAGTTCGTTTTATAGATTATTTCCGAAATGCAGGGGAGTCTTTTTCAGAACTTGGGACAAGACTCAGCCACTTGGCTGTAGCCGATCTCGTGATTCTCGGAAGCGGCCTCGCAGGTGCCATCCTGTCCGGCATCGTCATGAGAATCTTAAGAGCAAAAGGATATCGAATGTTCTAACCACATCCGTTTAACCGGGAACTTAAATCCCAAGGTTGAACGGATTTTTTATTTTAAATGACTATAGTTTGATATCGTATCACAAGTAAGTGCAGGTTGATTTCCGCTTCAGGTGCTCGCTTTCCGCGGGGCTGGCGGTGAGCCTCCTCGGCTTTGCCTGCGGGGTCTCACCTGTCCAGCGTTTCCCGCAGGAGTCGAGCACCTTCCGCTCCAATCAACTGTCGATGCATACGTTTTTCACTTCAACGGATAAAATATCACTTCCATTTCTATTCTAGTTTTGCTAATCATTTTCTCTGAAACAAATGCTCCACACCCGTAGCACACATTCCATGTCATTAATAAAAGCTTTTATGTTGGTCAATTTGTCATTATACAGTCAGAATATTAAAGCACAGAGTGGATTGAAGCGGAAGGCACTTGACTCCTGCGGGAATAGAGGAAAGGTCGAGACCCCACAGGGCAAAGCCCGAGGAGGCTCGACTTCCTCCCCGCCGGAAAGCAAGTGCCTGGAGCGGAAAGGAACGGTCCCTTTTTCCCGGCACTTACTCATAAATAAGATTTAAATATAAATTCTCTATGAAAGTATTTTAGAAAATGGAACATACTAGTTGAAGTGTAGAATAGCCTGTTTTTAAAGGAGTTTTTCTCAAAAAGGAAAACTAAAATAAATTCCAAATATTACAACTATTCGATTTTTTTATCAATTTATGCATATATCTCCTCCCAAATGGGAAGTATGTAGGGTGGGAGGAGTGAATACATGAATCTGTTTAAAATTTGGACGAAGAGATTCGTTATGGTCAGTTTGTTTATCCTTGCACTCGGTACCACCTTTCAATCGGTGTCAGGAGTAGAGGCGCAAACCTTTAAAACCTGGATGATGGACAAGGGTGACAGTGATCAAAAAAGTCTCCACGATAAAGAGCATAAGACAAATCCTTTGCATTTGTCATTCAAGTTTCTTAAAAGGTTTACGGGCTATGAGACAAAAGTGTCAGCCAGTGCATCTGTTAAGCCTGAAACATTGGAAGAATCCATTGATTGGGATCAATATACGAAACACAAGGTTGTGGCGACGGGCTATACTGCCGGCGTTGAATCGACGGGGAAGGACCCGGGCCATCCCCTTTACGGCATTACATATTCGGGAGTGAAAGTGAAGCGTGATCTGTATTCTACGATAGCAGCGGATATTTCCGTCTATCCAATCGGTACCATCCTGTTTATCCCTCATTATGGTTATGGTGTCGTAGCCGATACAGGGAGCGCGATCAAAGGAAATAAAGTAGATCTCTATTATGAAACGGTGGACGACGTTTATAATGAATGGGGCAAGCAGACACTGGACGTCTATGTGGTCCAGATGGGTACGGGTGAGTTATCCGAACACGACTTGACCGAACTTAATGAAAACAAATCCATGCAGGTTTTCAGGCAGCAGATTTTATCACCTGAAAAAGAATAAATAAAGAGGTTGGGACAAAAGTATTTAGTTGAAAGAAAATCCGAACGATTATTCGAAAATCGAAATCGTTCGGATTTTTTATTGGATGTTTACGTAAACATCGTTGCTTTAAGATATAGTAAGTAGTGGTTGATTTCCGCTCCAGGTGCTCGCTTTCCGTGGGGCGTGAGTTGAGCCTCCTCGGGCTTTGCCCTGCGGGGTCTCAAGATCCAGCCACGGTGGCTAGCCCCTCGAGGTCATAAGCTAAATGGTCCAAGAAGGCAAAAGAACGTCTTCTTAGCCCATTCATCTTATGCTTGTCGGGGCTGAGCAAGCCACCTCCGCTTTTCAGGCTTTCCCGCGTTTCCCTCAGGAGTTGAGCACCTTCCGCTCCAATCAACTTCCAGGCGTAAGTGTTTCACTATCACTTTGTAATGTCGAAATCTCTTCACCTATTGCATACATCAACTGTGATTCTATTAGTGGCAGTGACCTTAACCGTTACTTATACAAATACTCTTTCTAAACAGATGTGAATGATTCATTCTGCTTCGACACACCCCAAATGATCGAAAATGAGAAAACTACAGTCTGTGTACGAATAACACCTATCTTGATGAATGGCCCTTTTGTTATCATTGCTAAAGCACATTCAGTTTATATAGCAGGATCTAGCTTTTGATTGGAGTGCAAGACGAAGACTCCTACGGGAAAAGCGGAATAGGTGAGACCCCGCAGGAACGACAGTGACGAGGAGGCTCGCCTTCCGCCCGAGGAAAGCGAAGTCTTGCACGGAAATCAAAAGCGGTGTAGCAAGCAATCCTAACTGAATTTATGATTGTTCGCCTTTAGAAGAAATGGATTTAGTTATCTCCCAGCCTATTTATTTATGTGCCGGCCTTGGCAGTAGGGAGCCTCGGATAAGAACAAAGGTCCAATCAGTTTAGCAGCAGTGTAAATAGGGGAAAAAGAAAGTGAGAAACGAAACCAAAAGGAGTGGAAGATATGAACAAAAGTCAATTCGACAAAATGAAGAATGGAGAAGGGTTCATCGCGGCGCTTGATCAAAGCGGCGGCAGTACACCGAAGGCATTGGCAGGGTACGGTGTGAAGGAGGACTCCTACTCAAATGAAGACGAAATGTTTGATAAGGTCCATGAAATGCGGACGCGAATCATCACTTCCCCATCCTTCAGCCCCGACAGGATCCTCGGGGTCATTCTTTTCGAACAAACGATGGACCGGGAAATCGAAGGCAAATATACAGCGGATTACCTTGCAGATAAAGGCATCGTTCCTTTCCTGAAGGTGGATAAAGGACTAGCGGAAGAGGAAAATGGTGTTCAGCTCATGAAACCGATCCCTGACTTGGAAGAGACTCTGGGCCGTGCCACCGAACGGAAGATTTTCGGCACGAAAATGCGCTCAGTCATCCACGAACCGAACGCGAGCGGCATTAAGGAAGTTGTCGATCAGCAGTTCGACATTGGAAAACGCATCATCTCTGCCGGTTTGGTTCCGATCATCGAACCTGAAGTCAATATCCATAGTGAACAAAAAGAAAAGTCTGAAGAAATTCTGTGCGATGAAATCCTGAAGCATTTGAATGAACTATCAGAAGAGGAAAACGTCATGCTGAAGCTCTCGATCCCGACGAAAGCGAATGCGTATAAAAAGTTGGTTGAGCATCCACGCGTTGTGCGGGTCGTCGCACTTTCCGGCGGCTATTCACGTGATGAAGCGAATGAAAAGCTGAAGGAAAATGACGGGGTGATTGCAAGTTTCTCCAGGGCATTGGCAGCTGACCTAAGTGCCGATCAATCCGAAGAAGAGTTTGATGCTGCGTTGAAGAAGGCTGTTGATTCGATTTATGAAGCCTCGGTTCATACTAACTGATAGGGTGTAAAGAAATAAGAACATGCCTGCTCGCTTATAAGTGAGCAGGCATGTTCTTTTACGTTTCATGATATAAATCGGGATGAAGCAACCGGGCAAGTTTCTCGGCCCCTTTTAACAGAAGGGGGGATGGCCGGCAGTAGAGTGCTTCTTCCAGGACAAAAATACGGTCTTCCTGTACAGCGTCAAGTGTATTCCAATCAGGGCGGTTCTTTACGATCTCAGGCTTCACCCTGCTTTGCCTTACACCGACCCATGCCAGGCAGATATAATCCGGATTGCGCTTCAATACGTCCTCCCAATCGGTTTGAACACTTGCCAGGTCCACATCTTCAAAAAGGTTCCGGGCACCGACCATTGTGCTTAATTCGGTCAGCCAATTGACCCTGCCGGGTGTGAAGACCGGTTTAGGCCACCACTCCCAATAAAGGGAGGGAGGATTTGAAACCTGATCCCCGATCGTCTTTAAACGTTTGACAGTATCCAAGAATTCCTGTCGGCGTTTTAAGGCATGTTCTTCGATCCCACACGCTTTCCCCACTGTCACGAGATCTTCCGCAATGTCAGTGAAGCTCTGGGGATTCAAGGTGATGTGGGGGATATTCCTCTTTTCAAGTTCTTCTATATTTTTCTCCATTCCTGGAACGCTTAAGGATGAAAACACCAGATCCGGCTTCAATGATTCCAGCTTATCCATATTAATCGATAGATCCGGTCCGAGCTGCGGAAGGGACTTTACCTCCGCCGGATAGTCGGAGTAATCATCAACGCCGGCAAGAAGAGGTGTCAATCCCAGGTAATCGATGATTTCTGTATTACTGGGGCAAATGGAAACGATTTTCATGCTCACACTCCTAGAGGATGAATAAATAATGAAGCAGAAGGGTCAGGATGATTCCTGAAAGTCCGCCAAAGAATACTTCTATAGGTTTATGACCGAGTAATTCCTTCAGCTCCTTGCGCTTCTCCTGTTCAGGTTTGTTCTGCCAGCCTTTGGCTTCTGACATGAAGCGCTGGAAGTCCACCATCAATTGATTGAGGACAATCGCCTGCTCTCCTGCCTGCCTTCTGACACCCGTTGCATCAAACATCGTAATGATGGCAAACATGGCAGATACAGCGAAGATAGGGGAAGAGAGTCCCGCTTCAAGAGCTACCCCGGTGGATAATGCCGTCACGGCTGCTGAATGGGAACTCGGCATCCCTCCTGTTGAGGTAATCAAGGACCAATTCCATTCCCTCGTTGCGATAAACTGTATGGGAACCTTAACAAACTGAGCAAAAAAGATCGAAAATAAAGACGCCCATAATGGAAAATTAAACAGTACTTCCATGCTGTGAAATGCCACCCTTTCAATTGTTTGAATAAAAATAATGTTCTCATTATAACATACCCCATCCAGCCCTCGTATAACTTTAAAAAGCAGATTGTTAGAAAGTCGAAATAATTGGACATCTTCGCTATAATAGTGAGTGGAGGTGTCGGTGAACATGAATTTTTCAACCAATCAAAATGAAGTAACCAATGCAAATGGAGAATGCCTGATCGTGGGTATTTACAATCAGCCAACATTCGAAGGAGAGCTGAAAGAGCTCGATCATAAGTTTGAAGGCTATCTTACACAGCTTGTGAAGGATGGAGACATTTCTTCCAAGCACAAGAAAGTATCCAAGATACATACGTTTGGAAAACTTGAAGCGAAAAGAATCGTATTCGTAGGACTTGGAAAACCAAAAGAGTTGACGTTTGATCTTTTAAAAGAATCATTGGGCTCTGCATCTAAATCCTTGAAAAATATGAAAGTGTCCTCGTTTTCAGTCGCGCTCGACACATTTGTTTCTGAGGAGATGGTGGCAACGGATGTGGCTCATGCCTTCATGGAAGCCTTTACGATGTCTACATATGAATTCCATGGTTATAAAAAGAAATCGAATGAACCGGAAGTACACGTAGAAGCGATCGAATTTTTTACAAAAGAAGAGTCGAAAGAAGTCGAGACGGCTTTGTACATTGGTTCTGCCTTCGGGAATGGAGTAAACTCAGCCCGTACACTGGTGAATACACCTGGTAATCTATTAACTTCGACAAAATTGGCGGAGTACGCTCTGGAATTGGCTGAAAGATACAGCTTTGAGGTGGAAATCCTCGACAAAGAAGAAATGGAGCACCTTGGAATGGGCGCGCTTCTTGCCGTGAACCAGGGATCCGTTGAACCTCCGAAAATGATCGTCCTGAAGTACAACGGGAAAGAGGAATGGAAGGATGTCATCGGTTTAGTCGGAAAAGGGATCACGTTTGACACAGGCGGCTACTCCCTGAAACCCAAAGATGGAATCGTCGGTATGAAAACCGATATGGGTGGCGCAGCGGCAGTACTCGGTGCCATGGAAATCATCGGTGAAATCAAACCGGAACAAAATGTCGTTGCCGTCATCCCGTCCACGGACAATATGGTGAGCGGCTCTGCATTCAAGCCTGACGACGTGATTACCTCCATGAGCGGTAAGACCATCGAAGTGTTGAATACGGACGCAGAGGGGCGTCTCGCGCTTGCAGACGGTATGACCTATGCAAAGCATCAAGGAGCCAACTATTTGGTCGACGTTGCAACCTTGACCGGTGGAGTCATCGTGGCTCTCGGCGAGGATAAAACCGGTGCCCTCACAAATCATGAAGCCTTCTTCGAGCAGGTGCTGGAAGCTTCAGGTGAATCAGGTGAATTTATCTGGCGCCTTCCTTATACGGAAAATGATAAAAAGCGTGTCCGCGGTAGTGATATTGCCGATTTGAATAACTCACCGGGACGAGCAGGCCATGCCATCATGGGTGGAGCGTTCGTCGGTGAATTTGCCGAAGGCCTGCCTTGGGTACATCTCGACATCGCCGGGACGGCTACAACGAAAGGGAGCCATGATCTCGGTCCTTCAGGGGCAACTGGCGTCATGGCAAGAACCCTTGCCTTACTGGTCGAACGCTTTGTGCCGTTAGAAAAATAAAATGATTTGCATGATGGGAGAGTCTTGTTTCAGTGCCTGAATTTGGAGGCACTGGGAGGAGGCTCTTTTTTTAGTTGTTTTCAAAGGGAGTGGGGGGAGGTATTGGATATAATTGGATAATAACGCAAATAAAGAAAAAATGACGCAATTCCGGTTTGAAATGACGCAATAATTTGAAAAACGACGCAATTACCAGGAAGCAGGCCGTTCTATGCGTATCCCATCGCTTGATGGAGAGGCATTTACGTCGTAAGACGAGTGGGTCCGGCCGTCGGTGAAGGGAATCCAGCCAAAAATAACAATAATCCGGCCGTTATTGGTCAAAAACCAGCCGAAGTGAAGAATAATCCAGCCGAATCGGAACCGAATCCAGCCGAAACAAGAAAAAATCAAGCCGATTAACATTTAATGGAAATCCCGCCCGGACCCAACGCCTCCCACCGCAACCACCTTCAAACCTATGAAAAAATTCCCACTCCATCTTTCACCCTGCTAAAGTATTGACAAACTCTCTTTATCTTGTTAAAGTTGAAATCGTGATTTTATTACTCTACCAATTTAGCGAACTAAAGCAACGGTATAAGCAATGACAACAGTAAAAGTAACAAGCTGATAAATAGTATCTGAAGGAGGAAGCAATTATGAACGCAGTTGTGATAGCGGTTCTTGTCATGCTCGTATTGAGCCTTGCGCGTGTGAACGTGGTATTCGCTCTGATTACTGGGGCGTTGGTCGGGGGACTGACGGGCGGACTTGGATTGGACGAGACGATATCCGTCTTTACAGAGGGAATTAGCGGCGGGGCAAGCATCGCGTTAAGTTATGCCCTGCTGGGTGGATTTGCAGTGGCGATTTCCTATACGGGGATTCCGAATCTGCTCGTTGACTGGGTATTGAAGGTCGTTGGGAAAAAAGGGGATTCAAGAAAGACAGCCCTTTCGAAAGCAATTATTGTTATTTCTATTTTAATCATGGCTTGTTTTTCTCAAAATGTGATTCCGATTCACATCGCTTTTATCCCGATACTGATTCCGCCTTTATTGAAGGTGATGACGGAGTTGCGGATCGATAGACGTTTGATCGCATCGGTGATCACGTTCGGATTGACGGCTCCGTATATTCTTTTACCAGTAGGATTT
The DNA here is from genome assembly GCF_056173145.1 of Rossellomorea sp. QJM3NY_18. Classification (NCBI taxonomy): domain Bacteria; kingdom Bacillati; phylum Bacillota; class Bacilli; order Caryophanales; family Bacillaceae; genus Rossellomorea; species Rossellomorea sp. QJM3NY_18. The sequence goes on along the minus strand of NZ_CM149659.1, from coordinate 3,586,752 downwards.
GGACTACAGTTCCATGAGATTATCGCTCAGAACATGGCATCGAGTGGAATGGAAATCAACATGGGCGATATTCCGAAAGCCATGCTTCTCCCTGTGGGAGGAATGGTCATCGGATTACTGATTGCTGTGTTTGTGAGTTATCGCAAACCGAGAGACTACAGTGAAGCTGAAGAAGTCATTGCTGATGAAAAGGTCGTTTATAATAAAAGAGCGATGGTGTTCGCTCTCATTTCCATCGTAGTGGCCTTATTCGTTCAGCTTCAGTTGGAATCGATGATCTTTGGGGCACTGGCAGGTATAGCCGTCCTGTATGTTTCAGGCTCGGTTAAATGGAAAGAAGCAGACGGGTTGCTGAATGAAGGAATGAAAATGATGGCTTTTATCGGCTTTGTCATGATCACGGCATCCGGATTTGCAGCAGTGGTAACAGAAACGGGAGATGTTGAAACATTGGTAAAGGCGACCGCTGATGTCATTGGCGGCAACCAGGCTTTGGCTGCCCTCATTATGCTTGTCGTCGGGCTTCTGGTGACAATGGGGATCGGTTCTTCATTTGCCACCATTCCGATCATTGCAGCTATCTTCGTCCCACTTGCCATGGAGCTTGGATTCAGCCCTCTCGCAACGGTTGCGATTGTGGGTACAGCAGGTGCCCTTGGTGACGCCGGGTCTCCCGCATCAGACAGTACGCTTGGACCGACAGCGGGACTGAATGCCGATGGGCAGCATAATCACATCTGGGATACATGTGTCCCAACCTTTTTACACTATAATATTCCATTGATCCTGTTCGGTTGGATCGCAGCTGTCATTTTATAAAGAAAAGAAGCGGGGCTCCCGAGGCCACTGAAAAAGCCCCTTCTTTACTAAACAGCGTATCTTTCTTCGAGAAATCGAAGAAAGATACGCTGTTTTCTTGTAAAATGAAGATATTACATAAAAGTGAGGGATTGGATGCTTGACCATCAGTTATCAATGAACGTAAGTCAATTTGGGGGATTATATGATGTGGTTGTACCTCAAAATCACCTTCTTCGTAAAATCAATAACCTTGTGGACTTCTCCTTTATCTATGACGAATTAAAGGATAAATATTGTCATACGAATGGACGAAACGCCGTCCATCCTATTCGCATATTTAAATATCTTCTTTTAAAAACTATTTATACGTTATCCGACGTTGATCTTATTGAAAGAACCAAGGTGGATATGTCTTTTAAGTTTTTCTTAGAAATGGCACCGGAAGATGATGTGATTGATCCAAGTTTATTGGCCTACTTTCGACGTAAGCGACTGGAGGACGAAGACTTATTAGACACATTGATTAACAAGACGGTTGAAATCGCTCTTGAAAAAGGAGTGATTCGATCCAAGTCGGTCATTGTAGACGCTACTCATACGAGTTCCCGATATAATCAGACCTCCCCTGTCGAAGTATTGAGAAATCGTTCGAAAAAAGTGCGGAAAATGATTTATACAATCGATGAAACGATGAAGGAAAAGTTCCCGACTAAACCGACGGAGGATACGATTGAAGCCGAGTTGGAATATACTCAAAAGCTTGTGGAAGTCATTGAAAAAGAACCAAGATTAACCGAATTTCCGAAAGTAAAAGAACCATTAAATTTACTCAAAGAGACTGTGGAAGATGATTTATTGGAACTTCAACAGTCGGAAGATCCCGACGCACGAGTCGGTCATAAATCAGCGGATTCCTCCTTCTTCGGATACAAAACGCACTTAGCCATGGTCCAGGAGCGAATCATAACCGCCGCGACGATTACAACAGGTGAAAAAACGGATGGAAAAGAGTTACCTACGTTAATTGAAAAAAGCAAAAAAGCTGGAATTGAAGTGAAAGAAGTCATTGGTGACGCGGCTTATTCTGAGAAGAAAAATCTGACGTACGCGAAAGAAAATGAGTTTGAGTTAATCGCGAAGCTCAACCCTTCTGTCTCTCATGGGTATCGAAAAAAAGGAGAGGAGTTTGAATATAATAAAGATGCCGGCATGTACGTTTGTCCTGCGGGGCATATGGCGATAAGGAAAGCACGACAAGGGAAGAAAAACCAATCCACCAATCAAACGGATACATACTATTTTGATGTGGAAAAATGTAAAAGTTGTCCTTTTCAAGAAGGGTGTTATAAGCTCGGAGCAAAAACTAAATCCTATTCGGTTAGTATTAAATCAGAAGAACATACTAAACAAATCGAATTTCAAAATAGTGAACATTTTAAGGAGAGAGCAAAAGAACGATACAAAATCGAAGCAAAGAATAGTGAACTAAAACACAGACACGGTTATGAGATCGCCTCATCGTCGGGTCTAAAAGGCATGCGTATCCAAGGAGCCATGGCCATATTCACCGCCAATATAAAACGAATCATAAAATTAATGGACTAATAGAAGGGAGAAAGCTTCCTTTTTAGTCAAAAAAAACGGCCCGTTTGGAGAAATTCACTCCAAACGGCCCGTTTGGAGAAATTCACTCCAAACGGGCCGTTTTTTATTTTACTATCTCTGAGAGGCCATAGTTCTTCAGTGGCCTCGGGCTCCCTCGCTTCTTTTTTTGTGCCTTCACATCCAGCGAACAATCACGATTAAATGGCAGCAATCCACCTGCCCGAGCTTTTCGTCAAATACGAGGCGGACTCCATCCGGATTGAACGATACAATCGGCTGTACCCTTGTACCGATGGTTTGAAGTAGTTTATGTACTTCAGGTACGTTCGATTGCTGTGCGGCGTTCATGAATTTCGAGGAGAAGTCTTTGGATGTGTTGATTTTCTGAAGCACCTTTTGGGCATCTCCCAGTAAGCTCAACGTTTTACCTGCCGAAGACATGAATGTTTTGGTTTCAATAGCAGGGTAGTTCCGATGATAGGAGGGAATAGGCTGTGCCCTCGAATGAATCGGTGAGTAGGGGCGTTGAACAGGCGGATAAAAAGGGTGGTACCGATACATAACAGAAAAACCCCTTTCGATAAAAATGCTCTAAGGAAATGTATGAAACTGTTCAGCCGATTATTCATCAATCGAAGGCAGGACGGATAGGGCGGGAAAAATAGAGGATTTTCACACACTTTCTCGAAAAGGTAGTAGAGAAGACTATGATATGGGGGAATTCACGTGAACACGGAGAATACATTGATCAGTGCGTTAGGAATTGAATTTGTAGAACTGGGAAAGGGTAAGGTCATTGCGACGATGCCGGTGAATGAACAGACGAGACAGCCGTTCGGCTTCCTTCACGGCGGGGCTTCGGTGGCACTTGCAGAAACGGTTGCGAGTGTAGGGGCGGTACAGTTGATCGATTTGGATAAAGAAATATGCTTCGGCCTTGAAATCAATGCGAACCACATTAAAGCAAAGCGTGAAGGACTCGTCACTGCGACGGGAACGGTCATGCATCAGGGCAGGACCACCATGGTTTGGGACATTAAGCTTACGGATGAGGACGATCAATTGATCTGTGTATCACGCTGTACGATGGCAGTGGTACCGAAACGCTGACCATTCTCACCGAAATGTTTAATCAGTGAAAAAATGGGAAATCAACTACTAACCAATACATTAGGAGGCAATACAAATGAGTTGGACAAAAAATGATTACCCTGATTCACTGAAGAACCTGCCAGTGGACGTACGGAACAAAGCCATTGAGATTGCCAATGCCCTTTTGGATGAAGGATATGAAGAGGGAAGGGCGATTGCCATCGCCACTGACCGTGCCCATCAGTCTGAAGAAGGAGGCACATCGGAGAAGACCGAATATCACGTTACTCACCATGACGACGGCTGGCAGTTAAAGAAGGCCGATGGGAAGAGGGCCATCCTGGTTGAAAGTACAAAGGATAAACTCCTATCGAAAGCGAAAAACTATGTCACGGATCATTCCGGGACACTGGTTGTGCATAAAGAGGATGGAAGCGTTGAAGATCACTTGTATCAACGCTAGGGAATAGAAAAAGGCTTGCCCCTTTGAAAAAATGGGGGCAAGCCTTTTTTGTTCCTTTTATTGACTGTTCTGACGCTCATATTGTTCTTTATCCTTTAAGTCATCCCGTACACTTTTGTCCCAAAGTTTGACGCCGGTATTATAGGCGGCACGTGAGATAAGGTGGCCGGAAACCGGCGCTGTGACAAAGATGAAGACGATGGCCAGGATCAGTCTTGAATTGAAGTGACCATGCTCCAGATAAAAGTAAAGAAATGTGGCGAGCAGGATCGACATGACGCCGAGCGTCGCACTTTTAGAAGCAGCATGATTTCTCGTATATACATCAGGAAGTCTCAATACGCCGAAAGCCGTGACCAGGCTGAGAAATCCTCCAATGACTAAAAAGAATCCAATGAAAAATCTAATGATCTCGCTCACGTTCGATGATCTCCCCTTTCTCCAGGAACTTTGAAAAGGCGACGGTTCCGATGAAAGCCAGAATTCCGAGAAGCAGGATCACTTCTAGAAAAGCGTACGTATCGAGCATCATCGAAACGAGTGCAATGATGGCGATCAGGTTGATCCCGATCGCATCGAGAGCCACTACCCGGTCAGGGATCGTGGGACCTTTCACCACACGGTAAACGAGGCCGAGCATGGATATGGAGACGCATAATAACGTGATTTGAAAGATCAGATGTAACATTAGCGGCTCACCTCCATGATGGCTTTTTCAAAAGAATCCTTAATTTCATTGATGGCTTCATCGACATCCGGCATATCGATGGCATGAACATAAAGAATCTTCTTGTCGTACGACACGTCCATGACCAGCGTACCGGGTGTCAATGTAATCAGATTCGCCAAGAGTGTAATCTCCCAATCGGTCTTTAATTCTGTCGGTAAAGCGAAGATGCCCGGCTGGAAGTCCAACTTCGGTTTCAAGACCGTTTTTAAAACCGAGATGTTTGCCAGGATCAGTTCCTTCAAGAACAGGAAGAACAGACTGATCACGGCAGCCACCCGTAATAAATAAAACCGTGAGTTGAAAAATCTTCTGAATGCAAAGATAACAAGCAATCCTAGTAAAAAGCCAATAAAGAATGACTGAGAAGTAAAGGATACCGAAAGAAACATCCAGACAAAGGCCAGGAAAAAGTTTAATAATATTTGAAAAGCCATTCTACATTACTCCTTTAACACTGCGTCTATATAGAGATTCGGATTTACCAGTACTTCGGTTGCTTGTGAAAAGAGTGGACGCATCGCTTCTGCACCAAGGCCGTAACCTACAGCCAGCACGACGAGTACAGCAGACGTCATCCATAAGTAACGGGCGTCTCCCTTAGACACTCCGTTATATTCCTTCGGGGTTCCCCAAATCCCATTAACGAAAATCTTGATGACAGAGTAGAGCACCAACAGACTGGATGCGAGGACGACTCCTGCTCCTACGTAGGCCTCTGCCGCAAAGCTCCCCCGTACGATTAATAATTTCCCGATAAAACCGCTTAAAGGGGGGATACCGGCAAGTGAGAATGCGGCGACAAGGAATGTCCATCCAAGCCAAGGATAGTGCTTGATCAATCCGCCCATTTTCTTCAGGTTGGCCGTGCCTGTGATGGCAATCATGACACCGACCAGAAGGAATAAAGCGGCCTTGATGATCATGTCATGAACCAAATAATAAATCGCACCCTCCATTGCTTCAGGGTTCATTGTCGATACCCCGAACAAAATCACACCGACAGCAATGACAATGTTATAGATTATGATCTTTTTAACATCCCAATAGGCAATGGCGCCGATACAGCCAAGAACCATGGTAAGGATGGCCAGTATACCCAGGATTTCATGGGTGAATCCGGTATCGTGATAGAAAAATAACGTGTATGTCCGGATAATCGAATAAACTCCGACCTTCGTAAGCAGGGCTCCGAACAGAGCAAGCACCGGGGTCGGCGGCGCATAGTATGAGCCTGGCAGCCAAAAGTATAGCGGAAAGATCGCGCCTTTAAGGCCAAAGACCAATAGGAACAGGATGGCGATGGCTGTTAGAATTCCCGGCTGATCCACTACGGCTATTTTCCTCGAAATATCCGCCATATTCAGCGTTCCAACGACTGAATACAGGTATGCAACGGTGATGACGAATAGTGCGGAGGAGATCACATTCACGAGAATGTATTTGATTCCTTCACGCAGCTGTGCCTTCGTCCCGCCGAGGACCAACAGGACATAAGAACTCATCAGCATTACTTCGAAAAAGACGAAAAGGTTGAAGATATCACCTGTTGTGAAAGCCCCGTTCACTCCAACCAATAGAAATTGAACGACAGGATAATAGTAGAATCGCTCCCTGCCCACTCCTATCGACTTAAACGAGTAAAGAAGCACGACAAGGGCTATGATACTTGTCGTCGTCACAAGTAAGGCAGAGAGCATGTCGGAAACGAGGGTAATCCCAAAAGGAGCTTCCCAGCTTCCGAGGTTCACCGTCTGGATTCCGTCATGGTGAACCGTATTGATCAGTACAAGGGATGCTGCTACGGTAGCCAGAGTTGACAGAGCTGAGATCCCTCGCTGCAGTTTCACATATTTGCTGATAAACATTAAGATAATCGCCGTGAATAACGGGATTAGAATCGGTAGTATTAATAAGTTAGTCATTTCCTTCGTTACCTCTCATCTGATCCATATTATCCGTGCCAAGCTCCTGATATGCCCGATAAGCGAGAACGAGGAAGAAAGCTGTCACTCCAAAGCTGATAACGATTGCCGTCAGGATCAATGCCTGGGGCAGGGGATCGACATATGATTCAGCGTGTTCCCCGAGCAGAGGCGCAGCTCCCCCTTTAAGGCCACTCACGGAAAGGATCAATAAATGGGCACCGTGGCTTAACAGGGCTGTCCCGATGATGATCCGGAGCAAGCTCTTGGATAACATTAAGTAAACGGCGCTTGTAAATAGGATTCCGACGACGACGGCCATGATGATCTCCATTATTCGCTCACCCCAATCGTTTGAATGATGGTCATGGTGACCCCGATGACCACCAGATACACGCCTGTGTCAAAGAGGACGGCTGTGTGCAGCGATGTCTTCCCCAACAAGGGAAGGTGGAAATAATCGTACGCGTGGGTAAGGAAAGGAACATCGAACAATAAAGCCCCCGCACCCGTAGCCACTGAAAAGAACAGGCCGATCGCCGTGATGATCTTGTAATCCACCGGTAAAATGGTGGCGACGGTCTTGATGTCATAAGCGAGTAATAGTAACACAATGGCCCCCGACGTCATCAAGCCCCCGATGAATCCTCCCCCCGGAGTGTAGTGACCCGAGAAGAAGAGTCGCAGCGAGAACAGGATGATGATGAATGCGACCACATTGGTAACGGTCTGCAGGATGACATCATTCGTTTTTACTTTTGCTTTCATCCTTCATCCCTCCTTGTAAGGCGCAATTTGATCATGGAGTATATGCCGAGTGCCGCAATGGCCAAGACGCAAATTTCAAACATCGTATCAAACCCACGGAAGTCTACGAGGATGACGTTGACCATGTTTTCCCCGCCGGCTTTATCGTGGGTATTCTCAATATAATACTTCGAAATGGACTCAAACATCTTCGAGCTGTAGGAAGAGATGGCGAATAAAGCGACGACCACTCCGACCCCGATCGATATGAGTGCGTTCCCGAGTTTAAACCGCATGCGTTCTTCATGCCTGCTTAATTTAGGCAGGTGGTAGAAGCAAAGTAAGAACAGGGCCACCGACACGGTTTCAATGACAAGCTGTGTCAGGGCCAGGTCCGGGGCGCGGAATAACACAAAGAATAGTGAAACGGTATATCCTGCAGCACCAAGCGAAATGATGGACGTCAGTCGTGATTTCGCAAACAGGATAGTGACAGAACTGATGACAAGGAGAAGCGCGATGGCAATCTCATAAATCCCGACTGGAGCAACTTCTTCCATATTGATGGCGAATGCCCCTTTGAACCACATCGCAAACAATGAAATGGCAATCAAGAAGGAGAAGATGTACACCAGATACGTACGGATAAAGCCTGTCATATAACCACTTGTAAAGTTATGGGCGCCACGCTCACTCTTGATGAGACCTCCATCATAGAAAGAATTCAAAGTAAAGCGCTCAGGGATCCATGTGTACACCTTTTTCCATGAAGGAAAGAGGAGATACAACAGGATACCGAATAGAATGACCCCGAATGTCATGAATAGCTCAGGTGTAAATCCATGCCAGAATGAAATATGCGTTTCGACCTCATATCCCTCCTGGATCAGGCTTGGGGTAATGGCAGCCACTGCCGGCGCGATGATCCGCTCTGACAGGATGTTCGGGAAGAAACCGAAGATGACCACGAGCGAAGCCAGGATGATCGGTGAGATCAACATTCCAAGAGGGGCTTCATGCGGTTTCTTTTCGAGCTTCTCCGGCTGATGCTTCCCGGTAAAGGTTTTGAAGACCAGGATCATACTGTAAATAAACGTGAACACACTTCCTACCCACGCAAGGAGCGGAAAGATCATGCCGAATGTATCCAGGTTGAAAATATCCATTTCAAGGACCCTGACCATTCCTGTAAAGAACATCTCCTTGGAGAGGAATCCGTTGAAAGGAGGAAGCCCGGCCATGGAGAATGCTCCGATAATGGCGATGGTGAACGTGATGGGCATGAAATTCATCAGCCCGCCAAGCTTTCGGATATCCCGGGTACCCGTTTCATGATCAATGATCCCGACGACCATGAATAAACTTCCTTTGAAGGTCGCGTGGTTGATCAAATGGAATACGGCGGCGAGTGTTGCCACCATATAAATGTTATCATCAAGCTCTGTGTAATGAAGAGCTGCCGCTCCCACTCCCAACAGGGACATGATGAGGCCCAGTTGACTGACGGTGGAAAAGGCGAGGATCCCTTTTAGGTCCGTCTGCTTTACGGCGTTGAAAGAACCCCAGAATAAAGTGAAGATCCCCACGCCGCCGACGAGCCATAGCCAAACGCTTGATTCTGCGAATATCGGGCTTAAGCGGGCGACAAGATAGATACCTGCTTTAACCATCGTGGCGGAGTGCAGATATGCACTGACCGGTGTTGGTGCTTCCATGGCATCCGGCAGCCAGATGTGAAATGGGAACTGAGCGGATTTTGTGAATGCTCCCAACAGTACTAGAAGCAAGGCAGGAAGGAAAAGTGCCTGTGTCATAAGCTGATCAGCTTGTCCGACTAATTCCCTGATGCTGAAAGTTCCGCCCATTAGATAAAGGAGCAGGAATCCTCCAAGCATGCTGAGTCCCCCGAATACCGTGATGAGCATGGATTTCTGTGCTCCATATCTGGAACGCTCACGGTGATACCAGTAACCGATCAATAAGAATGATGAAATAGAAGTGAATTCCCAGAACATATAAAGAACGATCAGGTTGTCGGAAAGGACAACGCCCAACATCGCTCCCATGAACATCATTAAGTACACATAAAAATTATGTAATTGCTCCTTCTTCTTATCTAAGTAATAAATGGAGTAAAGGACAACCAGTGAACCGATTCCCGTGATGAGCATGGCAAATAGTAATCCAAGGCCATCTACGTAAGCGGTGAAGTTGATCCCGAAGGAAGGCATCCACTCCAAGGTTTCCTTGACGGTATCCCCATTTCTTGTAATGGAGATGAATTGAAAAAAGTACGTGAATAAAGCTGCCGGCAACAATAGTACGAACCAACCGGTATGTACATTCCGAAATGCTTTATATAGAAATGGAATAAGTATCGCAAATAAAAAGGGCGATACAATTGCCCAATGTAATAAAGTCATTTAAAACCCCCCTCTTTATCATAATCGTTTATTCTCAACATGGTCTCATGTCGACCTTATTCATTATTCGGCAACATTCTTCATTACTCGACCGAAGCTGAACCCTAAAAAGCATTATAACGTAAAAAATAAATGCTTGCATTACTCAGCATCCCATTCATATCACAACTTTCAAGAAGTATTAAATATGAAGATACGTGGAAATGCATGTAGAAAAATTTGTTGGATTTTCTCCTCGATTCTCGACACTTCCAGAATAGTTTCGGTCAAATTGGAGAATCCTATCCACAAAGGGGTGAAGTTATGAAAAAGAAAACAGTAGCGGTTACGACCATATTTTTTGCTTTTTTTGGCTTTGCGTGGATGGTGGAAACCGAAGATCGATTTAACCGGGAAATCATTGAGACCGAAGACCCGACGAGTATGAATATCAAACCGGTTCAATATGGTGAAACGGAAGAAGTGGAAGAGGAAATGACGAAAGAACCCGCACGCGGGAGACAACCATTTGAATCCAGGGAATATATCAGAGTGGTACCCCATTCTCATTCCCTTCAATGAAACGGCCCTTTCTTCCATAACAGAAGGGGTGTTTTTTTGTTTATAGATGATAAGGAGAGATAGGCATATTGTCATTGTTCCTTCTGTTTCTATACCCTTTTCAAGATCTCCATAAACGATTATGATGAGAGTGAATGAAGAATCGTTATGGGAGAGTTTTGAGTGAAAAATACATACTTAACAAGTTATTTACCCCTTTTTTCGATACTATTGTTTAGTCTGACGTTTTCCGTTTATGGAGTGGGAGTCTTCGTGGACGTATTTAAAAAAATCGGTGTCTACCCGGGCATGAGGGAGTTTTTATCCGATATACAGCTTAAGCTTGCCATTTTGATCCTGTTAATGGTCGCCTTCTTCATGGTGTTCGCGGCTTTAAAACTGATTGCTGAGACCATCAATGGGGTATCCATGCTGTTTTTTGCCACGGATTCGGATGGGCAGTTGTATAATCTTGTTCGTACAGGCTCGATGATTTACTTCATCGGGGGCTTGGTGTCTGTGGTGAGTCTAAAGTCTTTTTTAGGGCTTTTCATCATTTTTGCACTCAGTTCGATCGCTTATTTTATCTACTTTGTGTATAAAATAAGTCCGTCCCTCTCGAAATGGGGGATCTTCGGAGTGGTGAGTTTGCAAGTATTCTCATGGTCTTCGTTATTTTTGACGATCTTCTTTGTTTTTTTGAAGCTTTATAACGGAGTAATGGCAAGTCTCCCGATTATGTCGAAGGTAAAGTTATAATAGAAAAAGCGTCTGCAGCACATGCTGCAGACGCTTTTTTGATATAAGATCATTCCATGATTTCCTGCCAGACTTTATGACTTGGACGCTTTTGCTCGATCTCACTCATATCACGGGGAATATCATGGCCGACCCAAACGCCTGTCGTAAGGGTGTCGGTCAAACCCATCACCCAGTAATCATGATAGTTATTGGTCGTGCCGGTTTTGATTCCTACATACGGCTTGGATACATACGCGGCTCTTCCGGTTCCGGCTGTCGCCCCTTCATTGAGCATTTTTCTTATTTTAGCAGTGGTATCTGCTGACCAGACTTTCTTCGGGTCCTTTTTCCATTGATAAAGAATCTTTCCGTGACTGTCACTGACGGAAAGGATGGCATGACTCTCCTGATAACTGCCGTCAATAAAAGAGGTATAGGCATCCGTCAGTTCCAGGGGACTCATTCCATAAGTGAAGCCGCCAATGGAAGAAGCGAAGGTTTGATCTTCCTTTATCACCCTTTCAAAGGAAAAAGGGGAGATGGATTGGAAGGCTTTTTCAATGCCGACCTTTTCCATGAGACGAAGCGCCGAGCCGTTATAGGATTGTGCCAGGGATTGTTTCAATGTCACCGTACCCGGCTGGATCCCTCCATAGTTGACCGGACAATACTCACCGACACAGTATTGATTGGCATTGACTTTGTCATTGATCCCGGCCTTGAATTTCTCAATATAGGGACCATATACGAGCAGCGGTTTAATAACCGAACCAGGCTGCCTGAAGGCTTGGAACGCATGATTGAAATTATATTTCTGGTAATCCCTGCCACCGGATAAGGCAACAATCATTCTGGACTTATTGTCGATGGTGACAGTTGCTCCCTGTAATTCTGCATTTAGCTGTTCATTCAAAGCCCGGACACTTTTTTGTTGAAGAGCGGGCCGCAACGCCGTTTGAATCCTGACACCTGACGAAATCACGTCCTGAAATCGCTCCTCGAGCTTCCCGGCGATCCGCTTCTTTTCCTCTTCAGATGCGGCATTTTCCAGTTCCAGCTTATAGCCTTCGTTTAGAGCGATCAGTTCCTTCAGCTCGTTTTCTACATAAAAGGCATAGTCGGGATAGAGATCAGTCTTCTTGCGGACATTCAGGGTGATCGGTATTTTCTTTAATTTCTCCGCTTCATCCTTCGATAATTTTGATGTGCTCACAAGAATATCGAGCAGTCGCTCCTGACGAACCTTCGTTTGATCGAAATGGTCAACGGGATCATATTTACCCGGATTATTCGGGATTGAAGCGATGAACGCCATCTCCGCCTGGTTAAGATCGGAGACACTTTTTTGAAAATAGTATTGGGAGGCTGTTTCGATCCCGTATACTCCATTACTGAAGTAAATGACGTTCATATATAACTCCAGTATTTCATCCTTTGATAAGGATTTTTCAATTTCATGTGCATAAAACAACTCGGTCAGTTTACGATTATAGGTTTTTTCCTGTCCCAGATATAAGTTCCGGGCCAACTGCTGGGTAATGGTACTCCCTCCCTGCTGGATATGGGTGAACACCAGATTTTTCACGACAGCCCGGAGGATTGCGCCAGCATCGAAACCGACGTGTTCGTAAAAGTGCTGATCTTCAGATGCGACCAGTATATCCTTTAGGAACGAGGGGATCTTCTCGTCCGGCACATATAGACGGTAAGGCCGGTTCACCTCAGAAAAGACCTTACCGTCCTGATCAAGTAATAAGCTTGTACGATTCAGGTCGATGGACTCGGTACTCACTGCATGCTCCAACTCCTGTTGAAAGCTTTGTACCTTGTTCCATTCACCCGTCGCAAAAAATAACGTGGTGAAAAAGATGAGTATAAAACTAATCACCGTTACATAACCTGCAAAAACTCTCATATCTCACTCTACTTTTCTAGTATTCTTTCACATGGCTTTGAGATTCAGAATGATGTATACTCCACCATAATAATCCAAATGCTCCTAAGAATAAAGCACCTGTTACATAAAAAACGGAAGAAATGCCAATATATCCGGATACAATGCCTCCAAAGGCCGGTCCGATCACATTTCCAAGAAATCGGAAGCTCTGATTATATCCAAGGACTTCTCCCTGCATACTCAATGGTGCCTCCTGACGAATGTAGGCAGTGACGCAAGGAATCATACCTCCGATCGCAATTCCGAACAGGAACCGGAAAAGAACGAGCTGCCACAGCTCGACAGCCAGTGCCTGTGGAACGATGAAGATAGAGGCGAGAACGAGAAGGATGGATAAAACCTTTTCATACCCGATATCGTCACCGAGCTGTCCCCATCTTCTCGTCGCAATCAAGTTTCCGAATCCCGTCGCTGAAAAGGCGATTCCTGCTAAAAATGCCAGATTACTAGAAGAGGTGAGTTCATCTACATACAGGGCGAGAAGTGGCTGTATGCTGAAGTTCGCCACTTGAATCAGGCAGGAAAGGATAAGGACCGTCAAGAGTAATTTATGATCAAAGATATGCTGCAGGACTTCTTTACTCGAGTATTTGTTCCGTTGATCCCGTTGTTCCCTGCTTCTTTGTTCATCGATCCCGAGAAGTACGACGGTCGCAGCAGTGGCGATGGCGATGGAAGTGAAGATAAACGTGTAGGAAAATCCCACATTGTCTGCCAACAGTCCTCCAATCACCGGACCGAATAACCCGCCTGATACGGTTCCCATCTGAAGGGTGCCAAGTGTCCTTCCCGCTTCTTCCTTAGGGGTCTGGGAGGAGATGAGGGCCATCGATGTAGGGATGAACCCCGTCACCGCCCCCATGATCCCCCGCAGAATGAACAGTCCCCCAACGGAATGCATAAACCCCATTAAGAAGATGGAAGTTGCAATCCCGTATCCAGTGATGAGAAGGATCGGCTTATATCCAAAACGATCCCCGATCCGACCCCATAGGGGAGATATGAAGAACGCCGTTAAGAATGTAACTCCAAAGACAAAACCTGACCAGCGCTGGACATATTCGTGACTATAAGTGCCAAAGGTTTCAATGTAAAGAGATAAAAAGGGCAGCACCATTGTTGCGCTGGCCGCCACCAGAAAATTGGCCATGAGCATGATGGTTAGATTCTTTCTTTTTTGTGAAATAATTAACACCTTCTATATGTTTTTTTATTTCGTATACCTAAATATTCATTTTATTAAAGATTTGGTCCATAGTCCACTGAATAACATTTATTCGCATGTAAAACCGGGAATTAGTCATAATTTCCTGACTTAGCATGATATAATGTAAGAATAAGAAGTATGGAGAAATGCTGCGCATCGCACAGTTCTCCTTTCGGATGGAGTAAAGAAATACGATTATCCTGAATTTTTTTATTATAAATGAATTGGGGTCTTATCTACATTTTGAGGAGGGAGTATACGTGGCGAAAGCGGAACAGCTTGTGTTTATAGATTTTGAGTTTTCTATGCCGGAACGACATAGGGTCCCCAAAGGTTTCTTCCCTGAAATCATCGAAGCCGGGGTAGTGGTGGTAGAGTTCGGGAAAGTGTCAGATACGTTTTCCTCTTATGTGAAACCGACTGCATTCCCCAAACTGACCAACCGCTGCAAACGATTTTTATCCATCAGCCAGAATGAAGTGGATTCAGGGATATCGTTCCAATGTCTGATTGATTATTTTAAAGGGTTGAATGATTTGGGAGTCGCGAAGGTAGTGACGTGGGGAAACATGGATATGAAGGTACTTCGCGATAACTGCGCGCAGGCGGGCGTATCATTTCCTTTCCAAGCTCAATTCGTCGATTTATCCATGGAATATAAGCGCTTCTTCGGTGATCAGAACCAGACGGGACTATGGAAGGCCGTCCAGGAATATGGAAGGGAAGGTGTCGGAAAGCACCATAAAGCGTTGGATGACGCCCTTACCACCCAGCATATCTACAACCTGGTCGAAAAAGATAAAAAATACCTCGATAAAGCCGCACCCACCACCATCGGAGACAGAATCGACCTCTCGAAATTCTACAACCAGCTTGCATGAAAAGACGGGGACGGACCTTCATTTGAAGGTCCGTCCCCGTCTTTCATTAAAATGTGAGGTTATACATCAGTTCGTATTCCCTTTGAATGGATTGCAGTGTTTCAAGACTCTTTTGCGCGTGTGGGGAACCGTCTGCTTCAAGTTCTTCCTTCAACGTTAAGAATGAATGGATAAGTGTTTCATTGTAATCGGGGATGTCCCCGTCATATGGCTTGACCATTTTCTCCGGCATGTTGGCACGCTCACCGTGGGCAAGTGCTTTCCGTTCATGAAACAAAGGCACGTCCACAGCTTGAGGGTTGTGCAGGTCGCCTTGCCTCGGATGCTTTAAGACAGCCTGAATCTTCACGACAAAGGCACCGGGTCGTTCCCCTGTGACCTCGCCTACATATTTTCCCGTTTTATAAAAAGCTGTGACATAATCACCAATTTGAATGTTTTTCATAAAAAACCTCCTCTAATACATCAATCTCTATTATAATGTAAGCAGAATGAAACTGAGAAATAACTACTATAAAGGTAACATGTGGAGGTACATATATGAAGCGTTTAATGATCGTTACCCTCTGTTTACTAGGTTTAGTTCTTGCCTCATGTGGACAAACAGAAAAGGGAGATACCACTGAAGAAAAGCCAAAAGCATCCGAGAAGCAGAAAACAACAGAAGAATCCAAAGGAGATGAAGATATGACGTATCCTCAGCTGACAACAGAAGTTGCTGAAAACGAAAAATTAGTTGAAATGAAAACATCCATGGGAACCATCAAGATCAAATTATTCCCAGAGCAGGCTCCCAAAACCGTGGAGAACTTCATAAAACACAGTAAAGATGGGTATTACGATGGCTTGAAATTCCACCGGGTCATTAAAGACTTCATGATTCAGGGCGGAGACCCGAATGGAAACGGAACGGGTGGAGAAAGCATCTACGGAGAATCATTCGAAGATGAATTTTCACCGGAATTATTCAATCTTCGCGGTGCCCTTTCGATGGCGAATGCCGGTCCTGATACAAATGGCAGCCAATTCTTCATCGTACAAAAAAGTGACATCGATCCTCAGTTGGAAGACCAGATGAAATCTGCCGGATTCCCGGAACCGATCGTCGATGCCTACATGGAGAACGGTGGAACGCCATGGCTTGATCAAAAGCACACTGTGTTTGGACAAGTGGTTGACGGCATGGACATCGTGGATAAGATCGCCAACGTAGAAGTAGGGGCGAACGACCTTCCAAAAGAAGACGTCGTGATTGAAAACATCAAGGTTGTAAAATAAACCTGAAAGAGCCGTGAACACCATTTTTGTGGGTTTACGGCTTTTTTATATAGGGAAAAAAGAGGTATTTCCTCGGAAATTGTCGGGTGGACGTTCAATAAATCGTTAAAAAGGTGACGATTTGAAGTTGGTTTGTCCTTTAGAGAGTTGTTATAATAGACAAAGAGTTTGTTTTCGAAAGGAGCGTACCATGCTTTCTTCATTTATATTAAATTTATTTCTCTATTTTCCCGAAGATAAGACAGAATATATCCCAGCCGGCATTACGATGGCCATTTTTGTGATTGCTGCCCTCCTTACATTCCGGATCATCCAGAAAGCTTCAAAGCGCGAAGAATTGAAAACGAAGAAAATGGAAGAAGAAGCAAGGGTTCAGAGGAGAACAGAATAGAAAATCGAAACACGCCTCCTGAGCGTGTTTTTTTCGTCCTGATGGATATCCTTCATACGGCAACTCTTCATGGAAATAGGAATAATTTTCACCACAGGAGTCAACAATGGTGAAAGAGTATGCAGAGATGGAGGAAGAGCGATATGAAAAAATTATCCCTATTATATATGGTCATGATCACACTCCTTATAAGCGGATGTGCTATCGAAAATCCGAAAAAGCTAGAAGTGGAAATGAAAAATGAGAACGGTGATTCACTGGGGAATGCCACCCTACAGGAACAATCTGACGGAGTGGAGGTCGCATTGGATCTCGAAGGACTTCCTCCGGGGGAGCACGGAATCCATATACATGAAAAAGGAGTATGTAAGCGGCCGGATTTCGTATCGTCAGGTAATCACTTCAATCCTGACGACACGAAGCATGGACTGCTTCATCCTGAAGGGGCCCACGGCGGAGATCTGCCCAACCTCATCGTGGGGGATGACGGCACGGTGAAGGTGAAGCTCATGGCACCGATGGTTACCTTATCAAAGGGGAAGACATCCCTCTTCACGAAAGAAGGGACTTCACTCATCATTGATGAAAACAAAGATGACGGGATGACACAACCCTCGGGGGATTCCGGTAAACGCATTGCCTGTGGAGAGATCAAAAGCGATAAGAAGTAGCCGTTAAAAAATGTACCAGGTACGAATCGTCCCGATTCGTACCTGGTACATTTTTTTAATTCAATGCGGATCTTAATCTTGTCAGACCATCCATCAGCGTCTCCCGTGGACATGCAATGTTCATGCGGACAAATCCTTCCCCGCCAGGACCATATTTCGTCCCCGGTTCCAAAGCAAGTCTTCCTTTTTCTAATAGTCGATTTTTCAGTTCATCATCTGATAGATTCAACTTCGTGCAATCGATCCAGAGGAGATATGTCCCTTCTGCTTCCACGACTTGCAGTTCAGGCAGGTGTTCTTCAATGAATTCCTTCGTGACGGTTACATTTTCCTGCAGATAATCCAGGATTTCATCCAACCACTCTTCTCCGTGGCGATAAGCCGTTTCCATTCCAATGATGCCGAGTGTATTGAGAGTAAAGAAGCCTTGCTTTTTATGAACGCCTGCAATCTTTTCCCTGATTTCAGCATTTGGAGTGATCATGGCTGAAGCCTGTAAACCTGCAAGGTTAAAGGTTTTGCTCGGTGCAATGCAAGTAATCGTCATATCCCGGAATGTATCATCCAAAGAGGCGAGGGGAGTATGCGTATGATTTTTATAAACCAGATCTGAATGGATTTCATCCGAAACAATCAAGACGTTGTACTTGTGACATAATTCAGCCATTTTGATCAGTTCTTCTTTCTTCCACACCCGTCCGCTCGGATTATGAGGGTTGCACAGAAGGAATAGCTTCACACCTGTTTTAAGGGATTCTTCAAAGGCATGAAAGTCGATGGAATATCTCCCTTCACGATACTGCAGTCGGGCATTGACAATTTCCCTGTCATTATCCTCCACCAGGCTGAAAAATGGAGTATAGACGGGAGATTGGACTAGCACTTTGTCTCCGGGAACAGTGAGTGCCTGAATGATCGTTGATATAGCGGGAACGACTCCGGGACTGTATTGCAGCCAGGTTGTCTCGATTTCCCAGCCGTGGCGTTTTTGAACCCAATCTTTAATGCTTGCCGCTGTTTCATCCCCTACAAATGTGTAGCCAAAGATCCCGTGCTTCAGTCTGTTCCCGAGCGCTTCCAATACAGCCTCAGGCGGAAGGAAATCCATATCTGCCACCCACATAGGCAGGACATCGTCTCTCCCAAACACGGTTTTCGTGAGGTCCCACTTAACGGAGGAGGACCCTTTCCGGTCGATGATTTCTTCAAATCTACTCATTATTCTTTCCCCTTTCGTTTATGTATTTGTAAGTATAATCATATGATGGAAACGAAAAAGATGAAAATGATATGTCTTACCGTTAGTCATTTGATTTCTTTTCCAACACAAGAAAAAAGGGACTTCTCCCTACGTTTCAGTTAGAAGCGTTTGGGAAAGTCCTTTTTGAAATAGAGGCTCTGTCCTGGCCTCATCCGAAACTTCTTCTGGAGCAGCGGAAACAAATGCGTGAATATTTTCCAATACTTCCCTTGGCTTTTCTTCGGGTACAAGATGCCCCGTCTCTTTCAGTACCACGAGTTTCGAGTTCGGGATATCCTGGTTCAGCCTCTCTCCCGTTGATAAAGGTACCACCCTGTCATGCTCTCCCCAAACGAGGAGGCAGGGTGTTTGGATATTTCGCAGGTCATTCACCGAAAGATCTCCTTCGCGGTCCCGTATCATCCTTGTCAGCGCTTTGAAAATATCATCCTCCAGGAAAGGTTTCAAATATCCAAACATCATTTCATCGTCAATCATGGTAGAGTCATGCACGACGTTTTCAAGGTTATTGCGGACACCTGAGCGAGTAAGCCACAGTTTTACGTAAAGATGGAAAAAAGGGATGTGACTCAGCATCGTGACAGGCCAATTCATCCTCTTTAGATATCCTGAACTGCAGAGCAGGACGCCTTTTTCCACTAAGTCAGGGGCCTTTTTCATGACATTCAAGGCGATCTGCCCACCCATGGAATGCCCCGTCAAATGGATGTTGCTTACCTTCAGATGGTCCAGTAAGGCGATGACCGTATTGGCAAGGTTGTCGTAAGAATAAACGAAGTTGTTGTGTTTTCCGCTGTTTCCGAAAGGAGGAAGGTCGATGGAAACGACATTATAATGTTCTTTCAAAAGAGGTGTAAGCCGCCTGAAGCTGAAGATGGATGATAGGAATCCATGAAGAAGGACGAAGGTCTCAGAGGCAGTGGGATGTTCGTGATATTCAAAGTAAACATTGGTGCCGTTCACCTCCACCACTCTGGAGAAATCGTTTTCTTTCATTTTTCCTCACTCCTTTCTGTATTGATTATAGATATTTTACCCCCAATTCCTCATTTCACACCTTGAATTGAAGTTTCTGACATATCCATTCCCTTTAAAGGGGGGAATAGGTTGACTCTTTTCATATACGTGACTTCTGATATAATGAAACCATTTAGTGGGGATGAGGAGGAAGCAAAATGCAACTGAGAGAAATGGAGCTTGATTTAGTAAGGATATTACAGAAGGATGCAAGGATTTCGACAGAAGATTTAGGAAAAATGCTTCAAGTGCCGGCAAAGGAAATTGAGGAAGCGGTTGAGAAGCTTGAAAAAGCGAATATTCTTGTCAGATATAGCTCGATTGTGGACTGGTCGAAAGTGGAAGGCCATGAAGGTGTGACGGCCATGATTGATGTAAAAGTCGCTCCGAAAAGAGGGGTGGGCTTTGATGAAGTGGCTCACCGGATTTACCGGTATAAAGAAGTGAAAAGCGTCTACCTGATGTCTGGGGCGTACGACCTGTCCGTGACGGTTGAAGGGCGGTCCATGCATGAAGTGGCGACATTCGTGTCTGAAAAGCTCTCGACCCTGGATTCTGTCCTATCAACGACCACACATTTTCAATTGAAGAAATATAAGCATGATGGAACGATCTTCGGTGATCATGGAGAAGATAGAAGAATCGTGGTGTCCCCATGACAACCAAGACATCATACATAGCTCAATCAGTTAAGAATTTAAAGCCTTCAGGAATCAGGAAATTCTTCGATCTCGCTGCCAATATGGAAGGGGTCATTTCCTTAGGCGTAGGGGAGCCGGATTTCGTCACCTCCTGGACGGTGAGGGAAGCGGCGATTCTCTCCTTGGAACAGGGATATACCTCCTATACAGCAAATGCGGGACTTCTCGAGTTGAGGGAAAAGATTGCCCGGTATATGAAAGAGGGATACTCGGTTGACTATGATCCGAAAACGGAAATCATCGTGACGGTCGGGGCTTCACAGGCACTTGATATCAGTATGAGGGCCATCATCGATCAGGGTGATGAAGTGATCGTCGTCGAACCGGGCTTTGTTTCGTACGTTCCTCTTGTCCAATTGGCGGGGGGAGTGCCGGTAACGGTCGAAACCAAACCGGAAAATGGCTTCAAGGTCACAGCTGAAGAACTCGAAGCAGCCATCACGCCAAAAACAAAAGCTGTGTTACTTTGTTCTCCGAACAATCCGACAGGGACGGTCCTTGAAAGGGGAAATTTAGAGAGTCTGGCTGAAGTGATCCGGAAGCATGATCTCGTCGTCTTTTCAGATGAAATTTATGCGGAGCTTGCCTATGACCATCACCATGTATCAATCGCTTCGTTAGAAGACATGAGAAAAAGGACCATCGTCATCAACGGCTTCTCCAAAGGGTTCGCCATGACGGGCTGGAGGCTCGGCTATATATGCGCCCCTGAAGAGATTGCTTCATCCTTATTGAAAATCCATCAGTATGCCATGATGTGCGCGTCGACACCTGCACAATATGCAGCAGTCGAGGCACTGGATAAAGGGATGGACGATGTGATGGAAATGAAGAGAAGCTACCGTCACCGCCGTCACTATTTCGTCGACTCCCTGAACGAATGTGGATTAACATGCCACACCCCGGGAGGAGCGTTCTATGCCTTTCCTTCCATTCAAAAGACGGGAATGTCTTCAGAGGAATTTGCAGAAAAACTCCTGATGGAAGAGAAGGTGGCGGTTGTGCCCGGGAATGTATTCGGGAAAGGTGGAGAAGGGTTTATCCGCTGTTCGTATGCATCAAGCATGGAGCAGCTGCAGGAAGCGGTGAAACGGATGAAGCGATTTGTGGAGAATCACGGTTAGGTGGTGAATGAGGGGTGACTGGCACCAGATTCCCGATAGATGCCAGGCACCCTTATAAATGCGCAAAAAAAATAGGACGATACCATGATCGTCCAACAAATGAAAACAAAAGGGGGAATACTTAGAAAGCTTATTTTCAGTTTGACCCCTTTTGTGTTTCTCTATACATCATTTTCAAAAAAAGTTTTTAAGATTCATTTGTTTCATATTTTAATTCATATAGCATTTGCATCACCCTAAGAAAATCCTCTTCTGAGAATTCCTTGGCCTTGCGAAGGATGAGCTTTGTACGCTTGGGACCCAGTTCTTTAATCAGCTGCTCCATTTCTGCATCTATTCCTGCAGGGGGATGGTCTTTCACTTCCCGTTCCATGAGTTCGGAAGCAGGAATATCGAGAACAGTGGAAAGTTTAAGGATCGTCTGGGTATCAGGTATCTGCAGATCAGATTCATATTTCTCAATTGTTTTCGTTCCCAACCTGGCCCGTAAAGCAAGCTCCTGTTGAGACAATCTACGCTCTTCCCTTACTCGTTTCAGATTCTCGCCAAAATGAGACATAACAAAATCCCTCCTCATAAAATGCCTTCTGTATAACTTTAGTTTATCACCAATTGGAAAAAATCAGCTCGATAACCCGTGAACAAAATGTTACATAAATATAGAAGGAGGCTGGGACATAACTAAATCCATTTCTTCTAAAGGCGAACAATCATAAATTCAGTTAGGATTGCTTGCTACACCGCTTTTGATTTCCGTGCAAGACTTCGCTTTCCTCGGGCGGAAGGCGAGCCTCCTCGTCGCTTTTCGCTCCTGTGGGGTCTCACCTATTCCGCTTTTCCCGTAGGAGTCTTCGTCTTGCACTCCAATCAAAAGCTAGATCCTGCTATATATACTGAATGTGCTTTAGCAATGATAATAAAAGGGTCATTCACCAAGTTAGGTGTTATTCGTATACAGACTGTAGTTTTAGAAAGAGTATTTGTATAAGTAACGGTTAAGGTCACTGCCACTAATAGAATAACAGTTGATGTATGCAATGGGTGAAGCGATCTCGACATTACAAAGTGATAGTGAAACACTTACGCTTGGAAGTTGATTGGAGCGGAAGGTGCTCGACTCCTGCGGGAAACGCGGGAAAGTTGAGACCCCGCAGGGCAAAGCCCGAGGAGGCTCAACTCACGCCCCGCGGAAAGCGAGCACCTGGAGCGGAAATCAACCACTACTTACTACATCTTAAAGCAACGACGTTTACGTAAACACCCAATGAAAAATCCGAACGATTTCGATTTTCAAAAAAGAATTTCGAATAATCGTTCGGATTTTCTTTCAACTAAATACTTTTGTCCCAGCCTCCTCCATTCATTACGATATGAAAACGAGTATGATCGCTACTGGTACGATGTAGCGCAGGAGGAAGATCCAGCTGTTGAATAAGCTCCCGGAGATGGATGAACCGGATTGAAGTTCATTCCAGACGTCCTCACGTTTCAATCGATAGGATACGAAGATGGAAATGAGTAAAGCACCTACAGGCAATCCGAAGTTACTCGTAATATAATCAGCGAAGTCAAAGAAGTTCTTTCCTCCGATAAGAAACTCATCGAATACACCAAATGATAGAGCGCTCGGGATTCCGGCAATGAAAACAAGGATCCCGATCAGCCAAGTAAACGGCACTCGTTTGTTCTGATTCCCCTTGGACAATGCAGCGACCCCGATCTCTAGGATGGAGAAAGCGGATGTCAAGGTGGCAAACAGTAACAGGATAAGGAACACCGTTAAGAATATCCCACCGAATGTAATCTCATTGAACACGGCAGGAAGGACCACAAAGGCAATCCCCGGCCCTTCATCCGGCTTGAAGCCGAGTGCATATACGGCCGGGAAAATCACCAATCCTGCGAGTAGGGAAATAAAGATATTCAGACTTGAAACACTGATGGCGGACCTGGGCATGCTGTCCTCTTTAGATAGATACGATGCATACGTCACCATGACGGATAGACCCACCGTTAAAGCAAAGAATGCTTGTCCCAGTGCGAGAAGGACCGTCTCTCCATTCAAATAACTCCAATCCGGGAGTAACAGGAAGCGGACACCTTCCATCGCACCATCCAATGTCAGGGATCTGATCACCAGAATAATAAATAAAATGAATAGTGCAGGCATCATATAACGACTGGCACGTTCAATCCCTTTTTGTATTCCGCCCTGTACGACAAGAATGGTGATGACGATGAAGGCGAACTGAGCGATCAGCACTTCTTTTGGATTCGCTATGATGCTTTCAAACAGAGCACCATACTGTTCTTGCGATTTTCCAATCAGAGAGCCCGTCACACTTCTTGCCAGATAGGAAAGAATCCATCCTCCCACCACACTGTAAAAGGATAAGATGATGAACGACACCACCGTCCCCAAATAACCGATCCAGTGCCACCGGGAATGAGGGGCCAATATTTTATAAGAAGTAACAGCATCAGCCCCGGCACGCCTGCCAATGACAAATTCAGCGAGAAGAATGGGGGTCCCAATTAAAACAGTAAAAAGTATAAAGAGCAAGAAGAATACACCCCCGCCATTCGCACCGGCCATATAAGGGAATTTCCAAATCGCGCCCAGGCCGATGGCAGACCCTGCCGCAGCCAGAATAAAGCCTATCTTAGAAGTCCATTGATCTTTCTTGGCCATACCTAAGATCCTCCTTTCAAAAAATAAGATTTTTCAATCGTACTATGTTTTAGTACCTCTGTACACCGGATTTTTTAATTTTCAATAAATGGGGTAAAGGACAGGAAACGCTATTCAATGAAGAAAGTAAACTGAATGACCGCGTTTCATTTCCATTTATTATGGATGAAAACGCTTAAAAACATTACTTTTCAACTAATTTTTAGAAAAGAAGCCAAAAACAAGGCAAATAGACTGGAAATTTTCTGAATATGTAGTATACTAATTGTAACAAAACGTTCACAAATTATTCTTTTTTTCGCCATAATTGAAAGCGTTTACTACAGAAATGGAGGGATTGAAATGGATGTCTTTCTAGTATACCTATTCGTCGCAACGGCAACTCCACTTTTTCTTTGGGTCGAACATCGTAAATGGGCGGTTCTTCACATCCCATTCGTTATAGCCTTATGGTCAGTGTTTATCTATTATGTAGCCGTACCTGAATTCGGAGGCTGGGGACATGTAACCTTATGGAGTCTGTTCGTGGCAAATCTTGCATTCGCACATATCGCAGCTTTCATGTTATATGCTGTTCCATTTATCCAAAAGCAAAGAAAGAAAAAATCAACGACTGTCAAGAACTTTTAGTCTGACCCATTTTTAATTGGGTTGGGCTTTTTTTTGCACTGCGGATGATTTCATATAATCGAAAGACTGACAATATATAGTAGAAGGAGAGCGGTATTGGAACATCCCGCATCTTTCAAAACAAAAGGTACCGTAAAGCACCGGATTCACTCTGTTTTAATAAAATGAATAATTGGGAAGCATAACTAGTGAGAATGCAATTATAGACGGATGATAGGATGTAAATGAAGGAGCAAATAAAATCTCTTTGCCGTATTCCCGATTCTATGATATAATCTACAATTGCGTGTAAAGACGAAAAATAATATATATACTAGGAGTGTTACCATGACTACAAAATTCGAAACAGGAACTGTTGTAACAGGTAAAGTTACAGGCATTCAACCATACGGTGCGTTCGTTGCACTTGACGAAGAAACTCAAGGATTAGTTCATATTTCTGAAATCACTCACGGATTTGTTAAAGACGTTAGTGAGCACCTTTCAGTAGGCGACGAAGTAAAGGTTAAAGTATTATCAGTGGACGAAGCTGCTGGTAAAATCAGCCTTTCTATCCGTGCTACAGAAGAAGCTCCTGCTCAACAAGCAAAGCCTGCAGCAGCGAAAAAACCTCGCCGTCAAGGTCAAGGAAGTGTGAAGCAAGCTAACGAAGAAACAACACCAGCTGGCTTTAACACTCTTAAAGACAAGCTTGAAGAGTGGATCGAGCAATCAGAACGTGAAGATCTAATCAAGAAATAATTGATTATAAATAAAGACCAGCCTTTTTACAGGGCTGGTCTTTTCTTTGTTTACCGAAGTATTGAAAATATGATCGTAAATTAACGAAAAATAAAGAATTTTTTAACAATATACTTGTCCGTACCTCCCGGATGGCATATAATGAAAAATGAAAGCGCTTAACATGGTAAAAAATACATAAATACAGGAGGATCTTAGATGCTTTATAATAATCCGAATACGGAAGGGTCATTGGTACAATTTAAAGACAAATATGAGAACTTTATCGGTGGGGAATATGTACCGCCTGCAAGCGGGGAGTATTTTGAAAATGTATCACCGGTAACGGGGAAGGTCTTCACAAAAATCGCCCGTTCAAACAAAGAAGATGTTGAAAAAGCATTGGATGCTGCCCATGCAGCAAAAGACGCATGGGGCAAAACCTCTGTCGCAGAAAGATCGAATATCTTAAATAAAATTGCAGATCGTATAGAAGAAAATCTGGAAATGCTGGCTGTAGCTGAAACGTGGGATAATGGAAAGCCTGTCCGTGAAACAATGGCGGCAGACTTACCATTAGCGGTTGACCATTTCCGTTACTTCGCAGGGTGCATCAGAGGCCAGGAAGGATCCTTAGGAGAAATTGATAATGATACGGTTTCCTATCACTTCCATGAACCGATAGGGGTTGTTGCGCAGATCATCCCTTGGAACTTCCCGATTCTGATGGGGGTATGGAAGATTGCTCCTGCCCTTGCTGCAGGAAACTGTGTCGTATTGAAGCCGGCAGAACAGACGCCAGCTTCCATCATGGTTCTCGTTGAACTGATAGAAGACCTTCTGCCTAAAGGTGTATTGAACGTGGTTCAAGGGTTTGGTGTGGAAGCTGGGAAACCTCTGGCTCAAAGTAAGCGTGTTGGCAAAGTAGCCTTCACGGGTGAAACGACAACAGGCCGCCTGATCATGCAATATGCTTCACAAAACATCATTCCTGTTACATTGGAGCTTGGTGGGAAATCACCTAATATCTTCTTTGAAGATGTCATGGATCAGGATGATGACTTCCTGGATAAAGCAGTTGAAGGTTTTGTCATGTTTGCACTGAATCAGGGAGAAGTGTGTACCTGTCCTTCAAGAGCACTGATTCAGGAATCGATTTACGATAAGTTCATGGAGCGCGCAATCGAACGCGTAAAACAAATCAAGCAGGGGAACCCATTAGATACAGATACTATGCTTGGTGCTCAAGCTTCCCAAGAACAATTGGATAAGATTCTTTCATATATCGAAATTGGGAAAGAAGAAGGGGCAGAATTACTCATCGGTGGGGAACAAAATACACTGACTGGGGATCAGGAAACAGGTTTCTATGTGAAGCCGACCGTATTTAAAGGAAACAACAAAATGCGTATTTTCCAGGAAGAAATCTTTGGACCCGTTGTTTCCGTTACAACGTTCAAAACGAAAGAAGAAGCCCTTGAAATCGCCAATGATACTCTTTATGGACTAGGAGCAGGGGTATGGACGCGTGACATGAACACGGCTTACCGTTTCGGTAGAGAGGTTCAGGCAGGACGCGTATGGACCAACTGCTACCATCAATATCCGGCACATGCGGCATTCGGAGGCTACAAAATGTCCGGTATCGGTCGTGAAAATCATAAAATGATGCTGTCACACTATCAACAAACGAAGAATTTACTAGTCAGCTATAGCCCTAAAGCGTTAGGATTCTTCTAAAATGGAACAGCGACTAGAGGCGACAGAACAAGCTCTCCAGCTGATTGAAACGTTAAAGGGCAAGCACGGCGCCCTTTTGTTCCATCAATCCGGTGGATGCTGTGATGGCAGTTCCCCTATGTGTTTGAGTCAAGATGATCTGATCATCGGTGACAGTGATGTATTGGTAGGTACTGTAGCCGACTGTCCTTTTTATATGAACGAACAACAATATGAATATTGGAAGCATTTCCGGATCATATTGGATGTAAGAGAAGGCAGAGGGGGAGTATTCTCCCTCGAATCCACGGAAGGTGTACGCTTCATTACGGATTCTAAATTGATGAAAGTGTGAGATTTACACTTTTAGAGACAGTCTGTTTTACAGGTTGTCTCTTTTTTTTGGGATAAATATCAACCGTTCTACATAAAATGACAAGTTTCGCCCACCCCCGCCCCACAAAAAAACCACTCCCCCTATAAGAGAAAGTGGCCTCTAACCAATCAAAACGAATTCCGCTCGATCCCGTACTTCCGTATCCGGTACTGCAGGTTCTGTCTGCTCATCCCCAGGGCTTTCGCGGTCTTGGTGATATTAAAGTCGTGGTATTTCAATGCCTTCTGAATATAATAGGTTTCGGCTTCCTCCATGAAAAGCTCCAAAGGCTTGATTTCCGTGCCTGATTGATAGAGGAATTCCGATTCATCCTGGCTTTCGTCACCTGTTGCCGTATGATGGATCCTCTGCCTGAATCCGAATGGAAGATGCTTGTATCCGATTTCCTCCTCAAACCCTACGAGGTTGAAGGCACCTTCCATGACATGCTCGAGCTCCCTTACGTTCCCCGGCCAGTCATACTGCTGGAAAATCTCCCTCACTTCGTCGGATATCCCCTTGATATTCATGGCGAAATGATGGTTGAACTGGTTGATGAAATAATCCACAAGCTCAGGAAGATCTTCTTTTCTCGAACGGAGAGAAGGGATGAAGACGGACACGATGCTCAGACGATAATAAAGATCCTTCAATAACCGCCCTTCTCCAATGGCGTCGATCGGATCCTCGTTCACCGTTGCCATCACCCTGACGTCAAATGGGAGGTCCGTCCCTCTGGATAGGAAGTTTAACAGTTTCTCCTGAAGGGAAGGGGTTAGTGAGTTGATTTCGTCGAGGAGGAGTGTTCCTCCCTGTGCCTGTCGGAAGAGAGAGGGACGGTGATGTTCAGGGTCTTTCCCCTCTCTCTTGTCATGAAAGAGAATTTCTTCAAGCATGGCATCACGTAAAGAAGAGCAATTCTGGGTGATGAAAGGACGATTGGCACGGGCGCTGTCGTTGTGAATGCTTTGGGCGAACAGTTCCTTTCCGGTCCCTATTTCGCCGCAGATCAGGACTGGGGAGGAGGTCCGCGTCGCCTGCTTTCCTGTTTCCACAGCGTCAGTGAGACGAGGATGATGCCCTATGATGCTGTCAAACGTGAAGAAACTGCTGGGCTTTTTATGTATGTGATCCCTCATCACCTTCTCGAGTTTAGTGATGTCCCTGGCAATTTCGATGGCTCCGATCAGCACCTCATCGTGAAAAATCGGGAAGGTGTCATTCATCGTCGTGATTTCGATTCCGTTCATATTAAAGTAGGTCTGCTTGACATTAAGGGTAGGTTTATTTGTTTTCAGTACCTTTAAAAGGGTGCTTTCTTCCTCGGAGTGAAATTGAAAAACATCCAGCAGATTTTTATCGAGGACGTCTTCAATTTCCATTCCTTCGATCTCGCGCATCTTGCGATTGTATATGATGGTCCTTCCGGTAGAATCGATGACATGGACGCCTGATTCGAGATGTTCAGCGACTTTCTCGTACATATGCAATCGTTTTTCAAATTCCAGCATGCTGTCTCTCTCCTCTTTTTAATCGTAGGTTCCTACTGCAAAACGTATCGTCTATTGAACATTTTTTGTGAGAATTTCCCATGCTGACGTGGATGGGTGCGAGCCCCCAGCTCTGTGGGATTCGCAAAAAGAGTGGAATTATAAAAAATTTTTAAAAAACTCTTGAAAAACGCAACCATCTTTTGCATTATTATAAGTGTAAGGGTTTTCTAAATGCAAATTTTTTTTGCGTGCTTGTGGAGTAGGATGAATAAAATCTTTCTTTAAGGGAGCAGACCGGGATGATTCTCTGCTTCACCTTCAAGTAAAAACAACATCAGTAACACGTTAAGAGTGAAAACGGGAGTGGCCTTTGAATACAAGGGCTCCATCCTTTTATAAAAAAGATAAAGTTTTAGAATATGTAAGGAGGAATCAGTATGACAGTAAGTACGCATTCGATTATTGAACAAACAGAAAAGTATGGTGCCAAGAATTATCTTCCACTACCAATCGTTATTTCAGAAGCGGAAGGTGTCTGGGTAAAGGATCCTGAAGGCAATAAGTATATGGATATGCTCAGCGCCTATTCAGCGGTCAATCAGGGACATCGTCATCCAAAGATCATCCAGGCGCTGAAAGATCAGGCAGACCGGGTGACACTGACGTCACGCGCGTTCCATAATGATCAATTAGCACCTTGGTATGAGAAGATCTGTCAGCTGACAGGTAAAGACATGGCTCTTCCGATGAATACAGGTGCCGAGGCTGTGGAAACGGCGATCAAGACGGCTCGCCGCTGGGCATACGATGTAAAAGGGGTTGCCGAAAACAGTGCAGAAATCATCGCCTGTAACGGAAACTTCCACGGCAGGACGATGACAGCTGTATCCCTTTCTTCAGAAGAGGAATACAAGCGCGGCTTCGGTCCGATGCTTCCGGGTATCAACCTGATTCCTTACGGGGACCTAGATGCGTTGAAGGAAGCGATCACACCAAACACAGCGGCGTTCCTCATCGAACCGATCCAAGGGGAAGCAGGGATCGTATTCCCTCCAAAAGGATTCCTGAAAGCGGCTTATGAACTATGTAAGGAAAATAATGTCCTTTTCATTGCTGATGAAATCCAGGCAGGCCTGGCCCGTTCCGGAAAAATGTTTGCATGTGAGTGGGAAGATGTCAATCCTGATATGTACATCCTCGGAAAAGCACTGGGAGGGGGAGTCTTCCCGATTTCGTGTGTGGTTGCAGATGAAGATGTGCTGGGCGTATTCAATCCAGGTTCCCATGGCTCGACTTTCGGAGGGAATCCGATGGCATGTGCGGTGTCCGTTGCCTCCCTTGATGTATTGATCGATGAAGATCTTGCAGGCCGTTCCCTTCAAATGGGAGAATACTTTATGAGTAAACTTCGTGAGATAGATAATCCTATGATTAAGGAAGTTCGTGGCAGCGGATTATTTATCGGGGTGGAACTGACAGAACCTGCCCGCAAATACTGTGAACAACTGAAAGAAGAAGGACTGCTATGTAAAGAAACTCATGATACAGTCATCCGTTTCGCCCCGCCGCTGGTCATCTCACAAGAAGACCTCGATTGGGCCATCGAAAGAATCAAAAAAGTACTGTCTTGATAACACCGGCAGGCTGAAAAGTTTTTTTCTTGAATAGCCTTGAAAACGCTTGAAAATAAAAATTATTTCTTTCCCAAGTCAATGGTTTAAGATACGGTAATATGTTACAATAACAACGTTTCAGATCACATAATAAAGAGGCGAATGTTTACAATGGGAGAAAACCTTAATCTGTTTACTTCTACACAGCATGTCATCAATGATGCTTTATCAAAGCTTGGATATACGGAAGAAATGTATGAACTTCTGAAAGAGCCGATCCGTATGTTGACCGTCCGGATCCCTGTCCGAATGGACGATGGCAGTATCAAAGTTTTTACAGGCTATCGTGCACAACATAACGATGCAGTAGGTCCAACTAAGGGTGGCGTACGATTTCATCCTGAAGTGGATGAAGAGGAAGTTAAGGCTTTGTCCATGTGGATGAGCTTGAAATGCGGCATTGTGGATCTGCCATATGGTGGAGGGAAAGGCGGGATCATCTGTGATCCTCGAACGATGTCCTTCACAGAGCTTGAGAAGCTTAGCCGCGGCTACGTACGTGCCATCAGTCAGATTGTCGGGCCGACAAAGGATATCCCGGCACCTGATGTGTACACAAACTCTCAGATCATGGCTTGGATGATGGATGAATACAGCCGTCTTCGTGAAAATGACTCACCAGGATTCATTACGGGAAAACCGATCGTACTTGGTGGTTCCCAAGGTCGTGAAAAAGCAACAGCTCAAGGTGTGACCATCTGTATCGAACAAGCAGCAAAGAAACGCGGCATCGATATTAAAGGTGCACGCGTCGTCATCCAGGGATTTGGTAATGCCGGAAGTTTCCTTGCAAAATTCATGAATGATGCCGGTGCGAAGGTCATCGCGATTTCCGATGCCCATGGAGCGCTCCATGATCCTGCCGGTTTGGATATCGATTATCTGTTGGATCGCAGGGACAGCTTCGGGACCGTAACGACCTTATTTGAAAACACGATTTCAAATAAGGAATTACTGGAACTCGAGTGTGATATCCTTGTACCTGCAGCGATTTCAAATCAGATCACGGAAGAGAATGTCTATGATATTAAAGCATCCATTGTGGTAGAAGCTGCAAACGGACCAACTACCTTTGAAGCAACACGAATCCTGTCAGAAAGAGGGATCCTCCTGGTGCCGGACGTACTTGCAAGTGCCGGGGGAGTAACGGTTTCTTATTTCGAATGGGTTCAGAACAATCAAGGGTACTACTGGACAGAAGAAGAAGTAAACGAGAAGCTTTATGCTAAACTTGTGGAAGCTTTCAACAATGTATACGAAACATCTCAGAACCGTCGAGTGAATATGCGACTAGCCGCATACATGGTCGGCGCACGCAAAATGGCTGAAGCCTCAAGATTTAGAGGTTGGGTGTAACGATCGCATGAATAAGAAGAACGTATTCTCATTTTATATGAGGTACGTTCTTTTTTTATTTAGAGGAGTTCCCGAAATGAATGTAGAAATGATTAGAAAGCGGCGGTATAGGGTAAAATCACTGAAAATGGGCTTAGGTATATGTACATTGTTGCACGGAATTTTTGTTCTTATGTTTAAACTTATAAACATTAAAGATTCGGAGGGAAACAAATGTCGACTGAATTCTTCATAGAGGAAGCTTCTCTCGAGGCGATAGAAGCAAGTCTTCAACAGCACAAGCAATTTTTCAAGTCCGGGGTGACCCGTCCCCTTCAATACAGGAAAGATTTATTAGAAAAATTCTCGACTGTCATAAAAAATCATGAAACAGAAATCATCAGTGCCTTAAAAAAAGATTTGAATAAATCCGAGATGGAAACGTATGCGACGGAAATCGGCATCCTTCTGGAGGAGATTCGATTCGTCCTTAAGAATATCGATGAGTGGGCAGAACCGAAAAAAATGAAAACGGCTAAAACCCATATTGGATCAAAGGCCTATACTGTACCGGAGCCATACGGAGTCACCTTGATCATCGCCCCGTGGAATTATCCGATCCAGCTCGCACTGGCACCCGTTATCGGAGCGATTGCAGCTGGGAATACGGCGATCATAAAACCGTCGGAGCTCACCCCGACGACTTCTGCATTACTCGCTCAAATGATCAACACACATTTTGATCCAAGGCAGATGTTCGTCATAGAGGGCGGAGTGGAGACGACCCAGAATCTTCTCAAGCAGCCTTTTGATTATATTTTTTTCACCGGGAGTGTGCCTGTTGGGAAAGTGGTGATGGAAGCCGCCGCCAAGCAGTTGATCCCGGTCACCCTTGAACTGGGCGGGAAAAGCCCGTGTATTGTCGATGAAACGGCAGATATACCTCTTGCCGCCAAGCGTATCGCTTTCGGGAAAGTGACAAATGCAGGACAGACTTGCATCGCACCGGATTATTTATTTATTCATAAAAGCAAGAAAGATGAATTTATCACTGAATTCAAGAAAACCGTGATTGACTTTTATGGAACAGAACCGCTGCTCAGCGATAAATTCGGAAGGATTGTCAACGAGAGGCATTTCAATCGTTTGACGGGCTATTTAGAAGACGGGGAAATCCTTTTGGGAGGCAATGTGGATCCCGGCACCCTGAAAATCGAACCGACGTTAATGGAGCCGAGGGATTTTTCGGTGCCTGTGATGCAGGATGAAATATTCGGACCGATTTTTCCTGTCATAGAGTATGAAGATCTCGATGAGGTCATCGATTTTGTAACCGAGCGGCCGAAACCTTTGGCACTATACCTGTTCACGGAAAACCCCATCACGGAAGAGAAAATCAATGGATCGATTTCCTATGGGGGCGGTTGTGTAAATGATACCCTCATGCACATTGTAACGCCTTATCTTCCTTTCGGCGGGGTAGGGGAGAGTGGAATAGGAAATTATCACGGGGAATCCAGCTTTTCGACCTTTTCCCATTATAAGAGTATCTTGAAGCAGACGACGAAGTTCGATATGAGCTTCCGTTATCCAAGCGGACGATTCGGGATGCAGATCATCAAGAAGTTGTTGAAATGATAAAAGGTGACCCGGGGTGGGTCACCTTTTATATTGGGGTCCTTAATATCTGGTTGGTTCTGTACGAGGTTCTCTTTCAAGCTCTTCCGTCGGTTTGAATAACAGACCAAGATTGATGAGGCCTGCAATCCCAACTAAACCGTATACGATCCTGGATAGAGCTGCATCCTGTCCGCCGAAGATCGCTGCAACAAGATCGAATTGAAAGAAACCGATAAGTCCCCAGTTGATAGCACCAATGATCGTAAGAACCAAGGCAATGCGTTGAATACCACTCATGTTGTTTTCCTCCTTTTAGTTCAATGGCTCATTCATAAGTTTCCCCGTAAGCTCATTCCTATTCAAATTGCCCATAGTAAAATTTCCTTGTGCAAGTTCTTTGCAATTTGGGGATGATATATTCGATAATAGAAAATGTGCTAGGAACATTTTGGGTAACGAAATAAATCGGCCCTTACAGAATACAAGGAGGTAACAAATAATGAATGACTTTACATTTTACAATCCGACTAAATTAATCTTTGGTAAAGGACAAGTAGAACAATTGAAAGAATTGGTGCCTCAATATGGTAAAAAGGTGCTTGTCGTTTACGGCGGGGGAAGCATCAAGCGTAACGGACTATACGATCAAGTGATGTCAGTGCTTAAAGAGATTGACAGTGAAGTATTTGAATTATCCGGAGTCGAGCCGAATCCACGCCTTTCTACGGTTAGACGAGGAGTGGAAATCGCTAAGGAGAAGAACATCGACTTTATCCTGGCCGTCGGCGGCGGAAGCGTCATCGATTGTACGAAAGCCATCGCTGCAGGCGCAAAATACGATGGAGACGCATGGGATCTTGTAACGAAGAAGACGTTTGCGAAAGAAGCTCTTCCATTCGGAACGGTTCTTACTTTGGCTGCGACGGGTTCTGAAATGAATGCCGGATCGGTTATCACCAACTGGGAAACAAATGAAAAATATGGTTGGGGAAGCCCGGTGACATTCCCTCAATTCTCCATCCTGGATCCGGAAAATACGTTTACCGTACCAAAGGATCACACCATCTATGGCATGGTGGACATGATGAGTCACGTGTTTGAACAGTATTTCAATAATGCTACAAACACACCGCTTCAAGACCGCATGTGTGAATCTGTTCTGAAAACAGTGATCGAAACAGCTCCGAAGCTGATCAATGATCTTGAAAACTATGAGCTTCGTGAGACGATACTGTACTCAGGTACAATTGCACTTAACGGAATGCTGCAAATGGGTTATAACGGTGACTGGGCAAGCCATAACATCGAGCATGCCGTGTCAGCTATATATGACATTCCACACGCAGGTGGACTGGCGATCCTGTTCCCGAACTGGATGAAGCATAACCTGAAAGTGAACCCATCACGATTTGCCCAAATGGCTGAACGCGTATTCAACGTCGACCCAGCCGGTAAATCGGAAGAAGAAGTGGCCCTTGAAGGTATCGAAAAGCTTCGTGGATTCTGGTCAAGCCTGGGTGCACCATCCCGCTTGGCGGATTATGATATCGATGACAGCAAGCTTGACCTGATGGCAGATAAAGCCATGGTCAACGGCGAATTCGGTAACTTCAACAAACTGAACAAAGAAGACGTGCTTGCGATTTTAAGAGCATCTTTATAAGTTAATGGGGAGGGACGGACCTTGTGAGGTCCGTCCCTCTTTTTGTAGTGGTTTGGGAGTAGGTGTTGGGATGAGATTTGGTGAAAAAAGTAAAACGGCTGGTTTCTGTTCAGTTTTGGCTGGATTATGGGGTGAATCGGCTAGATTCGGTGGCGTTTTGGCTGGATTAAGGCATGAATCGGCTGGATTCCTGACCATTTCGGCTTGATTTTCCCCGAAGACAATCCAAGCCACTTCCCATTTCGTCCTATCTACCCTTTTTTCCTCTGCAGATTCCAAAAATATTGTGTTTTCTTCCCAGTAATTAGGGGAACATAAACAGGTGAGGGTGGGCATAAATAAAAAGTTTATCATGCACGCGCTTACATAAAGGGAGCGTTCTTGATTCTCGGGTCAGCTTTCGATAAAGTGAGATAGAAGAAAATATTTTAATCGGAGGATGGTTATGACACACATTCGTTTTGATTATTCAAAGGCGTTATCGTTTTTTGGAGAACACGAACTTACATACTTAAGTGATGCGGTTAAGGTTGCCCATCATTCACTTCATGAACAAACAGGTGCCGGGAGTGACTTCCTTGGTTGGATCGACCTTCCTGTGGATTATGACAAAGAAGAATTTTCACGCATCCAGAAATCAGCGGAGAAAATCAAAAATGATTCCGATATCCTTCTTGTGATCGGTATCGGTGGATCTTACCTCGGGGCGCGGGCAGCGATTGAGATGTTGAATCACAGTTTCTACAATGCCCTTCCGAAAGAAAAGCGTTCGACTCCCCAAGTCTTATTTGTGGGGCAAAACATCAGCTCCACTTACATGAAGGACTTAATGGACCTTCTGGATGGAAAAGACTTCTCCATCAATGTGATCTCAAAGTCGGGTACGACGACTGAACCTGCGCTTGCTTTCCGTATCTTCCGCAATATGTTGGAAGATAAGTACGGGGTGGAAGAAGCCCGCACACGTATTTATGCGACAACGGATAAATCGAAGGGTGCACTGAAGACGCTTGCGACAGACGAAGGCTATGAAACATTCGTCGTTCCTGATGATATCGGAGGACGCTATTCTGTCCTGACAGCAGTAGGCTTGCTGCCGATTGCCGTCAGCGGAGTAGAGATCGAATCGATGATGAACGGTGCGGCACAAGCCCGTGAAAATTTCAGTAAATCAGAACTGACTGAGAATGCTGCCTATCAATATGCCGCGGTTCGAAATGCTCTTTACAACAAAGGAAAAACAATCGAAATGCTCATTAACTATGAGCCGGGATTGCAGTACTTTGCTGAATGGTGGAAGCAGCTGTTCGGGGAAAGTGAAGGAAAAGACCAAAAAGGCATTTATCCTTCTTCTGCGAACTTCTCGACGGATCTTCATTCTCTTGGACAATACGTTCAGGAAGGACGCCGTGACATTTTCGAAACCGTCATCAAGGTTTCAGAGCCCCGTCATGAGCTAAAAATCGAGAAAGCGGACAGCGACCTGGATGGATTAAACTACCTTGCTGGTGAAACAGTGGACTTCGTGAACAATAAAGCATTTGAAGGTACGCTGCTTGCCCATACAGATGGAGGAGTACCGAACCTGATCGTGGAAATTCCTGCGATGGATGCCTACACATTCGGCTACCTTGTTTACTTCTTCGAGAAAGCATGTGCCATGAGTGGATACCTTCTTGGTGTGAATCCATTCGATCAGCCGGGAGTGGAAGCATATAAAGTGAATATGTTTGCCCTTCTTGGTAAACCAGGCTTTGAAGAGAAGAAAGCCGAGCTTGAAAAACGTCTGAAATAATGCACAAGAGCACTGAGTAAATCTCAGTGCTCTTTTTACATTTTTCTTTACTTTTAGGAGAAACTATCCCTAAAAGAAAGGGGATGCATCCACGTGATTGAGCTTTCATCGAGCATTGAAGGACAGCATTATCAACTGTATAAACTGGAACAGCTTTTAAAGCCGCTTGGATATTCGATCGGCGGTAACTGGGATTACGATCACGGCTACTTCGATTATAAAATTGATGACGAGGTCGGGTATCAATTTTTAAGAGTACCGTTTACCTCGGTGGACGGTCAACTGGACTCAAGGGGGGCTACCGTTGAATTCGGTAAACCGTTCCTTCTCTCTCATAAGTATCAGATCGGCCTGGACGATTTTGCATCGACAGGGAACTTTTCAGGTTCTGTCAATCAATTTTCAGAGCCCCAGGATCCCGATGCAAGTTTTCCTGAAAAGTACATCGCCGTTGGTAAGGAACTAGTGAAAGAACTCGAGAGCACCCTGTTTTCTAGTTAGAAATCACAAGGAGTTCGTCTGATTCTTCAACAATCGTCGTTAAAGGAGGATTCACTGTTGTGTGTTCTCCTTTTTTTATGCCTAAAAGGATGACGTTGTTCGTTAAGAGATGGGTGCTTAAAGAGTGGAAATTTTCATTGATGAACTCCTCTGAGACAGGAATGAGCTTCAGATTATTCCCTTTTAGATGATTCAACAACTTTAATATGGTTTTAGACATTCCTTGAGAAATGATGCTATTCATCATTACGTAACTGGTCTGCATATTCGTTTGAATAACCTCATTGGCTCCTGCCCGATTGGCATTTGCGACTTGGTCCTTCTGAAGAATTTCTACCACGGTATATAATTCCGGATAGTTCCCTTTAATGGCGAGAAGGGTCAGAACGGAATTCATATCAGAGGTCATCTCATCTTTATTTTGGTCTGCCGTGATGATGGCGATGGCTGCTTCCTGAAGATTGACTTTCTTCAGGGTGGCGTCCTTAAACGGTGTTCCCCGGACGAAATGAATATGATTATTGGTGTAGGGATTCTTGTGAAGGGTTTCATCGACCAGGATGATATCACATTTGGACTGAAGGGAGGTGAGCTGATTGATGATTTCCCTTGTCCGTTCGTTCCAGCCCACGATGATGACATGCTCCCTTCCTTTAAACGTCGCCTTTCCTTCCAGGTAGGCATTTTGTGTCATGACGGTTTCGGCGGCCAGTGTGATAAAATAGGTGGAAAGAAAGCCGGCACCAACCAGGATCAGGACAATCCCGAGAAATCTCCCTTCGAATGTTATTGGAACAAAGTCTCCATATCCTACAGTGGACGTCGTGATGATGGCCCACCAAATCCCATCAAATAAAGAGGGGAAGGTATCCGGCTCTATAAAATGAATGATCGTGCCAAACGAAATCATCAGCGTTATGGCGATCGTAAATATTCGAATAACTAGAGGCCAGCGCAAGAAACCATGAAACATTTGCTGTACCATTCTACCAGCTCCTTTTTCATCTGCACTGACCATTATTTCCTTTTCAGGTACGTCTAAAACTATGAAAGCCATTCTTTCTTTAACAAACTGTACATATATGCGTCAAATGAATGGTCATCCTGAAGGATATATTCCCTCAGCAAACCTTCCTGCTTGAATCCAAGCTTCTCAACCACCCGTGATGACGCCTTATTATAAGGAACGATCACTGCTCCAATACGATTCATTCCTTTTTCTGAAAACAGGTAACGAAATAAAGGGGAGAGCGCTTCACCCATGATTCCCTTACCCCAATGCCCGGGATGCAGGTCATATCCGATTTCACAGCGTTTATACGCCTTCGAGATGCCATGGAACCCGCATGTCCCGATCATCTTATGGGAATCTTTCTCCACGATGGCCCAGCGCATGGGACCTCCTGATTCCAGGTGCTTTTCGTAGTTTTCAACCATACTGACCGCCACGTCTTTCGATTCAATCGGACTCATGCCGAAATAACGGAGAACGTCCCCGGACGTATAGAGTTCATAAAGAAAATTGACATCTTCCAATGTAATCTGTCTTAAAACCAATCTATCTGTTTCAAATACTGGATATATTTCCATATTTATCAACCCCTTTGTAGAAGAAAGTATACCATGGAAAAGCCCTTGGCGGGGGGGCAAAATCTCTTACACAAAAAAGCCTCTGTCGAATGAGACAGAGGCTCCATCATTATGACTTGAATCCTGCAGCTTGTTGCACGTTCCATCCTTTCTTTGAATGAAATGAACCGTCCTTCACGTTTGTCAGAAGCGAGCGGTCACAATCGGAAATGGATGATTGACCTGAAAGGGCAAGCGTCAAGTCGAGATCGGCCAGTATATTCCGGATCACGTCTTTCACCCCTTGTTCACCGGCCAAAGTCAATCCGTACATATAGGGTCTTCCTATGAGAACGGAACTTGCCCCGAGGGACAATGCTTTCACCACATCGGCTCCACGCCTGATGCCACTGTCAAAGAGAACAGGGATGCGGCCGTCCACAACGTCGCATATTACCGGCAGGGAGTCTAAAGCTCCGATGGCCCCGTCAACCTGTCTTCCACCATGATTGGATACGATGATTCCATCCATTCCCCGATCGACGGCAAGCTTGGCGTCGTCGGGATGGAGAATGCCTTTCAGCAGGATCGGCAGCCGTGTATGTTCACGCAGAAAGTCCAAGTCATCCCATGTAAGTCTTGCGTTGCCAAACACTTGGGACCAGAGGATGGCAGCTGCATTCCGGTCCACTTCAGGGGGTTCACTCAATCTTGAACGAAAGACAGGATCGCTCACGTAATTACCGACTCCTTCTCCTGACAGAAAGGGAAGGTAGGCGTTTTCAAGATCGTATTCACGCCACGCCATCATCGGGGCATCAAGGGTCACGACGATAGCGGAATATCCAGACGCTTCAGCCCTCTTAAGCATACTGGCTGCAATCTCAAGGTCATTACTCCAATACAGCTGGAACCATCTTGGGGAGTCCCCCATGACGGAAGCGATTTCTTCCATGGAGTAAGTGGACGCTGAACTTGCAATGAACGGGACATTCATGGATGCCGCCGCGCGTGCAGACGCCAGCTCCCCATCAGGGTGAACGATGGATTGCACTCCGATCGGTGCAAGGAGGAGGGGGGAGGAGTAGGTTTCGCCAAATAAGGTCACTTTCAGGTCGCGATTCTCGACATTATTCAGCATACGGGGGACGATCTGCCAGCTTTCGAGGGCACTTCTGTTGGCGCGCATAGTCTCCTCGCCGCCGGCACCTCCCGCCACATAATAATAAGGACCGTCCTCAAGCTTTTCCCGTGCTCGTTGCTCAAGCTCTTCAAACCGGAAAGGGATGGAGGGACGGACCTTTCTCTGATAAATTTCATTTTGGACGTGGTTTCCATACTGATTCATGATTTTCTTCTCCTTTCATCGTTGCCGGGAAAAAATGCAAATCGTAAAAAGGAAGCGTATGTAATCGGCGTGCTTTTCCTTATAAGGAAAATGGTACTTACAGAATTCAGAAAAGTCAATTAAATCATTTTTTAAAAAGAGTCTGGGACAAAAGTGTCTAGTTAAAAGAATATCCGAACGATCATTCGAAATTCTTTTTTGAAAATCGAAATCGTTCGGATTGATCAATTTGATGTAGTGAGGAGTGGTTGATTTCCGCTCCAGGTGCTCGCTTTCCGCGGGGCGTGAGTTGAGCCTCCTCGGGCTTTTGCCCTGCGGGGTCTCAACTTTCCCGCGTTTCCCGCAGGAGGCTCGCCTTCCGCCCGAGGAAAGCGAAATCTTGCACGGAAATCAAAGCGGTAGCAAGCAACCCAAACTAATTTTTTGATTGTTCGTCTTGGAGGAAATGGATTTAGTTATGTCCCAGCCTATCCAATTTATATCCCAACCTGCTTTTTAATCGCATCCAATCGTTTATCAAGCTCGTCGGATACGGTTTTCACTTCTTCGTGTTTCGCTGATCCCAGATCGTTCAGGTAGTTTCTGATTTTATCCTGACGGTCATCGAGGAGAGTAGAGATGGCAGAGCGTTTCTCTGAATCAATGAGTTTTTCTTTTTCCAGGCGGTTGAGGGTTTGTGTCAATCTATTTTGTTCATTTTGAAGCATGGACTGATAAGTGGAGGATATATCTCTCAATGCATTATAGTGATCGACCGTTGTCCATACATTGTCACTGAACCTGTGAACCGCCCACCATCTCCACGTATTCTTATTGATGGCTTCTTCCCACACATTTTTGATTTCAGATAATTGCTGTTTCGTTTTCACAGAGGAGTACTCTCCGCCACCGGCCTCTGCCACCTTCTTCAATTGTCCGTCGGCTTCTGAATCCACATCGAATCCGATGATATTGATTTTGACATCGGTATTGTCCGCCTTCACCTTTTTGGCAGCGGCCACCGGATCCCCATCGCAGGTTTCGATTCCATCGCTCACGACATATATGAAGTTCTCCGTCTTTCCGTCACTTTGGGAAGTAAGTTGTTCGTTGGCTAATTCGATACTTGATGCCAACGGGGTCCAGCCCTTGGGATCGAATTTTGTTAGCGATTCCGAGAAAGCAGCCCCATCATATGGTTGAAGGGGATAGAGAGACTCGACTGCCTTACACGACATCTCTTTATCGGCATCACTTCCAGTTCCCTTATGTCCGAATGCGATCAGGGAGACATTCACGGATTCGGGCAGCTCCTTTGCAAGACTTTCCAGGCTATCCTTGGCAAGGGACATCTTGCTTTCCCCATCCACGTCGGCTTTCATACTCCCGCTCGAATCGATCAACAAGGCGACATTCACCCTTTTGTCTTCTTTCTGGGTAATTTCATTCATCGGGACATCCTGCAGAAGTCTACCGTCGGGAAGCTCCATTTCTTCATATACAACCTCATAGTTTTCAAGCTCAGAGGCAATGTCACCGTATCCCGTTTGGAGACTTGATAGAATGGACTGTGCCCACTTATGTTCGTCCCATTTTTTCGTTTCTTTTTTACCGATATCCTCGACATATTCATCGGTTGCGTTACCTGTAGCCTCTTTATACGCTTTAGGATCTTTGGACCAGCTTTTATTTTCTATGTATTGATGATAGAGGTCGCCTGATTTCTCCTTGATCAACTCTTCGGGGGTGGCACTTGATAAATCCACTTCTTTAGAGGCTGAAATGGTCTTGCCAGGCTCCAGCCCGCCTTTTTTCTTTGTAGCGGCATTTTCTGCGTCTTCCTGACATCCGGTTAAAAGGATGAACAGCATAGGCAATATAAAAAGTGGCTTTAATCGATTCATATCATTCTCCTCTTTCGAACAAAATTATACAACTACTCATTTTATCCATAAATTTACTTTTAATCTACTACCCTTTGAACTAGTACGATAAACCCATTGATCACACAATAAAAAAAAGCGCCCTTATTGTATAAATAAGGACGCCTTTTATCTCATTTCGGTATGGAGCATAGCGGGATCGAACCGCTGACCTTTTGGCTGCCAGCCAAACGCTCTCCCAGCTGAGCTAATGCCCCGTGAATCGGTCAAGATTTATTATAAGAAAGTTCAGAGTGTTCGTCAATGCTTTTTAAAAATTATTTTTTAGCAATGGAAAAGCGGCGAGCCACTCACCGCTTTCCAGATATGGATCAGCCTTCATTCGTTACTTCACATCTTTATTGGCTAATTCGAACCCTTTTACGAGTGCCGAAGCTTTTTCATCAGCGATCATCGTTACATGGTCATGGTTATTCAGAATAGAAGCAGGGAAGCTTTCAGAAATAGTGCCTTCTACTAATTTTCTTAGTGCTTCCTGTTTCGCTTCGCCTGATACAAGGAGGAGAATTTCCCTGCTTTTCATGATCGATGAGATTCCCATCGTAATCGCATGTGTCGGTACTTCATCGATTGAATCAAAATAACGGGCATTTGCCTCGCGGGTTGATTGGGCAAGTTCCACAACATGAGTG
Source organism: Rossellomorea sp. QJM3NY_18 (assembly GCF_056173145.1). Lineage (NCBI taxonomy): Bacteria > Bacillati > Bacillota > Bacilli > Caryophanales > Bacillaceae > Rossellomorea > Rossellomorea sp. QJM3NY_18. The sequence continues at coordinate 3,543,512 of NZ_CM149659.1, read as the reverse complement.
CTGGAGTCAAAAGAAGTCCCGGGTTCATTAAATCCGATATGACCGTTGCTGCCGATCCCCAGTACTTGAATGTCGATACCGCCGAGGGAACGGATTTTTCCATCATACGCATTGGATTCTTTTTCTGGGTCCGCTGCATCTCCTGAAGGGATATGGGTGTTTTCAGAGTCGATATCAATGTGTCTGAATAGGTTCTCATTCATGTACTGATAGTAGCTGTTCGGGTGTTGACGGGATAGTCCGATGTATTCGTCCAGATTGAAGGAAGATACATGTCGGTAAGACGTTCCGTTTTGTTCATGGTCATCAATCAGTGCCTCGTAAAGCCCTTTTGGGGTGCCTCCTGTGGCCAGTCCCAGGGTCAGGTTTTCAGATGTTTTCACTTTGGATAATAGATAGTCTGCAGCGACTTGACTCATTTCCTGGTAGTCTTTTACTTCAATTAGTTTCATGAGTGTCATCCTCTCGAATATAGGCTATTTTCCCTTTGCATATCGTGGTGTATACGTCTTTGTTTTCATCTAATAGGACGATATCTGCATCTTTCAGGGGTGCGAGGCTTCCTTTCCGGCCAAAAATATTTAATTGTTTGGCGGGGTTCTCGGCAGTCATTTTAATCGCACTTCTCATATCGCTTGTTGTGAATGATTGAATGTTTAAAAAGGCATCCTTCATTTTCAGGACGCTTCCTGCCAATGTGTCTTCATCTAATAGGGCCTTGCCGTCCCTGACCGTCACCATCTGACCGCCAAGATCATACTGACCATTCTTCAGACATTTCGCCCTCATGGAATCGGTGATAAGGATTAAGCGTTCATCTGTGATCTGATTGAAAGCCAGTTGAATCACTTCAGGCCGGACGTGGATGCCATCTGAAATCAATTCCACCATCAGTTCCTGTCGTAGGAAGGAAGCTCCGACAATCCCCGGCTCACGATGATGGAGTCCTGACATTTGATTAAACAAATGGGTCACATGGGACAAGCCGGCATCGATTGCTTCCCCGACTTCATCGAAGGTTGCACTGGAGTGGCCCACTGAAGAGATGATCCCGTTTTCTTTTAAGTAACGGATCAATTCATAATCGTCATCAAGCTCGGGAGCGAGGGTGACTAATTTTATGTGGTTTTGAGAGAGTGCCTGCCAGCGTTTAAATGTGTCGACGCTCGGCTTTTGAATTCGATTGAGAGGTTGTGCACCTGCCCGGTCAGGATTGATGAACGGTCCTTCTAGGTGAAGCCCGAGAATTTCTGCCTGACCATCTTTTTGATGATTGGACATATAATCGGCGGTATTCTTCAATGCTTTTTCGATTAGCTCGGATCCTTCTGTCATGGTTGTGGCAAGGAAGCTCGTGGTTCCTTCTTTCGGAAGGGTCCCGGTCATCGTATCAAGGGCTTCCCGGGTCGCATCCATGGTATCGGCTCCATTTACGCCATGAATATGAATATCTATCATTCCCGGGACCACACTATACCCATGGGGAAGAGAAATTACTTTGTACCCTTCTGTATCTGTTAAAGGAGAACGTTCACCCATTTCGGTGATCATTCCGTTTTCAATTTTGATATACCCTTTTTCATACACTGTATCTTCTGCATAGATTGTTCCATTCAGTATCAGCAGTTTTTCTATATTTGAGGTCATTGAAATCACTCCTTGAGTACTTTACCATTCTACAATACCACCAGTAAGTATAGATGTCTATACCAGTTAGAAAGTGGAAAAAATATTTCAAATATGAAATGCGACGGGTAACCTATCCGAATCAATAAAGCAATAAGTCCCAATAGATGAATTGGTATAGACTTCTATTCCTTTTTAATGATATGATTTTTCCTAAGCGCTTTCAAATGAAATAAAAGGAGAGAATAGTATGTTAGGTTTCTTACAACGAATCGGTAAATCGCTCATGCTTCCCATCGCGGTTCTGCCTGCAGCTGCATTACTGCTGAGATTGGGTCAGGATGATCTGCTGGGTATCGCGTTCATGTCTGAAGCAGGCGATGCTATATTTAAAAATTTAGCACTAATCTTTGCCATCGGGGTGGCCATCGGGTTTTCGAAAGATGGAAATGGTACAGCCGGATTGGCAGGTGCCATTGGTTATCTGGTATTAACTGGCGGGTTAAAAGCACTTGACCCGGACTCAGATATGGCGATTTTCGGCGGAATCATATCCGGTGTCGTGGCAGGTTTATTATATAACCGTTTCAATGATATTAAACTTCCGGCATGGCTCGGATTTTTTGGAGGCAGACGTTTCGTTCCCATTGTGACAGCTGCATCCATGGTTGTACTCGCAGGGATCTTCGGCATCATCTGGCCGCCGATCCAGAGCGGGATCAATTCCATCGGTGAATGGATCATCGGGGCAGGTGCGACGGGAGTGGGTGTGTTCGGCCTGCTAAACCGTCTCCTGATTCCGGTTGGACTGCATCATGTGTTGAATACCCTCGTCTGGTTTGAATTCGGCACATTTAAAGATGCAGCGGGTGAAGTCGTGAAAGGGGATATTCCCCGATTTTTCGCAGGGGATCCTACAGCCGGGACCTTCCAGACCGGATTCTTCCCGATTATGATGTTCGGTCTTCCGGCAGCGTGTCTCGCCATGATCGTGACGGCAAAAAAACACATGCGTGCCAACGTAGCGGGGATGTTGATCGGACTCGCCGTCACTTCCTTCTTAACAGGGATCACGGAGCCGATAGAATTCAGCTTCATGTTCTTATCTCCTGTCCTTTACGGGATTCACGCTGTGCTGACGGCGAGTTCTATGGTCGTTACCTATGTACTTGGCATTCATCATGGATTCGGTTTCTCGGCGGGTGCCTTTGACTACATCCTTAATTTCAGCATCGGTCAAAAGCCTTGGCTATTACTCGGAGTGGGGATTCTCTACGGGATCATCTACTTCCTCCTATTCACATTCTTGATCAAGAAGTTCAATTTGAAAACTCCTGGTCGTGAAGATGATGAAGATGTGGTGGCACCAGTTAAGAACTCAGGCGGGAATGGTAAGTACGAGATCATGGCTTCGCATTTCCTTCAAGATCTCGGTGGAAAAGAAAACCTGGCCGTCATCGATAACTGTGCCACTCGGTTACGTCTCGAAATCAATGATGTCACACTGGTAGACGAAAAAGCGTTAAAAGCTCACGGTGCGAAAGGTGTGATGAAGGTGAATAATCGGAACCTTCAAGTCATTGTAGGAACAGATGTGGAATTTGTCGCAGACGAGCTGAGAAAGCTGAAATAAATGGAGACTGCTGACCGTACCGGGCTAGCCCTCATCGGAACGTTGTCTGCTTTTACATGATAGATATAATAAAATAGAGCTTAAATCCGTTATATCGAAAGGAGAACCGTTCGTGGTTAATAAAAATTCTCCTCTTCCTTTGTATTATCAGTTAGAAGAACACTTTAACCACTTAATACAGTCTGAAGAGCTCAAACCGGGGGACGCCCTTCCATCCGAACGGGAACTTGCTGAGTCATTTAAAATCAGCAGGATGACCGTGAGACAGGCGATTACCAATCTGGTGAATAAGAATGTCTTATATAGAGAGAAAGGGCGGGGCACCTTCGTCTCCCATCGGAAAATCGAACAAAGCCTCCAAGGACTGACAAGCTTTAGCGAAGATATGAAAAGCAGGGGACTCGAGCCTGGGAATAAATTATTGCATTTCGAAATTTCTCAGGCATCAGAGGATATCCGGGAGCTCCTTTCACTGGAGGAAGAAGAACTTGTGTATACGATGAAGCGGATCCGCCTTGCAAACGGCGAACCGATGGCATTGGAGACGAGTTATATACCCGTCAAGCTGCTTCCTGGATTGAATCAGGAAACATTGGAGAAATCCCTGTATCACTATATCGAAAGAGAGCTGAACCTTCGCATCAGTCATGCCACCCAATCAGTGGAAGCGGCACTTGTGACAGAAGCGGATACGAAGCCTCTGAAGGTGAAAAGCGGGGAGCCGGTGCTCTTCATCCAACGGGATTCATTCCTGGAAGACGGGACCCCTTTTGAATTGGTACGATCCGTATATCGAGCCGATAAGTATAAGTTTAAAATCAACCTCGACAGAATGTGAAAAAAGGAGCAGAGGCCCCGTTTAAATAGGGATCCTGCTCCTTTTTGATTACAGTCCTTTTGTTAACAGGGGAATCCGTCTGCGGTACTTCTCGATCAACCTTTCATTATGATCCCCTGCACCATCCACGTTTCCGCTGATGAAGATAGGCGGCTCAAACCCTCTTTCCGCCATGTGTCCGATGGCACCGGCCATGATACTATTCAAAATCGCAGCTCCGACGACGGTTGAGGAAGGTGAAAATGGAACAGCCACCCGTTCATCGGTCATGACAGCATCACCAACGACGGAGTGATTGTTCATGGCAAGATCCACTACTTCACTAAGAAATTTCCCGCTTGGATGCCTTGATGTTTCTTTTTCTACGTAGTCAAAGGAGCTGATGGAAGCAACATAAGCGCCCTTTTCCTTCGCATGAAGAGCAACGTCGATAGGAACAGGGTTCTTTCCAGAGGTGGAGAGGACGATCACCACGTCTTGAGGCTGAATATCCTCTCCACTCATGAACTCTGACGCAAATCCTTCTGCTCTTTCTAATTGAGAAGACCGTACGGCTCCTTCGTGGAGCATGAGGGGCTCAATCAAAATCGGGTTGATGGGAACCAGTCCACCTGCTCTGTAGAAGACCTCTTCAGAGAGGATGTGAGAGTGGCCGCACCCGAAAAGGTGGATGATGCCGTCTTGTTGGATGCAGGAAGAAATGCGTTGGGCAAGACTGGCCATTTTGTCTGCTTCTTTCGTTTGAACCACGTGAAGTTTTTCCTGGATTTTTTCAAAATATGTCGTAATCATTCTGTTCCCGCTTTCAGTTTTTCTTTCAGCATACCATAATGCTAATGAATCTATTCAATCCTCACGCCCCGCAGAAGCGAGCACCTGCAGCGGAAATCAACCTGCACTCGCTCTTTCCAATCGCATAAAGGTAAACCCTTTTTCAAAATCACCAATAGATGTTATAGTAAGATAATATAAAATTGAATTTCCTGAAAGGATGTTCTTAATGAGCTATAAAATGATCGTACTTGATTTAGATGATACATTACTACGGGATGACCAAACGATTTCAAACCGCACAAAAGATGCCCTCATACAGGCGCAGGAAGCCGGAGTGAAAGTCGTCCTTGCATCCGGACGTCCTACCCAGGGAATGCGTTGGGTAGCGGAAGAATTGAAACTCGATCATTACGGAAGCTACATTCTCCCTTTCAACGGATCGAAAATCATAGATTGCAAGACAAAGGAAGAGAAATACAGCCGAACCCTTTCAGCTGAAACGGCACATTCCTTATATGACATAAGTAAGCGAGAAGATGTAGGTATTCTGACTTATGCAGAAGACGCCATTATAGTAGAAGAAAAAAATCAATTTGCTTCTATAGAAAGTGACCTGACGGGCCTACCGGTGAAAGTCGTTCCGGATTTTAAGGAAGCGATCACGGGACCGGTCGTGAAAGCTCTTATGCTGAAAGAAGCCGATTATCTGGCAGAAGTGGAGAAAAAGCTACAAGCCGAGCTTGACGGTGAACTCAGCGTGATGCGATCAAAGCCCTTCTTCCTTGAATTCACCCAGCTTGGTGTCACAAAAGGAGCAAGCCTTGACTATCTGATCAAACCTATGGGAATCAAGCCCGAGGAAGTCATTGCCATCGGGGACAGCTACAATGATCTGACCATGATTGAATTTGCCGGCCTCGGAGTCGCCATGGGTAACGCCCCGGATGACATGAAGGAAAAGGCGGATTACGTTACATCTTCCAATATGGAAGACGGAGTAGCAGAAGTGGTCGAAACATTTGTGTTGAATAAATTGTCCAAAATCTGATTGCAAAAGGACCGGAGTCCATATAGGGGACTCCGGTCTTTTTCCCCTTTTTTTAAATAAAAGGGAAAAAATGTATAAAATCTTCCGTTCTATGATACTATTAAAAGTAACATTGTAAACCGGAGGACAGAGTATTGAAAGTTATAGGTGGTGTAGTAGTTAAATTCCTATTATCGATCATAGGGATCATTTTTATAGGCGGCCTGCCCGTCCTGCTTTCGGGTATTGGCGAGCGGGAATTGAACTTGCAGGCGTACTGGCAATCCGTAAAAGAAATTGTATATGCCCTGTTTCACGCCGGGGATTTAACATACGTGGTAATCGGTGGAGAGAAGGAACGTGACCTGTTCCCTTATTTATGGGAACCGATCTTCTATTCACTAATCATTTTATTTTCCGCTTTTCTTCTCGCAAGTTTCTTAAGTATCCTCCTCACGATTTTCACCATGCTGTTTTCACAGAAAAAACGAAATCGAATCAAATTCTTCTTATATTTATTCGAATCAATGCCCGATGTTCTGGTCATCCTGCTATCACAGCTGATTGTCCTCTATCTGTACAAGCAGACAGGCATCCTGTTTTTTGAGATTGCTTCCGTAGCAACGGAAAAAGCGTATTTTCTTCCCATCCTTGTGTTGGCAGTATTGCCTACGGTACAGCTGTTCAGAATTTCAATCCTTTCTTTTGAAAGGGAAGAAGGAAAAGACTATGTGACACTTGCTCAATCAATCGGATTGGGGAAACTGGTGATCTTAACATTCCATATATTAAGGAATGCCATTATCTCCGTCTTTTTTCAATCGAAGAAAACAGTATGGTTCATGCTGTCCAATTTATTCGTTCTGGAGCTTTTATTCAATATCGCCGGGATCACCCGTTTCCTGAAGTCGACGCTACAGCCGAAAATGTTTACAATCGCGATTCTTTCGATTTTCATTCCTCTGTTTGTCTTCTATACGGTTGGAGAGATCGTGCTCTCTAAAAAGGCCAACAAAGGGGAGGAAATTTAATATGAAGAAAAGCGTATGGAAAAACCCATTCTTTCTAATTGGATTCACTTTCATTTCTGTGATGATTGTGTCAAGCTTCTTCTATTCGTTTGTGTGGGGGAACGAGATCAGAAGATTGTATTTTATCTCTGAAGAAGGCGTTGTCGTGGAATCTTCCCCGATTTCACCGAAGTGGTTATTTCCATTCGGGACGGATGCCCAAGGGCTTGATTTGCTCGGTAAAATCATCATCGGGGCAAAATATACAATCTTAACGGCCTTTGTGATTGCCTTCTTAAGGGTATTTTTATCGATTCCCCTCGGTTTGATACTGGGAACCTTTCTGATGAAGTATAAAAAATACATCAATGGATGGATCGATTCCTTCCATTACATCCCTTTGACGATTCTTGCTTATTTTTTGCTGCAGCCGGTCCTTTGGGAACCGTTCGAAGGATTTTCCACTTCCCTCGTCGAGCGGTTCGTCATCGAGATTCTCATATTAACGCTGCTTATCGTTCCGATCTTATCTGCGCTCCTGGGAAATGAAGTGTCACTAGTGTACAAGCAGGAATTCGTTTTCAGTGCGAAAACATTGGGGGCAGGGAAGTGGAGAATCATCTTTAAGCATATCTTACCTTCCATGAAAGAAAAGCTCGTCATTTTATTGGGACAGCAATTCATGCAAACACTCGTCATTTTCATACATCTGGGGTTACTCACCTTATTCTTGGGTGGTACGGACGTGGACTATCAGATGGTACATGACCCGCCAAGATCGATTACGTATGAATGGTCCGGCCTGATAGGCGATTCCTTTCGCTATCTTCAAGGGGCACCATGGATACCGTTGACGCCGATCCTGTTTTTTTCTGCGACGATGCTATCGGTTTCGTTCATGATCGAAGGATATGTACAGGCAACGAGCGGACAGTCCTATTATAAAAAGAAATTTAAGGCAGCCTACCGCCCATTGAAGGAAAACAAAGTAAAAGAGCTCGATAAGTCCGATTTTCAAAAGGTAAATATGTAAGGATGGAGCATAATAAAGGGGAAGGTCTATGCTTACTGGTAATAATTTCATTAGACGTTTATGTTTTACGTAAAGATATATAGGGAATTAGTTTACACTGAGCAAACAAAACAAGGATATTTTTAACAATGGAAGTATATTCAACCACCATAGTGGGAATATATGGGGCGTTCACTTCTTGTTCAAAATTCCTTAACCCTTGTCAGAAAAGGATTCCGCACCGTAATTAGCAGCGTTTGTCGAATTCCCATGAAATATTTATGATACATTTACCGCAAATTGTTATACACATGAAATCAATTTTTGTTATAATACTCGTTGTTGATTCGATTGGATTTACATTCGCTTAACATTTCCTTACTCAAATGATGCTAATAAGTGCTACAAATTAAATACAATAAAAAAGGTGATGAAGTATGAACTTCTTTAAAAGACAGGTTGAAGATATGCGCAGTGGGAAGTTATCGTTCTTCTTTACAGTCGTCGTATTGTTTTGGATCAAGACCTACGCGGTATATTTAGCCGAATTTAATCTAGGAATACAAAATGCGCTTCAGCATTTTCTTTTATTTCTTAACCCATTAAGCTCAGCTCTCTTATTCTTTGCTCTCGCATTATTCTGGAAAGGCAAGGGGCGGTATATCGCATTCATCGTCATTAACTTCCTGATGTCCTTTGTCCTCTATGCGAACGTCGTATACTATCGTTTCTTTAATGACTTCATTACAGTTCCGGTATTACTTCAGGCGAAGACAAATAACGGACTTGGAGGAAGTGCACTGGAATTATTGAGTCCTATCGACATCCTGTACTTCTCTGACCTGTTCATAATCATCGGACTGATGATTATGAAGAAAGTGAAACCACAGGAAAAATTACGTTTCCGTTCAGTATTCGCGGTCATGACATCAGCAGTCCTTGTGTTCTTACTGAACCTTGGCCTTGCAGAAATCGACCGTCCAGAACTATTGACACGAAGCTTTGACCGTAACTATCTTGTGAAGTATCTTGGTACACACAACTTTACGATTTATGATGTGATCCAGAATTCCAAGACATCTGCCAAGCGTGCCCTGGCAGACAGTAATGAAGTATCAGAAGTAGAGAACTTTGTGAAAGCAAACAAAGTGGACCCTAACCCTGAATACTTCGGTAAAGCAAAAGGGAAAAACGTCATTTATGTATCGATGGAATCCCTGCAAAACTTTGTGATCGGGAAAGAAATCGATGGGCAAGAGGTAACGCCATTCCTTAACTCATTAGTGGAAAAAGAAGATGCGATCTATTTCGATAATTTCTTCCACCAGACTGGTCAAGGGAAGACATCCGATGCCGAATTCATCATGGAGAATGGATTATACGGATTACCTCAGGGTGCCGTCTACATGACGAACGCCAACAACACGTTGCAATCAGCACCTGGAATCTTAAAAGGTGAAGGATATACTTCAGCAGCGTTCCACGGAAACTATAAAACGTTCTGGAACCGTTCTGAAATGTATCGAACGATGGGATATGATGAGTTCTACGATGCAACGTATTATGATATGAGTAATCCGGAAGAGCAGCTTCCGTATGGATTGAAGGATAAGCCGTTCTTTGAAGAATCCATGCCGATGCTTGAAAAATTACCACAGCCGTTCTATACGAAATTCATTTCCCTATCGAACCACTTCCCGTTCGATCGTCATGAGAATGATACAGACTTCGAACCGGGTCAATTTGGCGATGGTGTAGTGAACCGTTATTTCCAAACGGCCCACTATATGGATTCAGCGTTGGAACAATTCTTTAATGACCTGAAAGAAAGTGGACTATATGATGATACCGTCATCGTCCTTTACGGTGATCACTATGGTATTTCTGAAAACCATAATAAAGCAATGGAACAAGTCACAGGCGAAGAAATCACAGATTTCAAAAATGCACAGCTTCAACGCGTTCCTTTATTCATCATTGCTCCAGGGGTCGAGGGTGAAGTCAACCACACATACGGTGGTCAAATAGACGTCCGTGAAACACTATTCAACCTTCTTGGGGTGGATAACAGGGACTTTATCAGTTTTGGTCAGGACTTACTGTCCAAAGATCGTAAACAAATCGTACCTTTCCGAAATGGAGACGTCATTACACCTGAATACTCTGATATCAAAGGAGTATGTTACGATAACGAAACGGGTCAACCTGTAGAAGAAGGAAGCAACGCATGTGAAGATGCGTCTAAAGAAGCTACGAAACGTCTCGAACTTTCAGATAAAGTAGTATATGAAGACTTACTTCGTTTCTACAAACCAGAAGGCTATAAACAAATCGATCGTTCAGATTATCAATATATAAACCCGAATCCGAAAAGCGCAGAAAATCCTGAAGCTTCTCAGGAAGAGTCTCACGAGTAATTCGGGTATAGTAAGCCAGTCCTTTCACCATGATGGTGGGGGGCTGGCTTTTTTTTGTTGTGGGTAGGAGTGGTTCGTTCAGCTGCTGATTATGTGTGAAAAATCAGCAGCTGAAAAATAGAAAGGTTTCAACAGGAAAAAACATCGACTGCTCACTTTTGATTGTAATATGATTGATTATGATAGTTTTTGATTAAAAATGATTGATATTTGTAACCGTTCTCATTATAATGAAGGTAACAAACGATCGGAGAAAGTAGGAGAGGCCATGTTAACCGAGGAACGTCATCGAGTCATTTTAGACTTATTGAAGGAGAAGGATGCGATCAAGATCCAGGATATCGTAGATGCAACGAATGCCTCAGAGTCAACGATTCGCAGGGACTTAACGCAGCTGGAGCAGGAAAAATACCTGAAAAGGATTCATGGCGGGGCGTCAAAGCTGCAAGGGAAATTGAAGGAATTGAGCGTTTCTGAAAAATCATCCAAAAGCCTTCATGAAAAACAGGTAATCGGCCAATACGCAGCCTCTCTGGTGGAAGAAGGGGATTGCATCTATCTGGATGCCGGTACGACTACCTTGAGTCTGATCGATCATCTTCCTGAAAAAGACATTGTCGTCGTCACGAATGGATTGACCCATGTGGAAGCCCTGCTTCAAAAAGGATTTAAAACCTATATGATCGGTGGGTACGTCAAGCCCGTAACGAGAGCGATGGTCGGTAGTGGGGCACTGGATTCCCTCCGACAATACCGATTTGATAAAGCATTTATGGGGGCAAACGGGGTGCATGCACAATATGGATTCACCACGCCAGATCCTGAAGAGGCCCTGGTGAAGCGGATGGCCATTGAGTTATCAAGAGAAGCTATGTTCCTTGCCGACGATTCTAAATTCGGTGAAATTGCTTTCAGTAAAATAGTGGATCTCGATAAAGCGATGATCATTACAAACACTTTGGATGAAGAGCATGATCAGGCAATGAGGAATCAAACTACAATAAAGGTTGTGACAACATGATATATACATTAACACTGAACCCTTCTGTGGATTACATTATGGAACTGGACTCCTTTCAAAAAGGCGGTCTTAACCGGAGCAGTGCAGAAAGTGCCTTTCCAGGGGGGAAGGGGATCAATGTTTCCCGCGTTTTACACATATTGAACGTGGATAGTGTGGCACTTGGATTTGCAGGGGGATACACGGGGGAGTACATCAAACAATTTTTGAACCAAGAGGATATCAGGACAGAGTTTGTCGAGGTAAAGGAAGCCTCTCGCATAAACGTCAAGGTGAAGGCGGATGATGAAACGGAAATAAACGGAAGCGGGCCTTCCATCAGCGAAGAGAACATCCGGGAGCTGCTCGATCAAATATCTTCCTTGACGGCAGATGACATGATTGTGCTTGCCGGAAGCATACCTGCTTCGGTTCCAAAGACATTTTATCAGGAGATTGCCGCTCAATGTCAAAAACAAGGGACGAAAGTGATCATCGATGCTGAGAAAAAATTGATTGAACCGGTCCTGCCTTTAAAGCCATTCCTCATCAAGCCGAATCATCATGAGCTCGGGGAAATGTTTGATGTAAAGATCGACTCTATTGAAAAAGCGGTACATTACGGAAAGAAACTCAAAGATACCGGTGTTGAAAACGTCATGGTATCAATGGCTGAAAAAGGTGCACTCCTGCTGACTGATAATGGGATGTTTTATTCTTCTGTACCTAAGGGGGAATTGAAAAGCTCGGTCGGTGCAGGGGATTCAACGGTCGCCGGATTCCTTGCCGGCCTTTCGAGGGGATGGAGCGTGAAGGATTCTTTCCGCTTGGGTACCTCAGCCGGGTCGGCGACTGCCTATTCCATTGGTCTCTGTTCATCTGAACACGTGGAAAGATTATTCGAAGACATTCAGATTACAAACATATAGAGGGGGAATTCAAAATGAGAATAACGGAATTACTGACAAAAGATACGATTCAGCTTCATGTATCTTCTCATTCGAAAAACGGAGTCATTGACGAGCTGGTATCCGTTTTGGATCAAAGTGGTAAATTGCAGGACCGTGATGAATTCAAGAAAGCGATCCTTAATCGGGAAGCACAGAGTACGACGGGGATCGGGGAAGGAATTGCGATTCCCCATGCGAAAACATCCGCTGTTAAAGCACCTGCGATTGCATTCGGAAAATCAGAAGAGGGTGTTGATTATGAATCTCTTGATGGCGCACCAGCTCATTTGTTTTTCATGATTGCAGCGACTGAAGGGGCGAATCAAACCCATTTAGAGGCACTCAGTCGCCTTTCGTCCATGCTGATGGATATGGATGTACGGAAAGCACTGTTGAACGCTGGTACAAAAGAAGAGGTATTGGAAATCATTAATACTCATGATGGTGAGGACGAAGAAGAAACGACCGCTGAAACGTCCGCTCCGGGGGGGAAGATCCTTGCTGTCACGGCTTGTCCCACAGGGATCGCTCATACGTATATGGCAGCTGATGCACTAAAGGCGAAAGCGAAAACGATGGATGTGAATCTGAAAGTAGAGACAAATGGTTCAGGAGGGGCAAAGAACATCCTGACACAAGAAGAAATTGAAAGTGCCATAGCCATCATTGTCGCAGCGGACACGAAAGTGGAAATGAATCGGTTCAAAGGAAAACACGTCATCGAAGTTCCTGTGGCGGAAGCGATCAGACGTCCTGAAGAACTATTGAATCAAGCCATGAAAAAAGACGCCCCGATATATAAAGGGGGAGAGCAGGAGAAAGATTCCGATAAGGGCTCTGAGAAAAAGCAAAAATCGGGGTTCTATAAGCACCTTATGAATGGTGTATCCAACATGCTTCCGTTCGTGGTAGGGGGAGGGATCCTGATTGCCATCTCCTTCTTATTCGGCATTCAGTCAGCAAACCCTGATTCTCCGGAGTACAATGAGTTTGCGGCGATCTTGAATACGATCGGTGGAGGGAATGCCTTTTACCTGATGGTTCCTGTCCTTGCAGGGTTCATTGCCATGAGTATAGCCGACAGACCGGGGTTTGCCCCTGGTATGGTAGGCGGATTAATTGCAGCAACGGGTCAAAGTGGATTTTTAGGCGGAATCATTGCCGGTTTCTTAGCCGGTTATGTCGTACTTGGAATTAAACGATTAACTAAGAATTTCCCTTCCGCTTTGGAAGGAATCAAACCGGTACTCATTTATCCGTTACTTGGTATTTTCATTACAGGGGTGATCATGCTTCAATTCCTGGTTGAACCTCTAAGTGCACTCAATACAGGCATACAGAACTGGCTTGATGGTCTCGGAACAGGAAACTTGATATTACTTGGGTTGATCCTGGGGGGAATGATGGCTGTCGACATGGGAGGTCCCATCAACAAAGCGGCCTTCACGTTCGGGATCGCCATGATAGAAGGCGGGAACCTGGCACCCCATGCGGCCATCATGGCAGGAGGGATGGTACCTCCATTGGGACTCGCCATGGCCACGACATTATTTAAGAAGAAGTTCAATGATAATGAGCGGAAAGCGGGTATCGCAGCTTACTTTATGGGCGCTTCCTTTATTACCGAAGGAGCGATTCCTTTTGCAGCAGCGGATCCATTCCGTGTGATTCCTTCGATTGTGACGGGATCTGCGATTGCAGGGGCATTGACCATGTTCTTTGGGATTGGTTTACCTGCACCGCATGGGGGATTATTCGTCTTCCCTGTAGTGGAAGGAAATCCATTCCTATATCTACTGGCGGTTCTGATCGGGTCCGTCATTACAGCGCTAATGGTAGGCTTCTTGAAGAAACCTGTAAAATAGCCGGGAGAAGAACAAAAAAGAACGAGGGAAATTCCCTCGTTCTTTGTTACGTTTATAAGCTCTCGATCTCTACATCCTTGATTCCTTCTATTTCTGAAATGGTGTAGTAAATGTCTACCGTCTTTTTCCTGAAGTCAACAATGATCTTTAACTCTAATAGATGGTGTTGATTCTTCAAGTCTTTGATCCGGATATTTTCAATGGTGATCTCTTCGGCTTTGATTTTTTCAATGATCGACTTGATCTCCTTCTTTTCGGATATCGTGGCGCGAAGGGACAATTCTTTTTCCCTCAGGCGTTTTGGACCTAAGTAAGTGATGATGATAGGGACCACTTCTACAGATACGATCAAAAGGAGGACCCCCGCAGTTGCTTCGAAATAAAAGCCTGCACCGACGGCTATCCCTATTCCTGCTGCCCCCCAAATCATCGCGGCAGTGGTCAAACCTGAAATACTATCGTTTCCTTTGCGCAGGATGACACCTGCTCCCAGGAAGCCGATACCCGAAACAATCTGAGCGGCTAATCGAAGCGGGTCCATGGTGATATTCACTTTGTCCGAACCCTCAGAAAGATAGGCGGATTCCATGGACACAATCGTTAATAAACAACTCACAATGCAGATGACAAGAGACGTCTTCAGTCCTACAGGCTTTCTCTTCAATTCCCTCTCTAGACCTATAATCAATCCCAATACGGCTGAAACACCGAGTTTTATCAAGAATGTCGTATCTAATAGCTCCATCCATCCCCCTCCAATCCTTCCAGACTACAAAAAAATTCATGTAGTAATTCGATTCGTCTGATTATAAAATAGAGCAATGAACAACATATATCAGGAGGTCTGTCATGTCGGATGCGAAAGTAAATCCATACCTTATACTTGCTATCGGAGTCATCTCCGTTTCCACCTCTGCCATCTTAGTGAAGGTATCGAGTGCGCCATCAGGCATTTTGGCATTTTATCGGTTGTTTTTCACCGTTCTTATAATGTCCCCGGTATTTTTCTTAAAGTATGTGAAGGAATTGAAACTTATTACTCTGAGAGACTGGATGTTTTCGATTTTAGCCGGTGTATTCCTGGCGTTTCATTTCATCCTTTGGTTTGAATCCTTACACTACACTTCCGTTGCAAGTTCCACGGTGCTTGTCACGCTGCAACCGTTATTCGCTTTTATCGGTGCGTACCTATTCTTTCAGGAGAAGTTAACGGCAAAGGCTTTATTATCCGCTGTCTTAGCCGTTGTAGGGAGTTTCATCATCAGCTGGGGGGACTTCCGGATAAGCGGCAGCGCTTTATGGGGAGATATTTTGGCTTTGATTGCATGCGCCCTTATAACGGGATACCTCTTATTCGGGCAGACAATCAGAAAACGGCTATCTCTTATGACATATACATACCTCGTTTATGTCTTAAGCTCTATCGTCTTATTACTCTATGTCCTTTTTCGATCTGAAAGTCTGGGACCTTACCCGAAAGAAGATTGGATCTATTTCCTTCTTCTTGCCATCATCCCGACGCTACTTGGGCATACATTGTTTAATTGGTCGTTAAAATGGTTAAGTACCTCGACGATCTCCATGGCCATCCTCTTTGAACCAATCGGCGCATCTCTCCTCGCCTATTGGCTATTAGGGGAAAAAGTACTGATGACTCAGGTGATGGGCGGCATGGTCATCATGACCGGTGTCACGCTTTTCCTAATAGAAGAAAGGAAACTGAAAAAACTTACCCAAGCGAGTGAGGTGAAAACGGATGCACTATAGAAAGGCAGAACTGCAAGACGCAGGGAGCCTCGCTTACATCCATGTGCATAGCTGGAGGACCACCTACCGGGGGATCGTTTCAGAAGATTACCT
>NZ_CM149659.1:1242500-3520000 GCF_056173145.1 Rossellomorea sp. QJM3NY_18 | reverse complement strand
CAACAGCTTGAATAAGCTTACTGAAGTCGGAGCGGATCTGCGTGATGCATTATGGGATAGTAGAAACTTAATAATATTTTATCGTCGCGGGGTGGAGCAGTTCGGTAGCTCGTCGGGCTCATAACCCGAAGGTCGCAGGTTCAAATCCTGTCCCCGCAATACCATTTTGATTTATTTATGAATTAGGAAATTGATAATTCGCGATGAGTCACGTATGGA
This sequence comes from Rossellomorea sp. QJM3NY_18, assembly GCF_056173145.1. Lineage (NCBI taxonomy): Bacteria > Bacillati > Bacillota > Bacilli > Caryophanales > Bacillaceae > Rossellomorea > Rossellomorea sp. QJM3NY_18. The sequence continues at coordinate 3,519,781 of NZ_CM149659.1, read as the reverse complement.
AAGTTATTTTTGCTAGCGCAAAATAACTTTGGTCCGGTAGTTCAGTTGGTTAGAATGCCTGCCTGTCACGCAGGAGGTCGCGGGTTCGAGTCCCGTCCGGACCGCCATTTATTTTTTGATATAGTTCTGTTTCTTCAAATGGAAAAGGGTTTCGATAAGCGAGAAGGTCGAGGAAGCGATCGAAGGAACACCGGAGCGTATTTAACATACGTGAGGATGTGACTGAGAGAGCTGACGAAGAGATTCGAAGCTTAGCGGAAGCCGAAAACTATTTGGCTCAGTAGCTCAGTTGGTAGAGCACGATGAATAAGCTTCACCCGAGTAAACTTCAGCATACAGCTCGAGCAGCTCCTTGATTCAGCATCCTGAGAGCTGGACGATGGACTACAACATTCTAATTGTAGGATGCATACTAAATATGGCTCAGTAGCTCAGTTGGTAGAGCAATGGACTGAAAATCCATGTGTCGGCGGTTCGATTCCGTCCTGAGCCACCATTTTTCTATTTAGACACATTATGGCGATTGTGGCGAAGTGGTTAACGCACCTGATTGTGGTTCAGGCATTCGTGGGTTCGATTCCCATCAGTCGCCCCATATTTAGTGCGGGTGTAGTTTAGTGGTAAAACCTCAGCCTTCCAAGCTGATGATGAGGGTTCGATTCCCTTCACCCGCTCCAATTCATTTTTGGGCCTATAGCTCAGCTGGTTAGAGCGCACGCCTGATAAGCGTGAGGTCGGTGGTTCGAGTCCACTTAGGCCCACCATTATATTATTCCGCAGTAGCTCAGTGGTAGAGCTATCGGCTGTTAACCGATCGGTCGCAAGTTCGAATCTTGCCTGCGGAGCCATATTTGGAGAAGTACTCAAGTGGCTGAAGAGGCGCCCCTGCTAAGGGTGTAGGTCGGGCAACTGGCGCGAGGGTTCAAATCCCTCCTTCTCCGCCATTAAGGCCCATTGGTCAAGCGGTTAAGACACCGCCCTTTCACGGCGGTAACACGGGTTCGAATCCCGTATGGGTCATTATGAAGAGACTATCATTGTTGATAGTCTTTTTTTGTTGTTCAAAGCAGCACTATGCCTTGAAATGGAGCTGTTGTAATTATGTTTAATATGTAAAATGTGGTTCTAGGTTTCTGCGTCGATGGATCTATTATCGACTTTTCCCTCTTTTATTATCCACTTTCTAACACCTTTTCCCTCCCTTCATTCGACACCGCTATTTCAACTTCCAAGCAACCAAAATCCTATACAAAATACCGGAATCCCTCTATATTTCCTACAAATATTAAATTTTTTCACAAAAAAACTTTCGACAAATTCCGCTAAGATTTCAACGTATTTCCCCTATGTTTTTACAATGTAAACCTTGCCATTTAGAATAAAATTCCAAATTTGAACTTTTTCAATGTAAGCATGTAGTAAATTGTCGTAATTGAACGACGATTATAAAGAGGATTTTGGTGATGTTGTTAGAAAGTAGTTAAGTAGATTGAAAAAATGTAGGTGAGATGATGAACGCAATGACCATAACAGATTACGATGTATTTTTGTTTCATGAGGGAAATTTGCAGCAGGCCTATCAGTTTATGGGTGCACATGTGAGAAGGGATTCCACTGGGACCTATACAGAATTTTGCGTTTGGGCACCGAAAGCAAGGCATGTTTCATTGGTGGGTTCCTTTAATCAATGGAATGGGAATGGATATGATTTAAAAAAGCGGAACAGTGAAGGTCTGTGGACGATTCGAGTCGATAAAGATCTGACGGGAGAAACGTATAAGTATGAGATTACGACTCCCCTGGGGACAAAGAAGCTAAAGGCGGATCCGTACGGGTTTGCCTCTGAAAAGCGCCCTCATACGGCAAGCGTCGTGTATGAGCTGGAGGGCTTTGCATGGGAAGATGAGAAGTGGCTCGAGGACCGTTCAACCACTACGATCTACGACAAGCCTATGACGATTTATGAGGTTCATTTAGGTACGTGGAAGAAGGAAGCAGGAACGTTTCTATCTTATAGGGAATTGGCGCAGCAATTGATTCCCCATGTGAAAGAGCAGGGATTCACCCATATTGAGCTGCTGCCAGTCACGGAGCATCCATTTGACCGTTCCTGGGGTTATCAGGGTACGGGTTATTATTCCCCTACCAGTCGCTACGGCTCACCACATGATTTGATGGCATTTGTGAACGAATGTCATTTACATAATATTGGCGTGATCCTGGATTGGGTCCCAGGTCATTTTTGTAAGGATGCGCATGGGTTATATGAGTTTGATGGTTCGTTTGCCTATGAGTACAGTGAGGAAAGGGACCGGGAGAATTATACGTGGGGTACGGCGAACTTTGATTTAGGCAAAGGGGAAGTGAGAAGCTTCCTTATTTCCAATGCCCGTTTCTGGATGGACCAGTATCATATCGATGGCTTCAGGATCGATGCGGTGGCGAACATCATTTATTGGGCGAATCAAGGTGAGCTTACGCCGAATGAAGGTGCCATACAGTTTTTGAAAAACTTGAACAAGGCCGTTTTTGAGTGTGATTCTTCGATTCTGATGATTGCAGAGGATTCTACGGACTGGCCACAGGTGACGTCTCCTGTTCATTATGGAGGACTTGGATTTAATTATAAGTGGAATATGGGATGGATGAATGACGTCCTTAAATATATGGAAACCGATCCATCTGAACGAAAGAATGTGCATTCTCTCATTACGTTTTCGTTGTTATATGCGTTTTCAGAGAATTATGTTCTTCCCTTCTCCCATGATGAAGTGGTGCATGGGAAGAAGTCGTTATTAAATAAAATGCCGGGGGATTACTGGCAGAAATTCGCTCAATACCGGTTGCTCCTCGGCTTCATGATGGCTCATCCAGGAAAGAAACTTCTGTTCATGGGAAGTGAACTGGCGCCGTTTTCAGAATGGAAGGACCTTGAGGAATTGGATTGGCATTTACTGGATTACGAATTTCATCACAAATTCAATTCATATTTTAAAGAGCTAATGCATTTATATAAAGGTGCTGAGCCATTATTTCAGATGGATCATCGTTCAGATGGATTCGAGTGGGTTGATGTCAATAATGCAGAGCAGCAGATTTTCTCTTTCATCCGTAATGGGATAGAGAAGGGAAATCATCTTGTGGTAATCTGCAATTTCAGTCCACATGTGTATCACCAGTATAAGGTGGGAGTGGATAAGGTTTCTTCTTATGAAGAGATTTGGAATAGTGATGATGAAAGGTTTGGAGGTTCCCATCAGGTGAATCCCAACCCGCTTACCGTGCACAATGAACCGTATCATGGAAGAGATGGGTATGTGGAAATGACGATTCCACCATACGCAGCCGTTTATTTAAGACCAACCGAGTGAAAGGGGAGAAGATTTAATGACAAAAGGTAGATGTGTGGCCATGTTGTTAGCAGGTGGAAAAGGGAGCAGGTTAAGTTCATTGACGAAGAGTCTGGCGAAACCGGCCGTACCATTTGGAGGAAAGTACCGTATCATTGATTTTACCCTGAGCAATTGTACGAACTCAGGCATCGACACTGTCGGCGTTCTTACCCAGTACCAGCCCCTGGTATTGAATTCTTATATCGGGATCGGGAGTGCGTGGGATCTTGACCGCAGAAATGGTGGCGTGACCGTGCTGCCCCCTTATTCTGAATCATCCGAGATGCGCTGGTATACGGGGACGGCAAGCGCCATTTATCAGAATATGAATTACCTAGAGCAATATGATCCCGAGTACGTATTGATTCTGTCGGGGGATCACATATACAAAATGGATTATAGTAAAATGCTTGATTATCACATCGAGAAAAAAGCAGATGTCTCGATTTCAGTCATTGAAGTGGGATGGGATGAAGCGAGCCGTTTCGGACTAATGAACACGAATGAGGATATGCGTGTCACGGAGTTTGAAGAAAAACCGCCTTTCCCGAAAAGCAATCTTGCGTCGATGGGTATTTACATCTTCAACTATTCCGTGTTGAAGGATTTTCTGGAGATGGATGAACGGAATCCAGATTCGAGCCATGACTTTGGGAAGGATGTCATTCCTCTCCTCCTTGATGAGAAGAAGAAACTGATGGCTTATCCATTTGAAGGCTATTGGAAGGATGTCGGTACGGTCAAGAGCCTTTGGGAAGCGAATATGGACCTGATAGATGAACAGAATGAACTGAACCTGTTCGATCATGATTGGAGAGTGTATTCGGTTAATCCGAATGAGCCTCCTCAATATATTTCAGAAGAAGCCCATGTGGAGGGATCTCTTGTAAATGAAGGGTGTACGATTGAAGGAACAATTCAAAAGTCCGTCCTCTTCCAGGGAACAACGGTGAAAAAGGGAGCGCATGTCAGTCGTTCAGTCATTATGCCGGACGCAGTCGTTGAAGAAAATGCCTATATCGAGCAGGCGATTGTGCCTTCGAATGTAAAGGTTCCAAAGGGCTTGTGCATCATGCCGGAAGAGGGATCCGATGAAATCATCCTGGTGACGGAATCATTCATTGAAGCACTGCTGGAACAGGAAAGAGTGTAAGGTTCAAGATCATCTTAACAACATTAGAGGAGGAGAAGTGTTTTGAAAAATACGATGCTTGGTGTTATCGACGCTACGAGTTACTATGATTCCCTGGAGGATTTATTGTTACATCGCTCATTAGCGGCCCTTCCCATAGCCGGCAGATACCGATTGATTGACTTTGTCCTTTCCAATATGGTGAATTCCGATATCGGCAGTGTGGCGATTTTTCCAAAGTTTCAATACAGATCGCTGATGGATCATCTTGGATCAGGAAAGAACTGGGATCTGAACCGGAAGCGGGATGGCTTGTTTTTCTTTCCTGCTCCTGGGTTGGAAGCGAATGAAGAGGGCGTCGGATCCTTTAATCACTTTGCCCATCATATGGACTATTTCAGACGCAGTACACAGGAATACGCGCTGATCAGCAATTGCTTTACGTTATGTAGCATCGATTATCAACCGGTACTCGAGCGTCATATCCGTGTCGGTTGTGATATAACGGAAATGCGGCACAATGGCAGCTCACTAGAAATGTACTTAGTAAAAACGTCTACACTGATTGATTTGATCGAGAACAGACGAGAAACGGGCTATACATGTATGCAGGATGTGGTGGACGACATGGATAGCGGATTTAAGGTGTGCGGATATGAGCATGAAGGATTTGTTCAAACGATTGACTCCATTGGAGAATACTATGAGGCAAGTATGAAGCTTATGAACTTATCCTATTGGAAAGAGCTGTTCAAGAAAGATATGCCCATTTATACGAAAGTGAAGGATGAGCCACCGACACGCTACACATCAGCTGCAAGTGTGAAAAATAGCATCATCGCCAATGGATGCTTCATTGAGGGCAAAGTGAAGAATTCTACCATGTTCAGAGCGGTGAAGGTCGGCAGGAATACCACCATTTCTAACAGCATCATTATGCAGAAGAGCCAAATTGGAGATAACTGTGTACTGGAGAATGTGATTCTGGATAAAGATGTGAGAATAGAAGATGGCGTCAAGCTTATCGGAGAAGCAAACAATCCAATTGTCATTCGCAAAGGGATGATTCAAGGAGCGCTGATGAATTCGTGAAAGTGTTATTTGTAGTATCTGAGTGTGTCCCATTTATTAAATCCGGGGGCTTGGCGGACGTTGCAGGCGCTTTGCCCAAGGAGTTAAGAAGTTTAGGCACGGATGTCAGGGTGATTCTGCCTAAATACGGCGGGATCCCTCAAGAATTCCGTTCCAGAATGAAACGGAAGAAAGAGTTTTTCGTGTCAGTAGGCTGGAGAAATCAGTATTGTGGAATTGAAGAGTACAGTGAAAATGGCGTGACATATTATTTTGTGGATAATGAATATTATTTTAACCGGGAGCGTTTATACGGATACTTTGACGATGGGGAGAGATTCTCCTATTTTACAAGGGCAGTGTTGGAAAGTATCGCTGTTCTTGATTTCTATCCTGATGTGATTCATTGTCATGATTGGCACACGGGCATGGTGCCGTTCCTACTCCGGAGCGAGTATCAGGAGAGACCGGGCTACTCATTTATCCGCAGCGTATTCACGATTCATAACCTGCAATTTCAAGGAATCTACCCTAAACAGGTGATGACCGACTTATTAGCTATCCCGGAGAAGTATTTTCATCATGAGTACCTCGAGTTTTATGGGAATATCAATTTCATGAAAGGCGCGCTCATTTCTTCGGATTTCGTCACCACGGTGAGTCCTACCTATAAAGAAGAAATCCTCACGCCTTACTACGGGGAAAAGCTTCATAATATACTTGGCAAGCGGTATAACCAATTATTAGGGATCCTCAATGGGATTGATGATGAAGTGTATGATCCTGATGACGGGGAGTTTCCTTTCTTCAGCGGAAATCTTCAAGGAAAGAAGCAGGCGAAGCAACATCTGCAAAAAGGCCTGGGCCTCGAGGAAAATGAAGAAATCCCTCTTGTGTCCATCATTTCGAGATTGACGAACCAAAAGGGTCTTGAACTCATCAGGGGCGTCTTTCATGAAATGATCCAGGAAAATGTCCAGTTTGTCCTGTTGGGGACAGGTGATTGGGAGTTTGAACAGTTCTTCAGGGAAATGGAGTGGACGTATCCTGATAAGGTCAGGGTACAGATCGGCTTCAATGAAGAATTGGCAAAACAGATTTATTCTGCCAGTGATCTGTTCCTGATGCCTTCCAAGTTCGAGCCTTGCGGGCTGGGACAGTTAATTGCCATGAGATACGGAGCCCTGCCACTTGTAAGGGAGACAGGTGGACTGAACGATACCGTTGAATCCTACAATGAGGAGACGAAGAGCGGCAACGGCTTCTCCTTCAAAAACTTTAATGCTCACGATATGCTTTACACCTATCGAAGAGCCCTATCGTATTTTCACGAAGATCCGGAAACATGGACTCATATTGTACGTAACGCAATGAATAAAGATTATAGTTGGGCCCAATCGGCCTTTAAGTATAATCAACTATACGCTGACCTGGTATCAAGGAGTGAAAGCCATGTTTTCTGATCCGATTGAATTCAAAGAATTGTTTCTGAAGAAGCTAGAAATGATGTATGGAAAGACGTTCCCTGAGTCCACCAGTCAGGATCAGTTTTTCACATTAGGTCATTTGATTCGTGAATATATTTCGATGAACTGGATCCATACGAATGAGCAGTACCGGTTCAATAAACAAAAGCAAGTGTATTATTTATCCATCGAATTCCTGCTCGGGCGTCTGCTCCGGCAAAATCTGACGAATCTGGGGATTTACGATATTGTGGATAAAGGTCTTCAGGATCTTGGAATCGACCTTGCGGAAATGGAAGAGGTCGAGCACGATGCAGGCCTTGGAAATGGCGGCCTTGGCCGTTTAGCTGCCTGCTTTCTGGATTCCCTGGCTTCCCTTAATTTACCCGGCCATGGATATGGTATCCGTTATAAGCATGGATTGTTTGAACAAAAGATCGTGAACGGATTTCAGATGGAGCTTCCGGAACAGTGGCTGCGTCATGGACATGTGTGGGAGGTCCGCAAATCAGATCTTACCGTCGAAGTGCCTTTCTGGGGGAAGGTGGAATCATATACTGAAAAGGATGTCTTAAGGTTTCGACATGTAGATGCAGAAATCGTCGCGGCGGTTCCTTATGATATGCCTGTAGTGGGGTTCGAAACGTCGACGGTCAATACGCTTCGTTTATGGAGTGCCGAGCCTGCGGCCTATAAAGCGGGAAAAGATATGATGAAATACAAACGTGATACGGAAGCCATCACAGAATTTCTATATCCTGACGATACCCATGAGGAAGGGAAGATCCTGCGCTTGAAGCAGCAATACTTCCTGGTGTCAGCAAGTATCCGATCCATTCTGGATTCGTACCTTTACCGAAATGGGGATCTGAAGGAACTGCATGAGAATATTTCAATCCATATCAATGATACCCACCCGGTTCTTGCCATCCCCGAACTGATGAGGGTCCTTCTGGATGAATACTCCTTTGAATGGGAAGAAGCCTGGGAAATCACGACGAATACATTCGCCTATACAAACCATACGACTCTGTCAGAAGCACTGGAGAGATGGCCAATCCGTATATTCCAGCCCCTCCTGCCCCGCATCCACATGATTGTGAATGAAATTAATGAACGGTTCTGCAGGGAATTATGGAAAGAGTATCCCGGTGAGTGGAAGCGGATAGAGGACATGGCGATCATCTCACATGATGAAGTTAAAATGGCCCATCTTGCGATTGTAGGAAGCTTCAGTGTGAACGGTGTGGCAAAGATCCACACGGAAATCCTGAAGCAGCGGGAAATGAACTTATTTTATCAATATTATCCTGGGAAATTTAATAGTAAAACAAATGGAATCACCCATAGAAGGTGGCTCCTTAATAGCAATCCATCCCTTTCGAATCTGATTACCTCTTCGATCGGGGAGGAGTGGATCAAAGACCCTTCCAAACTGGTGAAGCTGAAGGAGTATCACCATGATACGGCATTCCTGAAAGACCTGTATGATGTGAAGCAGGGAAATAAACAAAAGCTTGCCGGGCTGATATATGAAAGCAATGGAATCATCGTCGATCCGTCCTCGATATTCGATATCCAGGTGAAGCGGCTTCATGCGTACAAACGTCAGTTAATGAATGTGTTGCATATTCTTCACCTGTATAATCGCTGTGTGGAAGATCCGGGATTTGATTTTCATCCACGGACATTCATTTTTGGGGCAAAGGCGTCCCCTGGATACTATTATGCCAAAAAGATCATTAAACTAATCCACTCGGTAGCAGATCTCGTGAATGATCATCCACTTGTGAAGGGGCGCATTAAAGTCGTGTTCCTTGAAAATTACCGGGTGTCCCTTGCAGAAGAGATCATCCCGGCAGCTGACTTGTCCGAGCAGATATCGACGGCCAGTAAGGAAGCGTCGGGTACGGGGAATATGAAGTTCATGATGAACGGGGCTTTGACCCTTGGGACACTTGACGGTGCGAATATTGAGATCCTCGAACAGGTCGGGAGGGACAATATCTTTATATTTGGATTAACGGCTGAGGAAGTGATGAAATATCAGCACCATGGAGGCTATTACGCCATGGAGTACTTCCACTACGATACAAGGATCAAAAAGGTGTTGAACCAATTGATCGATGATACCCTGCCGGATGCAGGTGATCATTTCGAAACCATTTATGACTCGTTACTGACTGAGAATGATCAATTCTTTGTGTTAAGGGATTTCGATTCCTACGTAAGGGTTCATGAACAGGCAGGAAAGGCGTATGAAAACAAAGAGCACTGGTCACGGATGTGCCTGCAGAACATTGCCAATTCCGGCTATTTCTCCAGTGACCGGACAATCGAGCAATATGCGAAGGACATATGGGGCATTGCACAGGGGAGTTTAACGAAATAGAAAAAACGCTTGGGAATCGAATCCCAAGCGTTTTTTTCTATTTTTTCTTCTTATCGGAAACGTAGCTGTCTCCATCTTTATAGGGGATGTCACCCAGTGGTGATTCCATATCATTCTCATCGAGCATGTCCTCATACTCTTCATGTGTCTTCGACGGATAGGCTTTACGGTTCGATCCTTCCATGTCGGTCCCGACGAATGATTCAAAATCCTCGGTGAACCCTTCCGAAGTGTCCTCATCCTGATACAGGTCTGAGTAATCCTCGTGATCCCCTTCAAAATCGGATGGGGTTTCAGATGTCCCGAAACGGCCGACTTCCTGGAAACTGTCCTGGTCGTCACGCACGTTCCCATCTGTTTTATGTCTGAATTCGTTATCGACAGGCGGTTGCAGTACATCTTCTTCTACCGGCCTATCCTGGGGTGTCGACTTCTCTGGTGTATGTTCCTTACAATAAAGAGTCGTCGGAATGACTTCGAGACGCTCGTAAGGGATATCCTGTCCGCATTCTTTACATTGACCATACGAACCGGCTTCAATCGCGTGCAGGGCTTGCTGGATTTTATCCAGTTCAAGCTTGGCATGGTCGTCGATGGCGAAATCCTTCTCCCGTTCATATAACTCTGTACCCATATCGGCAGGATGATTATCATAAAGGGAGAGTTCTCCTGTGTTATCGCGTTCATTTGTATGGTGAAGATTATCTAAATCCTGATGTAAATGTTCTTTTAACTGCTTTTCCTGTTGCACCAATTCTTGTTTTAAAGTCTGTTTTTGACTGTCTGTTAGCAATTTCTTCACATCCTTCATTATGTTCGCTTAAATCTTGTCCTAACCATACTTTATCCGAAAGTGGGATGGTTAAAACATAAAAGGTTTTTTTCGAGCCGGTCAATTAGCCAGTGCTAGTTGATTTCCGCTGCAGGTGCTCGCTTTCCGCGGGGCTTGGCGGTGAGCCTCCTCGGCTGCATGTGGTGTCCTACCCTTGTCCAACTCCGGCGGCTAGCCCCTCGAGGTCATAAGCTAAATGGTCCAAGAAGGCAAAAAACGCCTTCTTAGGCCCATTCATCTTATGCTTGTCGGGGCTGAACAAGCCGCCTCCGCTTTTCGTTGTTTCCCGCAGGAGTCGAGCACCTTCCGCTTCAATCAACATTGGTTTAATAATTTTTAAAAGGATAAGCATCAGAAAAAGATTCTTAACAATTATAATGGATGAGTGCCAAAAGAAGCAGGTTTAGTCAAAACAAAATCCGAACGATCATTCGAAATTCTTCATTTGAAAATCGAATGATCGTTCGGATTTATTGTTTTTGTAAAAGCATATAAAAGGTAATTAAACGGTTCTAGCTGTTGATTGGAGTGCAAGACGAAGACTCCTACGGGAAAAGCGGAATAGGTGAGACCCCGCAGGAACGACAGTGACGAGGAGGCTCGCCTTCCGCCCGAGGAAAGCGAAGTCTTGCACGGAAATCGGGCAGCGGTTTAACAAGGAAACCTAAATCTTTCTACAGCATATAAGCAAGTAATAATCCAATGGATAACAGGAAACCAAAGATGGTATTTGTTTGTGCCGTTGCTTTCATGGCGGGCATCATTTCGATGGGGTGTGATTTCCCGATGAATCCTTTTGTTGCTTTGATTGCTTTAGGGACGCTCAAGAAGGCTACGAACAGCCAAGGTGATGAGATCCCCGTTACGACCAATCCGATGATCCAGGCGTAGGATACGACAAACATACTGCCTAAGAGGATGATGGCGCCTTTTTTTCCTAACAGGATCGCAATGGTTTTCCGGCCGTTTTCTTTGTCTCCATCGAGGTCGCGGATATTGTTGGCCAATAATATGGAGCCTACCAATATGGAAACCGGAATTGAGATGAGTACGCTGTCCCCATTGATGTAGCCGGTCTGGATGTAAAATGAGATGATGATGATCACAAATCCCATGAAAAATCCAGCTACGATTTCGCCGAATGGTGTGTAAGCAATTGGCATTGGTCCGCCAGTATAAAAGTACCCCGCTGCCATGCACACTATTCCTATGAGAGCCAGCCACCATGTACTGTTAAGACAGATATAGATCCCTAACAGAAGGGCGATCCCGTACAGTGAAAAGGCAAGATTGATGACCGTTGATGGTTTGACACCATTACGGACGATCGCTCCGCCGATCCCGACCGAGTGTTCAGTATCGAGGCCTCTTTTATAATCATAATATTCGTTGAACATATTCGTCGCCGCCTGAATCAATAGGCAGGCAACCAGCATGGCTGCAAACAGCAACATGTCCACTTTCGTAAATTGCAACGCGAGTACCGTCCCTAATAGTACAGGTACAAACGCTGCTGTAAGAGTGTGGGGCCGGGTCAATTGCCACCAGATTCTCCACCCTTTATCTGATTCCAACACGTTGGATGCTTGTTGTTCCATCATTCTCTCTCCCTTACGTAACAAGGAATTTTCAGAAAACATTACAATTCCTTTACAGATTAAAGTGTAGGTAAAGGGAAGTAGACTGTCAATCATTTTCTACAAATTCGTGAAGGTTCTATTTTCCAGTAATTGAGGACTTTTACAAAGCTTTTGGTTTCTCAAAAGAAGAAAAAGGGTTTATTATATATATAATAAGGATAAATATTGTAAACATGTCTTGAACTCCGTTGACACACCATAAGTACAGGTGTATCTTATAGTAAGTTTGACTATTGTACGTGATTTTGTTTGGGGGAATTCAATTGGTTACCATCCATAAGACCAATATTGAAAAAGCATATGATACAGCAAGAATGAAGGCTAAACAAATACATCGCCCCGTCCTTCTCAGTATAGTGGAGGAAGTTGATGCCGTGGATCCTCTTTCTTTTTATTATGGAGGAAACTCCTTTCATGGTGAGCGCTTCCTATGGAAGGACCGCGATCATACCATCACATTGGTAGGGCTCGGAGCGGCTCAGATTCTGTCTACAGATGAAAAAGAAGAGCGCTTTTTTACCGTTGAGAACGAGTGGAAGCGCTTTATCCGGGAATCTGTGATCGTGGCGGGGGATAAATGGGCAGGAACCGGTCCACTATTATACGGCGGGTTTCGTTTCGACCCGATGAACGATAATAGTGAAGAGTGGGATCATTTCTCTACTGGGACATTCCAACTCCCGATGTTCATGTTAACAAAGCCTGAAAAAACGAATTATTTGACGATGAATGTCATCTGTCATCCGGATGAGGATGAAAGCTTATTCCAAGAGCGTATCAGATTGAAAGAAGAGCTTCTTGCAAACGCCCGAAAGGCCATCATCCCTGAACGCCCTGAGTGGACTGGGAACCGTGATGTAAAACCTGAAGAATGGAAGGAATCCGTCCAGAGTGTAGTGAATCGCCTGCAAAAGGGTGAGATGGATAAAGTCGTCCTTGCGAGAAAATGTGAAGTGTCATTCGACCAACAGGTGTCATCTGATTTCGTATTGGACAATCTGTGGAAGCAGCAGCCCGACAGCTTCGTCTTCAGCTTTGAATGGGAAGGAAGCTGCTTTATCGGCGCAACTCCGGAACGACTCGTAAAGAAAACAGGGGGAGAAATCCTCTCCACCTGCCTTGCAGGTTCGATTGCCAGGGGGGATACCTTGGAAAGTGATGAGAAACTTGGGGAAGAGCTGCTCGAGGATGAGAAGAACCGGTACGAACATCAGCTTGTTGTGGACAGCATCCAACAGGCCCTCAACCCGTTTTGTGACACACTTTCGATTCCTTCTACGCCACAGCTTATGAAGCTTAAGGATATCCAGCATCTCTATACACCGGTCATCGGAGAGGCATCTGAGCATACGTCGCTTTTGAACCTTGTTGAAAAATTACATCCCACTCCCGCACTGGGTGGCGTACCGAGGGACAAAGCGATGCATGTGATCAGGCAGGAGGAAAATATGGACCGTGGTCTATATGCTGCTCCCATCGGTTGGATCGATGCCTATGGAAATGGTGAATATGCCGTCGCCCTTCGCTCAGGCCTCCTGCAGGGAGACAAGGCCTACTTGTATGCAGGGTGCGGAATCGTAGCCGACTCAGAGCCTGAAAGTGAATTCAAGGAAACACAGATGAAATTTCGGCCGATGCTCCGGGCATTAGGGGGAACCGTACATGATTGATGAACATCAGAAGAACCTGACAGATTATTTAGCGGCCTTCATTGAAGAATTGGTTGGAAATGGAGTAGACGAAGTCGTCATCAGTCCCGGCTCTCGTTCTACTCCTTTAGCGTTGTTATTCGCCCACCATCCCGGGGTGAAGACGTATATCAATGTGGATGAACGCTCTGCGGCTTTTTTTGCATTGGGGATCGCCAAGGCTAAGAAAAAGCCCGTCGCCATCCTTTGCAGTTCCGGGACGGCCGGAGCCAATTACTATCCTGCTGTCATTGAAGCTCGCTATGCAAGGGTGCCCCTCATTGTGCTGACAGCGGATCGGCCCCATGAACTGAGGGAAGTGGGTGCCCCTCAAGCCATTGATCAGATCGATCTTTACGGGAAACACGTGAAATGGTCCATCGACATGGCATTGCCTGAAAGCATCCCGTCCATGCTGCAATATGCACGATCCTCTGCTGTCAGGGGCGTAGCTCTTTCAACGGGATATCCGGAAGGGCCGGTTCATTATAATTTCCCGTTTAGGGAACCGTTGATCCCGGATTTACAAAAAGTTGAACTCTCAATCGGGAAACCGGGAAAAAGAGTCCTTCAAGGAGAGCGACAGTTATCTCCTGACTTCAAGCATGAACTTCAGGAAACATTAGGGAATTCAAAGCGTGGCCTCATCGTGTGCGGCCCCGGTCTAAGCGAAGAGGCTGTTCCGTCCATCATACGATTTGCCGAAGAATATGCACTGCCGATCGTTGCGGATCCACTGTCCTTCATGCGGAGCGGGAACCATTCTAAAGATAATATCATTGACTGCTACGACACGTTCTTACGAATTGATGAACTGAAAGAATCACTACATCCAGATCTCATTATCCGTTTCGGTGCCATGCCTGTATCGAAGGCGCTTATGCTGTTTATGAAAGGCCTGACGGATATCCCGGCCTGGGTTGTGAGTAAAGGGGAAGAGTGGCAGGACCCGACGGCACGCGGTACCGATTTTATTCACTGCGGGGAAAACCTGTTTTGTCAAAGCTTTATGGATCAAAGTGGGAAAAGAAATAGGGCATGGCTTGATGAGTGGAAGCATGTCAATAAGGAAACGAAGAGTTTACTCGTCAAGGGTCACCAATCCTGGGATGAAGGAATGGCGGTCCATCAGTTGATACAGCATTTGCCTGAAGGAGCGACCCTGTTTTCCAGCAACAGCATGCCAATCCGTGATTTGGATACATACTTTTTCACGAATGACCTGTCCCAGCGGATCTTTGCCAACCGCGGAGCCAATGGAATTGACGGTGTGGTATCCACGGCTCTCGGCATGAGTACAATATCTCAGCCAATGTATCTCCTGATTGGGGATCTCGCCTTTTTCCATGACCTTAATGGGTTATTGACAGCGAGGAAATATCAATTGGATATGACGATTGTGGTGATGAACAATAATGGGGGCGGAATCTTTTCCTACCTGCCCCAAGCAGGTGATCAGACTCACTTCGAAGACCTGTTCGGAACCCCGATGGACTTGGAATTTGCTCATGCAGCCAAACTATACGGAGCACATTATTTCCATGTTGGAAGCGGGGAAGCATTCCTTCCGGCTCTCCAGGAAGCAGAGCAAAGCAAGGGAATAAAGATCATTGAAGTTGTGACCAATCGGGAAGAAAATGTAGCAAATCATCGTAAATTGTGGAATTTTGTTTCCCGGGAAATGACTCAGAACCTAAAGGGTGAAAATCTTGATTCTTCAAGTAGATGATATCCGCTATTTTGTAGAAGTGAAGGGGGAGGGAGACCCTTTGGTTTTCCTTCACGGATTCACAGGCGATACAACAACGTGGTCCAGGGTCACCGATCAATTGTCTGCTACATATCGATGTGTCAGCATTGATTTGATTGGTCATGGTCGTACGGAGTCCCCGAAAGACGTCACAAGATACACAATGGAGCGGGTTGCAGAAGATATCTGCAGCCTTCTAGATGAGCTCGAAATCGACAACGCAGTGTTGGTCGGGTATTCAATGGGTGGGCGTATCGCACTTCACTTCAGCTTGGCTTATCCTGAAAAAGTGAAGGCATTGATATTAGAAAGTGCCTCTCCCGGATTGAGGACGAGTGAAGAAAGAGAAGAGCGACGGAAGAAGGATCATGCATTGGCGGACAGAATAGAAAGTGAAGGCATTAAAGACTTTGTCGACTTCTGGCAGGAGATTCCCCTGTTCGCCTCTCAGAAGAGACTATCGGATAGAGAACGTTCCGATATCAGGCAACAGCGACTGAGGCAATCGGTCACAGGCTTATCCAATAGCTTGAAAGGGATGGGTACCGGGGCACAGGATTCTTTATGGGACAGGCTTGGTGAACTAACATTTCCAGTCCGGTTACTCGTGGGAGAACTGGATCATAAGTTCGTTCATATTGCAGAAGAGATGAAAAAGCTCAATCCCGATTTTCAAATCCTGACATTTTCCAACACCGGGCATGCAATTCATGTGGAAGAATCGCGAAAGTTTGGTACAATAATAGAGGAACTACTTTTTACTACATAAAGGAGGAACAAACCAATGGCTTTTGAATGGGTTTCAGAAAGAAATTACGAAGATATTTTATACGAAACATACAATGGAATCGCTAAGATCACGATCAATCGACCAGAAGTTCACAACGCATTCCGTCCTAAAACCGTCATGGAACTAATCGATGCATTTGCTTATGCACGCGACGATTCCAAGGTTGGTGTCATCGTTTTAACAGGTGCAGGTGAGAAAGCGTTCTGTTCAGGCGGAGACCAACGTGTACGCGGTCATGGCGGATATGTAGGGGAAGATGAAATTCCTCGCTTGAATGTATTGGACTTACAGCGTCTGATCCGCGTTATTCCTAAGCCGGTCATTGCAATGGTAGCGGGTTATGCGATTGGAGGCGGACACGTCCTTCACGTCGTATGTGATATTACGATTGCAGCAGACAATGCAACCTTCGGACAAACAGGTCCTAAAGTAGGAAGTTTTGACGCTGGATACGGTGCAGGATATCTTGCACGCATCATCGGTCACAAGAAAGCGAAAGAAATCTGGTACCTATGCCGTCAATACAGTGCTCAGGAAGCGCTTGATATGGGCCTTGTAAATACAGTGGTTCCATACGAGCAACTTGAAGCGGAAACGGTTCAATGGGCATCAGAAATGCTTGAGAAAAGTCCGACTGCCCTTCGTTTCTTGAAAGCTTCATTCAACGCAGATACAGATGGACTGGCAGGTCTGCAGCAACTTGCAGGTGACGCTACCCTTCTCTACTACACAACAGAAGAAGCAAAAGAAGGACGAGACGCATTCAAAGAAAAGCGTAAGCCGGACTTCGGACAATTTCCTCGTTTCCCTTGATTTGAGGGCAGCCTGATGAATCTGATATGGATTCATCGGGCTTTTTTAAATGAAAAATGAATCAAAACGAAAGGAATGGAGAATGACAGAATGACAACACAGGAATTGCCTAACTGGCTGAAACAACGAGCATTTTTAACCCCTGACCGAATGGCTTTAACGAATGGTGATGTGGAGTATACATTTGGTGAGCTGTGGGAAAAAGCCATTTCGATCGGGGAACAACTACATACCATCGTAAAACATTCGTCTCATCCTTTTTTGGGACTCATGATTAAAAACAAAGTGGAGTCTGTCTTACTTGTTCATGCCATTCAACAGCTCGGTTTCACGACTGTACTCTTAAACAATAAGTTAAGTGAAAATGAACTTTCTTTCCAGATTCAAGATATGGGATTAGGGACGGTCATTTATGATGATGAATTTGCAGGGAAGCTTTCTTTTTTAGGGGAAGACGCGGTCGGAGTCTCTTTCTCTCAATTATTCGACACTGTCCCGACAGGATTTGAGGTGAAGGATCATTTTCAGTTAGATCAAGCATGCTCGGTCATGTACACATCAGGTACGACGGGAGCGCCAAAGGGGGTTCTTCAATCGTATGGGAACCATTGGTGGAGCGCCATTGGGTCTTCCCTGAATCTTGGTATAAATGAAAATGATACATGGCTTTGTTCTGTACCCCTTTTTCATATCAGTGGTTATTCAATCCTGATGCGAGGTGTTATTTACGGAATGAACGTGCGTCTGTTTGAAACCTTTGACGTGGAAGGGATCAACCGTGAATTGATGTCAGGGAATGTCTCCATCATGTCGGTTGTCAGCAATATGCTCTCCCGTTTGATGAGAGGCATGGGGGATGAAACCTATCATCCAAGTTTCCGCTGCATGCTGTTGGGCGGTGGTCCTGCGCCACTTCCATTGCTGCAGAAGTGTGAAGAAAAAGGGGTCCCGGTCTTCCAAACCTATGGTATGACAGAAACCGCCTCTCAAATTGTGACATTGGCACCAGAGTACAGTATGTCTAAGCTCGGATCGGCCGGAAAGCCCCTCTTTCCTTCTGAATTAATGATCAAGAAAAAAGAAGGTGCGAATCAAGAAGGGGAAATCCTTGTGAAAGGGCCGAATGTGACGAGTGGCTATTACCGGAGAGAGGAAGCCAACGCCAAAAGCTTTGAATCGGGCTGGTTCCATACGGGGGACATCGGATATGTGGATGAAGAAGGGTTCTTATTTGTCCTGGACAGGCGTTCGGACTTGATTATTTCCGGAGGGGAAAATGTGTATCCGGCTGAAATCGAGAGTGTCCTCCTCAGCTGTGACGGGGTGGAGGATGCAGGAGTGGCAGGCATTACAAGTGACGAATGGGGACAGATTCCATGTGCCTTCATTGTGAAAAAAGATCATCTGACAATAGAGGATATTATCACACATTGCAAGAAGAACCTGGCGTCTTATAAACGTCCGAAAAAAATCGTGTTTGTCGATGAACTTCCACGAAATGCGTCAAACAAACTGCTGAGAAGAGTGTTAAGAGAGCAGTGGGAAAAAGGAATGGTCGCCGATGAAGATTAAATCCATCACCCTTCACGTTATTTCCATGCCTTTAAAAAGTCCATTTGTGACCCATCTTCAAACGGTTAAAGACCGCGAAGGCATCATCGTCGAAGTCAAGGACAGAGATGGAATGTGCGGACTGGGGGAAGGAGTCGCCTTTTCCACACCGTGGTATACAGAAGAAACGGTCAAAACATCCTATCATATGCTGAAGGATGTCTTGATCCCCCTAATGAACAGCCGGCCTTTTCACCATCCTGAGGAAATCGGGAAGCGGTTTGAAGCCGTCCGGGGAAATGCCATGGCGAAGGCTGCCCTTGAAATGGCCTTATGGGATCTTTATGCGAGGCAGCAAGAGGTGCCATTATGGAATATGATCGGCGGGACGCGTAAAGAAGTACTTGCCGGGGCTGTAATCGGAGCTGGCTCGGTTCCAGAGATGGTCACGCAGGCTGAAGACCTTGTGCAAGAAGGATATCAACGAATAAAGCTAAAAATTTCTCCAGGGGCCGATGTGGAAATCGTAAAAGAATTGAGATCCCATTTTCCAAAGCTTTCCTTTTTAGCTGATGCGAATTCAGCGTATAGTCTTGAAGATACACCCCGGCTTCAAGCATTGGATGAATTCGATTTAGAGATGATCGAGCAGCCCCTTGGCATCGACGATTTAGTGGAACATTCTTTACTGCAAAAGGAGATAACCACACCGATCTGTCTCGATGAAAGCATCGTTACCCCCCACGACATGAAGAGTGCGATTCATTTGAATAGCTGTGGAGTGGTCAACATCAAGCTTGGCAGGGTCGGGGGATATACGAGTGCGCTTGAGATCTATCGGTTGTGCCGGGAAAACGGGATAAAGGTTTGGTGCGGCGGGATGATTGAATTCGGGGTTTCCCGGGCTCATAATCTGGCGCTTTCAACCCTTGAAGGATTCCGGGTTCCTGGTGACATCTCTTCCTCCTCGAAGTATTGGGAAGAAGACATCATTACCTCACCGATTGTTGTGAGAAATGGTGTGGTGGAACGTTTGGAAGGCAGCGGGATCGGAGTGGAGCTCAATAGAAAGCGCTTGAGTGCCGTGACACTGTTTAAGGAATCCTTTCCATTCAATGAAAAGCATGTTTAGTCGATCGAGAGCACATGCTCCCTGGCTTTCTTTCATTTAAAACGGATTCGTGGCCCACTGAAGGGATTGTTTGATAAAGATCCTCTGGTGTAATTTCAGCTGTGATACCATATGCTCTGCCAAATCCTCGGGCTGCATATACTTTTCTTTGTCAGCTTCCTCAAGCTTGTCTCCAAAGGTCAGGTCCGTTGCCACCAGGCTAGGATTCAAGGTCATGACACGGATGTTATGTTTTCGGACTTCCTGCATCAGCGCCTCCGTCATCCCTTGGACGGCGAACTTGGATCCACTGTATGCCGTGCTTCCCTCAGTGCCTTTCAAGCCGCTGCTTGAAGAGATATTGATGATGTCCCCCCGGTTCTTCTCGATCAGCTGGGGCAGGACGGCACGGGTGACATAATAGGTGCCGAATACATTGACCTCAAAGGTCCGTTTCCACTCTTCCGGATTGATTTCGAGGAATGGACCGTACGTTCCGATACCTGCGTTATTGATTAAGATGTCTGCAGGACCCAGGTCATTTTTAAGTTTTGAAACGGCCATATCCACTTGGTCCATATCGGAAATATCCGCTACAGCCACACTGGCTTTCACTCCAAGGGATCGAGCTTCCTCTGCCACTTTTGCCAGGGTGCTTTCTGTGCGTGCGATCAACCCGACATGCACGCCTTCACGGGCAAGCTCTAATGCAGTCGCCTTTCCGATTCCGCGGGCAGCCCCCGTAATATAAGCCGTTTTGCCTTTAATCGATTGTGCCATCTTCCATCATCCTTTCAATCAGGTTCTATCGTAAGTGTAAAGTGTAGGAGTGCGGATAGGCAACTAATCTACCTGATGGATAGGAATGAAAAAAGCTCCGGGAGTCCCGGAGCAGATTCATTCACTTTTTTGCCGTAAATACCGTTTATCATTCATGAATAAACTCCAGAAGTAGACAAAACCAGGGAACAGGATGATGAACCCGACGATGTAGGTGATGAATACAGCCTTAAAGGAGTTGGGATCGGTAAAACCCGATTGGATCGTGACCTCAGGATAGATGATATAAGGTAAATGTGCCTTACCGTACACATAACTCGCCAGGACATATTGAAAGGTAACCGCAATGACGGCCACCCTGGGCATCCCTTTCATCCCTTCTTTGTTCGTCGGCAGGAACAAAGCACCTCCCGCGACGAGGAACCCGAGAAGGGAAACCCATAGTAGCGGCAAATCTTCCATCATCCGGTCATAAATCCATGCTGCCTCATGTTTCATGGTAAACATGATGAGAAAGGCCATGATAACCGAAATGGGACCGATGATCAGAGCATCCCGGCGATAAACTTTGAAGGCTTCAAATTCCTTTGAAGCCTTGGAGTAGTCAGCGAGAAGCAGAGAGGACAGAAATAGCGTACTCGCGACGGCGAATCCGAAGAAAGCATATTCATGTGGACTAGTGAACAATTTTCCCAGGTGAAGGGTCTGGCCGTCGCTGAAGTCAATATAAGGTCCGTGGGAAATGGGCAATACGCTGATGAGCAGGCCCGGAATCAATAAGCCGGTGATCCCCGTTACGTAGGTCAGCGGCTTTCTGTAGTCATCTGCGACATGAGAGAATACAAGGAAGGCACTCCGCAGGGCCAGAAGCAAAAGAATCAAACTTCCGGGAACAAGTAGAACGGTTCCCAATGAATAGGCGGCTCCAGGGAACATACTGTACACGGCGACGACCAGGGCTACGATGAATGTATTGGTGACCTCCCAGGTCGGGGACAAATAGCGATTGGCAATGTTTGTCGCTTTCGTTTTATCATGATTGATGTAGATCATCGACCAGAACCCTGCGCCGAAATCCATCGTCGCCATGACGGCATAGATAAAGACGAATCCCCATAGGATCGTAATGGCAATCAATGATTGAGTCATATCTTCACCTCCAGCTGTTTAAGTTGATAAAGGAATATCCTTGTGACTCGCTTCTGCTTTATTAATATCCTTTTCAGGTGGATTCCGTTTGAAATAATAGAGAAGAACCAGAACGACGGACACGGCCAAAATCGCATAAACGGATACGAATAGTATGAAAAGGGTTCCTAAGTTCCCTGAAGTGGTCACCGAGTCTTCCGTACTGAGGATACGATAAATCGTCCAAGGCTGTCGGCCGGTACAGGCGAAGATCCAACCGAATTCGATGGCCATGATCGACAGCGGTCCACCTGCAACGAACGCCCACATCAGCCATTTCGGGAATCGGTCCTTTTTCAGTAACTTGTTCCATACATAGGCGACCAGTGACAGTAAGATAAGCAGTGAGCCGATCCCGACCATCGCGTTGAATAGGGTATGGACGAATAGAGGCGGCCAATATTCTTCAGGGAAGTCGTTCAATCCAATCACTTCCGTATCGAAACTGTTCCCGGCAAGGAAACTGAGTGCCCATGGAATTTCGATCCCCCACTTTACTTCTTGTGTGACAGGGTCGGTGAATCCTCCAACGGAAAGTGGAGCATGAGTCTGGGTTTCGAACAGACCTTCGGCGGCAGCTAATTTCTCAGGCTGATACTCATGGAGCTTCTGGGCAGATTCGTGACCATTGATTGCGGTCAAGAATGCGAAAACACCACCGACTAATAAGCAAATCATGAGCGACTTGCGGTGAAAGGCATAAATTCTCGATCCGAATGAAGATCGGAGCATTTTAAAAGCGGATACGGTTGCAATCGTAAACGACCCCACTACATAGGCCGATAACGCCACGTGTCCGGCTGTCACGAAGAAACTTGGATTAAAGAATGCCTTCCACGGATCTACATTGGTAATTTGCCCGTTTATGATTTCAAATCCGGCAGGCGTTCCTTCAAACGCATGTACATTGGTAATGAGTACAGCTGAAGCAAGACCGCCGATGGCGACAAGGACCAGGCTCACAATCCTCATCCATGGGGCGATGCGACTGGCTGCATACACATAAATGGACATAAACAATGCTTCAACAAAGAAAGCATAGATTTCAATTTGAAACGGGAGGGCCATGACGCGCCCGATGACCTCCATGAAGCCCGGCCAAAGGAGTGACAGTTGAACGCCAGCGATCGTCCCGGTTGGGATACCCACCCCTAACAGAACGGCAAACGCTTTGGTCCAGCGCTTTGCCATCACCGAATAATCAAGGTCATTGGTCCGTTGAAACATAATTTCGGCAACAAGGATCATTAACGGAATACCCACTCCAAGTGTGGCAAAAATGATATGAAATCCCATTGTGATCCCAAACATGGAACGAGCGATTACTAATTCATCCATTTTCAAATCTCCCTTACTAGTCTTTAACATTTCCTTATTGTCCACTTAATGGAAAATAATATTCACGTTTTTTAGGAGGGAGGGCTTCGTATACCACATAAAAAAAGGGCAGCCACGGTGGCTGCTCTTATTGCAAGGCTTTTTTCAACGTTTCAATGTTTCTTTTCATCAATGAAAAATAATCCTCATCCTTTTTTCGATCATCTGCTGTAAGGACGGATAAATTATGAAGCGTCAGTGACTTGGCACCCAATTCATTTTGAACGACTTCTGTCAGGCGTGAAGAGACGTTCTGTTCAAAGAGAATGTATTGAACGTTGTCTTTTTTTCCTTTTTCAATGATGTTCTTCAGTTCCTGCTGGGACGGTTCATTGGCAGCATTTAAGCCGGCGATGGCTTCCTGGTGAAGTCCGTAGCGTTCTTCCCAATAGCTGTAGGCTGCGTGGGACACGTAAAATGTCTTCTTTGGTGCGTTGTCAGCCATCTTTTTGAACTCAGAGTCCAACTCGTCCAGGTCACTCGACAACGTTTTAAGATTCTCCTGGAACTCATCTTTATGCTCGGGCATTTCCTTCGAGAGGGTGTCGGCGATATTCTTGGCCATTTCCTTCGAATACACGGGATCCAGCCAGACGTGAGGGTTCACATCGTGGTTATGGCCGTCATGGTCGTGTTCATCAGCACCTTCTTCATGAGGCACTTCGATTCCTTTACTTGCCGGTACCACAGTAACGTCTTCATTTTCTAATAATGATTTGGAGTTTTCAACGAATCCTTCAAGGCCCATCCCAACATAGAAGAAAACGTCCCCATCGGCCATCTTCATCATATCTTTCTGAGACGGTTCGAAGGTATGTTCATCGGCACCAGGAGGGTAGATGCTTTCAACGTCCACATAATCCCCGCCGATTTTTTTCGTGAAATCCTCCAGTGGATAGACCGTCGTGTAAATCTCTAACACATCTTTCTTTTTGCCGTCCTCACCGGAGTCGGCTCCGCAAGCAGACAATACGAAAATCAATAATAATAGCAAACCCATGCGAATATAGTTCAAGAGGAATCCTCCTTTTTAAGTCTTAACTGTAATGATTACGATTTAGCACAAAGGTTATTTTACTACCGATATGGGGAATTAGCAAGATAAATGGATTGTTTTTATAAAAAAAAGACTGCCTCCCCATTTGGAGCCAGTCTGAATCATTTATCTTTTTGCCCTGGCCATTCTTCCGGCACGTGGTCGATCCCTCCAGGATGAAATGGATGGCATTTTACAATCCGCTTGATCGTCAGCCAGCCGCCCTTGAGTGCGCCAAACCGGCTCACGGCCTCGACACCGTAATGAGAGCAGGTAGGATAAAAACGGCAAGTAGGGGGTTTAAGAGGAGAGATGACGCGCTGGTATATCTTGAATATGACTAACAATATTCGTTTCATGATTCGTCTCCCCGTTGATTTTCTTTTACTATATCAGACTCTGGAGGGGGATTGAAAGGTTTTGGCCTGTCAGACCGGGGGGGAATGGTTTTTTTGCCTAATTCAGATTAAGTTGATGAAATAACTATGAATTTACGTTATACTATGAAGTAGAAACTAAATGGGAGTGATTTTAATGCCTTCAGTAGAAAGCTTTGAATTAGATCATAATGCAGTGAAAGCTCCATTCGTCAGACATTGTGGTGTGCATAAAGTAGGAAGCGACGGACTTGTGAATAAGTTTGATATCCGTTTCTGTCAGCCGAACAAACAAGCGATGAAACCTGATTCCATTCATACTCTTGAGCATTTATTAGCCTTCACGATCCGTAAATATGCTGAGCCATATGCTCATTTTGATATCATTGATATTTCTCCGATGGGTTGCCAAACGGGATATTATTTAGTCGTCAGCGGGGAGCCGAAAGTGGAAGAGATCATCGACCTGTTGAACGCGACGATGAAAGAAGCGGTAGAAATCGAGGAAATCCCTGCAGCCAATGAAAAGCAATGCGGGCAGGCGAAGCTTCATGATTTAGAAGGAGCCAAGAAACTGATGCGTTTCTGGTTGAGTCAGAGCAATGAAGAATTGAAGCAAGTATTCGCATAAAGAAAAACCACCGTTCATGATTGAACGGTGGTTTTTTACTGTTTACTCTTTATGTTCCTTTTCCTCGTCCTGTTTCATCTGTTGGAGGTGAGGATTGTTTTCGAGTGGATCAACTGTATGTTTAACGGTTGTATAGGCTTTGGACGTTGTAAGGGCACTGACGAAAATCACCAGGATACAAATGACAACCGCAATGATCAGAACAAGAGTCATTGACATCATGCAACCCCCTTTTTTTCACTATTTTACCATAGAAAGATCAGCCATTCAGGAGAAAAAACAACATTTCTATGACGTTTCCTATGTTTTCCATTGGAACTTTGTTATTCTGAATATAGTATGCACCATTCTTGACAGACGAAGCGAGGGGGAAGATACCATGGAAATGTCTTCTATGATGGGGAAACAGGTGGCAGAGCTTCAGAGGACGCTCAGTATGAATCTGCTTAAGAGCCAAATGGCGACTCAAACGGCACAAGTCACGGTGATGATGAGGGATATGCAGGCCAGTCAACCTGCACAGCATCCAAGTAAAGGACATGCAGTTGACACAAAAGCATGAAAAAAGCGTTGCTCCGGGTAATCGGAGCAACGCTTTTTAATTGCACTTGTTTAATGTAAGCTCTTCTTCTCCAACCTCACCCGTTCTTCGCTGCTGGACCATTTTTCTTTCAATGTTTCAAATATGTATAAGCGGAAGAAGTATTGTAATTCTTCTGTTTCCATTTCCTGGATCATTTCCAATAGTTCATTCCTGGATGTATCTTCTAAGATTGTAAGGGCAATGAGGTCTAAGTCTTCGTCGGTACCTTTGATTCTTCCACGGTACATTTCGTAAATCTCTTCGATCAACTTCATGCACATCACCTCCCTTTTGTTCCATTTTATCATGAACGTTTATGAATTACTCTACATATTATGCTAGGACAACTCTTATTTGTCTTTACCCTTTTATCGGAATTTTTAACCATGGAAAGGCGTTCTGCCACAGCCGGAGCAACGTTGCTCCAAGAGATGAACAGGTTGTCTGCGATAAACCAGCCACTAGAAAAGGAGATGCTTTAATTGGAGAAAAGCATGCTGTTCGTTGGGTCGGGTCTTAGTGCCATTATACTTACTCTATTCGGAGAGTGGGACATGTTGATTACGTTTTTATTGATCGCCGTGACCCTCGATTACTTCACGGGGATGATTGCGAGCGGGATCGAAGGTATGCTGTCAAGCAAATTCGGGGTGAAAGGGATCGGCCGGAAAGTGCTGATCTTCGCGCTCGTTACCGTAGCTCACCTTATTGATACTATACTAACAAATCAACGCTTTATTCGTAATGCCACGATTATTTTTTATTTATGTAATGAGATGATTTCGATCATTGAGAATGTCGGGAGAGCAGGAGTACCCGTTCCTGAATTTTTACGAAAAGCGGTAGAAGTGTTAAAGAAGAAATCGAAGTGAATAGAATTTCGTCAATTGAGGAAAATGAAGGGTAAGTACAGTGAAGGAGTGGGAAGATGAACGAAGAACGACATGATTATTATATTGAAGTGGCCACCGGTGAAATTTCAAGAAGCTCGACGGATTCCGAATGGAACTTTAAAATATCTGCGACCGATGAAGAAATCACCCAGCTCCGGGAAGTGTTCGATTCCAATCACTCGGTCGACTGGCAAGGTTTCT
The DNA here is from genome assembly GCF_056173145.1 of Rossellomorea sp. QJM3NY_18. Classification (NCBI taxonomy): domain Bacteria; kingdom Bacillati; phylum Bacillota; class Bacilli; order Caryophanales; family Bacillaceae; genus Rossellomorea; species Rossellomorea sp. QJM3NY_18. The sequence goes on along the minus strand of NZ_CM149659.1, from coordinate 3,493,087 downwards.
ACCGCTCACACGTTCCTTATGTTCAATATCATTTTGACCGGGAAAATGATGCCTATGATGAAAACCTGCATCAAGTATATGAAATGCTCCACCGGCTGGGAGATGAAGATGTGAAGACCTTCATCGAAAGCATAGGCATCCTCGATTCCAAGCCTCATGAAAACCACGAGTAATGATAAAAGTGTTGGTTCAGAAGTAATATCTGTGGACCAATGCTTTTTATTTGTGGTTAGATGAAAGAAAGTGTGTACGGATGAGGTGACGTAAATGGAACAGTTTATAGATGAAAATGGAAAAAGAGTAGAATTATCTTTTCATAAGGGTGAGTTTCAACAGGAATCCTATCATGTCCTCGTGATCTGCTGCTATAAAGGCCAATGGTTATTGACCCGCCATAAAAAAAGGGGTCTCGAGTTTCCAGGGGGAAAGAGGGAACAGGGAGAGACCCTCGAGGAAGCTGCGACCCGTGAAACGTTTGAAGAGACGGGGGGAGTGATCAAAGAGCCTCTATTCATCGGGGAATATAAGGTGTTTGACCGCACTCCGTTTGTCAAAACGATCTTCTTTGCGGAAGCAGAAGAGATGATCCAAAAAGATGATTACCTGGAAACAGAAGGTTCCGTCCTTTGGAACGGTGATTTTTCACAGATTCACGGAGACCCTTCCTTTAGTTTCATCATGAAGGATCAGGTGGTGGAATCGGCACTGAAAAAGGTGAGAGAAATGGATCTTATGACTTGATCCATTTCTTCTCGAGCTGCTCCACGAGCTTATACATAATGGTTGCGAATACGGCAATGACGAGAAGGGAAAGAAGGACAAGGGTAAAGTTAAAGACTTGGAATCCGTAAATGATCATGTAGCCAAGCCCTTTGGCGGACACAAGGAATTCCCCCACGATGACCCCTACCCAGGACAGCCCTACATTGACTTTTAAGGTCGAAATAATGGTAGGGAAGGAGGCGGGAAGGATGACTTCTTTAAACATCTGTCCCCGTCTTGCCCCGAATGTCTGCATCACCTTCAAGTAATTCGGATCTACTTCCCGAAAGGATGTATAGACGACGATGGTGGTGATGATGACAGAGATGACGGTCCCCATGGCGATGATGGAGGTGAAGCCCGGTCCAAGTCCCACAATCAAAATCGGCCCGAGGGCGACCTTAGGCATGGCGTTCAGGATGACAAGGTAGGGATCCAGTACTTTCGAGAGAAACGGTGACCACCAAAGTAAAGCGGCAAGCAGGGTGCCGAGCAGGGTGCCGAGGATGAAACCGATGACGGTTTCTCCAAGTGTCACAGACAGGTTGGCTAAAAGGCTCCCATCCACAAATTTCACGATGAACAGTTTCCATATTTTCGAAGGAGAACTGAAGATGAGGGGGTCCACCCAGCTGTTACGACTGGCAATCTCCCACAGTGAGAAGAAGACGGTGAAGATAAGGGCTTGATAAAACCACACCCATCGCTGCTCACGTTTCAATGATAGAATGTATTCCTGGTGTTTTTGTTTAATCGATTCTTGATTCAAGTTTTTCAAGCTCCTTCCAAATGGTCTGAAAAAATTCCGGATATGCTTCATGATTTCTGACCTCGAAGGGCATCAATCCTTTTAACGGTTGTGGTACCTCGAATATGATATGGACACGCCCCGGTTTCGAACTGAATAGAATGATGCGGTCACTCATGGAGATCGCTTCCCCGATATCATGTGTGACGAGGATGGCCGTTTTTCCGAAAGACTTCAAAGTGGAAAACACCAGATCTTCTAACTTCAATTTCGTTTGATAATCAAGTGCAGAGAAAGGTTCATCCAGGAGAAGCATTTGAGGCTCGGTGATGAGAGTCCGGATCAGCGCGACCCGTTGACGCATTCCCCCTGATAATTCCCGTGGGTAAGCCGTCTCTACAGCCTCAAGCCCCATTTCCCTCAATAAAGCATATGCTTCCCTTCTTTTGTCCTCTGTCAGGTTCCCCATTATGGCCAAACCGAGAAAAATGTTCTCCTCAATTGTCTTCCACGGAAACAGATAGTCCTGCTGAAGCATATAACCCAATTTCTTCTTCATATTTCTGATGGGCTTATTGTGTAAAGATACGGTTCCTTCTGTGGGCTGAATGAGACCGGCAACGATGGAAAGGAGCGTCGTCTTTCCGCATCCCGATGGACCGATGAAGGAGACGAATTCCCCTTCTTCCACCTGTAATGAAATGTCTGTGAGGGCATGGGTGGCCGTTTTCGGTGAGAAGTAGGTGTGATGGACGGAATCAATCGATAGAAAGTTCACTGTTTTAAGCCTCCATTTTCAAATTTTTACAACTGAAGGGCTGACGTGTGTCAGCCCCCGGGTATTACTACTTTGATGCTTTTTCAGCGATGGATGTATTTACGAGCGTTTTGTGATCGATGGACTGAGGGAGTTCTCCTGCTTCATCCATGATGGCCTGAAGATTGTTCCACTCTTCTTCATCCAGGATCGGGTCTGTGGCGAACGAACCTTGTGATTTATACCGGTCGACAACCGTTTCGATCAGGTCCACTTCCGTATCTTCAAAGTATGGCTCAATCACTTTGGCGATGTCGGCGGCTGAATGTTCTTCCACCCATTGCTGAGCTTTATAAAGGGCTTTCGTGAATTTCTCCACCGTTTCTTTGTGTTCTTTCATATAACTGTCTTTCGCCATGAAGGTTGTGTACGGCACATGCCCTGATTCGGTGCCAAAGGAAGCGACGATATGGCCTTTACCTTCTTGTTCAAAGATGGAGGCGGTCGGTTCGAATAATTGGACGTAGTCGCCGGTACCAGATGCAAAGGCATTGGCAACATTGGCGAAATCAATGTTCTGGATCAGGTTTAAATCGTTCTTCGGATCAATGCCGTGGTTCTTCAATACGAATTCCCCGACCATTTGAGGCATGCCGCCTTTACGCTGGCCAAGGAAGGTTGAACCCTTCAGCTGATCCCATTCGAAGTTCTCCACCTTTTCCCTGGAGACGAGAAACGTACCGTCGGTTTGGGTTAATTGAGCGAAGTTGATGACAGGGTCATCCGACCCTTGTGCATGGACATAGATGGACGTTTCAGAGCCGACCAGTGCGACATCCGCGCCGTTTGATAATAGGGTGGTCATCGTCTTATCCCCGCCCCATGTGGTGGTCAGCTCAATGTCGAGACCTTCCTCTTTGAAGAATCCTTTTTCGATCGCTACATATTCAGGTGCGTAAAAAATCGAGCGGGTCACTTCCGCAACACGCACCTTTTGGACAGCCTCCTCTTTTTCTCCACATGCAGTCAATCCGATGGTCAACATGAGAATGAGGAGTATACCTAATCCGCTTCGAATCCATTTTTTCAATTCAATCTTCCTCCTTTATTTTTTCCGGATAATTCAGTAGTTGGGATGAGTGCAATTGCGCCTTGTTTATTTAGTTGGCAGTAGGGTAGGATGGTCATAAAGCAACGTGAATTCAATTTGTTAAAATAGTCTATGTAGAGTATAAAAATTGTGTGAATACCCATAGCACGTTTTGAAAGGAAGAGAATATGAAGAACGGAATGATCGTGAAGAAAACGTTGTTTCCCTCTCCGAACCCACAGGTTGAATTATATGAAATCACCTATATATCCTCGGGACTGAAGGTGAAGGGCTTACTGGCTGAGCCTGTTTTAAAGGGTACATACGACGGTTTCCTCTACTTAAGAGGAGGGATCAAAGGTGTCGGCATGGTCAGGCCCGCCAGGATCGCTCAGTTCGCATCACACGGATTCATCGTGTTTGCGCCATATTACAGGGGGAACCTGGGGGGAGAAGGGAATGAGGATTTCGCCGGGGATGACCGTGAAGATGCTGTTGCAGGAGTGGAACTGTTGAAAGATCACTCCCGGGTGGCAAAGAATCGGATCCATGTATTCGGATTCTCGAGGGGCGGCGTCATGGCCCTGATGGCAGGGATCGAGTCGAGGGACGTGACGTCCATCGTCACATGGGGAGGAGTGTCTGATATGTTCTTGACGTATGATGAACGAAAGGACATGCGGAGAATGATGAAGAGGGTGATCGGGGGAAGTCCGAATAAAGTTCCCGAAAGATACGAGTGGAGGACTCCCCTATATTCACTTGAAAATCTTGAGGCACCGGTCTTGATCATTCATGGTGAAAAAGATCAGAACGTTTCAGTCGAGCATGCATATAGATTAGAAAAAAGATTGAAGGAGCTCGGGAAGCGGGTTTCGTCCCATTACTTCAAAGAGTTTACCCACTACTTTCCGCCCCGAAAGAATCAAGAAATCGTTTCCCTGCTAATATCATGGATGAAAAATCAATAATCTAATAAGGATTGAGGTCATATAGATGGGCATGGGTCTGGAATTAAATACGATGATTGTGACAAAAGGAAAAGAAGTGAGAAAAGAGGAGAATCTGTTTCAGCTTCAAAAGGACGGATACCGCCTATATCCGATGCATCTTCCCATTGATGTGAAAAAAACGAAGCACAGTGATCCGAGTGGTTTCGGGAGGATTGAAAAGATGGAGTGGAAAGATGAGAAGACGACGATCGTCTACCGGCTCATTTCCCTCAATTCCACCAATTAAAACCGGAAGGCTGTAAACAAATGCTTACAGCCTTCCGTTTTATTTGATTTCCTCATATAATAGATAGCGATTATCCTTCATTTGGGCGATAAGATAGTTCTTGTGATCTTTTACGCTATATATTGGGGTACCTTCCGCCAGCGTGTTGGCGGTGAAATTATTGACGGGATGATACTTGGTTTCAATCTTTTCTTTAATGGATCCAACCTTTTCCTGAAGGGTGAGTTTTTTCTCGGCGGAAACCTTTACGTACTCTTTGTCGTTCACGACCATCATATCCCCATACCCGCATAATTCATACGATGCAGGTTTCTTCTCCCCGCAGGCACTTAATACAAATACACATAACACTAATACGGCCAGACGCTTCATATGTCTCCTCCTTTTTATTCCGCACATACTCAAAAGATATTCAAGCTTGTACGCCAACATGTTTATTTTTTTCTAATCAATTTAATCACGTTAGGAGACGTTTCCATGAGTGAACTGGAAGTTATTGTACTGAATGAAGAAGATGCTAAGATTGCAGAGGGCTGTGGAGCAGACCGCCTTGAATTAGTATCGGCCATTCATGAGGGAGGTTTGACACCTGATTATCACGTCATTGAAAAAGTAATACATGCGGTTTCCATCCCTGTTCAAGTAATGCTGCGTCCGCATAGCAAGTCGTTTACCTATAGTGACTCTGAACTTAGCCATATAATTGAACAGGTGAAAATTTTTCATCAAATCGGAGTCCGGGGAATCGTATTTGGAGCTTTAACAATGGATGGGGAACTCGATATGTCTGCCTTGGAGCAGATCCTGGAGGCGTCACAAGGTCAATCCGTAACGTTCCATCGGGCGATAGACGTCTCGAACAGCCCATTATCCCTGTATAAAGAGTTATTTCAATCGAATGTTAGCATCGAGCGCATACTGACCTCTGGTGGGAAATCCGGGGTGCGGGAAGGGATTGGGACGGTTAAAGAGATGCAAAGGTATGAGAAACAAGGGGGACCTCTCATTATGCCGGGATCTGGCCTTACAGCAGAAAACATGCTGAATATACACAAAGAATTGCATGCAAAAGCATATCACTTTGGGTCAGGGGTTCGAAAAGACAACTGCTTTGAGTCTGGGATCGATCCCCAAAAAGTGCACGCCATTAAAGAAATCATAGACTAAATTAAGCTTCCCTAAATCCTGTACTTTGTGTTAACTTAATATTATACATAGTTTACATACATGAGGGGGATATGAAAGTGAACGGAGAGAAATTAAGGGTGATCATTCACTGTGCCATCTTTGCTGCGATTACGGGGATTTTCGCTCAAATCGAAATTCCACTGCCGCTCGTTCCAATCAGTGGACAAACATTAGCCGTCGGTATTACAGCGACGATTCTCGGGAGCAGATATGGGGCATTTGCCATGGTATGCTATGCAGCCCTGGGAGCCGTCGGTGTTCCAGTGTTTGCAGGTTTCAGTGGAGGAGCACAAGTGCTCGTAGGACCTACTGGGGGCTACATATTCGGTTTTATCGTAGCAGCATTTTTTACAGGCTTCATTCTTGAAAAGACGAAGTTTACCATTCCCATGGCGATGATTGCCAATACAACCGGAATGATCATTACGTTGATCCTGGGTACCATTCAACTGAAATTCGTGGCCGATCTTAGCTGGAGTCAGGCGATGGCAGCAGGAGTCTATCCATTTATTGTAGTCGGGCTTGTTAAAGCGTTTCTTGCAAGCTGGATTGGGATCACAGTGAGACAACGCCTGGTTCAGGCGAGATTGATCGGGAATCGGAAAATAGCGGCATAGTTACCGGGTCATAGGCCCTTCTTCAATAAGCATGCGGACGTGCTTCATACGGAATTCTGTTTCACGGATCCGAGCTCATTTCTTTTAATGTAAAAGTGAAAAAAATATTCTCCCACTGCCATCATTAAAGCCGATATAAAGGCGGAAGACGCTGCTATCCCGGCATTCAGACCTTCAAACAAGATCACAACTGAAAAGACCAGTACAAATGTCAGTGCTAAGTCAACCGCAGTGGTAAGTAGGTTATTTGTTTTATGTAAGAAAGCCATGTCTCCGATACCATAAGAAATCGCTCCATATAATACAGCGGTGAGGGCAATGCTCTCTGCAGAGAGACGAAAACCCAAGCCCATTACAATGGATAACAATGCCAGGGTCATGATGCCTTTTAAGGCAAATGCTTTTACATGGTTCATGAGAATCTCCTCCTTGGAGGGTAAGGTATACATGCATCTTTTTGTGTGTATTTCCCGTCAGACTGAAAAATAAACAATCATGAAGCGAAACTGATCCGCTTCCTTGCAATCTGGTGAAAGGGAAAATCATCGATCAAATGAAGGATTCTTAGGGAAATAGATTGAAGCGAGGCTGGGACATAACTAAGTCCATTCCCTTTAAAAACTCTTTAATGACGAACAATTAAAAATTAGTGGGTCACTCGCTATACCGCTTTTGATTTCCGTGCAAGACTTCGCTTTCCTCGGGTGGAAGGCGAGCACCTGGAGCGGAAATCAACCACTACTTACTACATCCAAAAGTAACAATTACGTATACAGTCAAATAATCAATCCGAACAATTTCGATTTTCAAAAAAGAATTTCGAATGATTGTTCGGATTTTCTTTTGACTAAACACTTATGTTAGTATGTTTTATTTGTGTCTGAAAAAGCACCAATTAAATTTCTTGCCATTTAATCCCTCAAGTTGTGATTTAGACCACTTCAAACATAATGGTCATTGAGTATGATGACAATAAGTTCAGTAATTGAAGGGGGAGAGGGAATTGGAGAAAAAGATGGATGGGAAATCGAAAGAGGTTCAATGGGGTACATGGTTCTCGGTTGGAATCGTCGGGCTTGTCATTTTTTTAACATATCTCTTACTTTTTGGTTTTTATTTTTCAAGAGTATAGGAGGTTTACACGATGAAGCTGAGTAGAGCAGAAGAAATTTGGCTGATTGCAAGTTTTGGAATGATTCTCATATTTATGCTCATTACCGGATATCAAACATTTGCTCTCGGAATGGGACCGCCGAGCCACCAGGAAACAATCGATCCACAGCAGGTGGATGAAACAGCTCCGTTTGATAAACCCGGCGTAAAGAAACTCGCTGACAATGAATACGAAGTGGTGATGACTCTTCAACTGTTTAATTTTACCCCAAGTGAAATTGAGGTTCCTGCAGGGGCTACTGTTCATTTTATCTTAACTTCGAAGGATGTCACACATGGATTTCAGGTAGCAGATACAAATATTAACGCGATGGTGATGCCGGGATATATTCAGAAAATCACTCAAACGTTTGATGAACCCGGAAGTTATCTTGTACTGTGCAATGAATATTGCGGAGCGGGTCATCAGGCAATGAGCACGACCATTAAGGTGACAGAATAAGGAGGGAAGGGCGATGGAACTGGTTAGAAAAGAGGAAATGAACGTAAATAAACATGTGAGCCTGGGGGTATCTCCACAAGATGCAAAACTCTCCAAAACGTACTTATTGGTTGCATTTATTTCTCTCCTCCTGGGAGGAGTGCTCGGGCTGTTACAAGGACTCAACCGTGCCGGCCTGCTTCAATTACCGCCATGGTTAAATTACTATCAAGTGCTGACTGCACACGGTATTCTGCTTGTCTTAGTACTGACTGCGTTCTTTACAATCGGGTATTTCTACGCAGCTTTGTCCCATACCTTAGGGGGATTGCTTCCTAAGGTCCGGAAAATGGCATGGACCGGGTTTTACATGAAGGTGGCGGGGCTTGTGATGGCGGTCATTCCGATTTTGAAAAATGACGCATCGGTCATGTATACTTTTTATCCTCCGATGGCGGCATCTCCCCTGTTCTATATTGGGCTGGTCTTTATCGTACTGGGTGTATGGATGTGCGCGTTCGGTTCATTCCTTTCAGTCGCTCACTGGAGGAAGAAGCACAAGGGTGAACATATTCCGATTCTTGCTTTCTTTGCCACAGGAGTGTTTGTCCTGCTGTTCTTTGGGAGTATTCCTGTGGCCCTGGAAGTGTTCATCATTATTCCCTGGACCTTCGGCTGGATTGATACGATCAATGTCATGCTGAGCCGGACGCTGTTCTGGGCTTTCGGGCACACATTGGTGAATATTTGGTATCTGACGGCCGTTTCGGCATGGTACGTCATCGTTCCTAAAATCATTGGCGGAAAACGATTCAGTGACACATTGACAAGAGTTGTCATTATCTTATTGGTCATAATGAACATTCCTGGAGGGTTCCATCATCAGATCGTAGACCCTGGTATCTCAGAAGAAATTAAGTATATGCATGTGTTTATGAGTCTGGCCATTTCTTTCCCTTCATTAATGACGGCTTATGCCATGTTTGCTGTCTTTGAACGGACCGGGCGGAACAAAGGAGGAAGAGGACTGTTTGGCTGGTTGAAAAAATTACCGTGGAAAGATGTAAGATTCCTTGCTCCGATGATCGCGATGATTGCGTTTATCATCGGGGGAGCGGGTGGAATTGCGCAAACAACGAATCAGCTGAATCAAGTCGTTCATAACACGATGTGGGTCGTAGGGCATTTTCATATAACAGTGGGAACTTCCGTCATCCTTACTTTCTTCGGTATCAGTTACTGGCTGGTCCCTTATGTTTCAAAACGGACCCTGACACAAGAAATGAACAGACTCGGAATTATTCAAACCATCACTTGGACAGTCGGGATGATTTTCATGGCTATTTCGATGCATTGGATCGGCTTACTTGGTTCTCCGCGCAGAACATCCTATACAACATATGGCGATCATGCAACGGCATTAAGCTGGGATCCATACTTGTTTTTCATTGCAATTGGCGGCACCTTACTGTTCATCGGTGTTCTGCTGCAGGTGTATATCGTTTTGAACCTCATGTTCTGGGCACCAAAAGGAGACACGGAATTTCCAATAGCAGACAGCGATCCCAAGGACGGAAAAACCCCTTATTGGACTGAAAAATGGGGCCGCTGGATTGTCATCATGCTACTGTTGGTCGCCATGGGGTACGTCATTCCAATCGTGGACTTCATCATGAATGCACCACCTGGTTCCCCGCCATTCAAAACATGGTGATAATCAGAAAGATAGAGCTGTCTGGCGGCGATGCTGCAGGGACGGCTCTATTTCACTTGAACTACAGGAATGAAATGAGGAGGTCGTACGATGAATAAAGTGGATCGAAATCTTCTCTCAACCATTATTGTGCTCCTATTCGGATTAGGTTTATTTTTCACTGGAACTGACGGCTTTAAAGCTTTCACTGCAGAAGAAGCCAGATTACTAAACCTGCAGGATGAAAAACCTGAAGTACCTGATCTCGTGCTGGAAGACAGCAAGGGATCCTCTTATACATGGGATGAGTTTCAAGGGAAATATGTCTTTATCACTTTCTTTTATACTGCCTGCACAACCGTTTGTCCGCAGCTGGAAACGAATATGGCAAAGGTTTATCAGCAAGTGCCGGGGGATTCTCTCGGGGAAGATATCGTGTTCCTGAGTATCAGCTTTGCTCCTGATCAGGATACACCGGCAGCTTTAACGAAATATAAAACCTATTTCGGGAGTGATGGAGAAACATGGAGAATGGCCAGAATCACTGATGAAGGAGAGTTGAATGCACTTCTTGATGCCTTCGGCGTAATTGTTATACCTGATAACAATGGAAATTTCACTCATAACTCTGCTTTCTATCTGGTAGACCGGGAGGGGAGGCTACAGGAAGTGCTGGATCATAGCGACATAAATGGAGCGGCTGATGTTGTGGATTCTTATCTCAAAATGGAAGCCGATTAAAGGGAGGGAACGTGATGAAATCTTTTTTCTACGGGAGCCTATTGTTCATCTTTCTTATTCTGCCTCCAGTAGCCGAGCTGCTTGAATCGGTTATGATTATCCACATGCATATGCAAATGCCGCTCTTGATCATTGCAGGCATGCTGATGGCACCATTATTTCAAAAAAACTCTTTCTTGAGGAGATGGAATGAAAATGGCCAGCCGGGAATTCTTCTTTTTATGTTGATCTTTTCATATTGGCTACTGCCGAGAACAATGGATGAGGCGCTTTCTTCAATGTGGATGGAAGGATTTAAGTTTATCAGTTTACCATTTTTGGCCGGTGTTCCTCTCAGGGACAGCTGGACGAAAGTAACCAATGGAACGAAGAGGGTTGTCCTAATCGCTATGACCCTTTTATCCGCCCTCATGGGATGGATCTATATATTTTCTCCCAATCAGCTATGTAACAACTATCTGATTGTGGAACAGGTTACACTCGGCTGGGGGTTCTGGACGATGGGGCTTTGTATCAGTATTTATATCGTGTATGACATGTTCAGTGAAAAATGGGAAGACTCTTATTAGAGCCTGTGATTATCGTCACAAATGGCAAGGTTTCTCTCTGATATAGTGGAGAAAGAGATACGAAGCAAGGAGGGGTACAATTGAAATTTCAATCTTTATACGATGAAATCGGTCCTGACCGGATACAGGCACTGGTGGAGGCATTTTATCCCAAGGTCTACAGAGATTCAAATCTGAGGCCGCTGTTTGAAGGTGAGATGTCGGAAATCATGAGAAAACAATACATGTTTCTAACCCAATTTCTCGGGGGTCCGCCATTATACAGTGAAGAATTCGGTCCACCCGCGATGAAAGCAAGGCATCTCCCTTTTGAAATCACTCCAGAGAGGGCAAGGTGCTGGCTGCATTGCATGAAAGAAGCATTCGAAGAAACTGGTTTGAACGACCTTCCCGAGGGAGAGGTATTCTATACAAGGCTTACCCAAGTGGCCGCAATCATGATCAACTCAGAAGAAGATACCTTTCATTCATGAAAAGAGAAAATACCCCGTTTCTTGGAGAAACGGGGTATTATTTATTCCAGATTACATCGTCTGTACAGCACGAGGGAAAAGAATATTATTTTCCAAGTGGATATGCTCGAATAAATCGGATTCCAGTTCTTCCAGACGCTGATATATAAGGCGGTAGGTCCCGCATGCACCTGGAGGAGGAGTGAAATCATAAGTGACCTTTCGTATTTCTTTTATGATATCTCCTGCATGTTGATGCTCGTCTTCCAAAGCAGAAAGAATGGTCGATAATTTCTCCTTGTTTTCAGGCTTTGGATCCTCTTCGAATGCAATAAGGGCCGGGAAGTCTTCCGTTTCTTCTTTGATTGTATGCTGCTCAAGTTCAACCTTCAACTGGTTAAACAGTTTATGAATCTGTGCTAAATGGGGGTGCTGTGCTCCGTGAACGCGAAGTACCTTGGTCACATATGGAGTCAGTTTAGGCAGTTCTTCATTTAAGTAACGGTGATGTTTGCCGACGATATATTGAATCAACTCCGTGAGTGAAGCCTGTTCCCAGTTGATGGTGGATTCGTTCAATCTCTTGGCTTCCTCGTACAGTGCATTTAACTCGGTGAGGACTTCTTCTGACGAAAGGTTCCTTTCTTCGATCGCTTCAATTAAAGGGCGATTTCCTCCACAGCAAAAGTCGATTCGATTCGCCTTGAAAAAGTCGCTTGCTTTCGGAAATTCTGTGACGATATTCCCTATTATGGATGACTCTGTGAATATTTGTGTCATTTTAATCCCTCCATATTTGTCGTTTTACTTGTTTAACTGTCTTTATCGTATCAACAACTGAACGAGACTTTCGTGATACATATCACAGATTAGAATGAAATTCATCACGGGTTAACTGAATTTTTGACAGTCATTCTCTTCAGAAAAGAGCACTCGTCCTGTCCGTGATCAATGAATGATTTCCTCTTTCAGTTTGTCGGGGTCGATCACATAGAACCCTTCTGCATCAAGCTCAATGAGATCTTTTTTCCTTAGCTGGTTAAGAGTTCTACTGACTGTTTCACGCGAGGTGCCGATCATGTTGGCGAGTTCTCTGTTCGTAAAATGGGTAGTGATTTTATACAGGTTTTCAACCTTCACACCATTGGACTTTGATAGACGCAGGAGAAGCATAATGACCTGTTCATACGTATTGTGGAGAATTTTCTCTTCCAGGCGGCTTTGAAGATCGACAATTTTACCCCCTAGAACCCGGAATAACTTAATGCAAAGCTCAGGGTGTTGAATCAGGATTTTCTCGAAATCTTTAATGGGGGTGACGATGAGCTGCGCTTTTTTTATGACCTCGGCGTTTGCAGGAAATGTCCCTTGCCTGAAAAAACCGGCGTGAGGGAACATTTCACCGTCCTCAAGTACCGATACAATCTGTTCTTTTCCAGTGGCATCGGTTTTATAAATTTTCACGATGCCGGAGTGGATGAAGAAGACACGGTCGAGAGGTTCTTCCTGCATGAAAATAATCGAACGGGCATTGTATATTCTTGAAGATGAGATTGATATGATTGGCTGCAGTTCATCGTCGGATAACTCCTTGAATAGTGGAACGGTTTGCAGATGCTTTTTAATATCTTCTTTATTTAACATGAAGGGCTCCTTTCTGCGTTTGGACTATTAACATTATCACCATCTAAACACTCTTTTTCCTCATGCTCTTCGGTATATACACGCATGCTGGTTCGCTTTCCATGTAATCGCCTGTCAGGGCATAGGCTCTTGAGCGGGAACCTCCGCACACGTAGCGGAATTCGCATTGTCCGCATTTCCCTTTATATTTATCAGGATTTCTCAGGTCTTTAAAAATAGGTGAGTGCCTGTAAATTTCGGATAGCGGCTGCTGCCTTACATTCCCGGCTTTGATGGGGAGAAGTCCGCTGGGATAGACGTCCCCGATATGGGAGATGAAGACAAATCCATTCCCGTCATTTATTCCTCTCGGTGCCCGTCCCAGACCATCAAATTGACCAGTTTTGCCTGAATGTAAAGCATCCTGATATTGAATCTTTTTTTGTTCATCTTTATTTTGTCTCATTTTTTCTGAGATGACCACACGTCGGTAATGCTGCGCGGCAGTGGTTTTTATATCGAAAGGCACCCGGAGGCTTAATTGATTCAGCCAGCGGAATACTTTTTCGTGCTCCACGGGTGAAATCATGTCTGCTTCTTTACCTCTCCCGATCGGCACAAGGAAGAAGACACTCCACAACACGCAATTTAACTCCTCTACCAATTCGGCCATTTCTTCAAGCATGTCGACATTATAGCGGGAGATGACGGTGTTGATTTGAAGAGGAAGTTCAAGTTCGTGGATGTAGTTGATCGCGTTCATGGTCAAGTCGAATGAACCGGATGTTCCTCTGAAATGGTCATGTACTTCTGCTGTCGGACCGTCCAGACTGAACGCCCAGCGAGCAAGACCTACTTCTTTCGCTTTCTCAATGGACTCCTTGGTGACGTTGGGTGTTGCGCTTGGTGTCATGGAGACACGCACTCCTTTTTGAATCGCATAGGAAGCAATATCATATACGTCAGGCCGCATGAGCGGATCTCCGCCTGTGAACACAAGCATCGGGTTGTTCATTTCATAGATGTCATCTATCAGTTTTTTTCCTTCTTCAAAATCCAATTCAAGCGGATGCCGTTTGTACTGCGCTTCTGCCCGGCAGTGAAGGCAGTGAAGCTCACACGCTCTAGTTAATTCCCAAATGACGATAAATGGGTTTTCGTCGAAATTCATATCAAACATCATATTTCCTCCCGTCTTGCAATGATTGAAAGATTTATATGTTTAATGATATAGAAGGATGGGGGAGTAGTAAGTGAATTACATCACACACTCTCTTTTCTCTAAGGAGTATGATTAAGGCATCATCTATAGGAAAGCAGGTGTATGATTGTGAAAATGGTCCTTCCCAAACAACATGGTGCCTGGGCGATGCTATTGATTCCTTACGTACTGGGAATCTCGGCAAGCACCTTTCACCTTATTCACATCCCTTTGTTTATTGGCTGGTTCTTTTTGTATCTTGCCACTTATCCTTTGATCATGGTCGTGAAGGGGAAGAAGGTGTCCTTCTATATTAAATGGGCATTGGGTTATTTAGCCGCGTCATTCTTTTTTTTAGCAATCGTTTTGGTTTATGACTGGCAAATGGTCTTCTTCGGCTTAGCCATGATTCCTTTCTTTCTAATAAACATCTACTTTGTAAAGAAAAAAAATGAGCGGGCACTTGCGAATGATCTATTCGCCATTTGTGTATTTTGTATTGGAGGGCTTGCAAGTTTTTACGTGAGTACAGGCAGTCTGACTGTTGAAGGATGGAATATTGCCCTGTTGTCATTCTTGTATTTTGCAGGCAGTACATTTTTTATTAAATCAATGATAAGAGAAAAGAAAAACACAAGATTCAAATGGTGGTCATGGGGTTATCATGCATTTGTTATTTTTCTGCTATTTCTTTGGAAGGAATCCTGGCTGTGGGTGGTACCATACGTTCCAAGCTTGATTCGGGCGGTTTTCCTTCACGGTAAAAAACTGACAATCATGCAGCTGGGAATCATAGAAATCGTAAACTCCGCCTTTTTCCTTCTACTTACAACCGTCTTGCTATAAATCCCGTCCCTCGCTTCAGATTTAAAGAAGCAGGGGACGGGATTTTTATTTGAATTTCTGGTCTATGGCCTCTGCCAGCTGGCTGTAGTGGTGAAATAAGCTGGTATCTTCGCCGTAGATGGATGGAGTTTCAGACGTTTCGATTGGTTCTTCGATTGGGAGTTTCGCCAAAACGTCTGTATCTAATCGCTCCGCTAACAGATCCCCTCCGCCTTTTCCGAACAAGAAGTATTTTTCACTGCTTTCTTTGGGCTGAAAGTACGACATGTTTTCAATGATGCCTAAAATATCGTGCTCCGCTTTCAGTGCCATTGTTCCAGCTCTTTCAGCTACAATCGATGCTGTTTGATGAGGGGTGGTAACAATGATTTCTTTACTTTGCGGGATGTTCAGGTGCATATCGAGGGCGATGTCCCCGGTTCCGGGAGGCATATCGAGAATGCAGTAATCCAGCTCTCCCCACATCACATCCTTACTGAAATGCTCGACCATTTTCCCTAACATCGGTCCGCGCCAGACGACAGGGTCGTTGTTTTTTATAAGAAAACCCATCGACATGATTTTTACTCCGTGAGATTCGACAGGAATGATTTTCCCGTTAAATGTTTTGGGACGGCTGTCCACATTCATCATTTTCGGGATGCTGAACCCGTAAATGTCCAAATCAATCAAAGCGACGCTTTTTCCTTGTCTTGCGAGAGATACGGCGAGATTCGTTGAAACCGTCGATTTTCCTACTCCGCCTTTTCCACTTGTTATAGCTATTACATTACCTGATAGCATGTTCACACCTCTTTCACAAATTTTAGGTAAATTTCCATCGTGTGACGTACTTCACAGTCTGAAAAGTAGTCTTTCTGTACAATGATTACAAGTTGAAAATGAATCAACGTAATCAATGTACCAAATATGCAACTGCGTTGATGTTAAAAAAGTCACATGGAGGTTGGGCATGAGATGAGAAAGCCGCTCGAACGCTCGTTTTATTCAAAAACCAGTCAAAAATCATTTTTCATTATCCTGTTTTTGATTTTCACATCCTGGATCGGGACCGGACAGTTTTTACATTTTGATATGGCCTTAATGGGGTATTTTATTTCTTCGTTAATATTTGCCATCGGGTTGACGATACGGATGTCTTCATGGCTCATCCGGCCGGCAACCCATCAGGTCATCAAACGGAGTTTCTCGAATTTGAAAACCAGTTCAAGGAAAAAACGTAATTTAATATCAATCGGTAAAACAGCATTTGAAAATATCTTTTTACAGAAATTCATTTTTAAAAGAGAGATTTACCGGGGTGTACAGCATTTCCTTATTGCATGGGGGTGTATTGGATCCTTTGCGATTACATTCGGTCTGACGTTCGGCTGGATGCACTTCGAACTTGTCGATCCCGAAACCTATACCATCGTGGTCATGGGAGTAGAGACGATTTCAATGGCCGCCCATGGATTATTCGCAGAAATGGTGTATAACGGATTGAACATCACCGCCACGATGGTACTGATCGGTGTAACCATGGCACTTGTCAGAAGAATCGCCAGTCAGGACGTGAAAGTGACACAGCGCGCGGAATTTGATTTATTTCCTTTATATTTACTCCTTGCGGTAACGGGGACAGGACTTTTACTTACCGTTTCATATGCACTGTTAGATGGCTGGATGCACCACTACATGACATTGATCCATCAGGTTACAGTGGTCGTCTTACTCGTTTACTTCCCATTCGGCAAACTGTTCCACCTGCCGATCCGACCGCTGACAACAGCAGTACCGTTGAATTATCAGGAACAGATAAAAGTGGATACGAGACCATGTCTCAGATGCGGAACCACCTATAGCAACGATGATCAAATCACTGATGTGAAAGATATTCTGGCTGTTCAAAACTTTGATCTCCAGCTTGAAGACGGGAGTTATCTTTCTGACTACTGCCTGCCATGCCGCCGGAGGATCAGGGTGATGAAACAATTGAATGCAAAGCCCCATCTAAAGAGCAGGGATCCGATTTCAACCCTGAATGGGATTCAAATGGGCGGATTCAGTAAGAAGAGAACAGACGATTATTATCAATTCCCTGAAGAGGTTCAAAAAGAAATCGATCAGTACAAGGAAAAAGGAGGCAGTGAAAAATGAGTCAGTATATCGTAAAAGAAGGAGTAAAGAACCTTCACAAACCAGGCGAAGAGCTTATTACGACGCACTGCTGCTATTGTGGCATGCAGTGCGGGATGCATATTCGTGTAAATAAGAAGTCGGGCAAGGTAGTGGGTGTTGAACCCCGCTATGATTGGCCAGTTACAAAAGGAAAAATGTGCCCAAAAGGTGTAACGGCCTATCAGACAATCGAACATGAAGAGCGTATCCTGACGCCGCTGATCAAGAAAAACGGAGAATTCGTGAAGGCAAGCTGGGACGAAGCACTCGACTTGATTGAAAAGAACTTCAAACGTCTGCAAGCTGAAAGCGGGAAGGATGCCTTGTCTGTATTCGGTGGCGTCTCGATGACTAACGAAAAATGCTATTTGGTCGGTAAATACGCGCGAGTCGGACTGGGCACAAGATTCATTGATTATAACGGCCGATTCTGTATGAGTTCCGCTGCAGGAGGATTTCTGAAGACGCTTGGAACTGACAGAGGATCGACGCTCCCATGGCCGGAACTTGAACATACCGATTGTTTCTTTATCGCTGGTTCCAATACCGCGGAATGCCATCCTACAAGCATTCAATGGATATGGAAAGCGAAAGACAAGGGGGCGAAACTGATAGTGGCTGATCCGAGGGAAACGCCGACAGCCCGCGTGGCAGATGTACACTTGGATTTGAAACCCGGTACAGATTCAGCCCTTGCGAACGGAATGCTCCATCTCCTAATAAAAAACAAGTACGTCGATCATGAATACGTTAAAAAGAGATGCAATAACTTTGAAGAACTAAAGAAAGCAGTTGAGAAATTCACACCGGAGCATACGGCCAGCATTACTGGCGTGTCGGTTCAAAAAATCTTGAAAGCTGCACATATTTTCGGATTATCTCCTCGTTCAGTCGTCATGTTTGCCAGAGGGGTGGAACAACAGTCAAAAGGGGTGGATAATGTTTCCCTCTATACATCAATGGCGCTTCTCCGAGGACAAATTGGAAAGTTTGCCTCAGGTGTAGCCACTTTCACCGGGCAGGGAAACGGTCAGGGAGGAAGGGAGCATGGTCAAAAAGCCGATCTGTTGCCGGGATACCGCAAATTGACGGATCCCGAAGCTGTGAAATATATATCCAAGGTATGGGGGATCAAACCCGAGGAAATGCCGAAACCTGGTGTATCTGCTTATGAAATGTTTGATGAAATCCAAAAAGGCACCATTCGCGCTATGCATGTCGTTTGCAGTAACCCTGCCGTTTCCGCCCCGAATCTGGAACACATCTGGAACGGCTTCAGAAAACTGGATTTCCTTGTGGTGAGTGACTTCTTCCTATCTGAAACCGCACAGTTTGCGGATGTGGTCCTGCCTGCTGCCACATGGGCGGAAGATGAAGGGACGACCACGAACCTTGAAGGCCGTGTCATCAGGATCCGTAAAGTGCGAGAGCCTTTAGGTGAATCAAAACCGGACTGGGAAATCCTCAGTCTCATTGCCAAACGAATGGGCAAAGGAAAGCATTTCAATTACAAAAATGCAGGAGAAATCTTCGACGAATTCCGCTTGGCATCAAAAGGCGGAAAAGCCGATTATTACGGTATCACCTGGGACCGTATCGATAAAGAAAGCGGAGTCTTCTGGCCTTGTCCTTCTGAAGACCATCCGGGTACCCCGACAATGTTTACTGAGAAGTTTGGAACGCCTGATGGGAAGGCGAATCTGCCAAGCGTTGCATGGAAAGAAGCCGGAGAAATTCCCACTAAGGAATACCCATTATTTTTAACAACCGGCCGTGTGGTGTTCCACTACTTGTCCGGGGCACAAACGAGAAGGGTCAAATTCCTGATGGAGCAATGTCCTGAACCATATGCAGAAATGCACCCGGCACTTGCAAGTAAATACGGTTTAGAAGATGGGGATTTGGTGAAATTGATCACACCCCGCTCACATATGATTGTAAAGACCAAATTAACCAAGGCGACGCGAAGGGATACAGTATTTGTCCCGTATCACTGGGGGAAGGAATTAGCGGTCAATCAGCTGACGAATCCATGTTTAGATCCCATTTCAAGAATGCCTGAATTTAAAGTGTGTGCCTTGAAGCTTGAGAAACAACATTAAGAAAGGAGTCGGGATGAATGAATAAAATCATGTATCTGGAATTTGAAAGGTGCATTGGCTGCCGTGCCTGCCAAGCGGCTTGCCGCGAGTGCGGTGATCATGATGCAAAAGAAAGAAACTATGTGGAATATGTAGATTTCATGGAAAGCCGCCAGACGTATCCAATGCTCTGTATGCAATGTAAGGATCCCGCTTGTGCGCGTGTCTGCCCGGCCAATGCCATCCAAATAACAGAAGAAGGGGTCGTTCTTTCAGCAATGGAAGAAAAATGTATCGGCTGCCGCAATTGTACTTTTGGATGTCCATTCGGAATACCGAAGTTTGATTTTGAAGAAAACAAAATGTACAAATGCGATATGTGCTACGATCGCTCAAAACATGATATTGCCCCAATGTGTGCGTCTGTGTGTCCGAGTGACGCGATTCGCTTTATCGATTTTGATGAAATGCAGCAGCTTCGCAGAAAACGCTCTCAAATGAACCTCGTAGAAGGTAAGAAACCACAGGAAGGAAACAAGTGGGATTACGTTCCGGAATTCTTCGGAGTATATACAGATTAAGTCAAGATAAGGCGAAAGGAGACGTCACCTATGCCTCAAGATCATAAAAACAAACGCAACAGTAAAGATACCAAGGATGAAATGATTCATCTAATCGATAACCTGAACCGTGATGATGACCTGAAATACAATCGCCGGGCTTTCCTGAAGTCTGCAGTGGGGGCATCGATTACGCTGGGGTTAGCGACTCTTCCGTTTTCAGTGATTGCCCTGAATAGAGAAGAAGATGACACGAACCGGAAGATGATTACACGATTAAAAGATCTGCCAAAAGACAGTTCAATGAATTTTAACTATCCGACTGATGATGAGCCTGCAATCCTGGTTCATACCAAAGAAGGAAAACTGAAAGCATACAATAATAAATGCACACATCTTCAGTGCCCGGTATTTTATGAAAAAGAAGAATCTGTCCTGCTCTGTCCTTGTCACCGGGGGTTTTTCAGTGTAGATAACGGCCAGCCTTTAGCGGGGCCGCCTCAGCGTGAACTGCCTCTGATCGAACTGGAAGTAAAAGATGGAGTGGTGTTTGCAGTCGGAAGGAAAGTCCGCCATGGTGAATAAGAAATATTGGATCATCATATTTCTGACATTAGCTGTAAACGTCGTGATGCTTCAGTGGACAATCGAGTCGTTTTATGGCGAAGAGTATGAGCATGTATGGTTGTATACAGCAATCGGGACTACTTCCTCACTCGTCTGTTTCCTCACGTATTGGCAATGGAGGAAACAAGAGTACCGGAAGTAAACTCTGCAAGAATAAACGGTGATACATTCAGAGGGAAAAAAGTGGATGGTAAAACAAAAAAGAGCATTCCGAAAGTGAATCTTTCGGAATGCTCTTTTGTTTAGTGGATCACCATTCATTTGTAGCCTCTACCTTCAAATTCTCGCCTTTATACGTTCTTTCACCAAACAGAGTAATGACGGTGCATTCCAATATGTTTGAAGAGACATCCGCACTATAGTTTACAAACATTCCGGCGGCAAGCTCTTTGCCTGCTTCATCCAGCACTCTTACTTTTTTACCTTCCAGGGTACGGAACTTCGCTTCCTGAAGAAAGGAGACCCATTGATCCCAGTTGGTCAAGATATAAGCCCCGGTCCCTTCAGATAGGTAACCCAATAGACTTCCGGAGTCATCACACTGAGCCTCGAGTTCTTTAATGAGTTCAACAAGCAGACGATGAACAGTCTTGTATTCTTCCAGATTCAATTGTGGAGAGAAGCTGATTTCTACCGTTCGATCGATGAAATCGGCCTCTGCCTCTACTTGTATTTTACTGTTTTTATAAATATAGTTTCCCCCGCGTTTTTTAAAACCTTGCTTCATTAATGCCTCTTCTATCGAGCGATCTGCAAAAATCGAATGCAGTTTAACTGATAACATGATGAATTTCCCCTCCTGTGAACTTTGTCACTTACTATCGTATCGTTACCATTTATTATAGTAGATAAAGAAAAGGAGCACTGTGATATTTATTACGCTAGAAGGCTTTTTTTAAAAAGGGGGGTATGCAATGAATGCTCGTTATTCAAGACAGGAGTTGTTTCGGGCAATTGGTGAAAAAGGCCAGAAGCAATTAACCAAGAAACATGTGCTTGTCATAGGTGCAGGCGCGTTGGGGTCAACGGGCTCTGAGGCGTTGGTAAGGAGCGGGATAGGAAAACTGACGATTGTGGATCATGACTATGTGGAGTGGAGCAATTTGCAGAGGCAGCAGTTGTATACAGAAAAAGATGTAACAGCACAGATGCCTAAGTCCATTGCTGCCAAGAACAGACTAACTGAGATAAATAGCTCAGTCACAATTAACGGCCGCGTAATGGAGGCAACGGCGGAATCCCTTCTCCCGTACCTTCACGATGTGGATTTAATGATAGATGCAACAGATAACTTTGATACACGAATGATGATCAACGATCTTTCACAGAAATATAACATTCCCTGGATTTTCGGATCATGTGGGGGAAGTACGGGGATGAGTTATACGGTCATCCCTGGAAAAACCGCATGTATGAGTTGTTTACTGGACCGACTGCCGATGGGGGGCACCACATGCGATGCAGCTGGCATCATCTCCCCGGCTGTCGGAATGGTTGCCGCTTATCAAGTCACAGAAGCGTTAAAGCTCCTGGTGAATGATGTAGAAGCCCTGAGGGGGGGATTGATTACATTTGACTTGTGGAATAATCAGCAATACAGCATGAAAACGGAAAAAGCGAAGAAGTCTGACTGTCCATCCTGCGGTGAACATCCTACCTATCCATACTTACAATATGAAAACCAAATAAAGTCGATGGTATTGTGCGGTAGAGATACAGTGCTGATTCGGTCGCCTCAAGAGCGGAATCTAGTTGAACTTCAGAAAACGATATACTCTTTGGGAGAAACGAAACTCAACCCTTACTTGCTATCTCTTCAATATGAAGGATACCGGTTTGTATTTTTCAAAGAGGGAAGAACCTTGGTTCATGGCACAAACTCAATAGAAGAAGCGAAGAAAGTGTATTATAAGATTATCGGTTAAGAACGGAGGATTTACAGGCATGGTAGAGAAACGAACGCCCATTAAAGTAACGGATGCTGTACAGCGGGTAATGAAGCGGTCACCGGCGGGAACGGTGGAAAAGGTGAAGATCGAGCAGGTTTATGGACGATTTTTAGGGGAGGATTTAACGGCAAGTCACGATGTCCCACACTTTGACAAGTCTCCTTACGATGGTTTTGCGTTAAAGGCAATCGATACGAAGACAGCTTCAAGAGAAACACCGGTCACACTGGAAGTCATCGCAGAGATAGGAGCTGGAAGTGTACATAAAGGAGTCGTACAGCGGGGGGAAGCGGTTCGAATCATGACCGGGGCCCAAATACCTGCCGGGTGTGATAGCGTGGTCATGCTCGAGCTTGCGGAATCTTTCAGCCTGGAGGGAAAAAACTTCGTCAGGATCAACCGCGTTTATAATGAAGGAGATAATATTTCACGCAGAGGCGAAGATACTCAAAAGGGAACGGTGCTTGCTGAAAAAGGAACGTATATCAACCCGGGGATCGCAGCTCTCCTTGCCACGTTCGGATACAAGGAAGTACCTGTCAGCGTGAAACCGAAAGTCGGGGTGCTGGCAACCGGGAGTGAGTTATTGGAAGTCCGGGATGATTTAGAACCTGGTAAAATCCGAAACAGTAACACCTATATGATTCTTTCCCAAATTGAAAGGGCAGGAGGAGAAGCGGTTTATTTCGGTCAATTCGCTGATGACTTCGAGGTCTGCTACCAGCAGATCCTGTCCGCTCTTCAACAGGTGGATATGCTGATTACGACAGGGGGCGTGTCAGTCGGTGATTATGATTATCTTCCTGAGATTTATGAAAAGATGGAAGCGGTCGTGCTCTTTAATAAAATCGGCATGCGGCCTGGCAGCGTGACGACGGTCGCTGAGAAAGACGGAAAGCTTTTGTTCGGGTTATCGGGTAACCCTTCAGCTTGTTATGTTGGATTTGAGCTTCTCACAAGACCTGTCATCAGAACGTTCCTTCATAGCCCAGCTCCATTTCTTCAATTAGTGACAGGCGTCCTGGGCAGGGATTTCAAAAAGCCTAATCCATTTACCCGTTTCGTCCGGGGAAGTATCAGATTTGAAAATGGAAGAATTATGGCATTCCCATCCGGCCTTGATAAATCAAGCGCTGTCGCTTCCTTGGCTGACACGAATGCACTGATTGTCTTACCTGGGGGAACGAGGGGATATGAAGAAGGCATGACTGTCCAGATCCTCCTCCTGGAAAATCAAGAAGGCCAATCAGGGATGTCAATCGAAAGTAAAATAGATTCCGTTGAAGGAGTGAAGTGATGGAGTTATTTGAAGTGAAATCAGAACCGCTTTCGATAGAAGAAGTCACAAGTAAAGTCGAACGCAGAGATGCCGGCGCCATCACTACTTTTATCGGTACAGTACGAGAGTGGACCAAAGGCAAACGAACTCTGTACCTGGAATACCAGGCTTATGAACCGATGGCAGCCAAGATGCTTGCGCAAATAGGAAAAGAAGCAGAAGAAAAGTGGCCGGGAACGAAAATGGCGATTTCCCACCGGATCGGCAGATTGGAAATTTCCGATATTGCGGTGATCATCGCTGTCTCCTCGCCTCATCGTAAAGCTGCCTATGAAGCGAATGAGTATGCCATCGAACGAATTAAAGATATTGTTCCAATTTGGAAAAAAGAACATTGGGAATCCGGGGAAGAATGGATCGGAAACCAAAAGGAAACCGTACCGTATCCATCAGGACGGCCTCATCTTTAAGAAGGGGAGTGAATGCAATGATCAAGATTCTAGTATTTGCTGGATTACGTGAAGAAACAGGGAAGAGTGAAATAGAGATAGAAGCTGACAATCTATCTATTTCAGGTCTTAAACAACAGCTGCTGGAAACATATAACTCACTTAATCTCAACGGTGCAATGATCGCCGTTAACGAGGAGTATGCAACAGACGATACAATGGTTAAAAGCGGCGATGTCGTGGCGTTTATTCCTCCGGTAAGCGGAGGGTGAAAAGAAGGTGTATCCGATGAAGAAGGATACACCTTCTTCTCTTGATCAATGCAATGCAACAGCCAAGACTATTGAGACACCTCTCTGAAAGCCTCTAATAATCTCTCTTTTTCAACCTCGGATAATAGGTTTTGAGCCATCGGAAACAATACCTTTTCTTCCTTCATAAAATGCGAAGTTAGTACATGATACGCTTCAATGACCAGCTTGCATGTCTCATGTACGAATTCCCGATGGCCGCTCATCACTTCCGTTTCCTTGAGGAAAGCTGAGATTAATTCCTTCGCTTGATCATGCTCCATTTCCATCACGACAAGTGGACCGTTGCTGCGTCCAATGTAAGTTGCCATTAATTCAAATAAGTGACCTTCTTCCTTTTGGGAATGGGATTCGAGTGCTGTCATAAAGGCTTGGACTTTACTGCGTAGTTCTGTCAGTTTTTCCATGCGTATCTCGGTGGCACTTTCTTTCGTGATGCAGCCGGCTTTCTCAAATAAATCCAACTTTTGTTCATTTAACTGTATATGTTCATTTCGTAAAATCTGTAAGGCTTCGCATAGTTCTTCAGGCTGATGATTCGTAGACATGTGATGGCATCCAAGCATTTGTTTTCTCCTCCTTCAAGTGGTTAAAGCTTACTCTAAGCTTACAAAATAAGGAGGGGGAAGGATGTGATGCGCCTCACTTTTTTAAAGAACATTCCGTGAAAAATCGATAGGCTTTCCCGTGATGTTTTTCACAATTGAAAACGAATCATCATGATACAATAAAGAAAAATCGTAAAAGGAGAATCGACATGAAGTCAGCAGCAGAGAAAAAGATAAATGTCATGATCATTACGGTAAGTGATACCCGTACCGAGGAAACAGATAAGAGCGGCGACTGTATGATACAACTGCTGGAACAGTCAAGTCATCATATTGTGCAGCGGGAAATCGTAAAAGACGAGGAGCTGTTGATCGGGGAAGCGATAAAGCGCGGGTTGTCAAACGATGAAGTGGAGGTCATTTTATTGAACGGGGGAACCGGAATTTCAAAGAGAGATGTGACGATCGAAGTGGTTCGCTCATTTCTTCAGAAGGAATTACCGGGGTTTGGAGAAATCTTCAGGGCTCTTAGCTATTTTGAAGATATCGGATCTCCGGCCATTCTTTCCCGTGCCATCGCAGGAGTGGTGGATGAGAAAGCGATCTTTTCCGTTCCAGGTTCCACCGGTGCCGTAAAGCTTGCAATGGAAAAGCTGATCCTGCCAGAAATAAGCCATATTCTTACGGAGTTACATAAACATAAATCATGAAGAAGAAAATCTTACAATCTCTCTTTTGGGTCATCCTGTTTGCCGGTGCGTCAGGATGCCAGTCAGACAAGAAAGAAGAGACGGTTATTACGATAGGTGCGGCAGCGAGTCTGAAAAGCAGTCTGCTGGAATTGCAGCAGGAGTTTGAAAGAGAGCATGAAGAAGTCAAACTATCCTTTCATTTCGGGTCCACCGGTGCGATTCGAAAACAAGTAGAACAGGGTGCCCCGATCAATGTCTTCCTGGCTGCTTCTAAGGACGATTATGAATCCCTTTATAGGGAGGGACTGGTTGAAAAAGGTGATAGATTAGTAGGGAATAGAGTAGTCGCTGTGACGAACAAACCTGAAGAGATTCAGTCACTTAAGGATGTCTGGAAGTCGGAGGAAAAAGTAGTCATCGGAAATCCTGCATCAGTACCTGTGGGAAGATATGCGAAAGAACTATTGGAACAGAGCGGGCAATGGAAGGAAGCTGAATCGCGTTTTATTTATGGAAAGGATGCGAGACACGTGCTCATGCTTATGAATCAAGGGGCGGCATCTGTTGGATTAATCTATCACAGTGACGTTGAGTTCGAAGAGAATCTACGCATTATTGATTTTTTTGAGGAGTATCCGCAAAAAGATACAGGCTACTACGGGGCAAGGGTGAAACGAAGTAAGCATCAAGAGGAATCAAATGAATTTCTCGACTTTTTAGAGAGCAAGGAAGCGATGCAGATATTTAAGAAAGAAGGATTTATCCATATCGGAGAATAAGAGGAGCAGGTGTTTTAAGTGAACGGTGATTTTTTCTTTCCCATACAATTGTCTATACTGGTTGCTTGCATGGCATCAGCCGTTTCATTAATACTTGCTGTTTTGGCTGCCTATCGAACTGTCATTACAGATGGCAGGGGCAGCAGTGTTTTGGAGACCGTTTATCTTTTGCCGCTTGTCCTTCCTCCTTCTGTACTTGGTTTTTTGTTACTATTTGTATTCGGTATGAATAGCCCAGTGGGGCGGACGGTCGAACTGCTTTTAGGACAAACCATCCTTTTTTCTAAGTCGGCAGCAGTCATAGCGGCTGTGATTGTGTCGTTTCCGCTTATGTATCAGTCTGTGAAAACAGGTTTTGCAGAAGTGAATCGTGACATTGTCGGGGCTTCAAAAGTAGATGGCGCGTCCAATTGGAAAGCCTTTTATCACGTCGTTCTCCCGCTGGCCAAGAGATCGATCGTCATGGGGGTCATTCTCGGCTTTACAAGAGCTTTGGGGGAGTTCGGGGCGACCCTGATGTTTGCAGGGAATATCCCTGGAAAAACGCAGACGATCTCGACGGCCATTTATGTTGCCCTCGAATCAGGGGAAAGTCATTTAGCCTGGAAGTATGCGGGAGTAAGCATCGGTTTATCTTTTCTATTATTGTTTCTGATGAAAGGGCTTGAAGGACGTAAGGATGGGTAGGTCAAAAAAGCCCAAAGTGAACAACTAGGGGTTTTAAAATATCAGGACTCTCTTAAGAAGTCACCGCTTTTTCCGCCGAAAATGATTTTGAAAGGAGCTGACGCGAATGAAAGTGATTCAAGTTGTCGGATTTAAAAACAGCGGAAAGACTACTGTATCTTCGAATGTGATCACCTATGCGGCCAGGAAAGGAATAAAGACCGGTTCGGTAAAGCATCATAGCCACGGTGCCCCGGATGTTGTGCCGGGGACGGATAGTGACCGTCATCTAAAAGCCGGAGCCACTCTTGCCGGAGTGGAAGGGGGCGGTATTTTCAACGTATCTCTCCAACTGGAAGACTATGATTTCGATGATATTCTTCGAATCTATGAATTAATTAAGATTGACGTGCTGGTGGTTGAAGGATACAAAGAAAAACTTTATCCCAAAATTGTATGTATAGGAAATCAAAAAGACTTTTCCCTTCTTGACTCTCTGGAAAATGTTCAAGCGGTCTTTTTACATTCTCATCTTTCCTTGCCGCCGGACTATCATCTTCCCACTTTCACTGCAAAAAGGCAGGATGCCTTCGAACTATGGATCGATTCGTTCATCAACCCTTGATCATGTAAAGAGAAGCTGTTTCCTGTTGAGAGGAAACAGCTTCAATGAAGCTAGTTGATTTTTCTTTTGCTTTCAGAAATATCGCTGAACTGTCCGACATAATATTTTACATTGCCGGCATCATTACAAACCTCTGAAATAGTCAGCCATTGTAAATAGACTTCTCCATTTTTTCGTTTATTCCAGATTTCACCTTGCCAATATCCCTGATCTTTTAATTCATTCCACAGGGCTGAGTAAAAATGCTGATCATGCCGGCCGGATTGAAGAATGCTTGGTTTTTGTCCAACGGCTTCTTCTTTTTCATAGCCGGTTACTTTAGTGAACGCCTGATTTACCCGTTCAATGACACCCTTTTCGTTTGTGATCATCATTCCCTGGGCGGTGTTCTCGAGTACTTTATTTTCCAACTTTAATTTTTCACGGAACGTCATCATTAATACGATGACAAAACTGAGAAGGGCGAATTGGGATAATGCCATGAAGCCGATGGCATAGTGCCCCGTTAAACTGAAGACGGTTGTTAATACTAAGGGAGGAAAGAATCCTCCCAGGCCTCCCATGGCAGCCACAAGACCATTTACGATACCCGCCTGTTTCGTGAAATAGAGCGGGACAAGTTTGAAGATCGTTCCGTTCCCGATCCCGGCACAGGCCGCGACGGTTAAAACACCAGTGGTATATACCTCAATCGTAGGGGAGAAAGATAATAATACACCTGAAAATGTTAATCCTCCGAAGACAAACAGCAGGATGATGTATGGATTGAATTTATCAGACATCCATCCGCCGATCGGGCGCATAAATGTTGATAAAGCGATGAAACCTGCCGTCCGTAACCCAGCGTCAACCGGTGTTAAATTAAATTCATTAACCAAGAAGTTTGGCAAATAAATGGTGAATGCGACAAAAGATCCAAATGTGATGAAGTAAAATAGACATAATGCCCATAACGTTGAATTTCGGTATACTTCTTTTACCTGTTTAACGATGGAAACATTCACTTTCTTTTCTTTGCGGTCACCAAATACAAAGTTTAAAACGGCGAATGCTAACAGTAAGACAAGATAGAAGCGGACCGTTGTCACCCATCCAAATGAGCTGGCGAGGACAGGGGCGGAAAATGCGGTTACCGCAGTACCGATATTGCCCGATCCATATATTCCGTTGATGAATCCATGCTTGCTAGAAGGATAATATTTAGGGAGAGAGGTTACACCTATTGAAAAAGTGGCTCCTCCTATACCAATCAAAAGACCTCCAATGACTAAATCCGTGAGTGAGTCAGCTTGACTGATGTAGAATACAGGGAATAATAATGCGATAAAGCTTATCGTGAAGATTAATCTGGCACCGAATCGATTTGTGTAATATCCAATCGGGATACGAAGCACACTTCCCAAAATGACGGGGATTGCTGTCACTAAGGCAACTTCTCCGTCCGTTAAATTAATATCCTGACGAATATTCGGCATAAGTGAAGAAATGAGTACCCATACCATAAACCCGGCGATGAGACTTGATGTTTGAAGAGGCAGCTGGATTTTTGTACTCTTCATTGGATGATTCCCCTTTCAATCCTAAAAAAATGAAAATCTATATCCATATCCTAACAACGGTATACATATAAGGTTGTGAAGTTTATCACACGAGCAAAAAAAACTTCACAGGAGAAACTCTTCAACTCATTAAATTCACAATTTCTTCATAAGAGCTTTTCAAGTTTTTATGAAAAGATCGCAATATATTTCTTTGCAGCAATGGATGCTGGTCCGATATATTGATGATTAATTGAAGAGGGGCTTCCATATATATTGTGGTTTCTCTCACCTCAAGACTAATTGAATCCCCATCTTTATGATAATGAAGAAAGACACTCGGCATAAACATATCATTTGTTATGAATGACCCAATTTTATATTGAGAATCCCGGGATTCTTTAATGTGAACGTGGAGAGAACCGGATAATATGATGATCATCGAGTTTCTCTTCTGTAAGCAAATAATGTCACCCTCTTCTTTTTTTATGATGCTTGAAGCTTCCACTATCCTTTTCAGTTGACTATTCCCAATGTCTTGAAACAAGCTGAGACTTTTCAGGTAAAGCAGATAATCCTGCTTATGCATTCCTTCTCCTCCTCTTATAAATGCATTTTCATCATTATAAAAGAATCCCTGAAAAATAACTGTGACACTTTTCACAGTTATTGGAATATAAAAAGGCGGCCTCAACTTTACATTGAGACCGCCTCACATTCTCTTAATCTATGTTGCAAATATCAATCGAACAGTTTTCACAACCGATTTCTCCTCTAAGGTATTCTAAATCCATAATGATGATCTTGCCGTCAGATGTATAATCAATGATATTCTTTTTCTTTAATTCACTCAGCATACGGTTAACACTTTCTCTCGTCGCAGCACAAAATTTGGCTAATTCCTGATTGGTGAGATGAATATCGAGAAGAATTCCTTTTTCATTTTTAATCCCATAAGAGTTTGATATACGGATAATGGTGGAATAAAGGGCGCCTTTTTTTCCATTCATGATTAAATCCCTGATTTTTGATTGGTTTTTTCTAAGGTGAGTTGAAATCCATTTCATAAATTCGAAGGTTAAGGGGGCATCGTTTATTAGATTTTTTTCTAACGCATCTCTTTGTATGACGTGAACTTCTCCTTCTTCTAACGCATATGCACTTAACATGTAAGTGGCATCATCAGAGAAAAGCGTCAATTCTCCAATAAAGTCGTCCTTTTTACATATTCGCATGTTCAATTCCTTGCCTTCAAGACTCAACTTGCTAATTTGAAAAATACCGGATTTAATCAGATATAATTCAGCTGCTTCTTCCCCTTCCTGAAATAAGAAGGTGCCTTTCTTTATTTTTCGTGGAGTTCCGATTGACTGTAATAAAGAAGCCAAATCCTCAGAAACAGTGGAAAGGTCGCTTTTTCTTTTGTTATTCAATTCCATTAAGGTATCACCACTCCTAAATTTGAGTACCAATAAACATCTACTAGATAACATATATTCTACATGTAACTTTTATCACTATTGCATTTAAAGTAACATGTTATGCTTACGTTTACAACTAAATTCTGGAAAGGAAGATATATACTTTATGGGCCTGAAGTGGAGTCAATAGACGTTCTTTATATAGAGGAAAAAGAGATGGGGAAAAATGCGAGCGGATCCTTTAGAAATGTGAATACAGTCCATGATTTGGAAAATTTTAAATAAAAAGGAGGACTGTGATAAACATCATAATGAACCCTGACCCTTCGTGATAAGATGAACACATATCGCTACAAAAAGTAAGGAGTGCGAGAAAATGAAGAATGTTCTCGATACCCGAAAACGACCGATGCGTGATTTAAGAATTTCAGTAACGGATCGTTGTAATTTCAGATGCAGCTACTGCATGCCTAAAGAGATTTTCGGGGCTGATTATCCCTTTATGAAACAAGATGAAATCCTTTCCTTCGAGGAAATTGTCCGCTTAGCAGAAATATTTGCGGAATATGGAGTGGAGAAGATTCGTTTAACCGGCGGAGAGCCTTTACTGAGAAAAAATCTTCCGGTGTTGGTAAAACGTCTTTCGGTGATTGATGGGATTAAATACGTCACGTTAACAACAAATGGAGTGTTCCTGGCAATGCATGCCAAAGAGCTGAAGGAAGCAGGTATATGCCGGGTAAATGTCAGTCTTGATTCTCTTGATGATGATGTATTCAAGAATATAAATAATATGAATACGAGTGTCTCAGCCGTTCTGAAGGGGATCTTCTCAGCAAGAGAGGCGGGGATTGAAGTCAAGGTGAACATGGTTGTCAAGAAAGGGTTAAATGATCAGGAAGTATTGGCAATGGTGCGTTTCTTTAAGGAAGAAAACATTACACTGCGTTTTATTGAATATATGGATGTTGGCTGTACGAATGGTTGGAATTTCAAAGACGTCGTCTCAAAAAAACAGCTATTTGATATGATTCAGGAGCATTATCAACTCGAACCTGTTAAGCAGGACTTCTTTGGAGAAGTAGCTAAGAGATATCGCCACAAAGGAACGGATACCGAGGTAGGGTTTATCTCCTCAGTGACGGAAACTTTCTGCGGTTCATGTACGAGGGCGCGGTTATCAACAGATGGAAAGCTTTATACCTGTCTGTTCGCCTCAGAAGGATACGACTTAAGAGACATGCTCCGGTCAGGTGCATCTGATGAGGAAATTACTGCGAAGATCCAATCTATCTGGGAAAAGCGGGAGGACCGTTACTCTGAAGTCCGCACCGAAGAAAGCAAGATGAATCGTAAAATCGAAATGTCGTATATTGGTGGATAAGGTGAATCCGCTGGGCTTTTTTTATGGAAATTGAATCACCGTAAGAAAACGATTGGTACAGGCGAAATTGATCCAGAACCGGAACGTGGCAGCATAATAAAAAAGTGGATGCCTATTTATAGGAATCCACTTTTTTTCATTTGAATTTATACATTGACCAATAACCGATATCTTTGAATCCGATGCGCTTATAAATTTTTCCTGCTTCAGGATTATCATAAAATAGGCATAGTTCTTTTCCTTCGCTCAAAACGTCCCGGCAAAGCTTTGTCATGCACTCGGTGGCGTAGCCCTTCTTCTTATATTCCGGATGGGTGCATACGGCGACGATCATGGCGGACATGCTGTTCTCCGCTGTGGTGGAAGCGGAAGAAACGAACTTTCCGTCCTCTTCTACATAGTAACTGCGGGCAACCCCCTTTTCTATCCCATGCTTTCTCTTCTCTACGGTAAAGTCTCCACCGCTGAATTCCGGGATAGCGTTCAACAGCTCCACAAGTTGCGGTAAATCGGTGAAAGAAGCCTCTTTCACATGCGGCAGGTCCCGGTCTTCCATGGAGGATGTACTGTCACATTTGGCATAATACATATGTCTTTTCGAATTGATTGTCCTGGATAAGAAGGGTTCAACTTCAGTGACAATCCGTTTTAATCCTGAAACGATGCTGTAGTCTTCTGTCTCATTGATAATGGCGGCGAAGCCTTCAGCGTCAAATTCCCCCATGGAAAAAGGGATGAAGTTTTCCCTGTATTTGAGAAGGATTCCCCTAAGATTTCCTTCCTTATCAAAATCTCCCCAAATTTTCTGGAAATCCTGTTCATATCCAAAGGCTTCGATGTCCCCGATGATGAACAAGTTCTCAGCAGGCTGCTGCTGAATGAGTTGTTGACATATCTCATGGTCTTTCTCTGTAAGCTGTCTGATCATCTCAATTCCCCCCTGTGAAATTTAATCATAATCATACCAAAATTAGTAATATTTAGTAAAGTGCTATTTTTCAGAGGAATCGTAAAAAATAATAAGGAAATGGTAATGGTTTTAAAATTCATCTTTTAGGGAAACTTAAGAGCACAACAGTTTTTCTATAACAGTTTTAAGGAGGAGCACACATGCTTTGGACCATAATCGGAATCTTATTAGTTCTTTGGTTACTAGGATTGATCTTTAAAATCGGTGGAGCTGTCATCCATGTTCTACTGATTATTGCCGTTGTGGTATTCTTATTTAACAGAATCACCGGCCGCAAAAAAGGGCTATAACGATAACAAAGGTCCGTCCCTCAGATTTGAGGGACGGACCTTTGTATGTTAAGTGATTTATTTTACGGCCGGGCCGCCTTTTTCCTCGATGTCAGAAGGGACGTTCGAGAATTTCTTGAAATTCTCGTTGAATTTGTGAGCCAGTTCTTTTGCCTTCACTTCATAGGCCGCTTCATTGGACCATGTCTTCTTCGGTTGAAGCACTTCGTCTGGAACACCAGGAACGTGAACCGGGATGTTCAGGCCAAAGATCTCGTCTGTTGCGGTTTCGACATTCGTAAGCTCATCCTCAAGGGCTGCCTGGATCATGGCGCGGGTGTAGGAAAGCTTCATGCGATTCCCAACTCCGTATTCTCCTCCGGTCCAACCGGTGTTCACAAGGAATACCTGCGCATTGTGCTCATCGATCTTCTTACCAAGCATCTCTGCATAACGAGTGGCAGGAAGCGGAAGGAACGGTGAACCGAAGCATGTCGAGAATGTTGCCTGTGGTGACGTGATTCCACGCTCCGTACCTGCAAGCTTTGAAGTATAACCGCTTAGGAAATGATACATTGCCTGTTCTTTCGTCAGCTTGCTGATTGGAGGTAATACGCCGAATGCATCAGCTGTTAAGAATACAATTGTATTTGGGTGCCCTGCGATACTTGGTTCCACGATGTTTTCCATCGCTTGAATGGGGTAGGCAGCACGCGTGTTTTCTGTTAAAGTGTTATCATCATAATCCGCGATGCGGGACATTTCATCAAGAACGACATTTTCAAGGACGGAACCGAAACGGATCGCATCAAAGATCTGAGGTTCTTTTTCACGTGTCAGACCGATGCACTTAGCGTAGCAGCCGCCTTCGATATTGAATACGCCGTTCGGGGACCAGCCGTGCTCATCATCACCGATCAAGCGGCGGTTGGGATCTGCGGATAAAGTCGTTTTCCCTGTACCGGACAATCCGAAGAATAACGCTACATCGCCTTCACGACCGACGTTCGAAGAGCAGTGCATGGAAAGGATATCGGATTCAGGAAGTACATAGTTCATGACAGAGAAGATTGATTTCTTCATTTCACCGGCATATTCCGTACCGCCGATCAATACGATTCTCTTTTCAAATGAAACGATTATGAACGTTTCAGAGTGAGTTCCGTCGACTTCAGGGTCAGCTTTGAAGTTCGGAGCTGAAATCACGGTGAATTCGGATTGATGCTCTTTCAACTCTTCTGTTTGAGGGCGGATAAATAATTGGTGGGCGAACAGATTGTGCCAGGCGAATTCATTGATCACTTGAATCGGCAGTCTATGTTTTGGGTCTGCGCCTGCGAACCCTTTAAATGAGAAAACTTCTTCTTTTTCTTTTAAGTATGTGATGACTTTTGTATATAATTTATCGAATGATTCCGAAGAGATCGGCTGATTGACAGAACCCCACTCGATTTTATCCTTCGTAGTTGGTTCTTCCACAATAAATTTATCTTTAGGAGAGCGTCCTGTGTATTTACCAGTTTCTGCTCTGACTGCACCTGATGATGTTAAAACGCCTTCATTTCGTTGAAGGACCTTTTCGACTAGTTGAGAAACAGATAATTGTTCCTGAATGTTTTGACCGTTAAGTAATTCTGTTAATTCATTAGACATGCTCACTGAATTCATTAGAACCCTTCCTTTATATAAATTTATTTAATGGTATCGTTTTCTTCACAAAAATAGTATAACACAATCGAGCTATTAGTCTATACTATTTATTTAATTTTATAAGGTGTCTTCATTTTGTCACATTTCTTGACCGAATAAAGCTTGTTTCTTCTTATTTATATGTAATACTTCCTGCAATGTTTAGCCTCATTACCCCATTAGGTTATTTTAATGAAGAAAAACAGGCTGAAATCATGAAATGAATGGTTAAACCTGTCATCCAAAAAAAGTTGACACCACTTGTCCTAACCGTTATCATTGTTCCTTGAACGGATACTCTTATCCTGAGCTGGTGGAGGGAGCAGACCCTATGAAACCCAGCAACCTGCTAAATAGTGAATGGATTCATTTCCTTAATGAATCCGATTAAGCGAAGGTGCTAAACTGAGGCAAGGTCTCTAAACCTTGAACGATAAGAGAGAAAAGGCGCGGCTATGATCTGAAACCTTTCCTCTGAAGCTTTTTTCCCCGAGGAAGGGTTTTTTCTGTTTATAGTGGACCACATGCACATAAATCATGATTTATTTATAAATGAATCATGTTTACTTCATACTACTTAGGGAAATGAGTACCGTATCTGTTTACTGTTTTGTCAGAAGAATCGTTCTGACAAATATGCTTAAGGAGGAACCTTGATGTCAACTAAACGTCGTCTGTTTACATCTGAGTCCGTAACCGAAGGACATCCAGATAAAATTTGTGACCAAATCTCTGATTCAATTCTTGATGCAATTCTTACGAATGATCCGAATGCCCGTGTAGCGTGTGAAACGTCTGTCACAACGGGTCTTGTTCTGGTTGCCGGTGAAATCACTACGAATACGTATGTCGATATTCCGAAAATCGTTCGTGAAACGATCCGTGAAATCGGCTATACCCGTGCGAAATACGGCTTCGATGCTGAAACATGTGCCGTTCTTACATCCATTGATGAGCAGTCGGCTGATATCGCTCAAGGTGTCGATCAGGCCCTTGAAGCCCGTGAAGGTCAAATGACGGATGAAGAAATTGATGCCATCGGTGCAGGTGATCAAGGGCTGATGTTTGGATTCGCATGTAACGAAACGAAAGAGCTTATGCCTCTTCCGATTTCCCTTGCACACAAAATCTCCCGTCGATTAACGGAAGTTCGTAAAGAAGAGATCCTTCCTTACCTTCGTCCTGACGGAAAAACGCAAGTAACCGTTGAATACGATGAAAACGATAAGCCGGTCCGCATCGACACGATCGTTATCTCGACTCAGCATCACCCGGAAGTGGCGTTAGAGCAGATCCAACGTAACTTGAAAGAATACGTCATCGACCCGGTTGTACCGAAAGAACTGATCGATGAACAGACTAAATACTTCATCAACCCGACTGGCCGTTTCGTAATCGGCGGACCTCAAGGTGATGCGGGACTTACTGGACGTAAGATCATCGTTGACACTTACGGCGGATACGCTCGTCACGGTGGCGGTGCATTCTCTGGTAAGGATGCAACAAAAGTGGACCGTTCAGCAGCTTATGCAGCGCGCTATGTTGCGAAGAACATCGTGGCAGCAGGCCTTGCTGACAAATGTGAAGTTCAATTAGCGTATGCTATCGGTGTTGCGAAGCCCGTATCCATCTCCGTTGATACATTTGGAACAGGGAAAGTTTCAGAAGATGTATTGATTGACGTTGTCAGCAATAACTTTGACCTGCGTCCTGCAGGAATCATTAAAATGCTGGACCTTCGTCGTCCAATATACAAGCAGACAGCTGCTTACGGACACTTCGGCCGTAACGATATCGATCTTCCTTGGGAACGCACGAACAAAGCAGAAGCGTTAAAAACGGAAGCACTGGGCAAATAAGGGAAGATAGAAGAGACCAACACTTTTTCAGAGTGTTGGTCTCTTTTTTGATGATATTCACAAGAAAATCTTCCATGAGTATTCTCAAGGAGGATGGGGTATCCCAAGTATAGGAAGTTAAAACGGTTTGATGCTCTTATAATACTGTCCTTTTTCAGCGTATTCC
This sequence comes from Rossellomorea sp. QJM3NY_18, assembly GCF_056173145.1. NCBI lineage: Bacteria > Bacillati > Bacillota > Bacilli > Caryophanales > Bacillaceae > Rossellomorea > Rossellomorea sp. QJM3NY_18. The sequence goes on along the minus strand of NZ_CM149659.1, from coordinate 3,455,945 downwards.
CTTGAGATGCGCTTCATTTCACTGATATCGTGCTCATTGAGCTCCCTCACGACCTTTGCGGGTCGTCCGAATGCCAGGGTATTAGGAGGTATGACCTTCCCCTGTGGAACAAGGCTTCCGGCTCCGATGAACGCCCCTTCGCCGATTTCGGCATTATCGAGGATGATGGAGCCCATGCCGATCAATGCCTTTTTCCTGATCTTGCAGCTATGTAAGATCACCCCGTGTCCGACAGTTACTTCATCTTCAAGGATAAGAGGGTTATTTGGACTCTGATGAAGGATGGAGTTATCCTGTATATTTACTTTATCACCGATCTTAGTGGGAGCGACATCCCCTCTGATGACGGTATTGAACCAAATACTTGATTCTTCACCGATCTCGACATCTCCTGAGATGGTCACATAATCAGCGATGAAAGCCGAATGTGCGATGATGGGTTTTTTATCGTAATATGGATAGAGCATTTTTTACTACCCCTTTCAATAATATTTATTATAATAATGGTAGCAGAATTCATTCATGGAGAGAACTACAAAGGAGGATTTGCCATGTGGAAATGGGAATCAGATCAAGAGGCAAAGGCAGTCATCGTCATCATTCATGGGGCGATGGAACATCACGGAAGATATGGTTGGCTCATTGAAATGTGGCGTGCTGCAGGCTTTCACGTCGTCATGGGTGACTTACCCGGTCAGGGAATGACGTCAAGAAGCCATAGGGGACATATCGATTCCTTTGATGAATACATCGTGGAAGTGAAGGACTGGGTCCAGGCAGCCTATCAATTCGAATTGCCTGTCTTTGTGATCGGTCATAGTATGGGCGGGCTTATCGCCATACGACTCCTGCAGGAATCCCATGTGAACGTAGCGGGTGTCATTTTATCCTCGCCGTGTTTAGGATTGGTTACGACCCCGGCTAAACCGGTCGAGCTATTATCCCTCGGTTTAAATAAAATCGCTCCGATGGTGAAGTTCCCGTCAGGTTTGACCATCGATATGGCGACTCGGAACGCAGATGTCCGGGAAATCGACAGCAATGATACGCTCTATATAACGAAAGTGTCTGTCCGCTGGTACAGGGAGCTCGTACAGGCGATGAAAGCAGCATTCACCAACCTGGAAAAAATGCCTGATGTCCCCTTGCTTGTAATGCAGGCGGGGGATGATAAAATCGTCGAAAAAAAAGCTGTGAAAAAATGGTTCAATGAGCTGTCATTATCTGAAATGCATTACAAAGAATGGCCAAAGTGCTATCATGAAATTTATAATGAACCTGAAAGAGAAGAAATTTATGAGTATTCAAAGATCTTCATTGAAAGTCGCTTGAAAGCGCTGGGATACATTTTGTAAAAGAGGTGATGAAATGTCGATACCAAGTGATCCCTTTTCATTAATGACACGAGTATATCGCACCGTTTTTCCTATCGTGCATGAGGAATTGGACGGCTGGAAAAAAAGGGCGGAAAAGATACCCAATCAGGAACTGAGGAACCAGGCACTTGCGAGCATCCACCATAAAACGTTCCATTGCGAGGGAGGATCGATTCTTTCCCTTCTGGCATTGGATCATAAAGCAGATACGATCCGATTCATCGTCGCCTATCAGACGATCAGCGATTATCTGGATAATCTGTGCGATCGCAGTGTGTCCCTTGATCCCGATGACTTCGCCCTCCTTCATCAGTCCATGAAGGATTCCCTGACGGTGGGGGCGGAACCCGTCAATTATTATGCATTAAGACGGGATCAGGATGATGGAGGATATCTCAGAGATTTGGTCCTGACCTGCCAATCCGTTCTACGTCAATTAAGTCACTACGACAGTATCAAGGAAGATCTCCTGGAACTGTGTGAGTACTATTGTGATCTGCAAATACATAAACACGTGAAGAAAGAAGAGAGAGAGGGAAGGCTTCAGGATTGGTTTGAAACCCATCGCCCGAACCTGCCTGAAATGGACTGGTATGAGTTTTCCGCATGTTCGGGTTCGACTCTTGGAATCTTCTGCTTAGTCTCTTATGCCAATCGAAGTGACTTTAAGCCTTCGTATACAGAGAAAATCAAGCGGGGGTATTTCCCGTACATTCAAGGATTGCATATCCTTCTCGATTATTTCATCGATCAGGATGAGGACCGGGAAGGGGGAGATTTGAACTTCTGTTTCTACTATGAAAATGATGAGCATTTAAAAGAGCGACTCATCCATTTTCTGCAGAAGGCCGATGAACATACCCATGAGCTCCCCCATGCCCATTTTCACCGGTTGATCAATAAAGGACTCATCGGGGTCTATTTATCCGACGACAAAGCCAGTAAACAGGCGAGCGTCCAATCATTCTCCAAGCAATTCATCGGAGAAGCCGGCTGGATCACCAGATTCTTCTACCTGAACGGGAAAATTTACCGCAAATGGAGAAACCGCAAAAAAACATCTTAATAGACGCTCGAGGGACGGACTTCCGAAATACTTCGGAGGTCCGTCCCTTTTTTTGTCTATTTTCCCCAACCAAAGTTGGACACAGTTATCCAATGTAAGACTAAATATACCATATTTATACAAAATATTTTTGTTGATTTTCCTGGTTTAGTGACTATAGACCTATTATTCTGTCGAGCTTATATAGATCTTTTTAACTATATTGTATTTATTTCGTAATACTAAATAACCAAATTTATTCTGAATATATTTACTTTTCAGAATAGTGGAGTATATTGTAGTTAGTGTAAATATTTAGTACATAACTAAGGGGGAATCGTGTTTGAAATCACGTAAAGTATTATCCATGGCCATGGCCGCAGCACTGAGTGTAGGGGCATTTGCTGTACCTGCATCAGCTGCAACCGTGGGGCCTGAGAATGTGTTAGCGAAGCCAACGGTGAAATATGATCATAAGCATGGAGGGGCTTTCGATTTAGGAATTGCAAATGATGAACGCCTGATCGAGATGCTGAAGAAAGAAGGAAAGATCAAGAAGAATGCGACAGCTGCAGAAGCACAGAAGGGACTTCAAAAATTCCTGAAAGCGAAAGCAGATTCCGCTGAAAATCATCCAGGGGAACTTCAGGATGAGGTAGCGGAAACGAAGACCAAGCTGAAAAAAGAAATGAAGAAAAACGGTTTGACTCATGGTAAAGGAAATAAGCTTGGACATGCGAAGAAAAATAAACCTGACTCGGTTGAAGAAGAAGCATATGATGGTGAGAAACGAACAGATGAAGTGTTAGTCCTTCTCGTTGATTATCCGGACAAGCCACATAACACCATGACCGAAGATGAAACGGATATGTATTATGAAGGTGAAGATGCTTATTCAAGAGAACACTATCAGGATATGCTTTTTGGTACAGGTGGCTGGACAGGGCCTGACGGTAAGACCTATGTATCCATGAAACAATACTATGAACAGCAGTCTGGCGGAAGTTATTCAGTAGATGGTGAGGTTGCTGGCTGGTACACAGCGGACAAGCCTGCCGCTGAGTATGGTGGAAATGATCCCCAGCCGGATGGCAGCGACGTAAACGCACGCGGCTTGATTAAAGAAGCACTTGCTAAAGCTGCTGCAGACCCTGAAGTGAACCTTGCTGATTATGATAAGTGGGATCGTTACGATCTTGATGGTGACGGAAATTATCTTGAACCGGACGGGCTTGTCGATCACTTAATGGTCATTCACTCAGGTGTTGGTGAAGAAGCGGGTGGTGGATCTTTAGGATCTGACGCTATCTGGTCCCACCGTTGGAATCTTGGCGGGATCTTCCCGATTGCCGGATCTCCTACTCCTGAAGTTGATTACTGGGGAGAAGGGACAATGTACGCGTATGATTACACAATCGAACCGGAAGACGGTGCAGTCGGAGTCATGGCCCACGAATATGGACATGATTTAGGATTGCCTGACGAGTATGATACACAATACTCTGGTGCCGGTGAAGCAATCAGCTACTGGTCCATCATGGCAAGCGGAAGCTGGGCGGGGGACATCCCTGGAGCACAGCCGACTGGATTCAGTCCTTACGCGAAGGAAATGCTGCAAGCTTCAGCTGTAGTGGATAGTGAAGGTACAGAAGGAAATTGGCAGACTGGTACAGAAGTAGCCCTTGAAGATCTAGATAGTAAAGGGATGGAAGTCCTTCTGGACGAAGCTGCTACAAAAGGTACGAACAATGATGTCGTGAAGGTGACTCTTCCTAAAAAAGAAGTGCAGGGAATCAAACCTGCCTTTGGTGAAAAGTACTACTACAGTACAAAAGGGGATGACCTCAATACGACGTTAGTATCTCCTGAATTCGACTTAACCAATGCTACAACCGCTACATTCGATTTCAAAACATTGTATGAAGTGGAGTTTGAGTACGACTATCTATACGTAACCGCTAAAACAGCCAGCGGCAAGGAAGTTGAATTGGATGTCATCGGTGACGATGATACGAATGGGGATGCAAGTGCTGAAACGACAAATGGTGAATGGGTGGATAAGTCGTATGACCTCAGCCAATTTGCAGGTGATAAAGTGACGCTTGAATTCAACTATGTGACGGACGGCGGCTTGGCCCTTGACGGGTTTGCTATGGATAATGCAACACTGACAGTGGATGGAAATGTCGTGTTTGAAGACGGTGCTGAAGGTGAGGCTCAATTCACAACAGATGGTTTTGAAGTATCAAATGGAATTTCGCTTAAAGATCATTACTACCTGCTTGAATGGCGCAGCCACAACGGTGTCGATGAAGGTCTTGCCAACATCCGCCGTGGTGCAAGCCTTATGGAATATAACGAAGGATTAGTTGTATGGTATGTGGATAATTCATTCTCTGATAACTGGACTGGTAAACATCCAGGAGATGGTTACCTTGGAGTTGTCGATGCAGATCAAAAGGCCAACTACTGGAGCGACGGTTCAGTTGGATCTACTCGCTACCAGATCCACGATGCTGCATTCAGTCTGAATAAATCAGAGAAGATGTTCCTTGATTACACTGATTTACTCGGCCTTACAATGAAAGACAACCACACTGCCCGTAATCCATTATTTGATGATAGCAAGGATTACAGCAATAAAGCTCTTGTAGACGCTGGACGTAATGTACCGAACTACGGATTGAATTTCCGTGTAACAGGAGAAAGTGCTGACGGTACAGTCGGTAAAGTGTTACTTTACAAAAAATAAGGAAGCAAAAAGGGTGATGGCCATTCCGGCCGTCACCCTTTAAGCATGTTAGTGGACATTTTTTTCCTCAGAATTGATAATAATACACACATCAATCAAAGGAGATGTCCATTTTGAAGCTAAGTGTACTAGATCAGTCACCGATTGCAGAAGGAATGAGCCCACAAGAGGCTTTAAATCATACAGTGAAATTAGCACAGCATACAGAGAAACTGGGGTTTGAACGGTTCTGGGTATCAGAACACCATGATTCCGCGAGCCTTGCCGGTTCATCACCGGAAGTGCTCATTGCCCATCTTGCACAGAATACGTCACGGATCCGCGTCGGATCCGGGGGAGTCATGCTTCCCCATTACTCTTCATACAAAGTAGCGGAGAATTTCCGTTTGCTTGAAGGCTTGAATCCGGATCGGATCGATTTAGGCCTGGGGAGGGCTCCCGGTGGAATGCCGATGGCCACGATGGCCCTGCATGACGGGAAGCCTAGAGATGTAAATCGTTACCCGGAACAAATCGATGATCTTCTCGGTTATCTGACGGATTCCCTACCTGATACCCATCCATACCAGGGACTCACGGCAGCACCGATGATCAAAACCATGCCGGAAGTCTGGATGCTTGGGTCAAGTCCATCCAGTGCCATGCTTGCCGCGCAAAAAGGACTTCCTTATACATTTGCCCAGTTCATCAATGGTGAAGGCGGTCCTCAATATACGCAAGCCTACCGGAATAACTTTGTCCCATCAGAGTACCTAAACGAACCGAAGAACATCGTAGCCGTTTTTGCCATCTGTGCCGAAACGGATGAAGAAGCTGAAAGGGTCGCGTCAAGCATCGATCTATCCATCCTGATGATCGAACAGGGCATGCGATCGAACGGAACCCCGAGCCCTGAGAAAGCGGCAGCGTATCAGTACACCCCATTCGAAGCCATGAGAGTGCGGGAAAACCGCAAGCGCATGGTGGTCGGAGGTCCGAAGAAAGTAAAAGAAAAGCTACTCGCACTCAGCGAGCAGTATCAAACCGATGAAATCATGCTTGTCAGCATCACCTACGATTTCAAAGATAAACTTAAATCATTCGAGCTGATCGCCAACGAATTATTATAAAAAGATAGGGACGGACCTCCGCGGAGGTCCGTCCCTACTTTCATCTTTTCTCAAGCGCCACGATAAATGGCGGGTTATTAAGCTGGTTTATGAACTGGTATCTCAGGACATGCACGTAGTTTTGGTCCAATCGCTCTACGTAGCGGAGGATATAGTCCCGTTCAACGGCGCCTTCAGGATGTCCATGATAAATGACAAGGACGAGGATTCCTTCAGGAGCCATCATTTCGAGAATTTGATTTAACGCGAGTATCGTCGTCTTAGGACGGGTGACGATATCCTTGTCACCGCCGGGCAAATACCCAAGATTGAAGACGGCCCCCGTCACTTTCCCGTAATGCAATGGCGGGATGACGTTCATGACGGTCTCATGTCCCTGATGGAACAGGGTCACCCGGTCAGCGAGATCGTGGGTGATCAGTTGTTCCCTCGTATTATGGATGGCTTCTTCCTGGATATCAAAACCGTATACCCGGCCATTTTCCCCAACCAGGCGAGCGAGGAACAGGGTGTCATGCCCATTCCCAAGCGTCGCGTCTATCGTGATATCTCCGGGTTCCACCGCCCGTTCCAGAAGCTCTCTCGCGAAAGGTAGTATTCGATCTAATTTCATGCTTTCACATCCATTTTATAATATTTTCCCTGCCAGCTGTCCCGGCGTTTCAATTCATCATCAATGGCGTTCAGTACGCTCCATTTATTCACGCTCCACATCGGTCCGATCATCAAGTCGATAGGTCCGTCCCCTGTGATTCGATGAACGATCATTTCAGGAGGGATGACTTCTAGTTGGTCACAAACGAGTTTCACGTATTGATCAAAGTCCATGAACTCCACGAGACCTTTTTCATATTGCTTGACCATGGGGGTTCCCTTCAGTAAGTGCAGAAGATGGATCTTGATTCCCTGAACGTCAAGCTTTGCCACTTCACGTGCCGTTTCCATCATCATTTCCTCATTTTCCTGTGGAAGTCCGTTAACAATATGGGAACATACACGGATCCCGTGCTTGCGCAATTTATGGACACCTTCGACATAACACTGAAAATCATGGGCCCGGTTGATTAAGCCCGCCGTTTTTTCATGGACGGTTTGCAGCCCGAGCTCAACCCATAGATACGTTCTCTCATTCAATTCAGCCAAATATTCGACGACGTCGTCAGGAAGGCAATCAGGGCGTGTGGCGATGGAAATGCCTACGACTCCATCCTGCTTCAGAACGGATTCATATTTTTCCTTCAGGACGTCAACGGGTGCATGGGTATTCGTGAACGCCTGGAAATAAGCCATGTACTTTCCGTCTTTCCACTTTTTATGCATTCTTCCTTTGATGTCATTGAATTGTTTCTCTAAGGAGTCGACCCTGCTTCCGGCAAAATCCCCGGATCCGGATGCACTGCAAAAGGTACAGCCGCCGTGTGCAACCGTGCCATCCCTGTTTGGGCAATCAAACCCGCCGTCGAGGGCAACTTTAAACACCTTATGTCCGAAATGGTTTCGGAGGTGATAATTCCATGTGTGATATCGTTTTGAATCTGTGGCATATGGAAATGGGTTTGTCCCGATGACAAACACCTCCTAAATTTCAAGTGATATAGCGGTATGTATGACGCTAAAAAGATTTTATCATGAACACGGGGACAAATGTATCCTGCGCATGGAAATAGGCGAAGATTACCACTTTTGAAACGGGCAAACAAGTTCAAACTAAGATGGAGGAGAGTAAGGATAGGACCTTCCTCTCCTTGATTCCAACCATCAAGGAGGTAGTCGAAATGGCAACAAGGAATTCGATGGATGAATGCATTCAGAAGTGCGAAGATGCCATTCGTTACGCTCAACAACAATATAAAGCAGGGACACAGCAGGAGCATTATCATGATGTGGAGTATACACAGGCCATGCAGCAGCTTGAAGAGGCGGTCAACGACGTGGCTCACATGGCGAACAGTGCAAACTCCCAACAGCGTGAACAACTGCATCGCATGAGACTTCAACTTCAAGCGATGCAAAATGAAATGATTTTGTTGGATCATGATCCGAATGTAGTGGGAGGTAAATTACATTGAGTACACGCTCCGATCAAAACAACCCTGAACAAAAGACCCGTAGTGATTTCCGGAAATTGGATACGGAATTCGGTGCTGAAAACAATCCTGTCAAAGAAGCTAAAAAACGCTACGAAAAACAGGGTCAGCCCGTTAAATCCAATCATCATAACGGGAAATAAACGTCCCCGGCCAGGTGCTCAAAAGGAGTGCCTGGTTTTTTTGTGATTTCAAAAAAATAATTCTTGCCCCCTTTCCTGAAAAGGAGTAAAATCCTTTTGGGACTCGAAATAAAAGGGTGGAAAGGGGGCAGAATGATGCCCAAATCATTATGGTTACTTGTCATTGGAATGATGGTGAATGTGACAGGTGCCTCTTTTTTATGGCCGCTTAATACGATTTACCTTCATGAAAATTTAGGGAAGTCACTGTCTGTAGCGGGAATTGTGCTGATGATGAATGCAGGCGCGAGTGTGATCGGGAATCTGATCGGAGGGACTTTATTCGATCGTTTTGGCGGTTATCGTTCCATCCTGTTAGGAATTTCAATCACATTATCCGCCCTGATCGGCATGAATATTTGGCACGGCTTTTCATACTATATCGTCTTCCTGACTGTTGTCGGATTCGGGTCAGGTATCGTATTTCCTTCCATGTACGCCATGGCAGGTTCGGTGTGGCCGGAAGGGGGACGGAAAGCATTCAATTCCGTCTATGTCGCTCAGAACATTGGAGTGGCCGTAGGGGCCGCATTGGGCGGGTTCGTCGCCTCATTCTCCTTTAACTATATATTTATGGCCAATCTGATTATGTATATCGTCTTTTTCTTCATCGCCTTCTTCGGATACCGGAGCATTTCGGTTGAGGGTCATCATACGTCGGTGTTGAATGAATCGAAGGTGATAAGGGATAAATCGAAGCTGAAGGCACTGCTCTTCATATGTGCAGCCTATCTTTTATGCTGGATGGGGTACGTGCAATGGCAGTCCACCATCGCCACGTATACGCAGGAAATCAATATATCCCTGAAACAATACAGTTTATTGTGGACGATCAATGGAGCGTTGATCGTTCTTGCTCAGCCGCTTTTATCCAAAGCAATCAAGCGCTTTGAAAACAATTTAAAGCTGCAAATCATGATCGGGACCATCATTTTCATGATTTCATTCGGTGTAGCTTCGATTGCCGATCAATTTCAGTGGTTTGCCATTGCCATGATTATCTTGACGATCGGTGAAATGCTCATTTGGCCGGCGGTCCCGACAATAGCGAACTCACTTGCTCCAAAGGGCAGAGAAGGATTTTATCAGGGGATCGTTAACAGTACGGCAACCGGTGGAAGAATGATCGGTCCGTTTATCGGAGGGGTGCTGGTTGATGTATTCAGCATGCAGGTGCTCTTCATGACACTGATCGCGTTTTTCATCGTATCATTATTGATTACCAGTCAATATGACCGTCCATTGAAAAAGAAAAGCGCCGTGACAGTATCCGTTCAACAATGAAGAAACCCCCAATGAGTAAATCATTGGGGGTTTTCTCCATATAAAAAGGGCTCCCATTTCCTATGGAAGCCCACTTGCAAAAAAATTGAGGCGGATAATCAGCAAACGCCACATCGTTTGTTGTCACAAGGACGTGATCACCGACTTACACAATTCAGCTCATCGCTATAATAGAATAGCATAGGACTTGAAAGAAAACAAGACTATTTTATAAATATAATCTTTATCCGAAGATTATATTGTGCATTTATAAGTAATGATAGCCGTTTCTAAGAAGCATTACTATAGAGAAATAGGAATGAATACAGTGCAGAATGGTTTCTAACTCATTTTTTGAGCCAATATTTTATCAGAGGACCCTTATCGCCAAATACTGGGTCTGATGTTGGAAGGGGAACATTTTTGATCTCAATTAACACACTGGGGCGTTCACGTAATGAGCCCTTTTTTAAATTATAACTGTCTCCGTCCGGATAGGCACCGGCGACTTTAAAGTCGGGACTTGCTGACAATTTCTTATGACCGGTCCCGGCTGGCAGGATCATCACATCACCTTGATGGACCGTCACTTCCTTGCCCATTTCCCCGCCTAATTGAACGCTTGCCTCACCCTGCATGACACCCAATACTTCGTGGGCATTGCTGTGATAATGGTGATAATCGTAAATGCCGTTTGTCCAGCTGTTCAGCCAGTGATTCTGGTTGAAAATCTCTTCGGCTTCATTTGCCTGATTGAGTGCGTTCCGGTAAATGAGTACGGGCAGGTCCGGGTTATTTGGGATGATTCCATCGTCTTCGAAATAAAATATATTCAGTTCTGCGATTCTCATCCTTTCATTCCTCCATTCATTGTTAAGAAGATTCCCTAATACGACAGGCATTAAACCGAATCTCGACTGGTAATTGAAGTTATTGACAAATCTGAATTGTTTTCAAAAAGCCCATGATAGGATGTGCTACTATAGAGGTATATGTTCTCTTGCAAAACAGAGGAGGCGATGGGAAATGAGCAGTTTATTAAAAAAGGTGTCCGTCGACATGATCGAAATCATTCTTGAGAACGCTTTCGAGTGGCTGGTCGTCGTCGATGACGAAGGAATCATCATCTATATAAACGATAATTACTGTCGCTTTCTTGAGGTTGAACGGGAGAAAGCGATAGGAGCACATGTGACCAATGTGATTGAAAACACGAGAATGCACATTGTAGCTGAAAGCGGGAAAGAAGAGGTGGCCGACCTTCAATATATCAAAGGAAATTACATGATTGCCAACCGAATCCCTATTCAAGTGGACGGGAAGGTGATCGGGGCATTCGGAACCGTCATTTTCCGTGATACGAGTGAATGGATGCAAATGAGTTCACATGTGAAAAACATGATGTCAAAAATCCAAAGTTACATACAGGATATCAATACCGGGGTGAAATACTCGCTGAATGATATCATCGGGGAATCACCCGGTATGAATGAATTGAAGGACAAAGCACAAATGATCGCCCCGAGTGATATTTCCATCCTGATCAGAGGGGAAAGCGGAACGGGTAAAGAGCTGTTCGCCCACAGCATTCACCAGCTGAGTGAAAGAAGTGGACAGCCTTTCATTAAAGTGAACTGTGCAGCGATCCCTGAACAGCTCTTGGAGTCGGAGCTCTTTGGTTACGAAGAAGGAGCATTTTCCGGGGCCAAAAAGGGCGGAAAGAAAGGTAAATTCCAGCTTGCCCATAAGGGGACATTGTTCCTTGATGAAATCGGTGACATGCCTCTTAATATGCAGGCGAAGCTTCTCAGGGTATTACAGGAAGGGGAAGTCGAGGCAGTCGGTTCAACCCGGATTCAGAATGTGGACGTGAGGATCATTGCCGCCACGAACCGTCCGCTGGAAAAAATGATGGAAGAAAAGAGATTCCGGAGTGATCTGTATTACCGGATCAATGTCATCCCGTTTCAGATCCCTCCACTGCGAGAGAGGAGAGAGGATATTGAAACCCTCTCATCCTTTTTCTTGGAAAAATCCACAAAATCCTCTGGAAAACGCATCAAGGATTTTGACCAAGAGGTGATGCAGATTTTTCTCTCCTACAGCTGGCCGGGTAATCTGCGTGAATTGGAAAATGTCATTCATGCTTCAACCTATCTGTCGAATGGAAGCAAAATTTCCCTTCAGTCATTACCGACATATATGAAGTCGGGTAATGTATATGGAGTGGGATCGAAAACGCTGAAAGAAATCCTGGAAGAAACGGAAAAGTCCGTCTTGACTCAAAGTCTCCAAGCCCAACCCGATAAGCGAAAGGTTGCAGAGTCGCTCGGAATCAGTAAATCCACCCTGTATGAAAAATTAAATAAATATGGGCTTTTATAAACTCATTAGATAGTCCGGAAATGCGGAAAATAGTCCGCTTTTCCGGACTATCTTTTTTAAAGAGAATGGTGAACATTTCGTGACTGAAGGATGAATTTGTCCAGGATTTCGGACTCCCAAAAAATCCGCCAGTGTTTTAATAGTAATCTGAAAGTTGGCACAATTATTGCATGTTTCTCAGTGAATATATTTTTGGGAAAGGGGAGCGTACACAGCAAGATGAAAATGTAAGCGTCATCATATGAGGATAAAGGGGGAAATACCATGTTAAGCATGATCGGTTTGATTGGAGGACTCATTTTATTAATCTTTTTAACGATGAGGGGCATGAATATCCTGATCGTTGGGCCCATCTCGGCATTGTTTGTCGCAGTGCTGAGCGGCATGCCGCTTTTTCCGCAACTGGCAGGGAAAGGTGAAGCGGATCTCGTCACGAACTATATGTCAGGTTTCACAAGCTTTGTCGCTGCCTGGTATTTGATGTTCTTACTGGGAGCCGTCTTCGGAAAAGTGATGGAGGATAGCGGTGCTGCAGACAGCGTATCCCGTTTCGTAGTAGAAAAATTGGGGATGAAATACGCTGTGTTCGCCATCGTGCTTGCCTGTGCGGTCTTAACGTACGGGGGAGTCAGCCTGTTCGTTGTAGCATTCTCGGTTTATCCTATGGCTGTCAGTCTATTTAAACAAGCGGATCTGCCACGCCGTTTCATTCCGGCGGCATTGGCGTTCGGGTCGGTCACATTCACGATGACCTCAGCCGGTTCACCGGAGATCCAAAACTGGATCCCCATCGAATACTTAAACACAACGCCTTATGCAGGCTGGGAAGTCAGCTTGATCGTTGCCGTATTCATGGCGGTGTTTGGGTACTGGTGGTTAAAGCGCATGATCACGAAGGCTGTGAGAAAAGGAGAGAAATTCCACGCACGTGAAGAAGATCCGATCATTGATGAAGGCAGACCATTACCAAACCCGTTCATGGGATTGATTCCATTATTGGTCGTCCTCATCCTGGCTTTTTCATTCCACGATTCTTTAAAGCAATCGGCTCTGATTATCGCCTTGCTCGGCGGGGTCATTTCCGCCTATGTATTGAATCGTAAGTATTTCAAAGGCTTCTGGGGAGCTGTTTCCGAGGGGACGGTCGGAGCGTTGATTGCGATCGGGAACACGGCTGCCGTTGTCGGTTTCGGTGGGGTGGCCAAAGCCGTGCCTGCCTTCACTACAGCAGTCGATGTCATGACGAATATTCCCGGTTCACCGTTGATCGGTGGAGCCATCGCCGTCAGTGTCATTGCCGGAATGACAGGTTCGGCTTCGGGTGGTCAGGCGATTGCACTGCCGATTCTTGCACCGCATTACGTCGAGATGGGTGTCAATCCAGAAGCCCTTCACCGGGTAGTGGCAATATCTTCAGGAGCACTGGATTCACTGCCGCACAATGGTTATGTCGTGACGACGATCCGCTCGATCTGTAATGAATCACACGGAGAAGCGTATGGCGCTGTCGGAGCATTGACAGTCATCGTTCCTCTTATCGGATTGGCACTTGCGATTGTATTGTTCAGCTTGGGAGTGGGGGTTTAAGAAAATGGTAGAAAATAAAGTGGTATTCATAACAGGGGCAGCCCAAGGCATCGGCTACCAAATCGGCAGGGAATTTGCCGTTGCTGGAGCGAAAGTCGTCCTGACGGATTTGAAGGAAGATGCTGCCCGGGAAGCTTCAGAATCCCTTAAAACAGAAGGATATGAGGTTCTCGGATTGGGCTGTGACGTAACCTCGGAATCAGAATTAAAAGAAGCCATCGAAAAAACGGTGGATCATTTCGGGAAGCTCGATGTCCTGATCAACAATGCAGGGCTACAGCATGTATCACATATCGAAGAGTTCCCTACTGAAAAGTTCGAACTGCTGTTAAAAGTCATGCTGACGGCCCCATTTGTCGCCATCAAGCATGTTCTTCCCCACATGAAGAAGCATGGTTCGGGGCGGATCATCAATATGGCGTCCATTAACGGATTGGTTGGATTCTCCGGCAAAGCCGCCTATAATTCTGCGAAACACGGAGTCATCGGCTTGACGAAAGTCGCGGCACTGGAAACGGCGGAGCATGGCATCACCGTGAATGCGGTTTGTCCGGGCTACGTGGATACGCCTCTGGTCCGGAACCAACTGGCGGATCTCGCGAAGACGCGCAACGTCCCTTTTGAGAGGGTGATTGAAGAAGTCATCTATCCTTTGGTGCCCCAGAAACGATTACTGGACGTCAAAGAAATTGCAGACTATACGATGTTCCTTTGCAGTGATGCAGCAAAAGGGATCACCGGGCAGGCCGTTGTACTGGACGGCGGGTATACGGTTCAATAGATTGATTGAGGAGAAATGGCTCTTTAGGGGGCCGTTTCTTTTTTTGATGGTGTGGAGAAAGTGGATGTTTAGTTGGATTAAAATGGAAAATGGCTGGATTCTTCATCAAAACGGCCGGATTATCTTCCGTTTCGGCTGGATTCTTGGTCAAAACGGCTGGATTTTTCTCGATATCGGCCGGATTTTCAGCAGAATCGGCTGGATTCGTCTGGAGACCGGTCCCAACTTGTACTGAAAGGGCCGGACTCCTCTCCCGTGACCGGTCCCTTTCCAACGAAAAACCCCGATTCTTCTCAAAAACAGTATGATAACAGACGAGTACGGCCAAATTTTCAACCATACTCTGGAACAAATGACAAAATTCTTATCCACAAACCAACAATAGGCTTGCGCTTCTGTATATTTTTCACTAAAATAGTGAATACATATAGTGTTTACTTATATCGAAACGTTGATCAGGAGTAGTAGTGACGGTTTTCTGTCGTAGAGAGTTGACGGGTGGTGAAAGTCAACCAGAAGCATCATGAACTCGCCTGCTGAGTTGCAAGTGTGAAGTAACAGTAAGACTTGCCGTTTTCCGCGTTAAGGATGAATGAAGCTGAGTGCGCGTACACTAATGTGGGTGGTACCGCGGGAGAATGTACATACAGACTCTCGTCCCAAATATTTATTTGGGATGAGGGTTTTTTTGTTTTTTAAAAGAAAGGCATATGACAATCAAAGGAGGATCTCAATATGAGTTTTAATCATAAGAGTGTTGAGACGAAATGGCAGCAGTATTGGGAAAAGAATAAAACGTTCAAGGCAACCGAAGACGAAAGGAAATCCAATTTCTATGCACTGGATATGTTCCCGTATCCATCAGGTGCCGGCCTTCACGTCGGACATCCGGAAGGGTTCACGGCGACAGACATCCTTTCCCGCATGAAGCGTATGCAGGGGTACAATGTCCTTCATCCGATGGGCTGGGATGCATTCGGTTTACCGGCTGAACAATATGCCCTTGATACAGGGAATGATCCGGCAGAATTCACTCAAAAAAATATCGATACGTTCCGCCGACAAATTAAATCACTTGGTTTCTCTTATGACTGGGACCGTGAAGTCAATACGACTGATCCCGGTTACTACAAGTGGACGCAATGGATCTTCACAAAGCTTTATGAAAAAGGCCTCGCTTATGTGGATGAGGTTGCCGTGAACTGGTGTCCGGCACTTGGGACGGTCCTTGCCAATGAAGAAGTCATCGACGGGAAGAGCGAACGCGGTGGTCATCCCGTAGAACGCCGTCCGATGAAGCAGTGGATGTTGAAAATCACAGCTTATGCAGACCGCCTGGTGGAAGACCTTGAAGAGGTTGACTGGCCGGAAAGCATTAAAGACATGCAGCGTAACTGGATCGGACGCTCTGAAGGGGCAGAAGTGAATTTTGCCATTGACGGTCATGACAAATCATTCGATGTATTCACGACCCGTCCGGATACAATCTTTGGTGCGACCTATGCGGTACTTGCTCCTGAACATCCATTTGTAGCAGAAATCACCACAGACGAACAGCGCTCGAAAGTGGATGTGTACATCGATAAGATCAAGTCGAAAAGTGATCTTGAGCGTACAGATCTTGCAAAAGAAAAAACGGGTGTATTCACAGGTGCTTATGCCATCAACCCGGCTAATGGTGAGAAAATGCCGATCTGGATCGCCGATTACGTTCTGATGAGCTACGGTTCAGGCGCGATTATGGCTGTTCCTGCCCATGACGAACGGGACTATGAGTTTGCGAAAGAATTCGATCTTCCAATCGTGGAAGTGGTTGCGGGTGGAAACGTTGAAAAAGAAGCGTACACAGGTGACGGAGATCATGTGAATTCCGGTTTTCTTGACGGATTTGGTAAGGAAGAAGCGATTGCGAAAGCCATTTCCTGGTTGGAAGAGAAAAATATCGGAACGAAGAAAATTACGTATCGCCTTCGCGACTGGCTATTCAGCCGCCAGCGTTACTGGGGTGAGCCGATTCCAGTCATCCATTGGGAAGACGGTACGACAACGACTGTTCCTGAAAGTGAGCTGCCGCTTGTCCTTCCGAAGACGACTGAAATCAAGCCGTCCGGAACAGGTGAATCTCCGCTTGCGAACATCAGTGAATGGGTGAACGTCGAAGATCCTGAAACAGGCAAAAAAGGACGTCGTGAAACAAATACGATGCCTCAATGGGCAGGGAGCTGCTGGTACTACATCCGTTATATCGACCCACATAACGAAGAAGCCCTTGCCGATGCGAAGAAAATGCAGGAATGGCTGCCGGTCGATACGTATATTGGTGGAGCCGAGCATGCTGTCCTTCATCTGCTGTACGCCCGTTTCTGGCATAAGTTCCTTTATGATATCGGAGTAGTTCCAACGAAAGAGCCGTTCCAGAAGCTGTTCAACCAAGGAATGATCCTTGGGGAAAACAATGAAAAAATGAGTAAATCGAAAGGGAATGTCGTGAATCCCGATGAGGTTGTTGAATCTCATGGTGCCGATACCCTTCGCCTTTATGAAATGTTCATGGGACCACTGGAAGCGTCCATTGCCTGGAGCACGAACGGACTTGACGGAGCGCGCCGCTTCCTTGACCGCGTATGGCGCCTGCTTGTCGAGGAGGACGGTACCATTTCTTCTAAAGTGAAGGATGCACCGAACAGCGACCTTGATAAAACGTATAACCAAACCGTCAAGAAAGTGACAGAGGACTACGATGGCCTTCGTTTCAATACAGGGATTTCACAGCTGATGGTATTCATCAATGATGCCTATAAAGCGGATACCCTTCCGAAGGAATACGTGGAAGGATTCATCAAGCTTCTATCACCGATCGCTCCGCACATGACTGAAGAACTTTGGAGCAAGCTTGGTCATGAAGGAACGATTTCCTACGAAGCATGGCCGACCTTCGATGAATCGAAGCTTGTGGACAACGAAGTTGAAATCGTCCTGCAAGTGAACGGAAAAGTGAAAGCCAAAGTCATGATCCCACGCGACATGACAAAAGACGAACTAGAAAAAACAGCCATGGAAAACGATGAAATCAAAACACAAATCGATGGCAAAACCATCCGCAAAGTCATCGCAGTACCAGGCAAACTAGTCAACATCGTAGCCAACTGATAATGGTGAGGGACGGACCTCGAAATGGGTATGATTTTAAGCGTAAATCGCTTTAAATCAGCATTTCGATGAGGTCCGTCCCTCTTTTGGATCTGATGTTTTTGTTCTGGGGACGTGCTTTGGTATAATCTTGGTGAATGATTAAATGAATCTTGAAAGGAAGTTGAAAATGGATAGTATTAAGACGGTTACAACGGATGAGCTGGAGAAGAAGTTGAAGAATGGTGAAGATTTGCTACTAGTGGATGTTCGTGAGGATGAAGAAGTGGAAGAAGGTATGATTCCGGGAGCGAAACATATCAAGATGGGGGAAATCCCTGAGTCACTTGATCAATTCGATAAGGACAAGGAATATATTTTTATCTGCCGTTCAGGAAACCGCAGCGGAAATGTTGCCCACTACATGCATGAGCAAGGGTATAAAGTGGTGAACATGGAAGGCGGCATGATGAACTGGGCTGGGGATACGGCTGCAAAGAAATAAGGATATTTGAGTTGGGAGCACATCCTTTTTAAAAAGGGGTGTGCTTTTTTCGTATGTTTACATTCTCCGCCACAACCACACTCACCACTCCGTCCCATAGAAAAATCCTCACCTCAATTGTTTGAAAATAAACTATTCTGACAATACTGATATAAAACAATCCGGGAGGGGATTCCATGATCCAGGTGAAAGTCTTCGATTATGAGCATGAAAAAGATTTAGAGAAGGATATGAACCATTTCCTCAGTAAAATGGATGATAAAAAGATTGTGGATATTAAATATCATGTGGCTGCGATGTCGGAGGAAGTGGAGGACCAGATCTATTGCTTCTCTGCCATGGTGGTGTACAGAAAATAAAAAGGTTGATCACTCAGAATTTGAGGATCAACCTTTCTTTTTGACATTAAACCTTTGCGGCATTCAACCCGGCAAGTCGGCCGGTCACTAAGGCAGAGGTGATGTTGTATCCACCTGTGTATCCATGGATATCAAGCACTTCCCCGCTGAAGAAGAGGCCGTCCATCTTTTTCGAAGCCATCGTTTTCGGTTCGATTTCTTTGATGGAAACTCCTCCGCCGGTTACGAAGGCTTTATCAATGGATAATGTGCCATTCACATTGAAGGTGAATTGTTTTAAGAGCTTTGCAAAATGACGGATCTTTTCTGTGGAGATGTGATCCCCTTTTTCATCATGATCGATTTCTGCGCGATCCAGTAAAAATAGAAGATAGCGTTCAGGAACCAGGCCTTTAAAAATATTTTTCGCTGCTTTCTTCCCATCTTCCTTCACCTGTTTATGCAGGGACTGGAATAACTGCTCTTCATTTTGATCGGGCATGGAGTCGATTTGCATGGTCACGTGTGTCAGGTTCCATTTCTTCATTGCCTTTACGACGTATTGGCTGCAGCGGAGAACAGCCGGGCCGGAAATGCCGAGGTGAGTAAAGATCATGTCCATCTTATGGGTGACGATCTTTTTCCCTTTCGGATTCAGCACGCTTAAATCGACGCTGCGCAAAGAAAGACCCTGAAGCTCTTTCTTTTTTACAAATGGCTCGTCCGACGTAAGGGGAACCTCTGTCGGAAACAGATCCGTAATGGTATGCCCCGCTTTTGTCGCCCATGGATACCCGTCACCTGTTGATCCGGTGTGAGGGACGGACTTTCCGCCGACCGCGATCACGACAGCATTGGCAGCAATCGTTTCCCCGTCTTTCAAGAGGATGCCCACCGTTTTGCCGTTTTCGTACAGAACCTCTTCGACACTGGTGCTTGTCCGGGTGTCGACTTTCAATTCCTTCATGCGCCCGAGTAATGCTTCGACTACATCCATGGCCCTGTTCGATACAGGGAACATCCGTCCGTGATCTTCTTCTTTCAACTGGATTCCCAAGTTTTCAAAGAAGGAAATGATATCTTCATTATTAAACTCAGAAAATGCGCTGTATAGAAAACGGCCGTTTCCCGGGATGTGCTTGATGATTTCCTCAACAGGGAGCCGGTTGGTCACGTTGCAGCGGCCGCCTCCGGAAATGGCAAGCTTTCTGCCAAGCTTTGTTCCTTTATCTACAAGGAGGACTTTCGCGCCATTTTCCCCGGCTGCGATACTGGCCATCAAGCCCGATGGTCCTCCACCTATGATGATGACATCGTATTTTTTTACCATTTTTCCCACCAACTTTTAATATTCGCTTCAGAAAAGAAGTTTCACCTTATTTTAAATGGGATGTGTTTTAAATACAACATTCGAAAAAAATTGTCATTCGATTCGTACAGTAGTAAACTACTGATAGTGTGTAAATTTCTTAGTTCGAATTTATTTTGTTTGTGTAACGGGCAACAAGATATATAGAGAGGGATACTATGTCATCTAAATTAATAAGAGGAACGTTTATCTTAACGTTAGGGACCTTTATTTCGAAGTTTTTGGGTCTTTTTTATGTTATACCGTTTGATGATTTGTTAAAAGGTCATGAAGAAGGGGCGTCCCTTTATCAATATGGATATGTACCTTATACGATCTTTCTGACAGTAGCGACTGCAGGAGTGCCACTGGCCGTTTCAAAATTCGTTTCAAAATATAATGCCATCGGGGAATATGCCGTAGGGCGGAAATTATTTAAATCCGGGCTCGTGCTCATGACACTGACAGGGGTTGTATCATTCCTTATCATGTATGCATTCGCACCGATTTTCGCAGAAATGACGATTAAAAGCGATGAGCAGGTCATTTCCGTTGCTCAGGTGACCACCGTTATCAGGGCTGTGAGCTTTGCCTTGATCATCATTCCGTTCATGAGTTTGATCCGCGGATTCTTCCAGGGTCATCAATCCATGGGGCCGACAGCGGTTTCCCAGGTGATTGAACAAATCGTCCGGATCGTATTCCTCCTTGGCGGGATTTATGTCGTATTGAACATTCTGGATGGGACCGTGACAACGGCCATTTCCGTTGCGACATTCGCAGCTTTCGTAGGGGGGCTTGCAAGTCTTGGAGCATTGATCTGGTATTGGTTTAAGCGGAAACCTCATTTGGATGAACTCCTTGAAGAGGACCGCGGGAACGAAGAGGTTTCGTTAAAAGCGATGTACAAAGAAGTCATTGCCTATTCGATTCCCTTCATTTTTGTGGGGCTCGCCAATCCATTGTTTCAACTGGTGGATCAGGTCACGTTCAATACCGCCATGGCTGATATCGGGAACGCGAAGGTCTCGGACCACGCTTTTGCCGTATTGAACTTCTACACGCATAAGCTTGTCATCATTCCGGTGTCACTGGCGACAGCTTTTTCCATGACGCTGATTCCTCTGATCACGACGTCTTATACGAGTGGTGACCGGAAGACGATGCGCAGGAACATTGACCAGACCTTTCAGATTCTGTTGTTTCTGACCGTGCCGGCAGCACTCGGACTAGCCCTTTTAGCTGAACCGATGTATACGTTGTTCTATCACAGTGATGCGCTCGGAACCTCGATTTTACGTTCCTATGCACCGGTAGCGATCCTGTTTGCATTATTTGCTGTCACTGCAGCGATTCTTCAAGGGATCGATGAGCAGAAATTCACGATTTTCAGTCTTCTAGTCGGCTTGCTGCTGAAGCTTGTTCTGAATATCCCGCTCATTCGCCTGTTTGAAACACAGGGTGCCGTGCTTGCGACAACGATCGGATATGCAGTGGCGATCCTGATCAATCTATATGTGATCAAAAAGTATGCACGCTATCAGTTCAGATTGATTTTGAGAAGGACCATGTTCATCGGCGCATTGAATGCCGCCATGGCCGGGGTCGTATTGGTGCTGTATGGTATCCTGGTTAAATTCCTAAGTCCGGAGACAGGATTCCAATCAATCATCCTTGTAGCCATTTGCGGTGGAGTGGGGGCACTCGTTTACTTCTACCTGAGCTTAAGAAGCAAACTCGCAGACCGGTTGTTCGGTGACAAGATTTCGAAAATCCGCAGTAAACTGCGCATTGGGTAAAAGAAAAAGGGATGATGCTTGATCATCCCTTTTTTATTTTGATTAAAGCTGCTTACCTTCAGCAGCCTGTGTGAAGAATAATAGTAGGAAGGGCCACATGCCCAATGGAGACAGACATAAAAGGAATAAATTGGAGAGTGATTGAGATGAGAATAGATAAAATGCTTGCGAATATGGGCTACGGCAGTCGGAAGGAAGTAAAGAAATTATTGAAGGATGGCGGCCTCCAAGTGAATGGGGAAGTCATCAAGGATGGAAAGATCCATATTGATACGGAAAAGGACATCGTCATGCTGTACGGTGAACAGGTTGAGTATAAGGAGTATGTCTACCTGCTGATGAATAAGCCGCCGGGGGTCATTTCCGCTACTGAAGACGGACAGGATGAAACGGTTATTGACTTACTTCAGCTGGAAGATCAAATCTTCAATCCGTTTCCAGTTGGAAGACTGGATAAGGATACAGAAGGCTTCCTCCTTATTACGAACGACGGTCAATTATCCCACCAGCTTCTTTCACCGAAGCGCCATGTGCCGAAGACGTATTTTGCCGTGATCGATGGAGAAGTGACAGAAGCGGATGTGGAAGCGTTCAAAAATGGTGTCACCTTGGATGATGGGTATGAAACGAAGCCGGGGGATTTAACGATCTTAAAATCCGGTCTGACTTCGGATATCGAATTGACGATTACGGAAGGGAAATTCCATCAGGTGAAAAGGATGTTTGAAAGTGTCGGGAAGCGCGTGGTTTATCTGAAGCGTTTGACCATGGGACCCCTTGAGCTTGATGAAGACCTGGAGCTTGGTGAGTACCGTGAACTGACGGAAGAGGAAGTAACGCTTCTTAAAGAATATAAACCCCAATAAAAAAACGGGGCAGCACCCTTCGCTAAAGGTGCTGTCCCGTTTTTTTGTTATTTTAGTCCGCTTTTCGATATGTCCAGCTCCGGTGGCTAGTCCCTCGAGGTCATAAGCCAAGCAACCCAAAAAGGCAAAGAGCGCCTTTCCGGGTTGCTCGTCTTATGCTTGTCGGGCCTGAGCAAGCCGCCTCCGCTTTTGATATGTCCAGCTCCAGGGTTTAGAGGCTCGAGGTCATAAGTCAAACCTGCCAAAAAGGCAAAAACCCGCCTTTCCGGCAGGTCCGTCTTATGCTTGTCGCCTCTGGGCAAAGCCCTTCCGCTTTTCTTTTAAGAAGTCAGTTTCACTTTCTTCTCTGTAGTTGTCCACTGTCCCCGACTCGGGCTTTGGACAAGGTCGTTATAGGCTAACACGTTGAGATCTCTTTGTATGGTGCGAGGAGTAATGCCAAATTCGTCTACAAGATCTTGAGTTGTTACAGTACCCTTCTGTTTGATGTACATGTATACAGCTTTGATTCTAGTGAGCATACGATTGGTTGAAGGTTTCAAAAAACCACTCCCTCATCATTTTTCCAAAAAGGCAAAGACTACATGCGTCATGTGTGCACCTCACGTGCTACCATATGTACTATGCGCTTTAGACAACCCCTTTTCTACAAATAGAGTTTACTCATAAGATGTCAGACAATTACATTGTACTCCTAATCCGACAAAATTTCTAGAATATTGTCCAAATTTACAAACAATTTACCTAGTAACTTGTTGGGTGTATTCCTAGAATATGAAGAAAATGCTAAAAATATGTATTAATATCTATAAAGCTCTTCTCGTGTAGTTTAAAAGTAGACCGTTCCTTTCAGCTGCAGGCACAAGATTCGCGCGGGGAGGAAGTTGAGCCTCCTCGGGCTTTGCCCTGTGGGATCTCAACTGTCTAGCTACAGCGGCTAGCCCCTCGAGGTCATAAGCTAAATGGTCCACGAAGGCCAAAAACGCCTTCTTAGGCCCATTCATCTTATGCTTGTCGGTGCTGAGCGAGCCGCTTCCGCTTTTCGAGCCTTTCCTCTATTTCCCGCAGGAGTCAAGTGCCTTCCGCTACACTCCACTCTGTGCTTCTATATTCTGACTGCCTAATAACGGATAGACAGAAAATTTGTAGATATGTTAATGGTTTTTTTTAACATCACTGAGGATTTGGATTTATGAGTATTTAAGGCTCTGCTCTTTTCTTAAATTTTGATTTGCAAATGCTATGTCATTCAAAATCTGCCGGAGGGGAAGTAATAGTTGATAAAGCTAAAAGCAATGGTGACATTTAATATATAAGGGGTAAACACTTACACTTGGAAAGTTGATTGGAGCGGAAGGTGCTCGACTCCTGCGGGAATTGCTGGACAGGTGAGACCCCGGAAGGCAAAGCCTGAGGAGGCTCACCGCCAGCCCCGCGGAAAGCGAGCACCTGGAGCGGAAATCAACCAACCTCTCACTACATCAAAGCAACAATGGTTACGAAAATAGCTTTATTTAAAGATAAGCGATTTCTATCTTTGAGAAAATGAGTTGTTTCATAAGTAAGGACTTTTCTCCATTCGCCCCGTTTGGATTTCCCCGTCAAACAGTATAAAATGGGAGGGGAAGACAATACATATAAAGCAGGTGGTAGGTTTGAGTATCAATTGGACGAATGAAGTGGAGAAGCGTAAAGATGATTTGCTTAAGGACTTACAGAAATTCCTTCAGATTAAGAGTGTGCTGGATGAAGAGGATGCGACTGAAGAAGCACCGCTCGGAAAAGGTGTGAAGGAAGCCCTGTCTTACCTGTTGACTCTGGGTGAAAAAGACGGATTCACTCCTAAAAACGTTGATCATCTTGCGGGGCATTTAGAATTCGGCGAAGGGACGGACCTCCTCGGCATTCTTTGCCATGTGGATGTGGTTCCGGAAGGGGACGGATGGAGCGTCGACCCTTATGGCGGTGAGATCAAGGACGGAAAGATCTTTGCCCGCGGAGCGATCGATGACAAGGGACCGACGATGGCCGCTTATTATGCTATGAAAATCGTCAAGGATCTGGATCCAACCTTCAATAAGAGGATCCGCATGATCATCGGGACGGATGAAGAAAGCGATTGGAGATGCGTAGAGCATTATTTCAAGAATGAAGAAATGCCGACGATGGGATTTGCTCCTGACGCCGATTTCCCGATCATCCATGCTGAAAAAGGGATCGCGGATTATGATTTGGTTCAGGTGAAGCCCGAGGAGGTTACTGAATCAGGGATCAAGGTCCTTTCCTTCGAGTCCGGCCGCCGGTATAACATGGTACCTGATTTTGCAAAGGCGATCATGGCTGTCGATGAAGACCATACGAAATGGGTACAGGATTTTGAAATCTTCACAAAAGATGAAGGCGTCAAAGGAAGCTATTATATTGAAAATGGGGAGCTTGTGTTCCAGGTGGAAGGCGTATCCTCACACGGAATGGAGCCTGACAATGGAAAGAATGCAGGGCTTTATTTAGCCGCTTTCTTATCAAAACTGCCACTCTCCTCTCAAGGGAAGCAGTTCTTTGAATTTACGACGAAGCATTTCTTCAAGGATTCAAGGGGAATCCAGCTTGGTATCAGCTATACGGACGACATTACGGGGGATCTGACCATCAATGTAGGGAAGCTCCGCTACTCGGAAGCTGAAGGCGGACGATTGGGCTTGAACATGCGTTATCCGGTGACGTTTGATATGGATAAAGGAAAGAGCATCATCGAGAACGTTAAGGGATATTCCATCGAGAATTTCACGGACAGCAAGCCACATCATGTTTCCAAGGATGATGAACTCGTACAGACCCTGAAAAAAGTATATGAAGATCAAACAGGCGAAAGAGGCGAGTTATTAAGTATTGGTGGAGGGACATATGCGAGAAGTCTGGAAGCCGGTGTAGCCTTCGGGGCATTATTCCCGGGCCGCGAAGATATTGCCCATCAGAAGGATGAATATATGTATATAGAGGATCTTCTTAAAGCGACGGCCATTTACGCCCAGGCGATTTATGAATTAGCGTGTGAAGCATAAGAGAGAGAGTGGGGGAGAGGCTAGGATGAACACAGTATTTGTAAACGGGGAACTGATCGATCGCGACAAGGCGAAGGTCGATATCGAGGACCGTGGTTATCAATTCGGTGACGGCATCTATGAAGTGATCCGGGTGTACGGTGGAAACACATTCACCATGAAAGAGCATATGGAAAGACTATATCAAAGCGCAGAAAAAATGAAGCTTTCCATCCCGTATGAAGAAGGGGATTTCACATCAAAACTCCTTCATTTGATTGACCTCAATGGGGTCGGGGACGGAATCGTATATGTACAAGTGACACGAGGTGTATCAGCACGTCAGCATCATTTTCCTCGAGAAGATGTAGTGGGAAGTGTCGTTGCGTATACGAAGGACTTCCCTGTTCCGGTCCTCCAGATGCAACAAGGGGTAACAGCCAAGCTCGTGGAAGATATCAGATGGCTGCGCTGTGACATAAAGAGCCTTAATCTGCTTGGAAACCTTCTGGCAAAAGAGGAGGCGGCGTCATTGGGCCACTTCGAAGCGATTTTGCATCGCGGCGACACGGTAACCGAAGGCTCCTCTTCCAATGCCTTTTTGGTGAAAAACGGGGTGATTTACACGCATCCCGTTACAAACCTGATCCTGAATGGAATCACAAGAAGAGTCATTGAAGATCTATGCAGAAAAAATGGGATTTCTTTTCAAGAAGAGACGTTTTCCGTTTCTGAATTGATGACATCGGATGAAGTATTCATTGCCAGTACCACTTCAGAAGTGATGCCTGTAGTCGAAATTGATGGACAGGAAATCGGAGAAGGAACACCAGGTGCTGTCACGAAAAGGCTTCAGGAGCTGTTCAATGAAAGAAAAGGAATGGAAGCCCGTTAAACAAGTTGGAGGCCATACATGTTGATTTGTTCACAACCATTTATGAAGACCGAACGAAGAATAGAAGACAACCAGCAATTCACGGTAGAGACGGAGGAGCATCTTTATTTGTACAGTGACCGGATCGTCACTCCGACAAAAAGCTTCACCATTAAGGATGTGATGGATGTGTCAAGTAAGCCCCTGTCCGCTTACTATACATTTTTGTATCTTCACACCATCGAAGGGGTCTGGACGTTCGTCGTAAAATCTTCTCCCGAACAATTCATCTCACATTATCATAGCGTTAAATGAACATAAGAAAGAGGCTGCCCCATTTTGGGCAGCCTCTTGGCATTTTATTAAAATCTGAATAAGTCACTTGATAGATAACGTTCTCCCGTATCGCAGGCGATGCAGACGACGACATCTTCAGGCGATAATTTTTTCGCCACTTCGATAGCGGCGTAACAAGCGGCCCCTGATGATGGTCCGACTAAAATTCCTTCTTCCCTTGCCATTCTGCGGGCGATGTCATAGGCCTGTTCGTCTTCGATTTTATGAATTTCATCATATACATCCGTATTCAGGATGTCGGGAACGAAGCCTGGACTTGTACCGACCAATTTATGCTTGCCTGGTTTCCCACCTGATAGGACGGGCGACCCCGCCGGCTCCACTACATGGACAGCGAGCTCGGGATAGTGCTCTTTCAACACTTCACCTGTTCCGGTGATCGTTCCCCCTGTACCCGCTGTAGCAACGAATGCCGATAATGGCTTGCCGATTTCCTTCATGGCTTCGACGATTTCAAGGGCCGTTGTCTTCCGGTGGGCATCCGGATTCGCATCGTTTTCAAACTGCATGGGCATGAAGCTGTTAGGGATTTTCTCCGTCAATTCTTTCGCTTTCTCGATGGCACCGGGCATTTTCTCATCCCCCGGTGTCAATACCACTTCAGCTCCATAGGCTTTCAAGAGGTTGATGCGCTCTTGAGTCATCGTATCCGGCATCACAAGGATGGCACGATAGCCCCGTGCCGCTGCATTCATGGCAAGGCCGATCCCCGTGTTTCCACTGGTAGGCTCGATGATGGTCGAACCTTCTTTCAAGAAGCCTTCCTTTTCCGCTTCCACGATCATTTGATAGGCGGCTCTGTCCTTGACGCTTTTACTCGGATTGTAGAATTCTAATTTCACATATACATCAGCGCCGTCAGCAGGGTTTAACCGATTTAATTTTACAAGGGGGGTGTCCCCGATTAATTCTGCGATATTTTGTACAACTTTCATATTCATCTTCCTTTCAGAAAACTTTCTTCTTCTATCGTACTAATTCAGACAAATCTTATCAAATAAATTAGCTTTGTATTTCATTTTTGTTGCATTTCCTTCTAGTCATTCTCTCTCATGACACATTTTGCTAAAATGAAAGTAATAACAGAAAGGACGGGTGATATGTTGAAACCTCACTATTTCTTTGCACTTTCCCTGCCTGAGGGAACGAAAGAATATATTAACGCGTGCATGGAGCCGATGAGGCTTGGGGGCTCGTTCAAGAAATGGGTCCACCCGGAGGATTATCACCTGACTCTGGCCTTTTTAGGGAGTGCGGATGAACTCGGGCCGGTCATGGATAAAGTGGGGAGGTTGAGGTATCCTTCTTTTCCGTTGACCTTGAGCGGGTTTGGTATGTTCGGTAAGAGTGATGCCCCGAGGATCCTGTGGATGGGGGTCGAACCTTCCGACATGCTGCACCGTCTCAGGGACCTTGTGTATGGTTCATGTGAAGAAGCGGGCTTTCAATTGGATCAGCGACCATTTTCACCGCATATCACAGTGGGGCGCAAATGGAATGAGGAATATCCCTTTACCCAAGAGTGGCTGAATGGATTCCAGCCTGCAGAGCGTCATACGTTTACAGCAACAGAATTGGCATTATATCAAACCCACACGGACCGGCTGCCTAAGTACGAAGCCATCCACACCATACCTTTACAGGCAAATTGACCTACACGAAAGGAGTGATTCCTATGGCACAGCTGATTAAACTTCAAGATTATGTTTCACGATACGAAACGGATTTATATAGATATCCTTCCCAATTTGTCCGATTAAAAAAGCAGCAATGGGAAAAAATGAAACAACATTGGGAGGATGGTGATCTGCCAAAGCCCTCACCACCAGTACAGGAATTGGCTGACGAAGAGAAGAACTCCATGAAAGACAAGCTCTTTTCCCTTTTTAAGAAGAAAGAGGATGAAGAAGAAGTAACGATTCCAGAGCCGAGTGATGAAGACCTTCATTTTGACATGGATGCAGGTCAGGATATCCATTCGGAAGAGGAATTGAAGGCGTCCTTCTTGAACCTTGTATTTGATTTTCAGCTGAGATGGGCGAGTTCCACGATCACGGAGAAATCCTATGTGGATAACAGTTACCATTATGACGAACGATTACGGTATCTTCTTCAACGCTTCCCGGATAATATTTTTGTCATGTACAACCCCGTCCTGAAAATTAAAAATGCACCTGTGGAACTGGAAACGGTCCTGATCACCCCTACAGGCATATGGTGTTTGACCTTTCTCGAGTTTGAAGAGGGAACAGCCTATATCGGTTCAGGGGAGCGTTTTTGGGTGAAAAAATGGGGGGATAGGGAGGAAAAAGTGTTAAATCCTCTCATCGGGTTGAAAAGGATGGAGAGAATCGTCCATCAGATCATCCGTTATGCCGGGGTGGAACTTCCCATTTATCAAGCCGTCATAAGTAGGAATGGTTACATAGATTATCCTCAATCCCCAGTCGGGATTCAGTTATTGGATAAACGGATCCACCATGAATGGTTCCAGCAGCAGCGTTCAAGTTCTTCACCAGTTAAGAGTGTCCAGCTGAAAGCGGCACAGGCCATTATGGAGTATTGTCAAACGACATCCTTCAAGAGGCTGCAGTGGGAAGAAACGGCGTCAGAGGAGTAGCCGTCGGTTTTGAGAAGACTCGTATAGGGTATATTCTTTCAAATAGCGGTTGATTGACTACTTCATAAAAAACAGGCATATATCTTAATAAAAGATTAAAGATAGAGATGGGAAATGAAACCGTGAGCAGCGGAGCAAATAGAATTGTAGTGAATAATATAAGGTAGCGGTCATTCTAACGAATACAATTCTTAAAGATGGCAGAGAGTCGGAAAATGTTAAACAAAAGTGGGTGGCAGAAGTGTTAGTCATTAGCAGGCATTATGACGCGTTTTTAGATACATTCAATGTAATTACCATGATCCTTCCATACGATTATCATGAAGGGAACTCGAATCACTTCACTCTGATCAAGGATGATGAAAAGATCTCTCTTCATATCGAAGAGAAGATTCCCCTGAATGATGCGATGAAATATGTGACGACCATTCAGAGTGAAAAGATCATTTTAGGTGACACGTATGAAATCGTCGACGAATATGGAACAAAGACAGACCTTCAGATCGGGGCGGTCATTCGGACCGAAGAATTTGATCAAAGGTACTATTACAATGGAAATGACCTCGGGGTAACGTATCAGGATGGATGCACCGTATTCAAGGTATGGGCCCCGACTGCGACAGAGGTTCGGTTGAAGCTCAAATCACCGGATGATGAAGAAATCCAATACCCGTATATGAGAATGGAAAACGGTGTATGGGAATGCCGGGTCGATACCGATATAGAAGGCTATTTCTATTCAATCCTCCCGTGCATCAATCTCGTTTGGGATGAGCTGATCGATCCTTATGCGAAAGCGGTCTCATTGAATAGTGAATGGGGCTGTGTCATCAATCCGGGGGAAAAGATTGCTCCCCTCGCACCATTGGCCTCTCCGACGGATAGCGTGATTTACGAATTGAATATCAGGGATTTCTCTGCCCAGAAAGAGAGCGGGATGAAGTATCGGGGGAAGTACAGCGCCTTTACGGAAAAAGGAACGAAGACACCGAAAGGATTCTCAAGCGGGATTGAGTACTTGAAGGAGCTCGGCGTCACACATGTGGAGCTGCTTCCCGTAAATGACTTCGACGGTGTGACGGATATCCCTTCAGACACCACCTATAATTGGGGATACAATCCCTTATTTTTCAATGCACCTGAAGGGAGTTACAGCTTAAAGCCTGAAGATCCATATGAGCGGATCAGAGAATTAAAAGCTGTGATCCGAAGCCTTCACGATGAGAATATCAGGGTCATTCAGGACGTGGTCTACAACCACGTGTTCATCCGTGAACATTCATCTTTTGAAAAACTCGTGCCCGGCTATTTTTTCCGACATGATGAAAATGGCTTACCGTCAAACGGGACGGGGGTAGGGAATGACTTCGCCTCAGAACGTCTCATGGCAAGAAAGTTCATTGTCGATTCGATTCTTTATTGGATAAATGAATACGGTGTGGACGGTTTCCGTTTTGATTTGATGGGGATCCTGGACGTCAAGACGATGACCGTGATCCGTGAAGAAGTGGATAAGGTGCTCCCCGGAGCGATTTTGATAGGAGAAGGCTGGGATCTGAATACGCCACTCCCACCCCACCAAAAAGCCAATCTTCGGAATGCTCATCATCTTCAGGGAATCGGACAATTCAATGATTGGTTCAGGGACACCATTAAAGGAAGTACATTTAATTTGTATGACAAAGGCTTTGCCCTCGGTCACGGACACCTCGAACAGAAGGTGGAGCTGGTCCTCACCGGCAGCATCGGGATGAAGAGCGGGGAACGGAGACTATTTAAAGAACCCGCTCAATCCGTCAACTATGTAGAGTCCCATGATAACCATACCTTGTGGGATAAAATGAAGGCATGCATGAATGAAGAGGAAGAAACTCTTAAGGCCAGGCACAAATTAGCGACCACGATGGTGCTCTTGTCTCAAGGGATCCCCTTTCTCCATGCAGGGCAGGAATTCTTCAGAACGAAAAAGGGAATCGAGAACAGCTATAACTCACCCGTAGAGATCAATCAGCTGGACTGGGTCCGAAGAGAAGAGTACGATGAAGTGGTCCAGTATGTGAAAGCCCTGATCCAGATACGGAAAAGTCACGGGGCCTTCCGGTTTCAAAAGGGTGATTTGATCCGGGAGCATGTAAAAGTGTCTCACAGCAAGGCGAATCTCGTGGATGTCACCTATCAGAATGTCCATCCATATGGTCCATGGGATGAGATCCTCATGGTCTTTCACTCGGATACAAAACCATGCGAATATACCCTGGCAGAAGGGAAACAATGGATCTGTTTGTCGGATGGCCACCAGGCAGGCGTAAGCGGCCTGTATGATGTGGAGGGGACTTCCATCACCCTCCGGCCGGTGTCTTCCTATGTATTTGTAAGGTGACCATTCATTCCTGTGCTTGACGAAAACGCAAGATGACGATAAAATCGTAAACAGATGGCTATTGATTTGTATTGCCCAATAGCTGTCTTTTTTATTTTATTAGACTTTTTCAATAAGTAATCAACATGATAAAAAAGAACCTATAAACGTGAACATATAAACATGACAAAGGACCAATAGAAGGTGAATATATTGGAACACTTATTTGACCAAGATTGGGAAATAGTCCCCGCAGGCGGTGCGACGGGAGAAGCGTTCTTTGCTCAGTATCAGGAGCAGAGGTTATTTCTGAAGCGTAATTCTTCCCCTTTTGTGGCAGTTTTATCAGCAGAAGGAATCGTACCCAAGCTTGTTTGGACAAAACGAATGGAAAACGGGGACGTCATCACGGCACAACACTGGTTAAATGGGAGAGAGTTAAAGCCCGAAGAGATGAAGGATGAACGGGTGGCGAGGCTGTTGAACAAGATCCACTCCTCGAAACCTCTTTCAACCATGCTCGAGCGGCTTGGTAAAGAACCGTTTCAACCGGAGCATATGCTGACGGAAGTGGAGACGGGACTCGAGTTCGATCTTCTTTCATTGCCTGTCATCAGAGAGGCGCTTTCATTTCTTCAAAAGGAGCTTATGGAAGTACAACAGGATGAATATGTGGTCTGTCACGGAGACGTCAACCATAACAACTGGCTGCTGTCAGATTACAACCAGTTGTATTTAATCGACTGGGACGGAGCGATGATCGCAGATCCGGCTTTTGATGTAGGCTTGCTGTTATACTGGTATATCCCTGAGGATCAGTGGGAAAGCTGGCTGACCCAGTATGGTGCGGAGCTTACGGATAATTTGAAGCTGCGCATGAAATGGTATGTGGTGGCTCAGACGATCCTATCCATCCAATGGCATAAGGGTAAGGCGCGTTTCCACGAAATGAATCACTGGATTCAATATTTACACAAGGTGATATGAATCAGGAATAGCTGTTCATATCCGTGACCCATTGGGACAGGTTTTGTTTATTAGTCGTAATATGGTTCGTTAAGTCAGATGATGAAATCCCGCTTTGACTGTACTGATAAATTTCCTGCAAAACGGGTTTGACGTTTTCATGAATATCGGCATTGACCATCAAGGACTTGACCAACCGTTCAACCTGCTCACATTCCGAAACCGAACCGCAGCAATCCGTCGAATGATTGCTTAATATATCTGATAATAACTGCATTTGATTCTGTGAATTTAAAGGCATCGAGTACACCCTTTCATTTTTCGTATGGTGGAATGAACCACGTACATTCTAAGGTCCCTTCAAATGAACAGACCCAAAAAGGAATTCACTACTAGTGTGTGAATTCCTTTTTCAATTATGCGCCCTTTTTTGAGGGACGGACCTCCACTCGGGCGCTCCATTCCATTTTTGGCTCTTGCATAGGACGGGGAGTCATGGTATGTTTTTTTCGATAATAAAAAATGAGGTGTCTACATGCGTTTACGTCATAAACCATGGGCTTCTGAGAAAATCAGTGATCATCCACAGTATGTTGTGGCAGAACCCCAGGAGAAAAAAGGTCAATGGAACAAAGAGTTTGAGAACGATAACCCGATCCATATCGAGGTAGGGACAGGAAAAGGTCAATTCGTCACGGAAATGGCAAGGGCCAATCCAGACGTTAATTATATAGGAATCGAGTTATATGAAAGTGTCATCGTGACGGCTCTTGATCGCCTGATCGAAGCGGAACTTCCGAACGTCAAGCTGTTGAGTGTCGATGCGAGGAATCTCACGGAATACTTCGAAGCGGGGGAAGTGGACAGAGTGTATCTGAACTTCTCTGATCCATGGCCGAAAAACCGCCATGAAAAACGCCGCCTGACATACAAGGACTTCTTATCCATGTATGAACAAATCCTGATCAAGGGCGGGGAAATCCACTTCAAGACAGATAATCAAGCATTATTCGAGTACTCCTTAAAAAGTTTCTCATGGTACGGACTTCATCTGAATTTCTTAAGCCTCGACCTTCATAACAGTGAATTCGAAGGCAATATCATGACAGAATACGAAGAAAAATTCTCAGCAAAAGGGCAAAGAATCTACCGCGTCGAAGCCCAGTTTCAAAATTAATCATAAGATAGAGGCCGCCCTGTGAATTCGCGAGGGCGGTTTTTGGTTGCCGAGGCATCCGCCTACAAGTTGTCCATGTATTCTGATAAAATGAAAGGGTATGAACAAAGGAGGAATCAGGATGGAAACGTTGAAGGTTGGAGATCTGACGATACACTGGCTTAATGGCGGCGTGACCCATATGGATGGGGGAGCGATGTTTGGTGTCGTACCAAAGCCTCTTTGGTCAAAGAAATACCCCGTAAATGAACTGAATCAGATTGAATTGCGAACGGACCCGCTATTCTTCCAGTGGGAAGGGAAAAATGTATTAATCGAATCAGGTATCGGCAAAGGGAAACTGAATGATAAACAAAAGCGCAATTACGGTGTGCATGAAGAATCGGATATTGAAGCATCCCTTGCATCCCTTGGCCTTACGCCAAACGATATTGATATGGTCTTGATGACGCACATGCACTTTGACCATGCATGCGGATTGACGAGGTTTGAGGGAGAGGAACTGGTTCCTGTCTTCCCGAATGCCGTCATCTACACCTCTCAGGTGGAGTGGGATGAGATGAGGAACCCGAATGTGCGCTCCCGCAATACATACTGGAAGGAAAATTGGGAAAGCATTCAATCCCAAGTGGAAACGTTCAAAGACGAGATGGAAGTCCTTCCAGGGATCAAGATGGTTCACACCGGCGGTCACAGTGACGGCCATTCGATCATTCTCATGGAGCATGGCGGAGATACATTCATTCATATGGCAGATATCATGCCGACCCACGCGCACAAGAATCCATTATGGGTACTCGCTTATGATGACTATCCGATGACGTCCATCGGGGCAAAAGAAAAATGGATAGGGAAAGCGATTGAAGGAGAGTACTGGTTCCTTTTCTATCATGATGCGGTATATAGAGGCATCAAGTGGAATAGAGACGGGGAAACGATTGATAAGGTAATGAGAGAAAAATAAGAAAAGGATGATCCCGGAGTGAATCGGGATCATCCCATTTTTTTACGCTAAAGGGTATACATCCACAACGGTGCCGGTATAAGCATCCGCTACGAACTCATACTGCTCGAGTTCGCCGTCAATTCGTCTTGATATACCGCCTTTATACACTTTGGTGCTGACGGAGTGCTTCTGATAGTCCTCGGGCTTCATCCCGATCCATGAACCATCGATGCCGCCCTCTTTTTTGAAAGAAAGCTTGACGTCCTTTAATACTTTTTCAGCAGAAATAAGGCGGGAATCATCAAGCTTTTCTTTAAGCATATAACCGCCAGCAGCTCCGATTCCGAGTCCAAATACGAAAGATTTCCAGTTCATCCTTTATTCCCTCCACAGGCTAATTTCACGTGCCGGAAGCCTGGAACCGTCTACCTTAGTCCCTGCAAGCCTTGCCGGCAATGATCGATAATTTGTCATCCTTAGGTACATTCTATCAAAGAAAACAGAAAAAAGAGAACTGCTTTTATTCTTTAATAGGTGGTAAGAGGTGCGAAAGTTCTGTAAAATAAGATTATACATACAGCAGATTTTATATAAAAGGGGCATAAGACATGAAACAAGATACGTTAGAGTTATTTAAGACATTGACTGAATTACAGGGAGCTCCCGGTAATGAGCATGCGGTCCGGGCATTTATGAAAGAACATTTATCACAATACTCTGATGAAATCGTGCAAGATCGATTAGGCGGAGTATTCGGTGTGAGAAAAGGCAGCGATGAGGATCCCGTTGTCATGGTTGCCGGGCATATGGATGAAGTGGGCTTCATGGTTACATCGATCACAGACAATGGAATGATCCGTTTTCAGACCCTCGGCGGCTGGTGGAGCCAGGTCCTGCTCGCTCAGCGGGTCCAGGTCATGACCGATAACGGACCGGTAACAGGTGTGATCGGAAGTATACCGCCTCACCTGTTAGGAGAAGAGCAGCGCCGCAAGCCGATGGACATCAAGAATATGCTCATCGATATCGGTGCGGATGACCGGGAAAATGCACGTGAAATCGGAATCAAACCAGGTCAGCAGATTGTACCGATCTGTCCGTTCACCCCGATGGCCAATGAGAAGAAAATCCTTGCCAAAGCCTGGGATAACCGCTATGGATGCGGGTTATCCATTGAACTCTTAAAAGAGCTTCAGGGCGTAACCCTGCCTAACACCCTATACTCCGGTGCGACGGTTCAGGAGGAAGTGGGACTACGCGGTGCCCAGACGGCAGCCAATATGATCAATCCGGATATTTTCTTTGCACTGGATGCGAGTCCTGCGAACGATATGTCAGGGGATAAGAATGAATTTGGTCAACTTGGAAAAGGGGCACTGCTCCGCATCCTCGACCGTTCCATGGTCACGCACAGAGGAATCAGGGAATTTGTTCTGGATACAGCGGAGTCAAACGACATTCCGTATCAGTACTTTGTCTCACAAGGCGGCACAGATGCCGGAAGGGTGCACATGTCCAATGAAGGCGTCCCGAGTGCTGTAGTGGGAATCTGTTCGAGATATATCCATACTCATGCGTCCATGATCCATGTAGATGATTATGCCGCAGCCAAAGAGTTGATCGTCAAGTTGGTGAAAGAATGTGACCGCTCGACCATCGAGACCATTAAATCCAATGGATGATCACCACTAGAAAAATTGGAAAGGGCTGTCTCAATCATATACGAGTTGAGACAGCCTTTTTATAGAGAGGAAAAAAGGCGTTTGTCAGACCTTTTTAGAAATGAGGTATGAATTTGTTAAAGATAGCAATCGGAACAACGAATCCTGCAAAGGTGCAAGCGATACAAAAGGCGTTCGGGGAGCAATACAAAGAGGTGCAATTTCAGTGCCTGAAAACCGAGTCCCATGTAAGTGAGCAGCCCCTGACCGATCAGGAGACGATCGAAGGGGCATTGAACCGCGCAAAAAATGTTCTCAAAAGCACAGATAGTGACGTAGGGATCGGCCTTGAAGGGGGAGTATCAGAATCCATGTACGGAATGCTCGTCTGTAACTGGGGTGCGCTTGTCGACCGGCAGGGGAACGAAATCATCGGCGGTGGTGCGAGGATCACCCTGCCTGC
Organism: Rossellomorea sp. QJM3NY_18; assembly: GCF_056173145.1. Lineage (NCBI taxonomy): Bacteria > Bacillati > Bacillota > Bacilli > Caryophanales > Bacillaceae > Rossellomorea > Rossellomorea sp. QJM3NY_18. Next base: position 3,418,929 of record NZ_CM149659.1, on the reverse strand, counting down.
AGAGATCAGCCGGGAGTTAAAAGCAGGGAAAGAGCTCGGACCCTTAATGGATGAGTATACACGACGTACGGGAATCAGAAAGAAAGAAGGGGCCGTAGGGATATTCACCAATGGACTCGTCACAAGAGAAACAATGTTCATTCACGTCGTACGACTCCTGCTTGGTCAGTGGCAATACCGGACAAAATAATCTTACGTATAACTGTCCTTCAAAGGTACTTGGCCCATACCATATTCACCGTTCCTTCATAGGATGGAGTATATCAGACTTTCTTTTATCTGATAAATTCTTTCTAAGGAGGTTAGAATTTATGGGATGCAACTATTGCAATGACCGAGTTGGCGGACGCCGTGATGATCATCGTGATGATCGCCGGGACAATCGCTTCTGTTGCGACTGGGATAAATTCCTGTTTGGTGACAGAAGAAGATGCAACTTGTTTGGGGCGAATGAGGATCGCAGAAGATGCGGGTGCAAAAGAGACAATGTCAGAGGAGCAGAAGACCGGAACAGAGGCTGCAGAGGCAGAAGAGGCGAAGAAGACAACCGTCGGAAATGCGGATGCAAAAATAGGCACAGAAACTGCTTCTGTAATCTATTCTGGTAATAAGAATCGAACTCCGTTTCTAACGGGGTTCTTTTTGGGCAAAAAAAACCCCTCTGAAATCATTCAGAGGGGTTTATCAATTATTTTACACCTTTCATCGCCCGTTGAATCATAGGGGAGATCAGGAATAGGATAATAGCCAGTAAGATTGCCATTCCACCGATTGAACCAAAGTAAAGTGTTTCATTTTCAGGTGAATAGAAGCGGACAAGCTGTGCATTCAGAGCCTGTGCACCGGCAGAAGCCAGGAACCATAGACTCATCGTTTGAGCTGAGAACGCTTCAGGAGCAAGCTTCGTTGTAGCTGACAGACCGACCGGTGATAAGCACAATTCACCAAGAACAACGATGAAGTAACTTAGCACAAGCCATAATGGATTAACAAGTGAACCTTCTCCACCCATTTGTGCAGGTAACAGGATCACTAAGAAAGATAAACCGGCAAACAATAGACCGAATGAGAATTTCTTCGGAATGGATGGCTGACGGTCACCCAATTTCACCCACATCCATGCGAATACTGGTGCAAGCAGGATGATAAATAATGGGTTCAGTGACTGGAACCATGCAGGAGAGATGGAAATTCCCATGAAATCAAGCTGAGTACGCTTGTCTGCATATGCAGCAAGGATAGTAGATCCTTGTTCCTGGATCGACCAGAACATCACTGCTGAAATAAATAATGGAATATACGCAATGACTCTTGAACGTTCAGTTGCCGTGGTTTTTGGACTATAGTACATCACAATAAAGTAGATGGTTGGAACGACGATTCCGAAGATCCCAACGATATCGATGAATACGTCCAGTGTAAATAAACCTGCAGGAATCGTGATACCTAGAATGATGGCAAGGGCGATGACGACCGCACCTACGATTAATCCGTATTTCTTCTTCTCGCGCGTGTTAAGCGGGTTGGGAACATATGTACCCGCAAGGCCAAGATTCTTTTTCTTCGTTAACATGAATACAACAAGACCTAAGAACATACCGATTGCGGCAGCTGCGAATCCCCAGTGGAAACCTTTTGATTCCATCAGGCTACCTACGATCAGTGGAGCGATGAATGCACCTAAGTTGATACCCATGTAGAAAATACTGAATGCTGCATCACGGCGGGTATCATTTTCACTGTACATTTCACCTACGACAGTGGAAACATTCGGTTTTAATAACCCTGTTCCGATAACAATCAATACCATTGAAACAAAGAACAGAGATAAATTTCCTGGAAATGATAAAGCAATGTGACCAAACATGATGAATATTCCACCGTAGAAGACGGCTTTCGAAGTTCCGAATATCCTATCAGCCAACCAGCCCCCGATGACCCCGGACATATACACGAGTGAACCATAAATGGACATGATGGCTAAAGCTTTGCCTTCCTCTAGACCCAGTCCACCTTTTGACACCTCATAGTACATGTAGAATACGAGGATGGCTCGCATTCCATAATAGGAAAAGCGCTCCCAAAATTCCGTGAAGAATAAAGTGAATAATCCCTTCGGATGTCCAAAGAAACCTTTTTGAGGGACACTATCCACAATTTTCTGTTTATTCATTGATGACATGTAACTACCTCCCTTATTCTTTTACTATAATATTTTAATATTTTCTTAAAGTCAAAAAAAGTTTGCAAATGGTTAATTATAACATAAAAATTCTTTAGATTGCTAATATTTAATTATTTTTAAATAGTTAAAATAATTGGGTCTTTTGATTCTGCTATAATTCCGCATAAAAAAGCCTACAGGGTTGATCCTGCAGGCTTTTTTAACGAATAAGGTCATTCGGATTCGAAAACGTAAGAAAGAGTCCTTAGTGCCTGTTCGATGGACGTTACTGTGACATTCGCCTTATTTGTAAGCTCTTTCAATGGGTGATGAAGTTTTTCCGGGCGAATGAGGATCAGGGGCTTTTGTAGGGTAATGGCCGTGCTGGCGTCCATCGCCGTGTTCCATTGCTTATATTCTTCTCCGAATAAAGCAATCACCACATCGGATTTCTTCATGAGCAGTTCAGTCCGGAAATTATTGATGGCAGAAGCAGCTTCATCCCGGAAAATCTTGTTCGGCTGTTCACCGAGGATTTCTTCCCCGATGGAATCGGACCGGTCATGATTTTCCATGGGACCGACGAACTGTAGGGGGAGTCTGAGGGCTTTCGCTTTCTCTTTTAATTCGTCCCTCCAGGAGCTATGTATCTCTCCGGCTAAATACACGGTTAATTCCAAACTGATCACCTTCCTGTTTTTAGTCATCTTATCATAAATACCCTTTCGAAGGTAATTCAACCACTTTTCCCATGAAAAAGGCAGAATTCCTTATTGGAAGGGTTGAAAGGGGGACTTTGTGAGGGTATCATAAGCGTAGGTCCTAAGTATGAAAGGGAGGGAAAACGAGGATGAAAACCACAGCATCGATCATTTTCTTTATACTATTGCTTATTTTAGCAGGATGCAATACATCAATCGACCAGGAAAAAGAGGAGACGGCAAGCGTGGTGGAGGGAGCTTTGAACTCCAATGAGAAAGCCGGTGAAGACGCTGGGAACATCAGCTTTTATCTCCCGTTTGGTGCCGAGATAGAAAAAGAATCTCCTTATAATATCATTATTTCAAAGGATTCTGATACGTTTATACTTTTCACGAACCCTCAAGAAGATAAGGATAGTGAGCTTCTATATAAAATGGCCATTAATGACAAAGAGAGTCTCGTGAAGCATGGGACTTTTAAAGAAGACAACCGCTTAGGATATTATGTCATTAAGGAATTGCCGGATACAGAAGAGTACGAACTTACTGTAGGAGTGGGCGGAACGAAAGTAACAACTCAGTCAGAAATGAAAGACTTAGCGGATAACGCTGAAATGATGATGAAAATCGCAGCTTCAGTCAAACACAACTAGATAGATATAGACCGGTTTTTTCTGCGGAAGCAGGGAAGGGCCGGTCTTTTTTTATGGATTTAGAATAGATAAGTAATGGGAAAGGGAAAATATAACAAATTCGCACCTACTGTATGGTGAAAAATTATAGACAAATCAAACATGTGTCTTTACACTAGTAAAAGGAAAGGTATACAGAGGAGTGAGGGGCATGAGGGGATATTTGGAGAGGAAGGGCGTTACGCTGTCGGCGAAGACGTATTTTATAGATGCTTTAAGTTATATGGCACTGGGGTTGTTCAGTTCGTTGATCATTGGATTGATCATCAAGACGATCGGAGAGCAGCTTCCCCTTCCAGCAGGGTTAAGTGAATTCTTCATAGAGATGGGGACACTCGCCATCAGCTTGATGGGACCGGCGATCGGTGTGGCGATTGCCTTTGGTCTTGGGGCGCCGCCACTGGTCATATTTGCTGCCGTCGTGACAGGGGCTGCCGGAGCGACCCTTGGAGGACCGGCAGGAGCGTATGTAGCGGCAGTCCTATCAACAGAAATTGGAAAGCTTGTCAGTAAGACGACGAAAATAGATATTATCGTGACGCCATTTGTCACGATTTTTGCTGGATTCACGGTCGCTTACTTCATCGGTTCGGGAATCGCAGACTTTATGAGTATGTTTGGAAGCTGGATCAGCTGGGCGACGGAACAGAGGCCAATCATCATGGGAATCCTGGTTGCGGCCCTCATGGGACTTGCCCTGACCGCCCCGATTTCTAGTGCAGCGATTGCTTTGATGCTTGATTTGAACGGGGTCGCTGCCGGTGCCGCCACGATTGGCTGTGCCGCTCAAATGGTTGGATTTGCCGTCATCAGTTATCGGGAGAACCGGGTGGGAGGATTATTCGCCCAGGGGATAGGGACATCCATGTTACAAGTCCCGAATATCGTTCGAAATCCTCTTATCCTCATCCCTCCGACTGTTGCCGGTATGATTCTCGCTCCCATCGGTACGACCGTTTGGCTGATGGAAAACAATGCAGCCGGAGCCGGGATGGGGACGAGCGGATTGGTCGGACAGATCATGACGTTCAAAACGATGGGATTCAGCTGGGATGTCACAATGAAAATCCTGCTGTTGCATTTTGTTGGACCTGCATTCATAAGCCTGTTAATATCTGAATATATGCGTAAACTAGGTTGGATCAAACCTAACCAAATGACGATTGAAACAGGGGGCAAATAAAATGCGTAAACTTGAATCAGTGGAAGAATTCCACCAGTTGAAAGAAAGTGGGAAGCATGTATTCATGTTTTCAGCCGACTGGTGTCCGGATTGCCGAATCATCGAACCGATCCTTCCGGAAATCGAAAGTGAGTACGGAGAGTATACATTTTTATATGTAGATAGAGATCAATTCATCGATCTCTGCATCGAGCTTGATATCTTCGGAATCCCGAGCTTCATCGCATACGGAGACGGTCGTGAACTCGGACGCTTCGTAAGCAAAGACCGGAAATCAAAAGAACAAATCGAAGACTTCATGAACTCACTAGCTTCATAAATAACAGCAGAGGGATCTCCTTTAAAAAATGGGATCCCTTTTCTTTTTCCCTAAATCAAAAGGTTCCTTTTGTAATCTCGCCATTTTCATGTAAAATGTTATAAGTGAATCATCTAACCAGAAAGGGAAGAGGTCGATTACTTTCCATTAAAAGGACGGTCTTTTTGCTTTCAAAGATCTAGTACAAAAGAATAGTGAGTTTGGTTTTATTTAGATTGTATAATTCCTCTGCGAAGAAAGTTGATTGTAGCGGAAGGTGCTCAACTCACGCCCCGCGGAAAGCGAGCACCTGCAGCGGAAATCAACTACCACACTCTACTGTAAAATATATTTTAGAATAAAGTCTAAATATAAGAATAAAGGAGGATCAGATTTGGACATAAAAAAGCTAAAAAGTATACTCCAGGAACGATTAGAGAAACCAAATCGTACCTTTACATATGATCGGGACAAAGATTCACTACGAATTGAAAACACCACCACGAAAAAAGGCATCACCGTCGCCCTGCCGCCGATCGTATCGAAATGGAAAGAAAACAATAAATCCATCATCGATGAAGTCATCTATTACGTAGAAGAAGCCTTAAATGTGATGGGGACAGAAGCGGATCTTGGCAGTAAACAGAAGAAGGTCTTTCCTGTCATCCGTTCCACCTCTTTCGCAACCGAATCCAATGAAGGTGTGGCACTCGTGACGGACGAGCATACAGCTGAAACACGTATTTACTATGCCGTTGATTTAGGGAAAACCTACCGTCTGCTGGATGAAAACATGCTGAAGGCGGAAGGATGGACTCATGAGCAAATGAAGGAGACTGCCCTTTTCAACGTCAGAAGCCTGCCAACGGACATGAAAAAGGATGAAGTAGCAGGAAACCTATTCTATTTTCTCAATAACAATGACGGATACGATGCCAGCCGCATCTTGAATGACGCCTTCTTAAAACAAGTAAGCAAGAATGTGCAGGGGGAGATGACGGTATCGGTCCCCCATCAGGATGTATTAGTCATCGGGGATATCCGCAATGAAACGGGCTATGACGTCCTTGCCCAGATGACGATGAGTTTCTTTACGACAGGAAACGTACCCATTACAGCATTATCCTTTGTATATGAAGAAGGGGAATTGGAACCAATCTTCATTTTGGCAAAAAATCGCAAAAAGGAAAGGGAGAAAAAATGATGAACGTATTTTATAACTTGGAAGGCATTGGTGATACCCTGATCGTTACACTGGATCCGGGCTTCGAAGGAGAAGTACAACACGAAAGAAAAGAAGACGCAGCACGTTTATTCGATGAGAAAACGGGGAAAACACTCGGCTATAACCTATTCCAAGCATCCAAGTATATAAGTGTAAGTGAAGTGGGACCTGTCGAAATGAATGATGAGAAGCTCCAATTGATCAACGAAGCCATCAAGAACAACGGTTTTGATGAGGTATTGGAAGCAGACTTCTCTCCGAAATTCGTGGTAGGGTATGTGTCAGAAAAAGAAAAGCATCCTAATGCAGATAAACTGAACATCTGTACCGTCGATGTTGGGGATGAAACCCTGCAAATCGTGTGTGGTGCCCCTAACGTAGACAAAGGGCAAAAAGTCGTTGTCGCGAAAGTTGGCGCGGTCATGCCAAGCGGAATGGTCATCAAAGATGCAGAACTTCGAGGAGTCGCATCATCAGGCATGATCTGCTCTGCCAAAGAACTTGCCCTTCCCGATGCACCCCAAGAAAAAGGCATCCTCGTCCTTGAAGACACATACCAAATAGGTCAACCATTCACAGCTTAAAAACAAATACCTGGGTCCGGAGTGTGGGCTCAGGTATTTTTATTTATTGGAATATTTATTTTAAGTGTTGAGAATGATCGATAAAAAATTCAGAGGGATTTCTTATATGACGTATGAATTCTTCAAAAAGAGTCGATGAGCTCATTGGTGTGAAACGATCCTTTGTAAGTTGATTGGAGCGGAAGGTGCTCGACTCCGACGGGAATAGCGGGGAAGCCTGAAAAGCGGAGGTGGCTTGCTCAGCCCCGACAAGCATAAGATGAATGGGCTAAGAAGGCGTTCTTTTGCCTTCTTGGGCCATTTAGCTTATGACCTCGAGGGGCTAGCCACCGTAGCTGGATCTTGAGACCCCACAGGGCAAAGCCCGAGGAGGCTCAACTCCCGCCCCGCGGAAAGCGAGCACCTGCAGCGGAAATCAACCAAGCACTCACTTATGTGACAAATCTACGTATTACATTCTCTTTACGCCTATGTATATTTCGACACAATCCTTTAACAATTCTCTTATTCTATCGAAATGACTCGAATTTTTCTCTTTAACTGATAAAATAAAAAGTAAGTATGAAAGAAAGAGTGATATTTGTGAGCTGGATTAAAAAAATATTTGGTAAATTATCAGATAATGAAGAACAATTTGAAGAGTACTATGATGAAAACCACAACGATGTTCAGCAGCTCGAACCGACAAAGGCTGAACGTAAACATATAGCAGGGCCAAATCATTCACGAGATGTAGAAGCAAGGATGACCTATCAATACCCAAAAGGGAATTTCAGATTTCCCCTTATATCAGACGGGGAAAACAGAGAACGTCCGCGGAGAACACAAAGGAATCAAGAAAGAGAAAGAGAAAAGCCTAAAGAGCAGGAGCAGCGGCAGCCGAAGAATCGAAACCAATCTTCGAACAACCGGAAATGGAAAGAAGAGAATCAGTCCACACCCGTTAAGACAAAAAAAGTGACGAAGGTGGAAAAAGGAAATAGCCGGCCGTTTACGCCAACGGAGATTCCGTCGCCCATCTATGGTTTTAGAGGAAGACCGGTTAAGAAAGAAGAAAGTGTCGAATATGAGCTGAATAAGTTTTTACATAATGAAGAAGAGAGAAAAGAAGGAGTACTCGATCAAAAGGCTCTGTCAATAGTAGAGGAATCTCTTCCTTCCGTAGAAAAAGCGTCTGTCATTGCTACTGAGCCAGAGGTTAAATCCCCTGTACAGCCGCTTACTGAAGAAGCGGAAGAAAGCAGCCAACCAGTAGAACATCCGGTTCAACCTAAAGAGCTTCAAGCGAATCGGAATGATGAAACAGAACAAGGTGACGACGGAATAGTGGACATTCCGACTACATCAAGTGAGCGTATTTCACTTATAAACGAAACGGTAAACGAACCGGAGCAGGAACATGTTGAAAAAGAATCGGATATGTCAGTGCATCAAGATACCGTTCAAGAGGCAGGTCCGTCCCTTCCATTTGAAACAACGGAGTCAGCCGAACCCGTAGAAGAGATAACTGCTGACGCAACGGCTCATCCGCATCAAGAAACAGGACTCCGGGAATCGGCAGATGAAGAAGTTCCGGCTGTTTATGAGAAGCCTGTCAATGAAGAACAGCCGCTTGTTGAAGAAAGGCCCGTTGACGAAGAACCTGAAACGGGGGTACCTTCAGAACCGATCAAGAAAGAACCGGAAAGACGAAAGAGGTCACATCTTCCTTTTAACGTCTTAATGCTTAAACAAGATAAACGGCAGATGGATACCCGCAATTCGTCCGTACGTCCGGAAGGTTCCCCTTCAATGGAGAGACAAAGGACCACTGAACAAACAGCACCTCCCGTTCAAGAGGCACGTATTGAAGAACCTGCTGAAGACGTGCAGCGCCCAGAAGAAAAGCCGTCTCAACAGATGCAGGTACAAGGAGAAGAAGCGGTCAAGAGCTACAGTGAATTAAGCTCGTCATCGAAACGGACGAGAGACTATGTCTTCCCGAAAGTGGATTATTTGACGCCGCCCGTATCAAAGGAAATGAGCGAAGAGTGGCTGGATTCTCAAAGACTATTACTCGACGAGACCCTGCATAATTTCAACGTCAGGGCAAAAGTGGTGAATGTCACCCAGGGGCCGTCGGTCACACGTTTTGAAGTGCAACCTGAACCAGGGGTGAAAGTCAATAAGATTACGAATCTGACAGATGACATCAAGCTGAGCCTGGCAGCCAAGGATATCCGGATGGAAGCGCCGATTCCGGGTAAACACACTATCGGGATCGAGGTGCCGAACAGGGAGAGCCGTCCGGTATGCATCAGTGAAGTCATTGCAAGTCCTGCCTTCCAGGAGCCGTCTTCACCATTGACCGCGGCCCTCGGATTGGATATTTCCGGTCAGCCCATCGTGACGGATCTGAGCAAGATGCCCCATGGTCTCATCGCCGGAGCGACCGGTTCGGGTAAAAGTGTATGTATCAATTCGATTCTCGTCAGTCTTCTCTATAAGTCATCTCCGGATGAATTGAAGATGCTCCTCATTGATCCTAAGATGGTCGAGCTTGCACCGTATAACCGGATCCCTCACTTGGTGAGCCCGGTGATCACTGACGTCAAAGCAGCGACCGCCGCCCTTAAATGGGCTGTGGAGGAGATGGAAAGACGATACGAATTATTTGCCCACACAGGAGTAAGGGATATCAAGCGTTTCAATGAACTGGCCAAGCGGAATAAACAATACAGCGACATGCTTCCATACCTGGTGATTGTCATCGATGAGCTCGCGGATTTAATGATGATGTCTCCGGCAGATGTGGAAGAAGCCATTTGCCGTATTGCCCAGAAGGCACGTGCCTGCGGAATTCACTTGATCATTGCCACTCAGCGTCCTTCTGTGGATGTCATCACAGGCTTGATCAAGGCGAATGTTCCGACAAGGGTCGCATTTTCCGTTTCCTCAAGCGTCGACTCAAGGACGATCATCGATGGGAGCGGTGCAGAACGCCTGCTCGGTAAAGGAGATATGCTATTCCTTGAGAATGGTTCATCCAAACCGGTCCGGTTGCAGGGCACGTTCGTATCCGATGACGAGATCGATGACATCATCCGCCATGTAAGGGATCAGCGGGAACCTGATTACCTCTTCCAACAGGATGAATTGATCAAGAAAGCGCAGGTTACCGAGGAAGAGGACGACTTGTTTTTAGAGGCATGTGAGTTTGTCGTCGATCAGGGTGGGGCGTCGGCCTCAAGTCTGCAACGCCGATTCAGAATCGGTTACAACCGGGCCGCAAGATTGATGGAAATGATGGAGAGTAATGGAATCATTTCCGAGTCCAGAGGCAGTAAACCAAGGGATGTCCTCATTTCCGAAAGTGAATTGGAGACACTCGCATAGACTAGTACAAATATTTAATACATGGTATTCTGTTTATATCTGTCCAGTAAGGATATAAACAGAATACCTATTCTTTTTTTGTAGAAAGAGCCATAAGGAGCACTAGTGATGAAAGAAATCGAATTGAAACTTCAAGGGAAACTCAACAGGTTGACCAATCATACATTCAAGTTTGATGAAAGAATCAAGGATGGCTGGTTCTCAGCTGTCTATTTTTTAAAAACGAAGGAAATTGCCAAGAAACATAAACCGGATGCAGTCATCACCATGCAATTCTTTCAAAAGACACATGCCGTGATTTGTGGAACAGATGAAGTCATCGCCCTTCTGCATACATTCGCTGATAACCCGCAGAATCTTGAGATCCATTCCTTAAAGGATGGAGACCAGATCTCTCCGTTTGAAACCGTGCTGACCATCAAGGGCCGCTATCAGGACTTTGGTTATTTAGAAGGCATCATCGACGGAATCCTGGCGAGAAGGACGTCCGTTGCGACAAGCGTTTACAATGTGATGAAAGCAGCTTCCTTATCGGGTAAACAGAAGCCCGTCATCTTTATGGGAGACCGGGACGATCATTTTACCCAACAGGCGGGAGACGGGTATGCAGCCTTCATAGGAGGCTCTACCGCCCAGGCTACCCACGCCATGAATGAATGGTGGGGAAAAAAAGGGATGGGAACCATGCCTCATGCCCTCATTCAATTATTCAATGGGGATATCGTAGAGGCGACGAAAGCGTACAAGGAAACGTTCCCCGAAGACGAGCTCATCACCCTGGTCGATTACAATAATGATGTCATTACTGACTCATTGAAGGTCGCAAGAGAGTTTGGCCAGGAATTAAAAGGGGTAAGGGTAGATACATCAAGAATGATGATCGATAAATATTTCCTTCGTAATCAGCATGTGCTTGGAACCTTTGATCCGCGCGGGGTCAATATGCAGCTCATCAATGCATTGAGAGATGCTTTGGACGAAGAAGGGTACCACCACGTCAAGATTGTCGTGTCGGGCGGCTTTAATGAAGACCGCATACGCCAGTTTGAGGAAAATCAAGTTCCAGTCGATATGTACGGAGTCGGAAGCAGTCTTCTGAAGATCCATGTAGGATTTACAGGGGACAACGTCGTCATCGACGGTTCCCCGGAAGCCAAGGCAGGAAGGAAGCTTCGTCCGAACCCCCGTCTGGAAAAAGTAGAATTCGAATAGGTGAGAGCATGCAAGAGCAGGAAAGCACGTTAGATCTTGAACGGTTCAGGCAGAAAAAACAGAAAATCGCAGAAGATCATATTGAGGACCTCTACAGGAAAGCGTATGAGTACGCTTTGAAGGAAACGAATATAAGAGAAAAAGTACGGGCTAAAATGATGTTCTCCAAACGGTTTCTTCAACACGATGAGGCACGGCTAGAGGCTGGAGTGGAGGAATTGTTTCAAGAATGGTTTCTATTTGATTATAAGACGATCAAGGGTCAGACCTTATTCTTTCAATTCCTTCAGTCACATCCCCTTCAGGAATCAACCAAACTCCTTGGTGCCGTTATTTTGACGGCTGCCTGGGAACCCGTCATAGTCAAAGGGGCAGAAGGACGGACCGTACGTTGCCACACAATCGTTCAGGGAGAAGAAGTGATTGTTAAAATGAACCCTGATTGGATAGAAAAGGAAATGATTGAAGGACAGGTCTATTTCGTGAGGAAAGTCCCGCTGGTCGTTCATCAGTGGATCTTAGGTCCTGTTTTTCCCGTGAAATCAATGGACGTGATAGCAAATCTACAAACACATTATAGTCAAATGAATCAAGAAACTGGGGTATTATGGAGAACGTTCTTAAAAGAAGAAGCACCAAACTTCATCCTGCCCAGTCTTTCGTAGCTTCTACATGGTCAGGGATTTCAAAAAATGATATAATGTTTCAAGTTGATGAAAGTACGCTTTTTTCTAAACTCACATATCGAAAGCTAAAGACCGATGGCAAAGTAAATATACATTTCATATAATGCTTTTAGATAGACGATTGTTGGAGGTTCTATTATGACGATATATCATTTCGTAGGAATAAAGGGGTCGGGCATGAGTGCATTAGCCCAGATACTCCATGATATGGACTACGAGGTCCAAGGATCTGACGTAGATAAGTATTTCTTTACTCAGAAGGCTCTGGATGAATCAAATATTAAAATACTACCTTTCCAAAAAGAAAACATTGGAGGGGATATGCATGTGATCGCAGGGAATGCTTTCCCTGACACCCATGAAGAAATACAAGCAGCCGTTGAACAAGGACTGCCAGTGACCAGATATCATAAATTTCTTGGTGATTTCATGCAGAAATTCACAAGTGTGGCGGTAACGGGTGCTCACGGAAAAACGTCGACGACCGGTTTACTGGCGCATGTCATCAGTGGGGCAAAGCCGACTTCCTTCCTGATTGGGGATGGAACCGGTAAAGGCGAAGTGGATGCGAATTACTTTGTATTCGAAGCATGTGAGTACAGACGACACTTCCTTTCTTATTTCCCAGACTATGCCATCATGACGAACATTGACTTCGATCATCCCGACTACTTTGCCAATGTGGATGACGTCTTCTCTGCTTTCCAGGAGATGGCCATGCAGGTGAAAAAAGGAATCATCGCATGCGGGGATGATGAGCAGTTACAAAAAATCCAGGCACAGGTACCGGTGGTGTTTTACGGCTTTGCCGAGGAGAACGACTTCCAGGCGAGAAACGTATCACGGGACAGAACGGGGACATCATTTGATGTGTTTGTGCGCAATGAATTTTATGCCGCATTCAAAATCCCGACATTCGGTGACCATAACATCATGAACGCCTTATCCGTCATTGCCATTTGTCATTATGAAGAGCTTGATACAGCAATCGTTCAAGAACGATTAAGCACATTTAAAGGGGTCAAGCGCCGTTTCTCTGAAAAAGAAGTAGGCTCACAGATCCTGATCGATGACTACGCCCATCATCCGACTGAAATCAGGGCAACCGTTGACTCTGCAAGACAGAAATATCCGGAAAAAGAAATCATCGCTGTCTTCCAGCCTCACACATTTACACGTACGCAGACCTTCTTGACAGAGTTTGCCGAGACGCTGAGTCTTGCAGACAAAGTGTACTTATGTGAAATCTTCGGTTCCGCACGGGAAAACCACGGGAAACTTTCCATCCACGATCTTGAAAGTAAGATTGAAGGATGCGAAATTATAGACGAACAAGATACGACCGCTTTACTCAAACATGAAAACGCCGTACTGATTTTCATGGGGGCGGGAGACGTTCAAAAGTTCCAACAAGCTTATGAACAGAAGCTTGAGCAACAATTAAAAGAATAGTATTAATAGAAAAAACCGGTTCCTGTGGGAGCCGGTTTTTTATGTTTTGACAAAAGTAGCCACCGTCATAACCCTGACGGTGGCTTCAACTCTCTTACTTCAAATTCTCCGGATTCAACACTTCAAGCTCTTCAATGACAAACCTTCCATCTTTTCGAATCAATACATCATCGAAATAGATTTCGCCGCCGCCATATTCAGGACGCTGGATCATTACCATATCCCAGTGGATATTCGAGTGGTTTCCGTTATAGGCCTCTTCGTAGCATTCACCCGGTGTGAAGTGGAAGCTGCCGTCGATTTTTTCATCAAAGAGGATGTCCTGCATCGGATGCTGGATGAATGGATTCACGCCGATGGCGAATTCCCCTACATATCGTGCTCCTTCATCCGTATCAAAGATTTTGTTGATCCGGTCTGTATCGTTCGCAGTGGCTTCGACAATCTTTCCTTCTTTGAATGTCAATTTGACGTTTTCGAACGTAAATCCGTTATAGGGAGATGGCGTATTGTAGGAAATCACGCCGTTCACCGAATCTTTCACAGGTGCGCTGTACACCTCGCCATCAGGAATGTTCAGGCGTCCCGCACATTTCACAGCAGGAATGTCCTTTATGGAGAAAGTAAGGTCCGTCCCTTCTCCGACAAGGCGGACTTTATCTGTGTTGTTCATGAGTTCAACGAGGTTATCCATCGCTTTGTCCATTTTGCTGTAATCCAGGTTGCATACATCGAAGTAGAAGTCTTCGAAGCCTTCTGAGCTCATGTTGGCGAGTTGAGCCATGGATGCCGTCGGGTAGCGGAGCACGACCCACTTCTTCTTAGGAACGCGGATTTCCCTATGTACTTTCTTCCCGATCGTATTTCCATGAATCTTCATCTTTTCGTCCGGCACATCTGACTGTTCGCTGATGTTATCACCTGCACGTAAACCGATATACGCATCCATCTGCTCCATGACATTTGCTTCGAAGCTTGCGATCATATCATATTGCTCTTCCTGCGCGCCCATTAATAATGCGCGGTCGACTGCGTGATCTTTGATGGATACGAAAGGATGTCCTCCGGCTGCATACGCTTCTTTAACGAGTGCCGTCACCAGTTCACGCTGCAATCCGAAGTTTTCGATCAGCACTTTTTCTCCAGGCTGTAATTGCACAGAATATTGAATTAAATTTTTTGCCAGTTTATCAATGCGTGGATCTTTCATTTTTATTTCCCCCTTATATGTAGTCCTTATTATTGTACCCTAAAATGTGAAGGGATGAGATAACCAAAATGTGAAATGCTAAAACAAGAAAAAATTATTTTTTTATGCAGGAAAATGGTTTGGGGAGGAAGAAATACTAGTATAATGTTTATTTGTTCATCATAAGGGTAAAGAGTTCCTATACATGGAGGTGTGTCATATGGAAATCATTCTTTATCTAAGCGTAGCTGTCATAGCAGTTGCATTTTTCATTTTGGTAATGAGTTTAATGAAGACTTTGAAGTCCCTGGGCTCTACATTAGACAGCGTTTCAACGACAATGACCGGCCTTGAGAGCCAGCTTCAAGGAGTAACAAGAGAGTCTACAGAATTACTACATAAAACAAATTTATTGGCTGAGGATATCCAGAAGAAGTCTGAGGATCTGAACACAGTTGTTTATGCGGTAAGAGATGTAGGGCATTCCATCCAGAACCTTAATAACTCGGTGAAGAAGGTAAGTACTTCCATTTCAACTGAACTGGAGCGCAACCAAGGAAAGATTTCGCAGGTGGTGCAATGGGGAAATGCATTTATTGAGTTAAAGGACAAATGGAAACAAAAACAGGAAAAACAGCCAAAACAACATGATGTTGCTGTTCCAAACCAAACATCCAAAGAAGTTCGAACTCGAGAGAAATTAGTTAAAAGAGCAAGATCTTATAACAATTAGAGAGGGGAATTTTAACATGACTCAACAGTACAATCAGAACCAAAATCAGAACCAGACAAACGATAGCAGCAACATCAACTCAAAGGACTTCATGATCGGGACACTGATCGGGGGAATCGTGGGAGCTGCAGCAGCCCTTCTAATGGCCCCGAAATCCGGTAAAGACCTCCGCCATGATATCAATGAGAAAACTGTTGTCCTGAAGGAAAAGACAGGTCAGTGGAAAGACACAGCTGTAGAGAAGAGCAATGAGCTTGCAGCAGTGGCGAAAGAAAAATCTTCTACCCTAACAAAATCCGTACAAGAGCAGTCCAACAATGTGGTTGGGAAGCTGAAAACATACCGCTCTAATAACAATGAACTGGAAGAAACAAATGAAGAGGTTCCAGCAGTTTCAGTAGCGGGAACGACACCTGTTGATGAAACAGAAGATGTGAATCAGAAGCTCGAAGAAACGAAGAAAGCTTTTGACGAAACTGAAAAAACATACAATCAATAATCATTGATTCAAAGGGCGGTGAAGTGATATGATGACTTCACCGTTTTTTTGTTGAAAAGAAAAGGTCTATAAATCGCTTTGGCTACGGAACCAATACAATTGTGAAAGGAAGTATGGAATACATGAAAAAAATTGATACTGTTCAGGAATTTGAAACGCTTTCCGAGACAAACCCGCGTTTCTTCTTTATGAAACACAGCCTCACTTGCCCTGTAAGCTCGAATGCCTTTACCGAATACCAGGCATTTTTGAACAAGCATGAAGAGGAAGATGGCTACTATCTAGCCGTCCAAGAATCAAGGGAACTGTCACAGCATATCGCCGAAAAATACGGCATCCGCCACGAATCACCCCAAGCCTTCCTCTTCATAGAAGGAAAACCCGGCTGGAATGCCTCACACTGGAAAATCACCGAAAGCGAACTGGACAAACTATAAGGGAATGAGACTGGGATATAACTAATTCCATGGACTCTACTTGTTACACCGCTTTTGATTTCCGTGCAAGACTTCGCTTTCCTCGGGCGGAAGGCGAGCCTCCTCGTCACTGACGCTCCTGCGGGGTCTCACCTATTCCGCTTTTCCCGTAGGAGTCTTCGTCTTGCACTCCAATCAAAAGCTAGATACCGCTATATATACTGATTGTGCTTTAGCAATAACAATAAAAGGGTCATTCATCAAGGTTTGTGTTATTCGTAAACAGACTATAGTTTTCGAATATTCGATTATTTTGGTTCTGTCGAAGCAAAATGAGTCATTCGCATCAGGTTAGAAAGAGAATTTATATAATAAACGCATACGGTCACAGCAACTAATAGAATAAGAGTTGGGCAATGGTGAAGCAATCTCGACATCAATGTTATAGTGAAACACTTACGCTTCGAAAGTTGATTGGAGCGGAAGGTGCTCGACTCCTGCGGGAAACGCGGGAAAGTTGAGACCCCGCAGGGCAAAGCCCGAGGAGGCTCAACTCACGCCCCGCGGAAAGCGAGCACCTGCAGCGGAAATCAACCTCTACTTACTACATCCAAAAGTAACAATTACGTATACAGTCAAATAATCAATCCGAACAGTTTCGATTTTCAAAAAAGAATTTCGAATGATTGTTCGGATTTTCTTTTGTCTAAACACATTTGTCCCAGTCTCTTTTTTTATTTGAAAATATTTGGTAATTACTCCCTTTACGTTTATTTAGCTTCACACAGGGAAGGTAACTTATAAGAATAAAAAATAGATAAATGGAGGAACGATTTATGACACAGCCTGTACCTTATGAAACTGAGACTAGAAATAATGCGAAAGTGAATGGAAAAAGAAGCGGCAAGTTAGTTAAAGGAATGGTGATGGGAGCCGTAGTAGGTGGAGCTCTTGCCATGCTGGATAAAACAACGAGAAAAAATGTGACAACAAGAACATCTGACATGAAGGACTCTACAATGGGGATGGTTGCCAAGGTAAGAGAAAATCCTTCAGGAGTGGTGAATAACTGGCAGGACCGCCTGAAAACAGCGTCCAATGTGTTGAAAGAAGCCATCAACGACGCGCAGAACCTGTACGAAAAGGTGAATGACGATGTGGTGGATCAAGTCAATCAAATCAAAGATGATTCAACTGAAATGATTGCCTCGACAAAAGAAGCGGCAGAAGAATTAAAGGACATCGGCAGCAAAGTGAAAGAAGCGGGAGAAGAAGTGACTGGAGACTCCACTTCGTCACAGTCTGGGACAAGCTCTACTTCCACATCTGGAGATCAGGCAATTCATCCAACGAACCGTACAAGCAGTATTCCGGGTCAAGTTGGATCAAAATAACAAAAAAACTGGCGTAATTGCCAGTTTTTTTTGTTGTTTTAGATTTATTAACGGGAGGCTTGTGGCCAGATGATTTCCAGGTCGTCACCTTGCTCAATTTCTTCGTAAAATGTCGTTTCCACTCCATTTTTCAATAGGACAAAGCTTCCGCTTGAATGAGCGGGCATGTTGATTTCCACCGCATTAAATAAGTCCTGAAAGATAAATGAACCCGCATGCTGTTCTTCTATCAGGATGGAATCACCAGGGAATAAACGATCTTCCATTGTGAGCTTGATGCCATTCCGGGTGATGATGCTGCTTTCTTTCTGAAGATTCAATTCTTGGCCGTTAAACGTGATCGTGATTGCTTTTGCCACTGTTAACTGCTTCTTAATAAGAAGTTCATTTACCGTAGGGGAGACACCGGGTTTGTATGAGATCACATCTCCATTCTTGACTTTAGCTGAGTGTTTAACCTCCATCCCATTTATCAATAACTTTCCGGAATAGACCGGGAAGAAAGTATCCACTCCGTTGATGGAGATTCGATAAGGCTTAGTACCCCCCATCCATTCGTTGTAGCCAAAATGGGTCAGAAGGTCCTGGAGGGTATCGATCAATTCGATACGGATCGAATCACGGTCACAAATGATGTCTTCCAAACGTGCAACTTGATTATTCCTGTAGACGAGAGGGGAGAGAAGATACGGGTTCCCGTCTATGACAATCTGTTTTGATGAGGAAGGATCCACAAGGTCTCCGATCGTCACATGGGGGGATGATCCGTTTTTCCCTTTCTGAACCGAAATCCGGTCATGATTCTGAATCGTTCCGTCCAGTGCACACTGGTGGCCATTTTTTTCGATGAGGGGCGGCTCGCCGTGACCACCGGGTAACGTGATGTCCTGTCCGTTGACGGTAACAAAGAAACCATTTCCAGGTGTGCCATGCAACTTGGTTAACTTTAATCCTGCAGCAAGGAGACAGTCGCCTATTGTCAGATCTTTGACTTCGAATAAGCGGACAGGCTGGTCATTTACATACGCCGTGACATATTGGACCGGGGCCTGCTTCGCTGCAATGGCAATCCCGATCGGCGTGACAAGTTCAGGTCCCTTTGTCACTTCATCTGATACAGTCACGTTCTGAATCGCGTCCACGCCTCTTACCGCCACCCGATTGGGAGGCAACTCCAGGGAGGCAGCCAGTTGTACCGGGAGGCCGGGTGTCAGACTGCCGCCCCCTACAAGCATGACGGCCTGTGGCGGTTTTCCGTTGTTCAGGCGCAGGATTTCATTTGAAATCTCACCGGCCAGCCGATTCACAGAAGGGGAGATCTTCTCTACCACTTCATGTGAAGGGAAACTCGTTTCAAACCCGAGAATATCGGTCACCGTAATCTCTTCTGAAGACTGAAGATCCCGCTTCGCCTGTTCCGCCAAAGGGAAATCAAGCAATAATTCGTTACTGATCGCTTCAGTTATTTCGTCACCAGCTGTCGGCACCATCCCATAGGCAATGACCGTGCCCGTATTGGTGATGGCGATATCCGATGTTCCGGCCCCGATATCAACCAGCGCAACGTTCAGCCGGCGCATGGATTCAGGAATGAGAACGTTGATGGCAGCGATGGGCTCAAGTGTCAGGGCTTCCATCTCAAGTCCAGACCGTGTCAGTGCCGCAATCAGTGAGTCTACAACGACACGGGGCAGGAAGGTCGCGATGATTTCGACGCTTGCTTCATCCCCCTGTTGGTCGATCAGGCTGCCGATCTCCTCGCCATCCAGCCGGTAAAAAAGGACGGAGTACCCAACACAGTAATAATGATAGCCCTTCGAATTGTTCTCGTTTTCTGCAGCAACTGCCTGTGCCTGCTGAACGGCGCTCAGTTCCAGATGAAGGACATCGTTTTTCTGTAGAAGGGGTTTCCCCTTGATAGTTGACGTTGATAAAGCCGTTTCTGTTTTCAGTGCGCGTCCTGCAGCTGCGACACACACTTTGTAAAGGGGGCCGTGTTTCTTTTCCAATTGTTCTTTGATGGAGGAGATGACCTCCGAAACAGCGGGTACATCATGAATCTGTCCATCGAGCATGGCCCTTTTCTTATGTTCTTCTATTAATATATCTGAAACTTGAAATATTCCGTCTATTTCTTCCAAAATGATACCGACAACCGATCGGGTTCCAATATCCAATGCAAAGATTTTTTGCTTTTTTTTCAATTCGTGTTCACCCACTTTAGCCTAGTCTCATACAATACTAAAATACTTTAGTGCTTAAAAGCGTCTAATTAATAAAGAATATTATAGTGACATTTTCGATGTGTTCTATTATAATAAGTTTCAATATCAAAAATGTATCATACTTTCTTAAAACTATAACAGTTTTTACGTATGAACAGGATAAAAAAAGAGAGGGTGCTGTATTGTGAGTAATCAAGAGCTCGATCAATTACGTAAACAAGTAGACGAGATGAACTTAAAACTACTAGACACCATTAATGAACGTGCTAAACTAGTTCAGGAAATCGGTCGTGTCAAGGAGACTCAAGGAGTATACCGCTATGATCCTGTTCGTGAACGAGGAATGCTTAATCTGATTAAAGAAAATAATAATGGTCCATTCGAACATTCGACCATCGAACATATTTTTAAAGAAATCTTCAAGGCCGGTCTGGAACTTCAAAAAGATGATCACAGGAAAGCACTTCTGGTTTCCCGTAAAAAGAAACCAGAAGACACGATCGTCAATATCAATGGTGAAGCCATTGGAGATGGAAAGCCTCATTTCGTCTTCGGTCCATGTGCCGTTGAATCTTACGAGCAAGTGGCTGAAGTCGCAAAAGCCGTCAAAGCAAAAGGATTGAAAATGCTTCGTGGTGGAGCGTTTAAACCAAGAACGTCCCCTTATGACTTCCAGGGTCTTGGGATTGAAGGCTTGAAAATCCTTAAAAAAGTGGCGGATGAATATGATTTGGCTGTCGTTAGTGAAATCGTGAATCCAGCTGATATCGAACATGCACTGGAATACATTGATGTGATTCAAATCGGTGCAAGAAATATGCAAAACTTCGAACTATTAAAAGCAGCCGGAGCTGTTAAAAAGCCTGTATTGCTTAAACGCGGTTTAGCCGCGACGATCGATGAATTCATCAATGCTGCTGAATACATCATCTCTCAAGGGAACGGAGACATCATCCTTTGTGAGCGTGGAATCCGTACGTACGAGAAAGCAACAAGAAACACACTAGATATATCGGCTGTGCCAATCCTTAAGCAGGAGACACATCTACCGGTATTCGTGGATGTAACGCATTCCACAGGACGCAGAGATCTGCTGCTTCCGACTGCGAAAGCGGCACTTGCCATCGGCGCAGATGGAGTGATGGCAGAGGTTCATCCGGATCCTGCCGTTGCCTTATCCGACTCCGCTCAGCAAATGGATCTTGATCAATTCGATCATTTCTATAAAGAGCTTTTGAAAGGCAGAACGATAGAAGTATAAGAGATGAAGGGCTGAATCCTTTTTAAGAGGGATTCAGTCTTTTTTATTGATGGAGAGAAGTACTTATTATGGAGGCTGGTACGGTCTCACCACACAAAAAATAATCCAACTGCACTCACCCTCAATATGCTATAATAATCTTTTTGCATAAATAAAAAGGTGGACATTGCACGAATATCAAGACTATCGTATGATTATCTACATAATTGCAGATAAATAACCTATATAACGCTAATGTGAACATAAATATGTGCATTTTTTAACAAACTATTGTAATCGCTTTTTTCTTTAGGTTTATTTGGTGTAGAATAAGGTAAATGAGTAGAAGAGTAAAGGAGTGTAAACTATGAACGTGACAATATATGATGTAGCAAGAGAAGCCAATGTAAGTATGGCGACGGTTTCCCGAGTGGTTAACGGAAATCCGAATGTCAAACCGGCAACAAGGAAGAAGGTATTAGAGGTCATCGATCGACTCGGCTACCGTCCGAATGCTGTAGCAAGAGGGCTTGCCAGCAAGAAAACGACGACAGTCGGGGTCATCATCCCTGATATCTCAAATATTTTCTATGCAGAACTCGCACGTGGGATTGAAGATATCGCCACGATGTATAAATACAATATCATTTTAAGTAACTCGGATCAGAATATCGAGAAGGAACTTCATCTATTGAATACAATGCTTGGGAAGCAAGTGGATGGCATCCTGTTCCTGGGCGGCCATATTTCAGAAGAGCATGTGCAGGAATTCGAACGTTCTCCGGTTCCGATCGTATTGGCAGGTGCCGTTGAAGAAACGAATAAGGTTCCTTCCGTGAACATCGATTATAAAGCGGCGTCCTTTGACGCGGTTTCCAACCTCCTTGAGAAGGGACACAAGCGTATCGGTTTTGTAAGCGGTCCTTTCCACGATACGATCAACATGAAGTTCAAACTTGAAGGATACAGGGAGGCACTTGCCAAAGCAGGTGTCGAATACAGTGATGACCTGGTTGTAGAAGGTGAATACACGTATGATTCAGGGCTTGAAGCATGGCAGAAGTTCTCAGAGCTATCGGACAAGCCGACAGCCATCTTCGTCGGGAATGATGAAACGGCCCTTGGTGTCGTCCACGGTGCTCAGGATCAGAACGTTTCCATCCCTGAAGAAGTGGAAGTCATAAGCTTCGATAACACAAGACTTGCCCTGATGGTCAGACCTCAGCTGACGTCCGTTGTCCAGCCTTTATACGATATCGGAGCAGTAGCCATGCGGTTATTGACGAAATACATGAACAAGGAAACGGTTGAAGAATCTACGGTTGTTCTTCCCCATCGACTTGAACAGCGTAACTCAACAAAGTAAGAAGTTTGTCGATATAATGGATAAAGACAAACAGAACTTATTCTGTAGGGAGAGTCAAAATGAAAAAGCTTGATGTTCTTACACCAATCGGGGTTGTAGTAGGGTTTCTATTCGTTGCATTCGCGATCATTTCCAATGCGGGAGTGACCGGGTTCACTTCCTTCATCGATCTTCCGTCCATGCTCGTAGTCACCGGCGGATTGATTGCGGCCATGCTGGTCAGCTTCTCGATCAGGGAATTGAAACAGCTTGGGAAAGTGATGAGAGAATCCTTCCGTGATGTGGAATATGATCTTCATGATTTGATCCGGACGTTTGTGACCCTGTCAGAAAAAGCAAGACGTGAAGGCCTCCTCTCACTTGAGGCAGAGGTGGAAGCGGTCGAGGACCCCTTTATCCGAAAAGGTGTCCTGCTCGCAGTCGATGGAATCGAGCAGGATGTGATCGTCGATATCATGAATGCTGAAATCATTGCCTTAGAAGAGCGGCACCGTAAAAATAAGAGTTTATTGGATAAGGCAGGGGAATATGCCCCTGCCTGGGGGATGATCGGTACGCTGATCGGCCTCGTACTGATGTTAAAGAATTTAAATGATCCTGCTTCACTTGGTCCCAATATGGCGATCGCCTTACTGACGACATTGTATGGATCCCTGCTTGCGAATCTCGTATTCCTGCCAATGGCATCAAAGCTTGCGATGAAAACAGAGAAAGAAGTGTTTATGAAACAAATCGTGATCGAAGGTGTCGTCGGGGTACAATCGGGTCAGAATCCGAAAATATTGGAAGAAAAATTAAGAGTGTTCTTATCCAACGAAGAATTACAGATGTATTCAGACAGGAAACAAGAAGGGGCAGCACCAGATGAAGCGTAGAAGAAGACCGGCATCTCAGCCTCCGGGGGCTCCTAAATGGATGGTTACGTTTTCTGATCTTATTACTCTTATTCTCGTATTCTTTATTCTATTATTCTCGATGTCGCAGATTGATATTGTGAAATTCAGAACCATCGCTGATTCCTTTCAGCAGCGGCAGATCCTCGAATTCTATCCTTCTGTCATTCCCTTTGAGAACCCGTCGGCTGAACCCGATATGGAATCGGAGAAGTCAAAGCCGCAGGGAAATGAGGCAGAACAAGATCTGAACTCGTTACTTTCAACTATTCAGGGCTATTTGAAAGAAAACAAATTGAGTGACGTCGTGGTGGCGACCAGATCCGAACGGGGAGTTGTGCTCGTCCTTCAGGAACAAGCACTGTTTGCCTCAGGTGAAGCAACGGTCCTTCCGGATGCGTATCCGTTCTTGAATAAGGTCGGCGTGCTTTTATCCGAAATCCCGAACTTTGTAAAAGTGGAGGGACATACAGATAACCGCCCGATCAATACATATCGTTTCCCGTCGAACTGGGAGCTCTCATCGGCTAGGGCGAGCAGTGTGGTGCGTTACTTGATCACAACGGAAGATCTCGATCCAAAGCGGTTCATCGCCGTCGGATATGGAGACACGCGTCCGGTCGCTCCTAATGATAAAGTGGAGAACCTCCAGAAAAACAGGCGGGTCGAAGTGATCATCACCGATCCCGCTTATGAAGAACAATCGTAAATGCTTTCGGGAAAAATAGAAAACAGGCTGCCAACCTTAAAGGTCGGCAGCCTGTTTTTTTGTATTATTTCTTGTCATTTTTTATGTGGTTTTTACCGATCCCTCTTAAAATATAGATGATGATCGTAATGGTACGCTGAACTGCAGGGTCACCAAGGGCACGAAACAGTCCGAATATCCCGGTTCTTTTCGTAGATGGCCTTTCTTTTCCTATATTCAGATTCCGCGTATTCCGGACACTCAATGTTTCAATCCCTTCCAGATTCAAACTCCCGAGTAATTCAGTCATACGGGCTACGTTATTAAGGATGGCCGCGTTCTGATCTTTATTGGCTTCCTTGGAGAAGTTATACAGGATATCTTCCTGATGGTTTACCATGGCGCTGATTGTATCCAGATTTCGATTTTCATCCATGTGCTTAATGATCTCAATGACTTTTAAAAGGGAATCTTTATTATCAGCAACCGCTTCTATCAGTTCATTCAAGTTCTGCTCCTGAATCTTTTCTTTCGAAATCTCCAGTGGAATAATCTTATCAATGGATTTAGCCATTCGTATCAACCTCACTTCCCGGGAAGACGTAATCTTTTCGATCCCATTTTCTTTCTACTTCAGGGCCCATTTGCGGATTGCGTGTTGCCCAGCGGTGGTTGTTATGGGGGATGGGCGATTTCCCTTTTTTCTCGAGTACTTCCACTTTGGCAGGAACCTCTTTATAAGCAGGTGTATCCGTGTCTTTATCTACATTGCTGCTGGTCAAATAGTTCACCGCATTTTTACCGTCACTGTTTAAGGTGATGAACAATTCCTTGCCAAACACTTCCTTCGTCACATGGACCCTGCCGGTGCTCTCGCCGTTATCATTGGAAAGCTTGATGAGGGCACCTTCTTCAATTTCAAGTTCCTTAGCCATTTTCTCGGAAACTTCAAAGAATGGTTCAGGCATTTTGTTTCGAATCCCTTTCGTATGGGAAGTCATATTTCCTTCGTGGAAATGTTCAAGAACCCGCCCGTTATTTACATGATAATCATATCCTTTTTGTGCTGGATAGTTGTATTCATATTCAAGGGGATAAAATTGGGCTTTCCCGTCATCGAAATGGAATCCGTCCGTGTAAAGGAGAGGTGTATCCGTCCCATCCTCCTGCACGGGCCATTGGAGACTGTTGAACCCTTCCAGCCTGTCGTAGGAAACCCCGGCCATCAATGGTGTGAGTGAGGCGGCTTCATCCATAACTTCTGCCGGAGAAGGATAGCCCCAGTTGAATCCAAGTTTTTCAGCTATACCAGAATAAATTTCCCAGTCGGGTCTTGCTTCCCCCAAGGGCTCGAGGGCTTGATAAATACGCTGGATGCGACGCTCTGTATTCGTGAAGGTTCCTTCCTTTTCGACACTTGGTACGGCAGGAAGCACCACATCGGCATATTCGGCGGTCTTTGTAAGGAACAGATCCTGGACGACGAAGAACTCAAGCTTCTCAAATGCCCCTGTCACATAATTGATGTTAGAATCAACGATTCCCATATCCTCACCGGTGACATACAATCCTTTAAGATTTCCTTTGTGGATTTCCTCCACCATTTCGTGATTGTTCATACCGATATCTTTAGGAAGCTCTGCATCCCAGGCCTTTTCGAATTTTGCACGGATTTCTGCATCCTCCACACTCTGGTAGCCCGGGAATGTATTCGGCATGCTTCCGAAATCGCTTGCTCCCTGGACATTATTATGACCGCGGAGAGGGTATGCGCCTGCACCGGGTTTTCCATAGTTTCCTGTAACCAGCAGGAGGTTGGAGATGGCAGTGGATGTATCAGACCCGATTTGATGCTGGGTAACGCCCATCGCCCAGCAAATGGCTGTTGAACCTGCACGGTGGATATTCTCTGCGACGGTTTTAAGATGTTCTTGGGAGATACCCGTTTTTTCCTCAGCATATTCCATTGTGAAAGGAGCAAGGCTTTGGTAATATTCATTGAAATCATTCACCTTTTCATCGATGAACTCTTTATCGTGCCAATCCTGGTCAATGATGAATTTGGATAGGGCAGATAGCCATACGAGATCGGTCCCTGGATTTGGGTGTAGGAACAGATCGGCTCTCTGGGCCATTTCATGCTTTCTTAAGTCAGCCACAATCAATTTTTGGCCGAAGAGTTTGTGAGAACGTTTGATTTTAGAAGCGAGCACAGGATGGGCATCCGCTGTGTTAGTCCCGATCAGCATGACCAGGTCAGCATGTTCGATATCCTTCATGGAACCTGCATCGCCGCCGTATCCGACTGTCCTGAATAACCCTTTGGTTGCGGGAGACTGGCAATAGCGGGAACAATTATCCACGTTATTCGTTCCAATGACTTGTCTGGCCAACTTTTGCAGGAGATAGGATTCCTCATTGGTTGCTTTGGATGAGGCGATGAATCCGAGGGCATCCGGTCCATTCTTTTCTTTGATTTCCCTGAATTTCTCTGCTACATAGTGGAGGGCTTCTTCCCACTCGACTTCTTTGAAATGATCACCTTCCCGGATCAACGGACGGGTGAGGCGTTTATCGCTATTCACATGACCGTAGCCGAATTTCCCTTTTACACAGGAAGCGATCCCGTTTGCCGGGGCTTCTTCAGTAGGGGACATCTTTAACACTTCTCTTCCTTTTGTCCAGACATTGAAGCTGCAGCCCACGCCGCAATACGTACACACGGTTTTGGTTTTCTTGATTTGATCATCCCTCATCTGGGCTTCTGAATCGGACACGGCGAAAAGGGGACCGTAGCCTGTTTCCACATTTTTCGTAATATCAATCATCGAACGCAAAAGGCTCGTATTATAGCCGGTCATATAACCTGCTTTTCCGAGCATATCGTTTTCCATGAGGGCGTTGCAGGGACATACGGTCACACATTGGCCGCAGCTGACACAGGAGGACTGATCGATCGGGACATCATTGTCCCAAATGACACGGGGATTTTTACGCTCCCAGTCAATGGACAGTGTTTCGTTGACCTCGATATCCTGACATGCTTCCACGCATTTTCCGCAAAGGATGCATTGATCCGGATCATACCGGTAGAATTGGCCGGAGAAATCTTTTTCATATGGCTTCGGTTCAAACGGTTTCATCTGATGTTCGAGCCCCATCATGGCCACTGTATTATGAAGGGTACAGTCCCCATTGTTTTTCTCGCAGACCGTACAGTATAGTTCGTGGTTTTCGAGAATGGTGTCCATCGCTTTGAATCTGGCCTCTTTCACATGGGAAAGCTCTGTCTGGATATCCATTGCTTCTTGAAGCGGTGTCCCACAGGCTCTTCTCAGTTCCCCGTTAATGGAGACAATGCATGTATCACAAGTTTCGATGGCACCGAGACTCTCCTGATAACAAACTTGTGGAATTTCCACTTTCCTGAGATTAAGAAGTTCCAGTACAGACATACCGGGCTCTGCCTCATATTGAATGCCATTAATGAAAACGGTTAACTTTCCTTCCATTAAAAAATTCCTCCTCTTAAATCGATTTACGTGCTTTCCGAGATATGTAGGTCAGTACCGGTTATTCTTTTAGGGTGTGTATAGATATTCATCCTGTCACCCCTGACAAATCCAACGGCCGTAATCCCCAAGTCATCTGCGAGTTCCAATGCAAGATTGGTAGGGGCCGACTTGGATAGCAGGATGGCAATCCCCATCTTGGAAATCTTGAGAAGCACCTCAGAAGAGATCCTCCCGCTGAACGCAATGACCTTATCCTTGACTGAAATGTGATTCATGAGACAGTATCCATAGAGTTTATCCAGTGCGTTATGTCTTCCGATATCCTGATAGCATTGGATGATGCCTGTGGTGCTGCAAATCGCTGCATTGTGCATTCCACCGGTCCTGTGAAAGTCCCTGGAATGGTTCTGCAGCTCTTGCATGTGATGAATGGCCATGAGGGCGGTTAGTTCCATTTTGGACGTAACCGTTTTGGCTGTGAGCATATCGTTCGTGAAATAAAATTGTCTGCTTTTCCCACAGCAGGAACCGATAAATCGTTTCGAGGTATTCCTTGCCCGGTCTTCAGGCAGCTTATCGATTTGTACATAGGCGAACCCTTTATCCTGATCGATGGAGAGACGGGTGATTTCGTTGAAGCGCCGAATGATCCCCTCTGAAGCCAGAAAGCCAACAACCAATTCCTCCAGGTTGGAAGGGGAACAGACCATCGTCGCCCATTCTTCTCCATTTAAATGAACGGTAAGCGGGAATTCAGCAGCCACCTCGTCCACTTCCTCAAAAAAAGCACCATCTCCATATTTACGGACGGTACGGGTTAGAATACTTTTATCCTCCAACAGCTTATCCTCCCATTTATGAAACTATCATCATTTCGTGTTTTCCCTAATAAGTAAGAAAGGAAAACATGAAATCTTTAAAAAAATGAAAAAATTCTTCTTATTTTAATATAAACCCTATATACTGTGTTCTGTCGGGCATCTGAATGCGACGAAAAAGGCGCATAATGAGAGAATGATAGAAAGTTATGATTGCATACAGGAATATAAATGGATTCTTTAGGGTAAAAGATAATGTTTCTATAATTTTTGAGAATGCTCTGAAAATATAGTGTTCGAGAAAGGTAGTCCAAATCCTTCTCTTGAAACGAACAGAGGCTAAAAGGGGCGGAAGCAGGATGAGTGACAGATATTCCCGTCAAGTATTGTTTAAACCTATCGGAGAAGCCGGGCAGGGAAAAATAGCTGAGAAACATGTCGTCGTAATTGGGGCGGGGGCGTTGGGATCTGCCAATGCAGAATCTCTTGTCAGGGCGGGGATAGGTAGATTGACGATCATTGACCGTGATTATGTTGAGATGAGCAACCTTCATCGTCAGCAGCTATATTCAGAGAGCGATGCCATGGAGGGGTTACCTAAAGCCGTCGCTGCAAAAAAAAGATTGAATGAGATTAACTCAGGAGTACATATCACAGCCACCGTGGCAGAAGCTGACGTAGAATGGCTGTCGGAGGCCGCTAAGGATGCGGATCTGTTGTTGGATTGTACGGATAACTTTGATATCCGTTTTATCATAAATGACATCTCTCTTAAATATCACGTTCCGTGGATATATGGATCTTGTGTCGGGAGCACAGGGATGAGCTATACGATTCTTCCAGGAAAGACGCCGTGCTTGAATTGTCTCACGGGATCCGTCCCGATGTCAGGGGGGACTTGTGATTCTTCCGGTATCATAGCTCCTGCGGTCCAAATGGTAGCGGCCTATCAATCAACGGAAGCATTGAAGCTTTTAGTGGAAGATCACGACTCATTGAGAAGCGGGCTGATCACCTTCGATTTGTGGGGCAATCAATCCTTCACGATGAATGTATCAAAGGCCAAAAGGGATGGATGCCCTTCCTGTGGCAAAAATCCGGTTTACCCATATCTACAGTTTGAAAACCGTACCAAGACAACGGTCCTTTGTGGAAGGGATACAGTGCAGATCAGGTCGCCTCATCATCCACATTCATTAAATGAACTGGAACGAAACTTGGAAGGTCTGGGGGAAATGAAGCGGAATCCATATTTACTTTCATTTCATTATGAGCCATATAGGATCGTGTTCTTTCATGATGGCCGGACATTTATCCATGGTACGAATGATATGAACGAAGCTAAAAAGATTTATCATCGCTTAATCGGATAGGAGGGAGCAGATGTTGGAACGTCGAACGCCCATTAAGGTAGAAGAAGCCATAGAATGTCTTCTGAAGTACAAAAAGAAAGGCGCAGTCGAAACCGTGGAAATCGAAAAGGCATCCGGCAGATTCCTTGGGGAAAATCTTTTTGCCGATCATGATGTCCCGCTATTTGACCGCTCCCCATACGATGGGTTTGCGATAAGAGCCGAAGATACTACATATGCGTCGAAGGAAAACCCTGTTTCTATGGAAGTGGTTTCTGAAATAGGAGCGGGAAGTGTATACAATCAACCGATAAAAGAGAACCAGGCCGTACGGATCATGACAGGCGCACCGATTCCCGAGGGAGCGAGCGCGGTGGTCATGCTTGAATTAGTGAAGAACCATGAGGAAAACGGAAGAGCATATATCACCATAAACCGGTCATATAAGGAGGGGGACAATATTTCCTTCCGGGGAGAGGATACGAAAAAGGGGACGATCCTTGCTGAAAAAGGAACGTACATCAATCCTGGAATCGTTGCACTCCTGGCCACATTCGGCTATAAGGAAGTCCCCGTCAGCAGGAAACCGAAAGTAGGGGTCCTGGCGACTGGAAGTGAATTGCTTGAAATAGATGAACCCCTCGTACCCGGTAAAGTCAGGAATAGTAATTCCTATATGGTTCTCTCCCAGATTGAACGGGCAGGGGGCGAAGGGATATTCCTGGGACAATTGAGCGATGACTTTGACCTGTGCTTCGGGCACGTGGAAAATTCCCTTCAACAGGTGGATTTCCTGATCACGACAGGTGGTGTATCCGTAGGCGATTTTGATTACCTTCCGGATATTTATAGTAAGCTTGGGGCCAATGTGCTGTTCAATAAAGTGGGAATGCGGCCTGGAAGTGTCACAACGGTTGCTGAGAAGGATGGAAAGCTCCTATTCGGATTATCCGGAAATCCATCCGCCTGTTATGTAGGTTTTGAATTATTCGTCAGACCCGTCATTCGATTTTATTTACAGTGCCCCCATCTTTTTGTCAGAAGTGAAGAAGCTGTTCTCGGTAAAGATTTTCCTAAACCAAATCCCTTTACCCGGTTTGTCAGGGGGGAAATGACGTATTCAGGCGGAAGCGTGTATGCCGCGCCTACAGGTCTGGATAAATCAGGTGTCGTTTCCTCCCTGGCTTCTGCCAATGTCCTTATTGTCCTTCCGAGTGGGACAAGGGGGTATGAGGAGGGAATGAGGGTGCACGTATTACTGCTGGAAGACCAGCAGGGAAGCGACCTGACCGGGAATTATTTTCAGAAGAATGAATCAAGTGAAGAAAGGATGCAGCTCCGTGAATGATGATTTATTTGTGATAACAGATGCCCCTATTTCTACAGAAGAAGTTTCGGCGAAAGTGGAAAGCAGGGACGCCGGAGCCGTAACCATTTTTTGCGGCACCGTAAGAGAATGGACGAAAGGAAGAAGAACCCTTTATTTAGAGTATCAGGCCTATAAATCAATGGCTGTGAAGAAACTTGCAGAAATCGGGGTGCAGGTCCAAGAAAAGTGGCCGGCTGCCAAGGTAGCGATTACACACCGGGTGGGAAGGCTCGAAATATCCGACCTGGCAGTGGTCATTGCCGTATCATCCCCCCACCGGAAAGCGGCCTATGAGGCCAATGAATACGTAATCGAACAGATTAAAAAAATCGTCCCGATCTGGAAGAAAGAACACTGGGAAGATGGCGAACAGTGGATAGGAGATCAACTCCAGCAGGTAGAATATCGGGACGGGAAACCAATGAAAGGGAGTGGAGCGGATGATTAAGGTATTCTTTTTTGCCCATCTGCAGGAAAGGGCAGGTCGACATGAAGTGACGATAGATAAGGGGGAACTTACCGTGAGAGAGCTGAAGGAACGGCTGATGGACGAGTATCATCTTCCTTCTTTAGAAAGCGTCATGGTTGCCGTCAATGAACAATACTCCCTTGAAGATGAAGTGATTTCTCCAGGAGACGTTGTTGCCCTCATTCCTCCAGTCAGCGGGGGATGATAGGGGTACCCGCCAGACGATGAAGATATGAAAGGAGACGATCCATTGTTAGAGGAACATCGGAAGTCATCGGCTAAAATAGTGACATGTAAAGTGGTGACAGTAAGCGATACAAGAACAAAAGAAACAGATAAAAGCGGAAAGCTGCTTAAGGAGTTACTCCAACAATCAGGACATGCAGTCGCTGAATATGAGATCGTAAAAGATGATATCAGCACCATTACGGCTTCACTTGAAAAAGCGATACATAATCAAGAGATACAGGCGGTTTTATTGAATGGTGGAACCGGGATCAGCAAAAGGGATGTAACGATAGAAGCGGTAAAACCTTTATTGGATAAAGAATTGGTGGGCTTTGGTGAACTGTTCCGTTTCCTGAGTTACAGGGATGATATTGGCACAGCTGCCATCCTATCAAGGGCGATTGCAGGGGTATCGGGTGACACGATCATCTTTTCCATGCCGGGATCATCGGGAGCCGTGAAACTTGCGATGGAACAATTGATCATTCCCGAAATAGGTCATATGGCAAATGAAATGACAAAGGATTCGAGGTAGAAGGAAAACATGATGACTAAAAGGATATGGATCATCATCACCATTATACTCCTTATGACCGGCTGTTCTCCTAAAGACCGGGACAAGGTCACCCTGACCATATCGGCAGCGGCCAGTCTGAAAGATAGTATGATGGAAGTGAAAAAGGACTTCGAGAAACAGCATCCCGGCATTCAGATCGTCTTTAACTTTGGCGGAACCGGTGCGTTAAGAAAACAGGTGGAACAAGGGGCCCCGAGCGATGTGTTTCTTTCTGCATCCAAAAAAGATTACGAAAGATTGATAGACCGGGGATTGATTGACTCAACCCTGGGAGGGTCGTTCTTAACAAACCGATTAGTGATCATCGCCCCTGAATCGAGCAGTGACCCAAATCTTGATGCCCTTTCCCACTCCAAGGACAAGCTTGCCATAGGAAATCCGGCATTTGTTCCGGCGGGAAACTATGCGAAACAGGCATTGATGGGGATGAATAAGTGGGATGCGGTCAAGGATCAGCTCGTATTGGCCAAAGATGTAAGAGGGGTGCTTACGCTGGTGGAAAATCAGTCTGTTTCGTTGGGGATCGTCTATGCCAGTGATTTGACTGCAAGCAAAAAGGTGAAATCCATACAGTCGATCAGCCCTTCCCATCATTCGAAAATCGGTTACTATGCAGGAGTACTGCAAAACAGCAAGCATCCAAAAGATGCAGCCGTTTTTTACAAATTTGTCATTAGCGATAAAAGAAAAGAGACGTTTGAAAAATTTGGATTTACGAAAGGGTAATTTGTAAAGAAGTAGGTGGACATTCAAATGGAATCATTCTGGTTCCCTATCAAGCTTTCCCTTTTGGTCGCAGTGTCAGCAACCATTTTTACGTTCATTGTTTCTGTAGCACTTTCACACAGGTTCTCCCGGATCAACTTTCGGGGAAAGACCGTTTTGGAAACCCTGTTCATGCTGCCGCTCGTATTACCCCCGTCCGTCGTTGGGTTCATTCTTCTCATCATGTTTGGGATCAATAGTCCGATAGGGAGAGGAATAGAAAAACTAATGGGAGAAACGATTTTGTTTACACCATATGCCGCCATCGTTGCCGCTGTCGTGGTGGCGTTTCCATTGATGTATCAATCAGCCAAAGCAGGATTTCTCGGCATAGATGAAGATATTGAGGCAGCTTCCCGGGTGGATGGGGCTTCAGAGAGGAAGACACTTATATACGTTTCGATCCCGCTGGCAAGCAGATCCCTGCTGACCGGATCAGTACTCAGTTTCACGAGGGCATTGGGGGAATTCGGGGCCACGTTACTGTTTGCAGGGAACATCCCGGGAAAAACCCAGACCATCTCAACGGCCATTTACGTGGCCATTGAATCCGGGGAAGACGCCCTCGCGTGGAAGTATGTAGGGATAAGCATGGCGGTTTCCTTCATCTTCCTGCTGTTGGTCAATCGAATCAATGACCGGCCCTGAAAATCGAAGGCCGGTAGATTCATAGGGGTAGTGAATCAGAGAGGATCCCGGTGGAAATCACCATTTTTCCCGCCCGATTTATGCAATAAGTAGGTCTGTCCGATGATCATGCCTTTATCTACAGACTTACACATATCATACACACAAAGGGCTGTTGCCGTAGCGGCAGTCAAGGCTTCCATCTCCACCCCGGTGCTCCCCTTCGTTTTTACTTCTGCCGTTATAAGTAGCTCATAAGCGGCATCACTCATCTCTTTCCAGGTGAAAGAGATATTGACACTGCTGATGGGAATGGGATGGCACATCGGGATGATGGCAGATGTCTGTTTTGCCGCCATGATACCGGCAACCTGGGCCACTCCTAGGACATCGCCTTTTTTAAAATCATGATGGACGATTTTTTGATGAATTTCCTGATTGACTTGAATCGAAGAGTGAGCAATGGCATTCCGGACGGTTTCCTCTTTATCCGATATATCAACCATTTTCGCTCTGCCCTCTTCATTAAAATGAGTAAAGTTAGACATTATGTTCACCTCTGTTTTTAGTGTAATCGTAATTTGAAGGAAAGTAAAACATCCATTACCCACAGTGGAGCAGCTGATTCTCACCAATGAAGGTACCTAACTCTGAGTGTTATGGCTAATCTGAATTTGCAGAGTTTATTGCTTTTGATGAAGCGAGTGGTGGTTGATTTCCGCTGCAGGTGCTCGCTTTCCGCGGGGCGTGAGTTGAGCCTCCTCGGGCTAAAGCCCTGTGGGGTCTCAAGATCCAGCTACGGTGGCTAGCCCCTCGAGGTCATAAGCTAAATGCTCCAAGAAGGCAAAAGAACGCCTTCTTAGCCCATTCATCTTATGCTTGTCGGGGCTGAGCAAGCCACCTCCGCTTTTCAGGCTTTCCCGCTATTCCCGTCGGAGTCGAGCACCTTCCGCTACAATCAACTGACTATGAAGCTGTTTTTAATATTGTTAGAATATTACCCTTCAAAATTGATTATTGGTTTGAAGTCTATTAAATCATAATAGAAGAGAGGGGATTCGTGTGTTCAAGGGCATTCCGGTCATACAGGTCGTTGGATTTAAGAATAGCGGGAAGACTTCCCTGGTGTGCCGCATGATCCAACATGGGTTCAGGCATCTCTGAAAAAAGGAAGGGGGTGTTAGAGGATGCGTGATATCACATTAGCGGGCGTCATTGTGGCAGGGGGACAATCCAGGCGATTCGGAAGCGACAAAGCTTTCTCCCTTTATAAAGGAAAGCCGTTCTTTCAGCACTCGCTTCAGGCCGTTTCTTCATTTGCCGATGAGGTGATCATTGTAACAAGCCGGGCGTTATTCTCCCGATTCGATGCACTGCCCAATGTAAAGGTAGTAGAGGATGTAGAAGAATTCAAAGGCTGTGGACCTCTGGCTGGGATCTACACGGCCATGAGTGAATATCAAGCGGAATGGTACGCCGTACTTCCTGTCGATGTTCCGCTTGTGACGAGCAGCTTAGTGAACCGGCTGATAAGTAAAGTGGATGAAAGGTATGATGCGATTGTTCCGGTCATTGGTGGTAAGCTTCAACCTTTATTAGCCCTGTATCGGGAGTCTGTAAGGGAAAAGATCTATGACCAGCTCGTTAGTGAAGATTACAAAATGGGTAATATACTTAAAGGACTCTCTGTCCTATATTTGACAGAAGAGGAAGTAGGAGAAAGGAAAGCCTTTCATAATATCAATACGAAGCAAGATTACGATACTCATATTGAATGAAAATATGAAATATGTAATTGGAGGAACCCTGCATGGAACATATCATAGACAAGAGAACCCGAACCCTTCGTGATTTGAGGATTTCTGTAACGGATCGATGTAATTTCCGGTGCAGGTACTGCATGCCGAAAGAAGTTTTTGGTGCAGATTATCCATTTTTAGAAAGAGAAGAGATTCTTTCATTTGAGGAGATCACTCGTTTAGCCGGCATTTTTTCTGAATTCGGTGTGGAAAAAATCAGGCTCACGGGGGGAGAACCCCTGCTTAGAAGAAATCTGCCGGTCTTGATTGAAAGCTTATATAATGTGTCAGGTATAAAGGATATCGCCTTAACGACAAATGGAGTATTCCTGCCGAAGCATGCAAAGGCATTGAAACAAGCAGGCCTTACAAGAGTGAACGTAAGTCTGGATTCCTTGAATGATGAGGTATTTATGAAGATCAATGATGTGGGCAGGGGAGTGAAGCCCGTATTGGATGGAATTCGCGCTGCAAAAGGGGAAGGCCTTGAAGTGAAAGTGAATATGGTAGTGAAAAAAGGTCTTAGCGACAATGAAATCATGCCAATGGTTCACTATTTTAAACAAGAAGGGATCACTCTCAGGTTCATCGAGTTTATGGATGTCGGAACCACAAACGGCTGGAATTATAAAGATGTCATCAGCAAGAAGGAAATCCATGATGTCATAAACAGTCATTATCCATTGGAACCCGTCGAGCCCGGTTACCATGGAGAAGTGGCAAAAAGATATCGGTACAGCGGGACCAATACGGAGGTGGGATTCATTTCCTCCGTGACGGAAAGTTTTTGTACCAGCTGCAATCGGGCACGGATATCCACGGATGGAAAGCTGTTCACGTGTCTATTTGCCCAAAGCGGATTCGACTTGAAGGCTATGATACGGGGCAAAGCTTCTGATAAAGAACTGAAGGAAGCGATCAGGAGCGTATGGGAAAAACGGGATGATCGTTATTCTGAAATAAGGACGGAAGAAAGCCAGGCATCCCGGAAAATTGAGATGTCCTATATTGGAGGATAAATGAAAAAGCAAGGATTGCTCACCAAAGAGAAATCCTTGCTTTTTTGAACGGATTGACTCGATCACTGATAGTTGATGACTGCTGGACTTGGATCCATCTTAAGCACCTCTTCGGGTGTCAGGACAGGGAAATCCTTCTCATAGAAGACTTTGAAGGCGCCGTACTGAGTCGGTTCATCCCTGACGTATCGGCCATACAATGCCTTCTTGTCCGCAGCTGCTCCCCAGCCGTCGAAGTTGATGGCGACTTCAACGTTTTCAGTCGGCTTGATCGCATCCTTGTTCGTCAGCACGGGACCGGTGAATTGGTGGACGAGGACCAGTTTATCCGGCAGGTTATTTTTTTCCACAAGCGCTGATATATACTCGATGGCCTCCTGGATTTTGCGGCCATCGACTTCACCGAGATCCTCACCGGGCTTTTCCCCTTCGGCTACGTGGAATTCCGTATCGATCGCCAGGTGAACATTCGGACGCTTCAGCCACTTTTCAACCATTTTCACCTGATTCATCACCGTATCCGTTCCGAGTTGAATATCGAGCAATACGAGTGCATCATGCTTGTCGGCAAGCTTCACATACGTTTCGATATTTTCCTCAGAAGTCATCTGCACATAATCACCGTCTGGACCAGGGGCACTCTGGGCCATGGTGGTAATCAATTCAATCGTCGGGACCGCTGGACGATCCGGGTCGAGATTGGAATAGACCTGGGTTTGTTCTTTCAGTTTCTTTATGTATTCTTCTGGTTCGTATTTTCCGAGAATGCCCATATGTTTGGATGCTGGTGTTCCATAGTAGGTCACGAGACGATGGTTCTTCAATGGTCCGTCCGATGGGTCTTCCACACCGTTTGCAAGCGTCTCACCCAAAGGCACCGTTCGCTGAGGTTTCTCCTTCTGTCCCTCTTGATCAGTCTGAGTTTCTTCGGTCTCTGTTTCTTCAGCCAGTCTTTCCTTCAGGGACACTGCATCTTCAGCCGGTTCCAGCGGTTTGAAAGGTGGCTTACTTTCTTCCTTGCTTTCTGCGACCTTGTCTTCTTTCGGTTTCTTTTCTGCCTTATCTTGTTCCGAAGCGGCTTCTTTCTTTTCCTGTTCTTTTGTTGCAGTGGGGGAGGAACAGGCTCCCAGTGCAAGTGTTACGGTTAACATTAGCGGCAAATATTTATTCATTGCCTCACACATCCTTTTTCTTAGAAGATTATGGAGGAGTTTAACACATTTTCCTCTACAAGAAAGCTATGTAAACAAATTGATAGAAAGATTTAATCAAAAAAAGCGCCAAACCCTGGCTTATGCTTTGGGGCTTGGCACTTATTCTATCATTCTATGATCTCTACTGTATATTTGTAAGTTTTGCATTACATCGATGGCTTGTGTTTCAGTTGCTGCCGAATGGAATAAAGGGCTTTTTCAACGGTTTGTTTGTTCTTTTCCGTGATTTCCCCTTTTCTCGGTATCGGCTTATAGATATCGGGTGCATCCGTCCATTCTGTCGGTAACGTGACGCCTGCTTTTCCTTTCCAGCGTTCGACCCATTTGGAGGGAAAAGATGATGCGAGGTCCATCTGCCCTGTCATTTCCATCCAGATCATGCCCCAGGCACGTGGGACGACCCTCCAAATGTCATAGCCACCGCCGCCGACGGCAATCCATTTCCCATCGCAATACTCATGGGCAAGCTCATGGGCGATGCGGGGGATTTCCCGGTAGATGTTCATGGTTGCTGATAGATGGGTGAGTGGATCATAGTAATGGGCATCCGCCCCGTTTTGGGTCAAGATTACGTCCGGTTTGAAGAACTCAATGACTTCCCGGAAGGACGTCTCGTAGGCCTCGATCCATGATTCATCTTCCGTGAAGGCATCGAGGGGGATATTGAATGAATATCCATATCCTTTACCGTGACCGCGCTCATTGATATTGCCCGTTCCCGGGAAGAGATACCGGCCTGTTTCGTGAATCGACAGGGTGCACACGTCGGGATCATCGTAAAATGACCACTGGACCCCATCCCCATGATGGGCATCCGTATCCACGTACAAAACCCTTGCCCCGTATTTTTCCTGTAAATAGCGGATCGCCACGGAGCTGTCGTTATAAATACAGAACCCGGAAGCCTTACCCTTGAACCCGTGATGTAATCCGCCCCCCAAGTGGATAGCATGCTTCGCTTTACCCGTCATGACGCAGTCAACGGCCGTCAGCGTGCCGCCCACTAAATACGCACTTGCTTCATGCATACCTTGAAACATGGGGGTATCTTCCGTGCCGATCCCGAACCCTTCTGCCTGATTTTGAGAAAGCTGGCCATTACTCGCTTGTCTGACAGCGTTTACATAGTTGGGATCATGATTAAGGAACAACTCTTCATCAGTAGCCATCCGCGGAGGGACGATGTCATCCGGTTGAAGAGCCTTCACTTCCTTTAAGAGGTCCATCGTCAGGGTGATCCGGGTCTGATTGAAGGGATGCTCATCAGAGAACCGGTACCCCAGCAGTTCATCTGAATAAATGAAGACAGCATCCTTTGTCATGATGAGATTCCCGGCATGTTTGGCCATAACACGTCATATCCTTCTTTTTTAAGATCACTGATCACGTTCATCGGGTTCATCGTCCGTACCCGGAATACAAGGATTTTAAAGGATTCGTCTTTTTTATCCGGATAGACAAGGACACTTTGGATATTGGAATTATGACGTCTGATGATGCCGGCCACTTCATAGAGGATGCCGGCTTTATGAGGGACCTTCACTTCAATCTGTGATCCAGGCTGATGGGCACCGGTCAATTGAATGAGGGTATAAAGCAAATCGGTTTCCGTAATGATCCCCACAAGCTTCTTTTCCTTCAGTACCGGAAGGCAGCTGATATGATGCTCATAAAAGAGGGCAGCGACTTCTTCCACGAAATCCAGTGGATGCCCCGTGATCACGTCGGTCTTCATGATGAATTTAAGAGGCTTCTGCAGCTCGGAAGTAACGGACCCATCATGGAAGATGGAAGGTGTACCATCCTTCACGTCCCGGTCACTTACGATGCCGACGACTTCCATCTCGTCATTCGTGATCGGGATATGCTTGATTTTCTTTTCCCTCATTAAGTTTATGGCCGATTCAATCGTATCGTCTGCTTTCAATGTTTCGATTTTCGTTTTCATTATCTCTTCTACAATCACGCTCTCCACCCCTTTTAGAAACAGTCACGTTAATACATAAAGCGATTCATAAATCGAAGCTGATCAAATTGCTGAACAGAATCTGAATCCACTCGTTTTCCGATTCTCGCCATTAAGCAGTTGGCCGGATGGGAACTGATTTCAGGGTCATCCGTTGCGTAATATTCAAGTCCGCCGGCGTTCATCATCTTTTCCATCACTTTCCGGTATTCCCATACGTTCAGGCCTGTTCCTTTGAGGTCCCAGTGCCAATAGTATTCTGTCGTAATGACGATGTAATCTTCCATATGATCATCCATCATGGATACTTTCAATAGATTCTTCCCGACGGCCGCCCCGCGGAATTTCGGGATGACCTCGATGGCCCCGAGCTCGATCAGGTTCTCCATCTTTCCCTGAGACCACCGTTCGAGGGGATCGGGATATAAGTATGTAACGTACCCGACAATGGTATGATTGTCCCTTGCAATCAAGATGCGCCCTTCCGGTAAATCGGCAATCTCGACAAGGGCTTTGTGCTGCTGGGCCGGGGGTCTGAAAGCGACCAGGCCCTCATGGAAATCAAGGCGGGATAACTCCTCTGCCGAAATCGGACCTTCAATAATGATATTTCCTTTTGTTGTCTTTAACTCTGTTGCA
Source organism: Rossellomorea sp. QJM3NY_18 (assembly GCF_056173145.1). NCBI lineage: Bacteria > Bacillati > Bacillota > Bacilli > Caryophanales > Bacillaceae > Rossellomorea > Rossellomorea sp. QJM3NY_18. The sequence goes on along the minus strand of NZ_CM149659.1, from coordinate 3,378,357 downwards.
TTATAGGTTTTTTTCAATTTCATCTGGACACCACCTAAAGATATTCCTCCCTTCCATTATACATGAAATTAAAAACGAGAGAGCGCTTTCACAAAAAATTCAGACCTTCAGATTAGGATTGTTATTCTGAAATATCTATTAGTGACAGGGTTTTGAGGGGATATTGCATCAGAATCCAGTGGACATACTCGGTGGCAGATTTTTTAAAAAATTGAGAAAATATCTGTTTTATACTATAATAAGATTGTAATTTCTTACATAAGGGGGATACGGTATATGAAAGTGGAAGCGCTACCAGTGACTAAGGGAAACTATAATCTTGAAAACTATGAAAATACGTATGATTCATTCGATTGGAAAGAGGTCGAGAAGGAATTTTCATGGGCGGAAACAGGTCGCGTCAATCTTGCGCACGAAGCGATTGACCGGCATGCAGTGTCTTTCAGGAAGAATAAGGTCGCTCTTTATTACCGAGATGCAGAACGTGATGAAAAATATACGTACTCTGATATGAAGAAGATGTCGAACAAAGCAGGAAATGTATTGAAGAGGTTTGGGGATGTTGAAAAAGGTGACCGTGTCTTCATCTTCATGCCAAGATCACCGGAATTGTATTTCTCCGTCCTGGGTGCGATTAAGCTAGGAGCCATCGTGGGGCCATTGTTTGAAGCATTCATGGAGGGAGCAGTCCGGGATCGCCTGGAAGATAGCGAAGCTAAGGTTCTCATCACCACTCCCGAACTATTGAAAAGGGTTCCTGTAAGTGAACTGCCGAATCTGAAACATGTCTTCCTTGTTGGGGAAGATGTGGAGGAAGATGATGTGCATGTGGACTTTATGGCTAAATTCGCTGAAGCGAGCGATAAGCTTGAAGTAGAATGGGTGGACCGGAACGATGGTCTGATCCTTCACTACACGTCAGGTTCCACCGGGAAACCTAAAGGGGTCCTTCACGTCCATAACGCCATGATCCAGCACTATCAAACGTCTAAATGGGTACTGGACCTTCAAGAAGAGGATGTGTATTGGTGCACAGCGGATCCAGGCTGGGTCACAGGTACTTCATATGGAATCTTCGGTCCGTGGCTGACGGGCGCCTCCAACGTCATTGTCGGGGGACGTTTCAAGCCGGAGAACTGGTATAAAACGATTGAAGACTATGGTGTGACGGTCTGGTACAGTGCACCGACTGCCTTCCGGATGCTGATGGGTGCAGGGGATGAAGTCGTGAAGCAATTCGACCTGAGCTCCCTTCGCCATATCCTTAGCGTCGGGGAGCCGTTGAATCCCGAGGTTGTCCGTTGGGGAATGAAAGTGTTCAATCTGCGCATCCATGATACGTGGTGGATGACGGAAACAGGTGCTCAGCTGATCTGTAACTATCCAAGCCTTGAGATCAAACCGGGCTCCATGGGAAAACCATTCCCTGGTGTCAAAGCCGCGATCGTCGATGATCAAGGAAATGAAGTGCCACCTTACCGGATGGGGAACCTGGCCATCAAAAAAGGCTGGCCATCGATGATGAATCAGATCTGGAATAACCCACAGAAGTATGAATCATATTTCATGCCTGGCGATTGGTACGTTTCAGGGGATTCCGCTTACATGGATGAAGACGGATATTTCTGGTTCCAGGGACGGATCGATGATGTCATCATGACTTCAGGAGAAAGGGTAGGTCCTTTCGAGGTGGAAAGTAAGCTCGTTGAACATCCGGCTGTCGCAGAAGCTGGTGTCATCGGGAAGCCCGATCCCGTCCGTGGTGAAGTCATCAAAGCATTTATCGCCCTTCGTGACGGATACGAAGTGACAGACGAGTTGAAGGAAGAGATTCGCCAATTCGTGAAAAAAGGACTCGCTGCCCATGCGGCACCGAGGGAAATCGAATTCCGCGACAAGCTGCCGAAGACGCGAAGCGGAAAAATCATGCGCCGCGTATTGAAGGCATGGGAATTGGATTTGCCGACAGGTGATTTGAGTACGATGGAAGATTGATGGATAAGTTAGATGGACCCCTGCTCTTTGTGAGTGGGGGCTTACTTGTGAGGTGCGAATGATCGCAGACAAATTCAAAAGCATAATACACAGTTTAAATTCCAATCAAAAAGCCTTAGATATGCAAATATCTCTAAGGCTTTTTTCGAATCTTTTTCCATGTTCATTAAGGGAAGGTGATAAAGCCAGTTTGGTAAATAAGCGGAGGAATTCCGCTTATATATTAAATAGAACTGAAATTACCTTAAATAGACGGAAAGATGAGACTGTCGATTAATTAAAATGTGAAACTTTTACTTGACCTCACTGAATCTCAACTGCTATTTTAATGCACTAGAGAGTCACGATCGTTTACAAAAATCCCCTTGAGACGCATTTAAATCGATTTTCAGACAGTTAAGGCTAAAAAAGGGGTCAAGATACTCTGGGTAATACTAAATTGATCATTGAAACCTAACGAAATTTTAAATTTTTATTTGTCTAAAATATGGAGCATTTATTAAAAGTAGTTAATCGACGGTCTCAAGATTCCGGCTATTTACTCAAAAAACGTGAAAATGGTTAGTTTTTCTTTGCTTAGTCGGAATACCTCCGCTTATTCTAACTATCAGTGGTTACTCAATTAAGGATAAAACACCATTAAACAAAAAGAGGGAGACGTCGTCACAACGACGTTTCCCTCTTTACAATCAATCACTAGTTCTGGGCTGGTGGTGGATCCGGTTCTGTAGGTGGTTCGGTTCCGCCGTCGTCCCCACCGCCGTCTCCGCCTCCATTGCCGCCACCGTCATCTGCAGGCGGTGGTGGCTCCGGCTTGTCCGGTTTATCCGGTTTTGGCGGTGGATCGGCTGGTTTATCACCAGGTGGCTTCGGATCTGTACCCGGCTTTTCAGGTTTAGGATCCGGTTTTGGTGCAGGCTTTCCAATCTGTACCGTATTGGAATGTCCAGACTCTTTGCCGGCTACATCGACGGCAACCACATAGAAATCACCGTTTCCAACTGATACTGCTAAACTTGAACCGGATTTGACACTTCCGACTTTTCCACCGGATGTGCGGTATACCCTATATCCGACGACGTCGCCGCTTGCGGATGGCGTCCACGTGATTTTGTTCCCGTTTCCGCTCGCATTGACGGTTCCAGGAGCTGAGCCGTCATCGGAAATCTTGTTCTCCGCGATGAGGACATTTTTAAATCGTTCGTCCCCATCCGGGATCAGTTTGTCCGGATCTCCAGGCACTGCACCGAAGATGTTTTTCACAAAGTCAGGGTTCAGGATGACACCAGGCTGTGAAAATTCCGCCGGTGTATTCGGCAATGCCAGGTATTTCTTTCCGTTCACCATGACGTAACGGCTCATAAGTAAGCTGTCATCGGTTTTGGTAGGAACGTATTTTGCATTGAATAAATCACTTTTAACAAGTCCCGCCTGGCTGCATGCTTCAGATGGAAGTAGTCCGGATATGGAACAGAAGGACCTCCGGACGATCCCTTCCGGCTGTTGGAACGATGCATCAGGATCGATCAGATCGGGAGCCAGGTCCCTGACATCATTCAACAGATAAGACCATAAGCGGATGTTACGCAATCCGTAATGTCCGTACCTGGCACGGGAACCGGGAGTGTTCAGTGACGAAGGCGTGTCGTAACCGAACCAGGTTCCGAAGGTGATGCTCGGATTCGTTGCCACAAACCAGTGATCTTTGTAATCCTGACTCGTTCCGGATTTCCCGGCCCAGTCTGAATCAAAGTTCAGGAAGATCTTCGCGTAGCGCCCGGTACCGAGGTTATGATCCAGGGTATCTCTCATCATATCGATTGTTAAATAAGCTGTTTGCGGACTGAACACATCCACTGGGTCTGACTTATGTTCAAAGACGACCGTTCCATCCTTGTCGACGATCTTGTCAATCATGAAGGCATCGATGAATTTTCCTCCATTGGCAAAGGTGGTGTAGGCATTTACGTTCTCTTCGACCGTGACACCCGTCGTCGTCGCTCCCAGAGTAAGGGACAGGTTATTGTCATATCTGCTAGAAAGGGAGTCGAAGCCCATTTTCAACAGAAACTCTTTAAATGGATTCCGGTTGTAAATATTCGCATACGTTCTGACTGCTGGGAGATTCAATGATTCTGCCAGGGCGAACCTTGCAGGGAAAAGTCCGCGCTCCCTGAACGAATAGTTTTCAGGTTTCCAGCCATTGATGTTGACGCCCACATCAGGAATCGGTGATCCAGGTGAGATGTACCCGTATTCAAGAGCTGGTCCGTAGGCGAGCAAAGGCTTCATGGTGGATCCGTTTGATCTGTGTGATTGAGTGGCATGGTTGATTTGTTCCAATTTGAAATCCCGGCCGCCGATGAAGCTGATGATGCGGCCCGTTTTGTTCTCGATCATCACGGCGCCGACCTGAACCGGCTCTTCGATTTCTACTTCTTTCCCTGTGTCAGGGTCTTTTACCGTTCTGGTTTTGGTAGGACCGTACATCTCATACGCATCTTTTGTTTTTTGCATCTGATCATAGATCTTCTTATTGATGGTTGAATGAATTTCATACCCGCTTTGACGGACATTGCGGTCGGCAAGCGTCTGGTACTTATCTTCAAGTTCATCATTGTTTTCGAGATCCTCTTCAGAATATCCATCTTTCTTGGCAAGCACATTTTTCATGATTTCCACTGCCCTGCTTTCAAGTTCGGCAGTGAGCCATGGATATTGCTCTCGAGGTGATTGCTTTGGTTTCACGAAATCCTTTGAGAGGTCATAGGCAACGGCATCGTCGTATTGCTTTTTCGTGATGTATCCTTCCCGGTGCATTCGGTAGAGGACCGTGTTTTTTCGGCTCATCCCGGCTTCGAGATTCTCTTTGATTTCCCCATTATTCTTGAATGGCGTGTAAGAGAAGGGAGCCTGCGGAAGTCCTGCGATGAAAGCGGACTGTGGCAGGGACAAATCCTTTGCGTCCACTCCGAAAATTCCTTTGGCAGCCGATTGGACACCCGCGATGTTTTGACCGGAAGAATTCCGTCCAAGAGTCGCTACATTCAGATAGGCTTCCAGTATTTCATCTTTATCAAAAAATCTTTCCAGGCGAAGAGCGAGAAGGATTTCTTTCGCTTTTCTTTCAAATGAAACTTCATTCGTGAGGATCTGATTTTTGATCAGCTGTTGAGTGAGTGTACTCCCGCCCGATTGGGTAGCTGAATTCGTGAATTCCTGTAGGACGGCGCGCATGATCGCTTTCGGCACGACACCGTTATGTTCGTTGAAGTACTCATCTTCCGTGGCAATGACGGCATGCTGCAGATCTTTCGAAATATCTTCAAGCTTCACTTCTTCCCGTTCCAGGTCGGTCCGGAGTTTCCCGAGATAGACATCGTCCGAGAAGTAAAGTCGAGAGGTTTCCTCGTAGTTGTAGATGTCCTTTTTCATTTGGTCATAAGGACGGATTGGTTCTTCCTTGACGAGTGAAGCGAAATAACCCGCTCCGACTCCTCCTGCAAATGCGAATCCCAATACAAAGATCACGATCAGGATCAAAGACAGGTTCCAGAATACACCGTATGTAATTCTTGCTCGTTTTTGTAGTCTAGTATTTGAAAAGAACCTGATTGCAGGGTCTAATTTTTCACGTAATATGTTCCATTTTTCCTTCATATATCATTCCCCCCAGAACATTCCCATTATAGCATAATTACAGGAAGGCTGTCGTAAAAAGTCAAATAAAATGGTCTTTTATCATCCGTTTAGTTGACTATTATTTTGGAATATGGTAAAAACCTAATATAGCGAAATGAATGATGATCCGGCATATATTCGGATTTCTGTATGAAAAATAAATGTGTAAACGCAATGAGAGGAATAAGTAGTCTGCCTTCCCTGTTACGAAGAGAGTCAGTGGGTGCTGTGAACTGACACAAATGGCCGATGAATTACATCCTGGAGCTTTTGCTGTGAACTTCTAGTAGCAGCAAACGGTGCAAGCCGTTATCTTGAATGAGTGAAGGATGTTATTCCTTAATTTGGGTGGTACCGCGCGACAGCGTCCCTGCATATATGCAGGGACTTTTTTGTTGTCAGCATGTTTATCAAAAGGAGGAAATAAAGATGGATTTACTAAAGGACTTGGAATGGCGTGGGATCACGTATCAGCAAACGGATGCAGATGGCTTGAAGGACCTGTTGAATAAAGAAAGCATTTCGATTTACTGCGGGATCGATCCGACAGCGGACAGTATGCATATCGGGCATCTGCTTCCATTCCTGACGCTTCGCCGTTTCCAGAATCAAGGGCATCGTCCCCTTGTACTGGTTGGAGGGGCAACAGGTTTGATCGGTGACCCGAGCGGTAAAAACGAAGAGCGGAAACTGCAGACGGTTGAAGCGATTCAGGGGAATGTAGCGAGCATTAAAGGGCAGCTCCAAAGCATCTTTGATTTCGAAGGGGAAAACGGGGCAGTGATGGTGAATAACTATGACTGGATCGGAGCAATGGACGTTGTGACTTTCCTTCGTGATTTCGGTAAGCATGTAGGGGTGAATTACATGCTGGCGAAAGATACGATTTCGTCCCGTCTGGAATCGGGTATTTCGTTCACTGAATTTACGTATACGATTCTCCAGGCGATGGATTTCAATCATCTATACGACAACTACAATTGTAAGCTGCAGATCGGAGGCAGCGATCAGTGGGGGAATATCACGACCGGCCTTGAATTGATCAGACGTACACATGAAGAAGAAACGAAGGCATTTGGTTTCACGATTCCACTTGTAACGAAAGCGGACGGAACGAAATTCGGGAAAACAGAGAGCGGAGCAGTATGGCTCGATCCGAAGAAGACGTCTCCATATGAGTTCTACCAGTTCTGGATCAACGCGGCTGACGCAGATGTCGTGAAATACTTGAAATACTTTACCTTCCTTTCTCATGAAGAGATCGAGGCACTAGCTGCGTCCGTTGAAACAGAACCTCATCTTCGCAAAGCACAAAAGACACTGGCGGAAGAAATGACGAAGCTGATCCACGGTGAAGAAGCCCTTGATCAGGCGATCCGTATCACTCAAGCGTTATTCAGCGGTGACATCAAGTCATTGTCCGCTTCTGAAATACTGGAAGGATTCAAAGATGTCCCTTCTTTTGAACAGGCAAAAGGAGAAGAAATCGGATTGATCGATCTCCTCGTCAATGCGAAAATCTCGCCATCCAAGCGTCAGGCACGTGAAGACGTCGGGAACGGTGCGATCTACATCAACGGTGAACGTATCACGGATCTTCAGCATGTAATGGGCGAAGGGGATAAGATCGAAGGACAATTTACGATCATCCGACGCGGAAAGAAGAAATATTTCAGAGTTCAGTACGTATAATAGAATATAGAATCTATCAGCGCGGTATCCGTTTCTCTTATTTTGGAGCGGGTGCCGTGCTTTTTAAAATACAAAAAAACACTGCCCATAAAATGGACAGTGTCTCTTTCACAAAGATTAACGAGAGTAGAACTCAATGAATTAATCAACCCTTGATATACAACGCTTACAACAGTATTTTTTTAAGACGTTCTAATAAAAGAATACCTATTATGATTTGTTAGATGGCCAACCTGATTAATTGAATATTAAATTCAAGACCGATTTCTAGAGTTGTAAATACAGCTGCCTAGAAAAAGCGGTGCATTTTTGTATGACCAAGTAATGTAATCGATTATTAAAATATAGACTATATTTACCACTTAGTATTTTTGTATAATGATAATATAGAATATTTTGGTTTAATATTTGATAATAAAGTAGGTGTAATATTGAAGTTATTAGATGTTTTATTGCGAAACATAGATAATAAGTCACATAACCCAACAGAAAATGTAAACGATGATATACGAATACAGTATCTCGAGCAAGAATTGTCAAAACTTCAAGAAGAAATATTGCAGAAAGAGGAAGTATACAAACAATTAGACTATAAATTAGAAATTTACAATAAGATCGAAGAGAATGTAAAGAATGTTGAATTTGAAGAACTGAAACTATGCTACAAAAAACTTGAAGAGGAAAATAAAGATCTAAGTAAGCGTCCAACAATAGAAGACTATAACTCTAAAAATAATCTAATTCAGCAACTAGCAATGCGATTAAAAAAAGTCAACGAAGTAAATATATCTAAAGAAGTTTATGAACAATTAGAGATTGAGTCAGTGGCATTAAAAGAAGAGCTACAAACGATGACTAATAAAGTTGAAGAGTTAGAAAATATAGCTAGTGTTAATGAAACTCTTCAAATGCAATTGAATCAGTTAGAAGATAAGCAATCAACAATGATTGATGCAATGCTTTTTAACACGTTAAAGGAAAATTACGATGCATTACAAGCTACTAATGATGACTTGCAATATAAAAATAATCAATTGAATTTACAGATTCAGAAGTTACAAGAACAAATTGGTGAAATCCACCAATTTGATCAGGGAGAGTTACTACCAGATGTGGTAGAGGACGAAGTATCCCTAGATTTATTACCTGTACCTTCATCAAATTCAGATGAAGATGGAACTAATCATATAGAATTTGACGAGGTATCTCTAGAAGAATTCGATGAGAATGAGTTCTTTCTCGAACAAGAAGTTGATCACTTACATATGGTACAAGAAATGTCCGAGGTTTTGTTAAAAACTGTACCGACAATTGATGAAGGTGTAAAAGCTATATTTCCTGTATATGATTCTTCTTCTTTTTTACCACGTCATAATGAGTCAGAGTATAGCTATTTAACACGAGTAATTGACAAAATTAATGCGTCAATGCGTGAAATTTCTAATATACAGTTTAATAGTACATATGAAATAGATTATTCAACAGCATATGCAGAAGGGATATTGCGGAAGAGATTTTACGAACATAACCAAAGCTTAAAGTTTATAAAAGATCGCCCTTATATTGGACGTGTTGACTATGTGACATTAGCTGGTACAGAAACAATATATATTGGTGAACAAGGCATTGATGATTATGTAATCTCATGGAAGGCCGAAGCTGCATCTCTTTATTATCTACGCACTGTTGGTCAAGCAATTGCACATAAGACTCTTGGGGATGTCATTGTAGATTATATAAGACAAATAGATATTCAATCTGGAAAAATCAGGACTCTTCATCCGCCAATTACGGCGTCAAGCCAATATTTTAAAGATGAGGGATTAGTTTCTGCTCTTGCAAACAAACGTGGAACGGATATGCAAACTATTGTTGCGACATTACAAAAAGAGCAATATGAGATTATTCGTTTACCGATGAAACAACCAATTATTATCCAAGGTTCAGCAGGTAGCGGTAAATCTGCAATTGCGCTTCATAGATTAAGCTACCTACTCTACAAATATCAAAATTTAACACCTGAGAGTGTTGCGATATTAGGTCCAAATAAGGCATTCTTAAAACATATTCAAAATGTGTTGCCTACATTAGGTGATTATGGCATTAAACAGACGACATTTTTAGAAATAGCTTGCGACATTTTAATGATATCTACATCTAAAGTCAATCGTCATCAAGCATCTGATCTGGAAATAATAAAAATGAAGGGCTCTTTAGAGTTTAGAAATGTTGTTCAACAAACAACTATGGGCATTATCAATGATCTTCGAATTTGGGCAAAGGATTTTACATTAAAAGAGGTTTCGATCCCTATTGTACCAATCTTGAAGGAAATGGAAAGGTATCCGCAACTTACTTTAAAAGAGCGAGAAAACTTATATTTCAACTTCTTCTATAGAAGCTTACAGAAAGAGTTGCAAAATGAAAATGAAATTCAAAAGCAAATGAAGCAATGGGTGAAAGAGAAGGCCGAAGCTATATTGAATCAGGAAGTGAAGAATTTAACTCTCTATCAAAACGAATTCATCACTACTGATATAGCAGAACTAGGACAGCAATGGATCAAGTTCGTAGAAGAAAAAAGTGATAATCCTTCAAATGCTCAAAACAAGAGAGCTGATTTAATGCGCCAAAAGTTTTTAGCGGAGATTAAGAATGCCGTTGAATTAAAGATGACGGACCACTTAATAGATCTACAAAAAATGATTCCTGATACTATTGTTTACTCAATTATTGATGAAGCTTGGAAATACCAAATGAAGCGTGAAGTACTAATAGCGAATGATTCTGTTATCTTAAAGTATATAAGAGAGCAACCTGAAGAAGTACTTAATATAGATATCATTAAAGAAACTTCTATAGTCCAACATTATCTAGAAGAAGCGAAAGAGCGCGTACTTCAAGACTTAGAAAAGGAAAAGCAAGTATACTATAATGAGTTGCAAGAAAAGCTTCAACTAGCATTACTTGCAGAAAGTTTAATGTTGTTGGAACAAGCTTACTATAAACAGATTTTAGTAGCGTTGAAGAATATCTATCAGTTGGAATACAGTTTTAGCAATCAATATAAAGGCTATGACTTTGAGGAAGAGCATCATATCTCAACAAAAGAGAGCGACATAATGAAAAAATATGTAATCAAGCATCTTGAACTTGATTACATAGATTGCTTTGATGAGTCAATAAAAGTTGCAAAATCAAATAACCTACTACCCAATGACTATCAATCTTTTGATATTTTCTACGAAGATTTACCTGCATTATTGCATATTAACCGTTTATTGAATGGCATATTAAAAGACCACATGCTATCTTACTTAATCGTTGATGAAGCACAAGACTATATGCCTTATGAAATTGTTGAAATGAATTCATTAACTCGAAAAAATGGATTAATGTTAATAGGTGATCTCGGACAAAATTTAAATCGGTCAAGTTCTTTACAGGATTGGCATACTCTTGATACGTTAATTGGTGGGTCAGTTTACTATGAACTTCAAGCAACTTACCGTTCAACGGCTCAAATTGTAGAAGTGAGTAACGAAATTATCAAACCGTTCGCAAATGATAAATATAAGCTATCTACAGAGACATTCCGTGATGGTGAAGACGTAAAATGGGTAGAGTTTACACGCGCAACAGAAGAGAAAAAGCTCATTTCAATATTGGAAAAGGCGATCTTTACAAATAATTATGAGTCTGTAGCAGTTGTAGTAAAAGATGAATCTTTACTTCAGCGATATCAATATATGATTGATCCATATTTCTCTGTAGCTATACAAACTGAATTAGATCTACCACAAAGTGTAAAAGTAGTTGTTACCACCCCATCTGCAGTAAAAGGATTGGAATTTGAAGCTGTTGTAATTGCGCGTTTCAATGACTATAGTTTTACAGACTTTGATCGTAAGTTGGCATACGTTGCCACAAGCCGAGCGTTACATCAATTATATATTACGTTTGAACAGGGAAGAAAAACATTAATCCCTAAAATATACAACTCATGATTGATTGAAAAGCAGGCTATATGTACTGCTGTTGTCATTAACGAAATAATATTGGTGCGGAATGATTAGTTTTAAACAATGTTTAGTAATCGTATTGATACTAATAAGCATTGGGAGTACATTCCCAATGCTTATTTTTTGCTTCTCAAATAACTACAGTGAACCATACAACAGGTAAGAAAAAGTGAAGAATTCTATTTTAGTGGTTAGTATCATTCCTAATAAAGTTTATATATAAACGTTGTTTCCATAAACTCCGTTGTTTTTGTGAATTATTCTATGATAGTATTTTTCGAAAATATTTTTAATTATAAGTTATTCTGATTCGTATCTTTTGCATCTTAACCACGGTGGAACGTACTGTGTTAATAATCAATTACTGCCAATATATAGTATGGTATTTTTTTAACAGCGGTTGCCACAAAACCAGTTGCTATAGAGCGTTTAACAAGGAAGTAACGTCAAGGCTTTTCAAATAGCCCATAACACATGTAGAATATTGCTCTTTTCTTTCCATCCCTTCACCCATGCCAGTAATTTATTTGCTCCCAAAATTGGCCCAAGTTGGCCCCAATTTAGTGCATTAACCTGCATAATTTTGCAAAGTAGATAAAAATAAAAAATCCCCTGAAATGTTGTTACATCAACATTTCAGGGGATTTTTTGCATCACTCTGCAATCTAGAAAGATTAACGAGAGTAGAACTCAACGATAAGAGCTTCGTTAATTTCAGCTGGTAATTCAGAACGTTCAGGAACGCGTGTGAATGTACCTTCTAGTTTGTCAGCATCGAAAGTTAGGAATTCAGGAACAAAGCTGTTCACTTCCATCGCTTCTTTGATGATATCAAGGTTACGTGATTTTTCACGAACTGAGATTGTTTGACCAGGAAGTACGCGGAATGAAGGGATGTCTACGCGAGATCCGTTCACTGTAACGTGACCGTGGTTAACAAGTTGACGTGCTTGACGGCGAGTACGAGCAAGACCTAAACGATAAACAACGTTATCCAGGCGGCACTCAAGTAGCGCCATGAAGTTTTCACCGTGTTTACCTTGTAATTTGCCAGCTTGGTCAAATAGGTTACGGAATTGACGCTCAGTTACTCCGTACATGTGACGAAGTTTTTGCTTCTCTTGAAGTTGTAAACCATACTCAGAGATTTTTTTACGTTGGTTAGGACCATGTTGTCCAGGAGCGTAAGGACGCTTTTCTAATTCTTTACCCGTTCCGCTTAGAGAGATTCCAAGACGACGAGATAATTTCCAGCTTGGGCCAGTATATCGAGCCATGAATGACTCCTCCTTTATTGTTTTTATTTTGTTGTAAAATAAAAACACCTGTGAATAAACAATTATGTGCATTTTGTTTTCATGTACCTTCGCCCTAGCAGCAGAGGGTTACAAGATACACCTCAACACAGAGGAACAAAATACGAGCATAAAGGACTTCACTGAAGCTGCATTATTTTACACAAGAATATTATATGATGCGAGAGAATAGAAGTCAAGTGAGTATTTTATAGATTCATGAAAAGAGCAATCTGGATTGCACAAACAAAATAGTCCATAAGTCATTTGTTGTGATATAATAAAAGTTGAAAATTATGTTAAATAGGTGAGCAGATTTGCAGGAATCAAAGAGAGAGAAAATTCTTCGATATCTATTGATCGGTATCTGTCTGCTAGTCGTTTTAGGAGGTTTCCTTTATTCCTCCTCATCGGAGAAAGTCGAGGAGATCGAACCCTCCATTCATGCCGAAGTGTTGTCCAGGGGAGACGGCAGTCATAACCCGGTCATCGCAGTGGCAAAGGTGGTAGAAGAGCAGCCGGTCCTTGTCATATATGAAATTGATCAAAAAAATCATGATTACTTTAAGGTATTACATAGTGTGTCGTTACATAATTCAGTGAAAACGCTCGGCGTTACAAAGGAACATAATGGGATCTGGGTCCAGTTAGAAGAGAAGAAATGGGTACTATTTTCTGAATCATTAGAGGTATTACAGGAGCGGAATCGTGATCCGTCTTCCGTCATCTCAAGCCGGCAGCCCTTTCACATTGAGAAAGAAACCGGATTTATCAGCATTCCACAGGGGTCTCGTGATGTCCAACTGGATCTTACAGACAAAAGCGGGGAACCGAAAGAAATCCATTCCTTATCAGGAGACGATTCAGTATGGCTGGTTGTCTTTCAAAAGGATATGGTACTGGCCAGGAGCCGGTGATGTAATTCGTTTCACAAACCTTTCAGGTGTGGGTGAGAAAAATGTACGTTATCCAACATGCTTTGCATGAATACAAGTCAAAGTTATTCGATTTAATATACGAAGAAATGTCAGTAAATGCAGATCATTCTGTTCAATTGCAAAAATGGCTGACGGTTGTAAAGGATTGCCTGGAAATCGATCAGGCATTTTTATATTTTTATACCGATTCTATCTATTTCCTATACCATCCCCATCATAATGGTGGTGCTCCCCTCACACTTGCTGAAGCGACAGAGGAGTATATCATGCGTCCTATCTTAATAGAGAAGGAAGACCATTCCTCTATTAAGTTTCACTTTACGAAGAGTGATGGAAGTCCTTTGGCGATCCTCCAAGTGAAGACGGAGGATCCGAAAGGGTGGGCCGATGAAAGCTGGCTTCGTTCCTTTTGGAAGGCAAGCAATCAGTTTTTACAGCATACAGGAGGTATCCAGACCGTCCTTGAAGACGAGAGAAGATATAGGGAATTATTCAAAGTGACAGAGATCTTCCATTCAACGAGGGACGTTCATACTCTCCTTGTACAGATCATCGAGACGTTGAAACAGGTATTCCCGATTGATGAGTTCCGTTTGCTATTGTCCAATGACCGCTATGACTTCGGAGAACTGCCCATTAAGAGTTTCGATTTTGAGCGTGCCAATGAGTCGGCCATGCAGGCATTTGTGAACGGAAGCATTGAGTCCGGCGAAGAAGGCATCCTCTATGCACCTTTAAAAGGGAAGCAGGGGATCTACGGTGTCCTTGAGGTGAAGTCCGATTCCCGTGATTTTACGGATCAGAAGATCGAGTTCATCCGCCTCTTAGCCTATACGGGTGGGAGCGCCCTGGAGAACGCCAAGCTTTATGAACAGTCGAAAAGGCTTATCACCGATCTTCAGCTCATCAATGAAACGTCCCATCAATTAAACTTGAATTTACGTTTATCTGAAACCGTCCTGTTTTTAAAGAAACAGATTAAGCGTTCCTTCCAGGCATCCGCCATTGGGTTCGTCCTCCTTCAAAAAGGGGAGTATACCATTCTGGACGAAAGTTCCCCGGTCTTTTTTGAAGAGATCGGCAGGAGTTATATTTCTTATGTTAAGAAGCGTATTGAAGAGGAAAAGGACTCCATCTTTTTAGGGGATGTCAGTGATCGATTTGAAGACGCGACCGCCTTTCCGTCGATCATGGCTGCTCCCATGGTCCAAAACGAAGCATTGATCGGATTCTGTGTGGTGCTCCATAAGGAACCGTATATGTTTTCATTTGATATGTACAAGTTGCTGCAGTCGTTCATCCATCATTCCACCCTGGCCATCACCAATGCCACTCTCCGTGAAAAATTGGAGCATATGGTCATCACCGATCACATGACCAAACTGTTTGCACGGAATTATTTGGATGATGAAATGGAATCCTCCATGAATAAGGATGAACTGGGTACACTGCTCTTGATCGATATCGATGACTTCAAATCCATCAACGATAACTACGGTCATCAAATTGGAGATGAAGTCATCATAGAAGTATCCAATCTGATCAAGGGAATCGTCAGCCACCACGGATTCGTCGCAAGATGGGGAGGGGAAGAACTGGCCGTCTACCTGCCTTCCCTCGGTCGTAAAGAAGGAATGGAAATCGCAGAACGCATCATTAAGGACGTCCCATTGAAAACCGACCCATCCGTCACCCTTTCCTGCGGACTATCCATTTGGAGAGCCCATGACGACCACTGCCCCAAATCCGTCAAAGAATTAGTCAAAAAAGCCGACGAAGCACTCTACCTGGCCAAAAACAACGGAAAAAACCAGGTCGTGAAAGATTGTCAGTAAATCATATAAAATCAACAGGAAGAGCCGATAATGGTTCTTCCTTTTTTTTTGTTGGAAGACGTCACAAATAGGCACAACTTCCTTTACCACTTTAGTGTAAACGCTTTCTTTTTCACTCAGATTATCATATTCTAGAATAGTAGTTACTTAGACTTAAAGGGAATACTGGGAGGAATACTGGATGAGAGAAGAGAAACGTTTTGAAACAAGAGTGATTCACGAGGGGTATCAATCGTCTCAGCATTTTGATAGTTTAGCACCGCCATTATACCAAACCTCTACTTATACCTTCGCAAATGCGAAACAAGGTGAAAATCGATTCGCCGGTGAAGAAGAAGGATATATATATTCAAGACTGGGAAATCCGACGGTAGCGATCTTGGAAGAACGGATGGCGTCTTTGGAGGGGGGAGAAGCTGCCCTTGCATTCGGTTCCGGAATGGCGGCCGTAAGTGCGGTGTTATTCTCGTTAACGAAATCAGGTGATCACATCCTTTGCTCGCAAGGAGTGTATGGCTGTACGTTCGGTCTACTTGAGCTCCTAAAGGAGAAATTTGCGATCGGACATGATTTTTCTTCCATGGATTCTGAAGAGGAGATCCGCGGGAAAATCACGGATAACACCAGCTGCATTTATGTGGAAACCCCGATCAATCCGACCATGCAACTCATTGATTTGGAACTTGTGGTGAAGGTTGCGAAGGAAAAAGGGATTCCTGTCGTAGTGGATAACACATTCTGTTCACCGTATTTGCAACGTCCACTGGAGCTTGGATGTGACATCGTCATTCATAGCGCAACGAAATACATCGGGGGTCATGGAGATGTCGTTGCCGGCCTCGTCGTCGGTTCTCAGGAGAAAATGGCCGAGATCCGCATGACGACTCAAAAGGATATCGGAGGAATCATTTCCCCATTTGATGCATGGTTATTGCTGAGAGGATTAAAAACACTGGCTGTACGGATGGACCGTCACTGTGACAGTGCTGAAAAGATTGCCGATTTATTAGCCGGTCATCCCGCCGTGGAAACGGTCATCTATCCAGGACATGAGAGTCACCATCAGCACGCGGTCATGAAGAAACAAATGAAAAAACCGGGCGGAATGATCTCCTTCACGCTGAAAGGGTCCAAGGAAGAAGCGCAGAAGTTCATGGATGATCTCGGAATGATCAAGATCGCCGTAAGTCTAGGGGATGCCGAGACATTGATCCAGCATCCTGCCACCATGACTCATGCCGTCGTGCCGGAAGAGTCGAGAAAGACCATGGGAATCAATGATTCACTTCTGAGGCTCTCTGTAGGACTCGAAGCACCGGAGGATATTTGGAGTGACTTACATCAGGCGTTGGATAAAGCATAAGAAAAACAGGAAGGAACCGACCAGCGGTTCCTTCCTGTTTTTTGTCTATTATTTTTCCACATAGGCTTGCTTGGATTTCTTTGTGCTGACTCCATAAAGCTCAAACAGAATCCCATAAAGGAAGACCGATAGAAAGATCGAGCTGGTCACATCGAGGATATAATGCTGTTTCACAAAAAGGGTGGAAAGGATGATCAGCGATCCCATCACCGGTACAAAAGCAGTGTGGAATAGATGTTTATCCTTAATATTGAAATTTCCGAGAATAATGGCAAATGTCGTTAAAACATGGATGCTTGGAAACGCATTATAAGGCTGATCATGACTGTAAATCATCCGGACCAGGTCGACAAACAATCCGTCCCCCGCAACATCGGGGCGTGGTACCGTCGTTTGAAAATAAAAGTAGATGACAAAACAAACCAATTCACCGATGACAATGATGCCGAGGGTTTTCAGGAATGTCTGGACATCTTTATACCAAAAGTAAAAAAGGTATCCTAAAATAAAGGCGTACCATAAAATATACGGCAAAATGAAAGCCGGCACGAATGGGATCCATTCATCTATGGTCGTAGAAAGGATGACCGCTTCCCGGGCATCCGTATTCAATAGTGTATATAAAAAACCTAATGCCGGCATCACTAGCAAACATAATAAATAGGGTAAGTCTTTTTTCTTAGCGCTCATATCACACCTCTTTTTACTACTCCATTCTGGATATTGTATGGGATATCACTGTGTAAAGTTCTCAAGTATGTTACTCTTTTCCCTATAAAAAGGGCGGGGAAACGTGAACTTTTTAACAAGTCACCGAATTTCTTCCAACACAAAAAAACACCCTGGCGGAAATGTCGTATTCCCGGCAGGGCTTTATCCCTATTATACAGTATTAAAGATGTCTTAAAAGCTCATCTGTAAAGATTTCCAAATACTTCTGGTCTTCTTCATCAAATCTTTCTTTTTCAGGGCTGTCAATGTCGAGGACCCCGATCAGTTTTCCATCTTTGACGAGAGGGATGACGATTTCGGATTGGGAGGCAGCGTCACATGCGATGTGCCCGGGGAATTGATGGACATCCTCGATCCGCAGCGTCTTCTGTTCACTGGCAGCCGTACCGCAAACGCCTCTTCCTAAAGGAATCCTTACACATGCAGGCAGTCCCTGGAAAGGTCCGAGTACCAATTGATTGCTTTCTTCTTCAACTAAATAAAAGCCAACCCAGTTAATACGGTCCATGAATTGGTTCAGTAAGGCGGAAGCATTGCTCAAATTCGCGATCTGATTCGGTTCACCTTCCAATAAAGCCTTCAATTGTTTCGTGACAAGACCAAAGCCCTGTTCCTTTGTACCTTGATATTTTTCTACTTGAAACATCATAAACTCCCCCAATTCTACATATTCTGCGCTATTTCATGTCTAAGCGTTACCACAGGAACTCCAAGCGACAAATCCTGTCGAGAAATACTTAAAGGAAATCCATACGAAAACACGAATTCTTAGTGTAAACAACTTATAATAGAAACATCTATTGAACCATTTTTAGCATATTTCTTCATAACCTTCAATGATTTCGTTTTTATCTGAGAAGTTTTTATACATTGATCCTCGCCACTGTTTTTTTCATTCGCCTAATATACAGGAAAGAAGGGGAAATATGAAAAAACTAGATACCTCCAAGTCGACGAAAGAGTCCATCTTCAAAGCGGCTGTGTACCTGTTTAATGATCATGGTTTCGATGGGACGTCCGTCAGGGATATTGCGAAGAGAGCGGATGTGAATCCAGCTACGATTTCCTATTACTATAAAGGGAAGCAGGGTGTACTGGAAGCATGCTTCACCCATTTCTTTGAACCATACCTGCGTTTCCTTCAGGAAGAGGTGGAGGCGTTGAACTATATCAGTGCCGATCTGTGCCTGAAGCGGGCCGTCTATAAAATATTAAAATTCCAAAGCGAACATCATCAACTATCCCGATTCATCTGGAGGGAAATATCCATCGATTCCCAGGTGGTCCGGGAAATCATTTCTTCCTACTTAATGAAAGAAAGGCATTATATGAAGCGGTTGTTCGAACAGGGGATGAAAGACCATGCCTTGAAAAAACAGCCCGTCAGCTTCCTCGTCATCCAGCTCAAGTCCATGCTGACGATGCCGTTCCTTCATAGCCAGCAGCTAAGGGAAGTGTGGCAGATGTTCCCTCAGGAATACTATTTCATTGATCAATATTATAAAAACATTGATCAATGGATCGATCTCTTACTCGTTTCTGAAGCGAAAGAGATCATGAAAAAAGAGCTGATCATCTGAAAGAAAGAACTCTTCTCCGATTGAAGAAGAGTTCTTTCCTTTTATTTCATCAAGGCTCTTCCCTGATCCAGGCCATCAGCCGTATGGGCATCAGATCCATAGACGATTTTGATCCCCAACGTGCGGGCCTGTTTGATGACATCCGGCGGCGGGTAAGACTCACCGCAATAAGGTTTCACGAACCCCGCCCCGTTATAATCAAGCGCTAAATCCCTTCCGGTCATTTCCTGAAGGATGAGGGAAATCTCATCGGTAAAGGACTGGGAAGCAGGAAACAGCTTCTGAAATTTCTTTACGAGAGTGATGTGCCCGATACGCTTCGGCTTATAAAACCCCAAGTCTGCCCGGACCGATTGAAGGACCGTCTTATAATACCGCTTATAGATCTCATCGACCGATCCATAATAACCGATCATGGATTCGAACACATCGGGACTGTAATCAAGACAATCCCATTTCCCGCGGTGCTCTAAAAAATGAACAGAAAGAATACTGTCATCCATCCGCGGTCCGTAGGTCGAAAGGAAGTCTTCCGTCTCTTTCTCAAAACCTTCAATATAATCCACCTCGAGCCCCGAGCGGATGATGATCTTGTCCTTGTATTTCTCCTTCAAGACGTCCAGTGCATCAAAATAGTCCCCAATACGTGAAGGATCCATCCCGCTGTCCTCTTCAGGCGTCGTATCCCTGAACCCGACTGGCAGCGGAGCATGCTCCGTAAACGTTATAGCACTATAATCAAGAACAATCGCCCTCTCAACATACATCTCAAAAGAATCCCGACTCCCATGCGGACAAAACGGAGTATGCACATGCCCATCAACC
Source organism: Rossellomorea sp. QJM3NY_18 (assembly GCF_056173145.1). Lineage (NCBI taxonomy): Bacteria > Bacillati > Bacillota > Bacilli > Caryophanales > Bacillaceae > Rossellomorea > Rossellomorea sp. QJM3NY_18. The sequence continues at coordinate 3,358,399 of NZ_CM149659.1, read as the reverse complement.
TTAACCATTAGACTTCACATCCTTGTTATAAAAATCATTTGTGCTATTAAAATGGAATTTGGTAGAGATATTGTAAATTTGATAGGGAAAAGAATATATAGGGCCAAACGATGATTAGCTTAATTTATTTTTGGTTTATAGATTCTATATAAGTTGATTGAAGCGGAAGGTGCTCGACTCCGACGGGAAAAAACGAAAAGCGGAGGCGGCTTGCTCAGCCCCGACAAGCATAAGATGAATGGGCCGGGAAGGCGTTTTTTGCCTTCTTGGACCATTTAGCTTATGACCTCGAGGGGCTAGCCGCCGGAGCTGGACAAGGGTAGGACACCACTTGAAGCCGAGGAGGCTCACCGCCAGCCCCGCGGAAAGCGAGCACCTGGAACGGAAATCAACCACTACTCGCTCATTAAAACGGTGTTACAATTCCATTCTAATCAACACCAAACCCAATAATCATACCCATTTCCCCTCAAATCTGCTAAAATTAACTTTTATCACTAAAAAATCAGAAATTAATAGTCAAAAAATGTCGTTAACATGGTATCATTATAGCAATGACAAATTATTAATGAAACATTCACATTCATATAGATGTCTACTGAATAGTTGAACAGGGGGCTTAAGATGCAATACGTCATCGCTGGAATAATACTTATCTTAATCGTATTCCTAATCGGATTTATCTCTAGAAAGAAATATTACGCCGAAATCGATCGGTATGAAGCCTGGAAAATCGATATCATGAACAAACCGGTTTCAGACGAACTTTCCAGAGTGAAGCAACTGAATATGACGGGTCAGACGGAAGAATTGTTTGACGGCTGGAGACAGGGTTGGGATGAGATTGTTGCTGTGCAGCTTCCTGATGTTGAAGAACTACTATTCGATGCAGAAGAGTACACCGATAAATTTCGCTTTAATAAAACCAAAGAGGTCCTGTCAAGAATCGATCAGGTTCTCACCGATACCGAAAAGAAGATCGAACAGATCCTGAGCGAATTAAATGAACTGGTCGGCAGTGAAGAGAAGAACCGCGAAGAAATCCAGGCTCTTCAAGAAGAGTTCCGGAATAGCAAGAAACAATTGCTCGCCTATCGTCATACATACGGCCAAACGGCAAAGCATATGGAAGCCGTCCTTGATAAGCTTTCTGAACAGATCAAACAGTTCAATGAGCTGACGGAGCAGGGGAATTATCTGGATGCAAGGGAGATCGTGCTTAGCCTTGCAGAGGAAATGAAAATGGTTGCCTACAAGATGGAGACGGTACCGAAACTGATCACCGACTTTGAAAACGTATTGCCTTCCCAATTGTCCGAGCTTGAAGCAGGATACGTCGAGATGAAGGAACAGGGCTACACCCTTGATCATATTGAAGTGGACAAAGAAGTGGCCTCGTTGAAGGAAACCCTTCAAAACTTCAATAAAAATCTGGAAGAGCTTCAGGTCGAAGAAGTGGAAGCAGGCATACAGGAAATAAAAGTGAAGGTCGAGAGCCTTTATGATTTACTGGAAAAAGAAGTCCATGCCAAACATTTTGTAGAGCAGTATAGAGACCAAACGACGGAAGGGCTCATCAAGGCAAAGGAAGACAATGATGACATTCAATCGGAAGTAAGTATCGTGAAACAAGGATACCATCTTCAGGACGCGGATCTTAGTACACCGAGCGAGATTGATAAGAAGATCATCCAGCTCTCAAAGCGACATGAAATGCTGATGCACAAGGAAGAAACGAATGCGACGGCTTTCTCGAATTTAAGTGATGAACTGAAAGAAATCAGAAGTGGACTGGAAGAACTGAATCAACAACAAAGTGAGTTCTCCGTCTATCTGCAGAACCTCCGTAAAGATGAATTGGCTACAAGGGAAAAAATCCAGGAGCTTAAGAAAAAGGTGGCTGAAGCAAGCCGGATGATTTCAAAAAGCAATGTACCCGGATTACCGGCCGATTACAAGGATCTCCTTGATGAAGTCCATCGTAAGATCGAACAAGTGAATGCAAGTTTAACGGAAAAACCTTTAAACATGAAGTTCATCCAGGAAACATTATTGGGTGCTGAGGATACTGTTGACCATTTCTATACGAAAACGGGCGATCTGATCGAGAATGTTCTCTTATCCGAGAAAATCATTCAGTATGGAAATCGCTACCGCAGCAAATATAGCTCGGTACGGGAAGGTCTTCAGACGGCTGAACAAGCCTTCCGACAATATGATTACCGAAGAGCGCTGGAAGAAGCGGCCACAACCATCGAGAAAGTGGAGCCGGGCGCACTGAAGAAAATCGAGAAGATGATGGATCTTGAAGAAAGATCATAAATAAAAGGACTGATGTAGACGTTTCAATCTACATCAGTCCTTTTTTCATATGACTGCTTCAGCTCGCTTCGATCGTCCGTTTGGTTTGTCCTGCGAGTACGGCAATGACGAATCCGATAATGGCACCGATCATAGCTGGAACGATCCAGCCGATTCCTTGAGTATAAAACGGAAGGAATTCAAGTGATTGACTGACGGCCGTCACGTCAACACCAGCTGTCTTGATGCCATCGATCAAACTGATCAGACCCGTTGGAATCAATGCCCCTCCATAAACAAGGGAGTAACCGTTAAATCCATTATGCATGAATGATAGAAGAATCAGTACAATCGCCAATGGATAAATGAATATTAGAACAGGTAAAGATATGGCAATCAACTGAGTCAATCCGAAATTGGCTATGACCATGCTGAACAGAGAAATGATGATCACCAATTTAGGATAGGATACCGGCAGGATTTTTGCGAAAAATTGTGAGCATGCCGACACAAGTCCGACTGATGTCGTAATGCACGCAAACGTAATGGCAAGTCCAAGGATGACTGTCCCCATTGAACCGAATAAATGGCTCGCTGCAGCTGAAAGGATTGCTCCACCGTTGGCCTGCACGCCGATGGAATCCGTACTGCTCGCACCGATATAGCTTAAAGATAAATACACAAGAGCAAGTCCTGCGGCCGCAATGAATCCGGCAATGATCGTGATGCGCGTCAGGCTGGATTTATTGGTGATACCGCGATCTTTAATGGAATTGATGACGACAATTCCGAACACTAAAGCAGCGATCGTATCCATGGTCAGGTATCCTTCAATGAATCCCTTGAATAATGGTCCATCCTGATAGGCTTCATGCGGAGTGCCGAAGTCTCCCATCGGACTGATGATACTTTTGACCACTAGAATCGTCAGGATGACAATGAGGGAAGGAGTCAAGATCTTCCCGATTCGGTCAACAAGCTTTGACGGATTCATCGCAAGCCATGCCGTCAATCCAAAGAAGATAATTGTATAAATCAGTAAAGAAACTCCGTATTTTGCTGTTTCTTCAGGCAAGAATGGGATGACCCCGATTTCATATGCGACTGTTCCGGTCCGTGGAATTCCGAAGAACGGCCCGATCGCAAGGTACATAACAATCGTAAAGATAAGTCCGAATAATGGATGTACGCGGTTTGCAAGTGTCTGAAGATCCCCTCCGGATTTCGCAATGGCGATGACACCGAGTAAAGGAAGCCCCACTCCCGTAATAAGAAAGCCGATGATACCGGTCCAGACATGTTCTCCGGCCTGCTGCCCCAGGAATGGGGGGAAGATCATATTTCCTGCTCCAAGAAAAAGAGCGAAGAGCATTAATCCAATCGTCAAGATCTGACTGGATGATAGCGCTTTCTCGTTCATATATACCCCTCCGTTTGTAATCGTTATCATAAGCAAAAAATATCTTATCATAAGTTTGTAGAAAAATGTCGAAAAACTAAATAGTCTTACAATTTAGTATATTTAAATAACTTCGGATTCTGTTACCTTTTAGATTCTCGCAAAAATTCTGTCATTTTTCAATAATAATTTTTGGAAAATGAAAAAATATTTGTGAATGATGTGTTAAATCGTTTTTCTACTATAATTAATTCTTACGCCAAAATGAATTTCATATGGGATGGGCAGGATTTATGGTAAGATTAATGATTGAGTATAAAAGCGTTATGTAAAAGAAGGTGTAAACTTTGATCTATTTTGATAATAGTGCGACAACCAAGCCATATAAGGAAGTGCTGGACACATTCCTGAAAGTAAATGAAAGCTATTATGCCAACCCATCTTCCATCCATTCGTTCGGTGGTCAGGTGGAAAAGTTAATTCAACAATCCAGGGAGCAGATCGCTTCCCTAATAGGGATAAAGACAAAAGAGGTATTCTTCACCTCTGGAGGGACTGAATCAAATAATCTGGCTATAAAAGGAACCGCTCTGCAATACGGTCACAGAGGGAAGCATATCATTACGACCAGGATTGAGCATCCTTCCGTCATCAATGCCTTTAAGCAGTTAGAAGCGTTTGGTTACACAACGACCTATCTTGATGTCGATGCAGAGGGAAAGGTCCGTCCCTCAGAATTGAAAGAGGCGATTCAGGATGACACGATTCTTGTTTCGGTGATGCAGGTGAATAATGAAATCGGGAGCGTCCAGCCGATTAGGGAAATCGCGGAGATTTTGAAAGATTATTCTAAGATACTCTTTCATGTCGATGCTGTACAGGCCTGCGGGAAGGTCCCTCTTATTCTCGACGAAAAGCTCATCGATTTATGCAGCCTATCCGCCCATAAAATTCATGGCATCAAAGGAACCGGCATGCTATATGTGAGGGACGGACTTGAGATTTCGCCTATCCTGTCAGGTGGCGAGCAGGAAGGGAACCTGCGAAGCGGCACGGAAAACACCGGCGGGATCGTATCCTTCGCGAAGGCACTCCGAATGCATATGGAAGAAAGGAAACAAAAGTTGGTTATAATGGAAGAAAGCCAACAATTCCTGAGAGAAGAGCTGGAGAAAATCCAAGGTGTGACGATTCATACACCGGTCCGGAATCATGCCCCGCATATCCTGAATTTTTCAGTGGCGGATTTTAAAGGGGAAGTACTCATTCACGCCCTCGATCGGCATGAAGTGTACGTATCGACGACAAGCGCTTGTTCATCAAAGCAAAGTAAGCCCAGTCAGACCCTCTTATCCATGGGTGTACCGGACAACCTTGCCGGCAATTCGATCCGCATCAGTCTTTCCTTCCATAACACGATGAAAGAATGCAAAGAATTCATTGAATTACTAAAAAAAGAAATCGAAATCTTACAACATACAATGAGGAGATCAAGATGAAATATAATCGCATACTCGTACGATACGGTGAAATTTCAACCAAAGGAAGAAACCGTAAGATGTTCACAGCCAAGCTCCGTGAAAATATCCTGCACACGCTGAAGGATTTCCCGACGATTTCCGTTGCGGCGAGCAGGGATCGCCTCCATATTCAATTGGGAGACGAAAACGCAGAGGAAATCATTCCGAGACTTGAAAAAATCTTCGGAATCCAATCATTCAGTCCTGTTGTGAAAGTCCCTCAAAATATGGATGACATCATGAAAGCAGGGCTTACTCTCGTCGAAAAGAGCTTTTCCCCCGGCAAAACCTTTAAAGTGGCTGCCAGAAGAGCGGATAAAAAGTTTGAACTCGACACGAATGAATTAAACTATGAAGTGGGGTCCTATATTCTTCGCAATTTGGACGGATTGAAGGTGGATGTAAAGAATCCCGATATTCAACTGAATGTGGAAGTGAGGAAAGAAGGCGTATATCTTTCTTCTGAAATTTATCAAGGGTCCACTGGAATGCCGGTCGGGGCGAGCGGGAAGGCGATGCTTATGCTTTCAGGCGGAATCGACAGTCCAGTCGCCGGTTATCTGACAATGAAAAGGGGAGTGGAGATCGAAGCCGTCCATTTTCACAGCCCTCCATTTACAAGTGAACGAGCGAAGCAAAAGGTAATCGACCTCTCGAAAAAGCTCTCTGCATTCAGCGGAAAAGTGAAGCTTCACATCGTTCCATTTACAAAAGTTCAGCAAACGATCCATGATCAGGTTCCTGAAAATTATACGATGACGTCAACACGACGGATGATGCTCAGGATCGCGGATCAAATCCGTGAGAAGAATGAAGGACTGGCACTCATTACCGGGGAAAGCCTCGGTCAGGTGGCGAGTCAGACGTTAGAGAGCATGCAGGCGATTAACGATGTCACGAACACACCGGTGTTAAGACCTCTCATCGCCATGGATAAGCTTGAAATCATCGATATCGCCCAGAAGATCGATACCCATGACATTTCGATCCTGCCTTACGAAGATTGCTGTACGATTTTCACTCCGCCAGCACCGAAGACAAGGCCTAAAAAAGAAAAAGTGGAGTACTATGAAAGCTTCGTTGATTTCGAAACCCTCCTCAAAGAAGCTGTGGATGGTACAGAAACAATGACAATCGACGGTTCTACAGGCTCAAATGTAGAAAAAACGTTTGACGAATTACTCTAAAATTTTAGGATAATTTACCAAAGAAATTAACTGTATGAAGCCATGTGTTTTGACACAATCTATATTCAACAAGGAGGTGAAAACACATGGCAAACAACAGTTCAAATCAATTAGTAGCTCCAGGAGCTCAACAAGCAATCGACCAAATGAAATACGAAATCGCTTCTGAATTCGGAGTTCAACTTGGTCCAGATGCAACAGCACGCGCTAACGGTTCTGTAGGTGGTGAAATCACTAAACGTTTAGTTCAAATGGCTGAACAACAAATCGGTGGCGGATATTCAAAATAATTAAATACAATGGCTACAAGGAGCGGGATTCCCCGCTCCTTTTCTATTTATATAAAAAATGATGGCTGTTTTTCTTTTTAAGAAGCGAGTGGTGGTTGATTTCCGCTTCAATCAACTGTCAAAGTTTTTTTACTACATTCAAAATGCAGCCATTTTATTTAATATTAATAAGATAAAATGGCTCCAGTAACAGTGCATTTGAAAATGACAGTGTGAATTAACAAAAAAAATTTGAAATCATTCATTCTTAATAAATGTATTTTGCAGGTTCTAGCTGTTGATTGGAGTGCAAGACGTAGACTCCTACGGGAAAAGCGGAATAGGTAAGACCCCGCAGGAGCGAGAGCGACGAGGAGGCTTGCCTTCCGCCCGAGGAAAGCGAAGTCTTGCACGGAAATCAACAGCGGTATAACAAGTGATCCTAAAAATGTTTTATATCATTAGATAGAATTGATTTAGTTATGTCCCAGCCTTTTTGTCGATTAACCTCACATATTGACGATGATAGAATATAGCCAAATAATTTTAAAAATTTATATTATTTTGTATAATAGAAAAGAATCGACAAACAAGGGGGAGTCATAAGTGAAGAGGGAAGAATTGATCGCACCGGAAACGTACAATTTGGTGGAAGAAGTAGAGAAGTTTGCAAGTGATGGAGAAAAGCTTGCCATCAAGTGGGAAAACGAAGAAGGTAAAAAAGAAGACATTACATACAAACAATTATTGAAAAATGTAAATAAAATTGGAAACGTTTTCTCTGGAGAGGGGCTTGGAAAAGGGGATGTCATCCTTGTCATGGTTCCCCGCTTAATCGAGGCATATGCTGTCTATCTTGCCGCTCTGAAATCCGGGCTTGTCGTGATTCCAAGCTCTGAGATGCTGCGGACGAAAGATCTCGAATACCGCATCGATCATGGAGATGTGAAGGGGATTGTAGCGTATTCCCCTTTCGTCGAGCAGTTTGAAAACGTAAGGGGCATGGATAATCTCAAGAAGTTCGTAGTAGGGGACAAGCAGGACGGCTGGATTGCCATTGAAGAAGAAATGAAATCGGCCTCAGAGGATCTGGCATTCGCTGATACGAAAAGGGATGATATGGCCTTCCTTTCTTACACGTCAGGGACGACTGGGAATCCGAAAGGGGTTGTCCACACACACGGATGGGCCTATGCTCACCTGAAAACAGCGGCACGTGAATGGTTATGCATCGAAGAAGGAGACACGGTTTGGGCAACGGCAGGTCCGGGCTGGCAAAAGTGGATCTGGAGTCCGTTTCTGTCTGTCCTCGGTTCAGGTGCCACTGGTCTTGTGTACCAAGGGAAATTCGATCCGAACAAATACCTTCAGATGCTTGAGGATAACCATGTCAATGTTCTATGCTGTACGCCGACAGAGTATCGCCTGATGGCGAAAGTGGATAATCTGGGAACGTATAAGCTCGATCACCTGCACAGCGCCGTGTCGGCAGGGGAGCCGCTTAACAGGGAAGTCATCGATGCCTTCAAGAGACACTTCGAGATCGAAGTCCGTGACGGCTACGGCCAAACGGAGAATACCCTCCTTGTCGGAATTATGAAAGGGATGGAACTGAAACCGGGCTCCATGGGGAAACCAACCCCTGGAAACAGGGTCGAAATCATCAATGATGAAGGCTACCCTTGTGAAGTCGGCGAAGTGGGAGACATCGCGGTTCACGTAGAAACGCCGGCCCTGTTCAAAAATTATTACAAAGATCCTGAGCGCACGGCCATGCAGTTCAGGGGAGATTACTATATTACGGGAGATAAAGCCAAGAAGGATGAAGACGGCTACTTCTGGTTCGAAGGCCGTGGGGACGATATCATCATCAGCTCAGGCTACACAATTGGACCTTTCGAAGTGGAAGATGCCCTCGTAAAGCATCCTTCGGTTCAGGAATGTGCCGTCGTAGGAAGCCCCGATGAAGTAAGAGGACTGATCGTAAAGGCGTTTGTCGTCTTACGGGATGATGTGGATCAGAGGGATCCTGAGCTGATTCCTTCCCTTCAACAGCATGTAAAAGACTTAACGGCTCCTTACAAATATCCGCGTAAGATTGAATTTGTGAAGGAACTGCCGAAAACAACATCAGGAAAAATCAGAAGAATCGAACTGAGACAAAAAGAAATGAGTTCAGTGAAAAACTGATCAGGGATAGGGGGCCATTAAGGCTCTCTATTTTTTTTTGGTTTTTATCATTTCAGAATCTTCCTATAATATGATACATTTGAAAAATAGACTTTTATGAAAGAAGGCAATGCATCATGGGTACTTTATGGAGAAACGGCACCATCTATACAATGCAACAAGAAGGACATCATGTGGAAGCGGTTTTTACAGAGAATGGCCTGATTAAAGGATTAGGGACTTCGGAAGAACTTGAGCAGACGTTCACGATAGATTCAGTGGTGGATTTAGAGAAGAAGATCATGTTCCCGGGATTTGTCGATAGTCACATGCATCTCATCGGTCACGGTGAGACGCTGATGAGACTTGATCTTTCCAGTATGAACAGCAAGCGTGAAGTGCTGGATGCCATCAAGGAAAAAGCCAAAGGCGTCGAAGAAGGAAAATGGATCATCGGGGAAGGCTGGAATGAGAATTTATGGAGTGATGCAGCGGTCTTGACCAAGCAGGAAATCGATGCAGTCGTTCCGAACCATCCGGTGCTTCTAAAACGGATTTGCCGACATGCCATGGTGGTGAATTCACTTGCCTTTAAACATGCGGGTATCGATGAAAGCACTCCGAATCCAGCAGGCGGTTTAATTGAACGAGATGATGAAGGCGGGTTAAATGGTTTATTAAAGGATAAGGCACAGGATCTCATGGTCGATGCCCTGCCTGCCATTTCGTCAGAGTATCTTGTCGAAGCCCTGACAAAAGGAATCGAAAGCTGCTGGGAGCATGGATTGGTGGGCGGACATACAGAGGACCTGAGCTATTACGGAAACTTCAAGAAAACATATGGTGCGTTCCTTAAAACCATAAACGAAGGCAAAAGGAAATTCAGGGCCCATCTTCTTGTCCATCATGAAGTAATTGAAGATTGGAAGGAAGATGGCCATCAGTTCCTGAGCGGAAATGAATTCATTGAATTCGGTGCCATGAAAATCTTCGCGGATGGTGCACTGGGTGGCAGGACGGCACTCTTAAGCTATCCGTACGCCGATGATCCAAACACGACGGGAGTCAGTATCCACACGAACGAGCGACTTCTGGAACTTGTGAAGAAAGCAAGAAAATATGAACTGCCGATTGCCGTCCATACGATCGGGGATCAGGCATTTGAAAATGTCGTCGACAGTATTGTGGAGGCGCCGACCCTTCATGGTAGACGGGACCGGTTAATCCATGCCCAGATCCTCCGTAAAGAACTGATCGAGAAGATCAAAGGGCTGCCCCTCATCCTGGATATTCAACCAAGGTTTGTGGCATCGGATTTCCCATGGGTCGTTGAACGACTGGGTAAAGAAAACATGAAGTACAATTATGCGTGGAAAACGCTCCTGGACGAAGGCATCCCGTGTGCAGGCGGCTCGGATGCCCCGATCGAACCGATCAATCCACTTTGGGGAATCCATGCAGCGGTTACCCGCACGAACCCGCTGGACCCCGACAGAACCGTGTATCGTCCGGAAGAAAAACTGACGATGTATGAAGCCATATCCCTTTTTACAAAGGGAAGCGCGTATGCCTGTCACCATGAGGAAGATCGAGGAGAGATCCGTGAAGGGTACACGGCAGACTTCACCGTATTGGATATCGACCCATTCACCGTCGAAACAGACGAAATACTTGGCAAAGTCGTCGATATGACAATCGTTGACGAGACCATCGTCTATAAAAAAAGTAAATAATCATTGCCCCCAAAACTTTTCACCGATATAATGGAGATATTTCGGAAATAGAAATAGTTTTGGGGGTGTTTTTTATGAAGCAAGATCAAGCCGGTATCCTGTATACGGCGTTTTCATACTTATTATGGGGGATTCTGCCGATCTATTGGAAATGGGTTAATCATGTGTCAGCGGATGAAATCCTCGCCAACCGCATCTTTTGGTCGTTCTGGTTCATGCTTCTATTCTTGTTTGTCAGCAAGCGTTGGAGGGAATTCACCAACTATCTGAAAACATCTCTCACTAAAAAGAAGCAGTTATTCGCTTTGCTGGTTGCTTCACTACTGATCAGTACGAACTGGTTCATCTACATATGGGCCGTGAATACCAACCAGATGGTGGAAGCAAGCCTAGGTTATTATATCAATCCACTGGTCAGCGTGCTGCTCGGTGTATTCATCCTGAAAGAAAGCCTGTCGAAGGCCCAGATCATTTCCTTTGGATTAGCCGCCATAGGAGTGCTGATCCTGACTCTGTCATACGGGGAATTCCCCTGGATCGCCGTCGGTCTCGCATTCTCTTTCGGCCTATACGGATTAGCCAAAAAGCTCATCCAAGTGGAATCATCCATCGGCCTCACACTCGAAACGATGACCATCGCGCCATTATCCCTGATTTACCTTGGCTACATGTACAAAGAAGGAACCCTTTCCCTCTTCCATGTTTCAGTAGGGACGGACCTCTTACTGATGGGAGCCGGGGCAGCAACGGCGATTCCATTATTATTTTTCTCCAAGGGTGCCCAGCAGATCCCGCTATACATGGTCGGATTTCTGCAATATATCGCCCCGACGATCACGTTGATACTCGGTATATTCATGTACCATGAGGAGTTCTCTGTTACCCATCTCGTTTCGTTCTTGTTCATCTGGCTCGCCTTGACGGTCTTCACGGCGTCGCGTGTGCAGTATGCCAGGAAACGCAGAAGGGATGCCAGATTGTCGGCATGATGAAAAACGCTCCAGTCTTTTTGACTGGAGCGTTTTTGTTTGGGTTTTAGTTTTAGTATTTTAATCAACCCCAAAAAATCTCACTTTCACAACCCATTCAACCTACAAAAACGAACGCTTCACTTTCTCCCAGAAAGAATTATCCTTCAATTTCACCGTTTTGATGATTTTATCACTGAGTTTGGCTTCGACTTTTTCCACATGCTGAATGCTCAATGCCTCATTGTCCATTCCCATGGCAGGGTAGTCGTTTCCGTCCTGGACGATCTTCAGTACGAGGCGGCGCTGTCCGCTCACGATGAAGGAGGATCCGAGTGTACGGTAGCGGTTATTATTCAGGGAAGCCATTTCGCTCACCTGGATGCAAGGAAGCATCGGATCGACAATGGCGCCGTTGACGGATTTGTTATAGGCGGTGCTTCCCGTCGGGGTGGCGAAAATCATGCCGTCGCCCCGGAATGTTTCGAAATGTTTGTCGTCGATGAAGACGTCCATGACGAAGGTCTTGATGATGCCGGAGCGGATGCTGAATTCATTCAGGCAGTGAAAGGACGTCTGATTATCGACGGTCACTTCGATGGTCGGATATTTACGTACTTCGATCTGCTCTGTTGTCATGGCTTCGATCATCTTGGACGTGTCATCGATATGGAAGTCACAGTACATGCTCAATGTGCCTCCAGTGGAGATACCTGCGTACAGACAGTCCTGTCTGAAACCGGTTTGACGGACGGCCTGAAGGAATGTTCCGTCGCCGCCGATACTGACGATGATATTGGCGGTTTTAGGAGATTCGACAATAGTGAAATTATAGCGGGTCGCAAGTTCATATAAATGATCGAGCTTCGCCTGCATGCCTTCTTCGTGTAAAGCATAGAAATAGATATTTCGTCGGTTATTCATCATATGTACCTCCCTGAAATATAAAAATCAGATAATTTTTCCCATTTCCATGAAATTTTGCTAGAATCTAACTTAGTGAATATTCTATCATGTTTTCACATGAGAATGATATTCATATCCTTACATAAGATAGGGTAAACGAGGGAGGAATATACAGATGAATGCAAAAAGGTGGACAGCATTGGGAATCGCTGGCGCATTATTCTTTGTTTCGGTAATCGTCAACTTTGCGACCTCTGCTGTGACAAGTGATGTTAATCAAGCATTTGAAGACATGTTCGGAGGGACGGACAATCCTTTCTCCGAGGAAATCATCGATGAAGGAAATGCGAATAAACGGATCGCGGTCCTGGAAGTGGAAGGTGTCATCCAGGATACGGGTGGTGCAAGTTCCTTATTCGAAAGCCCGGGCTATAATCACGAGCTCTTTATGGATAAGCTTGATGCCGTTGAAAAAGACAAATCTGTCAAAGGGATTATTTTAAAAGTGAATTCCCCAGGCGGCGGCGTTGTGGAAAGTGCACAGATCCACTCGAAGCTTGTGGAAATCATGGAGAAGACGAAAAAGCCGATCTATGTATCGATGGGCGGTACGGCGGCATCCGGCGGCTACTACATATCGGCTCCTGCTACGAAGATTTTTGCCAGCAAAGAAACGCTGACAGGTTCTCTTGGAGTCATCATGCACAGCATCAACTACTCGGAACTGGCAGAGAAATACGGCGTCGATTTCGTCACGATCAAAAGTGGACCGTACAAAGACATTATGAGTCCAACTCGTAAAATGACCGATGAAGAACGGAAAATCATACAATCGATGATCGATAACTCTTATGAAGGCTTCGTGGATGTCATCGCCAAAGGCCGTGATATGTCTGAAGCGGAAGTGAAGAAGATTGCCGACGGACGTGTGTACGATGGAATCCAGGCGAAGGAAGTCAATCTGATTGATGAATTCGGCTATGTGGAAGATACGATTGCAGCGATGAAGAAAGATTATAAATTGAAAGATGCACAAGTATTTGAATACACGGCAGGCGATCCTTTCTCCGAATTCTTCAGTATGGGTGCAAAGAAAATGATGGGTCAGGACATGGAAGCGGCGGCACTGATGAAACTTCTATCAAACCCGGGTTCTCCACGATTGATGTATCTCTATTCTGAATAAGGAAGGTGAATGAAGTGAGTGATCGCTATGAACATAATGAAACACGGGAGCATATCGAAGTTCAATCTTCTTCTCCTGACTTTTCAAGGACAATCCCGCATGACGGATATTACCTGGCGGGATTCTGGATACGGTTCTGGGCATATCTGGTGGATCTGATCGTCATTGGAAGCATCACGCGGCTGATCGTGAATCCAATCTTCAAACTATTGGACATTTCTTTATCCGACGGCTCGATGTTTGCCCCGATTTCCATTTTGACGAGCATCGTGTTCTACGGGTATTTCGTTTTAATGACGAAATACTTCAGCCAGACGATCGGGAAGATGGTATTCGGTATTCGTGTCATTGAGCTGAAAGGCGGTAAACCATCATGGGGAACCATCCTCTTCAGGGAGCTGATCGGCCGGTTCATCTCCACGACCGTCTTTATTTTATACGTGGTCGTGGCCTTTACCCATAAGAAGCAGGGCATTCATGATCTGTTTGCAGATACGACTGTGGTCCAGGAAAAGAAAAAGCTGGAATTTACTCCAGCTGTGTGATTTAGAGAGGCAAACCTGCTGATGGGGCGGGTTTGTTTTTTTTGTGCGTGATTGGACTTCTGTGAAAAAAATGGACATTAAATAATGAGATGACGATTTGAATGGATTACCTTTTTATGGAAAATAACGCAATTACGTGGTGAAATGACGCAATTAAATAAAAAATGACGCAATCACGGGAATAATGACGCAATTAATCGAAAAACGACGCAATCACCACCCGAAATGACGCAATTCCCCCTCAGGACCCCTCCAAAAGACCCTCTTTTCACCGCAATTTCCATCAGCCCAAGTTTAATTCTCCCAATAAAGGCCATAATAACAGGTTGAAGGGTGTGAATGTATGAGCTGGTGGGTCTGGACGTTAATCATTATCGCGGCACTTATTATTTCTCTATTATTCATTCTTATAATCACGAAGCTGACGGTCACGATTTCCTTATACCATGGAAATGACAATGATCATTTCAAGGTGAAGCTGAGGGCGTGGTTCGGTTTGATCAAATATACGATCGACATACCGCTCGTGAAGCTTGATGACGACGGTCCGAATGTCGTCGTGGAACAGGAAACGAAGAAAGGGAAGGAAAGCGACCCTTCCAAGAAAAAGGCGTCCAAAAAGAAAATCACGCCTCATGATTTCATTGCCAGTTTAAATGATACGAAGGAAATCGTCATTCACGTACAATCCATGCACCGGATCATCCGGGGGTTTCTTAAAAAAGTCAAACTGGATCAGGTCAAGTGGAAGACTTTATTCGGGACTGGGGATGCGGCATCGACGGGGACGTTGACTGGGACGATCTGGGGAATGAAAGGGAGCATCATCGGCATCCTGAGCGGGTATATGCGCCTGCAATCCATGCCGGTCATCGAAGTGACACCGACATTTCAACATGCGGTGATTCAAACACAATTTTCATGTATTATCCAGTTTCGCATAGGGAATGCTATCCTAGTAGGTTTCAAGATACTTCGGTATTGGAGAGGCGGTATGGCTAAGTTCAAGACAAAGCCCCTTTCCACCATTTCTGGAGAAAAACATTCAGTCTAATTAGGAGGTCTTCATATGTCAGAACATCCGATTGAAGGTCTGATGACCACGGCAATGGAAAATTTAAAAGAAATGATCGATGTGAATACGATCATCGGTGATCCCGTTGAAACACCCGATGGAAGTGTCATCCTCACCGTTTCAAAGGTAGGCTTTGGGTTTGCTGCAGGCGGCAGTGAGTTCATCATCGACAATAAGGGTAAAGACGACAGCGGTAAAGGCGGAGAAGGCGGCGGTGATAAGTCATCCCCTAAGCAGCAGCCGTTTGGCGGAGGTAGCGGGGGCGGTGTCTCCATTACGCCGATCGCGTTTTTGATCGTCGGCTCGAAAGGTATCAAGATGCTTCATTTAGATGAAAGCACTCACCTGATCGACCGCTTGCTGGACCTTGCTCCTGGTGCCATCGAGAAAATCCAGGGCATGATGAAAAAGGATGGCAATAAAGAGGATCAAAACGGGCAGCACAATCAAAATCATAAGATGGAGCTGTAAATGATTGCGTGCTTACTCGAATGAGTGAGCTCATCTTTTTTTTGAAAAGGACCCCTATGATTTGCTTTCCCCCTTCCTTTTTCTGTACTATGAAGGGGTACATACTATTTATAGAGGAGGAACAAATAATGGCAAATATCACGTTTAAGAATAACCCTGTCACTCTATTAGGTAATGAGGTTAAAGTAGGCGACAAAGCTCCCAACTTCACAGTATTAGCTAATGATCTATCGGAAGTCACACTGAATGATTCCAAGGGCAAGGTACGTTTAATCAGTGTCGTTCCTTCCATCGATACCGGTGTTTGTGATGCGCAGACACGAAAATTCAATGAAGAAGCAACGAAATTTGATAACGTAGAAGTATTGACGGTTTCAGTTGATCTTCCATTCGCACAAAAGCGTTGGTGCGGAGCGAACGGAATCGAAAATGTCCAAACCCTTTCCGATCACCGCGACCTTTCTTTCGGTGAAGCATTCGGCGTGCACATCCAGGAACTTCGTCTTCTTGCACGTGCTGTATTCGTTGTAAACAGCAATGATGAAGTGACGTATGTGGAATATGTGAGCGAAGCGACTGACCACCCGGATTATGATGCTGCCGTAGAAGCAGTGAAAAACGCGAAATAATCCTGCCCCAACTGAACATATATACAGACATGCTGACCTGACTTACCCATGGTCAGCATTGTTTTTTTACAAAAGGGTGGGACAAAGGTAAAATAGATGAATGAAATTGTGATAAAGGAATGAATGCCGATGATTAATTCGCCAGTCGAATCATTATTTGGAATAATCGATGAAACGGCCACCCTTCTGAAGGATGAACTTGCCTGCAGTTATTTAGAAGCCGTTGCCGAAACGGGGGAAAACCTTTTTCAAGGGGACGTCCTCCAGGAAGAAGTCAGCGAACTGACGAAGAAGCGCCTGAACAAAAAGTACGACGAAGTAAATTTTTCTCAACTTGAGAATGAACATATCCGTAAAGCGTTTCAATTCGCGATTCTAAAAGGAATGAAAGAAAACGTACAGCCGAATCATCAAATGACGCCGGACTCACTTGGATTATTCATCAGCTATCTGGTGAATAAATTCACAGCTGGCGTGAATAAGCTGACGGTCCTTGATCCTGCGATCGGAACGGGGAATCTCTTAACGACAGTATTGAACCAGATGCCGGGGAAAGAAACCCAATCCATCGGTGTGGAAATCGATGAAGTACTGATCAAGCTTGCGTATGTGGGAGCAGATCTGCAGAAGCATCCACTGCAGCTTTTCAACCAGGATTCCCTTGAGCCATTGTTCATTGATCCCGTCGATCTTGTCCTTTGCGACCTGCCGATCGGGTATTATCCGAACGACCTGCGCGCCCAGGATTATGAGCTGAAAGCAGATGAAGGACATTCGTATGCCCACCATCTATTCATCGAACAAAGCCTGAAGCATACGAAAGACGGAGGATACCTCTTCTTCATCGTGCCGAACGGACTTTTCGAATCGCCCCACAGTGCACAGCTTCATGGTTATCTGAAAGAAAAAGCAGACATCCAGGGCTTCCTGCAGCTGCCGCTCTCCCTGTTTAAAAATAAAAATTCTGCAAAAAGCATCCTGATCCTTCAAAAGAAAAAAGAAGGAATTAAGCCTCCTAAAGAGGTATTGCTTGCGCAACTGCCAAGCCTTTCGAATCAGAGAGCCCTTCAGGACATCCTGTCGAAGATCGATCAGTGGCTTGTGCAGAATAAATAAACGTATGAATCGAGACTGCCTTCTGGCGGTCTTTTTTTTAAGGGTGTTTTATTGGATAGGTGTTGGGGGTATGCAGAGAATGAGAAGTTTATCGACCGTTATTTAGATTTATAGACCGCTCAACATTAAAAGACACATTTTGCACGAGTAGATACATGGCGCTCTGTTTTCTAATTTTTGTGAAAACATTTAATTTAACATGAAAACGATGTCATTTCAAGCTTTTTCTTGAAATAGGGTGGAGTCAGTGATTTAATGGGGAATTGAGAGATAAAAAACGATTCAATGAACAGAATAATGGTAGAGTCGATAGATCGAAAACAAAAGGAGCGATACAACGTGGCAAAAAAAGTGATTGCAATTAATGCTGGAAGCTCTTCGTTAAAGTTTCAGCTTTTTGATATGCCTGAAGAAACAGTCATTACCAAAGGTCTAATTGAACGTATCGGATTAAACGATGCGGTTTTCAATATAACAGTGAACGATGAGAAATGTGAAGAAGTGACGGATATCCCGAATCATGAAGTAGCGGTAAAAATGCTGCTTGAAAAGCTGACAGGCTTTGGCATCATCAACTCACTTGATGAGATCGATGGAATCGGTCACCGTGTCGTGCACGGCGGAGAGGTCTTCAATGATTCCGTTTTGATTACAGACGAAGTTGTGACGAAAATCGAGGAACTGTCTGATTTGGCTCCACTTCATAACCCGGCAAACTTAACAGGAATCAAAGCATTCCATAGCGTGTTACCGAATGTTCCTGCGGTTGCTGTGTTTGATACAGCGTTCCACCAAACAATGCCCGAAAGCTCGTTCTTATACAGCCTTCCGTATGAGTACTATGAAGATTTCGGAATCCGTAAATATGGTTTCCACGGAACTTCCCACAAGTATGTATCACAGCGTGCAGCTGAAATGCTAGGACGTCCGGAAGAGCAAGTGCGCCTGATTTCCTGTCACTTAGGTAACGGTGCAAGTATCGCAGCCATCGAAGGCGGTAAATCCATCGACACGTCCATGGGCTTCACACCACTTGCCGGTGTTGCCATGGGAACTCGTTCAGGTAATATCGACCCGGCCCTTATCCCGTTCATCATGGAGAAAACAGGATCAACGGCTGATGAAGTATTAAATATCCTCAACAAGAAGTCCGGTATGCTTGGTGTATCAGGATTCTCAAGTGACCTTCGTGATATTGAGCTGCAGGCTTCAGAAGGTAACGAGCGTGCGGAACTGGCTCTTGAAGTGTTCGCTAACCGTATCCACAAATACATCGGTTCATATGCATCACGCATGTACGGTGTAGACGCAATTGTCTTCACGGCAGGTATCGGTGAAAACAGTACGCTGATCCGTGAAAAAGTCCTTCAAGGCTTGGAATTCATGGGCGTATACTGGGATCCGGCACGCAATCAGGTCCGTGGTAAAGAAGCATTCGTCAACTATCCGCATTCACCGGTAAAAGTCATGATCATTCCTACGAATGAAGAAGTCATGATCGCTCGTGATGTTGTGGAAAAAGGAAATATCTAATATAAATGAAACGGGATCGCTATCTATGGCGGTCCTGTTTTTTTATAAAGCATTTCCTTTCCGTTCAAAATAACTGACTATTCCCACCATTCTCCCCTTCACCAACGAATTGTCCCTTCCATATATGGTATACTATACGTAATTTAAGGAATGTAAGGAGTGGGGAGAAGTGAACTGGTCAGAACGAGATAAGCAGGTATGGCAGGGGATCAAGGCTTGGAGAGAAGAGTTGTATGAATATGAAGCGAATGATTTGGAGCATACATATGTGAAGTGGCTGGATTACGCGTTTGAATCGATTCCTGAAGATGTTCAGGATCAATTTTTTCAGCGGCTGGATGGCTGGTTGTTTCATATGCATTCCCTGATTCAAGGTTCACAGATGCAAAATGACGCACGGGAGCGGATCCTTGTGACGGCGCGGGCATTCAATCAGGACATTCAGACGGTCGAGGATCTTCATTATTTAACGATTGACCAGCTTCATTACATAGCGGAACAGCATGCGGGACGCCATCGCATCTATTCCCTGTTGCAAGGAGGGGTGACGGGTACCGGGGGGCTTGTGGCTCTTGGATCGGATCTGCCTGCCATGCTCGTCATCAATCTTCGTTCGGTGCAGCTCATCGCCATCACCTACGGATTTGATGTTCAGACGCCGTTTGAAATGATGACGTCGCTGAAGGTGTTCCATGCAGCGACCCTGCCGGCAAGACTCCGGGCCCTTGCTTGGGAGGATCTGATGGAGGACTTGAATAAGAAGGATTCGAATTACTTCTATGACGGGTCAGAGCAGCTGACGGATTATACGTGGCTGGAAGGGTCCATGAAACAGGCACTGAAAGCAATGGCCATCACCATGTTCAAAGGGAAGAAGTGGTCGGGTCTGCCTCTTGTCAGCATTGCCATCGGAGCGGGATCCAATTATCAGCTTTCGAGGAAAATTACTGATTTTGCCGAAAAATATTATCAATACCGCTATTTGCGCGATAAGAAAAATGAACAATAAAAAAGGGGAATGATGTGTGCAACGCATCATTCCCTTTCTGTTTTTTCCGGATTGGTCCGGTACCAGAGCCATAGATCATTGATTTCCGAAGCCCGTTCAGAGATTTCATGATTGATCATGCAGGATCGTTCAAAATCATCTTCCTGAGCGAGTTCATCCTGAAGGCGCTCGATCTCCACATCAATTTCCCCGATTCGGTCTGGAATCGTTCCCCGGACACGCTCCCACTCTAGGAGAATTATTTCCTGTTCCTCTGGAGAATACATCGGCCATTCCTTCACCTGCAGTGGAAGGTGGATGCCGAGTCTTGAATCATATGAAAAAAATTCGTTCCACATCTTTCTGAATGCTCCTCACATTTCATTCTTCTTTCATCCTACAATAAATTCTGCGTGAAGCCCAGTGCGAAGGCGATGTCATTATTTGTCCATAAAATATTTATACAAATTAATGAATAAGTATTGATGTATTTCTCGTAAACTGCTAATATAAATTCATCTTAAAGAATAAATATTCATTTATATAGAAAATCAACAGGAGGAGATACGGATGAATAAAAAAGTGGTATTAGCCTACTCAGGTGGTTTGGATACGTCGGTAGCGGTTCAATGGTTAAAAGAAAAAGGATACGAAGTCATTGCATGCTGCCTGGATGTCGGGGAAGGAAAGGATCTTGATTTTGTACAAGAAAAAGCGTTGACGGTTGGAGCGTCCAAAAGCTTTGTCATTGATGCAAAAGAAGAGTTCGCGAATGAATACGCACTTCTTGCCCTGCAAAGTCACGCACTGTATGAAGGGAAATACCCACTGGTGTCCGCACTCTCAAGACCGTTGATCGCAAAAAAACTTGTTGAGATTGCAGAACAGGAAGATGCAACGGCTGTTGCACATGGCTGCACGGGGAAAGGAAATGACCAGGTGAGATTCGAAGTGTCCATTGCGGCATTGAATCCTTCACTGGAAGTAATCGCACCGGTTCGTGAATGGAAGTGGTCACGTGAAGAAGAAATCGAATATGCGAAGGATAAGGGGATTCCGATTCCCATCAATCTCGATTCACCATACAGTATCGACCAGAATCTTTGGGGCAGAAGCAATGAATGCGGGGTGCTGGAAAATCCTTGGACTGCACCACCTGAAGATGCATATGATCTAACAGCAAGCATCGAAGAATCTCCAAATGAAGCGGATGTGGTTGAAATCACGTTCTCAAAAGGGGTGCCTGTGGAGCTGAATCACGTGGCATATCCTCTTGATGAAATTATTGCGAAACTGAATGTGCTTGCCGGTAAGCACGGAGTCGGCCGTATCGATCATGTAGAAAATCGCCTTGTCGGGATCAAGTCACGTGAAGTATATGAATGTCCTGCAGCCATGACCCTTTTAAAAGCACATAAAGAACTGGAAGACCTCACACTGGTGAAAGAATTGGCCCATTTCAAACCGGTGATCGAGAAGAAAATGACAGAATTAATTTATGAGGGACTATGGTTCTCTCCATTAAATAAAGCATTAAAGGCTTTCCTAGATCAAACTCAGGTGTATGTGAACGGTGTGGTACGCGTGAAATTATTCAAAGGCCATGCCATCGTCGAAGGAAGAAAATCACCGAATTCCCTGTATGATGAAAACCTTGCGACGTACACAAAAGCGGATGAATTCGATCACGATGCTGCCATTGGATTCATTCAACTATGGGGTCTGCCGACGAAGGTGTCTTCCATGGTCAACGCTGAGAAGAAAGAGAAAGTCACTCTATGAGTAAGCTGTGGGGAGGACGTTTCACCAAGAAGCCGGAAGAGTGGGTGGATGAATTCAATGCATCCATCTCATTCGACCAGGAGCTCGTACTAGAAGACATCGAAGGCAGCATCGCCCATGTGAAAATGTTAAAAAAATGCGGGATCCTGACGGAAAGTGAAGCCGATCAGATCCTCGATGGCCTCCATGTGCTGTATGGAAAGGCTGAAAAGAATGAACTTCAGTTTTCCGTTGAGTATGAAGATATTCATTTGAATCTGGAGAAGCATCTGATCGATTTAATCGGTGAGGTCGGCGGCAAGCTCCACACGGGAAGAAGCCGTAACGACCAGGTTGCGACAGACATGCATCTCTTTTTAAAAAGACGGGTGGAGGAAATCGTCAAGCTCGTTGAGGACCTTCAGGAAGCGATCATCGTTCAGGCGGAAGAGAATGTGGAAACGATCATTCCTGGCTATACTCATCTGCAGCGTGCCCAGCCGATTTCGTTCGCTCATCATTTGATGTGTTATTTCTGGATGTTGAACCGTGATAAGGAGAGACTTGTCGACTCGTTAAAACGAATTGATATCTCTCCATTGGGTGCCGGTGCACTTGCCGGGACAACTTTCCCCATTGATCGTGAGTATTCATCCGAACTTCTTGGCTTCGATTCTTGCTATGAAAACAGTCTCGATGCCGTAAGTGACCGTGATTTCATCCTGGAATTCCTGAGCAACAGCTCGATCATGATGACTCATCTTTCCCGTCTGGCGGAAGAGATGATTCTGTGGTCCACGGAAGAATTCCGATTCATCGAGCTCGATGACAGTTTTACGACTGGAAGCAGCATCATGCCACAGAAGAAGAACCCGGATATGGCGGAGCTAGTCAGAGGAAAGACGGGCAGGGTGAATGGGAATCTCATTTCCCTTCTTACTGTGTTAAAAGGACTGCCGCTTGCGTACAACAAGGATATGCAGGAAGACAAGGAAGGCATGTTCGATACGGTGAAGACCGTGGTGGGATCGCTTAAGATCTTTACGGGCATGATTTCGACGATGAAAGTGAATACGAAGCAGATGGAGGAAGCAGTCGGAAACGATTTTTCCAATGCGACAGAGCTTGCGGATTACTTGGCGACGAAGGGGATTCCGTTCAGGCAGGCCCATGAAATCGTTGGGAAGCTTGTGTTGTATTGTATTGAGAAGGGCTGTTATTTGAAGGATGTTCCGCTTGAGGAGTATGGTGAGTTTTCTTCGTTGATCGAGGAGGATATTTATTCGATTTTGGCTCCGTATTCGGCTGTGGAGAGAAGGAAGTCGTATGGTGGTACGGGGTTTGAGCAGGTGAAGGTGCAGATTGGGAAGGGGAAGGCTGAGTTGGGGTCTTTGGCTACTCAATCTGTGTAATAGATAGTGCTGGTTGATTTTCTTTCTAATATCACCAAAAAGAGCGGTTGAAAAGGAACCTCCTCCTTCAACCGCTCTTTTTTTGTTGGAAAGATGGTAAAATCAATCTTCCACTTCTTCCGTTCTGACAACCAGTACGTCGCAGTGGGCAGCCCGGGTGATGTG
Organism: Rossellomorea sp. QJM3NY_18; assembly: GCF_056173145.1. Taxonomy (NCBI): domain Bacteria; kingdom Bacillati; phylum Bacillota; class Bacilli; order Caryophanales; family Bacillaceae; genus Rossellomorea; species Rossellomorea sp. QJM3NY_18. Next base: position 3,335,066 of record NZ_CM149659.1, on the reverse strand, counting down.
TTCGGAGACGCTGCCGATGAGGAACCGTTCGACGGCGTTAAGGCCGGTGGCTCCGCATATGATGAGGTCTGCTTTGACGTTTTTGTTTGCTTCTCTTGGGATGATCACTTTCGGGGAGCCATATTCGACATAGGTTTTGACTTTGGTCAATCCGGCTTTGGCCGCTTCTTCTTTGTATTCGTTTAATAATTCTTCAGCATACTTGATGGCTCTTTCTCCTACTGTACGGTCGTAGGATTCGATGGCGGCGAAAGAGCGGGTGTCGATGACGTGGATCAGGGACAGAACGGCATCGTTCCGTTTTGCGATGGCAATCGCTTTTTTGAAGGCCCATTCTGCTTCCCTGGATCCATCTACAGCTACTAATATGTTGTGGTATTTTAAACTCATTGTGATCCCCTCCTTACATTCATCATACTATATTTTCCCACTTATATCTGTAGCCAATTTTCGAACAATAAAGGAGAATAGACTACTTATTTTTTTAAGGGGGAATCACCATGAAGAAGAGAGATCCGAAAGAGCAGTTCACGTATGATGAAAATGCGAACCAACAGGTAAGCCAGCAGATCATGGATTCGTATACGAGCGGTGTCATCGATACGGAAAATGGTCAGTACGGGACGTATGAAAACGAACAATATGAAGAGTAGGTAAAGGAAAAGCTTGCAGAGACAGTAAATGTTTCTGCAAGCTCTTTTTTTTGCTCAAGCTCCCCTGAATGAAAAGGTCCGTCCCTTCTGCTACAATACTCTTTAGTATAAAAAGAGATAGGAGGTCACGGCATGAAGAAACCTGTGATTATTATCGGGGCAGGCCTGAGCGGTCTCAGGGCCGCTTCCCTTCTCCACGCGAAAGGCATTGAGTGTGTGGTCCTTGAAGCCAGGGAAAGAATCGGAGGAAGAGTCATAAGTGAGACCATCGGAGGGACGGACCTTGCGAAAATCGACCTTGGACCGACGTGGTTCTGGCCGGATTATGAGCCGCTCATTACACGTCTTGTAAAGGAGCTCGGTTTACAGACGTTCCTGCAGCATACGGAAGGAGCGCTTCTCTATGAGCAGTCAGAAAACGCCAGACCGCAACGTCATGTATTACCGGAAGGGGCTGTGCAAAGATCTTTCAGGCTGCATGGAGGCATGGAGGCAATCATTGATGCCGTCTATGATACTCTTCCGCCCGGTACTGTTCATTTGAATACAACCGTAAAGGCAATCCATATGGATAACGAAGGAGAAATCACGGTCGAAGCTGATGAACAAGGCGGGAAGAAGGAATGGAAGGCGGAAGCTGTGATTCTTGCAATGCCACCAAGGCTTGTGGCACGACGTCTTGCCTTCTCACCTTCTCTTCCTGAAGAACTCATGCAAAGTCTGATTGAAACACCAACTTGGATGGCGGGACAAGCGAAGGCAGTGGCCGTTTATGAAACTTCATTCTGGCGGGAAGAGGGACTTTCCGGTCAGGTGACGAGCTGGGCGGGTCCGCTTCAGGAAATACATGACGCCTCACCAGAAAAAGGGTTAGGTGCACTTTTTGGATTCTTCGGAATGCCGGCAGCTGTGCGCAAAGAGCTTGGGGAGGATAAAGTATTGAGTCTTGTCCTGGAACAGCTGACACGCTTATTCGGTGAGCAGGCGGGTTCGCCCATCTCACTTCTGTACAAGGATTGGTCAGATGACCCACATACTGCGGTATTAGAAGATGCTGAACCGCTGACAAGTTTTCCTGAATATGGTCCACCGGGGAATGCAGGCATATGGGAACAGAAGATCCTATTTGCCGGGACCGAAACCGCAGCAGCAAACGGGGGTCATCTTGAAGGCGCGCTATTATCAGCTGAGCTTGCAGTTTCGCAATTCTTCGCCAATGTTTACAAATGAAAGAGCCATCACCTCCTACGGTGATGGCTTTTATCTGTCATGCTTCTTCGTACACAACCTCAAGGGCCCCTTTAATCTGCATATCGAATAAAGCTGTAAAGCTGTCTCGAAGCTGATTCCTTTACCGGCTCCAATAATCACAATCGTTTTATTCATCATGAATTCCTCCAATTATTTATATTTGTATATGCAAATGAATGGTCAAAAAAAGAGCGCCTAGACATGATCACTCTTTTTCAAGCTTCAAACTTGCCTCATGCAGCATCCGGCTCAAATCCAGGCTGAAATCCTTCCCAAGTGTTTGGGAATAGTCATCGAACAGCTCTTTGATCGATACTCGGAACTCCCGATACAATTCTTCCCCTTCATCGGTTAAAGAGATGAACGTTTGCTTGCCCGACATTTTGCGCAGGACGATGTTTCTCTTTTCCAATTTATCGATGAACCGTGTACTGGTGGAAGGGGCAATGGCCAGCTTCTGGCACAGTTCCTTCTGTGTGATCCCCGGCTTATAGTGGATGACCATGATCATATAAAAATACGATGGAGCAAGTCCGCCGGCATCCAGGTGTTTTTCTGCAAGCTTGGTGATGCTTCTGGAAAAACGGCTTGCCGTGAAGTATAAGCAGTGAATCAGAACGTCGTCTTGTTCTTCGTTCATTAGATCAACACCCTTTCATTTGCACATACAAATTAACATAGAGAAGAACATCTTGTCAATATAAGCGCAGATTATGGATGTTCTTTCAGTTTTTCTATTATCTCAATCTTACTCTGTTACAGTAGAATGAAAAGGAGATGTTGGAAAAGGGGTGTTGTGATGAAAGCAGTGATTCAAACCGAATTTGGAGATTCCGGTGTGCTTCAACTAGCAGATGTAGAGACTCCAAAAATAAGAAAAGAAGAAGTGTTGATCAAAACGGCGTTTACCAGTGTGAACTATGCAGATATCAAATCCCGGAAAGGCAGCAAAGGAAAGGGGAGTTTCCCCCTCACTCTTGGGCTCGATGCAGCGGGGACCGTTGTGAAAGCAGGGGAATCTTCCGGTTTTGCAGCCGGGGACCGCGTCATCGCTTTTCCTATAGGCGGTTCTGAAGGCCCATAAACAATTGACGTTCAAGATTCCTGAGAGTCTTTCTTCTGAACAGGCGGCTGCAATGCCTACTGTGTCGATCCTGTCCCATATCCTCCTACACGAAATAGGCCAGGTAAAGAAAAACGATGCGATCGTTGTTCATAGCGGGGCTGGTGGTGTCGGTTCTATGCTTATTCAATTAGCGAAGCTTGCCGGGGTTGAGACGGTCGTTGCAACGATTGGCACCTTAAGCAAAGAGGACTATGTAAAGAGGTTGGGTGCAGATCATGTTTCTACATATGACACGTTTTCAGAAGAAGTGCTTCAGCTGACGAACGGCAAAGGGGCAGATGTCGTTTTCGATTCCATGGCAGGAGAAGTCACGACGGCGAGCCTCGACTGCCTCGGTCTATACGGAACCCTCGTTCAATTCGGCAACAGCAGCGGCAGTGCCGGACACTTCAAAACGAGCGATGTTCATTCCTCCTGCCGAAATGTAAAAGGATTCAGTCTTGGAACGACGAGGAAACATCGACCGGACATGTTGGCTCCTGCTGCTGAAAGAGTGATTGAGCTATTTGCAACAGGCAAAGTAACGCTTCCCATTGCCAGGGTATTCGATTTACGTGAAGCCAAACAGGCTCATGATTTGATCGAGAGTCGTGCATATGAGGGGAAAGTGTTGATCAAAGCATAAAGGGAGCCACGGGGTGAGGTACATTTGCTCTAAAAAGGCCAGTTGTACCTGTCCCCTTGGTGCTTTTGGAACTAGACTGAAAAGGAGTCAAGATTTATGGGATACGTAGAAGAACTAAGGGAAATCGTGGGTCACAGGCCATTACTGTTTGTAGGTGCCGTTACGGTTATAGTGGATGAACTGGGAAGGATACTGCTTCAACAACGGACATTTCCGAAGGGTGTCTGGGGAATTGCGGGAGGACTAATGGAACTTGGAGAATCAACTGAAGAGGTTGCGAGAAGAGAAGTATATGAGGAAACGGGATTGAGAGTAAATGAACTACATTTAATCAATGTTTATTCAGGGCCGGAACATTATGTTAAGGCCGAAAATGGTGATGAGTTTTATGTCGTGACGGTGGCCTATTATTCGGAGGGGTATGAAGGGGAATTGAACATAGACCAGTCTGAATCGATTACATGTGAGTTTTTTTATCCAGATGAACTGCCAACCAATATGGTGAAAAGCCATAAAGTGATCTTGGATGAATTTTTGTCTAAACATTATCGAAAAGGTGTATAATCTTCGGTTTATGTTCAACTTAGCTGGTAAGTAACTGAGCAACACTTGATTGTAAATAAACATGGTCGTTCATCCAAAAAGGATAAACGGCTATTTTTGTTGAATTCCTTATGTAACAAGTTGCTCTGGATTGAGTGTGTAAAAACAAAAGGATTCAGAGTGTTTGAACACACAAAGGAGATGAAATCATGAAATTACTGCTCACATCGGCAGGCGTCAATAACAATAGCATACACGAAGCCCTGGTTGCCATGCTCGACAAACCAATCGCCGATTGCACTGCCCTGTGCATACCCACCGCCATGTACGGACACCCATGGGTCGGTCCCGGCGTCAGGACATGGGAGTTCATCAGCGGGAATTCAGAGAATCCCATGGTGGACCTCGGATGGAAGTCTGTCGGCGTGCTGGAACTCACAGCGCTGCCAAGCATCAACAGAGACCGATGGGTACCGCTTGTAAAAGAAACAGACGTCTTTCTTGTATCGGGCGGAGACGCTCTCTACTTAGCTCATTGGATGCAACAATCAGGACTTATAGATCTCTTGCCGTCGCTGAACGCAGTTTATGTGGGAATGAGCGCAGGGAGCATGGTGATGGCGCCTAACATTGGGGAAGATTTCGTTGGCTGGAAATCTCCGAACGGCGGGGATGCAGCGCTCGGAATGGTTGATTTTTCAATCTTCCCTCACCTGGATCATGAGATGCTGCCGGAAAATACGATGGCTGATGCAGAGAAATGGGCCGCCAGCATGAAGGGGCCGGCATATGCGATTGATGATCAGACTGCCATCACGGTGATCGATGGTGAAGTGGAAGTTGTTTCGGAGGGGAATTGGAGACTGATTCCATAAAGGTTAATACCTCTTCAAAAATATAAACATATAAGGTGGGTTAATGATTAATAGAATAGGATTATTGAGAGGAACTAAACGGAAACTAATATTCTCTGTAATATTAGTTGCTTCAATTCTGTCAATATTATTTGTCTGGTCGGAGCTCCGTGGCAGGATGTACGATCTACATTTCACTCCAAAGACAAGCCAAATGTCATTTGAGTTCAAGACGCCGACACAGGTTCCATTTGCTGAAATGAAGGTCACGGATTTTTCAGTTGGAGAGGTTCAAGGGGAAGCGGAAATGTCGTTATTAAACGCTGACAAAAATATGATGGATATCCGAGTTACTTCATCCAAACCAGAGTATGAAGCAGATAAGATCGAAAGGGTGAAAATCGGAAATGATATTTACGGAGATTTCATCCCGAATGACTCGGATAGAAGAGTTCTTACCTGGAAAGATGACAGGTATTATGAAGTGATTTATTACCCTAAACTAACCCCAAAAGAAGTGAGTAAAACACAGTTGATTCAAATGGCAGAGTCTTTTCAATAAAAAAATTCAGGTGGTTAAGAACAATGAAATGGAGAGCTTTTATCAGCAGTATATCGAAAGAAAGTCAGTTCAAACCACCCGCAAGTGAATCTGAAATATCAGCAATGAAAGACACATTAAAGGTTGAACTGCCGTGGAGACTCACCCAAATATACAATGAGACAAACGGGGTCTATGGAGACTATGGAATATCATTTATTTGGTCAACAGAACAGATGATCAGGGAAAACGTATTTTGTAGGAAGGCCCATCAACATAGTGATGTGAATTCAATGCTATTTTTCACCGACGCTGGCAATGGTGATTTATTTGGATATCTCATAGAAAACGAGACAATACAATCTGAGGATATCCACATATGGAACCACGAAAACGGAAGTCGAAGGGTAGTAGCAGTGTCTCTAGAAGAGTTTGTGGAAGGGTGGATTATGGGAGAACTGAGTGTTTAATTCACCGCAGTAGTAAGTGATACTTATTACTGATTTAAATTGTAAGCAGAACCGTAGAGGGAATAAGGGAGGTGTGAAGGAGTATTTACGAAAGTGCTGTAATAGAAATAGATGCAAAAGGGCCTGGTATGACTTTTTAGTAGCCAATCGAACTTTTGTGTCTTTTTTTTCGTTAGAATGAATGAGTTAATGTTCAAATAGCATTTTGCACAATTTAGAAGGAAGAATTGGAGGGGGGATGGAATACATTTAGTATGATATTTGACTTAGATCCGGTCCTGTTTCTATAAAAAGACTATAATGGGAGGAATGTGTATGGCAATCGTTTCAATTTATACTGTTGGCAGGTTACATCACCCTTATGACCACCCGGCATCACGTGAGTTTTACGAAATGGGATATAAAGTGATGCGCCAGGCATATTTATCAGGATATCTTATAGAAGAGTTTTCATCAGAGGGTGTCTCTTTACCTGAAGAAGGAGATGGAGGCGGCTACCCCGTCCTGACATTAACGGTATGGAAAAGCCTGCAATCCTTATATCGCTTTACATATGCCGGGAAGCACAGTCAGGCACTGCGGAACAGGAACAAATGGATGGAGCCTGATGATGGGAAGCATTCTTCGTATGTAGTCTGGTGGACAGAGATGGTCAAGGATGTCTCATGGGAGGAAGCTTTTACGAGATACCAATATTATCTTGAACATCAAGCTACTCCTTTTGCGTTTGATTTAAAGAGAGCATTTGATGAGAGTGGAAAACCGTGTATTCTGAAGTGAAGATAACGAGAAGTGCGGGAAGAAGGATGTTTCTATGCTGTTTATGATGATCGTCAAAGCCTCAAGAAACTCGGAAGCCGGAAATCCAACGAGCCCCGAGCTCCTGGAAGCCATGACAAAGTACAATGAGGATTTAGTGGAAGCAGGCGTGCGGGTGATGGCGAAAGGACTCCATCCGAGCTCTGACGGTATTCGCGTATCGTACCCGAAACCAGGTGGTGAACCGGTTGTAACCGAGGGTCCATTTGAAGTCGGCGGGTTAGTGGCGGGGTTCTTTCTGATCGATGTGAAGTCAAGGGAAGAAGCCATCGAATGGGCCATGCGGATGCCGGATCCTCAAGGATATGGGGAAGGACAGGTGGAATTGCGGCAAGTCTTCTAAGGAACGGAACAGATATAAGTGAAAGAAAAGTAAGTATTAGCACAGTTATTTACAATTGAAAATTGGAGAATAGTGAATGGAAAATGGAAGGTTATAAGAGAAATAGAAGAACCGAGGAGAAAGAGATCTAGTGAACATTGATTTATATAATAATGTAGTAAAACAAAAGGGAGCGATGTTAGATGATAAAAGGATTCGGAGGAATCTTCTGGAGAACGAAAAACCTGGATGCTCTAAAGAAATGGTACGGTGATGTGTTGAAGATTGAAATGGGAGATTGGAGCGGAACCATGATTAAACCTGATCCGGAAAATGAAACGATCTTTTCTTTCTTTAAAGAAGATGACCCCTATTTCCCGACAGATCAGCAGGTCATGTTGAATTTTCAAGTACATAATCTTAACGAAACGATGGAACATCTTGAACGAATGGATGTACCCCTTGCAAAGGAAAAAGAAGTGAGTGAATTTGGTCAGTTTATCTGGATTAAAGATCCTGAAGGCAGGCTGATCGAGCTTTGGGAGAAATAATGGTTGAAGTCATACGGTTAGGAGCGTCGGATCTTTATGGGATTAACCTCGTCACAGCGTCAGGCAATTGATTATTTTACGGCCTATGCACTTAAGCATAAATCGGATGCAAAGGCTACCATCCATCATGTCCTGAACATGTCCAATATTTCAGATGAAGTGTTTGCACGGGCAGTTCATCATATGAAAACTTACGCACAGATCGGTCTGCACTTCCATCCGGATCGACCGACTCCCACGATGAAGACCGTTGCCCAGTCCCTGCTCGAACTAGGGGAATACAAGAGCCAGTTCGAAACATTCATATCGAATGGGAAGGTGTCCCCCCATTTAGGTGGTGACCGGGATAGGTGGGAAGAGAGTATGTTTGGAGGAGCTTATCAATCGGACGGTACATTGATGAGTGAACGGCCAAAGTACGGGGCATTGAATCTCATGTTACATCCAGATGGACCTTCCCCCCGGTTCGGCTCATGCTATTTTTTGCTGAGCCCTAACGTATCATCCCGCTCTACTTATACATATTTGGACTCCCATCAAAACCCATTCGAAAAGGGGACGTATCAAGCATTTGATATGATCCTCGCCGCGCTTTTGGAAGAAATATTCTTAAGAGATTTTGCACTTGGAGAGAAGGATTTGACTCATGCAAAGCTCATTCATCATCTACTGAATCATCTTGAAAATGGCAGGAAAGAAAGCGTGGCGAATCGAAATTTGAATCATTATATAGAATCACAGATTCACGGGCCGATTTCTCTGAAAGAAGATGTGGAAGTGCTGGTTGCCGATCCATCTTTTAAGGACACAAATGTTGGTGAAACCCTTGAGCAAATGTGCTCCAGGTATTCCATCAATCTTAAATGGCATATGGGCTTTATCCTTCAAGTGGACGAGGTTCCTGCTGACTTTAGAGGACCATCCATGCCATCACTGGCAAAGCGGATCGCTTATAAAGACAGGATTGATGCCCACACAATCGGGTTAGCCGTCATGAATTTGAAACGAGATCCAGATTCCTGGAGTGATCGGGGTACTTATGAAGACGTGCTGCAGGAATTAAAGCTTTTATGGCATGTCTTGGTGAAGTGCGGAAGACCAAAGGATCAGTAATAGAGGTGATTATAAGGTGAAAAAAACATCTGTGACTGCAGTAGCTTTAAGTATGATTTTAATCTGTATACTATTTAATGAATACTCTTTTTATCATGCCGAGCAGTCTTGTATCAAAATTGATAAAACTCCAATCGTAGAGAAGACCTTTCTATCTTTTCATTGGAGTGTATCTTGTAACTAAATCAGGTCTGGCCCTCACTCTTAGGGGTCAGACCTGATTCATGGTTAGTGAATATTTCTCTCTGTCGTATTCCCCTTATAAACAAAATAAAGGGCCAGTACCATGCTCACCAATGCGAGCCATCGTTTCGGGTCCATTGAAATCTCTATACCGCCGAACCACCCGAAGTGATCGATGACCATACCGGCAATGAGCTGTCCGATCACGGTTGAGATATTGGCTGCCGTCACACCAATGATCGGTACGGTAAGGACAGTCAAGAACAAATAACCGACCCCGAAGAGTACGGCACTCAATTGCCATTTAGGCGCATCAAGGAGAGCAAGGACATCGCCTCTTCCAAAAAATAAGACGATAATGATAAGAAAAAGGGTTCCGCTTGCAAACGTAAGGAACGCACTTTCCAAAGTCCCGGCTTTTTTACTGAAGGTCCCGTTGATGGAGGATTGTGCACTTAACATGATCCCTGCAAGCAGAGTGAATAGAATGATAAATAAACTCATGGTGTTTCCTCCTTAAAAGATTAATAGTAACGCGATGGACATAAATCCAACGGCTAATAGTTGATAAGCGTTAACCGGATTCTTCCGGCTTCCAAGCCACCCAAAGTGTTCAATGAGAATACTCACGGCCATTTGTCCGAGTATGACAGAAACCATTGAAAGACCCACTCCCACGATAGGGATACTGATAACCAAGATCGTTAAATAAACGACACCGAGAATCCCTCCAAGGAGATTCCATTTTGGCGCTTTAAACGTATACGATAGCTTGCCCTTTCCGAAAAAGAGAAGGGCGAGCCCTAAAATGATCGAGCCTGTAAAGAAGTTATAAAAGCTGCTTTCGAGTTTGCCGACACTTTTACCGAGTTCACCGTAAATCGCACCCTCGATACTGAGTGCCATCCCAGCGATCAGCGCAATGATGTAAATGAGGAATTTTTTCATGATGGACTGTGTCTCCTTTAATATTATATTTTTAGATATCGGGAATTGACGATATATTGCGCGAAAAATAAATCTATATATCGAGAAATATAGATGTGATAAACGAAGAAAAAACCTGTTACAGGTCTTTTCCGATATATTCAGCTAATGTCGAGATGGTCTCTTCGTTTCTTCGATAGTACGTCCATTTTCCATGCCGCTCCGATTCAAGAAGGTTTGCTTTTTGCATCATCGATAAATACTGTGAAATCGTCGATTGCGATAGATTCGCCTTCTCTTGAATGTCCCCGACACAGACACCACCTTTTTCGTGCATATTTTTTGATAAGTGAGCGGTCGGCTTATCAAAATGTTTATGCGGTTCTTTCAGCCACTGCAAAATATTCAAACGTGTTTCATTGGATAATGCTTTGAATAAATCGATTGTATTCATGGCGTATATACTAATCGGTTTTTCTCGATATGTCAATGTTTGTGTTAAACGTAATCTTCTAAACAAATAAAAAGCCTGTCCACACAAATTTATTTGGCGGACAGGCAACGCTAAAGATGTTCCGCTGAGATGGATGAACTCTGTAAATAATGACCTTTAAATCTTATCCAAACAGGATCATGTTCACTTCGCTTTAACCAACCGAATTTCTTCCGCCTTCGCTAATACACATTTCTTTTCATCCGAACTCAATTCCACATATTCGGAATCATAGATCCAAAATACGGTATACAACTTATCTTCATACTCTACAATATCGCCGAGATTATATTTCATTTTCTCTCCTTGAAGAAGATCGATCCATTCTCAGTGAACAGTGTATATTTTACCATTACCTTGGAACTATTAATGTTTCATTGTTATTATTGAGAGACTATTCAGGTTGGTTTTCATCATGAAACCTCAGGCGTACGTTGAAATTTATCTGAAATTATTCTTCTAAGAATGTATGGAATCTACCCCTGCCAAATTTTTAGACCGGTCCATTCGGAAGGGGGAAACGCATGTTTGCCTGTGATATAATGGAAGGACACAACATAATACGGAAGATGGGGTAGCGGCTCACACTCCCGAGTGAAGGGAGGTGATACGCTAATGATTGCTGTAGGAGATGTATTGCAAATTATGATTGCCTTTGGAACATTGATTGTAGCAATTGTCGCGGTTACACAAAAAAAGAAGTAACCATCGTCCCCACCGCTCATGAGGATCATTGATGATTACTTCTGTTTCGATTGACTCTGAAGTGAGCCGCTGCACTTTTCCATGCAGTTTATGTTGTGGAGGAGTCCTGATTGCCGTCAGGACTCCTTTTTTAGTGTACTTAACTACTTTTATTATATACATAACTCCATTCGTTAGTAAAGAATAGTGAATAAATGGATCATTTTTCGTCAAAAATGAAAGAAAGTATTGACAAATTTATCCTGTTTCGTATAGATTATTTATAATATAACACTTACATTCCATGACGAGAACGAGTAGGTATGGAGTCTGTTCTTACAGAGAGTTGACGATTTGGTGGAAGTCAACGTTCAGATCATATTGAATATCCTCTCCGAGAAGCAAAGCTGAAGGTACTTTAAGCTTTGACGGGTTTCCGCCGTTACAAGGAACGCGTATGATTGTACGTTGAATGAGCGCTGTCACGTAAACTTGAAATCGAGTTTATGGACAGAATCAGGGTGGTATCGCGGGTTACAAACTCGTCCCTAACTTAGGTTAGGGGCGGGTTTTTTTATTTATAAAAAATGAAGGTGTGATGACATGGAGAAGGTAAATGTAAACGAAAAGTCGGTCGAAAGGGAGCAGCGGATCCAGGATTTCTGGAATTCGAATCATATTTTTGAAAAATCAGTGGCAAACCGGGAAGGGGAAAAGACATTCGTCTTCTACGAAGGTCCCCCGACGGCCAATGGCCTGCCTCATGCCGGGCATGTCCTCGGACGTGTGATCAAAGATTTCGTCGCAAGGTATCAGACAATGCGGGGGTATCAAGTGAAACGTAAGGCAGGTTGGGATACTCACGGCCTGCCTGTGGAACTCGGTGTCGAAAAGAAAATTGGCGTCTCCGGAAAACAGGAAATCGAGGATTACGGTGTAGAGAAATTCATTGAAGAATGTAAAAAGAGTGTGTTCGATTATGAGAGACAGTGGCGTACATTCACTGAGGCAATCGGATACTGGGTGGATATGGACGATCCTTATGTGACCCTTCAAAATGATTATATCGAAAGTGTCTGGCACATCCTTTCGAAGATCCATGAGAAAGGTTTGCTCTATCAGGGGCATCGGGTCGTTCCGTACTGCCCGAGCTGTCAAACGTCCCTCAGTTCCCACGAGGTGGCTCAAGGATATAAGGATGTAAAAGATCTTTCTGCGACAGCTAAATTCAAGATAGAAGGAAAAGAAAATGAGTACTTTCTTGGATGGACGACGACACCTTGGACGCTTCCGTCAAATGTGGCTCTTGCCGTCCATGAAGACGTGGATTATGTGAAAGCGAGGCGCGGAGAAGAGACATATATCCTGGCGAAAAACCTTGCGAATGAGGTGCTCGGAGACGACTTCGTTTTGGTAAGTGAGCATAAAGGACGCGAATTTGTTGGCGTTTCCTATCAACCGCCATTCGATAATCTCACGCTTAACCGCGGGCATGAAGTGATCTCGGCAGGGTTTGTGACCGACGACAGCGGGACCGGGATCGTTCATCTGGCGCCGGCTCACGGGGAAGATGATTACAATGCCATCAAAGAAAGCGGATTAGATTTCGTGAATATCGTGGATGAGAAGGGCTGTTACACCAGTGATTTCAAGCCTCTCCAAGGGGAATTCACAAAGGACAGCGATGTGAAGATCATCAAGATGCTGGCAGACAGCAACCTTCTTTTTTCCAAAGAAAAGTATGAACACAGCTATCCGCACTGCTGGCGCTGTGACTCACCGCTCATCTACTACGCAATGGAAGGCTGGTTCATCAAAACAACGGCTGTGAAAGACACGATCATCAAGAACAACCAATCCGTCGAGTGGTACCCGGATCATATGAAGGAGGGCCGCTTCGGGAAATTCCTCGAAAATATGGTCGATTGGAACCTTGGAAGGAACCGTTACTGGGGAACACCGCTGAACGTCTGGGTTTGTGGGGGATGTGACCATCAATTTGTCCCGGGAAGCGTTCAGGAGCTAAAAGAACATGCGAAAAGCGGCTGGAGTGAGGGTCTTGAGCTTCATAAACCGTATGTCGACGAAGTGACCGTGGAATGTCCTTCCTGCTCTCATGAGATGAAGAGGACGAAAGAAGTCATCGATGTCTGGTTCGACAGTGGTTCGATGCCATTTGCCCAATATCATTATCCATTCGAGAATGAAGAGTTATTCCAACAACAGTTCCCTGCGGATGTAATCGCAGAAGGAGTGGACCAGACGAGGGGATGGTTCTACAGTCTGTTGACGGTTTCGTCTCTCTTCACAGGGAAAGCGCCTTATAAGCGTGTTTTATCACTTGGGCACATCCTCGATGAAGACGGACGGAAAATGTCCAAGAGTAAAGGGAATGTCATGAATCCAATGGAACTCGTGGAGAAGTTTGGTGCCGATGCTCTCAGATGGGCATTGCTCGCAGACAGTGCTCCGTGGAACAATAAACGCTTCTCGGAAAACGTCGTCAGTCAGGCAAAATCAAAGCTGATCGACACGCTGAATAACGTTCATTCCTTTTACACCCTGTATGCCGTGATCGATGGGTTCGATCCTGAAAAACACGAAGCCGGAACTCCTTCCCTGCTTGATCAGTGGATGATATCACGACTGAATTCAGTGACCAAAAATGTAACGGAGCATTTAGATGGATATGACTTTACTGCAGGTGCCAGGGAATTATCCATCTTGGTTGATCAGGTGAGTAACTGGTATATCCGCAGGTCACGTGAACGCTTCTGGAGTGAAGGATTGAATGAAGATAAACTGGCAGCGTACCACACGTTACATCGAGTATTGGTCAGTATAAGCCGGTTGCTTGCTCCATTCACACCGTTCATCGCAGAAGATATCCATATGAACTTGACGGGTGAAAGCGTCCATCTGGCCGATTTTCCTAAAGCAGACGGAGATGAGATCAACTCCGCGCTTGAAATGGAAATGGATCATGTGCTGCAAGTCGTCGAGCTTGCCCGTTCTGCCCGGAATATGACAAGCATCAAAACGAAACAGCCCCTAGCAGAGCTTACGGTGGTTGGTTCAGAACAAGATACAGAGCGACTCCAGAAGTATGAATACATCATCAAAGAGGAAATCAACGTGAAGAACGTCCAATTGCAGGACAATGCAGGGGATTCCGTACAGTATGAACTGAAACTGAATTTCCCGACTGCCGGCCCGAAACTAGGTAAGCTGGTAGGGGTTGTGCAGAAGCATTTACAAACCTTATCATCCGAAGAAGCTAAGAAGGTTGTAGAACAAGGGTTTGTTGAATTTGAGTCTTCTAACGGCGAGAAGGTTTCTGTTGAGAAGGATGACCTGATCGTTCATCAAAAGACCCATCAAGGACTGGAAATGGCTTCAAACTCTCAGTTCAGCGTATTCCTGGATACAACCATCACAGAAGATCTGCGGAAAGAAGGGAAGGCCCGGGAACTTGTTCGTGCCGTTCAGCAATACCGTAAAGAATTGAATCTACCGGTGGAACAGCGTGTGGATCTTGTGTTGGATGTGGATGATTCGATGAAAGAGGTAGTGGAGCAATTTGAAGACCTACTGCAGGGAAGTCTCTTGATCAAGAGCATGGCTTTTGAAAAAAGAGAAAGCATGAAGGCAGTCGATTTGGATGGGGATCGCTTAGGGATCTTTATAGGAGTGTAATACAGAGAAGGGCTTATCCAAACCAGGGTGAGCCCTTTTCTAGTTAGAATTATCTTGAGTTAGTGGGAATAATTTGAAATAATTGGTAGGGAGGAGTGATGGATATGCGAAAATCATGAATACCAAATTACATGAGTGTTTTGATGTCATTTTGATTTCTGAAGAAGTTGGATTGGAGAAGCCTGATCCACGCATATTCCAATTGGCGCTAAATAAGCTTCAAGTCCAGCCGGAAGACGCATTATTCGTCGGGGATGATCTGGAGAAGGATGTGGGTGGGCCACAAGATGCTGGTCTTAAGGGTATATGGTTTAATCCAAGTGGAACGGAAAATGATTCTGATATAAAGCCAGATGACGAGATTCAATCGTTGGATGAACTGTTATATTATTTTACACCTAAACAATTATCTTGATGAGGAGGCACCGCCTTGAGTATTCAATACCAACAGTTTAGCACGTTACCCGAAGACCCTATCGTGAATGGAATTGTGACATTACATCAATCCGTATTTGGAAATTCGGACGATTTGATTAACAAAATGGCTCATAAGCCTGAAATACTAATAGATATGGCGATGGAAGATTCCAGAGTCATTGGATATAAAATAGGCTATGAACTGGACCCCGACACCTTTTACAGCTGGTTGGGCGGTGTAGATCCGGAATATCGAAAACAGGGCATTGCGGCAGAGTTGATGAAGCGGCAGCATCAAACCTTGAAGGAACGTGGTTATACGGTGGTGCAAACCAAAACGATGAATAAATGGCGTAGTATGCTGATTCTCAATATAAAGAATGGTTTTGATGTCATCGATACGTGTACAGATGAGAAAGGCTTGCATAAGATCATTCTGGAAAAGAAGTTATAGCAGAGCGGGGATTTTCTTGCAAAATATTTAACGCTGACTGCGTATAAAATCAAATCCTTCCTGCCCGCGATAGTCGCTCATTCACTCTGGAATTTATATATGGTGCAGCTGGTTCTATATTTTTAAAAACTTGTAAGAAAAAGACAGGTAGGATATTCATCTTACCTGTCTTTATATGAAGAGTGCTAACTTCTAATTATATCCCTGTTCCCCATAAGGCTGCATTTTCTCCAACCACTTTTCCTCCAGCTCAGCCAGAGCTTCTTTTTCAGTAACGAATGGATCATCATTCTTTTTCAATTTCTCCAGCAGCTCAAAGGTAAAAGCATCTTTCCCGAACTGGTTCCAGTCGGATTGTAACGCTTTGCTGGTGGTGAATCCGTTGTTCTCAAGCATGAACTTAATCCCGTTCAGGGTCTTCAGATTCTTCGTGCTTCCGATATAGATTTTATTGTTTTGCTTGTTTGTGATTTGAAAGACACCAGCTTCAACCGGTGTTTCTTTATACTGTTGTTTTAACTCCCGTTTTCGTTCCATGGTTCTGACCTCCCGTTTATTTTTTCACCCAATACTTGCTGCCATCAGGTTTCCGGTCCAGTAAGCCGTATTCAATCATGTATCTTCTGATGAGGGCGTAATCGTCATAGATTACTTTAAGTATTTGATTCAATTCTTTTTCATCGTACATATCGTCTTTCTTCAATTGTTTTGAAATCTGACGAAGGACGACCAGCCTTTGCTTTTCCTTAGGGGGGAATTTCGTCAATGCCCCGTTGGAGAAATACTTCTTCAATATTTTATCCTGTTCGTCCTGAGTGATATTGTACCGTTCGTCTACCATGGTGGCGGTTTTATGAACGGGTACAAACGTCGGGGCGTTCTCATCTTTTTCTTTCAGTAATTCCATCATGCTCAGGAAGGTCTTGGCCTGACGCTCCTTTTCTTTTAATGCAAACCGGTGATGACGGATGGTGGAGGCACTGCCGATTTCCAGTTCTTCCTGAATGTCCTTATCGTTTTTCCCTTGGTAAAAAAGGGTCAGTAAACGTTTCTGATGATCGGTAAGCCCCGTTAGCTTTTTATCCATCCCGATCAAATAATCGAATACAGATGTGTGCGCCTTTTCAATATGAACAGCCATATATTTTTCGGCCAGGTAAAATTGATTTTCGTATGGATAGACCATGCCTTTTTCAAGGGTCTCTCCGCACATAAGGCAAATACATGCATCATTTTCTTCAATATAGCCTCTCTTCATTTCTTCCAAAGAGGCGCTCCAAAATAGGTTGGAAAGTTCCATTTCTTCACACGTCCTATTTAAACTTAATTTAATTTTGTTTGTTTATTTATAAACATATTATATTTTTGTTTATTAAATGTCAAACAGATTTCTGAATTCAACTTGCATTTTTCCTCTATATAAAGGAGATTGATCTATAAGAATAGAATCTATCCTTACAAGATTCATCCACTGGAGGTCATAAACATGAAAGAACATATCGTCGACGTCATCAATCAAATCGAAATCGATCACTTTGTGAAAATTTTATTTGCCTGCGAATCGGGCAGCAGGGCATGGGGCTTTCCCTCTAAAGACAGTGACTATGACGTCCGCTTCCTTTATATCCATAAACCAGACTGGTATTTGTCCATCGATCAGAAAAGGGATGTGATCGAAGTTCTGGCGGGAGATTCCGTCTCGCTTCCGATTGATCCGCTGTTGGATATGAGCGGCTGGGAGCTGACGAAGGCACTGAGATTATTCAGGAAATCGAATCCGCCTCTTCTCGAGTGGCTCCAATCAAACATTGTCTACTACAAGTCTTATTCCACCATTGATCAAATGAGGGAACTGGAGCAGAAGATCTTTTCCCCCGTTTCCTGTATGCATCATTATTTAAGTATGGCGAAGGGGAATTTCCGGGATTATGTTCAGGGAAAGGAAGTAAGGGTTAAAAAGTATTTGAATGTACTTCGTCCCCTGCTGGCTGCCAAATGGATTGAGAAATATGATTCGATCCCACCGATTGAATTTCAAGAGCTGGTTGAAGAACTGGTGGCTGCGGGAGAATGGAAAGATTCGATCGCAAACTTGTTAGAACGGAAGAGAGCGGGAGAAGATATATTTGTTGAAACGAGGATCGATACCATCAATGAGTCTCTTTATAAAGAAATCGAACATTTGGAAGCATATGCGAAGTCGTTAAATAAAAACATTCCTGATCCAATTGCTGAATTGGACATGTTGTTCAGGATGACATTGAGGGAAGTGTGGGGTGAAGAGTGGATGGAGTTGGGACATCGAGTATAGGTGAAGATTATTCAGAGACCGATAAAGGAAAGTGTTTAGTTGAAAACGTTATAAAATCATTGATTAATAGAGCAAAAGGCTCAAGAGTACGTTCAGACTAAAGAGTTCCAACCTTGCTCATGGGGTTGGAGCTCTTCTTTAGTCGTAATTATCCTGAAGAGAGAGGAGGAGAGGAATTAATTGCGTCATTTTCGGCGATGATTGCGTCATTTTAAGATTTATTGCGTCATTTTTTCGTTAATTGCGTCATTTTTAAATTTATTGCGTATTTTTCCAAATATTCCCTCACTCCCTTTACTAACGACGTCCTGCTCCCTTATCACTACCCCGATTAAACCAATACATAAGAAAAAACCCGAGTGTAAATCCACCACTCAATGTCAGGATCAAAGTCATCTCATAATTCCCAAGTAGGAATAAGAACAAGAATATAATGATCCCCACTATGAATGGAAAGTACCAGCGATTCATATCTACACCACCTAACATAACGTTTTTTAACGAAAATAACCAAGCGACTGCAACTGTTGCCACTTGGTGAATAATAAATTACCGGATTAACTTCAACAATTCCTCATTGCACTTTTCTTTCTCATCATAAACCAGTCTGTGTCCGCTCTCCTGGAATGTAATCAATGAAGAATTCTTTATATGTTTGTGGAGTTCGACAGAGAAATCAAAATCACACGTCTGATCATGTTTGCCATGCATGAGAAGCGTTGGGACGCCAATGTCACTCAGTTCCTTTCGAAGGTCTTCATCCCTCAAAGATTTGGCGCAAGCGATGGTTGCGTGGGCAGAGGCTTCGAGAGCGAGTCCATCAAACCATGCGGAGAGTTCATCAGAAACCTCAGAGTGAAAGGAGTTAGTGCCAATATCAGCTATTGTCGCCGGTCGGTCATTTTCAATGTCTCGAATGAGCACATCTACTTCTTCTTTTTTTATTCCATAGGGGAAATCGTCCCTCTGGGTGAAAAGCGGTGCAGCTGGTCCCATTAAGATCAATCTTTTTAAGCTGTCGGTCGCAAATTTCGTTGCGTAACGGATCGCAATGGGTCCACCCATCGAGAAGCCTGCAAGAAAAAAGCTTTCCAAATTCAGTTCTTTGACGACTGCGTCTATATCCTTTGCAAGAGTAGTATAATCATATCCATGAACAGGTTTGTCTGATTGACCGTGCCCTCTTAAGTCCACTCCAATAAAACGGTAACCTTTTTGAGGTAATTCGTTCATTTGATATTCAAACATTTTATGATTCAACGGCCATCCGTGGATAAACACGATCGGCTGCCCTTTTCCGATATCTTCTACAAATAATGAAACGTGTGGCTCTACTTCAACGAATCGACCCATTTATCTTGCACTCCCTTTGAATATGAGATACACACTATTTACCCTATGAGAAAAAGAGAAAACGTAACATTGAGCAGGTAAGCCAAACTGAAAGCATTTTGGAGAATTGATATCGTAAGGGACGTCACGAGTGCCAAGATACCTCAATTCAATGGTTCAATCCCGATTCGTGTGGGGGTGCGAAGACACAAGAAAAGCCAGGCACTTAATTCTGCCTGGCTTTCTTCTTCTGATTAAAATAACTGACTGCCGTCATCCGGCTCAATAAAGCGACTGTCAGAATGGACAGGATCATGTGTACGGACGATGTAATAGGGCTCAGTTCTTCTGTTTTTACGACAAATCCACCAAAGGTTGTCAGAATGGAAAGGAGGATCAAGAGTAAGGCGGATTTCCTCATGACGTTAAACCTCAACGCTAGGAAAACGGCATATCCAATGAAGAATAACGCAATCATACCGAGCAATCCGTGGATCACATAGGTGAAATTTGCAAGTTCCACATTCGTGTTTCTTACTTCAAACAGTAATTTGCTGAGTTGAAAATGTTTAAAGAGTGCCCCGATTAACACCTCGAGCATAAGTGCGGAAAATCCGATTAATAAAGGCTTCTTTACTTCATTCAACTTCATGTTTCCAGTTCCTCTTTGTAATCCTTCATGAAGGAAAATAAGAGAGATTAATAGGAAGAGGCTGAACATGACATCGAGTGTTGTGAAACCGGTTGGTGTTCCGAGCAGAACATTCATCCCGCCGATCATCGCCTGAGTGAATAAGAGAACCAGGGATAGTAACGAGATGACTTTCACTGCTTTATCGGTTGTCTTTCTCCAGGCAATGATGGCATTGATCAGAATGACCAGTCCGAGCAGTGTCGTGAATAACCGGTGAGAATATTCAATCACGACGCGATAATTGGTGATATCCGGGATGATTTTCCCGTTACAGATCGGCCAATCACTCCCGCAGGCATCACCCGAATGTGTCGCTACGACCAGGTTGCCGAGCACTAATGCAGCAATGGTGACGATGATCGTAAAGAATGAGAATCTATTTTTCATATCATTGAAGTCCTTTCGTGTTAGAATCAATCATATATTGATATCTGTTCATATAGTAACAGGATTGTGAGATGGAACACAATCCATAAACGTCAATGTCACATAACGTTCATCTATCGTTAGAAATGATTGGAAGATTATTAAAAGGTAGCGAGTGCTGGTTGATTTCCGCTGCAGGTGCTCGCTTTCCGCGGGGCGTGAGTTGAGCCTCCTCGGGCTTTTGCCCTGTGGGGTCTCAACTTTCCCGCTATTCCCGTCGGAGTCGAGCACCTTCCGCTCCAATCAACTTACTAAGTATGGACGACAATCATAATTCCATTCCTAATAACTTAAGCTTGAATACTTAGATGGAAAGATTTTTTTCCGGATATCCCCCCTGTTTGAAAAGAACAACAACTTCTGTTTGACAGTGGCATGTTCTTTTTTTTATCATATAAATAAGAATACATGAACACATTGTCATATATTGAAATAGAATAGGAGTGTCGACATGCGAAAGAATAATAATCATGAAGAGCTGAATGGGCATAATCAGGATGAAAAAATAGATGAGCCGTGTGTGGAGATTGATGAAGAAACGTTATTTATCGTCACTCAGACGTTTAAAGCATTGTCAGAGCCTACTCGTGTAAAGATTCTTCATCTACTCGCGCAAAAGGAACACTCTGTTAATGATATTGCTGAAAAGCTGTCGCTGCTTCAAACGACCGTATCTCATCAGTTACGATTTTTGAAAAATTTACGACTGGTCAAGTATAGACGCGAAGGCACGACATTGTACTATTCTGCCGATGATGATCATGTCATGAACATGCTTCAGCAAACGATGCACCATGCGAGACACCACTAAGGAACACTGGGGGAGTTCAAGATGGACGAATATAAGCTTCAAGGACTCACGTGCGGAAATTGTGCGCGAGAAATGGAAGAGGAAATCAATAAGCTTGAAAATGGAGAAGGATCGAGAATTCTCTATAATAGCAGCAAATTAATCCTGAATAAGGGCGTGGATATGCAAAAAGTGGAGAAGATCCTCTCATCGGATGGAGCAGTCCTCGTGAAGGATCATGGGGATGAAGAGGCTCATGACCATTCCCACGAGCATACGAACAGCAGTCACATGCAGATCCTGCTTGGAATGTCAGCCATCATCTTTTTCTCAGCGATCTATGTCGATTCGCAGTTGGATAATCTGGTACCGGTCATCATGTATCTGACGGCAGCTGCGACAAGCGGATATCCAACCTTCATCAAGGGAGCAAAGAATATACTGAAATTCAAATTCAACATCGACACGCTTATGACCATTGCCTTGATAGGCGCTTTTTCCATAGGAGAATGGAAAGAGGGGACGCTTGTAGCCATTCTATTCGGCGTCAATGAACTGCTTGAAGGAATGGGCATGGAAAAGGCAAGGAAGTCCATGGAGGAATTAATGAAGGTCGCGCCGAAAGAAGCGATTCTGATTGAAGGGGACAAGGAAAGGGTCGTACCGATCAGTTCGTTGAAAGCAGGGGACCTTGTCCTTGTGAAATCAGGTCAGAAAATCCCGTCAGACGGAATTGTCGAATCGGGGAAGAGTTCAGTAAATGAAGCGGCCATAACCGGTGAAGCCATGCCGGTGGAAAAGGAAAAGGATGAGAAAGTCTTCGGGGGTAGCATCAACAACGAAGGAGTGCTCAAGGTAAGAATTTCGAAAGAATACAAAGATTCTTCCCTTGCGAAAATCCTTCATTTAGTCGAAGAGGCCCAGGAAACCAAGACTCCGACAGAACAATTCATCAATCGATTTGCCCGGTATTATACACCAATCATCATGATCGTGTCCGCATTGGTGATACTTGTTCCTCCCCTTCTGTTCAATGGGGACTGGGGAGAATGGTTCTATCAAGGGCTGGCCGTCCTCATTGTCGGCTGTCCGTGTGCATTGATCCTGTCGTCTCCGATCGCCATCGTGTCCGGAATTGCCCGCAATGCGAAAAACGGAATCCTTGTAAAAGGTGGCGTGTTCCTAGAGCAACTCGGAAAAATTGATACCGTTGCATTCGATAAAACGGGTACGCTTACCAAAGGGCATCCTTATGTAGAAGAAATGGCTGTCTACGATCAAGAAAACTTTTTCCGGATTGCCGGTTCAATCGAAAAATCTTCTTCACATCCGATTGCAAAGGCCGTCATGAAAAAAATCAGCGAAGACGCAATAAACCAGGCATTCTCGGAACCTGAAGAGATCAACACCATCTCGGGTCAAGGGGTATCCGCCGTGATCGAAGGGAAAACCTACAGAGTCGGAAACGAGAAAAGCCTCGAATGCTCCGTTCCGTCTGAAGTCGAGCAAAGAATCCAAGCGTTGAAAGAGAACGGGTATACGCTTGTGATCGTCTCAAGCGATACAGAAGTTCTTGGATTATTCGGCATCACGGATGAAATCAGGGAAGAAAGTAAGGAAATCATCCAAGACCTTTATGCTGCCGGCATTAAACAGGCAGTGATGCTGACGGGAGACCATGACAAGACGGCAGAAAAAGTGGCAAAGCAAGTAGGATTGACCAATTACTATGCAGGTCTCCTGCCAGACGAAAAAGTCGCTAAAGTAAAAGAGCTCACAAGTCAGGGGAAAGTGGCCATGGTCGGTGACGGAATCAACGATGCCCCTGCTCTTGCTACGGCAGATCTGGGAATCGCCATGGGTAAGGGAACCGACAGTGCCATAGAAACCGCTGATATCGTGCTGATGCAGGATCATCTCGGAAAACTTCCCTCCGCCATCAAGATTGCGAAAAGGGTCAATAATATCATTAAAATCAACATTTCCCTGGCATTGGGGTTAAAACTGATTGCGTTACTCCTGACCATTCCAGGGTTACTGACACTATGGATTGCCATCCTGTCTGATATGGGTGCAACCATTTTGGTGACGTTGATTAGTTTGACGGTAATGGTGGGGGAGAAATCGAAAGTGTCAAATTAAATGAAAGGAGCGGGATGATCCCTGCTCCTTTCATTTTTTTATTGGGTATTACAGGGTTTTCGCAGCTGTTTGGAAGATCAGGCTAAGTACCAGAGCTGATAAATAGTCGGAAAAATTCCGCTTAATTAGTCATTACTATTAAAAATAGCCAAAATAGCCGGAAGAATGAGACTGTCGATTAATTAAAATGTGAAACTTTTACTTGACCTCACTGAATCTCAACTGCTATTTTAATGCACTAGAGAGTCACGATCGTTTACAAAAATCCCCTTGAGACGCATTTAAATCGATTTTCAGACAGTTAAGGCTAAAAAAGGGGGTCAAGATACTCTGGGTAATACTAAATTGATCATTGAAACCTAACGAAATTTTAAATTTTTATTTGTCTAAAATATGGAGCATTTATTAAAAGTAGTTAATCGACGGTCTCAGAATTCCGTCTATTCACCTGAAAATACAAATATGGTTGAATTTTTCTGTGCATAAGCGGAAATCCTCCGCCTATCTAACCCAAAAACAAGGTCCGAGCTGATGATAACCGGAAAATTTCCGCTTATAAACTCGCCACATATAGGGCTGGTTCGACCCAAGCGGGGAGGGCTCTTACTTTTCTTTACGTATGAAATCCGGAGAAAAAAGCATCAAATCACATTACTGTATATGAGCTCATCCTTGCTCTTTATGTTAACAAATAGTACCACTATATTTTTGCACCCTAAACTTGGGTTATTAAAAAAGTTTTTACAATTTTTTCTAATGGTGAACTGGTAGTATGCTAAACTTACATATAAAGAATCTAGTGTTTATTTGCTAAAGAATAATCCAAATGAGGTGCCAAATCGTTCGGTTGACATGATAAAACAGGCTCAATTCGTTGAGGAGTTAGTTTGCAGTCTTACGAATAAAGATGTTACGTTTCATGATTGCCTGCTTGAAGATAAACCGGAGACATTTCATTTTGGGTTGAAGAGCATTCGAAAGGATCTTCCGGAGCATTTGGTGAAGACGAATAGGGCATTGATAAGCGATTTAGTTTAGGCAGATCCTGTTGAAATGGGGGCTCACAAATGTTTGATACGTTTAATTTTGACCTGATTTACCGTGAACGAAATGATGTAACCACATTAGTGGTCATGATGTGTGGTGTGGCGGGTTCCGGTAAAACGACTTTTTCACAAATATTGGAGCGATCTGGACTTGTTCGTCTTTCAATCGATGAAGAAATATGGTCAACGAATGGTCGTTGGGGGATTGATTTCCCAATGGAAAAGTTTGAGGAATATAGAAAAGATGCAGAAGTAACATTACGCAACCGTTTAATAAAGTTAATCCACGATAAACAACAGGTGGTGATTGACTTTAGTTTTTGGGACCGTGGGAGAAGGAATCGATATAAAAAACTGATCGAGGATTCCGGCGGTAAATGGATACTGGTTTATTTGAAGGTTCAAGAACATGATTTGCGTGAAAGACTTAAGGTACGTAACCAGCGTTTTGATGCAAATTCCTTCCCGATTTCAGAAGAGCTTTTAGTGTCATATCTTAATGGTTTTGAAATACCTCAAGGAGAAGGGGAAATAGTGATAGACAATTAAAAGGTCGTAAGTAATAGTGCAGGCCCATGCTTTTTGAACAAAAGCAGGAATTCCCCTCCCCATCTCAGAATACAAAGTGAAAAAGAAATGAAAGGAGAATGGGTATGAATGTTGAAAAACAGATATTAGACTGGTTCACTCATTTCCACACTCACCCTGAAATGAGCTGGAAGGAATATGAAACAACGAATAAGATTGCAGCAATTTTGGATGAACTGAATGTAAGCTACAGGAGATTTTCTGATGTAACAGGGTTGATTGCTGAAATAGGGGAAGGGGATGAAGTGACGGCTGTGCGCGCGGATATCGATGCCTTGTGGCAAGAGGTGGACGGGGTGATGCAGGCGAATCATTCCTGTGGTCATGATGCCAATATGGTGATGGTTCTCGGAGCGCTTCTTTATTGCCTTCAGGACCCTCCAAAGGATAAGCGGATCCGTTTCATTTTTCAACCTGCAGAGGAGAAGGGGAATGGCTCGCTGACCATGATTGAGAAAGGGGCACTTGAGGACGTCCGGTATTTATTCGGGGTTCATTTGCGACCGAAAGAAGAGTTAAATCACGGTTCCTTTTCGCCTTCGGTTCATCACGGGGCAGGCATTTACATGGAAGGAAAAATTAAGGGTGTTGATGCCCATGGTGCGAGACCTCACCAGGGGAAGAATAGCATCGATGTGTTGATGAGCATCCATTCCTTATTAAAAACGATCTATTTGTCTCCATTTGAATCATATTCTGCCAAACTGACAAAGCTCGCTGCAGGAGGGGAGAATTTAAACATCATTCCGGGGAATGGGGAGTTTGCCATCGATGTACGTGCCCAGAAGAATGAGGTGATGGAAGAGATACAGAGTCGTCTTAATGAAGGGGTCGATTGGATTGCCAAGCTGTACGGAGTCACGATTGAATATGAATGGACAGACTATACACCTGGAGCGGAAGTGTCTGCAGAAGCTGAGAGCATCACCAGGGAAGCGATTGTATCCATCGCGGGTGAAGAAGCATTGGCTCCGCCGGTCATTACATCGGGCAGTGATGATTTTCATTTTTACACAATCAAGCATCCGGAAGTAAAAGCGGCGATGATCGGGGTCGGTGCGGATTTGACTCCCGGGCTGCATCATCCGGACATGACGTTTAATGTTTCTTCGCTGAATCAAGCGGCAAAAATATTGGCTGAGACGTTAAAAAAAGCATCATCTTGATTGTAAACGGTACCAAAAACGGATTGACGACTCCAACTTCTGCCCTTATGATACTCATATAGCGACTATTTAACGACAATTAGCAATAGTCAAAAAACTGAGTGCTTTCAAGGGGGAATTTGGATGAAGAAAGAAATGTCTTTTTGGCTGGCAATCATACCATTGATTGTCATGATTACGGTAATGGCCATTACAATCGTGGTTTTGGAGCAGGGGCCGCACATTCCTCTGATCATTGGTACAGTCACGGCTGCACTTGTCGCCTGGTTTTCGGGGTTCAAGTGGAAGGATATAGAGGAAGCGATGTATAAGGGGATTCGTCTTGCTTTACCTGCCGTCGTCATCATCATGCTTGTGGGATTGACGATCGGTGCGTGGATCGGCGGCGGAGTCGTGGCGACGATGATCTATTATGGTCTGAAGATGATCACACCTTCGCTTTTCCTATTATCGATTGCTGTGATCTGTGCGGTTGTGTCGCTTGCGATCGGAAGTTCCTGGTCCACAATGGGGACCATCGGTGTTGCAGGCATGGGAATCGGCATTAGTATGGGGATTCCGGCTCCGATGATTGCGGGTGCCATTATCTCCGGGGCTTATTTCGGTGATAAGATGTCGCCGCTCTCAGATACAACGAACCTGGCTTCGGGACTGACCAACACGGATCTTTTTGTACATATTCGCCATATGCTTTACACGACGATCCCGGGCTTTGTGATTGCCCTGGCTGTATATGCTTATTTAGGAAGGAACTTTGGAAAAAGCGGCGTCAATACCGAGGACATTGAAAAAACGATCGGGGTACTGCAGGACAGCTTTGTTGTCTCACCATTTTTACTGATTGTACCACTGCTTGTCATTGTGCTCGTTGCCCGGAAAGTTCCGGCCATCCCTGCCCTGATCGTGGGGATCATTCTTGGGTTTGGGGCACAGGTATTCATTCAGCATGATTCGTTTGCGGATGCTGTTTCTGCTCTTCAAAGCGGATACGTAATCGAGACGGGCAATACGATGGTCGACGACCTGTTTACACGGGGAGGACTTGATTCCATGATGTACACGGTCTCGATGACGATCGTCGCGATGACCTTCGGGGGGATCTTGGAGCACACAGGTATGCTTCGTTCCATCGTCAACCAGATCCTTAAGGTGACTAAAACAGCGAAAGGCCTGGTGGCTTCCACTGTGGTGTCTTGTTTTGCCACAAATGCATCATGCTCTGAACAGTATATTTCTGTCGTGGTGCCTTCAAGGATGTATGCAGATGCCTATAAGGAAAAAGGACTGCATTCAAAGAACCTGTCCCGTGCCCTTGAAGACGGGGGGACGTTGACATCGGTCTTCATCCCATGGAATACATGCGGGGTCTTTATTCTAGGAACGCTCGGGGTCCATGCATTTGACTATGCGCCATATGCGGTGTTGAATTTTATCGTGCCGATCATCTCCATCATCTATGCCTTTACGGGCTTCACCATTACCAAGCTGAGTGAAACGGAAATGAAGGCAATGGAGCAGGAGGATGCCACACTTTCCTCCTGACCCGGTCAATAAATAGGGAAGGTCAGTTCATAAATGGCGCGCGGCCTTCCTTGTGCATAGGTCATTTCTTCTCCAATGATCTTGGCTGAACCATTGTCGACCAGCTTCTTCAAGATTCGTTCTGTGGAGCGCCGTGTGATTTGCATGTAGTCAGAAAGCTCTGCCGCAGTGAAATCACGGGATGAACGGGATTTGTAGAATTGAATGATTTTAGATAAATTCGATGGACTTAATTTTAATTGTTTGGCAAGGGACAGCATTTCTGGAGTATCATTTTTCAGATGCTGTTTCTTGCTTTTATCAGGGTAAGGTCCTGACAACTCTTTTTCCTCATTTAGAATAAAAGCGCAGCCATCAGGATCAACCTTTCTGGCAAATACCAACGCGGTCTGTGCGTTTGCCTCTGCCTCCGCTGCTGTATGACCGTATCCGAAGCCTGCAAGAATAGGGTGTTCAAGGAAGCCGGTGCTTTCCAGAAAATGTTCGATGCTTCCCCTATTGCTGTAGATTGTGTAGGAAGCATCATCCTTATTTTCTTGGAGTGTTCCGTTCATCAAGCGGGCGATTTCATGGAGACGTTCATGTTCACCTTCCCAATTTTGAACGGAAAGTCGGACAGCAGCGATTGTGGCTGCTTTTCGTTTAGAAAGAAGGGATTGGGAATAAGCTTCATCAATGGCACGTATGAGCGACTTGGCAGGATCAATCATTCTCATGCAAGGGATATGCAACTCGACAAGCCGGTCATAAACCGCATGGATGCTCGTTAAAGCCAACTCCGTTTTACCTTCTTGAAATAATTGGTGGTGGAATTCTGTATAGTCATTGATGTTAAAGGTATGGGGCAGGCTGTCTTTATAATCCATCACATTTCGGGGCGGGTTCTTGAGGTGTAAGTCTGACTGGGCGTGATCGATGAGAGAACAATCCATCAAATCGATGGAGACACGGTCTGGTTCAATCTGATGATGGTGCAGGATATATAGCAGTGATGTCACAAGGGCTGTTTCATCCTGTTCCAGGTAAAGGACCGGGACAGATAGTGTGCGGCATTCTTGTTGTGAAAAAAAGTAAGGCAGTGCTCCGGAAAACAATACGGCATCACAAGGCGTGAGGTCTTTCATAAGCTTGCTTGCTTCCTGAGGTTCATCGTACATATAGGGAACCAGTTCGATACTGTTCAAGTCATAAGGGATGGACGTCAAGGCACGTTCGATGAACTCCCTGGACCCGATCAGGGCGATTTTCGTTTTCATGACAATCTCCTTTCTGAATTAACGACTATATAACGACATTATACCAAGTGGAAAGAAAATTTGTTAGTTTAAGGAGTGTTTAACATATGATCATAAAAAAAATCAATCTGTATGCCATTCGATTACCACTGAAACAGCCTTTTATCATCAGTTACCATACCTATGAGGATATGCCTTCAATCATTTTGGAAATGGAGACGGACGAAGGAATCATTGGATACGGTGAAGCGGTGGCGGATGAACATGTGACAGGCGAAACGTGGGAGAGTACATTTCAAGTACTTCAGCACACCCTCGCCCCGAAACTGATTGGAGAGAATCCGTTTCATATTGAACGAATTCATGAGCTGATGGATAAAGCCATTTACAATGCCGCGACAGCTAAAGCGGCCATCGATATTGCTTGCTATGATGTCATTGGAAAAAAAGTGAATCAACCCGTTTATCAACTGCTCGGCGGCCGGTATCATGACGAATTCCAGATTACCCATGTCCTCAGCATAACAGAACCGGACATGATGGCAGACGAAGCGGCCAATATGATCGAGGAAGGTTTTCAATCGTTTAAAATGAAGGTTGGAACCGATATCGAACAGGATATTGAAAGAATCCGGAAGGTGAGGGAACGTGTCGGGGTGGACGTGCCGATCCGTGTGGATGTGAATCAGGGCTGGAAGAACAGCAGTCAGACATTGAAGGCACTAGGGCATCTTCAAGGGCTGAACATCGATTGGCTGGAGCAGCCCGTTTTGGCAGATGATCTAGATGGGATGGTCCGGATCAAATCCAGGACAGATATCCCCCTCATGATCGATGAAGGGCTGAAGGGCGTACGTGACATGCGTGAAATCATCCGGAAGCAGGCAGCGGATAAAGTGAATATCAAGTTGATGAAAAGCGGCGGGATCTACCCGGCAGTGAAACTTGCCCACATGGCTGAGATGGCCGGGATGGAATGCCAGGTCGGTTCGATGGTGGAGTCCTCGATTGCATCAGCAGCCGGATTCCACGTGGCTTTTTCCAAAAAGGTCATCACTAGTGTAGAATTGACGGGTCCGATTAAATTTTCACAGGACATCGGAGAACTGCATTATGACGTCCCATTTATCCGACTATCGGACAAAGCGGGCCTCGGTGTTACAGTAGATAAAGATATTCTGGAAGAGCTGACGGAGTTTAAGAGTATCGTAGAGTAAGGAGCATGGAATCATGGATCATCTATTCGAGGGATTTCTTGATAAAAATAATGAATCATACAATGTCCGTTTGTTAACTAAAGAACATATGAGCCAATTACAGCAGCTGCAGGAGCTTGTGGTGGATACGTTGACAGAAAAAAAGAACCTGCAGCCCCTGACGTATGAGGAATTGGACTATATACTAACCGGAAACGGACTGATGATCGGCGCCTTTACAGAGAAGGGATTAATCGCATTCCGCGCCTTGTTAGTCCCCCCTATTGATGAAGAGCATCTGGGGCTGGATGTTGGACTCGAGGCAGAGGAACTGCCACGGGTCATCTATCAGGAAATTTCGAATGTACACCCTGATTACAGAGGCAACCGGCTCCAGCAAACACTGGCTCATCTGATCATGCAGGAGCTGGGGGAGCTGGATCAAAGGTTCACCTATGTGGCGTGCACCGTCGCTCCCTTTAATATTCCCAGTTTAAAAGATAAGTTCAAGCAGGGAATGGAGATTGCTGCCCTTAAGATCAAGTACGTCGATCAATTGCGCTATATATTCATCAAGTCACTTGTTGGAGAGGGCCAGGGGGGAGAGATCTCCGAGATTGCCAGAGTTCCCATGGGGGATGTCGAGGGCCAGCAGGCTTTATTGGATGAAGACTGGCGCGGGATTTCCATGGAGGAAGATGATGATGGTGGGTATAGGGTGTTGTATGTGAAGAGGCAGTGAACGGCCTAACAGCGGGTTTGTGTTGAGAGGCAGAAAATTTATCCTTCACCTTGAGTGTCCTCTTTTTAATAAGCGGAGTTTTTCCTGTTATCGTGCAAAATAGGGCTAGGTTCAGGGGGAATAAGCGGAATTTTTCCGTTTAAGGCAAGCCAAAGTGGTCCATTTTAAAGCTTTTAGAGTAAATAGACGGAATATTTCTGTCTATTACTCGATATTTCGTGCAGAATTCCTCAATAAGCGGAATATGTCCGCTTATGACGGTCGTTTATTTTATGGGTATTTAGAAATTGCTAAAAAAATGCTTGGAGTATCTGTCTCCAAGCATTTTTATTATCTTTATGAAGTCTTCACAGGCTCATTGGACAGCATGCCTGATGAAACTTTCCTGAACATCCGATGCTTCGTTTTAAATAACGAAAACAATACGCACCCCGCCAAAACGATCATGCTGCTGCCGATATTGGGGGAATTTATGAAAAATTCACTTCAAACGTGACCAATCTATTACCAATTGCGTCTAAGTCTAGGAGGGAAAGGGGGAACAGTTTTGGACCAACAAGAACTAAATGAATGGTTTACACAATATGGAGAATCGATCCTCACTTACATACTGTTAATGGTACGAGACTATCAACAGGCAGAGGATTTAACACAGGAAACCTTCCTGAAAGCCTATAGAAGGAAACAACAATTCAAACAGAATTCATCTGTGAAAACATGGCTATTTTCCATTGCACATAATGTGACGATTGACCATTTCAGAAAAAAGCACCCGCTGAAACACTATCTCGGCCTAACAATGGAGGAGAAAGACGGCATGCCGTTGCCTGAACAAATCGTCGAGATGAATGAAGAATCGGAAGAATTATACAGAGCCATTCAACAATTAAAGCCAACATACAAACATGTCATCATTCTAAGAAAGTTGAAAGAATTTTCAACAACAGAAACAGCCCATGTGTTGAACTGGTCAGAAAGTAAAGTGAAAATGACGCTAAGAAGAGCGCTGGTTGAACTGGAAAAAGTATTAACGAGGGGAGGGGTCATCAATGAAATCAACTGATCCATTTAAAGAATTGGAAGAACAGCTAATGGTAACAGACGAATCGAAAGATCAGCTTCGAAGTAAAATTATGCAGAGCACAAATGAAAGGAAGAAGAGCCATCTAAAAAAATATGGATGGATTGCGGCAGCGTGTATGCTCTTTATTGTCACATCCCCGTTCTACTCAACCACGATGGCAAGTATTGTGGCGAAAGTGTTACCAATCACGATCACTCCACAGATTTCAGACGGCGAACCCAACCCCAATTTGACTTCTGACCTTTTTAAACTAGTCGAAAAGGAAGGATACCGAGTAGGTTCAGTTGGAACAATACCGTCTCCCTTCACGATTGAAGTGTCGCTCGTTTTGGGGGATTCCACATTAAAGCAAGCGAAAAAAGACCTTGAATCCAAAATCACCAATTATCTATATGAAAACGGGTACGACGATTACGAATTAAAGATTATTAAAGCACCTGAAGTTCCCACTCATGAGGGAAGCGATGGCTTAAATAAGGAATATGATCAAGTACGAGAGATAGTGAAAGAAGTATTCGCTTCCTATGGATATGCCGAAGAGGCTGAGTATGAGTTAGCAGGTATGAAGGGGGCCGGCGCTTCAACAATCGTCACCATTGATATGCCGGACCATATTGATGAATCAAAGGAAATCATTGCAGACATTAAAAATGAAATAAAACGACAGGATCTAGATGTGAAAGATGTCGAGGTGGATACTTTCAACTTACAGCATCGTCAGCAGGATAATCGATGGTCAATGATTTCTTCAGATATATACGATGCCATGGCAGGGAAATCGACGTATAAATTGGCCGGACTTTCGTACCAAGTGAAGGATGGACACTCTTATGTGTGGATAAAAACAGAGCTGGATAAACCACTTCCCGAAGAGCAAATCGAAGAAATTGAAAAATCCGTACAAGATTATTTGGCTTTACCAGAAATCAAAAAGCAAATTCGGAATGACGAGTATACGATTGAATTTTTGTTGAAGAATGGGAAGTCGTTTGTAGAGATAACGAATCAATAGTTGTTTCAAATTTTAAAAGCTGTCGAGATAGTCTCGACAGCTTTTTATAATTTCAAAAACTTAGATCTATGAATATGGTAAAATATAACTGTTAGGAATTGTCTGCAAGGAGGAAACTAAATGAAATACAAGTATGTGAAAGAATGTTTGTAGCTCAAATGATATTCATTTCAATAGGAATACTCACTATTATTATGGGTTTGTTGGTATGGAAAAAACGTTCCTACAAATTGATGGCGGGATATGTGGAAGGCAGCATCAAGAATGAAGCTGCGTTTGGAAAAGTGAATGGAATTTTCGTTATGGTCATGGGGATATGGACCATTGCTTTTAGTTTCTTTATGGATTTGCTGAGTGTAGGGGTGTTTATTGGATTATTGGTCGTTATTGTCGTCTCCCAAATCGTGATAAATCGTAAAATGGCTGACAAGTTATAGAATGAAGAAGGTGGTTCAAGGCTTTGTGTATGTTTCACTTCATTATCAGGAGTCGCGCGATTGTCGGATTTTGTAGAATGGCAGATATATAGGAAATATGGCAGATAAAATGACAGAACGGCAGATAAAAGAATAATATGGCATGCAAACTGTCAGAATGGCAGATCAATCCTGGAAATGGCAGATAACCATCCAACGGAGCGGTCAACAGTACTAAAGCCACGGCTGAGAGAAGGATTCCTTCTAGAAGAAGACCTGGTATTAGCAATTCCAAGTGGATAGTGGTTATTCCTCTCTCAATAACGAGGGGATTTTTTCTTCCCACGAAAAATCGTTCCGGCTAAATACAGCATTGCTATCATAAAATAATTAGTGTACGATAAAAAGAAATTTTAACGAACGAATCCTAGTAGAAGATATAGAAGGGACACTTACAAGGCGAACGGTATGATTTTTTCATAATAAGCAGATTCGTTTTGGTAAGGGTCTCTTTTGTTTAAGGAGGATGGCGGCATGGCGCATTACATCAATGGATTGACAGACTTCTTCTGGCAGCATGACATCTATTTCCGGATTGTGGTGAGTGCGGTGTTGGGGTTCATCATCGGATGGGACCGGTCATCAAAGAATAAGCCGGCCGGTTTGAAAACCTATACGTATGTTTCGGTGGCGTGTACGTTGATTACGATCGTTTCGATTGAAGGCGCTAATATGCTCAGTGAACCGGATAGCGGGAAGATGATGGATCCACTCCGTCTCGCTGCCCAGATCGTATCGGGGCTCGGGTTCTTGGGTGCGGGTGTGATCCTGAAAGATGGACTGAGGGTGAAAGGGCTCACGTCGGCAGCGATGATTTTTTACGTTGGGGGTATCGGAATCGGCATTGGAGCAGGGTTTTATTCGATTGTCATCTTCGCCACACTTGTCACCTTCATCATGACAAGGATCGGAAACTTCTTTGAAGAGCGGGAGATCAAGGCGATGAGTTTGCCGAAGCTCCGGAAGAAGAATGATGAAAAAGAGGACTGAATGTAGGTTGAGAATTGATATGTGTTGAAGTTCAATTGGCTACTTGGAGGAGGTAGATTACGTATCGACAGTCTTAGTATTTTTAAACGTGATCTCCCTATTTTATCTCCATTTCTTTCTCATTTTCAATCTCATCCATCTCTTCATGGGTCATTCCAAAAGGGAAATCACCATCTGTGTAGCCTGCAATGAATGCAAAGGTGTCATCCGAATCGAAGGAATCTTCTAGTTCTCGAGCTTTCTTCTTCATTCTTTTCCTTTCTTTTTCTTCTTCACGTTTCCTAAGTGTGTTTCTTACATCTTCTTTATCTTGGTTGCTTATGGTAACTCCCATTCTTCCAAGTTCTTTCATTGAGTTCTTCAGGTTAAGGCCGAATTTTCTAGAATATGCCTTAACTATATTCTCATCGCCTTTATACTCCTGGGTCCATGCAAGACCAAGTTCTTGCCTTTCTTCCTTCAGTAACCCCCAGAATGCCTTCTTCTTGCTTTTTCGTTTTTTCTTTTTTGCCATGTTTCATCCCTTCCTTTACAACAAGATGTCCTAAAACTATGTTAGCAAGGATTATTAAAAATCCGCAAATAAATACATGTATAATAGGGAAAAGAAGTATATATTGAGGAATATAACTCTGTAGATATAGATTTTTATCACAATAAGTCATCCCCATCTCTTTTTCTATTCACCATGAATTTCTTCATAATAAAAAAAAACCCACTAACCAGTAGGCAGGTTGTTAATTATTAAGTTCAATAACTCCATTCTTTTCTTCATAAATACTTATAAACTCATTTGATCCAATGATGACTAACTCATCATATTCACGTTCGTGCATACCTGCTTTAAAATCATCAGAAACCAAGTAGTTTGCATCACCTTGTAAGGCGCATTTTAAGAACATATCATCATACTCATCATTCGTCTTTTCAATTATAGTGTTCATGGTATTTACTGAAGTGGAATGATAAAACAACTCAGAGATAAAATTTAGTAGTCGAATTCTAATTTCTGTATCATCAATATTGTGCCGAGCGAAATTCTTAATTGTATAAAGTAGTTCACCAATCGTATCTTGCCCAAATAGTAATTGAACTTCTCTATTTTTTATCAATTCGAGAATTTTCTCACAATCTTCATCCCCTTCAAACCAACCAGAAATGAAGATATTAGTATCTACAACTAGCTTATTTCTCATATCTCTTATTACCTAAGGATTTTCTAGCCTCTGAGGCAGTCATTTCTTTATTTTTCATGTTTGATCTGATAATATTTTTAATTTCATCCATAAACTTTAACTTGTCTACTTTGTTTGCGGTTGCCATGTCCTTTTCCTCCTCATAACACATACTATCACCGCCTTTTCTGTAATAATAACAGTTATAGTATGAGTATTGGTTAAAAACATTATACCAAATTAATACAATTTATCAATTATTTTTGTATAATATGGTGGCCAATGGCATATACTGTAGTTTATTTTTTATCTACCCGACAAAATGCAAATCTAAGCATCAAATTACTTTTCATTTACAAAAATATTTGTTGATAATTTTTTATAATCGTAAAGTAAAGGTAACCAAGTTTGGCGAAAAAGCCTTTGTAAAAGATATGTAAATACCAAGAATTTCATTGCCAACTTTTAGTTAATGTTGTATTATTGTGAATAATCAGACATATATATTAGACAAGTTTTAGTCTAAGGGTAGAGATGAGGAGAATCCCTGTGACCAATAAAATGCATGCCACATTTTTGTGCTGCAGTTTATTGTTCATGGGTTTTTTTATGAAAAAAAGGGGAGGAAATGACATGAAGATCAGGCTTTTATCATTCGTTTTAGTGTTGATGGTTGTGTTTGCCGGATGTAGCAGCAGTGATACCGCTGGAGGTGAAACGACAGAGATTGATTTCTGGTTCCCGGTAGCGGTTGGCGGGGATGTGGCGAAGATCGTGGATGGGTTTGTGGCGGATTTCGAGAAAGAGAATCCCGATATCAAGGTGAATGCGAAATACGGAGGAAGTTATGCGGAGACGATGACACAGGTGATGGCGTCGGCCCAGGCAGGAAATTCACCTGAGCTTGCCGTATTATTCTCCATCGACCTTTTTACGTTGCTTGAGAATGACTTGATTGAGGAATTGACGCCGATGTTTAAAGAAGATTACTTGAATGATTTCTATGATGGATTCATGGCGAACTCTTCCATTGGTGATAAAGTGTACAGCTTGCCGTTCCAGCGCAGTACGATTGTCCTTTACTACAACAAGGACGCTTTCAAAGAAGCCGGACTTGATCCGGAAGCTCCACCTGAAAACTGGGATCAGCTCGTGGAATACGGGAAGAAGCTGACGAAGAATGGCGGAAAGGACCAGTGGGGTCTTGAGATTCCAAGTACCGGCTATCAGTACTGGATGTTCCAGGCGTTAGCTCTTCAAACTGAAAAGAATATCATGTCCCAGGATGGAAAAGAAGTGTATTTCAATGCTCCATATGCAAAAGAAGCAATGGATTTCTGGTTATCCCTTGGGAAGGAACATAAAATCATGCCGGAGGGCGTCATTGAGTGGGCAACGGTTCCTTCAGACTTCCTGAGTGGAAAAACGGCGATGATGTACCATACGACGGGGAACTTGACGAATGTGAAGAACAATGCGGACTTTGAATTCGGTGTGTCCTTCCTGCCGGCGAACGAGCAATATGGTTCCCCTACAGGCGGCGGGAACATCTACTTATTCAAAGACCTGCCAAAAGCAAACAAGGAAGCGGCCGTCAAGTTCATGAAGTTCCTGACTGAACCAGAGCGGGTAGCTCAGTGGTCGATCGATACAGGATATGTAGCCACCACCGAGTCGGCTTATGAGACAGACGTGTTGAAGAAGTATGTTGAGGAATTCCCTCCTGCACTGGTTGCACGTGAGCAGCTTGAATATGCAGAAAGTGAACTCGCCACCTATCAAAATGGTGAAGTACAGAAAATCTTCAATGATAACATTCAATCGATCTTAACGGGTCAAAGCCCTGTGGATGAAGGATTGGACAATGCACAGAAGAAAGCGGAAGACGTGTTGGAACCATTTCAGTAAAGGGCAACAGGTGAAGCATTGAATGGAGTGGAGCTCAAGCGGACAGTGTGCTGATCTTGGGCCCCTTTCACAAGAAAGGTGGGACTGATCGATGTCAACGAAGCATAGAAAATTCAGTTCCCGGGCAAGGAATAATCTGTTCGCCTACGGGTTGCTGTTACCTTCTTTCATCTTTTTAACATTGTTTACGTTTTATCCGACGCTCAAGTCAATTCAGCTAAGCTTCTACAGCGGTCCGATGACGAGGCTCCAATTTTCCGGAGTGGAACAGTATAAGGAAGTCTTCGGAGATGAAATATTCAGGAAGGTCATATTGAACAACATCCTCTTCATGATCGGCACCGTGCCCACAAGTTTGTTCCTGGCGATGTATCTAGCCATCTGGTTGAATAAGAAAATGGCGGGAAGCGCTTTGCTCCGTACATCTTTTTTCTATCCGACGATCGTTCCGCTCATTGCGGTGGCGAATATTTGGCTTTTCATCTACACGCCTCAGTATGGATTACTCGATAACTTTCTCCATACGTTCGGCCGTGGGGATACAAGCTGGTTGGGGGACCCGAGTACCGTCATGGTTGCGATGATTGTCATGATCATCTGGAAAGATGCGGGTTTCTTTATGATCTTCTATCTGGCAGGTTTGCAGAATTTACCGCAGGACGTGTATGAAGCGGCAGAGATGGAAGGGGCGAAACCGTTCCAGATGTTCCGTCATATCACGTTTCCTCTTCTGATGCCGACGACGCTGTTCGTCATGATCGTGGCGATTACGAATTCATTCAAAAACGTCGACCACCTCTACATAATGACCAAAGGTGGACCGGATAATGCCAGTAATCTATTACTCTACCATATTTACGAAGCGGCATTTACGAACTGGGACCTTGGCAAAGCCGCTGTGCTGACCGTGATCCTGATCGTCATCATGCTCGGTATCACCGCCTTCAACTATTTGTACCTTGACCGGAAAATCCATTATTAAGGAGGGGAAGAGACAATGAAGAAATTGAACTATGGCATCATTATTGTTCTAGGGATTCTTTCCTTCATCCCCCTGCTTTGGGTGATCATCACTTCTTTCTCCCCGGGGAATCAAGTGATTAATGGAGGCTTTCCATTCTGGGTCTCGAATCCGACGTTTGAGAACTACATCCAGGCGTGGGAGACGGCACCATTTCTGCAATACTATTTCAATACGTTCGTGATCGTGTTTGGCGTGTTGATCGTCCAGATCGTTACGGTTACCCTTGCAGCCTATGCGTTCGCACGGGTGAACTTCACCGGGAAGAATGTCTTGTTCATCCTGTTCCTGCTGCAGCTGATGATTCAGCCTGAAATCCTGCTGTTTCCGAACTACCAGGTCATCAGCCAGCTGGGACTTGTCAATACCAAGCTTGCCGTCATGATGCCGTATTGGGCGTCGGCGTTCGGGGTATTCCTGATGCGCCAGACGTTCAAGCAGGTTCCATTTGATCTTGATGAAGCGGCAAGAATGGACGGATGTAAATGGTATCAAACCCTGTGGCATGTCTATATCCCATCGGCGAAACCGACCTATATTGCCTTTGCCCTTGTCTCCGTCAGCCACCATTGGAGCAACTTCATGTGGCCGTTGATCATTACGGATTCCGTGGAGTCCCGCCCATTGACCGTCGGACTTGCGTTATTTGCACAATCCTATGAAACCGGCGCGCAGTGGGGGATGGTTGCTGCAGGTACGGTTATGGTCATCATGCCTTTGGTCATTGCCTTCTTCCTTTTTCAAAAACAATTTGTATCGAGCTTTATGCACTCAGGAATTAAATAGGAGGGGATATGATGGACATTCATTTTTTAGGAACGGGGAGTGCATATCCCGGTTCGGAACGCGACAATACCTCTATCTGCTTCTCGAATGATGAGTATCATGTGCTGGTCGATGTGAGCGGAAATCCTTGCAGGAAGCTGAAGCAGCTGCAGGTGGATTTAAAGAAGCTTGATGCAGTCGTGTTCACCCACTTTCATATTGATCACATTTACGGGTTGCCATCCTTGCTATGGGGGATGTGGCTTGAGGACAGGAGAAAGCCGTTAAGGATATTGTGTGACGTGCGGAATGAGAGGAAGCTTCAGGAATGGCTCGTGACGATGGAAGCCGATCAGTGGCCGATCGCCTTTTCAATCAAGAT
Source organism: Rossellomorea sp. QJM3NY_18 (assembly GCF_056173145.1). Lineage (NCBI taxonomy): Bacteria > Bacillati > Bacillota > Bacilli > Caryophanales > Bacillaceae > Rossellomorea > Rossellomorea sp. QJM3NY_18. The sequence continues at coordinate 3,295,321 of NZ_CM149659.1, read as the reverse complement.
CGAGACCTTTGATGGTGACGAGGAAAAGGAAATTCTGTCTGGAGGAGGAATGACATTTTCCTGCTTTAAGGCATTACATTCGGTTCCGACTGTTGGCCTTGAAGTACGATGTGCCGGACGGGTGCTCGTATATTCGAGCGATTCGGAAATCAACGCACGGATTGGTGAGTATGACCATATAGATGTGTTAATCCATGAAGCAACGTCTGCCCGTAAAGTGGCAGGGAACCACAGCAGTCTTGTTGAGATTGTTAAAAAATATGACGTGGAAAGAATCGGGAAAATCATTCTTGTCCACTTATCCGACGGGGAATCGTATGTAGAAGAGGTGGAGAAGCTCGGGACATCTAAGGTCATCATTGGTGAAGACTTGATGACCCAACACATGTAAATGAAGAGGTACAAGGATAAAGATGAGGAGATTCCTTGGGTATGATGAAAAATCCAATTATTCAATTGGAGAAATCGTCATGCTCAAGGAATTTTTTATTGTAATAAGAGAGATTAACTTGAATGTGAGAATTGGCCAGCTCCAGCGCCTAGCCCCTCGAGACATTCCGGTCCGACGAATGAAGTCAAAGAACGACTTTACCCGTCGGCCCTCCAATGCTTGTCGGGGCTGAACTAGGCGCTTGCGCTTTTCTAATTTGGAGGGGGTACAGATGAAGAACTTAAAGGGGTATATTTTTGACTTGGACGGGACCGTGTATCTCGGCAAGCAATTGATAGAGGGTGCAGACACCACCATCAATGCACTTCTCAGGGAAGGAAAAAAAGTGCTGTTTCTAACCAATAAGACCATTGAGTCCCGTCAGCGCTATGTGGAAAAGTTGCATGGATTCAATATTCGGGCTAATCTTGAGAATATTTTGAATCCGACGGTCACACTGATTGACTATTTAAAGGAACATCACCCCCAAGCGACATTGTATGTGATTGGTGAGCAGCCCATCAAGGATGAGCTGACACTTGCGGGATTCAGGGAAGGAATGACACCGGCTGAGGTTGATATCGTCGTGCTGTCATGGGACCGGGATTTTCATTATGACCATTTGAATTTTGCCTACCAGTCGATTAAGCTAGGCGCGAAGATGATAGCGACCAACCCAGACAAAACCTGTCCGGTAGAGATGGGCGATGTGCCGGACTGTGCGGGGATGATCGGGGCGGTGGAAGCCGTGGTCGGGAGAAAGATTGATGTCCAGATTGGAAAGCCATCCATCCTGACCATCAAGGCAGCATTGAAAATATTACAACTGAAGCCGGAAGAATGCGTCATGATCGGTGATCGCCTGGAGACCGATATCCGGATGGGCATCGAAGCTGGGATGAGAACGGCCCTTGTGCTGAGCGGGATCACCACGGAGGAGGAATTAAGGGGGACGGTTTGGACGCCGGATTATGTGTTGGAGTCGGTTAAGGGTTTGTTGTCGGAAAAGAAGTTATAAGTAGCAAATCGGGGAGGGTTCTTACTCTACTTTTTTGGGAAACGGTAGAGACGGAATCGTCCCCACTCTGCCCTAGAAGCCGGATGTGGTTTTGGGGAGTGAGCTTTTTGATGAAGAAGGCTGGTGAAAAGGGAATGGCCCGTTTATGCCGGCTTTTTATTTGGTAATGGAGTGCAGGATGTCATTGGGTTTGTTGGGGATTGTATTTCGGTTGTAAATATTGTCAAAAACATTAAGAAAATGTATGCAGCTGATCATCAAGGTCCCTGCTTATCATAGATATATCTATATTTCTCCTATAATCATCTTTGGTAGGACTTCTATTGTCCTTCATTGAGTCATTATCCAAATAATTGCGTCATTTCCAGGGGTGATTGCGTCATTTTACGGATAATTGCGTCGTTTTTTTATTTATTGCGTCATTTTCAACATAATTGCGTATTTCGGAAAATTATGGAATGACTCTGACTATACCTCCATTGAGCACCTAATCCTTATCTACATTGACTGTATACCCTTCGTCCGTGAATCCGTCTTTAATACCTTTAAGGACGGATTCCCCATTAAAGATAAAAAAGGTCAACGCCAGAATAGCCAGCAGAATAATAGAACCGAAGATGATGGAAGGTATCATGCCCTTTTTCTTTTTCATTTCCACGCCCCTTATCAACATATGTTTATTAATTAGGAAAACCATGATATAAAGTTTCAAATTATTCCATTTGCCTATTCCAACACCCCCCTTTTGTGCATCCACCATAACTCAACCCACAAATGTTTGTGGCTCGAGCACGTTGTTTCGGAGCCACTATTCCCGTTATAATTTTCTTAAGATTTACATTTCTTCGTTTAATCACCCCGTGCTTGAGGTAACAGTCACTATAAGAAGTATAAGGAGGTGTTGTAATCTTGGAAGCAATAAGTAAGCGCTTTTTCCTGTTTCTTTCCCACAATAAGGCATTGGATAAAATGGCTAAACGGTGGGGATCGAGATTTGGGGCTAACAAGCTTGTGGGTGGAGAAACCTTTTTACAAGCGATTCCATTGATTACGCAATTGAACGGGGAAGGATTTCAGGTAACGGTCGATCATCTTGGTGAGTTCGTCGATTCCACAGATGTGGTGCGGGAGAATGTCCAAGGATGTATTCAGAGTATCAGTGCCATCGCGTATCATGGGCTGGACACTGAAATTTCTGTTAAGCTGACCTCCTTGGGATTGGATATCAGTCAAGATCTTGTCATGGAAAACATGGAGTTGATTCTGTCGAAGGCAAATGAAAGCGGAATCACGGTCACTCTCGATATGGAGGATTCCTCGAGGTGCCATGCCATCCTTGACGTTTATAAGAAGCTCCGTCAAAAGTACGACAATGTGGGGACGGTGATCCAATCCTATCTCTATGTTTCAGATAAGGATGTGGAGGATCTCAATGAGTATTCCCCTTATTTGAGGCTTGTGAAGGGTGCATATAATGAATCGGGTAAAGTGGCGTTCCAGGAGAAGAAAAAGGTGGATGAGAATCTGAAGCATCTTATCAAGAAGCAGCTCTTGAACGGCCATTATACAGCGATCGCAAGCCATGATGATGCAATCATCGATTACACGATCGGATTAGTGAAAGAACACAATATACCGAATGACCGCTTTGAGTTTCAAATGCTTTATGGCATGCGGAACCAATTGCAGTCAGACTTATTGAAAAAAGGATATACCGTCCGCATTTACCTGCCATATGGCGAGGACTGGTTCGGGTATTTCATGCGACGTCTGGCGGAACGGCCGGCGAATATCGCATTTGCATTGAAGGGGATTTTCAGCAAGTAAACTTTTTATAAAAACATCCAGACAGAATGTAATCAGAAAGGAATGTGAAGAGAATGAGTAACGGAATTTACAACATCCCAACACCTACAAATGAGCCTGGTAATACATATGCCCCAGGTACGAAAGAAAGAGAAACGTTAAAAGCTGAATTAGAGCGCCAAGCTGGTCTAGAGGTTGAGATCCCGGTCATCATCAATGGTGAGGAAATCAAGACAGATACAGTGAAGCAAGTGGTCATGCCACATGATCACAAACATGTGTTGGCTACCTATTCACAAGCAGGTGAAAAAGAGCTTCACGATGCAGTGGAAGCAGCAATGGCTGCAAAGGATTCTTGGTCCAATATGCCATGGCAACACAGAGCATCGATCTTCTTAAAAGCGGCTGACCTGATTTCTGGTCCATATCGCGACGTCATCAATGCGGCTACCATGTTGGGTCAATCAAAGACAGCCATCCAAACGGAAATTGATGCGGCACAAGAATTAGCCGATTTCTTACGCTTTGGCGTGGATTATGCAAACCAAATCTATCAAATGCAGCCGGACAGCATGAAAAATATCTGGAATCGCCTGGAATACCGTGCATTAGACGGTTTCGTACTAGCGATCTCACCATTCAACTTCACAGCAATCGGTGGTAACCTGCCGTCAGCTCCTGCGATCATGGGGAACGTAGTTGTTTGGAAACCGGCGACAACGGCTATCCTATCAAACTACTACTTCATGCGCATCCTGGAAGAAGCTGGACTGCCTAAAGGCGTCATCAACTTTGTTCCTTCACGCGGTTCACAAGTATCAGAAGTGGTATTAACAGATCCACGTATGTCAGGATTCCACTTCACTGGATCTACAAGCGTGTTCCAGACGATCTGGAAGACAGTAGGGGAAAACATCACTAACTACAAATCATATCCTCGTCTAGTTGGGGAAACAGGCGGTAAAGACTTTGTCTTTGCTCACGAAACAGCTCAAGCAGACAAAGTAGTCGCTGCACTTGTTCGTGGTGCATTCGAATACCAAGGTCAAAAATGTTCAGCTGCTTCACGTGCTTACATCCCTGCAAGCATGTGGGAAGAAGTGAAAAATGGGGTCGTGGAAGAAACGGCGAAGCTTAAAGTAGGGGATGTCAGAGACTTCAGGAACTTCATGGGTGCGGTGATTGATAAACCTGCCTTTGATTCCATCACAAGCTACATTGACTATGCGGCTGATTCTGAAGAAGCTGAAATCATTGCCGGCGGTACGTATGATGATTCTGTTGGATACTTCATTCAACCGACTGTCATTGTGACAACGAATCCAAACTTCAAAACGATGACCGAAGAAATCTTTGGACCGGTCTTAACGATTTATGTATATGAAAACGATCAATTAGAAGAAACACTGACTTCAGTGGATACAGCTTCCATGTATGCATTAACGGGTGCGATCTTTGCACAGGATCGTGAAGCGATCATGCACTTGGAACGCCGCCTATCCGGTGCAGCTGGTAACTTCTACATCAACGATAAACCAACCGGTGCCGTGATTAACCAACAACCATTCGGCGGTTCACGCGGTTCTGGTACAAACGATAAAGCAGGCTCTGTTTTCAACATGATTCGTTGGACCAGTCCTCGTATCATCAAAGAAAACTTCGCTCCAACAACCGATATCACTTATCCGTTTATGGATGAAGAATAAATCGAACTCGGAAAGGCTCTCCCGTCATGGGGGGAGCTTTTCTTTTTTTATTGGGGGGATTAACGCTATAATAGGAATCATAAACACTACTGGAAAGGTTAGATTCCTATGGAAGCACTTGATGTAATCCTCCAAACAGAAGACATTCATAAAGCAACGGAATTGATCAGCTCAAAATTAGGCAATCCCGTCATCATAGAAAACAAAAATTTCGAACTGATTTCATACAGTTCCTCTTCTAATAAATTCGATCAAACACAGCTCAAGACTATCCTCACGAAAAAATGTCCGGTTTTCATCATCGATCGATTGAAAAAAGAAGGGATCGTCCACCAGCTCGAGAAACATACGGATCCGATCCGGGTGCAGGCGATGGAAGAGTTAGGATTCCACCAGCGTGTCGTCATTGCGGCAAAGTACCTGGGGAATACGATGGGGTATATCTGGGTCCAGGAATCCAGCCGTCTCCTCGAAAATGAAGAGCTCGCTTTCCTTGAAGAAATCTCTTCGCACCTTGGAAACCTGATCAATGATATGTTCGCAAAGGTCAATATCAAAAAGGACAGAAAAGAAGAAGTACTGTGGCATCTCCTGCAGCACGAGTACGGAAGTGAAAGCCAGCTCCGCCATGATGCATCCCTCGTCAAGCTGACCCTGCCGGAACGGTTCACGGTAGCGGTGTACTCGATCGCATCGTCGCAATATAAGTCCATGCTCGACCAACTGGAGAAGCTGGTCCAGGAGTCCAGCTTCAACACAAACATTTATTCACTGCGGACGGAATACCAGGTGATCCTCGTTCTCTACGGCAAAGCTGACACACCAGCTTCTTCCCTGGAATTAGCAAGGGACCTTGTCGAAAGGGTGAAGGAACAAACTGGGGAAGAAGATTTCTACAACTTCCTGATCGGGATCGGGAAGGAATACACCACCTTATATCAAATGAGAAAGAGTTTCTTGGAAGCGTCAGAAGTCATTGAAACGGCAAACTTCATTAGTCCGCGTCCGGAATCGATGCCCCGGGAATTTGCTCAACTGGGCATTTACCGGTACCTCCCGACACTCTATGAGAAGAACACGTCAAAGGATTATTACAGTGATGATTTGTTGTCATTGATTAAGAATGATGTGAAGAAACAGACGGATTTGCTTAAAACGCTTGAGGTATATTTGGCGAATGACGGGAAGGGGAAACAGACGGCGAATGAACTGTTCATCCATCCGAATACGTTGAATTACCGGATTAAGAAGATACAGGAACTGACTGCGATTGATTTTAATGATTTTAATATGAAGGTGTATTTGTATACGGAGTTGTTGTTGTTGAATAATGTGGAGGCTTATTATCAGCGGTATAAGGATGCGTTGAAGGGGATTTAATACCACATATTAATAAAGCTAGTGCTGGTTGATTTCCCCTTCAGGTGCTCGCTTTCCGCGTGGGGTGAGTTGAGCCTCCATCACCCCGATGCATAAAAAAGTAGTTTCGGAACAGTTGGAAATCTCTAAAGATCCCGTACGTTCCAAACGATCTCTCCTTGCTCCTCCCACGTGCTGTGGTGCCGCTCAAATCCTATCTTTTCTAGGACTCGGAAGGAAGCATCATTCCAAGCACCTACAGTCGACCAAAGCCTGTGGCGTCCGGTAGCAATCGCAGCGTCCAGGACCACGGACGCTGCCTCAGTCGCATAGCCTTTACGGTGAGCGCTGCGGAACAGCTCATATGCAATCTCCGGCTCTTCAAGTGTGGTACGGCCGATAATCAAGCCACAGTATCCGATAAAATCGCCTTCATCCCTGCGGCGAATAGTGAGAAGAGAAATGCCATTTTCGACTGCTTTCTTACGGATCTCGATAATATCGCTTCGAGCGGAGTCAAGAGTTGGCATGTCTACACCACGTTCGCCAACCAGTTTTCTTATCCAGGCTGCATCGGAAACTTCCCACATACCCAGATCAAGTCGTTCAGTTTGCAGCTGGAATGCCATAGGTTTAAAGAAATTTGTCATAATAGAACCTCCTCGTTATATCACCAGGGTAGAATGGGGACATTTCCCTTTCTACCGTTTCCTTTCGATTATCACCCCGAATTAGCCCAGAAAAGTAGAGTGAGAGCCGTCCCTGGTTTACATGGATGTGATATATATATCTTTTATAGAACAATGAACGTTAAAATATTCAGAAAATTATAATACAATTTTATCATATGTTGTGTTAATGAAAAAGAACAACTGTTTTAAGAATGGGGTCGAATTAGGGGGCTAAATGACTGGACAATCCGCAATTTGTTCTCGGGGAAATGAGCCATTTGTATGGAAGAGTATGTTAAACTTGTAAATAATGGATATTTCGATAACTGGTTAGTTTTATTAAATAAGAGCTATCACTGAAGATTGCTTTTTTAATTATTGGGAAGTGGTGTTGGATAAGATAGGGTTGTAAGATCCTTAAATAATATAGTCTCAAAACATTATAAAAGGAAGTGTGTACTATTGGGTTGTGAAGGCAAACTCAGTATTTCTTCATTAACTAATGACTTAATAGAGGACATCAATAAAACAAATGATTATTTTAAAGTGTTTGGTAAGCTTGTCCCCAGTTTACAATCAGGAAGGTGGTCATATGAAGAAGTTCTTTTTGAAGAGATTAGAGAAACACGTTTCCCAGATGACAACCTTGATTGGAGCCAATATATAAACCGAGAGGATAAAGCATTGTTCTTAGCTTATGTGAATAATACCTGCATAGGACAGATTAGGGTAATGAAGGAGTGGAATCGCTTCTGTTATATTGAAAACATTGCTACGAAGAAAGATTATAGAGGCAGTGGAGTCGGAAAGTTGCTTTTAAATAAAGCAGAAGAGTGGGCGAAACAAAGAGAACTTATAGGAATGTCCTTGGAAGCACAGGATGATAATCTTGGTGCATGCAGATTTTATGTGAAACAAGGATTCATACTAGGTGGAGTTGACACATTGAAGCAGTCCTATAATCCTGATATAGAAACCACTTTGTACTGGTATAAGTTATTCAAGTAACGGGGCTTTAACGGGATAAGAAAAAACCAGAGCCAAATTTTAGCTCTGGTTTTTTCACTCACTGAGATCCTTCTCTCCTATGACGACTTTATGCTACTCAATCCCCATATCATCCTTCATCAACTTCTTCATATCAATCTTAAGCATCCGGTCCATCGGGTAGGTGGTGGTGTAGCGGTATTTATTAGCCCCGGATTCGAATACGACGTACAGCTCCTTCTGTATTTCCACAATTCCCTCAGGCATCGGGATGGCTTCGACACTCTGACGGGGTTTGGCCGTGTGACCATCGAGGAACCATAGAGGTACTTGTTTTCCTTCGACTGTGACAAATGTATGAGGATCTTCTTTCAACGGATATTCATAGCGATACAGTACACTGTCGTTTGCCCTCCCATAAGAAGTGCTGAGGGTGACGCCGTTTCTTGCTGCTTTCTGCATGATGGCTCCCTGGACTTTTCCTGTGGTGGATAGGACGTAATCCGGTACGGCGTTGACATCGGGTGAACCATTCCAATGGTCTTTGCTCAGCATGTCGTTGTTTCGTTCTAAATCGTATCCGATCATCCATGCGTAGTGCATGTCTCCGTCCCTGTTCTCGATGTGATGAGTTGGATCGGTCGGATAGGAGCTTGCTTCATAGAATTCCCCGACCCAGAGGATGCCTTCATCGTAAACGGTGTAAGCCGCTTCGACGGGGATGGGAATCTGTTTGGTGAACTGGATTTCCCCGTTGTTTTCTGCATTTACCAAGTCGCTTAGATTGAAGCTGAATAAGTGGTTTTCGGACGCGACCCAGCCGTGATCACGACTGACGGTCACTCCGCCTGCATGCCCGGTATAAGGTGTGCCGTCCGTATTGTAGAGGACAACGGACTTCACTAGTTCTCCTGTTGTGCGGTCTGTAACGGTAATGGTACCCGGTCGAATCCCATCATCGACGTAGCCGATGGTAAGGAGCCAGTCTTTTTTCTTGTAATAGGTCAATCCTTGTGGAACGAGCCCTTGTGATAGTCCGGCGATCACCGGGCCGTCGGTACTGATATCCCACAGGTCCTGGTAGGCGGGATCTTTCTCATGTTGGGACCGTTCAACCTGGGTGATGAGCTGGTGTTCCGGTGTGACGGATACAGGATCTGATTTCTCCGATACATTCCCTGATGTATCCTCTGCGCTAACCTGTAACGTGTATGTTTGATGACCCACTAGCGTATAAAGAGTAAATTCGGTCTGGGATGGATCCACGGAATATTCAAGTTCTCCATCTTTGTAAATATGATAACGGTACAGATCGGTTTCACTGGAAGCGGCCCACGTTAAAACGGCGTCCCCGTTGCCGGCAGTGGCTACCACGTTGGTCGGTGTTTGCGGTGCTTCCTCATCTGACACGGGACGATCCGGTGCTTGGTCTTCAATGACCCATCCAGGTGTCGGACTTTGACCCGCTGCCAATTTTTCCATCGTCCGGGTATTATCCTTTGGATAGGAATAGGTGACGGTTTGTTTCAGTGAAACGTCGTCTCCTGAATACTCGGCTCTGACGACTTCGCGTCCATCAGGGTCGTAAACGGTCAGAGTATTGCCTCCGTTCACCAGGCCGGCTATATCATCTAGGACAATCATATCTTCTTCCTGAAGATACTTACTCTTATACCCATAAAAATAGTTATAGTTGAAAGCTTCAAGGGAGATAGGGTTGATGCTTGCGTTTCTGGTCCAGATCACCACCGTCTCCCAAGGTTTCACGATATGAGTGTCCCCGATTTCTTCATCCCAGTTATAGGACGCAAACCGATATCCTTTCAAATCGATCGGGTCGGGGCTGTTGTTGTAGAGCTCGAAGTATTCGAACGCATCATAACCTGCATAGTTATCTGTATTCGGAATCAATTCCGTGATTAACAGGTTTGGTGTCGGTACGTTTTCACTCGGTCCTGTGACGAGTGGTTTGGTAGGTTCAGATTCGTTTCCGACTTGATCGATTGCCGTTACTTCGAAAGAGTACTCCCTGTTCAATTCCAGAGGGGATACGTTCATGCTCTTTTGGTCAGCAGGGGCGGTCCCATAAAGCGTCCCGTTGATGTAGACGCGGTATCCAGCAAGATCACTTTCTGTATTGGCACTCCAAAGCAACTTGACATGATCTTTGCCAGGAGTTCCTTTCAATCCTGAAGGCGTGGCTGGGGCTTCACTGTCAACGACCGCTTGTGGGACAGCCCGGACTTCTTTGGTTGCCGGGGATTCATTTCCTTCTGCGTCCACGGATGTCACCCTGAACGTATAGGAATTCCCGTTCTCCAACCCCGTAAAGGTTGATGTGGCAACGTCCGTGGAAGTGATCGATCCGTCAGACGGGTAGACTTTATAGGAAACGGCACCGTCAGTCTCTTCCCAGTCAAGGGTAACCGATTGGTTGGCAGGAGTTGCCGTCAGGTTTGTAGGTGTCGCGGGACCAGCTACCTGTCCGCTCAGAACGACGCCGGGAGTCGGCTGTTCATCGTTATTAAGCTTGATCATCGCAGCAGAGGTTGTAGCCTGATACGTGATGCTCCGGTTCGTGATGCCGTCGACTTCTCCATCATTGATGAGAGCGGTACTGAGGACTGTGCCGTCTGCGTCCGCAATCCCCACCTGTCGAAGACTGCTGTCATGCAACCCTTGACCTGCTGAGGTCAGCTTGATTTCGTAAACATCTTCGGGCGTGAGGTACATCTCATAGTTGGAGTTGAAGTCCCAAAGCGGTACATCAGGATTGGCCAATTTCTTTAACCAGAGGACGAGGGATTTTTTCGCCTGGATGATTTTCTCTTCGATGGGCCAGCGGTTGGCCGGACTTGAGAAGTTACTTGTGTAGTATTGAAGCTGATAGTCTTGCAGGTTGATGGCTTCTGAGGTGGTATTATAGATTTCGACGTACTCATAGGGCTGTCCTGATCCTGCAGATTTGGTGACGATTTCCGTTATGATGAGGGGCGGGTTGGTTTCTTTCGCGCTTGCGTTGTGAACCTGAAGCCATAACAATCCTGTGAAGGCTAAAGCAATAAGGATGGCTATCCGGGTGATTGAGTGGTTTTTCAACTTCATTTCCTCCTTTTTTTATTGTTTATGTAAAAAAGAAAAGAACCCCATGGCAATGGAGCGCACGGTGACCGTACACACGATTGACACAGGGTTCTCCTCATCTCTACCCACTATATTCACTCTGTAATTCCATCATACAATGTACCCAAGCTAGAGGAAATGGGCATTTAGGTTTAATTTAGTGTATATTTAGAATTTTTAGATATATCATTGAAATTTAGATAGGTCATTGAAATGAAGCGGAAATTGGTGTATGATGAAAGGAATAAGATGATGCTTGGTAGGAAGAGTAGAAGAGATCCCCTATGAAGCGAGTGGTATGATTTTTTCACAATCGTGTGGAGAAATCATGTATTCGTTTTGTGGCGCGGTCTCTTTTTCATTTAAGGAGGATAAGATCATGGGGCATTACATGCATGAAGTAACGAATTTCTTCTGGCAGCATGATATCTATTTCCGGATTGTCGTGAGTGCAATACTGGGGTTCATCATCGGATGGGACCGGTCATCGAAAAATAAGCCCGCTGGTTTAAAGACATATACGTATGTATCAGTGGCATGCACGTTGATCACGATTGTCTCGATCGAGGGAGCAGAGATGCTCAGTCAACCGGGGAGCGGAAAGATGATGGATCCTTTCCGTCTTGCAGCTCAGATCGTATCCGGCCTGGGATTCCTTGGGGCAGGCGTGATCCTGAAGGACGGATTGAGGGTGAAAGGACTCACTTCAGCTGCGATGATTTTCTACGTGGGGGGAGTCGGCATCGGCATTGGAGCAGGATTCTATTCCATCGTCATCTTTGCCACACTGGTAACCTTCATCATTACGAAGATAGGAAATATTTTTGAAGAACGGGAGATTACGATCATACGAATTCGCCTCCCGTGGATCGGGAAAAAAAGAAAGACAGACGACGATGCAGAAAAAAAGGTAGGGACCTAAAAGGACTCGAACTCCTAGGAGTTTGAGTCCTTTCTAGTCAAAAATCCAGATTCCAAAGCTTCGGATCCCCGGAAGAAATAGCGAGGGCGCCGGCACTCAGCCCATTCAGAATATCCTGCTTATTACTGATCAAGCCACCTGCGATGATGGGCAGGGTAGTCATGGTTGTGAGTTTATCAATGACAGAAGGCATCAGACCAGGAAGGACTTCAATGGCATCGGGCTTGCAGTTATAGGAGATGTCAATCCCTTTTTCAAGTGCATTCCGGTCGATCAAAAAGAGACGCTGAATCGTCATCAAGCCTTCTTCCTTCGCATATTTGATCAAATTGCTCCTCGTCGTAATGATGCCAGCCGGCTTCCAAATTTCTGCTATGTATTTAATGGCACTCTTCGTATTGGACAGCCCATCGATGAAATCAATATGAATAAACGTGGTTTTCCCGGCTTCCTTCAGCTTTTTCAGATAGCCGTTCATCGTAATCAAATTGCCGGTAAGAATGAACACGATATTGGCGTTTGACTGAATGGCCTTTTCAAGGTCTTTTTCTTCCTTGATGGAAGCGATGACCTGAGATTGGACGATGTCGATAATGTTTGGTTTCATGTACTTGGCCCCTTCGAAAAGTCTGAATATTGGTTATTCTTTTAGTATAGCACAGTTGTTTTGGGGGTTGAGAGGAATAATCTTAGGTAGAGTAGTGAAGGTTCTAACAAACATGTTCACTATAAAAAAGCAGAGCCCAGGGAATCTCCTAAGCTCTGCTTTCCGTATTTGTTCAATTGATCTTTACGCTTTCACTAAAGATTCCTTGCCATAGAAAGCGGCTTTAAATAGCTCTTTCATTTGTTCTTGACTAGTCTCACGTGGATTGGTGCCTGTGCATGGATCTTCCATAGCATTTTCAGCCATTGTATCAACATGCTTGTTGAACTCATCTTCGGATACACCGTAGTCCTGAAGGGTGGTAGCAAGACCGAGATCTTTGTTCAATTGATAGATATATTCAACAAGAGAATCAGTCAGTTCGGTATCGTTATTTCCTTTCAGGTTAAGACGGCGGGCAATATCAGCAAAGCGATCCTCCACGACCTCACGGTTAAACTGGATGACGTAAGGCAGGTAAATCGCATTGGCATAGCCATGCGGAATGCCGAACGTTGGACCACTTTTGTGGGCAAGGCTGTGCACGTTACCGAGTACAGCGTTGGCAAAGGCCATACCTGCCATGGCTTGAATGGTGTGCATTTTCTTAGCGGCTTCCTGGTCGCCTTGATAAGAAGCAAGAAGATTATCCTTGATCACTTCAGCTGCGCCTAGTGATAGGATATCCGTATACATCGTACGCGGTTTAGCTACATAAGCTTCGATGGAGTGCGTGAATGCATCCATACCGGTATAAGCAGCAATGTGCTTCGGCAGTTCTTTAATCATAACCGGATCGATAATGGCGACATCCGGTGTTAGTTCAAAGTCAGCAAGTGGATATTTCACGTTCGTGGTTTCATCGGCTAGAACAGAAAGGTTGGATACTTCCGAACCACTTCCGCTTGTCGTCGGAATACCGGCGAATTTCGCTTTATTACGAAGACGCGGCAGCTCAAATGGCTTAATGGCATCTTCAAAAGCAAGGTCCGGGTGCTCATAATAAAGCCAGATCGCTTTGGCAGAATCCATAGCGGACCCTCCGCCGATGCCGATTATCCAATCCGGCTGGAACTCCTCCAGTTCCTTTGCTCCTTTTTTGACCATTTCAAAGGTCGGCTCTGTATTGAAGCCTTCCAATACTTTTGTTTCTATATTGGCAGCTGCCAGATGTTCCTGTACCTTGGTGAGGTTTCCGTTACGTTTAACAGAACCTCCTCCAATAACAAGTGCGGCTTTTTTACCTTCAAAAGACCGTAACACTTCAAGTGCATTCTCTTCGAAATAAATATCGCGTGGAATGGTAAAACGACTCATAGTAAAAATAGCCTCCTTCAGTTTCATTCATTGATGATCATTTTTTAGTGAAAAAATTACCCCTCTCGTTCTTCGGAGGGCAATGGAATGTAATATTCCCATTAATTGAATGTATAAAACATCCACGATTGCTCGCAAAGTATCTGGAAAGTTTCATAACGGACTTGTGGTAAGACAGAATTTACATACGAATGAAAAGTGAAAATCGCCATGCTACTTGCCACAAACGTAAGATCTCTCCGTTCTTCATAAGGGTGGAAATCAACTATAAGTCTCTTTATCAACCATTGGTCTTTTTTTATGGTTGGGCAGAATAATGGGGATATTTGCTTATGTAAAATTAGTGAATTGAACGAAATGAATTTATTAGACCAGTTAAAGACAGGCTAAAGTAACCAATTTGATGATGTCCTCCTTAATGAAATTTTTTCAAAAACAGGATTGACAACCCAACTGAAATCCTTTACCATTACCCTAATGCATAAACGCATCATAACTTTAATTTAATAAAGCGATATCTTCTTATCAAGAGAGGTGGAGGGACTGGCCCTGCGATACCTCGGCAACGGGTTCTTATGAATACCGTGCCAATTCCATCAAGTCATATGACTTGAAAGATGAGAAGAGCGGGACATATACATATTTTTGTGCCTCTCTTCTTATGAAGGGGGGCACTTTTTATTTTCAGGCATGTCCTTAAATCCAGGCATCAGGAAGAATACATAGGGAAAGGAGCAAGTCCTATATGATCAGAGTTCAGAATGTTACGAAAGTTTTTGAGACGAAGGATGGCCCCTTCACCGCTTTGAGGGATGTTTCCTTTGAAGTGAAGAAGGGAGAGATTTATGGCGTGATCGGATTCAGTGGAGCAGGAAAAAGCACGCTTGTCCGCTGTCTCAATTTTTTAGAAAAACCATCTTCGGGTGATATTTTCATAGAGGGGCGCAGCCTGAAGGACCAATCGCCCATCGATCTGAGGAAAGAGCGGTACCGCATCGGGATGATTTTTCAGCACTTCAATCTGTTTCAATCCCGGACGGTGGCGGGGAATATCGCCTATCCTCTGAAACTGGCAAAATGGCCAAAAGATAAAATCAACGAGAGAGTAAAGGAGTTGCTAGCGTTTGTCGGGCTGGAAGATAAAGCGAAGCATTATCCGGATGAACTGTCAGGAGGGCAGAAGCAAAGGGTGGGGATAGCAAGGGCCCTGGCGACGTCGCCTTCGATTCTGCTCTGTGATGAAGCCACATCAGCACTGGATCCTCATACGACGGAATCGATTCTGAATTTATTAAAGAGAATCAATGCGGAGTATGGCATTACGATTGTGATAATCACCCACGAAATGGGGGTCATCCGGGAAATCTGTGATAAGGTCGCGGTCATGGAAAATGGAGAAATCGTGGAAGAGGGAAGCGTCTTCGATATCTTCTCCAACCCGCAGACCCGGACGACGAGAAACTTTGTGAAGAGTGTCATGAATGATCAGCTGCCGGCATCGGTTCTTGATAAATTGAATGACAGCAAAGAAGGACGCATCTGCCGTCTCATTTTCAAAGGGGATTCAACGGGCACGCCGATCCTTTCCGAAACGGCAAAGAAATTCAATGCCCATATCAATGTATTGTTCGGACAGATCACGGAACTTCAGGGCAAGCCGTTCGGTAATCTCATCGTACAGATCATCGGCAGCAAGAACGAAACGGAAGAAATCCTGGAATATTGGAAGAACAGATTATTCGTAAGCGAGGTGGAGAAGCGTGCAAGTTAACTGGGAATTATTCTGGCCACGAATTATAGAAGCGACATGGGATACATTGGCGATGGTGTCATTCTCCCTCCTGTTTGCAACGTTGATCGGACTTCCCCTCGGCATCATCGTCGTGGTGACGAGGAAGGGGCACTTACTCGAACATAAAGCCGTCTTTTCAGTACTCAGCAGCATCATCAACGTGTTTCGTTCGATCCCATTCATCATCTTGATGGTGGCGATCATCCCTTTTACAAGATTGGTAGTGGGCACTTCGATCGGAACGGCGGCAGCCGTCGTACCGCTTGTCGTATTTGCGGCACCGTATATTGCAAGACTGGTAGAGAGCTCGCTCCTTGAAGTGGAACCGGGTGTCATTGAAGCGGCGGAGTCCATGGGGGCAGGGCCGTGGCAGATCATCTTCGGGATCCTCATTCCTGAAGCATTGAGCACACTGGTCCTGAATATCACAATCGCGACCATCGGACTTGTCGGGGCATCGGCCATGGCCGGGGCAGTCGGAGGCGGTGGCCTCGGGGATCTCGCCATTGCTTACGGATATCAGCGATTTGAAACATCCGTCATGATTGTGACTGTCATCATTTTAGTCGTGATGGTGCAGGGACTTCAGACAGCAGGAAATACATTATCAAAAATCATCAGGAGACGATAGGAGAGAAGAATATGAAAAAATCAATCAGCCTTGCAAGTATCGCGATTCTATTATTTACCCTACTATTGAGCGGATGCTCGGGAAACAGTGCATCCGGCTCTGGAGAAAAAGAAGTCGTGAAAGTCGGAGTGAATGGATCCGGGGTGCCGATTTGGGAGTATATGAAAGAGAAAGCAGCGAAGGAAGGGATTGACATCGAGATTGTGGAGTTTGCCGATTACGTGAGACCGAACCAGGCGCTGGCCGATGGGGATATCGACCTGAACGCCTTCCAGACGATTTCGTATTTTGACTCTTTCGTTGAAGAACATAATCTGGACCTTGTGCCAATCGGCTCGACGATCATCGCGCCGATGGGCATCTATTCGGAAAAATATAAATCGGTAGAAGACTTACCGAAAGGCAGTAAAGTAGCCGTCCCTCAAGAGGCGACGAACCTCGGCCGTGCCCTTCTCTTACTGGAAGAAGCAGGTTTGATACAACTGAAAGAAGGATTTGATCAGTCACAGGGTCTCGAAGCCATCAAAGAAAACCCGAAAAACCTTGAATTCACACCGGTCGTTGCTGCCCAGACACCGAGGGTACTGCCGGATGTTGCGGCATCGATCATCAATAATGGTGTGGCGGTGGAAGCAGGACTCGTCCCGGTCGATGACAGCATCTATATCGAAGGAGCGGAATCCAAGCCGTTCATCAATATCATTGCGGCCCAGGAAAAAGATAAAGACAATAAGACTTATAAAAAAATCGTTGAGCTCTATCAGCAAGATGACGTAGCGGAACATATCAAGAAATCATACAAAGATTCCCTGATCCCGACATTCGTGCCGGTCAGTGAATTGCATTAGGAGGGAAAAGAGATGAGTCAACCAGCAGTGATTGCAGATCGTAAAAACAATATCCTCTCAGCAGTCGATCAATTGGCGGTGAAACTCGTGTCGACCAGCCATCAGATCCACGACAAACCTGAAATCGGAAACGAAGAGTTTTTTGCTTCAGAGACCTTGACCACCCTCCTTGAAGCCAACGGGTTCTCCATTGAACGGGGAGTGGCGGGTCATGAGACTTCCTTTGTGGCACGCAAACATTCAGGGAAAGAAGGGCCGGTCATCGGCTACCTGGCTGAATATGACGCCCTGCCTGGACTCGGTCACGCCTGCGGTCACAATATCATCGGGACGGCAAGCTGCGGGGCGGCCATCGCCCTGTCGTCCGTACTCGAGGAAACAGGAGGGGAAGTGGTGGTGTTCGGGACTCCTGCCGAGGAAGGCGGCCCGAACGGAAGTGCGAAGGGCAGTTTTGTAAAAGCAGGCTTGTTTGCAGGAGTAGATGCCTGCATGATGGTTCATCCGTTCAACCGAACAACGCAGACAGGAAAAACCCTAGCGGTGGACCCGCTTGATTTCGAATTTAAAGGAAGGTCTGCCCATGCGGCAGCTTCCCCTGAAGACGGCATCAATGCCCTCGATGGTGTGATCCAGCTGTTCAACGGGATTAACGCCCTTCGCCAGCACGTGACTGATGATGTACGGATCCACGGCATCATCACCCACGGCGGAGACGCCCCCAACATCGTCCCTGACTATGCAAAAGCCCGCTTTTATATACGAGCTGCAACCAGGGAGGCGTGCAATGAAGTCACGAAGAAAGTGAAAGCGATCGCTGAGGGATCGGCCCTAGCCACCGGGACGAAACTGAATATCATCAAAATTCAAAATGAAGTCGATCACTTTCAGCTCAACCGCCGTTTCGATCAAGTATTCCAGCGCTCCATCGAGTCACTGGGCGAATCCTTCGACGATACGGAACGAAAGGGACTCGGCTCATCCGACGCCGGAAACGTCAGCCGGGTGGTCCCGACCATCCACCCCTATATCAAAATCGGGCCCGAATCCCTCGTCGTCCATACGAACGAATTCAGGGAAGCGGCGAAATCCACCGAGGGTGACCGTGCCCTTGTGATCGGGGCAAAGGCACTTGCCTTGACGGGGTATGAACTACTGACAGATAAGCAGCTACTAGAAGAAATATGGAAAGAGTTCGGTTCAAGTAAATAAAGACGAAGAGACAGCCAAATCTCGGCTGTCTTTTTTGTATTAATGGAGAATGTTCCAATGTTTAACAAAAACCCTAAGAGGATAATGAATAAATGAGAGAAAGTATCGTAGAAACCAAAGAAAGGAGAACGACATGAAAAAACTACTGATTGCAGGAAACCTATTTTTCGCACTCTCGATCCTGGGAGCATGTGGTTCAGAAGAGGCCGAGCCGGAAGAGAATACCTCAAGCGATACGGCAGAAATGAGCGACCAGCAGGAAACCCAGGAAAAGGAAGAGCCGGCAGCCGAACTTCTCGGCAGTGAGAAGCTGCAGGAACGAATCCAAAAGGGTATGGACCTCGATTCCTATTCTGCTGAATTAACAGCAATGGAGGAAAAAGGAAAAACCACCCTCGTCAAAAAATACAACTTGACCGGGAATGAAGAAATAAAAGCGCAAATTCTCCAATCCTCAGACGGGTTTGTCGCAGTCGAAACCGATGGACTTGAAGTGACAGACGTTTCAAGCTATAAATCCATGAAAGAAGTCGAGGATCATTTAAACGAAAAGGATATGGAAGAAGACATGAGTGAGTAAACGTTCCATACCAGGCGTAATCCAATAATATATATAAATGAAAGGAAGCGTTGATCTAAAAAGGATTAACGCTTTTTCCTTTGAAGTTAATGGGTTGAAGGGCAGGTTAATGCATTCAAATCAAGAATAACTACATCGCCTCCCTAAATCCATTAGAATCCCCGTTTATGAAACATCCAGTTCCAGCGTAATTTAACAGTTGTTTAGCTTCTTATTGATCTCCTTAACTGCTTTTGAGGTTTGTACATAGTTCAACCAATCTTCTTTTACAGTTTCATGCCCTTCCAACAATATTTCGACTAGATCCATATCCTTTAATTTTGTATAAAGAGGTTTTGGTTTCCCATTTACTTTGGCACCGCCCATCCTTGTTGCTATTGTAGGATTTAAAAAGAATGCAAAATCTAAGACGGTTGAACCATCAGGTAGGGAAACCACGTCCATTTTAGGAGTGTAAATTGTAATATCATTTTGCAGTAATTCGAATGAAATCAATTCATAAAATTCTATAGGATCAGTCGAAACAGCCTTAACAGACTGAATTGAATCTCTTAGCAAATCGGAACTGAGCACTTCTATTTCTGTGACAGAAAGTTCATTGAGTAAATGAAATATACTCATATTCAAAGAGCTTTTCGTTTTGATTTCAAAGTTGACCTCAATATCATGAACCATGACGGAGGTCTTAAGATGGCTGTCGAATCTCTTTCGCTGACCTGAAATTTCATCTCGAAACATACTTGGAACAGGTCTGAATGAGTTATGTATGATTCCTAAAAGTGTATAACAGTTTAATTGGGTATCTGTGATGATATGAATGGTGAAAAGCTTAGAGAGAGAATCTCCTTCTTGAAGTTTTGAATAAGAAACGTAGATGGGTGCAGAATGCCATTTCATGTCTACATTAAGAGGTGTTTGGTTATTTTCTAAGATGTCTCTTTTACAATAATGAAAGATGTTGGAGAAAATTTTTTCATAATTAACTTTAAGATTCTTTACACTTACATACCTTTGGGGGTTGAGATACTTAAAAGCAAGTTCCTCGAGTTCCGATTGGAAATCAACTAACCCTAACCTTTCACAAAGCGGAGAGAATAAGACTATTGTTTCATTTGCATAAGGAACTTTCTTTTCGATCTTTTTAATACCAAGCGTTCTCATATTGTGAAGTCTATCTGCTATTTTAACAATCGCTACCCTAATATCCTTGGCTGCGTGTGAAAATAGTTTTTCGGAATTCAAGGCATTATAGAGCTCTTTGTTTAAGGAACCTTTCTCAAACTTCGTTAATCCATCTACAATAAAGGCAACCTCAGGACCAAACTTGTCTTTAATATCCTCTAAGGAGCAATCAGTATCTTCTACAACATCATGAAGGAGAGCTGCTATAAGAGTTGTAATGTCCGCTTTATAGTCCATCAGAATTTCACAAACTGTAAATGGATGACAAACATAAGGTTCTCCAGTAGCCCTTTTCTGTCCCAGATGTGCTAGTTCTGTAAACTCTAAAGCACTCTTAAAAATATTTAACTCTTTAGGTGTTAAATAAACAGCCTTTTCAATCAAAGAATTTCTTAACTCCATTACCATCTTATCTACTCCAATTTTCTTTTGGATAATTATAACATTTAAGCTGAGCGGGGGAGATAATAATTTTAAAAAATCGATTTGTTAATTCGCTTTTATACTATTTCTACTTTTTTTCTACTAATGCTCCTAAAAGCTAAGTAGCAAAGTAAGAATTGTCCCTAGTTCACATTAATCACAGTTCCTGCTTAAATGGCATTCTTCCATTAAAGGGCCATTTAATGGAATAAAGGATTGTATAAATTTGAATGTTTTGAAATAATTGGTATTAGGTGGAAGGTGCATACAAAAATAATTATTTCATAGTGAGTAAATAGTGGTAGGAGTCTTAGTTTTTCATTAAAACTATAAAATTATAAACGTATATAAAGGAGATTGTTATGAATATTAGAATTGCTACCTTAGATGATGTTAAATCAATAGCTAAAGTACATGTTGATAGCTGGAGGACAACATATAGAAAAACTTTTCCGGAAGCGTATTTAAAAAGCTTATCCTATAAGAAAAGGGAGCAACTTTGGGAAAAAGTAATACCTAAGGGTGGGGTCTATTTAGCAGAAAATGAACTTGGCGAAGTAATTGGTTTTGCTTCTGGGGGGCTTGAGAGAACAGAAAGCTATGATAAATATCAGGGGGAATTATATGCAATTTATATACTTGAAAATTATCAGAAACAAGGAATAGGAAAAGAATTGGTAAACGCAATATTGCAATACCTAAAGAGAAAACAAATAAATTCAATGCTCGTTTGGGTAATTGAAAAAAATAACTCATGTATGTTTTATGAATCACTTGGTGGAGGATTAATTGATAAAACTGAAGTAGAAATTGATGGTCGCAAATATAGTGAAGTTGCTTATGGTTGGGATAACTTGAGTGCAGATTAGTTTTCATGAAAACTGGAAATCGAAGGTAGGTGTGATTTATCCAGGTATGCCATTAAAGGGGGTTTAGCGGAAGAAGGACTTCCATTAAATATTATTGAATATATTCTAAATCAATGTTTAAGGGGAGTTTTTAAATGGAGATTAGAAAAGCAACTTCAAATGATATAAAAGAGTTAACATCACTAATGGAACAACTTGGTTATCAGACATCATTAGAACAAATGAGTGATAGGTATAAAAATATTGAAACCAGTCCAAATCACTATACTTTAGTGGCTGATTATGAAGGAAAAGTCGTTGGAATGGTTGGATTCCATACTGGTGTTCTTTATAACACTGATGGGATATACGCTCGTGTAATTGCCTTTGTAGTAGATTCAAATTATAGAAGTAAAGGAATAGGGAGACTTTTATTAACGGAAGCGGAAAGGTTTGCGAAAAATCTAGGTGCTAATGGAATTGGACTAAATAGTGGGAATCGGACAGAACGAAAAAACGCACACCAATTTTATGAAAAGATGGGATATGCAGTGAAGAGTACAGGATTTGCAAAGTCCCTTATTTAAAAAGAAGGGCAATAACTGAAGATCGGCTAATTAATCAGGCTATTGCCTTATTCAATTATTGGGCAGTTTACCTGAAGAAGTATTATATAGTCATTAATTAGAGTTAACACTATTAGCCCAAATTTATAGAATTGATATTAAAGTAGAAAAGATATTACATTGAAAATAAAAAGCAGATCTTCTTGCATTTATTGGATAATAGCGTTACGATATTATGATTTGCAAAATTACAACAATTTTATAAAGAGGGTTTTATAATTATGGAAGAAATCATTCATCGATCCATTCAAAGAAAAAAGATTGCACTTGAGATATTAAACGAATTAGACCTTATTGAAAAATGGGGAGAAGTTGGTGAAGTCCATCTGGTTGGAGCTACAGCTTATAACCTTATGGTAAATCATGATATTGATATAGAGACTTTCTGTGACATACCCTGTCCCCAAAACGTATTTAAAGTACTCGGAAAATTAGCTACTCATAGGGGTGTGGTAGAGGTTAAGTTTCATAACTACATGAACTCTCCATTTAAAGGTTTATATTCTAAATTAGCTTATCGTTATCCAGATAATACTGAAGGAACCCTCTGGAATGTAGACATGTGGCTTTTTCCTTCTAACCATACCGGTCCACTATCTAGGGACTTGGTCGAGTTTATGAATAAAAGGATAACAGATAAAAGTCGTAAATCAATTTTAGATATCAAGGAACACCTTGTAAGATTGGGATTGAACTATCCGTCTGTATTTATATACCGAGCTGTCTTGGTTGATGGTATAGAGGGTATCAATCATTTCTTAGACTGGATTAACAATCAGGATTTAAAAGAAACGTTTAAGTTAGAGACGTTGATCGGAGCAATTAAGAAATGAGATTTGAAAGGTGAGACGATCATGGAAGGAAATAAAGGAATATGGGAAAGACAATATGATCAGATAAAAGATAACTTATGGGGATTGAGGCCAATACAAACATTGGTTGATTACACTGCTTTAGTAAAAGAAGGAAAGGTCTTAGACCTAGGAATTGGTGAAGGAAGGAATGCTCTCTACTTTGCCAATAAAGGGTTTGAAGTTGTAGGTATTGATATTTCAGAAACAGCAATCAAGCGCGCATTAACTGCCGCTAAAGAAATAGGAGTAACAATCAAAGCAGAAGTAAGGGATATAACGAGCTTTCAAATTGAAGAAAATACATATTCTTTAATCATTCTTGCAAATGTCCTCAATTTTTTTAATGATGAAGAGATAAAAGAAATCATTAAGATAGCCAAAAAAGGATTAATTCCAGGGGGCCTTATTTATATCAATGTCTTTGATGTGAATGATCCAAGTTACAGTAAGAATCTAAGAAGTGCTCAAAAGAATAGTGAGTATACATTTTATCGGCCCAAGTCAGATACCTATATTCACTTTTTCACACAGAATGAATTAGAGCATTATTTTAACGGATATAAAAAGATTAAGGCATCTGAGACTTTCATGCTGGATATAGGTCACGGTGAGCCACATTATCATAGTACGATTGAAGTGTTATATAAAAAATAAACAGATTAACGGCAATGGCTTATTTATTCAATTAAAGGGCAGGCTAGTTGAATAAATCGAAACTTAAATAATTCGGCTTCGTCTAATTAGTAAAAGGTTTTTATAGAAAAAAGGAAAGAGGAGGGATTTGATGAGTGTCTTGAGAGTAGGAATAAATATACTAATTCCTTTTCTAATACTATTCTTGGTTTTTGCTACTTGGATGGGTTATATCGCTGAAAATATTAGGGATTACTATAATTTTAAATGGGGTGCGATTTTACTATTGTTAGCAGGATACATTCTTCAATTTTACAAAAAAACAATTGGCCTTATTCTCGTAGGGTTAAGTATTGTTAGTTGGTTCTTGTTATAAACCCATTTTTCAAGTAAAGGGCAGGTTAACGGAATATTCGAAACTTGTATACTTTGGTGTTCGTCAAACTTAGGATAAATTCAACTAAAAGTAATTTAATTTTAGGAGGAATTATGAAAAGGTTAGTTATTATCACAGTAGGTAAAACCCATAGTGGAAAAACTACATTCGCAAAAGCTTTAGAAAGTAAGTTAAACAATTCTTTTATAAATTCTTTTATAATGGACCAAGATAATAATGCTGAATTTTTAAATACATATTATAAAAATCTATTACCAAAGCAAGGACCTAACGTTCTAAAGCATTCTATATCAAAGGTAATTATTGATTATGCTAAAGAACACACGGATTTTCATATTATTGCTAGTAGTGCTAATCGTACTAGAAAAGGGAGAAAATATTTGCTCGAAGAAATATATGATAGGGATGCGTTTGTAAGTATCTTGGTTCATTTTGATATTCCTGATGAAGTTCTTCGTGAAAGAGTAACTAAAAGTCAACGAAGTGCCAATATACTAAGGGGGAGTTACTCTAACTTTGAGGAAGTGCTTGTTAGTCAACAGAATGGTTCTATGAATAAGGATGTTGTGGACCCAGAAGAAGGGGAAGCTGATTATTTATTTGTGATTAGAAATAATAAGGAAGTTGATTCTATAATTAAGGAGATCGTTCAAATAGCAAAAAGTTTATGATTCATTTTCATCCATTGTTAAGTTAACGGGGGCTTATCCGGAATATGGGTGAGCTTCTTTTTTTGTTTGAATTTCCCTTGAGTATGCTGCTCTATTTTGAAATAATTGGAATAATGAAATGTATTTTGGAGGCTTGCAACAAATGAAGGTAAATCAATTAATAGATATCGTAAAAAGGACACATCCGGATATCCAGATAAATGAAGTACAGACAAATATCAATGGATGGGATAATGACATTCTCATTCTGAATAATAATATTGTTTTTAGGTTTCCGAAGTCGAAAGGAATAGCAGCAAAGGTTAAAGATGAGGTGGCTTTGATGAGCCAGTTGCAGTTAAAGACCCTTTGGTTCAAATTCCTAAATATGAATGTGTTTACTTAGATGGAGTATTTAGAGGTGTGAGATATGAATATCTAGATGGCGAATCTTTAAGTGACTTAGAAGTTATTAATACATTAAAACCACAAAATGCAGAAATTATAGGGGACTTCCTTACAAAACTACATAGTATTGACTTATCAAAATTAAAGGATACAAAGATAGTACCGATCCATACCAAGGAATATTGGGAAGACTTATATAACTCTGTAGAGACTTTAGTTTATCCATACCTAAAACAGCCTCAAAAAACAGAAATTAATAACCTCTTTAAGAACTTCTTTAATAATTCTATTTTCTTAACCGCAAAAAGGTATTGATCCACGGAGACTTGACAATAGCAAATATTCTTTTTCAAAAGGACAAAGGACTTGTAAGTGGTATCATCGATTTTACAGATGCACAAATAGGAGACCCTGCATTTGACTTTGCCGGGCTATACTGGTCTTTCGGTCCTGATTTTACAAATAAAGTTCTATCTTTTTATCAGGTTAAAGACAAAGAGTCCATCTTTAACAGAGTACAGTCTTTCTATGGATTACAACGGATTTTTCATAACTTGCTTTATGCAATAAAAGAAAATAAATATGTGGATTGGGAAACAGCGCTAGACAGGTTCTCATCCCTTTATTCAATAAGAAATAAAAGATTTTAATGAACCCTTGCCAATTAAGGTACAAAGGGTGCCCTTTTAATGTTATTCAATTATTGGGCAGGTTACTTGAATAAAGCGAAACTTAATGCTCTTGCCTTATGTCTAATTCAAAAAGGTGGAGAACTGGGTTGAAATCAAGTGAAAGTACACCGTCAGAGGAGGAATTATTTGAATACATCAGTCTTAAATTTTTTGGCAGGATTTATTTTTCCGTTATTTATAGTGGTAGCTTTTGTTTATTGGACGATAAAAATTAGCTACCAAAAAAGATTTATACCAACACTTACGGTAATATTCTTAGCCATTTTAGCGTTTTTCTTGCCTTTTTTACTTGCTACCCTAGATGTAATAGATAAAGGTTTTGGAGCAGGCATATTAAGTATTTATTTCTCAGGTTTCCTTGGGTTGGGTGTATTGGTGAATATTATTGTAGCGACTTCTATAAAGAAGAAAAAAGAATCTAATAATAAATTATAGGGGCAATAACTGAAGATCAGTCAACTGATCTAGCCAATTGTCTTCTTCCATTATTGGGCAGTTTAGTCTAACAAGGATTAACTATAATATGAGGTGTGATAATGAAAATTGAATTCTATAATATAGGATCAGTAAATGATAAAGAATTAAAATTTGCTGTAATAAGTGCAATTTATAAAGATAAGTGGGTTTATGTTAAGCACAAGGACCGAAACACTTGGGAAATTCCTGGTGGGCATAGAGAATCAGGAGAAACAATTGATGAGACAGCTAAAAGAGAGTTATTTGAAGAAACAGGGAGCAAGAAAGCTGATTTACTTCCCATTTGCGATTACTCAATGAATAATTCCGGTCAAAAAATTTTTGGGAGGTTATTCTTCGCGAGAATACAGGGAACTGGTCAATTACCTGTATCGGAAATTGACGAAGTAAAACTATTTGAGAACCTCCCATTAAACCTAACCTATTTCGAGACTCAGCCAAAATTATTTGAGAAGACACTTGCTTTTATTAAAGATTGTAATGATTTACTCTTAAACTAACAGGAGCATTTGCTGAAAAACGCCCCTTTCTTCAAGTAAAGAAGCAAGATATATTATGGAATAAAGATATGAAGGATGATTATATGGAAATCATTATCGGATATTTACTTGGCGCTTTTGTCTTAGTTTTATTCTTTGTTTCGTTGTTTAAAATGGTGTCCAATCGAATGAAAAACTCCACTAATGAAAGGATAAATAACTTAGAAAAACGTATAGAGGATGTAGAAAACAAGTAATTATTCTTCAACTATAAGGGAGTTCGCTTAACACGCAGCCGCCCTTTGTTCAAGTAAAGGGGCAGTTTTGTTGAAGAACGGATTTTATAGAAATATCTTGATTAAAAAACTAATAAAGGGGTGATCAGATGAAAAAGATTGGACTTATTCTAGGTATTGTAATAGTTATTATTGGTGTGTTCATATTTGTAAATAAACCATATTATCCCTCTCTTCCAATAGAAAATTTATCAGCAAACCAAGCAATTGATAACCTAAAAGAATCGGATAGTAAGATAGCTGAAATTGCAGTGGAAGGGGATTTTATTTGGTATATCACAAGTAGTGAGGATAAAGGTATATCAATTGCTGATGAAAATATAAAGAAATTGATTGTTTCAAATGGATGGGAATTTAAAGATAAAGATGGTGCTGGTCTATTCTTTGAAAAGGATGATAATAGTTTAATTGCGACCACACAGATGTGGACTAAAAATTATCTTCTCGTTAAAATTCCGAGTGATTTTAAACAGCTGCCCTCTTAAGTAACCAAATGTTAGCATCCTCAGCTAGAGGGCAGTTTTGTAGAAGGAACAGTTTCAATATTCAGGATAATTTAAATATTTCGGCATTAATCAATACTTATCTTGCAATACTTTTTTTCTAAATACATAGAAGAGGTATGAAATCCAGGGGGGACAAAGTGATGAAAACGATTGGTCTTATAGGTGGGATGAGTTGGGAATCCTCAGTAAAGTATTACAAAGTAATCAACGAAGAAGTAAAAGAAAGATTAGGAGGTTTACATTCGGCAAAGTGTCTATTATACAGCGTTGACTTTGAGGAGATTGAACGCTATCAAGCTGAAGGTGATTGGGAAAATGCGGGTAGAGCATTAGGAGAAGTTGCCTCATCTTTAGAAAAAGCAGGTGCAGAATTCATAGTGATTTGTACAAATACGATGCATAAAGTCCTCGATCATGTTGAGGCGCGGATCAACATTCCGGTATTACATATTGCGGAAGCAACAGCAAAAGAAATTCAAAGGGCCGATATGAAAACGGTTGGCTTACTTGGGACTACCTATACAATGGAGCAGGATTTTTATAAATCAAGGATTCAATCTAACGGAATTAACGTGTTGGTTCCAGATCAAGAAGAAAGAAACAACATCAATAAAGTTATCTTTGAAGAGTTGTGTTTAGGGAAAATGGAACAATCATCTAAGGAGTATTATAAAGGTGTTATTCAAAAATTAGTGGATAGAGGAGCTGAAGGGATCATCTTGGGGTGTACAGAAATCGGATTGTTAATTAAACCGGATGATTCAGAAGTTCCATTGTTTGATACAACCGTTATTCATGCGATTGAAGCAGTAACTACGGCTTTAATTAAGAATTCTTAAAGTAGCGGGGCAATAATTGAAGATGTGTTCATTGGTCCAACTACTGCTCTTATTCGATTATTGAGGCAGGTTAGTACTTCCTATTTAAATTCTTATATAAGCTATAGGGCAGTTTAGTAAAAAAAGGATAGGTGGAGGGGATTATAATTCAAAACAGTAATAGTAGTCTCTCAAATGAAAGGTTATGGTTAAGGGAATTTACTACGAGTGATTGGATGGATGTACATACATACGCATCAAAAGATATAGTTTGTCAATATCAACCTTGGGGACCAAATACAGAAAAAGATTCGCAGGATTTTGTAAATCAAGCGATAAAAGACTCTACAGAAAACCCAAGAACAAGGTTTATTTTTGCAATAATATATGATGGAATTTTGATTGGAGCTGGAGAGTTTAATATAAGGGACTTTACTAATAAAGTTGGAGAAATTGGCTATATTGTTAATCCAGATTATTGGGGAAAAGGGATAGCCACAGAAGTTGCAACGCTATTAATTGATTTTGGATTTGGAGAACATAAACTTCATCGTATATATGCAACCTGTGACCCAAGGAACATAGGTTCATCAAGAGTTTTGGAGAAAGTTGGAATGACCAAAGAAGGTAGAATGCGTGAAGGTTTGTTAATGAAAGATGGTTGGCGAGATTCATTACTATACAGTGTTTTGGAACACGAATGGAAATCGTAATATAACACGTGGGCTATAGCTTAAGATCTATCGGGAAGCAAATCTTTAGCGTTTTTTCCCTGATCATTCAAGGTTCACTTAATGGCATAAGAGGATTAATTAAAATGATATATTCTTTATTGTAAGATGTTTACTCATTATATAGAGGTGGAATCATATGCCCAAAATTGACAATATGCTAGCCATTCTCTGGATGCTTCGTTCAGGTAAAAAAGTGACGGCACAGCAAATTTCAGAAAAGCTAGAGATGAATATAAGGACGGTGTATCGTTATATTGATACCATTTCTACAAGTGGCGTACCGATCGTTTCAGAACCAGGACATAACGGTGGATACTCTTTATTGAACCATTTTGTTGAGGCTCCGCTTTTTTTTGATTTTGAGGAGCAAACTTCACTATTTCATGCGGCTGTGTTTGCAGAGGAAGCCGGATATTATGGAGGGGAAGCACTCGATAGGGCCATATCTAAACTAAGTCACCACTCCAATCAAGAGCAGGAAACAAAGTTCAACCAACATGTATCGAGTCTTGAAGTCATAAGTCGATTACGTTCACACCCTATGGAACCTTTTTTGAAAGATTTGGAGCAGGCCGTAGCTGACGGGTACTCAGTCAACATTCTTTATCATAAAAGTGGCGAACAGCCGTTAAGTGAAAGATTGGTCGATCCGTACAGAATGATTTATTGGAATAACAAGTGGTATGTGATTGGGTTTTGTCATCTTCGAAATGATATCCGTAGTTTTAGAGTGGATCGAATGGAAAGTTTGGTGCTAACCGAAAATACGTTTATCCGGCCGGAGAACTTTTCAGCACGTGACTTTTTCGTGAAAAGCCTTCTTCCAACGATAGAAGATAAGGAAGGAATTATTTCTTTGGTTCTTAATGGGGGAAAAAGTGCATTGGATGATATTTGCCAACATTGGTTTTTAGGGCATTATTTACAAGTACGGTCGTCCAATAAAGCCGTCTTTCTTCTTGAAAAAGATGTGATACATACCTATGTACCTTATTTACTTTTACCGTACAATACCTCGATTAAAGTGATTGAGCCAATCAGTCTTAAGAAAAGAATTATTGAAGTTTTGGCGGAATTAATAGAATTTCATCAAGTATGAGAACTTCCCTGACGCTAGCTGTCAGGGAAGTTTTATTATAATGGCTATATCAATGGTGATTGGAGTGTGATTGGATGCAAACAACAAAAGCTTTTCTCTATGTATTTGATACAATGTCCGACTGGGAATATGGATATTTAATGGCTGAATTAAACTCAGGAAGATATTTCAAAAAAGATGCAGCACCTATAAAAGTCATGACAGTAGGAGCTACTAAAGAAATGATTACGACGATGGGAGGACTGTGCATAAAACCGGATATTTCGGTTGATGAATGTACTCTTGAGAGCAAAGATCTTTTGATTTTACCGGGAGGGACTACTTGGAATGAAGAAATTCATCAACCGATCTTGGAGAGAATTAGCCACGCTTTAGAGCTTGGCACGATTGTGGCTGCCATCTGTGGTGCAGTTGAGGGCCTCGCAAATATGGGGTACTTAGATACCAGAAAGCATACAAGTAATAACTTGGAATATACTAAAATCGTATGTCCTAACTATAAAGGAGAAGAGTTCTATGAGTCGGGACCAGCGGTAGCTGATGGGAATTTAATTACGGCATCAGGAATAGCTCCTCTGGAATTTGCGATGGAGGTACTGAAAAAAATTGATGTGTTTACGCCGGAGACATTACATTCATGGTATCACCTGAATAAGACTCATCAACCCCAATACTTCTTTCAGTTAATGGATTCAATAAATAGATGAAGGTACTGAAAAGCTCAATTTCTCTTTTTAGTTTTTGTAGAGAAATGGAAGAATTGCAGTTAGTGAAAAAAGCGGATGGTAAGGTTGTGATGACGGATCATCCGGGGGTGTTTTTGGATTATCTATAAAAACTAAAGGGAACTGTCTAAAGGGTACCGATTCGAGGTGCTCGTACATAAGTATAGTGTCACTCTTTTTGACACTTAAACTGGCAGCAATAAAGAGATTCGTCTATTGACGAGTCTCTTTGTTTTGGAATATAAGTTATTTGCGACATATTAGCGAGTATGCACGAAAAAATTATATTTCTGAAGGAGTAGTTCTGGAAGCAGCCAATGCAGTTAAAGCCTTCTCAATATAACTATATACTTCTTCTGCAATCCCCAGAAATTCTTCAACATCTACATTACTATCCATGTAACACGCATACAGATAGTCCACTAAAGCTGAATCAATAGTGCAATAATTTGATATCGCACTCTTCATCTTAGTGATGTCATCTTGCCAAACCCCTGTATCTGCTAAAACCAAAGAGTATAATGCACGAATTAATTTCTTAGA
This sequence comes from Rossellomorea sp. QJM3NY_18, assembly GCF_056173145.1. NCBI lineage: Bacteria > Bacillati > Bacillota > Bacilli > Caryophanales > Bacillaceae > Rossellomorea > Rossellomorea sp. QJM3NY_18. Next base: position 3,263,886 of record NZ_CM149659.1, on the reverse strand, counting down.
GTAACCTTTGGTATATCTAGATTTCAGTGTATCATCATTGGCATTAGATAGAAATCCGCGAACGCGCTCCACTGCCTCTTGAGTGTCTGAATTCAAGTCTAATATGAACTCAGGTGAAATAAGAATAGGCGGTACTTCTTCGCCAATATCAGTACCATGTATACAAACACAGATTATCTTGATCCAAAATCCCCATTCATTGGGCTTACTTCTTACATCATCCAGTGAACAAATAACCGTATCAATCTTAGTTACGAATCGATATTTTAGTAAAATCTGGTCCTTCAGACATGATACTCTATCATAATCTATATCTTCGGGTCTTTCACATACTATTGTAAAATCTGCATCAGACTCAAATGGCTTAGCAGTACCTTTAGGAATTGAGCCACATATATAAATACTGTGAATCTTCCCATTGAATTCTGAAAGCAAGCTAGCTGTATACTCATCTACAAAAGTCTTGTACTCACTCTGAATATTGATCTTCTTAATAGCCTTCTCCAAAACCATATCTGGTCTCTTTTTATCTTCTAAAATCATGTTATCTCCCCCTCTTTATAAGTATATTATTTTATGAATTTTTCTCTTATTGCTTTTTCACTATCCTGCCCCGATAATGGAATAACTTAAATTCTAATCAATTTCTTTGAACTCGATGTACGGCATATCATCTTCCTTTGCCTTTTTCCTTGAACGATACAACTCTAAAACTTCTTTTTCATACTTGTTTTCCGCACCGAAATTTTCTTCATAATACTCACCTATATATATTGCACGATACTTATTACCCTCATTGTCGATAACGTCTACCAATCCTGAAGAAAAGTGGTCATTCAACCCAGAAAAACTATCTGCAACATACAGTCTAGCAGCTTCTTCACCCACCTCTGCTATCTCGACCTCAGTGTATCGCATTGTTGTATTGTCCATCTCTTCCTTGCTTAGTAGAGTGAACTCTGGAACAGCTTCATCCTGTGATACTTCTAGCTTCTCAAAAACTATTGAATCCCTTGAATCATCAAAACATCCGACAAGAAGTAAGGCAACCATTATTATATAAAAACAATACTTGATCATAACGCCCCCTTTTGAATTAGATGAAACCCAATAGAATTAAGTTTCCCGTTAGGATATACCTCTTATCAAGAACATGGTTGATCTTTTAGAAATAATAAAAAAACCTTTGGGTCCCCTTAATCTTTAGACTTCTTCTTTTCAATCATGGATAATATCGAATACATGATAATTCCACAGGCGATCATCAGAAGAAAAGTGTTTGTGATCAGGTTAAAATCAAGCTCATGAATGACTTGTTCTACTTCTCCGTTACCACTGACCGTAATGTATTTCCAGCCATCATATTCGAGGGTAAAGAAAGCGATAATCAAGCCTGAAATAAATCCACCGACCATTGAAATCCAACCTTTTTTCATTGTTTCACCCCTTAAAATAAGTATAAAGGAACAAATGATATATTATTAGTAAATTCTGTAATATAGGTTGATATCGGAGGTGGTTTTTTTTGAGACAGGCAACATTCAATAAACCTAATAAGAGGACAAAACAAACAAAACTATTGCAAACGATTACAAACATATGTTACCTTATATGTAACCGGTTACATAATAACCAACCAAGCGAACAGGAAGTGACAAGCGTGGCAACAATCAAGGATGTGGCGAGTGAAGCGGGGGTGTCGGTGGCGACGGTCTCCCGGGTGCTGAATGATAACGGCTATGTAGGAGCCGAGACGAGGAAGAAAGTGCTGGGGGCGATCGAGAAGCTGAATTACAGCCCGAATGAGGTGGCCCGCTCCCTTTATAAACGGGAGTCGAGACTGGTCGGGCTGCTGCTTCCGGATATCACGAACCCATACTTCCCGCAGTTGGCAAGAGGGGTCGAGGATGAAGTGAGCGAGGCAGGGTTCAGGCTCCTCCTTGGAAACAGTGACGAGAACATCCAGAAGGAGCTGGATTATATCCAGACCTTCGTTCAGAACAATGTCGTCGGCATGATCTCAGCAACCAATCATGTGGAGCATGATCAGCTGTATAGTGAATTGAATCTCCCACTCGTCCTCCTTGACCGAACCACGGACAACTATCCTGCTGTCTATGCGGACGGCCGCAAAGGAGGACGCCTGGCGGCAAAGACCTTAGTTGAAAAAGGAACGAAGCGGATCACCGTCATGAAGGGGCCGGCCCACGTGAAGCCGGCACAGGACCGATTCCGTGGAGCCGTCGAGTACTTAAGCGGGACAGACGTCGATTTCACCGTGATGTCCACGACTTCGTTCTCCTTTGAAGAAGCAAAGGGCTGGGCAGAGGAACTGTTCGCCACCTATCCTGATACGGACGGGGTCATCGCGAGCAATGATATTGTCGGGATTGCGATTCTCCATGAGGCACTCCGGCTCGGGAAGAAGATACCTGAAGACGTACAGATCATCGGTTACGATGACATCCCTCAGAGCAGCCTTTCGTATCCGGCGCTCTCCACGATCAGGCAGCCGGCATACGAAATGGGCAGGCAGGCCGCTGCACTTCTGATGAAATTGATAAAAAAAGAAAAAGACATCGATACAACGGTTCAGCTTCCCGTTGAACTCATACAGCGAAACACAACACGAAAGGGATGAAGGAAGATGAAAAAAGCGAAGATTGCCGTGATCGGCAGTTCATCCATGGATCTGGTGGTGACATCAGCGAAACGCCCCGGAGCAGGGAAAACAGTGCTTGGCGACAGCTTTGACACGGTACCCGGCGGAAAAGGAGCCAACCAGGCCGTCGCAGCAGCAAGGCTTGGGGCTGAGGTTTACATGATCGGATGCGTCGGCGATGATCCGTACGGCAAAGAAATCTTGGGAAACTTTAAGAGCAACGGTGTTCATACGAACTATGTGGAACCGGTTACAGGTGAGAAATCCGGCACCGCTCATATCATCCTTGCTGAAGGGGATAACAGCATTGTCGTCGTAAAAGGAGCCAATGACCTTGTGACACCAGAGTACGTGGAGAAAACAGCCGATTTCCTCAAAACCTGCGATCTCCTCATGATTCAGCAGGAAATCCCGGAGGAAACAGTCGAGTATGTGGCAGACCTTTGCAACAAGATTGAAGTACCATTGCTACTAAACCCGGCTCCGGCACGAAAGATTTCACAAAAAGTTATCGATGGTGTCAGCTACCTGACACCGAATGAACACGAAGCAGATGTCCTTTTTAACGGAATGAAGCCGTCGGAAGCGCTGAAACAATATCCCGACAAAGTCATCATAACCGAAGGAGCAGCGGGAGTCCGCTACCATAATGGAATAAAAGAAATTCTCGTTCCTTCCTTCAAGGTCGAGGTCGTTGATACGACAGGGGCAGGCGATACCTTCAATGCCGCATTCGGAACAGCCGTGGCTGAAGGACAATCAATGGAAGAAAGTCTCCGATTCGCAAACCGCGCCGCATCGCTTTCGGTTACCGGATTCGGGGCACAGGGCGGAATGCCGACAAGAGACGAAGTGGAAAGGAAGCTGGCAGAATGAAACGACATGGCATCTAGTCACATTGCAAAAATACTAGCGGATGCCCATTGGGTCATGTAACAAAATTAGTGAGACAGCCACTAGGTCTTAAAAAAATTTTGATTTATATTAACATATAAAGCGTGAAAAGGACCTTCTACCCCAAATTGAGTTGCATTCAAGGAGAGCGACCAATTTGAAAGAACTACTAGGAAGGATTGTCAGGATTTTTATTGAAGTTAATCTATAAATGGTGTGGATAGTTTACTAGAAGAACATAGGAAATCAATGGACGGTTTACACTCAGTTGAAGCTAGCATGAAGAAAACAGAGTATTAACGATTAAGTAAAATTGTATCTGGAATTATTGAGTTACTTAATTAAGAATAAGATTAATGGCACTTAACATAACAGTGGAAATTTTGAATAATAATTATAATACTTAAATGTACCGAGCGTGTAGTACGGCTCCAAATGAAGAATAACTAGGGGGAATTTGATTGTGAAACATTTTGCAGAAGTATGTGGACAGGGAGAAAAAACAGCTATATTTTTACCTGGTACGGGTTGGGCAGGTAATTTCGGAATGCCCATAGCAGAATTATTAGTAGATGAATATATGATTCATATGCTGGACTTGCCTGGAATTGGTAGGAGTGATGGGCTTGATGGTATAGTGAAAATGAATGATGCAGCTAACTGGTTAAATGAGTATTTAGAAGAGAAAAAAATAGATAAAGTTACAATAATTGGTCATTCTCTAGGTGGAGGTATCGGAATGTCTTTTGCTTATTATTATCCTGAAAAAGTAGTAAAGATGATTTTACTTGATATTGGTTTTGCTAGAATTGAAAGGTTTCCGGTTGATATGTTTGGTTCAGTAGGGTACTTCCTTCCGATGATAAGTATGTTACATAGGATTTTTGGACAAAGATTTTTAGGAGAAGAAAAAAACAATAGTACTAATACAGAACAGATCTCTCAAGAAGAAATAAAAGAAAAAATCAAGAGTTTTGGATTTGAAGACAATGAATTCATCAGGAATGCAATGAAAAATCAACAAGAGGCTTCTTCAAAAGGCCTTAGTCTTCTCTTGGCATTATATCGTTGGAATTTACCAAAAACGTTAAACCGAATTAAAACACCCTGTCTTGTTTTATACGGGAATCGTAAGGACAAACCAATTAAATTTCAAAAAAAATTACATCGTCAAGTTAATCGAATAAAGAATCCCAATATTATTTTTAAAAATCTAAATGGTGGACATTATGCTCATGTTAATGATAACCGAGCATTAAGTATTATCAATTCCTATTTACAATAATAAGGGGCAGGCTTCCGGTCAAATTAAATAATGAAAGTATTTGGAGCGTTTGTGTTCCCTTTAAAAAATTTTTTTAACCAGTTTACGACATAAAGCGAAATAAGGCTTCTTCTTTAGCTATCCCAACATTCAAATGTTTCTATTTTGTTTGAGGGAAAACTAAGCGCTTGGATAAGGCGATTCCCCCCTCATCAATGTCTGGCAATATCCATCCCTATAATAAGTGTCTGTTCATTGATTTGCTTAAGGCGTTCATTTTGTGTAAAATCGTCTCCCTTCGATACTTACTTCGAGGTCATGTATGACACTCTCTATCGTACCAAGGGGGCTTTTTTTATGCCCATCAAAAACTTCAATATAACCCTAATTTACTTTTTGTTACAGAAATTCCAAATCAGTGCCTCTCCTGCGGGGTCTCACATATTCCGCATTTCCCGTAGAAGTCTTAGCCTTGCGCTCCGTTCAACAGCTTGAACCAGTAAAAGTACACATTATATGTTATATAAAAATATGTTATATAAAAAAATCCGAACGAATTCGAGTTTCATTACGGAATTTCGAAGATCGTTAGGATTTTTCTTTGGCTAAAACACTATTCTCCCAGTCTCATCTTTTAGTTCATTAGATTTAAACAAAGAAAGATTGGCAAGGGAATATGAGAAAACACCTATATAGAACAAAAGGCAGTTCATATTAGATATTTAATATGAGGAATTTACAGGTTTATTAATGATTTCATAGGCATATTGTCCTTTCGCTTGCATTAATTGTCCCGTAATTATCGTTTTTTATAAAAAATAATTGAAATATTCCTAAAAGAATATATATATAGAATATTAAAGAAATTGACCTTATTCATTACTTTTTTGGATTAAAATAGATAAAATAATTAATTTAACAAATTTGGATATATTTAGAAAAATGATATTATATGGTTGTAAGTTATTTCTTTAAGTGTTTCATTTGAAGGAAGAATGGTAGAAATTAGTTCCGAATTACTAGATCTATACTACCGCTTGTTTCAAATATGAACCTTATTTAGAGGAGGTGAAAATAATGAAAGCAGTAAAAAAAGAAGAAGTTTCAGTGGATATCGTTATTACAAAATTATGATAATTCATCAAGGGACTTAGAAAGCAATTGATATTATCAGTACATCAAAAAACCAGACAAATTGGGTATGAAGAAGTCTTCCATACCCAATTTGTCTGTCTATCTACAGAAAACGCTGACTTGCTCTTTTGAATGATGAATGTTTAACAAAGGATATTTTATCAAGAATGAGAATGGTTGGGATTTAGAGATGAAGAAAAGGTATGGGAATATATTATTGCTAATTAATTTCACTGATGGGTTAGTATCTTCAACTTATGCCCTTGCGATTCTATATTTTATGCAATTAAATAGTAACAGTATTTTTAAAAATAGTGTTATAGCGAATTTAGGATCTATCGCATTAATATGTGTAACTTTATTATTAGGAGCATTTATTGATAGGAAATCAAGTAAGTTCATTCTAATAACAGCAAATTTAATCATGTTTATCATAGCTTGGATTCCTGGACAATTTGTTTCGTCTGCCTACTTTTTTCTAATTGTACTAATTGTAGATTTGGTGGTGACCTTGCTAAATTTGATGATTAGTATTACTTCTGAGGCATTTATTAAGCTTATTATTTCTGAAGAAAATATGAGTAGATATGTTTCCGTTTCAAGTGGCCTCGTAATGTTGGGAACAATTTCTGGGATCGTATTCCTTTATTTTGGTTTTGATAATATTAGACCACAGTTTATTTTTTTGCTAATGGCAAGTGTTTTTCTATTGAATGTATTATTATCACTATTATTGCCAAATAAAAAGGTGGTAAAACATGAAGGGGAAAAGATAAGCACGTGGGAAGAGTTAAAAGAAGGAATTAGATACATGAAGTCATCTACATATCAAAAGAATAATTTGTTGTTGTATACAATTCTAGGGACAATTCATACTGTCTCTTCCAGTTTAATTATCTATTATTGGGCACAAGTCGATAAGCAATTTATAGAAAGTTCATTTTTACTTTATGGGCTTGGCATTGGAATTGCTGTAGGTGTAGTTCTGACAAATGTAATAAAAAAACATAACTTAACAGTACTATGGATATTTAGTATTCTCATTTCTCTGGCGTTGTTCTCGTTAACGGTTGCGCATACTCCACTTATGTTAAGTGCCGTTTTTGGTAGCATTTTAGGGTTTTTAGTTGTACCTTTGTCCATATTAAAGACCGTAAGAATTAAGAGGACAACTTCTGAAATGCAGGCAAGGGTATTGAGTATGAATCGTATGTTTATAGCGATTTTATCACTTGCCGTCGTTATGATTTTTGGTGCAGTCGGAGAGTTCACTGGTTTTATTTATGCACCAATGGTATTTCTAGGTGTATTAAATATTATAGGTTTAATTGTTTTTTCAATAAGAGATTCAAAAGACAGCTTTACACAACATGTCGGAGAATTAGAAATGTCTAGTAGCGTTTCAGAATAGATAATCTAGGTGGGATTATATTATGAGTGTTGTAATCACAGGGTTAGGGCAAGTATCTTCATTAGGAAGTAATATCGAGGAATTATGGTCAAATATTTTAGTAGGTAATCGGGGAATAAGTAGACTAAAGAACATTGATACTTCTGGATTCAGTACATTAAATGGAGCGCAGATAGAAATCGAGAAGATAAAACAGGTAATTCCATTAAGTAAAATGTTCGAAAAATCTATTCAAATATCTCTTGTAGCAATGGATGAGGCTATAAAATCAAGTGAACTAATTATTGAGAAAGATGATTTATCAACAGGAATCGTAATTGGAACTTCTTTAGGTGGAAATGAAAGCTTCTTTAAATGGAAAGATAGGCTAGAGGGGAAAGATATTAATCAAAAAGAATTATTACCTCTTGAAGTATTATGGAATAATGTATCGAAATTTTTAGCAAGAAGGTACAACATTTCTGGACCAAACTCAACAATGGTGACAGCATGTGCAGCTAGTGCCAACTCATTAGCTTATGGATATAACCTAATCGAGACTGGAAAATGTAAACGAGTGATTTGTGGAGGATTTGATTTATTAAGTAGAACTTCCTTTTTAGGTTTCTCCGCATTAAAATCTCTCGCAAAGGATTATTGTCGCCCATTCGATAAAAATAGATCAGGAATATCGATTGGAGAAGCTGCAGCATTCCTTGTATTAGAAGCGGAGGAGTCTGCAATTGAAAGAGGAGCAAAAAATATGGTTAGATTCTCCGGTTATGGTATTGGAAATGATGCTTACCATGCAACAAGTCCTGATCCGAGTGGAGTAACTGCTCAATTTGTAATGGAAGAAGCAGTAAAAAAATCAAAAAAAAGTTTAAAATCTGTTGATTATATCAATGCACATGGGACCGGAACATTATTAAATGACAAGATGGAAACTTTAGCCATAAAAAATCTTTTTGGTTCTGATGCATATTCAATTCCCGTGAGTTCAACCAAGTCTATGCATGGGCATACCCTTGGAGCTGCAGGAGCCTTAGAGGCCATCATAACCATTTTAGCTATTAAGAATAACGTAATACCTCCTACTATTGGGTATGAGCATCAAGATTCAGAATGCGATCTGTTTTATTGTCCCAATGAGGCTTTAAGTAAAAATGTCGATTTTGCAATTAGTAATTCTTTTGCTTTTGGGGGTCACTCCGTATCGTTAGCATTTGAAAAGATGGGGGATGTTTGATGATGGGCGGTAGATGTGTACTCTCTGGTATCGGTATTGTCACTCCAGGTGATAACATGGTAGGAACAAGGGACATATTAAAGAAAATAAGAGAAACAGAATCTCTTTTTTCATTTGATAAAGGAGAGTGTTATCCTTCAAAGGTTGGAATTGTAGATAAACAACTTGTAAATCAAAGTCTATCCATACCAAAGAATAAGCAAAGGAGAATGGATAATTTAACAAAGTATCTGCTTCTAAGCACTCAGTTTGCTATTGAGGACGCAGATCTAGATGTAAGTAAGGTTACCCAAAGAAGATTTGGAAATATTACTGGGACATCATTTGGATCATTTAGCGTAACAGAAAAATTCCATGATGATATCAATGAGAACGGAGTAGAAGCTGCAAGTCCTTTACTATTTCCAAACACTGTACTCAACCAGGCTACAGGGCAAGTAAGTATCCAATATAATGCAAAAGGTGTGAGTACAACTATAAATGGTGCAGGGAATTCAGGTTTACAAGCTTTAAGCTATGCAATAGACAACATTGAAATGAACATGTTGGATGTTTGCATAGTAGGTGGAGTAGACTTGATTTTTCCGACATTGTACAAAACATATAATCATTTAGGCTATTTGGCTAATAAAGGGAATAATGAAGAATTTTCAAGCCCATTTGATAGTAGTAAAAGCGGACTGATTTTAGGTGAAGGGTCTGTATCCTTAATAATTGAAAGCGAGGAACATTGTATTAATAGGGGTGGTAATCCTATTTGTTATATAGATAATGTGTCTTGTTCTTATAGTTTGGACAAACAGATTTCAAAAAATATTATGCTGAACACCTTAGTAAATGCTTTGGAAACTTCGAAAATAGAGTGGGACAATATTGATTATATTTCTTCAAATGCACGGTCAGATTACTATGATGACATTGAATTAAGCATTTATCAAGAAATGGTTAATAAATGCAACAAGAAATCATCGCCCTATATTACTTCACTAAAATCAATCACAGGTGAGCTTAATGCGGCAAGCACATTATTATCAATTGCGGATGGAGGTTATTCTTTACATTCAAATGAAGTCAGTCCATTAAGGAATTTTCACAAGAACGAAAATTATGAGATGTTAAATTTGGGTGGGGAAAAACCAGAAGAGATATTCACTTCATTAGTCGTTGACTTTGATCCTTCAGGATATAATGCTATAACAGTTTTAAGGAGTTTATAGAAATGAATATTGGACAAGAGGAAAAATACAATTTACATTCGTCTTGGCTTTCCTGGACAGATATGGACTCATTTATTAATGACTGGGGTGGAACGGTTTTTGTAGATTCATATGATAATACTTTGATAGATAATAAGGGAAAACATTATCTTGACTTATCCTCTGGTCTTTGGAATGTTTGTTTGGGATATAGTAATCAATCTATAATCGCATCAATTCAAAAACAGTTTGAAGTTCTACCATTTGCATCTAATGCTTGCTTCTCAAATGAGCCCGCAATTAAATTAGCCACAAAACTCTATGAAATAACAGGATATGAACATTCCTTCTTTACTTCTAGTGGTTCAGAAGCAGTAGATACGGCACTAAAAATGTCGAGACAATATTATTACAATCAAGGATATAAATTCAAAACAGGGTTTGTTTCTTTAGAAAAAGCATATCATGGCTCAACATTTGGTGCTTTAAGTGTATGTGGAATTGAAGAAGATAAAAAAGCCTTTGGCCCACTAATTAAAGTGAATGTGGATTTACAGACTAAAAAAAGCCTCAATAATATTGTGCATGAAAAATATAATAATAAACATGAAGATTTTTATCGTGACTTGATAGAAAAATATCTCCAATCACAAATTCCTTATACTGAATTAAATTTTGCTATGGGCATCTCTTACCTGACAAAAAGAAAGTTAGAAAATTTAGTGAGAAATAACAAGAAAGTTAATGTCATTCTTATAGGTACAATGGTCTTTAGTAGAGAGATTTCTTTTGAACTTGCAAAAAAAACCTTAAATTCTTTAAAAGTATACGGGATTTTAATATGTAATAGTAAAATGAAAAAAGAATTGATATCTAAACATATATTAATTTAATCAAACTGAATGTAATCGATTTAAAAAATGGAAAATGAACAGTTATTCTGATGCACATTGGGACTGTTTTCATTTGTGATAGATAAAATAATACTGATACCTTTCAAAATAATTAGTATTTTGAGTAGGTTCTTTTATACTTGTAAAAGTATTAAATCGATAAACTGACGCGGAACCAATAAACTTAGAGAGGAAGAATTATCATATATATGAAACCAAGAATTCGTGGGTCTCAATGCACTAACGCTCATCCTGAGGGATGCCGTGCTCAAGTAAAAAAACAAGTGGATTACATAAAAGAACAACCAAAAATATCCGGCCCCAAAAATGTGCTAGTCATTGGTGCCTCAAAAGGGTATGGTCTTGCAGCTCGAATTGTTTCTGCATTTGGTGCAGGTGCAAGTACAATAGGAATTTCTAATGGAAAACCAAAAACCAAATATCGTAGCGCTTCCGCTGGTTGGTATAATACGATTGCATTGGAGGAGTGGGCAAACGCTGAAGGAGTGTATGCTAAAAGTATAAACGGGGATGCTTTTACTCACGAAATCAAGCAGAAAACAATAGATTTGATTCGTCAAGATTTAGGTGAAGTGGATCTAGTTATTTATAGTTTAGCTACTGGGAAGAGAGTTGATCCTCAGACTGGTAACTTTCAACATTCAGTGCTAAAACCAATAGGAACTACTTTTACCAATAAAACGGTTGACTTCCATACAGGTAATGTAACAGAAGCTGAGCTACACCCTGCTTCGGAGGAAGAGATCGCTGATACAGTAAAGGTAATGGGGGGAGATGACTGGAAAGAGTGGATACATGCATTGAAAGAGGCAAATGTACTGAGCAACGGTACTAAAACAGTTGCCTTCTCCTACATTGGTCCAGAGATGTCGTTCCCAATTTACCGTAATGGGACAATAGGACAAGCCAAAAGTCACTTAGAAGCGACTGCTCATGACCTAACCAAATATCTACAAATGATTAATGGACAAGCTATTGTGACTGTTTGTAAAGGTTTGGTAACTCAATCTAGTACTGCAATTCCCGTCGTACCTCTTTATTTATCAGCACTTTATAAAGTAATGAAGAAAAAAGCTATTCATGAAGGCTGTATTGAACAAATGCATCGCCTTTTTAATGATTTTTTATATACCAAGGGCACATTTCATACAGACGAAGAAGGTCGTATTCGAATTGATGAATGTGAGATGCGAACCGATGTTCAAGCTGAAGTATTGGAAATTATGCAAAAAGTTAACTCAGGGAACATCTTTGAACTTACAGATTTACATGGCTTCCGAGAAGATTTCTTCCATTTGTATGGATTTGAATTAAACGATGATCTCGAAAGACAAAAGGACCATTCCCCGACTGTGAAATAAATACAAATGTCACAAGGAATCATGGCAATATTGTCATGTTTTTTGATTTTTGTATTGTTAAGGAGAAAATTATAAGCTTCTTTCAGCAAAAAAAAACATGCCATTTGTGAGCATACTCATCTCGGGCATCCAAGTCATGATCTACTCCATTGGCGGTTCAATGTTGGCATTTGTTGTAGCGATCTCGACTCGCGTTCAGGACGAAGCGAAGAAACAAGGCATGGAAGTCGTCGTCGTCGATGCCCAGAACGATGCCGCCAAGCAGATCAATGACGTAGAAGACCTTATCCAGCAGGGTGTCAACGTCTTACTCATCAACCCAACGGACTCAGCGGCCATCTCAACCGCCGTTCAATCTGCCAACAGCCTGGGCATCCCCGTCGTCACCCTTGACCGCTCAGCGGAAAAAGGAGATGTCGCGACACTCGTAAGCTCGGATAACGAAAAGGGTGGCGAAATGGCCGGAGAATACCTCGTCAAACAGCTAGGGGAAGGTGCGAAAGTAGCAGAACTTGAAGGGGTTCCTGGAGCATCCGCCACACGTGAGCGGGGAGCCGGGTTCCACAACATCGCGGATGAAAAGCTGGATGTCGTGGCCAAACAGACGGCAAACTTTGATCGTACGGAAGGATTGAATACGATGGAAAACCTGATCCAGGGGAATCCAGATATCAAAGCGGTGTTCGCTCATAACGATGAAATGGCATTGGGAGCACTGCAGGCGATCCAGAGCTCCGGTCGTGACGTTCTAGTCGTTGGATTTGATGGAAATGAAGATGCGATGACTAGCATTCGGAATGGCAACCTGTCTGCGACTGTCGCTCAGCAGCCTGAGAAGATTGGTCAGTTGGCTGTTCAGGCAGGGGCCGATGTGTTGCAGGGTAAGAAAGTGAAGGAAAAGATTCCGGTGCCGTTGAAGTTGGTGACGGAGGAGAATATAGAAGACTCTTCAGAATAAATTGTGGTGGTAAACCTCATTCGTGCATTTGTACGAATGAGGTTTTTTTCTTTGTTGATCAAAGTAGTGGAGAAAAGAATTCAGCTTTCCTTGCTTGCGTTTGCTCTAAATGAGTTGGGGGTCGCCTTGTTTTTCAGATAACTATTGGATGGAGATGTCTGTAAAAAGGAGGTGTGATGATTCTGGGATTGACCGACTTAATGATAAAAACTCAGGGTTGTACCAATCATTAAGATTTGAACAAAACTACATTTTACCTTGCAATAAAATAGGTTGTCAACAATGAATTTGTATTTTTACCAAAAAAATGCTATAATTACTACCTAGTAATTTTTTGAATTGAACGTTTAGTTAAATACCTTATTTATTCCCAAGGGAAATTCGAACAGTTTTTGTGAGCTTTTTAGGCAATAGTACCCAAGTTATTATACAAGGAGGACTAATATATTGAATTTAATCAATAAGAAAGTTACACATGAGCGGTTTGGTATGGGAAGTATCGTTAAACATAATGATACGGTAGTTGAAATACATTTCGCCTCGGAAAATAAAAAATTTGTTTACCCGGATGTATTTGGACAGCACTTGAAACTACATGATAAAAATGCTGCCAATTCACTTGAAAAAATTTTACACGAGCAGGAAATGGAACTCAAAGAGGAAGCAATGCAGAAGGAAGAGGAAAAGGCACGGCAAAGAAAATACCAGGAGCTTCGAGTGGGTCATGAAAAACTTATGAAAAATCATAAACTTCATCCCGAATCGCAGATGGTTTACAGGTGCGATACAGAAGAAGAACAGAGTAGCTCCTTTTCAGATTGGACGGTTTTCTCTGGTGAAATAAAAAGTGGTAATAATAAGGGTAAGCCAAACAAGCCCAGTCGCTTACACCAAAACAGTGCGGTCCTGCTGACAACGGTCGATCCCGGTATGCCTGAAAAAGACAGACGGATATTAGGAGTCTATATGGTGAAGGATAATTTCATCGGTAAACTATGTGAAGATGGTAATATTCCTGCCCATTCCCATTACAGACTCAAACTTACAGACGAGGAATCGAAGCAGATGCCTTTTTGGAAGTACTATGTCAATGAAAAATCCCCTCAAAAAACGACATGGAATACAGGTAAGTACCGTTATTTTGATAATTCGTGGATGGCTCAGATTTTACGCGACATCGTTTCATTGAAAAGTGACACGGAGGAACAAGAGCTGGCACAACAATTTCTGGACCACTTCTCTAAGATGAATCAAATAGTAGAGCAGGAGTTAAAAGAACCAAATGGAGCATTATTGCGTGCTTAGATAAGAACAGCGGGGGAACTAACACATATAAGGTGAGAGAGTGTGTTAGGTTCACTGCGAATAGTGTTAAAAAGGGACAAGGCGGCCGCCTTGTCCCTTTTAGTGGTTTTTGGGGACACCTTACTTGTTCCTTGGTCTCCCTGTTTGAATGGTAAATTTGTTAGTACGGGGGCAGGCCATTAAATGTTGGTGTTGAAAGCACCAACAAGGATGTCTCCAACACCATTCATATAGCAGGAGTGACTACCACTCAGCAATCGATCCATCCTTATGACGCCAGATCGGGTTGTGCCAGTCGACTTCGGTTTCCGCGATTTTCCTTACGTGGTCTTCATTGATGTCGATCCCAAGGCCAGGACCTTGCGGGATGTTCACGTAGCCGTTTTCGTATTGGAATACGTCTTTATCGGTGATGTAGTCCAACAGATCGCTGCCGACGTTGTAATGGATGCCGAGGCTCTGTTCCTGGATGAATGCGTTATGGGAAGTCGCATCCACCTGCAGACAGGCTGTCAAGGCGATCGGGCCGAGCGGGCAGTGCGGCGCCACGGCTACATCAAAGGCTTCTGCCATGGAGATGATTTTTTTGCATTCGGTGATCCCTCCTGCATGCGAGAGATCTGGTTGGATGATATCGACATATCCATCCATCAGTAATGGCTTGAACTGCCATCTGGAGAACATTCTTTCTCCGGTTGCGATAGGGGTGGACGTGTGATTGGCGATTTCTCTCAGTGCCTCATTGTTTTCAGGCAGGACCGGTTCCTCTATGAACATCGGTCGGAAGTGTTCCAGCTCTTTCGCTAATGTTTTCGCCATCGGTTTGTGGACGCGGCCGTGGAAGTCGATTCCGATGCCGACGTATGGGCCGACTGCTTCACGTACAGCTGCCACACGTTCCAGTACCTGATCAATTTTTTCGTGCGAATCTACATATTGAAGCTCTTCTGTACCGTTCATCTTAACAGCGGTAAATCCGGTGTCGACGACTTTTTTGGCGGCAGTGCCGACGTCGCTCGGGCGGTCGCCGCCGATCCAGGAGTAGACCTTGATGGAATCGCGGCATTTTCCGCCGAGAAGCTGATGAACAGGAGCATTATAGAATTTCCCCTTGATATCCCACAACGCCTGATCGATGCCGGCGATGGCACTCATCAAGATCGGGCCGCCGCGGTAAAAGCCGGAGCGGTACATCATGTTCCAGTGGTCCTCAATATGGGCCGGATCCTTGCCAATCAGATTGGACATCAGTTCGTGGACGGCGGTGCGAACCGTTTCCGCTCTGCCTTCAATAACGGGTTCACCCCAACCGGTGATGCCTTCATCCGTTTCAATTTTTAAAAACAGCCATCTTGGCGCGACCTTAAAAAGTTCATAACCTGTAATCTTCACAATGATAACCTCCTACATTTATTGACCAGAAGCAACTTTATCTTTGAATCGGCGTGCTTTCTCGGTAAGTTTCTGCAGATTTTCATCTGTCACGGCTTCCCTGGAGTTGACAAGTGAGCTGCCGAGACCAACACCTGCAGCCCCTTTTTCGATGTATTCAGCAATATTCGTCAGATCGATTCCTCCCGTCGGCAGTAATGGTATCTGGGGAAGCGGACCGTGAATATCCTTTACAAAACCGGGTCCGAGGGAAGAAGCAGGGAAGACTTTGATGATGTCGCCACCTGACTCATAGGCCTCAAGGATCTCGGTCGGGGTGAATGCCCCGGGGATGCTGACGGCGCCGTAGCGCTTCGTCATTTTAATTGTGTCACGATTGAGGGAAGGGGAGAGGATGAACTGGGCACCCGCGAGTAAGGCCGACCGAGCTGATTCTGGATCAAGAACTGTTCCCGCACCCACTACCAGATCATCTTCCAATTCACTGCGGACCTTCTCGATGGAAGAGAGGGCTCCGGGTGAATTGAGTGTGATTTCAATGGCACGAACTCCGCCTTTGTACAATGATTTTGCAATCGCGAGAGCCTCACTTGGTTCGGAACCGCGAATGATGGCAATCATCTTTTCCTGTTTGATTGTTGAAAGAACATCCATACTCTTCACTCCTTATCTTGAAATATCTTCGCCTATGGTGCTGCTCATGAATTGATGAAGCCTTTTTTTATCGGGGAGGCCTTCATAATCACCTTTGACGGTCACGGTCAGGGCTCCCATCGCACAGGCTCGTCTAACTGATTCTTCTATGCTTTCGCCGTCCAGGAGTCCTGAAAGCAAACCGGCGGCAAAACTGTCCCCGGCACCGACGGGATCTACCATTTTTCCGACGTCGAAACCTTTGACGAACCCGCTCTTGCGCCCATCTGTGTAATAGGCACCGTCTTTACCTGTTTTGACAACCACGAGTGATGCACTAAGTTGTAAAAATGATTCGGCCATCTTCTCGGCATCATTCGTTCCAAAGAGGAATTCCCCTTCACTAAGGCCGGGCAGAATGATGTCAGATTGTCCTGCGATCTCCAGTAGGGTCTTTTTCGCGGTTTTTTCATCCCATAGTTTCTTTCTGAGATTAGGATCGAATACAACCTTGACGCCATGTTCTTTCGCGAATTTTATACTTTGAAAAATGGCTTCTTTGGCAGACGTGCTCAACGCCGGAGTGATCCCGGTGATGAACAGATATTTTGCTTTTTTTATATAGCTTTCCTGTATGTCGAAGGTACTGATTGTACTTGCCGCTGAATAATCCCGGTAATACTGAATCCTGACTTCACCTTCACGGATGATTTCCTTAAAAAAAGTGCCGGTACGGTATTCCGGATCCATCTGAACCTGGCTTGTATCGACGCCTTCCCCGCGGACGGCCATCAGGATCCTGCGGCCGAACTCATCGTCCCCCAGCTTGCTGATCCAGCCAGTCTCATGACCGAGCCTGGACAGGCCGATCAATGTATTGGATTCTGCTCCTGCGATTTTGGCAGTGAACGAATCAGCATGTCTCATGAGCCCTTCTGATTGAGGGGAAAACTGAATCATCGTTTCACCGATCGCGACTACATCCATTCTATCTCCCCCTTGTTTGTCGTTTGCGGCCGTCCGCCGATGTTCACTGTAATCTTTCCGGCGGTTTCGGTCAGTGATTTCACGATGGCTTCTTTTCTTGAAAGCATCCGTTGTTTCGGGCCTGCAACACTGATCGCAGCGACCAGCTCTCCTGCTGACCCGAATAAAGGAGCCGCCAGGCAGTAGAGCCCCTCTTCGTTTTCCTCATCGTCAATGCTGTAACCTTGTTCTTTAAAAACGTCCAATTGGGCTTTTAACTCTCTTCGGTCCGTGATCGTGTGCTCGGTGATTGGAATCAGTTCTGTCTCATCGAGAATTTGTTCACGTATGCGGGGCGGCATAAATGCAAGGAATGCCTTCCCCAGTCCGGTGCAGTACAGGGGCTTCCTAAGTCCGGGCTGGGCGGTCGTGCGGATGGACCTGTTGTTGTCGATCTTAGCCACATAAAATAATTCTTCTTCAGATAATACAGCCATGAATACCGTTTCCTGTACTTCTTCCATTAATGAGGTTAAGTACGGGGTACCCACCGTTGAAAGATCGAAGGAATCCATGGCGCATCGGCCGATATGGATGAGCTTCGCCCCGAGCTTATACTTTTTTCCTGAGTCCTGGGAAAGGTAGCCCTCAGTCTCAAGTGTCTTAATGACATTGAACGTACTGCTTTGCGGTGCTGAAAGCAGGTGACTTATTTCCTTTACTGTCAGCCCATTAGAATAGGCAGCCAGCAGTTCAAAAATATCGAGCACTCTTTTTGCAGATTTTACAGACATTATTCTTCACCTAAAATTCATATATGAGATTTTGATTCACAAATGTGAATTTGTTAATAGAACCCTATCACTTGAAAGCGTTTCAGTCAACTGAATTTATTTTATTCAAATAATTTAAAATTTAAGTTGAAGCGCTTTCAACCGTGTGTTACCATATGGAACAAATAAATCGCATATATGAATATAAATCACATATGTGAATTTTAATAAAAGGAGGAAATACAATGAGTGGAGGTACTTTAATACTGATCGCCGCACTCGGGGTGGCATTATTGCTATTCCTTGTCATGCGCACGAAGCTTCAGGCGTTTCTGGCATTAATCTTGGTCAGTTATATTATCGGATTGGTAGCAGGATTGACTCCTGCAGAGGTGTTGAAAGCCGTCCAGGACGGAATGGGAGGCACCGTCGCAGAGATCGCGGTCATCATCGGGATCGGTGCGATGTTCGGTGAAATTTTGAAAGTATCGGGCGGAGCAGAACGGCTTGCCCTGACGTTAATGAAGAAGTTTGGAGAAAAGAGAGTCAACTGGGCTTTAATGCTGACAGGTTTCATCATTTCGATTCCTGTATTCCTTGATGTAGCATTTGTTATTCTTGTTCCTATTCTATACAGCTTGGCCCGCAAGACAAAAAAATCACTTCTATACTATGGGATCCCGCTACTCGCAGGTCTTGCCGTCACGCACAGCTTTGTCCCGCCAACACCGGGACCGATCGCCGTATCTTCTTTACTCGGAGCCAACATCGGGTGGGTCATCCTGTTCGGGCTGATTTGCGGTATCCCTGCAGCGATCCTTGCAGGACCAGTATTTGGAACCTATATCTCAAAGAAAATCCACGTCAAGGTTCCTGAAAATATGATTCCTGAAATGGAAGAAAGTAAAGATGTAAAAGAACTGCCGAGCTTTAGTATGATTGCGACTCTTGTAGGGCTCCCCCTCTTGTTGATCCTTCTTAATACTGTTCTATCAGCTACCCTTGCAGAAGGGAATAACTTGAGAACGACAATGTCATTCATCGGAGACCCAGGTGTGGCCCTGACTATCACTGCGCTTCTTACCTTTTACTTGCTGGGAACGAGAAGAGGTTATACGAAAGAAGAAATCCAGACGATTGCCACGAAATCCCTGGAACCTGCTGGAATCATCATCCTGATCACTGGTGCCGGTGGTGTATTCGGACAGGTGCTCGTTGAAACCGGGGTAGGGGATGTTCTTGCTGAAACGATGTCCAACCTGAATGTACCGATCATCGTATTCGCATTCGTCGTAGCTTCAGCTGTCCGTATAGCGCAAGGTTCTGCGACAGTCGCCATGATCACAACAGCGAGCTTGATCTCGCCAATCATCGACTCACTCGGAATCGGCGGGCCGATGCTTGCGCTCCTTGTAATCACGATCGCATCCGGTGCAACAATCGCGTCCCACGTAAATGACTCCGGATTCTGGATGGTCAACCGATTCTTCGGACTCACCGAGAAAGAAACACTCAAATCCTGGACAGTCATGGAAACAATCATCGCATTTGTCGGTTTCGGAGTTTCATTATTGATCAGTCTCTTTATCTAGTTTCATAGATTGATAGAAAAGCCTGCCGGTTGATTGGCAGGCTTTTTTGTTTTGGTTTGTGGCTGCGAAAATATTTAGCGTGGTGGCCGGTTTTGATTATAAATAAGGAGGCGAGCTCTACGATCGGCTGCCTACTTGGAGTGCTAATGGGAATGGTCAACGGATTTTGATTACAAAAGGAAGATTGGCCCCATTTATCACGACACTTGCGACGATGACGATGTTCTGTGTTTTGACGCTAGTGTATCGTACCGAGGATCAGACTCTGATTTTAAAGTAATAATTATCTTTAAGAACACAAACCTGCTCTTCATTTTCTCCTCCACTTCTAGCATTTAGCCTTCCTCTACTTTATAACAACATATTTTAAAAAGAAAATTGATCTAAGGGGTATCCTTTCCCAGGCAATCTCACTATATAAGGGTTGAATACATATTGAAACAGGAGTGAATCAAATGGATAGATGGAGAAATTCAAACCAATGGATGTTCGATTTGGATACATTTGATCATCTGTATATGTGGATTCTGTTGAATGCCATGTATGAGGGCGGAGTTCAGTTAGGGTGTGTGGTGCTTGTTGAAAGGCCGTATATTCGATCGATTGGGAAGTTTCGAGAGGACCTGTTTTATAAAGTGAGAATGTGGCCATTTTGTAATTGGTTGGAGTCTGAGAAGTATAAGTATGGGAGTGTCCATACGTTTGAACCGATGAATGATTTAGCTTGTGGGGATTATTTCTATTGGATCGGTATGTCTGTAAAAAAGAGTTGTGATGATTCTGGAATTGACCAGCTTGATAAAAGCTGATTCCGGATTGTCTTCGTGCGTCGAAAAGCGTGTGAATCGGGTGCGGAAATAACCTGCAAACAAACTTAAGATCTTAGAGAAAGAATAGATTTTAGAGAACAACAACATCAAAACCACCGCCATTAGAGACGCTAAGGAGGTAGATAGGGTGGAGATGGTGAGTGGACAGTTTGTTGGCAGTGAATCCTGGAGTCTTTCCCTTGGAACCTTGAGGCGATAGTGAATTGTAAACTAGGGGACTGACACCCATCGTTGTGGCTCTTAAGAGATGCAGGACTCAAGAGGACAAATCTTTGGTGTAGGTGGGCAATTTAATTGCGTAAGTGGATAGAAAAATGAAAACTGTTAAGGATCACTTATCTTTAGTTTAAAAAGTGCGTTTTTCTAGACTAATGAAAAAATCAAACTGGAAGAACGAAATCGCTATCGCGATGGCTTAAAAGATTCCTTCCAACTAAAAAAGGCAAAAAAAAATGAAAAAGTATATTCTTTTGTGGTATTGTTTAATCGCCAAACAAAACAAACCGTAGAAAGAACGTACTTTTTCATATGCCTATTATATCATCGTATTCCTCGTATTTGTATACCCTTATTCTTATTACCAAAAATCGACCACCTCCAAAGAGTAGATAGACATTATTTATCTATTATTCTAGGAGGCTATTTGCGTGGATTATCATCAAAAAATTGAACTTTATTTCGAACTTAAAGGAACACCAGACTCCTCGAGGGAGTCCTATAGGCGGAGAATGAAGGCATTTGTTTCGTTTATGGAAAAGCAAAATAAAAGAATCTCTGACACGACAGAAGAGGACATTCAACAATACATCCTTTTTCTGAAACAAGTGAAAGGACTCACCCCGGGGACGATTAACACCTACATTTCTTCAATTAAATTCTTCTACACTTACGTGTTAGAAAAAGAATGGAGCCCATACAAACTTCCGAGGATGAAAAGAGTAAAGAAGTTTCCTGTCATCCCACCCAGGGAAGACGTCCTTACTATTCTCAACTCCTTTCGAAACATCAAGCATAAAGCTATTTTTTATTTAATCTATAGTAGTGGGCTTCGTGTAAGCGAAGTCGCCCGATTGAAGATTAGGGATATCTGTAGTAAATCCATGAGGATTCGTGTGGATCAGGCCAAACATAATACCAATCGATATACCATACTATCCGAATCAGCACTTATCGTGCTTCGAGAGTATTTCAAAGCCTCTTTCAAAGGGAGACCCTACAAACCGGACGATTGGTTATTCCCTAGTAATAAAAATCCATCGGGACATATCCATATTAAAACGATTAAAAATACGATGATTAGACTCCGGAATAAACTGGAGTTAGAGACCACTATTTCAGCTCACACGTTAAGACATTGTTTTTCGACCCAATCATTGGAAGATGGGATTGACCCTGTATACATTCAACAGATGCTTGGTCATAAAAACCTTAATACGACACTTGGCTATTTACACATGACCTCAAAAAGTTTGATGGGCGTGAAAAGTCCTTTAGATAATCTGGGAAAAGACCAACGATGAGTACAGTTCAAGAACTGTTTCATACCTTCTATCCCACTTACAAAGAAACATACAAACGCTCTATGGAACAAGCAAAGGCAGCCACAAACATGATGAACTGCAGGACTGCCGCAATGGGTGGACATTCTTACGAATGTGGGTCCTGTAACCATTCCTTAGTACGATATAATTCCTGCCGAAATCGGCATTGTACCCTATGCCAGGGAGTAAATAAGGATATTTGGGTCGATCAACGAAAAAAAGATATTCTCGATGCCCCTTATTTTCATGTCGTGTTTACGATGCCAGAACAGCTGCATATGTTGATCTATCATAATCAGAAACTCCTTTATGATTTAATGTACAAAGCTGTCGCCGAAACGCTAACCGAACTGGCAGGTGATAAAAAGTACTTGGGGGCACAGATTGGATTTTTCTCGGTTTTACACACCTGGGGGCAAAACCTTCATTATCACCCTCACATCCATACCGTTGTATTGGCCGGTGGACTAAATGATCGAAATCAGTGGCGCCGTTCAAGTGAGAAATTCTTTATTCCAGTGAAGGTACTGTCTAAAAAGTTTCGGGGAAAGTACCTCTATTACCTGAAACAATACTATCAACAGAAACAATTGAGATTCTTTAACGAGTCCAAGAAATATCAAAATGCGAAGTCTTTTCAAGCATTGATTGATGAGTGTTACAAAAAAGATTGGTATAGCTATACGAAAAGGACCTTCTCAGGACCTATCGCCGTCATGGAGTACCTTGGCCGTTACACTCATCGAATTGCCATCTCTAACAATCGGATTGTTTCCGCTGACAAGCAATCCGTCACGATTAAAGTGAAGGATTATAAACGTAATCAAAAAAAGACCGTAACCCTGAAGGGTGTAGAATTTCTCCGTCGCTTTCTCATGCATATCCTACCGAAGGGGTTTGTGAAGATTAGACACTATGGTCTCCTGGCGAACCGGAATAAAAAGACCAAGCTGAAACTCTGTCGAAAGCTAACGAAAAGCCCTACGTACAAACCATTGTTTGAAGGATTAAACAAGATTGAGATTCTTTCTATTCTTATCAAAAAGGATGTTTCCCTCTGTCCTTCCTGTAAAAAATCGCATTTAACAGAGGCTATACCATGATCGTCAACAACCGAATATTTTCTTTGAAAAGCCTCTTAAGTGGGGAGGGGGAAACTATATTCTTTACAGTCCCGGAAGGGATTTAGCTGACTCTTTTCCCGGAAAAACATCAAAAAACAGAAGGATTTCGTTACCGATCAGCCGATTGAAATTCCATAGCTCGGGACCGTGACTTCCTTCTTCCTGGCAATCAAAAATTTTGCGTACATTCTTATTACAAATATAAAGTGAAAAGATCCAACTAGATTATTACCCTAGTTGGATCTTTTTGCGCGCAAAACTTCCGATTGACCCCTTTAAGAACCGTCCCCATTTAACCATGAGGTAATCAAAGAGATTTCAAGGTGCAAAGCGATTCATAGAGTATGAGTTTACCATATTATTCAAAAGTGATAGAGTATGTATATAAATTCCATTTGAATAGGAGAAAATATGTATATATCTCAGCTGACTCTACGGAACTTCAGAAATTTCAAAGCCCAACAATTCAGTTTTAAATCAGGGGTAAATACACTTATCGGAGAAAATGGCTCAGGAAAATCCAATGCTTTTTTGGCTCTGCGATTAATGTTGGATAACAGCCTTCCGAACAGTGCTGCAAATCTGATTGAAACTGACTTCAATCGGAGTCTTGGCGGTTGGAAAGGTCACTGGATTACTATCTCATTGACGTTTAAGGATTTAGACACCAGTGAAGGTGCCAGTTTGTTAGCACATAAGTTAGAGGACCTCCAAAGAGACAACACAAGTGGATCGTACCACTTTTTCTTTAGACCAAAGAAAAAAACACGGAAGGTGCTTTATGAGTTATCACAGTCTCCACAGAAAGATCGGGATCAGCTTAACGCCATTCTTGATCCTCTGACAATAAAAGATTATGAAACCGTGTACCATTTCAGAGGCACAGCAGATTTTTCAGATGACGAAACCTACAAGAGATTGATCGGAGATTTCGATTCCATTGAGTTTCCGAATCCAGATGAGGAACAAAGATATCTCCTCGGTACTCCGAACTCTCAGATTTTCATGATTCGTTCAGAATTAGCATGCACCCATATAAAAGCGTTAAGGGATGTCATGTCAGAACTGAGGAAAACGAGGCAGAGTCCTTTGTTAAATTTGTTGCGGGATAGTGCAAAAAACATACAAATTAGTGATTCGGAAAAAATTATAAAAAAGGTCTCACAGTTAAATAATGCCATCAGTGAATTAGAAGAAGTAAGCAGTCTTTCCGGGCGTGTTAAACAAACCATCGATTCGACCATCGGTCATACCTATGCTCCTGAAATTAGCATCCAGTCGGAAATGCCCGAAGACATTAACAAGCTATTTCAGACATTGACTCTCTGGGTCGGGGATGGAGAAAGTGATCATCAAGGACGATTAGAAGATCTGAGTCTAGGTGGAGCCAACCTAATTTATATCACCCTGAAGTTACTGGAATATGAGTTCAATCAGCCAAAAGAAGAGAAAGCAGCTCATTTCCTCTTAATAGAGGAACCTGAAGCCCATATACATACACATATTCAAAAAACCATGTTCGAGAATTATCAATTCGAGAATACACAGGTCATTACCACTACGCATTCAACCCATATTTCATCTGTGAATAAAATTGAATCTGCAAATATCCTATGTAAGGAGCCAAACGAGACCTTAGTATGTCATCCAAGCAATGGTTTATCTAAAGCGGAATGCAGGAAAGTGGAACGATATTTAGATGCGACAAGAAGCACTTTACTCTTCTCAAAAGGTGTTATTTTGGTGGAAGGAGATGCGGAGCTAATACTCATTCCACTTTTGTTTAGAAAAGTGCTTGGAATCAGTCTTGATGAAATAGGCGTGAGCTTAATCAATATGAGTAGCACTGTATTCACTCACATAGCAGATCTTTTCCATGATGATCGGATAAGGAGAAAGTGTGCCATTATTACTGATCATGATCAAACTCTCGTATCCTTTACAGGAAGGGACTACAGGGAACTGTCTAAATCAGAGCAAAAGCAGTACAATTCAGCTGAAAAGGGCGCAGAGAGGAAAATAAAATTAGATGCTTATTGTTCTAATAATTCTTGGGTGGATGTGTTTTATGCTAAGCATACCTTTGAAGTGGACTTTGTTCTGAATAGTAATGTACCTGAGATTATAGGTACGCTGAAAAGTATATATAAAAGGCCAAAAGAAATTACTGACTCGACAGCTATACTGAAATCAAAAGTGGATTCAAGTATAGGATTGGAAACACTGCGGCTTGCAGAAAAAGAAGGAAAAGGATGGTTCGCTTTGATACTAGGTGATGAGGTCACCTATGAAACCTTCATTCCGCCTTACATCCTTGAAGCAATTGCGTTTGCAACCTCTCACATCGGATTTAAGCATTTTGAAAAGATGGCCAAATACAGAGTAGAAAAAAATTGCAGTGAAGAGGAATATGTAGAGTTTTGTTCGGAATTGGCCGAATTAACATCAAGATCTATCCAAATAATATCTGACCTTACAAGTGATTACTTAGAAGATGACGATGATTTCTTTTTATTTGTTAAACGTAGTAAGGAGCGGAGCTTATGCTAGAAGGTCTGGATCCTCAACAGTTAAAAGCGGTAGAAAATGAACATGATACCCTTTTGTTAGCATGCCCTGGGAGTGGTAAAACCCTTGTGTTGACAAGGAAGATAGCATATGAACTAGATCGATTGGAAAGCAACAAGAAATTTATTGTGGCTCTGACCTATACCAACCGAGCAGCTGATGAAATTCAAAAAAGAATTGATGAAATGGGCATTCCCCAGGAACAGCTTTGGGCAGGGACCATCCATTCTTTTTGTTATCAATGGATTATTAAACCCTATGCAGAATTAATTCCTGCGTTAGTAAACGGCTTTACCATTCTGGATGAGTTTAAAAAAGAGACAATATTAAAAGAGTTAAAAACAAAGCACTCACTTCCATCTTATCAAGCAATAAGCACGAGCATCACTAGAGACGGAAGATACACGGTACAGGAGCCATTCAACAAAATGGTGGCCAAAGAGTACCACAAAAGTATAGTAGAAAATAAAGAAATCGATTTTGATCTCATTCTCTACCTTTCGTATAGGCTTCTGAAAAAGAATAAAAAAATCCGAAGACATTTATCCCGCTTGTTTCGTTATATCTTTGTAGATGAATACCAGGATACGTCGGATTTACAGTATGGGATCATTGGACAAATTATTCGCCCGAGTGAAGGGAGTTGTAACATCTTCCTCGTCGGAGACCCTGACCAATCGATTTATAGTTCACTTGGCGGTGTACCAAGAACATTAGAGGAAATCCAGGATGAAATCGGCAGCAAGCATATGGAGCTAAAGAGGTTGTCAGGAAATTACCGATCAAGTCAACGAATTGTAGACTATTCAGTTGAATTTCAATCCGAAGATATGAAGGTAAAAGCCTTGGGAGAGTATTCAAACAAGCACGGTCGAATAAGTTTGAATACTACAATCGATAAAGATGACGTGCCTCAAGAAGTCGCCAACCTCATCTTGTATTATATTGAAAAGGGCTGCAGCCCAAATGAAATATGCGTGATTGCCCCACAATGGTATTTCCTTTATCCAGTTGCGAAAAAATTACGAGCACTTCTACCAGGCGTTCCATTTGAAGCTCCAGGCTCAATCCCTTTACCTAAGGACAAAGACAATTTTTGGTGGAAGCTGGCCCGGTTGTTTCTAACTGAACCTAATCCACAGAACTCATTGAATCGATTTAGATGGGTAAGGAGGGTTATTGAGGACTTAAATGACTATACCAATGAAGGTTTTACATTTACTCATAATGATTGTAGAAGATATTTGAAATGGATAAACTCAATAAAGCCCAGACAAAAGGAAGGCGTTCTTTATCTTAAAGAAGCTTTCAAAGAATTCTTCAATAAGCTTGAAATTGATTTTACACACAACCAAATGCTTCATGATCAATGGGAAACATTCTTCAATGGGATCAAGCAAAGGTATGAAAGTGAATCCTTCTCGGATGTCCCTAATACAATCGACTACTTTAGAGGCATGTTTAAACCCTCTAGTGGAGTTGTGATTAATACCTGCCACGGAGTAAAAGGGGAGGAATACGAGACTGTCATCGCTTTTGGATTGCTATGGGGATACATTCCTCACTGGAATGCAATATGGAATGAACCTCCCATTGTAAGAGATACCTCCTCAAAGAATTTGTTGTATGTCATAAGCTCTCGTGCAAGAAGAAATTTGCATTTACTAGCAGAGACTGGAAGGAGCACGACAGCAGGCTACCCTTATGAGATCAATAGACACTTAGCAAATGTCAGCTTTGTGTATGATGCTTTATATGTTTGAAGAAGGCAAGGGATGTAGGGATGGAGTAATGGAAATTCTAAAAGATAATCAAAAAAGAACAGGAGATGAAAATTGGGGTCTGATCCTTGGCGCGGTAATGCATTAATGTACTGAGGGTCAGTCCCCGATTTGCAGCTAATTTCAAATTTGAAAGGACCATCTGAAAATGATTGATTAACTCAAAAAAGTTTAAACAATACGCATTATAGAGGAGATTTGTTAATGCGAAAAGTAACTATTAATAAAGTTGGTTGTAAGAGGTGTAACGACATTATTGAGTCTAAACATGAACATTTTTGAAGATGTAAATGCGGAGTCATATTTATTGATGGTGGAACAACTTATCAAAAATATGGACTGAGTGTAAATCCAACAGAGGAAAAAGATAAAATTGAAAGCTATATTGATTTTAGCTTGTCGGTCTACGAGGAAAGTGAATAGCTATCTTTCATAATCATTGTTTATTGTAAATAGGAGGTTGTTAATCATAAACTTTTTATATAGATTATTTCTTACTTTCAACGCTACATCAATAATAATTGTAATTTTTCTTGTGAAGGAACAAGCAGCAATACAATGGTGCAATAAACTATCTTTTTTACCTGATTTTTTTTCGTATATCCTGTATTTTAGTTTACCAATAGTTTTTACTTTGATAAGCCTCCTTTTAGCTAAATCATTGGCTAAAGATAGTTTGGAGAAAACCGAAAAGAGTATAAAAAAAGAAGATGGCCAAATACAAACTATTAAAATGTCTAAAGTAATTGAAGTGGAACAAGCAAATAATGCTTTTTTACCAAGTTATTTAGGTTATTTCTTTGTTGCACTTAGTATCCCTTATTTTGAAACCTTGATTTTTATTTTCTTAATATTATTTTTATTTACGTTTTATTCTCAAACCCTCTACTTTAATCCTTTATTTTTGCTGTTTGGGTATCACTTCTATTATTTAACTACTGTTAATAAGACAAAAGTTTTTATAATAACTCGAAAATCTCTGAAGAATCCAAATGATATTAACTTGCCAGAATTGAGAAGAATTAATGATTTTACTTTTATTGACTTAGGGAGATGACAAAGATGAATTTCTTAGTTGCTAGTACCAAAGGAAGAGAAGGACAAATCTATAAGGTTTTGTCAGATAAAGTTTTTGATATGCCAGATGACTTGGATAGCCCAAAAGCATATAATTCAGACTATAAATTAGAGGATGATGAATGGTTTCACATACCAAATTTCTCAAGTGAGGAATACTGTATAGAGTTTTTAAAAAAAGAATTTATTTCTACCGATTATGATCAGATAGGGACTATTGATATCGATAAATTACTTTTTTTATGTTCATACCAAGAAGGGATATATTTTTTCCAAAAAATCACCCAATCATCAATTGTTAATAAAAAGTGGTTTAAAATTGGTGAGCCAGTAATTGAAAATCAATCTCCTATTATAGTTATTAAAGAAGTACCTGATGCTATTTATGTACAGTCAGAGGATACGCTTTACTTTAAGAATCTTTCATCGCTTACTTCGATTTTCAAGGGCATAATAGAACTTTATAAGGAAGCCACACAACAAGAAACAGAAGAATTTCTAAGAAGTGACTATATTAAACTTGAAGAAGGTTATGATGCCTTAAAAGTAAAAACTGCAAATAGAAAAAGAATAGCATTAGCTATGGAAACATTTCAAGGATTTTCAACAAATGAGAAGAGTGCAATATATTCATACATTAAAGACTATTGTAGTGAAAAGCTCTCTTTTGATGAGGAAGAATCAAAATTTAAAATAAAGAACGAAGACGAATTAAAACATCTACTTTGGGGAATTGAACAACGATATTATACTACACCTGTTGGAAATGAAAAAATGGTAGCGAATTCTGTCTCAAAGGTGTGAATAACGTAACAATAATTAATGCTTTATAATATTTCTACCGTATAAATTATATTAAATACATCCAAATGTACAGTTATTAAGGAGAGATAATTTGGAAGAATATGAAGTAAGAAATCATACAAAAGATTACGTTTTAAATCGAATCGATGGCTTTATTAATAAATATCGTGAAAAATACAATGGGCATATAGGATATTTATTGTATTATCCTTTAATAGCTGTAGAGAGGAGGTTTCAGGATGAAGATCCTGATCATTATAAAGCAGATTTAGATAGATTTTCTATAAGCTGGTTTTTAGGTTATTTGTATAATAACATTGATTGGACAAAGAGTTTTGATTTTGATAATAGTGAATTTAATCATTTTCTAACTGAACATTTGAGAGATATTAAAAACATTTACTTAGATTACTTGATGTGTGAACAAATAATGGATATGAATTCGATTGCTAAAAGTAAATTTAATAAACTTGAGAGCGGAAAATATGAATTCACTTTACCTACAATTACGGGTGGTTTAAGAAAAGAATATATTTATTTTTATGGGATTGGTGGCACAACTGATTTTGAAAATGAAAATAGAAAAAAAGAAGCCCCAGTAAAATACCTAATGAACAACTTTGCTTCATTAGGTCCGAAGTCTTTCAAGAGAATAAAGAGATTACATATAGATATTGATACTGAACTATTAAACTTATGTTATGAAGCTGTTGAAGTAGACATAGTTAAGCTGGGAGGTAATGTTAAATCTGATGTATTGAACAATGTAAAAGACTTAAAAGAATTTTTGGCTTTTATATATTATCATTCTATTGTAGTTAAAAGTGCATTTATGATTGGAAATGTGTTTAATAGAGTAAATGAATATGATCATATCTTTACAAGTGATTTAGATTGGTTTTTAAACAAGTTTGTTAGCTCGACTAATTTATCTGAAGCAAAGACCATGAAATATGTAAATTATTTTAAATTTAACGGGAAGGGAAGTTTGCTCGAATTTCCGATTATAGAGCACAATAAAAAAGTTATATTTGTTCCTTCTTCATGGGTTCTAAATGATTTTCAATTTAGTATTGTAAATGGTCATTATTATAAAGAAATTCAGATTAATAATAGAGATAAAACTATTTCCCATAGCGTAGTAAAAGATATAGAAAGTAAAGTGGGGAATTTTCATAATATAATATATAGTAAAGAATTTTATTATGAAATTGAGACCGATGGCAATAAGGGAAAGATTAACAGTGATATTGACTTTACTATATATGATAGAGACTCTAATACATTTATAGTTATAGAATGCAAATGGAAAGAAAATCATTACGTTCAAGCAGGAGAGGAAAATTACAGAAAGATACACCGGTCTTTGTATGAAATATATAATAAGCAAATAAGCAAACACAAAAAATATATTAATGACAGTAAGGAGAGGTTATGTGAAATTTTGGACTGGAAGGTATCTCCTGAAGAAATAGATGATGATTTTGAAATATTTTATTTGGCAGTTGATAAAAGAAGTCAGCTTTTCATTGATGGTTATTCTTTAGTTTCTTCATTTGCTTTAAACGCTCTTTTTGATATTTATTCAAAAGGCAATAAGTTGATGCTAAATAAGGTTATTCAAGAATTAAGAAAACAATCAATGAAAGCAATATATATTAATCTTCAGGAAATAAGAGAGTATCAAGTATCTGAAGAAGTTACTGTCCTCACTGATGAATTTAACTACCTATAAGTAATAATTTGTAAAAAATCTTATTTTATATCTATACAATAAGTTGAAAATATCATACGTATTCGCTTTTTAGAGGGAATGATCTTAACTACCTTTTTGTTTCTATTCAAAAAAGTATTTATTCAATATAAGATAAACACTACTACATGATTTATCTGCCACCACTATCCAAGTCATATGGAGTGCGGAAACAAGTGTCATTTAAAATTGATCAAGCATTCCAGACAAACAAAAAGTGAACCTTATCTAAAGGTTCACTATCAATCCTTAACCAAGCTCTTGAATAGGATACTGCTCTTCCATCCGACCTCGCATCTTACTAACCACATAAACACCACAAGTAACAATAAAACAACTAAATACCGGCGAAAACGAATCAAGAATCCCCAAATAAACCACCATCCCAATTCCCAACACAACCAACGCCTCCCGATTAAAATTCGACTCCCCACTCGCAAGCCTCACAAGCGCACTCTCAGAAATTCTCCCTTTCCTAATCACCAAATAATCAGCCACCAAAATCGCCGATATCGGAATAATCAGGATCCCGAGATAAGAAATATACTCCTGCGCATTATAAACCAGCTGTGGAAACGAACTTAAAATAATCCCTGCGATACTGAACACCAATGCACTTTGAATTCGTGAAAGAGACAGAAGTGCGTTAAGCAAACTATATCCTCCTGTATACGCATTACTAAGATTAATCGAAATCATCGATACCATCGCACACGCCGTGATCACCAACAGAAGCAAACTGGAGTCAGTGAGCTGCCCAGCTGCCACGAATGGATTCAAATCTTTTGCTGTAGCGGGTGATGTCGGAGGATGCACTGACGCCTAAGATGTATTGGACGAAGACGAGGCTTGAGTAGAATAGGAACGTTCCGATGGAGAAGGGTTCCTGGCCTTGTGTTAGTGTTGGGAGGGAATCGCTCCTTTTGTTAGGAATAGGTACAGGATGATTCCCTGGCCGATCACGAGGATCGGGAAGTATAGTTTGGTCGCTTTCTTGACGGCTTCGAAGCCGATGAGGGCTAGAAGGGTCATGATGATGGCGAGTCCGATGGCGACCGGTGTGTACGGTGTGACTTTTTCCACCATGGAGATGATGACGAAGGTTCCTCCAGAATATAGGGGTCAGACCCTAGGTAATGTGAAACGTTAAAGAGATGGGGGGCAGATGTGGTCCCGGTTTTGTGAGAATCATTCTAAAAAATGGTATTGGTAGGAGGGTTTTAGTAGAATTTAGAGAATTACTAATTAGAATATATTATGAGAGTTGGAGGGGAAAGCTATGGAAAATATTATTGATAAAAAAGATTTTAATGATTTAGCTGATGAGGTTTTTGAAGGAGAAGTAATTAATCCAGAGATAAAGAAAAACATTATAGAACAAAGTTATTCAGCATATAAAGAGTCTATTAAATCAATGGATTTTGATAACCAAGATATTACAGATTTGACTCGAGAGGTTCTTCAAGTATATAAGGAAAAGCTATCTGATAATAACTTGGACTGGGATCAGCAATCAGAGATTATGGATAGAATGGAGAAAGTATTAGAACAAAAAGTTAAAGATGCTAAAGATATTAGAACAAAACACTTTATGTTTTTAACAGTAGGCCTATCTGTTGCAGCAGGTGCAGTTGGCGCTACCGGTGTAGCACTAGCAAAGCACGGACCAGAAGCAATGGAAAGAATACTTGATAAAACAAAAAGTTGGGTAAATAAATAATTTTACCCTTTTTGAGTATAACTTAAAAAGGATAAAAGGGGATTTCTAATGAAAAGTGCTACAAAATCAATTGAAGATTTAAATCTCAAGTTAAAGTTGAGTTGAAAGAGCTTGCGGCTAACAGAGGTTTAACAGGGTATGAAAGTGAAAATTTAGATGAAATAGCTGAATTTTTATCCCAAGGGCTAGAGGGATTTGGACTAGAGAGACAGACACCCAAAATTACTGTAACATGGTTAAATAAGTCTAAGCGAGTTGGAAATATATATACAATAGATGTTCTAGAAGGAAGCATCAATAAAGATGAATATTAGACTAGAAAGAGCATTCAGAAATTACTCTGAATGCCCTTTTTAATTAATTGTAATATTTCTTCATTTCTGTTTTTGATCTAATTTTTAAATGGGTATTCTTCAATTTCCGTATTCATAGATATTTGAGTACTTTAAGGAACAATAACCTTCAAGCAATATATAGATGGAAGTTGTACGTATTATAGAAGGAATGAACTATTTCTATGCTATTACCGTAATATCGTTAAAAGGTATCATCAAAGGAAAGTAAAAAACTAAAATAATTTGGAAGAAAAGTACAAAAAACAACTGGATACACAACGAAATAAAATAAAAAACTTGAAGCAAAATTAGGGATACTATCTTATAAAGATCAAGAAGACTATATTCAGTATGAAAAGAAGTTAAATGAAACTATTGAAGTTTCCTACACAGGCAATTTAGAAGGGTATAAAGTGGTAGATGAGTTTGAACTAGGAGATACTACCGATGAAACTGTTTATTTCACATCCTCAGAACCCATGAGGGAGATAAATTTTTACGAGTACGACTTTAAAAATAATAAGAATGGAAAATTAGCATATAAATATGGCATCTTAAAGAATGGAGAAGCCTTAAAAATAAAAACATTTCTACCATGTGGAATTCATAACTATATTGTAGAATACGTACGATTTGATTACGTTAAAGGAAAGATTTTACTTGGTGAAGATGGTAAGAGTGGAATGTTAAGTAACAACCTTACAATTAAACACACATGGAAGAGTTATTTTTATTACTTGGTAAAAGCTTAAAACTCGAGACACTTTCGTAACTAACAGCTTATTCTTTCTAATCTTCCAATGGAAATCCCCTAAATTTTTAGGGATTGATAAAGATAACTTAGAAAAATTTATATCCATGCTCACCGTAGAATAGGGAAATTGCCTTATAACAATTATTAGTAACATTAACTCAAAATGATGCAATATTTTTACAAGACGGACAGGTTAATTTACATTAACCACTTCTTGGATTTTATTGAAGAAGAAAGAGTGAACCTAACATACAGGTTCACTCTTTTTCCTTAACCAAGTCTCTGAAAGGGATGCTGTTCTTGCATCCTACCTTTTAGTTTACTAAAAACATAGATAATAGAAGTCATAATAAAACTACTAAACCCCGGCGAAAACGAATCCGGAATCACCAAATAAATCACCATCCCAATCACTAAAACATACAACGCCTCACGATTAAAATTCGACTCCCCACTCGCAAGCCTCACAAGCGCACTCTCAGAAATCCTCCCTTTCCTAATGACCAAATAATCAGCCACCACAATAGCCGATATCGGAATGACCAGGATCCCCAGATAAGAAATATACTCCTGCGCATTATAAACCAGCTGCGGAAACGAACTTAAAACAATCCCGGCAATACTGAACAGCAATGCACTTTGAATCCGCGACAGGGAAGGCAGTGCATTCAGCAAACTGTATCCCCCTGTATATGCATTACTAAGATTAATAGATATCATCGACACCATCGCACAAGCCGTGATCACTAAGAGAAGCAGACTTGAGTCGGTCAGCTGGCCCGCTGCCACGAATGGATTCAGATCTTTGAACAAGCTGGCACTCAATCCTCCAAGGAGTGCGGTCATTATGAATCCGACGACGTTTCCACTGTACAGTCCCCAGAATCCGTGGCGGTCGCTTTTGCTGTAGCGGGTGATGTCGGAGGATGCGCTGACGCCTGAGATATATTGGACGAAGACGAGGCTTGAGTAGAATAGGAACGTTCCGATGGAGAAGGGTTCCTGGCCTTGTGTAAGTGTTGTGAGGGAATCGGCACCTTTCGTTAGGAACAGGTAGAGGATGATTCCCTGGCCGATCACGAGGATCGGGATGAATAGTTTGGTCGCTTTCTTGACGGCTTCGAAGCCGATGAGGGCTAGAAGGGTCATGATGATGGCGAGTCCGATGGCGACGGGTATGAACGGTATGGTGTACGGTGTTACTTTTTCCACCATGGAGATGATGACGAAGGTTCCTCCGATGGTTTGGACGCTGAACCAGTAAAGGGACGTCAGGGACCGGATGGGGGATGCGATGAGCATCGACAGCCGGGTTCCGATGATGGACCGTAGGACGTATTGTGCGGGCAGGCCGTAGCGGGAGCCCGGTAGAGATAGGAATGATACGAATAGGAAGGCGACGCTTGCTCCGAGTACGGTGGCAATGAACGCTGCCTGGAAGGATAGTCCGCCTTCAAGGACGGCCAGTGCCGGGATAAGGAAGTTTCCTGCGTTCACGGAGAAGGCGAGCTGTATGATGAAGTATTCGATCCATGTAGTTGATTTTAACTCGGGTGGGACCTTTTCGAGTCCGAGCCGTTCGATCATGGGTTGTTTCATAAAAAAAGTCTCCTTTGGGTATACTAGGATGCATGGTTTCTATTTTAAAGAATTTTTGAAAAAAAGCGAAGAAATAATCATTTATTTTTTTAAAGAAAAGTAGAGATATTTCCTAAATTTTTTGTTAGAATGTAAGTGCTTACAGGGTGAGTAATTGCCCTTCGCTATTATATATGAATAGTGTTATATTTAGGAAGTAAATGCTCCAAGGAGCAATAGTGCATTTAGGAGGTTGGCTTAGTATGCGTATTGGTGTACCAACGGAAATTAAAAACAACGAAAATCGTGTGGCCATGACGCCGGCTGGTGTTGTGAACCTTGTTCAATTCGGACATGAGGTTTACATCGAAGCTGGAGCGGGAATGGGTTCAGGATTTACAGATGAAGATTACAAAGCAGCAGGTGGACACATCGTTGATTCTGCAGCGGAAGCATGGTCCATGGATATGGTCATGAAGGTAAAAGAGCCACTTCCAAGTGAGTACTCTTATTTCCGCGAGGGGCTTATCTTATTTACATATTTACATCTTGCTCCAGAGCCGGAATTAACGAAAGCGTTAATCGATAATAAAGTGGTCGGAATCGCGTACGAAACGGTTGAACTGAATCGTGCCCTTCCATTACTGACTCCGATGAGTGAAGTGGCAGGACGTATGGCGACTCAAATCGGTGCCCAGTTCTTAGAGAAGATCCACGGTGGTAAAGGTGTACTCCTTTCAGGTGTCCCTGGGGTTCGCCGCAGTAAAGTAACGATCATCGGTGGAGGAGTTGCCGGTACGAACGCCGCCAAAATGGCTGTCGGCCTTGGTGCCAACGTCACGATCCTTGATCTTAACCCAGATCGCCTTCGTCAGCTTGATGATATCTTCGGTAGCGACGTAACAACGCTTATGTCGAACCCGTTAAATATCGAACAAGCTGTAAGAGAAGCAGACCTAGTCATCGGTGCTGTACTGATTCCAGGAGCGAAAGCACCTAAATTGGTAACAGAAGACATGATCAAAGCGATGACACCTGGTTCAGTTGTTGTCGATATCGCCATCGACCAAGGCGGAATCTTCGAAACAACGGACCGCATCACAACGCATGACGATCCAACTTACGTGAAGCACGGCGTTGTACACTATGCCGTTGCCAACATGCCTGGTGCCGTACCACGTACGTCTACCATCGCACTGACAAACGTAACCGTACCTTACGCGGTTCAGATCGCAAACAAAGGCTACAAAAAAGCGTGCCTAGACAACGAAGCTTTATTAAAAGGTATTAACACATTGAACGGATATGTGACGTACCAAGCGGTTGCTGAAGCGCATACTGTAGACTACTCAGATACTAGAACACAATTAGAGCAACAATAACAACAGGAAGCCGACTGCATGGGAATGTTCAGTCGGCTTTTTTGTGTTTTTTTACCGTAAATTGACTAGCGTTTTTAAAGTGAACTGGGTTACGCCAGTTAGCTGATTGAAGCGGAAGGTGCTCGACTCCGACGGGAAAAGCGGGAAAGTTGAGACCCCGGAAGCGAAGCTGAGGAGGCTCAACTCACGCCCCGCGGAAAGCGAGCACCTGCAGCGGAAATCAGCCTGCACTCGCTTAATTTTATGAAATTCGGGTATAACATAAAATAGCATACGAGAGTAAGAAAAATAGATAAGTTTATTTGGAGGAGAGAAATTATGAAGATTTCATATCATGGACATTCAGTAGTGAAAATCGAAACCAATGAAAAAACGATCCTTATCGATCCATTCATCACCGGAAACGAACTGACAGATCTTAAATTGGAAGATGAAAAACCAGATGTCATCATCCTTACACACGGTCACAACGATCACGTAGGGGATACAGTGGAACTTGCGAAGAAAAACGATTCCCTTGTCATCGCCAATCACGAACTGGCAACGTACCTAAGCTGGCAACTGGTGAAAACTCACCCAATGCACGTCGGTGGAGCCTATGAATTCGACTTTGGTAAAGTGAAATTCACACAGGCCTTCCACGGCTCTGGTTTAATTACAGACGGCAATGAAATCATCTACATGGGGATGCCTGCAGGAATTCTCTTGATGATTGAAGGGAAAACCATTTTCCATGCAGGGGATACAGGATTATTCTCAGACATGAAACTGATCGGCGAACGTCACCCAATCGACCTTGCCTTCCTTCCAATCGGAGATAATTTCACAATGGGACCTGAAGATGCGGCAACGGCAGCAAGCTTCTTAAAAGCGAAGAAAGTCGTGCCGATCCACTATGATACATTCCCTCCGATTAAGCAGGACCCGCATAAATTCGTCGAGATGCTTGAGGATTCTGAGGGGCAGGTTATGAAGGCTGGAGATGTGATTGAATATTAATAGGGTTTACGTTACCTGAATAAGAAGTGAGTTAACAATACAATTAACACAACAAAAAGCTTGGGGTATCCCAAGCTTTTTGTTATTATTCTTATTCAATTAAAGGCCCCCGTTTGTTGAATAACTCAATTTCCATATTTATCGCCTCTAATAGGAATACCGTACTCTTCAGGATGATTAAAGTAGTCTTCATATGTTAATGAGCTAACAACTTCAAAATCTTTTGTTTCAGGATTATATTCAAAAACAACAAGTTGTTCCCAACCACTGTTATGACCAATATCCATCACTCCCACTCTGTTAGGTGCTAACTGAACAACTCGCCCACCTTGGTTATTAACCTCTACATTCGGTGGTGGATGTTGAACATTCTGGTTGGTATTTAATTTGAGTGCTATTACAATTAAACAAACTAAAATTCCACTTAAAATCACTTTGGTAAAAACATCATTTTTCATTACCAGAATTCCTCCTCTTTTACTTCATTTAACTATAAAATTTCAGTTTTCCTTTGTTGATTAATCCTGCCCTATAGCCGAAGATGCTAACGATTGCTGGTGTAGTTGCAAGGAGGATGCTTTATCAGCAAACGCCCCCTTCACTTTAAGAAGGAGCCAAGACAGAATTGGAAATTTACTTCTATTAATTATTCTTTTTAAATCTGTTTCCTGTATTTGCGTAAACTAATCCAAAAACAATAAGGGATATAAATAAAACCAGACCAATATAAAGCAAGAACTGGATTTCTAATACTTCACTCAATGCCCATAAAAATATACTAAAACTAATTCCATACATCATTTTACTCATGAACTTGCACAAACTTAATTCATTGTATTTAGCCTTTTCGCTATCAGACATTGTATTATAACCAGCAATTAAGAATGCTCCTTTTCCTTTCGATAGAAAAATAGCGTAAATTAAGAAAGCGATGGAACCGATAAGGTTAATAATAGCGTTAATATTAGCTCCCTCCATAACAATTATCCCTCCCCTTTAATATCTTTACGAATAAAGAAAGTAAAAGTTCCAAACTCGTCTAAAAGAAGACGAATTATCCAATGACTCGCCCGTTAACTTGATTTAATATCCTAATTTATATGCCATTTACGATGTTCCTCCACAAAAACTGAACTCCTTAGTTGCAAATGCATCGCCTTTTTCTCAAGTTCACACAACATCCCCCACTCACTCGCATATACATGATACAAGCCTAGAAAGGAGGAACCACCCTTGAAACAACGATACATTCTCTGCTTACTCATCACCGGGGCACTCATCTACTACGGAGCCCCCCGCATGTCCATTTTTGCAGAAGGCCTACAAGGAACCTTCGCCATCAGCTGGCTCATCCTCGCCACCTGTGTCCTAGCCGGTAACCTGGCAGCCGTGCTTTACACACCGAAAGGAACAAGCAAAGGTAAAAAGTTGAAATCGAAGCCGGTTCGTAAGGTGAAATCACGATCATTTGGCTAAAGAAAAGCGGGGCTTGTATCACTCAAAGCCCCGATTAAATTGAAACACCGCGCTTTTCACATTATAATAAACATATAAAGTAGGACGTTATAAAGAAGGGTGAAAAGCTTGGCTACAAAACACGAACAAATACTAGAGTACATAGATACCCTGCCTGTCGGAGAAAAGATCTCCGTCCGCCAGATCGCAAAAGCACTGACCGTCAGCGAAGGAACAGCATACCGGGCGATCAAGGATGCCGAAACCAAAGGCTACGTCAGCACCATCGAACGCGTCGGAACGATCCGCATCGAACAGAAGAAGAAAGAAAATATTGAAAAACTCACCTACGCAGAAGTGGTCAACATCATCGATGGACAAGTACTCGGTGGACGATCCGGCCTGCATAAGATGCTCAACAAGTTTGTCATTGGAGCCATGAAGCTTGAAGCCATGATGAGGTACACGGAAGCCGGAAACCTCTTGATCATCGGGAACCGGACCCAGGCTCAGGAACATGCCCTGCGCGCAGGGGCAGCCGTCCTGATCACAGGGGGATTCGATGCAGACGAAGACGTAAAGAAGCTCGCGGATGAACTCGAGCTCCCAATCATCTCCACTTCCTATGACACCTTTACCGTTGCCACCATGATCAACCGGGCCATTTACGATCAGCTCATCAAAAAAGAGATCGTGTTAGTGGAAGACATTTTAACCAAAGTGGATGATACGATCTATCTGCATCTGGATGACACGTTGGAAGAATGGTTCGAAAAGAATCAGTACACATTCCACAGCCGTTTCCCGGTCGTGGACCGAAACCTGAAAGTCCACGGGATGGTGACGTCAAAAGACGTTATGGGCCAGGAAAAGTATGCAGGCATCGATAAAATCATGACAAAGCAGCCAATCACCGTCAGCCCAAATACGAGTGTCGCATCTGCCGCCCATATCATGATCTGGGAAGGGATCGAATTACTTCCCGTCGTCAATGAACAGAACAAGCTGCAGGGAATCATCAGCCGCCAGGACGTTTTGAAAGCCCTGCAAATGATTCAACGTCAGCCGCAGGTCGGGGAAACGATCGATGACCTCATCTCGAACGCAGTGGAAGTAATCGGCGAGAAGAAAGACAACAAAGAAATCTACCAATTTGCCGTCACACCGCAGATGACTACAGGGATTGGAACGCTCTCCTATGGTGTATTCACCACCTTAATGACAGAAGCCGCCAACCGTGCACTGAAACCATACAAAAAAGGCGACCTCGTCATCGAAAACATGACCATTTATTTTATCAAGCCTGTTCAAATGGAAAGCGTACTCGAAATACATCCAAAGGTACTCGACGTCGGGAGAAAATTTGGTAAAGTGGATGTAGAAGTATATAGTGAAGGCGTGCTCATGGGGAAATCCCTGATGATTTGTCAGTTGATTGACCGGCATTAGGTCATTTTAGAAATAATAAGTGAGAGAAAGTAAAAAGCTAAAACTCATGTTGATTGTAGCGGAAGATGCTCGACTCCTGCGGGAAAAGTGGGACAGGTGAGACCCCGCAGGCGAAGCCGAGGAGGCTCACCGCCCGCCCCGCGGAAAGCGAGCATCTGCAGCGGAAATCAACCACTACTCCCTAATTAAAAAGTACTTACAATCAAAAAAAAGACTAGATAAACATCTAGTCTTTCAAATACCTTATTGGTTATCCAGTTCCTTCGCTTCCCTCTGTGCAAAAGGGAGCACATGCTTGTACATTTTATATCCGGCCCAGCAGCTTCCAAGTCCCAGCACGATAAAAAGCGCGCCGATGACATACGTTAGCGTACCAGGGAATAAAAACAGCTGATTGATCCCGAACAGGGCAACGAACAGCCCAAGGGCAATGCTTGCTTTAGCCGATAACCATTTCTTTTCCATCGGTCGTCTTGTCCGCACTTGTCTTATTTTATAAAAAACATAGAACGTGAACGTGACGACGATCAGTAATGCGAGAAAATACATAGTTTTGTCCTCCATCGTTGACATCTCTCGCTACTATTTTACAGATAACCGAGCAGAATGCCAAATAAAAATTCCACCACAAAGGAGATTCCCATGAAAGAACAAATCCTGAACCTTATCAAACAATATGAAACGATCATTGTACATAGACATGTCCGACCGGATCCGGATGCATACGGATCCCAGGGAGGGCTCGTGGAAATGCTGAAAGCCTCATTCCCTGAAAAACATATCTACGCTGTCGGGAAAGAAGAAGAAACCCTTCACTACCTAAAGCGTCTGGATGTTATCGAAGATTCCGTATTCGAAGGGTCCCTGATCATCGTCTGTGATACGGCTAACGAAGAACGGATCTGTGACCGTCGCTATAAACTTGGTGATAAGCTTGTGAAAATCGATCACCATCCAAACGAGGATGCCTACGGGGATCACCTTTGGATCGATACTACAGCGAGCTCGGTCAGTGAAATGATCTATGAATTTTACCAGTTCGGAAAAGACAAAGGATTGACCCTGCCTGATTCAGGGGCACGACTCCTGTTCGCAGGGATTGTCGGCGATACGGGAAGATTCCTGTATCCAAGCACGACCCAGAAGACGTTTGACATTGCAGGTGAATTGATCCGCTATGATTTTGACCGGAATGAATTATTCAATAAAATGTATGAAGTCGATTCCAATGTTACGAAGCTTAACGGATATGTGCTGCAGAATTTCGTGATGGATGGGGATGGCTGCGGCATGATGGTCATGACGAAGGATATCCTCGAGGAGCATGCGGTCGTCCCATCTGAGGCATCCCTTCTGGTCAGTACGCTGGGGAATGTGAAAGGCATGAAAGCATGGGTCTTCTTTATTGAAGAACATGATCAGATCAGGGTTCGCCTTCGCTCGAAGGGTCCTGTCATCAACACCATCGCCAAGAAATACAACGGCGGCGGACATCCCCTGGCTGCAGGCGCGTCCATTTATTCTTGGGACGAGAAAGAAGAAGTGATGAAGGATTTACGGGAAGTGTGCAGGAATCACCAATAATTTTTACCAAGAGTCGGCGGATGCCGGCTTTTTTTGTTGCCTGAATCATTCAGATAGGAAAGGGAAAAGGCACAACGGGTTTAAGCAGGAGCTTTTTCCGATTTCACAATCAACTCCGGTCCATTGACGGGAGTCTTTTTGTATTCTTCCTTACGCCATGTCCCTACAAAATAGGCTTATGTATCAGTAACAATACCCAGCGAATTTACATAAATTGTTGAGGATGATTCCCCTTTATAGTGCATTGACCTAAATGCCGGCAACTCTTTATAAAAAGACTCATGACTACACGTTTCGAGAGCCATATGATACTTTTTTGGGAGGTAATGAAGATATGAATAATTTTTATAATGAACTTCAAGGTTTGAATGTAGGTGATTTCCAGGCAACACAGCCCGTTTCCTGGGATCAAAACATGTATGATCCGAATGACGAACGGCTTTTCCTAGGAGGATTTGGAGGCTGCTTTGGATTTGGATTCTCATGCTTCTTTAGTTGTTTTGGGTGCGGTGGTTGTGGAGGATGCTTCCGTTGCGGCGGGTGCGGGAGATGTGGCGGAGGTGGCCGTTGTGGCGGATGCGGAAGATGTGGACGCTGCGGTCGTTAATCGGCTTTTAGAATATCGTGTTCGGATTGACTCCTGTATGAGTTCGTGCAGGGGTCTTTTTATACATATGGGACAAAGTGAGACTCATACTATGGTAATGACAGCCAAAATACAAGAGATAAGTGGGGGTAAGGAGGAGCATTATGGGAAAATTGGACCCTTCGATGCGTTTAAAAGTGAAGAGGGATACGTTTTACCTCCCTGAACGGGACAGCGGAGTTTACTTCAGGAATAACCTATGTTCTT
Organism: Rossellomorea sp. QJM3NY_18; assembly: GCF_056173145.1. Taxonomy (NCBI): domain Bacteria; kingdom Bacillati; phylum Bacillota; class Bacilli; order Caryophanales; family Bacillaceae; genus Rossellomorea; species Rossellomorea sp. QJM3NY_18. Next base: position 3,220,616 of record NZ_CM149659.1, on the reverse strand, counting down.
TCCGTATGGAAGGTAGTGGAATTGATCAATGGGTTGAGAAGCTGCTGCCGATGTTCAATGGGGAATACTCCCTTGAGGAATTGACGAGTGGACTGCCTGGACCTTACCGAAACAGGGTCATGGAAATGGCAGAGGTTTTGCATAAAAATGGATTTGTCCGGGACGTCAGCAGGGACCTTCCACATCAGCTGTCCCCACACGCCTTGAAAAAATTCGCCTCACAAATCGAGTTTGTCGAAAGTTTGGCAGACTCCGGAGCTGCAAGGTTTGAAACCTACCGGCGGGCCAATGTCCTGGCAGTGGGATCTGGTCCTTTTCTGACTTCATTGGTTTCATCACTCATCGAATCAGGAATCTCAAAGCTGCAGGTGCTCGTGACCGATGAGGTACCTACGAATAGACGCCGAGTGATCGAGCTTGTGGACCATGCCCGGAAAACGGATCCGGAATTAGAACTCATGGAAGTCGGGTTCAGTGAAGGCGGTTGGCGGGAGGCACTGGAGCCTTTTGATTCAATTTTATATGTGAGTCAAAACGAAAACCATGAGGAACTCGACCTGCTTCATGCGATTTGCAGGACGGATCACAAGCTGTTTATTCCGGCCATTTCTCAAAAGGAGAAAGGAATGGCCGGACCCATCATCCATCCCGATACGGAGGCAGGGTGGGAATCGGCTTGGAGGCGAATCCATGTAACAGCCTTGGAAAAAGAGGACGGCAAATCGCTTGAATCGGCGATCCCTGGAGCCATGCTCGCGAACATGATCGTCTTTGAATTATTCAAAGAAATAACAGGAGTGGCAAAAGCCGATCAGCGAAACCGAATTTTTCTCCTGGATAAAGAGACTCTTGAAGGAAGCTGGCATTCCTTTTTACCACATCCGTTGGAGACAGGGCGTTTGGCAGCTGAAGCTGTTCAAGGTCTGGAGGCATCGCTGGAACAGGTGACGGAAAGGTCTGATCCTGAAAAAATGCTGTATTTCTTCAGTCTGCTGACGTCAAAAGAGACAGGAGTTTTTCATGTATGGGAAGAGGGGGATACGAAGCAGCTGCCACTCGCTCAATGCCGTGTCCAGCCCGTCGATGGACTGTCGGAAGGTCCTGCAAAACTGCTGGATGAGGTGATCTGCAATGGCTTGACCCATGCAGATGCACGTCGGGAAGCCGGGTTAAGAGGAGTAGAGGCATACGCTTCAAGACTTGCCGGTTTGATCGTTCCTCATCATACAGGTGAATCTATGGCCATCAGCACAGGAGCGACGTTTACAGAATGCGTGGGACGCGGGCTTCATCACTGTCTGACTGATGAGCTGCGAAAAAGAGAATCCGCTCAAAAAAACACCATTTCACCTCTTGCACTAGATGCGGTTGAAGATGAAACATGCCGTTTTTATGTAAACGCATTGACTACCATGCAGGGAGAGCCGGAAATCGGAATAGGGGAGGATGTGGCTGGCTTTCCTGTCGCCTATGTCCGGGGTAAGAAAGGTTGGTATGGAAATACCGGCTTCACCGTAACCATGGCGCTGAGGAACTCTCTGCAGCATGCACTCTTTCACGCTCAGAACGCTTCGGATGCTCTAGACGCAAACCCTGTTGCCGTTACATTAGATGAACAGAGTGTGCACAGGATAACCATTCCGGCCATTGATGATAGGATCCAGTATGAAAACCTGAGAGAAGCAATCGACACCTTGAAACGGAATCGGAAACAGGTAGTGGCGTACGAACTGGATATGGAACCTGCTTTTAAACAGGAGCTCGCAGGCGTGTTTGGTGTGCTGCTGCGAGAGGAGGAAGGGCAATGAGTTCTTTCGTGGTCATTGTGGGAGAGGGGATGCTCTCAAACCTTGTATGTGAGCAAATGTCAGCCCGGTACCCCGTTTTCAGGCAAAAAAACGTAGACAAAAACATCCCGGCCAATACCGATTTGGTGCTGACACTGGACGATACGTGGAATCCGGCCGTCCATGAAATGGCAGAAGAGGTAATGAGGGGGACCGGGGTTGCTTGGCTGAGGGGCTTCGTTGCCTTTGGAGAGGGAATCATCGGACCACTTGTGCGACCGCATACACCAGGATGCTCACATTGTGCCGATGTGAGACGTCTCCTTGGAGGAAAGGAACGGCATGAAATGCGGGAAGTGCAAAGGAAACTCGCGGATGATGGTGGAATGACGAAAGACCCGTGGGCTTCAAAAACAGGTATCTTGCACATGGCTCACATCATCACCTCAGAAGCTGTCAGGATCCTTGAGGGTGACGAGGCCAATGCTGAAGGACGGGTATGTTTCACCGACTTGAGGACGTTGAACAACTCTTGGCACTCTTTTGTTCCGGACTCGTTATGCCCGGTTTGCAGCGGCATTCCGGATGATTCACCGGAGTTGGCACATGTGTCCCTCAAGCCCAGCCCGAAAATCCGTGCCGACAGTTTCCGCTGTACACCACTCGATGAACTGGAGAACGTTCTGATAAAAGATTATCTGGATAATCGGACCGGACTCTTCAACAGCAAGATGTATGACCTGGTGACGCCATTTGCCGATGCGAGCGTCAACATGCCGATGTTCTCCGGGGATGAGGGGACGGCGGGACGGACTCAAGCTTACTCAGACAGCGAGCTGACCGCCATCCTTGAAGGGTTGGAGCGTCACTGCGGGTTGGAGCCACGGGGGAAACGGACCGTCATCCATGACTGCTATCGGAATGTGGAGGAACACGCACTGAATCCATTAGACGTCGGCGTGCACACCGACGAACAGTACAGCATGCCGGGATTCCCATTTGAAAAGTTCGACCCAGACAGGGCCATTGACTGGGTGTGGGGATATTCACTCATCGAAGAGCGACCGATTCTTGTTCCTGAGCTCCTTGCCTACTACAGTCTGGGTTGCGGCTCATCCGGCTTTGTCTATGAAACGTCCAACGGCTGTGCCCTTGGGGGAAGCAGGGAGGAAGCGATTTTCTACGGAATCATGGAGGTCGTCGAACGGGATTCATTCCTTATGACCTGGTATGCAGAACTGGGGCTGCCTCGTCTCGATCCCATGACAGCAGAAGACGAGGAGCTGCAGTTAATGATCGAACGGATGCGTGCGGTCGCAGGTTATGATCTCCATTTATACAACTCCACCATGGAGCACGGAATTCCAAACGTCTTTGCCATGGCCAAAAACAGGAAGGACAGTGGATTGAATCTGATCCTCGCGGCAGGTGCCCACCTGGATCCCGTTAGAGCTGCCAAAAGCGCGATTCAGGAACTGGCCGGGATGATGCTGAATCTTGATGAAAAGTTGGAGAAGAACAAGGCGACCTATGAAAAGATGCTGTACGATGATTCCCTCGTCAGGCAGATGGATGATCACGGCATGCTGTATGGATTGCCCCAGGCGGAAGACCGTTTTGCCTTTTTGCAGGGCTCGAGCCAAGGCTTACGGAGTTTCCAGCAGGAATTCAATTGGCGATCAGAACACACCGATCTGACGGATGACCTGAAGGAGATCCTTGAAAGATTCCGAAGCCGGAACCTTGACGTCATCGTCGTGGACCAAACGGCACCGGAACTTGAAAAGAACGGACTTCACTGCGTAAAAGTCCTGATCCCCGGCATGCTTCCCATGACGTTCGGGCATCACCTTACCCGGCTGACAGGGCTAGATAGGGTCCTGAACGTCCCGGCGGAACTGGGATACAGAGACCGGCCATTGACATTTGAGGAGCTCAATCAAAAACCGCATCCGTTTCCTTAAGGTGTGAGGAGGTGAGGAGGATGAGTCTGGAAGAATTTCTGCACAATCTGCAATTCGATATCAACCGGGCCAATCAGCCAAACTGGGAAGTAGACTGGGAGGATGCGCCCCTTCCCTATAAGCTGTACCGGGGATTGCCGGCGGTACCATTGTCACTTGAAGTACCGTTGTCACTCACCGGGGAACAGCCTCCGTTGAAACCTGATGTTGAAAGGATCGGTCATTTCCTTTGGTATGTCTACGGCATCTCAGGGGTAAGTCAGTCGGAGCATCCCGACGATTTCGGGGAGGAGTCGTATCCCATCCACTCCTATCGACGGTTTCCTCCATCCGGAGGGGCGCTGTATCCGAATGAACTCTATCTCTATTTGAAACTCGAGGATTTGCCCCAAGGAATCTATCATTATGATGCCGCCCACCACCGCCTTGTCCTACTCCGGGACGGGAATGTCGATTCGTACTTAGAACGGGCACTCGGCAATCACTGCGACATCACGACGTGTTTTGCCACTGCCTTTGTGTCGGTGAGATACTGGAAGAACTTTTTTAAATACAATAACTTTTCCTACCGGCTGCAGGGGCTCGATGCCGGCGTTCTGATGGGGCAGCTCTTGGAAACATCCAAACGGTTCGGATTCGAGACAGGGGTGTATGCTCAATTTCTCGACTCCCCGATCAACCATCTGCTTGGACTGTCTGAGGAAGAGGAAAGCGTCTATTCCGTCATCCCGCTTTCGGTTGCTGCAACGAATTGGGGTGGCAGGGGGATGGAGCGGTCAGTCACCGCTGAAGAATTATGCCGGGAACTGCCGGCTATTTCTCTTGGACATTATGAAAGGTCTGAAAAGGTTCGAGAGTTTCCTAGGTTACTGGAGGTGAATGAGGCTTCTAAAATCGATTGTACGGGTGATTTTCAAAAGGTGATGAAAAAGCCGGTTATGAGAACGGGAGAGAAAGAAATCCATCTTCCGCAAATCGAGTCCGTTCAGTATGAGTTTGTTGCAGCCTGTGAAAAGCGCCATTCCCCGGAGATGGATTTTGTCATGGGGAAGGTCAGCCAGGAGAGTCTCGCGGCCTTATTGAAAAGGGCCACTCATTCATACTCGTTTAGAAGTGACCTAGACAACGTTTTTGACTGCGAAGAACCCCGTGTTTCCATATACGGCTGTTTGTATAACGTAGAAGGCATACCAAATGGCGCATACGCATATGACAGTGGCCGCCATTCCTTGAGGGAAATCGGTACCGGGGATTATCGAATTCAGCTGCAATCGGGATTGTCACTTGATAACGTTAATTTGTTGCAGGTGCCGTTGTGCCTTCATATCATCGGGAACAAAGATTATTTCAAGGATTCTCTTGGATACAGAGGGTACAGGATCATGCAGATGGAAGCGGGAATGCTTGTTCAGCGCCTTCTCTTGGCGTCTTCGGCTGTAGGATTTGGGGGGCACCCGCTGCTTGGGTTTGATACGGCGGTGACGGATGGGATTTATCAACTGGAAGCTGAGAATCTAACCACCTTGATCCAGATCCCAATCGGACCTTTTCGGGAAAAGGCTTGGATGAGGGGGAGTTTGATGAGTTGAAAGGTAATGAGCCGCGGTGCCTGTTCCCCGTGGCTCATTTCTTCCACGGATAAAAAAATTCTACACCGTGGCATGATTATCGAATTTCTCGCTTGATTTCTATTAACCTCGTACGATTAGGACGTAAGCCGCATGATTAACCCAAATCCCGCACGATTATTTCAAATCTCGCATGATTCTGCTGATGCACTTTATCTAGGAAGTGAGTTAAGAAGGGGATATGGTGGAAAAGAATAGATCTATAGAAGTAACATTGAAAAAAACGTCCCTTGAGCAGGCCACGGGACGTTTTGTTGATGAAAGTAGATGAAACTGGGGATCAAGCACACTTTCAATTTAAAGTAGGGAGGTATCTTTTTTAGATTAGGTGGTTATTCGGTTAAAAGGCCAGTTCGTTGAAGAAGGAGATTTTAATCCGATGTCGTAATTATTTCTTAGAGATATCACTTAGGAGGATTTAAATGCCACTGTCTAAAGATAATGTAGAATACATAATTCGAAACGTGAAATTAGAGGATGCGGAGGTACTTTTGGATATTGAGAGATCTGTTATTTCTGAAGGTGAATATTTCATCGTAGTATCAGAAGAGGTAGAAAAAAAGCCATTGCAGGAGGAGAAAGAACGAATACAAAGTATATTGGATAACATAAAAGAAACTCTTATTGTAGCGAAAGTAAATGGTGTGGTTGTCGGATCGATAGAATTTCGTTCGCAAACTAGGAAGAGATTATCCCATACTGGCTCTGTTTCAATGTCGATAAGTAAAAATTACAGAGGCATGGGAATAGGGAAGGCGCTTTTAAAGGCATTATTAGAGTGGGCAGAAGAGAACCCATTAATTGAAAAGGTAAGTTTAGGGGTCCTATCAACAAATCAAAGAGCAATTTCCTTGTACAAGCAGATGGGCTTTTTGGAAGAAGGTCGTTTAATTAAGGAATACAAGTTAACTGATGGGAAATATATTGATGATATTCTTATGTACAAATTTGTACAATAACCTAATGTCGCTTTAGTTAAACATTCATTAAGCAAACGGGCGCAGTCTAGACTATTGGATAGCGTCCATTGTTCCGTTATAGGGGACAATAACTGATCCAGCTATTGCCCTTCTTTAATTATCAGGCAGGTTAAAGCAAGAAGAAGTTATACATTATAAAGAAAATGTAGTATTTAAATAGAATTGAGGAGAAATGGATGTCTCAAGATGGAATTGTATTAGTAGCAAGTGTATCAATTTTTAGTCATGATAAAGTCTTGATTATAAAAGAAAATAAACCCAATGCCGTCCATAAGTGGAACTTTCCAAGTGGGCATATAGAGTATGGTGAGGATATTCTTTATTCAGCTAGGAGGGAAGCTAAGGAGGAAACGGGGTTAGATGTAAAACTGATCGGCACGACAGGGGTATATAATTTTACCAGTAATACGAACAATCAAGTCATCTTGTTTCATTTTATTGGTGAGGTTACTGGAGGTACATTAAAGCTCGAAGAAGATGAAATTACCGACAGCAGGTGGATAAAAATGAATGACCTTTTAGCATTTGATAAAGAGGATTTACGGGAACCGCATGTATTAAACCAAATCATTCATAACTTAGTAGAAGAAAACATCTATTCAATTAGCGTAATGAATGAGCAACTTTTTAAGGGCTAATAAATTATCGCCTTTTCAAATATAGGGTAAGCCACGGTGCCGATCCCGTTGGCTCTAAAAATCACCTATCAATTTTGGATAGGTGATGTTAGTTTTATTTAATCAGTATCTGCTTCTATATCTGCCTTCAATTCCTTAAACCATTTTAAGTTCACTAAATGGTGAGAACGGGAATTTTCATTCATGCGACCAAAATAATCAATCTTACCAGGTAATTTCTCAATGGTAGCTAAGTATTCATCGAGAAGAGCAATTCTGGCTTCAGTTTGATCAATTTGGGATTGGATTAAGTCTACTAATTTGTTTTTATCGAATACATCTGCAAAGAGTAATGCGCCATAGACTGGTAAGTTGACATACTCGGATTTCGTTCCGTATTTGGCCATTAATTTATCAAATTCATCTATTCCTAAAGACGTGACTTTAAAGGTGTGAATGTCACGACCGTTGTTTGGACGTCCTTCATGTGTTTCTTCAATCAACCCTTTTTCTTGGAGTTGTTGCAAATTGTAATAAAATGATCCTTTAGTAAAATTGACGATATATTTATAATGTCGTTTTTCCATTAAGCTTAGTAGCTCATATCCATGTGCGCCGGGGTTTTGAATAAGTAAGCCAAGGATGAGTAAGGGAATCAAGGTTTCATCACCTTCGCCATCTGTGCTTCGAATTCAGCGTATGTGATTTTGCCCAGAGCCAAATTCATACTGTGAATATACATTTGTTCCGTTTTCGAATAGGTATGGTTGATCGTTAGTGATTGATTTTCATCCGAAAGGGGCCCTGAGATATGACGCTTTTTCGAAAATGCCTCAAAGTAGCGAAACCCGAATTTTCGTTGGGAAACGGCGTTCAAATGAATACCATCCGGATTGGAAGTTAGACCTTCTGCCGATACAAAATAACAATTTGGCTGCTCATGAGCAAATCGACGCAATTCTTCGTTGATTTCTTGAAACTCTGATGAGTACTTTCCGAAACCTTCTTTCCCTAAGAATTGACCAAGCTCACCAATGATCAATGGGACCTCTTGAAGGTTTAATTCGCTGCGTAACGTTTCAATGATAAGAGATAACTTTTCGTAATAGGTCTCATGGAGAGAATGATGGCTGTCACTTTCACCTTGATGCCAAAGGATGCCACAAATTTGACTGGTTTCAAGAGCAAAGCGGGCTTCTGACAAAGCATGTCGGAAAAGAGTGCCTTGCGGGTGCCAATCGTTCAAGGAACTGCCGCCTTCCGCACAAGGAATCAACCCGATTTCATCATCCGGGTTGGCTTTCGAACACAGGTCTGCAAAAGAGGCTGCCAGACTTACACCAGCCACAGGACGATCATAATTAATGGGCTCTGTCATCATTTGCCACTGACCGTTGCGAAGCATTTTTATTTTTTCATTATAGATCGGTTCTACCTCATGCAAGAATCCACGACCTGCCATATTCGATTGCCCTAACATTAAAAAAGATTTGATCATTTCATTTTCATTCCTTTACACAATAGTCTAATTAGACTAAGCTAGTATAAAGTCTAATTAGACTATTGTCAATAAAATAGGAGAGGAATGATGATGTTGAAAAGTGTCAGAATGTTAAAAATCTGGATGTGTGTTGGACTGTTAAGTTTAAGTCTTATCGGGTTAAGCCTCGTTGGAGACGGATTAAAGCAGGCGGAGGCAAAAGAAAAGGGAGACGAAACACAAGGTACAAGTCATGGGTCTGCTCATAAGTTCATGCAACTCGAGAAAAAGTTTGATGCACGGCTCGGCGTCTATGCTATTGACACCGGTACAAATCGCACGGTGGTCTATCGACCTGATGAACGGTTCGCTTACACATCCACCTATAAGGCTTTGGCTGCAGGGGCAGTGCTACAGCAAAACTCGATTGACGAACTTGACGAGGTCATCACCTACACCCAAGATGACCTGGTCACGTATTCGCCCATTACTGAGCAACACGTGGATACCGGGATGACCCTTAGGGAAATTTGCGATGCGGCTATCCGGTACAGCGATAATACCGCGGGGAACCTTTTATTGCAGGAACTCGGAGGACCTGACGGCTTCGAAAATACACTGAGGCAAATCGGAGATCAAGTCACCGAGGCTGATCGCTTTGAGACTGATTTGAACAGTGCCATCCCAGGAGACATCCGTGATACCAGTACAGCAAGAGCACTTGCCACCAGCCTGAAGGCTTTCACCGTCGACGACGTGCTCCAGGAGGGTAAGCGTACACTCCTAACCGATTGGATGCGGACGAATACTACTGGGGACGAACTGATCCGAGCCGCTGTACCTAAAGGATGGGAGGTAGGCGATAAATCCGGAGCAGGAGACTACGGAACGCGAAACGATATTGCTATCGTTTGGCCGCCGAATCGAGCTCCCATCATCATCGCGATCCTATCCAGCCGTGATACTAAGGATGCTGCCTATGATAATGAACTTATAGCAAAGGCAGCTAAGGTCGCACTGAATGCTTTTAAGTGATTTTCCGAAACGTTCTTTAATCTTTTTTTAAAAATGAATTCTTCTTAGTTTGTTTGTTAAGAGGAAGTTAAAGTATAGTGTTGTTACTATCTATCATAAAAAAGGAGAATCCAAAATGAGAAAACTTGTTCTATTTTTGCACGCATCGCTTGACGGTTTTGTAGAAGGGCCGAAGGGGGATATGGACATTGGCTGGGTTTCCTACGATGCTGATCTTGAGAAGCACGCGAAGGAAATTCTGAGTACTGTCGACACCGTCATCTGGGGAGGTGGGACATACCAGATGATGCACAGTTATTGGCCATCTGTCTCTTCGAACCCATCAGCTTCACAGCATGAAAGAGATCATGCCGAATGGATCGAAAAGACAGAAAAAATCGTATTTTCGAGGACACTGGAAAAAGTCGAATGGAACAATTCCAGACTGGTCAAAGAAGATGTCATGAAAGAGATCAACAACCTCAAACAGCAGCCGGGTCAGGATATGGTCATACTCGGAAGTCCAAGGTTGGCACACTACCTTATGCAGCTTGATTTAATAGATGAGTATAAAATGACAGTTTCTCCCGTTCTGATCGGGAGCGGGCTGCCGTTATTCCAAGGTATCAAAGAAAAGATCAATCTTAAGCTAATTGAAAACAAGACATTTGACTCTGGGGCCATAGGGCTCGTTTACCAGACGATTAAATGACCTTGTTTCCCAAAATGAGTTTTCAAAGTCAGCACGAAAAAAACATACTTTTCAGATCTTCATTCGACGTGATCCTTATGGGATTACGTCTTTTTGTAAACAGCATTTAAGAATTAATTAAGAACTACATAAGAAATCATTTAGAATTGCTCCTTACAATGAGTACATGTCAGCCGTTAAGGTGACAAAAACGAATTTGAGAAGGAGTTTTTTACATGTTCAAAAAAGTAGGTTATTACTCCGTTTTATCCCATCTTTGGATCCAGTGGATCATATTGGGGGGCATCTTGCTTAATACATTTATGGTCTATCCGAATATTTTTCACAACGTACCGGAGACATTGGAATCATCCATGGACTGGATGCAAGTCGCAAGTCCCCACACATACTTTCCGCCATTGGGGTTTGTCAGTATCCTGACGGGTGTCCTGGCAGGAATCTTTGTGTGGAAAGTGAAACCGGCAAGAAAATGGGTACTCTTCAGCCTGATGGCCATCATATTAGAAGGGGCAGCCTCCATTCTTTTTGAGTGGCCGCGGAATGAAATCATGTTTATTGAAGGTGCTGACGTCCATTCTGTTGAATTTCTAAAACAAACGTTAAAGGAATTCAAAATCGTCCATTGGTTCAGGGTTATGTGTAATATCTTTGGTTCATTGTTCATTTTTATCGGGTTTATTAAGTTCGATCGTTTTGTGACAACGGAAAATCTAGGGGAGAATCGTAAATAATATGAACGCTTGCCGGACAGTCCGTTTTATGCAACTGGAGAAACGTCCGGCATTTCCGATACTTATATTGGAGTTGTGATGTTGAAAGAGGAGGTGACAGTGCGATGTCCTTAAAGAAAAGACTGGTTTTATCGAATATCGGAATGATTTTTATCCCTATACTCAGTTTAATCATTGTCGAACTTGCTGCCGGGTATTTGTTTTTTTATGTGCTTGGAAAGAAGCCTGAAGGGGAGGATATGCACGTCTTTCAAACCTTTCGTTTTGGGGCGATGATTGTGATACTCTTCGTCACCAACGCGATCCTGACTTATTTTATTTCCAGGAGTATTCTCGAACCAATCAAGAGTTTATCCCTGGCAGCAAAAAGGATCAGTGAAGGGAATCTTGATGACAGCTGTGCTTCAGAGAAGAAGGATGAATTGGGGGAACTGTCCAATACCTTTGAAGACATGCGGTTGAAACTGAAGGAAGCGGCTGCGGTTCAACATCAGTACGAGCTGAATCGTCAGGAGCTCATTGCCAGTATTTCGCATGATTTGAAGACGCCACTGACCTCGATCAAAGGATATGTGAGCGGCATTCAAGATGGAGTGGCGGGCACTCCTGAGAAACTGAATCGTTATATTTCCAAGATTGAAAAAAACGCTCATGATATGGATGCTCTCATCGATGAACTGTTTCTCTATTCCAAACTGGACCTTGAACAAATTCCATTTATATTTGAGAAGATAAAACTGGATGATTATTTTCATGACTTCATTGAAGAACTCTCGTTAACCCTTGAACAAGACCATGGGAAAGCGGTACTGATCCATGATCCTCTAAAGTCTTACGTTGTGGAGGCGGATAGGGAAAAATTAAACAGGGTCGTCATGAATATCACACAAAACAGTCTGAAGTATATGGACAAATCAGTGAAAGTAATACAGGTCATCCTCAGTGAGAGCATGAATGAAGTCCAGGTGGAAATCAAAGACAATGGGAGCAGAATCCTGAAAAAGGATCTATCCAATATCTTTGACAGCTTCTACCGAACAGATGAATCGAGGAATTCAGCCACGGGAGGCACTGGGCTCGGACTGTCGATTGCCAAAAAAATCATCAAAAACCACGGAGGGGAAATCTGGGCAGAGAGTGAGCCGGGAGTGGGGACGAGCATTTATTTTACATTGAAAAAGGTGAATGAGCGTGAAGAAAATATTGATTATTGAAGATGAGATGGATATTGCTGAACTGGAAAGGGATTATTTAGAGGTGAACGGATATGGCAGTGATATCGCTTCGACAGGGGAGGAAGGGTTGAGCCTTGCAAGGACATATTCATACAACCTCATCCTGTTAGATTTAATGCTGCCTGGAATCGACGGATTTGAGTTATGCAAAAAGCTGCGGGAATTCTTAGATATTCCGATTCTTATGGTGACCGCCCGAAAAGAAGACATTGATAAAATCAGGGGATTTGACCGCGGAGCAGATGATTATATCGTGAAGCCCTTCACACCGAGTGAACTTGTTGCCCGGGTAAAGGCGCATATGTCAAGATATGACCGATTAATCAGTAGGGAAGCCCCGAAAGATGAAATCGAAATCAAGAACCTCAGGGTGGACCTCGATTCCCGGAGAGTATACGTGGACAATGAAGAAAAATCATTAACAGCAAAAGAATTCGATTTATTGGTGTTCCTGGCCACCCATCCTGACAGGGTCTTCTCAAAGGAACATCTATTCGAAAGACTCTGGGGATATGATTCTTTCGGGGACATCACGACGGTCACCGTCCATATCAGAAAAATCCGGGAGAAGATTGAAAAGGACCCTTCAACCCCTGAATTTATTGAAACCATTTGGGGCGTAGGCTACCGATTCAAGAAGCAATAGGAAATCCACATTGATTCATGGGGATCTTTCCCCCAATCATTTCCTTATTGATAGCGAAACAGGTGAACTGACAAATAGCCAATAGTGGATCGTGGGAATCCCAGGCCCCGTGGTACCTTTTTTACTCTCGGACAAAGAAAATCCGACACTGTGGCATGATTATCTGAATTCTTGCATGATTGCCTCTGAAACCCGCACGATTACTTGTGGAGCCGCATGATTGTTCCAAATCCCGCTTGATAAATGTGAACCTCGCATGATTTTTTTTCAGACCTCTTTTCAAGGGTAAGAGATTGAGTGGCTAAACGGTTGAAAAAGAAAATTTAGAGGAAATACATCCAAAAAACTCCCTTCTTTCATATTTCTTTTTGAAAATTCTATAATTTGATATGATGGACTTTGTAAGCAGAAAAATTTGAGTATACAGAGGGAGTGCTTAGACATATGGAATACATCACGCTTAATAATGGGCTGAAAATGCCAATTGTAGGTACAGGTACAAATACGTATGGGAAAGAAAATAATGAATATAACGCGGCGTTAACAAACGAAATTCCTGAACTTCTATCAGCACTTGAGTTGGGGTACCGGTCAATCGATGCAGCCATCGTTTATCGAAACGAAGAACTTGTCGGAAGAGTTTTAGCAGAAAGCACAGTGCCTCGGGAAGAGTTATTTATTACGACAAAAGTTCCAGGCGATGAAAAATATATTTCTTCAAAGGAAGCGACTCGTGCAACAATCGATAACAGTCTAAAAAACTTTCAAACCGACTATCTTGATCTGCTTCTTATTCACTTTCCTATCGAAGACAAAGGACAACTTCAAAACACTTGGGAAGTCTTTGAAGAATATTACGAAGCCGGCAAACTAAAAGCTATCGGCGTTTCAAACTTTGGAAAAGAGCATCTGGAAGAATTGAAATCATTCGCTAAAGTGAAGCCAGCAGTTAATCAAATACAAATCAACCTAACAGAACCTAACAAAGATCTTCTCGCTGTATTAAAAGAAGAGGGCATTGCACCGGTTGCATGGGGACCTATGAAAGCCGAAGCCCATCAAAAAGAGGTTTTGGATGAAATCGGTGAATCCTATAAAAAATCTGGCGCACAAGTTTTATTAAAATACCAAATCCAACGTGGTGTGATCGTTATTCCTAAATCTCACAACCGCGAAAATCAAGCATCTAATCTAGATCTTTTCGATTTCGAATTGTCTGCAGAAGATATGAAAAGAATTGAAAACTTATAATTTGTTTGTCCATCATCCTAGTGATATTGATAGTATCGCTACGATTTTGATTTATTAAAGCAATGAGATTGGCGGAGTACGGCTTTTTAGAGAATGGGCATTGCATAAGTGAAGAATAATTGAAATAATTAGGATTAGTATATATTTAACAAAATAAGGTAATCCGAAAGGTGTTTCCAAGTAGACTGGTTACACCTTTTTTTAATACATAAAAATTTTTATGAAAAGAAGCAACTTTTTGTATCCCCACACGTCTCACTAATGAAGCTGATCATTAGAAAGGAATATTCATGAAAAAATACTTTAGGAAAGACACGTTCAGTTTAATTGAAAAAGAATATACCATGAACTATTCCTACTTGAAAAATTTTTTGGTGAAGCTGACTAATGACCAGAACCTAGCTGAAGATGTAGTGCAGGAGGTTTTTTCAAGATTGTTAAAAGAACCTGAAAAAATCTTGGAAGTTCAATATATAAAGAGTTGGCTAGTTTCAGTGTCTAAAAACATTTTGATTGATCACTATAGGAAAAAGAAACCCCACTTGTTAGATGAAGTGGATCTAATGGAAAATCTCCTTGAGGATCATTTAACACCTGAAAAGATTACCATGAGAAAAGAAATTTTCGATGACGCTCTTTCTAGTATCAGTAAAGAAGAAAAGACGATCTTTTTGGCGAAGGAGTACTATGGATATAAGTATGAAGAAATATCGACGCTTATGGGGTTACCTGTTTCCGCAATCAAATCCAGATTATTCAGGGTAAGGAAAAAAATACTCTCAAGTTTAGAGAGAGGTGAAAGTATTGAATGAACATCAAAAAATTCATATCCTTTGTAATGAGCTAATGCCACTATATAGTGAATTGGATCAGCCAACACAAGAAATTATGGATGAACATGCTGAACACTGTAAAGCATGTAAGGAGTCCATTCATAGGTTTAAGTATACTTTTTCTGAAGAAGTATCACCAGAATTCAAGGACCATTCGGTAACTATCAAGCCATTCAAAAGTCTTATTCTATTTAAAACCTTACTTACTGTATTCTTTATTTTAATAAGGGGAGTAGTACTTGGCCTCTTAACAGCTAATTGGATAAACCATTACAGTAATGAGCAACCGGCACTTCTTATATCTAGTCTGCTGCTTTATTATTTCCCTCTAGTCACATTAATCAATTCAATTAACTTTGTGTTTTTTAGGAATAAATGGTTCTGGATAATGTTGAGTATCGACATTTTGATTTTATGTTTCTTTGACAATATGATTATTTAACTAAAAATGGAGAGTGATTTAATTATGAAAGGTTTAGCTATTACCGGAGGGTTGCTGGGTATAATCCTACCCCTATTTGCTCAATTGTTTGCAATGATTGATGATTCATATACATTTGGAAATATTGGATTTTTAGGTGTGATCAGTGGAATAGTGGCTTTAATTGGTGCATTCCAGATCAATAAGAGAAGCAAGCTGGCAGTAACCTTACTTATCATCTCTTCCATTGTAGGATATTACTCAGTCGCAATCTTTTACTTGGTACCAGCTATCATCACGATGATTGCCGGGGTTTTACTTCTATTTAAAATAAGTAGGGAGGGTAAGGCATCTCAATCGTTATAGGTTTTTATTATTATTGAAAATGGAGGTGTGAAATGGCTACTTTCTTTATCACACTAATGGGCATTTTTATCGTAATGGCAAATGTTTATGGATTCATAACTTACAAAAAGAAGCAAAATTTATTTTCTGCTGCGTTTTCAATATTTTTATTAGCCATTGTATTTGGGGGAATTGGTGCGCTGTTGGCACTGGCTATTATTCGTGATCCTTTTGCGATATTTTATGGGTTGAAAGTTGGGTACTATTTGTTGATAAATAGCTTCATTGTTTTGTTTATTGCAATCATAGTTACATTTATAAAGAAATTCAGCAATGGTTAGAGTTGCTGAGACCATCTTTCAAATTAAATTAGAGAGGCGTCTGTTTTAGAATAGATGATTATTTCTTAATAGGGCAACACGTTTTCTTTCACCGGTGAATGATTTCCCCCTCTCTGTAAACAAAAGTTGATATAAAGTTTATATTCAGGCTTTACAATGAGTAACGAATTACATACGAGGAGGTTACATAATGAAAAAATGGCTGTATCCCATTACAGACTGGGTATCGACAAAGCGGGGGATGTGGATGACGATCATCGTCTGGCTTGTGCTGATGATAGGGTTGAGTGCAGGGCCTAAGATTGGTGATTATCAAGTGAGTAATTTTCAATCACTCCCTGATGAAGCGGCGTCGATGATCGCTGACGATAAAATAGAAGAGTTATTTCCAAATGAGCAGGGAACTCCCGGTATCCTTGTGTTCCATAATGATTCCGGTGACATCAAGTTGGATGAAGTCAATGAAATTCTAAAAGGGATCATGGATGAGGATATTAAGGGGATTGATCGTATTGTTGATATCAGTAAGCTCCCCCCTCAAGCTCTGGAAGGGTTTATTTCCGATGATGGATCAACGGTGATCGCCCCGATGGAATTGGAAAAAGGGCTTGGAAGTAAGGATTATTCTGAAATCAACGACCGTGCCTCGGAAGTCGGTAATAAAATTGCGGATTCTTTCGAAGACACGAAATTCTATATAACGGGTCCTGCGGGGATTGCTGGGGACGCGACGAAGCTGTTTGAACAGGCGGATGTCGTTCTATTGCTTGCGACGATTGTGATTGTATTGGTTTTACTCATTGTCATTTATCGTTCACCGTTGCTGGCGTTCATTCCACTTCTCGCGACGATCATCGTCTATCAAGTGGTAAATCAAAGTGTGGCTCTGATGGGGGCTGCCGGGTTGGAAATCAATAACCAGACAACTTCGATCATGAGTATTCTACTATTTGCGGCCTTGATTGATTACTCCTTATTTGTGTTTTCCCGATACCGGGAAGGGCTCCTTCAGGTGGAAAGTAAATATGATGCCATGAAGAATGCCATGCGTGCTACGGGAGAGCCTGTCTTTTTTGCCGGTGGTACGGTGCTTGCGGCCATGCTGGTTTTATTCTTTGCGAATTTCCGTGATTATCAGAACTTTGCCCCGATCTTTGGACTGGCTATGTTCTTTATTATGTTGGCGTCGATCACGCTAGTACCTGCACTGTTTACGCTGTTTGGGCGGAAGGCGTTTTGGCCGAAGGTACCGAAATATGGTCAGGAACAAATAGTGAAACACACGTTTTGGGGATCGATTGCCAAGTTTGTGGGGAGAAAGCCATGGCTCAGTGGTGGATTGGTCGGAATTTTCCTAGTAGTGACAGCGATCAATGTTGTGAATATTGAGTTTGAGTTCGATACAGTCAAGAAATTTCCTAAAGATTTACCATCTCGTGTCGGATATGAGATCGTGGAGTCGGGGTTTGATAAAGGAGAGCTTGCTCCTTCTACTTTACTCATTGAAAGTGATGAGGCCCTTACACAAGAGAAGACGGCTGAAATCAAGTCTGAATGGGAGAAATTGGACGGGATTTCATCGGTCCGGATATCAGGACAAACAGAAGATCATAAGGCAGTGAAATTGAGTGTTGCTTTTTCCATGAATCCCTATTCAAAGGATGCCATTGACTTTATGGAAGATCTGAGGGAATCGACACCTGATATGCTTCAGGACCTATCCATCGATGGAGAAGCGTATTATGGGGGTGTGACGGCAAAGCTTGTAGATGAGAGGGACCTGAATAATAAAGATATCGTGACGATTGTGATCCTTGAAACGGTCCTTATTCTGGGTCTCTTATTTGCCCTTACCCGTTCAATTAAAATGCCTCTTTATATGGTGGGAACCATCCTGCTATCATATGTCTCTGCATTGGGACTTGGAAGCTTCCTGGTGGATGTGTTGTTTGGTTATGATGCACTCAGTACACGGGTGCCTGTTTACGCCTTCATCTTCCTGGTGGCATTAGGGGTTGACTATAATATTATCCTCGTTTCCCGATTTATGGAGGAACGGAAGACTCATGGTGTGAAGAAGGCCCTTGAAATCGCTATGACAAATACAGGTGGCGTAATTTCATCTGCAGGGATCATTCTGGCCGCCACCTTTGCAGCCCTGACAACGATGCCGATTGCTGACCTATTTATATTTGGTTTCATGGTGGCCGTCGGGATTCTGATGGATACCTTCCTTGTGCGGGGAGTGCTGCTGCCGACGTTGATTTTGGCATTTGAAAAGGATCATCAAACCTCTCATAATAGTCAATAGTAGACATACGAAGGTTACCTTTGTGTTGAGCAATAGGAGGTTCTATCGATGAAAATTCTGGTTGTGGATGATGATGTCTATATACAACAACTTGTTTCCATCCATTTAAGCCGTGAAGGATACCAGGTATATAAAGCGAATCATGCTGATGAAGCATTGAAGATATTAGAAGAAATGACGGTTGATTTAGCTGTAGTCGATGTGATGATGCCGGGAATGGACGGTTATCAACTGACGAAGATCTTATCACAGGATTATGACATTCCAGTGATTCTTTTGACGGCAAAGGGACAGTTGGACGATAAGGAACAAGGCTTTTTGTCCGGATCGGAAGATTATATTGTAAAACCCTTTGAGGTCAAAGAACTGTTATTCCGTATAGCTGTCATCCTGCGACGAGTGGAACGGGCAATGGAAACGGTGATCACGGTAGGGAATGTGAAGCTTGACCGGAAGAACTTCGAAGTGGTGATCAATCAAGAAACCATCCTGTTTCCATTAAAGGAGTTTGAATTGTTGAGTATCCTTGCATCCCGGGCCCATAAGATTGCCCCTCGTGCTGTATTGATCGAGCACGTGTGGGGGATTGATTATGAAGGAAATGAACAAACGCTCAATACCCACATCAACCGGATCCGTGACCGCCTTAAGAAATATGAGGCCACAGTAGAAATCCTCACCGTAAGAGGGATCGGCTATAAGCTGGAGGTCACGGGATGAGGACGCTCTACCGAAAATTCGTTGTTGCGACCCTCTCTATCCTGACCATCAGTGTCATTACTGGTTTCATTCTGGCAAATTGGGTTTACATGACGACCACTAAGGAGAAAATCGATCGTCAAAACGTCGAGGTAGCAGAGGAAATCGTGTCGAGTCTCGAGGGGATGCACGGTCACCAATCTGCTCTGTCTCCATATTTGGAATCGGTCGGGAAGCTGGGTTATCAGGTTCTCGTGATCGATGAGAAAGGGAGAAAAACGTTTTTTGGAGAGCCATTTTCTAAGACCGATCTTTCTGGGGAGGCCCGGAAAGTGTTGGAGGATCAGGAGATTTATCATGGAATGAGTGAGGATTCCAGTCGGTCCTTCGTGATGGAACACTTTTCTAACGATGTCCGGAATACGGTCGGGGTACCGTTTACGTCTAATGGACAACAATATGCACTGTTTATGCGTCCAAACAACAAACTGCTCTTCTCTGATATTCACATGATTCTCGCCTGGTTCGTTTTAGCGGTTTCAGTCGTCAGTATCATCGGGATGATCTGGTTTGCCAAACATTTAATCCAGCCCATCACCCAGCTGACGGAAGCCACAAAGGAATTGACCCGCGAGAACTTCCATTATGACTTGACGATCAAGCGCCGGGATGAAATCGGACAACTGGCACAAAGCTTCACCACCATGCAGAGACAACTGAAGCATAATAATGAAGCCCGTAAATCCTTCATTAATAATGTGTCCCATGATTTCCAATCACCCCTGATGAATATTCAGGGATATGCCGACCTATTGAAGTCGGATGTGGCAGAAGAAGAGAGGAATGAGTATCTCGAAATTATTGATCATGAATCCAAGCGTCTATCTCATTTAACGAAACAATTATTAATCCTCACTTCCCTTGATCAGAAAGCCTACCCGATGAACTATTCCGAGGTTCAGGTGGAGGAACAGATCAAGCAGGCCATCCGCAGATATCAGTGGCTAATAGAGGAGAAGGGCATCGAGGTCTCGTACAAGCTGCCTTCCCGTCGATTTAAATATGATGCCGAACTGATGACAAATGTGTGGGATAACCTTATGACCAACGCCATCAAATATAGCGGTCGTGGAGACAGTATATGGATTGGATTGAACGATAGAGGATCAGACCTGGTTATCACGTTTAAGGATAGCGGTATTGGAATGTCAGAAGAAGAGATGGGGCAGATCTTTGACCGCTTTTACCGTGTTGATGCAGCTAGAAAAAAGGGAGGAACCGGTCTCGGTCTCTCAATTGTCAAGCAGATCATCGACTTGCACAAGGGGAATATCACTGTTCAAAGTACAGTCGGGGAGGGAACGATCTTCACGATCACCCTTCCTTCTAAATAAAGAAATAATGGGAGAGAAGAATATGGAACAAATCTGGAGTATACGCTTGATCCGGTTTGCCGCAATCTTCGGGTTGGTCGGTACCTTTATCGGATCACATATGGCCGGGCAAATGGACTATGCTTTAAAACCAATTCATGCACACATTTTGCTGGTCGGCTGGCTTTCGGTATTCGCCTGGGGAATTTTTTACAAGGTCTATACAATAAAATACAAAAAGCTGGTAGCAGTTCATAGCATTTTGGGAATGGTGGGAGCACTGGGGCTGACAGTAGGCATGTGGATGTACAACTTAAATCCATTTCAACTAGATGAATCATTCGTCACCGTGTTTTTTATCGTTGGGGGAACCCTCCTGCTGCTGGCATTTTTGTTATTTGTGGTCATTACGTTCATGGTAGAAAGAAGGACAGTATAGGAGTTATTCCTATGCTGTTTTTTTTCGAAAGTGTCTTTCTTCGGTTCCTCTAACTATGTGAATGGAGAAAATGAATAGGATGAATTTAAAAACTATATGCGGGGGTCAACCTTGCCAGATGAAATCTTACTGCTTTGTTCCGTTATAGGAGACAATTACTTATGTTCAGCTAATGATCCGGCTATTGCTTTTCTTCAATTAAAGGAGCAGTATAGCCGAATAAGAAAAATATATAAGAGGTGAATTTAAGTGAATATTAGACTTGCTGAAGCAAAAGACATTAATCAATTAATTAAGATGAGATGGGATAATACCATTGAGTTTGATGAGAGCAAAAAAGACGAGTCCTATGAAGAATTTGAAAGGGAATGTCAAACGTTCTTAGAAAATGCACTAAAAAGTAGTCAGTGGTTTATTTGGGTTGCAGAGGATAAGGGGAAAATTGCTTCTCATATATATATAGAATTAATACAAAAAGTGCCAAGGCCTGGTAGGGTTACTCATCCATTTGCATATATGACCAACGTATAACCCTTCCAGAATATCGAAATGGAGGCGTTGGAAGTAAAGTATTAAGTACAATAAACGATTGGATAAGAGAGAAAAAATATGAATTTGTAATAGTATGGCCGAGTGATGAAGCTATTAATTATTACAAGAAAAATGGTTATGTTCATTGTACTGAGCCAATGGAATACTTTCCTTGATAGTAGGTGTGTTCTAAGTAGATTGCCTTGCACCTTTATTTATTGGGTTATTTAATGAGGATTCTGAAAAACAAGCACGTATTGAGTAGTAGTATATATGTTTGCTCGACAGAAGAGATTGAATTGTTGTCCAGTAACTAATCCATAGGAAAATAAAAAAGGGAACTTTCAGCTTAAGAAAGTTCCCTTTTGCGTTCAAAGAAATTATGGGTTGAATAAATATATTCCTTACCTTATATCGCTAGTATACCATTCAATTTTTTGAAATATAAGACTATTATTACACAAAATTGTCCATTACCATTAATTTGAAGAGATAGGGGGAGTAGAGTGGATTTTGATAATCTTAATTACGAAAGATCGGACATTGCAGAGTTTGAAGGAAAAGTACTTCAACTTTTAGAAAGGTTCAAAGCAAGTGATTCCCAGCTGGAACAGTTCGAAATAATAGATCACATCAATTCTCTTAGGAATGATGTGTTAACGATGCTTACTATAGCTCAAATCAGGAGTCACTTGAATACTTTAGATGTTACATATCAAAAAGAGCAGCAGTATATTAATGAAAATTGGCCAATCTATGAAAAAACAGTAGCTCTTTTTCATGAGCACGTTTTCTATTCTTCTTTCAAAGATGAAATCAAAGTGAAATTTGGTGAACAATTCGTTTGTCTAGCTGAGGCTTCTCAACATACAGTTAGTTCTGAAGTCATCGAGTACTTAATTAAGGAAAATAATCTCATAAGTGACTATACAAAATTGCTGGCTACATCAACCGTTGAATTCAGTGGAGAGAATAGAACCTTATCTCAATTAGACGCATTTTTGAATTCAGCCGATCGTTCAATTAGAAAGCAAGCTGGTGAAAAAAAGTACGAGTTACTCAGCCAGCTAGAAGATAAGATCGATCATATTTTTGATGAATTAATTAAAGTAAGAAACACCATGGCAATGAAGCTGGGACATGATTCCTTTGTGGAGCTTGGTTATGCCAGGTTATCAAGAGTCGGTTATGATCAAGCAGATGTAGCAGACTTCCGGAAGTTAATCTTAAAATACATCGTTCCCATTGTTGAAAAAGCGAGAGAGAAACAAAGGATCAGGTTAGGTCTGAATAAGTTAACCTTTTACGATGAGGACATTCGCTTCAGGACCGGCAATCCAAGCCCAAAAGGTGACGTTGAGTGGATGGTATCTAGTTTTAAAGAGATGCTTAATGACATGTCATTGGAAGCCGGGGAATTCTTTCATTCGTTGTGCACGAATCATCTACTCGATTTACTTCCTAAAGATGGCAAAGCAAGAGGTGCCTATGCTACATACTTATGTAATGAAAAAACACCCTATATTTTTGCGAATTTGAATGGTACAAGAAAAGATATCAAAGTGTTAAGTCATGAATTTGGACACGCCTGGCAAATGTATCTTTTTAATCAACGAAACAGTATTCCGGAATATATTCTGCCTACAAAAGAAGCTTGCGAAGTTCATTCCATATCAATGGAATTCCTTGTCTGGCCCTACATGGAGAAAATATTTGGTAAGGATGCTGATAAGTATCGATATGCTCATCTTGAAGATGCCTTATTCTCAATGCCTTATAGGGCAGCAATCGATGAGTTCCAGCATGTCATCTATCAAAACCCTTTATTATCCACTTCAGAGAGAAAAGAAAAGTGGAGTGAGATTGAGAGCAAATATATGCCTTATAAGGCAGATTACGAAAGCACCTATTTAAAGAGAGGGGCTTTCTGGCAGCAACAAGCACACATATTTACAACACCCTTTTACTATATAGACTATGCCCTTGCCCAAATGTGTTCTTTGCAGATCTGGAGCATGGCACAAACAGATGAATCGACGGCTTGGGAGAAATTTATGAATCTTTGTAGACTGGGTGGGAGCAAATCATTTCTCCAATTAATAGAGGAGAGTGGAATCACCTCTCCATTTAAAGAACAGGGGTTTACTTTTATAGTAGGTGAGATTGAAAAGTGGTTTGAGTTGAACGAGAAAATGATTGAAGAATGAGCCAATCAAAAAAGCGGCTATGTGGGACTCACATTTTTACTCAACAGAAATAAGGGTTTTAAGCACTACTATTATAGAGGATGTGTAACTATGTCAGTTGTCGGTATCTTAGGAATGACTCACGATGAAGAAATGCAAAAAAAGTACCATTTTCCGTTGTCACTGTTGGAAGAATTAATAGAAGAATTTCAGCCTGATGTCATTTGTGGAGAAGTTCACCCATCAAGCTGGGAGCTCTATTTAAATACAGGTGAACCATTTGGCATTCTCGGAGAGACACAAAACGAATATCCTAATTTGATATTCCCTGTATGTAAGAAAAAGGGTATTACGTTTGTTCCAGTGAATTGGTTTGAAGAGGATGTATTTGAAGAAGGTCCTTTTGATAAATATGACGCAGAAACTAAGAGTAAGTTGGAGCAAGAGTTAGGGAGTTGGAATGATAAAAAACTATCAGCATGGAATGAAGGGATTATCCCATTTAATTCTTTTGAATACGATGCGATTACAAATGAAATGTATAACTGGCTACATTCAGTTAATTCTGCCGTTCAGAATATTGTATGGAATGCACGACACTATATTATGACTGCACGGGTTAAAAAGGTTACCAAGACGTATGCTGATAAAAGAATTCTCTGCATCCATGGAGCCGACCATAATTACTGGTATTATCAATCGCTAAAGGATGAGGAAGGTATTGAGTTGGTATATCCACTGAAATAATATCTAATATTCTCTTCGTTAGCAATGAGGACAGGTCTCTTGTTTCTAAAATAGGGGTCGCGTACCTGTCCCTGTGGTGTCTAGGTACTCACAAATAAAGAGAATTCGACACTGCAGCTTGAATATCGGAAATCTCGCATGATTGTCTCTGAAACTGGCACGATTGTTATGTAAGCCGCATGATTAATTTATATCCAGCATGATATTTGTAAGTCCGGCATGAATCTACTCCATCCCTCTTTTAAGGGAATGAGAAGGAAAAGCTGAACGATTGAAAAGAGTATGTGATGGAGAAAACTTCAAAAAAACGTCCCTAAGGCTGACCAAGGAACGTTTTTTTTTATGAAAATGGGAACATTTCACCGATTAACTAATGTTCGGGAGAAAATCTAGTATGGGAACTTTAATAAAACCCGAGCATTGCTCAAAACTGCAAAATTTGAAATAATTAACATTAGAGATAGCGAAAGGATTGAGAGCTATTAACCAACTGATTAAAATCAACGACCACAAAACGGAAGTTCTTCTAAAAGGGAATAAAGGTCCGCTTGTTATTGTCCTTACAGGGATGGGCTGCTCATTTGAAGAGTGGCATGAGGTAATACAAACATTAAGTAGAACGTATAGAATCCTAACGTTTCACCGGCAGGGACTGGGGCAAAGTGAGATCGGGGCTGGGATTCAAAATACAGCATCGACCGTTCGTGATTTAGCAGAAATACTCAATCACTTTCAAATCGACGAGCCGGTTTACTTGATAGGGCATTCTTATGGTGGTCTATGTGTTCAACACTTCGCTAAAGTTCATCCTGATAAGGTAGCCGGAGTGATATTAGTAGACTCGACCTCTGTTGAATTGAAAGAATTAGAGAAGCTTGATCTACCTATTTTAAATCAAGAAACAGATCAATTATGGATTGAAAAAAGCTTGGAATATTCAATCAAAAGTGAACAAGAACTATTGGAAATACTGAAACCTTCACTTAATGAAAAACAACGTCAATTTCCAAAGGCCATTCAGCAAGAACTGTTGGACTTCCAGGTGAACCCATTACTCTATAAAGCGATGGCATCAGAGATCAAGGAATGGACGAAAGATGCAGAAGTAATCAGGAGTTTAGGAGATTTTCCTGATGTTCCAGTTATCGTAATAGGACGGGATAAGGAATATACGATTCAATCTGAATTGGAAAATGGCATACCTGAACGGGAGTTACGAGTATTTGAAGAGAAGTGGGAAGAGCTTATCACCAACCAGAGTAACTTGTCTTTACAGGGAGAATTAGTGTTTGCAAGTTATTCGGGCCATTCTGTGTTCCTTGATCGACCGGATTTGATTATTGAGTGTGTACATAAGCTGGTACAACGGGTGGAACATGTCAGGCTGATAAAAAACTAGATACTTAATTTCAATAAGGCTTTGATTGGATTCTACTAAGAAATATCTGTCCAAGAAAAACGAAGCAGGTGAAAAAGTGAATATAGCAATAGAAAAACTGAAAGAAATAGATGTAGGAGAAGTAGGAATAACGATCTATTCCACTAAAGAAAATAAAGAATGTATCTCTTTAAATAGCGAACTCACAATCCCCCTTGCTTCAGCAGCAAAAGTGGCAATAGCATTTTGTGTAGCGAAATGGGTAGAGGATGATGAGGTTAAGTGGGATTCCATTGTTGAAGAAGTATCCTTTAATCCAGAAGAAGATAGCAAAGAACTTTATCCACATCTACAAAATAGACAAACCCTTCCTTTAAGGGAGGCGGTTGAAGTAATGATTGCTTGTCACGATAGTTATATTGCTAGATGTATTGTGGATTTTTGTGGTGGTTGGGAAAAGGTAAATGAGTCTCTCCAGTCTTATTATCCCTCCATACAGGTTACTGAAAACCCAAGGGATATTAATAATATGGGTCAGCTTAACGAATTGCTAGATTTGATGATACATATTTATCAAGGGTACAAAATACAGCCTCTCTTGTGGACACCTATCATTAATGGCTTGGTGAGACAAAAGGGAGATATAAACCAAGTTCCACCACACCATTTAAACCATATGACAGGTGGACTGGAAAATGCAGCTGTTGATATCGGTATAATGGGTGACTTCAATGACAACCCTTATCTCTTTGCATTAGGGGCGATTAACTTACCTAATCGACTAAACAATCAGGATTCTGACGCTAAGGTTATTGAAGCGATGGAGTTGCTTTATGGTGAATATGTAAAGCAGTAAGTAGCTTTATTCAGCTATCTGGAATGATGGGGGAATGTCCGTGCATCCAATAACGATAATAGAAATAACAATGTGTGCTGCATTTATCCTGGTCCTCTTTGCAACTGCATTTGTATTGCATAAAAAGAGAAGAAAACTGAGTTTTATTATCACGTGCTCAATAACTGCATTAGTCCTTTCATTCTTCGTGATTCGACCCTATTGGATAGATTATCAAGTGTCAAATAAGACACAACAACTAGACCATTTTCTTGAGGAAAAATACCCCAATCAAAAGTGGGAAATTGATCATCAAACAGGGAGGCAATACAACCCTTATCATTTAAGAGTTGAGTTTGAAAACGAAAAAGGCTGGACTTACACATACTCAGTGGTAGATGAAAAGACTATTTGCCAAAATGCTTGGACACCGCCAGAGGGCAGTTTGCCGAAGGAAGGGAAGCATTATGAACGGGTTCAGTGTGAATAAGTATGGATTTAAGAAGGTCGAATGTAAAAGTCTCTTATTTTAAAAGAAGGCTAGTATCCAACGTACGCTTATTCAAGGAGGAAAATGATGAAGAATGCACTATTGATTATAGACGTTCAAAATGGGATGTTTCAGGAAGGTAATGTTGTTTACCAAGGAGGTAAGCTACTACAAACTGTAAAAGGTCTAATCGAAAAAGCACGCTCTAACGAGACAACGATATTCTTTATACAACATAATGCACCTGCAGGAAAACCATTAGAGCATGGGACAAAGGGTTGGGAGATTCATCCTAAAATCACTCCGCATCCTCAAGATGTCATCATTCAAAAAACGACTCCAGATTCATTTTATAATACTTCTTTAGATGATGAACTGAAAAAACAAGGGATCGAACATGTAGTCATTGCGGGAATTCAAACAGAAGCATGTGTGGATACAACGTGTAGAAGAGCCTTTAGTTTGGATTATAAGGTCACTTTAGCTTCAGACGCACACAGCACTTGGGATTCGCAAGATATTACGGCCCAACAAATTATAAACCATCATAATGGAGTGTTACGTTGGTTTGCAGATGTATACCCAAGTAATGAAATTACATTTGATAGTTGAGTATGCAACTATACAGGATTGTTTAAACAATAAAGGACGGTGGATTCCATGAATAAATTAAACCCAGGTGACAAAGTGGGGATCTTCACTCCATCATCACCAGCGACAGTTACAGCAAGAAAACGATATGAACGGGCAAAATCATTCCTGGAAAGCAAAGGTTTGTGTATAGTCGAAGGAAATTTGACTGGTAAGGCTGAAGGGTATCGCTCAGGTACCCCTAAAGAGCGAGCAAATGAGTTAAACGAGTTATTGCGAGATCCAGAAGTAAAAATGGTGATGTCCACGATAGGTGGCACCAATTCTAATAGCCTTTTACCATATATAGATTACGAAGCGTTGATAAATAATCCGAAGATCGTAGTAGGTTACTCAGATGCGACGGCTATACTTCTTGCTCTTTATCATAAAACGAATATCACTACTTATTATGGTCCTGCACTTATTCCTTCCTTTGGTGAATTTGAACCATTAGTTAATGATACGTACCAATACTTTGTTAACTATTTTATGACAGAAAGCAGTCTTCCTTATGAAGTTCCCATGCCTACATATTGGTCTGATGAACCTGTTAATTGGTTAGACAAAACAAAAGAAAAAACTTTATATAGAAATGAATGGATAACAAGAAACACCGGAGTCGCAGAAGGTCGATTAATAGGTGGAAATGTTAATGCGATGTATGGTTTTATTGGTACGGACTATTTCCCTCCTATAAAAAATGGGGATGTCTTACTGATAGAAGATTGTGCGAAAGATGCGTCGGTAGTGGAAAAGAACTTTGCAATGTTGAAAATGCACGGAATCTTTGAAAAGGTATCAGGAATCATTTTGGGGAAACATGAGGGATATGATGATTTAGGATCGGGTAAGAAGCCAATCGATATTCTTATGGAACAATTAGATGACAAAGAGATTCCTATTTTAGCTGAGTTTGATACATGCCATACTCATCCCATGCACCCTTTGGCTATAGGAAAGAAAGTGAAAGTAGATACAAAGACAAAGTCAGTCCATTGTATTGAAGCGTGGATCTAGATTATCTAGATTCATAAACTTTAATTAGTTATCTGGAATTTCAAATTAGATTACAATTATAGCGAGGGATTCAAGTATGTTTTTCATTCAGATGTCCGGTTTTCCAGGGTCAGGAAAGTCTACACTATCTAGACAGATTGCAAAGCGAACAGGAGCTGTACTCATTGATCACGATATTGTTAAATCAGCTTTATTAGAAGCCATTGAAGGCGAAATCGATAACAGCTTAGCTGGGAAGATTTCGTACAATATTGATTGGTCTTTAATTGAATTTCATTTATCCCAAGGTCACGATGTTATTTTTGATAGTCCTTGCTTATATGATGAATTGGTTAGTAAGGGCACGAACTTATCTACTAAATATAATGCTACGTACAAATATGTCGAATGTTATATCGATGATGTAAAGGAAGTTAATTTTCGATTAAAGAATCGAGAAAGAATGACCAGTCAAATAAAAGAAATTACTTCAGAAGAAGCATTTAGATATACAATCAATAACAGTAAAAAACCAACCGATATCAAATGCTTGTTAGTAGATACAAGTAAACCTCTGGAAAGCTATGTTGAGGATGTTTTGGAGTATGTGGAGGACTGACTTTCCTACTTGAATAAACTTGGTCAATAACTACAGTTCAATAACCGGTACGGCTATTGAACTTCTTGAATTAATGAGCAATTAACCTAACGAGTCTTCAACAAAATTTCCAATCAGGACCCATCATAAACCTGGTACGTTAGAAGAGGGAAGGATTTTTTATTTCGGGATCCTTCCAAGAGAAAGAGGGATAGGGAAAAGCAAACTTCTCCACCAACAATCACTAGAAATCTTAAAGAAAGACTTTAAAGCTTCTTATTACATTGGCTCAACTGGACACAATAACCTCCCGATGCTTAAGACATTCCAGAGTAATGGTTGCACGGTGATAGAACGAAATAAAGTGTTCAAAAGGAAGAATTGAAACATGGTGTCGAGTAGTCCTTAAAGTAGCGGGGACAAATACATAAGATGAGCTTCAACCAGGTATTGTCTTGTAATGGGTGGGATAACGAAAAAAGGAGAATAGTAAATGGGCTTAATGCAGTCTTTCCCAGCTGAAGTTGAAAGTATTATTGTAAGTATACAAGAAGAACTCACTACTATATTAAACGATGACCTTGCTGGATTGTATATTCACGGTTCCTTAGCAATGGGGGGATTTAATCCAGACAAAAGCGATATAGATTTATTGGTCGTCACGAAAAAAACGATTCCAGTTGAAACGAAAAGGAAGTTGGCTGAATTCTTTTTGAATTGTTCCAATTCCCCATACCCAGTCGAAATCAGTTTCATTAATAAGGAACAATTAAAAGATTGGCAGCACCCTTGTCCATTTGATTTCCATTATAGTGAGTTTTGGAGAAAGCGGTATGAACATGATTTGGTAAGGAATACACACGAGTTTTTAAGTGGAGGTAGTAGCACTGATCCGGATTTAGCAGCCCATATCACTATTTTGCATAAGAGGGGGATTTGTGTGGCAGGCGAACCTATAGCTGAAGTTTTCCCCATAGTTCCGCGTTCAGATTATCTATCGTCAATAGTCGGAGATTTCCAAGAATGTCTAGATCATATTCAAGAGGATCCTATTTATTGCACGCTAAATATGATTAGAGTGTTCTGGTTTGTAAAAGAAGGAGTCATATCTTCAAAGGAAGAAGCTGGGCGTTGGGGTTTAGCAACCTTGCCGAAAGAATTGAGCAGCACCGTCAATAAAATAATTGGTTGTTACTCGAGTGAAAAAGATGATTGTCAATTTGAGAATGATGAACTAATGAGGTTTAGAGATTATGTTGCTAATAATGTTCAGGTCATTTTAAGCTAAGCCTTTAATCACTTAAGATCAGCTAATTGTGCCATTACTCACCTTATTTAACAAATGGGTACGTTAGTGATAGAAAAAATACATTAAGTTCGAATTGAGATACCGATTCAGAAAGCACATAGAACAATGATTTTCTTATTTAACAGGAGGCATTATGACTTATAGATTTAATGTTATGACACAAGAACAGGCAGAAAATATTGCATTTAAATGGCACTATGATGGTGACTATTCATTTTACGATATGGAAGCTGATGCAGAAGATTTAGATGAATTTTTAAACCCGGAAGAACGAGGGAATACAACGTTTGCTGTTTCAAAAGATAAGGAACTGGTTGCCTTCTTCAGTGTTAATAAAATAGCTGAAGGAATTTTTGATATTGGGTTAGGGATGAGACCGGATTTAACTGGAAAGAGTAATGGGATCGAATTTCTAAGGGCAGGTATTAGCTTTGTACAATCAGAATTCAAATCTGAAAAAATCACATTATCAGTAGCAACCTTTAATCAAAGAGCAATAAAACTGTACAGAAAAGTTGGATTTAAAGATGTAGAGACTTTTATGCAAGATACAAATGGCAGCACATTTGAGTTTCTAAAGATGGAATATACATGTTATTAAAGCATGGGGACGGTTCTTCTGCCACCTTTTTATCGAAAAGGGAGCACAGGAACCGTCCCCGCGCTTCCTGATGATTATGCGAGAAACTCGAGAACCCTTTTGATCACAAGCTGCGTCGCGTCAGCATCGTAAGAGGGTATACTGCTGTCGGTGAAGAGGTGTTCCTTGCCCTCATATAGAAAAAGCTCAGCGTGATTTGCTGACTTCACTAGTTCACGTGCTGCATCGATGTCGCCGTCTTCCACGAAGAAAGGATCTTCATTCATGGCATGTATTTGCACAGGCAAGTCGGAGGGCCATGGAGATTCGAACTCCGAGGTCGGGAGGCAGGCATGGAAAAACAGTGCGCCTTTTGCGCCTTCGCGCGTTTGAGCGAGCTGCTGTGCTGCTGGAACCCCAAGTGAAAACCCAGCATAAACGACATCTCGCGATAGATCGCCGGCTGCCTGAATACCACGCGCCGTCACTTCTCCAAATCCGATTTCTTTCACAAATCCCAAGCCTTCTTCCAGCGAGGAAAATGTGCGGCCATCAAATAAATCCGGCACATGCACTGTATGCCCTGCATCTCTCAGCTGATCTGCGAATGCTTCGATCCCCTTCGTTTTGCCCAAAACATGGTGGAACAATAAAACTTCTGCCATCATTTACGCCCCCATTTAATACGTCTTATGTATAAATTTCGACATAAATACTGTTTGACCTGCCGGAGCCTTAACTTCTTCTCCAAGGTTATAGCCTTGGAAGCCATTGTTAAATTTTTCTTGCATTTTATAAGCTTCATTTGAAATAATTGGGATTAATAGTAGATGAACCTATTCTGGGTCGTGCTCTTCAAGAATACGAGCTTAGTCCAGAAATAGACATTACAGACAAAACAATCATAAATTCTTCTGCTTGTATTTACTTAACGAATGTGAAGCTAACACCCTTAGCATCACCGAATTCAACTATGTATCTAGAAGAGTCTATCTTGTTTTCAGATCATATATTAGGGTTATCAATTACATAAGATGTTCTACTGAAGGCGCATACCAAATCTGGAGAATATGTTTTTGAAAGGAGGCTTTAACAATGGGCGTTAAGAATTTTCTAATTGAAGGGGTTTCCTGCACCGGTAAAACTACCGTCTGTAATGAATTGCAGCGGCGCGGCTATCAAGCCATTCATGGTGACCGGGAATTGGCTTATCAGGGCGATCCAGAAACTGGTAATCGGACCCATACTGCCTCCCATGAGAACCATATATGGGATGTAGAGAAAGTGAAAGACTTGATCAATAACAAGAGTGAACCAGTAACATTTTTCTGTGGTGGGTCTAGGAACTTCTCGAAATTTATCGATCTATTTGATGGTGTGTTTGTTCTCCAAGTCGATATTGAAACATTGAACCGACGACTGGACGCTCGACCGGAAGATGAATTTGGTGGTGAGAAATCGGAACGGGAGCTCATTGTTCGTTTGCATGAGACGAAAGAAGACATTCCAAGAAATGGGATGATCATTGACGCAACTAAACCAATTGAACACATAGTCGATGAGATCGTCCGTCAAAGCGAAGGAAACTAGCTGCGGTAAAGCATTGCTCAACCAACTGAATGGTGGTCAATTTGTCACAGACGATGGTGATCAAATTAGAAAGAAATAATTCTTCTTTTTATAGAATATCTGTGTAAAGGAATGAGTATGGAATAGGTCCAAGCTGGGGGCAGAAAATTTGAGTGTAGCAGTACATAAAACAGTAGAACTACTGATTAAGAAAAATATAAGAAAAGACACAGAAATAGAGATAAAGAACTTACAAACAAATAAAGATGGGTTTAACAATAACATTGCAATGTTTCATCTTACCTATTCCCATGATGAGGGGGTATTTAGTGATGATGTTGTCCTAAAAGAATTTAGCGAAAATCTGAAGCTTACTAAAGAATTAAAACTTCTAAGGAGTAATGCTGTAAATTCCTTAATTAGTACTCCAACTGTCTATTTTGTAGATATTGAAAAGGGAATAATGCTGATGGAATTTGTGAAAGGGGATACATTGGACAGATACATCACATTGAAAAGGCAACGTTTAAACCTTCATTCACTGATTACTTAAATGGTAGTCAATTTCTGAAAGCCGAATATAGTGATGAAGAAGTGCATATCTCGATTAAAGATAGTGAAAAAACCTTCAAGCTAAAGGGATACTACGTAGACACGTTTTCTGTTGAGCTGCTATTGCGTGTGCTGCCGTTGAAGTCTGGTTATTCCCTGCGGTTAAATGGTTTCAATGCAACGCTTGAGTCAGAAGTCGATATTCACACTCAAGTAGTCGGTTCAGAGCGTGTCAATAGAGGGTTTGATGATTTTGTTGATGCTTGGAAGGTGAAAACGTATTTT
The DNA here is from genome assembly GCF_056173145.1 of Rossellomorea sp. QJM3NY_18. Taxonomy (NCBI): domain Bacteria; kingdom Bacillati; phylum Bacillota; class Bacilli; order Caryophanales; family Bacillaceae; genus Rossellomorea; species Rossellomorea sp. QJM3NY_18. The sequence goes on along the minus strand of NZ_CM149659.1, from coordinate 3,187,120 downwards.
GGAGAAACTCTTCAATACTATTGGATTGATCAAGCCAGCAAAGAGCTGCTGAAACAGTCTTCTCAGGTTGGAGATGGACTGATATTGGAATTTCGCAGAGAATGACGTCAGAGGTGAATAAAAATGAAAAGAAAGCTCCAGCCAACACCAGACATTTTAAAGCATTGGATAAAGGCATATGTACCAAATAAAGACCTTTTTTTCCTCCCAGAGAGCAACCTTGCCAGTTTTAAAGAATATCTAAGTAATGTCTTAGTGGTTCCCCACGAAGAGTTCAAAAACCATTCCTCTTATAAACAGGTACAACTTGCGAACAGCTTTGAGTATTGGAATCTATCAAAGGACGTTGACTATGTACTCGTAACACCTCCAGGCTGGGTGAATCATCTACCAGTTGAGAAGAAAATCGAGCTTTTTCAGATTCAAGTGGCAGTGGGCAGGGGCTTGATTCATCCAACCTCTGACTTCTCTGTAGACATATCCTCCCTCCGTAACAATGTTGTTGAAGTGAATGGAGAGAAGTATCTAGTTCTTCATAAAGCGATATGGGAAGACCTCTCTTATACTCGTAAAGAAGACCTCATAACAGATATTGCCCAACAATGGGAGGAGTGGACTTGCTATGATGTTCCGACCCAAACTTCTCCGCACTTGCTACGGTTTGCCAACACCTTCTCATCCAGAGCGGGAAGTAATTGTTTATCGGCTACACTCTTCGCCATCACTCAACAAGAATGGATGATACATGAATGGGTCCATCCTCAAACGTTTCTTCAAAGTTTAGAAAATGAGAATTATCACTTGATCACTTCTGAAGATATAAGAGCAGGTGATGTGCTTACATGGGAAAATGCAGACGGAATTATTCAACACGCCTCTTACTGCATAGATGGTCACTTCTTTTTTAACAAACGGGGACAGACCTTCTTTAATGCCTGGAGTATTGTGCATAGTGATGATCTTAAAGAAGACTGGGGTCACTATCCTATGAAGATCTTCCGGAAACATTCATAGGGAGGAGCAATCCATGACTACATTCAAAGAACTGACCTCAAGTTTTTTACTGATCATCAGTTGGTTTCTGTTTGCCATAAGTGCGTATCTCCTTTATTGGACGATCATTATGCCCGCATATGTCATCATTCCGTTCCTTCTTTTTGTAGCTACTGGTTTGGTGTGTTTTTATAGTTCTAGAAAACTTGATAGTAGAAAAAAAGCTAATAAGTAAAATTTTGAGATTGTAAGGGAGAGAAGAATATGAGCAAATCATTCATTGAACAAGTCCACTATATTAGGATTCCTGTGAAAGATGTGGAACAATCTGCACACTGGTACAGAGATGTATTAGGACTCCAGTTAGTAAACATGACGGAGGAACTTGCCGCTCTTAAAGTGAATGAAGGACCTTTCCTACTGATCCTCATCCCAACAGAAGATGAAACCTTTGCCCATTTTACAGTGAATCATGAACAAGAGTTCAGCATCGGCTTTGCTAGTCTGGAGCTTGCTAATTTTCATCAACACTTGATTGATCACGATGTGAAAGTCGATGAGATGAAAGAAGATGCCGGCCACGCCTTTTTCCACTTTTATGATCCTGATGGTAATAAGCTGCAAGCACATTGGTAATAAGTCATGCCGATCTCCGAATGTAACGGAAATCGGCTTTTTTAATTTTTTCAAAAATATGGTTTACTATTCAGTTGAACTGTAATAAACTGTTATTAAGCTGAACTATATAGTTGAACTGAATAAAAGGGTGAGAACATGAAACATAAATTATTGCCATTATCAGAAACGATGCATTACATTTTATTAGCTCTCCGTAAGCCACTTCACGGTTATGCCGCCATGCAGAAGATTGAAGAAATGAGTAATGGGACCGTTATGTTAGCGGCGGGTACATTATACGGTGCGATTGAGAACCTAAGTAAACATGGTTGGATCGAACCTGTCGGACATTCAGGCAGGAGAAAAATTTACAGTATCACTTCAGAAGGTAGCGCCATTTTGAAAATGGAGCAAGAAAGGCTCGTGCATATTTTATCCTTGTATGAAGGAAGTGAAGCGAATGAAGAAGTTTAATTGGTTCATCAGTATTGAAAAGGAAGAACGTTGGCTGAACGAGCAATTGCAACAAGGTTATCGCTGCACTAACATCAGTGGACTGGGCGTGTATACCTTCGAAAAAACCGACAAGAGATATGTGATGCGCCTGGACTATCAGGATAATCTATCCAAGAAGAAGTTGGAGGAATACAAAGGGATCTATGAGGATTTCGGTTGGAGCTATCTGAAAGGGTACTGGCTAAGTAGAATACAGTATTGGCAGAAAGAAAGTGATGATCAAAATGAAATCTTCTCTGATCGAGAGTCAAAGCGTCATTATTACAAACGAATCATGCGCTATTCCTTTTGGTTCGGTATGATGTTTCTGATTTATTCATTTAGGTACTACAGGGAGCCGGGATTATATCATGAAGGTCTTTGGAGTATGGAGAATGATCTATTTTGGAAAGCGTTTATCTTTGAAACTCCCTTTGTTCTGTTGAAACTGTTTCCTGCTTTTATGGTGGCTTTATTGGCTGGGAGCTATTATAAGGCTTATCGGAAGTATTCGGTGTTGAAAGAGCAATAGATGGAAAGGGGCTTATCCTGGGAGGATAAGCCCTTTTTATCTAAGTTTTTCTTGAGTAAGCTGCGCGATTTTGGAATAATTGGTATTAAGTTACATAATTTCAGCTTATCTTCTCCGTCACGCATTGTACCTTGTCGTTCTTAATGGGAGGTAATTAGATGGAAACAATAAATAGAATACAAGAACTATTAATGAGTGGATTTGCTTTTGTTGTTTATATTGCTATACCTGTGTTTATTTTGATAAAAGCTGTTAGGAGAAAGAAGCTCCCTAATAATGCTTATACTCCTGTAGATGATATACTTGATGGTAAAGTTAACGATCGTGAGGATGATGACTGGAGAGGTTAATTCAACCCATGAGGAGGAACATTATGAGAAAATTCTTCTTTTTGATAATCGCAGCGTCATTACTTTTAATAGGCTGTAGCGAGTTCGGTAATGGTAAGAGTTTCGTGACATATGATCATAACGAACTGGCAAGTGATTTAGAAAGCGAGGGAATTGAACCTAAATTACCGACTGAGCTTCCGGTGGATATTACAGAATATGAGATTGTGAAACCTCCGCATGAATCGGCTAGACACGAGATACAACTAACGGGTGAAAATGGTGAAATATTTAATTTGGTCGTCCATTCATCTCCAGTAACTTACGATGGAAAATTGGAAAATCAAGAAGAAGTGAAGATAAACGGAAATGAAGGTTTCTATGCTGTAAACGATCTGACTGGTCCATCTGTACATTGGACAGATGGCGATTATCATTACATTTTAGAATATCAAACGATTGGATTAGAGACAGAAGTGAACAAAGAAACAATGATGGCAATAGCAGAATCATTTAAATAGATGATTGGATCAGAAATTCGTGAAAATTCTCTTAACCGGTTTGGGGCAATAAAAAGCTCAGCCTGGTTAACGAAGTAATGAGTGAAAATAAAACGCAGACAAGAGGGATGATTTGAAGAAGGTAGTGTGTGTTTTATGCATCCTTTTATTATTTGGTTGTAGCAATGACATGGTGGACAATGAACGGATAACGATCCTCGAAAAGGAATCGTATGTAGCTTATTCTGATAGTCAAAATGTATTAGCACCCAGGGTATGCTTAGAAAATCAACAGGAAGAACAATCAAATGAACCGTTTTTAGTGACGTTTGAAGTAACCAGTGAGTTAAAGTCTATAGTTGAAAAAGAATCTAACGTTTCGATTGATAGTCGAAATCTGATGAATGGGAGTGAAGAAGACATTTCAATCCTACCACCAGATGGAAGATCATTTTGTATAGGGAAAACTTTTGCGCTAACTAAAGAGGTTGATCAAGATGAATTAGAAAATATGGTCGCTCAAGGTGATCTTAAGGTATCCGTTACTGAATTAGATGATGAATTGATATCATCATATACCTTAAAGGAGTTTGTGGTTGGAAAGCCGGATGGTTCGATAATTAAGCCGTAGGGGTTCAGCAATCAAGTAATCCGAAATCTTTTATTTACTTTCAGAAGAGGAATATGGAAAAGGCAGCCTACACATACAAGGCTGCCTTTTCTGTACGTAATTATATTGTAACCTCTACTTCCAAATGATATCAGTTTAATAGATGTAAGGTATCCCGAGTTGTACATCGCTTTAAATACCCTTGACTCAACACTTTAACTAGCATAATTATGTTAATATTGAAAATAATGGATATTACGTTAATGGACAGCTGGTGGTGAAAGAGATTACCACTCTCAAAATGGAATAGATAAAGGAGAAAAATAGATGAATACAAGCAACAAATCAACGTTAACTTTAGTCCGGTTTGACGAAGGAGACATTCCAGGTTTGATTGAGCTTTCTGAATCAGTTGGGTGGGACTATGATAAACACGAAATTGGTACGGTGATGTCAGCGGGGAGCGTTTTCGGTCATAAAAACGCTCAGGGGACCATTGTGTCAAGTGCAGCCATTATCTCTTATGAAGCGAGGCTCGCCTCCATTGGAATGGTCATAGTCAATAAGGAATATAGAGGATTTGGATTAGGGAAGGAAGCGACTCAACAATGTAGCGATTCTCTTTCAGGTGATACATCAATCATGTTGATTTCGACTGAAGACGGGAAACCTCTTTATGAAAGAATGGGATTCAAATCAGTTGATCGGGTGCATAAGTATATTTGCGACACCTACTCAACTTCAAATTTCGCTAACAGTTCAATTACAATTGAATCATTTCATGAAAGCTATTTTCATGAAATGGTGAAGCTGGATGAAGCGGCTTTTGGTGATAAGAGAAGTCATTTTTTGAAAAATAGAATAGCGCAGTCAGAACAGTCTGTAGTAGTGAAAGATAAAAATGGGGGCATGATAGGTTTTGGTATATCCATAAAAGGACCGGTCAATCTCATCATAGGACCAGTGGTAGCACATGATGCTCAGATAGCATCTATTATTTTAGATAAACTGGCCAGTGGACACCAAGGCAAGTTAAGGATCGATATACCATCAGGCCAGGAAGCATTTATGGAAGTATTAGAGCAATGCAGCTTTGTAAACGTGAGTAATCCACCCATTATGATGTTACATTCCACGAAGATGCCGCCGAGGAATGATGAATTATTTGGAATTGCTGCTCAGGTGTTTGGATAAGATGCAGGGATATCAATGGAAATGTCAGAACAAACACTTCTTTAGGAGGACAAATAAGTATGTCAGATAAAAAGTATCATAGAGCTTTTGGAGTATATGGCATCTATATAGAAGATGGAAAACTCTTAGTTATACATAAAAATGGTGGCCCTTATATTAATCGGTTTGACTTACCTGGAGGAAGTTTGGAAGAAGGTGAGAGTTTAGCAGAAGCGATGAGGAGAGAGTTTCTAGAAGAAACAGGTATAGAGATTGAAATTGAGAAACAAATCGGGGTTATTGATTTCAAGTTTCCCTCAGTGTGGAGAGATTTTACGAATGTTCATCATATTGCCGTTTATTACTCTGTGAGAAAGACCGGTGGAGAAATAGGCATACCGGAACAGTTTGAAGGACAAGACTCACTAGGAGCTGTGTGGGTATCCGAGCATGAGGTATCTCGGGAAAACGCTTCCCCTTTAGTGATGAAAGCTTTTGAGTGTTTGAAAACCAATGAGTTGGGGTTGAACGCAGAGGTTTATGAAGAGTGGGAAGTTTTGAAATGACTGGAATATCACGGAATGAACTACTATTTTTCTGTATCTAAAAAGTAGGTAAGGGAGCTAGCAAATTATGAAACCACTACAAGGAAAAATTGCTGTTGTCACAGGTGCATCCCGTGGAGCTGGTAGAGGGATTGCCTTGGAACTGGGCAGTGCAGGAGCGACGGTGTATGTGACGGGGCGAAGTGTAAGGGGAGCTACAACCGATGATCGCCCCGAAACGATTGAGGACACGGCCGATGGTGTCACTTCACGTGGAGGGAAAGGTATCGCCGTACGATGCGACCATACAAATGACAATGATGTGAGAAATCTGTTTGAGCGAATCGAAAGGGAACATGGCCGGATTGATATCCTAGTTAATAGTGTATTTGGTGGTTCCGAAAGTTCTCTACCTTCAGGAGAAGGAAGACATTTTTGGGAACGTCCACAAGAACATTGGGACGCAATGATGGTTGCTGGACCGCAAGCTTATTTACTGACCAGTCGCTACGCTGTCCCCTTGATGCAGCAACACCAAAGAGGGTTGATTGTAAATGTCACATTTTTTATTAAAGACAAGATATCTGGTAATTTATATTATGATTTAGCAATGAATGCCATCAATCGGATGACATTGGGGATGGCAAAGGAATTAAAGGACTTCAATGTTTCAGCCGTTGCGGTTTGTCCAGGCTGGATGAGGACTGAAAGAGTGACCGATTCAGGATTTGGACCGGAAGATGGAGCAATGGAAACGACAGCATATGTAGGCCGTGCCGTAGTGGCATTAGCAACAGACCCAACGGTATCGAGGTTTTCAGGCGACGCCTTGATGGTGGCTGATCTAGCAAAATTATATGATTTTACAGATGTGGATGGAACTCAACCATTGCCGTTTGGAGGATAAGCAGCAACTAGTTATTTAAAGATTAGCGAATGGTATTCGAATATTAAATGATAATACACACAGGAGTATATGGGGAAGGGGAACCGTTACATGAACATTGAAGCCGTTTTCATTGACCGTGATGGAACGATTGGTGGTACGGGACACTTTATTCATCCGAAAGATTTCTCCACATATTCGTTCAGTCGAGCTGCATTACAAATGTTAAAGGATCATTCTATTAAAACCTTTGCCTGTACGAATCAACATAGAATTAGCAAGGGTGAAGCTACTCTCGATGATTTCTATAAGGAATTTCAATCATATGGATTTGATGATGCCTTTATTTGTCCTCATCGTTCAGATGATGACTGCCATTGTCATAAGCCAAGACCAGGATTGCTTTTAGAAGCATCACAAAAATATAAGCTGGATTTAACCAAAACTGTATTTATCGGTGACGTTGGTTCAACAGATATGTTGGCAGCTCATTCTGTTGGAGCCATGAAGGTTTTAGTGCTTACGGGATGGGGACATGGTTCTCTAAATCAATACAGGGAAAACTGGGCAGATATTGAACCGGATTATGTTGCTAAAAATCTTTTAACTGCTGTTAAATGGGTCATAAGTAAAAATGAAGAATAATATATTAATGCACAACAGGGGGATTATCTAATTGATCTCCTTTTCACCATTCAGCGGACAAACAGGAGGTGTTAATGATTTGAGCTTACCTTTTATCCTTTATTGGATTCTACGTTGGCTTTATCCTACTGGCTTCCCTTGCAGAAAACTACGACATCTCATCCTTGTACGTTGTACATGTAAAAGAGGATGGGGTAGAGATTTTCCCAATGATAAATCCTTTCATCATCATGTTTTTATATGTATTAGGTTCTCATAAATTGATTTCCAGAATGAAAAAGAAGGCTTGAAAATCGTGATATCCTAATCGTTGTCGGAAGGGGATAAATACTATGAATTCCGCCAAACAAGATAAAAATCAGCGGCTTCGAATAGCGCAGGGTTTATACAGAAAGAAGAAGCATAGAAATATAAAATATAAAGAAAGCAAACTGTGGTCAGCGGTTCTTGTTATTTCTGTCTTGCTGGCACTCTGCATTCTTATTATTACGGAGTTGTACTATATTGATAGTGGTGCATCATTGCCTGGATTTTTAAAAAAGATGGCTGAAGCTTTTAACCTTATTTTTTGGAAGAAAGAATTAATATTTGAGATGAAAAATATGAATTTGGAGTGAATGGAATGATAAAAGAATTAACAGAAGAGAAAGAATGGCTTGAAGCATTTCCGGTATTAAACGAATTAAGAACCGATCTGAACAAAAGCACATATCTTGAACTTCTCCAAAGTATGAGAGAAGAAGGATATAAGCTGTTTGCGATATATGTTAATGAAAAAGCTGTTGCAGTAACAGGAATAGCAATTCGAACCAACTTTTATTATGGAAAGCATGTTTTTGTTTATGACTTGGTTACTCAATTTTCACAACGTTCCAAAGGATACGGTGAACAATTACTTTCATATATACACCAATATGCTATTCAAAACGGGTGTGGGATCGTCGCGTTAGAATCAGGCTTAATTCGCGAAGAAGCACACAGATTTTATGAAACTAAAATGGGTTACGAAAAATTTTGTTACTCATTCAAAAAAGTAACTATATAATTCATTTCATTATTTGTTTTTGTCTATTACGTTTATTCAATAAAAGGTGTTTGACATGATTAATTTTGAAACTAACAAAATTAATAAATGGAAGATTGAATTAGAAATTATGAATTCAAACTCTTCTTAAAATCAGATGTCTAAAAGTAAAAGCACTATTAACTACGATGATTATTTCATGAACATCAAAGTTGGGCAGTTAATGAAGCTTTAAAGAAAGTGTGGGTCCTCAACAAAGGGGGCATTTGCTAAACAAGCTGCCGCCCCCTTAATGTTAAATTATTAAGCTAAAAACTTTAATAAGACTTTATTGACTAAGGGATGATGGGATTGCGAGATAGAGCTTCGGTAGTAATTGTAAAAAACAATAGGGTTGCACTAATTAAAAGAATTAGAGAGGAAAATGTATATTATGTTTTTCCCGGTGGTGGAATAGAAAATGGAGAAGCACCAGTAGATGGGGCGAAAAGAGAAGCGTTGGAAGAATTGGGTGTAGAAGTGAAGGTGAATAACTGCATTGCAGAGGTTGAAATCAACGGAACCCAATACTTTTTCCTATCTGAAATAATTGATGGGAAATTCGGAACTGGACAAGGCGAAGAGTACATAGATGAAAATAGAGATAGAGGTACATATTTGCCTATGTGGGTTAATTTAAATAAATTATCGTCTATTGATGTCAAACCTAAAGAAGTTGCTTTAAAGGTTCAAGCCTTATTCAAGTAAAGGGGGTTTTGCTTATTGATCTCAGGCTATTATCCAACTTCAATTATCAGACAGTTTAACTCAAAAAGGATAACAGGAAATAATATACAACAAATAGAAATACTTAAAATAACAAACTAAGTGAGGAGATAATACTTAATTTGAACATTCTAACTCTGATTTTAAGTTACTTAATAGGCTCCATTTCATTTGCTTTAATAATCGGTAAAGTATTTTATAAGAAAGATATTCGCGGATTCGGTAGTGGAAATCTTGGGGCAACGAATGCTTATAGAGTGTTAGGCATAAAAGCAGGAGTCATTGTTGCAATTGCTGATATATTAAAAGGTACACTTGCTTGTTTACTTCCACTAATCCTTAGTTCTGCGATTGACCCAATTGTTTGTGGCTTATTAGCTATATTAGGACACATATTTTCGGTATTTGCTAATTTTAAAGGTGGAAAAGCTGTTGCGACAGCAACTGGTGTTTTTTTATTTTTGACGCCTGTAGGTGTTTTGGTTGGTTTTGTAGGGTTTGTACTAACTTTGTTATTTACTAAGTATGTATCCCTAAGTTCAATGTTGGCAAGTATAGCATTATTTATTTATAGTCTACTATTTGAAGATAAAGTTATCATAGCACTTTCGCTACTAATAAGCGTGTCAATAATCCTTCTTCATCGACAGAATATAAAGAGAATCCTAAGTGGCATAGAGAACAAAATAGTCTAAAAATATTGAGTATACGTGGGCTATCGCAGAAGATTAGGTAGCTGTTCTTCGGGCAGGATAAGGGAATAACGATACAAAATATAAATAAGTAAGGGGACCTTCACAGAGGTTCCCTTTTTTAATTTGTAAAAAACAAAAAAATTGTGAAAGTACCCAGCAAAAAGAACGTTTAATAAATATAAATGTTTTTCGGGGGGAGAAGGAATGAGAAAAGATTATGAAGTAAAAGGTTAAAGGTTGGTGGGGGCTTATCCACAAAAGGATGAATGCCTATTTTGTTTACGAATTTTTCTTGAGAAAGTCGCTCTAATTTGAAATAATTGGTATTGAGTTGAGTGAAAGATTAATAAAACGAAGTAGAGGTGAATCTCATGAAAATTAAAGGACTTAATCATTTTCTCTTCTCTGTTTCAGACTTGGAAAAATCCATCCGCTTTTACCAGCAGGTGTTCAATGCAAAGTTACTCGTAAAAGGGAAAACCACAGCCTACTTTGATCTTCATGGCCATTGGCTTGCCCTGAATGAGGAAAAGGATATCCCGAGGAATGAGATCTCACATTCTTATACTCACATAGCCTTTTCTATCGAAGAAGAAGATTTTGAACAGGCGTATAAAGAGTTAACTGATTTGAATGTAAACATTTTGCCAGGTCGAAAGAGAGATAGTCGTGATAAGAAATCAATTTATTTCACTGATCCTGATGGTCATACATTTGAGTTTCATAGTGGCACCTTGCAAGATCGAATAGATTATTATAAGGAAGCTAAACCTTATATGGAATTTTATGAGTAGGGGGTGAGTCTATGCCAGATTCTAGTAAGAAAGTACGAAACATGCCGCTTGTAGAAGGTACAGTTGGCCGCGGCTTGATCCTTGATCGCAAAGACAATCCAATTTTCACACCGGTATTTGACCACGTAAAAGCAACTTTTAACAAGGTCATCTGCTCAGGAGCCTCCACTCTTATCATTCATCAAAATTCTATTGTGTTCGAGCAGTACATAGGGAAGCAGTCAGGGAAAGAAAACGCTAGAACAATTCAGGCTGATACTCAGTTTCACGTGGCTTCAGTTAGAAAAAGCTATATCGGTTTTGCGGTTTCTTATGCAGTGTACTATGGCTGCATAAACAGCATAGATGATCCGGTTTTATCCTATTTGCCTGAACTTGATGAGGACATTTGGAAAGGCACCACGATAAGACATTTACTTACTCATACACATGGATTAACTCAAGAAGCAAATGAAGACATTCGGGAGTTTACTCCAGGTTCAAGCTGGTCTTATAAACAAATTGGGATCGAGGCATTGACTCAGATTGTCAAACGAACAACAGGTAAATCAGTTGCAGCCATCATTCATGAAAGTGTCTTTACCCCTTTAGGGTTTACCGAATCGGATTGGTATTCACAGAAGCACGAAAAGTTGGTTGATGTCGTGTTGCGTTATAAAGGGGATGAAGACTGGAAGACCAGTGAAAGCACTGAAGGGGACAAAATGAATATGTATGTATCGACCAGGGAGCTCGCTTACTGGGGGTATCTTCATTTGAAGAAAGGAAAAGTGAATGGAAAGCAAATTGTTCCGAGAGAAATAATAGATATGGCCACCTCTTTTCAAAGTCCTTCCACACTACATAAAGACTTACCTCAAAATGGTTTCTTATGGTTCGTTAAAGATTTACCTGCCAAAAAGACAGAGATTGATCATCAAGTCCCTAAAGGATCCTACCAAATACTTGGATTTACAAATGTAACCCTATTAGTTATTCCGGAAGAGGATATTGTGGCAGTTCGTATGTTTAATAGCTTTGGCTCTCCTGAGGGTTATGATTACTTATCCGATGTACGATCGTTTGGAGATACGGTTATGGCTTGTGTAAAGAATGCATCCAAATGTAGTTTAGAGGAGTAAGGAAATGAAGAGCCGGCATGCCAGCTCTCTTAGTTGCCCTCATCATCCAAATAAGAAATAGCTATCTGAAACGCCTTTATCCTCCTCTCAATATAGGTCCGCTGCCCACTCCCGGGCTTTGTCTTCTCAAGAAAAGAAGGAAGCATCAACAGCAAGCCTTCCAGCACCTCTTTTGCTGCTAATAACTCATCTTTGCTGACAACCAGCTCCTTACCTTCCAACCGTGCATGAAGAACGTCTTCGCCAATCCTTGCTGCTTTCAATCGTTTCTCAAGCAAGTTTGTCTGCGGTGTGCCTGGTTTCATGCGAGCAAGAGCATTTTCCGATTTACGGATGACCGAACGAAACGCTTCAATCGATTGCTCCTGTTCTTCCGGAGTGAATTGTTTCATGACAATCACCTCCATTCTCTAAAAATGAACTATATGTAGTGTACCAAAAATCAATCCCCAACACTGACTTTTGATATAATGACGACAAAGAATCTTAAATAGGAGCGTGACCGATGGAACAGAACGTTTTTGAAGAAATGGCCAAGCGATACGATACAGATGAACGAAAAGAACTTGCTCGGATTGTCGTGAAGGAAGTGAAAAAAGAACTGCAAGACAGTCAATCTAAATCCTTAATCGATTATGGGAGCGGTACAGGGCTTGTTGGTTTGGTTCTTGCCGATATGGTCGAATCGGTTTTGTTAATCGATTCATCGGAGCAGATGTTAGAAGTGGCGAAAGCAAAGATCACCCAAAGAGCAATCCCCAACGCAGATGTCCTTCATTCCGATTTTACACAGGGAACACCTGATGTGAAAGCAGACATTATCCTCATGTCGCTCGTCCTTCTCCACATCCCAGATACCCGAAAGATTTTACAAGAAATGTGCACGATCCTTAATGACGGTGGCAAACTGATCATCGTGGACTTTGACAAAAACGAAGAAATCAACCACCCAAAGGTTCACAACGGATTTGTTCATGAAGAGTTGAAAGACATACTCTCTGAAGTAGGATTTACTTCTACTGAAATTAAGACATTTCATCACGGAAAGCGTATGTTCATGAAAAAGGATGCTTCGATGTTTATCACGAGCAGTACGAAAGAAGTGAACAGTAATCATTCAGGAAACTGAGTTTTCTCGAATTTACTGAGTAAGGATGGAAGGGAGAAAATAGATGGTTAAGAAAGATATGACATATCGAGTGTATGCCAATTGGGCTGAGTTTCTTGGATGTGACTATTCAGACCTACTTGTTCCTAATGTGAAGGTGTTGCAGCATTCCAAGAGTTTAGATGGGTATAACGGTATTTACGCTTTCTCCAATGGAATCTCCAGTATCATATCTGCACCATCAAAATACGTACCAGTGATGGGCGAAGCGGTAAGGAATTTAAGACCTGCCGTAGTATTTGATGGTGAATGGCTAGGTCAATCAATAAATGGAAAATATGCGAAAAGCATCGGTCCGGCATTTCAAGGGTATGTAGAGAATGACTCACTCCTTCAACCATCTTCTTCATCCGTGGTCGAATACAAGAGTGAGCACCACAGAACGTTATTGGGGGATTTGCGTGAATCATGCTCAGAAATCGAATGGCAGCACAGTTCCATTGATGAGCAGAAGAGGCCTATCTTATTGAAGATCCTTAATGGGAAAGTAGTGGCAGCAGGTTCTTGGAGAAAAGGAGAATCAGGATTTCTGAGTGTCGGGATTATTACCCATCCTGCTCATAGAGGGAATGGCCATGCGAAAACAGTTGTAAATGCCCTCACAAAACGAGGATTAAACAGTGGTGGGACTATGCACTATCAAACGCTTGAATCCAATACCCCATCCGTTTCCATTGCCCAGTCCTTAGGATATAAGCGTTTAGGAAGGACGATCGCTATTAGATTGAGTATGTAGAACTTACCTTTGGAGGTATATGAATGAAGATAAGACCCGTAAAAAAAGAAGAATATCGTTTTATTGAAGATTTTGTATATGAGATATTCAGTAACACCACTTTTTCAGATGGAGTCATTGAAAAAGCCTTGGTGAAGGAGATCCGGGAAAAACACTATTATATTCCGCAGCTTGAGCTGGTCGTTGAAGAAGAAGGAAGGATCATCGGTCACTTTATCCTTTCCAAACTTCCAATTAGTCATAGACATGAACATGAAATCTTGATGTTATCCCCCGTTTCAGTAGCAATAAATAAACAACAACAGGGCGTTGGCACGTTTATGTTAGAGGAAGGTATCACATTAGCTGCTGAAATGGGCTTCAAAGGAATCATTGTTGAAGGAGATGCTCGGTACTATCAACGTTTTGGATTTAGGACATCAACTGAATTCGGAATCTATGCGTCTGAGAAAAACCTCCCGCCTTCTGATGAGAACTTAATGGCTTTGGAATTGTGTGAAAATGGGCTGGAGGATATATCGGGTGAAGTAGATTATTCGATTTATCGTGCGTTGAGACATTAGTATTAAAAATAGTTAAATTACGATCATAGACCCAAGAAAAAAGGAGGCAGGGGGATATACACTCACTTCCTTTTTCCTTGGGTAACTAATTTTTTACTGGGAACGAAATTACATGATATCGATCATTTCAATTAGTTAGAGAAAATAATCTTTCTCAGTTGGACTGCTTCACGCTAAGTATGGTGATCGTCACCAGGATGACCGCCATTCCCAAAATTTGAATCGTGTTCAAGTGGTCTCCGATTACCAGAACTCCAAATAATGATGCTGTCACCGGCTCTACCATAGCAACCATTGAAGCATTTGCAGGTGTAGTCCTTCGAATTCCAATCACATACAATAAAAATGACAGTCCAGCACCCAGGAGCCCTAATAGCAAGAACAACCCTAAATCCCTTGACCCCAATACAGCTGCTGCTTCACCTTTGTCCGTAAAGAAGAAAAGGATGAGACAAAATGAAAAAAAAGCAATGGTTAACGTGGTGGGTGGTTTTCCGAGTGAAGACGCATTTTTAAACCCGAATATAAACAAAGCATAGGATAGTCCAGCGGCAAGCCCAGCTGCCATTCCTACAAAACTCACTGAAATCGATTCAGTATTGTAGGCACCTGTAAGGAGGATAATCCCCACAAGAACACCGGTAATGCAACACCATTTAAACCAAGTAGAATGTTCTAATCGTAATAAAAAGGAGATTAATAGGACGAATATAGGTGCGGTGTACATTAAAGTAGCGGCAATGGCAACGCTTGAGGCTTGGATACTTAGAAAATAAAAAGTGAAGTTCCCAGCAACGCCAACACCCGCTAAAAAAGACCATATCCAAATACGAGTAGTGATGCCTCGGTTTTGTCTAAAGCGAAGGAGAAACCACACGAAAAAACATATAAACCCAACAGCCCCTCGGTAGAGTGAAATCACAATGGGATCCCACCCCTTATCCATTAAAATATCGGCAATCCCACCACTAATGCCCCAACATATAGCAGCAAGAATAACTAAACCTATCCCTGTATATTTCATCGTGTGCCTCCTAAAGATAAATTTGGTACGAAAAACCTTAGCAAGATTAATAAAGTTGTTAAGGGTAATTCCTTTAATCTTCCTTGCCTAAACCTATGGAAGGATGGTTTCTATTAAATGGGAAAAATGAAACAACAAAAATAAAGGGTTACAAGAGGAATGGTACATAGCAACAGCGGGGAATATAGAAGTTATCTTAAGTAGTATTTTTTAAAAGAAGTGTATGAAGAAGCAGGTATTCATTTCGTTATCTCGAAAAGGATTGTTAGAGAAGTAATGAGTTTAATCATTATCTATGCTTAATATCGGAGCAGGTTAGTAGAATTTGAAATATTAGGAAGTGGGGTGATATGTGATTAGAAAACTATGAAATCAATTATTTTCTACGGTGGCATTCATGCGAAATTGAAAAATTATTTTAATAAGAAATGTGAGGATTCATATGACTCTACTAACATTCCAGGAGTTACAGAGCTACTTAGCACTAAAATACAAAGAGGAACGCACTTCATCTGCTTTGTTTATGAAGCTAGTAGAAGAAATAGGAGAGGTAGCAGAAGTACTAAATCAGTTAGAAGGTCGAAAAGAAAATACAGGGAATACTTCATTAGAAAAAGAGTTAGTGGATGTTATACATTACGCAGTAGCCATTGCGAGCATAAATGAGATTGATCTAACAAAGGCCATTCTGAAAAAGGATAAACAAGCTTCAGTTAAGTATAATCAATCTCCAAATTTAGAAGAATTTTTAGGGGTACATAATAAAGAGGATTAGCATAAAAAGCCAAAGGTCAGTTCAGCTTCTCCTTTATTCATATGAAAGACAGTTTTACGGAATATGAAGGAGAACAGGTTAAGCGCCAGAGCTGATAAATAGACGGAAAAATTCCGCTTAATTAGAGATTTCTATTAAAAATGATTGAAAGAATTCCGCCTATTTACTCCAATAGTTCCAATGATGGGCGATTTTTCAGTGCATAAGCGGAAAACCTCCGCTTATTTAACCCAAAAACATGTTACATCTTAAATGTAACCGGAAAAATTCCGCTTATTATGTATTCCTCTAATAAAGAGACTCGCCAAATACGGCGAGTCCTTCAATTCAAAATAGTGGCCAGAAGCTCATTTTAGATTTATGGCTTGCTCGGAACTTTAATCGCTTTAATCATCTGTCGTATCGAACCAAGATGGTACGCGGAGTGGGCGATCACCCCGAGCAGACCCGTTACTGTCTGTTCATCTAAGGAGTCAAGTGAATCAATCGTTGTAAGCAGTTTGGAGTATTCTTGTTGAAGTTCAGAGGTGAATTGTGTCCATGTGATGGTGTCTACGCTCGTAATTTTCCAGGATGCTTCCCAGTCTTTGACGGGTTCTTCTCCATTCAAATAGGATCTTGCCACCCATACATAATAGCGGGTGTGATCGGTTTGGGCGGCGATTGTCGTTCCGTTGACCGGTAACGACGCGTCTGTTGCCGATAATCCTTCGAGTGTTCCGAATAAACCACTTCCAGGCTTCGATTCTGTGTACCAGCTTCCGTTTCCTTCAGGTCCTTCAAATGTTTCCTTCAACAACGTATTAACAGCTGTCAACATCGGATTCTCCATTATAGTACCTCCTGAAATTGTATTTAACTACCTAAAACAATTTAGCTGGTTATAAGTTTACTCTGGTTGTTTCTAACTGTCAATATGTATTATGATGGTTAAAGTAAAGGAGTCATGATTATGTCGGAAATAAACCCTTATATGATGGTCGGAGAACGACTGTGTATGGATTTCATCAATACCGTCAGCTGGCGGGAAAGTACGGAGAAAAGGCGGGAATGGTTTACGAGTTACGCCAAATTGGTCGACTGGTCGGTCCATGCTGAAGTTTTGACTGGTCAACAGGCACAAGAGCTACTTGGTGAAGCAGAGAAAAACCCCTCAAAAGCAGAAGAAGTCCTGAACCAGGCAACCGAATTGCGTGAAGTGATGTATCGAATGTTCAAGAGCATTTCAAAGAAAACCTCGCCCAACAAGCAGGATCTGACACGCTTTAATGAATCAGTGAGCCACTTTTATCGATCTTTACAAGTCATCCAAGATGAGGAGCAATTCATTTTAAAATTCAAACAAACAAAGAAGAACCTAGACGCCATGCTGCCTCCGATTCTCCAATCAGCTGTCGATTTACTCGTTTCAAAAAATGAGTTGGAGAGGGTCAAACAGTGTGAGGGAGACCCTTGCGGATGGTTATTTTTCGATACGAGCCGGAATAAAAGTCGCCGCTGGTGTTCCATGGCGGATTGTGGGAATCGTGCGAAGGTGCGACGGTTTTATCAAAAAGGGAAGTGACCACATTCGGTCACTTAAAAAAGCATTTCCTCAATTTATTCGAAAAATAGGTGAGAACAATCTGTCACAGAAAACAATGGAGCGTGAATCGATGCCCCCAATAAAAAAAGCATACGCCTACATCACTAGAGTAAGAGATGGAAGGCCGCAAGTATTGGTATTTCAACACAAGAATATTCCTGACGCAGGTATCCAGATACCTAAAGGCACAGTAAAAGAAGATGAAGACACATACACCGCAGTAATAAGAGAAGTTAAAGAGGAAACTGGAATTCAAACATTTGAAATGGAAAAATTGATAGCATCTGACTATTGGAAAAATGATGACGGCGCTATGCACAATAGGTATTTCTATAAGATCGTTTGTAATGAAATGGCTGATGAGTGGGAGTATAACCCAACAGGTGGAGGAGAAGAAGAAGGACTTACCTTTCAATTCTTTTGGGTATCATCCGATGAAGAAGTTGAACTAATAAGAGGTCACGCCGACTATTTGAAGCTGGTTTTTGATTAATAAGAAGTGAATCATTTCAAATGGAAAGGGCTTATCCAAAACAGGGTAAGTCCTTTTTAGAGAAACTGGGAAGGGAATAATGAGAATTTGTTATAGCTCATTTAAAAATATGGATTCAGGATGAGATATTTTGAAAATTCAAATCTCTAATTGCTAAAATAATCCAGTTTGTTATAATTAAATAGGAAAGAAATTGTTTAGTGAAGGAGGTTGCAAATCGTGCGTTCTATGAAACTTCATACAAGAACAATTACATTACGATATCCAAACCTTCTTATCGCATATAGTTTATCCTGAGATTTCTTAATCTTATTAGTAAGTGGGGACTATCGTATATTGATAGTCCCTTTTTTATTCGAAAAAAGAACAATTGAATGAACATCAATAGGAGGAATTGTAGATGGTGGATTTTCGATCGACGGAGTTGGTAATGGAAGAACATGAACTGAAAAAATACTTACAAGAATATAAGAGCGGGCAAAAATCATGGGACGTAGAGAATCATGCTCGTCTTGTGACATCCATGATTCATTTTATCGGATCTACGGATAGTGAGCTTAGGGACAAATTGATTTACAGCACCTTTTGTCAGTTAGCCATAGACAACCAGTTGGAGCATGAATTATTGAGTGGTTTATTGGATTACTGTTTAAGTGACGATATGTTATTCAAAGGGATAGGTGAAAATGGCACGGATACCGTGTTTACAAGGGCGTTTAGCTCACTTGTCATCGCCGTTATTTTATACAAGGATAATGAGGATGATTTTCTCCCCAGTGACGCTGTCTATAAAACAAAAGATCACTTAATCAACTACATCAATTCGGAAAATGACCTGAGGGGATTTGTCCCTGTGAAAGGCTGGGCACATAGTATAGCTCATGTGGCAGACGCGTTTGACGAATTGATTCTCAATAAAAAAATTGATCAGAAAGATCTTTTCGAGATGCTGCCTCCACTTTGGGAGAAAATCCTTGTATCTGACAGTGTCTATGTACATGGTGAAGATGAGAGAATGATCACTCCGATACTCGCCATGTTAGAAAAGGGATTGGACCTAGTGGAAATAGAGCACTTACTAAAAGGGATGCCTGCCGAACTGAAACGTAGGAAAGAACAAGTAGAGGAAGAGAATTATTGGTTTTTAGAAGCGAACTGTAAGACATTTTTAAAAAGCTTCTACGTAAAGATAAGTTCACGTGAAGAGTTGATTTCTCTTCGTCGGAATATTGAGTTGTGTTTATCTGAATTGTAGAGGAGGCAGGGGATGAAAAAGAATAAAATGGTCAGAGAATTCGTTGATTCCGAATTCAAAGTAGAAGAGGGATATGAAGATATTCTAGATTTATCCCGGGCGTGTAAGTATTCGAACTGCACTCATTTAACCGAGGAAGACTGTGCGGTTCTAAGAGCCATCCAAGAAGGCACTCTTTCAGAAGAAAGATTCAACGCCTTTTTTAGAGATAAAAACGAAGCAGAATATGTTACTAAACAAAAGAATAAAACCAAGGCGATCGAGTACATGAAGAAAAGGGATCTATTTAAAAGATCTTAGGTCAAAGTTGCTTAGTTGAAAAAGGGAGATGAAGGTATGTTGAAGAAGCCAGAAACAAACGAATATCCCCCGTATTATAAAGAGTATGTAAACAATGTCCCGGATGGAGATCTGCTCCAGATTCTCGAAGATCAGCAAAAGGAAACCAAGAAACTGTTAAAAGACTTAAGTGAGGAAACGGCAGAATATCAGTATGCTCCGGGAAAATGGACAATCAAGGAAGTCATCGGCCATATAACCGACACGGAGCGAATAATGTGCTACCGCCTTCTAAGTATTTCCAGAGGAGAAAAGGGAATGCTGCCTGGATACAATGATGATGAGTATGTGAGGAGAGGGAATTTCAATCGGTTCTCATTATCGGACCTTCTACATCATCAAGCTCTTGTCCGCCAACACACCATTCTTCTTCTAAACAGCCTGGATGAAGAAGCTTTGCGCCAGCGTGGGAACGCAAATGGTTCAGAGGTGACAGCCCGTGCGATTGCGTACATTATTGCAGGGCATGAAAATCACCATCGAAGGTTGATGAAGGAACGGTATTTGAGTGACACATTGACAAATAAAAATAGTTAGTAGAAAGGATGAAACCGAATGATTTCAGAGCTTGATCCGACTGAATTTTATAAATGCAAACCATTATTAGTTCAGAGGGGACTATTGGAATCCAAAGCCGCCATTGAAGGTATGCATTCCGACCGCGTATTTGTCGATGATCTTTTGTCTCCTACTTCTGGATTCATATGGCTGGGAAGTAATAATGGTTTAATCTTTATTGGGAACGAAGAAAACGCAGGCTTTAATAGCCAGTTGAACCATCATTTTAATACAGTCATCAAACCAGAAGCCAACAGAATGGATTTAACAGGTTTTGAAGCGATAGGAGATCATCCAAAGTGGAATAAGACGATTAAAAACGTATTTGGTGAGAATCTGAAAGGGTACAATCAGAAGGTGTACGGATTACAGATGGATCATTATATCCAGAAACATGAACCTTTTTTAGATCAAGGATATGAAACTGTTAAAATCACAAAAAGTATTTTAGAAAACAACGGATACATAACATATCAAAACATTGAATTTTTACATTCAAAACTATTACAGTTTTGGCCATCGTTTGAAAAGTTCTTACATCATGGTGTTGGTTACATGGTTGTTTATGAAAATGAAATTGTAAGCGTTTGTTTCTCAGGGGTTGTAGCCGGAAACGTGCATGGAATTGACATTGAAACGTTACCCCATCATCAAGGGAAAAAGCTTGCGCAGAAGGGAGCTCATGCCTTTGTGCAAGACTGTTTAGAGAATGAGATTACACCGTATTGGGATTGTATGGAGATTAATGAAGCTTCTATTGCAATTGCAGAAAAGATAGGGTTTCGGAATAAGCTTAATTATAGTTGGTATAGTGTCCCGTTTGAATGATCTTCTTCAGGAACTGAAAGAGGAATATATGTGACCCGATCTTTTCTTAGTAAAACGTCGAAAGGTAATACGAAAGGGGAATTCCCATGTGGTGGCAGTACTACGGCGATGCAGTGATTTCAGTGTCAGTGTTGACAGCAATATTGATTCTGAGTTCGATTCATTTCTTCAGCGTGAAAAGTAAAAGAGGGTTCATCATTCCATTAACCATATCCACTATAGGTTACATATCCTTTGTAATAGGTATCGTCTTTATCAGAGGATTTGAAGGATTAGGATTTATTGTCTATGGGGTGATCATTATGGGAATTGGTCTCTTATATTACCTGGGAGTGGGAGTCTTTCGGAAGATTAGATACTAATAACAATATGGGATATAGCTGAATCGCTTAACAATTATCAGCCTACATAATAAAAAGGGGTGAAGCCATTGTTATCCACAGAAAGATGCGAGTTACACAGGTTAAAGGAAAGTGATTCTCACCATATAAAAAAATTATACGACAACGAGCAGGTACGAAAATATTTAGGTGGCACCGTTAATGAAGAATCATTTAAACAGAGATTTCATGACATGATCCATTCACCCAATAAGGAACATTATTGGACTATTTTCAATAAAAGCTCTCAGGAATTTGTCGGGATGGTCTTCCTGGATACCTATCATGACAAAATTCACACTGAAATCGGCTATCAATTGTTACCTGAATTCTGGGGGAGAGGCATCGGCAGAGAAGTAATTAATAAGGTATTGTATTATGGGATTCATACCATGGAATTAGACAAAGTCATGGCTGAAACACAGTCACAAAATAAGGCGTCTTGCAAACTATTATTATCAGTAGGGATGAGGTTGGAGAAGAAGATTCAACGCTTTGGAAATGAGCAATCCGTTTTTGCCATTTCGGGTTCTTGAAGAGTCTTCTCTCTATGGAGAAAATGCAGAAAATTTTATTGTGTCAAAACGTCAACCTCCCAAAAAGAACATAAGTAAAAAAGATACAGCAGAGGGGTTAATGGAGTTACTTGCAGGTCATGTAAACTAAATAATAAGTTATGTTCAAAAGAAAATGAATATTGCCAGAAGTGAAATGGTTTGAAATAATGGGTATTTGTGGCAGGTTATTTCTAAAAAATTATAGTCAGATATGATGAACATCAGTGATAGGTATAATGAAGTCATTAAACAGCTGAAGGTTATGTCAATGACCTTCAGCTTTTCAAAAGCAACAACCCTTGGCGAAATGAGCCAAAACATAAATATTATTATACTAACAGTTTTCAAAACATCCAGGAGGAAATGCAATGCAAACACATATCCGAGAAGCCACCAAAAATGATTATGATGCAGTTCATCGAATCCAAAGACAAGTACACGAAATGCATACAACGGAAAGACCGGACCATTACAAGATGGCAGACACCACGTTAGACCAGGAGTATTTTAACAACTTAATAGATGGAGAAAATACAAAGGTATTCATATTAGAAGAAGACCAGCCCATCGCCTATACCATCATCACGATCAAGAATCCCGTAGAAAGACCGATTCTCATTCCTAAGAAAGTGGTCTATATGGACGACTTTGGTGTGGATCAGACGTTTAGAGGAAAAGGCTTGGGTAAAAGATTCTTCGGGGAAATAGTGGAGTACGCCAAGACAATTGGTGCAGATTCATTGGAATTAGGCGTGTGGGAGTTTAACGAAAATGCGATTAAATTCTATGAATCCATGAATTTAAGGACTAAATCAAGGCTGATGGAAATCCGTTTATAAGATACT
Organism: Rossellomorea sp. QJM3NY_18; assembly: GCF_056173145.1. NCBI lineage: Bacteria > Bacillati > Bacillota > Bacilli > Caryophanales > Bacillaceae > Rossellomorea > Rossellomorea sp. QJM3NY_18. The sequence continues at coordinate 3,164,289 of NZ_CM149659.1, read as the reverse complement.
CTCAAGCTTTCAGAAATAGGGGAGGGACTTCAAGTTGAAAGAAATAAAGGAGATCAGTCTTTCTACATACGCATCATTCTGTTCACTTGCCAATGGGGCGTTCCCTGGTTTAAATGCCGATCAATGGCTGCAGGGGCATATCGAAGAAACACCAAGCGAAAGCTTATATGGATTGTTCAAAGGGAATGATTTAGTGGCTGGAATGAGGACATTTCTGTTTGAAATGAACTTGAACCAAACCACCATACCAGTGGGCGGAGTTGGGATGCTAGCTGTTGATTTGTTACATAAGAAAGAGGGAAATGCGTATCAACTAATCAAGTATTTTTATGAACTTAATAAGTCCCAAGGGCATCATCTTGTGATGTTATATCCGTTCAACGTTGCATTCTATAAAAGGATGGGATTTGGAATGGGGACACAGGTTTATCAATATTATGTCAGCCCATCGTCTTTTCAGAGTCCTTCCCGTAAAGAACATCTAGAACAATTAGGCTATGAAGACAAAGAACTCATTCTTGATTGTTACAACCGTGTCTATCAAAAAACGCATGGGATGACGAAACGATTTCCAACGGAGCGGGAATTGAATCGACCATTTAATTTTGGAAAAGTGGTGGGTTTTAAACAGGATGGTCAAGTACTTGGCTACGTGTTGTACGAAGGTAAGGGGAAGGATCTTTACATCCATGAGTTATTCTTCGAAACAAGGGAAGCGATTGAAGAATTATCTACTTTTTTACATCAACAGGCTGATCAATTTAAACGAATCATCATTAATTCTAACCATGATGATCTCATTCACTTTCTGAGTGCACCTGAAAGTGGGATGGACACCATGCTCGATACGGCGCCTTCAGTTGACAATAAGCATATGGTGAACATTGGGGTTGGTGTGATGTACAGGGTTATCGATTGTAAAGGGTTATTATTGGAGCTGTACGAGAAGAAGCACCGATTCGGCAGCGTTTCATTAACGATTGAGTTTGACATAAAGGACGATCTGCAAGGTGACGAGTCAAAGAACTTCACCGTGACGTTTTCAAATGGAGAGATTAAACATTTTGATGAACAGGCAGTCGATACTGTCGTGCGATTGGATATCTCCAAGTTTTCTTCGATGATTATGGGGGCCGTGACTTTTTGCTCTTTATACAAATGGGGAAAAGCAGAAATATCGAATCCAACCTGCGTGAATCAAGTCCATGACCTTTTCCACACGCATGAAAGGCCGGTGTGTACGAAAGCATTTTAAGATGAAGGGGTATCTGAATGAATAAGAGTGATACATATTTAAATATTGAAGAGCTTCTTTCCATACCTGCCATATCAGACTTACACATAAGTGAGGACGGACAACAAGTAGCATTTGTCAAAAACACGGCTGACTGGGAAGAGAATACATATAGGAATTCCATCGTGATATATGAAAAAGACAAGAGGGAATGCACCCCATTCACAGAGGGCACCTCCCCACTCTGGTCGCCGGATTCCAATCGATTGGCTTATCTTTCAGCTGGTGACGGGAGTACAAAGAATCAAATCTTTATGGAGTCGATCGATGGTGTTGGCAGGATTCAAGTTTCGGATGAGGAAGAAGGGGTCATTCAATTCAAATGGGATCCTTCTGGCAAGGGGATTTACTATGTTGCACCGTCACCGGAATCTGAGGAAATCAGGATACGCAGGGAGAAGTTCGGAGAATTTCACTATGTTGGCAAGCACTATCGAAATCATTGTTTATGGTACGTTGAATTAATTGAACAGGTTTCATATCAACTGACGGAAAGCAGGGATTTTCACATCCAGGAATTCGATGTTTCATCCGCTGGGGATAAGGTGGTGTTCATGGCTACGCCAAGCCCGGATGGGGAAGATGGTCAGAATGGAGACCCCTACCTCCTCGACCGTCCATCTGGAGAGTGGCGGAAGCTGAGTAGAGATAAGGTAGTGGGAGGGAGCGTTTGCTTTTCTCCTCAAGCTACGAAAATCTGTTACACGTCAAGCTTACGTGAGAAGGATTACTATAAGACTCATATCATGGACAGTACACTCGAAATCTATGATTTAACGAGTGGTGAGCGGATTCAACCATTGCTGGATTTTGACCGTACGGTTATTCCCATACGCTGGACAGCTAAAGGGATTCTACTGATGTGGCAGGATAAGACGAATTATCGGGTCGGGTTGTTATCTGAAGATGGGAAGCTTGCCATATTGGCGGGAACTACGAATGGCTGCATCATGGAGGCTTCTATAACAGGAGATGGAAATCATCTCGCCTATCGTAAGGCTGCATATAATGAAACATTCGAAGTCTATGCTGATGGTGAAAAAATCACCAATGAAAATGCTCTGCTCCAGGGGAGACGTACAAGTAACAGGGAAATCATCTCATGGAGCAGCCGTGATGGCCTTGAAATAGAAGGGGTATTAACAACCCCGAAAGACATGGATTGGAATAAAAAACACCCTTTATTGGTCTTCCTCCATGGCGGGCCGGCGTGGGCTTCTTTCCCCATCCACTCAAGCTGCTTCAATGAAAAATATCCAGTTGAGTCGTTTATTGAGAAGGGCTTCATCGTTTTGGAACCAAACTACAGGGGAAGCTCAGGATATGGGAATGACTTCTTGAAGGCAAACTATCGAAACCTGGGAATCGGTGACTACGAGGATGTAATATCCGGTGTCGATGCACTCGTGGCCCGGGGGATTGCAGATCAAGATCGAGTCGGAGTGATGGGCTGGAGTCAGGGCGGATTCATCTCAGCATTCTGCTCTACCTATGGTGATCGATTTAAAGCTGCCTCAGTTGGAGGTGGGATCAGTAACTGGATCACGAATTATGTGAATACAGATCTGCCTTCCTTTATCAGGATGCATGTAGGAGATACACCGTGGAACGACCCGGAGATCTATGCCAAAGCATCACCCACGACCTATATTCAATCAGCCTCTACGCCAACCCTGATCCAACATGGGGAAAAGGATGCGAGAGTTCCACTACCGAATGCATATGAGCTCTATAAAGGACTCAGGGATATGGGAGTCGAGACAGAATTAGTTGTATTTGATGGCATGGGATATAGCTCTGACAAGCCGGGAATACACCAGGCCATTATGGAGCAGAATTTGGGTTGGTTTTTAAAATGGTTGGTTGATTAGGGACGAAATTTATATAAAAAAAGCCATGGGGACAGTTCCGTTGTGAATTAACGGACCCGCTCCATGGCTTTCTATTTCTGAAAAACGAGTCATCGAGATGCTGATTTAACTCCACATATAGCCACCGTATGATACCCACGCGACAAGGGCCCTTCCAGTACGCGAAGTTCCTTAAACTTCAATTGTTCCATCATCGGGAGTAATTCACTTTGGATCATCTTCTTGATGGAACCCCAATCTTCTCCGTCTTTTCCATCGCAAAGCGTGATTAGGACGGTTCCGTCAGGAGTCAGCACCCTTTCGATTTCCTTTAATGATTTGAACAGGTCCTCCCAGAAGTAAACAGAATGGATGCTGAACACGGCTGTGAATTCTTCATTAGAGAAAGGCATTTCTTCAACCCTTCCGTGAACTAGTGCCATCTGCTTTTGTCTGATGGCTTTTTTGTTGCGCACTGCTGCTGATTGGAGAAGGGTTTCTGACAAATCCAAGCCGGTGACAGTGTGACCTCCATTCAACGAAGCGATCTGTTTCATCGCGAATCCTGCCCCGCATCCAATCTCAAGGATCCGTTCATTTTCCTGAAGCTGGAGGTTTTCAATGGTCCACAGCGTTTCAGGCTTATGCTGGCGAATCATCTTCTCCCCGATGAACCATCCGAGCACTCCAGCGGGCCGGCTGTACTGGGTGTCCATGAGGTTCTGTAATTTTGCTTTCATATTCATTAAACGCCCTCCTTTTATTCATTGTGTATTTACACTATAATTTTCTTATAACTATTAAACAATCCTATATTACTTATACTTACTATAAAACATTTTTATGGATTGGAGGAATCAGGGTGGAAATTAATCAGCTGATTGCATTTGAGCTTGTTTCGAGGCTCGGTTCATACAGCAAGGCTTCGAGATACCTGGACGTATCACAGCCTACTGTCAGTTTGCGGATTAAAGAGTTAGAGAAAGATGTCGGGGGATATTTGTTTGTCAGGGAGGGTAAGCAGATGAAGCTGACGGATTTGGGGAAAGGGTTCCTTCCCTATGCCAGGCAGGCTCTCGATGTGCTGCATAAAGGGAGAGAAAGGGCGTTGTCGATCAAAGAAGGTAAAAGAGGGGAGATCACGATCGGAATCCTTCCCACATTTACATCCGGACATTTTACCTCGATCGTAAGGGAAATGTACACCACATTTCCAGATATCCAGATCGCCATCCATACCGGTCATAACCAACAAATCATCGATATGCTTTATGATGGAAGTATCAAGCTGGGAATGATTACTTCTCCCTACTTTAATAAAGATTTGAAAAAGCTTTTTAGTATAAAAGAACCCCTGATCCTCGTTGCCCGTCGTGATCAGCCATTAAGCAGGATGGAGGATGGAAGTTATAGAGTAGAGGACATTTTTGAAACGAGCAAACCATACATCATGACGGATTGGAGCGAGGAGAGCAAGCATTGGCAACGAACCCATATGTCACTCGGGAGTGATACCATCGAATTGCCGCCTGCTACTGCACTTGAATTTATCCAAAACTACAGGGGAACCGCGCTTCTTACAGAATCAATGGTTTCTGCATTCTTAGAAGAAGGAACATTGGTTCAGCTCAAACCAAATGGTATGCCGGCTCTCTTTAGGGAAATCGCCGTAGTAAGCCTGGATAGCGAGCAGTCCCTGCCTTCAGCTGCCCGGCGCTTTTTGGAAACGGTGAGGACCGGGGCATGGGGACAGGTATAGAGCGGGTCCCATCCCCGCTCTGCTGTTATCCATCTAATTCCTCAAACAACCCAACTGAATTACCATACGGATCGCTAAACGTACACCAGGCTGCTGGAACTCCTTCCCGGGTTTGGACTTCCTCGATCATCATATTCAATGATTCTATCAATCTCTCACGTTCAGAATGGATATCGTGAACACCTAAACGCAAAGGACCATTCCCGACTGCCGGCTCTCCCTTTGCCACCTGCAGCCAGGTATCTTTCACGATTTCCCACTCGGCAAAGTCTTCATGTGGGATGAAGTCAGGGTTACGGTTGAAGAATGTTTTGTACCAACTAAGCCCCGCTTCGAAATCTGTGACTCTAACTTGAAAGGTGACTCCTGTATATTTCTTCATTCCGGTTCCTCCTCATAATTATTATGCTTTTTCGAAACCTTTATCTTCTATTAGACGTATAAAGTACTAGGACGCTCGCTTCTAGAGTCGACTCAAACAGATGCAATATAAATTCTAAAGGAAGCGATTATTATAAACAACTATAGATGACGATCTGCAGTTGGACCTCTTAAAATCAAATTAAAAGAAAAGTTAACAGAATAATTGAAACTATTCCATTTTGGCTCCCGTCTAATAGGTAGTAGTGTTCAAGATAAAATACCCAGTTAATCCCAAATAATGATACAGACAAAACAGAATGGGGGAAAAAGTATGTGGCAACAAAAACTGATCCAAACAGATCGAGGGGATTTTGAAATCTTTGAAGCAGGGAATGGTGAGCCGTTATGTGTGACGCATCTATATAGCGAGTTTAACGAGCGAGGCTATCACTTTGCCGATCGATTTGTGGACGACTATAAAGTGTACCTTGTCAATTTGAAAGAAACCGGGAATAGCACTGAGATCCAGGATGAGGATGAGTTAAGTATGAGTGAAACCAGCAAAGATCTGGAAGCGATCCGATTAGCTTTAGGATATGATAGATGGAACTATGCAGGCCATTCCACAGGGGGGATGTTAGGGTTGGTTTATGCTGCTGATCATCCGGATTCTCTAAACAGATTAATTGTAGGCGGTGCCTCAGCCACCAATGAGTATGTGAATGATCAGGAAAGTATTTACTGCCATGAAAATCCTTATAACGACCGGTTGAAAGAAATATTCTCTATCCTTCGGTCCGATGATGCAACAAAAGAAGAACGGGTACAAGCAGGCAAGGAGTGGGCGAAAATGTCATTGAATGAACCGAGCAGATATGACGAGTACTTTTCTAAGCCAAGCAGGGGGAAAGTGGTTCCAAAACGGTTGGAGTATTATGCTTCGAACGAACTGCCAACATACGATATCAGAGAGGAGATTTCGAACATAAAAACCCCGACAATCGTTTTTTGTGGGAAACACGACTCTCAATGTCCTTTTGTGTATTCAGAGGAAATTTTCAATCTTGTTCCGAATTCAACATTTTATATTTTTGAGAATAGTAATCATTCCCCTCATGTAGAGGAGAAAGAAAAATTCAATGAAATGGTGAAGGATTTTAGTTGTTTGGTCTAAATACTTATAACATTGGTGCATTTCTTTATTGGAAATGCACCTTTTCTATACTTTATTAAGGGAAAACACCATTTTAGTAGTATGTAATCACCCAAGGTCCGTTTTGTTCTAATGGAAATAGAAGTCTGTTTATCACGGCTTTAAAAGAGGAGGATCGTTTGTTGGAAATTTATTTTACCCGTCACAGGGCAACAGAATGGAAGAGGGAAAAGGCTGCGGGGATTTTAACTCAGACTTACAAGAAAGCAGGGAAAGTAGATTTTTAGGGGGAAAAGTACTAATTAGTTTCACTCTATTAGACGTTTGAACAGGTCACTTCTCTTACCTCTCCATACGATAGTAAAGACAATATCATGTATAGGAGGTTTTTTCTGTGACATTTCCCAGTAATTCGCAGTATACCCCTGTTATAGTCGGAGGTACACCCTTATTTGATGTCTTAGGAGATGAGAGTCCCATTTCAACGGACATTGTAGGAAACTCCACTTTTCCTGTGGGTTTTTTTGCATACGACGGGGAGAATGTGTATTTTCGTTTGAGACTAAACGGGGATCCCCGAAATAATCAATTGACAGGTTTCAGAAATTTTTCATGGGGAGTATTAATAAATACTACCGGTGTCGCCGGGACATACGACTGGCTGTTTAACCTGGACGGGTTGAATAACCGAGTCAGCTTGGTTCAGAATACGGTGAAACTGGTCAACTCGTGGAATGATCCAGCCGAAGGGACCGGTGGGGGGAACCCTAACTTTGCTCAACCGATCACCAACTTTGATTTTGCCAGGGTCACGCCTGCCGATTCAAGCATAGGAGGAGATCAGGATTATTTCCTTGATTGGTTCCTTCCTGCAAGCACAGTATTTTCTTTCTTAGGAATCAATGCTTCATCCGCTATACGTGCTGTATACTTTTCATCAGCTAACTCTAATAACTATAATAAAGATTCGCTTCGGACCAGTGAAGGATTTTCTTTCGCCAATGCATTCACAAACCCAATTACTCCAAATCAAGCCGATATCAGGGCAAAGCTTTCAACGAACAAAGTAAGGAACTCAGGTCCCCAGACAGTTCTACTTGGTCAGCAGTCAACTTGGACAGGTACTGTCACTGTGACGAATACCGGCCTTTCTCAAGCCACGTCGGTCTTTCTGGATGATGTCATCGGTCCAGATACCGTAACCGGCTTTGTGGTGAATACGACCTCCCAAGGGCTCACCACGTATAATCCAGCTACTAAGTTATTGACCTGGAACATTGGCAACCTGAATCCAGGGGCGACGGCTACATTGACATTCACACTTAGTGGTGCCTATACAACCAGTGGATCAAGAAACCTAGATCGGGTACAGGCATCAGGCTTTGATTCCTCAACAGGTACCGGCCTTCAGTCCAACACTTCCGTGGTTACGATTAACGTACAACAAAGCTCAACCGTCAACGGGACCATCACGGATCAGACAACCGGATTGGTACTTCCGAATGCTACTGTTTCCCTTCTCCAGGGAATGAGTGTCATTGCGACAACACAAACCAATACAAGTGGTTTTTATTCGTTTACAAATGTAGTGCCGGACAACTATACAGTTCAAGCGGCATTAACGAATTACGTAACGGGGACAGTGAATGTGACTGCGACGGCAGGGGCTTCAACAACGGCGAATATTGCCCTCGTACCTCAGCCAAGTACGATAACAGGGAACGTCTCTAATGGTGGTGCCATTAATAATGCGACCGTTCAGCTTCTTAATAATTCCAGTACGGTAGTGGATAGCACGAACACCAACGTAGTCGGTAACTATTCCTTCACGAATGTGACACCCGGACTCTATAATGTTTCTGTCGTTGCCGCAGGATTCCAATCTCAGACGAAAGCCGTGGTGACAGAACCGAATCAGGCATCTGTGGTCAATTTCACACTGGTTGCCAATCCCGGTGCAATATCCGGTACGGTCCGTGATGCATCTACTAATAATGCGATCCCATTTGCCAATTTAGAACTTCTGGACTCCAATGGTGTGCTCATTGCTTCCACGCCGGCTGACGGTAGTGGTCAATATACCTTCAATAATTTAGCACCTGGAACGTATCAGGTTAGGTCCTTTGCTGTTAACTATAGTTCAACGTCGGTCTCATCGACTGTCACCGCTGGAAATACCACAATCACTAACCTCTTCCTGGACCCGAATCCAGGATCCATTCAAGGGACGGTCGTTGACGCCGACACCATGACGGCTATCTCTGGTGCATCCGTTCAGGTCATCAATAGTCAAAATGTCATCGTAGCGAGTACCACTACGGATGGAAGTGGGCAATACTCTTTCACCAGTCTTACTCCCGGTTCATATTCTCTCTTATTTACAGCGAGTGGTTATGCGACTCAAACACTCGGTGCAATCATCCTATCGAATACAGTCACCATTGTAAATGCTGCGTTATCGAGGCTCGCTGGTGTGCTGAATGGTACTGTCCAGGATCCTAATGCTGCAGCCATTCCCGGAGCAACAGTAACAGTATTTCAGAACAATATCCAGATAAGTTCAGTGATCACGGATGCAAATGGGCAATATATGGTGGCCGGCCTTCCTCCTGGAAGTTACACCGTTGTCGTCAGTGCACCAAATTATACGACGGAAACGGTTGCGGCCATGATTGAAAATGGTCAGACTACAATAGTCAATGTCACCTTAAATGAGAATCCCGGTACATTGACCGGTTTTGTCAGGGATACCAATAATAATCCGATTGCAGGTGGAAGTGTCACCGTACAAATCAACACAGGAACGGGCATCATCGTTGCCACGACTGTTACAGCATCTGATGGCTCCTATACGGTTCCGAACCTTGCTCCCGGAAATTATATAGTCCTCGCTGCAGCCGCCAATTATCAATCAGCCACTCAGGGTGTGACGATCACATCCAATGTCACGAGTGGTGTGAACTTTAATTTGGCATCCGACCCAGGATCCATTGCAGGAAACGTAACCAATGCTCAAACTGGAACACCGATCATAGGTGCAAACGTGCAGGTAAGGGTGTTAAACTCCAGTGGGGCGCTTATCGCTACTGTATTAACTGACAATAACGGTCAATATGTGGTGAATGGGTTGGCCCCAGGAGTATATACGGTCGTTGTATCGGCACTGAATTTCCAGACCAACGCTGCATCTGTGCAGGTATCTTCAAACCAAACCGTTGATGGCAGTTTGGCCTTGGAGCCTGATCCTGGAAGGATGACCGGAACCGTTTTGGACAGTCCGGGAGGCAACCCCATTGCAGGAGCTAGCGTGAATATTGTCAACAGCTCCGGTACTCTGATTACGACGGTACTGACGGATTCAAATGGACTATTCATCGTAGAAGGTCTTGCTCCGGATAACTATATAGTGAACGTATTCGCTGCCAATTTCCAGAACGGTACAGTCGGTGCTCTCGTTTCTTCAGGACAGACAACACCTGTCTCGGTTTCTTTGCTTCCTAACCCAGGGTCGATTACAGGAACCGTTACTCCTATCGTTCCAAACACAATCATTCAGTTAAGGGACGTAAACAATGTCCTGATCGATTCTGTCGTGGCCAATCAAGATGGTACTTTCTCTTTTAATAACTTGACACCAGGCACATATACAGTGTCAGCTACAGCTCCCAATTATTCCACAGCCCAGGCTGGAGTTTCGGTTCTCGCCAGCCAAGCATCTTCAGTCTCGTTAACACTGACACCTAATCCCGGCTCTGTATCCGGAGTTGTAACCGATAATATGGGAACTCCAATCGGGAATGCCACCGTTCAAGTATTTGATCAGAGTAATATCCTGATTGGTACTGGGTTTACCGACGCATCCGGTCACTATGTTATAGGAAATTTACCGAGTGGTTCTTTTACGGTGGTGGCCAATGCGCCTGGATTTGGTCAGGTGATCACAGGAGTCAGTCTTGGAGTGGGGCAGGATTTAACCGACGTCAATATTTCATTGATTCCGAATCCCGGAAGTATCAATGGGCAGATCACCAACCTGACGACTGGCAATGTCATTGCCGGTGCAACAGTAGTGATTATTGACGGGATATCCCAGATCCCTGTAGCAACGACAACGACATCCGAATTCGGTAACTATTCTGTCAGTGGGCTGGCTCCGGGATCCTATATCGTCTCTGCCTCGAAATTGAATTTCACTACAGAACAGATCGGAGCCATCGTCCAAAGTGACTCAGCTACGAGAGCGGATCTTGCCTTAGGGGAGAATCCAGGCACGCTGTCAGGAAACGTGGAGGATACAATCGGAAATCCTATAACGGGTAATAACATTCAAATCTCTGTCTTTAATGAAAACAATGTGCTCGTTGTCAGTTTTTTTGCCAACTCTGATGGGACGTATTCAGTACCTTCTCTTGCACCAGGCACGTATTTCGTTACAGCTGCAGCCCCGAATTATTCGTCGTCCACCGTATCGGCAATTATTCATTCCAATCAAACCACAACTGTTACCAACGTGTTAGCCGCAAACCCTGTGACCCTCTCAGTGCAGGTGTTGATTCAGAATACCTCAACTCCGATAGAAGGATCGACCGTCACCATTCGTCATTCGAACAATATCACGATTGCCACCGGGATTACGGATGCGAACGGATTCGTCACTTTCACCTCCTTGCCGGCAGGTACGCTGAATATTACGGCAGATGCCGCCACATTCGGGACAGATACGAAGTCTGTTATCGGGGGACCTGGCGACATTCTCTTTGCTGAACTCAGTCTTTCTCCAAATCCTGGACAGATTCAAGGGTTCGTTACGAATCTTGCAAATGGAGATCCCATTCCCAATGCCGTCATCCAACTATACGATGTCACAAATGTACTCGTCCAAACCACTTTATCCAATCAAAATGGGGAGTACACGTTTTCCGGAGTCACCCCTGGAGTATATACGGTGGTGGCAAATGCAGCCGAATTTGGTCCGGAGACGGCAGGAGCGATCGTCACATCTAATCAAACCAGCTTCCTGAGCTTTGCTTTACGTCCAAACCCTGGAATCGTTCAAGGATTCGTAAGGGATTCGGTTACTCTCGCTCCAATAGCAGGAGCCACTGTAGTCGTTCGTGAACTTTCCGGATCCGGTCCGATCATTTTTACCACCATCACAGATTCGAGTGGATTCTTCCAGACAACGACTCTATCCCCTTTGATGTATGTACTAGTGGGAAGCAATCCGAATTACGGGTCTTCCTCAGTTTCAGCAGAAGTCATGAGCGGAGGGGTCACCAATGTTGAAATTTTTCTCACACCGAATCCCGGTTCATTAACGGGGACGGTCAGAGATGCGCAAACCTTACAACCTTTATCGGACACCTTGGTAAGGGTCATTGACAGCCAGGGTACCGTTATCGCCACAGTTCAAACGGATGTGAACGGGGAGTATGTCATTCCTGGTCTGGCAGAGGGAAGCTATACCGTTGCGGCGATCAATACTGGTTATCAGGCTTTGCTTCAGCAAGTCAACATTCAACCCAACACTACCACTTTGTTAGACTTCAATCTTCTGGCTAACCCTGCTACCCTCAGTGGAAATGTCGTGGATGCCGTTACAGGTTCTCCTTTGACAGGAGTCATCATTGAAGTTTATGCAAGCGGCACAGGCATATTAGTAAGGAGGGTCCTTACGGATGAAAACGGAAATTATTTAATAGAAGGGCTGCCTCAGGGAGCGTTTGATGTCATTGCCCAACTTGAAGGATACGCCATCAATGTTAATAATGTCTTCTTAACACTTGGTCAAGCTGAGGTGTTGGATATCGCTCTGATCCCGTTCCCGGCAACGATTCAAGGGACGATACGAGATTCTGTTACAATGAACCCGATCAGCGGAGCACTTGTCAAAGTGGTGATACCAAATACAGATATCGTCGTTGGAAGCGCCCTGACATCGAGCGGTGGAACGTATTCCCTCGGCAACTTACCAACCGGTAGTTACAATGTGGTCATTTCTGCAGACGGTTATGGAACAGTCGTCATTCCAGTCATCCTTATTCCGAATGAGACAGAAACAGTGAATGCAGCGTTAGATCCTAATCCTGCTGGAATTACAGGTACTGTCTTCAATGCACAAACTGCGACTGGAATCCAAGGCGCATTAGTAAGGATCTTTAACTCAGACGGTGTGTTTATTACCAGCACCCTGACGGATGAAGATGGAGCTTACGTGATTACCGGGTTAGCGGAAGGTCAATATACGGCCATAGCAAGCGCAGTTGGGTTTGGGGATCAAATAGCGGTTGTGACGTTATCACCAGGTGAAACGGAAATTCTTAATTTTAGTCTATCGAACCAACCGGCAGTTCTTAGAGGAACCGTGAGGGACAGAGTCAATCATCTCCCCATTCCATCAGCCCTTGTCCAAGTATTCAGGGTGGGGACGACAATCCCCGTAGCTTCTGTCCTCACCGATAGCTTAGGGGAGTACCTGATTACTGGACTTGATCCCCGTGAGTACCGGGTGGTCTTCTCTGCAGATGACTATACCAGTGAAGTATTCAGGATCTTCCTCACAAATGGAGAAACGAGAACTCTGGATGTAGAACTTGGCCGACAGCCTGCCACCCTGAAAGGCACGGTCACGGATGGTGGGGCAGGAACACCAATTCAAGGTGCCGCTGTCGTCACAGTCATCAGTGGGTCTGGAATTGTGGTGGCATCAACCTTGACGGACCAAGAGGGAAGGTATATTCTGACCGGGCTACCTGCAGGTGACTATAATGTTATTTTCTCCGCAGACGGATATGTCAGCCAGACAATCCCTATCACCCTCAGTCTAGGAGAAACGGAGATTCTTAATGCAGCGCTAGAATCAAATCCGGCTACGATAACCGGAAATGTCAGGGATGCACGTACACTGGCGGCCATTGACGATGCCCTTATCCAAGTCTTTACAACCGATGGAAGGTTACTGGGTGTGACGCTTACGGACAGGGATGGGAACTATACACTTTCAGGACTGCCTGGAGGAGAAGTGGTCATCGTCGTTAGAGTAAGAGGATATCAAAGTCAATTCCAAACGGTCACACTCATCAGGGGGACCACAAGAACGCTCAACTTCTTGCTAAAAGACAATCCTGCCAGTATCAGAGGATATGTTACAGATATTCAGACGGGAGCACCGATTTCACAAGTACTTGTACAGATTTTTCCCGTTGGATCCCAAGTCCCGATACGATCCACCTTAACTGATCCCAATGGATTCTATATCTTGTTAGGGCTGCCGCCTGGGAATTTCATCATCAGGTTTACGGCACCGGGATACCCGGTGAAAGAGGTGAGCATCACTCTGCAAGAAGGTGAGGATCGGGTGCTGAATGTTCAGTTAGGAGAAGTACTCCCTCCACCATCAAATTTGAGACCTGAATGCATCGCAGTAGACAAGGTATATGATTGGGTCATTGCTACCCATAACGCAACGCAACATATTTGGTTATCCGAAGGCTGCAGTGAGCTGGTTGATGAACTCCTAAGAAGGGGAGAGGGCATAAGTGTCTCTTGTCAGCTAACGCCCGACGGATGTTCAGTCATCGGATTTGAAAGAGGGACACCGGGATATGTGGAGATTCGTGGGCAAGCAGCGCTTCAATTGACCATCCAATCCCGGGTAAGTGAAGCAGAGTCCTGCACGATGGATATACCGGTCTACTTTGATAAAAAGATCGCCGTTTGCTTACCTGAAGGAATTAATCCCGGAAATGTGAACTGCTCCATAGTAGATATTAAATGTAGGGAAAAGAAGGGAAGTCTGACCCAGGAACAGGTACAAATTCAACTCATCGCCTGCCTGGAAATTGAAATCCTTCACCCGGTCATCCTCGAAGTCCTTGGTGGGTTCTGCACTCCAAGAACCACGGTGGAACGGGTAGAAGAAGAGGATGATATGTGTTACTAAGAAAAAGAGGTGTTCTCCGAGAGAGAGCACCTCTTTTTTTATCCATAATGCAGCAGAAAGGACAATAGTCCATCCTCCGTTTTCTATTAGGGATAGAGAACAAACTTCCAATAAGCAAAACAGATAAACGTACAAATCCATGACACAAACCCAAAAGCGCTAACAATGGTCGTTTCACCCCAGCCATATTTTAAGCCGTAGTGATAATGAATCGGAGTCATCCTGAAGATTCGCTTACCCCTCGATTTGAATGAAGCCACCTGTAAAATGACCGAAAGCTGTTCAGCAAAGTAGATAAAGAATAGCAGTGGAATGAGGATCTCCACTTTTTCAATAACGGCAAGAAATGAAAGGGAGCCCCCTATCGCCAATGACCCTGTATCCCCCATAAAAGCACGGGCAGGAAAGATATTATAAATAAGAAACCCGAGTAAGCAGCCAATCATCACTAAACAAAAAAGCTGGACCTCACTACTGTCCGAAATCATAAAAAAGAAAAAATAGGTCGGAATCGCGACGACTCCTAAAAGGCCGTCCAAGCCGTCTGTAAAATTAATCGCATTGGCAGAACCGACGACAAATAAGGTGATGACAATGAGATATAAGTACATTGGAAGATCAATAGAGAAATTTTGATAGATGCCAATGGTCGCATCTATTCCTTGTGCATTCATCAAGTAGTAAAGCAGGGTACCCGTGAATAGAAATTGGAAGATAAGCTTCGTTCTACTTGAAACACCGCCGGGATCTTGCCGGGACGCTTTCCAAAAATCATCCAAAAATCCGATGAAGCTGAATAGAATGTAGGTAATGGCCAAGAAAAACATCAGGGGCGTAGGTGAAAAAAATAAGGATACGATTATACCGATAAAGAGGATGATTCCAAACATCAGGGGAGTCCCTTTTTTGATTTGATGATTGGAAGGAAGCTCTTTTCGTATCGGTTGCAGAAGCTTTAATTTTCTTAGGAGTGCAATGAACAGAGGGGATAAAGCTGAGACTAAAACAAACGCAATAATGGCCGGGATTAATTGATCTCTCACTTCGTATCTTCTCCTATTCTATTTAATTATCTATACATAAGTTCTATGAAGAGTGTGGATATCCTCTAATCAATTACATAATCAATAGCTGCTTACAAAAAAAGTGGGTAGTAGGCAGGATTTGACATAAATTGCAGCGAATATATAGGTAAAAAGTGGAATGTGGGTGGAAATGCTGAGTAAGATCATAGAGTATTACAATCAATTTGATGAGTGGGGAAGACTTGAACGTGAACCTGTTGAATTTCAGGTGAATTGGCATTACATGAGAAAATATATGCCCCTTACAGGATCTGTTCTTGACAATGGAGCGGGACCGGGGAAATATTCAATGGAACTGGCCAAAGCTGGTTATAGGGTGACACTGACCGATCTGACCCCGAGGTTGGTTGATATCGCCAAAGGGAAAGCAGAGGAACTTCAATTAGAAGGACAATTTGAAGGATTTCATGCAGCAGACGCCAGGGACCTTCACATGATCGAAGATGAACAGTTTGACTCTTCCTTCATGCTTGGTCCCATGTACCATCTGCAGGAAGAGAACGACCGCATGAGGGCAGTAAAAGAACTAAATCGAGTGACCAAAAAGGATGGACTGGTCTTTGTTGCGTTTATGCCGAGGATCAGACACATCCTCACATCGCTCCTTTCACCTGACAATTGGAAGCCTCACGATGAGATGGACAACATTAAGCAATTTTCCCAAACAGGCTGCTTTAATCACGCTGATGAAGGACGATTTACCGGTGCCTATTATTTCGAAATAGAAGACATCAATCCTTTTATGGAAGAGAACGGTTTTGAAACGATCGAGCTGATTGGATCTAATGCAGGCACTGTTTTGAATCCTGACAACTGGGACTACTGGAGAGAAAAGGGAGATGAAGAAGTAAGGAAAATCATTGATTTAATTATCGAAAGAGCAACAGATCCTTATATTCTTGGCATTTCTTCTCACCTGCTTTATATTGGCCGGAAAAAATAAAACGGAGGGATCATAGATGAACGAAAAATTGTTAAGAGTAGGAACGACTTATATTCCAGTGGCTGACGTGGAACGTTCTTCGGAATGGTACGTAGCGAATTTGGGGGCAGAATTAAACTATAAAGATGAGGATAAAGCCATTTTGAATCTTGCCAACCAAAGCATCTTTCTTGTTAAATCAAAAGAAAACGAGAGTGCTAACTTTATAGATGTCCATGGTAAGGAACGCTTTTCTTTAACATTTGAAGTGGATGGGTTAGAGGCTCTGGAAAATGTGCGCGTGGACTTTATCCGTCGCGGGGTGAAGGTTGGAGAGATTGAGGACCGAGGTCACTCAGGCAGGAATTTTGTTTTTTATGATGTGGATGGTAATACGTTCGATGTGTGGAGTGAACTTAGTCCGATTTTCAGAGAGAAATATTTGATTTCGGAATCAAAGTGATATAGGTGGGTGGGCCACATCTGATGGGTGTGGCTTTTTTTTATGGGGTCGGTTTACGGTTCAGCTGCTGAATATTGGAGGATAATCAGTAGCTGAATGAACCAATATCCAACTTTCCCCCACCAAAAAAGGTGCTTATCCTGTCCTGGATAAGCACCTTTTACATAATAATTAAAATTACTGAGCGACTTTCTCCTCACTCTCCAACTGCTGAGCACGTTGGCGCTTCGACTTCCTGAAATACAGCAATTCATAGAACACAGGAACGACCACAAGTGTCAGCACCGTGGCACCGGCAAGACCTCCGATGACGACAACGGCAAGTGATTTCGATACTAGACTTCCATCTTCCGTATGACCGAAGAGAAGCGGAAGCATGGCACAGATGGTGGCAATCGCCGTCATGACCACTGGACGGAGACGGGTTCCGCACGCTTCCAGGATCGCGTCACGAATGATCATCGTTTCCTCATTCTGCTTGACGCGGTCAATCAAAACGATGGCGTTCGTCACAACAATTCCAATCAGCATCAACGCTCCAATTAGAGCCGTTGCGTCAGCAGGGACGCGGGCAATGAGCAGTCCGAGGACGGCGCCGATTGAGGCGAGTGGCAGCGTGATCAGGATCGCCAGTGGAGCTTTCAACGTCTTAAAGGTCAGGACCATGATCAGGTAGACGATCATGATGGAAGCAAGCATCGTCATGCCAAGGTCCTTAAAGTCGTCGGCCTGCTGGGCAGCGGCGCCGCCAGTGTCAAGAGTTACTCCTTTCGGCAGGTCGATATCCTTGATTTCGGTATCGATATTCTTCGAAATGACCGAAAGCTCTTCAGGTTTTACCTCTGCCGTAATTCGAACATATAAATCACCATCTTTATGCAGGACGGTACTTGGTTTTTCCTCTTCCGTGATGGATGCCACTTCCGTAAGAGGCTGGATGCCTGAGTTTGTGGCGATCGTCAAGTCATTCAAATCTGACGTTGATTCAGGATTGACGCCTGCGTCCAGAAATACTGGTGTCGTTACATCATCCAGGTTGATGGCTCCGATTGGCTGCGGGTTCAATAATGAACGGATTTGCATAGCCGTTTGCTGGGCATTGGCTTTCTCTGTGTTGACGTTCACGGTGAAGACCGGAGACGTTTTTTCCTGATTGCTGGAGACTTTCTTCACGCCGTCCACGTCTTTAATCTTATCTATGATTGTTTTGGATGTAGTCAGAAGTTCATTGGTGTCATTTCCGACGACATCATAGGTAATGCTTGAGTTGGAAGAGCCTCCGAAGATGGAAGATGGTGATGCTGTAATCTTTACATCTTTCTCATTCTTTTTCGTTTCATTTACTTTTTTGATGAAGGATTCCGCATCGGCTCCTTCTTCCAAGATAACGGTGTACACCGCCGTATCTGGATCACTCACGGCTCCGTATTGGGCATTTTCTTCACTTGCACCGTACTGGGTAATTAAGTAATCATATCCTTCAAACCCAGATAACGTATCTTCGAATTCCATAGTGCGCTCTTTGATCGTGTCTTCCGGTGTATCACTAGGGAACTCCATGGTGACAGCTACAAAAGAGGAGTCATTCGCGCTTGTTGCTGCTTTCGGTAACGTGATATAAAGTGCGATAGATCCTCCGAATACAAGAATGGCCAACAGGGTGGGAACCCATTTATGATTGAGTGACCAGCGCAGTACATTCACATAGCGGTGCGGCGTGTTGTGCTTCGGCAAAGTTGTATTTTTTAACATGCCTCGGCTTAACAATGGCACGACCGTAACGGCTACAAGCAGGGATGCAAGCAATGAATATGTAACGGTCAAACCGAATGGAAGCAGGAACGCTTTTAACGATCCATTGACCAGTCCCATCGGCAGGAATACGGCCACTGTGATGAGAGTGGACGACGTAATCGCTCGGGAAACTTCCTTTGTCGCAAGCAGTACATTCTGTTTGGACAGCTTTTCATTCTGGCTGCGGCGGAATATATTCTCTACGACGACGATACTGTCATCCACGAGTCGTCCGACGGCCACCGCGACTCCTCCCAGTGTCAGGATGTTCAGGGTGACTCCGGATAACCAGAGCAGGAATAGCGTAATACAGAGTGATAATGGAATGGACACAACGGTGATCAGGGTCGGCTTGAATTTTCTCAGGAATAAAAGAATGACAAGTGTTGCGAAAAGAGCACCCAGTGCTACTTCGCGAACCATGGTGTTCACCGAATTCTCCACCATATCCCCGGTGGTAAATAGTGCCGTTGCTTCGACACCGTCAAAGTCCTTATTGATCTGATCGACCGTGTCTTTTACATCTTCTCCAGCGGTAACGGCACTGGCATCGCTTTCTTTGAACAGGACGAATGCCAAGGCTTCTTTCCCATTTACACGGGTGATGGTGTTTTCTGGTTTTACTTTTTCAACGGTAGCAATGTCTTTCAATTTGACGACAGGAGCATTCGGAATCTGCATAGGTACAGGCAAGTTCTTCAAGGCGTCAACGGAAGTGAGATTGTCCGTGACGTTGATCGTACTCTTCTGACCGTCAATCGTCGTGCTTCCGGCAGAGGCGGAAACATCCTGACCTTGCAGCACGCCCATCACTGCGTTGACCGGGATATGTAACTTTTCCAGTTTGTCATGATCAAGATTGATTTGGACACGTGGGCTGTTTTCTCCAGCGAGGCTTACCTGAGACAGAGAGCCCTTATTTTCAAAGAGAGGCTTGAACTCATCATTGACGAGATCAAGATTCATTTTCGTCAATCCGTCATCAAATGTCACCGATACCTGACTGATTGGAATCATCGAAGTATTCAGCTGGGAGATTTGCGGTTGCCCGACTCCCTCTGGAAGCTGGATTCCTTTGATGGCCTCTTCGACCTTGTTTTTCGCTTCCTTCATGTCACTTTTTGAATCGAAGTTGATGGTCACCTGGGAATATCCTTCCCCGGTCGTGGACAGGATGGATGTCTTCCCTGAAATCGATGTCACGGCCTGTTCCACGGGTTCCGTGATGTTCGTTGTCATGGAGCCGGCGTCATACCCCTGACCAAGGGTGACGACTGTCACTTGTGGATTATCCGCTTCAGGCAGGAATTCCATAGGCAGACGGAAATAACTTATGATGCCGAGAAGCAACGTGATGATGATAAATAGTGTCATGGCTGCCTTATTGCGGAATACCCAATCGGTTAAAGCTTGCATGTGTTTTCCCCCTAATACTGTTTGGTTTTGAACCTTCTTTTTAAAGATACTGTAATCCGGACAACATCACAGCCACCTCCAGGCTAATATTTGCCTAGGTCTTGAGGCGGAGTTCACCTTGTCACAAAATTCATTTTACGGTGTAGCAGTCCTTGTTATTCTTAAAAACTTGTAAAACTTTATGTAAGGACCTACTCTGTGTAAAAATATTCCTGCCACAATATAGTATTATAGTATGAATGGTAAGAAGTGGGAATAGGGTATTTCATATTGGCAAAAGTTTTACAAACGGATTGTTTATTGGAAGAGTTTTTGGAATAATTGGAATTGAATGGAGAAGAGAAGATAGCCTTGTTGAAAAAGCAGCACGATCAAGCACGATTACGAAATTAACATTAGCCGTTGGGAAAGGAACAATGATTATGACACAAGCACTAATCTTCGATATGGATGGAACACTCTTTCAAACAGACAAAATATTAGAAGCATCCCTGGATGATGCTTTTGAACGGTTACGGTCACTAAACCAGTGGAATGCGAAAACACCGATTGAGAAATACCGGGAGATCATGGGTGTGCCGTTACCCAAGGTATGGGAGGCACTGCTGCCCGAGCATTCTCTTGAAGAAAGAGAGAGGACGGATGCCTTTTTCCTTGAGAGATTAATCCAGAATATAAGGAATGGAAAAGGTGCCCTATATCCTCATGTTCAGGAGGTTTTCAGCCATTTAAAAGATAATGGTTACAGCATATACATAGCCAGTAACGGATTAATTGAATACTTAAACGCCATTGTCGATTATTATGATCTGAACCAATGGGTATCGGAGACATTCAGTATTCAGCATGTAGAATCTCTGAATAAATCAGATTTGGTCCGGCATATTGTTGATAAATACGAGTTGACGAGCGGAGCTGTGGTTGGGGACCGGTTATCGGATATCCATGCGGCGAAGGACAATGGTTTGCTTTCCGTTGGCTGTCGTTTTGATTTTGCCCGGGAAGAGGAGCTTGTTCAGGCTGATGTGATTATTGAGGATTTACGGGAACTAAAAACGCTGTTTCCTGCAAAAAAGCAAGGTATTAAATGAAATCGTTCATTTAAAAGGGGGTATCCAAGTGATTCAGAATCAAACGATCCATATCCTGAATGGAACAGAGATGTACAAACGATTCAAAGAGACACAGTTTCTAGAACCAGAGTGGATGATCCCATTTAACGAAGCCATGTGTTATGGAGAGACGTGTGAAGACATATTTTCAGATGAGTTTATTGAGATGCGTTCGAAGGTTCATCATGTAACGCGCGATCAGTATGCTGACATCACACTCAAGCCGTTGCGTCCACTCTTTCAAGGGGCTGTTGAACATGTTTCTTTATGGTTTGATGAAGATATGTTCTGTCAAATGAATGTGCTGACGATACTTGCCTGGTTGGATCAGAGGGAGTATAAAGGGGCGATTGATCTGCTTCTTGTGGATCAACAATATAAGCCAGTGAGCGATTATAGCCTGGAGGCGAAGGGGTATGCGGCCCTTTACGAACAAGTGCTGATTTATCATACGAAGCCTGCGGACGTGGAGCTAAAGCCTTTACGTAAGGGGATTGAACTATATTTGAATTACCTTAAGAAAGATAGTGAGCTTATGGTGTATATTCAAAAACATCGGGACGTTCCTGCAGAGAAGCTGGTATCGCTTATGATTGAGAATTTTAGAGAGTATGGGTTGGGGGATACGCAATACTTTAAATTGATTGAGAGTTGTCGTCAGAATCGATGACATTCTAACAAAAAATTCTTTAAATATAAATGTGTCCATTCTTTTAGTCATTTAAAAATTTAACGAGGTGATCTAATGGGTATTTATTATTTTGCTATTCTATTCATAGGTTTTTTTCTCATTTTCCGTGCAGGTTTGCAGGCGTTTAAACAGGGTTCATTCTTAAAGCCAAGAGTGTTTGTGTATGGTGTAATGGGTGCTGTGTTGATTGGAGTATCGATTTTCATGTTTACACCGGGGAGTGCGGAATTGGTTGCTGAACTTTTAGGGTTGGCTAATAAACCAGATTAGAAATACCATTTATATTCAATTATACTTTAGAAAAAAGTTGTTAAAAGGAGTAGGTCAACCATGAACAAGGTCACACCATTTTTAATGTTTCAAAACGGAGATGCCGAGGAAGCAATGAATTTTTACACCTCACTGATTGAGGATTCAGCCATTACCAATATTGCGCGATATGGAGCAAATGAAAGTGGAGATGAAGGAACGGTCATGCAGGCAACGTTCACGTTGAAGGGGCAGGAATTTATGTGCATTGATAGCAATGTGAAGCATCAGTTTGTTTTTACACCTTCTTTCTCCATCTTTCTAACGTGTGATTCGGAAGAAGAACTTGAGCTTATCTATGGGAAGCTAAGTGAAGGTGGTCAAGCACTCATGCCACTGGGAGATTACGGTTTTAGTAAGAAATTTGGCTGGCTGAATGACCGTTTTGGTGTTTCATGGCAGCTGAATCTGCCTAAATGAGGTAAGGAATGAATATATGCTTAAAAGAAAATACGGAAATCGTGCTGATTGGAAGAGAGTAGAACAAAGGAAATACGCTCAAACCCATCTAAATACGAAAGAATTTCAAGGGTATATTACTCTATTAGAGACAGTGAAAGTGAAGAAACCATTGCTCACCCGGTATGGAGACAAAGAAGTATGCATCGTTGATAACGGATATATGTGGCTTCAGCACTTTCCTTTTGGAAAACATTATTCCGTCACTACCATGTTTGAAGCAAATGGGGAGATCGTGCAGTGGTACATAGATATATGCCTGGAAAATGGAGTGGAGGACGGTGTTCCGTGGCTAGATGATCTCTACTTGGACATTGTGGTGCTGCCTTCTGGTGGAATCTTTCTACTTGATGAGGATGAGCTTGAGCAGGCGTATAAAAACAGAGCTACTTCTGAAAGCATGTATGGTTTAGCTTGGAATGAAAGCAGAGAGATTATGAAGCAGCTGCAAAATGACGAATTTATGTTAATAAAACTGGCTCATGAACATAAGGGAATGTTGGAGAACGAACTTAAGTAAACAACGTAACTTGAAAGGGTACATGGAGTATGGTGTCAATCTTAGAGCGTCGCTTGTTAAATAAATCTGAATAATAGCTCATTTAACAAAAATCATCCTTTCACTGAAGGATGATTTTTATATAAATGAATACCTTGCATTATTAGGTAATATATTATATAAATATGTAAGGGGGTGTAAAATTTGGGAATTAATAAAGAGGTTTTAAAAGGGCATATCGACACGTTGATCCTTTCACTTCTGAATAGCCGGGATATGTATGGTTATGAGCTGGCGAAAACGGTCCGTGAAAAAAGCGGAGATCAATTCGAATTAAAAGAAGGTACGCTCTATTTATCATTGAAAAGGTTAGAAAAAAACCAGTGGATCTCTTCTTACTGGGGTGATGAGCAGGGACCGGGGGGAAGAAGAAAGTATTACACTCTTACTCCATTAGGCCAAGAGGGTTTTGAAGAAAAGCGCAAAGAGTGGCATTTCGTTAAGAAAATCATTGATACCTTTATCGAAGGGGGAGAGAGCCTTGAGACAGATTGATGCATATGTAGATTCTGTTTATCAAAATATCGGGGGGAATCGAAAAGAAATTCAGGAATTGAAAGCTGAGATGAAAAGTCACTTGATGGAGGCTGTTCATGAACTAAGAGCTGAAGGAATGGGAGAGCAAGAAGCTGTCGATGTGGCCATTGAGCGTTTCGGTGGGGAGCAGGAAATGCGTTCGATTGTAGGACAGCTCTTCAAGGCTCAAAAAACGTTCGCTAAATGGGTGCTTTACCTTGCGCTTGCTGTTCTTCTTTTTACCGTTTCTGCGTTCGGGTATGTTTGGTCGATCGAAGAAGAAAATGCTTTGGAAAATGCTGAAATCGCTACACAGGTTGCTTATGTTTTAGAAAATAAAACAAGTCTCACGAATGAGATGCAAGTGAAAATAGATAGTTTAATTGAAATGACGGATCAAATCGCAAGTGTTGAAATTTATGATGTAAGTAGTGTGGAGAATACTAACATGGTATTTGATTATGTCAGAGACGCAAAGCCAGATTACCGGTTTGAACAAAAAGTGTGGAATCCAGAATGGCTCCAAGCAGATTTTTTTCCATACGGAAACGGGGATGGAAAACAGTGGTACATCCAAATGGAAACAAGGCATATAGGTGATTGGTTGGCGATCATTTTGTTCTCAGGAATGGCGACTTATATCACGTTGTTTACGATCTGGGCAACGATTAACGCATATCATCATAGACGATTAAACATTGGGTGGATTTTGGTGTTTGCTTTGTTTAATGTTTTGGGGTATTTGGTTTATTACGTTGTGGGGAGAAAGAAGCCTAAAGTTTTAAGTGAGTGACCTTATAAAGTTGAACTTAAAAAGCTCAGAAAAATTCTGAGCTTTTTTTATATGTATTCGTTTCAAATGCAATTTTCACACATCCAAACTTCTCTTCCTACTTCTATTATACCACGCTAAAAAAATTCATTACAGACTGTTTCTTCCTATGCACTACTGCTAAAATCAAAGAACATTGATGGATAGGGGGAGTTGCAATAATGGATTCACTGGTTCTCAGTTTTGAGGAAATGGAACAATCGGAGCTTTCACTTGTAGGTGGAAAAGGGTTGAATCTAGGGGTGTTATCAACGATTCAAGGTATACAGGTGCCGGACGGATTCAGTGTGACGACGGTTGGATTTCAACGCGCGGTTGAACAAAATGAGATGTATCACACATTGCTGGCAAGGTTGTCCAAACTCAAACCCGAAGATCGGAACCAAATCGGGGAAGTCAGCAAGGAGATTCGGGAAGTCCTCCTGAATGTAACGATTCCTTCCGATGTAGTGGAAGCTGTTACGCACTATCACTCTCGGTTTGGAGTGGAACATGCTTATGCGGTCCGTTCAAGCGCAACGGCGGAAGATTTGCCACAAGCCTCTTTTGCCGGTCAGCAGGATTCGTACCTCCATGTGATCGGCAAGGATTCCATCCTGGAGCATATCCGCAAGTGCTGGGCATCCCTTTTCACGGATCGGGCTGTCATTTACCGCATGCAGAACGGATTTGATCACAGTCAAGTTCACCTTTCCGTTATCGTTCAGAGGATGGTGTCCCCGCAGGTTTCTGGGATTCTGTTTACGGCTGACCCCGTGAGTTCCAATCGGAAAGTGGTATCCATCGACGCAGGATTTGGTCTTGGAGAAGCTTTGGTCTCCGGCATGGTTTCACCAGATTCCTATAAAGTTCAGGACGGATTGATCATAGAAAAGAAGATTGCAACGAAGAAATTGGCAATCATTGGGGTGGACGGTGGAGGGACGGAGACGCAGCCTATCTCTCCAAATCAGCAAAAGGCAGCGGCCCTAACGGATGAACAGGTTATACAGCTCTCCCGAATCGGCAGAAAGATCGAAGCCCATTTTGACTGTCCTCAAGATATTGAGTGGTGCTTGGATGATGGCACCTTCTACATTGTCCAAAGTCGGCCGATTACGACGCTATACCCGATTC
Organism: Rossellomorea sp. QJM3NY_18; assembly: GCF_056173145.1. NCBI lineage: Bacteria > Bacillati > Bacillota > Bacilli > Caryophanales > Bacillaceae > Rossellomorea > Rossellomorea sp. QJM3NY_18. The sequence goes on along the minus strand of NZ_CM149659.1, from coordinate 3,138,654 downwards.
CCGAAGCGGTTGATGAGGAGAATCGAGTGTATCTATCCGTCGGCCATCAGCAAATGATGACAGATGCCATGAAGCCACTCGGGTTGTCGTTTTTCCTGTTGACGACGCCTGCACCGATGAAAGTCGCCGGTGGAAGATTGTTTGTGGATTGCACACCTCGTTTGGCATCCCCTGCAAGCAGACAACCGTTCATCGAATTAATGGGCAAATCTGAACCACTTATAAAAGATGCCCTCACAAAAATTGTAGAGCGGGAAGGTTTCATCAAAACTGTAGAGGATGAAGCTATGGCTACTCCAAGGAAAGATGGAGTGGATCCAATCGACCCCGATCCTGCCATCGTTGCGGAACTAATAAAGAAAAGTGAAACCTCGATCGAACAGTTGAAACAAACCATCCATTCGAAAACGGGATCCGAGTTATTCGATTTCATCTTAAAAGATATGAAGGAATTAAAAAGGATTCTATTTGATCCGGAGAGTTCCCGGGTCATCATGGCCGCGATGGAAGCTTTATTCTGGATCAATAACCATATGTACGAGTGGTTGGGAGAAAAAAATGTGGCAGATACACTGTCTCAATCGGTCCCGAATAATATCACCTCTGAAATGGGGTTGGCATTGATGGACGTAGCCGATGTGATTCGTCCACACCAGGCGGTCATCGATTATTTGCGCCAGGAAAAAGACGACCATTTCCTGGATGAACTAGTGGAAGTCGAGGGTGGACAGGAAGCCAGGGAAGCCATCGAAGACTTTCTCTCGATATATGGAATGAGATGCAGCGGAGAAATCGATATTTCGAGAGTGCGCTGGAGTGAAAAGCCAACTACCATTGTTCCGATGATTCTGAGGAACATCCAACAGTTCAAGCCGCAGGAAAGCAAACGTAAATTTGAGCAAGGGCGACTGGAAGCGTTACAAAAAGAACGAGAATTGCTGGATAGATTAAGCTCATTACCGGATGGCGAACAAAAGGTAAAAGAGGCGAAAAAAAGGATCGACATCATCCGGCATTTCACCGGTTATCGGGAATATCCGAAATACGGCATGATTCAGCGCTACTTCGTTTATAAGCAGGCTTTATTAAAAGAAGCTGAACAGCTTGTAGAACAAAATATTCTTCAAGAAAAAGAGGACATCTTTTATCTTACATTTGATGAATTGCAGGACTTGGTGAGAACTAAGGAACGGAAAGAGGATTTCATTTGTAAAGGAAAAGAAGAGTACGACCTTTATGAAAAACTGACGCCGCCACGCGTAATCACGTCGGACGGGGAAATCATCACCGGTGAATACAAGAGGGAAGATCTCCCGGCACAAGCGATTGCTGGCCTGGCTGTTTCATCAGGAGTGATAGAAGGACGGGCACGCGTGATTCTCAATATGGAAGACGCGGATCTGGAAGAGGGCGATATACTCGTCACCCCTTATACCGACCCGAGCTGGACACCATTATTTGTATCCATCAAAGGATTAGTCACAGAAGTGGGTGGACTGATGACCCATGGAGCCGTGATTGCACGGGAGTATGGACTGCCAGCAGTTGTCGGGGTTGAACGTGCGACCGAGAGAATACAAGATGGACAAAGGATCAGGGTGCATGGGACAGAAGGGTACGTTGAGCTATTGTAAGAAAAAACACAAGAGGGACGGACCTTGCATTTCAAGGTCCGTCCCTCATCTTTTACAACGGTGGAAGGTCAAACTTTCCTTCTTCGAATAGTTGTTTAAGCATGTGTTTCGTATAGCCGGCGGCTTGGGAGAACTGGATTTTGGCCGGCATTGGTGCTTCGTCAGCGTCGACTACGACGTCGATGATGCATGGTTTCTTTTGTTGAGTCGCTTTTTGGAGTGAAGGCAGGATGTCCTCCGGGCGTTCGACACGGTATCCGACTCCACCACAGGCTTCAGCGTATTTGGCGAAGTCCGGGTTCTGTAAGTTGGTGCCGAACTCAATATTCCCCATTACTTCCTGCTCGAATTTGATCATAGCGATCTTATGATTGTTTAGGATCACGACAATGATAGGTAAATCATATTTGACTGCTGTGACGAAGTCCGCCATCGTCATGGCGAATCCTCCGTCCCCGCATATCGCGAACACCTGACGATCCGGATAGGCGATTTGACCGGCGATGGCACCAGGAAGGCCGCAGCCGAGGGTAGCGAGCCAACTCGAAATGACAAAGGACTGATTGGTGATCGGAAAATGCCTTGCCATCCACACCGTTACGTTTCCGACGTCAACGGACAGGACGGCGTCGTCGGACGCGACTTCCTTAAGAGCATGAATCAGTCGCTGCGGTTTGAGCGGGACCGATCCATCCTCCTCTTGTGATTCTAAGTTATCCCACCATTTAACCGTACGCTCCTGATTTTTCTCCAGGAATGTTCGATCTTCTTTCCTTAAGACATGTTCGGTGAGCCACTTAAGGGAAGTGCCGGCGTCCCCGGCAAGACCGACATCGACGGGGTAGCGCTTCCCTATTTGAGATGGGTCAATGTCAATATGAATCGTTTTGGCACTGTCAGGCAGGAATCCGGTGAAGGGGAAAGAGGTCCCGATCATCATGAGCATATCCGCTTCCTGCATCGCTTCATACGAAGGCTTTGTCCCAATCAGTCCGAGACCTCCCAGGCAATACGGATGCTTATCAGGGATGACCCCTTTACCAGGCAGGGTCAACACGATGGGTGCCCCCACTTTTTCAGCAAAGGATAATAGTGTTTCCCGGTGCCCGTGGACGCCTTTTCCGGCAAGGATGATTGGTCGTTCCGCACCCTCGATGAGTTCTTTTGCCCTTTGCAAATCCTCAGGAAGAGGTGAAATGTCCTGTTTCACTGAAAAATTTGCCGTAACACGAGCTTCTTTTCCGACTTCAAAACGAGGGATGTCATCGGGAATTGTTAGAACAGATACCCCTTTTTTCGCATAGGCGGTCCGGATCGCCTGATTGACGACGGCAGGGAGCTGATCTGCGGACATGATGCGTTGATTATAAACAGCCACATCGTCGAACATCCGCTCAAGATTCACTTCTTGAAAAGAGTCCGTCCCTAAAAGGTCCGTTTCGACTTGACCAGTGATCGCTAAAACAGGGGCTTTATCAAGTTTTGCATCGTACAATCCGTTGAGAAGGTGGATGGCTCCGGGACCTGCAATCGCCGTACATACCCCCAGTTTTCCCGTTAATTTCGCATATGCAGCAGCGGCCAGTGCCCCTGCTTCCTCATGCCTGACTTGGATGAATTTGATTTTGTCCTGTCTTTTCCGAAGTGGTTCTATAATGGAATTGATGGAGTCCCCGGGCATGCCGTAAATATGGTCGACTCCCCATTCAATTAAGAGATCAATTAATTTTTCTCCAGCGTTTTGTTTGAACATTACATCGTCTCCTCTCAAAAATGGTTATTCCTATTTTGGTACAATACTCCCTAAATTACTCAATATTTCTATTCCGAGATGCACATACTGAAAAAAAGATCTGGAGTGATGAAAATGAAGAAGCTTGTGTTCCTTCGTCACGGCGAGAGCCTCTATAATCTTGAAAACAGGTTCACCGGTTGGACGGATGTCGATTTAACCGATGACGGCTATACAGAAGCAAGAAAAGCAGGGGCGGTCCTGAAGAAACACGGGTTCATTTTCGATGTTGCCCATACATCGGTCTTGAAAAGGGCGATCCGGACGCTATGGATCGCTCTCCACGAAATGGACCTGGTCTGGATTCCCGTGTATAAATCATGGAGGTTAAATGAGCGGCATTATGGGGGTCTGCAGGGACTGGATAAAGATGAAGTGACGGAGCAATTCGGGGAAGAGCAGGTTCATGAATGGAGAAGGTCGGCCGATATCCGGCCACCGGCCATTTCAGAAGAGGGTCATCGCGGCAACCTGTCCGATCCGAAATACGCCACCGTTGGCAAGGAGAATATGCCACTATCAGAAAGTCTCCTCGATACAGAAAAAAGGGCTCTCGTCTATTGGCATGAGGAGATTGTCCCGAGCATCCGGAACAATAAGCGTGTCATCATCTCAGCACACGGAAACACGCTCCGGGCCCTCGTGAAATTCCTTGACCACATCCCAAATGACGGGGTTGTCAGTCTCAATATCCCCAATGGCATCCCACTCGTGTATGAATTGGATGACGACTTGAACCCCATCAGGCATTATTATTTGGATGACGAGGGAGAGGTTCCTCATGATCGAATTCCGCGGCATATGGATATGGAGGATAGGGAGAATTGGGATTGGATGGGGTGAGGGACAAGGGAAAAGGACAGTTGTTTAATGTATGAAAATGAGAAATGGCCAGTGGTTAGATGCCACTGGCCGTTTCTTGTTATTTAATTAACTCATTAAGTTTTGTTCGAACTTCTTCTAAAACTCTGTTATGAACTGCTCCAAATTTTTTTCTTACAATATCTTTTGATAATGTGTAAACTTTGTCGGCTCTAATTGCAGATGTAACCTTCAGCTCACCATCTTTTAAATCTTTTGCTTCAATTATCACTGAATAATCAAGGTTCCTTAATTGTGAGGTAACAGCCATAACTACAATATCGTCAGTTGTTTTATTATAACGGTCACTTGAAATTACGAGAACAGGACGTTGCTTTCTATTTGTTAAATCACTGAATGGAACAGGTAATAAAACTATATCACCTTGTTTATACATCATTCCACACCTTATCATCAATGTCATTATCCCAAAAATCCAGGCTACTTTCACTGGCTTTTGCTAAATCATCTGATAAGCTTTTTTCTCTTTTTATTTTCAGGTACTCTGCGAAGTCCAAAATTTTATTGACTTCTTGTTCAGGTATTTCATCAATTATCTTAAGTAAACGCTCTTTAGCTGTATTCATATTGCGTTCACCTCTTCCGTAAGAGTAGTTTATTCTATTATATTATCATGACATGTTTTCTTCAACGATATTCCAAATGTAAAAGATTCTCATGTTATACATGTATTCTTTACTTAATAAAGAATTGAAAATTGATTGTGAGGTTCTATTAGGTTTGGGTTGGATGCGAAACTCCCATATTAGACTGCAGATTGTCTCCTTTTCAGCTGGGAGTTGTCTCCAAAGACCTCCATCCTGCCCGAATATGTGATGATTTCTCTGGTAGGAAGCATTTTCCCGGGAGGATCATGCGAGATTAGGGATGAATCATGCCAGATGGAAGATTTTAGAGCGGGATCTGATTTTTTCATGCGGGTATAGTATTTATCATGCGAGAATTCGAATAATCCTGCCAGCATGTCGAATTTCCTTTATATACTTTTGGGAAGTAAAGCACATCCCTGGCATAAAATCACTATCCATTGACTCAATCACCCTGGGTAAAATACGATCTCCTCTATATCCAGAAGCCACTCCTTAGCTTCAGTCCCATCCGTATTACCAATCCACAGATCCCTTTTCATATCAGTAAGGGATTTCCCCCTTAACCAAGAGAGTTTTCCAATGGAAGGGATATACTGAGGAGCATAGTCCCCATACCCTTTAGGAGGACTCGTTATCTTCGTTTGTTTCTTCGAATCGATATTCAAGGTGTAAAGGACGGGCAGCGGATGCTTGTTAAAGTCGTTCGTCCACTCCTGTTCCTTAATCCTCGACACGACCAGTGATTTGTCAGTCATCCAATCAAAGTCAACATCAGCATAATCAGCAGGTGTGTAAGTTCCTGACGCAGGCATTTCTTTCACCTTTATATCCTTGTTTTTGAAGCCGAACACGATTCTTCCGCCGCCTGCGATATAGGCTAAAGTATCGGTTGAAGGTGACCATTTGGGCTGTCCTACCTGCAAAATCATTTCATCCAATACCTCGAAATTCTTCCCGAGATTATCAATGACACAGACCATATCGCTGTCCATGGACCAGGAAGCGGTGGGAGATACGACAAATGAAATCCAGTTGCCGCTGGGTGAATAGGTCAGCTCTTCTGCATTGACGGCAATCAGTTTGTTTTGTTCATTTGTCCCGATTTCTTTAGGTAGTGTGAAAAACGGCTCCACGCCTCCGAACAAAACAATATCCTCATAGTTTTCGCCGACTTTTTTAGTAAACAAAGAGGCGCTTGACCATCCATCCGGGTTAAGGGTTCCTGATGAAGAAAGAAGGAATCCACTGCCGTCCGGAAGCCACGTGAAATCACTGACCCCGGTTGCGATGTTGTAGAAGCGGTTGAGGTCAGAGATATCTAATATCCCTTTGTCATTATAGGCGATATGGTTTTTATGGGGAGCCCATTCCGGTGTGGTGCCATTATATGAAATTCGATTCTCTTGTCCGGTTTGGAGATTGTAAGTCCATAGTTCTGACTGCCCTTCCGATGCTGTCTCTACTTGATAGGCAAGGAGGGTGCCATCAGTCGACCATTTGGGCTTAGAGTGAACATTACCGGTATTGGTTAGTTGTTTTTCCTTTCCATCTACCAAGGTCCACACATTCCCCTCCCTGACAAAAGCGGCTTTCACTTGATTTACTGGGGCTGCAGATGTGGCTAATGGAAAAAGTAGAAACAGGACGATGGTCAGGAGGATTGCTTTTTTCATTTGGTAAGGCTCCTTTTTTGTAGATGGTCTTACTATTTTCCTTAAGGGAAAACTTTATGTGACAAAGAAGGTATTTCAAAAGAAGGAGTTCTTCCCTTTATGATGAAATACTATCCATGGCACGACAATATAAAGGAGGCAGACGAAAATGAATCGTACCGATCTACTCTTAAGAATGCTCGACACTACATACGACCAGGAAAGTTGGTATGCACCGTTAAAAACAGCAATTGAAGGGCTCTCTGCAGAACAGGCTTGTTGGAGACCGGATGGAGAAGCGACGAAAACCATTTGGGAGAATGTGAATCATCTGATTTATTATAAAGAGAGAATGACGGCAAAGTTGGAAGACCGTGAATGGACGAATACTCTTGATGGCAATGATACTTTCTACCTGACCGAGCAACTAAATGATGACAAGGAATGGGGGGCAGTCGTTGCACGTGTTGAGGCGGCTCATCGGGGATTAAGAGAGGCGCTTGGTAAAACAACCGAGGCAAAGATTGAAGAGGATTCCCTTGAGGAAAAGCTACTGGACATCATGCTTCATGATGCTTACCACACCGGGCAAATTATGCAATTGAGGAAGATGCAGGGGTCGTGGCCGTCGCATCGGTGAGTGGCGGGAGAGAAATTTATAAAAAAGCTGGGGATCAAAAATGATCTTCAGCTTTTTTCTATGTAGAAAATAAAACCCTTTATTTTACATCGTATATTACGATATAATCTTTAGTAACGATATAAAGGGGTGTTTTTTTGAAAGATAAAGTTATGTTGGTAAATCAGTATTGGACAGATATTTATTTTCACTTGCATTATCTCCATAGAGAAAAAATTTCTCATCAGGTGGTGCGTATTCTTCAACTTGTAGACAAGAAGTCAGGGGTTGGAGTAAATGAAATTGCTTCATACTTACAAATTTCTCATAATACTGCGTCAGAACATGTGAAGAGAACGATTGAAAAAGGGTATTTAGTGAAGGTGAGAGATCCCCTTGATGAACGAAAAGTAATTCTGAGTTTAACTGAATCTGGGGAAGAGGTTCTGTATCGGAATACAAGCCTTGATGAAGAAAAGCTAGGAAAGGTTCTGGAGCAACTGAACGATCATGAAGGAGAACTGGTTGAACAAGCTCTCAAAATACTAAGTAAGAGGGCAAAAAAATGTACGTAATGGCGAAAATTATTGTATCAGCAATTGTTATAGGTGTGGTGACTGAAATTTCAAGAAGGTTTCCTTCATATGGTGGAATAATCGCTGCACTGCCTTTAGTGAGTTTACTGAGTATTATTTGGCTCTACGTTCAAGGAGAACAATCCACTGAAATAAGCAAATTTGCATTAGGGGTCCTTTGGGGATTCCCGGCTACCGCTTTCCTTCTGGTAATCGTTTATGTAGCGATTCAGCATTCGATCAATCTATTTTTATCTATTGGGATAGGAATATGTGGCTGGGGATTGTTCTTATCCATTCAAGAGTTGTTTTTGAAATATTTTAAAGAATCTTTTATAAATTGGTTCGTTCAGAAATAGGACATGTGCAGTTTTTTCTCTAGTAGATCAATAGTGTTGTTATGAATTAGAAATTATTGGATAATGGGTATAGGCTTAATCATCAAAGTTGGGAGAAATTAAAATGATCATTAATCCAATAAAATTTCATAATCGAAATCTAACCTATACCATAAGATCAGCAAAAGTAGAAGATGCTCAGAAATTGTCAGAAGTACGGCTGCAGGTAGACGGAGAGACGGAAAACATGGATAGGGAAAAAGGTGAAGCGTACATAGATGAAGCGGGTTTTAAACAAATAATCAGAGAAGATACAGAGAGTCCCCTGAATCTCTTTTTGGTTTGTGAAGTGGGGGACAGGATTGCAGGTTTCTCCAGGTGTGAAGGGAAATCATTAAAGCGCATCGCTCATAAAGTTGAGTTCGGTGTAGGAGTATTACAGGAATTCTGGGGATACGGCATTGGAAAAAATCTATTAAAAGAGAGCATACGCTGGGCAGATGAGAACGACATTAAGAAGATCACTTTGAATGTACTTGAAACCAATGAAAAAGCCATCATGCTCTATAAGAATAAAGGTTTTGAAGTTGAAGGAGTATTGAAGAGAGATAAATTATTATCGGATGGACGTTACTACAATACTGTGGTGATGGGACGATTTCATCCGTAAGGGGTGGTTCCTATGAATCTGACATATAAGCCAATGAAAAAGTATAGCCTTCTTTTATTTGACCTGGATGACACGTTGCTTGAAAATTCCTCATGGTTTGACGATGGACTGGTTCAGACTCTTGCGGAACATCCATTGACAAAGGGAATGGATGGACAACAATTTTTGAAGAGAATAAAACAACCTCCAAGATTTCTAATAGATAAACTTGTAAGTGGTGAACTAACTACATTTGAATTTAAAAGAGAAAGATGGAAGAGTGCTCTTGATTCCTTTGATGTGAAAGCAGACATTGAGGAAATTGATCGACTGGAATCACTCTTTAATAACGCAAGTATGAACTTTATAACGGTTGACGAATCAGTGTTAAATTTAATGAATGAACTGAATAAGCATTTTGAAGTTGGAATTGTTACAAACGGACTTTATGACCCTAAACAAAAGATACTCAACATGGGTTTAGGAGATATATTCAGCCAGGATAAAATATTCCATGCAGAACCATTAGGTTTTAGAAAGCCTGATTCCAGAATCTATACTACTGCTCTAGAAGCATTTAATAAGAAACCTGAAGAGACGATATTCATAGGTGACTCGTGGACGCATGATGTTGTTGGTCCCATGGAAGCAGGGATGGAAGCGATATGGGTCAATTTCAGAGGGGAAGAAAAGCCAACGCATCATACTCCGTATGCAATTGTGTCTTCTATTATGGAAATAAGAGATATTTTGGTGAGTGGCAGTGGTAAATAGTCAGATACGAGCGAAAAAAAGAGATATTAGATAAGTACGGAATTCTATGGAGCCGTACAAAAGGAGGAGAAGAAAGTTATGAATGAAACTTTAAAAGAACAACTCCACCAGCTAGAAGAGAACCTATTGAAACCAGAAATTCGCTCATCCAAAACAGAGCTCAACAGAATTCTAGCAGATGATTTTTTTGAAATTGGGAGTTCGGGTAAGATACTTTATCAAGATGAGGAGATCAGTGAAGAAGGTATTGGTTTAGTGAAGATGACAATGGATCACTTTGAAGTTCATCCATTATCTGATGAAATCGTACTGACTACATATAGAATTTTCAACGAGGAAACTCAACAACATTCGTTAAGAAGTTCGGTTTGGAAATTGGCAGATGAAAGATGGCAAATGGTATTTCATCAAGGTACCAGGGTAAGTTAGGATACAAATTTTTTCTTAGGGGTGAAAATATGCAAAATGCTAAGCCTAGAAGGGGTTATCTAATGATGATTTGGACTTGGTTAGAGCTGAAGGGAAATGGTCCATTCGACAAACCGTGCTGCATTTCATTGATTCGGACTTGACCATGTTCCATCGTATTAAGTTTGCGCTCGCTGAAGACGGTAGAATTTATAAGAATAATCCATTCGACCCCAATCTATGGGAAACGGGAACGAATTACAAAGGTCGTTCAATTGAAACCGAGGTATCCCTTTTTAAATTGATACGGGAACACGTACTCAATCTTTGTGAGAGCTTACCGGACTCCCTCGATAGAAAAATTCAAACGGAAGACCAGGGTGAGCTGACCGTTAGAAAAATGATCAAGATGGTAGCAGGACATGCAAAAGGTCATCTCGAACAGATTGAAGAAACAAGAGACATTCATCACGTGTGAGGCGAGAAGCTTATCAAATTCTAATGATAAGCTTCTTTTTTATAACTATATATTGAGTTGTTGTCAGTAAACTGGAATAATTGGAATTGTCAGTAATAAAGCTATTGTATCAGGGGGGGGAACTTTATTTGAAAAAAATTAGCATTTTTATGATTAGTATTTTAGTTGTCCTTTCTCTGTTCGGCTGTGGAAATAATGGAATCAGCAGCAAGGAAGCGGAGAACATTGCAATGGAACAATTTGAAAAGGATGTAAAGAAACACAATGAAACTGCCGTTAAAAAAATCAATCTAAACGATGTCGAACTCCTTTCGAAAGAAACCAATTTCAGCAGCTCGTCCAGGGCTTGGGAGCTTACATTTAATTATAAAGACTGGTTTAAGAGAGAAGATAATGTCTCGAATTCGATTGCTCAATATAGTGTGAATCTTGATGGCGAGATCATTCGTAATTCGAATTCATTTTAAGATTTGTAGACGCAATAATCACATGTTAGGAGTGTATCCTTATGATTAGAAAATTCGTCATACTAATAGGAACGATTCTTCTATTAAAATGAGTGAAGACACTAAGGTTAAGGTAACGGTGAAGTGGGATGATCAAGAGGAAACATTTCCTCTAGAAAAAAATTAAAAAAGGATGGATTCTATGTCAGAGAAACCGTTTCAAGTGGGGTTGTGGTTGACAGCCGTGCTGGGCTCGCTTGCCCTGTTTGTTGCGACAAAAATCATCTGGAATGAAGCGAATGATGTCCTTTTACTGGTTTATTTAGTTGTTGGGTTTCTGATGAATTTGGTTGTTTCGAAAATCACAAAATGGAAGACTGAGGAAGTAGATGAAAGGTAAATTCAAATGATCTTGAATCAGGTTGAATTATATTATTTTTGAAATACGGATAAATAGTTGTTCAAACTGGTTGAATAAGTGTAAATGGCTGGTTTTTCATGTCACAAGGAGGAAATAATGAACTACGTCAAAGACCTGCGTAAACTCGTTGGCACCAGACCCCTCATTCTCCCCGGGGCTGTCGTCATAATCCTAAATGACCAACAGAAAGTCCTTCTGCAGCACCGGACAGACGGTGGCTGGGGGCTACCGGGAGGATTGATGGAACTGGGTGAAAGTTTAGAGGAGACGGCAAGGAGAGAAGTGAAGGAAGAAACCGGTCTTGAGATTGGGGAGCTGGCTCTTGTAAATATCTTTTCCGGTAAGGACTATTATTTCAAAGTATCGAATGGGGATGAACTATATTCCGTCACGGCTGTTTATGTCACAAAGGACGTGAGAGGGAAAATGGACATCGATGAAACCGAATCGGTTGCAGTTCAATTTTTTAAACTGAATGAATTGCCGGATGGATTAACGGATGAATATAAAAGCTATATTATGCCATACATAGATCAATTAAAGAAGGTGCAAGAATGAACGCTTCAGAAAGCATTTTAAAAACATGGACAAAATTTAATGATTTTCCCATGGAAACATTAACGAAAGTCTGGTTTTATCAGCAGGGGACTGAGAAGAAACAGCGGGATGTCTCTCTTATGCGTGAACATCGGGAACAATTCGGCATGTCGGGGAATTGTTTCGATCTCGCTCTTTGGTTACTGGATGAGTTTAAAAGAGCTGGCGTGGAGGCATATCCTGTCGGCCATAACTTAAATTCGGAAGAGGCTCACGCAGCCGTCATCGCTTTGAATGAAAAAGGGGAACGATTTCTTTGTGACCTGGGCGATCAGTGGTTGAATCCTATTTTAATAGATACGAAGAGTCCCGATTACTCCAACGAAAAAGTAGATGGTTTCTTTCCTGCTGCAAAGGTGCAGGTTCAAGCTCATCCATCAGGTACTGAAATCCTCTATCATAGACCGAATGGAAAGGTATCGAAACAAGTTTTCCAGACTGAACGAATTGAGATGGATACCTTCTTAAAGGCTGCTGAGCATTCTCAACATATGATTAAGAATCATCCATTATTGGAGTGCAGAATCCCGTACCAATCCGAAACGGCGCATTGGGAGTTTTATAATTGGGAGAGCTTTCTGAGTACGACAGAAGGATTAATGAAAGACTCGAAGCTTGAGACGGTGTACGAATGGGCTGAAAGGATTCATGGGAAAACGGGATACAACAAAGCAATTCTAATCGAAATCTTAAAGTATTACAGAAACATTCAAGTATAAAGGGGAAAAACAGTAATGAAAACATCTCAATGGCCAAACATAACATTAAGGGAATTGACACTGAATGATGCCGTCGACCGACTACAGATGAGTATTCTTAGGGAGGGATTTTTCAATGAAGGCGAATGAAAAATTCAAGGAATTTATTAATATTGCCAGGAAGCTGAATGGTATCAGAATCACTCCATTGCTGATGGGATCGGTGGGATTGGAAGTGATCACCGGCAGGAGCTGGGATGCACAGGATCTGGACATCCATGTGCCTGGCGATAAGCGGGGATGGGAAGTACCTGCAGAAACATCCATACATAACTGGAGTGAAATTGTAGAGATCATGAATTCCTTGGACTATAAGCTGATAGATCTACATGAACATGAATTCTCGAAAGCTGGACTATCCGTGGAGTTTGGGATCATCGATACGCTGCCGGCATTTGCTAGAGTTCGTATGGAAGATTTAGAGATTCATCGAAAGGGAGAAGTGACCTATTATTTGTTGAATCAGGAACAATACTTGCGTGTCTATGAAGCGTCATCTAAAGACAGCTATCGGGCAGATCAGAATAATCATAAGGACTTGGAGAAGATCGAGTATTTGAAACGTGAGTTAAGATCTCATAGTGAAGAAGCAAACTCATAAACTGTTTATGTTACAGTAAAAATAAGGCAAATTCGAAATGAGGGAGGTGTAATCATGTATTTCTTGATCTTTCTGGGGATCGTCATCTTATATTTTGCCATCCGTATTTTCATCGGTTCAAGGAAAATGGAGTTTTATGGAGACAGCATTAAAAAGAATTCGTCAGATCCAAGAGACGAAGCTTATCAAAAGTCGGCTCAACATTCTCAACAAGCCACGAATGCCAATCATCAAACAGGTGGTGGCGGTGGTCCATCAGCTTAATTTTTCATCAATTTTCAAGGAGATATGAAAAGAAAGTGAGATGTTTGTCTTGAGAAGCTTGCCTTTCTCCCTCTCTCTCGTAGTAGGTTTGGTAGTTGGCTGTAATAACCATGAAGTTAAGCATAATAAAGACTTCGAGAAGTCCATCTATTCTATGGTTAAAGATCATAACAACAGGGAAATTGAGGTCAATTCAATAGCAGACTTCAAGTGGGACAAAGCTTACCTGTTTGAACCCTATTCCCCCGAAGAGCACATTGAAAAGCAGTTGGGGGTTGAATTTAACGACCCAAGCAATATCAGTAGTAGAGATGATATCTATTTACTTGTTTTTCTAAATGAGGGTATAGTGACTCAGTATGCAGAAATAAATCGTCAAAAAGGGAATTTTTCAACTGGGGGAAAAGAGTATCTGTCCCCAAGTGAGGATGGATTGAAGATTGAAAGCCAGTAACATCGTAGACTCTCTCATATTTGCCAAACTAAAAGGGAAATCCTTATTTCAGTCGTTCCCTTGGGTGTAAGGTTTACTGGTTCAATTTCTCCAATAATCCCCCATCATCCATATTCCGGATCGTCACAATTTCCCCATCGTCATTGAGATTCATTCGTCCACTGACCGTTGTGGTATTGGATTCACCATTTTTCTCATATTCCACTTTGACTTCATAATCATATGCGAGATCTTGATCTTTCTTAACTTCAATATTACTTGGATTCAATTGATACCCTTTTTCATAAGCGATACGCTGATAAAATAAAATATGATTCGTATTCAACATATCTTCCCAGTCCATCACCAGGGGCTTATAGTTCTCTTCTACATACCCTTTTAATTGTGGTGGAAAGGCACCATCTTGTTTAAATGCATCCGAGAGTTCCTTATCAGGTCCAGTGAATTCATTTTTCAAAAAGGTTTGGATGGTTTGCACATTCTCATCACTTTCCTTAGGTGCACTGCATCCTGCCACCAAAGTTAACAGAGCTGTTAATATGACCAATTTAATAGCCAGGTTTTTCATCTGCTAAACCCCCTTCTTATTATTCTATACGTGTTGAAGTGGGGAATGTTTCAAATTATTTTAATGAGTATTTGGACCTGAATGCAGTTGGGTCTTAGTAGGAATAAAAAAACAGTGTGTGGAGGGAGAAAACATGAATTCATTAGAAGAACAATACCGTAATCCAACGAAACTTAATACCCGGATCAACATTCACGAAAAATATAGTGAAAATAAAGTGGATTGGCATCGATGGCTTTTTGAACAAATAAACATATCTCCTAATAGCAGGGTTCTTGAAATCGGATGTGGAGACGGTACTTTTTGGTTGAAAAATAGAGATCGGATTGATTCTAGTTGGAGCTTAACTCTCTCTGATTATTCAGAGGGGATGGTCCAGTCTGTTCAACAGAATTTAATAGAAATACCTAATATCCAGTACACTCAACTTAACATCGAGGAAATTCCTTTTGAAGATAACCGTTTCGATGTGATCATTGCCAACCATATGTTGTATCATGTCCCGAATAGAAAGAAAGCTTTAAGTGAAGTAAGGCGAATTTTAAAGCCAGGTGGAACATTCTACAGTTCAACGATCGGTCAGAATCATTTGAAGGAATTTGGTGAGTTGTTAAAACGCTTTGATCCAAATCTCGACTTTCCATCTGCTAGAGAACATGCTTTGAACTTCGGAGTGGAAAATGGGGCTGAGCAGCTTCAGGGCTATTTCGATGAAATCGTCTATAAAAATTTTCCAGGTGGGTTGAAGATTACAGACGAAAAAGCCATTGTGGATTATCTGCTTTCTTCGAATACCGAACTTAGTGAAATCTTAGTCGATGACACGTTAGAAGAGTTTCTTCGTTTCCTTGCATCTGAAAAAGAAGCGAACAATGGAGTTATTCATATCACAAAGTCAACGGGATTGTTTGAGTCTAGATCATTTAGCTTGTAAGTCTATCCATTTTATAAGAAAAGCGAGGCAATCACTATGACCAATATCATCATCCTAAACGGAGGCTCAAGCTCCGGCAAAACGACCCTCGCAAATCGTCTCCAAAATTCGTTTTCAGAGCCATGGCTGAGATTCAGCATAGATGATCTGATCGAGTCAATGCCTGATGCCATGCTTAAGAAAGACAGCGGAATTAAATTGAATGAGGACGGATCGGTCAGTCCAGGTGCGAATTTTAGAGAGCTGGAATCGGCATGGATGCACGGTATTGGAGAGATGGCACAAAGAGGAGCCAGGATCATTATCGACGATGTTTTCCTTAATGGAGTGGAAGCCCGCAAACGATGGGAAGCTTCCTTGGAAGGATTACAGGTGCTGTGGGTTGGCGTCTTCTGTGATCCGGTCGTAGCGGCTACACGTGAGAAAGATAGAGGAGACCGCATTGAAGGCATGGCTGTCTCACAGGCTACTATCGTGCACAAAGGTATGAATTATGATGTAACGGTGGATACATCCAAGTCATCGGCTGAGGAATGTATTCAATTGATTAAACAAAAAGTGTAAGTTTATTAAAGGTGGTATATTGTGTTATCAAAAAAGAGAATGTTCATTTCAGGAATCGTTATATTCATCATGTTATTTGCCATATTGGATTATACATCTCCAACTAGCGAAGAAATGGAACAATGGATGTTGGATGAGAATGACATTGTTTGTACAAATGATGAAGGAGTTAATTACTGTGAAAAAGACAATCAAGCCGTCTGGGGACGATCCGGACACTTTAAAAATGTTGGATTTTTTTCTTCATACGAGAGGAATTATGAGTATGATACGGGAGAACAACTGACCTTCAGAACCTTTGGCTTTCTAGGTAAGATCATCCCAATGGAAGGTGGTCGAGTTTGGGAGGTAGTGAATTAATTCATATCGAAAGCAGCACCTATCGATAATGGATATTTATGTTAAAATCTATTATATCTTATTTTTCCTGGAGGAAGATTCATGACTAATGTATCAAAGGGTATCGTATTTGTTTTAACAGGAATTTTATTCTTATTATTATCATTCATTCTTCCGCTCCCAACCCCGTTGTGGGCTGTCATCCTTAGTGCGAGTATTATTCTAAACTGTGCAGGGACTGCGTTTCTTATAAGGTTCATTCAGGAAACTGATCAGAAGGAGAAGGAGTTGGAATAGAAAGTTATATGAAAAGCGGCAGAAGTTATGTGGCATTCTTTCTATTTTAAAGTACAAAAAAATAGCTTACCAACAACATTGGTAAGCCGCTACAAATAAGGAATTTTTCGATTTACATAAGGGGTCCTGCCTTAAACCACTATCTTCAAGATGAAGAATAATTTCAGTATACTATTTATTTCAGGTTAGTAAAGGTGATATGCCTAGATGAATATTTTTTTCTTAATATGTTGTTCAGAATAAGTTATGTTTGAAAATCTTTAGGAATTCAGTGGAGGTAGGAAATGATTATTAGAAAGCGAAACAAAGATGAAGAACTTCCCATGGAGTTGCTTCTCCTGGCAGATCCTTCAGAGACAATCGTGAAGGAATATACTACCAGAGGAGAATGCTTTGTAGCGGAGCTCGAAAAGAAAATCGTAGGCGTTTACGTCTTACTGCCAACAAGACCGGAAACGATCGAGCTAGTGAATGTCGCGGTTGCCGAAGAGCTGCATGGGAGAGGGATAGGTAAGCAGCTTGTGATGGATGCCGTAAAGGTGGCCAAGGAGAAAGGGTACAAGACCATTGAAGTGGGGACCGGGAATGCAGGCGTTGGCCAATTAGCCCTTTATCAAAAATGTGGTTTCAGGATCGTTGGGGTGGATTTGGACTTCTTCATCAGACACTATCCTGAAGAAATTTATGAAAACGGAATTCAGTGCAGGGATATGATCCGGTTGTCTCAAGATTTATAGAAAGAGACCCTTCCGAGTTGGAAAGGGTCTCTTTCGATTTTTTTAAGGGGTCAATAAAATCTTCCCTGTGCTTTTCCTGCTTTCCAAATACTCGTGTGCTTTTGCACCCTCGCTTAAAGGAAAGACCGTTGGTTCAGAGACCTTTAACTTTCCTGCTTGGATCCAGCCGAACAATTCGTGGGAACGGTTCACCCGTTCTTCGTGAGACGTCAATACATTCCATAAGTCCCCGCCGGTCAGGGTTTTCGAGGTGTCCATCAGCATCCGTGGATCAACTGAAACAGGATCGCCTCCTGCCATACCGAAGAAGACGACCGTCCCACCGATGCGAGTTGATTCGAAACTGTCCATCAGAGTCGAACCGACTGATTCATATACCAAGTCCACGCCGTTACCATCTGTTACATCCTGCACGCTCTGTTTCCAGTCTTCCCTGTATAAAAACATATGGTCGGCTCCAACAGCCAACGCTGCCTGTCTTTTTTCTTCCGTAGATGTTAACCCGATGACAGTTCCGCCCATTATCTTAATGATTTGGACAAGCAGCTGCCCGACCCCGCCTGCTGCTGCATGGACTAAAACGGTATCCCCACTCTTGATACTATAGCTGTCTTTCGTTAAGTAATGGGCTGTAAGGCCTTGTAACAAAAGGGATGCAGCCGTTTCATACGATATGTCATCCGGCAGTGGGATGGCTTTATCCTTTGGTACGGCCACCAGTTCCGCATTCGCATAAGGTACATCGGCAAAAGCGATGCGGTCCCCAACAGCTATTCCTTGCACGTTGGCCCCAACCTTTTTGACGACGCCTGCTCCTTCATACCCACATATGTACGGTGGATCTCCTGCTAAGTGGTAATTCCCTTTTCTTCTATATACATCGGCGAAATTCAACCCAATTGCCTTCATCTCCACGAACATTTCATCCGGTCCCATTTGGGGAGAATCAATCTCCTGATAGTGAAGGACATCCGGTCCGCCGAACTTTTCAAATACAAGTGCTTTCATTATGTAATCTCCTCTTTAACATCATTCTCTTTTAGTGTAACCAGTTGTTTGGTTTTTGACTAGGGAAGAGCTTATCTTTCAGCCTCATGGGTACTTCCAGGTGCCTATGCCACTTCAAAGTGCGTTCTTCCCAAAAAGGTAGCTGGCCCTCATAATTCAATTTAGCTTTTCAAACAGTACCTGCCTATTTTCATTGAAGAGGTTTGAAAGGCATATAGGCACCTAGAAGTCCCTAGGTTACAAAAAAGTACCTACATGACTTTAAAGTACGTACTTCTCATAAATGATTGTACCCATTATCATATGTGTACAGAGAAACGGAAGGCGCCTTCGTTTTCTCATTTCAATTAAAAAAATTAGGAGGAAGTTACGTTATGAGTTCAACTTCAGCTACTATACATCAGTCAAAAACGAAAGGCAGCACACCGGCGTTACTTGCCCTTGCCATCAGTGCCTTTGGAATCGGGACGACAGAGTTTGTTCCCGTTGGATTATTATCATCGATTGCCGATGATTTATCGATATCAATCACACTCGCAGGATTATTGATTTCAGGTTATGCCATAGGAGTCGCCATCGGGGCACCGGTATTAACCGCATTAACAAGTAAGATGAGCAGAAAATCTCTGTTAATGTCTTTGATGCTCTTATTCATTGTAGGAAACTCGGTTGCGGCCATGTCCACAAGCTTTGGGCTATTGCTTGTAGCCCGTTTTATCACAGCATTTTCACACGGGATTTTCTTCTCGATCGGATCAACGATTGCGGCCGATCTCGTACCTGCCCATAAGCGGGCCAGTGCCATTGCCTTCATGTTCACAGGATTAACGGTTGCGACTGTTACAGGAGTACCACTTGGAACATTTATTGGTCAGGCATTCGGATGGAGAGCCACATTCTGGGGAGTTGCTGTTCTCGGTATTGTCGGAATCATTGCCAGTTCCATCCTTGTACCAAAGAACCTTAAAGAAGCACCACCAACCAAGTTCAGTGAGCAATTGAAGATTTTAACAAACGGTCGATTATTATTAGCTTTTGCCATCACAGCCCTTGGATATGGCGGAACATTCGTCGCGTTCACATATTTAACGCCTTTACTACAAGACGTAACAGGATTCAGCGCGAAATGGGTAAGTATCATCCTTCTTGTATACGGAATTGCCGTTGCTATTGGAAATGTTGTCGGAGGAAAAGCATCCGATAAAAATCCGTTAAAAGCATTATTCTGGATGTTTGCTATGCAAGCCATCATTCTAGTAGTTCTTACATTCGCAGCACCATTCAAAGTGGCGGGTCTCATCGCGATCTTCCTGATGGGATTATTCGCATTCATGAACGTGCCTGGACTGCAGATCCTTGTGGTGAACCTGGCTGAAAAATATGTCCCTTCAGCGGTCAATGTAGCATCTGCCCTGAACATCGCCGCATTTAACGTGGGGATTGCCATCGGTTCCTTTGTCGGAGGACTTATCGTGGATGGAATCGGTTTGATTCATACGCCTTGGATTGGTGCCATCATGGTGGCTGGAGCGGTTGTGTTGACCGCATGGCTGCGAGGTATTGAACGGAAGAGGGCTTAAAGGCGAAAATGTAAGAATGATAGAGAGTAAGCTCTTTGATGACAGGACTCTGAATTCCCCTGGTAAAATGGAAAACTTAACCGTAGTATTGGAAATATAGTATTTTTAACAGGGGGCAAGAGATGAATATTGAACAAACCATATTTGATGCAGCGGTAGCTTTAATCGAAAAAAGATACCCAACTGGTTGGGGCGGTGCTGCGGCCATGTATACAAAAAGCGGGGAAATCCTGACCAGCGTTTCCCCGGAAATCATCAATGCGTCGACGGAGCTTTGTATTGAAACGGGGGCCATATTGGAGGCACACAAGTTGGATACGGAAGTGAGTCATTCAATCTGTGTAGTACGTGATGATGAAAACTCCGAGTACAAAGTATTAACGCCTTGTGGAATTTGCCAGGAGAGGCTTTTTTATTGGGGAACGAATGTGAAGGTAGGCATCTACCATCCAGAAGGCGAACTCGAATTTAAAACATTAAAAGAAGTACAGCCTTTTCATTGGTATGAAGCCTACAGGAAGTAAATGTCAGGAACATTTCAAAAATACGAAATGTTCCTTTTTTTAATGCTATAATATGGTTGGATAAAAAAGGGAGTTGTCATCGTTAAGTATCCCGGGTTCATATTATATCGCCTGGATGTCTCAGTTTTTTGTGTAATAGCAAACCGCTTGTAACGGGAAATGGTATGTAAGTCAATTTTAGAATATATGGGGGGAGTCTATGAAACATCCAAAATGGTTATGGATATTTGCCATCATCTTGGTCTTTCTCACAGCATGCAATGAATCCAATCAGAAAGCAGAACCTACTGCAGAACCTACTGAAGAAAACGATTCTGAACTTAGTGCAGATGTAGTGAACATGCATGGTGGGATTTCAGGATTGGATAAAATGGAGAACTATTTTCAGCAGGTAGCGAAGCAGAAAAAAGGAGATTTGAGAGTCGTATCCTACACGATCGAGGGAGATCCCATACTCACGGATTTAGCTTACGATGGGAAACACATCAATGTGACATTCGACCACACAAGAGACCAGTATGGCAATGGAGAGGTGAAGTCCTTTCAATGCGGAAAACTGAAACGGGAAGAGAATCCCACCAATCTGTCCTATTATCTGACAGATTGTGATGGGGTAAAGGGTGAAACCTGGGGGGTTCTCGAGACTTCTTATGACGTAAAGCGCCAGGATGTGTTTGAGGTGGAGTTAAGGTATGGACCCAAAGAAGGAGAAAAACAAACGATTCAACTAAATGATGAGGATAAGCAGGAGGTCTATAAGCAGTTAGTGTTGGCAAATTATCTAAACTCCAAGCCTACGAGCGATGAATGTCCTAAAGAAAAACAGGCGGACAACTATCTGATGAAAGTGAAGATAAATGGAGGAGGCCGCACGCTTAACTGGAATGCATGCGGATCTCATGAAAGTTCTAAACCGTTCACTGACATTGCTGAGTACATTATTTATGCATCCAAACACCCTACAAAAACCAGTGAAAATGTCGTCTACGGTTACATCTTGGAGGTGAAGGAAAATCAGATCTTGATTGGAGAAGATTTGACGGCCGCTGATTTAGTGTCTCTGGAAAAGGTAAAAGTGGAAGATTTAGCGAATATGAACATTACGTTTTTATATGTAGAAACGGAAGACGCACAAGAATTTTCAAAGGGAGACAAAATTATCATGAAAGTCGATGAGGTGTTGGAGGAAGGTTCACCTGGAAGGGTTAGGGCAAGTGATATTAAGAAGGTAACTGAATAGATATAGGTAATGATCAACCTTACTTATAGGGAATCCCAGGTTGAAGAATCGTGAGTAATCAGGTTTCCCATTTCGGGAAGCCTTTTTTAAAGCTGATTAGGGGTGTAAGAATGAAGAAATGGAAAAGAACGTTATTGAATACAGAACGGGGGACATTTGAATTGTTCACTAAGGGGGAAGGGGACCCTCTATGTGTCACCCACCATTACTCGGAGTTCAATGAGACTGGAGACTATTTCGCGGAGACGTTCACAGAGACCAACCAGGTTTTCTTGATCAACTTGCGGGAAGCGGGAGAATCAGAAAAAGCCCATGAACCTTATCACTTGAGTATGCTGGAAACGATATTTGACCTGGAGGCGATCCGGGAAGCTTTAGGATTTCGTCAGTGGGGGTTTGCCGGTCATTCAACGGGTGGAATGTTAGGGGTACTTTACGGCATTCATTTTTCAAGAAGTCTGGATTACACGGTGATTGTCGGGGCGGCGGCAAGAGAGTATATGACCTTCTCGAAGGACTGCATATACAACGAATCTCATCATGACTTTAGCAGGATGCAGGAACTGATTGAAGCGTTAAAACAACCGGGCTTACCACATGGAAAAAGAAAAGAGCTATCAGTGGAAAGGACCAAGTTGTCTTTACATAAACCTGAAAGGTATAGTGAGCTATTTTCCCTCGGTATTCATAAAGGGATGTCGGCAGCACGGATGAACTTCTTTATCCGAGAATTGCCAATATATGATGTTACGAGAAAGCTGGAGTTTATTGGGGTCCCGACGTTAATCATGTGTGGCCGTTTCGATGTGCAATGCCCATTGAAGTACTCGATTGAAATGGCTGAGGGGATACCGGATTCGAGACTGGTCATCTTTGAGAGGAGTAATCATTATCCGTTTCTGGAAGAGGCAGAGCGGTTCACAGAGGAGTACGGGTTGTTTTTGAAGAAAAGGGGGGATGCTTATGGAAGAAATCAAAACAAAATCCATTCACCCGGATATTAAAAAACTATTATCCTTTGCAACTTCTGTAGAAAAAGTTGAAGAAGAATATGAGCGGTACATCCATTCCACCGAACGAAAATTATATGGGTTTACGGCTGGAGATGAAATGGTCGGATGTATAGGAGTTGAATTCCTGAATGAGGGAGAGTGTGAAATAAAGCATTTAGCCGTGATGCCGAAACACCGGGGCAAGGGGATAGGTCATAAGATGATCGATAATATCGTCCATTGCACTAGGATTACTGCTGAAACAGATCGGGAAGCAGTTTTGTTTTATAAGAAACTTGGGTTTGAGATTACGAGTTTGGGTGAGAAATACCCTGGGGTGGAGCGGTTTAGGTGTGTGATGGAAAAGCTTTAGTCAGATAGTTAATAGAAAGTGTGACCATCTGGTAAGATCACACTTTTATAAAAAACAAATCCCCTATTAAAATCGTTCAATTTCAATAGGGGAATGGGAATTATTTTTCTAAATCAAAGATGATCGGTTCGAGTTCAATTTCTGTATGACCTTTCCCCGACCCGAGACTGGCGATTTCAATGGGTTCGATGATGAGTCGGCTGGCTCCATCCTGGATGGTTCCGAATTCTGTTGTCCCTTCGTATGTTTTTCCGTTATCTGTTGAAAAACCGCCACCGCCCGTTCCGTCCATATACACATGACCCAGGTCGTCGGTCACTTTGAAGACGGGTGAAACCTCAGGCCACTCCTCTAGCAGATTGTCCGTCGCCACTTGTTTGTATGCAATGACGGTTGATACATCGGTGAACTCAACAGATTTCAACGTGAAGGTTACATCTTTACTCTGAACCGTTTCATTGATTAGCTGCAGGTCGCCTTCCAGCCGTTTTAATGAGAAGGCGAAAGACCAGTCTCCTTTGACTTCTGTATCATTGGACGTGCTGTAAAGAGTCTGAGGTTCCCAGGTTATCTCCACCTTCTCCGGAAAGTCGCCGCCTTTAAAGCTTGGGGTGATGGTGGACAGTCCGACATAGCGGGTAGGGCTGATCTTGGTGAGTTGACTGCTGCCGCCGCTTCCGTTCGCACCCTTAACGTCAAACCAATTCCCTCCGCTGTGTATGTCTTCCCCGAAGTCTTTGTCTGTTTCGATGGCATAGGATATTTTAATATTCGTGCCGTCATAAACGGCGTTATCAATCAGGATGGTCACACCATTGCTTGTTTCGGTAAGACCGATATCAGTCGAGTAGTCTTCAAACTCTTTGTACGGTTCATCAGTAAAATAGCGTATGACATCGTCCATAAACGGGAGTTGTGTGGCAAAAGACGGATACGCAAAGCTTGCGGCTGTGGAGACGCCGATCAGCATAACGGACGCGACGGCCATATTCCTCCAAACATTTGTCTTTTTACGTTTATTTAATATATGTTGTTTGACCCGCTTTTTTTCCAACTCCGTCACTTCTTCAAGTTCAAGTGAATCTATATCTAAATCCATCCATTCCTTCATGCTCATACCAGCCGCTCCTTTAATTTCACATTCGTAGCTAATTTTTTCTTTCCGCGGTATAACCGGTTATCCACCGCCGCTTTCGAAAGGTTGAGGTGATCTGCAATCTCCTTATTGGTTAAATCTAAATAATACTTCATCATGAAAATATCCCGATCCAGTTCCTCCAGCTGACTGATGGCTGCCAATAATTCGTTTTTTTCTTCCCGATGCAAAATGGATATATCGGTCCCGGGAGTACTTGATTTTGCAAGGAGGGATTCGTCCTGCTGTTCACGGGCATTCCGTTTTTCGGCCTGCCGGTATCGGTCGATTGCCTTGTATTTCGTGATCATCCCGATCCACTTTCTAAAGTCTTCACGCTCTCCTTTAAACTGATTTGCGTTTTGCCAGACTGTCAGGAAGACATCGTTGATACATTCATCGACGTCCAGACGATTTTGATTGTGTAGGATTTTTGTAGCGATTGTTTTCACAAGCGGCATGTATGCATCGATGATATACTCCAATGCATCCTCTTTTTTCTTTTTTAACCTGGTGATGAAATTGGTCGGTGAACTTTTCATTGAATTCGCTCCTTATATGGTTGAAAGGCCTTTACACTATATACAACGAAAGGATGTGGAAGTTATTCTCAGGTAAGTTGGAATTTTTTTGGACTTATTCCAGTATACAATTAAGGCTGGGTATGGAAGTGGGTAATTTTGTAATTTGACGCAATTATCGGTGGGAATTGGAAATGACGCAATCAAGGACGTTTTTGACGCAATTATCAAAATAATGACGCAATAAATTGAATTTTGACGCAATTGCGGTCGGAAATGACGCAATCATGATGAAAAAGAAGAAGATGTCTCTCAGAAAGCGTGTCAAAGAGGCAATCAAACAACCATTTCAAAACCATCGCGAGCAAATTAAACAAAAAAGAACCCATCACACGACAGGTTCATCCAACAAATCTAATCATCCTCATACTTCAACTCCAGCGTAATCTGAGTAGTCGTGTAAAAGTACATTTCCTTCACTTTCAGCCGGAAGTTCTTATCATTCAGCTTGACGGTTTTATTTTCAATGATTTTCTTGATGAGCTCTTTATTTCCGTACACCGTTTCTAAATCCTTGGTCAAAAGGCTCCGCAAATCTTCGCTCAGTTTGTCCTCGGTTTCATGAATACTGAGCAGTTCCACTTTTGTCTTGGTGTTATTGATGATCTTAATCTTGACTTCCTGGATGATCAGTTCGTTTTCGTTTTCCTGATTTAACTGTTTATATTCTTCCTGTAAGTAGGACAGGGTGTTTTTCAATTTGCTGATGTCGTTTTTTTGCTCTTCTATTTTCAGGGCCTGTTTTTCATGCATGGTGCCGAACATGAAGAGGAAGATCATCCAGCTGATGATGCCTCCTACGACCATTCCGGCGAAGAACCGCTGCCAGGAGGGAAGCCGGTAGAAAGGAGGGATCCTCATGACGGCATATGTTCCTGGGTGAGCCACGTGATGATCATGGCAGCGGTGTTCGCTCCTCCGAGTGCAGAGAGGATCCACAGGAATTGTTTGAAGAGTTCTTTTGTCTCCCCGTTCAGGAAGCCTTTTTCAAAGCTGTACACTGTATCGAATGTTCCGCCGATCGCTGCGATGATGGCCCAGATGCGCAGGAAATCGGATAGTCGTCTCATTTCAATGAACAGGGGCTGCCCCATGGCAAA
Organism: Rossellomorea sp. QJM3NY_18; assembly: GCF_056173145.1. Taxonomy (NCBI): domain Bacteria; kingdom Bacillati; phylum Bacillota; class Bacilli; order Caryophanales; family Bacillaceae; genus Rossellomorea; species Rossellomorea sp. QJM3NY_18. The sequence goes on along the minus strand of NZ_CM149659.1, from coordinate 3,112,750 downwards.
CGAGGCCAATCCGCCGAGCAGTGATCCGCCGAGCAATACCCCCATAGCGATAAAGAAGCTTTTGAATAATTCCGGAAAGAAAGCTTCCGCCATTTCATCATCTCCATCTATTACGTGTCTTTACGATAACTATATGGGATTCGGGGACAAGATATGAGGGAGAACATATTTTCTTTTTTGCGGTTTCTTACCTATAATAAAGGTATATTGAGAAAAAGGTTGTGCATAACATGTCATTTGTTCATTTACAAATAGCGAGTGCCTATAGTCTCTTGTCTAGCACGATTTCGATAAATGGACTTGTACATAAAGCGAAGAAGTCAGGGTATAAGGCGCTTGCCTTGACCGATAAGAATATGATGTATGCCGCGATCCCTTTTTATAAGGCGTGTATAAAAGAAGATATCAAGCCGATCATCGGATTGACCGCAGATATTGCCTCAGATGAAGGTTCCCATCCCCTTGTTCTCCTTGTGAAAAATCAGACGGGCTATCAGAATCTATTAAAAATCTCGAGTGCCATCGGGGCGAAGTCGAAAGAAGGACTACCGCTGAAGTGGCTTTCATCCTACAGTAAGGGATTGATCGCCATCACTCCAGGCGTCTCTGGTGAGATTGAGAGTCTGCTATTACATGATCAAACTGAAAAAGCGAAGGAGTGCATCCGCACCTATCAGCAGATGTTCGGACGGGACTCCTTTTACTTGAGCATTCAAAAGCACGGCATTGCCTCTGAGGATGCGCTTATCCCAATACTACAACAGGTAGCGGAAGAGACCGGGACGGAAATGGTCGCCACCAATGATGTGCAGTACCTGGAGCAGGAAGATCATTTTGCCCATGAGTGTATGGCTGCGATTCGGGACGGGGTGAAATTGGCTGAGGATGACCGGGACGTACTCGGATCACAGGAGTATTACTTCAAAAACAAGGATCAGATGGTGGAGATGTTCACTGATCATGTTGAGGCACTGGAAAATACGATGAAGATTGCCGACCGCTGTCATTTGACCATTCCTTTTCATCAACAGCTCCTACCGAAATATCCTCTGCCTGAAGGAGTCACCGCCCTCGAGGAATTGACTCATCTTTGTGAAAAGGGGTTAAGTGAGCGGGTGGAATCTGTTTCCGATGAGTATATTGAGCGCTTGGATTATGAGCTTGAAGTCATCGGCAGGATGGGGTTCAGCGATTACTTCCTGATCGTGTGGGATTTCATGAAATATGCGAAGGACAAAAAGATCCTGACCGGACCGGGACGTGGGTCGGCAGCAGGTTCCCTCGTTTCTTACGCTCTCCGGATCACGGACGTGGATCCCCTGGAGCATCAGCTGTTGTTTGAACGATTCCTGAATCCTGAACGGGTGTCAATGCCGGATATCGACATCGATTTCCCGGATCATCGGCGCGATGAAGTGATCGAATATGTGGAAGGGAAGTACGGCAGCCTGCATGTCGCCCAGATCATCACGTTCGGGACGTTTGCAGCGAAAGCGGCGCTCCGTGATACGGGGCGTGTGTTCGGACTCAATATGAAGGAGCAGGAGCAGGTATCGAAGCTCGTGCCGAATCAGCTGGGGATCACGCTACAGGAAGCGTATGAAAAGTCGAAGGGGTTCCGAGAATTTGTGACGGGCTCTGATCATTATAAAAAGTTGTTTCAGACGGCCCTTAAACTGGAAGGGCTTCCGAGACACACCTCCACCCATGCGGCGGGAGTTGTGATGAGTGAAGCTCCTTTAGTGCAATGGGTGCCGATCCAGGGGAGTTCATCTGGTATTCATCTGACACAGTATTCTATGGATATATTAGAAGAGATCGGATTGTTGAAGATGGATTTCCTCGGACTTCGCAATCTGAGTATATTGGAAAGAATCGTGAAGAACGTTGAAATCGGGACGGGAAAACCGTTTGCTATCGAGTCGATCCCGATGAATGATGCCAAAACGTTCGAACTGCTCACTAAAGGGCAGACGAATGGGATCTTCCAGCTGGAATCGGATGGGATGCGAAATGTGCTGAAAAGGCTCAAGCCTAATTCCTTTGAAGACATAGTGGCGGTGAACGCCTTGTACCGTCCGGGTCCGATGGAGAACATCCCGATGTATATCAATCGGAAACATGGAAAAGAACAGGTGGAATATCCTCATCCCGATTTGAAACCGATCCTTGAAATGACGTATGGGGTCATCGTGTATCAGGAGCAGATCATGCAGATCGCTTCGAAAATGGCCGGGTTCTCACTCGGCGAAGCGGATCTCCTCAGACGAGCCGTTTCGAAGAAGAAAAAGGACGTCCTCGATCAGGAGCGGGAGCATTTTGTTTCCGGTTCGATCCGTAAAGGCTACAAGGAAGAGGTCGCCCATACGATTTATGACTTGATCGTCCGCTTCGCCGATTACGGTTTCAACCGGTCGCATGCCGTTGCCTACAGCATGATCGCCTATCAGCTCGCTTACCTGAAAGCACATTATCCTGCGTTCTTCCTATCATCCCTCCTGACGTCCGTCGTTGGGAATGAAGCGAAGGTGGCTCAGTATATACGGGAAGCCACACAGTACGACATTGAGATCCTTCCCCCGTCCATCAATAGCAGTCAGTTTGTTTTTACAGTAGAAGGAAAGAATGTGATCCGCTACAGCATCGGGGCGATTAAAGGTATCGGGGCTGCGGCTCTAAAGGAAATCACCCGTGCGAGAAAGGAAAAGCCGTTTCAGGATCTGTTCGATTTCTGCATGAGGGTGTCATCGAAGACGATCAACCGGAAGATCTTAGAGAATCTTGTTCTCTCCGGGGCGTTTGATGAATTCGGGATTGACCGCGCTACCTTGCTTGCAAGCCTTGATGTGGCAGCGCAGCATGCAGAGCTTGTGAATCCTGATGACGATCCTGACTTGTTCCATGAGGAAGAGGCGTTTATGCTAAAGCCTAAATACGTGGAAGTGGATGACATGACGATCGATACGAAGCTTCAGTTTGAGAAACAGGTACTTGGACTATACCTATCGGATCATCCGGTTTCTTCTTACCGGCCTTTATTTGAAAATCTCGGATTGCAGCAGATAGCCGACCTTCAAAAAGGATCGAAAATGTCACTAGGCGGTTATATTACCGGGATGAAATCGATTCGAACAAAAAAAGGGGAAGTGATGGCTTTCCTTGAGATCGGGGACGAAAGCGGTGAGATGGAAGCCGTCGTGTTTCCGAATGTGTACAAACATAATATGCCATTACTGAAAGAAGGGAATATTCTCCTATTCGGGGGCAATGTGGAAGATCACAACGATAAGCTTCAGTTCATCGTGAACCAGCTCGAAACGATGGAAGACGTTCAGGCAAGGGTGAAAGAGAGCAGCCAAAAGCTCTATTTAAAAATCGCCGCGGGTCAGGACGAAGAAGCTTGTATGGAGAGGATCCATCAAGCCATTAACCGGTTCAAAGGGAAGATTCCGGTCATCGTCTACAACGAGCAAGCCAAAAAGAGTATAAGGCTTCCGGATCATCTGCGCATCAATCCTTCACAAGGGGCTCTTAGGGAATTGTACCGAATTCTTGGGGAGTCAAATGTGATATTGCAATAACATACTTTACTAAAACCATAATTTATATTATTGTTTAATAGAAAAAGGTGGTCTGACCACCTCTGAACTTATTATTTTATTTATCCATTTTTACATTTAGAAGAGTCGTCTTTGGCACGATTCGATCCATAGCATGTAAAAGAATCAGAAGGAGTGAGCCAATTTGTCATTACGTGAAGAAGCTCTGCATATGCATCGAGTGAATAAAGGGAAATTAGAGTCGAAATCCAAGGTGGAAGTCCGAAATGCGGATGACTTGAGCTTAGCTTACTCCCCCGGGGTGGCGGAACCTTGTAAGGTGATTTATGACAAGCCTGAAACCGTCTATGATTACACGATGAAAGGGAATATGGTCGCGGTTGTTTCCGATGGTACGGCTGTTCTGGGTCTTGGGAATATCGGACCTGAAGCGGCTCTTCCCGTCATGGAAGGAAAAGCGGTACTATTCAAGAGTTTTGCAGGAGTAGACGCATTCCCGATCTGTTTGAACACAACGGATGTGGACAAGATCGTTGAAACCGTCAAGCTCCTTGAGCCGACGTTCGGAGGCGTGAACCTTGAAGATATCGCCGCTCCGAATTGCTTTGAAATTGAAGAGCGCCTGAAGAAAGAAACGAATATCCCTATTTTCCATGATGATCAGCATGGTACGGCAATCGTTACTGTGGCGGGACTTGTGAACGCTCTCAAAATTGTCGGGAAGAAAATGTCCGAAATCAAAGTCGTGGCGAATGGCGCCGGTGCTGCCGGTATGGCCATCATTAAGCTTCTCTACCGTTACGGGGTAAGGGACATCATCATGTGTGATTCCAAGGGTGCGATTTATGAAGGTCGTCCTGAAGGGATGAACAGCACGAAAGACGAAGTGGCGAAATTTACAAATCGTGACCATATCAAGGGCGGCTTAGCTGAAGTATTGAAAGATGCCGACGTATTCATCGGTGTATCTGTTGCCGGTGCACTGACGGAAGAAATGGTTTCTTCCATGAAACAGGATCCAATCATCTTCGCCATGGCGAACCCTGTTCCTGAAATCATGCCGGAGCTTGCGAAAGCAGCGGGAGCCAAAGTGATTGGAACAGGACGTTCTGATTTCCCTAACCAGGTGAACAATGTCCTTGCCTTCCCTGGGATCTTCAGGGGTGCACTGGACGTACGTGCAACACACATCAATGAAAAAATGAAGCAGGCTGCTGTAGAAGCGATTGCTTCTTTAATCACGGAAGACGAACTGAACGCGGACTATGTCATTCCTGCGCCATTCGATAAACGCGTCGCACCGGCTGTAGCTGCTGCCGTAGCCAAGACGGCTATGGAAACAGGGGTTGCCCGATTAAAGGTGGACCCGGAAGAAATCCGTAAGAAAACAGAAGATTTAGCAGTCATCGGGAAGAGTGAATGATGACAGAAGTGAACTCTCTCCAAACTCACGCTAAGGTATATATTGGAATTGTTCACCAGCTTAGAGAAATGATATCAAAGGATTGTCTGAAGCCTGGAGATAAAATCCCGTCCGAAAGGGAGCTGTCCGAGCGCCTGAACGTCGGACGCTCCTCAGTAAGGGAAGCACTCAGGGCCCTAGAACTGTTAGGGCTGATTGAAACCCGCAGAGGGGAAGGTACCTTCCTTCGGGATTTCAGGGACCACCATCTGATCGACCTTCTGGGCATGTTTATCCTCCAGGATGACATGGCTCAGGAAGACATCCTTCAGACGAAGATGATGATTGAAAAAGAAGCATTGAAGGCTTTGTATATAGATAAAAAGAAAACAGATTCCCTGCATGTGAACGTTTCAGAATCAGAGAATCTGGACGACGTGTTCAGGGAGATCGTCATGATGAGTTCGAATTACTTATCCCAACGGATCTGGAATATCCTGAATGATTTCGAGACGTTGATCTGTGGTGAGAAGAAGCTCACGGCAGCTATGAGGGAAGAACTGATCTCAATGCTTAATGGCATCGATCACCAGGAGAAAGAGACTGTGCAAGAGACGTATAGAAGAGTTAGGAAAATTGTCGATGAAGACGCGACAATTTCCAACATCTTTTTTTAAACACTTCCATTAAACTGATAGTCAAGCAGTTAAAGCACTTACTATAGAGAAGCGAATGGGCAGCTGTCATGTAAGGGAATATTTCCCCGCTGAAGCAAGCTAGTGTCATTCGGTAAGGAGGTTTCACCTTGCTAAAGGAACTTTTTAACAAATCAAAAAAAGAAAAGAAAAAATATGCAACGATACCTTCTGAAGCGGCCAAACATGACGTTCCGGAAGGCATCATGACAAAATGTCCTGATTGCAAAAAAATCATGTACACGAAAGAACTTCAAAAAAACTTAAAGGTGTGCATCCATTGTGGATACCATCATGGCATGAGCTCACCAGAGAGAGTCGATAGTTTTATAGATGAGGGCACGTTCAAGGAGCTCGATCATGACCTGACTTCAGGTAACCCCCTGAACTTTCCTGATTATGAAAGTAAAGTGGAAAAGGACCGTAAGAAGACGGGCATGAATGAAGCCGTCCTGACAGGTTCAGGAAAGGTTAATGGAGTGGAAGTCGTGACAGCCATCATGGATTCCCGTTTCCGGATGGGAAGCATGGGATCGGTGGTCGGAGAAAAAATCACGAGAGCCATTGAAGAAGCAGATAAACGGAAGGTACCATTCATCATTTTCACGGCTTCAGGCGGAGCGCGTATGCAGGAAGGTGTCCTTTCCTTGATGCAGATGGCGAAGACCAGTGTAGCGTTGAAACGTCTGAGCGATAACGGTGGGCTCTTCATCTCGATCATGACCCACCCTACGACAGGCGGAGTATCCGCGAGTTTCGCATCCGTCGGGGATTATAACTTTGCGGAGCCGGGAGCACTGATTGGATTTGCAGGCAGAAGGATCATCGAGCAGACGATCCGTGAAGACCTGCCTGAGGACTTCCAGACATCCGAATTTTTATTAAAGCATGGACAACTTGACGGAGTCATCTCGAGACTCGAGTTGAAAGAGAAAATCGGGACAATACTTGATATACATCAGTGGGACGGTGATCTGCCATGGTAAATGAGATGGAATTTGAAAAGCCTGTATACGAACTCAAGAAGAAAATTGCCGAACTGAAGGAGTTCACCCAGAAGTCGGACGTCGATTTATCGAAGGAAATCGAGAAGCTTGAGAACCGTCTCACAAAGCTTCAAAATGATATCTACGAAAACATGAAGCCATGGGAAAGGGTTCAGGTGGCCCGTCATCCGGAGCGTCCGACGACTCTGGATTATATCAAATATCTCTTTACGGACTTCATTGAAATGCACGGAGACCGTCTGTATGGGGATGACGAAGCGATTGTTTCAGGCGTCGGGAAGTTTCACGATGTCCCTGTGACGATCATCGGTCACCAAAGAGGGAAAGATACGAAAGAAAACATCCGCCGGAACTTCGGGATGCCTCATCCTGAAGGGTACCGAAAAGCACTGCGCTTGATGAAGCAGGCCGACAAGTTCAACCGTCCGATCATCTGCTTTATCGATACGAAGGGTGCGTATCCCGGGAAAGCGGCAGAGGAACGCGGTCAGAGTGAAGCCATTGCACGGAATCTAGTGGAGATGGCCGGCCTAACGGTTCCCGTCATCTGCATCGTCATCGGTGAAGGAGGTAGTGGCGGGGCACTGGCCCTTGGAGTGGGAAATCATATTCATATGCTTGAAAACTCCACCTACTCCGTCATCTCACCTGAAGGGGCAGCGGCCATCCTCTGGAAAGATTCCACCCAGGCGAAACGCGCGGCTGAATCCATGAAGATCACGGCTCCCGATCTTAAGGAGCTTGGGATCATCGATGACATCATCACGGAAGTAAAAGGTGGAGCCCATAAAGATGTAGAGGAACAGGCGAAGTATATCAACGACGTCCTTAAGAGCTCATTGAAAGAGTTGGTTCCGATGAAAAAGGAAGAGCTCATCCAACATCGTTATGAAAAATTCAAGGCGATGGGTGAATATTCGGTTTTAAATGATCTTATCGGGGTAAAATCATAACAAACGATGGACTGACAAATAGGAGATACCATTTGTCAGTCTTTTTCATTCAAACGTTAAAAATAAACGGTTTGTGACGATATTTTGAAGGTTTTAACAATTAAAACGCTTCCATTTAATAGATTATTTCGTCTTTTGCTTTTCCTCCTAGTAACTTGTTGAGAACCTTGAACCTTCGTGTTATTTTAGAAATAATCCAAAGTCTATTGGTCCATAATAATGTAATGAATGAAACCTGTAATTTTCCTTTTCTTTGATTTATGTGAAACGATTAACAAGTAGTCCCATTCATTTACATATAAAGGCATATTTCTTAATGAGGTGATCGTAGTGAAAAAGATTGGTGTATTGACGAGTGGTGGAGATTCACCCGGTATGAATGCAGCCGTCCGTGCAGTTGTGCGTAAAGCCATTTTCATGGATATAGAGGTATACGGTATATATCAAGGGTATAATGGATTAATCAACGGGAACATCAAGAAGCTTGAGCTTGGTTCTGTCGGTGATATCATCCATCGTGGCGGAACAATGCTTTATACAGCCCGCTGTGAAGAATTCAAAACAAAAGAAGGCCAGAAAAAAGGGATCGAGCAATTAGAAAAACACGGCATTGAAGGACTTGTTGTCATCGGTGGGGACGGTTCTTACCAAGGGGCAAAAGCCTTGACGGAATGGGGATACCCATGTGTCGGTGTACCGGGAACGATTGATAACGATATTCCCGGGACTGAGTATACAATCGGTTTCGATACAGCGCTGAATACGGTTATCGATGCGATCGATAAAATCCGTGATACGGCTACATCCCATGAGCGGACGTTCATCATTGAAGTAATGGGACGCAACGCGGGGGACATCGCTCTATGGTCAGGTCTTGCCGGTGGAGCTGAAACGATCCTGATCCCTGAGGAGAAATTCGATCTTGATGACGTTGTCGGTCGTTTGAAAAAAGGACAGGAACGCGGAAAGAAACATAGTGTGATCATTGTTGCAGAAGGTGTCATGTCTGCAAATGAATTTGCGAACCGCTTCACAGAAGAAACAGGAATGGATACGCGTGTCTCCGTCCTTGGTCATATTCAGCGCGGTGGAACACCGACAGCTGCAGACCGTGTCCTTGCAAGCCGCTTAGGGGCTCATGCCGTTGAGCTATTGGCCCAGGGTAAAGGCGGAAGAGCGGTAGGAATTGAGAAAAATCAATTAGTTGATTACGATATCATTGAAGCACTTGCCAAGCCACATCAAATTGATTTAAACATGTACAGACTTTCCAAAGAGCTTTCAATCTAAATTGTTGTAAGATTTCAGGAGGTAAAGAAAATGAGAAAAACGAAAATAGTATGTACGATCGGTCCTGCCAGTGAAACTGTAGAAAAGTTATCACAACTGATCGAAGCCGGAATGAACGTTTCCCGCTTGAACTTTTCACATGGTGACCACGATGAGCACGGACAGCGTATCATCAATATCCGCGAAGCAGCAGAAAAAGCCGGTAAAACAGTCGGGATCCTGCTTGATACAAAAGGTCCGGAAATCCGCACAAACAATATGCAGGACGGAGCTATCGAATTAACACAAGGATCCAACATCATCGTTTCCATGAAAGAAGTACTGGGAACAACTGAGAAATTCTCCGTTACATACGAAGGATTGATCGATGATGTTCATGTCGGTTCCAAAATTCTTCTTGATGACGGTTTAATCGGTTTGGAAGTGACGGAAATCGACAAAGCGAACGGCGAAATCCATACACATGTTGCCAACAGCGGCACCCTTAAAAATAAAAAGGGTGTAAACGTACCGGGCGTATCTGTGAACCTGCCGGGAATCACTGATAAAGATGCCAGCGATATCGTATTCGGTATTGGACAAGGCGTTGACTTTATCGCAGCATCATTCGTACGTCGTGCATCCGATGTACTTGAGATCCGTCAATTATTGGAAGAGCACAATGCTTCACATATTCAAATCATCCCTAAGATCGAAAACCAAGAGGGTGTAGACAACATCGATGAAATCCTTGAAGTATCTGACGGATTGATGGTTGCACGTGGAGACCTTGGTGTGGAAATCCCTGCTGAGGAAGTACCACTTGTGCAGAAAATGCTGATCAAGAAATGTAATTCTCTTGGTAAGCCTGTCATCACAGCGACTCAAATGCTTGATTCTATGCAGCGCAACCCAAGACCGACAAGAGCCGAAGCAAGTGACGTAGCCAACGCCATATTTGATGGTACAGATGCGATCATGCTTTCTGGTGAAACGGCAGCAGGTACTTACCCTGTAGAAGCGGTTCAAACGATGCATAACATCGCGTCGAGAGCAGAAACGGCGCTAGATTACAACGCGATCCTATCTTCTCGCAGCAAAGACAGCGAGCACAATATGACGGATGCCATCGGTCAATCCGTTGCCTATACAGCTCTAAATCTTGATGTGAATGCCATTGTCGCTCCGACTGAGAGTGGCCACACGGCACGCATGATCTCTAAATACCGTCCGAAAGCACCAATCGTAGCCGTGACTGGTACAGACTCTGTATCACGCCGCCTGGCACTTGTATGGGGCGTATACCCTACAGTCGGCCGCAAAGTGACGACAACCGATGAAATGCTTGATATGGCAGTAGAAGAGAGCGTCAACTCAGGTATGACGAAGCACGGAGACCGCATCGTCATCACAGCGGGTGTTCCGATTGGTGAATCCGGAACGACGAACCTGATGAAAATCCACGTAGTGGGCGATGTCGTTGCAAAAGGTCAAGGAATCGGACGTAGATCTGCATACGGTAAAGCAGTAGTTGCCACATCAGCTGAAGAAGCTGTGAAGAACATGACTGACGGTGCCGTCCTTGTCACAATCGGCACGGATAAAGAAATGATGCCTGCCCTTGAAAAATGTTCAGCACTGATCGTTGAAGAAGGCGGTCTGACAAGTCATGCAGCCGTAGTCGGAATCAACCTTGGAATTCCTGTCGTGGTCGGAGTCGATCATGCCACTTCATTATTCAAGAATGGCCAGGAAATCACGGTGGATGCGACTCATGGTGTGATTTATAATGGGTATGCGAGTGTATTGTAAGTAAGTATTAGTAGGGAAACCAGAGTCTTTTTGTGGGCTCTGGTTTTTTTTATGGGGTGGAGAGGTGTGGAGCCAACCATTCAAAAGCACCACAACAACAGTATCACGTACTCAATCCACCAACATAAAACACAACTTCTCTAATATGCTATAATAAATACCAAGCAAGTATTAAATCAAATGGAGGAATCCATCATGAGATATATGTTATTACTATTGATTATCATACCTGCCCTTGAAATCGGGTTATTGGTTCTATCCGGCCAGGCGATTGGTCTTGTGCCGACGGTCCTGTTGATCATCACGACGGGAATTCTGGGTGCTTATTTAGCTAAAAAGCAGGGAATCGAGACGATAAGAAAAGCGCAGCAGGACATGCAGTATGGCCAGATGCCCGGGGATGCCATCATGGATGGTGTTTGTATACTGGTGGGCGGGGTCGTCCTGCTGACACCGGGATTCATTACGGATGCCCTTGGGTTTCTATTATTACTCCCGGCCACAAGAAGAATGTTCAAGCCATTCTTCTATCGTTTATTCAAGCGCTGGATCAACAAAGGGAACGTCATTATATACAGATAACAAAAAAACGCACTGCTCAGTCGTTAGAGCAGTGCGTTTTCTTATTTTACACCCATAATGAATTTCCACGTATCTTCAAATACCCCGGCTCTTTTTAAAGTGGAGAGGATCACGAGTACAACAGGTCCGACAATCAGTCCGAGAAACCCGATCAGTTTAAACCCGACAAATAATGCAATGAGGGTGGCCAAGGGATCGAGGCCGATGCTTGAAGACAATACTTTCGGTTCCATGATCTGCCGCTGGACGACAACGACCAGGTACAGGACCGACAGGCCGATCCCCAAGCCTGTATTTCCCGTAATGAATTCATAAATGATCCACGGCACGAACACTGCCCCTGTCCCAAGATAAGGCAGGATATCCACGAGACCTGTCACGAGTGCAATGGTGATTGCGTAATCTACTCTGAGGATGATCAATCCAATCAGTACGATGATAGCCGTGATGGAAATGAGCGTAAATTGAGCACGGATGAAGCCGAACAGTGCCCGTTTTAAGTCGACGAACACTTTCCTTCCGCTGCTCATCGCCTTACCCGGAATGATTTTCTCCGCTTTGGCGGATAATGTATACCAATCCTTACTGATGAAGAAAGTGGCGAGTGCAGCGAAGATCAGGACGGACGCAGCGTTTGGGATCCAAGAGATCAGCTGGGGCAGCTTGGTGAAAAAGTTTTGCAGGAAATCACCAGCCGACGTCGCGATTTTCGTTCCCGCTGTCTGGACATTTTCGAGGATCGTATCCTGCTGACCGGCTTCAAGATTTTTAAATAATCCTGCGAGCTGATTGTATAGAGGGATGACGTGCCCAACGATGATATCCTCTGCATATGTAACAAGGGTTTGAACATGCTTGGGCAGTTCTTCTGCCAAATAATTGGCTCCCGAAACGATTTCGGCAATCAATAACGTAATGAGCCCTGCGAAGATGGCGACAATCAAGATGAGGGACACGGTGACCGCCCATATCCTAGGGAGCCATTTCTCCAGTCCGTTCACCAGGGGATTGATCAACAAGGCGATGGCAACGGCGATGATGAATGGATAAGCAAGTCTCCATATGTAATAGAGTGAAATCAATGAGAGAATGATGATCGAGAGAACGATCAGAAAGCGGATCGTTCGATAAACATAATCTAAATTCAAGGGTTTCCCTCCTACCGGGTCTAGTACTTCTATTTTATAGGAGACAGGAAATGAAAGGAAGATATATTTGCAGTGGTTGGAGCATTTTATGAATGATGTGAAAAGTTGATATGGTAGGATAATGATTGGAGTACATAAAGGAGAGGCAGGGGAATGATTTGACTCAGCCATTTATGTTTTTACTGCTTTTATTGGGAATTGGGCTGATGGCGAAAAATCAATCCATCATTATAGCTGTAGCATTTCTAATTGTATTAAAGCTGCTTGGGCTGGATGAGAAGATTTTCGCGGCGATTCAGTCTAAAGGCATTAACTGGGGTGTGACGATTATTACGATTGCCGTACTCGCGCCGATTGCAACAGGGGAAATCGGCTTTAAAGATCTCTTTGATTCATTGAAGTCCCCCTATGCCTGGATTGCACTCGCCTCTGGGATGGCAGTGGCATTGATTGCAAAGAACGGGTTGATTCTACTGGAAGATGACCCACACCTGACGACGGCCCTCGTTCTTGGTACGGTGTTAGCCGTTGCTCTTTTTAAAGGGGTTGCCGTCGGGCCTTTGATCGGCGCGGGGATCGCGTATCTTGCTATGAAACTGTATGAATTATTCCTGTAAACATGCATTGAGGTTTATCCGATTCGACCCTCTTTTTTTTGATGGTTTATTTTTCTAGAAAAATAATTTTTATAGAAATTGATGCGTTTCCGTTCACAAAAGTCAGATAATTGTTTATAATAGGAAATGTAAGCGCATCCCAAGCTCTCATGATAGAATAGGAAGAGCCGGGAATCATTTTTTGTATAGGAATTGAGCAATCGCTCAGCGTTTTTTTACGTTCTTTTTAAACAAGCCTACTAGACTTGATAGATCGTTCTGTAGGGTTTTATACTCATATGAAAATGGGTAAAAGAGAAGTATATAACAAAAGGAGAGGTTATTATGACAGCAACTCGCGGATTAGAAGGAGTTGTAGCGACGACATCGTCCATCAGTTCGATCATTGACGATACCCTTACATATGTTGGCTACAACATTGATGATTTAGCAAATAATGCAAGCTTCGAAGAGGTTATCTACCTATTATGGCACCTGAAACTGCCAAATGCATCAGAACTTAAGGAATTTACAGAGCTGTTAGCAGCTAACGCTGAATTGCCTAAGGAAGTCATCGAGCATTTCAAAATGTACAAGATCAAGGAAGTTCATCCGATGGCCGCTTTACGTTCAGCTGTATCCCTACTTGGGTTGTATGATGATAAAGCTGACGTGATGGAAGAGAAGGAAAACTATCTGAAAGCCGTTCGCCTTCAAGCGAAAATCCCGACGATCGTCACGAGCTTTGCACGTATCCGCAATGGTCAGGAACCGATTGCACCACGTCAGGATTTAGGTTTTGCAGCTAACTTCCTATACATGCTGACAGGGAAAGATCCTGAGCCTGTTGAAGTCGAAGCATTCAATAAAGCGCTTGTCCTTCATGCGGACCATGAGTTAAACGCTTCCACGTTCACAGCACGTGTGTGTGTTGCGACTCTATCTGACGTGTATTCAGGTGTTACCGCTGCGATCGGTGCCTTAAAAGGACCGCTTCACGGTGGGGCCAATGAGCAGGTTATGAAGATGCTTACTGAAATTGGTTCTGTTGATAAAGCAGAAGAGTACATCCTCGACAAATTAGAGAAGAAAGAAAAAATCATGGGCTTCGGTCACCGTGTTTACCGTCAGGGAGATCCACGTGCCAAGCATCTGAAAGAAATGTCCAAGAAATTAACTGAATTAACGGGACAAAGTAAATACTACGAAATGTCCGTTAAGGTTGAAGATGTATTCACATCAAATAAAGGTCTACCGCCAAATGTTGATTTCTACTCAGCATCTGTCTACCACAGCTTAGGCATCGATCATGATCTATTCACGCCGATCTTTGCAGTAAGCCGTGTATCCGGCTGGTTGGCACATATCCTTGAACAATATTCCAACAACCGCCTGATCCGCCCTCGTGCTGATTATGTAGGGCCTGGCAAGCAGGAATATGTACCTGTTGATCAAAGAGGTTAATCATCAATATTTACAAACAGTAAAAATATTGGTGTAATAATAAGAGAAGGGGAATGACTCAACATGCTTAACAAATGGGTCATCCCCTTTGATAATGAAAAAATGGAGGTTACATAATGACACAAGGTGAAAAAATTACAAACGAGAATGGCCAACTTAATGTGCCTAACAATCCAATCGTCCCATTCATTGAAGGTGACGGAACGGGTCCAGATATTTGGGCATCAGCGAAGCGCGTCCTGGATGCTTCTGTAGAGAAAGCATACAAAGGCGAACGCAAGATTTCATGGAAAGAAGTATATGCTGGGGAAAAGGCATTCAACAAAACAGGCGAATGGCTTCCAAACGATACGCTTGAAGCAATCCGTGAATACTTCATCGCGATCAAAGGTCCACTTACGACTCCTGTCGGCGGCGGAATCCGTTCATTGAACGTTGCGCTCCGTCAGGAATTGGATCTTTTCACATGCCTGCGTCCAGTACGCTACTTCGAAGGTGTTCCTTCACCAGTTAAGCGCCCTGAAGACACTGACATGGTCATCTTCCGTGAAAACACTGAGGATATCTATGCAGGTATTGAGTACGCAAAAGGTTCTGATGAAGTGAAAAAATTAATCACTTTCCTTCAAGATGAAATGGGTGCTAACAAAATCCGTTTCCCAGAAACATCCGGTATCGGAATCAAGCCTGTTTCTGAAGAAGGGACAAATCGTCTTGTGCGTGCAGCGATCAATTACGCGATCACAGAAGGCCGTAAATCAGTAACGCTTGTTCACAAAGGGAACATCATGAAGTTCACTGAAGGAGCTTTCAAAAACTGGGGTTACGAGCTTGCTGAGAAAGAATTCGGCGATAAAGTATTCACTTGGGCTCAATATGACAAGATCAAAGATGCTGACGGATTGGAAGCAGCGAACAAAGCTCAATCTGATGCTGAAGCAGCTGGTAAGATTATCGTGAAAGATTCAATCGCTGATATCTTCTTACAACAAATCCTTACTCGTCCTGCTGAGTTCGATGTTGTCGCAACAATGAACTTAAACGGGGATTACATCTCTGATGCACTGGCTGCTCAAGTAGGTGGAATCGGTATTGCTCCTGGAGCAAATATCAACTACGAATCAGGACATGCGATCTTTGAGGCAACTCACGGAACGGCTCCTAAATATGCAGGTATGGATAAAGTGAATCCTTCATCTGTCATCCTTTCAGGTGTACTTATGCTTGAACACCTTGGTTGGACAGAAGCTGCTAACCTGATCACAAAATCAATGGAAAAAACAATCGCTTCTAAAGTGGTAACATATGACTTCGCCCGTCTGATGGATGGAGCGACAGAAGTGAAATGCTCTGAGTTCGGTTCTGCGTTAATCGATAACATGGAAGCATAATAATTAGACATAAGGTTGGGGTGCTTCGTATAGGAGCACTCCTTCCTTTACATAATGAGACGAATAGGAGGAATCATGATGGCAATTAAACGTAGAAAAGTATCTGTGATCGGTGGGGGTTTCACCGGGGCGACAACGGCATTGATGCTCGCCCAGAAAGAGCTTGGAGATGTTGTATTGGTTGATATTCCGCAAAACGAGGATCCAACGAAAGGGAAAGCACTGGATATGCTTGAGGCAAGTCCTGTACAGGGGTTTGATTCAACCATCATCGGTACGTCCAATTATGAAGATACTAAGGGTTCAGATATCGTTGTCATCACTGCAGGGATTGCCCGTAAACCAGGTATGAGCCGTGATGATCTGGTTCAGACCAATCAAAAGGTCATGAAATCAGTGACTCAGCAAATCGTGAAGCATTCACCTGACTGTTACATCATCGTTCTGACCAATCCCGTGGATGCCATGACCTATACAGTGTTCAAGGAATCCGGTTTCCCGAAAGAGAGAGTGATCGGTCAATCAGGAGTCCTGGATACAGCCCGCTTCCGGACGTTTGTCGCACAGGAATTAAACCTGTCCGTAAAGGATATAACAGGCTTCGTCCTGGGTGGTCATGGTGATGACATGGTTCCTCTTATTCGTTACTCATACGCTGGAGGAATCCCTCTGGAGACATTGATCCCTAAAGAACGCCTGGACTCAATCGTTGAGCGCACCCGTAAAGGCGGAGGCGAAATTGTCGGGCTACTCGGGAACGGAAGTGCCTACTACGCCCCGGCCGCTTCCCTCGTCCAAATGGTCGAAGCCATCCTTAAAGACCAACGCCGCGTCATCCCGGCCATCGCCTACCTCGAAGGCGAATACGGATTCGAAGGCATATACCTCGGCGTCCCAACCATCCTAGGTGGAAACGGCCTCGAGAAAATCATCGAACTCGAACTCACAGAAGACGAAAAAGCAGCACTATCCAATTCAGCTGACGCAGTTAAAAACGTCATGGCTTCATTGGCTTAACGACATAACTAAAAACTGACTTCCATTACGGGGGTCAGTTTTTTTATTGTTTTAACTCTATTTAAGACTGCGTTTATTTTAGGATTATTAGAAGGGGACTAGATTATAATAGATTTTGAAGTAGTATAAACATATGCCCCGATAGTTGATTGAAGCGGAAGGTGTTCGACTCCTGCGGGGAACAACGAAAAGCGGAGGCGGCTTGCTCAGCCCCGACAAGCATAAGATGAATGAGCCGGGAAGGCGTTTTTTGCCTTCATGGACCATTTAGCTTATGACCTCGAGGGGCTAGCCGCCGTAGCTGGACAAGGTAGGACACCACTTGCAGCCGAGGAGGCTCACCGCCAGCCCCGCGGAAAGCGAGCACCTGCAGCGGAAATCAACCAGCACATGCTCCGTATAATTTCACAAAAAAATATCAGCCATTCAGAGAACATGAATTTCCCACACCCACGCGTAAAAATTCTTTGTATGGTAACCCTAAAAATGATAAAATACTAATAGACAGACAATAAAAACAATTTTTATTATTTAAAATTGTAATCGTTTGCATACTTGGAGGTGCTTCTTATGTTATTAGGGAAAAAGAGAAAACTGGGAAGAAAAATCGACGAAATGACGGTCGGTGAAAAACTGACCCTCACAGAAAAAATTGAAGACAATGAACTTCTTCTATACCTTGGGCTCACAAATGATGCCAATCCATTATATATCCAGCACGACTATGCGTCACAAACGCCGTTTAAAAAGCCGATCGTTCCATCAATCATGCTGACGGGGATCATTACATCGGCCGTATCCAAATATCTGCCGGGGCCGGGCTCCCATATCGTGGAGCAAACCATTGAATTTCCAAAACCGGTCTATCATTACGCAACGGTTCAATTCCTTTTTGAAGTGACAGAAGTAAATCCACATAATCATCTGGTTACCATCCAGGTATCGGCCACGAACGAGGAAGATGAAAAGGTGATTAACGGAACCATCAAAGTTTGCCCGCCTCACCGCCTGGAAAAAATGAATAGTCATGCATTGGAAAACTTCTAATGCCGGGAAGGAGCTATGGCAAATAGCTCTTTTTTTTTATGCATGAAAAATGATAAAGAAAATGATCGAAGTGCATCCTATAAATAAGTAAAATGAAAAACTAAAAAGGATTAAATCTCTCTAAATGATGGTAAGCCCCGAGAATTATATTATAATGAGGATACAATTACATAAACAGTTTGGATGTTGGGGTTAATTTTCTTTGGTATGGAGGCACAACAAATGAGCAAAAAAATCTTGGTAGTCGACGATGAACAGTCCATTGCAACACTCTTGAAGTACAATCTGGAGCAATCTGGATATTCGGTGACAACGGCACATGACGGAGCAGAGGGAAGGGACCTGGCGATTGAACAGTCCCCGGACCTGATCGTCCTTGACCTGATGCTTCCGTCCATGGATGGCATCGAGGTATGCAAAGAACTGCGTCAGCGAAAAATCAATATCCCGATTCTGATGTTAACGGCTAAGGATGATGAATTTGATAAAGTCCTTGGCTTGGAGCTTGGAGCTGACGACTATATGACAAAGCCGTTCAGCCCCCGTGAAGTGGTTGCGAGGGTGAAGGCGATCCTGAGACGCAGCCAGGCCATTCGGGAAACGGCAGAAGCGGCTGCCGAGGAACCTACCGATTATAAGGAAGTCGGGGAACTAAAGGTGTATCCTGAACAATATGAGGCGTATTTTCAGGGGGAATTACTAGAACTGACACCGAAGGAATTCGAGCTTTTATTATATTTGACGGATAATAAAGGAAGAGTTCTGACAAGAGATCAGCTACTGAGTGCTGTATGGAACTATGATTTTGCCGGAGATACGAGAATCGTGGATGTGCATATCAGCCATCTGCGTGAAAAGATCGAATCCAATACGAAAAAACCTATCTATATCAAAACCATCCGTGGTCTCGGGTATAAATTGGAGGAGCCTAAAAATCGATGACCAAATTTAGAACAAAGCTCCTATTTGCTCTAATTACTCTGATCATCGCTGTCTTAATAGGGCTGGGTCTGCTTTTGGGCCAGATTTTCAAGAACTTCTATTTAGATACCTTTAACTCCAGGATTCAAAAGGAGGCCAGGTTACTGGCGAGCTCCATTGAAGAAAACGGAGCACCGAAAGAAATCAATCCCGATATGATTAAAGAATTGAGCGACATACTGGATGTCCGGATTACGGTGCTTGACAAGGCCGGTGATGTGGTCCACGACACGGACACGTCTGATTCACTGGTCGGTCCCCAGCAAAAGAGGATCGTACAGGAAATCCAAAAGAACTGGGATGTGAAAGAGAAGCATAAAAAACTTGTCACGTCGGGAAATGAATACCGATATTATTGGTATCCATTAAAAAATACCAATGATGAAATGATGGGTCTTCTCATTATGAGCACGGAAGTAGAAGCCTTGCAAAAAGGGAACCAGCAAATCTGGTTTGTCTTATCCGTTTCATTGGGCCTTGCCCTGGTCCTCATCATCATCCTGGGTTCACGGATTACGGTGAGATACACAAAGCCCATCGAATCAGCGACCAATGTGGCCATGGAGCTTGCCAAGGGGAATTACCGTGCGAGGACATACGAGGATCGTCTGGATGAAACGAGTATGCTCAGTACTTCCATCAATATTCTGGCGAGAAACCTTCAGGAAATGGTGAATGCCCAGGAAATGCAGCAAGACCGCTTAACGACTTTGATTGAAAATATGGGGAGTGCTCTCCTATTGATCGATCACCGGGGTTTTGTCGTCTTAACGAACAGGACGTTCAGGGAATTCTTTAACCTGGAGGAAAGCCAACTGAAAAAAGTACGGTATCATGAGGTGATTCACTATTCGGAAGTGAATAAGCTCGTAGAGGAAATCTTTATGACGGAGGAGCGATTGCGAAAGCAGATTCTCCTTCCGTACAAGCTTGATCGAAAGCACTATGAAGTGTATGGTGCACCTATTATCGGCAACAATGACGTGTGGAAAGGGATCGTCGTCGTATTCCATGACATAACGGAGCTAAAAAAGCTTGAACAGATGCGTAAAGATTTTGTGGCGAACGTGTCACACGAATTAAAAACGCCAATCACCTCGATCAAAGGATTCTCAGAAACACTATTGGACGGAGCAATGCAGGAGCCTGAAACGCTGAAATCTTTTTTAGACATCATTCTAAAAGAAAGTGACAGGCTGCAATCCCTCATTCAGGATTTGTTGGAGTTGTCTAAAATAGAGAAGCAGGGATTCCAGCTATTTATTGAAGAGGTTGAAGTGGCAGGGCTGATAGAAGATGTGATCCCTATTTTAAAAGAAAAAGCGAAGCCGAAGGACATTTCACTTCAAGCCGATTTCGAATCAAGGGGAATGGCAGAAGTGGATTCATACCGGTTAAAGCAGGTCTTCATCAACCTGATCAGCAATGCGATCGTGTATACTCCAAAAGGCGGAAATGTGTCGGTCACGGTAAAGGAAGATCAGGAAATGGTCTATGTACAAGTAAAGGATAACGGAATGGGAATCAGCCAGGAAGAGCTCCCCCGCATCTTTGAACGTTTTTACCGGGTGGATAAAGCGAGAAGTCGCAATTCAGGTGGAACCGGTTTGGGCTTGGCCATTGTCAAGCACATCATTGAAGCTCATGAAGGTGATATTGAAGTGGAAAGCGAACCGGATAAAGGAACGACTTTCACTGTCACATTGAATAAACGATCTTCATCCATCGCTCACCGTGGAAATCAAGGAAAACCTTAGTCGTTTTTCACCTTATTTACATTGTTTTTACAATAGCTTTAAATTCAATTAACAATGGGGTGGTACGATACTAAGTGAAACCCCTTCATCCAAGGTGTTACGAAAAGACGAGAACCAACCCCGTTCTCGTCTTTTCGCTATTAAATTATGAAAGCGCTTTCTTATTATCTCTTGTCATCTTCTCTTAATATTCTTGAAACCTTTTTGTCTTACGCCCGTATATCTTAGTAAGCAGAAAATACGATATAGAGATGGAAAAGGGAGGGTGCATATGAGCTTGAAGCGTGTTTATACTCTTGCAGGAATGGTGCTCGCAGCCATTATTTTAATTGTTGTCCTACTGACATCGTGGTATACCGTCGACGAATCAGAACAGGCACTGGTGTTGACGTTCGGGGATGCAGGCGAACCGGTTGTCGAGCCTGGACTGCATTTCAAGATGCCGTGGCCGGTACAGTCAGTGGAAGTCCTGTCGAAAGAAACCTTCAGTCTTCAATTTGGATATGAAGAAAAAGACGGGAAAATCAAGGACTTTCCAAAAGAAACAAAGATGATCACTGGGGATGAGTACATTGTGCTGGCTGATCTTGTGGTTCAGTGGAAAATCACGGATCCTGAAGGTTATTTATTCAACTCGGATAATCCTAAAGAAATCCTGTACGATGCAACTTCATCTTCGTTAAGAAGCATTATCGGAAGCTCCTTGATCGATGATGCCTTAACATCAGGAAAAGCCGAAATCGAGGCAGATGTAAGGGATTTATTGACTGAGTTGATCGATGATTACGATATTGGAATCTCCATTCTTGCGGTGAAGCTGCAGGATGTTGAGTTGCCGAATGCAGAGGTCCGCTCGGCGTTTACAGCCGTAACGGATGCAAGGGAAACGATGAATACGAAAATCAATGAAGCCAAGAAATACCGAAATCAGCGGACTAACGAAGCCCAGGGTGAAAAGGATGCCATCATATCAAGAGCCAAAGGGGATAAAATTGCACGTGTGGAGCAGGCGCGTGGAGATGTAGCGGTATTTGATAAATTGTACAATGAGTATAAGTCAAATCCCGAGATTACAAGAAAGCGTCTCGTGTTGGAAACACTTGAAAATGTCCTGCCGAATGCAGAAATCTACATTATGAAAGACAGCGGGGACACATTGAAATATTTCCCGATCCGTCAAATGGAGAATCAGACTCCTCCAGCGAAACAGGAAGGAAGTGATGAGAATGAGTGATCAAAACGTATTTGATATCAATACAAAGAAAAAAGAACCGATCGAGTGGAAACGTTATACGAAATTAGGTATCTTTTTCGTGATTCTCATCGCTGTCCTCCTTATCCTGTTTACGAGTCTCTTCATTGTCAAAGAAGGAGAATACAAAGTCGTCCGTCAATTTGGGGAAGTGGTACGAATCGATAAGGAACCGGGTATGAAATATAAGATCCCCTTCATCCAATCCGTCACTACCTTACCGAAGCATCAAATGACGTATGACGTGACAGAAGCAGAGATCAATACGAAAGATAAAAAGCGGATGCTCATCGACAATTATGCCGTGTGGCGCATTGAAGACCCTCTTAAAATGATCAAAAATGCCAGAACGGTGATCAATGCAGAGACAAAGATGGAAGAATTCATCTATTCCGTTGTCCGCTCAGAGCTTGGTCGGTTGGAATATGATGAAATCATCAATGATGAGAAGTCCTCAAGAGGAAGCTTAAACGATAAAGTGACAGACAAGGTGAATGAGCTGTTGCAGCGGGACAATTATGGAATCGTCGTTCAGGATGTTCGCATGAAGCGGACGGATCTTCCTGAAGCGAATGAAAACTCCGTCTATACCCGTATGATCTCGGAACGTGACTCGAAAGCACAGGAATACCTGTCCATGGGGGATGCCGAGAAACAAAGGGTGACAGCTGAGACCGATCGTGAAGTAAAAGAGCTGCTTGCAAAAGCCGGTGCCGAAGCCAATGTAATCCGGGCGGAAGGAGAATCAGAAGCGGCGCAAATTTATAACAAATCCTTCTCGAAGGATCCGAGCTTCTATGACCTTTATAAAACGCTCGAAACCTATAAGAAAACCGTGGATGATAAAACCGTCATCATTTTACCATCGGATTCACCGTATGCACGGCTGTTGATGGGGTATACGGAATAACGTGAAGAAACTCTTGGGATGGGTAGTTTACCTGATTTCCGGGAGTTTTTTTCTTGGATAAGGTCCCCGTTTTTCCTTTCATTCCTCAACATGATAGAATGACTATATAGAAACAGAAGCCTTTACAGGAGGTACTTATATGTCCAAAAAATTAGTCCTGATTGACGGTAACAGTATTGCTTACCGTGCATTCTTTGCACTGCCTTTATTGAATAACGACAAGGGTGTACATACAAATGCAGTGTACGGCTTTACCACCATGCTGCAGAAAATATTAGAAGATGAAAAGCCGTCTCATATCCTGGTGGCCTTTGATGCGGGAAAAACGACTTTCCGTCATAAGACATTCACGGAATACAAAGGCGGCAGGCAGAAGACCCCGCCTGAGTTGTCCGAGCAATTCCCTTATATTCGGGAACTGTTGGATGCTTACGGGATCAAACGGTATGAAAAAGAAAATTATGAAGCGGACGATATTATCGGAACCCTCTCCCTTCAGGCTGAGTCCGACGGGTTCGAAGTGAAAGTGTATTCAGGGGATAAGGATTTAACCCAGTTGAGTTCCAAAGATACCACGGTGTGCATCACGAGAAAAGGAATCACGGATATCGAGGTGTATACACCCCAGCACATTAAAGAAAAATGGGAGATCACCCCTGACCGGATCATTGATATGAAAGGCTTGATGGGGGACAGCTCTGATAATATCCCTGGTGTACCCGGTGTCGGTGAGAAAACGGCGATTAAGCTCTTGAAGGAATTCGATTCCCTTGAAAAACTTCTGGAGTCGATCGACAAAGTGAGCGGTAAGAAACTGAAAGAGAAGCTTGAAGAAAATAAAGATCAGGCGATCATGAGTAAAGAACTGGCAACGATTCTGAGAGAAGCTCCCATCGAAGTCACGGTTGAAGAACTGAATTATGATGGATGGGATGAAGTGAAACTGAAGGAAGTGTATCGGGACCTTGGATTCAACTCCCTTCTTGAGAAAATGGGTGAATCCGTTCAAGAGGAGCCCCAGGAGCTGGACGATATCTCCTATGAAGTGGTGGAAACCATTACAGAAGAGCAGCTTTCAAGTGAGAGCTCCCTATACATCGAAATGCTTGAAGAGAATTATCATCTTGGTAAAGTCATCGGCATGAGTCTTCATAATGATAATGGGACGATTTTCTTTACCCTTGAAACGGCATTGAATTCAGAAGCCTTTAAAAAATGGGCAGAAGACGAATCGAAGTCGAAGAACGTCTACAACTCGAAAGAGACCGTCGTTGCCCTGAAACGCCAAGGGATCGACATCAAGGGGATCGAATTTGACCTGCTGCTTGCGTCTTATATCATCAATCCTTCTGAATCGAGTGAAGACTTTGCCTCCATTGCGAAAGGGCATGGTCAGCCATCCATCGAATCGGATGAAGCGGTGTATGGAAAAGGGGCCAAGCAGAAGGTCCCTTCCACGGACGTGTTATCCGAGCATCTGGCAAGAAAGGCCTTCATCCTTCAAGACTTGAAGGACACATGCATAAAAGAGCTGGAAGAAAATGATCTCTATGATTTATACATGAATCTGGAATTGCCTCTTGCCCTTATCCTGGCCGAGATGGAATTCAACGGTGTAAAAGTGGATCAGGAACGTTTGATGACCATGAAGGAAGAGCTTGCCCTCCGACTGGAAGAATTGGAAAAGAACATTCATGAACTGGCAGGGGAGAGTTTCAACATCAATTCACCGAAGCAACTCGGCGTGATCCTTTTTGAAAAACTGGGTCTACCGATTGTGAAGAAAACGAAGACTGGTTACTCCACTTCTGCTGACGTATTGGAAAAACTGCAGTCCAAGCATGAAATCATTGACCATATCCTTCATTACCGTCAGTTAGGAAAGCTGCAATCCACTTATCTGGAAGGGTTACTGAAGGTCGTTCATAAAGATTCAAGCAAGATCCATACGCGGTTCAACCAGGCACTTACCCAAACAGGCCGGCTAAGCTCAACGGATCCGAACCTGCAAAACATTCCGATCCGCCTTGAAGAAGGCAGGAAGATCCGTCAGGCGTTCATTCCTTCTGAAAAGGGATGGGTCATGTTCGCTGCCGATTATTCCCAGATCGAACTTCGGGTACTCGCCCATATAGCGGGGGATGAGAAATTGGTGGAAGCCTTCCGTAATGATATGGACATCCATACGAAAACGGCCATGGACGTCTTTGGAGTGGAGAAGGGCGAGGTCACGTCCAATATGAGAAGGCATGCGAAAGCCGTTAACTTCGGGATCGTGTATGGAATCAGTGACTACGGACTGTCACAAAGCCTTGATATAACACGAAAAGAAGCAGGGGAATTCATTAAGAAGTACTTAGAAAGCTTCCCCGGCGTGAAAGAATATATGGATGATATCGTACAGGATGCGAAACAGAAGGGGTATGTGACAACACTAATGAACCGACGCCGCTACCTTCCTGAAATCACAAGCCGTAATTTCAATTTACGGAGCTTTGCAGAACGTACAGCGATGAACACACCGATCCAGGGAAGTGCAGCAGATATCATCAAGAAAGCTATGATCGATATGGCGGCCCGTTTAAAGGAAGAGAAACTTCAAACAAGGATGCTCTTACAGGTGCACGATGAATTGATCTTCGAAGCTCCTGAGGATGAAATCGAAACATTGAAGAAAATTGTTCCTGAAGTGATGGAAAACGCAATGGAGCTCGAAGTTCCATTAAAGGTTGATTACTCTTACGGACAAACATGGTATGACGCGAAGTAGTTTTATGAAGAAGGAGGTGGCCTCATGCCAGAGCTGCCTGAAGTAGAAACGGTCAGAAGGACATTGGAGCTTCTTGTATCAGGGAAGAAAATAAAGGATGTCAGTGTGTTTTGGCCAAAAATGATCAAGAATCCACTTGAAACGGATGAATTCATCCATAGCTTGAGAGGTCAGGAAATTCATGAAATGAGAAGAAGAGGGAAGTTCTTGATCTTCTATTGTGATGATGTTGCCCTCGTTTCCCATTTAAGAATGGAAGGGAAGTATAATCTGGCTGAACAGGGGAATCCCATTGAAAAACATACCCATGTCATCTTCCACTTTACGGATGGAACGGAACTCAGATACCGTGATGTCCGGAAGTTTGGAACGATGCATCTGTTTAAGAAGGGGGAAGAACTACTCCACCTTCCCCTCCTTCAGTTGGGGCCGGAGCCGTTTCTATCGGAGTTTACACCAGACTATCTGGCTGAAAAGCTCAGCAGGACGGAGAGAATCGTGAAGGCCACCTTATTGGATCAAACGGTGTTGGTGGGCCTTGGAAATATCTATGTAGATGAAGCTCTATTCCGTGCAGGTATACATCCCGACCGGAAATCAAAGTCCCTGTCACAGGAAGAAATCGAACGGCTCCACAGTGAAATCATCCACACGTTGACAGAAGCGGTGGAAATGGGTGGCAGCACGATCCGGTCTTACGTGAATTCTCAGGGACAGATGGGAATGTTCCAACAGAACCTTTATGTTTACAGCAGGAAAGAAGAGCCGTGCCGGAACTGCGGTACAGCCATCGAGAAGAAAGTAGCGGCTGGGCGGGGGACCCATTATTGCCCTCGCTGTCAGCGGTAGAAAGAACGTTTAACATTTGATAAGCCCTTACCATATAGTATTGTAATGATTTTCGGGGGGGCTATTAGATGAGTGAAACAATCTCCTTATTACTGCTGGCGTTCGCTGTAAGTCTCGATAGTTTTAGTACCGGTTTAACTTATGGATTGCGAAAAGTGAAAATCCCTACAAAATCAATCAGCATCATATCGATCTGTTCAGCGAGCTCTTTATTGCTTGCGATGTTACTCGGTCAAACCATCGGGTCCATCATCACCCCGGTCTGGGCAGGAAGAATCGGCGGACTGATCCTTGTCGTGATTGGCGCAGCCGTTCTTTATCAGTTCTTCAGGCCGCAAAAAGAAACGGTACTGTCACATGAAAAAACATTGATCAATTTTGAAATTAAATCCATAGGTTTAGTAATTCAAATATTAAGAAGACCGCTCACGGCGGACTTTGATAAATCGGGCACGATTACCGGAATCGAGGCATTCATGCTTGGAATCGCCTTGTCACTGGATGCCTTTGGTGCCGGAATCGGTGCCGCATTATTACATTTCTCGCCACTACTACTGACCCTGGCGATTTTTATGATGAGCTTTGCGTTCTTATTTTCCGGATTAAAGATGGGGGAATTCTTCTCTCACCTGCGCTGGATTCACCGCGTTTCATTTCTTCCGGGCGTTCTGCTCATCCTGATCGGGATCCTGAGGTTCTAGTGCCCGGCGAGTATTGGAAAGGACACGATCATGGCACGTATTATAGGATTAACAGGTGGAATTGCAAGTGGTAAAAGTACAATCTCAACCATGTTACATGAAAAAGGATATACTATAATCGACGCAGACCTCGCAGCCCGTATGGTGGTCGAGGTGGGGCAGCCTGCATATCTTGCGATAGTCGAAGAATTTGGTGAAGGCATCCTCCACGAAAACGACGCGACCATCAATCGCGAAAAACTCGGTCAAATCATCTTCAACTCTGAAGAGAAAAGGAACGTGCTGAACAGCATCGTGCACCCTGCCGTCAGAAGCATGATGCTCCAGCATAAAGACGAAGCTATCGCATCCGGCAAGAACACCATATTCATGGATATTCCCTTGCTATTCGAAAGCGACCTCACGTGGATGGTAGAACGTACCCTCCTCGTTTACGTAAACGAAAAAACCCAGCTATCACGCTTAATGGAACGCAATCACTTAAAACGTGAAGATGCAGAAGCGAGGATCGCGTCCCAATTCCCACTAAAAGACAAAGTCAACCTCGCCGACGCAGTCATCGACAACAACGGAACCCTGCATGACACAAAAGAACAACTAGAAGCTTTATTAACAGAATGGGACCTACAACCATAACAACACAAACGACCGACAAGAAACCCTTGTCGGTTTTTTATGTTGTCTAAGAGTAACATTTGGTGGATTGATCTGACATTTACTATTCGTATTATCATAATACCCATGTTGAGTGTAGCGGAAGGTTGCTCGACTCCGACGGGAAAAGCTGGACAGATGAGACCCCGCAGGCGAAGCCGAGGAGGCTCATCGCCAGCCCCGCGGAAAGCGAGCAACCTGGAGCGGAACTCAACCAGCATATGCTCCGGGAGAATGTATGAATAAAACCTTCAAATCAAGTATGATTCCAAACCACAAAAATATACATACAATAAGCCTATTTGTCAGAATAATAAAACATTTAAAATCCGCAAAATACTTATTAACTAATTCTCCAAATATGTTATACTATTTTTAGCAAATAAACATATAAGTATAACATTAATATAGAGGGGAGCCGGATTTATGAAGGCGAAAATTGCAATCAATGGTTTTGGACGTATTGGAAGAATGGTTTTCAGAAAAGCAATATTAGAGGAAAACTTAGAGGTTGTAGCCATTAACGCAAGCTACCCGGCTGAAACATTAGCCCATTTAATAAAGTATGACACAAATCATGGTACATTCCAGGCAGATGTAGTGGTGGAAGATCATGCACTCATCGTCAACGGAAAACGTGTCCTACTATTAAGCAATCGTGATCCTAAAGCGTTACCTTGGAATGAACTGAACATCGATATCGTCATCGAAGCGACGGGGAAATTCAATTCAAAAGATAAAGCGAGCCTTCACTTGGAAGCGGGAGCGAAAAAAGTCATCCTGACGGCCCCTGGTAAAAATGAAGACGTTACCATTGTGATGGGCGTAAATGAAAGCGCATTAAATATAGAAGAACACAGCGTTATCTCGAATGCTTCCTGCACGACGAACTGTCTGGCTCCTGTAGCGAAAGTGCTGGATGAGCAGTTCGGAATTGAAAACGGTCTCATGACGACCGTGCATGCTTACACGAATGATCAGAAAAATATCGACAATCCACATAAAGATCTAAGAAGAGCAAGAGCATGCGGACAATCGATCATCCCGACGACAACGGGTGCTGCGAAAGCATTATCATTAGTACTTCCTCAATTAAACGGGAAGCTTCATGGCATGGCGCTGCGCGTACCGACTCCGAACGTTTCATTAGTGGATCTGGTCGTGGATGTGAAAAGGGACGTAACCGTTGAAGAAATCAACGAAGCATTCGTCACGGCATCCCTTGGTTCCCTGCAAGGAGTCCTGGAATATACGACAGAACCACTGGTCTCAATCGATTTTAATACGAACCCTCATTCTGCCATCATCGACGGCTTGTCCACCATGGTCATGGGCAACCGAAAAGTGAAAGTCCTTGCCTGGTACGACAACGAATGGGGCTACTCATGCCGCGTCGTCGACCTGGCCAAATTCGTCGCCAGCAAAATGAACGCCAAACAAAAAGTCAACGTTTGAAAGAACCAACATAAATCATAAAGCAAAACCCTAGAACGTACCCTTTTCAGGTGCGTTCTTTTCTTTTATTACTCTTTCTATATATGGGTAAACGAAAGTTCCCTAAAAGTGTATGGATTTAGTTGCTGGCGTGAAAAGTCTTTTTAGACAAATTGTTCTTTCAAAAAACTATGTGTTTAAACGTTTAACTAGTGTAGGATAACAGAGTGGATTGCAGCGGAAGGCACTTGACTCCTGTGGGAACTGCGGGACAGGTGAGACCCCGCAGGCGAAGCCGAGGAGGCTCACCGCCCGCCCCACGGAAAGCAAGTGCCTGGAGCGGAAAGGAACGGTCTTCGAACAAAACGAGATCTCTCTATTATGCTCTTTACTTAAAAAGGTGAAAACGATATTCCTTTTTCTATGGTTAAAAAACTTATAAATATTTATTGCAAAAGAGTTTTAAACAAAGTATACTATTTTTCGTGAACTTCTTATTAGCAAATGAATACTGATTTAACTACTTAAAGGGTTAGGACCTCTTCGGACTAACTTTCCCCCGTGGTAGTTAAGATTTTGCCAAAGGATACGTTCATTTTGACGAAAAAAATTATGTCAAAGGGGGAAATACGAAAATGGAAACAATGGGTCGTCATGTAATCTCAGAATTATGGGGTTGCGATTTTGAAAAATTAAACGATGTAGTAGGAATTGAGAAAACATTCGTAGATGCTGCGCTTAAGTCAGGTGCAGAAGTGCGTGAGGTAGCTTTTCATAAGTTTGCGCCTCAAGGTGTTAGTGGAGTAGTGATTATCTCAGAATCACACTTAACGATCCACAGTTTTCCTGAACATGGTTATGCCAGTATTGATGTATATACTTGCGGTGATTTAGATCCTAATATCGCAGCTGAATATATTGCAGATGCTCTTGGTGCTGACACACGCGAAACAATTGAATTGCCGCGTGGAATGGGTCCTGTACAAGTGAAGAAGTCCCAGGCTCAAGCCCTTTAATCGATAATAACTCAGAAGAGATGCGTGATTCATGCATCTCTTCTTTTTTTTCGCGCGTTCCGACGTGCACTTATGGGTTTTTCAATCGTGCCTTTTCGTGTAAAATAAGGGTAACTAAAGGGAGGAACTTGATATGAGTGGAATACGTACCCTGTTAAAGCGATTTCAATCGGAGTGTGAAACGTCCGATCAGCATGAAGATAAGGAACTGCAATCACGCTATTATAAATCCATGCATCAAGGTGCATTTAATGCAGTACTGGGGTTATTCTCATCGTCAGAATATGACGTGATCTCCCAGTCCAAGGACAGAGGGGAAATCACGGTCCGGAAAAACGGCACGCCTCAATTATTTATCGTTGCCACGGTCATTACCGTGCGGCCGCTTGAAACGGCAGTCGATTTCAAGGTCAGTGCGGATAAAGGGAAGATCTTTGGTACATATACCGTTTTAAAAGCGCAAATCAACCATTATTATCACCAGCTTGATAGCGAATTGAAAAAAGTGAAATAACGCTAAATCCTATAGAAGCTTGTGTAAGTGACAGCTTTTTTATATGATGAAGGTAATAGTATGTAATAACGGAGCTGATATTATGAAATGCCCGTCTTGCCAGCATAATGGTACACGAGTGGTGGACTCACGACCTGCTGATGAAGGACGTTCCATCAGGAGAAGAAGAGAATGTGAAGAATGTACGTTTCGCTTCACGACCTTTGAGAAGGTTGAAGAGCTTCCTTTAATTGTGGTGAAAAAAGAAGGGGTAAGAGAAGAGTTTAGTCGAGAAAAGATTTTGAGGGGACTGATCAAGGCTTGTGAGAAGCGGCCGGTACCTCTTGAGAGATTAGAAAAGATCTCAACAGATATTGAAAAAGACCTGCGGAATCAAGGGGCTTCTGAAGTAGAATCTGTGAAGATCGGTGAGATGGTCATGGATCACCTTGCGAAAGTTGATGAAGTGGCATATGTCCGTTTTGCATCCGTATATCGACAATTTAAGGATATTAATGTATTTATAGACGAATTAAAAGAATTAATAAAAAAAGAGTAGAAGAATGAGCTGAAGATGGAATTCTTTGGCTCTTTTCTCTTTATTTATTGAAAGGTAGAATCCAACTATGATGAAGAAGCATTGGAATGAAATACAGCCGATCGATCACTACACGGTAGGGACACATGGAATGCTTCAGGAATATGACCGGAAAATCATTACGTTTCTATACCAGCCTTTAATCGGTTCCATTTGCTACAGCCTCTATATGAGTTTATGGGGGGAAGTGGAGGAAAATCGGCTCTGGTCGACGGATTCGACCCATTATCATTTGATGAACGTCCTGTCCGTCAATCTTCAGGACGTCTACGAAGCAAGGATGAAGCTTGAAGGGATCGGATTGTTGAAGGTTTATGAAAAAAGGGATGATGAAGACCGCCGTTTTCTTTATGAACTGCAGCCCCCCCTCTCCCCTCAGGAATTCTTTCATGATGGTATGCTGAATGTGTATTTGTACCGTAAGATCGGCCGGACCCATTATTTGCGTTTGAAGAAATTTTTTACGGATGTGTCAGCTGATAAAAGTCAGTACACAGCCATTACCCGATCATTCCAAGATGTTTTCACGTCTGAACCGATTAATTTTCTCCACCATGATGCGAATGTGGATTCGGAAACCGGGTCAGGTGAACAATATATGAAATACGGTAAGAATGATGGACTTGCACTGGACGAAATCGATTTTGATTTTTCGCTGCTGCTAGCCGGGTTATCGGAATCCATGGTCCCGCGCAAAGCCTTTACGCCGAAAGTGAAGGAAACGGTATTGAAGCTGAGCTATCTGTATGGAATCGATCCTCTTCAAATGAAGAATATCGTCTTAAGCTCATTGGATGCGGATGATACGATCGATATCGAATTGCTGCGTAAAACGGCCCGTGACTGGTATGGTATGCAAACAGGTGATCAACTGCCTGATTTGACGACCAGAGTGGAAACGAAGAAGCCTGTAGAACGGGATAAACCACTTTCCCAGGAGGAAGAGCTCATCGACTACCTGGAAACGACCTCACCAAAGGACGTATTATCGGATATATCCAATGGCGGATCCCCCTCAAAAGCTGATCTGCAAGCTGTAGAGGAAGTCCTCATGTCGCAGAAGCTGCCGATTGGCGTCATGAATGTACTGATCCAATATGTGTTGTTAAAAACAGACATGAAGCTCACGAAGGGTTATATGGAGAAAATTGCATCACACTGGTCCAGGAAAAAAGTGACGTCGGCAAGTGAAGCGATAGATCTCGCGAAAAAGGAACACAAGCAGTATCTTGAGTGGGCTGAAGGCAAGAAGGATACCAAAACGAACAGGCGGAGAAAACCGATCCGTACCGAGAAGCTTCCGGAATGGTTCAAGGAAGACGAATCATCGGGAGAATCCGATACCACTGTGGAAGGATACGACTTCGAAGCAGAAAAGAAAAAACTCGAAGAAGAGCTTAAAAATTTTCGGAAGTAGGTGAACAAAACGATGGAGAGAATCAATAATACCTTAAAGAGGCTTGCGACTTCCGGGTCGTTTCAACAGCGATATGAACAAATGAAAAAAGAGATTTTAGAAAATAATGATGTAAAAGATTTTATCCGCAGGAATGAAGGACGGGTAACTGGTGAAATGGTCAATGAAAGCCTGATGAAGCTGTATGAGTACATCTCTCAAAGCAAGGAATGCAGGTACTGTCCTTCTTTGCAGGAATGCAAGAATATGATGGAAGGGTATGATCCTCATTTGGTGATCAGGGGGAATACGATCGACATCGATTATCATCGCTGCCCACGAAAAGTCATCCATGATGAAAGAACGAGTGCCCAGCGTCTGATCAAAAGTCTTTACGTACCAAAGGATATTTTACAGGCCTCCTTCCAGACCCTCGATCTTGATTCGAAGAGCCGTCTGGAAGCAGTGCGCCTTGCGAAGAATTTCGTGGAGACGTATACAGAAGGGACCAAAATGAAAGGTCTTTATTTTTACGGGAAGTTCGGAGTGGGCAAGTCCTATCTGTTAGGTGCCATGGCCAATGAACTCGCTGAGAAAAGAATCGGATCCCTTATCGTATACGTTCCCGAGTTTTTCAGGGAGATCAAACAATCACTCGGTGATAATACGGTGAATGAAAAGCTTGAGATGGTCAAGTCAGCACCGATCCTCATGCTTGATGACATCGGAGCGGAAACCATGTCGAGCTGGGGAAGGGATGAAATTCTTGGCACCATCCTCCAGTACCGGATGCTTGAAAACCTGCCGACATTCTTCACCTCCAACTTCAACTTCAACGAGCTGACCCACCATTTGACGTATAGCCAGCGCGGGGAAGAAGAGAAATTGAAGGCTGCGCGGATCATGGAGCGGATTAAGTATTTGTCTAAGCCTGTGTTGATCGACGGCAGGAATCGAAGAGAATAGTTTGAGGGAGAGGGAATCGCACGCGTGCGATTCCCTCTCTTTTTATGGAGAAGGTGGGTGTGTGTATGTGAGCATGAATTATTTACATATATTGTTAAAAGGCTGGATTATGTGGGGTTTTGGCTGGATTATTACAGGAAACGGCCGGATTATGTGCCATTTCGGCTGGATTTTCACGCTGAACGGCCGGATTATCGGTGAAATCGGCTGGATTTGTCCTAACCAACGGTCGCAACCAAGCCAATCCAAGCGAAATTGCGGCATCAAACGGTCGCAACCAAGCCAATCCATGCGAAAATGCGGCCCCAAACGACCGCAACCAACCCAACCCATGCAAAATTCCCCCGAAACCACAGCATCCCACGACTAGGTGGCCGAAACCGAAACCCTAACCCCTGCATCCAACTCAATCCTGGTTCGCGAAAAGAATTTCCCTCATCAACTTCTAATTTATACAAGCCCCCCATATATATAAATCAGGGAATTGGGTTTAAGGAGGCGAGAAAGTTTGATTGAATTTATTTTCAAGCAAAAAAATGATGCGGTTAAGCTTCAAGAATACCTTAATAAAGAGTTCATCCAATCATGGTTTCATGAAACGCTCTTTCAACATACAACTCACTATAATCTGACGATAGAGGTTTCCCCCTTCTTCAAGGAGCGGGAAAAGCTTTTCAACGGGGTTTCCAAATTCGTCATGAATGATAAATGCATGGACTGGTCCGAATCAGCCCTGAGAGAAAATTACCTGTATGAAGATAGTGATGAGATCAATCAAATATTAGAAATCGTATCAGAGATGAGGATGGGGGAGCGGCCTGAGCTGATGGAGCTGGTGGGTGAATGGGACGAGGCTGCATATGTACATGCGGGCCTTGAGCTGCTGATGGAAGGGAAGGCCCCCATATCATTCGACTCCTTCAGCAAGTTCAGACTGAAGAAGCTTCAGGAGAGGCTCTTGCTGATGCTGGATCTGGCCATAGACGAATATAAGATGGAGCAGGAATATCAGATGTTCGTGCATATGCTGAGGGAATATCTCTCATCAAGGGAACAGAAAATGCGCACGGTCCATCTTTATTCGACGGGCTATGGCTTTCGTTTCTTTGATGAAGACATGAAAGAAGTGACCCGGCAGGAGCTGACGAAAGCAATCGATAAACGGCTGCTCACCAATCACCCTTTGTACGTTGATTCATTCACGATTGCCCCGTTATTGTCCCTTGCCCCTGAGAAAATACTTGTCTATGGAAATAGTGATCATCAATTGATCAGGACACTTCAGAATATTTTTGAAGAACGGATCGATCTCCTGCCGCTGAGTTATTTCCCCGATACACTTCTTTATCCTTCGTGGGATATAGCGAATGAATAGACTTGCTTTTCAAAACATAACCGATTATAATACCTACATAATAAGTCAATAAATAAAGGTTATGATGAGGACAACAATATTTCTATTCATTCACAGAGAGGGAAGTCACAAGGCTGCAAGCTTCCTAATTCGGTAGTGATATTTACCACCTCGGAACTTCAATCATGAACGGGACCTTATTCGGTTCATAGTAATGATTGACGGCTAAATGTCGTTATTCGTTTTCAATGAAGTCATTGTCTTTAAACTAAGACAATGAGAAGTTGGGTGGAACCACGAGTTTACTTATTAACCTCGTCCCTTCAAACGTGAAGGGGCGGGGTTTTTTTATGTTTCATAAAGATATTTTAAGGAGTGAAATCACATGTCAGAAGTAGTGAAAATGCAGTTCCCGGATGGAAATGTCAAGGAGTTTCCTAAAGGAACGACGACAGAAGAGATTGCTGCGTCCATCAGTCCGGGACTGAAGAAGAAGGCGCTCGCTGGAAAAATAAATGGTGGAATGATTGACCTTCGTACAGGGATTCAGGAAGATGGGGCGATTGAAATTGTGACGGCTCCTTCAGCAGATGCCCTTGAAGTCCTTCGTCACAGTACTGCCCATTTAATGGCACAGGCCATCAAACGTTTATACCCTGAAACGAAGCTTGGGATCGGTCCGGTCATTGAAGGCGGTTTCTATTACGATATCGATTCAGAGCATACCTTCACTCCGGAAGATCTTCCTGAGATCGAGAAGGAAATGAAGAAGATCACAGGTGAAAATCTTGAAGTGGTCCGTAAAGAAGTAAGCCGCGATGAAGCGCAGAAAATGTATGAGAAAATCGGGGATGAGTACAAGCTTGAACTGCTTGAAGCCATTCCTGAAGGGGAACAGGTTTCCATTTACGAGCAAGGTGAATTCTTCGACCTTTGCCGTGGGGTCCACATCCCGTCAACAAATAAAATCAAGGAATTCAAGCTGTTAAGCATTGCCGGCGCATACTGGCGTGGAAACAGTGATAATAAAATGCTTCAACGGATTTACGGTACGGCTTTCTTCAAGAAGGAAGACCTTGCAGAGCACCTTCGTCTTTTAGAAGAAGCGAAAGAGCGTGATCACCGTAAAATCGGTAAAGAATTGAATTTATTCATGAACTCACAAAAAGTGGGACAAGGCTTGCCGATGTGGCTGCCTAAAGGTGCAACGATCCGCCGCATCATCGAGCGTTATATCGTCGATAAAGAAGAGCGTCTCGGTTACGACCACGTCTATACACCTATCATGGGGAGCGTGGAATTGTACAAAACAAGCGGTCACTGGGATCACTATCAGGAAAACATGTTCCCGGTCATGGAAATGGATAATGAAGATCTTGTTCTCCGCCCGATGAACTGTCCTCATCATATGATGATTTACAAAAACGGTATCCACAGCTACCGTGAGCTTCCGATCCGTATCGCCGAGCTTGGTACGATGCACCGTTATGAATTATCAGGTGCCCTGTCAGGACTTCAGCGTGTACGCGGGATGACTCTGAATGATGCCCATATCTTCGTGCGCCCGGATCAAATCAAGGAAGAATTCAAGCGCGTCGTACGCCTTGTTCAGGAAGTGTACAAAGACTTTGATCTGAATGATTATTCTTTCCGCCTTTCTTATCGTGATCCTGAAGATACGGAGAAGTACTTTGATGATGATGAGATGTGGAACCGTGCTCAAGGCATGATCAAGGAAGCGATGGATGAACTGGATGTCGAGTACTTCGAAGCAGAAGGGGAAGCGGCATTCTACGGCCCTAAACTGGATGTTCAAGTGAAAACGGCCCTTGGTAAGGAAGAAACGTTATCCACTGTTCAATTGGACTTCTTACTTCCAGAGCGTTTTGACTTAACATACGTAGGGGAAGACGGGAAGCAGCACCGTCCTGTCGTTATCCACCGCGGAGTCGTATCCACTATGGAACGCTTTGTGGCCTTCCTGATCGAGGAATATAAAGGAGCTTTCCCGACATGGCTTGCTCCAACGCAGGTTCAAGTGATCCCGGTTTCTCCGGATGTCCACTTCGACTACGCGAAAGAAGTGAAAGAAAAGCTTCAGGCTGAAGGGCTTCGTGTCGATATCGATGACCGTAATGAAAAAATCGGCTATAAGATCCGTGAAGCACAGATGAGCAAAGTCCCTTACATGCTTGTAGTGGGAGACAATGAAATCAAGGAAACGGCCGTCAACGTCCGTAAATACGGAGAGCAGAAATCCGAAACCATTTCCCTTGACGAATTCATCGCCCACATCACAAAAGAAGCGAATCGCTAATAGGGGAAGAGGGACGGACCTCCAAATGGTCATTATGGTTTACAATAATGTTTCCGTTGGAGGTCCGTCCCTCCCGCTTTAATTTCAAAAAAACTGTTGCACTCTCCTTAGATGTCTGATATTATGAAATACGTTGTGATATTAAATGATTATTTGACAGCGGTATTGTCATGTGATATATTATCTAAGGTGAATTGAATACAGTTTGGTACAAGTAGGAGCTACCCGCTTCTCACCTGAATAACGCGTTAAAGCTGTTACCAGGTATGTGATTGACTATTAAAGCCATTTATATATGCTTAATAATCAGGTGCGGGTGTTTCGACACTCGCATCTTTTTTTGTGTCCTGGACATGGAAAAGGGAAGCGGGTGCGTCGGCCAAAGCCGTGTATTCTTTTAATAAACCTTGGAGGTGGCTAATTATTAGCAAAGACATGATTTTAAACGAAACGATTCGTGCCCGTGAAGTACGTCTTATCGATCAAAACGGTGAGCAACTTGGGATTAAAACCAAGAATGAAGCTCTTGAAATCGCTGAACGTGTAAATCTTGATCTTGTTCTGGTTGCTCCAAATGCAAAACCACCCGTTGCTCGTATCATGGACTACGGTAAGTTTAAGTTTGAACAACAGAAGAAAGACAAAGAAGCACGTAAGAATCAGAAGATCATCAATCTTAAAGAGGTGCGTTTAAGCCCGACGATTGATGAGCATGATTTCAACACCAAGCTTCGTAACGCTCGTAAGTTCCTTGAAAAAGGAGACAAAGTAAAAGCGTCAATCCGATTTAAAGGTCGTGCGATTACGCACAAAGAAATTGGTCAACGCGTTCTGGATCGCTTCAGTGATGAGTGTAAAGATGTAGCAACCGTTGAATCAAAACCGAAAATGGATGGTCGCAGTATGTTCTTGGTGCTTGCACCAGTTAACGAAAAATAAGAGGACCCGAGGAGGAAAAGCATCATGCCAAAAATGAAAACTCACCGCGGCTCAGCTAAGCGTTTCAAGAAAACAGGTTCTGGTAAACTTAAACGTTCACACGCTTACACAAGCCACTTATTCGCAAACAAATCTACTAAAGCAAAGCGTAAGCTACGTAAAGCGGCTGTTGTCTCTAAAGGAGATTTCAAACGCATTCGTCATATGCTTGACAACCTAAAATAAGAAGTAATAGAAACAGGAGGGAATTATTATGCCACGCGTAAAAGGCGGAACAGTAACACGCAGACGTCGTAAAAAAGTTCTTAAATTAGCCAAAGGTTATTTCGGTTCAAAACATACTTTATATAAAGTAGCCAATCAACAAGTCATGAAATCATACATGTATGCTTATCGTGACCGTCGCCAAAAGAAACGTGATTTCCGTAAACTATGGATCACACGTATCAATGCGGCTGCACGTATGAACGGTCTTTCTTACAGCCGTTTAATGCACGGATTAAAGCTTGCTGGTATCGAAGTAAACCGCAAAATGCTTGCTGAGCTTGCGATTTCTGACGAAAAAGCATTCAACCAATTAGCTGACGCTGCTAAAGCTCAACTAAACAAATAAGTTACTACTGACTCAGTCAGTAGATAAAAAAGGACTGGCCCCTGGCCGGTCCTTTCTTCTATCATTCACATTAGAAAGCAGGTAGAAATCATGGATGCATTAACAGGGATCTTATATCTATATGTCGTCATCATCAATATCATCGGCTTTACGGTCATGGGGAGAGATAAACGGAAGGCTGAGCGGCATGAATACCGTATCAGCGAGCGGGTGCTGTGGCAGGTGGCCATTGTGGGAGGCAGTGTCGGGGCGTATATGGGTATGAAGGTGTTCAGGCATAAAACGAAGCACAAAGCGTTTGCCATCGGCTTCCCATTGCTTGTCATTATTCATTGTGTGTTGTTCATCTGGCTGAATGCGAATCTGTGACCTCAAGTTTTCATTCTTTAACCCGTCTCTATCACATACTATATAAAGAGGGTTTGTAGAAACAGCTTAGAATAGCAGAAGGAGGTCGCATAAGTCATGGACGAACGGTTGGTTGCTGCATTCGCCCTGATGGAAGCAAGTGGATATATGGCTCCTGTTCTGTTTATCTTATTTCACATCCTGAGGCAGTTTCTGTTCATTCCCGTCGCCCTTGTCTGTATGGCGGGAGGGGTTCTGTTCGGGAGTATCTTCGGCACTCTGTATTCGTTGATCGGATTAACGCTCTTATCTGTCACTTTTTATTTTGTCATTAAAAGTTTCAAATCGTTTTATGAAAAGCTCCTGAGGCTGAAAGAAAAGTGGTTCGGCCGGAATGCCACCCTCACCACGGGTCAGATTGCGGTTCTCAGGCTGATTCCCTTTGTCCATTACCAGCTCTTGAATCTTTGCCTGCTCGAGCGGAAGAAGGAGCTCAAGCCCTTCATACGTGCATCCGTCCTTTCCAACATTCCCCTGGCGTTTTTCTACACGGTATTCGGCCAATATATCAAGCAATTTTCCCCGCCCATTCTCGTCATGATCTTCATCGCGCTCATCGTCCTATTTTACCTCCTGAGGGAAAAAGTCAGAGTCATTCAATGGAGAGAATTTTTTCCGGGTAAATAAAAATGAAAAACGACCAGCTCTGCTAGTCGTTTTTTTGTTGGGATTTTTGAAGGAATTCGTGAATCGGACTTTTCCAGTCGAGTTTGGCATTCGGGTATCTTTCTTTGATTTCGTTCTGGAGGTATTCAAAATCCTCCCGGGTAAGCCCTTTTAATGAGGAAACATGTTTGGTCCATACGAATATGGAAACCACGTCGAATGACTTCTCAGTTGCACCAAGATATTTTTCTCCTTCAAATCGTACACCCTTGTACGTCATGTGAAAATTCTTCCGGACATTTTCCTGATCATCGAGAAAATAGAAACGTTTCTGCTCCTGGGCAAGCTCCAGTTTTCGCTTTGGGTTGATAATGTATTTCACGCTGCTGTATAAAAGATAAAGAATAAGGATGAAAAGCACTAACCGAATTAGCCAAAGCATAACCATTACCTCCATAGGCATATTTCTTCCACTACTATTTACGGTCAAAACAGAAAAAGGTTTCATATTATTATAAATTTGTTTAAAAATTTGTCATACTAAGAGGGTGTGCAAGAAATAAAGGCATCAAAGGAGAGATATCACATGAATATTGAAAAATTACTGGACATGCAGAAGAAACTTGATCAGCATATCGAAGAGGAACACGGTCTGGAACAAGAAGATCTGATCGACAAAAAAATCCTTGCCCTCCTGGTTGAGGTAGGGGAACTGGCCAATGAAACGAGAAACTTTAAGTTCTGGAGTACGAAACCTTCTTCATCAAAGGAAGTGATCCTTGAAGAGTTTGTGGACGGGGTCCATTTCATCCTGTCACTGGGAATCGAAATCGGCATTCAACAATTCGATATAGGGGAGACGAATTATACGAATGAAGATGTGACAAAGCAATTCATGGAAGTATTCAAATATGCCAACCACTTTGCGGTAGAGCGTTCAGTTGAACATTTCCAGGAATTATTCAGGCACTACGTGTACCTTGGCGAACTGCTCGGATTCACTCATGAAGAAGTGTTCGATGCGTATGTGAAGAAAAATGAAGTGAATTATGATCGTCAAAAGGAAGGATATTAATCCAAGAATCTTCATTACGATAATAAAGAAGATTCAGGAAATTTTGATGAATCACACAGGTTTTAGTATAATGAAAAGGTAAAACAATATTTAGGGGGTCGAAACAATGGCGAAATTAGATGAAACATTGACAATGCTCAAAGACTTAACCGATGCCAAAGGTGTACCGGGTAATGAGAGAGAAGTACGTGAAGTCATGAAAAAATACATAGAGCCATTTGCAGACGAAGTGACGACAGATAATCTGGGGAGCCTGATCGCGAAAAAGGTGGGCGATGAAAACGGTCCTAAGATCATGGTGGCGGGACATCTTGATGAAGTTGGATTCATGATCACCCAGATCGACAGCAAAGGATTCCTTCGCTTTCAAACTGTAGGAGGCTGGTGGTCTCAAGTTATGCTCGCACAGCGGGTGACGATCGTGACGAGCCAAGGGGAAGTGACAGGTGTGATCGGTTCCAAGCCGCCGCATATTCTGCCTCCGGAATCACGTAAAAAACCGGTCGATATTAAAGATATGTTCATTGATATCGGTGCGTCAAGCCGTGAAGAAGTACAGGAATGGGGTGTTAAACCGGGAGATATGGTGGTCCCTCATTTCGAATTCACGGTGATGAACAACGAGAAGATGCTCCTTGCGAAAGCATGGGATAACCGCATCGG
The DNA here is from genome assembly GCF_056173145.1 of Rossellomorea sp. QJM3NY_18. Taxonomy (NCBI): domain Bacteria; kingdom Bacillati; phylum Bacillota; class Bacilli; order Caryophanales; family Bacillaceae; genus Rossellomorea; species Rossellomorea sp. QJM3NY_18. The sequence continues at coordinate 3,071,055 of NZ_CM149659.1, read as the reverse complement.
CTGTGCGATTGCCATCGATGTACTAAGAAACCTGAAGGACGAAAGTCATCCGAACATCGTATATGGAGTCGGTACCGTACAGGAAGAGGTTGGTCTCCGTGGAGCGAGAACGGCTGCTGCCAAGATTCAGCCTGATATCGGCTTTGGTGTGGATGTTGGAATCGCCGGGGACACACCTGGTATTTCTGATAAGGAAGCTTCAAGTAAGATGGGTGAAGGTCCACAGATCATTTTATATGATGCGTCAATGGTTTCTCACAAGGGACTTCGCGATTTTGTGACGGATACAGCGGATGAGCATAACATTCCGTATCAATTCGATGCCATCGCAGGAGGTGGGACGGATTCAGGTGCGATCCATTTGACAGCCAATGGAGTTCCGGCCTTATCCATCACCATTGCCACACGCTATATCCACTCACATGCAGCGATGTTGCATCGTGATGATTACGAAAACGCCGTTAAATTGATTACAGAAGTGATCAAGAAGCTCGATAAAGATATGGTTGCGAAGATTACGTTTGATTGATTGGAGTGAAAGAGACCCTTCTGAATGAGGGTCTCTTTATATGTCTTTATTTGAATGTCATTTCTTTGGCAGAGGTCATATCGGCGTCAATCGTCTTTTTGATGATACGAATCGCGCTTTCATTATCCTCATCGGTTTCTGATGCCATGCAGTCCTGTGGTATCGATATATCATATTCCCTCATATAGGCATCATTGGCGGTGTAAAGCACGCAAATGTCACCTGCGATCCCTGTTAAGATCAGATGCTTCACATCAAGCTGATGAAGCAGGATATCAAGCTGTGTCCCGAAAAAACAGGAGTGCTTCGGCTTGATGATGAAATAATCGTCTGTATCGGGGTGGAGTTCTTCGATCACGTTTTTTCCTTTCCCTTTTTTGCACTCCTTTATGATGTCATTCATATTGTCCTGCCAAAGACCGTAGTTGTCATTCACATAAATGACCGGCATCCCGGCTTCCTTCGCTTTCTTCTTCAAATCCCGAATGTTTCCGACGATGTTCATGGTGTTTTCGTATAATTCCTCTCCACCTTGGAAATCAAACGTATTAATCATATCGATGATCAATAATGCACTTTTCTCTTGACTCATACATTCGTCTCCCCTTTCGTTTCCTTATGTAGGTTTTAATACCACTGATAGGGTTAGACTAAAACCACTCAGGTGAATATTAGTTCGGATTTTCCAATAAACAAGGGCAACCCCTATTCAGGATTGCCCATGCCTTTACTATTGCATCTGTTGCTGCTGCAATGATTCCTCTAATGTTTCAAGGACCATTTTCTGTTCCTGTGGATCTGCGTTTTGCCAGAAGACTTCAAGGAGTACACCGAGACCTGGAAGGGTTTTTTCTTCCCCTCCCTGGATGGCATCGACAATGGTGTCTCTCAATTCGTCCTGGTTGTTTCCAGATACGTTGTGTATGACCGCTTTTCGTAAGTTGAGATTCATCAAGCATTTCTCCTTTTTGCTAGGATGAGGAATTCATTGTTATCTTGTCTCAAATTGAATTTATTATGTATGAAAGTTAAGGTATAATGAGACCTTGAAATAGTAATCAAAAGGAGCGGATACGATTGAAGTATATTCAATCCTCGAAAAATCCTGTTGTGAAACAGTGGAAGAAATTATTGACGAAAAAAGAACGGGATCTCACCCTTACATATATTATTGAAGGATTCCACCTTGTGGAAGAAGCATTGATGCAGGAGGATACGGTCCTTGAGCTGATCCTGGTGGAAGGAATCGATATCCCCCAGAAATGGACGGTTGACTCGGTTCCCATCACCATGGTATCGGAAGAAGTAGGGAAAACCCTCGCTGATACCGAGACTTCTCAAGGGATTTTTGCGATTTGCAGGCAAAAGGAAGATGAGTATGACCCCGATAAGGCAGCCACATTCATGTTGATAGACGGTCTTCAGGACCCGGGCAATATCGGCACGATCATCCGCACAGCCGATGCAGCCGGAATCGACATGGTCGTGTTAGGTAAAGGGACGGTTGACCCTTATAATCCGAAAGTATTACGCTCGGCACAGGGAAGTCATTTTCATATTCCAATCGTCAGAAAAGAACTGCCTGAAACCATTTCAGCCCTGAAAGAGCGCAGCATCCCCGTTTACGGGACGGCGCTTGAAAATGGAGTGGAGTACACATCAATCAACCCGCAATCTTCTTATGCCTTAATCGTAGGGAATGAGGGGAAAGGCATGTCGAAAGACCTTTTAAAGGAAACCGACCAGAACCTCTACATCCCCATCTACGGTAAGAGTGAATCATTGAATGTGGCCATTGCGGCAGGCATTTTATTGTACTATTTTAAAAATGGGCAGTGAATTTCGTGAAAAGGTTTGAATTATGCCGTGAAATTCACTATAATAATGCACATATAACTTAAAAAACGTTGAAAGAGGAAAGTAACACATGACCTTCTTCAAGGGAGAGAATGCCCTGGACTGTAAGCATTCTTAAGAAAACATAGTGTGAACATTTCACCTCTCGAGTTGGCATCGGGACCATTCCACATGTGAATGTAAAGATGCTCCGGCATAAGCCGTTATCCGAATGAAGTGAGTATATCCACCTGTGGATATGCTTATAAGGGTGGTACCGCGATATAAACCTCGTCCCTTTTTGGGATGGGGTTTTTTTATTTGTTTAAAAACCAATCCAAAGGAACATTCGGACGATATACATTAAAGGAGGAATAAAAATGGAGGACAAATTACGATCCCTTCAACAAGAAGCCATCGAAAAAGTGAACGAAGCACAAGATTTGAAAGAACTGAACAACATCCGCGTTGCTTATTTAGGCAAAAAAGGACCTGTCACCGAAGCCTTAAAAGGAATGGGGAAACTTTCAGCAGAAGAGCGTCCTAAAATGGGGGCACTTGCCAATGAAGTACGTGGAGCGATCACAGAAACAATTGAAGCAAAGCAGGCTGTTCTTGAAAAAGAAGCGGTCGAAAAGAAACTTCAATCTGAAACGATCGACGTGACGTTACCCGGCCGTCCTGTAAAAAAAGGAAATCACCACCCCCTGACGATGATCGTGGAAGAAATCGAAGACCTCTTCATCGGTATGGGCTACACGGTTGCTGAAGGACCGGAAGTGGAGAAGGACTATTATAACTTCGAAGCCCTGAATCTCCCTAAAGGACACCCGGCACGTGATATGCAGGATTCTTTCTATATTACGGAAGAAACCCTTCTGCGTACCCACACATCACCGGTTCAGGCAAGAACGATGGAACTGGCCAAAGGAAAGGGACCCATCAAGATCATCTGTCCCGGGAAAGTGTACCGACGTGATACGGATGACGCGACACATTCACATCAATTCACCCAGATCGAGGGTCTTGTCATCGACGAAAACATCCGGATGAGTGATTTGAAAGGGACGCTGAATGTGTTTGCCAAGAAAATGTTCGGTGAAGACCGTGAAATCCGCTTGCGCCCGAGCTTCTTCCCATTCACAGAGCCCTCTGTCGAGATGGATATTTCATGTAAGATCTGTGGAGGAAAAGGCTGTCGTGTATGTAAAGGGACGGGCTGGATCGAAATCCTTGGAGCAGGGATGGTTCATCCGAATGTCCTTGAAATGGCTGGATTCGATTCGAAGAAATATACAGGTTTCGCCTTCGGTATGGGACCAGAGCGTATCGCCATGCTGAAATACGGCATCGATGATATCCGTCATTTCTACACAAACGATACTCGCTTTGTGACACAGTTCGGAACGCAAGAGTAAAGAAAAACGATAGGGAGGTACTAACACATGTTTGTTTCATATAAATGGTTAGAAAATTATGTCGACCTGTCAGGTGTCACACCTGAAGAGTTGGCAGAGAAGATTACAAGAAGCGGGATTGAAGTCGAAGGTGTCGAACGGATCGGCGAAGAAATCAAAAATGTGGTCGTCGGGCATGTCCTGCAGTGTGAGCCGCATCCCGATGCGGATAAATTAAATAAATGCCTTGTGGACACAGGGGAAGAAGAGACTGTCCAAATCATTTGTGGGGCACCGAACGTGGCAAAAGGCCAGAAAGTGGCTGTCGCGAAAGTAGGGGCGGTCCTTCCTGGTAACTTCAAAATCAAAAAAGCCAAACTTCGCGGCGAAGCCTCCCACGGGATGATCTGCTCCCTGCAAGAGCTTGGAGTCGAAGGAAAGCTCGTACCGAAAGAACATGCAGAAGGAATCTATGTATTCAGTAATGATGCCGAGGTAGGCAGAAATGCCGTTGAATTATTAAATCTGGATGATGCGATCCTCGAACTAGGATTGACACCCAATCGCTCGGATTGCTTAAGCATGCTGGGAGTGGCGTATGAAGTGGCAGCCATCCTGGACCGTGACGTAAAGCTTCCTTCAACCGGAGTGTCAGAAGGCAACGGAAAAGCATCGGATTATGTATCGGTAAAAGTGGAAGCGAAAGAAGATAACCCTCTTTACGGTGCTAAAATCATTAAAAATGTCAAAATCGGACCATCTCCACTTTGGATGCAGAATGCACTGATTTCAGCCGGGATCCGTCCACATAATAACGTAGTCGACATTACAAACTACGTGCTATTGGAATACGGTCAGCCTCTTCACGCTTTCGACTACGACCGCCTCGGTTCAAAGGAAATCCTTGTGCGCCGGGCAAACGACGGCGAAACATTCGTGACCCTAGATGATGCGGAGAGAACGTTGTCAAAGAGTCAGCTTGTGATTACGAACGGGACTGAACCCGTTGCCCTTGCCGGAGTGATGGGGGGAGCGAATTCAGAAGTCCAGAACGATACGACCACTGTCCTTCTTGAAGCAGCTTACTTCACCGGTGCCATTGTCAGAGGTGCATCGAAAGGCCACGGACTCAGAAGCGAAGCGAGCACCCGTTATGAAAAAGGCGTGGATCCGAATCGTGTCCTGAAAGCAGGAGAAAGAGCGGCTGGTCTGATGGCTGAATATGCCGGTGGAGAAGTTCTCGAAGGAACTGTTTTATTTAATGAATTGGATGTTGAACCGGTCAAGGTTGAAATCTCCCTTGAAAAAATCAATTCTTCACTTGGAACAGCCATTTCCGTTGAAACAGTGGAAGATATCTTCCGCCGACTTCAATTTGATGCAGAAGTAAATGGCGAAACGTTTGTCGTAACAGCTCCGACAAGAAGAGGGGATATCACCATCCCTGAAGATTTACTGGAAGAAGTGGCCCGCCTCTATGGGTATGACAATCTTCCAATGACACTTCCAGAAGGAGAGGCAACACCTGGTGGCCTTTCGAATCATCAGCTGAAGCGCCGTAGGGTCCGCCGTTATCTGGAAGGAGCGGGACTTCTGCAGGCGATCACGTATTCATTGACAAACGACAAGAAAGCAAGCCTTTATGCACTGGACGCAAGGGAGCCTGTCCGCTTATTGATGCCGATGAGTGAAGAACGCAGCAACCTTCGTTTAAGCATCATTCCACAGATTCTTGAAGTGGTTTCATATAACAAAGCCCGTCAAAATGATTCGCTTGCCTTTTATGAAGTAGGATCCGTATTCCTAACGGAAACAGGCGAAGAACTTCCCCGGGAAGAAGAGCATATTGCAGGAGCGCTTACTGGCCTGTGGCACCAGCACCCTTGGCAAGGCGAGAAAAAGCCTGTCGACTTCTATGTAGCCAAAGGGATCCTAGAGGGCATGTTCGAAGAAATCGGCGTATCAGAAGCCGTCTCATTCCGTCAGGCAACCGTAGATGGCATGCACCCAGGACGTACGGCCGAGATCCTGCTGGACAACGAAGTGATCGGTTTCGTCGGTGCGATCCATCCGGAAGCGGAAAAAGAATTGGATCTTAACGAAACGTATGTATTCGAACTGAAGGCATCACCTGTCTTCCATTATGAAAAGCCGGCATTGAGCTACACGCCGATCCCTCGCCATCCATCGATCACACGGGATATCGCCCTTGTAGTGAACAAGGATGTGAAAGCCGGGGACCTTGCATCCATCATCAAAGAAGCAGGAGGAAAACTTCTGAAAGAAGTGTCCGTCTTCGATCTGTATGAAGGCGAGCATATGGAAGCAGGCAAGAAATCACTTGCATTCTCCTTGAAATACTTCGATCCGGCGAAAACATTGACCGATGAAGAAGTTGTGAAAGTGCATGATGGAGTACTTGCAGCCGTAAAAGAAAAAGCAGGAGCCGAATTGAGAGGATAATTCGACTTGTGAAGAGAGGTGTCAGACATTGGTCTGGCATCTTTTTTTGTGGTGGGAGGGGGTGTGTTTGCTCGTTTGCCTGTTAAAATAACCCCAACATTCAACAGGTAAAATAACGGCAAAATTCACCTGCTGAAAAACCAAGAAAAATCAGCAGCTGATTCCCAACGAAAATTCACCTTCTGAACAAAAACCATCACACCACCCCAAAAAAACACAAACAAAAAACCCCACCGGCATAACCAGTGGGGCCTTCCTCATTTCCTCGCCAACCTCATCGCCTTCTCACTATTCGCGAAATGCCATTTCGTCATCGACTTCAATTCCTCGATCCCTTTTCGTTTGATAATCTTCGCGGCGGCCACATCCACGTGTTTTCCGGCGCCTTTCGGAATTTCCACCCCGGCTTTCGCACTCAGCTTGTCCATTTCTTTTAAGAATGCGTAGCGGGCAATGATCGATGCCGCTGCGACGGCCAGATGGATGCTTTCTCCTTTTGTACTGAAGTATACGCGTTCCCGCTGGATTTTCGTTTGGGCAGCGATGTGTTTGAAATATGTATTCTTTTCGACGAACTGATCGATCAAGATGCCCTCGGGTTGGTCAGGTGTCATCTTTTCCAGCAGGTTCAGTATGGCTTTGTTATGGAGGAGTGCTTTCATTTTCCCCTGGGTCATTCCTTTTGCCTGCATCTCATTGTATTTCGGGTTGTGCAGGATGAGCAGTGAATAGGGAATGGTGGAAATCAGATCCCTTGCAATACTGATGATCTGAGGGTCGGATAAGTTTTTGGAATCCTTGACCCCAAGCTCTTTCATGAGTGGGATCTGCTCTTTCTTTACGTAAGCGCTCACCACGGTGATCGGGCCGAAGAAGTCTCCTGTCCCTACTTCGTCAGAACCGATGACGGACCAATTCGCGAAATTTTCGGGGAGGTTGGCAGTCCCTTTGGAAGGGGATTTCGCCTTGGTTGGGGCGCTGCTTCCCCACTGGCTTGCTTCTCCTTCACCGTTTGCTCCCTGAAACATCACTTTACCGGATTTATAGGCGGTGATCGTGCATCCTGATGGCTTTGCCACAAAGACTGCCCCCGGCGGAAGTTTTTCAATCAATGCATGTTTGTAATGGCTTTTCATTTTTTCGATTGTATCTTTCGTTGTTTGTATGACGGTATTGGCCAAGTTTCTCTCTCCTTATGACAAATATCTTGAATTTAATAAAAAATGTGAGCGTATATGACAAATTCCTTCCATAATCAAAAGACTTCATGGTATGATTATGTGTAGGATTCTTATGAATGGGGGGCTTTCAGGTTGTCTGATGAACAAAAAAATCGCACCACGGTGGACATATATGGTCAACAATATACGATTGTTGGGACTGAATCAACAAGTCAAATCCGATACGTTTGTTCTAAAGTGGATGACAAAATGAGAGATATCAACTCCATGAATCCATCTCTCGACACAAGCAGGCTTGCGGTCTTGACAGCTGTTAATGCCGTGAATGATTATCTCAAACTTCAGGAAAAGTTTGAAGAGCTTGAACGGGAAATTAAACGATTAAAGGATTGAATAAAGATGTTGGACTTAGCTTTGTTGGTCATCCTGGTGATAGGGTTTTTAATAGGTTTAAAACGTGGATTCATACTGCAGGTCATCCACATTTTCGGATTTATCGTTTCTTTCATTGTAGCATACATATATTATGATCAGCTTGCACCGAAGCTGACTTTATGGATTCCTTATCCTGTATTGGACGAGCAATCCACGTTGAATATGATATTTGAATCCACCCATCTGGATCAGGCATATTACCGTGTAATCGCGTTTGCAATGATTTTCTTCGCAGTACGCATCATTCTTCAAATCATCGGATCGATGCTTGACTTTGTCGCCCATCTTCCACTATTGAAGCAGCTGAATGTTCTTGGCGGTGGGATACTCGGTTTTGTTGAATCCTATTTAATGATATTCATACTCTTGTATATTGCGGTATTATTGCCGATCGAGTCGGTTCAGACATTCATCAATAACTCATTCATTGCACAGGCGATGGTGAAACATACTCCTGTTTTCTCCGATATGGTGAAATCCTGGTGGATTGAATATGTAGCCTGAAAAAGGGCTGACTATAAGTATGCAACTCAAATTCGTTAGGGAAGCCATTAACGATTGGTTCATCTTATAAGTCAGTCTTTTTTCTTTTTCTGCCAGTTTTGCTACTATATAAATGGAGACGTTCTGGATTTCTGGATGAACGTGAATCTTGAAGGTTAATTCTATGATTGTAGGTGAATCCCTTGAATAAAAAAGATATTATAAAATTATTAGAAAACATTGCGATATATATGGAATTGAAAGGCGAGAATTCGTTTAAAACATCTGCCTACCGAAAAGCGGCAGCGGCACTTGAGAATGATGACAGGAGCCTGCAGGAAATCAGCGACTTCACGAAGCTCGCCGGGATCGGCAAAGGGACGGCCTCCGTTATTGAAGAGTACATAAATGAAGGAACATCTTCTGTACTGGAAGAGCTGAAGGAAGAAGTTCCGAAGGGGTTGATCCCTCTTTTGCAATTGCCGGGTCTTGGTGGGAAGAAAATCGCGAAGCTATACAGTGAGCTTGGGGTCGAGAGTATAGAGGACCTGGAAGAAGCGTGTAAAGAGAGCAGAGTACAGGCGCTTGCAGGCTTCGGGAAAAAGACAGAAGAAAAGATCCTTGCTTCCATTGAACAGGTCGGGAAGAGACCGGACCGACTTCCAATCGGCTTTATGATGGGTATAGCGGAAGAAATAGAAGGCTTTCTTTCTGAAATCGACAGTATTGGAACGTATTCGAGAGCCGGAAGCTTAAGAAGGATGAGAGAAACCATTAAAGATCTGGATTTCATCGTTTCGACAGAGCATCCCGACAAGGTGAAGGAAGGGCTTCTGAAGTTGCCGAATATCGTTGAAACGATTGCTGCCGGCGATACGAAGGTGTCATTGACCCTTGCGTACCATTGGGATGTGAGCATCGATTTTCGCATCGTGAAGCCTGAAGAATTCGCGACGGCCCTGCATCATTTCACGGGATCGAAGGATCATAACGTCCGTATGCGCCAGCTTGCTAAAGAACGCGGAGAGAAAATCAGTGAATATGGCGTCGAGAATAGTGAAACAGGGGAAGTGAAAACATTCGATTCTGAAGAAGCTTTTTATCATCACTTCGACCTTCCCTTGATCCCGCCTGAACTCCGCGAAGATGGAAAAGAAGTGGAGGAATTCAAGAGGGATTACCCGCTCCTTACCCTGAAAGACATAAAGGGCGACCTTCACATGCACTCCACCTGGTCCGACGGGGCCTATTCCATAGAAGAAATGGTGGAGGCTTGCCGTGCCAAGGGGTATCACTATATGGCCATCACAGACCATTCCCGGTATTTACGGGTGGCGAACGGCCTCACTCCCGAGCGGTTAGTGAAACAGATCGATGAAATAAAAGAACTGAATAAGAAGTATGATGATATAGAAATCCTTTCAGGGATCGAGATGGATATCCTTCCTGATGGTACCCTGGACTATGATGATGACCTTCTTGAGAGAGTGGATCTCGTCATTGCGTCCATTCATTCAAGCTTTTCACAGCCCCGTGAAAAAATCATGGAGAGACTGAAGACCGCATTGAAAAGTGCCCATGTGGATATCATCGCCCATCCTACAGGCAGGATCATCGGCAGGCGGGAAGGGTATGACGTTGATATGGATCTTCTTATCCAATTGGCGAAAGAAACCGGTACGGCTCTTGAACTGAATGCCAATCCGAATCGTCTGGATCTGTCTGCTGAAAACATCCGGAAAGCACAGGAGCAGGGTGTGAAAATCGTTATCAACACGGACGCTCACAGTATCGATCACCTGGAGTTTATGGAAGTGGGTGTCGGTACGGCACGTAAAGGATGGATCAAGAAAGATGCGGTCATCAATACATGGGATAAAGATGAGTTCATACAATACATTAAGCGAAACTGATAAAAGGTGGAATACATTCCGTGAATTCTAAAGTATTAAAAACGTTAGAGTTTGATAAAATCAAAGAATTATTAAAGCAATTTGCTGCGTCTGCCCTTGGTCATGCAAGGGTATCCTCCCTCATGCCGTCGGTCGATTATGAAGAGATCACTGCCCTTCATGAAGAGACGGATGAAGCCATGACGATTCTCAGGTTGAAAGGACATGCTCCACTTGGCGGGATTTTTGATATACGTCCTCACGTGAAGCGTGCCCAAATCGGCGGTATGCTTTCGCCGTCTGAATTCGTCCAGGTGGCAAGTACGATCCGGGCAAGCCGGAAGCTGACCCTTTTTGTAGAAGAGCTCTTGGAGGAAGAGGTGGAGATTCCCCTCTTACAAGGAAAGATGAGTACGGTCATCCCGCTACCCCATTTAGAGCAGGATATACGTAAAGTGGTGGATGACAACGGTGAAATATTGGACACAGCGAGTGAAACGCTCCGGACGATCCGTACGCAGCTGCGTGCCAACGAAGGGCGGATCCGGGAGAAGCTGGAGCGGATGATCCGTTCATCCAACGCTCAGAAGATGTTATCCGATGCGATCGTCACCATCCGGAATGATCGGTACGTCATCCCGGTCAAACAGGAGTACAGGGGGCAATATGGCGGGATCATCCATGATCAATCTTCTTCCGGGCAGACGTTATTCATCGAGCCTGAAGCGATTGTCCAGCTGAATAACCAGCTGCGTGAGCTCCGTTTAAAAGAGCAGACGGAAATAGAGAAGATTCTTCTGGAACTGTCTGAAAGTGTACAAGAATCGGGAGAAGAACTGCTTCTGATCGTCAACGTCCTGTCAGACGTGGATTTCATGTTTACGAAAGCAAAATTCGGACGATCCATCAAAGGGTCTAAACCGACGATCAATAATGAACGCCGGGTGAAGCTGAATAAAGCACGTCATCCCCTCTTGCCCATCGATGAGGCAGTAGCGAATGATATCGAACTAGGGAATGAATTTTCTTCCATCGTCATCACCGGTCCGAATACCGGGGGTAAAACTGTCACATTAAAAACACTGGGCTTAACAAGTTTGATGGCACAGGCCGGTCTTCCAATCCCGGCACTCGATGGTTCCGAGGTGGGTGTATTCCGGACGATTTACGCTGATATAGGGGATGAGCAATCGATTGAACAAAGTTTGAGTACCTTCTCTTCCCATATGGTGAACATAGTCGACATCTTGAAAAAAGTCGATCATGAGAGTCTGGTGCTGTTCGATGAGCTTGGTGCCGGTACAGATCCTCAGGAAGGGGCGGCATTGGCGATTTCCATCCTTGATGAAGTCCATGGAACTGGGGCGAGGGTCATAGCGACCACTCACTATCCCGAGTTGAAGGCGTATGGGTACAATCGTGAAGGAGTCGTGAATGCCAGTGTGGAATTTAATGTAGAGACATTAAGTCCTACGTATAAGCTATTGCTTGGGGTCCCGGGAAGAAGTAATGCCTTTGACATTTCCAAACGTCTTGGATTGTCAGATGGTGTCATCCAACGGGCGAAGTCCCATATCGGAACCGATAGCAAAGAAGTCGAGAATATGATCGCTTCACTTGAAGACAACAGACGTCAGGGTGAACGGGAGCTCGAGGAAGCCCATGAGCTTCTAAGACAGGCTGAGAAGATGCATAAAGACATGCAGAAGCAAATGATGGAGTATTACGAGAAGAAGGATATCCTTTACGAAAAGGCACAGCAAAAAGCCAGTGAGGTCGTTGAAAAAGCGAAGGCGGAAGCTGATCAGGTCATCAAGGATCTGCGGAAAATGCAGCATGAAAAGTCAGCCCAGATCAAAGAACATGAATTGATCCAGGCGAAAAAGCAGCTTGAAGATGCGACTCCTAAGCTGAAAACGGGTCAAAAGAAGAAAGCGACTGGATTTAAGCATGAATTGAAGGCCGGGGACGAAGTCAAAGTACTGAGCTTTGATCAAAAGGGTCATTTGATCGAGCGGGTATCGGCGAAGGAATGGCAGGTCCAGATGGGCATCATGAAGATGAAAGTGAAGGAAATGGATCTTGAATTCATTCAATCTCAACAAAAGGTCGAAACGAAACCCCTTGCTACGGTGAAAGGGAAAGACTTTCATGTCAGCCTCGAACTTGACTTGCGCGGAGAGCGTTTTGAAAATGCCTTATCGAGGGTTGAGAAGTACATTGATGACGCTCTGCTTGCAGGCTACCCACGCGTTTCCATCATCCACGGAAAAGGAACGGGAGCGCTGAGACAGGGAGTTCAGGAGTACTTGAAGAATCACCGGTCGGTCAAGAGCATCCGTTTCGGGGATGCAGGTGAAGGTGGAACGGGCGTAACGGTCGTTCAATTTAAATAACAAGGTAAAGGGAGCTTTACGATGGAGAACTTTTGGGAAAATGAATTTGTTCAAACGGCTGGGAATTACAGTGTGGTCATCCTTTGTCTGGTGTTGTTCTTAGCGATCTTTGAACTGGTGACGAAATATCGGAACTGGGAAGAAATCAAAAAAGGAAATATGGCCGTCGCCATGGCAACGGGAGGGAAAATATTCGGAATCGCGAATATTTTCCGGCATTCCATCAGTCATAACGATACCATCCTCACGACGATTGGATGGGGTGTGTTTGGCTTTTTCCTGCTGTTGATCGGGTATTTCATTTATGAATTCCTGACACCGAAATTCAGGATCGATGAGGAAATTGAAAATGATAACCGGGCGGTAGGCTTCATATCACTGGTCATTTCAGTCGGATTATCCTATGTCATAGGTGCCGGTATATCGTAAGGAGAGGGAATATGGAAACATTGGCGAAAGTTCTGCTCACCCTGTGCGGCGGCTTTATAGTCGTCGGCATCATCTATATGCTGTTCTTTACTTGATTCAGAGCACTAAGGGGAAAAACGCAATCCCAAAATAATAATATTGTACAAACAGACTGTCATATGGTTGAATAGGCAGTCTTTTTTCTTTTGAAAAAAGTTCTGTAAGATAGGTCAAGCTTCATAGATAGGAAGAAAGTATGGTCAGCGATTTTTTCAAATTGTAACTGAAGTCCCCTTATATTATAATAATGAATAGAATAAATTTTCTAACTATTCAGAAGGAGGGATTACAATGAACCAACCATGGCTTGCTGAATACCCGGCGGAAATACCAAAGGAGCTCAACCTTGTTGAAAAACCTTTGCAGTCCTATTTGACCGAAGCCGCTTCACTGTATGGAGATAAAGCAGCGATCCATTTCATGGGCAAAGAGATAGGATACAACGAACTATACGAATCGGCTCTCAAGTTCGCAGGCTACCTTAAAACACTGGGGATCAACAAAGGCGATCGGGTGGCGATCATGCTTCCCAATACCCCCCAATCCGTCATTGCCTATTACGGCATCCTTTATGCAGGCGGAGTGGTGGTGCAAACCAATCCATTATATATGGAAAGGGAAATCGAATATCAAATGAAAGACTCCGGAGCCAAGGTGATCCTTACATTGGACATTCTGTATCCAAGAGTATCGAAAGTGATGAAAAACACCGATCTTGAGCACATCATTGTAACCGCTATCAAAGACTATCTTCCATTCCCTAAGAATCTCATTTACCCATTCATCCAGAAGAAACAATATGGTATCGTCGTGAAGGTGGACCATAGAGGTCAGAATCATTTATTCACGGAAATCATGAAAACGGCGGTGGCTGAAGCGATATCCCAGGAAGGATTCGATTTTGAAAATGATCTGGCCCTGCTTCAATATACAGGCGGTACGACAGGTTTCCCTAAAGGCGTCATGCTGACCCATAAGAATCTGGTGGCCAATGCCTCCATGTGCGATGCCTGGCTGTATAAGTGTAAAAAAGGAGAAGAAAGAATGCTCGGGATCCTTCCATTCTTTCATGTGTATGGCATGACTGCCGTGCTGATTCTCTCCGTCATGCAGGGATATAAGATGATCCTGCTTCCAAAATTTGATGCAGAAACAACATTGAAGACGATACAGAAGCTGAAGCCCACCCTGTTTCCAGGAGCTCCGACGATCTATATCGGACTCTTGAATCACCCGGATTTAAAGAAATATGACTTATCATCCATCGATTCATGCCTCAGTGGAAGTGCGCCATTACCGGTTGAGGTGCAGCAGCAGTTCGAGGAAGTCACGGGTGGGAAGCTCGTCGAAGGATACGGATTGACCGAATCATCCCCCGTCACTCATTCCAATTTCCTTTGGGATAAAGCGAGGATAAAGGGAAGTATCGGTGTCCCATGGCCGGGTACGGACAGTGCCGTGTTTTCAATGGAAACGGGAGAACCCCTGCCTCCAAATGAGATGGGTGAGATCGTCGTCAAAGGTCCACAGGTGATGAAAGGATACTGGAACCGGCCTGAGGAAACGGAACAAACGTTAAAGGACGGATGGCTGTTGACGGGAGATATAGGGTATATGGATGAAAAGGGCTATTTTTACGTAGTGGATCGTAAGAAGGATATGATCATTGCCGGCGGCTTTAATATCTATCCCCGGGAAATTGAAGAAGTCCTGTACGAACATCCAGCGATTCAGGAAGTTGTCGCAGCAGGGGTTCCAGATCCGTATAGAGGGGAAACCGTCAAGGCATACGTTGTCTTGAAAGAAGGAGAGTCCCTGACTGAGGAGGAACTGAATGAATACTCCCGTAAATACCTGGCTGCCTATAAAGTGCCGAGGATTTATGAATTCAGGAAGGAACTGCCTAAAACAGCTGTAGGGAAAATCCTCAGAAGGGCCCTCGTGGATGAGGAGCGGAAAAAGATCGAGGATGAGCAGAAAACAAGTTAGATGATCACCCACTTGAGCTTTTTCTTTTTGATTGGAAGTGGGACAGGGATCCTTCTTGACAATCAATGAGAAACCTTTTATTATTGAAATATGAATGAATGGTCATTCATATTTTGTTAAGGCAGGTCAAAACTTATGAAACGAAATAAACCAAAATACATGCAAATAATCGATGCTGCTGTTATTGTGATAGCAGAAAATGGGTACCACCAGGCACAGGTGTCAAAGATTGCCAAACAGGCAGGTGTGGCTGACGGAACCATCTATCTTTATTTTAAAAACAAAGAAGATATCCTGATTTCGTTGTTTAAAGAAAAAATGGTTCTCTTTGTCGAAAAAATTGAAGAAGTTGTTGCAGGAAAACAGACAGTTTCAGAGAAATTATTAGTGATGATTGAAAATCATTGTAGGATACTGTCGGATGATCATCATCTCGCCATCGTCACACAATTGGAGCTTAGACAATCGAATAAAGATATCCGATTGAAAATCAATGATGTGTTAAAGGGCTATCTGGAATTAGTCGATAAGATCCTGATCAGCGGGATCGAAACAGGCGAGTTCTCAAGTGATCTTAATGTTCGCCTCGCCCGCCAGATGATCTTTGGTACTCTGGATGAAATGGCGACAACATGGGTGATGAACGATCAAAAATACGACTTAGTCGAACAAGTCCCTGCTATTCATAAGCTATTGCTTCATGGATGCGGAGGCAGGAACTAAACTAGTTTAGGGGGATTAGAGATGGAAAGTTTATCATGGGTCTTAGAGGGACAGGTTGCAACGGTCCTGATTCAAAGACCTCCCGCAAATGCACTCGCAAGTGGACTCATCAAGGAAATCGACGCGGTTCTTGATGAACTTGAAACCAATTCGGATGTCCGGGTGATCTTACTGAAAGGTGAAGGACGCTTCTTCTCGGCTGGTGCCGATATCAAGGAATTCACGACGATCGAAACTGGTGAGGAATTCTCCAAGCTTGCGAAAAAAGGTCAGGACGTCTTTGAACGGATGGAGAACTTCCCGAAACCGATCATTGCAGCCATTCATGGTGCCGCTTTAGGTGGCGGACTGGAACTCGCAATGGGCTGTCATATCCGATTGGTGAGTGAAAATGCCAAACTAGGCTTACCGGAACTTCAACTCGGGCTGGTTCCCGGATTTGCAGGATCCCAGCGCCTTCCGAAACTGGTTGGACGGGCGAAAGCGGCAGAAATGCTGTTGACGAGTGACCCGATCAGCGGAACAGAAGCGGTTCAGTGGGGTCTTGCCAATAAGGCGTACCCTGAGGACGAGCTTTTCGATAAGGCGAAAGAAATGGCCGATAAGATTGCGAAGAAGAGCCCGGGAGCCATGAAGGCTGCCATTGAACTATTAAGTTATACAAAAGATGACCGGTTCTATGAAGGTGTTATGAGAGAATCGGATCTGTTTGGTGAAATATTTGTGTCCGCGGATGCCAAAGAAGGTATTTCGGCGTTCGTTGAAAAGAGAGAACCACACTTTAAAGGCTAGAATACATTCTAGTAATATAGTAAACTCTAATTGAGGGGCAGTGTTGAATGTCAATGCTGCCCATTCAAAGGGGTTGAATTGTCGAAATCTTTTTAAGGGAAAGAATGTTTACATTATTAGGAGGGACTTACGAATGAACATCTATGTACTTTTGAAAAGAACGTTTGATACTGAGGAGAAAATTTCGATCCAAAACGGTCAAATTGCCGAAGACGGGGCTGAATTTATCATAAATCCTTACGATGAATATGCAGTCGAAGAAGCAATTCAAGTCCGTGATGCACATGGCGGCGAAGTGACAGTGGTGACTGTCGGCGGGGAAGAAAGCGAAAAGCAATTGAGAACCGCTTTAGCAATGGGTGCTGATAAAGCAGTCCTTATCAATACAGAGGATGATCTTGATCATGGAGATCAATTCACAACAGCCAAGATCCTTGCTCACTATTTAAAAGAGCAGGAAGTAGATTTGATCCTTGCAGGTAATGTAGCCATTGACGGTGGATCTGGACAAGTCGGCCCACGTGTGGCAGAACAGCTTGATATTCCTTATGTAACGACGATCACGAAACTGGAAATCGATGGTGAAACGGTAACGGTCACGCGTGACGTTGAAGGGGATTCAGAAGTCATCGAAACGTCCCTTCCACTCTTAGTGACAGCTCAACAAGGATTGAACGAACCTCGTTACCCATCCCTTCCTGGAATCATGAAGGCAAAGAAGAAGCCTTTGGATGAAGTGGAATTGGACGATATCGATTTAGACGAAGATGATGTAGAAGCGAAGACCAAGACAATTGAAATCTACCTTCCACCGAAGAAGGAAGCCGGTAAAGTATTAGAAGGCGAATTGGACGCTCAAGTATCAGAGCTTGTTTCCCTTCTTCGCAATGAAGCGAAAGTTATATAAGCGAGAATCACAGGAATAACTAACATTCAGGGGGTATTTTAACATGGCGAGAAAAGTATTAGTACTTGGAGAAGTTCGGGACGGATCATTACGTAATGTTTCCTTTGAAGCGATTGCAGCAGGTAAGACAGTATCTGAAGGCGGAGAAGTTGTCGGCGTTTTAATCGGCAAAAGTGTAAGCGCTTTAGGAAACGAAATGATCCAATATGGTGCCGATAAAGTAGTGGTAGTGGAAGATGATAAACTGGAACAGTACACCTCAGATGGCTATTCACAGGCGATTCTGTCAGTCATTGATGAAGAGAAGCCTGAAGGAATCATTTTCGGCCATACAGCACTTGGAAAAGACCTGTCTCCTAAAGTGGCAAGCAAACTCAGCACAGGATTGATTTCGGATGCAACGGATCTTGAGGAAGCAGGCGGTAACCTCGTCTTTACAAGACCGATTTATTCAGGAAAAGCATTTGAAAAGAAAATCGTGACTGACGGTGTAATCTTTGCGACGATCCGTCCAAATAACATCGAGCCTTTGGCGAAGGATGAGTCACGTACAGGAGAAGTTACCTCCCTTTCTGTCGATATTAAAGACTTACGTACGATCATTAAAGAAGTCGTTCGCAAAGCAAGCGAAGGGGTGGATCTTTCTGAAGCGAAAGTCATCATCGCCGGCGGACGCGGAGTGAAGAGTGAAGATGGATTCAATCCTCTTCAGGAACTTGCTGACGTGCTTGGTGGAGCTGTCGGAGCTTCCCGTGGTGCGTGTGACGCTGACTACTGCGACTACTCATTACAAATTGGTCAAACAGGTAAAGTCGTAACGCCTGATTTGTATATTGCATGTGGTATTTCAGGAGCTATCCAGCATTTAGCGGGTATGTCCAACTCCAAGGTCATCGTTGCGATCAATAAAGATCCTGAAGCGAATATCTTTAACGTAGCGGATTACGGAATCGTTGGAGACCTGTTTGAAGTGGTACCGATGTTAACGGAAGAATTCAAGAAATTAAAAGTATCTTCTTCTTAATCCGTTTAATCCGTCCATACGTTTATAGGAACGATTAAGGGGTATGAGAATAATATGAATACAAATAAGGACGTAGCTGAATCACGGGCTGCGCCTTATTTTTTCTCCCCCGAGTATATTCCATATTCAAACGGGAATATTACCTACGAGCAGAAAGATAGCATCCATAAAAAAACGGTGATATACTTACGTTACATTCAAAGATTTTAGGAGGCGCATATATATGGCTATTACACATGCAACTGATCAATCATTCACAACTGATACAAACTCTGGACTGGTACTTGCAGATTTCTGGGCTCCTTGGTGTGGACCTTGTAAAATGATCGCTCCCGTACTGGAAGAGCTTGATAGCGAAATGGGCGACAAAGTGAAAATCGTCAAAGTCGACGTTGATGAAAACCAGGAAACAGCAGGTAAATACGGGGTTATGAGTATCCCGACTTTAGTTGTCCTTAAAGACGGCGAAGTTGTAGACAAAGTAATCGGTTTCCAACCTAAGGAAGCACTTGCTGAATTATTAAACAAACACGCATAAGAAATGTCGATGGAAGACCGGGGCTGAAGTTCAGCTCCGGTTTTTTTGTTGTTTTGCCGCAACAAATCATAAAAGTGACAACCCTCCAATACACTGCAACGAACTCCCTAAAGTGTTCCCCGCCAATAAATTTTCAAAAACTCGTTGACTATGAGAATCGTTCTCGATATAATTTAAATGGAATTGAAAATCATTATCAATTAAACAGTCGGAGGTTTATACATATGAGAAAGAGAGATTTAACGAAGATTTTTGCAGCATTCTTATTAACAGGTTCCGTTTTGGCGGGTTGTGGAACAGATGAGAAGAGCAGTGAGGACAAAACGTCTGCTTCAAATGATTCAAAACAGGTTGAAAAAGAAGATGAAGCTGAACAAGCGGACATTGATTTCTCTGCCTCATTTGAAGAAGCAAAGGCTGAACTTTCAAAAGCGAAAGAAGACAAAGAAGTCGATTATGATAAAGTGACGTCCATTTATAAGGATGACTTACAGGAGCTTGTGCAAAAACGTGATCAGGAAACTGAAGGTAAAGTGGATGAACATATTTCCACAGCTCTTGAAGCAGGTAAGGATGGTTCCCTCGATCAAGTGGTGGTAGCACAGATTTTTGATAAATTAATGCAAAAAGTTTTCTATACATCGATGAAGCATGAATTTACGGAGGTAGCGGAAAACTGGGGAAATAAAGAAGAAGTGAATGAAGAAATAGCAGAAGCGAAAGAGTTCTATGACATTCTTGAGCCAACTGTTCAAAAGCGTGACCAAGCTTATGATACGAAAATGATTGATGCGATAAATGGTGGATTCAGTGAAATGGAGAAGGCGGTCGAAGAGGATGATGAGCTCGGCTTCCAACTGGGCAAACAAGTTGTGGATAAGACGCTCATGAAGACATTTTATCTTGCAGCAGGAGCCCTTCCGAACGGATATGCGATGAAAGCCTCTGAAGAAGCGAAGGAAAATGCTGAAGCTGCAAAAGCGGAGCAGGCAGAAGG
Organism: Rossellomorea sp. QJM3NY_18; assembly: GCF_056173145.1. Classification (NCBI taxonomy): domain Bacteria; kingdom Bacillati; phylum Bacillota; class Bacilli; order Caryophanales; family Bacillaceae; genus Rossellomorea; species Rossellomorea sp. QJM3NY_18. The sequence goes on along the minus strand of NZ_CM149659.1, from coordinate 3,051,005 downwards.
CTGGGCATTCTATCAATCTCTTGATAGTTATCTATCAGGGAATGCTCCTGAAGAAGCAGAAATGATTAACAAACAATTCGATCTGCAAACCGATGTGACATCCATCGACCCTGAAGCAGTGAACCATGCATTTGTTCGCGGTTTCTCTAAAATCGCCATACACGAATATGAGGAAAGTGGAGAGAACTGGGGCGAAGATAAAGCGGCAATCACAGCCTTGGAAGGTGCACTGTTCATTGACCTTATCTCATCAGATCTAAAGAGTCTCATGGGAGAAGAAGAATATGAATCTCTATCAAGCGATGCTCAAAGCTACTTAGAAGCTGTTAAGTCACAGGATAAAGAGAAAGCAGAAACGCTCAGAACGGACATTCAGAACGTATTGAATGATGTGGTGGCGAAAGCGAATAAATAGTTTATTGGGTTGACCCTGAATAGTGTGTAAAGTCCATCCTTCAAGTTCTGCTTGGGGGATGGCGCTTTTTTGCACATTGGGGTCAACCCTTTTTCACTTTCTCCCTTAGGTGAGGTACAATATAGAAATGATTAAATCGTAATGTACGAGGTGTAAGGAATTGAAGATTATTGTTACAGGCGGTGCCGGGTTCATCGGATCCCATCTATCCAGAAAGCTCATTGAAGAGAAACACGAGCTGTTGATCATAGACAGCTTTCATCCCTATTATTCACCTGAAAGAAAAAAGAGGCAGTTGTCCTTTGTGAGGGAAATGGGTTCATTCCGCTTCGTCCAAAAAGATTTACTACTAGATGAACAGGAATTACAAGAAGTATTTCATGATTTTAAAGCCGATTGCGTCGTCCACCTGGCGGCGATTCCAGGCGTTTCCCATTCCTTGCGTGTGCCGAATGAATATGTCGATTACGACATCAAGGCGACCATCAACACGCTGCGGATGGCGGGGGAGAGCGGAATCCGTAAATTTGTCTTCGCTTCTTCTTCCTCCGTCTATGGAAATACCGATCACAAGCCATCTAAAGAAGATGACGCAACGGGTGAGGTAGTGTCTCCATATGCCGCTGCAAAGTACAGTGCCGAATCGTTCTGTAAAGCCTATGCGTCCATTTATGGAATGGACTTGACGATCCTTCGTTTCTTTACGGTTTATGGGCCATGGGGCAGACCCGACATGGCTATTTATTCGTTTATCAAAAAGCTGATGAATGGTCAGGAAATCCCGATATATGGACTGGAAAATAAGAGGGATTATACGTACATAGATGATATCGTGGATGGTACATATAAGGCGGTCAGAAGTGAAGCGTCGGGAACATTTAACCTCGGCAATGGTTCGCCGGTTTCTATGGAGGACCTGATAAGTGAACTGAGAACACACTTCCCTTCACTTCAGCTCAAAGTCACGGATAGAAGAGTAGGGGATGTGACATCTACCTACGCAGATAGTATGAAGGCAAAAGAGGTCCTCGGCTATTCTCCTTCCGTCTCCTTTGCAGAAGGAATAAAAAGAACGGTTCAATGGATGAAAGAACATGAACAAAACGTATTATAATTTCGCAAAAAATGCTGTTAGATTCGTATTATTGGGTCTGTTTTTCATCCTGGTCACCTTCTATTTTGACAAAGAGTTTATGATGGAAGCCATCGGGCAGATGGTTGAACACCCTTTTATCCTATTCAGTGTTCTGGGAATCTATTTTTTATCTTTTTTACTGAAGGGGATGGCGTGGAAAATCTACCTGAATGAACATGTGCGATTATCAAGCTGTTTAATCGGATTGTTTTACAGTTTGTTGTTCAATCATGTGTTTCCGTTGAAGGTAGGAGACGGGCTGCGGGTCATGGTGATGAATCAGCGTGAAAAGCAAATCAGTGTTGCACGCTCGTTTCATTCTGTATTTGTCTTGAGAGTGATGGACATTTTATTTCTCATGATTCTGGCAGGAATCGGGCTGCTCTTTATTCCGCTGCCACTAAAACTGCCGGGTTTATACTCGATTGGATTGGTCGTGGGTTCTGTATTGATAGGGGTACTTCTACTAAGGTACGTCGCTTCCGACTTTCTCTGCATGCAGTTCAGTATGCTGAAAGCTGCCTTATCAGGTGGCAGGGGGCTCCTGGTCATCACCCTCGTATTCATGAGCTGGATATTGGAAGGGGCCATTCTTTATGGAGTTTCCATAATCATGCTTGAACCCCTATCTATGGGTAAGGCGGTTTGGGTCAATAGTGTGACGATCATCGGCCAGTTATTTCAATTTGCCCCTGGAGGAATTGGTACGTATGAATCGGTCATGAGCTATACATTGCTTACTGCCGGTATCCCACTTGGCATTGGTCTTTCCATGGCGATCGTGAGTCATGGGTTAAAGTTTATATTCTCCTTTATAGCAGGAGGAATCGTAATTGCTGTATGCCCCGTTTCCATCAAAAATGTGAAACGGTGGAGCAGGATGAAAGGATGAATGAAATTGAAGAGCGCATCAAAATTTGAAAAAACGGCGGCCAGATGCTGGAACCTGCTGAATGAAGGGAAACCATTCACCCCTATTTTCGTCATAGGGACCATGACACTCTTTCATTTACAAGGGTTGCTGCAAGGGGAATGGTTTCCATTCCTCATAAGCTTGCTGTTTACCCTACCCCTATTTATTTTGTATTTCTATTATGATTTTCCGTTGTTCCTGAGAAACTATTTATGGATTCCGATCATCGGCTATCTGTTATTCTTTGAATCACCCAATTTAGCTCTGTGGGGCTTCGGGATTGGTCTTTATTTCTTTTTTACCGTCTTTTTCTGGGGAACATTTTATTACCATCTCCGGATCGGGACGGATTGGCTGAATTTCACCCGTTTTTGGAAACTGGTGTTGAAGAACAGTGACTCAACGAGCGGAAATGCCCAGGAACAGCTTCCGAAATTCCTGCTGCTGCTAGCGGTGTGGGATGGAATGATGACGAATCTAGCCACAGGGGAACTGCTTCCGGCCACTCATTATTTCGTATTCTGCGGTGCAGTATTCGCTTTAGCGTTCATTCTTCACCATTTCCTTTTTGACTGGAAGCCGAAGCAGTATGACTCCTTTACAACCGGTGAGGCGATTGACGAGGAGCTGATGAATGAAAAAGTGGTTGTCATCGTGATCGACGGGATGAGGAAAGAACGCTTCTATGAAGCGAATACGCCATATCTTGATTCATTGATGGAACAGGGGACCGAGTATTTGAATATGGAAACCGTCTATCCTGCAAGAACGGTTGTCTGCTTTTCGTCCATGTTCACAGGCACTTATCCGAAGGAACACGGCATGAAATCCAATATGGTCTGGAAGCTTGGGATCAAGGTGGAAAGCATCTTTGATTCTCTACGGAAAGTAGGGAAAAAAGGGAAGATGCTGGGGATTGCCCATCTGGTGGATTCCTTCGGCAAAGATGTTGAGACGGTCACTGCCGTGATGCATAAAGACAAAGCAGATCGAAATATTATCAATAAAGCGAAAGTCATCATGGAAGAACAGGACCCTGATCTATTCATTGTCCAATTGATCGGTACAGATCAAATCGGGCACAGCAGGGGCGTCCTATATGATGAATACATCGAAAAGATTGAAGAGGCGGATCGCCTGATACAAGAATACGTCAAGTGGCTCGAAACGGAAGGGAAGATGGAGAACACGACCCTTATGATATGTGCGGATCACGGACAGGCAGATGGAATCGGCGGACATGGTCATCTGGATGAAGGGGAAAGATACGTCCCATTCTTTATGGTCGGCCCGGGGATCAAACAGGGAGAGAAAGTCCAGGAGAAAAGAAGTCTTGTTTCCATGGCCCCTACCATCGCCCATTTATTAGGGGCGCCATTTCCGAGTCACAGCAGGGGACCTGTCCTCAACGAGGCGTTAAAGGAGCGTTGGAAGCAACATGAATAAACAGAAAGTCATTGTGTTTATGCCGGCCCATAATGAAGAAGAGTCGATCGGGGATGTCATTAAGCGGGTGCCCCGCTCCTTCCACCCTTCCGTAGATGTGGAAGTATTGGTCATCAATGACGGGTCAACGGATCGAACGGTTGAAGTGGCTAAAAGGTCTGGTGCCGATCACATCATAACATTTGAGAATAATCGGGGCCTGGGTGCCGCGGTGAGAGAAGGACTGCGTGCATCCTTTGACCTCCATGCTCACATCGGGGTCATGATTGATGCGGATGGAGAGTACCCGCCAGAACAAATACCCGAACTATTGCAGCCGATTTTTAAAGGGGAAGCAGATTATACCATGGGGTCTAGATTCTTGGGTACCATCAATGGGATGAAGCTTCACCGCCGGTTGGGCAACTATTGTTTTACCCTTCTTCAATGCGTCCTTCTCAGAAAGTGGATCTACGATGGGCAGTCCGGTATGAGGGCGTTCTCGAGACAGGCCATGGAACATGCTGAAATCATACATGATTACAATTATGCTCAAGTGTTAACCTTGAACCTTATCCGTAAAGGATTTCGGGTGAAGGAAATCCCGATTTTATATTATGTGAGAACGACGGGCCGGTCCTTCATTAAGTTCAAAGCCTATATGTCTTCTGTTCTTCCCGCCATTATACAAGAGATGAAAAAACCGGTGGAGAAGGTATATGTGGAAGAGCAGGCCCATTACATCCCTTCAGATGAAGGAACGAACCATTTTGCAAAATAACAACATAAAACCTCATCTTTAACAAAAAATAAGTACTCCGGCTCCTATGCTTGAGTACTTATTTTTTATTGACAATACGAATGATAATCATTATCATTGAAAATAGGAGGGAATCATACATGAAAAAATCGTTCATAACCACCGTACTACTGTTTTTATTAGGAAGTATCTTGCTGTCTTCACAGGCATCCGCCTATTCATACGGCGACCCGAGTGAGGAGAAGATAGCAGAAGCGTATAAAGAAATCATGATCAAGCTTGATGAAGACCCTCCGAATTATTCAGAGTCCAAAAAGATTTATGAAACGGTTCGAGAAGAAGTGGATCAGCATATGGGTGAAGAACCTTCGAAGATCATCCTTCAGAACCTTGATAACAAAGAAAAGAAAGAGGCAATTGAAAACCTGGATGAACTCCTTGTCCTCAATATTGCCAGAAGACTTGAAAGCATTGATAAAAACTTCTCGGAATATGATACGAGTAAGCGATTACTCGCAAAAGGATTTGCTACATATAAAACGTTATCCCCGAAAGTAGAAGGGGAAAACCCTGAATTGGATCAAAAGATCAGGACTGAATTCGATCAAGCGCTCTCATCCCTCGGGAACCCGGGGTTGTTCGGAGTCGGAACAAAGGAATCCGATCAGGACGCGTTTAAAGAAAGTAAAACATTCATAGTGGATTCGCTGCAAAAAGAATTCGACATTAAAAGTCTTGAAGTCGGACATTTTTCTGAAAGTGCCACTGAGGAATCAAGCGGGAAACAGGAGTGGACGGATATTTCCAACCTGAAGAACTGGTTACCCATCATCATTATCGTGGGGGTTCTTGCTGCAGCGATTGTGTATGCCGTCAGAAAACGTAAATAAGGTCACTATAGAAATAGTCTTTAAGCAAGTAAGGGGGAACTAATGTGGAATTACAAGCTTTACTGATCACCTTTCGTGAAGTTCTGGAAGCGTTACTGATCATCGGGATCATCACTACCTATCTGAAGAAAACGAATCATGGCCGGTTTACAAAGTTTGTCTGGCTGGGTGCAGGATTAGCGATAATAGCCAGTGTAGGCGTAGCGATGCTTTTTCAGGTCGTCTTTACGGGATTTGCCGCCATGGGAAGCGAGATGTACCTGAAGATCGGCATCATGCTGGTCTCCTCCGTCCTTCTTACCCAGATGGTCTTTTGGATGGCGAAGCACAGCCGTGATCTTAAAGGAAACATGGAAGGGAAAATGAAGCATTTTATTTCGACAGGTAATATTGTCGGGATGGTGATCCACTCGTTCCTCGTTGTGCTCCGCGAAGGTGTGGAGACCGTATTCTTTTTCGCCGCCATCACAGGTGGGGATATCGGAGCGGCCATGCAGGGCTGGGGAGCGATTACGGGAGTCGTCATCGGTTGTGTCGTAGCTTACTTCTTCTTTAAAGGCACAATGAGAATTTCATTGAAGAGCTTCTTTAAAGTGACCGGTGCATTCATTATCCTCATATCTGCAGGACTTCTTGTACAGGCGATTTCCATGATGCAGGATATAGGGTTGATCGGCAGTGTGATTCCACATCTTTACGACCTGACCTGGATACTGCCTGAGCATCCGATCGATTACGCCCATTACTTGCGTGATACGGGAACTGCCCCGTTGTTATCCGGTGATGTAGGCATTTTCCTTAAAGCGTTGTTCGGATATTCTTCCATGCCGTCCATCGAAGAAGTGATTTCGTATATCGGCTATTTCGTAGCGATTTACTTCCTGACTGCACCGAAGCGGGAGTCGGTGAAAGCAAAGGAAGAGGTCAAAGGCGGAGTGAAGGATTTGAGTCCACAAGCTAAATAAATTGTATCAGTGCCAAACCTCATTACCCTTAATGATTGAACACCCTTTTCGAAAGGTGTACACTCTTTAAAGGAATGTATGTTTGGTGCTTTTTTTAATGGTTGAGAGTCTAACAAAGTATGAGGGTGAAGTCGTTGAGAGTGAAGAGTGGGGAGTTTATGAGTTGGCCGAATGTGGCAGGGGCATTTGCTGTGATGGCTATTTTTGTTCTTCAGGTGATGTGGATCCCATCCTACGCGGCTACTTGGGATATGGTGGATTTTGCACTGGGTGTCCTGCATTTTGATATGTATCAGATGCAGCCCCATTTCCCAGGATATCCTTATTTCATCTTGGGAGGCAAGGTCCTTCATCTGATGGTGGGAGATCCCGTCCAAGCCCTGACCCTATTTAATATCATCCTATATGGAAGTGCGATCATCCCTCTTTTTCTGTTGATGAAACGAATCGTGCGACCGGCTTATGCAGGGATGGCAGCGGCGATCGTTTATACGAGCAGCTTCACAGTCCTGATGGTGAATCAGCCGATGTCCGAGGGAGCGGCAGTCGGGGTGATGTGGTGGTACATATGGAGTTTGGTTTTCGCCAATGAGAGAACTCATAACGGATTTCTCATCCTTCCCCTGTTCCTATTCAGCCTGCTTCTTGGAATCAGATTATCCTATCTGGTCTTTGGAATCGGGATCCTGATGGTCCTGTACAGAAAGTGGAAGGAAGGCATGGTAACATTCCTGGATACCTTCGTTTACCTCCTCATTGCAATCCTGTTCCAGCTCCTCTGGGTAGCGGGCATCAGCATGTCAGAAGGGGGATATGAAAGCTTCCTCCGATTGGCCCTCTCCTTCACGAACGGACATTTTCAAGAATGGGGGGAACGATCGGTGCCTCAGATCTAAGCCTCTTGGACAGAATCGTGAAACTGATCTTTGTCAACACGATTTGGGTTGGGGGTGTAGGTGAATCCCTGCTCCTTCTCATTCTAATGGTGGTCGGTTTGGCTGCAGTAAGGAAGGATTCACACGGGAATCGTTATATGACAAGCCTGATGCTGATGCTAATGGGAAGTTATTTTCTTTGGGCCCTTTTTGCCCAGAATGTGATGAAGCCCCGTCATGCTTTGCCTTTGATCGGGATCGCTTTGTTCCTTGGAGCGGGAAAGCTGCTTTCACAACGACTTTCCCGGGCAGGTTTCAAACTTGTCCTCTCATTCCTTCTGCTTCAGGTTTACCATACAAGTACGTTATTATATAAACATGCATCGGACGTTCCGGCTGTCTATCAAATGGCCGATTATTTAGAGAGTGAAGGGAAAGGAAAGCCTCTCGTCGTATATACATGGGAAGAGTCCAGGGTACTCGAGTATCTTGACGTCCCTTTTATTCATAAGAAAGTACAAACGTACGAAGTGTTTACCACTGACGCAGGGTATTACCCTGAACGAGATATTTATCTGACAGATAAAGTAGTCGAAGGGTTTAAAAAACAGGGGATCCAGGTGGATGGATTCGTTAAAGTCGAGAAGCATTTCCATTCCAGTGAGCTCATCGATCCCATCTATCACGACCTGACATTATATAAATGGGAGAAACAGAGGGAGGAGGAAGAAGGATGAATCAGAATATCACGAATAAATTAGCGCTGCTTCCCGACCAACCGGGCTGTTATTTAATGAAAGACAGGCAGGGTACGATCATCTATGTGGGAAAGGCCAAAGTATTGAAAAACCGGGTGCGTTCCTATTTCACCGGCTCCCATGATGCGAAAACCCAGCGGCTGGTAGGGGAGATCGAGGATTTCGAGTACATCATGACGTCATCTGACCTGGAAGCCCTTGTCCTCGAAATGAATTTGATCAAAAAGTATGACCCTAAATACAATGTCATGTTGAAGGATGATAAAAGCTATCCGTTCATTAAGTTAACGAATGAACGCCACCCGAGACTCATTACCACAAGAAAGGTCCAACGGGGAAAGGGAAAGTATTTCGGTCCCTATCCTAATGTCGGGGCGGCAAATGAAACGAAAAAACTTCTCGACCGCTTGTATCCTTTACGGAAATGTTCGAATCTTCCCGACCGTGCCTGCCTTTACTATCATATCGGCCAATGCCTTGCTCCCTGTATTAAAGAAGTGAGCAAAGACACATACCGTGACATGACAGATGAAATAACCCGATTCTTGAACGGCGGATACAAGGAAATCAAGAACCAGCTGACGGTGAAAATGAATGAAGCCTCGGAAAATCTGGAATTTGAAAGAGCGAAGGAATTCCGCGATCAGATTCTTCATATCGAAGCGACCATGGAAAAGCAGAAAATGACGATGACCGATTTCACGGATCGTGATGTGTTCGGATATTTCGTTGATAAGGGCTGGATGTGTGTTCAGGTATTCTTCGTCCGGCAAGGTAAGCTCATTGAGCGGGATGTGTCATTATTCCCTCTCTATAATGAACCTGAGGATGAGTTTCTCACGTTTTTAGGTCAGTTCTACTCCAAATCCAACCACTTTAAGCCGAAAGAGATCTTTCTGCCTGAAGCGATTGATATCGATCTCGCGGAAAAACTTCTGGAGGTAAAAATGACCCGGCCGAAACGTGGAAAGAAGAAAGAGCTTGTGAAGCTTGCAGAGAAAAATGCCAAACAGGCACTTGGAGAAAAATTCGCACTGATCGAGAGAGATGAAGAGCGGACGATTAAAGCCATTGAGCGCTTGGGGGATCATATGGGCATTTATACGCCTTTCCGGATTGAAGCCTTTGATAACTCAAATATTCAAGGAAGTGATCCTGTTTCGGCGATGATCGTCTTCTTGGACGGGAAACCTGCCAAGAACGAATACCGCAAGTACAAGATTAAAACCGTCAAGGGGCCAGATGATTATGATTCCATGAGGGAGGTTGTCCGGAGGAGATATACGAGAGTGTTGAAAGACGGACTTCCTTTACCGGATCTCATCATCATCGATGGAGGAAAAGGTCAGATCGAAGCGGCAAGGGATGTGATTGAGAATGAATTGGGTCTCGACATCCCGATCGGTGGCCTTGCGAAAGACGACAAGCATCAGACGTCGGAATTGCTGTACGGAAACCCGTTACAGATCGTCCCCCTCGAAAAGCGCAGCCAGGAATTTTATCTCCTGCAGCGGATCCAGGATGAAGTTCACCGGTTCGCCATCACCTTCCACCGTCAACTTCGAGGAAAGAGCGCATTCCAGTCGACCCTTGACGACATCGACGGTATCGGTCCAAAACGGAAAAAACAGCTTCTTAAACACTTTGGTTCAATGAAAAAGATGAAAGAAGCGACAGTGGAGGAATTTACAGAAATCGGAATTCCAGAAGCCGTGGCAAAGATATTGGTGGAGAAGTTGAAGTAAGTAATGATTGAAAGCCATTATCTTTTACTTTTAATAGAAAGATTGGTCGATTTATTTATTACTTCAGCAGTAATTAGTGAATAAGCAGAGTTGATTGGAGCGCAAGGTGCTCGACTCCTGCGGGAAACGCGTGGAAGTTGAGACCCCACAGGGCTTTAGCCCGAGGAGGCTCAACCCACGCCCCGCGGAAAGCGAGCAGCTGGAGCGCAAATCAACCACAGTATGCTCATTCAAAACTTCCAACGAAAACACAATAAAATGAAATATTGACTCAATTAATCATTGAATCAATATTTCCCCTATGCTATACTTAACAAAAATTTATAACATTATCACTTTTTAAGTGGTGATAGAGGTGCGAACTTCAAAAGTACAGGTAAAGAGGGGTATGAGCCCCGCCGACATGCCTGGAAAGGGGAGAATCGCCGAAGTGGTTATAGTCTCATGCTATATCCGCTGGTCCTGCGTTTAAGAAATGCAGGATTGTCAAGATGATTCAATCTTGGAGAGCTATCTCACAATGCCGATGAACCTATTTGTATGTTCTGCTGTATGTTCATAAAGCAATGAGATATTATTCTCATTGCTTTTTTTATTATCAGCGCAGGATTTTGTTATAAAGATCCTGTCCTATGAACGTTTAGGATGATTGTGATTGTACTCTTCATCATGAAAAAGAGCGGCGACGCTCAGAAAGAGGGAGAAGTCGTGAGTATTATTATTCAAAAATTCGGTGGGACTTCAGTAGGGTCTGTGGAAAGAATTCAAAATGTTGCGTCTAGGATCATTGAAGAAAAAGAAAGAGGGAATGATGTGGTCGTCGTCGTATCTGCCATGGGAAAAACGACGGATACACTTGTTGGTCTTGCAAGGGAGATCACGTCCCAACCGAGCAAAAGAGAAATGGATATGCTGCTTTCAACCGGGGAACAGGTGACCATTTCACTCCTTACGATGGCCCTTATCCAATCGGGACATGATGCCATTTCATTCACGGGCTGGCAGGCTGGCATCGAAACGGAATCTGTCCACAGCAATGCAAGGATTACAAATATTCATACCGATAAAATGGCGACTCACCTTCAGAAAGGAAGAGTGATCATCGTGGCGGGATTCCAGGGCATGACAAATTCGGGTGAAATCACAACACTTGGCAGGGGCGGGTCGGATACAACGGCCGTTGCGATTGCAGCTGCCCTGAAAGCGGAGCGCTGTGACATCTATACAGACGTAGACGGGGTTTACACGACAGACCCCCGCTATATAAAAGGAGCAAGGAAGTTACCGTCGATTTCCTATGATGAAATGCTCGAACTTGCAAACCTCGGGGCGGGGGTCCTGCATCCAAGGGCTGTGGAGTTTGCCAAGAATTATCAAATTCCTTTAGAAGTCAGATCCAGCATTGAACGAGTGGAAGGAACGTATATTGAGGAGGAAGCAAGCATGGAACAGAACTTAATCGTACGAGGGGTAGCCTTTGAGAATGAAATTACACGCGTCACTGTATTTGGACTGAGAAATGCTTTAACAGGACTATCATCTGTGTTCACAACGTTGGCCGAAAATCATTTGAACGTAGATATCATCATTCAGACCCAGACGGATCAGAAAACGACCAATCTATCTTTCTCCATCAAGGAGCACGATCTCGATGAAACCCTCGCTGTTCTGGAACGAAATAAAGAGCAGTTGAATTTCACACACGTCGAGCATGAGAGTGGGCTTGCGAAAGTTTCCATCGTCGGTTCGGGGATGATTTCAAACCCGGGTGTGGCCGCGGAAATGTTTGAAGTACTGGCTCAAAATGACATTGTGGTGAAAATGGTCAGCACTTCTGAAATTAAAGTGTCGACAGTAGTGGATGGCGAGAATATGCAAAAGGCGGCAGGTGTCTTACATACGGCCTTTCATCTGGATGCCGTGAAGATGGAAGAAGTCACGCTGTAAGATCATTATGAAAAAGGGTTGTCCTGAATGTTCAGGGCAACCCTTTACTAGGAGATTGACTACTCAATCCGGTCTTTGTCGTCCCATCTTACAACCACTTTGACCGATTGACTCCGTTTATGTAATTCGTCAGCAGCTTCTGCCACACATTTTCTTAGAAGCTGAATTTGTTCGGCAATAAAGCCCGTTTCCAGTTTGAAGTTCACATCCGTTTTCAGTGACAGACGCCGTTCGATTACAGGTCCATTCAATTCAAATGTCATCTCATTTCTTTTTTGTTCCAGAAGTGTAAGGGTGCCCCATCCTGCTTCCTCGAAAAAGGAAGAAATTTCTTCCGTTGACTGAAGGGGGAATTTCCTCGAGAGCTGCTTTCCTCCCCAGTACAGGATATCGGGTGTGTGCTTTCCTAATATGTCTGGAATCAAGATGTCGCGTAACATTTCATATCCGAAGATTGGAACGGACGGCTGATGTACTTCTTCTTTTTTCTGTTCCAAGTAAATCCCCTCTTTCTATAAAACTATTATATACATGAAAGAGGTAATTATCATCCCATACCTTGAAAAAATGACCTTGGGATATTTTGGTGCTATAATATTTATTGTTTATTTATTAGAATTTTCGAACATTTAATCAGGCAAAACCTCATGTTTTTCGTTGTTGATATATTGAAAATATTTTTGCGGTATTGTCGAATTTATGTATACGTTTTCTTGACGCTTCCACTCCTTGGGAGTAAAATGAACATGTCACATTATTGTTACAATATAAAATATGTATCGTTGTCTAATCATTAGTGAAAGGTATTAGAAAACGAATTCATATTTTATCATTAAGGGGGGTAAATCATGGCTGGAAATCGAGAATTTAATTATCGCAGGCTTCATTCATTGCTAGGTGTTATTCCAGTTGGATTATTTTTAACACAACATTTAGTCGTGAACCATTTTGCCACTGGTGGGGAAGAATCATTTAACCAGGCGGCACATTTTATGGAAAGTCTTCCTTTCCGTTATTTCCTTGAAATCTTTATCATCTTCCTTCCATTGTATTTCCATGCAATTTACGGAATTTACATTGCATTCACTTCCAAGAATAATGCAAGCAGGTTTGGTTATTTCCGTAACTGGATGTTTTTACTTCAACGCGTATCTGGAGTGATCACATTTATTTTCGTAACATGGCATATTTGGGAAACAAGGGTCGCTGCAGCGTTCGGCGCTGAAGTGAATTTCCAGATGATGGAAAATATTTTATCCAATCCGTTGATGTTAGGATTTTACGTGCTAGGTGTTCTTTCAACGATTTTCCACTTTGCAAATGGATTATGGTCATTCTGCGTTAGCTGGGGACTTACGGTTACACCTCGTTCTCAATTAATTGCTACATATGTTACGATCGGGATTTTTGTTGCGTTATCGATTGTCGGTATGCGTGCAATCTTTGCCTTCGTATAAGCAGAAAAAATATACGAGTCTGATAGATAGGTAAGTGCTCTTAGAAGTATGGTAGGAAAAGGAGTGAGTCACGATGAGTAAAGGCAAAATCATTATTGTCGGTGGCGGTTTAGCCGGCTTGATGGCCACAATTAAAGCAGCAGAAAAAGGAACGCAAGTCGATTTATTCTCACTGGTACCCGTTAAGCGTTCTCACTCTGTTTGCGCGCAAGGCGGTATTAATGGAGCCGTTAACACAAAGGGAGAAGGGGATTCTCCTTGGGTGCATTTTGATGATACCATTTATGGTGGGGATTTCTTAGCGAATCAACCGCCTGTTAAGGCAATGACGGAAGCAGCACCCGGGATCATTCATTTGCTGGATCGTATGGGTGTCATGTTTAATCGTACACCGGAAGGATTACTGGATTTCCGTCGATTCGGTGGCACGCAGCATCATAGAACTGCTTTCGCCGGTGCAACGACTGGTCAGCAATTATTATATGCATTGGACGAGCAGGTTCGCCGTCATGAAGTGGCCGGGTTAGTAAGCAAGTTCGAAGGTTGGGAATTCCTTGGAGTCGTCATTGATGACGATGGAGTCGCAAGAGGGATCGTTGCCCAGAACCTTCAAACGATGGAGATCAAATCATTTGCAGCAGATGCCGTAATCATGGCTTCCGGTGGACCGGGGATCATCTTCGGTAAGTCTACAAACTCTGTCATCAATACGGGTTCAGCTGCATCAATCGTCTATCAACAAGGTGCGTATTATGCAAATGGTGAGTTCATTCAAATTCACCCGACAGCCATTCCTGGTGACGATAAACTTCGTCTTATGAGTGAATCGGCGCGTGGTGAAGGTGGACGTGTATGGACATACAAAGACGGTAAGCCATGGTACTTCCTTGAAGAGAAGTATCCTGCATATGGTAACCTTGTACCCCGTGATATCGCAACACGTGAAATCTTTGATGTGTGCGTAAACCAAAAGCTTGGTATCAATGGCGAGAACATGGTTTACCTCGATCTGTCTCATAAAGATTCAAAAGAGCTTGATATCAAGCTTGGCGGAATCATTGAAATCTATGAAAAGTTCATGGGCGATGATCCACGTAAAGTCCCAATGAAAATCTTCCCTGCCGTTCACTATTCAATGGGTGGACTATGGGTCGATTATGATCAAATGACGAATATCCCTGGTTTATTCGCAGCAGGTGAATGTGATTATTCTCAGCACGGTGGTAACCGCTTAGGGGCTAACTCATTACTATCCGCTATCTATGGCGGTATGGTTGCAGGTCCTAATGCGATTAAGTATATTGAAGGACTTGAGAAAACAGTAGAATCTGTCCCATCTTCATTATTCGACCGCTATGTGAAACAGGAAGAAGAAAAATGGAACAACATCATGTCTCTGAACGGCACTGAGAATGCTTATGTCATCCATAAAGAGCTTGGGGAATGGATGACGGATAACGTAACGGTCGTACGTCATAATGACAAGCTTCAACAAACGGATGAAAAGATCCAGGAATTGATGGAACGTTACCAAAATATCAACATCAATGACACGGCTAAATGGAGCAACCAAGGGGCGACATTCACACGTCAATTGTGGAACATGCTGCAACTTGCCCGCGTCATCACAATCGGTGCATTAAATCGTAACGAAAGCCGCGGAGCCCATTACAAACCTGACTTCCCGGACCGTAATGATGAGGAATTCCTGAAAACGACGATGGCAAAATACAATGCCGCGACGAACACTCCTGAATTCCATTATGAAGATGTAGATACATCACTGATTGCACCGCGTAAGCGTGACTATTCTAAGAATAAAGGGGGAAGTAAATGATGAGTGAAAATAAAAAAGTCCGTTTTATCATAACTCGTCAAGAAAGCCCGGAAACAGCCCCTTTCCAAGAAGAGTTCGAACTTGATTACAGACCGAATATGAACGTCATTTCCGCCTTGATGGAAATCCGTCGTAATCCGGTCAATGCAAAAGGGGAACACACAACTCCGATTAACTGGGACATGAACTGTCTGGAAGAAGTGTGTGGAGCTTGTTCAATGGTCATCAACGGTAAACCGAGACAGTCTTGTACGGCTTTGGTCGACCAACTCGAACAGCCGATCCGTCTTGAGCCTATGCGCACATTCCCTGTTGTCCGTGACCTGCAGGTAGACCGCAGCCGCATGTTTGACAGCTTGAAGAAAGTGAAAGCATGGATTCCGATTGATGGGACGTATGATCTTGGTCCTGGACCGCGTATGCCTGAGAAGAAGCGTCAGTGGGCATATGAATTATCGAAATGCATGACTTGTGGTGTATGTCTGGAAGCCTGTCCGAACGTAAACAGTAAGTCAGACTTCATCGGACCAGCACCATTATCTCAAGTGCGCTTGTTCAATGCGCATCCAACAGGTGCCATGAACCAGGATGAACGCCTTGAGTCAATCATGGGCGACGGTGGACTTGCCAACTGTGGGAACTCACAAAACTGTGTTCAATCCTGTCCAAAAGGAATTCCTTTGACGACTTCGATTGCGGCACTAAACCGTGAAACCACGTTCCAAATGTTCAAAAACTTCTTCGGAAGCGACCATATGGTTGATTAGTACTTTCTAATGAAAAGCACTTTCCTTCGGGGGAGTGCTTTTTTGTTATGGCTCATAAAATGAAGTCAATTGTCGCATAGTAGACTACAAATGAGCATATGGAGTGATGAGTGTGAAGCGAATCGGATTGATATTCGTCATCTTGTTATCCAATCTATCCCCTGTTGACCTGGATGAGGTGAAAGCAAAGGAAGAGGAAGATGGGGGATCTTTCCGTCTGACGATCCTGCATACGAATGATGTTCACTCTCATTTGGAAAATGTTCCGTATTTGCATACAGCAATTAAAGAAGAGCGTAAAAAGGATAGGGAAGCCCTTTTGCTGGATGCGGGGGATGTGTTTTCGGGTACGTTGTTTTTTAATGAATATCTTGGACAGGCAGATGCTGCATTCATGAATGAAATTGGCTATGACGCCATGACGCTGGGAAATCATGAATTCGATAAGGGAAGTGAGGTGCTGGCGAACTTTATTAAGAAATTATCCTTTCCCGTGGTGAGCAGCAATGCGGATGTCCGTCTTGATCCTAATCTTGCTCCTTTAATGAAAAGTAATATTCCGGAACAGTCAGAAGGTGGAAAGATTTACCCTTTTATCATTCAAACTGTCAAGGGAGTGAAGATTGGCGTCATCGGACTCACAACCGAAAATACGGCTTTCCTTTCTGCTCCAGATAAGAAGATAGTCTTTCTTGATGCCGAAAAGAAAGTGCGTGAAGAGATGACAAAACTTCAGGCAAGGGGCGTGAATCACATCATCCTGCTGTCTCATCTGGGAGTTCGACAAGACAAAGTGTTGGCTCAAAAGGTGAAAGGAATCGATATCATTGTCGGCGGCCATTCTCATACACGATTAGAACCCCAGCTTGTGTACAATTTGAAATCGGAACCGACTCTGATTGTACAGGCGGATGAGTATGGAAAGTCACTTGGTAAATTAACGGTTGTATTTTCCGAAAAAGGGGTGCTGACCGGGTGGAATGGTGAGCTGCTGGATGTGTTGGCCAAAGATCAAATAGGGAATGACGTTTATCCTCCTGATCATTGGGCAGAAAAGAGATTGGCACAATTGCGGAAGCCCATTGAAAAGGTAGTAAAGACCATGGATGTTGGTGTAACGAACATTCTATTAAATGGTAATCGTCAGGACGTTCGGACCAAAGAGACCAATCTAGGCAACCTCATTACAGATGCCATGCTGGAAAAAGCGAATCAATATGCCCCGACCCAAATCGCATTTCAAAATGGTGGTGGAATCAGAAATTCTATCGGTACGGGGAACATTACCTTGGGAGATGTGTTGGAGGTGCTGCCATTTGGGAATACCCTTGTCACATTGAACCTGACGGGTGAGGAGATCCTTCTCGCCTTGGAACACAGTGTAGCGAACCTGGACGGGGAGACAGGTCAATTTCTTCAAGTATCGGGCATGACATTTCGCTTTGATCCCTCAAAGCCCATTGGCAATAGAATAACGGAAGTGAAAATACAAGGGGCTCCTCTTGACCATTCCAAGAGGTACGGGGTCGCAGTCAATGCATTCCTTGCAGATGGAGGGGATGGTTTCACGGTATTGAGACAAGCGAAGGAAAACGGCAGGATATCCGAGTTGCACCTCAATCTGTATGAGGTGATGAGTGAGTATCTGACCAGGCATTCCCCTGTTTCCCCGCAAGTGGAGGGAAGAATCGTGGAACGAAAAGAATAGGTAGGAAAGAGCCGGTTTTTCTTGCCGGCTCCATTTTATGCATATAGGTTTCTTATTTTTCAGAAAAGGGGTATAATAAAAATGAATGATCATTCATTTTTTATTTCCATTTTCGTTTACTAAAGGAGGAGCCAATTTGAAACATTTTACATACATTGAAGATATAGAAACATGGCAACAAGAATTTTCATTTTCTATCCATATTAAGGTCCGGTTTTCTGAGACTGATATGTTTGGACACATGAATAACACCGTTCCATTCACGTATTTTGAAGAAGCCAGGATCGAATATTTAAAGCACATTGGATTTATGCAAAACTGGGTTAAACCCGAGCATGATACGATCCCTGTCGTTGCAGATTTACAATGTGATTTTGTAAAACAAGTATTCTTCGACGAGACGTTGAAGGTATATGTGAAGGCAGATCGTGTTGGTCGCTCTTCAGTAGATTTACATTACATGGGTCTGAATGAAGAAGAACAGGTTTGCTTTACTGGTAGAGGAACCATGGTGCAAATATCAAAGGAAACTGGAAAAGGTGTCCCTTGGACGGGAGAAATGAAGGCGAAGCTCCACAGCGAAAAGGTGGTCTCGAGCCCGGTTTAGGTTGTGAAAGAAACCGCTGCCTATTTTTTCATCTAACTTCCTTCTCTATGTCACTCTAAACCCTACCTTCACATATGATATTCTGACGACCAACAATACCCATCCCCGCGGTTTAAAGCTGGCGAAGGCAAGGAGGGTTACCATAATTGAAGGACAATGATTTTACACACAAACCGTTGCTCACCAAAAGAGAAAAAGAAGTATTCGAACTGTTGGTTCAAGACAAAACAACTAAAGAAATTGCTAGTGATCTATTTATTAGCGAGAAAACAGTTCGAAATCATATTTCCAACGCCATGCAAAAGCTTGGAGTGAAGGGGCGATCTCAAGCTGTTGTAGAGCTTCTTCGCATGGGGGAACTCAAGCTTTAAATGTAAGGGACTGATTCTGATGCCGAACAATTAACAGGTTTCTAAACATGATACCTATTAATGTTTGAATGAGGGTCAGTCTCTTTTAGTTCTGTTCCCTTTTGAGAACTTGTCTTGAATTTTTCCACGAAAAAGGCGAAAATGCTAGTAAGGGGAATACGTGCTTAACCAATTATGGATATACGGAGCTAAAACTAAAGCGTTCCGAGTTATCAAAAGGAGTAAATGTCCGGTTTCTGAATGTAAAAGGAGAGAAATAATGACGAATTCTAAAGAGCAATCCACTGAAGATATACAAGTTGTGGCAGATATTGAGAAAGACCTGCGATACATATCATCAATCATTAAGCAAAAAGGAAGAGAGATATTAAGTCAGTACACCATCACGCCTCCACAGTTCATCGCGCTGCAATGGCTATTCGAATATGGGGATATGACAATTGGAGATCTTTCAAATAAGATGTACCTTGCTTGCAGTACTACGACGGATCTTGTTGATAGAATGGAAAAAAACCAGTTAGTGGAGCGGGTCAAGGATGAGAATGACCGTCGCGTCGTGCGCATTCATATGTTAAAAGAGGGCGAAAGAATTATTGAAGAAGTAATCAAGAAAAGGCAGAATTATTTACAGAGTGCCTTAACGGATTTCTCTGACCAGGAAGTGCTATTATTAAAAGATCTTTTAGCAAAACTTCATCAAGAAATTAAACCAGAATGAGGGAATAATGTGATTCAACCAATCGGCATCATTGATTCTGGGGTAGGGGGGCTCACCGTCGCAAGAGAAGTGATGCGTCAGCTGCCGAAAGAGACCATCTATTATTTAGGTGATACAGCCCGTTGCCCCTACGGACCCAGATCAGCACAAGAAGTAAAAGCTTTCACGTGGGAAATGACTCAATATCTCATGCAATATGATATCAAAATGCTGATCATTGCCTGTAATACAGCCACTGCGGTTGTGCTGGATGAAATTCAGACACACTTGGACATCCCGGTGATAGGGGTCATTCATCCTGGGGCCCGTGCTGCGATCAAGCATACTCATAATAGGAAGATCGGTGTCCTTGGAACCGTGGGGACGATTAATAGCGGCGCCTATGTGGAGGCCCTTCACTCCCTACACGGTAGTCTGGACGTCACGTCACTCGCCTGTCCGAAGTTTGTTCCGTTAGTGGAAAGTGGAGAGTACGACAGTTCCATGGCGGCTGATATTGTAGGGGAGACGCTTCATCCCCTTAAAGAGTCCGGGATTGATACGTTGATCCTGGGGTGTACCCATTATCCATTGCTGCAGCCGAAGATACAGGCTTATGTGGGCCCTGAGATCAGTGTCATAAGTTCCGGGGACGAAACCGCCCGGGAAGTCAGTACGATCCTTGATTATTACAACCTCCTGTACAGGGGAGTCTTTCAGCCGGAACACCGCTTTTTCAACACAGGATCTTCGGCGATTTTTTCACGGATCGCCTCCGATTGGCTGACAGTGGGGGAAGTAAAAGCAGAAACCATCCGTTTACAAGAGTAGGATCTTGTGGTCGGGTGGTTTTTTTATATTGTTGTCCTTATTATGAAAAGTTTCGGTCTATTTTTTGGGCGGGGCTCGTATATATGTTAGTACAAACTGTCTTTTAGGAGGTTTCCCAATGGCAAAAAAAGCGAAGGTGTCAATTGCTGTAACGGTTTTAGCTTCTTCTGTATATCTTTCCGGTTGTGGATTACTCAGTTTCGGTGATGACAAGGAGAAGATCGATCCTCCTCAAGACTTATCCTACTTAAAAGAAGGGGAGAAAGTCGATACTGCTAAGAATGAGGATTCAGAGAAAAAGGTGAGCAAAGAAAAAGCGGGTGCAGAAACCGTCATGACGGAATTGTATTTAATCGATAAAAACGGCTATGTCGTTTCCCAGTCCATCCCCCTACCCAATCAGGAAAGCGTGGCCAAACAGGCCGTGGAATACCTTGTGAAGAATGGTCCGGTAGAAAACATCCTGCCTAACGGATTCAGGGCTGTATTGCCGGCAGATACACAAGTGACGGTCGATATTAAAGACGGAAAGGCGATAGCGGATTTTTCTCCGGAATTCAATAATTATCAGCCTGAAGATGAACAGAAAATCCTGCAGTCCGTTACTTGGACATTGACCCAGTTTGATTCGGTTGAAAAAGTCGAGCTTCGAGTGAACGGGTATCCTCTGACGGAGATGCCGGTGAATGGTACGCCGATCGACGAAAATGGACTAACGAGAAAAGTCGGAATCAATGTGGATACTTCAGGTGTTGTAGATCCGACCAGCACGAAACCGCTTACGGTGTATTATGTGTCGCAATCCGATGATAAAACCTATTATGTTCCTGTGACGAAACGCGTCAGTACCAAATCAGTGGATGAAGTCAAGGCAGTGGTGAATGAGCTGATCGAAGGACCGGGTTATTCTTCTTCCCTGGCAAGTGACTTTACGGGGGCGAAGCTGTTGGATGATCCGAAGCTAGAGGATGGAACCGTGACACTGAACTTCAATGAAGCGGTGTATGGAAGCCTTGAAGAAAAAATGGTTTCTGAGCATATGCTGAATTCCCTCGTCCTTTCCTTAACAGAGCAAAAGGGCATCAAAGGGGTCTCAGTACTCGTAAATGGTGAAGCGACCACCGTATCTAAAGACGGGGAAACGGTGACTGAACCGGTGACAAGACCAGAAAATGTGAATGCAATTAGTTTTTAAATCACGATTTTTTGATATACTATGAATAGAATCACCTGAAAAGAGGTTGGCAGATTGCCACCTCTTCTATTTTTGAACAGGCCATTTTTTACATAAGACACGAATAAACAGGAGGGAATTATATGAGAACAGACGGCAGAGAAAAGGATCAATTGCGTCATATTGAAATCGAGACAGGTTACGTCAAACATCCGGAAGGTTCAGTATTGATAACGGTTGGTGAAACGAAGGTCATTTGCAATGCGAGTATCGAAGAGCGGGTGCCGCCATTTATGAGAAACAGTGGAAAAGGGTGGATCACAGCCGAATATTCCATGCTGCCAAGAGCGACGGAAACGAGAAATATCCGTGAATCGTCCAAAGGGAAAATTTCCGGCAGAACGATGGAAATTCAACGTTTGATTGGACGTGCCCTGAGAGCGGTCGTTGACTTGGATGCTTTGGGAGAGCGCACGATCTGGATCGATTGTGATGTCATTCAAGCTGATGGCGGGACAAGAACGGCTTCCATCACAGGGGCATTCGTTGCCATGGCCATCGCCCTTGCAAAGCTTCAGGATAGTAAAAAGATTTCTTCATTCCCACTCAAGAGCTTTCTTGCAGCGACAAGTGTCGGGATTGTAGAAGAACACGGAGCGGTCCTTGATTTGAACTATATTGAAGACAGCAGCGCATTGGTGGATATGAACATCATCATGACGGGTGAGGGTGAATTTGTGGAGCTTCAGGGAACTGGTGAAGAAGCTACATTTACAATGGATCAATTACATCAATTATTGAAGCTTGGACAAGGTGGGATTCACGAATTATTCCAAATCCAGCAGCAATCATTAGGCGATATCGTAAAGAGATTTCAATAAAGGGATGAGAGAACCGATGACAAAACGAGTGATCATAGCCACAAAGAACAGGGGAAAAGCAAAAGAATTCCAACATATGTTTGCACCTTACGGGTATGAGGTACAAACATTACTAGACCTTCCTCATATTGAGGATGTGGAAGAAACAGGCGTAACCTTTGAAGAGAATGCGATTCTAAAAGCGGAAACCGTAGCCAGGGAATTAGGGGAACTTGTGATTGCCGATGATTCCGGACTCTCCATCGATGCCCTTGAAGGTCGTCCAGGCGTGTATTCCGCGCGCTATGCCGGGGAAGAGAAAAGCGACGAAGCGAATATGGCGAAAGTATTAGAGGAGCTTGAGTCAGTGGAAGAATCCGACCGAACGGCCCGTTTTTACTGTGTGCTTGCCATTGCCGGCCCTGACATAGAAACGAAAACGGTGACAGGAAGTTGTGAAGGGATGATCCTGCGTGATAAGAGGGGGACGAACGGGTTTGGCTACGATCCGATCTTCTTCGTGCCTTCCCTTGGAAAGACCATGGCCGAATTGACACAAGATGAAAAGAGTCAGATCAGTCATCGCGGCCATGCACTAAAAAAGCTCGGAAATATGATTTCAGACTTAGTTTAAAGGGTGAATCTGAATGAAATTATTAGTTGTAAGTGACAGTCATGGATCCAAAGATGAATTGTTGAATCTATCAGAGAAGTACAAGTCCAGTGTCGACGCTATGATCCACTGTGGTGACTCGGAGTTGAGTGCAGATGATCCTGCATTGTCATCTTATCTGATTGTCCGGGGGAACTGTGACAAGGATGCACGATTGCCTGACGACTTGGTAGAGAAGGTAGACGGGCAAACCATCATGGTGACTCATGGGCATCACTATGGAATCAAGATGTCATTGATGAAACTCCGCTACAGAGCGGAAGAGATCGGGGCGCAGTTTGTGTTCTTTGGTCATTCACACACCCTGGCGGCAGAATTGATTAACGGCACATTATTCCTGAACCCTGGAAGCATCCTGCTGCCACGGGGGAGAAGTGAACGTACTTACGCATTGGTAGATACTAAAGATCAAGAAATAAACGTCACATTCCTGACCCACGATCATGTAGTGATGGATGAATTGACGCAAACATTTAACTTGTAAAATACAGTGTGGGAACCCATGTAGTACGGGTTCCCATATTGATTTTAGGTAGTAAAAACAAAGGTGAAAAATAAAATGAAACTTTTTTTGAAAACCTGTTGACTTATTTATGCTATGTGAATATAATAAATATTGTCCTTGAAAAACAAATAACGAAAAAAACACGTCCCAGTAGCTCAGCTGGATAGAGCAACGCCCTTCTAAGGCGTCGGTCGGGAGTTCGAATCTCTCCTGGGACGCCATAATCATTACATACGAACCTTGATACCGGGGTTTTGACTAACAAGGGGTACTGACACAGTAAACTGTGAGGTATCTCTTTTTTTATCCGATACATGGTGCAATGCTTTTTGAGTCAAATTGCTATTTTTAATGTGTCCCAGTAGCTCAGCAGGATAGAGCAACAGTTTCCTAAACTGTAGGTCGGGAGTTCGAATCTCTTCTGGGACGCCATAAACTCTACATACGCTAAGCTTACCCCAATGAGGTAGGCTTTTTTTGTTATCCAAATGATATCGTGCTAAACTAATACAAACTAAACAGTATAGGCGGGTACGTTTTATGAATAAGGGAAACCAAGAAGGAAAAGGAAAGATCGTACAGTTTCCAGGATTGAAGGACCGGCTGCTGGAAAAAGGGGTGCAGGCTTTGGAAAAAGGGGAAGTCCACGAATCTTCCCAACTCCTCGCACAAGCCTATGAACTCGAACCGGATAATCCGGATATCAATACGGCACTCGTATTATCGCTCTATGAAAGCAAACAATACGATCAGGCCGGATCCATATGTAAAGAGATGCTCCTCGAAGGAATCGGTGACTATTTCGAGGTCGTTGATATGTACTTAATGATTCTTATACAGCTTCACAAGCACAGTGAAGTAATCGATACAATCAATGCCCTTTTTGATGAAAGGGAAGTACCCTTTGAAAAGGAAGAGCACTTCAGGAAGCTTCTCCATTTCAGTGAAAAGGTAGTGAATGGGAAAGCGGCTGTTCCTCATAATGAAGAGCAGACGGAAGAACAACCGTCCATCTTGTCAGGAAAAAGCCTCGAGGAACAGACGCTTATCGTGGCAGAGCTCGTTCATCGTAATATTCACCCGTTTATCGATGAACTGCAAGGGGTTTTACAGGATCCCGATGCCCATCCATTTTTACAAACGATGATTTTAAATGTTTTAAAAGAGCATGGAATGGATAAAGAAGTAGTTGTGGTGAAGTTAGGAATGGAAGAGCAGGTTTCTCCTGCAGCGTTGGAAGACGTTTTCGAGTCGGATTTCTTCATCGGGGCAACACATGCCCTGGATGATCTTCTGGCACAAACGAATCCTACTCTATTTCAGCATGCACAGGAATTACTGAAACGTCATGCCTTTCTTCTCTATCCTTTTACACTTAAGGAAGAACCGGAAGAAATCGCTGCAGTATATGCCTACTACACCGCAGGGATGTTTGCCGATGCGATCCTTGAAGAAGAGTTAAAAGAACGGGTTGAAACGATTCAAGCCAGAGGGATTCTATCAAGACTTGCGGAACTAGAGGAAATTTCCTCTCCGAATATTTAAACCCCCTCTGTTGAAAGACAGTGGCTGTATGTTATAATGTAATGGTTGTAATGTAAAAGTTTTTCATATATTTACGATGATAGTGCTAGATTCACACGGGACTATCTACTACTATGCGTAAAAAAATAAGATCAACTATAGATTTGTTGGAGGGAACAGTATGTCTGCAAAATGGGAAAAGCAAGAAGGAAATCAAGGAGTACTTACAATTGAAGTAGAAGCTGCAAAAGTAAACGAAGGTTTGGACGCAGCATTCAAAAAAGTTGTGAAACAAGTGAACGTACCAGGATTCCGTAAAGGGAAAATGCCTCGCGGAATGTTCGAAAAACGTTTTGGTGTAGAATCACTTTACCAAGATGCATTGGATTTCATCTTACCTGAAGCATATGCGAAAGCAATCGAAGAAACAGGAATCGATCCGATCGACCGTCCTGAAATCGATGTCGAGCAAATGGAAAAAGGAAAAGACCTGATCTTCACTGCTAAAGTACAAGTGAAACCAGAAGTGAAACTTGGCGACTACAAAGGTCTTGAAGTAGAAAAAATGGAAACAGAAGTAACAGCTGAAGACGTTGAAACAGAACTTACTTCACTTCAAGAGAAACAAGCTGAGCTTGCTGTTAAAGAAGATGGAAAAGCTGAAGAAGGCGACACAGTGACAATGGATTTCGAAGGATTCGTTGACGGTGAAGCATTCGAAGGCGGTCAGGCTGAGAACTACTCACTTGAATTAGGTTCTGGTCAATTCATCCCAGGCTTCGAAGAGCAATTAGTTGGGGTTGCATCAGGAGAAGAGAAAGAAGTTGAAGTAAACTTCCCTGAGGAATACCACGCAGCTGAACTTGCTGGCAAGCCTGCTACATTCAAAGTGAAAGTACACGAAATCAAAGCGAAAGAACTTCCGGCACTTGATGATGAGTTCGCAAAAGACGCTGACGAAGAAGTTGAAACGCTTGCTGAACTAAAAGAAAAAATCGAAAAACGCCTTCAAGAGTCTAAAAAGAACGAAGCTGAAACAGCGGTTCGTGAAACTCTTGTAAATAAAGCTTCTGATAATGCTGAAGTTGAAATTCCAGACGTAATGGTGAAAGCTGAAGTAGACCGTATGATGCAGGAATTCGAACAACGTCTGCAAATGCAAGGTATGAACCTTGATCTTTACTTCCAATTCTCTGGTCAAACAGAAGAAGATCTTCGCGGTCAAATGACAGAAGACGCTGGCAAACGCGTTCGCACAAACCTGACACTTGAAGCAATCGCGGCAGCGGAAAATCTTGAAGTAACCGACGAAGAAGCAGAAGAAGAAGTAAACAAGATGGCTGAACAATACAATATGACTGCTGACAACATCAAACAAGCACTAGGCGGCCTTGACACACTTAAAGCTGACCTTAAAGTTCGTAAAGCAGTAGAATTCCTTGTTGAAAACAGCAAAACTGTAGCATAATAAAAATAGAAACAAGGCGCGAATCATTCGTGCCTTGTTTTGTACAATGAACGGTCTTTATTACACCTTATTTTGGCTCATCCGTGTGAAACGAACGTTTCACACGCTTTTCAGCAGAGCTGAAAAGTTGTCACCGAAACAAAAAGCGAATGAGCAAACGAGTTTGCTCCAGGCGTTTTTTGTTTCGGTGGCAAAATGAGCCAAAATACTATACTCTATTGACTAAGAAACTTTCTCCATCAATTAAGAATAAGAACCACTATTTTTGGAAAAAGCTTATGAAACGGGGTTACTTTTCAGCATGAACATACATAATAAGATTCCTTACATCACCTGACTTCAATTGGACAAAATAAACTTAAGCAATGTAAAAGATTTGCTAAAATGCACGATACATAATAAGATGATTCTTAAGAATCGTATCCATTTCTTTACGAACATATAATATGATAAAATGCAGTACATAACTTTAGGTAATAGGGATGTAAGGAATCGTTCGTTTGATGAAACAGAGCACGATTTTATGAAGTTTTAACGAAGGGGTGAAAATCATTGTTTAAATTTAATGATGAAAAAGGGCAATTAAAATGTTCTTTTTGCGGAAAAACACAAGATCAAGTTCGTAAACTAGTGGCTGGACCAGGTGTGTATATTTGTGATGAGTGCATCGAGCTTTGCACAGAAATCGTAGAAGAAGAGCTGGGTACAGAAGAAGAAGTAGAATTTAAAGACGTACCGAAACCTCGTGAAATCCGGGAAATCCTGGACGAATACGTCATCGGACAGGACCAGGCGAAGAAATCACTCGCAGTAGCTGTCTACAATCACTACAAGCGTATCAACTCCAGCAGTAAAGTCGATGACGTTGAATTGTCTAAGAGTAATATTGCCATGATTGGACCAACTGGTAGCGGGAAAACCCTCCTTGCCCAAACGCTGGCTCGTATTCTTAACGTTCCTTTCGCCATCGCGGACGCGACTTCTTTAACAGAAGCCGGTTACGTTGGGGAAGATGTAGAGAATATCTTACTTAAACTGATCCAGGCAGCTGACTACGATGTAGAAAAAGCTGAAAAGGGAATCATCTACATCGATGAAATCGATAAAGTGGCAAGAAAATCCGAAAATCCATCCATCACGAGAGACGTTTCAGGTGAAGGGGTTCAACAAGCCCTCTTGAAAATTCTTGAAGGTACGGTAGCAAGTGTTCCACCACAAGGCGGACGCAAGCATCCTCACCAGGAGTTCATTCAGATCGATACGTCCAATGTCCTATTCATTTGCGGTGGAGCATTCGACGGTATTGAACAAATCATCAAACGCCGTTTAGGTCAAAAGATAATCGGATTCGGTTCTGATCCTAAAAACGCTGAAGTGAAAGAAGATAAGTCGCTACTTTCTAAAGTTCTTCCTGAAGACTTATTGAAGTTCGGATTAATTCCGGAGTTCATCGGTCGTCTACCGGTCATTTCAAGCCTTGAGCCTCTTGATGAAGAAGCACTGGTTGAAATCCTGACTAAACCTAAAAACGCATTGGTAAAACAATACCAAAAAATGCTTGAATTGGATGAGGTCGAGCTTGAGTTCACAGAAGATGCCCTGCTTGAAATCTCTAAAAAAGCGATTGAGCGTAAAACAGGTGCACGTGGACTGCGATCCATCATCGAAACAATGATGCTCGATGTGATGTTCGATCTTCCTTCCCGTGATGATATTAAGAAATGTATCATTACGAAAGAGACGATCCTTGATGATGCGGCTCCTCATTTAATGCTTGAGGATGGCACCATGATCGATCCAAACGAAGAAAAGACATCAGCTTAATAGCTCAAAAAAAAGCCAAGAATGATCATTCATTCTTGGCTTTTTTTACGGCTGAACATATAGAGGAGATGGGACAATTGGAAAATAAGAAAACCAAGGTGGCCATTAGCTGGAGTGGGGGGAAAGACGGGTGTCTGGCTTTGTATCGTACGTTAAAAAATGAACATGAAGTAGTGTGCCTTGTATCCATGGTTTCTGAAAAACATGAACGGAATCATGCCCATGGTCTGCGGTTGGAAATCGTGAAACAGCAGGCAAAAGCATTGGGAATTCCTCTCGTATTGGTGAATTCGGGTGATGATTATGAACATGCCCTCATTCAGGCATTAACGGAATTAAAGCAGGATAAAGGGGTAGAAGAAATAGTCTTCGGGAGCTTATATGCTGAAGACGACAGAAAATGGAATGAAGAAGTGACATTGAGAGCGGGGTTGAAACCCTCATTCCCCGTATGGGTATCGGAGGGTGAAAGTAGTCAATTGTTGAAAGAATTCATCACCCTTGGATTCTCCGCAGTCATATGCAGGGCTTCCGACAAAATATTTGACCACTCATGGGCAGGGAGGATGCTCGATCAGGAATTTTATAAGGATATCCACCATATGAAAAGCTGCTGCGTCATGGGAGAAGCAGGTGAATACCACACCTTCGTCCTGGACGGTCCCATCTTCTCTAAAAAAGTACATATAGTGCAATCAGGAGTCGTCTTGAACTCCGGACTATGGTCTTTGGATATAGAGGATTGTCGATTAGTAGAGAAGAAAGATGGAATTGAGCTTATTAATCGACTCTAGGGATACTTGAGATTTACATAGAAGTGTAAGGACAAATAGGAAAATGAAAAAATTTTAAATACACTTAATTTGAAGACCGGGTGTTGATTGTAGCGGAAGGTGCTCGACTCCTGCGGGAAACAACGAAAAGCGGAGGCGGCTTGCTCAGCCCCGACAAGCATAAGATGAATGGGCCGGGAAGGCGTTTTTTGCCTTCTTGGACCATTTAGCTTATGACCTCGAGGGGCTAGCCGCCGGAGCTGGACAAAGTCAGACACCACTTGCAGCCGGGAAAGCGAGCACCTGCAGCGGAAATCAACCAGCACACGCTAGGTAACGGATTAAAAGGACTATCCATTTTTTTATCCCTTTTTAAACCAGCCACTCACCGAAATTTTTTGTTTATTCCCATAAGGTCAAGGAGATACTAACCGATAACAACTTGTATCTACTTGGAGGGAGACGAATGAGCTTTACGAGCATCGCTTTATTCATCCAATTATTCTTCGGAATCATCATTGGATTGTACTTCTGGAACCTGTTAAAAAATCAGCGAACGCAAAAAGTTTCCATTGACCGTGAATCAAAAAAAGAGATGGAAGAACTCAGAAAGATGAGATCCATTTCATTAACCGAGCCCCTTGCTGAAAAAGTAAGACCCTCAAGCTTTGAAGATATTGTCGGCCAGGAAGATGGAATTAAAGCATTAAAAGCAGCGATATGCAGTCCGAATCCCCAACATGTCATCATTTATGGACCGCCCGGTGTCGGGAAAACGGCAGCAGCCCGTTTGGTCCTCGAGGAAGCTAAGAAAAATATGATATCTCCATTTAGATCTTCTGCTGTTTTTGTTGAACTGGATGCCACAACGGCACGATTCGATGAACGGGGAATTGCCGATCCTCTGATTGGTTCCGTTCATGACCCCATTTATCAAGGGGCAGGAGCCATGGGACAGGCCGGGATCCCACAGCCAAAACAAGGGGCTGTGACGAATGCCCATGGAGGGGTATTGTTCATTGATGAAATCGGGGAATTGCACCCCATTCAATTGAATAAGCTATTAAAAGTGTTAGAAGATCGCAGAGTGTTCCTTGAAAGCGCGTACTACAATGAAGAAAATCATCAAATTCCCACCCATATCCATGATATTTTCAAAAATGGCCTACCGGCAGATTTCCGCTTGATCGGTGCCACAACCCGTACACCGAATGAACTTCCTCCGGCGATCCGCTCCAGGTGCATGGAAGTTTTTTTTAGGGAGCTTGAACATGATGAAGTGAAAAAAGTAGCGGCAGGAGCTGTTGAGAAAGTAGAAATGACGCTCAGTGACAAAGGGCTTGAAACCCTTGCATCTTATGCACGTAACGGACGTGAAGCAGTCAATATGGTTCAGATTGCTGCCGGTGTCGCCATCACAGAAAATAGAAAAGAAATTTATGATCATGAACTCGAGTGGATCATTCAATCCAGTCAGCTGTCCCCGCGCTATCAGAAAAAAATCAATGAAGAAGCAGCGATTGGTCTGGTCAATGGGTTAGCCGTGACAGGACCCAATACCGGCTCTCTCCTTGAAATTGAAGTGAACGTGATTCCAGCTGCCGATAAGGGTACTATCAATGTGACGGGAATCGTGGAAGAAGAAAGCATCGGTGATCGGAGTAAATCCATCAGAAGAAAAAGTATGGCGAAAGGCTCGATCGAAAATGTGATCACCGTCCTTCGTTCCATGGGAGTACCTGCCGATCAGTATGATATACATGTGAACTTTCCGGGCGGAGTGCCGGTCGACGGACCTTCTGCGGGAATTGCCATGGCTCTTGGGATCTACTCGGCCATTTACCGGATACCAATCAAGCATACGATTGCTGTTACAGGGGAGATCAGTATTCATGGATTCGTAAAACCTGTCGGCGGCGTGTATCCTAAAGTCAAGGGTGCAAAACTCGCCGGGGCGACCATGGCCATCATTCCTTACGACAACCAACAGGCAATGTTGAGAGAGATTGAGGGAATTGAAGTGGTTCCGGTCAAACAACTTAAGGAAGTGCTTGACCTTGCCTTGATGAAGGACCAAGTTCCCCAGAGCGTTCCTGAACAAAATAAGAAAAGTGTATAGACTATTGACCGATTCGGGTCTATCCGAATCGGTTTGTTTTTGAATAGGGTGGGAAAGGGAATAAGCGAGACCCCTTTCGAATAAAGTTGTAAATACCTATTTGATAGACACTACCTAGTAAATAAGTTAGAATTGTACAAAGACTCATGAGCAAAATTCGGAGGTGTTATATGTGGCAAAGCAAAATAATTTAACGGTTCCCCTCCTTCCATTGAGAGGCTTGCTTGTGTATCCAACAATGGTCTTGCATTTAGATGTTGGACGTGAGCGCTCCGTTCAGGCTTTAGAAAAAGCCATGATGGATGATCATTTAATTTTCTTAACGACTCAAAGAGATATGAATATAGATGAGCCAACACAGGAAGATTTCTACGAGATGGGAACCCTGACGAAAGTCAAGCAGATGCTCAAACTGCCTAACGGGACCATCAGGGTGCTGGTCGAGGGAATGAACCGTGCGTCGATTACTTCATTCACCGGGCAAAAGGATTTCTATGAAGTAACGGTGAAGGAATTCCATGATTCTGCAGATAAGGAATCGGAAACAGACGCCTTGATGAGGACGTTATTGAACTATTTCGAACAATACATAAAGCTATCAAAAAAAGTTTCAGCCGAAACGTATTCAACCGTTTCGGATATTGAAGAACCGGGAAGGCTCGCGGATATCGTGGCATCCCATCTCCCCCTCAAAATGAAGGAAAAGCAAAATGTCCTGGAAACACTCGATATTAAGAAGCGGCTTCAAATGGTAATCGAAACGATCAACAATGAAAAAGAAGTGCTGAGCTTAGAGAAAAAAATCGGGCAGCGTGTTAAACGATCAATGGAAAGAACCCAAAAAGAGTATTATCTTCGTGAGCAAATGAAAGCCATTCAAAAAGAGTTGGGTGACAAAGAAGGTAAAACGGGTGAAATTGAAGATTTAACCGCAAAGATCGAACAGGCCAATATGCCGGAAGAGGTGGAACTTACGGCATTAAAGGAACTCGCCCGTTATGAGAAAGTGCCTTCAAGCTCTGCTGAAAGCTCTGTGATCCGAAATTACATCGAGTGGCTCGTTTCTTTACCATGGTCCACCGAAACGGAAGATCAATTGGACATCAAGCGTTCTGAACAGATTTTAAACCGGGATCATTATGGTCTGGAAAAAGTTAAGGAAAGAGTGCTCGAATATCTTGCCGTTCAGCAATTGACCCAATCTCTGAAAGGACCGATCCTGTGTCTCGCAGGACCTCCAGGAGTCGGGAAAACAAGCTTGGCCCGTTCCGTTGCTGAATCACTGGGGCGGAATTTTGTCCGCATTTCCCTTGGAGGCGTTCGTGATGAATCCGAAATCAGGGGTCATAGACGTACGTATGTAGGAGCCATGCCCGGAAGGATCATTCGCGGGATGAAAAAGGCAGGTACGATCAACCCTGTGTTCCTTCTCGATGAAATCGATAAAATGTCCAGTGATTTCAGGGGGGATCCTTCTTCTGCGATGCTTGAGGTACTGGATCCTGAACAAAATTCAAACTTCAGTGATCACTATATTGAAGAGACATACGACTTATCAAAAGTCATGTTCATCGCAACGGCAAATGACCTTTCAACCATTCCGGGACCACTCCGGGACAGGATGGAAATCATTACGATAGCGGGTTACACTGAACTTGAAAAGTTAAACATCGCGAAGCATCATTTACTGGAAAAGCAGATCAAAGATCACGGTTTATCCAAATCGAAGCTTCAAGTGAGAGATGAAGCAATCGTTGATATCGTCCGCTATTATACCAGGGAAGCCGGTGTAAGGAGCCTGGAGCGCCAGCTGGCCGCTCTCTGCAGAAAGACGGCGAAGATCATCGTTTCGGGGGATAAGAAGCGAGTTGTGATCACTTCAAGCAATATAGAAGAGTTCCTTGGGAAGAGAAAATTCCGTTACGGCCAGGCAGAAATTGAAAATCAGATCGGTGTATCAACTGGTCTTGCCTATACGACGGTGGGCGGAGATACCCTTCAAATTGAAGTATCCCTTGCACCGGGTAAAGGGAAGCTTGTCCTGACTGGGAAACTGGGAGATGTCATGAAGGAGTCTGCTCAGACAGCCTTCAGTTATGTCCGTTCGAAGGCAGGGGAGCTTGGGATTGATGAGAATTTCCACGAGAAATATGATATACACATCCACGTTCCCGAAGGAGCAGTCCCGAAAGACGGGCCTTCAGCCGGGATTACGATCACGACGGCACTCGTATCAGCCCTGACAGGGAAATACGTGAACCGTGAAGTCGGGATGACAGGTGAAATGACCCTGAGAGGAAGAGTCCTTCCGATCGGGGGAGTGAAAGAAAAAACATTAAGCGCACATCGTGCCGGGATTAAAACGATTATCCTTCCGAAAGATAATGAAAAGGATATAGATGATATTCCTGAAAGTGTAAGGGGAGAATTAACGTTCATCCTTGTATCCCACATCGATGAAGTCTTAGAGAAAGCATTAGTAGGTGAAAAGTAGTGAAAGTAAATCAAGTTGAGTTAGTCATCAGTGCGGTCAGGCTAGAACAATATCCTGGCGATATCCTTCCTGAGTTTGCCTTAGCGGGGCGCTCAAACGTAGGAAAATCCTCATTCATCAATAAAATGATCGGCAGGAAGAGCATGGCGAGGATTTCATCCAAGCCTGGTAAAACCCAGACGCTGAACTTTTATAAAATAGAAGAAACCCTCTATTATGTAGATGTGCCCGGTTACGGTTTTGCCAAAGTATCCAAAACAGAGCGGGAAGCATGGGGGAAGATGATTGAAACCTATATCACTTCCCGTGAGCAGCTAAGGGCGGTCATCCTGATCGTGGACCTGCGCCATGCCCCGACTAAAGATGATGTGATGATGTATGATTTCCTCAAGCATCACGGGCTCCCTTGTATTGTCATTGCCACCAAAGCGGACAAGATCCCGAAAGGCAAATGGCAGAAGCACCTGAAAGTCACAAGAGAGACCCTCAATATGGACAGTGAAGACGACCTTATCATGTTCTCTTCCGAAACAGGCCTTGGAAAAGACAAAGCCTGGGACGCCATCAAGTCATACTATAAATAATCTCAGAAAGAACCGATTTCCATATGTGGAGATCGGTTCTTTTTTTGCTATAGCTGAAAAGTAGTAATAAAGAAGGTCTACCGAAGTCCGTATAAGGTTTTTTGGCCTATAGGGTCAAAGCATATGAAAGGAAATGAAAGGATAGGGACGCATATGTATCTGTAATCAAGCTGAATCATCTTCATCCACCAAAATGGATAATTATAAGCTGTGGAAGCTAAATTTGAATTTTGAGAATTTTCTCTTTTGTTGATAAAATTATGAAAGATTAAAAATATTACAAGCTACATAAGGGGGACTCTAGACAGTGAAGAATTGGAAAAGCCTAATCTTGTTAGTACTTGCTGCACTTCTTCTATCCGCATGCGGAGACAAAGCTACAACAAAGAGTGGTGCGAAGTTAGTGGAGAAAGGCAAATTGGTTTATGCAGCTTCAGGTGAATTCAAGCCATTCAGTGTGACGAATAATGATGGAACCATGTCAGGTTTCGATATTGATGTGGCAGAAGCAGTTGCAAAGGAAATGGGTCTTGAACCCGAGCAGAAGAAATTTAAATTTGCAGGGATTGTAGAAGGGGTTAAATCCGGACGTTTCGACGTGGCGGTTGCCAGTCATACAATCACGGAGGACCGTTTGAAAGAAGTAGACTTCTCAACTCCTTATTATTATTCAGGTCCCCAGATTTTCGTCCGCAAAGACAGCGATGTTGAAACCCTGGATGATTTGAAGGACAAGGAAATTGCCGTATCCAAAGGGTCCACTTATTCAGATACTGCCAAAGAAGTAACCGATAAAATTCAGGCGTATGATAGTGACGTTGTCGCACTCGAAGCGTTAAACAAAGGAAAACATGATGCCGTCATTACAGACTTCATCACAGGTAAAGAAGCGATTGCTGCGGGCCTCGACATCGAAGCGCGTGAACTGATCGGACGCAGTGAACAGGCGATTGCCGTCAGTAAAGATAATGAAAAACTATTGAAAGAAGTCAATAAAGCTCTAGAAGCATTAAGAGAAGACGGTACATTAAAGAAAATCAGTGAAAAATATTTCAAAACAGACATTACATCAGATCCTGAGAAAGAGTAAGAGCAGCATGACACAGAGCGAATGTGCTTCTATGCGCATTCGCTTTTTGTCTTAATGGGAAATAAATAGAACGGAGGGAAGTCCATGCACTTTTTAGAAACCTTTGCCGGTACATATGATGTTTTTCTTAAAGGGATGTTGCTGACATTCCAATTAACCTTTGTATCTGTCCTGATTGCGATTGTAATCGGTTTGTTTTTCGCTTTCCTTAAGATATCAGGGATCAAACCTTTGTCCCTCATTGCGGATTTATACATTTTCGTTGTAAGGGGTACACCATTAATCGTTCAAATCTTCATTTTCTATTTCGGGTTGACTTCATTGAATATTTCAGGCTTCTGGTCGGTCGTCATGGGTCTTGCATTCCATAATGGAGCGTATATCGCAGAAATCTTCCGGGGGGCCATTCAATCCATCGACAAAGGGCAAATGGAAGCGGGACGTTCCCTTGGAATGTCACTTGGCCTGTCCATGAGAAGGATCATCCTTCCTCAGGCATTCAGGCGTGCCTTGCCGCCCCTTGGAAATCAATTCATCATTGCATTGAAGGATTCATCCCTTGCTTCCTTCATAGGGATGTTTGAATTGTTCAGCGTGGCGACGACACTCGGTTCGAATAACTTTGATTATATGACGTATCTGCTCGTTGTAGCGATCTATTACCTCGTTCTGGTATTACTATTCTCAACGATCGTCAATGTAATTGAAAAACGAATGTCTATCAGTGATTAAGAATGAAGTGGGAGGGATGAGTGTGAGTCAGGAAATGATTAAAGTAGAAAAATTAAATAAATCCTTTGGTGATTTGCATGTATTGAAGGA
Source organism: Rossellomorea sp. QJM3NY_18 (assembly GCF_056173145.1). NCBI lineage: Bacteria > Bacillati > Bacillota > Bacilli > Caryophanales > Bacillaceae > Rossellomorea > Rossellomorea sp. QJM3NY_18. The sequence goes on along the minus strand of NZ_CM149659.1, from coordinate 3,014,992 downwards.
TATTGATATCAACGTAAGGGAAAGTGACGTGGTTTGCCTCATTGGAGCCAGTGGATCAGGGAAGAGTACATTGCTTCGCTGCTTAAACTTCCTCGAACTGAAAGATAACGGGAAGGTTGTTATCGAAGGGGATGAAGTCAACCAGGATACCCATGATTTGAATAAAATCCGTCAGAAGGTAGGGATGGTCTTCCAACATTTCTATCTCTTCCCCCACAAAACCGTACTGGAAAATGTAATGGAGGCACCAGTGTATGTAAAGGGTGTCTCTAAAGCGGAAGCAAGGAAGGATGCCAAAGCGCTGTTAAAGAAAGTCGGCCTGGGGGATAAAGAAGATGTCTATCCGTCCAAGCTTTCAGGAGGACAGAAGCAGCGTGTTGCCATCGCGAGGGCCCTTGCTATGAAACCGGATATCATGCTGTTCGATGAGCCCACTTCGGCACTGGATCCGGAATTGGTCGGTGAGGTACTCGCTACCATGAAGGAGCTTGCTTTAGAAGGAATGACGATGGTCGTCGTGACCCATGAAATGGGATTTGCCCGTGAAGTGGCCGATTGGGTCGTCTATATGCATGATGGCCGTATCGTTGAAGTGGGGCCTCCACAGGAATTGTTCCATTCTCCAAAAGAGCAGAGGACGAAAGAATTCTTGGACTCGGTTCTCTAATAAACGTGAAAAAGCCCGGATGCCATTCCGGGCTTTTTCTTGGCTATTTTTTTCTTAAAAATAATAAATAGACACCGATCCCGATAATGACGATGGGCCAGAATTCCCAGGCGCTTCCCACGCTTCCTTCAATGAAACCGAACCATCGCACCACTTTATCAGAGAATAGAAGAATGATAGAGAGTGTCAAAAAGAGCACTCCTTGAAATAAGCCTGCACGTGTCTTCTGATATCTTAGAAGAAATCCGAGAGCAATGATGAGAATGAAAGTTCCCATATGATCCGGCCAAACGTCAAGCTTATTGACCACATGGAAATGCAAGCCGAATCCAACCAGGATTGTACCGGGGAGGATGGCTTCATAATCCCTTCCTCCATATCCCTGACCGAGAAAAGCCAGTCCGACAATGATAAGCAAGGTGGGCCAGGTGAAAAATTCCTGAAACAATACAATGTTTGCCTGCTGTAAATAAAAGTAAGCGCCAAAGCCAATTAAGATGATTCCGGGGAATATCCGCTGCTGTTTCATACTTTTCCTCCTGAAAATTAGTAAAATGACGGTTTTAATTCCTATTATTTAAGGGAAAATGGCACATAATATGAAAAATAAATCCCTATGTCCCGTTGAATAGTGAGAAACCTTTCCATTACTTGATTCTTTAGGCTTGTTTTGGTACTCTACATGAGTAGGGAAATGTCGAAATTTAAAAGATTTACGAAGAATTGAAAATGCTTTCATGTTTATTTCTTTCTTCTTTATAAATGTACTGATGAAATGAATGTTTAGCAAGTCCCGGAAGAAGCATTAGGTTCTACCCCTTAAATGTAGCACAGGTTTCAATTTCTGTTCACATTTCAGGGCCTGAGGACTTATTTGGACATGTTATAATAACAGTAATGATTTTACTTGGGGGTGTAGTGCATAGCATGTATACAATAGTCGTTGGTTTAAATTATAAAACGGCCCCTGTAGAGATTCGTGAGCGTTTATCTTTCAACGAAACTGATCTTCCTTCAGCAATGAAAGCATTAAAGGAAAAGAAAAGCATCCTTGAAAATGTGATTGTTTCTACATGTAATAGAACGGAAGTTTATGCGGTAGTGGATCAGCTTCATACAGGTCGTTATTATATTAAAGATTTTTTATCTCAATGGTTTGATATAGATAAAGAGGAGTTCACGCCTTATCTGTTCATTTATGAACAAGAAGGAGCGGTCGAACACCTGTTTAAGGTTGCCTGTGGATTGAACTCTATGGTACTCGGGGAAACCCAGATCCTTGGTCAAATCCGTTCAAGCTTCCTGAATGCACAGGAATCGGGAGCGACGGGTACCGTATTTAATCACCTGTTCAAGCAGGCGGTCACTGTTGCCAAGAAGGGTCACTCGGAAACAGAGATTGGTTCCAATGCGGTATCAGTCAGCTATGCGGCTGTTGAATTAGCTAAAAAGGTATTCGGCAGCCTGGAAGGTAAGCATGTCCTCATACTTGGGGCCGGGAAAATGGGGGAACTTGCCATCAAGAATCTCCATGGCAGCGGAGCCACCAAGGTGACCGTGATCAACCGCACATATGAGAAAGCCCAAAGCCTTGCAGAGCGTTTCAGCGGGAATGCGAAAACGATGCAGGAGCTTCAATGCGCCCTTGTAGAAGCCGATATCATGATCAGTTCTACGGGAGCAAAGGATTTTGTCATCACGAAAGAAATGATGTCCCATGTGGAAAGCATGAGGAAGGGCCGTCCCCTATTCATGGTGGACATTGCGGTACCGAGGGATTTAGATCCGGCAATCGGGCAGATCGAGAGTGTATTCCTTTATGATATCGATGATTTGGAAGGCATCGTCCAGGCGAATCTGGCGGAACGCAAAAAAGCGGCTGAACAAATCGAAATCATGATTGAAGCAGAAATTATTGCGTTTAAAGAATGGTTGAGCATGCTCGGTGTGGTACCTGTCATTTCCGCTCTCAGACAGAAAGCACTTGCCATACAGGCAGATACGATGGAAAGTATCGAACGGAAAATGCCTGACCTCTCAGACAGGGAACGCAAAGTATTGAATAAACACACGAAGAGTATCATTAATCAGCTATTAAAAGATCCGATCCTCCAGGCGAAGGAATTTGCCGGTCTTCCGGATGCAGAAGATAAATTGAATCTATTCATCAATATTTTTAACATTGAACAACAAGTGTTAGAGCAGAAACAAGTGAAAGCAGCCAACGAAAAGACTGAGAGCGATCATAGCTTTACACCACAACCCTCTTTTCAAGCGTAAGTGAGGTTAATGTCGATGTTTGAACAAACGATGACCAGGCTGCACGAACTTATGATTGTTCTGTATGCTATTAGTATTCTCTTCTATTTTATAGATTTCTTAAACAAAAACCGGAAGGCGAATCTGTTTGCCTTCTGGTTACTTGCGATTGTTTGGGTCCTTCAAACAATCTTTTTATTTCTATACATGATGAATACAGGCAGGTTTCCGGTCCTCACCATCTTTGAGGGACTTTATTTTTATGCCTGGGTACTCATCACCCTGTCCCTTATCATCAACCGATTGCTAAGGGTGGACTTCACTGTCTTTTTTACAAATGTTCTCGGATTCATCATCATGGCGATCCATACTTTCGCACCAGTACAGGTGGAGTCCCAGGCGATGGCAGAGCAGATGGTATCGGAGTTATTACTGATTCACATTACGATGGCGATCCTATCATACGGGGCCTTCAGTCTTTCCTTTGTGTTTTCCCTTCTCTATCTTCTCCAGTTTAAATTATTGAAGGAGAAAAAATGGGGGCAGAGGTTATGGAGGATCAGTGATTTGTCCAAGCTTGAGAAGATATCCTATATCTCTAATTCCATCGGGGTAGCGATGCTTCTGTTGAGCCTGATTTTAGGGCTGCAGTGGGCATATATCAAGCTTCCTGAGTTTCTATGGTATGATCCAAAGATAATAGGATCATTCATTCTATTAATTTTATATAGCAGTTATTTATACCTTCGCATTAAAAAGAATGTCTTTGGTAAATCATTAGCATTTCTTAATGTGGCAGCCTTCTTGATTATATTAATCAACTTTTTCTTAGCTAGTCGGTTGTCTTCATTTCATTTCTGGTATTCATAAGTTTTCAGGAGGTCATTATGAGAAAAATCATTGTTGGTTCAAGACGAAGTAAATTAGCCCTTACCCAAACCAATTGGGTGATCGATCAGTTGAAGGCCCTCGACCCTTCTTACGATTTCGAAGTGAAGGAGATTGTGACGAAAGGGGATCAGATCCTGGATGTCACCTTATCCAAAGTGGGCGGTAAAGGCTTGTTTGTAAAAGAAATCGAGCAGGCGATGCTGGATAAAGAAATCGACATGGCCGTTCACAGTATGAAAGATATGCCGGCGGTTTTGCCAGAAGGACTGACCATCGGAAGCATCCCGGTTCGTGAGGATCACCGTGACGCATTTATCAGTAAGAATCATGTTGCCCTCAAAGATCTCCCTGGCGGAGCGATCGTCGGAACGAGCAGTCTCAGGAGAGGGGCTCAGATCCTGTCTGTGAGACCCGATCTTGAAATCAAATGGATCCGCGGCAACATCGATACACGCCTTTCTAAACTGCAAAATGAAGATTACGATGCCATCATCCTGGCAGCGGCGGGACTATCACGCATGGGATGGACGTCGGATGTCGTAACGGAATTCCTTGATCCGGACCTTTGCTTGCCGGCAGTCGGTCAAGGGGCCCTTTCGATCGAGTGCAGAAATGATGACGACGAAGTCCTCGAATTGCTTGAGAAGTTCGCGTGTGAGGAAACGACGAGTACCGTGACGGCTGAACGGGCTTTCCTGCATAAAATGGAAGGTGGCTGTCAGGTGCCGATTGCAGGATTTGCCGAGTTGAAAGACAATGGAGATATTGCATTGACCGGACTTGTCGCTTCCCCTGACGGACATACGATCTACAAAGAATACATGACGGGTCAGGATCCGAAAGAAGTTGGAGAAAAAGTGGCTGAAAGTTTAACAAATCAAGGTGCAAAAGCCTTGATTGATCAGGTGAAAGAGGAGTTGGATCAATAATGAAGGGTAAGAGGCCTTTAGAACAAGTAAAGGTTTTGATTACTCGTGGCAATGAGGGATCCAGTGAAACCGGTTCTCTCATTGAAAACGAGGGAGGGGTACCCATCTTGGTACCGCTCCTTCATTTTCATCCACATATAGATCCATTTGAAGCATCGCTTCACACTACCCTACATACATACGAATGGATCATTTTTACCAGTAAAAATGGGGTGAAGTTCTTCCTGGAAGCAATAAAAAGACAGGGGATCCCTTTACCCTCTTATACGGGGAAATTCGCTGCCGTCGGGACCAAGACAGAGCAGTATTGTTATAAATACGGAATACCGATTTCATTTGTTCCGGAAAATTTCACCGGAGATGACTTCGCCGAGGAATTCATTTCTAAAGTGAAGACTGACGGTCAGGTGCTGATTCCAAAAGGAAACCTGGCAAGGAATGTGATTGCAACGGAATTAACCTCAGCAGGAGTCACCTGTCAGGAATGGATTGTCTATGAAACGGTCCTTCCAGAGGAAAGCATCGTGCAGTTGAAAACCATCATTGAAAAAGAACAAGTGGATATCATTACATTCACGAGTTCATCGACGGTCCATCACTTTATGAAGGTCATCCGTCACTACTCCCTGCATGATCACATCAAGGACATTCCCATTGCGTGCATCGGTCCGATCACAAAAAACACCGCAGAACAATACGGATTGCATGTAAAAATCTGTCCAAGCGTTTATACTGTAAATGAAATGGTGAATGAGATGAAAGAGTTTATCTCTGCCTGTTAGCAATCAAACATTAGGAGGCTTTTACTATGAAAGACCTGCAATTCAATCGTCACCGCCGCTTGCGTCAATCGGAAACGATGCGTGCACTCGTGCGGGAAACCCATCTGAGAAAAGAAGATTTAATTTACCCGTTATTTGTCGTGGAAGGGGAAAACATTAAGAATGTCGTTCCATCCATGCCGGGTGTTTATCATATTTCACTCGATAATTTACAAGCTGAAATGGATGAAGTGGTTTCACTCGGGATCAAGTCCATCATTCTTTTCGGTGTTCCTGCTGAAAAAGACGAGTTGGGTAAACAGGCGTATCATGACCATGGAATCGTCCAGGAGGCAACACGTTTTGTAAAGGAACGTTACCCGGATCTTGTTGTCATAGCCGATACGTGCCTCTGTCAATATACCAGTCACGGTCACTGTGGGATTGTCAAAGACGGGAAGGTCCTGAATGATGAAACCCTTGATCTGTTGGCCAAAACAGCGGTCAGCCAGGCTGAAGCGGGTGCAGACATCATCGCTCCGTCCAATATGATGGATGGATTCGTAGCAGCAATCCGTCACGGCCTGGACGAAGCAGGCTATCATGATGTGCCGATCATGTCATACGCTGTGAAATATTCATCAAGCTTCTATGGTCCTTTCCGTGACGCGGCTCACTCAACACCTCAATTCGGAGATCGCAGAACGTATCAAATGGACCCGGCGAATCGCATGGAAGCCCTGAGAGAAGCGCAGTCTGATATGGAAGAAGGTGCCGACTTCCTTATCGTGAAACCGGCCCTTTCGTATCTGGATATCATGCGTGAAGTGAAAGACCGTTTCAATGCACCGGTTGTGGCTTATAACGTAAGTGGGGAATACAGCATGGTGAAAGCAGCGGCTCAAAACGGCTGGGTAAACGAACAGGAAATCGTCATGGAGAAACTGACCAGCATGAAACGTGCCGGGGCAGACCTTATCATTACGTATTTTGCAAAAGACGTAGCAAACTGGTTATCCTAATTGGTGGAGAATTCCTGTCAGGATGACTGAACGATCACTAAAGGAGGAACCGATATTGCGTTCATATGAGAAATCGAAACAAGCATTCAAGGAAGCAGTAAACCTGATGCCCGGCGGAGTGAACAGTCCCGTCCGTGCATTCAAATCCGTCAAAATGGATCCGATTTTCATGGAAAGGGGAAAAGGATCGAAAATATATGATATCGATGGGAATGAGTACATCGACTATGTCCTTTCCTGGGGTCCGCTCATTCTCGGTCACAGCAATGACCGGGTCGTGGAATCCATTAAAAAAGTGGCCGAAAACGGGACGAGCTTCGGTGCTCCCACAGAAATTGAAAATAAATTGGCTCAACTGGTGATTGACCGGGTGCCAAGCATCGAGATCGTCCGTATGGTGTCTTCGGGTACGGAAGCGACGATGAGTGCCCTGCGGTTGGCCCGTGGATACACTGGCCGCAATAAGATCATCAAATTCGAAGGCTGTTACCACGGTCATGGAGACTCTTTATTAATTAAAGCGGGCTCCGGTGTCGCGACCCTCGGTTTACCGGACAGTCCCGGTGTTCCTGAAGGGGTTGCAAAGAATACGATCACGGTGCCTTACAATGATCTGGAGAGCATCCGCTATGCCTTCGAACAATACGGTGATGACATTGCCGGTGTGATCGTCGAGCCTGTTGCCGGAAATATGGGGGTTGTGCCTCCACAGCCCGGCTTCCTGGAAGGCCTGCGTGAGGTAACAGAAAACCACGGCGCTCTTCTAATCTTCGATGAAGTCATGACAGGCTTCCGTGTCGGCTATGGCTGTGCACAAGGCTTCTACAATGTGACTCCTGACTTAACCTGCTTAGGGAAAGTCATCGGCGGGGGACTTCCTGTCGGGGCATACGGCGGAAAAGCCGAAATCATGGAAAGGATCGCGCCAAGCGGACCGATCTATCAAGCCGGTACCCTTTCAGGGAATCCGTTAGCCATGACGGCTGGATACGAAACGCTTAGCCAGCTCACTCCAGAAACGTATACCGAGTTTGCACGCAAAGCAGATTTACTGGAGGAAGGCTTAAAGAAAGCCGCGGAAAAATACAATATTCCTCACAGAATCAACCGTGCAGGCTCCATGATCGGGATCTTCTTTACAAATGAAGAAGTATCGAACTACGAAGGTGCCAAGTCATCCGATCTTGAGATGTTTGCCGACTACTACCGTGAAATGGCCCATGAAGGGGTATTCCTGCCACCTTCTCAGTTTGAAGGACTTTTCTTATCGACAGCCCACACGGATGACGATATCGAAAAGACGCTGCAGGCAGCGGAAAGAGCGTTTGAAAAAATCAGTAAGAAGTAATGGGGAAGCCGATCCTTTTGGGGTCGGCTCTTTTTTATGGATTTTCGTTTTCCTATCATATTCCTCCTTTCCGTTTCATAAAGTGATAATGGCATTGTTTACTATTTCTTTGTTTGGAACTTGAAAGGAGGAATTTTCTTTGTCACAAGAACAACAATCGTGTTTACGATTTTCTTTGGAAGAATCAATTTGGTTCAAAAAAGGACAGGAAGTTGAAGAATTGCTATCTATCTCCTTAGATCCTCATATAACGATACAAGAACAAGAGCAGTACGTACTTATCAGGGGAAGCCTCGATTTGACGGGAGAATATTTACCGACATCATTTAGAGAAGAGGAAGACGATGAGTTCGAAGCAAGTGGGAAGTTCGTGCAGACAGTGGAAAAGAGAGAGAAGGGTGAATATGAATTTGTCCACCGATTCCCGGTGGATGTCACGATCCCTAAAAACCGGATCGCGAATTTAGGCGATATTGATGTGTACGTTGAGTCCTTTGACTACATCGTACCTGAAAATGCCTGTTTAAAGCTGAACGCAGACCTGACCATCACCGGCATCTACGGTGAACAGCAGGCTCACACCCCTCTTGAAGCGGAGTATGAGAGAGAAGAAGAATTCGAGCCCCTTTATCGTTCCAGTGCCGTAGCTGAAACAGAAGATGTGGAAACAGAAGAAGAGGAAGAAAGAGAAGAAGTGTACGAATACGAAAACTATGATGAGGAAGAAATCACGGGTTATGTAGAAGAAGAACAGGAAGATGAGGACCCGGATGACGAGTATCAGCCGTTTAATCTGGAAGGAAGGACTCCACCGGCAGAACAGGAAGATGAAATTCCTGTCCAGATCCAATACGATACACAGCCGGCTCCTTCCTATGAGGAAGTCGACTACCGGAAAGAAAATGTATTCCAGCTTCCCCAGCATGAGCTGAGTGAGTCGTCTGAGGAGCAACATGCTGAACCGAAGGCCGCATATACGCCGCCTCCAGCACCTAAGTACAAGGAGCAGGAGATGGAAGAAGAAGAGTCTTCTTCCTCATCAGCCGTAGAAGCGGAGATGGAAGAGGAAGAACAGGAAGAAAAGAAAAAGACGAAGGGCAAAAAGAAGTATGAATCCATTTCACTAACGGATTTCTTTGCCCGGAAAGAAGAGGAAAGGGGAGCGACTCTTCGGGTATGCATCGTCCAGGAGGGAGAAAACCTGGACTATATTGCTGAAAAATATGATTTGACCATTCCACAGCTATTAAGGGTGAATCAACTCGAAGCGAATCAGGACGTTTATGCGGGGCAGGTTCTTTATATCCCGAACAGTGAGTTCGTTTTCAAGGGATAAAGGAAAATAGCAAGGTCACTCCCATCAGAGGACCAAAAAGAAGAGTCAATGTATGATAGAAGAAACGACGGGGCTGACACCAAATTCTTTGGAGTTGGTCCGTTTTTTTTTAGAAAAGTAATCTTAGAAGGTGAGAGAAAATGGCGCAAACGCTGGAGGGATTGAAGCCTGTCTTGCAACCTTATGGGGTCGAACCTCATTTTGTTGAAAGCTACGGAAGGATTTCGAAGGTATTTTCAAATAAAGGCACTCTGGCCGTTAAACAGCTTCCAGCCCAAAATGGAGTGGACTTCGTCAGGAATGTACAAATGCTGTTTCAGCGAGGATATAATCGGATCGTACCGATTTATCCCACCTTGGATGGCCGTTATGCTGTATGGAATCAGGGGGATTTATATTATGTCATGCCCTGGCTGATGAACCAGGAGAGAGAAGATCAATTTGAAAAGCACCAAAAGATGTTCAGGGAATTGGCGAGGCTCCACACTCTTTCCTCCCACGAGGTGAAGATTGATAAGGAAGAGAGAGAATCCCATTATGAGCAGCTGACTTCGAGATGGGATAAAGAGCAGGCATTCCTGGATGAATACGTGGAAGCATGTGAAAAGACCACCTACATGTCCCCTTTTCAATTTCATTATTGCATGTATTACAAGGACGCTTCACAAGCGTTGAAGTTTTCCCGTAAAATGCTGGATGAATGGTACGAGGACACGAAGGAGCTGGAAAAGGTAAGGACCGTGATTACCCATGGAAAGGTTTCGACGGAGCACTTTTTATTCGATGAAAGGGGATTGGGGTATTTTCATAACTTTGAGAACTCAAAGATGGCTTCCCCGTTTCATGATCTCCTCCCATTCTTGTCGAGAACGTTGAAGACCTATCCTAAATACTATGAGGAATGTATTGAATGGCTCACCACCTACTTTCAGCATTTTACCGTCCGGAATGAAGAGCGTCTCCTGTTCATGAGCTACCTGGCTTATCCGAGCTCCGTCATTGCCGTTGTGGAAAAATACTTTCATACCCCGAAGGATAAGCGGAATGAACGGAAATCATTAAAGAAACTGCAACGTCACTATTGGTTACTGAAAAACACCGAATATGTGGTCATGCGCCTGGACGAGATGGAGAAACAGAAGAAGGAGCAGGCCGAGCAGGCTGAATAAAAAAAGGACTGACGAATCCACCTTTCGTCAGTTCCTTAAATCCAGTCGAAGTAAATGGCGAGGCCGATACCGATAAACAGGGTTAACAGAAGGACATCAAAAGTGGTTGGTAAGAGAATCGTGCGGATGCCTTGAAAGATGGTAAAAGGTATGATGAATTGCTTACATATTAATCGGGCATTCCCCATCCATTTCTGTAAGGTGTACTGGTTGATTTTTTTCATCATCATCCACTCACTTTCCTGGGTATATTCACTACTTTATCTTATGAATCGGGGATGGAATGGTGCCTATGTATGGGCGAAATGAATATTTTTCAATGAAAATGCCAATAATGATTGACGAAAGTTTATCTTATCCTATACTATAATGAGTAACTAAATAATCATGAAAAGCAATGAACAGGAAGAGTACATTGATCCTTACTTTCAGAGAGGAAAATCGTTTGCTGAGAGATTTTCTACGTTAAGACAATGGAAGGTCGCCTGAAGAGCTGTTTCTATGAATGTCAGTAGTAGAAGCCGGTTAAAAGCCGTTATAATCGTCAAGAGTTCAGGAGGCCTATTTCTCCTGAGAAAAAAGGTGGTACCGCGAATGGAATCCTTCGTCCTTTTCACAGGACGGGGGATTTTTTTATTTTTTTTAGAACGATATAGGAGGAAATCACATGGAAACTCAAGATCAACAATTATCAATGCCGACAAAATATGATCCGAATGCCATTGAACAGGGCCGGTACAAATGGTGGCTTGAAGGGAAATTCTTCGAAGCGACAAACGATAAGGAGAAGGAACCGTACACCATCGTCATCCCGCCTCCGAACGTAACGGGGAAACTTCATCTTGGTCATGCCTGGGATACAGCGCTGCAGGACATCCTGACAAGAATGAAACGCATGCAGGGGTACGATGTACTTTGGCTGCCCGGTATGGACCATGCCGGAATCGCCACACAGGCGAAAGTGGATGAAAAACTTCGCAGCCAGGGTATTTCACGCTATGACCTCGGTCGTGAGAAATTCGTGGAGGAAACGTGGAAATGGAAAGAAGAATATGCCGAGCACATCCGCCAGCAATGGGCGAAAGTCGGACTGGGACTGGATTACAGCCGCGAACGCTTCACACTTGATGAAGGCCTGTCCGATGCGGTTCAAAAGGTATTCATCGACCTTTACAATAAAGGGTTGATCTACCGCGGGGAATATATCATCAACTGGGATCCTGCGACCAAGACGGCACTATCTGATATCGAAGTAATTCATAAAGATGTCCAGGGTGCATTTTATCACATGAGATACCCATTGGCAGACGGAAGCGGTCACATTGAAATCGCGACAACCCGTCCTGAAACGATGCTTGGGGACACGGCGGTTGCTGTACATCCGGAAGACGACCGTTACAAGCACCTCATCGGCAAAAAAGTTACTCTTCCAATCGTAGGACGGGAAATCCCGATCGTCGGTGACGATTATGTGGACATGGAATTCGGTTCCGGCGCGGTGAAAATCACACCTGCCCATGACCCGAATGACTTTGAAATCGGGAACCGTCATAATCTTGAACGCATCCTTGTGATGAATGAAGATGGTACGATGAATGATATGGCTGATATATATAACGGCATGGACCGTTTTGACTGCCGTAAGCAGATTGTGAAGGACCTTCAGGACGCCGGTGTATTGTTCAAGATTGAAGAGCATATGCATTCGGTGGGGCATTCGGAGCGAAGCGGGGCAGTGGTTGAACCTTATCTTTCAACTCAATGGTTCGTTAAGATGGATCCATTAGCTGAAGAAGCGGTGAAACTTCAAGAAGGTGAAAATAAGATTAACTTTGTACCTGACCGATTTGAAACATCTTACTTACGCTGGATGGAAAACACCCGTGACTGGTGCATTTCACGTCAATTATGGTGGGGGCACAGAATCCCGGCATGGTACCACAATGAAACGGGAGAATTATATGTAGGGAAAGACGCGCCAAAAGACATTGAAAACTGGACACAAGAAGAAGATGTGTTGGACACTTGGTTCAGCTCAGCACTATGGCCTTTCTCAACGATGGGCTGGCCGGATCTGAATGCAGAAGACTTTAAGCGTTACTACCCAACCAATACTCTTGTTACAGGGTATGACATCATCGGATTCTGGGTATCCCGAATGATATTCCAAGGATTAGAGTTTACTGGTGAAAGACCATTTAAAGATGTTCTTATTCATGGGTTAGTGCGTGATGCCGATGGCCGTAAGATGAGTAAATCATTAGGAAACGGTGTAGACCCGATGGATGTCATCGAAAAATACGGTTCCGATTCCCTTCGTTACTTCCTGACAACTGGAAGCTCACCGGGACAGGATCTGCGCTTCTCATTTGAAAAGGTTGAGTCGGTTTGGAATTTTGCGAACAAGATCTGGAACGCATCCCGTTTTGCACTGATGAACATGGATGGCATGACATACGACGAAATCGATTTATCAGGTGAAAAGTCCGTAGCCGATAAATGGATCCTCACCCGATTAAATGAAACGATTGAAACGGTGACACGACTGGCAGATCGTTATGAATTCGGTGAAGTGGGACGCTTATTATACAACTTCATCTGGGATGATTTCTGTGACTGGTACATTGAAATGGCTAAACTGCCTCTATACGGTGAAGACGAAGCTGCGAAGAAGACGACCCGTTCAATTCTGGCTTATGTTCTCGACAACACCATGAGACTGCTGCACCCATTTATGCCGTTTATTACCGAGGAAATATGGCAGAACTTGCCGCATCAAGGCGAATCGATCACTGTAGCGGCTTGGCCGACGGTTGACGATAAGCTGACAGACAAAGCGGCTGCAGAAGAGATGAAGCTCCTGGTTGATATCATCCGTGCCGTACGGAATGTTCGTGCAGAAGTAAATACACCGATGAGCAAGCAGATCAACTTGATGCTGAAAGCAAAAGACGCACATACCCTGACGATTATCGAAAAGAATCAATCGTATATCGAGAAATTCTGTAACCCTGAAAAGCTTGAGATGGGTACGGATCTCGAAGCACCGGAAAAAGCGATGACGGCAGTCGTGACAGGCGTTGATCTGTACCTTCCATTAGAAGGGCTGATCAATATCGAAGAAGAAATCGCACGTCTTCAAAAAGAACTGGATAAATGGACGAAGGAAGTATCCCGTGTCCAAGGCAAGCTTAACAATGAAAAGTTTGTAAGCAAAGCACCTCAGAAAGTAGTGGACGAGGAAAAAGAGAAAGAGAAAGATTATTTAGAGAAACAAGCGACTGTAAAAGCGAGAATCGAAGAGCTTAAATCGGTTTAATATGACTGAATAAATAGAAGGTAAGGAAGAGGGCTTTAGAATCGGGTCTGATAGATAGGGGGGATCCCTCCTCAATCAGGCCTGATTGGGGCCCTTTTTCTCATGAAGCCTATGTGGGAGTGAAAAAATTGATGAATTATGAACAAGCCGTCGCATGGATCCACTCAAGACTCAGACTTGGGATCAAGCCGGGGTTGATGAGAATGAATTATCTGTTGGAGGAACTCGGGAACCCTCATCAAAAGCTGAAAACTGTCCATATTGGCGGTACGAATGGAAAAGGGTCCACCGTTACCTATTTGAGGAATGTGTTACAGGAATCAGGATATACAGTCGGAACGTTTACCTCTCCATACTTTGAACGTTTCAATGAACGGATCAGCATGAATGGGGATCCTGTCAGCGATGAGGATTTGACGCGTCTTGTCGAGAAGGTTAAGCCCATCGCGGAAAAGATGGAACAATCGGATTGGGGTACTCCCTCTGAATTTGAAGTCATTACGGCCATGAGCTTTTATTATTTTGCCGAATTGGAACCTGTCGACCTGGTGCTCTATGAGGTTGGACTCGGGGGAAGACTGGATTCGACGAATGTCATCATCCCCATGGTTTCCGTGATTACGAGCATCGGAATGGACCATATGCAGTTTCTTGGAAATAGATTGGAAGATATCGCATTTGAGAAAGCGGGAATCATTAAACACAATGTACCTGTCATTTCAGGGGTCCAACAGCCTGAAGCAAGGAACGTTATCAAAGAAAAAGCCCTTGAAAGGGAAAGTGATGTATTTCAACTTGGGCAGGATTTTACTGCCGAGCGTCTCGCCTTATTGGAAAAGGGGGAAAGATTCGAGTATAGGTCTCCCCTGCAATATGACATGTTCGAACTTTCCATGATTGGAGCCCATCAAATCAATAATGCAGCCCTCGCCATCAAAGTCGTCGAGCTCCTTGTGAAAAACCAGGAGATGAAAATAGAACCGGAGCACATCAAGAGAGGATTAAAGAAGGCATCATGGCCGGGAAGAATGGAGGCATTATCCGATACACATGAGATATACATTGATGGTGCCCATAATCCAGAAGGAGTGGATGCCCTCGTAAAGACGATCAAGGAACGCTTCCTTCATAAAAAAGTGACCGTCCTTTTCTCGGCACTTCACGATAAAGAGTTAAGGCCGATGATCTCTCAATTGGAAGAAGCAGTGGATGACATCGGGTTTACGAGCTTTGATTTTCCGAGGGTAGCATCGGTTGAAGAACTTTACGAAGCTTCTTCACACTCAAATAAGGTAAAAGTCCATGATTGGAAAACATTTCTTGAAGAGAAAATCTCAGTCATGCAAGAAGATGATGTCCTGCTCATAACCGGCTCCTTATACTTTTTATCTGAAGTAAAACCATATTTACTTCCTTTATTGGAAAATTACAGAAAAAAGTAAGTGACTTAATTCGGATGCTCTGATAAAATATTCTTAAACTTGTGACTATTTAACTAGTATAGTATGATCAGACTATATTAAATTAATGGAAAACCTATGGGGGATAGATATGACGTTACCATTGAAGAAAAAGCTATACATATTGCTGGCATGGTTTGCGGTTGTACCGGCTGGTTTGTATTTTACATATCAATACTATCCCCCTGAAAATATTGCGGGTAATGAGCTTGAGTTTATTACATTAGTGGCATTTGCGACTTTTATCCCTCTCATGCCCATCGTGATCAACGGTGCGACCATCTTCTTCATCCAGTGGGTGACACTCGTCGGTTTCATCAAGTATGGTCTATTTATTGAGATTGTACTTATGCAGTTCTCGATCATCCCCTTACTCATAAGGCTCCGGGTGACGAAGAACGACTGGCACAGGATCCCATTAAATTCGTTGATGTTCTTTTTGGTTTCATGCATCAGTGGTTTAATCTATTTTATGGTGGGAGGGGAAATCGCCGAAAGGGAACTCGGTCAGCTGATCTTACCGATCCTTTGTTACCAGATCGTTTCCATTATGATCAATCAGGTCCTCCTCCTCCTCTATCATCATTATGTGGCTAACAATGACGTGCGTTTTTACAGTAAGGACTTTGTGTGGGATTTCACCGCCAATATGATCATGTTCCCTCTTTCACTCTCACTCTATTATTTGACATTTGAACTGGGGGCGTTTGCCTCGTTGCTGATTGGAGTCCCGTTCGTCAGTCTCTCCATCATCTTAAAGCTCTATAATTCATCCGAGAATATCAATGAATACCTTCAAAAAGCAGGGGAAATCGGGCATCAACTAACAGAGAGCCTAAAGGTCAAAGAAGTCCTGGATATTTTCATCGAGAAGATCATCGAGACGCTGCCCGTCGAATATGCGTATATACTCGACTGCCATGAAGAGGGGTTGGTGCTGCTTAGACGGTTTGAAAATGGAGAAATGAAATCGAATAATCTTCGTCCCCTCAAGAAAAACCAGGGGATCAGCGGAGTGGTCTGGGAAACGGGGAAGTCCGTCCTGTATACTTCCCGGTCGGAATGGACCGACATCGCCGAAGGCTATATGCCGGAGGATGTGGAAAGCGTATTATGTGTGCCCATCGTCAGAAGCCAGAAGGTGAGAGGGATCCTTCTTCTCGCTTCCTCTAGAAAGAAAGCGTATGAGAAATTCCAATTGATGATCGTCGATATCCTATGCTCCTATTTCGGGATTGCCATTGCCAATGCAAGGCACCATGAACGAACGAAACAGAACAGTGAACGATGCGCTCTTACAGGTCTCTACAATTACCGCTACTTCGAGGATCTGCTTTCCATGGAATATAGCCATCTCGAGGCAGGGAAGAGAAAGAATCTGTCCCTCATCATGCTGGATCTTGACCACTTCAAAGTGATCAATGATAACTACGGTCATCAGAGCGGTAACGAAATCCTCATACAACTGGCCGAACGCCTCCGTGCATTGATTTCCACTAAAGGAACCGTGGCAAGATACGGCGGAGAGGAATTTGTGATCCTCCTTCCCGACACGGAACGGGAAGAGGCACTCCGCATCGCAGAATACGTCAGGGGCACGATTGCCAATCAGCCATTCACGCTCCATGACAGCCTGGACGAATCCAACAAACAGATGATGGTCAGGGTCACGGCGAGCATCGGCTTATCGACCGCACCCGAAGACGCAGACGATACCATGGCCCTCATTCGTCATGCCGACCGCGCCCTGTATACGGGAGCGAAGCAGGCAGGGAGGAACCGGGTAGCGCAGTATGTGAAATAAGGAAAAGGATGTCTAAAGTAATCGTGGACATCCTTTTTTCAATGAATATACTATCATGTGAGTATTAAGTCCTATTAAAATAGTTTCGAGATTGATATAATAAATGTATTATAGGATAGCCAAAATGAGGGATATTATGAGAATACAACCAAAAATTCCATTACTATTCATCCTGTTTCTTACACTACTAATGAATTCGTCCATAACATATGCTAAAGGGAATGCTGATTTAAATGTGGATTTTAATGTAACACCGTCTCAAAGTGTGATCGTGAAACCGGCAGAAGGGAATGCAAAAGCGTCATTAGACTTCAATATTATTCCGGCAGGAGAAGTGAAGGAGGCAAAGCGTCCCCCTATTGATGTCGTCTTTATCTTTGATAAATCAGGCTCGATGAATAGCACGAAGGATAAAATGCAAAATGCAAAAGACGGACTGACCAGTGCCGTTCAATTCTTTGAAAAAAACAAGCAGGAGAATGACCGCTTTTCTCTCATTACCTTTTCATCCGAGATTGAAACAATCCTTCCCCTAAGCAATGACCTCGATGCTATTAAAACATCTATGTTCCATACAACGGCTTATGGTGGCACAAATTACACAGATCCTTTGCGTGCTGCAAAACACATGCTGAGAGATTCCAAAAATGAAAAGTATATTGTCTTCCTGACTGACGGACAGCCCATGATTGCAACGGCCGTTGAAAAAGTAAAAAGAGAAGAATGTACAAGACCATTTTGGTTTATTTGTGGTGAAACAGATATTGTCGAGAGTGATCAACAAGTGATATATGACTTTCAAAACAGATATTATTATAATAGATGGCTTCATAAAATATATTCCCCGGATAGTAGTAAGTTGAGATCATTATACATTCCTTCCGCATTTTCGATGGATGGAACTTCTTTTCAATCGGGTTGGTACAATCCAGGAGATTTGGAAACAAACAGTCAACAAATGCAGGCTCTGATTAAACAAAAAGGCCTTGAAGTTTCCAAAGAATTATACAACTCCAACATCACCATGCACACGCTCGGATACGGGGAAGGCAACCTTGATGACCGATACCTTCAAATACTGGCCGAGCAAACTTCCGGCAGCTTCATTAAAGCAGGTGAGGGAAGTGTCTTGGGTGCATTTGAAAAGCTGGCGAATAAGATAAACTCCGTTAAATTGGAAGGGGAAGCAGTCGTACCTCTGCCTGCAAACACAGTAGTTGACCGTAATCAATATAAAGTGGTCAATAATTCGGTATATTTACCGTTTTCTACCGTGTATGAAGTGGGCCAGGGAGCACCATCACCCATTACCCTATCATTACCGGTTGAATTTACGACAAAGGGTTCATACACATTTAATCATTTAAAAATACAATACAAAACAGCAGAAGAAACTTCATGGAGATATACCGAAAATAAATCGGTGACGATCCAGGTGAAGGATGATGCACCTGCATCCGTTACAGGAAAGCTTGAACTGAATAAGATCAATCAAGAATTGTTCAATTTAATTATTGAGCAAGGAAAAGATACCAACTCATTTACGGGTAAGTATCAGCTGGAATTCGGTGGCCTGGTAAATCCAAATGCCAAGGGGAACTTAAGTGATATCACCATCTACCAGCCGTTACCTGAAGGGGTGGAAGTGGAAGCTGGCAATAACCTTACAGTAGAAAATATGAATGGCCAACGAACCGCTGTCTTGAGATTGACTCAAAGGGTGAATTTTGAGAACGGGAAATTTTCTCAACCCGCGCTTTCCGCCAATATGAAAATAAAGGCTATATGGGCCATCAATAATGTAAAGATGCCTCAGCCGAAGGTTTCTTACGTTGATTCGAGATATGGTACAGCAGTGGTCAGTAATTTGAACCCAGATCAAAGTGAATTAAGTGCAAAAGTAAGAACTCGGAAGTATCATAATCAAAAAGAATATGCTTATGACGGTTTTGCTAACGGAACATTAAAAAAGGTATTGATCTCAGGCGAGGGGGAAACGACTGTCTCTGTTCTAGAGCCGGGCGTGAGTAGCGGTCTCCCGAATAAAGCCGTAAAGGAATTAGTGGCTGATTCAACTCAATTAACGATCACATATAAAGATGGATCCACATCTGTATTATCATTTATCCCTGCTCTGACGGTAAAGGATGCCGTTACCAAAAAAGTATTGGATGACGGGTCTTCGATATCGAATCAGGCAGAATTTTATCTATCTACCGGAGTTTCCGGAAATGATGTGAAGTATCAATATCGAATTTTGAATGAGGATGAACCGATAGAAGAATGGAAAGACATCAACCTTCAGGAAATGAAAACTCTCGACATGTTCGGGAAGAATGAAGTCCAGGTGAAAGCAAGCGGAGGATTTGCTGTCGATGATTATATTATTAGGAAAACCGTCTGGATCGAAGGGGACGATTTAATACGTGTTCCTTCCCTAATCGAATTATATGTCGGTGAAACGAAGTCATTCGCTATCGATATATTTCCTTTTGGGAAACCAAATAATAATTATAATGTCCAGGTGACTGAAGGAAATGATGGGGTCATCAACTCTGAATATACTCAAGTCCGTTCTATCAAGGAAAATAGAATGACAGGTTTATCCCCTGGTGAGGATACCGTTGTAGTAGAAACGAAAAATGGGAAGTTCAAAAAGAATATCCGTGTAATTGTGAAGTCTAAGTTCGTAGATCTTGAAAGTATGGATTTCACCAAATCGAAATACACACTGCTCCTAGAGGGGAATGATTTCGACATTTACTCAAACTTGATCTTTAATCCTCATGATGCCACCAATAAAAATATTAAGACTGTCACCGATACAGGGAATGGGATAGTAGAGATAACGAGGGAAAATGACGTATGGAAAATAACCCCGAAGAGTAAAGGTGTGACAACCATCACTGTAACATCCGATGAAGACCCGGATATTAAAGCCATGGCCATTTTTGAGGTGGTTTCAGAAGAAGGTGGAAATCCGGGTACAGATAATGGAAGCATTGATGGCAGGTGGTAAAATGAAAAGCGAAGCTATGAGCAATCATAGCTTCGCTTTTTTACTCCACAATTATTTCATCACTAATGAGGGAGAGGGCGTCCACCTTGGGAAGATCATCTAATTTGGAGAGCAGTACATCTTTATTATAATGAACGATGAACCGGGATAATTTCTTTTCCTGGTTAGAAAAAAGATCCCTTTGTATCGTATCCATGCTGTCAACATTCCCACGGACGGCGTTTACAGTCAGGTTTCCCTTCGAAAAGACGCCACCGTTCACATAAAAGAGGGAGCCGACGCCATATAATGTTGCGTCACTATCGGTGTATAAGAAAGCCTGAAGTGGTTTAATATTTTCTGATGCATCAGGCAGAAGGTCAGCCTCTCTCTTCTCTTCTTCATCCGTGTAATATTGGAATTCATTCATCCTTGTGACCAATAGTTCTCCTTTTGAAAGTAAAATCAATTGACCCCGTTGATTGGAATTACCGGGACTATTTTTACCGGTGATATTCAAATTCGAAATACTTGTCTTTCCTTTTGCGTAAATGACAGAATCAAATTTAATTTCATCGTTCTCGTCATCCGGATCATTGGCGTCACCCTGTATCGTTAGGTTACGTCCGGAGTAGATGTTCCCTTCAATAGAAGATGTAGAGTTTTGGGACTGGAATAAAACATCATCAAAACTGACTATGTTTTCTTTCAAAATTACTGGTGCATTGGCTTCGATCGATACCTTGCCGGCTGCAACAATATTTCGGATTGACATCTCCCCTGTTGCGTTCGAAATGGTTACATTTCCGGTAGAGATGATATTCCCAATATCCATTGTGGAATTTGCAAGGATGTTTACATCTCCTTGGACAATCAGATCCACGCCGGGATGTCGTAACCCTTTTACTGTGATACTTTGATCCGCTTTTACAGTCCCCTGTACATTTTCACTCAATATACCATTTACCAGAGGGGAGAAGAGAGGACTATTGGATAGATAGTTGGCAGTAATCGTATTCCTTATATTAGCCTTAGTCAACGCCTGATCAAGTGAAATCCCAAGAGCGTCCAATACTTTCCCAACCTCCTCCTCATATGTTTGATCAAAGGAGATGTCGGTAAATTGACTGTCCTGCAATATGTCCGGTATTGGGAGGTGCGGGTAAAACTGCCGGGTGTCCACCAGGGATTTCATATGGTCATAATTCACTTTGTTATAGCTGGTATACAAATCTCCGATGATGGATGGAAATGGTGCGCTCACTTTCTTATCATCTAGATTGGACAATTGATAGTTTGCATCTTCACTGATGCCGAGTGAATGAGCATATACATTTCCGACCAGATGGGGTGAACCGTTCAACTGCAGCTGTTCCCGGGAACCTAACGTATATTTCAGGAAGCTTGGAATTGGAGAAAGGATGATTCTCTTCCGGACGATTTTCTCAACTTTTCCTTCTTCGGAATCAGGATTTTTCGTATGGACGATAATCTCATATACCCTTGTAAGGTTCGTATCTATGAAATCCAATCCGAACGTGTGATATTGAAGGATATTGGCTCTCCCGCAATGAGCCCCAAGTAAATTCAAAGCTTGATTCCCGCTGACATCCACGATCGTAATGCATTTGATGGTATCAGAAGATTGATAGGATGGAATGATCTCTGTTTGAATGAAGTCCTTCACTTTCGTGTTAATATTTACTGGGGTTAATTGAGTGATCTCCAATTGCTTAGTAGGTTGTAATTGAAATACAAGCTTGGCAGAGATCTCTTCAACCGCTTTTAAGCCTTCATATGTAATATCGATATCTGTTTCCCTGACTTCTGTTCGTTTGGCTCCTCCTATCGTTGAACTCATGATGGCCATGCCGATCGTCACCATGACAAGGGAAGTGATCAAAACAGTCAGCAACGCATTTCCTCTTTGATTGGTTAACAAGCGATTCCCTCCCTCCTAGAATCCGAAGCGGCTCTCTAATTGAAGTGTTTTATTGAATTTTGGATGCCTCACCTTATATGTCATTTGAATCATCGCATCCGTGCACGGGTTGGACGTACAACTCGTCGTAATCGTGGATCCTGAAAAGTCGGATGAAGTAGCAAGTATCTCACCGTTAAAGCTCCATTGCTCTTTCCCGTAAATGTTTACCAGTTCCAACGTCTGTTCATCATGTAAAACGTCTTCATTTTTCACCTCATAGAAGGACTTTCCCGAGTAGGAAGACACATTTTTTTCAGTGTTATTCACGAATTTAATACAACCTGAGTGATCAGGGCTGCATTCTTCAATGCTGTCTAAGGGATACGAATATAAATGTTTCATCACCATAGAGGATACATAATCCGCATCTTCCCGAAGTTGAGCATCAATCGATACTTTTTCATAGACTTTATATCCAGTGATCAAGGCGCCATAAGTAACGGGCAAAAGAATGGCCGATATAGTAAGAGTGACCAATAACTCAATTAAGGTTATCCCTTTATTATCGAATATCTTCACTTTTAATTTTTCCATCGACCGACGTGCTATGTTCTCTATCATTCATATTCCACCTCACTTTGACTGTAATGGGAATATAGTAATCCATTTCTTCAGGAGTCGATACTTTCTCGGAAAAAATGGTAGCTTCATATTCTAACCCATTAATCTTAATATTTTTCTTTCCGGGACAGTTATTATTTATTTCGGATTCGGTAGATGAACTGGAGAACAGCTTATACTTCTCTTCACAAATGAGTAATGTGAGGTAATCAGCTTCTGAAGATTTGTCCCCGGTGTTCACATCATGAAAATAGCTTCTGACCTCGAGGAAGTTCTGTTTCTCCACGAACATGAGGACATTCCTGGCTACATTGACTCCTACCGTCTTTTTTTGATTAGCATTGGTATATGTACTGGATTGAAGAAAAAAGTTCATAAAGCTTAGTAAGACGATTCCCAGTATGGTAATGGAAACCAATAGCTCTATTAACGTGAAGCCTCTATTATTTTTTAATATTTTTATCTGTTTCAACCCAACACCTGCTTTCAATCTACCTAACTTTATTATACAATATCTAGTAGTCGAAACTTGTAAAAAATAGTCTAATTTATAAGAAATATATCATAGGAAGGAGCTGAATGTAAGTTGATTTACCTATTTTCATTAATGGCACTTATTCTGCTATTACCTATTTTATATTTCATTCCAATGGGGTTCTCCAATAAAGGGAAACTATTGATTGCCGGCGTATCATTTGGTCTGACGCTTTTGGGATTAGTCGCAACAACCCTATACCCGATGTGGGTAATTAGTCTGATGTTGCTGGCTTTGCTGACGATCCTTTCCTATATGATGGAACAGCGTTTTGGCAGGCAATTGTTAGTGGCAGCAGGACCTGATCCGGATGTGAATGAGGAGCAATGGCATGAGATGCATGAACATAAGGAATTTAAGGTTGATTTACATAATGACGAAGATGTGTCGAATGAAGTTTCTACAGTGAAAGATGAAGAAGAAATCGTTTCGGTTGAAGAACTCTTGGAAGAAATTGTATCAAAGGCTCCTAAAGAAGAGGAGACGGCGCACGGTGAAGAAGCAACCGCAACCTTGGAAGACATTAAGCCTTTACAGGAACATGATGAGATATTGCCTGGACATGTTGATACAGAAATAGCATCCCTACAGATTCAGGAAGATGAGAGTGAGTGGTTTATCGAAAATGCAAACGAATTGAATGAAGTACCGGATGTTAATGAAGAAGACATAGGGTTGTTTGAGGGCGATTTGAGTGAAATCGAAAGTATGATCAATGACTCGGATGAAACAGCAGTAGAGGAAACGGAAGAAACAGAGATATACATGGAAGAATTAGCTGAAATAATCGATGAGAGTAATGAAACAGTTGCTGAAGAATTAGCGGAACCTGTCATTGCAGGGGGAGAGGCTAACCTTGTGGGTTCAATAGATGAGGAAGAAGAGTCAATGAAGAGTCAGCCAGTAATAGAGGAAGTCTCTATGGATGAACTTCCAAAGCGCACCAGAATCATGAGAGAAGTAATGAAGACCATGATTGAACAGATCACACTTTCCCGGAGTCTGTTAACCACTGACCAGATGGAAAATATGATAAAGCATTATTTACATCCAAGTCTACACGATCAAGATTACTATACATTTGCAAGAATATTAATGGATCATTACATTTCAACGGAGCAATATGAGGATTTGGATATGTTTATTAAAGGGATCGAAGAGAGATTCAGGGAGTACCCTTATATCTCATTGGACTTAGATCAGACAAAGGAATATGCGTGGGAAATGACAAGAAACTAAATTGATGGAATAGGTGAGATGACATGAAGAAAAGTTCAGAAATGAAAGCTTTACCGATTATCAGTATTTACGATGGAAGTGAAATAGGGAGAGTCAAATCCCTTGTTATTAATCCGGAGAAAGGCTCAGTCGACTTCTTGACCATTGAACATGAAGATTGGCAGGTGAGTGTGAAAGCGATCCCTTTTAAAAAGGTAGTCGGGATCGGGGAATATGCTGTGACCGTCGAAAACGAGAATGCGGTCATTGACTTGAATGAAATTCCTATCGCAAATCAGCTGGTGAACAAGAAGATTAAGATAAATGATACCCGTGTCATGACCCGTAAAGGACAGATGATCGGTAATATCCAGGAATTTTATGTGGATGATGAAACAGGGGCCATTGTTTCATTGGAGTTACAGTCGAAGGACAATATTTATTTCCTTGCAACAGAACATGTACTCACTTTCGGGAAAGATATCCTCATCGTAAATGAAGATGCTGTTGAATACTTTAAAGATTCATTCGATCAACTGAGCGATCCTGAACCTGTGTTTGAAGAAGGGGTCGAAGCCTTACCTCAACAGCATGCTCTGGAAACAATCAAATCGAAACAGACTGAATTATTGGCTGGTAAAAGGGTGACGGAAGATATTTATAACTTAGAAGGGGATCTGTTGATTGCCAAAGGTTCCTCTTTATCGGAATCAGACATTAAAGCCGCTCAAGAAGCGGGACCTTCTGTATTTGTTGACTTAACGATGAATATTAAGTAGGAATTAGCAGGAAGGAGCGCCTGATGTGAAAAAAGGTCTGCCTGTAAAATTAATGACCGTTTTGTTCTTATCCACGTTTTTTCTGTATGGGTTTTCTCATTTAGGCGTTTATGCTTATGAATCGTTCTTTGTTCAGTCACTCAGTCTATCGAAACATGCAACTGTTGCATCTGTTAATCTCGGTGGAGCAAACAAAGAAGAAGCCGTGAAGATACTGGAAGGGAAAATAGTTAAGTGGAAAGGGAATCAAAACATCATACTTGAATTCAACGGGGAGAGTGCAAGGGTCGATTCAGCACTCTTTCAATTCCACTCGAAAGAAAGTATAGAAAAACTCGATGAAAATGAAAATACAAGTTTAATGGTTACCTTGGATGAGCAAGCGTTGGATTCATTCCTATTAGATCATTTCCCTGACTACAGCTCTGATGACATAAACCTGTCTTCTTTAAAGGAGTATGTCCTTTCATTAGCGGGAAATCTCAACAAAGGTGAGACCATTGACGTATATGATTATGTCGATAGTAATGCATCGACACAGATTTTATTTGAAGCTGTATCCAATGAATTAAAAGTTACACCGACGATCAAGAGCTTCATAGAAAACTTTCCCTCCATTCTCATTGCACCCAATTCTCAGTTTTCTTTTTCTGACTTCCTGGAAACGGAAGGTTTTGTCGTTGAATCACAGGCTGACTTAAGTCCGGTTGCATCATTACTATATCAAATCACTTTGCATTCCAATTTTTCCATCATAGAACGAAATATCAGTAAAGAGCTTCCGGATTATGTGACCCTGGGCTTTGAAGCGAAATTCAATCCGATGAATAACCAGGACTTTGTCATCACGAATCCGAATTCAACGGAGTATGAGATTAAGCTTGCCATTCAAAATAATAGAATCAAGGCTAAGCTTCAGGGAATTCCCTTTCCAAACTCTTATAATGTCCGATTGTCTGAAAAGGAAACATTCTCTCCCCGTGTGATTAAACAATTTAGTCCCTTCGTTGAAAAAGGAAGCGTCGATGTTCAACAACAAGGGAAAGACGGGGTCTTGATTCGGGTCTACAAACAAAAACTGAGCACTTCAGGAGAAATCCTTTCAGAAGAATTGATCAATGAAGATTTTTATGCACCTCAGAATAAAGTTGCGATATATCCGTTGCAGGAAGAAAAGGAAGCACCTAGTGAAACATTTGACAATGTTTCGAATGGAACGGATGAGATAGACGGTGAAGTACCAACGCAGGGTGAATTGAATGAGGAAGAAAAGGAAGCCCCCTCCTCGCAGAATGAAGAAGATAAGAAGAATACTTCTACTGAGCAGGAAAGTGAGGACTCTTCTGAACAAGATTCTTCAAAAACATCATCTGACGATAAATCTCCACAAAAGAAAAAAGATTTTAAATAAGGCAAAAAAAGCGGGTGATATGGTGACCACCATTAGAAAAAGGCTCGGAGACCTGCTGGTAGATGCAGGAATCATATCCGAATCACAGTTGCAAGATACCCTGAAAGATAAGGCTAAGGGGCAGAAGTTAGGGGATGCACTCCTTCAAAGAGGATATATTACGGAACAGCAATTGATTGAAGTGTTGGAATTTCAACTGGGGATCCCGCATGTCAGCTTATATCGGTATCCCTTTGAAACGAACTTATTCCACCTGATCCCTAAAGAATCTGCGAAAAGGAACTTAATGATTCCACTAAAAAAAGAAGGGGATAAGCTTTTTGTCGCGATGAGTGACCCTTTGGATTTTTATGCTATAGAGGATCTCCGTCTGGCTACGGGCTTTCAGATTGAAACAGCGATTGCGACGAAGGATGATATCCTGAAGGTCATCAATAAATTCTACGACCTGGAAGATGGATTTGAAGATCTCTTTCAAGAAAATCGGAATCAAAATAACGTGGAAGAAGATACGGTGGTGGATTCCGATTCACCCATCGTTCGCTTAGTGAACGGGATCCTTTCGAATGCCGTTACCCAGAAAGCCAGTGACATACATATTGACCCGCAGGAAACGAAAGTGGCCATCCGTTACAGGGTGGACGGTATCTTAAGAACCGAAAGAAATCTTCCGAAGCATATGCAAAGCATGTTGATTGCACGCCTTAAAATCATGGCAAACCTCGACATAACCGAATTCAGAGTGCCTCAGGACGGTCGGATCAAGGTGAACATCGACTTTCATCCGATCGATCTGCGAGTATCGACATTACCAACGGTGTATGGTGAAAAGATTGTCCTTAGGATCCTGGATTTAGGTTCCAGTCTGAATGACTTGGCAAAACTGGGGTTCAACAAGGTGAATCAGCAGAGGTTCATGAAAATGATCCAGCAGCCGACAGGGATTGTCCTTATAACAGGACCAACGGGTTCAGGGAAGTCTTCTACTCTGTATGCAGCTTTGAATCACCTAAATAGTGAAGAAGTGAATATCATTACAATCGAAGATCCCGTTGAGTACCAGCTGGAAGGGATCAACCAGATCGGTGTGAACCAGAATGTCGGATTGACCTTTGCTAGGGGACTCCGGGCCATTTTACGTCAGGATCCCAACATCATTATGGTCGGGGAAATTCGTGACAGGGAGACGGTTGAAGTGTCCATCCGGGCTTCCTTGACCGGACACCTCGTCCTTAGTACCATCCATACCAATGACTCGATCAGTACAGTGACGAGACTACTGGATATGGGGGTCGAGCCGTTTTTAGTTGCCTCTTCATTGAGCGGAGTCGTGGCTCAACGCTTGATCAGGAAGGTGTGCCGTGACTGTAAGCAGGAAATGCCGGCTACGAAGCGGGAAGTAGAAATATTCGCCAAAAGAGGAATGAAGATTGAAACAATTACGAGGGGGAGAGGCTGCTCCTCTTGTAATATGACTGGATACAAAGGGCGGATCGCCATTCATGAAGTCCTTGTCATGAATGATGAAATGAAGAAGGTCATCCTGAACAATGAACCTTTTTCGAAGCTCAGGGAGCATGCTGTCCGAAATAAAACCATCTTCCTCGTCGATGACGGTTTACTGAAAGTAAAACAGGGATTGACCACGACCGAAGAAGTATTACGAGTAGCAATATCAGAGTAGGTGAATGAATTGAAAGAAAAAGTTGATTATCTTCTCAAGTCCGCTTACGAGCTGGGAGCGTCGGATATCCACCTTACCGTGGGTTCACCCCCTATCTTTCGCATTCATGGGGATTTGAAAAGATTCGGTAAAGAGAACCTGTTGCCCGATCATACAGAATTAATGGCAAAAGCCATCATAACAGAGACGATGTATCCTTCCTTTGAAGAAGTGGGAGAGCTGGACTTTTCCTATGGAATACCCGGTGTATCACGGTTCAGGGTGAATGCATTCAAACAACGATCATGTGTATCTTTGGCTATACGCGTCATCCCGACTTCCATCCCAACAATGGAAGAATTGTTTCTTCCACATGCATTGAAGAGCATTGCAGAAAAACCACAGGGACTGTTCCTCGTAACAGGACCAACGGGAAGCGGCAAGTCGACGACACTTGCATCCATCGTAGATTATATGAACCGGAAAATGAGGAAGCATATCATCACACTGGAAGACCCAATCGAGTACCTGCACAAACACGGTGCATCCATCATTGATCAGCGGGAAGTAGGGTTTGATACAAGATCATTTTCAAAAGGGCTGAGAAGTGCTCTGAGACAGGATCCGGATATCATTCTTGTGGGTGAAATGAGGGACCTGGAGACCATCCATACAGCCATCACGGCAGCGGAAACCGGTCACCTGGTACTTGCCACCCTTCATACTTCGAGTGCGCCTGCCACCATCGAGAGGATTGTAGACGTCTTCCCTCCTGAGCAGCAATCGCAAATTCGCGTTCAGTTGGCATCGGTCCTTGTCGGGATCCTTTCCCAAAGGCTGTTTGCCACAGTGGATAAAAAGGGGAGAAGGGCAGCAACAGAGCTCCTGATGAATAATGCGGCGATCGCCAATTTGATCCGTTCTGAAAAAGTCCATCAGATTCAAAATGTCATGCAGACGTCTAAAAATTCAGGCATGCACATCATGAGCGACAGTGTGATGAAACTGTATGAAAGTGGCATCATATCAAAGGAAATGGCGTTTCCTTATAGTAGAGAGGAGATTCCTCAATAGATGGGACGGTATAAGTACACAGGCAGGGACCAAAAAGGGAAGAAATCAGGAATCATCACGGCATCAACAAAGAAGGATGCGCTCCTTCAACTGAAGAAGCAGGAAGTAAGGGTCATAGACATCCTGGAGATGCCGGAAACGCTTATGACGAAAGACATTACGATAGGAAATCCTGTGAAATTACAGCATCTTGTCATTTTTCTGAGACAGTTTGCCACCCTTCTTCAAGCTGGCGTCACGGTCGTCGATGCCACACATATTTTGTCCGAGCAGACAGAGAGCAAGGCACTCGGCAAAGCCTTAAAGGAAATCGAGGATGAACTCAGAGACGGGAATCCTTTGTCTGAAGCCTTTTCCCGGCATAAGAAAATCTTTGAGCCTCTCCTGATCAATATGATGAAGGCAGGGGAAGCGTCAGGGAGCCTGGATGAGACCCTGGAAGGACTCGCCACCCATTATGAAAAGCAGCATATCACCAGACAGAAAATCATTTCTGCCCTAGCATATCCGATGGTTGTAGGGGTCATCGCCATTGGGGTAGTCATCTTCTTATTGGCGGCCGTTGTGCCGACATTCGTGAATATGCTGAACGATTTCGGTGGCGAACTTCCTGCCATCACCCAGTTTGTCATCTCATCAAGTGAATTTATGCAAAAGTTCTGGTACATCATCATTTTGTTCTTTGTATTCATTGCGATCACCTTGGCCATGTTAAGAAAAGACAAACGCTCGAAATATTATCTCGACTACGCCATCCTCAGGTTGCCGATTTTCGGAAAGATGCTGCAGAAAGCGGTCCTTGCGAGAATGACGAGAACGTTAAGTTCCTTGTTTTCTAGCTCCGTCCCCATCTTGCAGGCATTGGCCATCGTGGAAAAAGTGGTGGAGAACGAAGTGGTGGCCAGGGTGATCGGCGAATCACGGAGATCATTGGAGAAAGGGACATCCCTGACGGACCCCATGAAGCGGCATTGGGCTTTCCCTCCACTGGTGACGCAGATGATCGCCATAGGGGAAGAGACGGGTTCCCTGGACTCGATGCTCGCAAAGGTTGCCGACTTCTATGAAAAGGAAGTGGAAAGCGCCACGGACCGTCTGAAGTCATTGATCGAGCCCCTCATGATCGTCATGCTGGCAGGTTTAGTCGGGACCATTGTGACATCCATTCTTGTCCCGATGTTCGAAATCTTCAACAGTGTTCAGAACTATTAGAAAATACCTATAATTATACAAAAAATATGATTTTTTTGTCGATTGATTGTTGTATACTAGTACTAGATTACTAGTTTTTGCAAAAAGAACATTAAACAGGAGGAATTACCATGTTAAAGAAAATCAGTCAAAGATTGAAAAATGAGCGCGGGTTGACACTTATCGAATTACTTGCAGTTGTTGTTATTTTAGGGATCATCGCTGCGATTGCAATTCCTAGTATTGGTGGGTTGATTAATAACTCTCGTATTGATGCTCATATTGCGAATGCAGAGCAAATGGTTAGTGCAGCAAGATTGGCAGTTACAGCTGATGAAGCTGAAGATGGAGACACAATTAGTATGGCAGAACTTATCGAAAATGGTTATCTTGAAGAAGTAGACAATCCATCTGATAATGATGGTTATGATCAAGATGCAAGCTTAGTAACTATTAGTCGAGATGATAGTGGAAATTATACCTATACAGTTACTTTAGCGGATTCTGGTGGAAATGCTCACTTTACAGGTTTAGATCCTAGCGAAATAACTAGAGACGATGTAACACTATAATAAAAATGGTAATAATTTTTATCTACGGTCTCCTCCTAGGCTCCTTCTACAACGTAGTCGGCCTCCGGATTCCGCTCAAAAAATCAATCGTCAAACCGAGTTCAGCCTGCCCGTACTGCCGGCACACGCTGACGACCAGGGAACTGATCCCGGTAGTCTCTTATATCATTCAAGGTGGAAAATGCGCTCAGTGTAAAGGGCGCATTTCTCCTCTTTATCCTTTAATGGAATTAACCACCGGACTATTATTCCTACTTTCTTATACGATATTAGGCATGCAGCCGGAGCTGATTGTCGCTCTGACACTTGTTTCCCTGTTCATGATCATCACGGTCAGTGACCTGAAATATATGGTCATCCCTGATAAAGTGCTGTTGTTTTTTTCGGGACTGTTTATCATCGAACGCATCTTAATCCCGTTAAATCCCTGGTGGGACAGCATAGCGGGCGCACTCACAGGCTTTTGTCTGCTCCTCCTGATTGCCATCATCAGCAAGGGCGGGATGGGAGGCGGCGATATCAAACTGTTTGCTGTCATCGGCTTTGTCGTGGGAGTCAAGGTGATGTTGTTTTCCTTTTTCCTCGCTACGCTTTTTGGGGCGGTGGCCGGTATTAGCGGCCTGATTCTCGGTGTTTTCAAAAAAGGACAGCCCATCGCGTTCGGCCCGTATATCGTACTGGGAACACTCGCAGCATACTTCTATCATCAGCCAATCCTGGATTGGTATTTTTCTTTATATAGCTAAAAGGGGTCATTCATGATGTTATCTCGTCTCTTCAATAAGAATAAAAATAAAATCAATATCGTCATCAGTGATCAATGGATTCGGTTTGTCGAATTGAAATCTGTTTCTCCATTATATATTCAACAATTTGGAGAGAAGCGGATAGCAGACGGGATGATCTCCGATGGAAAAATCATCGAAAAAGAAGCGTTTCAAGCCTTTTTGGATGAGTGTGTCCTGGACTGGAATCTAAAAAAGCGGGAAGTTCAATTTATCGTTCCGAATACTCAGATGATCATAAGAAAGATGGCGATTTCTTCTGATATTGCGGAAGATGAGGTAAAGAGTCACTTGTTCCTTGAAATCGGGACGAGTATCCATCTCCCATTTGAGAATCCGGTTTTTGATGTAGTGGTGGTTGGAAATAAAGGGGACAAGAAAGAAATCATACTTGTGGCAGCACCGGAAGACATTGTCATGGAATACCAACAGATGCTGACTGACGCCCACCTGAAACCTGTTGTAGCGGATATTAGTCCACTTGCCTTCTACCGCTACATCCATGCATTGGATCTGACCCATAGTGAAAACCATGAAATGCTCCTCTATTTTAATCCGTCCAATGTGACCGTATCCATCTTTCATGATCATCAGCCCGTCTTTTTCAGGCCGATCAGTTTAGGGGAGGAACGGGAAGTAAAGGATGAGCGGAGTGATTACGATGAGTTTCATTCTCTTCAATTCGAAGACGTGATGAAAGAAATAAACAAAGTGATCAGCTTTTATCGATACACACTGACAAACGATGAAGCAATGATCAATAAGGTATACGTAGCCGGTGACCACCCCATGGTGGGGGACATCCACACCCTTTTGGCGGAGCGGTTTGAGATTGACATCATCAAGGTACCTTCTATAGCACGGGATGCCTACACCAATGAAAAACTATCGAGTGAGTTCCTGCTTTCCATTGGTTTAGGATTAAAAGAGGTGATATAGTGCTCGTCGATATCAATTTATTACCTCAAAATGAAAAACGGAGCCGTCAGTGGCTGTATGTGGTGATCGGTGTTCTGGCTGTCGGGATCACTGCTCTTATCATACTATTTATCCTTGCCGGGAATATCGGAAAAGACGTGGATGCCCTGACGGCGAAACTTCAAGAAACTAAACAGCAGAGGGCTGAAAAAGAACAGAGCATCTCTGACTTTGAATCCTCTGATGCGTGGGTTCAATTGGAGGAGGCAGTAAGCTGGGTGGAAAGCTACCCTATTGATACTGTACCGATTCTGGATCACCTGGTGGAACTGCTTCCGGAACGTGGGTTCTTAAAGGAGTTCACTTATGCTGAAGATGGGAGTATCCAACTCTCGATTCAATTCGATACAAGCAGTGAAGCAGCCTATTATCTAACTCATTTGAAAGATTCCAAGTACATTCAGGATGCTAAGCTATCATCCCTTGCCACTGAAGCCGTCATGGAGAATGAACAAGAAGCTGTCAATACCGAACCCGTCCTGCCAAGGTACATCGGCCAATATGAAGTCATTTTAAATAGAGATAGCATCAAACAAAGCGAAGCAGAATCCGATGAGCAGGGGGGCGATTCGGAATGAATGTTCAATTCGATAAAAAAGAATGGTTTCTGATTGGAACATCCACCCTTTTAGTATTGTTTCTTATCTTTGGTGGTGTCTGGTTTTTCTACTTACCGGTGAAGAATCAAAAAGAAAGTGTACAAAGTGAAATTCAAACGGAAACTCAATTGATAAAAGCGCTGGACTCCAAAATTGGCTCGATCAAACAGGATTCATTTGAAAACTCCAGTTCCCTTCAACAAAAAGTTCCGGTGAAACCACTGACGCAACAGCTGCTTATAGACCTTCAGAAGGCGGAAATCGTCTCTGACAGCTTTATTACAAGCATCGAGTTTACAGAAGGAGCGGTGGCGCTTCCTGTAACCGCTGAAACAACTGGGACGACCATTGAAGAATCAGCTGAAACCAATGCCGGTGAACCGTCAAACAGTCCCGACACACCAGCAGATGCCCTTCCACAAGGCCTGCAAAAGTTGACGGCCACCATGTCTGTTGAAGCCAAGAGTTATTTTGAAATAGAAAAGTTCATCAAGAAACTGGAAGAACTGCACCGCATCGTAGAGGTTGAACAGATTTCTTTCAGCGGACCACCGGAGATGCAGCAATATCAAGATGAGTTTGAGAACATCCAATTAAATATTGTGGTATCCGCATTTTATTTACCTGGTTTAGTAGAACTTGAGAAGGAATTGCCGAAGCTCGATGCTCCTCTTCCATCAAACAAAAAGAATCCTTTTCAGCAGTTCCCAGAACAAAAGTCAGAAGTACAAGATACTAATGTAAGGTCTGATGAATGATGACTGAAAATGAAAGAGGATACACCCTTGTCGAATTACTGGCCGTGATTGTCATACTGGGAATCATCGCCGTCATCGCCATCCTGGCGGTAAATACGATCATCGAAAAGTCGAAACAGCAGGCATTTGTTGCGAATGCCCTTGCCATGAAAAGCTCTGCTGAGTATTATGCAAAAGACGCCATGCTTCAGGAACGGCAAATCAATAAGGTAACCTATAAAGAATTGGTAGAAGCCAACCTGATCGAACCGATCCTCGATCCCCACTCCAAAACAGTCCTGACACCTGATGATGACTCATATGTTCTGGCAGATGGTGAAATTGTGCTATCTATTTGTTTAATGGGGGACGAGTACAATCTTTGTACAAATGATAGTGGAGAGCGGGAAGAAATTCCGTTTTCTACTCTCTCGATTCAATCCCTGAAGAAAAACTAAAAAATTTGACGAAAACCTCTTAGGACAAGACGACAAAAGTCTTGTTCTTTTTTTTATGGGATGTGATAGCATGGAAAAAAATAGATGAAGGAGGGTGGAGATGATGGGCGATCGTGGGAAAAACGACAAAAAGATTTCTATTAAAATCAATGGGGAAAAAACGAAGTTCGATGAAGATCTTCTTGTGTACGATTGGAAGTTGGGGGAATCGGAAACAGCTGCCGGGGAAGAGGCGAAGGATGACGGGTTCGATTGGATCCTTCCCGATGAAAAAGCCGAGCCTCCACAGGAATATAAAAAGATCCATTATGTGTCTGGAAGTAAGAAAAAGAAAAAATCGTTTATTAACCCGTTTCAGGATTCGGTCAACCTGGTCATGTCCTTGATCGGGGCGATCGTTGTGGGGGCGGTCCTTGGTTTCGGGACCCTTAAGGTGATCACGACGACGGATGGACCGGCTAAACCTGCGACTTTGTTGCAGGATAACACCTCAACAGGGAAAACGGAAGATCAGCAGGCGGTTTCTGCCGTCGAATTAAAGGATTTTTCTACCTCTATCCTACAGGGTGGTGTGTTTTCGACAGAGGAAGCGATGAAGGCCATGAAGGATAGTTTAGGGGCAAAAGGTCTTCCTGCTGCATCTGTGGAAAAAGACGGCCAGTTCTTTTTATTGCTCGGAGTTTCTGGAGACTTGGAAACGGCCAAAAGCCTTGGCGGGAAACTTAAGGATCAAGGGGTGGACGTCTACGCAAAGGATTTTGTGATGGGATCCAAAGGGGTCAATGCCTCAAAAGAAGAGAAAACATTCCTTGAAAAAGGAAATGCCCTCTATACTGCAATCGCACAGGTTAGCAGCAGTGGAATGATCGGGGGGACTGCGGATGAGGCAACGATCAAAACGATTCAATCCGGAGTGAAGGAATTGGAAGGAATCAAGGTCGGTCAGGATTCCATCGCCTCCATGAAGAAATCATTGATGGATGCAGGGAATCTCGCAGCTGCGATGAAATCCCCGGAAGATGCACAAAAAGTTCAAAAGGATTTATTATCTTATCTTCAACTTTATAGCGGGTTATAATTTCGACTGAATTAGACTATTTTCTAGGAAATAATGGTTTGTGAGCTGCCTTGTAACGCGGGATTCTCCCTTTCTCGCGCTACGGGGCAGCTCTATTTTCACTTGTTTACTATGGTGGGATTTGGTAGTATAAGTTTGTATCTCCCAATTACCCTGAAAGGAATGGTATGGTGTGTCCAACCTCATACTCGCTTCACAATCTCCCCGACGAAAAGAACTTCTCGAACAAATCCAACTCTCTTTTTCCATTATGGACTCAAGTGTGGATGAAACCTTTTCTTCTGATTTAATGCCCCATGAAGTCGTCACGTATCTCGCAAGGAAAAAAGCAATGGTAATATCGAATCAACACCCCACTCACTATGTGGTCGGTTCAGACACAGTCGTGACCAAGGATGGGAAGATCCTAGGAAAGCCGGGATCCAAGGATGAAGCGAAAGAAATGCTGGAGATGCTTTCCGGGTCTTCTCACGCGGTTTACACAGGTGTTGCGATCCTCCATGGTGAGGAGGAGAAACTCTTTTATGAAAAAACAGATGTTACGTTTTGGGAGTTAACCTCTAAAGAGATCGATGACTATATCGCAACAGAAGAACCTTTTGATAAAGCCGGGTCATATGGGATCCAGGGAATCGGCGCGAAATTCGTCAAGGAAATCAAGGGCGATTATTTCTCAGTCGTCGGCCTCCCGATTTCCAGGGTGAATCGTGTTTTACTCGAAATGGGCTATCTTCAACCAGAATGACTCCAACACGTAAGAATAGGAGGAACAAATGGTAAAAACGATGCCCCATCAGGAAGAAAACCGTCTGATGATCAGGGATTTCCCCCAGGATGAGAGACCGAGGGAAAGAATGATCCAAAGCGGAGCAGCCAGCCTGTCCAATCAGGAGCTGCTCGCCATTTTACTGCGGACAGGAACAAAATCCGAGTCCGTTCTTCAATTATCCAACAGGCTCTTAAATCAATTTGATGGATTGAATCTATTAAAGGATGCGTCCCTGGAAGAAATCACGAAAACGAAAGGGATCGGACTTGCCAAGGCGGTCCAGATCATGGCTGCCGTGGAATTCGGCCGGCGCATCAGCAACCTCGCATTTGATGACAGATACTCGATCCGTTCCCCTGAAGACGGGGCCAACTACGTCATGAATGATATGAGATTTTTGGCCCAGGAGCATTTTGTCTGCTTATACCTCAACACAAAGAATCAAGTTCTCCACAAGCAAACCATCTTTATCGGAAGCCTCAACGCCTCCATAGTACACCCAAGGGAAGTCTTTAAAGAAGCCTTTCGCCGCTCCGCCGCATCCATCATTTGCATCCACAACCATCCTTCGGGAGATCCGACTCCGAGCAGGGAAGACATAGAAGTGACAAAAAGATTGGTGGAATGCGGTCGGATCATTGGTATTGATATACTCGATCATCTTATAATAGGGGAGAAGAAGTTTATCAGTTTAAAGGAAAAAGGGTATTTATGACACTATGATTTTTTTCCTGGTTACGATATAATAAAGCTTATGATTTTTACAAACAATATCGTGATTCAATATAACGCGGGCTTACTGAAATAAGAGAGTCATTCTACAAGGGAATGAGTCTTTTCGTTATGCATGAACGAAGCATTATTGTGACGAAAATTAAGAGGTAGAGAGTGATTGGACAACTCTCCTATGAAAACACATAAACCTTTATAAAAACCAGCCAATTTGTATCAGAAAGGGAGATACCATTCATGTTTGGAACGAAAGATTTAGGGATTGATTTAGGAACTGCTAACACATTGGTGTACGTGAAAGGCAAGGGGATTGTCCTTCGCGAACCATCTGTTGTGGCACTTCAAACAGAAAATAAGCATATCGTTGCTGTGGGTAATGACGCAAAGAACATGATCGGCCGTACACCGGGGAATGTCGTGGCGCTCCGCCCGATGAAAGATGGAGTGATCGCTGATTATGAAACAACCGCCACAATGATGAAGTACTACATTAAGCAGGCGACACGAAATAAGGGGGCTTTTTCACGGAAGCCTTATGTCATGGTTTGTGTACCTTCAGGCATTACAGGAGTGGAAGAAAGAGCGGTCATCGATGCGACAAGACAAGCAGGGGCGCGGGACGCTTACACGATTGAAGAGCCTTTTGCAGCAGCGATCGGAGCAAATCTACCAGTATGGGAACCGACAGGAAGCATGGTCGTGGATATCGGTGGAGGAACGACGGAAGTGGCGATCATCTCTTTAGGGGGAATCGTGACAAGTCAGTCGATCCGCGTTGCCGGGGATGAAATGGATGATGCGATCATCAATTATATCCGTAAGACATACAACCTGATGATCGGGGACCGTACAGCTGAAACCATCAAGATGGAAGTTGGCTCTGCAGGGGACTCTGAAGGCATCGAAGCGATGGAGATCCGCGGGCGCGACCTTCTGACAGGACTGCCGAAAACGATTGAAGTAACGGCTGTGGAAATTGCATCCGCCCTTCATGATACCGTATACACGATTGTGGATGCCGTTAAGAGTACGCTGGAGAAGACTCCACCTGAACTTGCAGCAGACATCATGGACAGAGGGATCGTGCTGACCGGGGGAGGAGCGCTCCTTCGTAATCTTGATAAAGTGATCAGCGATGAAACGAAGATGCCGGTGCTCATTGCGGAAGAACCACTGGATTGCGTGGCAATCGGGACAGGGAAAGCCCTTGACCACATTCACTTATTCAAAACACGGGGAAAATAATAATTGATTGTAATGGGGGACGTTTCCTTAAGGATGCTAGGGCAGCCTTAAGGCCGGCCCCATCTTTTTTCGAAGAACCATGAATATTTTGACGAATGATATCAAAAATAAACGATTTTTGATATAGTATTTACTAGAATGAGAAAAGGTTGAGGTGTACATCATGCCACAATTCTTCCTGAATAAACGTTTGATCATTCTGCTCGTCAGTGTCATTGTCCTGGTGGGATTAATCGGATTTTCTTTGCGGGACCGGGATAGCATCAGCTGGCCTGAGCAGTTTGTGAAAGACATGGTAGGATTCGGACAGTCATTGGTTTCAAAACCTGTCAATTATGTAGCCGGAGTTGTTGATAACGTTCAAGATCTTCAAAATACATATACAGAAAACGAAAAACTGAAAACGCGTTTGGATGAGCTGATCAAGCTTGAAACAAAAGTGAAAGACCTGAAACAGGATAATGATGAATTACGGGGGGTCCTGGATAAGAAGGAAAACCTTCGCGCTTATAAAACGGTTCAGGCAACCGTCATTGCAAGAAATCCGGATCAATGGCAGGAGCTCATCACGATCGATAAAGGTGAAGTGAACGGGATCCAATCGGATATGGCCGTCATCTCTTCAGCCGGATTGATCGGAAAGATTAAGAGTGTTAATGAATTTTCATCTACAGTCGAATTAATTTCGACCAATAATACAAAAAACCGGATTTCCACTGTCATCCAAAGTAAAGACGAGGATATAAACGGATGGATTGAAGGGTACGACAGTAAGAAAGAAGAAATCTTAGTGAAACGGATTTCCAACGATATGAAGGTCGAAAAAGGGTCAAAAGTGATTACCTCAGGACTCGGTGGCGTATTCCCTAAAGGATTGGTCATCGGTGAAGTGAAGGAAGTCAAGCCGGATCAGTATGGATTGACGCAGACCGCATATGTGAAGCCTGCTGCTGATTTCTATCATTTAGAGCATGTCATGGTCATCGATCGTGAAATTCAAGGTGTGACGGAAAAAGACGCGGTTGAGGAGGAAGAGCAATGATCAGCAGGCTCCTCCTTCCGTTCATGACCGTGCTTTTCTTCTACAGTGAGAGTCTATTTGTCCATCTTTTTCCCAGTGAAGGGTGGTTCGATCAGAAAATAGTCGTTCCGCATTTCCTGATTATTGTGCTGTTTTTTATTTGTGCGTTTTATCAATACCGGACCGCACTCCTTTATGGGTTCATCTTTGGCTTCCTATTTGATATTTATTACACTGAAATCAATGGGATTTATCTGGTGTTATTCCCATTTGTCATTTTTCTGTCACATCAGATGATGAAGGTGTTGCATAATAACCTCTTTGTTTTAGGGATCATAACCCTTGTGAATATTTCTGTTTTAGAGTTTTTGGTTTACGAGATCAACTATATTATCAAGAGGACAGATTTTACGTTCATGCAGTTTGTGGACTGGCGTTTATGGCCGACATTGGTCCTGAATGCCCTGTTTTATATCATTCTTGCATTTCCATTTAGAAACTACCTTCTGAAGAAACGGAAAGAGTGGTTGGATGAATAAATTCAATTAGTAATTTTTTCATATAAAGAGGAAATGACACTGCTTATGTCGAATTTATAGACGACTGAGGTGAATAATTGCGACATGAATAAGAAGCCAAATGTGATGATTAAGGGAACAAAAGAAGGACTGACTCTTCATCTCAACGATCAATGCTCGTTTCAGGAATTAAAAAAGGAACTGGACGATAAGCTTTCTGCCCAATACAGGGAAACAGAAGGAACCCCTCTCTTGACGGTCAATATTCAAACAGGCAATCGTTACCTGGCAGAGGATCAAGTGGAAGAGTTGAAGGATATTGTAAGACAAAAACGCAATTTAGTTGTAAACGAAGTATGGAGTAATGTCATAACGAAAAATGATGCAGAGAAACTCATAGATGAACGAAATATCGAAACCCTCACAGGGGTCATCCGTTCGGGACAGGTCATTGAAGTGTCCGGCGATATCCTCGTAGTGGGAGATGTCAATCCCGGGGGGAAGATTCTCGCCGGGGGGAATATTTACATATTAGGTTCATTAAAAGGGATTGCCCATGCCGGCTGCAATGGAAACGACGAGTCGGTCATCGTGGCTTCGAAAATGGTCCCATCCCAGCTCCGGATCGCGGATTCCCTGAACCGTGCCCCTGATCGGGTGGAGGAAGAGGATGACCGCGAAATGGAATGTGCGTATGTGGATGATAGTGGCCAGATCGTTGTCGATCGATTACAGGTTTTGAAGCATCTTAGACCAAATATTACTAGTTTTAAAGGAGGAAGCTAATGTGGGTGAAGCGATAGTTGTTACTTCAGGTAAAGGTGGAGTGGGAAAGACGACTACTTCTGCCAATGTTGGTACAGCATTAGCTCTACAAGGCAAAAAGGTTTGTCTGATTGATACGGATATCGGCCTCAGGAACCTGGACGTGGTAATGGGCCTTGAAAACCGGATCATCTATGATTTAGTGGACGTTGTGGAGGGCAGATGTAAAATCCATCAGGCCCTTGTGAAAGACAAGCGATTCGAAGATAAACTATTCTTACTGCCGGCTGCTCAGACGAGTGATAAATCCGCTGTCAATCCTGAACAGATGAAAAAGCTGGTACTGGACTTAAAGCAAGACTATGATTATATCATTATTGATTGCCCTGCAGGAATTGAGCAAGGATATAAGAACGCCGTTGCAGGCGCGGATCGCGCGATTGTCGTGACCACTCCGGAAATTTCGGCTGTACGGGATGCGGACCGGATCATCGGTCTTCTGGAGAAGGAGAACATCGAACCTCCGAAATTGGTGATCAATCGTATACGTAATCATATGATGAAAAACGGTGAAACGCTGGATGTGGATGAAATCACCTCCCATCTTTCCATCGATCTTCTTGGAATCGTCGCCGATGATGACAATGTAATCAGATCATCGAATAAAGGTGAGCCGATCGCACTTGATTCGACAAGTAAAGCGTCGATTTCTTACCGGAATATTGCGAGGCGGATCTTAGGTGAATCGGTCCCACTGCAATCCCTGGAAGAAGAAAGAACAGGCGTCTTTATGAAAATTAAAAAGTTATTTGGTGTAAAAGCCTAATGATATCCCCGGTCCCGGCAGGTCGCATGATGCGTCCTGCCGGGACTTTTTTACGTTCTCGATGAATATTCTCAAGGGACAAGTCATACATTGTAGCAAAACATGTGTAATGGAATCTTGGTATGGATCTGACACCCGTTTGCCCATCAGCAGGAATGGACCAAGCCAATCACTGGTTATGAAACAATACCTTATAAAAAGGAATGATGTACAT
The DNA here is from genome assembly GCF_056173145.1 of Rossellomorea sp. QJM3NY_18. Classification (NCBI taxonomy): domain Bacteria; kingdom Bacillati; phylum Bacillota; class Bacilli; order Caryophanales; family Bacillaceae; genus Rossellomorea; species Rossellomorea sp. QJM3NY_18. The sequence continues at coordinate 2,973,316 of NZ_CM149659.1, read as the reverse complement.
GGGGAATCGAGCGGATGAAATACGGAAGCGGATAGCCAAACGAAAAAAAATGGGAGGGGCAGGCTCTGGCGGGGATCCATCGTACTTTCTGCCGACGGATGAGGAACGCTATGGAATGGAGACCCAGACAAGCTTTGAAGGCGGTCCTCCCCCGGAAGGAGTCCATCCTCTTTTTAAGAAAGAAACCTTTATGCTGAAAATTCTTGGGGCAGGGATCATGGTATTGGTGACGGCAATCATGTTCAAAAGCCCAACTCCCTCATTCAATGATGCAAGGTCCGTTGTCATGAAGATGATGGATACGGAGTTCCAATTCGCCGCCATTTCCACCTGGTATGAAGATCAATTCGGGAAACCACTTGCCCTATTGCCTGCAAGTAATTCCGGCAAAGAATCCGCATCTGAACAAAGCGCTGAATATGCAAGGCCAGCTTCAGGGAAGATCGTAGAAAACTTCAAGACCAATGGGCAGGGGATCATGCTGCAGACGGTCCTTGATGAGGATGTAACGGCCATGAAAGGAGGTTTGGTTCTATTTGCAGGGAAAAAGGAGGAGCTGGGGAATACGGTGGTCATTCAACATGCAGACAAATCAGAATCGTGGTACGGCAATTTGGAATCGATTGATGTGAAGCAGTATGAATCAATCAAGAAGGGCTCTCTTGTAGGAAAGGTTTCATCCAGCAGTCAAAACGAAGCAACGGGTGAGTTTTATTTCGCCATTAAAATGGGTGATGAATTCATCGACCCGATCCAGGTGATGTCATTTGACTAAGTTCATTTCACTCCTGAAGAAGTTTTATGTCCATCCCTTGCTGTGGCTTGTGATCGGGATTGCCATAATGACGGCTCACTTCTTTGAACTGATCCTGCTCCTCGTCATCATCACCATCCATGAACTGGGCCATGGAATCATGGCTCAATCCTTTTCGTGGAGGGTGAAGAAGATTGCCCTGCTACCCTTTGGGGGTGTCGCGGAGATGGATGAGCACGGGAACCGTTCCTTAATGGAAGAGTTCTGGGTGGTGGCGGCAGGCCCCCTGCAGCACGTCTGGCTTATTGCATTTGGTTATGGACTCTTGGAGTTTGGAGTAATCAGTCAGGACACCTTTTCGCTTTTCTTTCAGCTGAATATGATGGTGTTGCTGTTTAACCTTCTGCCCATCTGGCCATTGGACGGGGGGAAGTTGGTCTCCCTGCTCCTTGCGACGAAGTTTAATTATTTGAGAGCGTATGAATACACGCTCCTCTTTTCGTTTGGATTATTATTGCTGTTCCATCTGGTTGTACTCATAACCGCTCCTTTTCACCTGAATTTGTGGATCGTCCTGTCCTTCCTGTACTTCTCCCTATGGGTCGACTGGAAGCAGAGGAGATACGCGTTCATGAAGTTTTTATTGGAAAGGTATTACGGGAAGAGTCATCAATTTGTGCAACTGCGGCCGTTGCCGATTGAAAGTGATGAATCCATCATGACGGTGGTCGAACGGTTTCAACGGGGCGTGAAACATCCTCTTGTTGTATTTGAAAAGGGGGTTGAAGTGGGGAAACTCGATGAGAATGAACTGCTCCACGCCTTCTTTGCGGAAAAGATGACATCAGCCAAGACGAAGGATCTTCTCTACCTTTATTGACGAATGGAGACGAACTGTATAAAGTAAGGGCATACTGGTAAAAGGGTTGGAATCAACCCTTTTTTCTTATGAGGTTTTCCGTGGAAAAGGGGTTTAGGTATGGAAGAAATGATTGTACACAGTAAGGGCAGGGAAAAACGGTGGGTCCACCGTTTACATAATGAAATTATCGGTCTATATACATATCCGCCTGGAGAAGAAAGCTTAACGGGCAATATTTACTTGGGGCGGGTCGTCAAGGTCCAAAAGGGACTGGGTGCGGCGTTTATCGATTTTGGGCAGGGAAAGAATGGGTACCTCCATGAAAAGGACTTTCCGCAAAATGTGAAAGCGTATCATGAGGGGAGCGATCCAACCCCGATCGGGAATCTTGTCCATGAAGGGGAAAAAATCATCGTTCAGGTCTTAAAGGATGAGATGGGGACGAAGGGTGCCAGATTGACCGCGGTCATTGAGCTGAAGGGTGAACATCTGGTGTACATGCCAAAGGGGTACTATGTGGCGGTATCCAAAAAAGTGGATGATGAAAACCGCAGGGTGTTGAGGCGGTTAGCCTATGAGTGGAAACAAGTGGGAGAAGGCATTGTGATGCGCACCAACGCCTCCGGGATGGAAGAGGCAGTATTACAAGAAGAGGTCATCTCACTGCGGACGCGCTATGACAGTCTGGAGAGGGTGTCGATGAGGGCAAAGTGTCCGTCCCTCCTATCCAGGCAGGATACCTTCTATGAGGATCTCAACGAGTATCTGAAAAAAGGAGAGGGCGGGAAGATCGTCTTTGATGAGTATGACAGCCTTCTTCAGGTTGAGGAAATGAGCGGAGCGGGAATCAAAGAAAAATGGACTTTTGAACTTTATCAAGGTCACGAAAATATTTTTAAACATTATGACGTTTACTCGGCATGGGAGAATGCCCTGAAAAAAATAGTGTGGCTTCCGAACGGAGCCACTCTTATCATCGAATCAACGGAAGCCATGACGGTAGTGGATGTCAATTCCGGAAAATTCACCGGGAAAGACAACTTAGAGCAAACCATACTTGAGACGAATAAACTCGCGGCAGCAGAAATGGCGAAACAGCTTACGATCCGTAATTTAAGCGGGATGATCCTGATCGATTTCATCGATATGAAAAAGGATAGCCACCGCCAGGAAGTGATCGATGCTCTTTCAGAATCTCTCATTTCAGATCGGCAGCGCACAACGATTGTAGGGTTCACTAAACTCGGGATCCTGGAATTGACGAGAAAGAGGACCCGGCAGCCCCTTGCCGGGTCCCTGACCCGTCCGTGCTCGGTATGTCATGGTACGGGGAGGGAAATGAATCCGGAGACGATGGCCTTCAATCTCGAACGGGAACTGTGGGAATGTGAAGGGATGGACGGCTCACGAATTGAAGTGGAAGCGACCCGGGAAGTGGCGGATAGTTTTGCCGGGAAACAGGGCATCCATATCGAGAGACTCCAGAAAGTATTGAATAAAAAGATCATGATTCAGGAAATCACCCACGATCATCCTTATTTCAGGATAACAAAGATACTATGAATTTCTTGAATGTTATTGACAGTTTATCGATTTATGTGATAGGATTCTAATGTTATTGATTGTAGCACCCGTGCTACAACCGCTCATTACAGGTACAAAAGCTTGGAGCAATCCAACACCTGTCATTGGCGAGTCTGAGTTTATAAGGAGGTGCGATTATGTACGCAATTATCGAAACAGGTGGTAAGCAAATCCGTGTAGAAGCTGGTCAAGCTATCTACATCGAAAAGCTTAACGGAGAACAAGGCGATACGGTAACTTTTGACAAAGTTCTATTCGTTGGTGGTGACGATGTGAAAGTAGGAAGTCCTTTAGTGGATGGAGCTACTGTAACAGCGAAAGTTGAAAAACAAGGCCGCGCGAAAAAGCTTGTAGTATTCAAATACAAAGCGAAAAAGAACTACCGTCGTAAGCAAGGTCACCGTCAACCTTACACTAAAGTTGTCATTGACGAAATCAACGCGTAAGGCGTGGTTACATGATTAACGTTTACGTAGAGCGTTCCTCCAGGAAAAGAATCCGTTCTTTCTCCATGGATGGACATGCTGATTTTGCCGAAAATGGGCAAGACATTGTCTGTGCAGGTGCTTCTGCTGTTTCCTTCGGCAGCATTAATGCCATTATGGCGTTAACCGGTGTAGAGCCGTCCATCGAGCAATCCTCTGATGGTGGATTCCTTCGCTGCGTCATCCCTGATGATCTTCCGGAAGAAACGGAGAGCAAGATTCAGCTGCTGCTTGACGGCATGCTTATCAGCCTCCAGACGATTGAAAGAGACTATAGTGATTTTATTAAAATAACCTTCAAAAAGTAGGAGGTGGAACAGATGTTAAGATTAGACCTTCAGTTTTTTGCGTCCAAAAAAGGAGTAGGTTCGACTAAGAATGGTCGTGACTCTATCTCAAAGCGCCTTGGTGCTAAGCGTGCAGACGGTCAAATGGTTTCTGGTGGATCAATTCTTTACCGTCAACGCGGTACGAAAATTTATCCAGGCCTAAACGTCGGCCGTGGCGGCGACGATACACTTTTCGCTAAAACCGACGGTGTTGTTCGTTTCGAACGCATGGGTCGTGACAAGAAAAAAGTGAGCGTATACCCAGTTGCGAATGAAGCTTAATCGCATATCTTTAACGAAAACTCTAACCGACTTTCGGTTAGAGTTTTATTTTTATCAAAGGTATAGGAATATTCTTATCCGATTTTCATTCACATACACCAATTTCACAGAAACAATATACGCACCACGCCCATCTTTGATATACTTACAGGTAGCACTTAAGTATAGGAGTTAGATTATGAGCGAAAATTGGGGTGTAGTCGAGGCGTTGAGGCATGCTCGCCACGACTGGATGAATGATTTGCAATTAATTAAAGGGAACCTTGACCTTGGCCGTGTGGAGCGGGCGAAACAGGTCATCGAGGAAATGGTCCTCGTTGCACAAAATGAATCAAAGCTTTCGAATGTAAAACTTCCATTGTTGGCAGAATGGATATTAACTTATAATTGGTCAAGACATTTGATTAAGCTGGATTTTGAAGTCCTTCGACTTGAGCCTCATCGGCTTGAAGATAAAAGACTTTACAACTGGTGCAAGGAGTTTCTGGCATTCCTTGAATCAAATGTAATGAACAATGCAGAAAATCAATTATCCATCTTACTGGACATTACAAAAGAACAATCCCGTTTTATATTTGATTTCACAGGTATACTAAAGAGTACAAGCTTAGTGGAAGACTGGATCAAAAATCAACGATCAAACGGAGAAAATATAGAAATAGAACAACTTCAAGAAGAGGTTCTTGTCGTTCATGTAATCGCTGAATGATTGAAACGATTGCAGGGATAAGTTAGGAGTGAAAGTATGTTTATAGATCAGGTCAAGGTTTATACAAAGGGCGGTGACGGAGGAAACGGTATGGTTGCCTTCCGTCGTGAGAAATATGTACCAAAAGGTGGTCCCGCCGGGGGAGATGGCGGTCACGGTGCAGACGTCATTTTCGAAGTGGATGAAGGCTTAAGAACGTTAATGGATTTCCGCTATCAACGTCATTTCAAGGCACCTCGCGGAGAGCACGGGATGAGTAAGAATCAGCATGGACGCAATGCGGAGGATATGGTTGTCAAGGTTCCACCCGGGACAGTCGTGAAGGACGATGATACTGGTGAAACGATTGCCGACCTTGTGCAGCATGGTCAACGTGCAGTGATCACGAAAGGCGGACGCGGCGGACGCGGAAACTCCCGATTTGCTACGCCTGCGAACCCTGCACCTGAGCTTTCTGAGAAGGGTGAGCCGGGTCAGGAACGTTATATCGTGATGGAATTAAAGCTTCTTGCCGATGTTGGATTGGTAGGATTCCCGAGCGTCGGGAAATCGACACTCTTGTCCGTTGTTTCAGCAGCGAAGCCTAAGATCGCTTCCTACCATTTCACCACGATCGTACCGAATTTAGGGATGGTGGAAACGGGAGATGGAAGAAGCTTCGTCATGGCCGACCTTCCTGGATTGATTGAAGGTGCCCATGAAGGCGTCGGGCTCGGACATCAATTCCTTCGTCATATTGAACGTACGCGCGTCATCGTGCACGTCATCGATATGAGCGGTATGGAAGGAAGGGATCCATACGAGGATTACCTGACGATCAACGAAGAGCTTAAGCAGTACAATCTCCGTTTAACCGAGCGTCCTCAAATCATCGTTGGGAATAAAATGGACATGCCGGATTCGGAAGAGAATCTGAAGGTCTTCAAAGAGAAACTTCAGGAAGATTATCCTGTGTTCCCGATTTCAGCCGTTACCAGACAAGGTCTCGCTGAGTTGTTGTATGCCGTTGCGGATAAAGTGGAAACAACAGCTGAATTCCCGATCCATGAAGAAGAAGAGACGGGTATTCACCGGGTTCTTTACAAGCATGAAGAGGAAGAAAAAGAATTCGAAATCACGCGTGATCCTGATGGTACATTCGTCGTCGGCGGTGCGAAAATTGAACGCTTGTTCAAAATGACGGACTTCTCCCGTGAAGATTCGGCAAGACGTTTCGCGAGACAGCTTCGTTCGTATGGTGTAGATGATGCCCTTCGTGAACGTGGTGCCAAAAATGGCGATACAATCCGCCTAATAAAATACGAGTTCGAATTTGTAGATTAAGTTTCATCCTTCATCTATTTCAGACAATGGAGCTGGTGGCGGCTGCCGCTACCTGCTCTACAAATAGAAAGCGAGAGCGGCTTTTAAAGGGGCAAGCTGCCTTTGACCTCTCGTGCCAGACAATTGGAGGAATAGTCATTGGGGAAAAAATTTCAAGAAGGCAAGTTTTATTTAGTGCGTGAAGACGTGCTGCCGGAAGCGATGAAGAAGACCCTGGATGCAAAAGAATTAATTGAAAGAGGCAAGGCTGATTCGGTATGGGAAGCGGTCCACCGGGTCGATTTAAGCCGGAGTGCCTTTTACAAATACCGGGATACGGTATTTCCTTTCCACACCATTGTGAAGGAGAGGATCATCACACTGTTCTTTCATTTGGAGGACCGGTCGGGGACGTTGTCTCATCTATTAAGTGAAACAGCCAAGCATGGTTGCAATATATTAACGATCCATCAGACGATCCCGCTCCAGGGAAGAGCGAATGTCACACTCTCCTTGAATGTAACGGACCTCACGATCGGATTGGAAGACTTACTCTCAAAGCTCCGTCGTTTGGAATTTGTGGAGAAAGTGGAAGTGTTGGGCTCCGGAGCCTGACGCTTCTTTTTTTATGGGAAAACCTTCCCCTTTGATTCCATACGTGTTAGAATGTTCAATAAATTTTAATTTCAAGTGAGCGGGAGGAAGATCAGAGTGAAGATTGCATATTTAGGACCACAGGCTTCCTTTACAGATTTAGCCGTCAAAAAGGCTTTTCCCGAAGAAGAAAAGGCTTCGTATGTGACGATACCCGATTGCATCGAGGCGGTGATCGAGAATGAAGTGGATTACGCCGTTGTGCCTTTAGAGAATGCCCTGGAAGGCTCGGTGCATATTACGGTGGATTATTTATTTCATGAAGCGAACTTAGCGATTGTCGCTGAATTGACGTCCGCCATTCAGCAGCACTTAATGATCCATCCGGCGTGGGGTGACAGTGAAGACCAGATCGGGAAAGTCCTTTCCCATTCCCACGCATTGGCGCAGTGTCATAAATTTTTACATAAGCAGTTTCGCGGGGTACCCCTGGAACAGACGACGAGTACGGCTGCCGCTGCTAAATTCGTGAGTGAGAATCCTGATTCATTCCTCGGGGCGATCGGGAACGAGCTGGCTGCAGAAAAATACGGGTTGGACATCCTGCATGAGAACATTCATGATTTTGCCTATAATCATACCAGATTCATCGTCTTACATAAGACACCGGATCCACTGACCCTGCCCCAGGAAAAGAGCATGGAGAAGACAACCTTGATGGTGACTCTTCCGAAAGATCGGTCTGGAGCGCTTCATCAGGTATTGTCCACGTTTGCCTGGAGACAGCTGAACTTAAGTAAAATCGAATCAAGACCACTGAAAACGGGACTTGGTGATTATTTCTTCCTAATTGATGTGGCTCATGAAATGGATGATGTCCTTCTTCCGGGAGCCATCAGTGAAATGGAGGCCCTCGGTTGCTCAGTGAAAATGATCGGGACATATTCTTCTTATTTATTGGACAACTAAAGAAAAAAGGCAGATCCCTTGTGGATTCTGCCTTTTTTCGCGGGCCACCATGAATGGATATGCCGCTGTCAGTCCTATAGATCACCCTGAATCAAGAAGCCTGCTTCATGGAGCGCATTTTCTGCTTTATCCAGAGTTTGTTCCGTTTGGGCCATTAATGTATGTAAATGGACACCGTCGGTCAATTCTGATAAAAAGGAGGCCCCGGTTTCTTCAATCTTCTTCATGAATTGCTCCACTTCCTTGCGGTTTGACACCATGATTGAAGCGGTCAGATCACCATACACGCCGTGTTCGATCTTGACATCCTTGACTGTGACCCCGTGATCGACAAGTAAAATGAGTTCTTCTTCCGACCGGTGGGGCAGGTGCTTGCAAGCGACCGTCCGTTCAACCATCGTATCCTGATTGGAGGCAGGCATATACAAGTAGCCTTGGCTCGTTGCGATGATGGGTTCGCCTTTTGCTTTCAATAGGGTAATGTCACTTACGATCACCTGCCGGCTGACATTGGTCTGCTTCGCGAGCTCTCCCCCTGTAATCGGGGCATGTTTCACCATTAGTTTATCGAGGATCCACTTTCTTCTTTCTTCTCCCAGGATTTTTTTCCCTGCCAACATTATCTCCTCCGTCCCGAATCGATATAGGAAATCATATCACAACCGGCTCTTCAAGTTAAGGAAGATGTTAGGGACGCATGTATGTCAGACAATGCGTTGACCAATTCTGCTATTTGTTCCTCCCTTGTATCCCTTCCAAATGATATCCGGATGAATTCTTTTCCTGCTCTTTGACTGACTCCCATGCTTTGAAGGGTCTTGGGTAAGTCGTGAGAACCGGCACCGCATGCACTGCCGGTGGAAATTCCCATTCCACGTCTGTTGCATTCAAGCATGAGCCACTGTCCCTCAAGGCCGTGGATGCCAAGACCGATGACATGAGGCAGCTGAGCATGTACAGGTCCTTCATAAAGAGTGTACCGTCCGGACAGCTGTTCTTCCAGTCCGGTTATAAAATGCGTTCTCAACCCCTTGCAATGGGCTGTTGCGAGAGAATGGTGACATCGATCGGCGGCTGTCACAAATCCTGCTATCCCCGGAAGATTCACCGTTCCCCCCCTGAATCCGTCTTCATGAGTCTGTCCGGGTATCATGGGAGTGATGTCCAGGGCTGGATTGATATAAAATGCGCCGACTCCTTTGGGACCGTATATCTTATGGGATGAAAGGGTGAAACTGTCGACCTCCGAGGTGAAATCCGTGATGTCCATTTTCCCGAATGATTGAACCATATCGCTGTGAAGGAGGATACCACGATGTCTCAGTAGATCATGAATGTCATGGAGAGGCTGGATCGTTCCAATTTCGCCATTGACGTGTCCGATGCTCACGACGGTCGTCTGTTCTGAAAGCGATTCTTTTATGATTTGAGGATCAATCAGGCCATCTGAAGTCAGAGGGATCTTCGTGACTGTAAAGCCCAGCCCCTGAAGAAAAGCGGCTGAGGAATGGATGGAAGAATGCTCGCCTCCTCCGATAATGATGTGTTTTCCTTTCTTTTGCCTGCTTAATGCCAGAGTGACGAGGGCTAAATGATTCCCTTCTGTCCCTCCGGAAGTAAAGTGGATTCCTTTAGAGGGGACACCGAGCAGCGCAGCCAATTTTTCTCTGCATTTTGATAGGAGATGCTCTGCTTTACCCCCAATATCGTGAAGGCTGCTGGGGTTGCCCCAGAACTCTTCACTTACGGTCCGAAATACGTGTAAACTCTCAGCATCTACAGGAGTTGTAGCAGCATAGTCAAAATAGTTCATCATGTAACCTGCCTTTAATGGGAATTGTCTGAATATATGAGTCTTGTAAAAAACTCTTGTCATTAGTTTAAATATGTGTAAATATATGTGTCAAGACACCTGTAAATAATCAGGAGGGTTTTTGATGGAAAAAGCCGATATAATCATCGTGGGAAGTGGCATTGCCGCTTTGCAATTAGCACGCAGACTTCAAGATCATTTTTATGTGATAATTATCACAAAGGGTGAAATCGAAAGTGGTAACTCGTATCTCGCTCAAGGCGGGATCGCGGCACCTCTGGGACTGAAGGATTCTGTCCATGCCCATATGAAGGATACATTGGAAGCGGGTTGCTATCACCAGCTTGAAGACAGTGTGAAGCAGCTCATAGTAGATGGAAAAAGGATTGTGGAATCCTTGGTAAATGAAGGGGCACCTTTTGATCGGAAAGAGGATGGAAGCCTTTCTCTCGGAATGGAAGGGGCTCATAGTGAACATCGCATCCTTCATAGCGGGGGAGATCAGACGGGGAAATATTTAATGAACCATTTATTGAAATCCCTTTCATGGGAAAAGGTTCAATTCGTGGAACGGGAAATGGTGTACGAACTTGTCAAAGATGACAGGGGGCAATGCTGCGGAGTGAAGACAAAGGATAAAGATGACGCCATCCGCTTTTACTATGCTCCTCATATTGTCCTTGCGACAGGTGGGATCGGTGGTTTATATCCGTCTACATCCAATCATCCGTCCGTAACGGGAGATGGAATGGCTCTTGCCTTTCTTGCAGGAGCAAAGCTTTCAGATATGGAATTCATTCAGTTTCATCCGACGCTCCTTTGGTCTAAGGGAAAAACATACGGCCTGATTTCAGAAGCGGTAAGAGGAGAGGGAGCCTTACTCTTGAATGATGAGGGAAAAAGGATCATGGAGGGCATTGATCCCCTCATGGAACTTGCCCCCCGGCATATAGTGGCGGAGTGTATATATAAGGAAAGACAGAAAGGAAGAAATGTGTTTCTGGATATTAGTAGAATAAAAGATTTTCAAGGGAAATTCCCTTCTATCACCGCCTTATGTTTAAAACATCACATTGCGACCTGCGAAGGGCGGATCCCTGTTTCCCCTGGTTGTCATTTTATGATGGGTGGGATCGTCACTGATCGGGCAGGGAGGACCAATATTCCCGGACTTTATGCGATCGGGGAAGTTGCGTGCAGCGGCATCCACGGTGCAAATCGCCTGGCCAGCAATTCATTGTTGGAAGGTTTGGTGTACGGGGAGCGGCTCGGGGAATATTTGATCCAGAGTGGAGCCCGTTACTCCCCGCATATCCATTCCCCATTTGACCGGATCGTCGAGGGGGAGCCCTTATCTATCCCTTTTCATGCACAGGAATTAAAAGAAGGAATGATGAAACACGTCGGAATCATACGGAAGGAAGAAGGTTTATCCGCTCATTTGAAGTGGTTAAAAGAACAGCCTCTTACCTTCTGTGAGCATATTGATTTTAATTCACGTGAAGAAATTCACTTGTATTTCATGTGGATTGTTAGCCTTCTTGTTACAGAGTCTGCTTTATTAAGGACAGAAAGCAGGGGAGGTCACATCCGGGCAGATTTCCCGAAGGAAGATAATGCAGGATGGTTGAAAAGGAAAATGGTTCTACAAATAAATGAAGGGCGATTGAGGGTGGACTATCATGAACAAAATGAAACTAAAATCTATGCTTGAAGCGTTTTATCGGGAAGATCTTGGGGACGGTGATTTGTCGTCTGATATCCTGTTCAGAAAAAGCGACAAAGGTTCCTTTTCGCTTTTCATGAAAGAACAAGGCGTTTTTTGTGGGAGGGATGTGATTGAGATTGGCTTTTCCCTTCTTGGTTCCACGGTCGATGCCCGGGTTTTTGTTGACGATGGTGAATGGGTGGAAGAGGGGCAATCCATTGCTGAAATCCATGGTCCGATGGGGGACCTCCTCCAGGCGGAACGGGTTGTCCTTAATCTGATCCAACGTATGAGCGGTATTGCAACGGAAACCCACCGGGCGGTTGAACAGGTGAGAGGCACCGGGGTCCGGCTGTGTGATACACGGAAAACGACGCCGGGACTCCGGATGCTTGAGAAGTATGCTGTAAGGACCGGGGGCGGGTTCAACCACAGAAATGGTCTATATGATGCTGTCATGCTAAAGGATAATCACATTTCTTTCGCCGGGTCGATCACCAAAGCTGTGAAGCAGGTGAAAAAGCAGATCGGTCATATGGTGAAAGTGGAAGTGGAAATTGAAACGAAAGAACAATTATTGGAAGCGATTGAAGCAGGAGCAGATGTCATCATGTTCGATAATTGTACTCCATCGACGATTAAGGAGTGGGTCCCTCTTGTCCCCCCTCATATTGTGACAGAAGCATCGGGCGGGATCACCAGGGAGAGTCTTTATGCATATGCGGAGACACGAGTTCATTATATCTCCCTCGGGTACTTGACACATTCTGTGAAATCACTTGATATCAGTGCAAGAGTAGGAATAGGGAAGGGGTATGAACATGGGGTTACTCGATGAATTAACGAAAGAAACGAACGTCCTGCCTGAATCAATCAGCAGCCTCTCGACAGTCGAGATGGAAAACAGAGTGAGGGAAATCAAGCTGCAGTTAGGAAAGAAGCTTTTTATTCCCGGGCATCATTATCAAAAAGACGAAGTGATCCAATTTGCTGATGCCGTTGGTGATTCCCTTCAGCTTGCCCAACTGTCCGCTGAGAACAAGGAGGCTGAGTTCATTGTGTTTTGCGGTGTTCATTTCATGGCTGAAACGGCAGATATCCTGACGGAGGACCATCAAGTCGTCATCTTGCCGGACATGAGGGCAGGATGTTCCATGGCGGATATGGCCGATATTTATCAGACAGAAAAGGCGTGGGGGAAGCTCATGGAGATGTTCGGTGACAGTATCATCCCCCTTACCTATGTGAATTCGACTGCAGCCATCAAAGGCTTTGTCGGAAAGAATGGGGGAGCGACGGTTACATCTTCCAATGCCCACAAAATGGTGGAATGGGCATTGGGAGAGAAACAACGTATCCTCTTCTTGCCTGATCAGCATTTAGGACGTAATACGGCGGCTGATCTTGGCGTTTCCTTAAGTGAGATGGCCGTTTGGGATCCCATTCAAAACGAATTGATCTATGATGGTGACATGGAAGAAGTGAAAGTGATCCTATGGAAAGGCCATTGCTCGGTGCATGAAAATTTCACTGTGAAAAATATCGTGGATATTCGTGAAAATCATCCAGGCATGAAAATCATCGTTCATCCTGAATGCCGCCGGGAAGTAGTCGAGAAGTCCGATTTGAATGGCAGCACAAAATACATTATTGAAACGATTGAACAATCACCCCCCGGATCTGCCTTTGCCATCGGTACTGAGATGAATCTTGTGAAAAGGTTGATCCATCAGCATCCGGATAAACAGATCGTTTCCCTGAATCCATATATGTGCCCCTGCTTGACGATGAACCGGATCGATTTACCACATCTCCTGTGGTCTTTGGAAAAAATAATGGAGCGAAATCCCGAAAATATCATCAAGGTGAATCGAGACGTCTCAAAGAATGCACTCTTCGCTTTAGAACGCATGTTGACACGTGCTTGATGCATCTGATTATAAAAATGAACAAGCTAAAATATACCGTCCCCATCTTAGGATACGGTATATTTTTTTTTCATATCTCATAAGTTTTTATGTAGATGATTAGCAATTTGCCTATCTTGTCATAGGATATATAGACTTATGCCTGAGGAGGGAAAAAGAGTGAAAATCCATATCGTTCAAAAAGGGGATACTCTTTGGAAGATCGCCAAGAAGTATGGCGTGAATTTCGAAGAATTAAAACAGATGAATGCCCAGCTTTCAAATCCCGATATGATCATGCCCGGCATGAAAATAAAAGTGCCGACTACAGGCGGAACCGTAAAGAAAGAGACACAAATCAAATACGGATCCAAAGAGATGCCTATGAAGGAGATGCCTAAAGCAGAGCATCCATTCAAAGAGCAGAAGCCTATGGCCATGCCGGTCGAAGAACCAAAGAAAGAAATGCCGAAAGAAGTACAAAAGCCCTTTGCACCAAAAATGCCGAAACCAGTCGTACCTGAAATTGATATTAACAACTATTACATGATGAATATGGCCAACATGCAAGTACAACAGCCAAAGCAACAGGCCAAACCAATGCCAAAACCTAAATCACCACCTAAACCTACCAACGTACTCCCTAAAGCAAAAGAACAGCCAAAGCCGATGCCAAAACCAAAACAAGAAGCCGTAAAAGGTGTTCAAGAAGAGGAAAGCTTACAAATGCCATCACAACCACAAGGAGGGAACACCCAGCCTATGTATTATAATCCGAATAATTGCGTACCTGTATCCCCGGTCATGCCAGGATCAGGTTTCTGTCCGCCGCATGGAATGCATCCAGGAGCAGGTTATGGGATGCCGATGGGCCAAGGAATGCCAATGGGTCAAGGGATGCCTATGGGACCTGGCAGCCAGGTTCAAGGTGCTCAATCGATGCCAGGAATGCAGAACATGCCGATGATGCCTCAAATGGGGTATGACGAAGAGTCGTCTTCTGTTATGCCGTATATGCCTCAAGGACAAATGCCGATGCAGCAGCCAATGCAGATGCCGATGCATATGCAGCAACCAATGCAAATGCCGATGCAACAGCCGATGGGTCAGCCGTCTGGAGTAATGGGTGCATCCGAAGAGAACTTCCCATCTGCTCAAATGCCGCAGCAACAGGCTCCATACATGCCGTATCCACAGAACTGCTATCCGGTCTCCCCAGTCATGCCGGGACCGGGATTCCATGGCGGCGGCATGCCGGGCGGGTATCCGATGGGACCTGGTGGCCAGGTTCAGGGAGCGATGTCGGAAGAGTCGCCTTCCATGGGTGGATATCAAATGCCAATGGGCCAACCGTCCAATGTGATGGGAGCGCAGTATCAAACGCCTATGGGTCAGCCATCAAATGTGATGGGAGCAAGTAACCAGGGGGATTGCGGGTGTGGCGGACCGAAATCAGGTCAAATGATGCATCAACCGATGATGCCGCAGCAAATGCCTCAAGGAATGCAGCAGCCATACGGCTTCGGTCCGGGAATGATGGGGCAGGGAATGCCTGGTCAAGGAATGCCGATGGGACCTCAAGGTCAAGGAATGGGAATGCCGATGGGTCCTCAGGGTATGCAAATGGGACCTCAAGGCCAGGGTATGCAAATGGGATCACCGGGAATGTTTGGTCCAAGAGCATTCAGCATGCCGAATTTCAATGACGATGATTTTGAGGGATAAGATGCATGCACGAGGGGACGATTATTCACATCGTCTCCTTTCTTTTTTGCAATATAAATTAAAGGATCCCGGGGCATCCCTGAAAATGATTAAAGAAGGGAAATGGGTGCTGAAAAGCCATGGGAGTAAATGGTTCGTCAAACGATTTCCCAATCAATTGAAGTTCCTGCTTCAGGAACGGCTGATTTCAACCCTATTAAGTGAAAAGTTTTATCATGTCCTGCCATTTCACCCCATTCATGAACGGGAACTATTATTATTTGAAGGTTCCCCTATCGGTATTACGATGTGGCTGGAAACTTCGAGGGCCATTCATTACGATCAGGCCGATGACAGAGAAGATGCATTGCACGTATTGAAAAAATTTCATGCCGTTTCAAAAACGATCCGTGGTTCATGGACAGAAGAGATTCCTCACTATCGTTGGCTGAAAAAATGGAAAAAACGGCTGCTGCAGTTTCAATATAATATCCCCTATTTGCAGGCATTCATTCAGCCATATTACTTGTATACGTATTTAGAGTGGGGGAAATGGGCACTAAAAGAATTGAAATCGGTCGGCATTCATGAAAATGGGGACTGCATCACTCATGGAGATGTGGCGCATCATAATTTCTTAAGGGGAAAGAATGGGCTTGTCTATTTGATCGACTTTGATCTTATGTCACTCTCAACGGAAATAACGGACGATCTGCAGTACTGCAATCGGATCTTGCCCTATTTAAATTGGTCCCTCAGTGATATCAAAGAAATGGAACCCCTCCATACTTATCGTAATCATCTCATCTTTCACATCGGATTGATGTATCCTTCCGATGTATTCAGGGAGTGGAACCGCTTCATCAGGGAAGATCAATCGTATAAACAGCGTGTATGGGGTTATTTAACGAACTTGACGATCCAGCAGTTCTCCCAGCGGATGCAATTTAATCAAGAGCTGCATGGTGAAGTGAAAAGGATCAATACCCAATTGTAGGGGATGTCTCCAAACATTGACCCGAATGAAAGAGAATGTCCTTTCACAACCTAATGGTGAGCAGAAAAAATGCTCAAGTATCGGGTTGAAGGGGGAAACGTAACTTGAATAAACGATTATTCATGGTACCATTAACAGCCGTCATGACCCTGGGTCTTGCTGCATGTAACAGTGGAGAAGAAAAAGCTCAAGATCGTTATTCAGACTCCTACGAGCCACTCGGCTTCTACTCCAACGAGGGACATGGCGGGGACAACCGGGACGAGAGGGACGGACCTCTGACTGAAATGTATGATCACTCTGCCGGAAAAGAAGGGCAGGATATCCGTCAAAAGAAACGCCAGTTCCTTCAGGTGAGGGACGAGAATGGAAATCCGAAGAACCCGTCCCGGCCACTTGCCGATTATGACAAGAACTTCTTGGCAAGGGACGCCCGTGCGAGTCATGGGGATGCGAACTATCATGGACATCTTGATGATAATACCCGATCTGCAAGAAGATCCTATTATACAGCATATGAAGGGGATCTCGCCGAGAAGATAGGCGATGTGACAGGGAAGGTGGAGAACGTCAGTGACGTTCGTGCCGTCGCCTATGGAACAGATGTCCTCATAGCCATTGAACTGGATGATCATAGTAAAATCGAGGAAACGAAAGCACGTGTTAAAGAAGCCGTGCAGCCTTATCTGAACGGAAGAACGGTTTCAGTGGTGACTGATGAGGGAACATTCAGCCGGGTAAGAAACATTGACAATGATTTACGCGACGGTGGTCCGAGGGACGCTCTCAACTTCGACATGCACGATATGTTCCGGTCAGTGAAAGACCGCATCAACCGTTAACAAGGATGGACTACTTAAAGAGTGAACGCTCTTGGGTAGTCTTTTTTCATGGGGGGAGGTCCGTCCCTAAAAAGTTTGGATATTCCTAACAGGCTTTGGTAAGACTAGTGGATAGAGTATTACATAAATCAAGTTCGAGGTGATCACGATGACGATGAAGGTTCGAATCGTGTTTATGGTGATGTTATTAATCGGTGCGTTTTACTTCACGTTTTTTTATACAGAGGAAAAACAGGCTGCAGACGGCAGTTCCCTGGAGATGCTGAACGAAACCCCTGCTGAGGTTGCTTCCGCCCATACGGTCACGGTAATATTGGAACGCGTGTATCTGGACGGGGAAGTGAGTGAGGAAATCGTGCAGGAAACGATTTGGAGCATGGAAGACTTCTGGGCTGCGTATGAAGACTGGCAGCTGATGGATATGACGGAAGAACAAATCGCGTTCCAGAAGAAGATGGATGATATCTCTCCTCTTCTAAAGACCAATGGCTACTTTGGTATATCGGATAAGGGTGTACTGTCCATCTTTAACGGCAGACCCGGACAGGCGGAAATCATTCAATCCTTCTTCCAGATTGATGTGAAGAAGCTTGAGAGCAAGCGTCACGATGATCTCGTCAAAGGCATCCCCATTAAGTCGAAGCAGGAGTACGAAGAGGTACTTGAACAATATAAACCCTACTCCGTTCCTAAATAAGAGAAGAACCAGTGCATACGCCACTGGTTTTTTTTATTTTACAGATTCCTCTGCCCAATACCCACATTCTTTGATAAAATTAGAACAGGTGTTTCTCTTTCGTCTCCCTTTCCCATCCCATCAAATAGTGATATGATACAATAGATTTTATATGTCTTTTTGAATAGGAATGTGAGACGAAAGAAAAAACAGTAAGTTGTACCATATGGGGAGAGAATGAAATGTATGAATATATAAAAGGGACGGTCAGTCAAGTGGGTCCCGAGTATGTTGTGGTGGAGAATAATGGAATCGGATATCAGTTGTATACCGCGAATCCATTTGTGTATTCAAAATATCAAAATCAAGAGATTCAGATTTTTACATATCAGCATGTAAGGGAAGATCTTATTGCCCTGTACGGGTTCCTTGCCATCGAAGAGAAGCTGCTCTTTATGAAACTATTAAATGTCTCGGGGATCGGGCCAAAGGGAGCCTTGGCGATTTTGGCCTCAGGTGCCCCGCAGCAGGTGATCACGGCCATTGAAGAGGAGAATGAAAGTTTCCTGACGAAGTTCCCTGGTGTCGGGAAGAAGACGGCCCGTCAGATGATCCTGGATTTAAAAGGGAAGCTTCAGGATGTTGTGCCTGATTATTTCCCAAGCCTGTTCTCAGATCATGGGGAGGCGGAAGTATCCCATGGAAAGGATGAGGCATTTGAGGAAGCCATCCTTGCCCTTAAAGCCCTGGGCTACTCTGAACGTGAAATTAAGAAAATCACGCCTAAACTGAAAGGGGAAGGGCATTCGTCAGACGAAATCATCAGGAAAGCCCTTCAACTTCTCTTGAAGTAAGAACTGCTAAGAAAGGAGGAAGTCTAAATGGAAGACAGGATCGTATCAGGTGAATCGGAAATAAATGAAGATTCCTTTGAATATTCCTTGCGTCCTCAGTCAATAAAACAATATATTGGGCAAGATAAGGTAAAGCATAATCTTGAGGTTTTCATTGAAGCGGCAAAGATGCGACAGGAGACCCTGGATCATGTCCTTCTTTACGGGCCGCCGGGATTAGGGAAAACGACCCTGGCCGCCGTCATTGCCAATGAGATGGGTGTGAACATGCGCACCACCTCAGGACCGGCCATCGAGAGACCGGGAGACCTGGCTGCCGTCCTTACGGCACTCGAGCCAGGTGACGTATTGTTCATCGATGAAATCCACCGCCTGCCCCGGGCGATCGAAGAGGTTCTTTATCCTGCAATGGAAGATTTCTGTTTGGATATTGTCATCGGGAATGGTCCCAGTGCACGGTCTGTCCGTTTGGATCTTCCGCCTTTTACGCTGGTGGGGGCGACGACCCGTGCAGGTGCCTTATCGGCTCCCCTTCGAGATCGATTTGGTGTACTATGCCGGTTGGAATATTATAATGAAGAACAGTTGAATGAAATTGTTCAGCGGACAGCCGCGATTCTGAACACGAAAATCGAAGCGACGGCTTCTGAAGAGTTGGCGCGAAGGTCGAGAGGGACCCCGCGTATCGCCAATCGGCTGCTACGGAGGGTAAGGGATTTTGCCCAGGTGAAGGGGAATGGGGATATTACCACAACCCTTTCACGGGAAGCCCTCGAACTCCTTCAGGTCGATAAACTCGGTCTCGATCATATCGACCATAAGCTTCTTAAAGGGATCATCGATCGCTTCAGGGGCGGACCTGTGGGACTCGATACGATTGCAGCAAGCATCGGGGAGGAGTCCCATACGATTGAAGATGTGTACGAGCCATACCTTTTGCAAATTGGATTCATCCAGCGGACGCCGAGAGGGAGGATCGTCACTCATCTTGTGTATGACCATTTCCAACTGGAGGTGCCGGACAATTGACAGGGCTGCCTAAATTAGTCATGATCATCGGCGCGATCATCCTTGTGATCGGCTTCCTTATGCAATTCATCAAAATAGGGAAGTTGCCGGGTGACATCATTATCAAAAAAGAAAATGCGACATTTTATTTTCCACTTATGACTTCTATTCTGATAAGTGTTATACTTTCCGTTGTCTTTTATTTCATCGGGAGATTTAAATAGGATTCATGAGTGAGATTTACATAAGCCAGGTGACGAACTGTGAAAGTAGAAGATTTTGATTTTCATTTACCAGAAGAACTGATTGCCCAGACTCCTCTTGAGAACCGTTCCGAGAGCAGGCTGATGGTATTGGATAAAGAAGATGGTTCCATGGATCATATCCGTTTCAAACAGATCACTGAGTTCCTCGGGGAAGGGGACTGTCTCGTCCTGAATGATACAAGAGTATTGCCGGCACGCCTTTTTGGACAAAAAGAAGATACAGGTGCCAATATTGAAGTGCTCCTTCTGAAACAGGAAGACGGCGACAAGTGGGAGACACTTGTGAAGCCGGCAAAACGGATCCGTGTCGGAACGGAGATCGTTTTCGGGGACGGGAAATTAAGGGCAACTTGCGTTGACTTGAAGGATCACGGTGGAAGAATCCTTGAATTCCGATATGAAGGGATTTTTTACGAAGTATTGGATGAATTGGGTGAAATGCCACTGCCGCCGTACATCCGTGAACGATTGGAAGAACAGGACCGCTACCAGACGGTGTTTGCCAGGGAAAGGGGCTCAGCGGCTGCTCCGACTGCAGGTCTCCACTTTACGGAAGAACTGTTGGATGAGCTGAAGGAAAAAGGTGTACACATCGCTTTCATCACCCTTCATGTGGGACTCGGAACGTTCAGGCCGGTTTCCGTCGAGACGATTGAAGATCATGATATGCATGCCGAGTTCTATCAGGTATCCGAAGGGACCGCCCGCCTCTTAAATGAGGTAAGAGCAAATGGAGGCAAGATCATAACGGTCGGAACAACCTCCACCCGCACACTTGAAACCATTGCATCCAAGCATGGAACTTTTGTTGAAGAGAATGGATGGACGAATATTTTCATTTATCCAGGCTATGAGTTTAAAGGGATTGATGGGCTGATCACAAATTTCCACTTACCGAAGTCGACCCTGATCATGCTGGTCAGCGCCTTTGCGGGGCAGGACAACGTGATGCATGCCTATGAAACCGCCGTTAAAGAGAAGTACCGCTTCTTCAGTTTTGGAGATGCGATGTTGATTAAATAATGAATGATTGAAAACCCAATGGAAATTGGAAGGAGAATTCCCAAGTTGACTGCAATAACATATGAATTGATTAAAACATGTAAACAAACCGGTGCAAGACTGGGCCGCGTCCATACGCCACACGGTTCATTCGAAACGCCTGCCTTCATGCCCGTAGGAACCATGGCTACTGTAAAAACGATGTCTCCGGAGGATCTGAAATCCATGGAATCCGGCATCATCCTTAGTAATACGTATCATTTATGGCTGCGTCCCGGCCATGAAATCATAAGGGAAGCAGGCGGCCTCCATAAATTCATGAACTGGGATCGCGCCATCTTGACCGATTCAGGCGGTTTCCAAGTGTTCAGCTTGAGTAAGCTCCGCCAGATTGAAGAAGAAGGAGTCCATTTCCGTCATCACTTGAACGGGGATAAACTCTTCCTCAGTCCGGAGAAAGCGATGGAGATACAGAATGCGCTGGGCTCTGATATCATGATGGCATTCGATGAATGTCCACCGTATCCTGCCGAATATGAGTATATGAAGAGTTCTGTAGAGCGTACCACGCGATGGGCAGAGCGTTGTCTAAATGCCCACGAGCGCCCTCAGGATCAAGGATTATTCGGTATCGTCCAAGGCGGAGAATACGAAGAACTGAGGAAGCAAAGTGCCCGCGACCTTGTATCCATGGATTTCCCTGGATATGCAGTCGGTGGACTTTCTGTCGGTGAGCCTAAGGACGTCATGAATCGCGTGCTTGATTTCACAACGCCACACCTTCCGTCGGATAAGCCCCGCTATCTGATGGGTGTCGGATCTCCTGATTCACTGATCGATGGTTCGATGCGCGGAATCGATATGTTCGATTGTGTCCTTCCGACCCGTATCGCCCGTAACGGAACGCTTATGACAAGTGAAGGCCGTCTGGTCGTGAAGAACGCAAAGTATGCAAGGGATTTCAGACCGATCGATGAGAATTGCGACTGCTATACGTGTAAAAATTATAGCCGTGCCTATATCCGTCACTTAATCAAATGTGACGAAACGTTCGGAATTCGCCTTACGACTTATCATAACCTTCATTTTCTGTTAAAATTGATGGAGCAAGTCAGACAAGCGATTCGTGAAGATCGTCTAGGAGACTTTAGGAAAGAATTTTTCGAGCAGTACGGCTTCAACCGTCCTGATGCGAAAAACTTCTAAAAGCCATAATAATAAAGAATGCACTTGAAAGGAGGGGAAAAAGAATGGGAGGAAGTTTAGGAACAATACTACCTTTGATATTAATGTTCGTTCTGTTTTACTTTTTACTGATCCGTCCTCAGCAAAAGCGTCAAAAAGCGGTCTCGAAAATGCAAAATGAGCTTGCGAAGGGTGATAGAATCATCACGATCGGCGGTTTACACGGATCAATCGATGCTATCGAAGAAGGTAAAGTAGTCATCCTGTGTGGTGACGGCAGCCGTCTTACATATGATCGTAATGCGATCAGGGAAGTCATCAGAGCAGAGCAGGTATAATTAAAAAAGGGTTTCTCTCCATGTGCCTAGGCACGTGAAAGAGGGACCCTTTTTTTATTTTGCGGATGGACTAGCCCTCCCTCGGACCGCCACTCATGTTTACTCCAAGGATTCCCCCCATCATGGCCGTCAGGATATAGCAGCCGTGATAGATCAGCTGTTCGATTGAAAACAGGCTATCGTATCCCAGGTATTGAAATAAGAAAATGACGAGGGTGTAAATGAGTCCTGTCGAACCTCCAAGCACCCAGCCTTTTGTCTTTCCTTTTCCACCTGACATAAATCCACCAACAAACAAAGAAAGAAATGAAATGATCGTGACAAACATTGTGATGGAGCTTTCAGTAAGATTGGTAAACCGGAGCAATAATGAGAATAATAAACTTGCGGCAATCGCTATGACAAATATGGTGGTCGTCCCGTAAAGGACGGCACCACCCATTTTTTTTGCTTCGATGACGGTCCTCTCCCTTCTAAATCGATAATTTTATTCCGTATTAGTACAAGCATATTCATCGCAATGGTAAAAAAGACTAGAAATTTTATGTGGTCAAGCCTCATAGACTAGTATGAATCTTCCTGGAAAAGGTGGGGCTGTGACCATGTCTCCGATAATTCCCACAATATCCGTATACTTTAAATACATCCGTCCATGGGTGGATAAAAATTCCTCCGATTTATTTTCTCCTTCTGTCGATACTACATAATGACATGTGTATGGGAGGGAAAAGTAGTGGAGGAATATTTTATCATCATTTTACGCACTCTTTTTCTTTATGTTATGATCATCTTCATTTTTAGAATCATGGGTAAAAGGGAAATCGGGGAACTGAGCATCCTGGATCTGGTCGTATTCATGATGATTGCCGAGATGGCGGTCATGGCCATTGAAGAACCGGAGGATCCCATCATTCATACAGTGCTGCCCATGGGGATCATCGTCCTCGTCCAGATCCTGTTTGCATGGTTTTCCCTCAGGTCTAAGTCTTTTCGGGAATTACTTGACGGAAAACCCACCGTCATAATCCACAATGGAAAAATCGACGACAAAGCAATGAAGAAACAGCGTTATAATTATGATGATTTACTTCTTCAATTAAGAGAAAAAGATATCTTTAATGTGGCAGATGTTGAATTTGCGATTTTAGAGCCATCCGGGAACCTATCTGTCCTTCAGAAAGATAAAAAGACTCCGCATTCCCTGACACTTCCGCTGATCCTCGATGGACAGGTCCAAACCACCCATCTCGACATGATCGGAAAAACGTCCTTCTGGTTACGGAAAGAACTGAGAGAACGCGGATTCAAAAACGTACACGAAATCTCCTTCTGCAGCTTCCAAAACGGACAATTTTACATTGATGAAAAAAACAAATAAAAAAACTCCTCAACAAAATGTTAAGGAGTATTTTTATTTGGGGAGACTATGGAGTGATGAATCGCCGGATGAACGGGATCCTGACAAGGTCGGTTTTCACGATGAGCTTGAGGGTGATGGAGAGCACGGTGTAAAGCGCCGTCGAAGTCAGGACGCCGAATAGCAAGCGGAAAACGGTGGACTGACCATCAACTAAATAAAGATAAGAAAAGTGCCCCCATACTCCGGTAATCAACAGGACTAAGACCGTCTTCACGTAATCCTTGGCATAAATCGTCATCGGAATATATTTCAGGATGGTCATGAAATGAAGCAGGGTCACGAGCAGGAACCCGGTGACAATCCCGAGAGCCGCACCGTTGATGCCAAAAGCCGGCTGTGAAGCGAGAACAAAGATGACACCGGTCTTCACCACGGCACCTATCAGGCTGTTGATCATGGCGGCCCTTGCCAGATTCAACGCCTGGAGCACGGCCTGCAATGGCCCCTGATAGTAATAAAATAAAAAGAAAGGGGCCATGATCATCAAGAAACCTGCTCCGTTTTCATTCCCGTACATGACCTGCATGAGCGGCTTTGCATAAACGTAGAGGATGACGACGGAAATCCCACCGGTGATTAAACAGAACCTTAGGGCCTGCTGAAGCCGGTGTTCGATTAAGGCGAAATTTTTTTGAGAGTTGGCTTCACTAATGGCCGGGACAAGAGATTGCGATAATGAAAGGGTCACGAATGATGGAAGGAACAGGAGGGGAAGGGCATATCCCGTCAAGGAACCATACTGTTTCGTTGCCATCCCAGCTGCCACCCCGGCGATGGCAAGGCTGTTTGCCACCACGATCGGTTCAAAAAACCATGCAATCGACCCGATCATCCTGCTGCCAGTCGCCGGCAGGGCCACACTCATGAGTTCATTAAAGGTTTCCCGGCCATTCTTGATCGAGGTAAAGAAGTTGCGCCTGATCTTGAATTTTTTCTTCAACTTGAAACTTGCGAACAAATATAGTAGGGAGGCGAGTTCCCCGAGAACCGACGCCACCATGGCAGCGGCTGCTGCGTATTCAATCCCGTAAGGAAGGAAAGTTTTGGTCAATACGGCAATCAGGGTGATGCGGACCACCTGTTCGATGACTTGGGAATAAGCGGAAGGTTTCATGTTCTGTCTTCCCTGGAAGTAGCCGCGGATCACAGAAGAGATCGCCACGATCGGAATGATCGGGGCAATGGCCACCAATGGGTAGTAAATTCGATCATCCGTAAATAAGACGTCTGTTAAATAGGGCGCGAGCAGGATGAGTGCCGGGGTGAAGATGAGGGATAGCCCCATGGTAATGGAAAGGGAGACCACCAATATTTTTTTTACCTTCCGGATATCTCCCTTTGACTCTGCTTCGGCCACATTTTTTGAGATCGCTACAGGGAGCCCCAGTTGAGTGATGGTGATGACGAGTATGAGGGTAGGGAAAGCCATCATGAAAAGGCCGACACCTTCTTCTCCGATGAATCTGGCAACGACGATGCGGTTCACGAACCCTAATATCCTGGTTATAAAGGCGGCCATCATTAAGATCATGGTGCCTTTCAGAAATTTTGACATAAAATTCCCTGCCTTCTCAAAATTGGTATTATCGTATACAATGATGTATATGCATAAGGGTGGACAAAGCATGACAAGTAGTGAACAATTCGGGCTGAATATAGCTCAAATGGGGTGGACGGGGAATGAAGAAAAATCAGCATCCTTACGATCGTTTTTATGAATCATTAGTACCAGCGCTTGTAAGCAAAGTAGAAGAATTTGAAATTCTTGGATACGGAAAGGCAGACGCTGGCCGCCTATGGTCCTACTTAACGAAGAAGAAATGGAAGAAGCCTGAAGTGGATGTAAAGCTCTTTCAGTTAGTGAGTGATGTGTTGACGGTCAAGCCTGGAGAGTATATGAGTTTTGAAACGATCGAAGCGTACAGGTCTCCCAATTGGTTTGCAGAAGTGAATGAAGAAGAGTTGAACGAGCTTCTTCGCCCGAATAAGAATGGAAAATAGCCTGAAAAGAAATTGACAGTCATTTCTTTCTCATAGATAATGAGAATGCCCGAAGAATTTAGGAATTATATTACTTTTTGAAGCACATAGTTCGCATGGTTTTTTAAAACGGCAAGGAGGATCTATACATAATGGTAAAGCGCGGCCGAATCATTGCCTTCTTTATACTTGTGGTATTGCTTGCAGGTACTATGGGAGGAACAACGAAGAGTATTGTAGATAACATTAAACTGGGATTGGACCTACAGGGCGGATTTGAAGTTCTTTATGAAGTTCAGCCGATCAAAAAAGGCCAGGAAATCACGAAAGAGACCGTTGCTAATACAGCCGATGCACTCGACAGGCGTATTAACGTATTGGGTGTCAGTGAACCGAATATCCAAATCGAAGACGGGAACCGCATCCGTGTTCAATTGGCTGGTGTCGAGGACCAGAACGAAGCAAGGGAAATCCTCTCCACTCAAGCCAATCTGACGTTCCGTGACGTAAACGATAAAGTCCGTCTGGACGGATCGGATCTTGCATCCAATTCTGCGAAGCAAACGTTTGATGACAAAAATAATCCAATCGTTTCATTAAAATTAAAAGATCGCTCGAAATTCTATGAATTAACGAAAGATATTTCTGCTATGGCTCCACAGAACAAGCTTGTTATCTGGCTGGATTTCGAGGAAGGGAAAGATTCTTACAAAGCTGAAGTAGGGAAGGAAGACCCGAAATTCATCTCCGACCCGGCGGTAAGAAAGCCAATCAACTCGGATGAAGTCATCATTGAAGGGAACTTCACGGTTGAGAGGGCACAGAATCTTGCGTCCCTTCTAAATGCCGGGGCACTTCCGGTCAAACTGGAGGAGAAATATTCAACTTCAGTGGGAGCGCAATTCGGTCAGCAGGCATTGGATAAGACAGTGACTGCGGGGATCATCGGGATTGCCATCATTTTCTTATTCATGATTGCATACTACCGTTTCCCTGGACTGATCGCCACGATCACCCTTTCAGTATACATTTACTTGATTCTGTTGATTTTCGATATGATGAACGGGGTCCTGACGCTGCCGGGAATCGCAGCCCTCATCCTTGGTGTGGGTATGGCGGTTGACGCGAACATCATCACGTATGAACGGATCAAAGAAGAAATGCGGGTCGGGAAGCCGATACGCTCTGCATTCCAGGCCGGTAACAAATCGTCCTTCTTAACGATCCTGGATGCCAACGTGACGACGATCCTTGCCGCTGCTGTTCTATTCTTCTACGGAAATAGCTCGGTTAAAGGATTTGCGACGATGCTGATCGTCAGTATCCTGACAAGCTTCATCACGGCGGTATGGGGCTCGCGTCTATTAATGAGCCTTTGGGTCCACAGCCGCATCTTTAATAAAAAGCCGGGCTGGTTCGGTGTGAAAAAATCCGAAATCAAGGATCTGTCGGAGAATTATGATACGCTGGATCTGCCTACCCGCTTCGACCGATTTGATTTTGCTGGACAGCGTAAGAAGTTTTTCGCATTTTCAGCTGTACTCCTCACGGCGGGGATCATCATTCTGGCCATCTTCAGACTGAATCTTGGAATCGACTTTGTCAGTGGTTCCCGTATGGAAATCCTGGCTGATCAGAGCCTGAAGACGGAACAGGTCCAAGATGAACTGAAAGAAATAAAACTGCCTTCTGAAGATGTCGTCATTTCGGGTGATAAAGAAAACATCGCCGTTGTCCGCTACACGGATGACTTGAATAAGAACGATATCGCAAAGTTGAAAGATCACTTTAACGAGCTTTATGGAGCTGAACCGAGTATCAGTACCGTATCTCCTGTGATCGGCAAGGAACTCGCAAAGAACGCCATGATTGCTTTGGCGATTGCCTCCATCGGGATCATTATTTACGTAACACTCCGTTTCGAATGGAGAATGGCTTTGGGAGCAATCCTTGCCCTTATGCATGATGCATTCTTTATCATTGCATTCTTCAGCTTGACCAGGCTCGAAGTGGATATCACATTCATTGCAGCCGTCCTGACGATTGTCGGTTATTCGATCAATGATACGATCGTTACCTTTGACAGGCTCCGGGAGAATCTTCATAAGAAACGCCGTTTGAAGACCGATAAAGACATTGAAGAGGTAGTGAACCAAAGTATCAGACAGACGATGGGCCGTTCAGTCAATACAGTATTGACTGTCGTGTTCACGGTCATTGCACTCATGATCTTCGGAAGTGAGTCGATCCGTAACTTCTCCATCGCTTTATTGGTCGGGTTGATTTCAGGTACCTATTCTTCCGTATTCATCGCTTCCCAGGTATGGCTCGTGATGAAGAAGAAAGAACTGAAGAAAAAAGGAACCATCAAGACCGTAAAAGAAAAGAAAACGTGGTCGGATGAACCGCAAGTATAATAACCATCAAGAGGTCCGGGAAGTATTTCTTCCCGGACCTGTCTTTTTTTGTTTTTTTACGCCATTGGGTTACACTAATAGAAGTCATAAGGGAGGCGACGCGAATGAATCATGAGGATCGTTTTAAAAAAGCGGAATTTGCCGCCATGATCGGTGTGGTGGGCAATATTGTACTGGCGGTAATAAAGTGGGCGGCCGGTATCATGGGGAATAGTAGGGCGCTGATTGCCGATGCGGTTCACTCTGCATCGGATGTAGCAGGATCCCTTGCTGTCTTTATCGGTTTGCGTGCTGCCAAGCAGCCCCCTGACCAGGATCATCCTTATGGTCACGGAAAGGCGGAGTCCATTGCGGCCATCATCGTGGCCGTACTGTTGTTCCTTGTGGGGATCGAAATTGGGAAATCATCGATTGAATCCTTTTTTCACCCTCTCACCCCGCCGACAGCGATTGCGATTTATGCGGTCATTTTCTCCATCATCGTGAAAGAAGCGATGTTTCAATACAAATATCGGTTGGGTAAAAGGTTAAAGAGTGATGCATTGATCGTGAATGCATACGAGCATCGTTCGGATGTATTCTCTTCCATCGCAGCACTTGTCGGGATTTCAGCTTCCATCCTTGGCGGGAAGTTCGATATCGGCTGGCTTGTTTATGCGGACCCTGTTGCAGGAATATTCGTTTCCCTGCTTGTCCTCAGGATGGCCTGGCATCTGGGAGCGGAATCCATACATACGACCCTCGATCACGTTATGCATGACGAGGATGTACTGCCTTTCCGAAAAATTGTGGAGACCGTCCCGGAAGTGAAAGAAATCAATGAGCTTCATGCAAGGGAACATGGACACTACGTCATCATCGATTTGAAAATCAGTGTCGATCCTTACATGACAGTAGAGGAAGGTCATCGCGTCGGGAAGAGAGTCAAAGAAAAGCTCTTGGGAGAATCGAATGTGAATGATGTTTTTATACATATCAATCCATTCAATCCTGCTTCTGAAGAAAGTGATGATCAAATAGACTTAACTTAAAGGGAGGGAAGTCTCATGAAGTTTCAATGGACTCTATTATTAGGTATTTTCTTTGCGCTGGTGGTATCGATTTTCGCAGTCATCAACGTCGATCCGGTCACCGTCAATTATCTGTTCGGTGAATCCGACTGGCCTCTTATATTAGTTATTCTCGGATCTGTCTTGATGGGTGGTATCATCATCGGTTCCGTAGGGCTGTTCCGATTATTCGTCGTCCAGCGGAGGGTTAAATCCCTTGAAAAAGAAAATATGTTATTGAGGGAACAGACAGAGGGAATGCATAAAGAAAAAACCGAAGATATCCCGTTAAAAAAACGAGCCCCGGATTCAGTAGGGGAAGCAGGGGAGTAAATGAGTCTGGTGGCTGTTGCCGCCGGGCTTTTTTTGTTTTTGTGCGGACGCCTATCGTCGGTTATTTTTGTATGAAAAAGTCATTTGGCTGAATTTAGTTAGATTTCGGCCTGATTTTTAACCGTAACGGCTGGATAATGGCGGAAACCCGCCGGATTATTCACGATATCGGCTGGTTTTTCACAAAAAACGGCTGGATTTCAACCGAGGGACATCAGAGACGACGTCCCCTCACCATTTTTCCCCATCTTTTTATCAGGGTCTCATTTAGATTGAAACAACCCCCTCACTTTTGTATAATGAGTAAGGCTGAGGGGTGAACGTATGTTAAAATCAAAAACACGTTGGACATTGACAGAAACAGATGAACATAAAATAGCAGAATTGGCAAATGAACTAAAAGTACCTTCGCTTGTAGCGAAATTATTGATAAACCGGGACTTGGATGATGTCGAAGAAGCCAGGAATTTTTTATTTGATTCAGGCGACTCATTTCACGATCCATTTTTATTTGAAGATATGAAGAAAGCAACGGAACGGATCCACAAAGCCATTGAGAACGGGGAAAGAATTCTCGTTTATGGTGACTATGATGCAGATGGAGTCAGCAGTACATCGGTCATGATGACCGTACTGAGAGATTTGGGGGCTATGGTGGAATTTTATATCCCGAACCGGTTCAGTGAAGGATATGGACCCAATGAGGGGGCGTTCCGCTGGGCCAAGGATGAGGAATTCTCACTCATCATCACGGTCGATACAGGAATCTCTGCCGTGAACGAAGCCAGGCTCGCGAAAGAGCTAGGGATCGATCTGATCATTACAGACCACCATGAACCTGGACCCGAATTACCGGAAACGTATGCTCTCCTACATCCAAAGGTGGGAGAAGTAGCATATCCATTTGGAGAACTTGCCGGTGTAGGGGTTGCATTTAAATTGGCCCATGCCCTTTATGGTGAGCTGCCAAGTCATTTACTGGATCTTGCGGCGATTGGAACCATTGCGGATCTCGTTCCCTTGAGAGGGGAAAACCGCCTTCTGGCTAAACGGGGTCTTGCCGAACTTCGTGTTTCAAACCGGTTGGGGATTAAAGCTTTATGTAAAATCGCCAATGCGAAGCAGCATGAAATCACCGAAGAGACGGTCGGCTTCATGATCGCTCCACGGATTAATGCCGTTGGTCGTTTAGGTGATGCCGATCCGGCCGTCGATCTCATGCTTACTGAAGATGACGAAGAGGCTAAGGCACTGGCGGAAGAAATTGACGGCTTGAATAAAGAGAGACAGGCAATCGTCGCTCAAATGACCGAGGAAGCCGTTGAGATGGTGGAGAGAGATTTTCCATTGAAGGATAACCATGTACTTGTCATCGGAAAGGAAGGCTGGAATCCCGGAGTGGTCGGCATTGTGGCTTCACGTCTGGTGGACAGGTTTTACCGTCCGACCATCGTGCTTAGCTACGACTTGGAAAAAGGAACGGCGAAAGGGTCTGCGAGAAGCATCGTAGGATTTGATTTATTCAAAAACCTTTCAACCTGCCGGGATATCCTTCCCCACTTCGGTGGCCACCCAATGGCTGCGGGCATGACGCTGCAATTGGACGATGTAGCTCAGTTGAGAAACCAGTTAAATGAACTGGCCGGGACGGATCTGACACCGGAAGACTTCATCCCGGTCACACAACTCGATGCTCCCGTGACAGTGGACGAAATCTCTGTGGAGTCCATTGAAAAGCTTCAGCTTTTGGCACCTTTTGGGATGAAGAATCCAAAGCCTAAGTGGATCATCGATCATGTGAGCATCGAGCACTATAAAAAAATCGGGTCTGCACAAAATCACCTTAAGCTCGTTTTAGAAGACAAAGGAGTCCAACTAGACGGTGTAGGCTTCGGACTCGGTGAATTGGCAGATCACATGACGCCATTTTCAAATGCGTCCGTCATTGGTGAATTATCCATCAATGAGTGGAACAACCGCAAAAAGCCTCAGGTGTTTTTACATGATGTGAAAATCGATCATTGGCAATTATTTGATGTGAGGGGAATTAAGCAGGTCCATAAGTGGAACGGACTCATCCCTGAAGAAAATAAGAAAATGGTTTGTTTTCATTCATCCACGTTGGACAAACTGAACCTGCCGAAAGAGGAGGTCATCCTCTTGGAGGAAAGCTCGACGCTTGATGGATTATCAACGGATAAAGCAAGCCTTGTGCTGTTGGATCTGCCGAATTCCAAGCCTTTACTTGAAGAGCTTTTGAAGAAGGGGCGTCCTCATCGGATCTATGCTCATTTCTTCCAGGAGGAAGATCATTTCTTCAGTACAATGCCGACCCGGGACCATTTCAAATGGTACTATGGATTTTTAACCAAACGGGGATCGTTCGATGTCAATAAGCATGGCGATGACCTGGCCAAATATAAAGGCTGGTCAAAAGAAACAATCGATTTTATGTCACAGGTGTTTTTTGATTTGAAGTTTGTTACAATAGACAATGGATTTATTTCTCTTAATCCTGAGAAAACCAAGAAAGATCTTTCTGAATCTCGAACATATCAGAAGAAACAACAACAATACGAACTCGAAAACGAATTGTTATATTCTTCCTATCAAGAGTTGAAGACTTGGTTTAATGAAAGGATAGAAGAGTCTGTTACAATTGAGGAGGAAGTAGAAGCATGGACTTAAAACAATATGTTACAATCGTTGAGAATTGGCCAAAAGAAGGGATTAAGTTTAAAGACATCACACCCCTTATGGATAATGGTGATGCTTATAGATATGCTACAGACCAAATCGTTGAATATGCAAAAGAAAAGCAGATTGACCTGATTGTAGGACCTGAAGCCCGTGGATTCATCATCGGATGCCCAGTCGCTTATGCACTCGGTATAGGCTTTGCCCCTGTCCGTAAACCTGGTAAATTACCACGTGAAACGATTCAGAAGGAATACGGCCTTGAGTACGGTAAAGATGCGTTGACCATCCATAAAGATGCCATCAAGCCCGGCCAGCGTGTTCTGATCACGGACGATTTACTGGCAACCGGCGGAACGATCGAAGCAACGATCAAGCTTGTGGAAGAACTGGGTGGAATCGTTGCAGGGACTGCGTTCTTAATTGAACTTACGTACCTTGACGGCCGCGACAAACTTGAGAACTATGATATAATGACATTAATGCAATACTAAATTCGATTATTAAAACTGACTTTGTGATATACTGAAATAAGGGACTGACAACTGGTTAAAGTGTCAGCCCTTATTTTTTTAATTTCAAGAAGAATAGAATCGACATTTATCGACAAAATCAGATGGATTCTGAGAATTTTCTGCTAAACCCTTTACAGAAGCTCTTTTTTTTTTGATAATAGTAACAATCATTAAAATCGAACAATCGTGAACTATATTAAAATACAAAGGTGATTTTGATCATGGCTAAAGATCAAGTACTAACCCCGGAACAGGTTATTGATAAAACAAGAGCATACTTAAATGATGAGCATGTTGAAATGGTCCAGAAGGCATACGTATATGCAAGGGATGCCCACAGTGAGCAATACCGTAAGTCTGGTGAACCCTACATCATCCATCCCATTCAGGTGGCAGGGATACTGGCGGATCTAGAGATGGATCCGGCAACCGTTGCTGCAGGGTTTCTTCATGATGTAGTGGAGGATACGGGTATTTCCCTCGGTGAAATTGAAGAAGCGTTCAATGCCGAAGTGGCCATGCTCGTTGATGGGGTCACGAAGCTTGGAAAGATAAAATACAAATCCCATGAAGAGCAACAGGCTGAAAATCACCGGAAAATGTTTGTAGCGATGGCTCAGGATATCCGGGTCATCCTAATTAAATTGGCAGACCGCCTCCATAATATGAGAACCCTGAAACATTTACCACAGGAGAAGCAGCGGAGAATAGCAAATGAGACACTTGAAATCTTCGCTCCTTTGGCCCATCGGTTGGGAATTTCAAAGATCAAGTGGGAATTGGAAGATACGTCGCTCCGATATTTAAATCCTCAACAATATTATCGTATTGTCAATTTGATGAAGAAAAAGCGTGCCGAGCGTGAACAATATTTAGAGGAAGTCGTCAATGAAGTGAAAGATAAGCTGGGCGACGTGAAAATCGTGGCTGAAATATCTGGACGGCCGAAGCATATTTACAGCATCTATCGTAAGATGGCCCTGCAAAACAAACAATTCAATGAAATCTACGACCTCCTTGCCGTACGTGTTGTAGTAGACAGCATCAAGGACTGCTATGCTGTACTCGGAATCGTTCATACATGCTGGAAACCGATGCCCGGAAGGTTCAAGGATTATATTGCCATGCCGAAACCGAATATGTACCAATCCCTTCATACGACGGTCATCGGTCCTAAAGGCGACCCACTGGAAGTGCAGATCAGAACTCTTGAAATGCACCAAATCGCTGAATACGGGGTTGCGGCACACTGGGCGTATAAAGAAGGAAAAGAAGCCAATGAACCTGTTTCGTTCGAGAAAAAGCTATCCTGGTTCAGGGAAATATTAGAATTTCAGAATGAATCGGCCAATGCTGAAGAATTCATGGAATCTCTTAAAATCGACCTGTTTTCCGATATGGTCTTTGTATTCACGCCTAAAGGAGATGTATTGGAATTGCCATCAGGCTCCGTTCCCATCGACTTTTCCTACAGGATCCACTCGGAAATCGGCAACAAAACGATCGGTGCAAAGGTCAACGGGAAAATGGTCACTCTTGATTACAAGCTGAAAACGGGGGATATCATCG
The DNA here is from genome assembly GCF_056173145.1 of Rossellomorea sp. QJM3NY_18. Lineage (NCBI taxonomy): Bacteria > Bacillati > Bacillota > Bacilli > Caryophanales > Bacillaceae > Rossellomorea > Rossellomorea sp. QJM3NY_18. The sequence goes on along the minus strand of NZ_CM149659.1, from coordinate 2,939,166 downwards.
AGATCCTTACGTCCAAACATTCGTATGGTCCTAGTCAGGATTGGCTGAAGCTTGCCCAGACTTCCCAGGCAAAGAATAAAATCAAGCAGTTCTTCAAGAAACAGCGCAGGGAAGAAAATATTGAAAAAGGCCGTGAGCTGGTCGAAAAAGAAATAAAGAATCAGGATTTCGATGTGAAGGAAATCCTCAATCCCGAAAACATCAAGCGAGTGTCGGAGAAATTCAATTTCTCCAACGAGGATGATATGTATGCAGCCGTCGGGTATAACGGGATCACAGCCGCTCAAATCGCCAACCGTTTAACGGAAAAACACCGAAAGAAGCGGGAACAGGAAGACAATCTGGAAGAAACGATGAAGGAATTGAATGCTCAACCCGTCAAGCGGAAAAAAGATGCAGGTGTACAGGTAGAGGGGATCGATAATCTCCTTATCAGGTTATCCCGCTGCTGCAGCCCGGTTCCAGGGGATGAAATCGTCGGCTTCATTACCAAGGGGCGCGGCGTTTCAGTCCATCGTGCGGATTGTACCAATGTGATGGCGGATGAAGTGGAACAGCGCCTCATTCCCGTCTCATGGGAAAGCGACGGAAATGACCGCAAAGAATACAATGTCGATATTGAAATCTCCGGCTATGATCGCAGAGGACTCCTGAATGAAGTTCTTCAGGCGGTGAATGAAACGAAGACGAATATATCGGCTGTGAGTGGAAAATCGGACCGGAACAAAGTGGCCACCATCAATATGTCCATTTCGATTCAAAACATATCCCATTTGCACAAAGTGGTAGAGAGAATCAAACAGATACCAGATGTATATGCTGTAAGACGAATCATGAACTAAAGGAGATTTCTTTATGAGGGTTGTACTGCAGAGAAGTAAAGAAGCCTTCGTCACTGTTGATGGAGAAGTAAAGGGAGAAATCCATTCAGGCGCTGTACTGCTTGTAGGGATCACCCATGAAGATACACAGGAAGATGCCCGTTATGTGGCAGAAAAGGTTGTGAATCTTCGCATTTTCGAAGATGATGAAGGAAAGATGAATCATTCCCTGCTTGATGTGGGAGGGGAGATTCTATCGATTTCCCAATTCACCCTGTATGGCGACGTCCGAAAGGGAAGAAGGCCGAATTTCATGAATGCGGCCAAACCCGAGCATGCAGAAGTGATCTATGATTCTTTCAATGAGATTCTCGAGGGAAAAGGAGTGAGGGTAGCAACAGGCGTATTCGGTGAGATGATGGATGTGAATCTGACGAATGATGGTCCTGTTACACTCTTGATCGAGAGTAAAACCTGATAAAAAGGCTGATTCCAGTAGCGGAATCAGCCTTTTTATTTGAATGGACATCAATCTGAGAAATAATCACTCAGCCCATGATAGATGGCCGTCGCAGCCAAATCTTGAAAATACTGAGTATTCGCATTGGCTTCTTCTGATGGATTGCTGAGGAATCCCAATTCCAAAAGGACGGCTGGCCTGTTGTTTTCACGGATGACATGATAATCCCCGATACGGACACCACGGTCCGAGGTGGGTAATCGATCCGAGAGACTCTCGTGGACCTCCTCTGCCAGCTCTTTTTGCTGGTTCTGATAGTAGTAAGTCGTATGACCTGTAATGGAAGAATCCATAACGCTGTCAAAGTGGATGCTGATAAAGGCGTCTGCCTGATTATAATGAGATAATGATACCCTTGATGGTAAAGATAAATATTCATCGGTTTTTCTTGTTAACTTGACCTTTGCCCCTGCGCTTTTCAATTTTTCGGCAAGGAGTTCACCGGTTTTCATGGTAAGGAGCTTCTCAAGTGTACCACTTGCTCCCGTAGTACCACTGTCCCTTCCTCCATGTCCGGGATCGATCACAATCACTTTATCTTCGAGACCGCCGCTTTTTTTATGATCAGGCGTCGTGTTTTCACCTGCTGCAGAGCGGACCGAAACGACCCAGCCGGCTACAAAACCAGCACTGCCATCGGCTAATTCCACCTCATACCAGTCTCCATCCTTACTCTTTACTTGAAAAGACTCTCCACTTGCTGCTCGTTTGACGACACTTGCCTGGGTGTTTGCTTCGCTGCGAATATTTGTACCGTTGTATAGAATCGTGATGTTTTCATTTGAGCTGTTACTTGAATGGGAGGCGGCAGTCACTGTTTTTTGAACATACCATCCGGCAACCCATCCTTTTTCCCCATTCGGGAGCTTGATTTGATACCAATTATTTTTCTCTTTTAACAATTTGAATTTCTCACCCTTGGATACCTTACCGACAATTCGGCCGTTCAGGGAGGTTTCATCCCGAACATTGAGACCATGTACCGAAATGATCCCGACCATGTCTCCAGTGGAGGATGATTCCTCTTCGGATGGGCTTGTTTCACCTTCTTCAGAACCTGTAGAGAACTCTACGTATGAATCACTGATCCATGCAATCTCATCGCCGAATCGGATCTCATACCAACCGGAAACACTTCCGGTCACCTCTATCTCATCTCCTTTATTCAATACCCCAAGGATGGAGCTCTGCAGGGATGGTGATGTTCGAACATTCAAAGCGTCATCGGTGATGATCCCTTTTTGGGTTACCTTTTTTTTCTCTTGGGCGGCTTCTGTTCCCGTTATGTAATCACGGTGGACCCATCCCCTCGTGCTTCCTGATTCAATGTTCAGCCAGTCTCTATCTTCTTTCGTAACTTTCACCGTATCTCCATTTTGTAATACCGTCACGACGTCGTCTGAAGTGCTTGGGCCACTTCTGACGCGGAGACCGTCTGTGTTCACCTGACCTTCTCGAGGGGATGAATCATCGGAGACAGTCTTTTCCACTGTGACGAGCCAATCGGCCACCCAGCCGTCGCCACTATTTGTTTCGACTTTATACCAATCCTTTTGTGTCTCTACTATTTTGTACTCTTCCCCTCTATGTACTGTTGTCAAAACGGGGAAGCTCAGTCCCGGTCCTGTGCGGACATTAAGGGTGGAAACACTGATCGTGACCTTTCCGGTTTCAGCCTGTGCCTGATCCGTGAAGGGCTGCACCTGGAACATCAAGAGTACAATCAACATTGATGTGATTACTTTCTTAATCTTCGTCACCTCCTGTAAGAAATACAAACACCCATAGTAATATCGGATTTTCCTGCTCAAGTGTTGAACACCATCTGTCAATTTTTTTAGAAAAAGGGGTGTTCCTGAAGAAATCCTTATGGTTTTAATACGATAAAAAAAATAAAATCCCTCTAAAACGAAAGAAAAATAGGTAAATGGAAATGATAAAGGTAGGAATGTTTTTGAAAGGATGAATATACGTGAGGTCGAGTGAAAAAGGATTCATGAGCGCAAATGGAGATAACCAGTTATTTGGAGTGGATTTCCATCAGTTTTTAGAACGTGAAAAAGATGCATTGAATGTAGAACTTGCTTCCGAATTCGGATTATCGTTACGGGAAGTGAAATTGTTAAAAAAGAAAATGGAGCGATCCTGACGAAATTTCCTTTAACCTCTTGACATGGACCTGCGCCAACCGTATCATTATACAAATAAAATAACATTTACAAAAACCGTTGATCGAGCACAGTAGCTAACCCCCGCATGTAAAGAGAGGAAATGCCTTGGCTGAGAGCATTTCTACAATGTGACTTAGTGAATGAACACTCAGGAGGTTTCTCTCTGAAAACTTATTCGTTAGTAGGAGATGAACGTACCAGGCGTTAACTGGCTAAGTGGAGGTCTTTCATAGACTTCAATTAGGGTGGCACCACGGGAATAACAGCTCTCGTCCCTTGTATAGTATACAAGGGACTGAGGGCTTTTTTTATTTACATAAACATCAACGTGCACGATAAAAGGAGGAAATCATCTTGTCCATTCAGATTCCAAGAGGTACACAGGACATCCTGCCTGGTGAAGTGGAAAAATGGCAGTATGTAGAGGAAGTGGCAAAGACCCTTTGTCACAACTATCAGTATAAAGAAATCCGCACCCCGATTTTCGAGGCGAGTGAACTGTTCACCCGTGGAGTGGGGGATACGACGGATATCGTACAGAAAGAAATGTATATGTTTGAAGATCGGGGAGGCAGAAGCCTGGCACTACGACCTGAAGGGACCGCATCTGTTGTCCGCTCCTTTGTAGGAAATAAAATGTTCGGTCACCCGAATCAGCCGACGAAGCTTTATTACTCGGGTCCGATGTTCCGTTATGAGAGACCTCAAGCCGGCAGGTACCGTCAATTTGTCCAATTTGGCGTCGAAGCTCTCGGAAGTGAAGATCCTGCCATTGATGCAGAAGTGATTTCCCTCGCAATGGGAATTTATAAGAGATTAGGGCTGACTCAATTAAAGCTTGTCATTAATAGTCTTGGTGATGCCGGAAGCAGGAATGCACACAGAGAGGCATTGATCAATCACTTTAAACCGAGGATCGATGAATTCTGTGGCGATTGCCAGAATCGCTTGGAGAAAAATCCACTGCGGATCCTTGATTGTAAGAAAGACCGAGACCATGAATTGATGTCTACAGCACCATCGATTATTGACTATTTAAATGACGAATCGAAGCAGTATTTTGAAAAAGTTCAAACTCACCTTTCAGACATGGATGTGGAATTCGCAGTGGATCCCACCCTCGTCCGCGGCCTTGATTATTATAATCATACAGCCTTTGAAATCATGAGTGATGCAGAAGGCTTCGGGGCCATTACGACTCTTTGCGGAGGTGGGCGCTACAACGGACTGGTTGAAATGATCGGTGGTCCTGAAACGCCTGGAATTGGATTTGCCTTCAGTATCGAAAGGCTGCTTGCGGCATTGGAAGCAGAAGGGGTCGAACTCCCGATTGATCAGGGAGTCGAGTGCTTCATCGTATCATTGGGTGATGATGCGAAAGATTATGCTGTCAAGCTTCTTCATCATTTAAGAGCGGCAGGGATTTCTTCAGAAAAAGATTATCTGGATCGCAAGGTGAAGGGCCAATTCAAAGCGGCCGACCGCTATGAAGCGAAATATGTGGCCGTCATCGGTGATAACGAATTACAAGAAAATAAAATCAATCTGAAAGACATGGCTACTGGTGAGCAGGAAGAAGTGAGCCTGGATCAGTTTGTTGACAATGTAAAGAGCAAGCTCGGTAAATAGAACGCGTTGATTTGATAAGGAGGAGAACATGATGACAAAAAGAACCGCATATTGTGGAGACATAACAGAAACATACATCGGTGAGAAAATCACGATCAAAGGCTGGGTGCAAAAGAGAAGGGACCTGGGAGGCTTGATTTTCATAGACCTTCGTGACAGAGAGGGAATCGTACAGGTCGTGTTTAATCCAGATTTATCGGAAGATGCCCTTTCCCTTGCAGAGAAAATCCGTAATGAATATGTCCTGAGCATAACGGGTACGGTCGTGGCAAGGGGAGAAGGAACGGTGAACCCGAACCTGAAAACCGGAAAAGTGGAAATCCACGCAGAAGAGGTTCAAATCATCAATGAAGCGAAAACCCCTCCATTCATGATTGATGACCAAATGGAAGTGTCGGAAGATGTCCGCTTGAAATATCGTTACGTAGACCTTCGTCGTCCAGCGATGATGGAAACCTTCAAGATGCGTCATCATGTAACGACATCATTCCGCAATTTCTTGAACGATAACGGCTTCCTGGACGTGGAAACGCCGATCTTAACGAAGAGTACGCCGGAAGGGGCACGTGATTATCTCGTTCCGAGCCGTGTCCATAAAGGGGAATTCTATGCCCTGCCACAGTCACCACAAATCTTTAAGCAGCTGCTGATGGTTTCCGGATTCGACCGTTATTATCAAATCGCCCGCTGTTTCCGTGATGAAGATCTTCGTGCAGACCGTCAACCTGAATTCACGCAGATTGATATGGAAATGAGCTTCATGGATAAAGAACAGATCATTTCACTTGTCGAAGATATGATGAAGAAGCTCATGAATGATGTGAAAGGCGTAAACGTTACATTACCTATCCAGAGAATGACGTATGACGATGCCATGAGCCGTTATGGTTCTGACAAACCGGACACACGCTTCGGCATGGAACTGATCGATGTATCCGAAATCGTCAAGGATTCAGGCTTCAAAGTATTTGCCGGCGCTGTCGCGGACGGTGGGCAAGTGAAGCTGATCAATGTGAAAGGTGGGGCATCACAGTATTCCCGTAAAGACATTGATGGATTGACTGAGTTTGTTTCCCGCTACGGAGCAAAAGGGTTGGCATGGCTGAAGGTAGAAGAAGAAGGCTTGAAAGGACCGATCTCAAAATTTGTGACTGAAGAAGATGCTTCGGCGATTTCAACTACTGCGAATGCAGAAGCAGGTGACTTGCTGCTGTTTGTGGCAGATAAGAAATCAGTTGTGGCAGACGCCCTTGGTGCCCTTCGATTGAAATTAGGGAAAGACTTGAAGCTGATTGATGAAACAGTATTCAACTTCCTGTGGGTGACAGACTGGCCGCTACTTGAGTTTGACGAAGGGGAGAACCGTTACTATGCAGCGCATCATCCATTCACGATGCCGGTGAAGGAAGATCTTGAACTGTTCGAAACGGACCCTGCATCTGTCCGTGCCGAAGCGTATGACCTTGTCTTGAACGGATACGAACTTGGAGGCGGATCACTGCGGATATACGAGCGTGACATACAGGAAAAAATGTTCAAGGTCCTTGGATTCTCGAAAGAAGAAGCGGAAGAGCAATTCGGTTTCTTATTGGAAGCCTTCGAATACGGAACGCCTCCACATGGCGGGATCGCCCTTGGGCTGGACCGTTTAGTGATGCTCCTTGCTGGCCGCACGAATCTCCGGGATACGATTGCGTTCCCGAAAACGGCAAGTGCAAGTTGTGTACTGACAGATGCACCGGGTGGAGTAAGTGAAGCTCAATTAAAAGAGCTGTCTTTGTCACTCGATGTAGAATAATGTAATTAAATTCCGGGGGTCATTCGTTGAAATCATCCTGGTGGTATGATATTATTTAGACAATCACAAACGAGTCCTGATGTGTACGACGTTTTTACCTAACAGTTTTGACCGAACAATTCAAACTTCGGGAGCTTGATGTTTCCGCTAGGCGTTCATGCCCCGTGCCGGGGACTAACAAATAGTGGAATAAAGCACCCACCTGCCGAGAGCGGGTTCAAAACGAAGGAAATGATGGCGGCGGCACGATTGGGACTCGTCCAAACAAATTAATAACAGATATTTAAATAAATTGAAGAGTCAGGCTTACACCAGCCTGGCTTTTTTGTCGGGGCTAAACCTACCCTAAATAGGGTAAACGAAAGAGAAGGACAACATTTCATGTTGATTTTCGGTCCCCTATCCTTTATTCTAATTCAGTATAAACCTAGTTGAATACTTATAATGGAGTTGATTATTTTGCTACACCAGTTTTCTCGAAATGAACTAGCGATCGGCAAAGAAGGTCTTCAAACCCTTAAAAATAGTACGGTGGCCGTACTCGGAATCGGGGGAGTGGGATCCTTTGCAGCTGAAGCGTTAGCACGTTCCGGTGTAGGCCGTTTAGTGTTAGTGGATAAAGACGATGTGGACATCACCAACGTAAATCGTCAGGTTCATGCATTGCTCTCTACTGTGGGTCAGCCAAAGGTTGATTTGATGAGGGACCGCATTATGGACATCAATCCGGACTGTGAGGTCATCGCTTTAAAAATGTTCTACACGGAAGAAACATATGAGGAATTCTTTGATCAGGGCCTCGATTATGTCATTGATGCCTCTGATACGATTTCCTATAAAATCCATTTAATGAAAGAATGTCTGAAGCGGGATATTCCATTGATTGCGAGCATGGGCGCGGCGAATAAAACCGATCCGACCCGCTTCAAAATTGCTGACATCAGTAAGACGCATACGGATCCTATCGCCAAAGTGATCCGTACCCGCCTGAAAAAAGAAGGAATCAAAAAAGGTGTGACGGTGGTTTTCTCTGATGAGAGCCCTATCGTCATCCGTGAAGAGATCAGAAAGGAAGTAGGGAAAGATGATGCGAAGATCCGTAAAGCACAGCTTCCTCCGTCTTCCAACGCCTTCGTTCCTTCCGTGGCCGGGCTGATTGCAGCGAGTCATGTGACGAACCAGTTGTTAAAAGATATTGAAATCAAAAGAGTAAAAGACAAATCATAATTCTTTAAAAGGACTGAATCCCCAAGGTGGATTCAGTCCTTTTGTCTGTCCTTCGTTCTTTCTCCTTTTTCATGAGCATCCTTCATCTGAAAAAATTCCAATAAATAGGTAAAAAAAGGATTGACGTTTTATTCTGTCATAGTGTACTATCTAACTAGAACACTAAAACACATTACGGAGGAGTGTAAGGATGAACGCGTTTAAAGGTCTTCTCTGGAAAGACTTCAAAACCTCCAGTATTTGGTTTTATGGCTGGATAGCCATTATTTTTCTCATTTTTATCATAGGGTTGATGATTGGCCATTATGTCCAGGAGCCAAGCATGACACAAATATTCCTCATTATGATCGGAGTATTCCATTTCGCCTTTCTTCCGGGAATCGTCTGCTCCATGCTGAGGGTGGAAGGGAAAACCCAATTGTGGCTTCATAGTCCCCATAGCGGATTTAAGCTCCTATTATCCAAAATCATCATTGCCTTTATTTATTCCACTCTATCACTGTTACTAGTAGATATATTGGGGATTCTGACCATGGTCATTTTTCAGGAGGAATCTCTTTTCTCTTATTGGCCATTCAAAGAAGGCATTCTCTTTAATCTTGGCGTGACGATTGTCGGACTCTACTTTTCCGGATGGACGATATTCCTGTGGACACTCTACCATTCACTCTCAAAGTATCCGTCACTCAAGAGTATACGCTGGATCGTTATAGGGGGTTGTATCATTGTCTATCAAAGTATAGTGGCTTTTTTCATGAGTATTGAATGGGTGGAAAGATTCTTCTTCGAAACCTTTACCGTAAAGGTGAGTTCCGGATTCTTTTTCTCCGTTGGTGCCGATGAAACGAATGCTGGCTTCGATGCTGAAATGATCCCATTCCCGGTCATGCCTTTCCTGTTTGAAGGAATGATCATGATCATCGTCTTTATCATTTCCTGCCGGTTATTGGATCGTAAGGTTGAGGTGTAGCTTATGACAGAAGAATACACAGCTTCCAAGCCCATCTACCTGCAGATTGCTGATCGAATCATCCGTGAAATCGTGCGGAAAGAGTTAGCACTTGGTGACAAACTGCCTTCCGTCCGGGAAATGGCCGTCCAATCAGGAGTGAATCCGAATACCATTCAACGTACGTACAGTGAATTAGAAAGGATGGACATCGTGGAGACGAGGAGAGGGCAGGGAACATTTGTGACGGAAAAGGAAGAGGTTCTGACAGAGTTGAATGAAAAAGTCCAGAGGGAAGTGATCGAGTCCTTCATCCGGAACATGAAAGAACTGGGTCTGACGAAAGTTCAAATGATCCAGGGTGTTGAAAAATACCTTGACAGAAGAGGGGAGGAATAGATATGGTGGTGAAATTTGAAGGTGTCACCAAGAAATACGGGAACGAAATAGCATTGAACCAGACATCCTTTCATTTTCAAAAAGGGAAGATATATGGTCTCCTCGGTCCGAACGGCAGCGGCAAATCCACCACATTAAAAATGATTGCCGGACTTGTGCTCCCGAATGCGGGGACTGTCACCATGAACGGGAAACCGGTCACCAGGAAAAGTGCCAGCGAAGTCGCCTATTTGACAGAACTGGATATGTTTTATGAAGCGTTCACCGTTGAGGGGATGATTCGGTTCTACGCCTCTCAATTCCCTGATTTTGATACAGGGAGAGCGTGTGAACTGGTCGAATTCATGGAGCTTGATGGCAGGAAGAAGATCAAGCATTTATCGAAAGGGAATCGGGGCAGACTGAAGCTCGTATTGGCATTGTCCCGCAACGCGGAAGTGCTGCTACTCGATGAACCATTCTCAGGGCTGGATCCCATGGTTAGGGATACGATCGTGAAAGGCCTCCTCTCCTATATTGATTTCGGACAGCAGACGGTGATCATAGCCACCCATGAAATCGATGAGATTGAAGCGATCCTGGATGAAGCCTATATCATCTCGGATGGAGAAATAAAAGGCCATTGTCAGGTGGAAGAGCTGAGAGAATCAGAAGGCCTATCTGTCCTGCAGTGGTTGAAGAAGACAACAAAATCAGAAGGGAAGATGAAATGATGAAGACGGTTGTGCAATTACAAAGTGTTTCCAAAGTCATCAAAGGAAAAACCATCATTGATAATTTAACGTTCGACGTGTATGAAGGGGAAGTATTCGGTTTCCTTGGACCGAATGGAGCAGGGAAAACAACGACGATCCGCATGATCGTTGGATTGATGAATATATCAAAAGGAGATGTCCTTATCTCAGGAAAAAGCATCAAGAAAGACTTTGAAGGCGCCATTAAGGATGTGGGGGCCATCGTTGAAAATCCTGAGCTTTATAAGTTCATGTCGGGATATCAGAACTTACAACACTTTGCCCGCATGCAAAAAGGGATTTCCGATGAACGAATGAAAGAAGTCATTGAGCTGGTCGGTTTAACGGACCGTATCAATGATAAGGTGAAAACGTACTCCCTTGGAATGAGACAGCGTCTGGGACTTGCCCAGTGCCTGCTCCATAAACCGAAACTACTCATTCTCGATGAGCCGACAAACGGTCTTGATCCGGCTGGAATCCGTGAAATCCGTGCGTATATCAGAAAACTTGCCGAGGAAGAGGGCATGGCGGTCATCGTATCGAGTCACTTATTATCTGAAATGGAAATGATGTGTGACCGAATCGGGATCATCCAGTCCGGTAAGCTTGTCGATGTGCAACAAGTCAGGGACTTTGTAGAAGGGTCTGAACAAGTCTATCACTTCGAAATCAACGATGTGGAAAAAATTAAAGCCGTTCTTAACAGTTTCGACCCCGGCATCAAGTTTGAATCCCAAGGATCACAAGTTCAGGTGGCCCTGACAAAAGAACAAGTACCGGATGTCATCCGGGCACTGGTAGAAGCCGATGTGCAAATATACAGCGTCATGCCTGTAGCCAAAACATTGGAGGACAGGTTCCTGGAAATTACAAATGATAAAGGAGAGGTCATGCATGCTTAGTCTTATTAGAAATGAATGGACCAAAATCTTCAAGCGGGTCGGAACGTTTGTCATGCTTGGACTGTTGATTCTCATTATTGGAGTGACAGGCGCATTCACCAAATATAGCGATTCGAAAGCAAAAGAAATGAATAACTGGAAACAGGAACTAACAGCCCAGGTGGAATCAGATAAGCAAATGTTGGCTGAAACTCCTAATTTGAATAAATTTATTAAAAAAGACACTGAACGAAGAGTCGCGATAAACGAATACCGCATTGAGAACGATATCGAACCAAAAGTAAAAGAAACGACCTGGACGTTCGTAGAAACGAATGCCAATGTCGTTCTGGTTGTAGGATTATTCACCATCATTGTGGCAGCAGGTATCGTCGCAAGTGAATTTAGCTGGGGGACCATCAAGCTATTGCTCATCCGCCCTATATCGCGCACCAAAATCCTTCTTTCTAAATACTTTACCGTCATTTTGTACGGCATGAGTTTGTTGTTATTATTATTCGTCGTATCACTCCTTCTTGGGCTTCTATTGTTCGGAGGGACAGATCAGTCCACTCACCTGGCATTTATCGATGGGAAAGTGGTTGAACAGAATATTGTTGGATACTTGATCAAGACGTACTTATTACAAACCGTCAATATCGTGATGATGGCTACCATGGCCTTCATGATTTCAGCTGTGTTCAGAAGCAGCTCACTGGCGATCGGAATTTCATTATTCTTACTATTCGTCGGGGGCAATGCCACAAGCCTGCTCGCCCTTAAATTCGACTGGGCAAAATACAGTCTGTTCGCCAACACAGACCTGACTCAGTACACAGGCTTTACAGCGCCACTCGTCGACGGCATGACCATGGGCTTCTCCATCACCATGCTGATCATTTATTTCATCATCTTCCAGCTGCTTGCCTTCCTGGTATTCAATAAAAGGGACGTAGCGGCATAGAAAAGCCTCCAGGGTCTAGCCGCCGCAGCTGGACAAAATAATGTAAAAACAACAAAGTGACGAACTCATCAGAGTTCGTCACTTTTTATGTGTATCGATATAAATCAGAAAATTTCAGGCGTGTAACTTGTTCAAGGAGGTAGGCGGACTTCGTTGCTTCCTTTTTGCGAAGTGTATTCAGGGCTTCAATCATTTTGTCGTGTGTCATGAGTCCCACACCGTGGCCGAAATACTGGTCTTCTTTTATAAAGACAGAGTTTTCACCCATCCAGATCGGATCTTCAAAATCGGGGTTAAAGAAGTAATAGACATCCCCGGGGATATAATCCAGCCCTTTGTATGTGACCATCGGAAGGTCATCATCATAGTTGTGGCCCCAGACAAGGAGATGTGAGTACAGTTCATTGAAATAGGAAGGTTTGATCGTATCAAGGATGGATTTATAGTAAAGCAGGACGATACTTGTTACGCATTCGAAGCTGTACGCAGAACTGTTGGTGAAGATATCATCAATGGCGTCAGATGGAAGCTTGGATTCCTTCAACTGGTATCCGTAAGGGGTCTTGGTCCAAAATGTCGGGTTGAACTTTGAATGTTCAAAAGCTGAAAAAGTGGCGTCACTTTCATTCATTTTTTTTGCATTAGAAATGATTCTTTCCCTTACTTTCAGCTCATATTTGAGCTCTGGAAGATTCCGATACCGATAGTCGGTGGGGCTTTCTTTTAATGTAGTAAATATGTTTTCTTCAACAGCGGTCAGGTTCGGTAAATCCTTTGGGTTGGATTCATTTTCGATGATGATCAATCCATACACCTCCAGGCCTTTTTACTAATGTATGATTGGGTGGGGGGATATGGTAATAACACAGTGAAAAAAATGGAAGAAGAAACGATACTCTTCCGTCTCTTCTTCCACTAAGTTTTCAGGTTATTTTACCTGCTTGTTTATCTTCTCATACACCTGAGCTATGGCCTGTTCGAATTTCCCTGTGGCTTTGGGGGTGTAGTATTGAGCCTTTTTCAGTTTATCCGGCAGGTAGGTTTGTGGCACCCATCCTGATTCATAGCTGTGTGGATATTTATATTCCACACCTCTGCCCAATTCTTTCGCGCCTTGATAGTGTGCATCTTTCAGATGATCGGGCACTTCGCCGCTCTTTCCTTTCCGGATGTCTGCAAGGGCAAGGTCGATGGCGGTGATTGCCGAGTTTGATTTAGGTGATAGACAAAGCTCGATGATTGCGTTCGCTAACGGAATCCTGGCTTCTGGAAACCCGATCTTCTCAGCTGTTTCCACTGCCGCGAGTGTCCGTGGTCCCGCCTGGGGATTGGCAAGGCCGATATCTTCATAGGCAATCACGAGCAGTCTCCGGGCAATGCTAGGCAGATCTCCTGCTTCAACGAGTCTTCCGAGGTAGTGGAGGGCTGCATTCACATCACTTCCGCGAATCGATTTCTGAAATGCGCTGACGACATCATAATGAGCATCGCCATCTTTATCGTGAGAAAAGCTTTTCTTTTGAAGGCACTCTTCTGCAATGGAGACATCAATATGAATGACCCCATCCTCACCAGGTGAAGTGGACAATACAGCCAATTCCAATGCATTCAGGGAACTTCTTACATCACCGAAACTGCTACTTGCAAAATGTTCAATCGCTTCATCGGTTACATCGAGTGAATATCCGCCCAAACCGCGTTCTTCATCTTCAATGGCACGGTTCAGGGCGATTTTCATTTCTTCTATTGAAAGAGGCTTTAATTCGAAAATCTGGCATCTGCTTCGAATGGCTGGATTGATGGCATGATAGGGATTGCTTGTTGTCGCCCCGATCAATGTAATCATCCCGTTCTCTAAATAGGGAAGGAGGAAATCCTGCTTTCCTTTATCCAGTCGGTGGACCTCATCCAATAGGAGGACCACACTTCCTGACATTTTCGCTTCTTCTGCTACGATTTGAATATCTTTTTTATTATTCGTCACGGCGTTCAGGGTTTTGAAACGGTATTTTGTACTTCCGGCTATGGCACTTGCAATGGACGTTTTTCCAATGCCGGGAGGACCGTACAGGATCATGGATGATAGCTGCTTCGCCTTCACCATCCGGTCGATGATTTTTCCTTCCCCTACTAAATGCTGCTGCCCGATGATTTCCTCGATGGTTCTTGGTCTCATCTTGAAGGCAAGTGGTTTTATCGACATGAAACATCTCTCCAAACTGACGTTCTAGTACCATTCACTTTATCACAGGAGATCCCATTAAGGAAATATTGTGGATGCACAGTGAGAATGAAACCGCCCCTTTCACAGTGAGAGTGCGAATATGCTATAATAACAAAAGTCAATAAGAAGAAAAACGTCCCGTCTCAACATGTGACGTTATTAAATATAATAGAGGTGCTGGACATGAAGATATCAACTAAAGGCCGCTACGGTTTAACCATTATGATCGAACTTGCAAAACGCCACGGTGAAGGGCCTACTTCACTGAAGACCATCGCACAGCAGCATGAGCTGTCTGAACATTATCTTGAACAGCTTGTCGCTCCACTGCGGAACGGCGGTCTTGTCAGAAGTATCAGGGGGGCGTACGGTGGTTATGTATTGGGCCATGAGCCTTCTGACATTACAGCGGGGGATATCATCCGGATCCTTGAAGGACCGATCAGTCCCGTGGAAGGAATCGAGGACGAGGAACCGGCAAAGCGTGAACTGTGGATCCGGATCCGTGATGCAGTCAAAGATGTACTCGACAATACAACAATAGAAGATTTGGCCAGCCACTCTGATGACGGGGAATCAGATGCGTACATGTTCTATATCTAGGAGGTAACAATCAATGGAAAGAGTGTATCTGGATCATGCTGCAACGTCGCCCTTGCATCCTGAAGTGATCGATGAAATGACAGCAGTGATGAAGGAAACCTTTGGTAATCCATCAAGCATTCATTCATTTGGACGTGCATCACGTCATCTTGTGGATCATGCACGGACCATCATTGCAGAAAGCATCCATGCCGATTACAATGAAATCATTTTCACCAGTGGTGGAACAGAGGCGGATAATTTAGCGATTATCGGAACGGCGGAAGCAAATAAGGAAAAGGGTAACCACATCATTACGACACAGACCGAGCATCATGCAGTGCTGCATGCATGTGAATTTCTCGAGTCAAAAGGCTTCGAGGTCACGTACCTGCCTGTGGACCGTGCAGGAAGAATAGCGCTTCCGGACCTAGAAAGGGAACTGAGGGATGATACCATCCTCGTGACGATCATGTACGGGAATAATGAAGTGGGGACCCTTCAGCCGATTAAAGAAATCGGTGAATTATTGCGGGATCATCAGGCCATTTTTCATACGGATGCTGTACAGGCATTCGGGTTGACTAACATCGATGTCAAGGACCTGGGGGTCGATCTGCTTTCGGTTTCAGGGCATAAAATCAACGGTCCCAAGGGAATTGGATTTCTTTATTCCCATAAAGGTGTGGACCTGCAACCGGGATCATACGGCGGCGAGCAGGAACGGAAGCGTCGTGCAGGAACAGAGAATGTCCCTGCAATCGTGGGTCTTGGCAAAGCAGTGGATCTGGCCCGGCATTCTCTTGAAGAGAAGCATGCGGCGCTCTCTGGTCTCAAGAATTTACTTAGGGAAACATTGGCCCATAATGGGATAGAATTCGAAGAGAACGGATCCCTTGAGCACGGATTACCCCATGTGCTAAACTTAAGCTTTCCCGGCACGGATGTAGAATCCATGCTGATGAATTTGGATATGGCAGGTATCGCCGTTTCAAGCGGTTCCGCTTGTACGGCTGGATCGATAGAACCATCACATGTACTTGTGGCGATGTATGGGAAACAGTCTGAGCAATCAAGGAACTCCATCCGTTTCAGCTTCGGTCTTGGAAACACGGAGGAGCAGATTGAGAGGACTGCCCATGAAGTCGCAAACATCGTGAAGAGATTAACAACATAAGATGGTCGTCTAATTCAGGCGATCGAACGGAAACAAGGAGGTGGCGTTAGTGAAAAAAGAACCAAAGGATACGAGAGTGGTCGTTGGGATGTCCGGTGGAGTGGACTCTTCTGTAGCCGCATTATTATTGAAACAGCAGGGCTATGAAGTCATCGGGATTTTCATGAAGAACTGGGATGATACCGATGAAAACGGAGTATGTACAGCAACCGAAGACTACAACGATGTGATTCGGGTATGTAACCAAATTGGGATTCCTTACTACGCTGTGAATTTTGAGAAACAATATTGGGATAAAGTGTTTACGTACTTCCTGGATGAATATAAAGCCGGAAGGACCCCGAATCCCGATGTGATGTGCAATAAGGAAATCAAGTTCAAGGCATTCCTTGATCATGCGCTGAAATTAGGGGCGGATTATCTCGCAACGGGTCACTATGCCCAGGTCGAATATCGTGACGGAGAATATAAGATGCTCCGTGGCGTCGATAACAATAAAGATCAAACATACTTCCTCAATCAGCTGGGGCAGGATCAGCTTGAGAAAGTGATGTTCCCACTTGGAGCGATCGATAAGAAGAAGGTAAGGGAAATCGCGAAGGAAGCGGGCCTTGCCACGGCGACCAAGAAAGACAGTACGGGAATCTGCTTCATCGGTGAACGTAACTTCAAAGATTTCTTGAGTAACTATCTTCCGGCGCAACCTGGAAAGATGGAAACACTGGATGGAACAGTGATAGGGAAACATGATGGTTTAATGTACTATACCATCGGTCAGCGTCACGGACTTGGCATCGGCGGTGCAGGTGATCCTTGGTTCGCCATCGGGAAGGACCTGGAAAGAAACGTCCTTTACGTAGGTCAAAGCTTTGAGCACCCTGCCCTTTATTCCGATTCCATCCTTGCGACGGATGTGCACTGGACATCGAATGAAGAGAAATCGTCTGAATTCGCATGCACGGCAAAATTCCGTTACCGCCAGGCTGATAATAAGGTAACGGTCATTCCTATGGAAGATGGCAAGGTGAAAGTGATCTTTGATGAACCCATTCGAGCGGTGACGCCGGGACAGGCCGTTGTATTCTACAATGGAGATGAATGTCTTGGTGGAGGAACGATCGATACCATCTTTAAAGATGAAAAAAAACTGACGTACGTCGGATAAAGCAAAAGGACTGAGAAAAGGAGAGCTGGAATCTCTTTTCTCTCAGTCCTTTTTTTCATCAAGGAAGGATTCCATTTCCGGATGTCCCTTATGTTATACTAGTAACGATAAAAGGAAGTACATACATAAATAATAGACCATATAGAGGTGTTTACATTGGATAAGAATTTAAAAGGAATAGAGTTATTGCAAGAAGGAAAAGTAGAAGAGGCGGTAAAACTCTTTACTGAAGCCATCGAAGAAAACCCAAAGGAGCCGGTTGGGTATATCAATTTTGGAAATGTATTGATGTCGGTTGGCGACAATGAAAAAGCGAAGAAGTTTTTTGAACGGGCGATTTCCGTCGATGAAAACGCAGGAGCAGCTTATTACTCTCTCGGAAATCTCTTTTTCAATGAGAATAAGTTTGACGAAGCAAAAGATCAATTTGAAAAGGCCATCTCAAAAGGCATGGAGAATGCCGACGTATTCTTTATGCTTGGAATGAGTCTGTTCCAGTTAGATCAGCCAAGGTTTGCACTACCGTACTTTCAGCGAAGTGTTGAATTGAATGAAGAAGACATCGAAGCCCGTTTTCAATTAGGATTGTGTCTTGCTAAAGTGGAAGCATATGAAGAAGCGATCACTCAATTATCCCAAGTGGTGGAAACGGATCCGGAGCATGCAGATGCTTATTACAATCTGGGGGTTGCGTATGCAGGACACAAGGATGATGCGGATACGGCACTCATGTATTTCAACAAAGCCATTGAGGTTCAACCTGATCATATGCTGGCGGGTTATGGAATCAAGATGATCGAAAAGCTTAAAAATGAACAAAGTGAATAGTTAGGGGGTTCACTGCCTTGAGCCAGCAAGACTCTTTAAAGCTGTTTGGTGAGGAAGAAATTTATATAAAAGGAAGACATCTTGTCACTATTTTTCATAATGAGGAAAATCTCTATTCTGTTGTGAGAATCCGTGTGGACGAAACGAATGATTCATACGAGGATAAAGAGGCGGTCGTAACCGGGAATTTCCCTAAGATACATGAAGATGAGACCTATGTATTTTATGGAAGGTTTCAAGAGCATCCAAGGTTTGGCATGCAGTTTCATGCCAAGCATTTCAAGAAAGAAATCCCCCAAACCACACAGGGCGTCGTCCATTATTTATCAAGTGATCTATTTAAGGGGATCGGAAAAAAAACAGCTGAGAAGATAGTGGAGCATATCGGGGAAAATGCGATCAGTAAAATACTCGAAAATCCAAGCCTCTTAGATGAAATTCCAAAGCTTCCAAAAGAAAAGGCTAAGAGTATCTATGATACGTTATCTGAGCATCAGGGGCTCGAGCGGGTCATGATCATGCTGAATGAGCTTGGATTCGGTCCCCAGATTTCCATGAAGGTCTATCAGGCTTATAAAGAGCAGGCACTTGAAATCATTCAAAAAAATCCTTATAAGCTTGTGGAAGATATTGAAGGGATCGGGTTCACCCGGGCAGATGAATTGGGATCCAAGATTGGTTTGACAGGCAGTCATCCGGACCGGATCAAAGCCGGCTGTTTATATACCCTGGAACAAACATGCGTCAAGCAGGGTCATGTGTATCTTGAAGCGGAAGAACTCATTGTAACGGTGAAAGAGCTCCTAGAGAAAAGTCAGCCTGAAAGAATTGAATTCACCGATATATCCAGTCAACTGGTTTCGCTGGAAGAAGAAAGTAAAGTCATCGGTGAAGGGACGAAGGTGTATGTCCCCTCCCTCTATTTTTCTGAAAAAGGGATAGTGACAAACATTGAAAAGATACTGTCCCAGACCCAGTATAAAGATCAATTTCCCCAGTCTGAATTCCTTCTGTCACTGGGGGCCCTGGAGGACAGGCTTGGAGTGCAGTATGCGCCTTCTCAAAAGGAAGCCATCGAGACGGCCTTGATGTCTCCCATGCTTCTGTTGACGGGTGGACCGGGTACAG
Organism: Rossellomorea sp. QJM3NY_18; assembly: GCF_056173145.1. Taxonomy (NCBI): domain Bacteria; kingdom Bacillati; phylum Bacillota; class Bacilli; order Caryophanales; family Bacillaceae; genus Rossellomorea; species Rossellomorea sp. QJM3NY_18. The sequence goes on along the minus strand of NZ_CM149659.1, from coordinate 2,919,966 downwards.
GGAAGACCACTGTCATTCAGGGGATCGTCGAACTGTTCGCGGATCTTCACGGGTGTTCTCTGGATCCCAAGGATTACAAAGATGAACCGTTCCCCGTATTGCTGACGGCCCCTACAGGACGTGCAGCTAAGCGGATGACAGAATCAACGGGGCTGCCTGCCATGACGATCCACCGACTCCTCGGATGGAATGGTCAGGAAGGATTTCAGAGCGATGAAGAACGGGCCATCGAGGGCAAGCTGTTGATTGTGGACGAAGTGTCCATGGTCGACACTTGGCTTGCCCATCAATTGCTGAAGGCTCTGCCTGAGGATATCCAAGTGATATTTGTCGGGGATGAAGATCAATTGCCGTCTGTCGGTCCAGGTCAGGTACTGAAGGACTTATTGAATTCGGAAAGCGTGCCGACTGTCAGGTTGACGGATATATATAGGCAGGAAGAAGGTTCCTCGATCATTGAACTCGCCCATTACATGAAAAGGGGACAGGTTCCCGCAGATTTGACCAAACAGCAAAAAGATCGTTCGTTCTTTCCATGCAGGACGAATCAGATTTCCGAGGTCGTTCAAAAAGTGGTTGAAAATGCAAAGAAGAAGGGCTACTCACCAAAAGATATACAGGTACTTGCCCCTATGTACAGGGGTCCTGCAGGAATTGACCGCTTGAATGAACTTCTTCAAGAGATATTTAACAGTAATGATGGGACCCGGAAAGAAATCGCCTTCGGGGATGTGAAATACCGGATAGGGGATAAGGTTCTTCAGCTTGTCAATCAGCCTGAAAACAATGTTTTTAACGGGGATATCGGTGAAATCGTTTCGATCTTTTATGCAAAGGAAAACACTGAGAAACAGGACATGATCATTGTTTCATATGAAGGCAATGAGGTAACGTATACACGGCAGGACCTCATGCAGATCACCCATGCGTATTGCTGCTCGATCCATAAATCCCAGGGAAGCGAGTTTCCCATTGTCATTTTACCTGTCGTGAAGAGTTATTATCGGATGTTACGGAGGAATCTCTTATATACAGCCATTACAAGGAGCAAGCAATTTCTCATTCTCTGCGGGGAGCTGGATGCTTTCAAACTTGGAGTGGAGAGGGAAGATGACTTTCTCAGAAAAACGACCTTGAGTGAGAAGCTGAGAGGCTTAATCGATCATGATGGTAGTCAGGGGGAAGTGGATTCATCAGATGGGGACTTACCCATTGAAGAATTCCTCCTGAATGAAGATCCGATGATTGGAATGGAAGGGATCAGCCCTTACGATTTCATGAAGGCATAAAGTTGATGAATGACGATTTCATTCATCAACTTTTTTTTAGGTTTATTGTCAACTTAAAATAAATTAAAGTTGACATATATTTAATGAAAGCGATATTCTTATCTTGTAGAAAAAATGACAGATGGGGGAAGACAGATGAACAGAAAATTAAGGACGATCGATCTTACACTGGCAGGGATGTTTGTTGCACTTATGGCGATTGGTGCCAACATCACCACATTCGTACCTTTTATGGTAGTGGGGGGTGTCCCTATTACGCTACAAACGTTTTTCGCCATTTTAGCAGGAGCAATTCTTGGAAGCAGGATCGGGGCGATTTCCATGACAGTGTACGCATTGGTTGGACTCGTGGGGGTCCCTGTATTTGCACGATTTGGAGCAGGGTTATCATCTATAGTGAGCCCGACTTTCGGATTTGTGGTTTCGTTTATTTTCACAGCTTACATCACAGGTAAAATCGTAGAAAAACATAAACATAAAGGAATCAAAGTATATATCTTCGCAGCACTGGTCGGGATGGTGGTCAATTACGTAGTCGGAACGAACTGGATGTACGCTGCTTACAAGTTCTGGGCACAAGCTCCGGAAGGATTCACCTATAAGCTCGCATGGGCATGGATGGTGGTTCCACTGCCTAAAGACATCATTTTAGCCGTCTGTGCAGGTGTCATGGCACATCGTCTAGAGAAATCGGTCCTATCAAAAAGTACATTCAGGAATCTGAATCGGGCAGCATAATGGGGGGAAGATGACTTATGAAAACGTGGAAAGCACTTGCGGAACAGGTCATTGAGGGAAGAGAAGTAACGAATGAAGAAGCTTTATCCATCCTGCGAAGTCCTGATGAGGAGCTTTTGGAGTTATTGCACAGCGCGTATTTGATCCGGAAACATTATTATGGAAATAAGGTCAAATTAAATATGATCATCAATACCAAATCGGGACTGTGTCCTGAGAATTGTGGGTACTGTTCCCAGTCGAGCGTCTCTGATGCACCGATCGAGAAGTACCGCATGGTGGATAAAGAAACCATCATGAAGGGAGCAAAAAATGCTCATCAACTAAATGTAGGCACCTACTGCATCGTGGCAAGTGGCCGGGGTCCGAGCAATCGGGAAGTGGATCATGTTGTATCAGCGGTTAAAGAAATCAAGCAACAGTATAATTTGAAGGTATGTGCGTGCCTCGGATTATTAAAGGGTGACCAGGCGAAACGGTTAAAGGAAGCAGGGGTGGATCGCTACAACCATAACATCAATACATCCGTTAACCACCATGAAAACATCACCACTTCCCATACATATGAAGACAGGGTGAATACCGTAGAGCAGGCAAAAGCACAAGGGATCTCTCCTTGCTCTGGAATCATCGTCGGAATGAAAGAAACGCTGCAGGATGTGGTGGATATGGCACATAGCCTGAAGGTTCTCGACGCCGACTCGATTCCGGTCAATTTTCTTCATGCCATCGACGGGACGCCTCTTGAAGGAACGGATGAACTGAACCCGAGATATTGCTTAAAGGTCCTTTGCTTGATGCGCTTCATCAATCCGACGAAAGAGATCAGGATATCCGGTGGACGTGAAGTGAACCTGCGAAGCCTGCAGCCATTGGGCCTTTATCCCGCAAACTCGATCTTTGTCGGGGATTACTTGACGACAGCCGGCCAGGACGGGACAGCGGACCATAGAATGCTTGAAGATCTCGGATTCGAAATTGATTATGTGAAAGAAGGAATCCGGCAGTCCGTCACCACCCGATAAAAATATTCAATGGATGCTATGGAAAAGGTTACTCCTTATGAATTCAGGAAAATATCCCACACTATATAAGAACGTTGATATTGCATCAATGTTCGTGCGTCAGAACTCATTAAACAAGTATAAAACATGCACTGATTGGACATGATGGTAGGGAATAATCACCATTATCCGGTGAAGCCCTGAGGTGAACGTACCGATGAAGTGTCCAAATTGTCAGAGCAAAGATATCGGAAAGATCGGCATCAACCAATACTATTGTTGGGGCTGCTATATTGAACTTTCCTTATCTAAGGGAGTCATTCATACTCACCAGGTAGAAGAGGATGGATCACTCAGCTCCTTAGATGACTTGTTTGATGAGGAAGAACGCCGACTAAGCTAGGAAGAGGTGTCTTTCTTGAATAAAACATTTGCATCCATCGTTGGTTTTGGAGCAGGCGTCGCGGCTTCCATCTATTCTCAAAGATCCAATATGATGAGTCAGAGACAAATGAAACGAATCCGTAAACAAGTAAAGAAACTTTTTTAACAGCTGAAAGAGACTGGCTCATTATGGGTCAGTCTCTTTATTGTTCTTTTGTGAATAAGGGTGAATGAATCCCAATGAATAAAACCACCTCTTATCTTCAAACACTAGAGGAGAAAAGAGGGAGGTGTGGATGGTGGAAAGAAGATCCTATACAAGTTGGATATACAGGCTTTCAATGGCCCTCATCTTTGCATTATTTCTATATGTTCTCTATTTATTGAAGCCTGTGTGGCATCCGGTATTAGAGGTCGTATTCTTTTCCCTGCTTCCCTTCTTCATAGGCGGCTTCATTGCCTACCTGCTTCATCCGGTAGTGGAGAAGCTGCATGAAGCAGGCATTCACAGGGGGATCGCCATACTGCTCATCTACCTCCTCTTCTTTGGGGGATTGGGCTATAGCATCTATAAAGGGACCCCGGCCATCATTCATCAGCTGAAGGATTTATCGGAGAACGCGCCGATTTTCACAGAGCAGTACCAGGGGTGGTTGAAGGTTGTGCAAAGCGAGACTTCCACATGGCCGGACGGGATCCAGTCACAGCTTGAGAAGAGAATAGACGGACTCGAAGCGTGGGTGACGGGTCTTGTGGCTTTGGTCCTGGCAACCGTCATGAAGTTTATGAACAGTCTGCTCATCGTCGCCATCATTCCCTTCGTATCCTTTTATTTGTTGAAGGATATAACAAAAGTAAAGGCGTTCATGTGGCAGCTCACGCCGAAAAAATGGAGGCAGAGTGCGATATCATTTTCATATGACGTGGATAAATCCCTCGGAGGTTACATCAGGGGGCAGCTCCTCGTCTGTTTGATCATCGGAGGTGTTTCAGCCATCACCCTATGGATGATGGGTATGAAATACCCCCTCATTCTCGGGTTGATCATTGGAGTCACGAATGTGATCCCTTATTTCGGACCGATCATCGGGGCTGTACCGGCAGCCATTGTGGCAAGTACGATTTCCACGAATATGGTGATTTATGTGGTCATCCTTGTCGTGGTCCTGCAGTTCCTGGAAGGTAACATCCTATCACCTCTCATCGTCGGGAAAAGCCTTCATATGCATCCTCTCTTTATTATGGGGGCTTTGATCCTCGGGGGCGAGGTGGGAGGAGTGATCGGAATGATCGTGGCGGTTCCGTTTCTGGCGGTCATAAAGGTGGCAATATTACACGGCAGGACCCATTTTCTTCATGCGATGAAGAATGATAATGCTGAAAAATGGGAATGATCATTGACAAATACCATGAATATTTCTATAATCCAACATATACAAGTATTCGCATAAAATGAAAGCAATGAAGGACCGAGTACGTTATAGTCCATCTTCCAGAGAGAAATCCCCCAGGCTGCAAGGGAATTCAGATGAAGGATAACGGAATGCTAATCCTGAGTGCAGGTAAAGCCTGCCGTCTTGCCGCGTTAAGGTGTATTGAGGGATGAATGAACGCCATCGTGTTTATTCATAACCAGGGTGGTACCGCGAGAAACAGCTCTCGTCCCTGTTTTAGGGATGAGGGCTTTTTTGTATTCTTTTTTAACCATACATATAAAGGAGGAAGCTTGATATGAACAAATTAACAGGCGCAGAAATTCGTCAGAAGTTTTTAGATTTCTTTCAGGAAAAAGGACACGGAGTAGAGCCGAGTGCATCACTCGTCCCTCATGAAGATCCGTCCTTATTATGGATCAATAGTGGAGTAGCGACATTAAAGAAATATTTTGATGGACGTGTGATTCCTCAAAATCCGAGAATCGTGAATGCACAGAAATCGATTCGTACGAACGATATCGAGAATGTTGGGAAGACAGCCCGTCACCATACGTTTTTCGAAATGCTCGGAAACTTCTCCATCGGGGATTATTTCAAAGTGGAAGCGATTGAATGGGCTTGGGAGTTCCTGACGGATGCAAAATGGGTCGGATTCGATCCGGAAAAGCTATCTGTCACGATCCACCCTGAGGATCACGAAGCATTTGACATCTGGAACCAAAAAGTGGGCGTACCTGCTGAACGCATCATCCGTATCGAAGGGAACTTCTGGGATATCGGCGAAGGTCCAAGTGGTCCGAATACAGAAATCTTCTATGATCGAGGACCAGAATATGGAGACAATCCGGAAGATCCCGAATTATATCCAGGCGGGGAAAATGATCGTTATCTTGAAGTGTGGAATCTGGTGTTCTCACAATTCAATCACAATCCTGACGGAACATATACACCTCTTCCTAAGAAGAACATTGATACTGGTATGGGCCTTGAGCGGATGGCATGTGTCGTTCAGGAAGTCCCAACCAACTTTGACACAGATTTATTTATGCCGATCATCGAAGAAACGGAAAAAATCTCAGGTCAATCCTATGGTAAGAATGATGATATTGACGTTGCATTCAAAGTGATCGCCGATCATATCAGAACGGTTTCCTTTGCAATCGGTGACGGGGCCCTTCCTTCCAATGAAGGCCGCGGGTATGTCTTAAGAAGACTTCTTCGCCGCGCTGTCCGCTTTGCGAAACAGATCGAAATCAATCGCCCATTCATGTATGAGCTGGTTCCGGTCGTTTCTGACATCATGGTTGACTTCTATCCGGAAGTGAAGCAAAAAGCAGAATTCATTCAAAAAGTGGTGAAAAATGAAGAGGACCGGTTTCATGAGACATTGAATGAAGGCCTGGCTATCCTTTCCTCCATCGTAAAGGTGCAAAAATCTTCCGGAAGTAACGTGATCCCTGGTGAAGATGTCTTCCGTCTTTATGACACGTATGGTTTCCCTGTTGAATTAACGGAAGAGTATGCCGAAGAAGAAGGATTGACGGTTGATCATGAAGGTTTCGAAAGAGAGATGGAAGGTCAGCGTGAAAGAGCGAGATCTGCCCGTCAGGATGTAGGAAGCATGCAGGTGCAAGGTGGAGTCCTGAGTGATATAACCGTTGAAAGCCGTTTTGTCGGATATGATACACTCGAAAGTACAGCTACAGTTCTTGAATTATTGGTGGACAATGAACGTCAGCCCCAAGTCGGTAAAGGTCAGGAATGCCAATTCATTCTAAACGAAACTCCTTTCTATGCAGAGAGCGGAGGACAGATCGGGGATAAGGGATATATCGAGGCAGAAGGCGTAAAAGTATCCGTTAAAACGGTCAAGAAAGCGCCAAATGGACAAAACCTTCACACAGCAGTTGTTGAAGAGGGGACATTGGTGCAGGGGGCCGAAGTCCTTGCGAAGGTTTCCCGTGAGTCCAGAACAAGAGTGGAGAAAAACCATACAGCGACCCACATTCTTCATCAGGCATTGAAAGATGTCCTTGGAGATCATGTGAATCAGGCAGGTTCCCTGGTTGAACCTGATCGTCTGAGATTTGATTTCTCCCATTTCGGATCTGTGTCTTCAGAAGAAATGGAACGGATCGAAACCATCGTCAATGAGAAAGTTTGGAAGGCGATGTCGGTGAACACGGCCCTTAAATCTCTTTCCGAGGCTAAAGAGATGGGTGCCATGGCGTTATTCGGTGAGAAATATGGTTCAGAAGTGCGTGTCGTATCGATTGGAGACTACAGCCTGGAGCTTTGCGGAGGCTGTCACGTATCCAATACATCCGAGATCGGCTTATTCAAGATCCTCTCTGAAAGCGGGATCGGTGCCGGTACTAGAAGAATCGAAGCCGTTACGGCAGAAAATGCATATAAAGTATTGAATGATCAGGTATCTCAACTGAAAGAGGTTGCAGCGAAACTGAAATCGAATCCGAAAGAAGTAGTCAATCGAGCTGACTCATTATTAGGTGAGATGAAAGAGCTTCAAAGGGAAAATGAATCATTATCTGCAAAGTTGTCTAACATAGAAGCAGGCAGCTTAACGGATCAAGTGAAGGTCATTGATGGTGTGAATGTCCTGTCTGCAAAAGTGGCATCAGGTGACAGCAATGGATTGCGCACGATGATGGATGATCTTAAGCAGAAGCTTTCATCCGGGGTGATCGTACTGGCAACAACTGGAGAAGATAAAGTGACCATCATTGCAGGAGTTACTAGTGATTTAGTCGAAAAAGGATATCATGCAGGTAAATTGGTCAAAGAAGTCGCATCACGCTGTGGTGGAGGCGGCGGCGGTCGTCCGGATATGGCCCAGGCCGGCGGTAAAAATCCAGAAAAAGTCGAAGAAGCCCTTCAATTTGTAGAAGAATGGGTCAAATCCATTTAACTCCGTGTGAAAGTGGTGTACAATGGAGGTAACGATTAACAATTCGGTTGTCAAAAAGACAAGCCTAAAGAGAGGTGCTAAAAATGAGTTCTTTTGACAAAACGATGCGGTTTGATTTTTCAGAGGAGCCGTTCGAACATGACGTGAAGGAAGTGCTCTTACAGGTTCACGATGCTCTGCAGGAAAAAGGGTACAACCCGATCAATCAAATCGTAGGATACTTATTATCTGGAGACCCGGCTTACATTCCCAGACATCAAGATGCCAGAAATATCATCCGCCGTTTAGAACGAGATGAAATCATCGAAGAATTAGTCAAATCGTATTTGAAACAACACAAAGAGGGATAATAGATGCGTGTAATGGGTTTAGACGTTGGCTCTAAAACAGTCGGAGTCGCAATCAGCGATGAGCTTGGCTGGACAGCTCAAGGAATTGAAACGATTAAGATCGACGAAAATCAAGGTGTGTTCCGGATGGATCGAATTAGGGAACTTGCCGATGAATACCAGGTGGATACCGTTGTGGTTGGAATGCCTAAAAACATGAATAACACGATTGGTCCACGTGGGGAAGCGTCTAAAGCTTATGGAGAATTGATTCATCAGGAGTTATCCCTTCCCATTAAATACTGGGATGAAAGACTGAGCACAATGGCTGCTGAACGAGTGCTTTTAGAAGCCGACGTAAGCAGAAAGAAACGTAAGAAAGTGATCGACAAAATGGCTGCGATGATGATCCTTCAAGGATACCTTGACAGCCAAAAATAATGAGGTGAATGTTCATGGAACACGGAGAAAAACAAATTACAGTAGTTGACGAACAAGGAAATGAGCAATTATGCGAGGTCCTTTTCACATTTGAATCAGATAAATTCAATAAATCTTATGTTCTTTATTATCCACTTGGAGCAGATGAGAACGATGAAGAAGAAATCGAGATTCATGCATCTGCATTCATGCCTGGGGACGAAGGTCAGGAAGGCGAATTAAAGCCGATTGAAACAGAAGAAGAGTGGGACATGATCGAAGAAATGTTAAACACTTTTCTTGATGAAGAAGAAGACGCTGAATAAGCAGTCGTCATAGGACTATATGAAACAGGGACCGCAAAAAGGGACAAAAAATTCACCCTTTTTGCAGGTCCCTGTTTCACTTTGTGCAAAATATTGTATAATAGTGGAGATGATGTCGAATTACGCATGACGGATAGCCCGCTTTTTTGCTCGAAAGGGGGAAATGAAAGCGTTGGAAGAAAAGAAAAAGATAAAAGAGACACTTATGAAGAAATTGCTTGAAAGGCAAGAGGAGGCCAAAGTCATTAGAAAAATAGTAGGACTTGTCATTCTTTGTCTTGTCATTATCATAGGGGGAACGGCCATTGGCGGCTACCTTTATGTGAATTCAGCCCTGAAACCGGTTGACCCTGATAATACCAAAACGGTGAAAGTGGACATACCTATTGGCTCCGGGGTATCGAGTATTGGAAAGATCCTGGAGGACAAAGGGATCGTTAAGAATTCAACAGTCTTTAAATATTACGTGAAATTCAATAACGAAGCAGGGTTCCAGGCAGGTTCTTATAATTTGACGCCTTCTATGACATTGAATGAAATCGTCAACAGCTTGAAGACTGGTAAGGTCATGAGAAAAGCAGAATTTAAGATTACCATTCCAGAGGGACTTCAATTAGATCAGATCGCAGAAATCATCGCTGATAAGTCCCCATATAAAAAAGATGAGATTGAAAAGAAATTAAACGATAAGAAATGGCTCGAGCAATTAAAAGAGGAATATCCGGAATTGATTACAGATGAAATCTTCAAGAAAGAAATTAAACGACCGCTGGAAGGATATCTTTATCCTGCCACGTACCCTTTCTATGAAAAGAAGCCATCCTTGGACACAATCCTAAAGAAGATGATCGCGCAAACGAATGAAGTGTTGGCTCAATACCAGGAAGCCATGGCAGCAAACGATTATACTCCTCATGAGCTTCTCACCCTTTCATCCCTTATCGAGGAAGAAGCGACGGAAAAAGCGGACAGAGGGAAAATATCAAGTGTGTTCTATAATCGTATGGAAGAAGGAATGCCCCTTCAGACAGATCCGACGGTCCTATATGCATTAGGGAAGCATAAAGATAAAACCGTATATAAAGATCTTGAAGTGGATTCGCCATATAACACGTACAAAGTGAAGGGGTTGCCGCCTGGTCCGATTGCAAATGCGGGCTTGTCTTCGATCGAAGCTGCCCTGCAGCCTGAGGATACAGAGTATTATTATTTCCTCGCTGCTTCCAACGGCTCGGTTTATTATTCTGAAACACTGGATGAGCATAACGAGAAAAAGGCAAAATATATTACCAACAAAGAAGAATAGCACTGTGAGAAGAGGAAAGAAACATTCGCTTTCCTCTTCTCTGTGTGGTAAAATAGTACAAGTTATTTTTATATCCGGGCGTTGTCTTGATGAACGTGTGAAGTAGAAAGCTCATTGTAGCTTTCTTCTTTTCATGTTAAGAAAGAAGCGTTACACGGACACCATTTATGAACATGATCGTGAGGCTTATATATGAACGAACAAGTGATTGGCTATATAGAATCAATCGTGAAAGGACGTCCAGCCTTGATTTCCGAGATGGAGCAATATGCAGAGGTTCATAATGTTCCCATCATGGAACTGGTCGGGATCGAAGCACTCCTCGGGATGTTACGGATCCAACAGCCGAAAGTGATCCTTGAAATCGGGACGGCCATCGGATATTCGGCCCTCCGAATGGCGGGGGCACTTCCAGAGGCGACGGTCGTCACCCTTGAGCGGGATGAAGAAAGATTTGAAGCAGCACAGGAGTTTCTCTCGCGTTCTGAAGATGGCAAGAGGGTCGTCACCCTGTTCGGTGATGCATTAGAGCTTGCCGAAGAAGTGAAAAAGCACGGACCGTACGATGCCATTTTCATAGATGCTGCAAAGGGTCAGTATCTGAAATTCTTTGAACTATACTCCGGTATGCTGTCAGAAAACAGCGTCGTATACTCGGATAATGTCTTATTCAAAGGACTGGTTGCAGAGGAACACGTCGAACAAAAAAGAATTCGGAACATGGTCAAGAAGCTGCAGAATTATAACGCATGGCTAATGAATCATGAAGAGTTCGATACGAGTATTTTACCAGTCGGGGACGGAATCGCCATCAGTAAAAAAAGAGGTGAACAACGATGAAAAAGCCGGAACTTCTTGTAACCCCTGCCTGTGTGTCCGATATTGAACCGTTGGCCTCTGCAGGTGCCGATGCCTTCATGATCGGTGAAGAGCGGTACGGTCTGAGGCTTGCCGGGGAGTTCTCCAGGGAAGATGTGGGGGAAGCTATCAAAGTCGCCCACAAACACAATAAGAAAGTATATGTGGCGATGAATGCCCTCTTTCATAATGATAAAATCGCCGAACTTGATGACTACATTGCATTTCTTAAAGATCGGGGGGCGGATGCCATTGTCTTCGGTGATCCCGCCGTACTGATGGCTGCACGTGAGGCGCCGGAGATGAAACTTCACTGGAATACGGAAACAACGGCCACCAATTGGTACACCTGTAATTATTGGGGCAGAAAAGGTGCAAAACGTGCAGTACTTGCCCGCGAATTAAGCATGGATAGCATTGTAGAAATGAAAGAACATGCAGAGGTCGAAATCGAGGTCCAGGTGCATGGAATGACCTGCATGTTTCAATCCAAACGTTCATTGCTCGGGAATTATTTTGAATATCAAGGCAAAGTGATGGAAATCGAAAACCGGAAAGAACAGCGCAATATGTTTCTTCACGATGAGGAGCGTCATAATAAGTATCCTATCTTTGAAGATGGGAACGGCACGCACATCATGAGTCCGAATGATATGTGCATCATCGATGAGCTTGGTGAAATGATGGAAGCGGGTGTCGACTCTTTCAAGATCGATGGAGTGATGAAGTCTTCGGCTTATATCCTGGAAGTGACGAAACTGTATCGTATGGCCATAGATTTGTGTGCAGAAGACGAAGAGCGTTATGAGGAACAGAAAGACGAGTTTCTGGAAGAAGCGAAAGGCAAGCAGCCGGATAATCGTCCGTTGGATACAGGATTCTTCTTTAAAGAAACCGTGTATTAATAACGATAGATAGATTGATCAGAACGGAGGAGTTATGATGACCACGGTTGTGAAAAAAACGATCTCGAAGGTTGTGGACGGGAAGCGTGTCATTGTGAAGAAACCTGAATTACTGGCTCCTGCCGGTAATCTGGAAAAATTGAAGATTGCTGTCCATTATGGTGCTGATGCTGTCTATATCGGCGGGCAGGAATATGGACTGCGTTCAAATGCCGGTAATTTCACCTTTGAAGACATGAAAGAAGGCGTGGAGTTCGCTCGGAAATATGGTGCAAAGATCTATGTTACCACGAATATCTATGCCCATAATGAAAACATGGATGGTCTTGAAGATTATCTTCGAGGACTGGAGGAAGCCGGAGTAGCGGGGATTATTGTTGCAGATCCCCTTATCATTGAAACCTGCAGAAGGGTGGCGCCGAATGTAGAAGTGCACTTAAGTACACAGCAGTCCCTTTCAAACTGGAAAGCCGTTCAATTCTGGAAAGAAGAAGGACTGGACCGGGTGGTGCTTGCCCGTGAAGCAAGCGGCAAAGATATCCAGGAAATGAAAGAGAAAGTGGATATAGAGATTGAGACCTTCATTCACGGAGCGATGTGCATTGCCTATTCCGGACGTTGTACATTAAGTAACCATATGACAGCGAGGGATTCAAATCGCGGGGGCTGCTGTCAGTCATGCCGCTGGGACTATGATTTATATGAATTGAATGAAGACGGGGAAAATCCCCTTTACGATAAAGCAGATGCCCCTTTCGCCATGAGTCCAAAAGACTTGAAGCTTGTCGAATCCATTCCGGGAATGATTGAATTGGGAATCGACAGTTTGAAAATTGAAGGTCGAATGAAGTCCATTCACTATGTGGCCACGGTGGTTAGTGTATACCGCAAAGTGATCGATGAATATTGTAAGGACCCGGATAACTTCAAGATTCAGAAAGAGTGGCTCGAGGAGCTTGAGAAGTGCGCGAATCGTGAAACTGCCCCGGCATTTTTTGAAGGGGTACCCGGATTCAAGGAGCAGATGTTCGGAGTTCATAACAAGAAGAATACAAATTATGAATTTGTAGGACTGGTATTGGATTACGATGAAGAAACCCAGATCGTCACCCTGCAGCAACGGAACCATTTTAAGGCCGGACAGGAAGTAGAGTTTTTTGGTCCTGAAATCTCCAATTTTACCCAGGTTATAGAAAAAATGTGGGATGAACGGGGAAATGAACTTGAAGTAGCCCGCCACCCGTTACAAATTGTAAAATTCAAAGTTCATCAGAGAGTATATCCTGATAACATGATGCGAAAGGAGAACACCTAATACTTATGAAGCAGAAACCCGTTGTGATTGGTGTAGCAGGAGGATCCGGCTCAGGTAAGACGAGTGTCACCAAAGCCATTTATGAAAAATTCCAAGGTCATTCGATTTTAATGCTGCAGCAGGATTATTATTATAAAGATCAATCGAATCTACCTTTTGAGGAACGTCTGAAAACCAATTATGATCACCCATTAGCCTTTGATAATGATTTGTTGATTCAACATTTGCACGGTCTTTTAGATCATCAGCCCGTCAATAAGCCGGTGTATGATTATAAAATGCACACTCGTTCGGATGATACGATTCTCGTTGAACCGAAAGATGTGATTATTTTAGAGGGGATTTTAGTATTAGAAGATGAAAGATTGCGTAACTTAATGGATATTAAGCTTTATGTAGATACAGATGCGGATCTTCGGATCATCAGAAGAATGCTTCGCGACATTAAAGAGCGCGGACGTTCCATTGATTCTGTCATCGATCAATACATTACCGTCGTTCGCCCGATGCACAATCAATTCATCGAACCGACGAAGCGATATGCCGATGTGATCATCCCTGAAGGCGGTCATAATCACGTGGCAATCGATTTGATGGTAACTAAAATTCAAACAATTCTTGAACAAAAGTCATTTTTGTAATACGATAGCATAGATAAAGACATATAGGCGAGATTTAACATTTCCCACAATGTAAAGAAGCAGGGAATGGAGAGAGAAGAAATTCCACCTCCATTCCCTCCCTTTACATACGTAGAACATTTACATATGGAGCATGGGGAAGCTCTTAGATAGAAAAGGAGTGAAGAGGGTCATGAGTACAGATAAAGTATTTCCGATGACAGCAGAAGGTAAAGAAAAGTTAGAAAAAGAACTGGAGAATTTGAAAACGGTTAAACGTAAAGAAGTCGTTGAGCGCATTAAGATCGCCCGCAGCTTCGGGGATTTATCCGAGAACTCTGAGTACGATGCAGCGAAAGATGAACAAGCATTCGTTGAAGGACGTATTTCCACTCTGGAAAACATGATTCGCAATGCGAAGATCATTCAAGAAAATGATATGAATTCAGATACAGTTCAATTAGGTAAAAAAGTGACATTCGTCGAATTGCCGGACGGGGACAAAGAAACATACACAATCGTCGGTAGTGCAGAAGCGGATCCATTTGAAGGAAAGATTTCAAATGATTCTCCAATTGCGAAAAGCCTTCTTGGACATAAAGTAGGCGCTGAAGTGAATGTTCAGACTCCAGGTGGGGAAATGAGCGTCAAGATTGTAGAAGTAAGCTGATCACCCGGGAAGGGGCTCGAATTTAGAGCCTCTTCTTTTTTATGATTAATTCGCCTAAAACTCGTCAACAATGGGGACGAGGTGACAAAATGAAGCGGAAACGAATCAGGTTGTTCAGTATCGTCCTATTACTTGCTCTCTCTGGGCTTTCAGGGAGATTGATGCAATTGCAATTATTTCAGACTGAATCCTATTCCAAACATAAAATCAATCTTCTTGAAGAAAGCGTCGCGCAACGGACGCAAGCATTGGTGATCGATGAAGGCAGGGGGGAGTTTCTCGATCGGAACGGTGAACCCCTTACGTTTACAGAAAAGAATGTTCTGGTCCTTTTCCCGTTTCTTAAACAACTGGATTGGCCGGTTGCAAAAGTGGCAGAGATCCTTCATGTTCCACAGCAAACGATCCGAACGAAAGTGGAGCAAGCGAAAGGGCCGATCGTTTTCGGAGGGAAAGATCCCTTAAGACTTTCAGAAGAACAGATGAAGGAAATTAATTCCCTTGAAATACAGGGAGTGTTTGCCCTTACGAAAAAGTTTAAAAGCGACGAGGTGCCTGCATCCCAGCTGATCGGGGTGACGGGGGAAAATACAGACGTATTCCACGAGCGCTACCCTGACAAAGTAAAGGGCGCCAATCAGAAAATCGGGGTGTCAGGACTTCAGGAGAGCTTTGATGAATGGCTGGTCGCAGAAGAGGAAGCGAAATTGATTTATCATGTCGATGCCAGAGGAGGTCCATTATTCGGGGTGGATGTAAAGTATCTGGCACCAGCCAACCCATTTTACCCCCTGAATGTGAAGACGACCATCGATGCAAGGATGCAGCAGGCACTGGAAGAAGTCGCTGATACGTATAACATTCAAAAAGGGGGGCTTCTGCTACTTGATATCGAAAAAAGTGAAATACTCGCCAGTGTTTCAAGACCAGCCATGAAGAGCCGTGACCCATTCAGTGGAGGAGCGACGAATAACATGTTGAAAGCGCTGATCCCGGGTTCTGTGTTTAAAACCGTCGTCGCAGCTGCAGCGATGGATGAGGGGATGGTGGATGAACGGAGGCTTTTCCCTTGTGATGAAGACATCTATGGGGAAACCGCAGAAAAACCTCACGGGGACATTAATATAAAGACAAGCATAGCTGTCAGCTGTAACCGTACATTTGCGGATCTTGCTAAAGAGCTGACAGAGAAGGATGACCACCTACTCGATGAGTATGCCGAGAAAATCGGACTGATCGGTGACATTGCATGGAAAGGCAATGTCTTTCATTACGAGAGCTTTCCCCAGCTTCAGGTGAGTGAAGGAAGGATCTTCGCCTCCGATGGGGACAGGGCGGAACCTAAACTAGTCGCCCAAACAGGCATCGGGCAACAGGAAGTCCGCGTCACCCCACTCGGCATTGCCAATATGATGGCCACGATTGCCAGGGGGGGAGAGAAATTTCAGGTGAGTGCCGTCTCTTCCGTGCAGTATCAAAATGGGACCAACATGTTTTCCTTTCCTAAACAGAAGGTAGAGGGGGAGACGATCACCCCTTTCACGGCCATGAAGCTTCAGCAGTATCTTAGAGGTGTGGTGAACTCACCGGAAGGTACCGCACCCTATTTGCAAAACGCCGCCTACACCATCGCCGGAAAGACTGGAACGGCACAGACTGGGAATTACCGGGGAGAAAGGATGAAGGCAAACGAATTATATAATAAATGGTTCGCAGGCTATTTTCCCTTCGAAGATCCCAAATATGCCCTGGTAGCCGTCAACATGGACGTGACCATAGGCGAAGGAGGAATTTATCCGATCTTCAAAGACAGCGTCGATGCTGTCTACCGGATTGATCATGAGTAGAAGGGAGGTTCCGTGAGTTCTGTGACCTTTTTCCCTTTATAGCTGAATCATCCCGTTATGGATAATGTTTCGCTTTATTCTTTTCCTCTTATCATGTTAAAATGTTTAGGATAATAGGGAGGGAACAAAATGGCGAAATACCAATCTCGATTAGACAAACGATCTAAAAAGAATACAAATAAACTGTTAAACATAATGATTGCAATCGTACTTCTATTAATTGTCGTGGTAGGAGGCACCCTCGTTTTTGGAGGGGGCGGCGACGAAAAGGCAACAACAGATGCTCCGAAAAATTCAGAAACCAAGGATGCGGACAAGAGCAACAAGGAGAAAGAAAAAGACAATACCGTTTCCATGGATGAGAAAGACGATTCGAAGGATAAAGCGGACGATAAACAAAAAGACAAAGATAAGAAAAAAGAGGATGAACAAAAGAAAGACAAGTCCTCTGATGAGGATCAAGATTCTGTCGAATTAGATGGGGAAGACCAAAGTAAGATGAAAGTCGAGGAAGGTACAGAACCGAATGTGGTGAAAACCATGGTGCATCCCGACTGGAAGCCGATCGGCACCGAGCAGACAGGTGAACACGTATCCGTCTATGAAGAAGGATCTGTCGACTGGCAGGAGAAAATCGAGGCAACTTCTTATGCTACAGGCATCCCTGAAGGCAACATGACCGTCTGGTGGATGGAAGGGAATGGCGGTCCTCAGAAGTCCATGGCGACCGTGACGGCTAAGGATACAAAGACACCTTACAGAGTGTACCTCCAATGGGTCGACGGCAAAGGATGGCAGCCGACGAAAGTACAGGAATTAAAGGAAAATGATAAAGACTGATTTAAATGAAAAGGCTCTTCCAATCATATGGAAGGGCCTTTTTGCATGAATTACTTCTTCACCTTAAAATGAACCATGGCACTGTACAATCTTCTGCCGTTCTCATCGATGGAAACGGAATGATCCACGTGATGGACGCTCAGCATGATGGCTTTATTATGCTGGATCTGTTCGTCTACCTTTTTCTCCAAAGTCCTGAGATTGTCAGCTTCAAAAAATTCCACTTTATCTTCTATTAAATCGAATGAAATATTCATGGTGAACCTCCTTATTACGCATGATCTGGATAGGCTTTCTCCCTCTATTTTAGAGTCCCCCCACCCTTTTGACAATGAATAATTGTTGAATTCATCAGGAGAATATGATAATTTAATAACAGTTTTAAAATTAATTCATAGTATGTTTATAGGAATTATAAACTTAATGTGGCTGAGGTGCTGAACGATGGGGAGAGAATTTTTGGATTTGTTCCAGGACTGGGCAGATTCTTATGATGATACGGTGACAGGGAATGATGAGGAATATCAAGCGGTATTCGAACACTATGATTCGATTCTTGACGAAGTGGTTTCCCGTTCAAAGGGGAAGGTGGTCGAGTTTGGACCCGGTACAGGAAATTTAACAAAGAAGCTATTAGATGCAGGGCTCGAGGTCATTCCTTTTGAACCGTCTCCTGAAATGAGGGCGATTGGAATGCAGAAGCTTGGCGATTTGGTCACATTCCGTGACGGTGATTTTCTGGATTTTTCCTTAGAAGGAAACGCTGATTCCATTGTAAGCTCTTATGCATTCCATCATTTAACCGATGAAGAAAAGGGAAAAGCTTTCGGCATTTATGGAAAGCTCCTAGTACAAGGTGGTAAAATAGTATTTGCCGATACGATGTTTGAAACGGATCAGCATTATCAAGCCGCCATATCCCAAGCAATAAAAAAAGAGTATATCAATCTGGCTGAAGATTTAAAACGGGAATATTACACGACTCTTGAAGTGTTAAAAGAGCTTTTACGTGATAATGGGTTTTCCGTACAGTTTCAGCAAGTGAATACATTTGTGTGGATCATGGAGGCGACTAAACAGTAGAAAGAGGTTTTAGCAATGAAAATCGCCATCATCGGAGCAATGGAAGAAGAAGTAGCCTTACTGAGAGAAAATATATCAAACCCGACAATGGAAACGATCGCCGGGTGTGAATATACAAGCGGTACCATGAATGATAAAGAAGTGATCTTACTTCGTTCAGGAATCGGAAAAGTGAATGCAGCGATGTCAACTGCGGTTCTGCTGCAGCATTTCAAACCGGATTGCATCATCAACACAGGGTCAGCAGGAGGATTCGATCCTTCTCTAAACGTTGGGGATGTCGTCATTTCCACTGAAGTAAGACATCATGATGTGGATGTAACGGCTTTTGGATATGAATACGGCCAGGTCCCGCAGCTCCCGGCAGCCTTCACAGCAGATGAGAAATTGAAGCAAACCGCCATCGACAGCGTCAAGGAGCTTGGAGGTGCACAGGTGGTGTCCGGATTGATTGCCACTGGCGACTCATTCATGAATGATCCAGTGCGGGTCGATGCGATCCGTGACAAATTCATGGATTTGCAGGCAGTGGAAATGGAAGCGGCAGCCATCGCGCAAGTGGCGCATCAATTCAACGTACCATTTGTCATCATCCGCTCCCTTTCGGATATCGCCGGTAAGGAATCGGATGTGTCGTTCGAACAATACCTGGAAAAGGCTGCACTTCATTCGGCTAAAATGGTCATGAACATCGTGAAATCTGTTTAATACAAAGAGAATACAGCTGACCCAGGCATCTCCCTCTCATCACGTGAACGAGACATGTTCAGACGAACGGTCCATTCATCGGTAGTGAAGACGGATTGGTGAAAGGGTCAGTTTTTGTTTGAAAGGGGATTGAATGAATGGACGTGTATAAAAGTGTACATGACCTGATAGGGAATACACCGATTGTTGAACTGAGACATTTCCAGCTGAAGAACGGAGTCCGTCTCTTCGCGAAGCTTGAATTCTTTAACCCCGGAGGCAGCGTGAAGGATCGATTGGGACTTGAGCTATTAAGAGATGCAGTGGAGAACGGTAAGATCATGCAGGGAGGAACCTTCATCGAACCGACGGCAGGCAATACGGGAATCGGCTTGGCTTTAGCCGCCGTGAACTCAGGATATAAAGTGAAATTCTGTATTCCTGAAAAATTCAGCATGGAAAAGCAGGAACTGATGAAAGCCCTTGGAGCGGAAATCGTCCATACCCCTACTGAAGAGGGGATGATGGGAGCGATCGCGAAAGCAGCGGAATTGGTGAACGAAATTACCAACTCGTATTCCCCGCAGCAATTTGGGAACGAAGCCAACCCGGACACGTATTACAAAACATTGGGCCCAGAACTGTGGAAGCAGATGGATGGAGAGATTCATACCTTCATCGCCGGTGCCGGCACCGGGGGAACCTTCATGGGGACTGCCCGCTATCTCAAAGAAATGAAGGATACCATTAAAACGGTCATCGTTGAACCTGAAGGATCCATCTTGAATGGGGGAGAATCAGGACCTCATAAAACAGAAGGAATCGGTATGGAATTTCTTCCGGATTATATGGATTCAGCGTATTTTGACAGCATCCACACCGTCACGGACGAGGATGCATTCAGAAGAGTGAAAGAACTGGCCGCTAAAGAAGGCTTACTGGTGGGAAGCTCCTCAGGTGCAGCCCTCCATGCAGCACTCCTTGAGGCGGAACAGGCGGAACCGGGAAGTCATATCGTCACCATTTTCCCGGACTCAAGCGAGCGATATTTAAGTAAAAAAATTTATCAAGGAGGAATCTAATCATGAAAAAGAAAACGCAATTAATCCACGGTGGTATCCCGACAGATCCTCAAACAGGTGCCGTATCCACTCCCATCTATCAGGTGAGTACGTATAAGCAGGATGAAGTAGGAAAGCACAAGGGATTCGAATATTCACGGTCAGGAAATCCTACCCGACACGCCCTTGAAGAGCTGATCAAAGATCTTGAAGGCGGGGAAAAAGGCTTTGCATTCGGTTCGGGGATGGCGGCGATCACTGCAGTCATGATGATGTTCAACAGCGGGGATCATATCGTGATGACAGATGATGTATATGGCGGAACATACCGTGTCATGACCAAGGTATTGAACCGAATCGGCATCGAGTCCACATTCGTTGATACAAGCGATGTCAGCAATATCGAAAAAGCCATCCAGCCAAATACAAAAGCGGTTTATATTGAAACACCGACCAACCCATTACTTAAAATCACGGATATCGAGGGAGCCGCTTCATTTGCTAAAAAACACAATCTGCTAACCATCGTAGATAATACGTTCAGCACACCTTACTGGCAAAACCCGATTGCCCATGGAGCAGACATTGTCCTCCACAGTGCAACGAAGTACATCGGGGGGCACAGCGACGTGGTCGCTGGACTCGTGGTAGTGAATTCAGCAGAACTGGCTGAAGAATTATTCTTTGTACAGAATTCCACAGGCGGGGTCCTTGGACCGCAGGATTCATGGTTATTGATTCGCGGGATCAAGACTTTAGGGCTGCGCATGGAAGAGCATGAAGAGAATACACGGAAAATTGTCGAGTTCCTGACAGCTCACCCGAAAGTATCAAAAGTTTACTATCCAGGACTTGAAACTCATCCAAATCACGCCATCGCCAAGAAACAGGCCTCAGGATTCGGTGGGATGGTGTCCTTTGATGTAGGTAGTGAAGAAAATGCAGACCGTCTGCTAACCAATACGAAATATTTCACTCTGGCTGAAAGTCTCGGCGCAGTGGAAAGTCTTATTTCCGTCCCGGCACGCATGACGCACGCATCGATTCCGGCAGAGCGTAGGAACGAACTTGGTATCACGGACGGTCTTGTCAGGATCTCTGTCGGTCTTGAAGATGTGGAAGATCTGATTGAAGATATCGAAAACGCACTTTCCAAGTAACCCATGGCAGAACTGGTATCAATTACATGGTAGGCTGGATGGAATCATGTGTTACCATAGAATGAGAGTTTACTAGTTCTAAAGTAGGTGGATGCAATGAAGAACACAAGCAAAAAGACCATTCAACATAAGGTCGTCGATTTCAAACGATTTGGATTTACATTACTTGCACTGAGTGTCTTTATGTATTTAGGTGTCATCATTCCGACAGTCACGGTCACACCAGGTAAAATGATACCCCTCATGACAGGGACCGTTGCTTTACTCGGGCTGTCACTATATTTCTTCACAAAAGCAATCAAATATAAAAAAGATCTGCAATCAGATGAATAATAGATGAAAAAAGCGGGTTCTCATGGAGAATCCGCTTTTTCATGTGGAAATTTGTAGAAAAAATAATGAGGAAAAGAGTTTACTTTAGTGTAAGAATTGGATATACTAACCAATGTAAGAAAAAAATCACAAGAGGGAGGTCGAAGGAAATGTTCGTGCTTATTGGAAAAAAAGACACAACTTCATATTGTTTTTATCATTCGACCACTTGTGGGATGTTTTCTGCTTAATTTGAATTTCATTCAATAATAGCCACAGGGAGAATGTAGATCCCTGTGGCTTTTTTGTGCCACAAGGATCAGTCGCTTTGTGGCTTTTTATTATGCCCTGCAGACCTGCAGGAACTTTGAAAGGGGTGATATTGTATGACACTGAATCTTTTATTTATAACGGTAACCTTCAATAAGAAACAGGAAACGTTTGAAGAAGCTTCTCATAACGAGATGGTTTCAAAAAGCTATGAAGAAACGAAAACAAAGCAGCACTATATGTCTCAAATGTTTTAATCCTAAAAAAACAACAGATGGAGAGGAGAATGAAAAATGATTTATATACAGGAGAAAATGCTGAATGCGCTATGGGTAGAGAAGGATACTGCCTAACGAACCAGAAGGTGGTGGAGAGATGTTTTTGAATATAGTCATTTGGTCTGCTTTCTTTCATAGAAAGAGGACCCGGGAATTGAAATAACAAATGAAAGGAGGATCCCCTAAGGCTCGGGGGTCCTCCTTTTGTCATCGGTCACATATCTGTCAATACTTAGTAAAGAATTGTTCACGGATGGAAGGGGAATATCCTTTTTTTCGTGATACATTAATAGTAAGAAGTGCAGTTTAATGAGGGAGAGGGATGACGATGTTTTCAATGATCATGGGTCTTATCCTGACGTCTGTAATTGGTTTGATCATTTCTGCTGAAGTCAGTGTAGAATAGAAAAAAAGAAAAGCGGTCCTGGACCGCTTTTCTTTATTGAGGTTTATTCCTTTTTTCTTTTTCCTCACGATAAAATTCATGAAACATCTTCATGAGGGCCCTTTTTTCGATACGTGAGACGTAGCTCCTCGAAATCCCCAGTTCCTTTGCAATTTCCCTTTGCGTTTTTTCTTCTTTCAAATCCAGCCCGAACCGACCGACGATGACTTCTTTTTCCCTCTCGTCCAATACACAAATATATTTTCTGACCTTTTCGAGTTCCATGCTTAATTGGATTGTATCGATGACATCATCGCTTTCCGATTTTAATATATCGATCAAGCTGATTTCATTTCCTTCTTTATCCTGGCCGATGGGATCGTGGAGTGAGACATCTTTTTTGGTTTTCTTAAGGGCACGTAGGTGCATGAGAATTTCATTCTCGATACATCGAGCCGCATAGGTGGCAAGCTTCGTGCCTTTTCCTTCTGAGTAACTTTCAATCGCCTTGATCAACCCGATGGTCCCGATGGAAATCAAATCTTCTGGATCTTCGCCTGTGTTTTCGAATTTCTTGACGATGTGGGCAACCAACCTGAGATTATGTTCGATGAGCATGTTGCGGGCGTGTTCATCCCCTTCTGCCATCAGCTTTAGATATTTTCGTTCATCTGCAGCGGACAGTGGTTGCGGAAAGGCATTATTCTTTACGTAAGAAACTAGGAAAATTAACTCCTTAAAGAAATACCCCAGTGCTGTTAGTACGCCAGACATATTTACACCTCCATGAGGACTTAAGCCTATACTCATTCATATGATAAAAAGGGAATGTCCTTGCATGTCCGGTGAAAGTAATCGGAAAATGGAACATTTTTTTCCAAATTGAATTCAATAATAAAGATGTAACTGCCTATACGCTCATTCCCCATGTACATATACTGTTAGTAAAAGTGAGTGAGGAGGTATGGTCATGCCTTATGGATATCCATGTTACGGACCAGTCTATCCAGGTTGCTATGGCGGCGGGGGATTCTACTTTGCTTTAGTCGTTGTATTGCTAATCTTGCTTTTCCTATTTGGTGGCTGGTGGTACGTCAATAACTGTTAGCCTGATACGAAGTGCATGAAGACTTAAAGAGAGCCCAGTTCACGAGGAACCGGGCTCTCTTATATGCCTTACATCTTCTTCAGTGTGAAAGGGCTGACCATTAATACAGAAAGCGCGATGGTCATACACACAATCAGCACACTCGACACAAATGGAATAAGAAGATAGCTCAGTGTCAGTAAACAGCCCGCTGCTGTAATGGGAAGGCCGGTAAAATAGCCGTCATTTTCTGAAATGTTGAAGCGGGCCAACCGGTAAGCGCCACAGGCTAAATATAAAACGGTGAAGAACATGCCGGGAAAGTCAAACTGACTGAGAACGGCCGTATACATAAGCAATGCAGGGGCCACACCAAAGGAAATGATGTCGCTCATGGAATCCAGCTGCTTTCCTAACTCCGACTCGATGTTTAACTTCCTTGCCACCAATCCATCGAATCTGTCGGTCAACGCAGCGATGAAAATGAGGATCAAGCTTAGATGTAATTGGTTATGATAAACGGAAATGATAGCAAAACCACCTAATGATAAATTCGAGAGGGTAATCAGGTTGGCTGTTTGAGTTTTAAGCTTTTTGAACGTTTGATCGAGTACTCCGGAGAGAAACAATCATCACTCACTCCTTCTTTTAAGTTTGCTCACTGTTGAACAAGGTACATGGCTGAAATATGTCTTAACAAGTGCCTGCTCTTCTGGTTAACGTTGATGGTTAACCTCACATAGTGAAAAAAGATTCTTATTCATATAGTATATAAGTATATTTTATTATATACTTATTAAACTGTTAAAGTTAATCGTTTTTTAAATTGAGTGGGATTTGACCAGGATCAGCCTTCTGAGGAAAGAACAGACAGTAGGTCAGTATTTTGAAATGTGATGCTATCTTAGCATATATTCCATAAAAAAGAGGACGGATTTTATATAAATCCGTCCCGTTTCATGTTAGTATTCTACGAAGTAGCTTTAATTTTATTTGTAAGAGATCGACGGTGAATTTCCATTTCGATGAGGCGAATGAATTCTGTATTGAGTTTCAGCTCCAATGCTTTGTAATAAGAATCAATCAACAGTTCGTCCGATAATTTCCTCATTAATGACACCTCCATTATTCATCATCTTTTTATTCGAAACTTAATGTAAGTACGTTTTTTAGTAGTAATGTAACTTTACCAAAATTATTTTTTCAGAACAAGCGTTCCGTTATCCACAGTTCATGGTGGATAAGTTGTGACTAACTTGTATATAACTGGTAAATAAAGCTTGTTTGTGTTCTGTATAATGTGAATAAGGTTATCCACAAGTATGCGGAAAACTGGAAATTTGTCGAAAAATATTTATTTCTTATAAGAATATGTTTGGAATTCCAGGAATATATATGATTTATTTTGAATCTGTATGTAAAATTGGTTATCATTAATCTGTTATAGGTTAAAGGTATACTATAGAAATCTTTCCTCTAGTCGTGGAACGTTCATCTAATGAAAATATATCGAAAGCAGTTCATCATATAATCGATAAAGAAATTTGAGGTGTAGCATGTGATTAAGCAGTTTTTACCCAATGAACAGGTCCAGGATATTTTTAGTATCACCCCGGGGCATCTTAAGGAAAAAGGGATCAAGGCCGTCATTACCGACTTGGATAATACGTTGGTGGAGTGGGACAGGCCAAACGCCACTCCGAAATTGATCCAATGGTTCAAGGACATGCAGGAGCAGGGGATCCTTGTGACCATTGTATCCAATAACAATAAAAACCGCGTAGGGGCATTCTCCGAACCTTTGGGTGTCCCATTCATCTTCCAGGCACGAAAGCCTATGGGCCGTGCTTTTAAGAAAGCGATCAAACAAATGGGCGTAAAGAAGGAAGAGACGGTTGTCATCGGCGATCAGCTATTAACGGACGTATTAGGTGGAAACCGCAGTGGCTTCCATACGATACTGGTCGTGCCTGTGGCTCAATCGGATGGTTTCTTTACAAAGTTCAATCGTCAGGTAGAACGCAGAATCATGAACTTTTTCAAGCGTAAAGGCATGCTTGAGTGGGAGGACAAAAATTGAGTGAAGTTGTATGTATAGGATGCGGCGTTGAAATCCAGACGGAAAATAAAGAAGGTATGGGCTATGCGCCTCCTTCTGCTCTTCAAAAAGAAGAGATCATTTGTCAGCGCTGTTTCAGATTAAAGCATTATAATGAAGTACAGGATGTTCCGTTGACTGATGATGATTTCCTGAAAATACTGAATGAGCTTGGTGACTCTGAAGGGCTTATTGTCAAAGTGGTAGACATCTTTGACTTTAATGGAAGCTGGCTTCCGGGTCTACACAGGTTTGTCGGGTCCAATCCGATCCTTCTGATAGGAAACAAGGTGGACCTATTGCCGAAATCGGTGAAACACTCCAAGCTGATTCATTGGATGAAGCATGAAGCAAGTCAGTTGGGATTGAAACCGATTGACGTTCAATTGGTGAGCGCTTCCAAGGGGCAGGGGATCGCTGAGGCAATCGAAGCGATCGAGGAATATCGTAATGGAAAAGATGTATACGTGGTAGGATGTACAAACGTAGGGAAATCCACTTTCATCAACCGCATCATCAAACATGTCTCAGGGGAGCAGGATGTTATCACGACTTCACACTTCCCTGGTACGACTCTTGATATGATTCAAATTCCCTTGGATGATGAAGAATCATTGATCGATACACCCGGCATCATCAATCATCATCAGATGGCCCATTTTGTAGATAAACAGGATTTGAAAATCATAACGCCTAAAAAAGAAATCAAGCCCAGAACGTTCCAATTGAATCCGGAACAAACTTTGTTCTTCGGTGGATTGGCCCGTTTTGATTTCATGGCTGGTGAGCGTCAGCCGTTTACTTGCTATTTCTCAAATGAGCTGTCCATCCATCGAACGAAGATTGAAAAGGCGGATGAACTCTATAAAAATCATGCGGGAGAATTATTGCAGCCTCCAAGAAAAGACGATATGGATACATTCCCTCCACTTGTGAGGCATGAGTTTAGGATCAAAGAAGCGAAAACGGATATCGTTTTTTCAGGATTGGGATGGATTACCGTCAATGACGCTGGAGCGACCATTGCCGCTCATGTTCCGAAAGGTGTCAGCGTCTTTTTACGAAAATCATTGATCTAGGAGGGATTCTGTGGCTCTTTATGGTGTGATAGGGGACCCGATTGCTCACTCAATGTCTCCTTTGATGCATAATCGCGCGTTTGAAGATAACGGAATAAACGCTGAATATGTTCGATTTCATGTAAAGAAAGAGCAGCTTCCCGACGCCATCCGTGGAATCAAAGCCTTGGGAATTCAGGGAGTGAATGTGACGGTTCCTCATAAAGAACAAGTCATGTCCCTCCTCGATGGGATCGATCCATTGGCAGAAGCCATCGGAGCTGTCAACACGATCGCAAATGAAAATGGGAAGCTGATTGGATATAATACAGACGGTCTTGGATTTGTTGAAGGCTTGAAGAAGATAGCCGGTGATCGTCTGGAAAACAAGTCGATGCTGATCATCGGTGCCGGCGGTGCAGCCAGGGCCATATATTATACACTTGCCTCTTCGGGTGTAAGGAAGATCGATGTCACCAACCGGACCCCGGGAAGGGCAATGAAGATGATGGAAGCCTGCCCGTTTCCGTTGGATTCTTCGTTCCTTACCCTTGAAGCTGCCGAGAACGAATTGCACCATTATGATGCTATCATCCAGACGACGTCTATCGGCATGTTTCCTCATATTGAAGACAGTCCGATAAAGGTCAATGAATTAAAGCAGGGGAGCATCGTCTCGGATATCATCTATAATCCACTGGAAACATCATTACTGAAGCAGGCTAAACAAAAAGGTGCCCTGACTCAAAACGGACTCGATATGTTCGTTTATCAGGGAGCCCACTCATTTAAGAAGTGGACTGGAATCTTTCCGTCCTATTCCATTATGAGGGACACCGTTTTACAACAACTAGGAGGTTAACATGTTAACAGGTAAACAAAAAAGGTTTTTACGTTCAGAAGCACATCACTTAAATCCGGTTTTTCAAGTAGGAAAAGGCGGAGTCAACGATAATATGATTAAAACGGTCGGTGAAGCAATTGAAATAAGGGAATTGATGAAAATCAGCATCCTTCAAAACTGTGATATGGATAAGTCTGACGTTGCACAGGAACTTTCGGAAGGTGTAGGGGCTGAAATTGTCCAGATCATTGGAAATACCATTGTCCTATACAAAGAATCGAAAGAAAACAAGCAATTAATCCTGCCAAGATAAGGATCGATACGATGATGAAAAAAAAGGTTGGACTTCTGGGAGGGACATTCAATCCTCCCCATATGGGTCACTTGGTCATTGCAGAGCAGGTGTTAGAAAAGGCACAATTAGATGAAATCCGCTTTCTTCCTAACCATGTACCTCCCCACAAACAGGTGGATGAAAGGGTAACAGTGGATCAACGGCTTCGGATGCTAGAGGCAGCCATTGGGGGTCATCCCCGTTTTTCCATTGAACGGATCGAACTCGAACGTCAGGGTGCCTCCTACACATATGACACCATCAAGCTTTTGATGGAAAGAGAAGAGAACACCGAATTTTCGTTTATCATAGGCGGAGATATGATCGAGTATCTCCCGAAGTGGTATAAAATCGATGAGCTTCAGACTATGGTGAAGTTCATCGGGGTCAATCGTCCGGATTATACCCATGAGACTTCCTTTAACGTACAATTGATCGAAGTGCCGGCCATCGACCTTTCTTCTTCTTACATTCGTGACACAGTAAATAAGGGACAATCGGTTCGCTATTTGGTTCCGGACGACGTGTATCGATTTATCAAGGAGGAGAAGTTATATGAATAGGGAAAAAGCACTCGATATGGTTAAAAAGCATTTGACTGAACATCGCTACATTCACACATGTGGTGTAATGGAGACGAGCATTGAGCTTGCGAAACGATATGGAGCCGATGAGAAAAAGGCTGAAACAGCTGCGATCTTTCATGACTATGCAAAGTTTCGGGATAAACAGGAAATGCAGGGGATCATTGAAAGGGAGAGTCTTTCAAAGGATCTTTTACTATATAATGGCGAGTTATGGCACGCGCCCGTAGGAGCTATCCTTGTTGAACGTGAGATCGGGATAGAAGACCGGGATATCCTGAATGCCATCCGCTTCCATACTTCCGGGAAAGAGGGGATGACGGTACTCGACAAGGTGGTTTATTTAGCTGACTATATTGAGCCGAATCGCAGGTTCCCTGGGGTGGAAGAAGTGAGGGAGCTTGCTAAGGAATCATTGGACCTTGCACTCATTAAAGCTCTTCAGAATACGATCACGTTTCTTATGAAAAAGAATCAAGCGATCTATCCGGATACATTTCGCTTTTACAATGAACTGACATTAAATCAGAGGAGATGAAGGAATGGAACAAAATTTAGTAGAATTAGCATTTAAAGCTGCTGATGATAAACGCGCTGAGGATATTGTTGTATTGGATATGAAAGGTGTTTCGTTGATTGCGGATTATTTCCTGATCTGCCACGGAAACTCGGACAAACAGGTACAGGCGATCGCGCGTGAATTGAAAGACGCAGCAGAAGAAAAGGGGTACACAGTCAAACGACTGGAAGGATTTGACCAGGCACGCTGGATATTAGTTGATTTAGGCGATGTCGTCGCTCACGTGTTCCATAAAGAAGAAAGAGGTTACTATAATCTTGAACGTTTATGGGGAGACGCATCATTCGTCGAGGTCGGACAAGGTGAGAACCTCTAAATGAGCTATGAGCGTTTTGCTTATGTATATGATTATTTAATGCAGGACGTCCCATACGACGGCTGGTTGGAATATGTGAACCGGCAGGCAGAACATTATTCGATCCAAGGGAAGAAAGTTCTTGATATCGCTTGTGGAACAGGGGAATTATCGTTGAGGCTAGCGCGTGACGGATATGATGTGACGGGGGTCGACTTGTCTCAGGACATGCTCACCATCGCTCAGGAAAAGGCATCGGCACAGAATGTTCAGATCCAGTTATTTCAACAGGATATGTCGAGACTCGATTCCCTTGGTGAATACGACATCATTACGATTTTTTGTGATTCATTGAATTACCTGGAAGACGAGAATGACGTGGAGAACACATTTAATAGGGTCTATGCCCATCTAAAGCAGGATGGGCTATTCCTTTTTGATGTGCATTCCATTTACAAAATGACGCAGATATTCATGAACCAAACCTTTACCCTGTCAGATGAACAGGTATCCTATATATGGGATTGCTTCCCCGGTGAAGTTCCCAATAGTGTGGAACATGAACTGACTTTTTTCGTGGAAGATGAGGAAACCGGACAGTACGAGAGAGTGGAAGAATTGCACAAACAGCGTACCTATCCAATCCTTATGGTAAAGGAGTGGCTCGTCCGCATCGGATTCGATGTGTTGAATATAACAGCGGACTTTACGGAAGAATCTCCGTCAGATAAGAGTGAGAGAATCTTCTTCGCGTGTAAAAAGAAATAATCAAAAGCCGGGTCGTCTCAAAATGAGAGCGATCCGGCTTATCTTCGTTGAAGACAGGATTGAAATTTTAGAAAAAAGAAGGGAAAAATCAATTTATGTCGAAGTATTAAGTAAAGGGTAATCTTCCTAGACCCCGAACTGTGATTTGGTTCCTTCAATATCATCCACGAATTTTTCCTGCGTGGCTTCAAATAGCTTCTCGAAGACATCTCCCAACTCTCTTTCCATTACAGAAATCCCTATCCCGGTCACCCCTCCTTTTACACAAACCTTCTCTTGAAGTGTCGGTAACGTATAGATGTTCTTTTTCAGCAGGTCCCCAAGACCCACCAGCATTTCAGAAGCGAGGACAGTTGCTGTTTCAGAATCTATCTCAGTCACTTCCGCTGCAGCATCAATGAATCTCTGCGTCACATAACTGAAAAAAGCCGGCCCGCAGCTGACGATATCAGACGCTACCCGAGTTACATTTTCCTCAATCTCGACTGGAGTAGAGATTTGTCCGGCAAACTTCGTTAATTCCCGTCTCCATTTATCTGAACAATGACTTCCATATGTTAGAAGTGACACACCACTCAGTGCGCGGTTTGTGATGCTTGGAATGAATCGTGCGCAGGAACAGGGTAATAAGGATTCCAATTGATTCACACTTACCGGGCTTGTGATGGAAACGACACATTTGTCCTTTGTGAAGTTTTTCTTATTCTCTTGAATCACATCATACACATCATGCGGCTTGACACAGATGAAGACCAGATCAGATGAAGAAATGACCTCTTCATTCGTACGAGCTATGTTCACGTTGCGGAATTTCTCTTTTATATCCTCGGCTTTTTTTAATGAACGATTCGTAATATGAAGATGTGAAGGAGAAATCGCCTGTGATTCAATGAGAGCTTCAATAATGATTTTCCCCATGTTTCCCGTTCCGATGATACCTATTTTCATGTTCAGCCCTCCTTCTTTCCCACTCTCTCCTAAAGGGTATGAATTCCATGCAATGAATATTCCAACAGAGGTGATTTCCATGCAGTCCTTAATCGAAAAGTACCGAACCATCCTTGTGATCCTCGCGATTTGTGCCGTTTTCCTGATTGGGTATATATTGAAAAATGCCGGGGAGGCTCCCGTTGAAGAACCTTCCTTTACTGCAGCAGCAGAAGTGAAAGTGCCTGAAAAGCCTGAAAATCCTGAAATAGCGAAGAGTCCTGAAAAAGTGTTTGTGGACGTAAAGGGTGAGGTGGTGAATCCCGGTCTTTATGAAGTCAAGCAGGGAGACAGGCTTAAGTTCGTCATAGACATGGCCGGTGGATTCACAAAGGATGCAGACAAAAAGTTGATGAATCTCGCCGTTAAAGTGACGGACGAAATGATGATCTATGTCCCGAAAATCGGTGAAATGGAAACGACGCCTCAGTCACTTCCTGCCCCTGTTTCTTCAGGTCCGGAATCAGGAGAGGATAAACTCAATATCAATACAGCCTCAGAAGCCGAATTCGAGACCCTTCCTGGAATAGGACCATCGAAAGCAGCCACCTTTATCCAATACCGTGAAGAAAATGGTCCGTTCAAATCCATTGAAGAAATCACAAACATTTCAGGAATTGGAGAAAAAACTTTCGAGAAATTAAAAGAACATATTTTTGTCCAATGATTGACGAAATGCAGGTAGTATTTATACACTTAAACAAGCATTAAAATAAAACGCAAAACAAGAGAAGGGAGAATGGGGATGGAAAGAATTGCATGGCATCAATATTTCATGGCTCAAAGTCAACTGCTCGCCCTCCGCAGCACGTGTACGAGACTGGCGGTGGGGGCAACCATCGTCCGTGATAAGCGGATCATTGCAGGAGGCTATAATGGCTCCATAGCAGGCGGAGATCATTGTATAGATGAAGGGTGCTATGTCATTGACAATCACTGTGTGAGGACCATCCACGCAGAAATGAATGCACTCCTGCAATGTTCTAAGTTCGGGGTAGGGACGGAGAATGCGGACATATACGTTACGCATTTCCCTTGCCTTCAATGCTGTAAGGCGCTCATACAGGCGGGTATCAAAACAGTTTACTATGCAAAAGATTATAAAAATCATCCGTACGCCATCGAGCTGTTCAAAAAGGCAGACGTCCATGTGGAAAAAGTGCCTTTCCAGGAAAGCAGTATCGATGTGAAACACAAGGAAAAAGCAACGCTCATGATCCGATTGATAGAGGATCTGAGGCAACAGGGAGTTGCCGAGGAGAAGCTTCACTATTATGAGCAAGAATACATAAAGCTTTTTAATGAGTAGAGGCTTATGCATCTATTTGGCGTTGTCGGCTCTATCAGGGACATTGCTGGCACTTCAATTTCTTTGGGGTGCTGTCGTCCTTGTTCTCCTCATCCTATCCCTTTTCCTCAGAAAAGTGCCCCGTACCATCCTTTTCGTTTCATTTCTCCTGGTAATCATTTCTTACTTTCACACCTTTTTATATGAGAAAAACCAGAAATCAGATCTTACCCCGCAATCTGAACCTTCAACCCATCAAGTATTTATAGATGAGATCCCCACCATTGACGGAAGCTCCTTTGTTTCATTTGCGAAAGTGAAGAATGAGAAAATCCTGCTTCGTTATTATTTTTATACCGAAGAGGAAAAACGGAAATTTTCAGAAATAAATCCCGGTTTTGTTTGCAATGTTAAAGGACAGGTGGCAGAACCTCAGCCGGGTAAAAATCCAAATTCATTCAATTATAAAAACTATCTGTCCCATCAAGGGGTATATTGGATCCTTGAGGTACAGGGATTTGAGGGATGTGTGGATCGAAGCACCTGGAAACATGCCCTTACACAGCTTAGATTTCAAGGATTAAAAAGAATTGAACAGGAGTTCCCCTCTTCAACGGTTGGTATCACACAGGCATTACTGTTCGGGGAGACAGGGATGATTACAGAGGATACACTGAAGGCATTCAGGGAGCTCGGGGTCGTTCATCTCCTTGCCATTTCAGGTCTTCATGTGGGACTTTTGTTTGCGATCCTTCATTATTTATTGCTAAGGATAGGCCTGACGAGGGAAGCGGCATCTTGGACAGGGATTATGTTTCTTCTATGCTATATTATATTGACGGGTGGCTCTCCTTCTGTTGTACGTGCATCCTTCATGCTGATTATCCTCATCCTCGGCAAAAAGACCTCCTGGAATATCGGTGTAATCGATAGCCTGGCCACAGTGTTCCTTCTCATTGTCTTATACGATCCATTCTCGGTTTACAATGTGGGCTTTCAGCTCTCATTCGCAGTCAGTTTTTCACTTGTGCTTTCTTCCCGGACCATTTTACAGGCGTCTTCTTCCTTCAAACAAATGGTCACCGTCACGATGGTGGCCCAATTATCTTCCATCCCCTTCGTGATCTATCATTTCTATGAGTTCTCTTTGATCGGTTTTCTGACTAATATCCTATATGTCCCCCTTTTTTCCATTATCATCCTTCCGATGGCCATCCTCACCTATCTCTTCATTTCAGTAGTATCGGCTGGATGGTCCATGATCCCTTATCAAATTCTTCTTGAAGGAATTCAATGGTTATCCTCTGCCGTTGCTTCTTTTCCATTTAGCACCTTGATAATGGGGAGGCCGAATGCTGTTCTTCTCCTGGGGTATCTCATTCTTATTTATTTTGTATTCGTTGGGATAGAGAGGAGAAAATACCTTTCCATCGTTCTGCTTTTTCTTTTTACCGTCTTTCATCTCTCCTTGAATAACTACCATCCTTATGGAGAGATTGTCTTCATTGATGTAGGTCAGGGAGATGCAACCCTGATCGATCTGCCATACAACCATGGCACATATTTAATTGATGCAGGAGGGGAAGTGACGTTCCCTAAAGAAAAATGGGAGGAGAAAGAAAACCGGTTTTCAGTAGGGGAGGACATTGTGGTGCCTTTTTTAAAAAGTAAGGGAATCACTTCCATTGATGCATTGATTTTAACTCATGGAGATCTTGATCATACAGGGGGAGCGGAAGCGGTATTAAACGAAATGAAAGTCGGAGAATTATTGATCAGTCCCGGCAGCCGTGAGAAGGTGGAGGTGGATAGGATTGTCAAAATGGCTCAGGAAAAAAGGATCTCTGTCAAAGAAGCGATGTATCCGGATAGATGGCGTGGAGACCGTGATGGGCTGCATATCGTATCCCCCCTTGATGCTGAGTATGAAGGGAATAATGACTCCATTGTTCTATACGGTCAATTCGGATCAAAGAAATGGTTGTTTACGGGTGATCTGGAGAAGGAAGGGGAAAAAGCGTTTGTTACAACATTCGATCTGCCTGTGGATGTGTTGAAAATCGGTCATCATGGCAGCAATACCAGTACATCGGAAGCGTTCCTGAATGAAACGAACCCGAAAGTCGCGGTGATCTCCGCGGGAGAAACCAATCGCTTCGGACACCCCCACCCTGAAGTGGTGGAGCGATTAAAGGAAAGGGGAATGACGATTTATAGTACGTCAGTGAGCGGGGCAATCACCTATCGTTTTTGGGATAAAAAAGGAACGTTTTCAGCCCACCTGCCATAGGATGTAGAACAAAACAAATTAAGCGCTAATGAAAAAGGGGCAGACCCATCGAGGAAGAATCAGGCGCCTTCAAAGCATCCTTATGATACGGTCAGTACCATATATGGAAATTGAAGTAACCGGAATCTTTCAGGCCTGCCTCCTATTTTTCATTAAGAGCCAATCGTTTTGATAACTGTTGCAATAATGAACATTACGGCAAAGAAACCAAAAGAAACACCGAAGCCGACGCCAGAATCTACAGCATCATTTCTTTTTGATTGTACATTCTTTTCAAATTGGTTCACAACTACCCCTCCTATTTCTATTCTAGTATAGAACAACGTTACTGAAAAATCTATACTTCCCTTTACTTTTTCCTTTATTGACAAGAGTTGTCACCCATAACTTTGAGAGCACGTGGTGACACTAATCAATACAAAGGAAATACCGCTTGACGGATAAGGTTCCTAGGTCTTATCCGTTAGCGTTAATATAGATATAGGGGGTGTCCTATATGAGGGATGTCCCCTTTACCCCTTGCCAAATCCAAAAAGCTTTTTTACCATAGAGTAGAGAAAAGACTTAATGGAGAGTGCTGACTTGGTTATTGATACATGGAAAAAAATAGAGAAATCTCAATTTGCCGCTATATATTTAGTTTACGGAAATGAGTCATTTATTATTAATGAAACGAAACAAAGAATTGTTTCAAGTGCCGTTTCAGAAGAAGAAATGGATTTTAATTTTTCCAGCTATGACCTGGAGGAAACACCGATAGAAGTAGCGATAGAAGACGCAGAGACCTTTCCGTTCATGGGAGAAAGAAGAGTCGTCGTTATCCAAAACCCCGTTTTTTTGACTGCTGAAAAAACTAAAGAAAAAGTAGAACATAATATCAAGCGCTTTGAACAGTACATACAATCACCTGCACCGTACACGATCCTTGTGATCACGGCGAATTATGAAAAACTGGACGAGCGTAAAAAGATCACCAAGTCCTTAAAAAAGAGTGCTGAAGTTGTCGAAGCCAAAAAGTTGAATGAGCATGAATTGAAATCCTGGGTAAGGGAGCGTGCTGCCGGGAATAGTGTTCAGATCGATGAAGATGCCGTCGAATTACTGCTGACATTAGCAGGCACAAATCTGATGATGCTCACTCAGGAATTGGATAAGCTTTCTTTATATGCAAGCGACACCAACCGGATCGATGTGGAAGTCGTCGAACGATTGACGGCCAGGTCGTTGGAACAAAATATTTTCACATTAGTGGACAAAGTTGTTCAAAGAAGGATCGATGAGGCATTAAGGATCTATTACGATCTGCTCAAGCAAAACGAAGAACCGCTTAAAATCCTGGCGATCCTTGCAGGGCAGTTCCGCCTTATTTATGGCGCCAAGGAACTTTCGCGAAGGGGATACGGACAACAAAAAATTGCTTCCACTTTGAAAGTGCATCCGTTCAGGGTAAAACTCGCAGCGGGACAGGCGAAGCATTTCAATGATAAGCAGCTTGCCCATATCATCGATACCCTTTCACAAGGGGATTATGAAATCAAAACAGGAAAGATCAAAAAAGAATTGATGATCGAAATGTTCCTGTTTAAACTTCATGATCAAAGTTTTACATAAAAAAACCACCGGACCATTTGGTTCGGTGGTTTTTTTCAATTAGTTCGCTTTTTTCATTAGGCGAGACTTTTGACGATCTGCAGCGTTTTTGTGAATAAGACCTTTTTGAGCTGCTTTGTCTAATTGACGTACCGCTTCAGTTACTAGATCTTTCGCATTGTCAGCGCTGTTAGTCGCTGCTGCTTCTGCTTTCTTGATAGCAGTACGCATAGTAGATTTTACTGCAGCGTTTTGAGTGTTACGCTCGTTGTTTGTTTTTACGCGTTTGATAGCTGATTTGATGTTTGGCATTCCTGTCACCTCCTAGAAAAGGATCGAGATTCTATGTGACTCGATTTAAATTCCTAAACAATAAGAACAAATGATATTTTACCAAACGGACAGTGATATTGCAATACTATGGAGCGAAATTAAACAAGTGAATGAACACATACCAAAAAGGTAAACATATAAAAATACTGGATAATATCCCAAGCCTGGAGGTAGAGTCGAAATGAAAAAAGAAGAAATCGATCTTAGTAAATATTGTGTGCGTACCGATCTTGCCGTTGAAGCAAGGGAAATGGTCGTCAGTGATAAAGCGGAGGATACGTCCTCCATTCAGGGTGTCATGATTAAAGAAAAAGAAGAAGATGGAGTGAAGGTTTCCCTGGTCACGGTCACGCCAGAAGGGGAAGAAAAAATCGGAAAAAAACCCGGTAACTATCTGACCATCGAGGCTCATGGTATCCGTGAGGAAAATACAGAGCTGCAACAGAAGGTCGAAAATATATTCGCCAATGAATTCAATCAATTCCTGATCAATAACAAGATCGGTAAAAATGCTAGCTGTTTGATCGTCGGCCTCGGCAACTGGAATGTGACCCCGGATTCATTGGGTCCAAGGGTATGTGAAGACATCATAGTGACGAGACATCTATTTGAACTGCAGCCGGAATCGGTGGAAGAAGGGTATCGACCGGTCAGTGCCCTCGTTCCGGGTGTCATGGGACTAACAGGGATTGAAACGAGTGATATCATTTTCGGAGTAGTGGAGAAATCAAAGCCTGACTTTATCATCGCCATCGACGCCTTGGCTTCCCGGTCGATTGAACGCGTGAATGCGACGATCCAGATATCAGATACCGGAATCCATCCAGGGTCCGGAGTGGGGAATAAACGAAAAGGGCTGGATCAGGAAACGTTGGGTGTTCCCGTCATTGCCATCGGTGTTCCGACTGTACTGGATGCCGTGACTATCGTCAGCGATACAGTGGATTTCCTCTTGAAACATTTTGGGAAAGAAATGAGAGAAGGTGACCGTCCCTCACGATCCCTTGCTCCTGCAGGACTCAGCTTCGGTGAAAGAAGGAAGCTAACCGAGGAAGACCTCCCGGAAGAACAGCATCGACAAACCTTCATGGGGATCGTCGGAACCCTTGAAGATCAGGAAAAACGAAAATTGATACATGAAGTCCTTTCTCCGATCGGCCATAACCTGATGGTCACCCCGAAAGAAGTGGATGTGTTCATGGAGGACATGGCGAACCTCATCGCAAGCGGCCTCAATGCCGCGCTCCATGATGCGGTGAATCAGGCGAATACGGGGTATCAGACGAGATAGTGGATTTAGATGATTACGCCTTGAGGGGAAGTGTGGACCTCGAGGCGTTTTTACTATGGGAAAAAGTTTCCCTTTCTCATGAAAATCCAACCAAAAAGCACCATTCCATCACGAAAAATACTAGACTCCACCGTTTAACTTTCTATCAATCATCTCATAATGACTACTACATACAGTTCTACTATCTCTATCAATGTCATAGGTTGTACTAGAGTAGAGAAAAGAAAGGGTGGGAGAATGAGATCATACAAAGACTCTAACTATGTCATCGCCATTCAAATGTCTACGATACTGAAAGGGACGCTGATCTTCATTGCAGGATTGCTCTCGGTTTTTTCAATGATCGGTATCCTCACTTCTTTGAACCCTGAATTTAGAATAACGTCAAATTCGTTGAACCAGGCGGCTTCCAGTGTGAAGGGAGAGACATTATATAAAATGTTGGCGCTGGAAAACCGGTCCTTCAATCAAATATTGCCAGAAGAGGATCAGGCACTCCCCAGCTTGTCATCCATGTTCTTTCAGGTGGCCACCAACGTAAGTTTCGAAGATCCCCGAAGCTTTCTAGGTCGTGAACTGCCGGGTTTCTCGATTTTCGACGGCGATATCCTGGTGGCAGGGGAAGGGACGGACTTTACGAATATGCCGATTGAATCGGTTCCCCCACCCGAAGCTCTCGAAGTTGAAAATGAAGCACCACTCAAGAATGTCGGGGATCTGAAGGAAACCAATCAAAAGGGCGGAGACGTGATGCCACCTTTATCCACGGGAAATAAAAAGACGGTCCTTCTTTACTTCACACATACGCGGGAATCCTATCTTCCTTATCTGGATGGAGTGTCCAAACCGGATTCCGCCATGCATTCCAAGATCAATGTCACCAGGGTGGGGGAAATGGTGAAGACGGGCTTGGAAGACGAGGGGATAGGGACGAGCATCAATAAGACCGATGTGATCCAAAACTTAAACCATAAGGGACTTGACTACTGGGCGGCTTATCAGGAGTCGCGGCCGCTGGTGCAGGCAGCCATGACCAGCAATAAAGATTTGTTATATATGATGGATATTCACCGGGATTCACAGAGGAGAGATATGACGACCGTGGCGATAGGGGGCAAACCTTACGCAAAGCTTGCATTTGTTGTTGGGGAAGAGCATCCGAACTATGAACAGAATCTGAAACTGGCAACTGAACTTCATAAGCGATTGGAATCGCATTATAAAGGGATTTCACGTGGTGTCATTGCGAAAAAGGGAAGTGGCACAAACGGTAAATTCAATCAGGACCTTTCCGGAAACGCCATGCTCCTGGAATTCGGAGGGGTGGATAATACATTTGAGGAGCTGGAGAGGACTGCGAAGGCATTCACTGATGTATTCGCTGAGTACTACTGGCAGGCAGAAAAGGTGGATGATTCACTCACTACACCTGCTGTAAGGCAGTAATGAAAAGGATGGATGAACATGACGAAATTCTTTTTTAAATGTGCATTTCTTATCACGGCATTATTTATCGGCGTCCTGATCGGGATGCAATATGCCAATCAAGGAATCGTGGATATGAAGGGACATGAACAGCAGAACTTTACTTCTCCTGTCGGTGTCAATCAGAACGGGGATGGAAATGTCGAGGCATCGTTCCTCGGGAATGAGGTAGATTCCAAAACGCTGAATGAAAAGAAAGAGAAGCTAGAAGAAATGAAAGCCTTTAATGTATTCTCTTCCATCGGAAAAGTCATAGCGAATACCATCGAAAGCATCACCAATAAAATAGTGGATGTGATTTCTTCGCTCATTTAAACGTAAAGAAGCTGGGGCATAACTAAATTTATTTCCTCTAAAGACGAACAATCAAAAAATTAGTTAGGTTTGCTTGCCACACCGCTATTGATTTCCATGCAAGACTTCGCTTTCCTCGGGCGGAAGGCAAGCCTCCTCACAGCATGTCGCTCCTGCGGGGTCTTACCTATTCCGCTTTTCCCGCAGGAGTCTTCGTCTTGCACTCCAATCAATAGCTAGATCCTACTACATACACTGAATATGCTTTAGCTATAATAATAAAAGGGTCATTCATCAAGGTTTATGTTATTTGTACACAGACTATAGTTTTCGAATGTTCGATTATTTTGGGTCTGTCGAAGCAAAATGAGTCATTCACATCAGGTTAGGAAGAGAATTTATATAAGTAACGGTTACGGTCACTGCAACTATGAGATAAGAATTGATGTATGCAATAGGTAATCTCGACATTAAATTGTTATAGTGAAACCTTACGCTTGGAAAGTTGATTGGAGCGGAAGGTGCTCGACTCCTGCGGGAAACGCGGAAAAGCCTGAAAAGCGGAGGTGGCTTGCTCAGCCCCGACAAGTATAAGATGAATGGGCTAAGAAGGCGTCTTTGTGCCTTCTTGGACCATTTAGCTTATGACCTCGAGGGGCTAGCCACCGTAGCTGGATCTTGAGACCCCACAGGGCAGCCCGAGGAGGCTCAACTCACGCCCCGCGGAAAGCGAGCACCTGGAGCGGAAATCAACCACTACTCACTACATCAAAATGATCTATCCGAACGATTTCGATTTTCAGAAATGAATTTCGAATGATCATTCAGATATTCTTTTAACTAAACACTTTTGTTCCAGCATCCCTTTTTTCATGTTTCACGAGGCAGGTAGATTCGCGAAATGCAAGGAAATCGGTCAATTCCCGATAGACCCTTTAGTTTACATTGAATAATATATAGTCTACTGCTATAATTCAAAATAGTGTACATGTGTGGAAATAACAGGAGTTGAACGAATAATGAACCGTGAAGAGAAATTAGAGAGACAATCGAGAATAAGAAACTTTTCCATTATTGCTCATATCGATCATGGGAAATCTACCCTTGCCGATCGTATATTAGAAAAGACGAAAGCATTGACGGCGCGTGAAATGAAAGCCCAATTGCTGGATTCCATGGACCTTGAGAGAGAGCGTGGAATCACCATTAAATTAAATTCTGTGCAATTAAAGTATCAGGCGAAGGATGGGGAAGAATATATTTTCCATCTGATTGATACACCGGGGCATGTAGACTTTACATACGAAGTATCCCGCAGTTTAGCAGCTTGTGAGGGAGCTGTCCTAGTTGTGGACGCCGCTCAGGGGATTGAAGCCCAGACGCTTGCAAACGTGTATCTTGCTTTGGATAATAACTTGGAAATCCTGCCAGTCATCAACAAAATCGACCTTCCTGCAGCCGATCCCGAGAGAGTTCGTCAGGAAGTGGAAGATGTTATCGGTCTTGATGCATCTGAAGCGGTCCTTGCCTCAGCCAAAGCCGGAATCGGGATTGAAGAGATCCTTGAGCAGGTGGTAGAAAAGGTGCCGGCTCCTCAAGGGGATCCCGATGCACCAATGAAAGCCCTTATTTTTGACTCTTTATATGACGCCTACCGTGGAGTCGTTGCCTACATCCGTGTAATGGATGGAAGCGTCAAAGTAGGGGATAAGGTCCGCATGATGGCGACAGGGAAAGAGTTTGAAGTGACCGAGATCGGCGTCTTCACTCCGAAAGCGACGGGTCAGAAAGAATTGACAGTCGGGGATGTCGGATATTTGACTGCAGCGATCAAGAACGTTGGAGACACCCGTGTAGGGGATACCATCACCCTTGCCAATAATCCTGCACAGGAAGCATTGCCTGGTTATCGCCGAATGAATCCGATGGTTTATTGCGGTTTATATCCGATTGATTCAAATCGCTATAACGATTTGAGAGAAGCGCTTGAAAAGCTTGAATTAAATGACTCTGCCCTTCAATTCGAGCCTGAAACTTCACAGGCATTAGGGTTTGGATTCCGTTGTGGATTCCTGGGTCTTCTTCATATGGAGATCATTCAGGAACGTATCGAACGGGAATTCAAAATCGACCTGATCACGACGGCACCAAGCGTTATCTATCATGTGAAATTGACAGACGGTGAAGAAGTGAAAGTGGATAACCCATCTATGATGCCGGATCCACAAAAGGTCGATCATGTTGAAGAACCTTA
This sequence comes from Rossellomorea sp. QJM3NY_18, assembly GCF_056173145.1. Taxonomy (NCBI): domain Bacteria; kingdom Bacillati; phylum Bacillota; class Bacilli; order Caryophanales; family Bacillaceae; genus Rossellomorea; species Rossellomorea sp. QJM3NY_18. The sequence continues at coordinate 2,878,054 of NZ_CM149659.1, read as the reverse complement.
TGTCAAAGCAACGATCATGGTTCCGAACGACTATGTAGGTGCCGTCATGGAGCTTTGTCAAGTAAAGCGCGGGAACTTCATCGATATGCAGTATATGGATGATACACGAGTGAATATCGTTTATGAAATCCCGCTTGCTGAAATCGTATATGATTTCTTCGATCAGTTGAAATCGAATACGAAAGGATACGCTTCATTTGATTATGAGCTGATTGGATACAAGGAATCCAAGCTTGTGAAAATGGATATCCTGCTGAACGCTGAAAATGTCGATGCTCTCAGCTTTATCGTTCACCGTGACTTTGCTTATGAACGCGGGAAATTGATTGTAGAGAAACTGAAGGAATTAATTCCCAGACAACAATTCGAAGTACCCGTCCAGGCAGCGATCGGACAGAAGATTGTAGCAAGATCGACCATTAAAGCCATCCGTAAGAACGTATTGGCAAAATGTTATGGTGGGGATATCTCGCGTAAACGTAAGCTTCTTGATAAACAAAAAGAAGGTAAAAAACGTATGAAGTCCGTCGGGAATGTTGAAGTTCCGCAGGAAGCCTTCATGGCCGTCCTGAAAATGGATGATACGGATAAAAAATAATCGTCATGCAGATAAAGGGGGAAAGTGGCTTGTTTTTCAAGCACAGCTTACCCCCTTTTCTCTATGAATGCCCCCAAAGGAGGGATAATCTTGGTTAAATCAGCTTATATTCATATTCCTTTTTGTGAACATATCTGCCACTATTGTGATTTTAATAAAGTTTTCCTGGAAGGTCAGCCCGTAAATGAATACTTAATCAGCCTGGGTCAGGAAATGAAACATAGAGTCTCAGCTTCTGAGAAACTGGATACCATTTTTGTCGGCGGTGGTACGCCGACGTCTCTGGATGCAAGGCAGCTCGATACGCTGTGTAAATCCATCACGACCCATTTGCCTTTTGAAAAGGGTGAATTTACCTTCGAAGCAAACCCTGGTGATTTAACACAGGAGAAACTTCGAGTGTTAAAGGAGAACGGTGTGAATCGGTTGAGTTTCGGGGTTCAATCCTTCAATGATGAACTGTTGAAAGGAATCGGTCGTACCCATAAAAGTGAAGATGTCTATACGTCAGTAGAAAACGCTCAAAAAGTAGGGTTTTCAAACATCAGCATTGATTTGATCTATAGTCTTCCAAGGCAAACAGAAGAGGACTTTCGGGATACACTAACAAAAGCGCTTGACCTGGATCTTCCTCATTACTCTGCCTACTCGCTCATCGTAGAGCCGAAAACGGTTTTCTATAACTTGATGAGAAAGGGTAAGTTGTCACTCCCGTCACAGGACCAGGAAGCAGCCATGTACGAGATCCTGATCGAAACGATGGAGAAGTATGGGATCAATCAATATGAGATCAGTAATTTTGCCAAACCGGGATTTGAAAGCAAACACAATCTCGTTTACTGGGACAATAATGAATATTATGGTTTAGGAGCAGGTGCACACGGATATATAAACGGAGTACGTTATTCCAACTACGGACCGCTCAAGAAATACATGGACCCAATTTCAGAAGGTTCCCTCCCGACCATCCAGGAGCATCAAGTCACCAAAGCCGAAATGATGGAAGAAGAAATGTTCCTAGGGTTGCGTAAAGTGGAAGGCGTAAGTAAAACCATTTTCCAACAAAAATTCGGATCGAGCATAGAATCCGTCTTTGGCCCATCCATCGAAGAAATGGAAAAGCGCGGACTGCTCTCAGTAAATGAAGAGAGAATAGCACTTACAAAACAGGGCCGTTTCCTTGGAAACGAAGTATTTCAATCATTCCTGGGTGTAATCGAATAGTTGTGTTCTAATGTGCGGGTTAGCTTATGCTAATTAAGTTGATTGAAGCGGAAGGTGCTCGACTCCTGCGGGAAACGCGTGAATGTTGAGACCCCACAGGGCGAAGCCCGAAGAGGCTCAACTCACGCCCCGCGGAAAGCGAGCACCTGCAGCGGAAATCAACCACCACTCGCTATTTTTAAAAGGCCAATGAAAAGACCCAATCTAATATATTGACATCCCTTTACTGATTTGATAATTTATTAATTAGATTTAGCACTCATCTTAGTAGAGTGCTAACAGGGGTGATGAATGTTGTTAACAGATCGACAACTTCTAATTCTTCAAGTGATCATTGATGATTTTATTTTGTCTGCCCAGCCTGTCGGTTCGAGAAGCTTGTCTAAAAAAGATGAGATTTCATTCAGTTCAGCTACGATCCGTAATGAAATGGCAGATCTTGAGGATTTGGGCTTTATAGAAAAAACCCACACATCCTCAGGTCGCGTACCGTCAGAAAAGGGCTATCGATACTATGTGGATCACTTGCTTTCTCCACAGAAATTAAAAAAGAATGACGTCCATGCACTACGCTCCATCTTTACTGAGCGCATGTATGAATTGGAGAAAGTGGTCCAGAAATCGGCGAAGATCCTTTCAGAGCTGACCAATTATACAACGATTGTTTTAGGGCCAGATTTAAAGGAAAACAAGCTGAAAAAAATTCAGCTGATTCCTCTTAACAAAGATACGGCCATTGCCATCATCGTCACGGATAACGGACATGTTGAAAATAAACTGTTCCATATTCCGCCGACAATGGATGCATCAGAGCTTGAAAAGCTTGTACACATATTAAATGACCGCTTGACGGGTGTTCCGATCAGTGAGTTAAACGATAAAATCTTTAAAGAAGTCGCTCTTTTACTGAAAGAGCATATACAGAATTATGATTTTATCCTCCACTCCCTAACGGACTCCTTTAATCCAACCGTCACGGATAAGCTTTTCTTTGGAGGAAAGACCAATATCCTGAATCAGCCTGAATTTAATGATGTACAAAAGGTCCGCATGCTTCTTGAAATGATCGAACAGGAAGAAAGCATTTATAACCTGATCCGCCCATCTGCCACAGGGGTGAACATCAAGATCGGGAAAGAAAACGATCATCTTGCTATGGAGAATTGCAGTCTCATAACCGCTACTTATTCGATTGGCAAAGAACAATTAGGTTCCATTGCGATCATCGGGCCTACCCGGATGGAGTATTCCCGTGTCGTCAGTCTACTTAATTTCTTTTCAAACGATATGTCCAAGGTTCTGACGAAGCTGTATCAAAGTGAGGATTAGTGGACATATTGTATAAAGGAAAATATGGCCCCGAAAGCGTGTCTGAACAGACGTTTCGGCGCCTTCATACGAACGCTGGCAGGATCACATTTTTAAGGAGGTGAATGTTATGTCTGAAGAAACGAAACAAGAGCAGCAGGAAGCGAAAGAGGAAAAAGGCGAAGCAGTGGAAGAAGTGTTCGCTGAAGAACCTCAAGCTGAGGAAGTGCTTGAAGAGCAGCAAGAATCAGATGAGCTTTCACAATTAGAGGAAAAGCTGAATGAGTCTGAAAATCGTTATCTTCGTTTAAGAGCCGATTTCGATAATTTCCGCCGTCGCATTACCGTGGAAAATGAATCGAAGGAAAAATATCGTGCTCAAGGACTGATTACGGAACTATTACCGGCACTGGATAATTTCGAACGTGCTTTGAATATAGAAGCTGATAATGAGCAAACGAAACAACTGCTTCAAGGAATGGAAATGGTTCACAGAAGTCTTGTGGAAGCCCTCAAGAAAGAGGGTGTGGAACAAATTGAAGCGGTAGGTCAGGAGTTTGACCCTCATATGCATCAAGCTGTCATGCAGGTGGAAGATGAAAACTACGATAGTAATATCGTTGTTGAGGAATTCCAAAAGGGATACAAATTGAAAGATAGAGTAATTCGTCCTTCCATGGTGAAGGTCAGTCAATAAACAAGACATTACATATACAAAACAGGGAGGATTCTTACTATGAGTAAAATTATCGGTATTGACTTAGGTACAACAAACTCATGTGTTTCAGTACTTGAAGGCGGAGAGCCGAAAGTCATTGCAAATGCAGAAGGAAACCGCACAACTCCTTCAGTCGTAGCGTTCAAAAATGGTGAAAAGCAAGTTGGGGAAGTAGCAAAGCGTCAAGCGATCACAAACCCTAACACAATCATCTCAGTGAAACGTCACATGGGAACTGACCATAAAGTAGAAGCAGAAGGAAAAGAATATACGCCACAGGAAATCTCAGCTATGATTCTTCAACACTTGAAATCATATGCAGAGGATTACCTTGGAGAAACAGTTGAAAAAGCGGTCATCACTGTACCTGCTTATTTCAACGATGCAGAACGTCAAGCAACAAAAGACGCAGGTAAAATCGCAGGTCTTGAAGTAGAGCGTATCATCAATGAGCCGACTGCTGCAGCGCTTGCATATGGACTTGATAAAATGGATCAGGACCAGACAATTCTAGTATATGACCTTGGTGGCGGTACGTTCGACGTATCCATCCTTGAACTTGGTGACGGAGTATTTGAAGTACGCTCGACTGCCGGTGACAACCGTCTTGGTGGAGACGACTTTGACCAAGTGATCATCGATTACCTTGTTGCTGAATTCAAAAAAGAAAACGGAATCGATCTTTCTAAGGATAAAATGGCTCTTCAACGTTTGAAAGATGCTGCTGAGAAAGCGAAGAAAGATCTTTCAGGAGTGACTTCAACTCAAATCTCACTTCCTTTCATCACAGCTGGAGAAGCAGGACCCCTTCACTTGGAAGTGACTCTATCCAGAGCGAAATTCGATGAAATCTCCTCTGACCTTGTAGAACGTACAATGGGACCAACTCGTCAAGCAATGAAAGATGCCGGTCTTTCTGCAAGTGAAATCGATAAGATCATCCTTGTTGGGGGATCGACTCGTATCCCAGCAGTACAGGAAGCGATCAGAAAAGAAACAGGTAAAGAGCCATCTAAGGGTGTTAACCCTGACGAAGTTGTAGCGATGGGTGCAGCCATTCAAGGTGGAGTTCTGACTGGAGATGTAAAAGACGTTGTATTACTTGACGTTACACCACTATCACTTGGTATCGAAACAATGGGTGGGGTATCTACGAAGCTGATCGAGCGTAACACAACGATCCCGACGTCTAAATCCCAAACATTCTCAACTGCCGCTGATAACCAGACGGCTGTTGACATTCACGTATTACAAGGTGAGCGCCCGATGGCTGCTGATAACAAAACGCTTGGACGTTTCCAATTAGCGGACATTCCACCGGCACCGCGTGGAGTACCACAAATCGAAGTGAAATTCGATATCGATAAGAACGGTATTGTGAATGTTAGTGCGAAAGATCTTGGAACAGGCAAAGAGCAAAACATCACAATCAAATCTTCTACAGGCCTTTCAGATGATGAAGTAGAGCGCATGGTGAAAGAAGCCGAAGAAAATGCCGATGCAGATAAGAAACGTAAAGAGGAAGTTGAACTTCGCAACGAAGCAGACCAACTTGTTTTCCAAACGGAAAAAACGTTAAAAGATCTTGAAGGCAAAGTAGAAGAAGATGAAGTGAAAAAAGCGGAAGATGCAAAAGCTGAACTGAAAGAAGCGATCGAGAAAGATGATCTTGATCTTATCCGCGAAAAGAAAGACGCATTGCAGGAAATCGTTCAAAGCTTAACGATGAAGCTTTATGAGCAGGCTCAAGCGGAAGCTCAGGCAGCACAAGGCGCTGAAGGCGAAGCTTCGAAAGATGACGATGTGGTCGACGCTGAATATGAAGAAGTAAATGACGATAAGAAATAATCAGGTGTAAACGAACGAAAAAGTCAAAGTCAGGGCGGTTCTTGGCTTTGACTTTTTCTATGATTGAAGGAAACCTTCAATCAACAGACACAAACTAAAGTAAGGAATGTTGAGTTTTTATTGATAATAGTCGAAGCTCAATGTTAAAATAACCTTTATGCAAAGGATTCGGGAGTGGTGTTTTAATGAGTAAACGGGACTATTATGAGGTTCTTGGGGTTGGAAAAGACGCCTCAAAAGACGAAATGAAGAAAGCATACCGCAAGCTCTCCAAAAAATATCATCCGGATATTAATAAAGAAGCGGATGCGGATGAAAAGTTCAAAGAAATATCGGAAGCGTATGAAGTGTTAAGTGATGATCAGAAGCGCGCTCAGTATGATCGTTTCGGACACACGGACCCTAACCAGGGATTCGGCGGCGGAGGAGACTTTGGCGGCGGCGGTTTCGGTGGTTTCGAGGATATCTTCAACACATTCTTCGGTGGAGGCGGCGGGGGCCGGAGAAGAGATCCAAATGCTCCCCGTCAAGGAGCGGACCTTCAATACACAATGTCTCTGACATTTGAAGAAGCGGTATTCGGGAAAGAAACCGAAATCGAAATTCCGAGAGAAGAAGAGTGTGATACGTGCCATGGTTCGGGAGCGAAGCCTGGTACAAAGGTCAATACATGTTCTCACTGTAATGGATCCGGTCAATTGAATGTTGAACAGAATACACCATTCGGCCGCATTGTGAACAGAAGGGTTTGTCACTACTGTAACGGTACAGGTAAACAAATCAAGGAAAAATGTTCAACGTGTGGCGGTGCAGGTAAAGTACAGAAACGCCGTAAAATCGCTGTTAAGATCCCTGCTGGTATCGATGATGGACAACAGCTGCGCGTGACAGGTCAAGGAGAACCGGGTATTAATGGCGGCCCTGCAGGTGACCTGTATGTAGTTTTCCACGTCCGTTCACATGATTTCTTCGAACGTAACGGTGATGACATATACTGCGAAATGCCTGTAACGTTTGCCCAGGCCGCATTGGGTGATGAAATTGAAGTACCGACCTTACACGGTAAAGTAAAGTTGAAAGTCCCTGCAGGTACTCAAACGAGTACGAGATTCCGCTTGAAAGGCAAGGGCGTACCGAATGTTCGAGGTTACGGTACGGGGGATCAGCATGTTCAGGTGAAAGTGGTCACCCCTTCCAAGCTGACGGATAAACAGAAACAATTATTGAGAGAATTTGCTGACATCAGCGGTCAAATTCCTGATGAACAGCATGAAAGTTTCTTTGATAAAGTAAAAAAGGCCTTTAAAGGCGAATAACTAAAGAGTGGAGTTGGTAGATCAATGAAATGGTCAGAAATCAGTATTCTTACAACGAATGAAGCGATTGAGCCGATTTCAAACATTCTTCATGAATCAGGGGCAAGCGGTGTGGTTATTGAAGATCCTGCCGAATTAGTTAAGGAAAGAGAAGATATGTTTGGAGAGATCTACCAACTCAACCCTGATGACTACCCATCTGATGGCGTCATGGTCAAAGCCTATTTGCCCGTCAATAGTTTCCTGGGGGAAACCGTTGACGAGATCAAGCAGGGCATCACGAACCTCGTTACGTATGATATCGACATTGGTGAAAACAAAGTGGAGATTTCTGAAGTGAATGAAGAAGAGTGGGCTACGGCTTGGAAGAAATATTACCATCCGGTGAAGATTTCCGATAAATTTACGATTGTTCCAACCTGGGAAGATTATACTCCGGTACACAGTGATGAACTCATCATTGAGCTGGATCCGGGCATGGCGTTCGGAACGGGTACTCACCCTACTACCGTCATGTGTATCCAGGCACTTGAGCGGATCGTAAAAGAACATGATTCCGTCATTGATGTCGGCACGGGCTCAGGTGTATTATCCATTGCATCGGCTTTATTAGCTGCTGACCAAGTACGTGCATATGACCTGGATGAAGTCGCGGTTCGTTCAGCAAGGCTGAATGTAAAGTTGAACAAAGTTCAGGAAACGGTATCGGTGGATGCCAACAATCTATTGAACGGGGTGACCGGACAGGCTGATGTGATCGTGGCGAACATCCTGGCTGAAATCATCCTGCGCTTTACAGAAGACGCATACGAGCTTGTGAAGCCGGGTGGATATTTTATCACTTCCGGAATCATCCAGCCTAAAAAGCAGGAAGTACGTGACTCTTTGGAAGCTGCCGGTTTCCATATCGAAGAGATCATGGTAATGGAAGACTGGGTTGCGATCATCGCTATAAAACCTGAATAATACAAAGTGAAAACGGTGGAGTTGAGACTGTATGCAACGATATTTTATAGAAGACCTATATCGAGAAAATGATCCGATTACAATCACGGGGGATGATTATCATCATATTGTCCGTGTCATGAGAATGAAGGAACAGGATGAAGTATTCGTTGTCTTCAAGGATCAGGCATCAGCGATCACCCGTATTGAAACGATTACCAGTGACGCAGTCAAGCTATCAATAGTACAATGGGAAACATCGACGAAAGAATTACCAATTAAAGTATCCATTGCGAGCGGACTGCCGAAAGGGGATAAATTGGAGTTGATTTTCCAAAAGGGAACAGAGCTTGGAGCCACTCAATTTATCCCTTTTAATGCGGATCGCTCCATTGTGAAGTGGGACGAAAAAAAAGCAAAGAAAAAGATAGAGCGTTGGGAAAAGATTGTGAAGGAAGCGGCTGAACAGTCGCATAGACTTCTCGTCCCTGATGTCTCTGCACCCCTTTCAATTAAACAATTGATTCAAGCAGGCAGTCAGTTCGATTATAAACTTGTCGCATATGAAGAAGAAGCACGTGCCGGTGAAAAAGGGAACCTGTCAAAGATGTTGTCCTCCATCGGTAACGGGCAAAGTGTACTGGTCGTATTCGGCCCAGAAGGTGGATTATCGGAGAAAGAAATAGAGATGTTGAGGAGCGGAGGCTTTCTTACATGCGGCCTTGGCCCAAGGATCCTCCGAACGGAGACGGCTCCATTATATGTTCTCTCAGCCATCAGCTATCAATTAGAACTTATGAGGTGATTGTAATGCCATCAGTAGCGTTTCACACTCTAGGGTGTAAAGTGAACCACTACGAAACTGAAGCCATCTGGCAACTATTTAAAGAAGAAGGGTATGAACGCGTAGAATATGACTCGATCGCAGATGTGTATGTCATCAATACATGTACTGTAACCAATACAGGGGATAAGAAAAGCAGGCAGGTCATCCGCCGTGCCATCCGGAAAAATCCTGACGGGGTCATCTGTGTAACAGGTTGCTATGCCCAAACGTCCCCAGCCGAAATCATGGCCATCCCGGGAGTCGATGTCGTTGTCGGCACACAGGATCGCAGGAAAATGCTTACGTATATCGAGGAATACAAAAAAGAGCGTCAACCGATCAATGGCGTCACAAATATAATGAAGAATCGCGTGTACGAAGAATTGGATGTCCCGGCCTTCACGGACCGTACCCGTGCCTCGCTTAAGATCCAGGAAGGCTGCAACAATTTCTGTACGTTCTGTATCATTCCCTGGGCACGTGGGCTGATGAGATCCCGCGACCCAGAAGAAGTCATTCACCAGGCCCAGCAGCTTGTTGATGCAGGATATAAAGAAATCGTCTTGACAGGGATCCATACAGGCGGTTACGGAGAGGATATGAAAGATTACAATCTTGCTATGCTCCTTAAAGATCTTGAGCAAAATGTGAAGGGTCTTAAGAGAATTCGCATATCCTCCATCGAAGCGAGTCAATTGACGGATGAAGTCATTGAAGTGATCGATCAATCCGATATCGTGGTAAGGCATCTGCACATTCCACTTCAATCAGGATCCAACACGGTCCTAAAGAGAATGCGCAGAAAATATACGATGGAATTTTTTGCCGAGCGTTTAGAGAAGCTTAAAAAAGCCCTTCCCGGACTGGCCGTTACATCCGATGTCATTGTTGGTTTCCCTGGTGAAACGGAAGAAGAATTCATGGAAACGTATCATTTCATCAAAGAGCATAAATTCTCTGAGCTTCACGTTTTCCCTTATTCAAAACGGACAGGCACGCCTGCAGCCCGAATGGACGATCAGATTGATGAAGACATCAAGAACGCACGTGTCCACCGCTTAATTGAACTTTCGAACCAATTAGCGAAAGAATACGCTTCAGTATTCGAAAACGAAGTACTGGAGGTAATCCCTGAAGAAATCTATCAGGATGACCTCTATGTAGGATACACGGATAACTACTTGAAAGTGGTGTTCCCTGCAACCGAAGAGATGGTAGGGAAGCTTGTGAAAGTGAAACTCACCAAAGCAGGTTATCCTTTAAACGAAGGCCAATTTGTACGAGTACTTGAAGAATCAGAAGAAAAAGCAGCCATTTAATAGATGAAGGCACCTGACGTTTCGCTCGGGTGCCTTGCATTTTATTTTCGCACAATAATACTTTGTAACCACTTTCTTTTTTTGTTAGAATCGAATTATCTATTGATTAGTGCAGAAGAAGGTTGTAAACTAGTATTGTTAATCGAATATTTGAAAAGAGTCTTTTTTTTAAACAATAGTGCAAACGATTGCATTAAATGTAAGCGTTTGTATCTTACTATACTTTGATGAGGTGTTACGATGAAAAAGGCATGGCGTAAAGAGGCAGTGGGATACCAAATCTATCCTAGAAGTTTCCAGGATTCAAACGGTGACGGAATCGGGGACTTACAGGGAGTCATTCAGCGTTTGGATTATATTAAAGAGTTAGGGATCGATGTGATTTGGATCTGTCCAATGTATAAATCCCCTAATGACGATAATGGTTATGATATTTCGGATTATCAGGATATCATGGAAGATTTCGGAACGATGGAAGACTTCGACCAATTATTGAAAGAAGTTCATAATAGAGATATGAAACTCATCATAGACCTTGTCCTGAACCATACTAGTGATGAGCACCCTTGGTTTATCGAATCAAAAAGTTCAAAGGACAATCCAAAGCGTGATTGGTATATTTGGAGAGATGCCGTGAAAGGCAAAGAACCGAACAACTGGGAAAGTATTTTCGGGGGATCTGCCTGGCAGTATGATGAAGAAACGGAGCAATACTTCCTCCATGTCTTCTCGACGAAGCAGCCAGATCTGAATTGGGAAAACGAAGAAGTGCGTGAGGCACTATATGATACGGTGAATTGGTGGCTGGATAAAGGAATCGACGGCTTCAGAATCGATGCTATCAGTCATATAAAGAAGCGTGCTGGTCTGCCGGATATGCCGAATCCGAAGAAGGAAAAATACGTTTCTTCCTTTGACATGCATATGAATCAAAAAGGGATCCATACGTTCCTTCAGGAATTCAAGGATCGTACGTATGCCAATTATGACGTGATGTCGGTTGGAGAAGCAAACGGTGTGAAGGCAGATGAAGCGGAACTATGGGTCGGTAAAGAGAACGGAAAGATGGATATGATCTTTCAATTTGAACATCTTGGATTGTGGGATGCGGAAACAAATCCGGTTCTCGACATCGTTGAATTGAAAAAGGTGCTCACTCGTTGGCAAAAAGGGCTGGAAGGAAACGGCTGGAATGCCCTTTTCATCGAAAATCATGATAAAGCCCGTGTTGTTTCGACTTGGGGGAACGACAAGGAGTACTGGAAAGAAAGTGCCACAGCGATGGCAGCCATGTATTTCCTGATGCAGGGGACACCTTTCATCTATCAGGGACAGGAAATCGGAATGACAAACGTTCAATTTCCTTCCATCGAAGATTATGATGATGTAGCCGTGAAAAATCTATACCGTCTAAAACGTGAAGAAGGGGTCCCTCATCAAGATATCATGGAAATCATCTGGGCTTCGTCCCGTGATAACAGCAGAACACCGATGCAATGGTCAGCCGGGGAAAACAGCGGATTCACAAGTGGATCACCTTGGATGAAAGTGAATCCAAACTATAAGACGATCAACGTAGAAGCACAGGAAAAAGATGAAAAGTCCATCCTCAACTTCTACAAGAAAATGATTCAACTTAAGAAAAGGGAAGACGTCTTCACGTACGGAATCTATGATTTGCTGCTTGAAAAAGACAAGCAAATTTATGCCTATACCCGCACAGGAGAAAATACATCCATGGTCGTCATCACAAACCTTTCCACAAAGAACGCCGTTTGTGACCTTGGTAAACTAAACGTATCATCAGAGAACCTTCTATTGAACAACTATGAAGTAGAGAACCATGGGGAGTTAAGCAAGTTGACCCTCAAACCATACGAGGCGAGAGTATACCGACTAAAATAATCGTGTTACACCGCTGTTGATTTTCGTGCAAGACTTCGCTTTCCTCGGGCGGAAGGCGAGCATCTGGAGTGGAAATCCACTACTGCTTGCTTACTGAGATGCAACCCTTTTGCAGGAATATGAAAAGGTTTTCTTTATTTTGGGAGATACTACAAAGTACTCGTCTTTTTCTCTGTGTTTTGGTATGATAAGAGAGGTACGGACAACTGTTAAAGGAGAGATAATTAATGACTATGAACATTGCAAGTATGATCGATCATACTTTACTTAAACCTGAATCAACAAAAGACCAAGTGGAGGTACTTTGCCAGGAAGCGAAAGAATACAAGTTTGCTTCTGTATGTGTAAATCCTACCTGGGTACAATATTCCAGTGAATTATTAAGCGGTACAGAAGTGAAAGTATGTACGGTGATCGGATTCCCGCTTGGAGCTTCTACACCTGAAACGAAAGCGTTTGAAACAAAAGATGCGATCGAAAAAGGAGCAACGGAAGTCGATATGGTCATCAATATCGGTGCACTAAAAAGCGGCGACCATGAACTAGTAAAACGTGACATTGAAGCGGTCGTTGCAGCATCTAAAGGAAAGGCACTTTCTAAAGTCATCATTGAAACATGTCTTCTGACTGATGAAGAAAAAGTGAAAGCTTGTCAACTTGCCGTGGAAGCGGGAGCGGATTATGTGAAAACATCGACAGGCTTCTCGACTGGCGGAGCAACGGTAGAAGATATCGCTTTAATGAGAAAAACGGTTGGACCTGATATCGGCGTGAAGGCTTCAGGCGGCGTACGCTCCCTTGAAGACGCACAAGCGATGATCGAAGCCGGGGCTACTCGTTTAGGAGCAAGCTCAGGTGTGAAAATTGTCCAAGGTTTAACAAGCGATTCTGATTATTAATAAGATAAAAAAAGCTGAGTGGGTACCCGCTCAGCTTTTTTTATGCAGGTGAACCTTCTCGATTAATCGGGCAAACGAATTGGCGAATGGAAGAACAAGCAGGGAACATATAAGGTTGAATAGGACACTGGCGTGTGCCAGTTGAAGATCAGCAGAACCGGCAAGCGTCTGTACGACTATACCCAACAGAGGGATAAAGGGAATGAAAAGTGCCACTCCCATCACATTTAGCCAGATATGCGCGTATGCCGTCAGCTTGGCTTGGGTGCCGCCTCCGATGCTTGCAATGAAGGCTGTAATACAAGTGCCGACATTTGCACCGAGCATAATAGCTATTCCTGCATGGAGATCAACCGAACCTGCAGCCAGAAACCCCATTGTCACTCCGGTAACGACGGTACTCGATTGTATGATGGCCGTTAACACGCATCCAATCAGTAATGCAAGGACAAGATGTTCATTTACCTGAATCATGTAAGAACGCAAGGACTCGTGCGTCGTCAAAGGCGTTGCAAGCCATTGGATGGCCCGGATCGAGGTGAAGATCAATCCGAAGCCTATAAAGATCATGCCACTGCTTCTGATCTGTGGAGATCTAAAAAAATACAGTACACACCCGATGATCATGGATGGCACAATGAGATAGTTCATATCCAGGGTGAACATTTCAAGGGTGAAAGTAGTCCCGATATTCGAACCAAGCATGATGCCGATGGTTTGACGGAAAGGGATCAGACCGGAGGAAGCAAGTCCCACTGTGAGGACCATGACGGCGGAACTGCTGTGAATGAAGGCGGTGACAATGGTCCCTGTCATGACGCCCTTGACTGGGGTGCTCGTGAGGTAATGAAGCCAAGTCTTGATTTTCTGATTTGCAATATTAAATAGCCCTGACCTGAGCCAGGTCATGCCGAATAAAAAACATAAGATGAAAAAAATAAAAGCGATTCCATGTAAGATCATCGGATTCCTCCTGTATACAAGTACGATTAATACAAATGTATGGGGGAAATCAATCAGACATGCCTATTTAAATGAGTGTTTTATGATAAATTGTTGACCTGACACATATCATATATTATAATGGCAAAGTACATGGATTTCTTTATAATATTAAAGAATCCATCCAAGAAAGACATACACTTTCTGTCCCCTTGTGACAAAAAGACAAGGGCAAAGCCATGACCTATTGGTGAAGTAAAGGACGTCAGAAATCTCTGCGTCTTAAGAAATTGGTACAAACCATTTCTTGACTTGAACATGTAAGTGTAGTGTGTTCGGAGGGAGGGAAAGAGAGATGTCAAAAACAGTTGTTCGTAAAAACGAATCGCTTGAAGATGCTCTTCGTCGCTTCAAACGCTCAGTTTCTAAAACAGGAACTTTACAAGAGTTTAGAAAGCGCGAATTTTATGAAAAGCCAAGCGTAAAACGCAAAAAGAAATCAGAAGCTGCAAGAAAGCGTAAGTTCTAAGAGAGGGTGTAAGTATGAGTCTTCTCAATCGTTTAAATGATGATATGAAACAAGCGATGAAAAATAAAGAAAAAGAGAAGCTTTCCGTTATCCGCATGCTTAAGGCGTCACTTCAAAATGAAGCCATCAAACATGGGAAACAGGAACTCTCTGAAGACGAAGAGTTGACTGTCCTTTCTCGAGAAGTGAAGCAACGGAAAGACTCCCTCCAGGAATTTCAAAACGCCGGTCGCGAAGACCTCGTTGAAAAAATTCAAACAGAACTGACTTACGTCGAAATATATATGCCTAAGCAGCTTTCAGAAGAAGAAGTCTCTGCTATTGTCGAACAGACGGTAGCGGAGGTAGGTGCTACTTCTAAAGCCGATATGGGCAAAGTGATGGGAGCAATCATGCCTAAATTAAAAGGGAAAGCCGATGGAGCTCTCGTCAACAAACTTGTTCTTCAACATCTATCATAAGATTAAAGAAACCGGAAAGCTTGATGCTTTCCGGTTTTTTTAAAATCATTTTCAGGTGGAACAGGTGACTCGATCCATTATTAATAACATATTTTTTCAAAAAGATGAAACTTTAATAGTAGGTCATCCGTACATAAAGTATCAAGGAATATTACCTGAAACGAGGGGGTTAAGTTGAGAAGAAGTATACTTGTATTATTGATGCTGATTCTGGGGGGCACCTTTGTCCAACCGCTGATCAGTTCTGCCGCGAATTCGGATAAGGTATACGTTATTCCCATTCAAAAAGAGGTGGAAAGGGGACTTCATGCATTTTTGGAAAGAGCGATTAAAGATGCGGAAGACGACAATGCGGAACTGATCATTTTCGATATTGATACCCCTGGGGGACTGGTGGATGCCGCGGGCGATATCGGGCAGCTCCTTGATGGAATCGATGTAAAAACGATTGCATTTGTAAACGACCATGCTTTGTCTGCGGGGGCGTTCATTTCCCTCCATGCAGATGAGATCTATATGGTCCCGAATGGACAGATGGGTGCTGCAGCGGTCATTGATCAGGAGGGGAATGCGGCTGATAAGAAAGCCCAGAGCTACTGGCTGTCTGCCATGAAAAGTGCCGCTGAATCAAATGGGAGAGATCCTCAATATGCTCTGGCCATGGCAGATGAGTCCCTTGTCATAGAAGAGCTGGGGATTGAAAAAGGTGAACTATTGACGCTGGGATCAAAGGAAGCGAAGGAAATCGGTTATACCGAAGGGACAGTCAAGAACCTCGATGAGTTGTATGAAACGCTTGGAGTGGATAAATCCTCTGTGAATCGGGTGGATGAAACGTTCGCAGAAAAACTCGCCCGCTTCATCACGAATCCTGTCGTTGTCCCCATTCTTTTATCCCTGGCAAGCATCGGGCTGATTGTGGAGCTCTATTCACCCGGTTTTGGAATTGCCGGTTCTATCGGCTTGATTTCCCTTGTATTATTCTTTTATGGACACTTGGTTGCAGGGCTTGCGGGATATGAAACCATCGTTCTTTTCGTCATTGGCATCATTCTCATCGTCGCGGAGTTCTTCCTCCCAGGCGGGCTTGCGGGCGTCCTTGGTATAGGAGCGATCGTTGCAAGTATTATGTTGGCTGGGGGCGATATGATGCAAATGGGGGTATCAGTTCTGATTGCTTTATTAATTGCCGTTGCGACAGTGATTATCTTTGTAAAGGTGTTTGGTAAAAAAATGAAATTTTTCAACAAAATCATTTTAAATGATTCCACCAGCACAGAAAGCGGATATGTATCAAATGCGAATCGATTGGATTTGATCGGAAGAATGGGTGTGACCAAGACACCTTTAAGGCCATCCGGTACCGTGATCGTGGATGATGAAAGAATCGATGCGGTTACAGAAGGCGGCTTTATTAAAGCAGGTGAAAAGGTTAAGATTGTGAAGGTGGAAGGTTCAAGGATTGTTGTAAGAGACATTTCATAATACTTTAGGAGGTAAGAAAATATGGTTATAGGACCAAGTTCGATTCTACTGCTCGTTGCGATTGTGGTGGGCATTATCGTTTTAGCTATATTATTTACATTTGTACCTGTCATGCTGTGGATTTCAGCAATCGCGGCAGGGGTCAGGATCAGCATTTTCACACTTGTGGGGATGAGGCTTAGACGTGTTATACCAAGCCGTATCATCAATCCGCTGATTAAAGCTCATAAAGCGGGGATTACGGTAACGATCAACCAGCTGGAGAGTCACTATCTTGCTGGAGGTAATGTAGACCGGGTGGTCAATGCACTGATTGCTGCTCATCGTGCAAATATTGAATTGTCTTTCGAACGCTGTGCTGCGATCGACCTTGCAGGTCGTGACGTGCTTGAAGCCGTTCAGATGAGTGTTAACCCTAAAGTGATCGAAACACCGTTCATCGCGGGTGTGGCCATGGATGGGATCGAAGTGAAGGCCAAGGCGCGAATTACGGTCCGTGCGAATATCGACCGCCTTGTCGGTGGTGCCGGTGAAGAAACGATCGTTGCCCGTGTTGGGGAAGGGATTGTATCAACGATCGGTTCATCCGACAATCACAAAAAGGTATTGGAAAACCCGGATTTGATTTCTCAGACAGTCCTCTCAAAAGGTCTGGACGCAGGTACGGCATTTGAGATACTCTCGATTGATATTGCGGATGTTGATATCGGCAAGAATATCGGAGCGGAACTGCAAACAGAACAAGCAGAAGCGGACAAGAACATTGCCCAAGCGAAAGCGGAAGAACGAAGAGCGATGGCGGTTGCCAATGAACAGGAAATGAAAGCAAGGGTAGAAGAAATGAGAGCGAAAGTGGTGGAAGCGGAAGCAGAAGTACCTCTTGCCATGGCTGAAGCACTCAGGTCAGGTAACATCGGTGTGATGGACTATATGAACTTGAAGAATATCGATGCCGATACAGAAATGAGAGACTCGATCGGAAAGCTGACAGGGGATAAAAAAGATCCGAAGAGTGATAAGTAATCTCCCTTTGTTCAGAAAGGAGTAGTCCCAATGGAGCCATTGATCATTGCTATATTGATTGGGATCATCACATCCATATTCAGTAAAGTGAAACAGCCTCCTTCCAATAAACCCGTGAGGCATAAGCCAATTCAAACGGCCTCTCCCGCTTCTCCCGAGCCTGTTGGAAGAGGCAGGGAAAGAGTGGAGAGGGAACGAAGCGTACGGAGGGAACCAAGGTCATATAAAGAGCCTGTAAAAGAGGCCGTTTCTTCCATTCAAAACCGTTTCGAAGACAAAAAGAGGGAGGCAGACTCTACTTATTCCAGCCTTCAGAAACAAGAAGAACGATATTCAAGGAAACTTGAAGCCCACCAGAACCGGGCAAAGAAGATTCGGGACGACTCGGGTCTGATCCTTGATTTCAAAAATGAAGATGATATCGTTAAAGGATTTATTTTTTCAGAGGTGTTCGGTCCTCCGAAATCAAAAAAACGCCATCATCAAAAATAAAAGTGATGAACCCCCTTTTCATTTCATACATATGAGATGAAAGGGGGTTCTTTTTTTATGGCGAAAAGCTTTTTGCACCAGATGCGAAAATGGATGACACAGAAAATGGATTTACCCGAAGATGTCATGATGGACCTTCCTCGCGTCACAATGATTGGACAAATTCATATCTATATAGAAAATCACCGGGGTCTGTTGACCTTCACGGATCGGGAGGTGCGGCTTGTGCTTAAACAGGGTCAACTGTTAATAAAAGGGGAGCAATTTGTCATCAAGATGATCCTTCCGGAAGAAATTCTCCTTCAGGGGAAGATCGTAGAAGTGATCTATTTAGAACAATAGGAGGGACGGATTTGAAGAATCAATGGTTCACCTTTCTGAGGGGAAAGGTATTTGTCAAAATAGAAGGCAGATTAGTCGAGCGGGTCATCAATCAATTGCTCAGGGCTGGTATCACCATATGGAATGTGAAGAGAGCGGGAACGGAAACCATCACCTTTTACTTATCCTTAGAAGATGTACATAACTTCCGAAGAGCGGTTCGGGCATCCGAGTGTAAAGTGACATTTCTAAGAGGTCAGGGGGTTCCTTTTCTATTCAAAAGATCACTGAAAAATTCGGGTTTCATGATTGGTGGACTGGCATTCTTCGTCATCGTATTCCTTCTTTCCAATATGGTGTGGGGCATAGAGATTAAAGGTGCGTCACCTCAAACTGAGCACAGTATACGAAAGGAACTGGAGGAGATGGGGGTTTCAAAGGGGAAGATGCAGTTCTCCATCCCCGATGTAGAGAACATTCAGCGTGAGTTATCCTACAGGATGGATAATATCACGTGGGTAGGCGTGGAGTTGCAAGGGACAACCTTTCACTTTCAAGTGGTGGAAAAGAATGCCCCTGTTCCACCTGAATCAACAGGCATTCAGCATATTGTAGCCAAAAAGAAAGCCATCATCACGGATATGTTTGTAGAAGAAGGGGATCCCCAGGTAAACGTCAATGATTACGTCAATAAAGGACAGCTCCTTGTATCGGGTCTGATCGGGAATGAAAAGGAGCCGAAAGGGGTCTCGGCGAAAGCGAAGATACTGGGGGAAACATGGTATAAGACATCGGTTGAACTCCCGCTGAAGTCACGCTTTATCGTGTTCAGCGGAAACGAGAAAAGAAAACATTATCTTGGGTTCGGTTCAATGAATATTCAGGTATGGGGATTCGGGAAAACGGAATTTAAGGACGTCGTTGTGGAAGAAACGAAAAAGCCACTGCGTTTTTTGAAATGGGAGCTACCAGTTTATTATATTGACCGAAGCATGAAAGAGAAAGAGGACGTGGAGAGAACCTATACAAAATCCGAAGCAATCATGGCTGCGAAAAAGCTTGCCAAAAGTAACCTGGAATCCTCCCTCCCTGAAGATGCAGAAATAAGAGGGGGAAAAATTTTGCAAGAAAAGGTGGAGAATGGTAAAGTTAGGGTAACCATTCACTTCAAAGTAATAGAAAATATTGCAGAAGGACAACCACTTATTCAAGGAGACTAACGAATGTCAGATGAAATCTTAATGAAATTACAACTTGAAAACCCCAATGAAGCCCTCGCTTTGTTCGGTGTTTCAGATTCCCACCTTAAATTAATAGAACAGGAATTACACGTTTCGATCGTAACAAGAGGCGAAGAGTTGCTGGTTTCAGGTAAAGAAGAAGATGTAAGTCTCGCCGTTGATATTTCTGATCGACTGGTGGCTGTGATCCGTAAAGGGATCAATATCGGCCAGCGTGATGTCCATTATGCCATAGAAATGGGCAGACAAGGGACGCTTGAATATTTTACAGAGTTGTACAATGAAGAGATTACAAAGAACGCCAAAGGTAAATCCATACGGGTAAAAACCTTGGGGCAGCGCCAGTACATCCAATCCATCAAGAAGCATGATATGGTGTTCGGGATCGGGCCAGCCGGAACAGGGAAGACCTATTTAGCCGTTGTCATGGCTGTACATGCCTTAAAGAATGGGCAGGTCAAAAAGATCATCCTGACGAGGCCGGCTGTGGAAGCAGGTGAAAGCCTAGGGTTCCTTCCAGGTGACTTGAAAGAGAAGGTGGACCCTTATCTCAGACCCCTATATGATGCCCTGCATGATGTGCTGGGAGCAGAGCATACCGCCCGCCTGATTGAGAGGGGTACCATCGAAATCGCGCCTCTTGCATATATGAGGGGCCGTACACTCGATGATGCGTTCGTAATCCTTGATGAGGCCCAGAATACAACGAAGGCACAAATGAAAATGTTCCTGACAAGGCTCGGCTTTGATTCCAAGATGATTATCACTGGAGACCGTTCCCAGGTAGATCTGCCAAGGGGCAGCGAGTCAGGATTGATTTCTTCTGAACGGATTTTAAAAGATGTTAAAGGAGTGTCGTTCATTTACCTCGATCAAGCCGATGTAGTCCGTCATCCGTTGGTCGCGAAAATTATCGATGCCTATGAAACAATCGAAAAATAGACAAAGAGAGATTGATCCAGTTGATCCATGCCGCCATCATAAGATCCGGCCTGGCCGTGGATCAATCTTTTTTGTTAGGCAATACATAGATAAATAAGTCAAAAACTGTTATCATTTTACATAATTACTAAATGCCTTTACATATGGCTATCTGAAATTGTTTATACATAACAGGGGGTTCTTTATGCAAACTCACCCATTTCTACTCAAAATAAGGAGCTTTCTCAGCTACCGATTATTTACCAATCTCTTATTTGTGCTTCTCGGCATCATTGTTTTCGGTGTCCTGTATGGAAATGTGAAACCGAAAACGCTGGATATTAATTTATATGAAGATGCCCCCACTACGATAAGAGCTCCTAAGAAATTCGTCGATAAGGAGGCCACTGCCAAGAAGAAGGAAGAAGCAAAGGCAGAAGTGGCAAGTGTATATACACCCAAGGAAGGGGCGATCGATAACTCTACTTCATTGATTCACTCTCTGTTGGAAAGTGTAAATGAAGTGAAAAATGAGTCGAAACAGCAGGCGGGGGAAGAGGAAGATTTAAAACCGCCACCAAGTACCAATATAAATGATCAGCTAAAGCTTCTGAAAGCTAAATTGCCGAAGGATAAAAATAATAATGTCACCAACAGTCTGAGTGATGACGTGTTAAAAACGCTTCTTGAGGCGTCAGAAGATGACTTGTCCCGTGTAGAGACCATCGTTACCACACAAATGAAAATCATCATGGAAAACGGGGTGAAAGAGGAAGAATTAAATGAAGCGAAATTGAATTTGGAACAACGGATCACCAACTACTCATTTAATGGTGATTTATCCACCGCTGCCGTTAAGCTGGGGAAAGTTGCCATTGAGCCGACGCTATTCTACGATGCTGAAAAAACGGATGAGTTAAAGAAGCTCGCCGAGGCAAACGTGGAAAAGGTTGAAATTATTGAAGGGGGCGTCATCGTTGAAGACGGGGAGCTGATCACACCTAAAACATACAGCATCCTGAAGAATCTGGGGATGGTTGAGGACACATTTTCCTTCAGGCCATATGTCGGACTGGCACTCTTCGTCCTTGTTGTGATAAGTTCACTCTATTATTTCTTCTACACACTTGAAGTCACCGAGGAAAGAAAGCAAAATTACTTGATCCTCACAAGTATCGTTTTTGTCATATCACTCTTGATCATGAAGATCGTAGGACTAATGGAGCAGCTGGAAATCAATGATATTGCCTTCATATTCCCGGCGGCGTTCACGGGTATGATATTGAGGATCCTACTGAATGAACGGATTGCCATGATGATGGTTTTCATCCTTTCTGCCTGCTCGAGTATCGTGTTTCACCAGCAGTTCTCCGGATCCATCGATATCGAAATTGCGATTTATACGTTATTCAGTGGTGTATCAGGAATTCTTTTCCTTGTAAGCCGAAATCAGCGATCGAATATTTTAAGGGCTGGGATTTACGTAGCACTTGTCAATATCCTGATCCTTGGATTTTTAATCCTATTAAGCGGTACTTCCTATTCGAATAGCGAATATGTGTATTATATAGTGTTTGCCTTGGTATCGGGTATCATGTCTTCCATCCTCACGATCGGTTTCCTCCCGTTTTTTGAAGCGGGATTCGGGATTCTTTCATCCATGAGACTGGTCGAGCTTTCAAGTCCTACACAACCGTTATTGAAGAAACTGTTGACTGATGCGCCGGGGACCTATCATCACAGTGTCATGGTGGCGAACCTTGCGGAAGCCGCGTGTGAAGCCATCGGGGCCAACGGGTTACTCGCCAGGGTCGGATGCTACTATCATGATGTAGGGAAGTCCAAACGTCCGCATTTCTTTATTGAAAATCAGCTGAATATGGGCAATCCCCATGACCGGGTCTCGCCTGAAACAAGCCGGGATGTTATTATTAGTCATGCTTCAGATGGAGCCCGGATGCTCCGGAAACATAAATTGCCAAAGGAAATCGTCGACATCGCCGAGCAGCATCACGGTACGACACTGTTGAAATTTTTCTATTATAAGGCAAAAGAACAAGGGAAAGATGTTAAGGAAGAAGAATACCGCTATCCGGGTCCTAAACCTCAGACGAGGGAAGCGGCTGTCATCAGCATTGCGGATAGTGTAGAAGCGGCTGTCAGGTCGAAGAAATCACCAACCCAGGAAGAAATTCAAAAGCTTGTCCATTCGATTGTACAAGACCGCCTCCAGGACGGGCAGTTTAACGAATGTGATATTTCATTAAAGCAATTAGAGACAGTAAAGAGGTCTCTATGTGAAACGTTGAATGGAATCTTCCATCCACGGATCGAGTACCCCGAACTTCAAGCAAAAGGAGAATAGGCATGACTTTATTAATCGACTTTATTGACGAAACAGAAACCGTATCCGAGGAACAGACACAGCTGGTTCAAAATATCCTGAACTTTGCTGCAGAACAAGAGGGAATCGAGGATGAAAGCGAAGTGTCCGTGACCTTTGTGACCAACGACCGAATCCAGGAAATCAACCGGGAATACCGGGCAAAGGATCAGCCCACGGATGTGATTTCATTTGCCCTTGAAGAGCTGGGGGAGGATGAGGTGGAAATCATAGGGGCAGAGATTCCCCGCGTTCTCGGGGATATCATCATTTCCATTGACCGAACTAAAGAACAGGCGGAAGAATACAACCATTCCGTATCCCGTGAACTTGGTTTTCTTGCCCTTCATGGCTTCCTTCATTTATTAGGGTACGATCATATGGAAGAAGAAGAGGAAAAGAAGATGTTCACGAGACAAAAGGACATTTTAGATGAATATGGACTCAAAAGAGACTAAATTCGGCTTATTCCGGTTCTTAAAATCCTTTGGATATGCAGCGGAAGGAATGAAGTCTGTCTGGGCGACGGAACAGAACTTCAGAATTCATTCTTTCGCAGGGATTGTCGTTTTCCTCCTTGCTTACCTGCTCTCTGTATCCGCCATGGAATGGGTCATACTGATCATCCTTGTCTTTTCCGTGCTTGCTCTTGAAACGATGAATACAGCCATTGAAAAGGCGGTCGATCTTACCATAGAAGGGTATCATCCTCTGGCGAAGGCTGCGAAGGATCTGGCTTCAGCTTCGGTTCTTCTCTTCGCAATCTGTACTGCGATCGTAGGAACCATCATCTTTCTTCCAAAGCTTTTGGAACTGATTCCCTGATCTGAAAAAAAGCATTGTAAGACCGCAAAATAAAGGCTGCAGGGAAGAAAATAAGCGATTTCTTCCCTGCAGCCTTTAATTCATTTGAAAACGTTCTTATACTTGTATAGAATAAGTGGAGCAAAGAACAAAATTGATAAATAGTTTGAATTATCTAACTATTTTATTACAAAATGATAACAGCCCATTTTCTTTTATGAAAATTGTAGTAAAATGAATGTGTAAGGGTTAAAAGGAGAGTTAAATCAATGAATGCAGAACAATTGATACAAGAAGCTAAACTAGCGAGGGAAAAAGCATACGTACCCTATAGTAAATTCAAGGTGGGAGCGGCACTTCTGTCAAAGGACGGTAAGGTCTATCACGGATGCAATATTGAAAATGCAGCGTACAGCATGTGTAACTGTGCTGAACGGACTGCGTTATTCAAGGCGTACTCAGAAGGCGATACAGACTATTCGATGATTGCGGTTGTGGCCGACACGGCAAGACCTGTTCCACCATGCGGGGCATGCCGGCAAGTCATTTCAGAACTTTGCCCGAAAGAAATGAAAGTCGTATTGACGAACCTGTCGGGCGATGTAGAAGAATTAACCGTAGCAGAACTATTACCAGGAGCTTTTTCACCGGAGGATCTAAATGAGTAATAATATCAGTAACACTGAATACAAATCAGGCTTTATCTCCATCATTGGAAGACCTAATGTAGGGAAATCCACTTTTCTGAACCGGGTCATCGGTCAAAAGATTGCCATTATGAGTGATAAGCCCCAGACGACACGCAACAAAGTCCAAGGAGTTTATACGACAGATGATGCCCAGATGATATTCATCGACACTCCTGGAATTCACAAACCGAAACATAAACTGGGAGACTTCATGATGAAGATTGCTCAGAACACTTTAAAAGAAGTGGACGTCATATTATTCATGGTGAACGTCGAAGAAGGATTGGGAAAAGGAGATCACTTCATCATAGAGAAGTTGAAAGGTGTAAAGACACCGGTCTACCTCATTCTTAATAAGATTGACCAGATCCATCCAGACGCCTTACTGCCTATTATTAAACAATACAATGACCTGTTCCCGTTTGCGGCGACTGTCCCGATTTCAGCACTCGAAGGAAACAACGTGGACCAGCTGCTGCATTTACTGAAGGATCAACTACCGGAAGGGCCTCAATTTTATCCTGCAGATCAGATTACCGATCATCCAGAACGTTTTATCGTATCAGAACTGATCCGGGAAAAGGTTCTGCACCTGACACGGGAAGAGATTCCGCACAGTATCGCAGTCGTGATCGACAAGATGGAGAGAAAAGAAGAAAAGGACCTCATTGACGTCATCGCCACCATCATTGTAGAGAGAGATTCCCAAAAGGGGATTGTCATCGGCAAGCAGGGTTCCATGCTCAAAGAAGTCGGAAAGCGCTCGCGTTTAGATATTGAGAACCTGTTGGGATCAAAGGTTTACCTCGAAATATGGGTGAAGGTACAGAAGGATTGGCGTAACCGATCTGCAAACCTCCGTGACTTTGGCTTCAGCGACGACGAATATTGATAATTAACAATATTTAGGCCACATGTTTTAGAGAGAAAATGCTCATTCTAATCACAAGAAAGCTTATGAAGTCTTGCTAGTTTAAATCCAGAAAGGTGGGTTTTTTATGTTAGACTTAACATGGAAATTTTTTTCGCAGACAGGAAGTATAGACACCTATCTCCTTTTTAAGGAGCTTGAAAAGGAATCATTTGAAGATCCTTACAGCTTTGAAGAAGAAACAGCGGAAGTAGATTTTCCTTTAACGTGATAAGTTTGTCATCACCCGGGAAAGTAGAGATCGGGAGGTGGCTAAATGCTGCAGAAGTGTGAAGGAATTGTCATTCGAACCAACCATTACGGTGAGTCGAACAAAATTGTTACCATATATACACGGGAATTCGGAAAGATTGGATTGATGGCTAGAGGGGCAAAGAAACCTAATAGCCGTCTATCCGCCATTTCACAATTGTTTACATATGGTTATTTCCTTTTTATTAAAGGAAGTGGGCTGGGTACCCTTCAACAGGGAGAGATGGCAGAGTCCCTGAGGCATGTGAGGGAGGATCTGTTTAAGACAGCTTACGCTACTTACATCGTGGACCTCCTTGATAAAGCGACGGAGGACCGAAAGCCGAACCCCTTCCTGTTTGAATTGCTTTACAAGACTCTTCACTACTTGAATGAAGACTATGACCCGGAAATCCTGATGCATATTTTTGAAATGAAGATGCTCCCTGTAATGGGGTTGTATCCTCACTTGAATGGATGTGCTGTATGTGGGGAGACCGATGGTGAATTCGCTTTTTCCTTTAAAGAAAATGGATTCATCTGTCATCGCTGTTTAAGTGAAGACCCACATCATTTACCGATCTCACAAAGCACTGTGAAGCTTCTCAGGGTATTTTACTATTTCGACCTCAATCGATTGGGAAATATATCGGTGAAAGATGAAACGAAAAGTCAGTTGAAGCGGGTAATCAGGACTTATTACGATGAAAACTCTGGTCTGACATTAAAATCCAGGAGGTTTCTTGACCAAATGGATAACCTTAAGGACTTATTCTAGTTTTATAGATGCTGCTTGTGATATAGAAAGGCCCATTCACATTTGTGAATGGGCCTGATTTTTTTAAAAAATTTTAGAATTTAATTTTCTCCTGCAAGAATGATTTCACTTCACTGATTGGCATTCTTACTTGATCCATTGTGTCACGGTCACGTACGGTTACTTGGCCGTCTTCTACAGAGTCAAAGTCAAATGTGATACAGAATGGTGTACCGATTTCGTCCTGGCGGCGGTAACGTTTCCCGATGGATGCCGTTTCGTCGAAGTCGATCATAAGATCTTGAGAAAGCTCTTCGTACACTTTGAATGCGTCATCGGAAAGCTTTTTCGAAAGTGGCAGGACAGCCGCTTTGAACGGAGCCAGTGCAGGGTGAAAACGTAATACGGTACGTGAATCGTTCTCGAGTTCTTCTTCTTCGAACGCATCGCATAGGAATGCAAGGGTTACCCGGTCAGCCCCAAGGGAAGGCTCGATGCAGTATGGTACATATTTTTCATTCGTTTGTGGATCCATATAGTGGAAATCCTCATTTGAATGTTCCATATGACGCTTCAGGTCGAAGTCTGTACGATCTGCCACACCCCAAAGCTCACCCCAGCCAAACGGGAATTTGTATTCAATATCCGTTGTCGCGTTGCTGTAATGGGATAATTCATCTTGATCATGATCACGCAGTCTCATATTGTCTTCGTTGATTCCAAGATTCAATAACCAGTTTTTACAGAATTCGCGCCAGTACGAGAACCACTCTAGGTCTTCACCAGGTTTGCAGAAGAATTCCAGTTCCATCTGTTCGAATTCACGGGTTCTGAATGTGAAATTACCAGGAGTGATTTCATTTCGGAAGCTTTTACCTACTTGCGCAATACCAAAAGGCATCTTCTTACGCATGGATCGCTGAACGTTTTTGAAGTTTACAAAGATTCCCTGTGCTGTTTCGGGACGTAAATAAATTTCATTTGTAGAAGATTCCGTCACTCCCTGATGCGTTTTGAACATAAGATCAAATTGGCGGATATCCGTGAAATCGTGGCTTCCGCAATCAGGACACGCAATATCATGCTCTTTGATGATTTCTTCCATTTTCTCGAATGAAAGACCATCGACGATCATCTCGATGCCTTTTGCTTCCAAGGCGTTTTCGATGATTTTGTCTGCACGGTGACGCGTCTTACATTGCTTACAGTCGATCATCGGATCATTGAAGTTTCCAACGTGCCCGGAAGCTACCCATGTTTGCGGATTCATCAGGATACTTGCATCAAGGCCCACATTATAAGGGGACTCCTGTACAAACTTTTTCCACCATGCTTTTTTAATATTGTTTTTCAACTCTACACCAAGCGGGCCGTAATCCCATGTGTTCGCAAGTCCTCCATATATTTCTGAACCGGGGAAAACAAACCCTCTGTGCTTTGCTAAGTTGACTACTTGTTCCATTGACATATAAGTCACTCCTTTTCATTATTTATGTAAATAAAAAAGCTCGTCCTTAGGCGCTTGAGGCCTAGGGACGAGCTTGTTACTCGCGGTTCCACCCTAGTTGATATACAAAAATGTATACCCACTTTAAAAACGGTAATTAGCTCCGGATTGCCGTCTCCATGCCATCTGGGCTTTCACTGTCCCCAGTCGCTTATCAGTTAGCAAGGATTAATGATCCATCATAGCCTTATTGGTTATAAGATGAAGACATTTTACCATGA
This sequence comes from Rossellomorea sp. QJM3NY_18, assembly GCF_056173145.1. Lineage (NCBI taxonomy): Bacteria > Bacillati > Bacillota > Bacilli > Caryophanales > Bacillaceae > Rossellomorea > Rossellomorea sp. QJM3NY_18. The sequence continues at coordinate 2,850,210 of NZ_CM149659.1, read as the reverse complement.
TAAAGAAATAAAAACAACTAATGATTTTGAGAAGAGAAAAGATTTGAAGTTTTGTTCAAAAGAAGATACTCTTTGTAAAGTGAATTTCAGCTATAGGTTGTCACGAATGGATGATAATATGCTCTTTTCATTTTGGTTAAATAGTATATAATATTTAATATAAAGTATAACATAAATTGTTAAACCGTTAGGTGGTGAGTAACAATCGAACTTAATAAGCGTCAAGAACGTATTCTGCAAATAGTGAAAGACAACGGACCTATCACTGGTGAACATATTGCGGATCAATTAAATTTAACCAGGGCGACTCTAAGACCCGATCTTGCCATCCTGACCATGGCAGGTTACTTGGATGCCCGTCCGAGGGTAGGGTATTTCTATACAGGGAAGACAGGGACACAGCTGTTGACGGAGAACCTGAACAAAATATTCGTCAAGGATTATCAATCGATTCCGGTTGTGGTGAATGAAAATGTTTCCGTGTATGATGCCATCGTAACGATGTTTCTGGAAGATGTGGGAACATTGTTTGTAGTGGACGCCAATACATACTTAGTGGGTGTCCTGTCCCGTAAAGATCTTTTGAGAGCGAGTATCGGTAAGCAGGAACTCAGTACATTGCCGGTGAATATTATTATGACAAGGATGCCCAATATCACGGTTTGTGAAAAAGATGACCAGCTGATCGGTGTGGCGAAGGACTTGATTCATAAGCAAATCGACTCTGTCCCCGTGATTAAAAAGACCGAAAATGGTGATTTAGAAGTCATCGGCAGGATTACGAAGACCAATATAACAAAAGCATTTGTTGCGTTGGCAGATGAATATTAGAAGGTGGTGAACGATCGTGAAAGAACCGATCATCTATGTAGTATCCGACTCGGTCGGTGAGACTGCTGAATTAGTCACAAAAGCGGCGATTAGCCAATTCAATGGTTCCAATACGGTCATTAAACGCTTTCCGTATATAGAGGACACCGAACATATCGATGAAGTGATTTCCTTGGCAAAGCTCAATCAGGGGTTGATTGTGTACACCCTTGTAAAGCCGGATATGCGTGCTTACATTAAAGAACAATCTGAAAAGGAAGAGCTCTATGCATTTGATATCATCGGTCCATTAATGGACAAATTTCAATCTTCCTACCAAAGGGAACCGTTGTTTGAACCAGGGACTGTCAGAAAGCTTGATGACGACTACTTCAAGAAGGTGGAAGCCATTGAATTTGCCGTCAAATACGATGATGGGCGTGACCCGAGGGGGATACTCAGGGCGGATATTGTTCTTGTCGGGGTGTCCAGGACGTCAAAAACACCTCTGTCGCAATACCTTGCACTGAAAAGGATCAAAGTGGCGAATGTTCCACTTGTACCGGAAGTAGATCCCCCTGAAGAATTATTTATGGTTTCACCCAAGAAATGCTTCGGATTAAAAATCAGCCCGGAGAAGCTGAATACGATCCGCAGGGAAAGATTAAAGTCTCTCGGTCTGAACGATCAGGCAAGCTACGCGAATATAAAACGTATAGAAGACGAACTGAAGTATTTTGAAAAAATAACGGACCGCATCGGCTGTCACGTCATCGACGTAACCAACAAAGCCGTCGAAGAAACAGCCAATGTCATCACAAATATTTACCAAAAAGCCAACGATTGATCGGCGGTCATTCGAATGACCGTGTACATAAAAAGATGATTCCCCCTAAAAAACGGAGGAATCATCTTTTATTTAGGCCATTTTCATAAACCAGAACTATTAGCAATATTTAAAATCGATATTTTCTGCAACTGGAGAATGATGGGTTGATTAAATTGACAATCTGTTTAGTTTTAGTGAAAAACTATCCTTTGAAAGTTGATTGGAGCGGAAGGTGCTCGACTCCTGCGGGAAACAACGAAAAGCGGAGGCGGCTTGCTCAGCCCCGACAAGCATAAGATGAATGGGCCGGGAAGGCGTTTTTTGCCTTCTTGGACCATTTAGCTTATGACCTCGAGGGGCTAGCCGCCGGAGCTGGACAAGGGTAGGGCACCACTTGCAGCCGAGGAGGCTCACCGCCAGCCCCGCGGAAAGCGAGCACCTGGAGCGGAAATCAACCACCACTCGCTTTTTTGTAAACAAAGTTTGATGAATTTCAAAGCATAAACAAAAACCTAAAGGAATTAAGTTTTAATAGTGGTCAAACTTGTCCGATTATACTATAATAAAAAATTGTGATAAAAATATTTAAAATAGGTTTAGACTAAACTCTTAAGGAATAAACTAATTATTGTGATATGTCAAGTCTCATCTGAGTTAAAATTCGACAATTTTAATCAAATCTCTGGGAAAGTTCTAAAAAGAGAGAAGGATAATGCGGAGTGATGTAGAATAGTTAGTAATAGCGAACATAACCCTACCGTATATGTAGATGCGGATGCCTGTCCGGTAAAACAGGAAATTATTAAAATAACAAGAGGTTATGGCTTTAAAATCATTTTTGTTGCTTCCCATGCCCACAGGAAGAACACACCTGATGAAGGTGAATGGGTATATGTGGATAGTTCGAAAGAAGCGGCAGACTTATACATCATGAATCATGTAAAGGCAGGAGAGGTCCTGGTGACACAGGACATAGGGCTTGCAAGTCTGGTATTACCGAAAAAAGTTTATGCCATCTCTCCCAGGGGAAAAGCCTACAGGGAAGAGAGTATTGTCACGGCACTCGATTATCGGTATGTCGCAGCCAAAGAACGCAGGAGAGGCAACTATGGTAAAGGTCCCAAGCGTTTTACAAATGAAGACAGAGAAACATTTTGTACGTCCTTCGATAAAATCTTGTCGGAAATTGCAGGAGAATCGTAATAAGTACAGAATGGATTAAGAGGGTAAATAAAAACAGGTGATAGAGTATGTCTGAAAGAATCCCTGAAGATAAGTTAAATAAAATTTTAACGTCAACCGATATTGTCGATGTTGTCAGTGATTATGTACAACTGAAAAAGCAGGGCAGAAATTATTTTGGTTTATGTCCGTTCCATGGAGAAAATACTCCATCTTTTTCTGTTTCTCCCGACAAGCAAATTTTTCATTGCTTTGGATGTGGTGCAGGAGGAAATGCATTTACGTTTCTCATGGATGTAGACGGCCTCAACTTCCTTGAAGCGGCTCAAAAGCTGGGATCAAGAGTCGGCGAAGAAATTTCCATCCAAACCCCTTCTTCGGATCAACCGCTTCCTCCTCAAGAGGATGAGAAGCAAATGATGGAAGCTCACAGCTTATTAAGTAAATTTTACCATCATCTCCTTCTGAATACAAAGGAAGGTCAGGAAGCATTGGAATATCTACTTGCAAGGGGCTTTACAACGGAAAGCATCACGAAATTCCAGATTGGATGGTCGCTCCCAAGTTGGGATTTCACGGTCAAGTTCTTGGAAAAGAGAGGTTACTCCCTCGAACTGATGGAAGCCGCGGGTTTACTCGTGAGAAGGGAAAGGGACGATTCCTTCCTCGATCGCTTCAGGGGAAGAATCATGTTTCCGATTGTGGATACAAAAGGGAATACTGTTGCATTTTCTGGCAGGACGATCGATGCGGATGACCAGCCTAAATACTTAAATAGTCCTGAAACGAAGATCTTTAATAAAAGCAGCATCCTTTATCATTATCATGATGCACGATCCATGATTAGAAGGAAACAGCAGGCGATATTATTTGAAGGGTTCGCAGATGTTATTTCATCAAGCGAAGCCGGGGTTGAAAACGGGGTAGCCACCATGGGTACTTCTTTGACGGAACAGCAAATAGGCCTGTTAAAGCGATTAACGGATTCCATTATCATTTGTTACGATGGTGACTCTGCCGGAGTGGAAGCCGCATTCAGAGCCGGGAAGCTTCTTCATAAGCATCAGTTGGACATACGCGTAGCCGTGATACCTGAACAATTAGACCCTGATGACTACATCACCAAATATGGTCCAGAAAGATTTCAACAGGATGTAATAGGGGCAAGTTTGACGTTCATGGCGTTTAAGCTTCGGTATTATAAACTGAATAAAAACTTAAATGATGAAGGAGATCGGCTTAAGTATATAGAAGACATACTTAAGGAAATTACTCAATTAAGTAAAGCGGTTGAAAAGGATTATTATTTAAGATACCTGGCAGATGAGTTTGAACTATCGTTAGAGGCTCTTCAACAACAGCTATCTGAATTGCAAGGTCCGGAAAACCGCGTTGCTAAACCACCTAAACAGGTCGGTATGCCAGGGAATTTCAAACAGCCCACACAGTCCAGGCTGCTGCCTGCATACCAAACCGCTGAGCGAAGATTGATTGCTTACATGCTGAAGGATCCGAATATCGCTTATAAGATTCAGGAGTGGCTTGCAGGCACGAACCTCAATATTGATGAGCATCAGGCTATTATTACTTATTTATTGGGTTATTATGAAGAAGGTCTGCCTCCAAGTGCCAGTTCGTTTATCGGATATCTTCCCGATGAAAGGCTCAGAAGGATCGTGACGGAAATCGAAATGATGTCCATTAGCGAGGAAAGTACGGATCAGGAATTGACAGATTACGTTAACCAGGTGTTAAAACATCAAAAGATGTTGAGAATAAAAGAAAAAGAAGTGGAAAGAAAAGAAGCGGAAAGACTAAAGGATTACAGGCAGGAAGCCCAAATAGCAATGGAAATCTTACAGCTGCGTAAGTCTCTATAAAGTTTTGTAAGGAAGTTGGAAGGAGGGGAACAAATGGCTGAAAAGTCAGCGCGTTCCAAACAAATAGCGTCAGAATTAACAGTTGATCAGGTGAAAGAATTTTTAGTAAACCAAGGTAAGAAAAGAGGAGTCCTCACATACGAAGATATTGCGGATAAATTATCCGGCTTCGAATTGGATTCCGATCAAATGGACGAATTCTATGAACACTTAGGTGAACAGGGTGTGGAAATCGTTAATGAAAGTGACGAAGATGATGATCCAGGTGCCACGGAGTTAGAGAAGGAAGAGGAAGAAGAGTTCAATCTGAATGATTTAAGTGTTCCTCCCGGGGTTAAGATAAATGATCCTGTACGTATGTACCTGAAAGAAATTGGGAGAGTCGATTTACTTTCTGCAGAGGAAGAGATCAGTCTTGCCAAGCGAATTGAAGATGGTGATGAGGAAGCGAAGCGACGTCTGGCTGAAGCGAACCTTAGACTCGTTGTCAGTATCGCAAAACGCTATGTTGGCCGCGGAATGCTATTTTTAGATCTTATCCAAGAAGGAAACATGGGCCTTATTAAAGCGGTGGAAAAGTTTGATTACCGGAAAGGGTACAAATTCAGTACGTATGCGACTTGGTGGATTCGACAAGCCATCACCCGTGCCATTGCTGACCAGGCAAGAACGATACGTATTCCGGTTCATATGGTTGAGACCATTAACAAGCTGATTCGCGTACAAAGACAGTTACTTCAAGACCTGGGCCGTGAACCTGCACCGGAAGAAATTGCTGAAGAAATGGATCTGACTCCTGAAAAGGTTCGTGAAATTCTCAAGATCGCTCAAGAACCAGTATCCCTTGAAACACCGATTGGTGAAGAAGATGATTCTCATCTCGGGGACTTCATTGAGGATGCAGAAGCTCAATCCCCTTCGGAACATGCAGCTTACGAACTGTTGAAAGAACAGCTTGAAGATGTCCTGGATACTCTTACAGACCGGGAAGAAAATGTTCTGCGGTTACGTTTTGGTCTGGATGATGGCAGAACCCGTACATTGGAAGAAGTGGGTAAAGTGTTCGGTGTTACCCGGGAACGTATTCGTCAAATCGAAGCGAAAGCCCTTCGGAAACTGCGCCATCCTAGCAGAAGCAAACGATTGAAAGACTTTCTGGAATAGAATCGCTCTTTACTGCCTCTATTGTGCTTAGAGGCAGTTTTTTTGTCCAATTTAAAGGGTTTTTCCTGATTGTTGCCGAATAGAACTAAAGGATGCAACTACAAAAGGTGTGACAAAAGTGACCAGAATAAAGGATTCAAAAACAGAGACCATTATCCATGAAATTCTTCTGTGGAAGCAAACGAAGATGCTTCCTGAACAATATTGTGACTATCTTCTTGCACTATATACGGAAGGAGCAGGGATCGATGACAATCAATCAGCGGAACCACAGAAAAAAACCTTCCTAAACGAATTCCTTATTTCCATTTCTACGTTAGTAATTTCATTATTTGTCATTTATTTTACTGAATTGTCAATCGTTTTGCAAACAGCGATTTTGGCAAGTTTTGTCGGATTATTAATGGGGGTAGGAATTTATTATACTAAGAAACAATTCTCGCCTTTACTTCTCTATACGGCAGCTGCGTGCATCCTGCTTCTTTCATCCATAGAAATAACGGAGAAGATCTTTGCAGGCAACACTTCGCGATTATACATAACCTTATTTATGAACTGTTTGATTTGGATAGGTGCAGGGGTGAAGTGGAGGCTGAATTATTTCACGCTGGCAGGATCGGTGGGATCGGCACTTGTAGGAATTTATATATTACTATAACTTCTGAAAATTTAAAAGTTTTTTAAAGTTGAGAAAATTCACGATTCCCTCTTATAATAAGAATGAGAGCGTATTCATAGATTCGTATGACTATGCTTGAAAGCGCTATCTGTACTGTAGAAGGCTGTGGCTTTCAGTCATCAAAGTTAGACAAGGGGGATAATGATGAATTTCGACTTAACACAAGAGCAAGCAATGATTAAGAAAACGATCAGGGAATTCGCTGAAGAAGAAGTGGCGCCCGGTGCGTTGGACCGTGACCGCACAAAGGAATTCCCAAAAGAAGTTTTCAAGAAACTTTCTGATCTGGGGATGATGGGACTTCCCTTTCCGGAGGACTATGGTGGAGCCGGAGCGGATACAGTAAGCTTTGCCATCGTAACAGAAGAACTCAGCCGTGCATGTGCTTCAACAGGGATTACGTACTCCGCCCATATTTCACTGGGAGGCGCCCCAATCAATTTATTTGGTACACACGAGCAGAAACAGGAATACTTAACGCCGATCTGTACAGGGGAATCATTTGGAGCTTTCGGCCTGACTGAACCCAATGCCGGTTCAGATGCGGGTGGAACCCAGACCACTGCTGAAGATAAAGGGGATAAATGGGTCATTAATGGGAATAAGTGTTATATCACCAATGCAAGTTATGCGAATCATCTCGCGTTAACGGCGATTACAGGCAGGAACAACGGGCATAAAGAAATTAGTGCCATCATCGTTCCTACTAAAGCCAAAGGTTTTACGGTCATCGATAATTATGAAAAAATGGGCCTTCATTCCTCCAATACAACTGAGCTGGTCCTTGAGGACGTGGAAGTCCCGAAGGAAAACCTTTTAGGGAAGCAGGGGGAAGGATTCAAGCAGTTCCTTGTCACTCTTGACGGGGGCAGAATCGGAATCGGGGCAATGGCTGTCGGTGTGGCTCAGGCTGCTTTTGACAAGGCTCTTCAATATTCGAAAGAAAGAAAACAATTCGGTAAAACGTTATCTCAATTTCAAGTTACACAATTTAAGCTGGCTGACATGGCAATGAAGATCGAACTCGCAAGGAACATGGTCCATAAAGCAGCCTGGTTGAAAGATCAGGGAAGACCATTTTCTAAAGAGGCTTCAATGTGTAAGCTTTACGCTTCGGAGATCAGTATGGAAGTAGCCGACGAAGCCATTCAGATCCATGGCGGATACGGTTACATGAAAGAGTATCATGTTGAGCGATACTTACGTGACGCGAAACTCCTTGAAATTGGAGAAGGCACATCAGAGGTGCAGAGAATGGTTATATCAAGGTTGATCGGCTGCCAATAGGGGCTAACTCCCATATAGGGAGGAGTGAGCTCTATCGGTCCACTGGGGGCTGATAGAGCTCACCTGTTTGTTAAGGGATACGTGAGAAGAAATTGAAGATGGAAACAGGAAAAAAGAAGGAAATGTGTCTAATTTGTGAGAAAGATGGAAAAGTTAATTGATAGTACTTTTACTTTGTCGGTTTTTACAGTAAAATATAAAGTGTTGAAAAGAGCACTAATTTTTGGATGTTGTACATAAAGGAGGTTAAAATCATGAATCGTAATCCAATCATTCCATTCGTACTGATCATGGCCCTTGGAATTGGTCTTGTTTTCTTCTTATCGATTGAAGGCCTTAACAATGCCGATGAAAAAGCGAAGGAAGAAAAGCATGGTGAGACTGCTGGCAAAGAAGGCGAAAAAGCTTCAAGCGGGGAGTTCGATCCGGAAGCTAAGTACAAGGAGTCTTGTGTATCTTGTCATGGTGGGAACTATGAAGGTGGCGCGGGTCCTGCTCTTAAAGGAACGAAGCTGTCAAAAGACGAGATCAAAGATAGAATCAAAAATGGTGGAGGGATCATGCCTGCTGGTCTTGTAGCAGATGAAAATCTTGATGCAATGGCAGACTGGATCAAATCACTTAAATAATCAATGAATAAAAAAGGTTCTTTGTCTTTGGGCAAAGAACTTTTTTTATATGGAAAAGTTGGTTAGAATGAGTATCAGATAAGCAGGACCAATAAAAATGAGTAAAGGTGAACAAATGAATATTCAACAATTATCAAAACGACTTGAAACAGTTGTTTCATACATACCGGAACAATCTAAAATTGCCGATATCGGTTCAGATCATGCCTACCTTCCCTGCTATGCAGTCAATAAAGGTATCGCTTCTTCTGCGATTGCCGGTGAGGTGGTAAAAGGCCCTTATCTTTCTGCGAAAAAACAAGTGGAAGATGCCGGATTGACCCGGGAGGTAGAAGTCAGATTAGGCAATGGTTTAGAAGTCATCTCTCCCGGTGAAGTCAATTGTATTACGATTGCGGGAATGGGTGGTGCATTGATTGCATCGATTTTGGAAGCAGGCAAGGACAAACTGACAGGCGGACCCAGATTGATCCTCCAGCCCAACGTGAGTGCGAAATCAATCAGGACGTGGCTGATGGATAATGAATGGGATCTGATCGGCGAGGAAATTCTTGAAGAAGATGATAAGTTATATGAAATTTTAATAGCAGAAAAAGGAAATCCACATACCCACTACTCCGAAGAACGTGAAAAAGAGTTACTGCTCGGGCCGTTCTTGATGAAGGATCGAAACGATGCATTCATTAAAAAATGGAATCAGGAACTCCGTCAGTGGAAGAATATCGTGAATAACATGGAAAAGGCAGAGCAGACTGAAGCGCTGGAAGTACGTAAAAATGAGCTTCTGCATAAAATCAAAATGGTTGAGGAGGTCCTTATCTCATGAAAACAGTGAACGGCCATGAAATAATTCAGCTTTTTGAGGAGTTCTCCCCAAAATATCTGGCTGAAAGCGGAGATCCCATCGGACTTCAAATCGGTAAGTTGAATGAGAAGGTTGAAAATGTCATGATCACCTTGGACGTGTTGGAAAATGTCGTGGATGAAGCGATCAAGAATAATGTCAAGTTGATCATTGCCCATCATCCCCCGTTATTTCGTCCCCTGAAATCTTTGCAAACTGATTCGTATCAGGGAAGAATGATTGAAAAGCTGATCAAACATGATATAGCCGTATATGCTGCCCATACCAATCTGGATGTGGCATCAGGCGGTGTGAATGATATGCTCGCTGCTAAGCTCCAGTTACAGGACCCTTCTGTCCTTATGCCTACCTATCAGGAAGAAATTCGTAAATTGGCTGTATATGTGCCCAAAGAACATGCAGGGGAACTGAGGGAGGCATTAGGGAAAGCCGGCGCCGGACATATCGGGAATTATTCCCATTGCAGCTTCTCCTCCGAGGGACAGGGGAGATTTCTACCCGGGGAGGGAACCGATCCTCATATAGGAAAGCAAGGCGCCCTTGAAGAGGTTATAGAAGAAAAGGTGGAGACGGTTTATCCTGTTTCCCTGGAGAAAAAAGTATTGAAAGCGATGTTTACCCATCATCCATATGAAGAGATCGCTTATGATATCTACTCCCTGGAAAACGGGTCTAAAGCCCTTGGACTGGGCAGGATAGGATATTTAGCAGAGGAAATGAGCCTGAAGGACTTTGCACTATTTGTGAAGAAAACAATAGGCATGGATGGAATCAGGTTGATTGGGGACGGGGAAGCAAAGGTGAAGAAAGTGGCGGTACTCGGCGGAGATGGAAATAAGTTCATCGGAAAAGCCAAGAGGCAGGGTGCCGATGTATTCGTTTCCGGTGATATCTATTATCACACGGCCCATGACGCCATGATGATGGGGCTCAATGTTGTGGATGCAGGTCATCACATTGAAAAAGTGATGAAAGAGGGAGTAGCCGCTCATTTAGCCAAAAGATGCTCGGAAAAAGGGTATATTGTGAATATCTTCGCTTCGAAAGCTGAAACGAACCCATTTACGTATATGTAAAAAAAGAAAGGCCCCTTGCCATTTCGCAAGGGGCCTTTCAGCACTCTTATTTTGTTCCCATTTTCGCTTTCCGGACTTTAGGGAGTATTTTATTTAAAGGGACATTGCGCTCTCTTGTCCAGGTGGATTCGTCATTTGGATCAAAAGCTTCCAGGAATTTAATGACTTCTTTTACAATCGGCGTTGGAGTGGACGCACCGGCCGTGACAGCGACGACACTCGCATCTTTGATCCATTCTACGTCTAGCTCACTGATGTCCGAAATGCGGTGGGCAGGTGTACCTGCGATATCAATCGACACTTGTGCAAGGCGATTGGAGTTATTGCTCTTCGGATCGCCGACGACAATGAGGACATCGGCATCCCCGGCCTGCTCTGCCACTGCCTCCTGCCGTACTTGTGTAGCCAGGCAGATTTCTTTGTGCAGTTCGACATGAGGATACATTTCCTTCACTTTATCCATTGTATCGAGCACATCCCATTGACTCATGGTCGTTTGGTTCGTCACGATGATCTTATCGTTGTCGATGGATAATTCTTCAACGTCGTCGGCTGTTTCGACGAGATGAACGATTTCGGGTGCGACACCGACCGCCCCCTCAGGCTCGGGGTGCCCCTTTTTCCCGATATAAATCACATCATAGCCCTCGGCTTCTTTGGCGCGGATCAAGTCATGTGTCTTTGTGACATCAGGGCAGGTAGCATCCAGCGTGACCAGTCCTTTTTGCTTGGCAATTTCTTTCACCTCAGGAGAGACTCCGTGGGCGGTGAAGATCACCGTTCCTTCCTTCACCTGTTCAATGATTTCTTTTCTATTGCTGCCATCGAGGGTGATGATACCGTCTTCTTCAAACGCATCCGTTACATGTTTGTTATGGACGATCATCCCAAGAATATAAATTGGACGAGGAAGCGATTTGTCTAATGCGGCATTTCTTGCAATGACCATTGCGTCTACCACACCATAACAATAGCCTCTCGGAGTAATCTTAACAATATCCATTTATAAATATCCTCCTACATGAGAGAGTCTTTTGTCTTCATTATAAAGGAGAAAGGTCCGTCTGACAAAGAGAACGAAGTGAAACGCTATTTTTACATGATATCCAATCATTGGATCCCTCAGGAGGCGCTTCAAAAAAATAATCCCTGTCAGGTGATGGAATACCTTTAGGGATGCGGCCTTTATATATATAGTTTTGGTTTTGATTGTGATTTAGACGGTGCGTCATCTTCCCAATCTTCTTCATCATTGATTTTTACAGAAGGTTTTTTTTTCTTTTTCTTAACAGGGATTTCTGCTTCAGGGATATCATCACTTTCTTCATTTTTTATCTCTGTCGATGGTTCATCAGGCGTTTCAGCCGACATATCCTTGAACCCGCGGTACAGCTTCCACAGAGAAGGGATATTTTTGACCATCGGACCGTATTGCTGAAACATCGGACCCAATTGCTGGGCTGTCTGCAACATTTGTTGAGTGTTAGACAGAAAGGAATTGACATTGCCGGGATTCAAGAGTGTTTGCATGATTCCCCCTGCTGCCTGCGGTGATCGCTCGAATCCGGTTTCACCGGCAGAAGACCTCGTAAATTGTTCTAGAAGTCCGCCACCGCCTGCATTGCGATTTTCTCCTTTTTTCAGGAACTTCGACAGCAACCCTTTGCCTTGCCCTCTGCCTCTTCCTCTTTGATTCATTCCCATATTAAAGCCTTGATTTGGATTTTGCCTTCCAAATTGAAAAGGCGGGGGCTGTGTCTGTCCGATCCCGAAATGATTCCTGCCAGATTGCTGCATGCCGAACCCGTTACCTTGCCGTTGTCCCAACCCGAAAGTGTTTTTCACGGGTTGCTGTAACCCGAATCCGTTACCCTGGCGCTGTCTCATTCCGAAAGGATTTCGCATATCCTGACCTTGGTTTCTCATTCTTCTAGGCGGCATAATGACAGCCTCCTTTCATTTCAATAAATTCGTTGTCATTATAGAGTATGCAACAGGTCAAAAAAGGGTATTGTGACAATAACATCTGAAATAAAATCAAGTTGACCTAGATGTTTTGCTGAAAATTGATTATAATGATTAGATGTTCTTTAAATATGACGCTTGCTAACGTTAAAATAAAATTCACTTTTATTATTAGGCAATTTTGTCAAAGGTTATTTTTCCTATAGCTCTGTCATTGAGTGTGTGCTGCAGGGTGAGGTGAACTACTTCGCTTTCCGCGGACGTACGGCCGAGCCTCCTCAGCTCTCGCTTCCGGGGTCTCGGCACGCCCGTTTTCCGCAGGAGTCTCCGCAGTTCACCTTACCCTCTAAACAAGTATTTGGTGACAGAGCTAAATGGGTATTATGGAAATCTGTGAGCAATAGATTTTTTACTATTAAAGATAATTAATCTGCTGTCTTAATAGGATGCTGGAAAGCGATTATGACATTGATAACAGTTATAGTAAATAATTCAACCATTGAAATTGATTGGAGCGGAAGGTGCTCGACTCCTGCGGGAAAAGCGGGAAAGTTGAGACCCCACAGGGCTTCAGCCCGAGGAGGCTCAACTCACGCCCCGCGGAAAGCGAGCACCTGGAGTGGAAATCAATTACTGCTCGCTTTTTTAATAGCAACAATGTTAAAGATAATAGCCTAATATAAACAAGTGATCCGTACATTTTATATAAATCTGTGGTGATGATGTGAACGGCATAGACATCCATCCCGATGACAGCGTAGATAAAAGGATATGAAGATAAAAGGAGATGTACTCAATGAAAAAGAATTTATTTCTGCAATTTGGATTTCAGTCTTTCATCACTGAAGCTGTAGAAGAACTGGGTTTCTATGAACCAACTGAAATCCAGAAGAAAATGATCCCTCTGATTTTAAAAGGACAAAGTGCGATCGGCCAATCTCAAACGGGAACGGGGAAAACCCACTCGTATCTATTACCGATCATCGAAAAGGTAGATGCAGCTGCTGAACAGGTACAAGCTGTCATCACTGCACCTACCCGTGAATTGGCACATCAGATTTATCAGGAAGTACTTAAGATTACAAAGGGTACTGAGATTGTATCCCGTTGCTATATCGGGGGGACGGACAAACAGAGAACGATCGAGAAGTTAAAACATCAGCCTCATATCGTTGTCGGCACGCCGGGACGGATCAATGACCTGGTGAAGGACCAGGCACTATTTGTCCATACAGCGAAGCTTCTTGTGATCGATGAAGCTGATTTGATGCTCGATATGGGATTCATTGAAGATGTGGATCAAATTGCTGCGAAGATGCCTGAAAAACTACAGATGTTAGTATTTTCTGCCACGATCCCGGAGAAGCTGAAGCCTTTCCTGAAGAAGTATATGGAAAATCCCCAGTATGCCCACGTGGAACCGGAACAGCTGTCGGCAAAAAATATTGAACACGTGATCGTACCTTTGAAGAGCCGTGATAAAACCAATCTCCTTTACAATATTTTAGTGGAGATAAATCCTTACTTAGGGATTGTGTTCACCAACACGAAGCAAAAGGCGGATGAAGTAGCCGATGCCCTGATTGCCAAAGGATTGAAGGTCGGCCGTATTCACGGTGATCTTTCTCCACGTGAGCGTAAGAAAATGATGAAACAAATACGGAACCTTGATTATCAATACATTGTGGCAACAGACCTTGCCGCCAGAGGGATCGACATCGAAGGGGTAAGCCATATCATCAACTATGAACTGCCTCAGGATCTGGATTTTTATGTTCATCGTTCAGGCCGTACAGCACGTGCGGGAAATAGCGGTATTGCCTTTACCATTTATACGCCTTCGGATGAAGATGCGCTGAATCGTCTGGAGAAGCTTGGAATCAGCTTTTCCCATCGGGACATTAAAAAAGGTGAATGGTCCGAGCTGCCTCCTCTGAACAAACGTAAAAACCGTCAAAAATCGAACGTTGATGAAATCGATGAAAAGGCGAAATCGTTAGTCCGTAAACCGAAGTCGGTTAAACCGGGATATAAAAAGAAAATGAAATATAAAATGGATCAAATCAAGAAGCGGGAAAGAAGAATAAAAAACAGAAACAAATAAGGGTTTGAACGTGATTCATTTGTACACATTCGATACAATAAAGAGAGATTTTCTTAGGAGTTGAGAAGAATGGTTAAGATTGGATCCCATGTTTCCATGAGTGGAAAGAATATGTTACTTGCTTCAAGTGAAGAAGCCGTTTCGTATGGTGCGAATACCTTTATGATTTATACAGGTGCACCACAGAACACGAGAAGAAAAAAAATCGAAGACCTGAATATTGAAGCGGGTCTTGCTCATATGAAAGAAAATGGAATAGAGGACATCATCGTGCATGCTCCTTATATCATCAACATCGGAAATACGACCAACCCGTCTACATTCGAATTGGGAATCAATTTCCTTCGCTCTGAAATGGAGCGCACAGAAGCGATCGGGGCAGGACAAATCGTCCTTCATCCTGGTGCTCATGTCGGTGCGGGAGCAGATAAGGGAATTGCGAAGATTATTGAAGGCCTTAACGAAGTATTGACCAAGGATCATAAAGTTCAAATTGCCCTTGAGACAATGGCCGGAAAAGGCTCTGAATGTGGGAGATCCTTTGAGGAAATCGCTCAGATCATGAATGGAGTAGAACTGAATGACCGCCTCTCCGTCTGCTTTGATACATGTCATACACATGATGCAGGATATAATATCGTAGAAGACTTCGATGGGGTATTGGAAGAATTCGATAAAATCGTAGGCATCGACCGCTTAAAAGTTCTTCACATAAATGATAGTAAGAATGAATGTGGAGCGGCTAAGGACCGACATGAAAACCTGGGATTTGGGCATATCGGATTCAAGGCACTGAATTATATTGTGCATCATCCGCAGCTAAAGGATATTCCGAAGATATTGGAAACACCTTATGTAGGGGAAGATAAGAAAAATAAAAAGCCTCCATATAAGTTTGAAATCGACATGCTTCGTAATCAAACCTTTGATGAAGAGGTATTGACGAAAATAGTGAATCAGTAAAGATTGGAGGAGGTCATGTCTCGAGACTTGAGGCCGCCTCCTCTTTCTTTATTTTCATTACCGGATAAGCTGCAAAAAGAGCTGGTTGATTTCCTTGGCTTTCCTAGGTCCGATGATCTTGGCCAGATCCTTCACCAATCTGCTTCTCTTCGTATCATCGAAGATATTGATGTTTTTCCCTTTCACGCTCTGAACGATACTTGTTGCCTGTTGCGACGTGAGAGAAATATTATATTGTTTTGCATACTTTAATAACTCATCATTTGTAATATGATTGATTTTGTGATTAATCACATTTTGTAATAGTTTCATGTATATCACTCCTCAAATGATACATATGTATCTCACATCAAGAAAGTGACACTTTTATTAGAAAATAAGTAAAAGGAAAGGAATTGACAATGACTCAAAGAGAACATAAGAAGGAAAGTCCCCTTCATTTTATTTATCGTTTGCTTTTCATAACGGTCGGAGCCGGTCTCGCCGCTGTATCGATTGAATTGTTCCTTGTTCCCAATAATATCATTGACGGGGGGATCATTGGTGTTTCACTGATCCTGGATTATTTGGTTTCCGATTCCATCCCTTTTCTTAACTTTTCAACCCTGTTGGTTCTGTTGAATCTTCCCTTTATGTATTCTGGCTACAAACATATCGGAAAGACGTTTGTTGTATCGTCATTGTTTGCGGTAGTGTCCCTGGCTGTCATTGAAAGTCTCCTTCACCATATAGATCCATTCGTAACCGAGGAGATATTGGCAACCGTCTTCGGTGGTCTGATTCTCGGAGTGGGTGTGGGGCTGGTCATCCGTCATGGGGGTTCACTCGACGGTACCGAGATCCTGGGGATCCTCATGACAAAGAAACTGCCTTTTTCCGTGGGTGAGTTTGTGATGTTCATGAATATTTTCATTTTTGGCTGGGCAGCATTCGTCTTCGGAATCGAAGAAGCGATGTATTCGGTCATGACATACTATATCGCATTTAAGACGATCGATACGGTCATTCAGGGGATGGACGAAACCAAAGCGGTCATCATCGTGTCTGATCATTACCTGGATGTGTCTGATGCAATCCTGCAAAGGCTCGGCAGGGGAACGACCATGTTAAAGGGGCGGGGAGGCTATACGGATAATGACAAAGAGGTCATATATGTCGTGGTCACCAGGCTTGAAGTAACGAAATTAAAATCGGTCGTTTCGGACGTGGATCCGGATGCATTCATCACCATCATGAGCACCCAGGAAACAAAAGGTGCACGTTTCAAATCTGCCATTCATTAATATGTAAAAAACCATCCCATTATGAAATGACAGGACCGTCCAAACAAGAGGGCGGTCCTTTTTGAATGAAGACCGGAATTATTTACAATTGATGTTGCATCCTGTATACTACCCTATGTACTTTTAAATCGTAATGATTCTTATAAAGAGAGTTGATAAATATGGATAAGACAAATCCAGTGATAAAAATAGAAGACGTAAATTTCCGCTATGAGCGTGAAAGAGTGCTTGAAGATATCAATTTGAGCATTCCAAGAGGTGCTTTTCTCGGAATCGTCGGGCCGAACGGTTCAGGGAAATCCACCTTATTGAAGCTTGTCCTTGGCCTGCTCCGGGTGAAGCAGGGGAATATTGAGCTGTTTGGGATCCCGCAGCATAAATTTAAACAATGGGACCGTATCGGCTTCGTATCGCAAAAGGCAAACAGCTTCAACACAGGATTTCCGGCTACCGTTTATGAAGTGGTAGCCAGTGGACTGGCGAAAAAGGCAGGATTGTTCAAGCGGGTTTCAGCAGCATATAAGCAAGATGTGATTCAAGCCATCGAATCAGTCGGCATGGGTGAGTTCGCCAAACGGAATATCGGAGAATTATCAGGTGGTCAGCAGCAGAGGGTCTTCATCGCAAGGGCCCTCGTGAGTCAGCCTGATGTGCTGATCCTCGATGAACCGACAGTGGGAGTCGACAGCCGTAACGTCCAAAACTTCTACGATATGTTAGAAACATTGAACAAAGAATTAGGTATCACACTTGTGCTGGTCACCCATGACATCGGGTCGATCTCTAATAAGGTGACACATGTTGCCTGCTTAAATAAACATTTACATTTCCATGGTAAAACAGAAGAGTTTGAAAAGCTCAAAGAAAATCAGCTTTCCTCTTTTTATGGTCATGATGTACATTTTTTGAATCATGAGCATGAACATCAACATTCATGATCGATCGGAGGGAAGAGAATGCTTCAGGCTATTTTTCAATATGAATTTTTACAAAATGCATTTCTGACAGGAATCCTTATCGGGATCATCGCTCCGTTACTGGGGGCATTCATCGTAGTAAGGAGATTATCCCTGATTGCCGATGCTTTGAGCCACGTGACGCTCTCAGGCATTGCGGCAAGTCTGTACTTAAGCAAAACGGTGCCCGGGTTTTCAGGGTTGAATCCCCTTTACTTCGGAATGGCTTTCTCCGTAATAGGTTCCTTATTCATAGAACGATTAAGAATGGTATACAAGCATTACCAGGAGCTTGCGATACCAATCATCCTGTCTGGGGGAATCGGGATAGGGGTCATATTTATTTCACTCGCAGATGGTTTCAACACGGATTTATTCAGTTACTTATTTGGGAGTGTCAGCGCAGTCAGCAGGGGGGATCTGTATCTGATTGGTGGAATCAGTGTCCTTGTCATCGGAGTGGTTTTCTTATTGTATAAAGAGTTGTTCCTATTATCATTTGATGAGGACCATGCAAAGGCATCCGGGATCCCTGCGAAGGCGATCCACTTTATCTTTATGATCATGGTCGCCCTCGTGATTGCGGCCTCCATGCGCATTGTGGGAATCCTTCTGGTATCGTCTCTAATGACATTGCCCGTTGCGGCAAGCATCAGGATTGCGAACGGTTTTAAACAGACGATCGGATATTCCCTTTTATTCGGGGAGATTTCGGTCATCGTCGGGTTAGTGAGTGCCTTCTATTTGAATCTTGCTCCCGGGGGAACGATTGTCATCACGGCCATTCTGATTCTCCTCTTGACGATCCTCATCAAGAAATTGAGGTCGTCCAGTCATTCTTCTAAAGGTGAGGTGTAGAAAGTGAATGTAACGGAAGCAATGGAACTGTTAAAAGCAAAAGGATATAAGCATACTGGGAAACGGCAGCAATTACTTGAGCTGTTCTCAAGCTCGAATAAATATTTAACGGCCAGGGACGTGCTGGAGTATATGAAAGCCGATTATCCCGGTCTGAGCTTTGATACCATTTATCGTAATTTAAGCCTTTTCGTAGAACTGGGCATACTGGAAGAAACAGAATTATCCAGTGAAAGGCATTTCCGGATTACGTGTGAAAGTCATCATCATCATCATCACTTCATTTGTATGGATTGTGGGAAAACGAAAGAAATTCATACATGTCCCATGGAAGCGTTGAAAGAAAATTTAGCTGAAACCGGCTATGATATATCAGGACATAAATTTGAAATCTACGGTAAATGTCCACAGTGTCAATAGGGATCCCTCGGGGTCTCTTTTTCTTTTGTACATCTTAACGTGTTTAACCTTGCGTAAAGGAGGGGAAAAATAGGTATATAGAAGGAATAGAGGAGATGTAGCCATGGAATCGGTCCCTTTCACACACTGCCCCACCAATAAAAAAAACTGCGTAAGTACGATAGACCTTACGTCTTACCACAGGATTGCACCCCTTCCCGTAAGCTGGGAAGTAGCAGAGGTGAAAGCAAGGATACACCAGACGCTGAATCAATTTGATCATGTGGAAATCAAGGAAGAAAGGACGCATTATGTGCATGCCGTCTTCACTTCCAAGTGGATGAAATTCAAGGATGACCTGGAGCTTTTTATTGATGAAAGTACCCATCTTTTGCATTTTAAGTCGGGTTCACGCCTTGGGTATTATGATTTCAAAGTGAATCGAAGGCGCGTGGAACGATTTAAATCCTTGTTTAAAAAGGCATAGAAAAGAGCCTCAGAATCGAGGCTCTTTTCTATGATCAACGTTGTTGCAACAGCCAGTTTTGTACCCAGGAATCCGCTTCCTTCCAGTCATTCACTCGAATGACTCCATCAGGGATCGGTTTTTGATTATAAGGCGTGTTAAATAATATAACCGGGATGGATAACTCTTCGGATATCGCTACTGCATTATCATGCTTATCTTCGAAGAAAATGTCGACTGCATGTTTTTTAGCAGTGGATATTTTATCGTGAGAACCGATCAATTCAATATGGTGATACATAAGGTCCTGTGCATCGAACCATTTCTTCGTAATATCGATGAGGTCGGTTCTTCTTGCACTGATAAAGTAAAGTTCGTGCTTCTCTTTCCATTGATCCAGGATCGTTTTTGCGCCGGGAGCAAGGGGAGATTCTTTGTAGATGAGCGGTTCTGCTTCTTTAAACCATTTTCCAAAGGTTTGGGGTGATATGTCCAAAACCTTTGTCAGTTCGTATTGGGTGATGTCTTGTAAGGTTAAATTCAATTGAAAATGATCATTTATGTGAGGCAGTAAAGATTCAGGTGACGTAACTGTCCCATCAATATCGATTCCAAAACGTTTCATTCTTTATCATACTCCCCTTTATAAAAACTCCTTCAAGTCTATCACATTCCTGCCCTATTTGGCAGAGCGCTGAAATGAGATGCCTTATTTCTTTAAAGAGTACATGCTTCGAAAGTTGATTGGAGTGGAAGGTGCTCGACTCCTGCGGGAAATGCGGGAAAGTTGAGACCCCGCAGGGCAAAGCCCGAGGAGGCTCAACTCACGCCCCGCGGAAAGCGAGCACCTGGAGCGGAAATCAGCTATTACATGTTTCTGGAAAATACCAACATACATTACTAAATGAAGGATTACATGACAAATACCGAATACCAATGGTTCTGATATCAAGATGAAAATTTGATCATAACAAAAATGACAAAGATTAGCATAGTAAAATGGCTGAACTGACACACAATAAGAAGGCTCCCAAACACAGAAAGTGAGGGATTGCTGTATGAGTGATGAACGACGCGAATTAAACAGCGTTGATCGAAATCTTCATGATATCGACGTGTATTACGACAATCCGGAAACAGATGTGAGTAGAGATGATTACCGTGAAGAAACAGCAGCAGAAATTGCTGCTCCAATGAATGTGAGCCGCGGCTTTGAAGATGATGCCACTGAAGATGCGACAACATCAGGTCGCGTGTTAGGATACTCTGCACTTGCACTATCCATTCTTTCCTTATTTATTCTCCCGGTCATCATGGGAGCAGCGGGGATCGTCCTTGGGTTTGTGGCAAGACGCAGGGGAGCAGAGATGCTCGGTGCCTGGGCAATCGGAATTGGGGCCGTATCGATAATCGTAGGATTATTTGTACTGCCG
The DNA here is from genome assembly GCF_056173145.1 of Rossellomorea sp. QJM3NY_18. Lineage (NCBI taxonomy): Bacteria > Bacillati > Bacillota > Bacilli > Caryophanales > Bacillaceae > Rossellomorea > Rossellomorea sp. QJM3NY_18. The sequence goes on along the minus strand of NZ_CM149659.1, from coordinate 2,829,382 downwards.
TTCTTTTAAACTAAATCGTTTTTCTTGAAATTGGGAGCGTTTCAGGAAACTAAAAAAGAGGGCTGATCATTGATCAGTCCTCTTTCATTCACAGGGTTAGACTTGCTCCTGCTCTTTCTTTTCGGCTTCCTGCTTTGCGAAGTATTCTTCCGCAATCTTGTCAATTTCTTTCTTTAATTCCTCTACCATGGTCTCTTCAGGTACTTTACGTACGGTTTTTCCCTTACGGAATAGGAGTCCTTCCCCTCTGGCACCGGCAATCCCGATGTCAGCCTCTCTGGCTTCACCAGGTCCATTCACTGCACATCCCAGCACAGCGACCTTGATCGGTGCTTTAATCGTGGAAATGTATTCTTCCACCTCATTGGCAATTGAAATCAGGTCAATTTCAATACGGCCGCAAGTCGGGCACGAAATCAATGTAGCGGCATTTGCCGCCAATCCAAATGACTTCAATAATTCTCTTGCCACTTTCACTTCTTCGACGGGATCCGCACTCAAGGAAATCCGGACCGTGTTACCGATCCCGAGACTCAGGATGGCTCCAAGGCCAGCGGCACTTTTAACGGTACCTGCAAACAGAGTGCCTGATTCTGTGATCCCGAGGTGAAGCGGGTAGTCGAAGGCTTTCGCAGCTTTCGTGTAAGCCTCGATGGCTAAATTCACGTCAGAGGCCTTCATGGATACGATGATGTCATGGAAATCGAGGTCTTCAAGGATTTTAATATGGTGAAGGGCACTTTCCACCATTCCATCAGCTGTCGGGTATCCGTATTTCTCAAGGATTTTTCTTTCCAGGCTCCCTGCGTTCACTCCGATTCGAATCGGGATGCCTTTTTCTTTTGCTGCCTTGACTACTGCCTCGACTTTTTCACGGCGTCCGATATTCCCTGGATTGATCCGGATTTTATCAGCTCCGCCTTCAATGGCTTTCAGGGCTAATTTATAGTCAAAATGTATATCGACAACAAGCGGGATGTTGATTTGCTTCTTAATATCAGCAATGGCGTCGGCTGCACGTTCATCCGGGCATGCGACACGTACGACCTGGCATCCTGCTTCTTCCAGACGGTGAATTTCTTTAACCGTTGCTTCAACATCATGCGTTTTGGTCGTGGTCATACTTTGGATGACCACTTCGTTATTACCGCCGATCGTTAAATTTCCTACTTTGACAGGACGTGTTTTTGTACGATGTATAATTTCACTCAAGTGTAATTCGCTCCTTTAGAAAGGTTCTCAAAGTTTCATTATAAGTAATACGAAGCTATTGTAACAGTGTTTTGTGTAAAATGACAAGAAATAGGTGTTTATTACATGGCCAAGTCATTGATAATTCGGTATTTTATAGGTTTTCCCTATTTGGATCTTGGCCGGGGAGACATCATTCAATTCTTCAAAGTCGGTGATCACCTGGTCGATGGAAACGGGAATGGATCCATCAATAAGATCTTCCACAAGGCTCAATACGGTATCGCCCGGTTTCACTTCCATTTCTACATAAGAAAGGGAGGAGGGATCTTCTTCTCTTTTAACAGGTTCTTGAGGGAGTTCCCCTTGATTCCCATTCACTAGGGGATGTGAGGTGGCGACTGTCGCTTCTTTATACAGCAGACGTAACGTCCCCTTATTTAAATCATAATAAACACTGTATAGAAGAATGATAATACCAAAGAAAATTGCCATTCGTTTCATCTATATTTCCTCCCGATTAGTGTGATGTCTGAATGGACCCATGAAGGAGTTGTGTGATATGAGAGAGAAGCTTCTCCCATTTGTGATCGGTTTACTGCCCATACTGATGGTACTCGGGAATTCCATGCTGATTCCCATTCTTCCTGACATTGAAGCAGATTTGCATTTAGGGGGCAGATGGTCCGGATTCATTTTAAGTTCATTTACAATCCCTGCAGCTTTGGTCATCCCCTTTGCAGGGATATTGTCTGATCGCTATGGGCGTAAACGGTTAATCAGCATTTCTTTATGGATTATGGTTCTTGGAAGTATACTGTGTATCTTTAACGGAGATGTCATTGGCCTCTTTATGTTCGGCAGAGGACTGCAAGGTGTTGGTGCAGCTGGGACGATGCCTCTCGCTATGGCATTGATCGGTGATCTTTATCAGGGGGAGGAGCGCTCAAGGATGCTTGGTTCATTGGAGGTATTCAATGGTATCGGCAAAGTTGCAGCTCCACTTATTGGTGCCACCCTCGCCCAATTTGTTCTTTGGGATCAGTCTTTTTGGGTGTTCCCGGTGATTTCTTTAGTGATCTTAGTCGGTCTGCGCCATACAGTTAATTCAAAAAAAGGTGTTCGGAAATTGGATGTGAAAGCATTCATCGCCGTTTTTTTATCAAAGGGAAGGCTGCTGATCCCTCTCTATGTCATCGGGGGAACGGGCTTATTTTTATTATTCGGCATTCTCTTCTATCTTTCCTACCATATTGAAAATACTTTTCATATTGATGGGTTTTTCAAAGGGTTTTCGTTCATTTTCCCTCTTGGTGCGATGACGATCTGTTCGTATTGGTGCGGAAAAAGATTGAAGACCGATGAGGAATTGGGTTGGACCTATTTGAAATGTGGGCTAATCACGATGAGCATCCCTTTAGGATTATTGATCTTTTTTTCTTCATTGGGATCTTTGATGTTTTTTCTCACCATAAGCTTTGGGGGATTAGGGTTGATTCTTCCTGTCATCAATACGTTCATTACGGGAAGCGTATCTGAACAAGAAAGGGGGATGGTCGTCAGTCTTTATGGTGCTGTAAGATTCGGAGGTGTGGCTTTGGGCCCTGTTGCCTTCGGCGTGTGGAGGCAGGATCCGACACATATGTATATCATCACATTTGGATTCACATTGATGAATATCCTCCTATTTGCATTTCTTGCTATACGGACAAAAGGGGAGGTCCGTACTGAAATCTAATAGACCGTTCAACGAACAAAAGTCCCCGTCAAGTGGAAACGGGGACTTTGTTTAATGGCGTATTTTCCTTTGAGGGATTTCCTTCACTACTAAATACAGGATGACGGTAATGACAAACCAGTCCAATATTGGAGCAGCGGGGATCCTGGTTTGTAATAATTCCATTAGGGTAAAAAATACGGTAGAAACCGAAGCCGCATAAGCAGTGATGCGAAAGCTTTGGCGGTATTGTACATTTCGTTTCAGGATATTTGCAAAAGTAACACCGATGATGGCGAAAATGGTTACTTTTAAGAATGTCATTCCGGAGGTGAACACATAAAGAATGCTTAATGCCACGGGGATCAATATCCATTTCAGATCGTTGAGTGAATTCAGGATGTCGAGTAACTCATCCTTTGTTACAGTGCCGTCACCAAACAATGTATAGGATGAGGACTGAACATGTCCCTGGCTTATGACCACAAAGTCATTCTTAAGGAAGGCAACCGTATTTTCATTCCTGTCAAGGTTTCCTTCTTTCATTTGACCAGTATCATCCAAGATGATGGTGATGCCATCTTTCTCGAGGGTCACGGGTTCAGACTGATCAGATGATAAGGTGCCATTCTCGATTGAAAACGATGGCAGTTCTTTATCCAGAATTAATGTATCAAGGGCATTGGTTGCGAACGATACAAATTGTACAGCTACAGGAATGATGGATATAAGAGCAAGCAAAAAAATGAAACGGATCGTCTTACCGATTCCCTGGAAACGGAATTTTGCAATATCTTTTGGGGAATAGATACTTTTATACAATTGCTGAAATACATTCATTTAAATTTTTTCTCCTTTCGTGCATACCCTATCTATTTTAAGCTTGTCTTCATGCTTCATCAAGTATGGACCCTGGTAATAATTTATAATTAATATCGTTTGTAATGTAAATGTAATAAAAGTCGACTTTTATTAACCTATTGTAAATTCGGGGCGAAAAGTATTTACGTATGCCCCGTAATATATTAAAAATGATATGGGGTTTTTGTTGTTTAATGTCGAAAATATATGTAGGGGTTGAAAAAATGGAATTAAATTGGCAGGAAATGTTGTTTCAGTTCTTTGGAGGACTAGGTATTTTCCTCTTTGGGATAAAGTATATGGGGGATGGCCTTCAGAAGTCAGCGGGTGAACGCCTTAAGGAAATCCTGGATAAGTTCACGACCAATCCGTTCATGGGAGTTTTGGCGGGTGTTTTTGTTACAGTCTTGATCCAGTCGAGTAGTGGCACGACGGTCATCGTGGTCGGACTGGTAAGTGCAGGTTTCATGACCCTCAGACAAGCAATCGGTGTCATCATGGGTGCCAATATCGGTACGACGGTGACAGCCTTCATCATTGGTGTTGACATTGGGGAGTATGCCCTTCCGATTATTGCCGTAGGTACCATCCTGTTATTCTTCTTCAAGAATAAAAAAGTCCATAATCTTGGACAAATGATCTTTGGCTTCGGTGCCTTATTCTATGGGCTCGAATTAATGGGTGGAGGAATGAAACCTTTACGCTCATTGGAAGCATTCCATGATTTGACCGTTAGCATGAGTGATAATCCGATTCTTGGAGTGGTCGTCGGGACATTGTTTACAGTGGTTGTACAAAGTTCTTCTGCAACGATTGGTATCCTTCAGGAGCTGTATAGTTCCAATCTCGTTGACCTACAGGCGGGACTGCCGATTTTATTCGGTGATAACATCGGGACAACCATCACAGCTGTATTGGCTGCACTGGGTGCATCAGTCGCTGCCAGGCGTGCTGCGGCGGTACATGTACTATTTAACTTAATTGGAACAACCTTATTCTTGATCATATTGCCGTTCTTCTCAAAGTTTGTCATCTTTCTACAAACTACATTCAACCTGAATGAGCCAATGACCATTGCATTCGCTCATGGTACTTTCAATATAACGAATACCATCATTCAATTTCCTTTCATCGCTGTATTGGCGCTGATTGTAACGAAGTTGATACCGGGTCAGGACTCGATCGTTGATTATAATTCTAAACATCTGGATCCTGTATTCATCGAACAATCGCCATCCATTGCGTTAGGCCAGGCGAAAGAAGAAGTTCTCCGCATGGGAACATTTGCCGTTAAAGGATTACAGGAAACAAATGAGTTCTTAAAGACAAAGAGCTCGAAAAATTCAGAGGCAGCTTATCAAATAGAAGGCGCCATCAATAATCTTGATAAGAAAATCACGAATTATCTTGTTGATCTATCATCTGCTTCGCTTTCGGAATCTGAATCTGAGCGTCATTCGATCCTGATGGATACAGTTCGGGATATTGAACGGGTGGGTGATCATTTTGAAAACATTGTTGAGTTGGTTGAATACCAACAAGCCAATAAAGTGAAAATCACGGATGATGCCATGTCCGATCTTGAAGTCATGTTCAATCTGACAATTGAAACAGTGGAAAAAGCGATCAAATCTTTGGATTTGAACGACACTGAAATTGCAAGAGAAGTGGCGGAGAAGGAAGATCAGATCGATAAAATGGAACGTAAGCTACGCAAACAGCATATCCTGCGTTTGAACGAAGGAAAATGTTCGGGACAAGCTGGTATCGTATACGTAGATATCATCAGTAATCTAGAACGTATCGGGGATCATGCCGTCAATATTGCTGAAGCAGTATTGGGAGTAGAATAAGTTTCTTTCCTGACCTCTTTGGAATTTGTCAAAGGGGTCAGTTTTTTTTATACTCAAAAGGGGGTGTTAACGTGGACATCGTTTATTGGAGTATCATTATCATACTCATGATTTTATCGTTTGTCGGGCTTGTGTACCCGATTTTGCCAAGTGTCGTTTTATTAATGGGAAGCTTTCTGCTCTATGGGGTGTTTTTCAGCTTTGAACCATTCAGCTGGTTGTTCTGGACTGTGCAGATCCTGTTTGTTGCCCTCTTGTTCGGTGCAGATTATATGGCGAACCTGATCGGTGTCAAAAAATTCGGAGGCACGAAGGCAGGAATATGGGGAAGCACCATCGGACTGCTCATTGGTCCCTTCGTCATCCCTGTCATAGGAATATTGATCGGACCTTTCCTTGGCGCCGTCATAGGGGAGTGGGCCGTTCATCGCTCTAACCTGAAGACTGCAGTTAAAGTGGGGGTAGGGTCTGTAGTAGGATTTATCTCAAGTGTCTTCACAAAAGGATGCATTCAAATCGTAATGGCCATCTATTTCTTTTGGGTTATTTAATGGCTATTTTCATACAATAGTGTAAGCATATAAGAGACCTTGTGTTGATTGGAGCGGAAGGTGCTCGACTCCTGCGGGAAACGCTGGACAGTCCGAAAAGCGAAAGCGGCTTGACCAGCCCCGACAAGCATAAGCTGAATGGGCTAAGAAGGCGTCCTTTTGTCTTCTTGGACCATTCAGCTTATGACCTCGAGGGGCTAGCCGCTGTAGCTGGACAGGTGAGACCCCACAGGGCTTTAGCCCGAGGAGGCTCACCGCCAGCCCCGCGGAAAGCGAGCACCTGCAGCGGAAATCAACTACTTCTCGCTAATCAAAAATGACAAAATAATATCCCAATGACTAGTCAGCAGAAAAGAGGGGCATTTTATCCTTGTAAGTAAAAATTGAGAGATTGAAGGCAAAATATTTGAACAGATATAGTAGTTTTGGTAATCTTATACTGAAACGGCCTGAATATAGCTATTCAGGAAACTATACATAGGGAGGAATTTATAATGGCTTACGAATTACCGCAATTACCTTACGCATATGATGCATTAGAACCTCATATCGACAAGGAAACAATGAACATTCACCACACAAAACACCATAACGCATATGTGACGAAAGTAAATGATGCACTTCAAGGACACGACGATTTATTAAGCAAATCCATTGAAGATCTTGTTTCTAACTTAGACGCTGTTCCTGAAGGTGCTCGTACTGCAGTTCGCAATAATGGTGGCGGTCACGCTAATCACTCTCTATTCTGGACGGTATTATCACCGAATGGTGGAGGCGCTCCATCTGGAGAGTTAGCAGATGCCATCTCTTCCAAGTTCGGAAGCTTCGATTCATTTAAAGAAGAATTCGCAAATGCTGCTGCAACTCGCTTTGGCTCAGGCTGGGCTTGGCTTGTAGTAAACAACGGTGAATTGGAAATAACAAGTACACCAAACCAGGACAGTCCTTTAATGGAAGGGAAATCTCCTGTCTTAGGTCTTGATGTTTGGGAGCATGCTTACTACCTGAACTATCAAAACCGTCGTCCTGATTACATCAGTTCATTCTGGAACGTTGTAAACTGGGATGAAGTAGCGAAGCGTTATTCAGCTGCTAAGTAATTTTATTCATACAGGAAGAGAGGTTCTTTCAGGAACCTCTCTTTTTTTTGTATAAGTTTCTTCCCTTTTTCACAAGATAGGGGTACGTTAAAGGGGAGTTTTACACATGAGCAGCTTTAAAAAGATACTAGGTGACATTGATTTAACGAAAGATCTGACTTTGCTCCTGTTGATCGGGGGATTATACTCTTTGAGTATTGCCCTCTCGAACACATTCGTGAACATATACTTATGGAAACAGTCAGGTGAATTCATTGATTTGGGTGTTTATAATTTAACCGTTGTCATCTTTCAGCCTCTTACATTTATTTTAGCTGGAAGGTTGGCAAAGAAAGTGGACCGGGTGATTGTATTACGCTTCGGTGTTATTTTTTTGGCTCTCTTTTACATATCCGTATTGGCATTCGGAGAATCGGCAGAAGATTATCTTGTCGTGTTGGGAGCATTACTTGGGATCGGCTATGGTTTCTACTGGTTAGCCTTCAATGTGTTGACTTTCGAAATCACCGAACCTGAAACAAGGGATTTCTTCAATGGCTTCCTTGGTACCCTGACTTCCGCCGGGGGAATGATCGGACCGATCCTCGCCGGTTTCATCATTTCAAGGTTTGCTTCCTTTAAGGGGTATACCATTGTATTCGGAATCTCTCTTTTGCTTTTTTTCATCGCGGTTATTATGAGCTTCTTTCTTAAGAGGAGGCCGGCATCCGGACGTTATCTATTCCTCAGGATCTTGGAGGAAAGAAAGCACAATCACAATTGGCGCTTCATCACAAATGCCCACTTTTTCCAGGGGCTGAGGGAAGGAACCTTCATCTTTATCATTTCGGTGTTTGTCTTCATCAGTACGGGAAGTGAATTTGCCATTGGTACCTTTGGCTTGATCAACTCAGGCATTGCCTTTGTAGGGTATTATATCGCTTCCCGGGTCATAAAGAAAAACCTGAGAAAACGTGCTATTCTTTTAGGTGGAATCCTCCTGTATCTTGCCATATTCCTGATCGTATTTGATGTTACGTATACGAAATTATTGCTTTATGCTGGTGTCATTGCCATTGCCTACCCCATCCTGCTGGTCCCTTATATCTCTATGACATATGATGTGATCGGTACGGGATGGAACGCTGCTGAAATGAGAATCGAGTACATTGTGGTCAGGGAAATCTTCTTGAATCTGGGAAGGATCGTCTCTGTTCTTGCTTTCATCGTAGCCGTGACTTTCTTTAATCAGGCAGAGAGCATCCCGATACTCCTATTGATACTAGGGGCAGGGCATACATTGATTTATTTGTTTGTACGGAAAGTCGTGCTGCCTTTATAAGGGACTTAATACAAAGAGAGGGAAAGATTTCCTCTCTTTACTTATGGCTAGATTATCCTTGAAATTTTCTATAAAATAAAGGGATAGGATAAAGATGATTCTGTTCCCTCCTTGTTAGATGTCCAATCAACCAGGAACGAAACAAGAGCACAGAGAGATTTTTACATAGAGGAAGGGTTGGAAGACTTGAAAAGAAATAAGAGAAAAAGAAAGACGCATGTTCCCGTCAGGATGAATTTGCTGTTCTTTGCCGTGTTCTTATTATTTTCCCTTCTTGTACTTAGACTTGGACTTGTTCAGATCGTGAATGGGGAGAGCTATAAAAAAGAAGTGGATAGAACGGAAGATGTCGTGGTCAATACAGGTGTGCCACGTGGGAAAATGTATGACCGTTACGGGAATGTGATCGTCGATAATATTCCGCTGAATGCCGTCACGTATACACGGGCAAACAATACCAAGATCGATGAAATGATCGAAGTTGCGTCCAAACTATCCAGGTTCATCGAAAAAGATACGGGAGACGTGACTGAGCGGGACAAGAAGGATTATTGGATCATCAAGCATCCTGAAGCAGCCGATGCAAAAGTCTCGGCCGGGGAAGTCAAAAAGCTCCAAAGCAATGAAGAACTGTCTGAAGATGACATGAATAAAAAAGTGTATCAAATGAGACTCGACCGGATTTCCGAGAAAGAGCTTGATTCACTCACAGAAAATGACCTTGAGATCATCGCCATTTACCGTGAGTTCTCCAGTGGTTATGCGCTTAATCCACAGATTGTGAAGAATGAAGGAGTCACTCCGGAGGAATTCGCAACGGTCAGTGAGCATCTGAGTGAACTACCAGGTGTCAACACGACGACAGATTGGAAGCGTTCCTATGTATTTGATGATACGTTACGAACCATTTTAGGGAACGTGTCCTCTTCAAGGGAAGGATTGCCAAAGAATTTGGTGGATTCCTATTTAGCTCAGGATTATAATCGGAATGATCGCGTAGGTAAGAGCTATGTAGAACTTGAATATGAAGATGTTCTTCAAGGAAAAAAGGAACAAATCAAGAACGTAACCAAAGGCGGAAGTGTACTGGAATCGGTCCTTGTGCAACAAGGACAGCGAGGCAAGGATATCGTCCTTACCATCGATATGGAACTCCAGCGTGAAATCGAAAAAATAATCGAAGAAGAATTAAGTAAACAGATTGTTCATCGGGACGCATCTCCAGACCTGGATCGGGCGTATGTCGTCATGATTGACCCGAATACCGGGGAGATCCTGGCGATGGCTGGTAAACAATATGTCAAGAATTCTGAAACGGGCAAGTACGAAATGCGTGACGCTGCACTTGGAACCTTTACATCTTCCTATGAAGTGGGTTCCGTTGTGAAAGGCGCTACGGTATTAACTGGATATATGACCGGTAAATTGACGCCGGGTGAGGTTCTGATTGATGAACCATTAAGAATCAAAGGGACTAAACCGAAAACATCCTGGTTCAATAAATACCAGCAAATCCCGATGACCGATTTATACGCATTGGAGAAGTCCTCCAACGCCTACATGTGGAAGGTTGCCCTGAAAATTGCCGGTGGCCGGTATGTACCGAATGAGCCGATTGTGAACAACCCGGAAGCGTTCGATGTGTTCAGAAATCACTACGCTCAATTTGGTTTAGGCGTCCCGACAGGCATCGACCTGCCCGGGGAATCGGCCGGTTTGACAGGAACCAAGACAGATCCCGGTTTCTTACTGGATTTGGCGATCGGTCAGTTTGATACGTACACAACCATGCAGCTGGCACAATATGTTTCCACCATCGCGAATGACGGATATCGAGTACAGCCTCACATTATGAAGGAAATAAGGGAACCGACCAATGAAAAGGAAAGCCTTGGCCCCATCCTTTTCGAGAAAGAGACGAATGTACTGAATCGCATTGATGCGACGCAGGAACAGATCAAACATGTTCAAAAAGGTTTCTATCGTGTTTATCATAACCCTGAAGGAACGGGTTACTTATTTCATGACGCACCATATAATGCAGCGGGGAAATCCGGTACAGCTGAGACGTATATAGACGGGGAACTGAGTTATAACACCACGTTGATTGGATATGCGCCTTACGATAATCCTGAGGTGGCGTATGCCACTGTGGTGCCGGCCTCTCATATCCAGGCAAGCGGCGTGGCCGATCCATATGTGAATAAGTACATCTCAAGACGGGTGATGGATAAGTACTTTGAATTAAAGAAGAAGCGTGCGGAAGAAGAGAAAGATCCCACTTCAGTAAACAAGAAAGTCGAGAACGCGGAAGAGGCAGAAGAGCAAATGCAGAAGGAAAGAGAACAGAATAACTAATTAAAAAGCTGATCCATGGGAAATTTGTTCCATGAATCAGCTTTTTTTATTGTGAATGATCACATGAAACCGTGAATCGGTTTAATAAATTCATCAAACATAGACATTTTTTAATGGTCGTACATAATTCATCGATCATTACACAATACTAGTGTCAATAAGGGTTTTAAGCTTTTATGAACCGCGGAATCATGAAAGGGAATGTCGAATTTACAAAACCTTTACAATCGATTAAAACACCATTAACACTCATCTATTAATCTAGTACTCGTAGGACAAAACAACCAATATTCTAGGGGGAATTAAAGAATGAAGAACTTCAAGAAATACGGACTGCTTTTAATCATCGCAACGCTCGTAGCATTTGCCGCTGCATGTGGGAATGGAAGCAGCACAGATGAAAATGCTGGAGACGACAAAAAAGGTTCAGAAACAGCTGGCTCAATCGTAGTTTCAGGTTCTTCTGCAATGCAACCACTTGTTGCAGCAGCTGCTGAAGAATTCATGGCAGAAAATCCGGATGCAGATATCCAAGTGAACGCTGGAGGATCTGGTACAGGATTATCCCAAGTTTCTGAAGGATCCGTTCAAATCGGTAACTCGGATGTATTCGCTGAAGAAAAAGAAGGAATCCCGGCGGACGAGTTAGTTGACCATAAAGTAGCGGTAGTTGGTATGACTGCTGCAGTTAATCCTAATGTTGGTATTGAAGACATTTCTAAAGAAGATCTTAAAAAAGTATTCACTGGTGAAATCAAGAACTGGAAAGAACTTGGTGGTAAAGATCAAAAGATCACTCTTGTAAACCGTCCGGATTCTTCTGGTACACGTGCTACATTCGTTAAGTTTGGTCTTGATGGAGAAACACCTGCTGAAGGAATCACGGAAGATTCATCAAACACTGTAAAGAAAATCATCAATGAGACTGATGGAGCCATCGGCTACCTTGCATTCTCATACTTCACGGATGACAGCGTGACTCCACTATCAATCGATGGTGTTAAAGCAACTGACGAAAATGTTCAAAAAGGTGATTTCCCAATTTGGGCTTATCAACATTCTTACACTAAAGGGGAAGCTGAAGGTTTAGCTAAAACATTCCTTGATTATATGATGAGTAAAGATGTTCAAACTGGATTACTGAAAGATCAAGGTTACATCGCTGCCACAAAAATGGAAGTAGAGCGTGACGCTGAAGGGAAACAAACGAAAAAGTAAAGATGATGCAATTAAATAAATTGATAGGGTAGATGCTTGAAGGCATTTACCCTATTATCTCGTATTTAGGGGTGTTTATGGATATGGAAAACAAGCTACCTGCCTCAAAGAGGCTGATTAAAAGTAATAGATCTTGGATGAACGGTGAATTTAAGGGAAGATTCTTAGTGACATTAAGTGCAGTCATCATGATTGCCGCAACAATTTCCATCACCATTTTCTTAACATCAAAAGGGTTGCAGTCATTTATTAAAAATGGTGTAAGTCCAATTGAATTCTTAACCAGCCCGGATTGGAAGCCTACAGGTGAAAATCCAATGTATGGTGCTCTTCCGTTCATTTTCGGTTCCTTTGCGGTTACGATTCTTTCTGCATTAATTGCAGCACCGCTTGGTATCGGAGCGGCTATCTTTATGACGGATATCGCCCCATCATGGGGAAGGAAAATCATGCAGCCGATTGTAGAGCTCCTTGTCGGGATCCCGTCAGTTGTTTATGGATTTATAGGACTTACAGTATTGGTCCCATTTATTCGGTCTAATACTTCCGGTATCGGGTTTTCACTGCTTGCCGGTATGATCGTATTATCCGTGATGATTTTGCCGACCATCACTACTATTGCCACAGACGCCATGAGTTCATTGCCGAAAAGCCTTCGCGATGGATCATATGCATTAGGGGCAACAAGATGGCAAACGATTAGAAAGGTATTAATCCCTGCTGCATTGCCAACCTTATTGACAGCTGTCGTACTGGGTATGGCGAGAGCATTTGGTGAAGCACTGGCTGTTCAAATGGTCATAGGAAATACAAGAGATCTTCCTCAAAGTATAGTAGACGCATCAGCGACGTTGACAACGATCATTACGTTAAATATGGGACATACCACTTATGGAAGCGTAGAGAACAACACGCTCTGGTCGATGGGCCTCATTCTATTAATCATGTCATTCATATTTATCTTATTGATCCGCTACTTATCATCGAGGAGGAAAGTCTAATGAATAGTAAGAGAGCAGACAAAATCGCCACAGGTGTTTTCATTGGTATAGCAACAGTCATCATTGCGCTATTAGTCGCTTTATTTTCTTATATATTAGTAAAAGGTCTCCCATATGTGACATGGGACTTCCTGACAACTCCATCCAGTGCTGTCCGTGCCGGTGGAGGAATCCGTGACCAATTATTCAATTCATTCTATATCCTGATCATCACGATGATCATAACGGTTCCACTAGGTGTCGGCGGAGGCATCTATATGGCTGAATACGCAAAGCCAGGTAAGATCACGAATACCATCCGTTCTTGTATTGAAGTACTGGCCTCATTACCATCTATCGTCATCGGAATGTTTGGACTATTGGTGTTCGTAAATACAACGGGTTGGGGATATACCATTATAGGTGGAGCCCTGGCACTTACGGTATTTAATCTTCCTGTATTGGTTCGTGTAAGTGAAGATGCCATCAGGAGCGTACCCCGTGAGTTGAAAGAAGCGAGCCTTGCTCTTGGGATCACCAATTGGCATACCGTTAAAACTGTACTCATCCCTGGTGCATTCCCGTCTATTTTGACAGGGGCCATCCTTGCATCGGGCCGTGTATTCGGTGAGGCAGCTGCCTTATTATTCACAGCCGGACTGTCGACTCCAAGATTGAACTATATGGATTGGAATCCAGTTTCGCCTACATCTCCTTTGAATCTTTTCAGACCGGCTGAAACCCTGGCTGTTCACATTTGGTCGGTTAACACCCAAGGGTTGATTCCCGATGTAGATGAAAAAGCAGCAGGCGCTTCTGCCGTCTTGATTCTTTCGGTGTTGATCTTTAACCTGGGTGCACGATTCATCGGAAGCTACATTCATAATAAAATGACAGCGACAAAATAATAGAAGGTGTGATAGTACATGTCGGTTCAATTAGAAACGAAACAGAAGCGCTCTTCAAGAGTAGCGGATCGAATCAAAAATGAGACCATCATTGATGTTCAGAATTTAGATTTCTATTACGGCGATAATCACGCCGTTAAAAATATAAACATGGAAATTGAAAAAAATGCTGTGACAGCATTGATCGGTCCTTCCGGTTGCGGGAAATCGACCTTCTTAAGAACGGTTAACCGCATGAATGATCTGGTGCCTATCGCCCGTGCAGAGGGGAAAATCATGTACGAGGATGTAAATCTTCTGGGTAAGGATATTGATGTAGTAGCCCTTCGCAAAGAAATCGGGATGGTTTTCCAGAAGCCGAATCCATTCAGTAAATCCATATACGAAAATATTGTTCATGCATTGAAATTTTCCGGAATCAAAAAGAAGAGTGTCTTGAATGATATGGTAGAGGAAAGTTTGACCAAAGCGGCACTTTGGGATGAAGTAAAAGACCGTCTTCATACTTCGGCACTCTCATTATCAGGTGGACAGCAGCAGCGGTTATGCATCGCAAGGACCATTGCAATGAAACCGACGGTCATGTTATTGGATGAACCATCCTCGGCCCTGGACCCGATCTCAAATGCCAAGATTGAAGAATTGATCACGGATTTGAAGAAAGAGTACACGATTGTCATTGTCACCCATAACATGGGCCAGGCATCCCGTGTTTCTGACAAGACGGCATTCTTTTATAATGGTGATTTAGTGGAATTCGACCAAACCGAAAAGATTTTCACCAATCCATCGGAAAAAAGGACGGAAGACTATATTTCAGGACGTTTCAGTTGATCAATTAGTTGGAGGGGTTTCGTGTGTCAATAGCTGCAACGAAAAAAACGGCATTTAATGTAAACGACTTAAATTTATGGTATGGAAATAACTATGCTTTAAAAAACATTACGTTTCCTATTTATGATAAAGAGGTTACCGCAATCATTGGACCATCAGGATGCGGGAAATCGACATTCGTCAAAACATTGAACTTAATGAATCGTTCGGTGCCCGGGATTAAAATGTCCGGAGAAATCAATTACAACGGGACGAATATCCTCTCAGACAAGGTCGATTTAGTTGAATTGAGAAAAAAAGTGGGGATGGTGTTCCAAAAAGGAAATCCATTTCCGCAAAGCATTTATCACAACATTACGTTCGGACCGAAAGTGCATGGGGTCAAAAAGAGGAAAGAGCTAGATGAAATCGTGGAATCAACGTTAAAGAGTGTTGCATTATGGGAGGAAGTAAAGGATCGATTAGATGCCCCGGCCATGGGTCTGTCGGGTGGTCAACAACAGCGTCTGTGTATTGCCAGGGCACTTGCGACAAAACCTGAAATCCTTCTGATGGACGAACCGACCTCGGCTCTCGATCCCATTTCCACTGTCAAAATCGAAGAACTGATCAGTGAGCTCAAGAAACAATATACGATTGTCATTGTCACTCATAATATGCAGCAGGCGGCAAGGGTTTCTGATAAGACAGCTTTTTTCCTATTAGGGGACTTGATTGAACTGGACGAAACGGATAAAATATTTTCTAATCCTAGTGACAAAAGAACGGAAGACTATGTATCGGGACGATTTGGTTAACTTGCACTTCGAGAAAAATGGTTCTTCATCATTACTTAGCAAAGGGGAATAAGTATGGCGATTAGAAGAAATTTCGATAATAATTTAAAAGAGTTAAAAGACAAACTCTTCGATATGGCGGATCTTGCTAAAGTATCTTTAAAAGAGTCTGTGGTAGCCTTGAAGACACAAGACATTGAAAAAGCAGAGGAAATCATCAAAAAAGATCATATCATTAATCAATATGATAATGAAATCAATAATCTTGCCATCATTCTCATTGCGAAAGAATCTCCTGTAGCAACGGACTTGCGGAAAATCATCTCTGCATTAAGGATCTGTTCTGAAATTGAACGGATCGGGGATATGGCTACGAATATCGCGAAGTCTACCCTGCATATCGGAAACCAGAAATTGATCAAGCCGATTGAAGAAATTCCGAGAATGCTCTCGATTGCTGAAGAAATGCTCGAAGAAGCGCTGACGGCTTTCTATACTGAGGATGCTTCCATGGCGAAAAAAGTGGCAGATCGTGATGATGAGGTAGACGAACTGTACGGCCAACTGGTAAAAGAACTGATGACGTATATCCCGAACTATCCAGATGAAATCAGTCAAATTACGCAACTGGCGTTTACGTGCAGATATATTGAACGTGTAGCGGATCACGTCACGAATATTTGTGAAAATGTCATATTCTTAGTGACCGGTGAACGGTTTGATCTGAATAACTGAACTAAAATGGCCAATATATATTATAAACGGCTTACTCCAACAGTTGAGTAAGCCGTTTTTCTGGTTCTAAGCATTTATTGTTCGCCGACATGAGTCCTGAATGATAGAGAGGACTTCTTGTTTAGACAGTGTGGATTGTTTTGTGATCTGATCCACTTTTACCCCCTGCTTATAAAGGGATATGACTTGATTCTTAATAATTTCGTTAATTGGACTCTTGTGAAGGGTCATATCGCCATCCAACATGAGCTCTTCTTCCAATACGCTTATTCGCTTCTTCAATTTATAATGCTCCTGCAGAACATTCATCGATAATTCTTCCATATCTTTTTCAATATCACGATACCGATCCCGTTGGAAAAACGAAATGACAAGTAATAGGATAGAGAAGCTTACTAATCCAATGAATAGGTAAGTCACTTTATCACCCCAAGCTGTATTCTTCTCCTTTATTTATAGCACAGATCATGTTCCAACTCTATATGATACGTGGATAAATGTGAGGGATATACCAATATTTTGTCGAATGTCGTGGCAAGATCCACAAAGAAAAATGTCGTTATGGAAATGTAATCGCTTTATTATCATTTCAGCATACTAAATCATAAAAAAAATGCACGTTTAATCCTATTGCCATCATGTGTAACAAGATACGACAAAATGCGTTTATTGTAGGTTTTTCAATACGGTGTTACGATAAATTTAAGATTAATTGTCATAATATTTAGATTGAATTCATATAATAAATGTTTCGTTTTAGGAGGAATGGTTTTGATCACAGAAATAATCAAGTTAAAAGAACAAGGTGTGTCATTCAGGAGGATTGCCAAAGAACTGAATACAACCGTGGGTAAGGTACAATATCAATGGGTGAAGTACCAGAAAGCATTGGAGAATAGCCCGGTTCCAGCAGATGTTGAAATGATAGAACCGGAAACACCGAAGAAGCGTGTAGGAAGAGCAGCTTTTGGCAGGAAGATGCCTAAGGGCAGAGTGAGAAACCCGAGAGCCACCGAGTTATCGATTACGTTTTCAACTTCTTCCAGGATCTATTGTTATTGGAACATTTCCCATGACTGGATCCGGCATGTGAAGGCTCATTTTAAGATGAACTCCGACCCACAGCCATTTGTTCTTCGATTATATGATATTACTTCTATTTCTTTTAATGGTCATAATCAACATCACCATTCGGATTCGTATGTACCATTTACAGAAACCGATTGGTTCCTGAACGGATTAAAGGAAAACCGGAGCTACTGCATGGAAATCGGTTTGCGGCTACCGTCAGGGGACTTTGTTGCCTTTACCCGTTCCAATGTCATTCATACCCCGAGAACCTCTCATCAACAGGAGGCGCACAGTATGAAAGAGTTGGTGGAATACGAGCAGGGATTAATCAAGGAACCAAAGTGGGTGGAGCATGTCAGCACGTATTCGTATTATGTCATGAATGGGGAGGAAAAGGCATGAAGGCTCTTTCAGAAATCATCGTGTATCCAACATGTAATGAATATTCATATTCTCAAGTGTTTGAGCGGGAAGATATGCTTACTGCATTACTTTTAGAGAATGGAGAATTGATCGAATTCCTTGATCGGAATGAGAGTGGTTCCATTCCTGTCGTGTTGAATCCTCTCCTTTTCTCCCTTTTTATGAGCGAAGAGTTTAAAGAGAGGGCGAACGCTATCATTCAAAGCAACCTCCTGCAAGCAGGCTCTCATGATAAACATAAGTGGCAGTTCATCTATTCACAGTGGTCAACTTATGACATGAATCTCGTACAAGCCTACAAACATCTCGCATTGGAAGGAAAAGCAACCGTCATCCCTACGGCGGTAAGTCCTTTTCCATTAACCCATTACCGGACTCCACGGGCCATTGAATTCCAGGTTCGGATGAGTACATTACTATTCAAGCAATATTTTCAAATGATTCCTAAGACGTTCTGGTTACCTCAAGCCGCGTATGTACCGGGGATTGATCTTTATCTCACTCAGCAAGGCATTGACTATACATTCATTTCTTCCTTTTCCTATGAACATAGTGAGAAGGAACAGAACAGAGGTGTGATCAGGACGCCGAGGGGATTGAAGCTCATTCCTGTTGAGGAGGGCATTGACTCCCGGGAAGAAAACGATCAACCACTTTCAATCGTATTCGTAAAGACGCTATCAGACTATGATGCATTACTGAAACTGGATAGAGGGAATGCCCGTCATACAATGGAAATCATGCTGGAAGAACCTACCGCTCTTTCAAGGGTGGGCTTCGGGTATCTTGGAATGGAGAAGCCAATCCCGATCATGGCAGATTCAGCCATTCGGAATATTCGGGTGGTTCATCGCATGGAAGAGCAGTTGGAGAATATGGTTGCGTTGTCAGCCGAAACAGAGTGGGCCTTTCAGATTATAAGGGAATGGGTATCGAGCATGGAAGGGTTTAAAGATGAGAATGGATTAACTACGGTTCATTTCGACCGGTTGCTTGAACAAGTCATGGATGGGCATAAGGATGGACATCTCCTTCTTCATCGCAAGAGAATGATCCCTTTTCCATCTGACGACATTCTGGAGAAGCTCTCCATCGGAATGAAGGGTGACGTGGGAGAGAAGCATGATTCAGTGCTGATCCTTTCCTGGGAGTATCCGCCGAATATCGTGGGTGGGTTATCGAGACATGTGTATGATTTAGCCAACAATCTTGTAAAAAAAGGAAAGCATGTGCATGTTCTTACCACTAAGGCAAATGATGCACTTCCCCAGGAGCAATTGGAAGGTGTCACGATACATCGGGTGCATCCTTTGCATCCATATGAAGAAGATTTCTTTAAATGGGTATTCGATTTGAATCAGTCCTTCATTCAGTACGCGCATGACTTGATACGAGATGAAAGAATCACACATATCCATGCCCATGATTGGATCGTATCGACATCAGCGATGAAGCTGAAAGACTATTATTCCCTTCCTCTCATTACAACGATCCATGCTACCGAACATGGCAGGAATCAAGGGATTTACACCGATTTGCAACACAAGATCCATGGGGAAGAGCAGCTTCTCATCGGTGCTTCTGATCATCTCATCGTCTGCAGTGAGCATATGAAAGACGAAATCAAGAGCTTATTCACGATAGAAGCACCAATCGCTGTCATACCAAACGGTGTGGAAATGGAGAAACTGGACCAGTTATCCCCCTATACCTTTTCCAAACCATCGACGCCATACTTTTTTTCAATTGGAAGGATGGTTCATGAGAAAGGATTTGATACCATCATCCGTGCAGCCTCACGGTTAAAGGAAAAGGGTTATAACATCTCCTTCGTCATAGCAGGGAAGGGTCCGATGCTCGAGCAATATCGAAAGACGGTTATCGAGGAGCAGCTTTCTGATTCCGTATCATTTGTCGGATACATTTCGGATCGTGAACGAAATGACCATTTGAAGAATTGCCTGGCCGTCATCTTTCCAAGTTTGTACGAACCGTTTGGGATTGTTGCCCTGGAGGCGATGGCCTTCCGGAAAGGCGTGGTCGCTTCCAATACCGGTGGACTGAAGTCCATTGTGAAACACGAACAAACCGGCTTATTATTTGAACCCAATCAGGAACATAGTCTCTATACTCAATTGATTTCATTAATTGAAGATC
Source organism: Rossellomorea sp. QJM3NY_18 (assembly GCF_056173145.1). Classification (NCBI taxonomy): domain Bacteria; kingdom Bacillati; phylum Bacillota; class Bacilli; order Caryophanales; family Bacillaceae; genus Rossellomorea; species Rossellomorea sp. QJM3NY_18. The sequence goes on along the minus strand of NZ_CM149659.1, from coordinate 2,809,325 downwards.
CCCAAAAATCGGAACAGCTGGGTGAACTGGGTTTTAAAATGGCACAGTCCATGTTCAGCTGGGACCGGATCGCAGATCAGACCATTCATGTATATGATGATGTGCTTCTTCAATCAAAAGTCGAGGGCATAAAAAGATGAAGGCGGTTATATTGGCAGGTGGAGAAGGCAGGCGATTAAGGCCATATACGATGTCCGTTGCGAAGCCCATGGTCCCGATACTGAATAAGCCAATACTTGAATATAGCATTAACCTCCTAAGTTCTTATGGAATAAAAGATATATTGATTACGACTTGTTATAAAAGTGAGACCATTAAAGATTACTTCGGAAACGGGAAACGGTTCAATGTGAATATCACATATCTTGAGGAAAAATCCCCACTGGGGACAGCGGGTGGCATATTCCTCGCACGGCACAGGCTGCGAGAACCGTTCCTGGTTCTTAGCGGGGATGCTTTTACCAATATTCCCATCGACAAGGTCATTGAATTCCATTATGAGAAAAGAGCGGTCATGACCGTGGTGTCAAAGGAAGTGGTGAATCCAAAAGAATATGGAATCTGTCATACGGACGAAACCCGCAAATTAGTCGGTTTTATCGAAAAGCCCGAAGAGTGGACGGGTAATGAAGTCAATACAGGTGTATATATGCTTGATCCACGGCTTTTGGATCGATATGCCCACATTGGTGCCAAAGATTTCGGGCAGGATTTCATTCCCCGGCTTTTGTTGAATAATGAAGAAGTATACGTGTTTAAGACCAGTGCTTATTGGAGAGACATCGGTAACCCGGAAGAATATAAATGTGCAAGGGACGATCTTATGAGGGGACATTTCTCTCCTCCCTCTTTTAAGAAAGGATTCCATCATTCAAAGGGCTTGATGGAGCCTTTCATCACCCGTCTGCAGGTAGCCTGTCCAAATGGAAAGAAACCGATGGTGCTTGCAAAACTGCTTGAGACGGTTCCGTCTTCCTCCAGTCAGAAAGAAATCGTATTCGACCACAGGGATGGGGGCCGGACGAAAATCATAAGTGATCCAAAGAGAGGATTTATCATCTATTCCAATGCGGACAGAAGAAATCTGGCAAGGGAGTTTGCAAGATATTACGGAAAGAAAATAAAAATCTGGCAAAAGGTGTAGAGGCTAATGAGGGAGAATCTGAATCGAACGTTTCATATTCAAGGAATTGCCTGGAACAAGAAAAATGAGTATACGCCCGTCCACTCTGAGAAATGTTCTTCCCTAACGGATATTAAAGTAAGAGTGAAGGAAGAGGTTGAAGGGTGGGGTGAATCTTATGTATTCGAAATGGAGAATATGTCAAAAGAAAATCGCCAGCTAAAAGTTTTCTTTCTCATCGAGTGGCTCGCCTGCAAGGAAGATGGAGTGGGGGTTCTGTCCCTTTCGAAGGATACATTCTGGAATTACAGCGGAAAACGGGTTGCCATCACCAATATTGTTTCCTGTGCAGAATCTGTAAAGAAAACAATCTATCCTCTTAATCTGAAGGGGCTCAAACTTTGGAAGAAATCCTTAAGCAAAGGTAGCTTATACTACCATCCCATAACAAATGGCCTCAATATGATGGTGTATATGCTGGATTTCTCTTTCAAGCCCTTCGAAGTGAAACAGGGGAAAGTATATGCCGTTGAAGGTGAGATGGAAGAAGAGGTTGCAAATTTAAGTGATAGAATAAAAAACGGACTAGCATTTCCCGGGGAAAAGTGATATTATATAAAAGTCGTATGAATAGTAGAAGATGTATATGTTTGGAGGGAAATTATAATGCGTGTAAACATTACTTTGGCTTGCACAGAAACTGGTGAGCGTAACTATATTACTACTAAGAACAAGCGTAACAACCCAGACCGTTTAGAGCTAAAAAAATATTGCCCGAAATTAAAGCGTGTGACTCTTCACCGCGAAACGAAATAAGCAGCCGGATTTTATCCGCTGCTTTTTTTTATGCTTTATTAGGTTCTAATTTATACTGAAGAGTAGCTGGCGTAAGGGCTGTCGCATTTATGCGTGAAATCCGTTAAAATAATTTCAGGATAGTAAGCGTGGAGGGATCATATGTCTAAAAAGGAAAAGCGGAAATCTCAGCTGCAAGTTTTAAAATCCATTGGTCATATTGCATTTCAACAAAAATGTTTCGAAATAGAACAGCGCCTTTTTGGGTCTCCCGAGTGGAAGCGAAGCAGCATTGTATCAATTACCATTTCAAAGCCTCCGGAACTCGATACTTGGAATATCATTAAGAGAGGCTGGGAAGAGGGAAAGACAGTCGTCGTGCCAAAGTGTCTCCCGGAGAACCGCCAGTTGGTTTTTTATAAACTGAATGATTTTCATCAGTTGGAACAATCTTATTTTAATTTATATGAACCGGACCCGGAGAAGTCCGTTGCTGTAAATAACGAATCCATTGAATTGATGATCGTACCGGGGTTATCTTATACCAATGCGGGTTACCGTCTTGGGTTTGGTGGGGGATATTATGACCGGCTGCTTTCAGTCTTTTCAGGAACCACAGTGTCTCTTGCCTTTGAAGAGCAAATGGTCGAATCATTGCCGATCGAATCCTTTGATATGCAGGTGTCAACCATATTGACGGACTTGAGACGGATCGATTGTGAAGATTGAGTTCTTCTTTCTTCTTCTCTTTATCCCTGCCATCGCGATTGGAGGATGGAGGACCAAGAATTTAAGTATATCAGGGGCTTGGATGGCGGTGTTGGTCGGGCTTTTCATTGGTATCGCATATGGTTTCCGGGGCTTGTTTGTATTGGGGGCATTCTTCCTTTCGTCAAGTATATGGTCTCATCTATTCAAAAAGCACAAAATCGGGATAGAGGACCGGCTCGCTAAGACGTCCAAACGAGATTGGCAGCAAGTATTGGCAAACGGCGGACCTGCAGCACTATTCGCCCTGTTGTTCAGCATAACAGGGGAAAACGTATGGTCATTTGCTTTTGTTGCATCGGTTGCAGGGGCAAATTCGGATACCTGGGCTTCTGAAATTGGTCCTTTAAGTCAGAAACAACCGTTTTCCCTAAGGTCGTTCCGGAGAGTTCCAAAAGGCACATCGGGAGCCGTTTCTCCTATCGGTACAATCGCGGCGGTCCTGGGTGCAGCTTTTATCGCACTGGCAGCCCTGGTCATGCTGGTTGGTATGGATACCACACTCTTTATATTGATCACACTTTCCGGGTTTCTTGGAAATCTCCTGGATACATTGCTGGGTGCGTATGTACAATTGGATTACAGGTGCCGGGTGTGCGGGATACAGACGGAATCCACTGTCCACTGCAGACAGCCTACCGAAAGAACGAAGGGCTACTGGATGAATAATGAACTTGTCAATGCCATTTCAAGCTTAATGTCCGGAGTGATCCTTCTTCTCCTCTATTGGTAGCAGGCAAAAAAATGCCAGGTTTAGATAAATTTATGGGATAAGCCAATCGGTTATGATCCAAACTATAAGCAGGAGGGATCATGATGAACGGATGGACAAAATGGTTAGTGCTCGGAGGTTTGGTTCTCTTTTTGGTTCCGAATCGATATCGTTTGTTAAACTTGTTATTAGGGAACTTTCTACTACGGAAATTTGCTGTAAGAGCGGCCATGGGAATCCCCGGTATTCGCTCGAAGTTCATTCAGGGCGCATTCCGCTCTTGACCAAAAAAGGCTGCAGGAGGGCCATACCCCATCCTGCAGCCTTTTTTGTTTACACATTAAAAACAGGTTCGGTATAGTAGGGGGAGACACATTGAAATTTCGGTAGGTTAAAAGAGTAAAAAGAAAGTAGTGGATGTTGTGGATTTACGATATCATTATTTATTTTGGAAAGTAGCCCACTATTTAGTGGAATATAAACAATATCGGATCCTGAATCTTTCCCCCGACCAGGATGAAATATGGTTGGAGAATTCAGGAATGAAAGAAGGAAACATCGTCCGGATCGTTCGAAAGGACCTGGATTGGGGTAACTGGGTCAAGAGAGATTTGGAATTGACCTCCATGAATGGAGAAAAAATCAGGAAAACCCTGAAGAAAAGACAGCTTCATATAAAGAATCTCTACATATCTACTTTTCCACCTGTCGATGGGGATCCAGATCTATTCCTCGACCCGGTGAACCGTCATAAAACGACCATCCAACCTATCCTGCTAGATGGAGATGAAAGTGTGGAAAAGCTAAAAGCCCATCCACTTTTCAATGATGGAGACTGGGAGCTCCCCCCTGAAGTATTGGTAGCCAATGTTAATTGGATCAAAAATATGGCCATGACGTCTTCCTCCAAGCAAATTCAGAAAGAGAGACAGTTATTTGAAAGAGGGAAACCGTTTTTTACTTATCTCTTTATTGCTGTTCAAGTGATCATGTTCCTCATTCTTGAAATGAATGGAGGGAGTAAGGACCCCGAGACGCTCATTCAATTCGGTGCAAAATATAATCCTCTTATGATAGAAGGGGAGTGGTGGCGCCTCATCACACCAATCTTCCTGCATATAGGATTACTGCATCTCTTGATGAACACACTCGCTCTTTATTATCTCGGAATGGCAGTGGAGAAAATGTTCGGCAGGCTCCGGTTCGTTCTCATTTATATACTGTCGGGAGTCGCAGGCACGCTTGCAAGCTTCCTGTTTACATCCAATCTTTCAGCAGGGGCAAGTGGGGCGATCTTTGGTTGTTTCGGTGCTCTCCTGTACTTTGGGGTATTACATCCAAATGTTTTCTTCCGCACCATGGGAACCAATATCATTGCGGTCATCTTATTGAATCTGGTCCTGGGATTCAGCCTTCCCGGCATTGACAACGCTGGCCATATCGGGGGTCTTATTGGAGGATTCCTTGCGGCAGGGATCGTCAGTCTGCCAAACGCAATCCGGCCGGTGCGTCAGCTCCTGTTTCTTCTTGGAAGCATTCTTATAACAGGTATATTGGTATGGAATGGCATCGGAGAGGATTCAAGTTCCTGGGATGTCGATACGGCAAATGGGGTCGCCCAGGAAAAGATATCGAATCAGGAGTGGGCGGAAGCCGAGGACCTTCTTACCCCTGTAGTGGAAGAAGGAGCTCCGAATGCACAAACCTATTTCTACCTTTCCTATGCTGAAATCAAGCAGAATAAATTAGCACCGGCGAAGAAGCATTTGACCTCTGCAATAAAGGAAGATGATCGATTTCATGAAGCCCACTACAATCTTGCCTTGATATTGATCGATACCGGGGAAAGGGAAGAAGCTTACCTCCACGCAAAAAAAGCCTATGAATTAAATAGGCAGGATGAAAAGTATGAGAAACTTTATAAAGAGTTACAAGGGAGCAATTAAGATATCAACTGTCTGAGTAAGGACGCGCCCCCATAACGATCAACGAGCAGCACAAGGACTTCTTTTTTATCTTTTTTAACTAATAGTAGAGGAATGGCACTGTCGATGGATTCCACCACAGAGCCGTCCTCTTTTTTAATCCCTAAATAATAGTTTTTATATAGTCCTTCCCATAGATTACCGATCAGGCGATCCCATTCCTTTCTGGTGAAGCCCTCCAAGGGACGGCCATCGTACATCGCGAGACTGGTCAGTGGGATGGGGGTGTATTCATCGACATTGATGCCCATGGAGGAAAGGGCATTTTCCCATAAATAATCGAGTTGTTGGGACGTCACTTTGTCCAGGATGTTCTTCCATTCTTTTTCCGTGTCGCTCCCGGGTTGCCTGAAGGCATTTAATGGACTGAAATTGGAATCGATCACGTACAGCGTATCTTCTGACATTTTCTGGGCGCTGGTGAACTCTGTGTCTGATTCATGTATTTCAGAATAGTGAAACGTTACTGCTTGGAGAATACTGCTCTCTTTCCCCTTTATGGTCGATTCCTCATCAATCTGATCTGTATCCTGTTCCCATTCATTCATCAGACCCTTCAATCTCCCATTCATATATAAAAAGCCGACATCCTGACGTAAATAAGCGGGAGTATCAAGCTTTGAAGAGACCTTCCAATTTACCTCATAATGATCATTTTTCTTTTCCGGTTGGAGCATTAGAAGCGTCGTGGCCGATTCATAAGATACGTTTTCATTAATGGGAAAGAAAATGATGCTCTCCCGGCTTTGCGGCTTGTAAATAAATTGAATGCCCACAGCCACTATACACATGAGCACCAGAAATGGCATTGCTTCTTTCAGCCTATCCTTCATTTTGTTCACTCCAGTGGTTTGTCCATTTTCTACATAGTATGAATCGATGGGATTGAATATGATAGGATGTATGATTTCAGGCTTCTTTGTCTAGTATGGTAAAGATGGAAAATCATGTAAAGGTATTGGAAGTGAAGGCTAATGTCGAATGAGAAGAAAAAGCCTGTCTCTATTCAGATTGAAGAAAACACCAATTATTTAAGGGATACTTTAGCAGTAGACAAGAGCTTTGATGTCATTCAGTTGGATCTGGAGTATGCAGAAAGAAAGATGGCCATGTTTTTAGTGGATGGCTTCGTTAAAGATGATATTATGCATTATCTGATGAAGCTCTTATCTGGACTCAGTCCTGAACAATTGGAAGAGGATACGCTAGAAAAGCTTTTAAAAACGTATATTCCTTATATAGAGATTGAACAAGTAGATGACTTGAATCAGGTGATCGATTTAGTACTGGCAGGTCCGACAGCACTTGTCGTGGACGGCATTGACAAGGTTATTATGATTGATGCCAGGACGTATCCGGTCAGAGGGCCTCAAGAACCTGATTTAGAACGGGTGGTAAGGGGTTCAAGGGACGGATATGTCGAGACGATTGTATTTAACACAGCATTGACAAGACGGAGGGTGCGCGATCCTTCTCTTCGCATGGAATACATGCAAATAGGCAGAAGATCTAAAACGGACATCGTTGTCAGTTATATAGAAGACATTGCCGACCCTAAGTTGGTGCATAAAATCAAAGATGCACTCTCGAAGATCGATACAGACGGCCTTCCCATGGGGGAGAAAACGTTGGAAGAGTACATTGCGGGACGGCATTGGAATCCCTATCCGCTGGTCCGGTACACGGAAAGACCTGATACTGCGGCATCTCACCTATATGAGGGACATGTTCTCATCATGGTGGATGGTTCTCCGAGTGTCCTCATCACCCCGACCACGTTTTGGCATCATCTTCAGCATGCTGAAGAATACAGGAATAAACCTTCTGTAGGGGCTTATCTGCGTTTTGTAAGGTTTATTGCGGTGTGGACATCGATCTTTTTACTGCCCCTTTATTATTTATTTGCGATCCATCCGGAGCTGCTGCCGGAACCCATGGCCTATATCGGTCCGAATGATGTAGGGGAAGTCCCGTTATTCCTTCAGTTTTTAATCATTGAAATTGGGATCGATATTTTAAGGATGGCCGCCATACATACCCCGTCTTCCCTGGCAACCGCCCTTGGCCTCGTTGCAGCTTTGATGATCGGGCAGGTTGCGGTTGAAGTCGGGCTGTTCATTAATGAGGTCATTCTTTACCTGGCGATCGCTGCCATCGGAACGTTCTCGACCCCGAGTTATGAGATGAGTCTGGCTAATCGACTGGTGCGGATTTTCCTATTGATATGTACGGCTTTATTTGGTGCATATGGATTTGTAGTGGGTGTATTCTTATGGATCATCATGCTCTCAAGAATGAGTTCGTTTGGCATTCCATATATGTGGCCATTTATTCCCTTCAATCTCAGGGCATTCAGGGATGTATTCATTCGTTCCCCGATCCCCCTTAAGAACAGGCGGCCGCGATTTCTGCATCCGAAAGATCCGGATCGTTAGAAACGATAGAAAAGAGATTTTCTTACTGGATATTCCTTTAAGGAAATCTCTTTTTGTTTTGTGTCCGTACTGGTTTGTTTAGGATTGAGAAGAAAGCGGTTTTCACTTATACTTTATAGGGAAGAAGAGAAAGCAGGTGTATGGCATGAAAACGATTTATGATATCCAACAGTTACTCAAAAATTATGGAACGATTATATATGTTGGACATCGTCTTTCCGACCTGCAACTAATGGAAGGCGAATTAAAGGAACTCTATCAATCCCAACTGATCGATACCCGGGATTTTCAGACCGCTTTATTTTTGTTGCGTCATGAAATAGAAATTGAAAAAGAAAAACAGGACAGGTGATAAAAATGACAGAAAAATGGTTAGTTGGAGTTGATTTAGGAGGAACGACAACAAAGATTGCGTTCTTGAGTAAATACGGTGAGCTTTTACATAAATGGGAAATCCCCACGGATAAATCGGAAAACGGAAAAAATATCATTGTGAATATTGCGAAAGCGATAGATCAAAAGCTTGAAGAATTGGATCAGAGCAAGGATAAACTGGTTGGGATTGGTATGGGTGCACCTGGACCCGTCGATACGGCTAAAGGAATCATTTACGAAGCGGTCAATCTAGGCTGGGAGAATAATACGCCTTTAAAAGATTTGCTTGAGGTCGAAACAGGATTACATGCAGTCATTGACAATGATGCAAACTGTGCGGCACTCGGTGAGATGTGGAAGGGTGCAGGCGATGGGGCGAAGGATATCGTATGTGTGACATTAGGTACGGGCGTAGGGGGCGGTGTGATCACAAATGGCAATATCGTTCACGGTGTGAAAGGAGCAGGTGGTGAAATCGGCCATATCACCGTCGTACCGGAAGGCGGATACCAGTGTAATTGCGGGAAGACAGGGTGTCTTGAAACCGTTGCCTCAGCGACCGGTGTCGTCCGCCTCGCAAACGAAAAACTCGATGCCACAGGGGAAGAATCAACGCTTCGGGCCCTGAGGGATTCCCACGGTTCAATCAGCGCCAAGGATATCTTTGATGCAGCAAGAAACCAAGATGGACTTGCCTTGGCAGTCATTGATCAATTAGCCTTCTATCTCGGGTTATCACTTGCGAATCTCGGAAATGGGCTGAACCCTGAAAAAATCGTGATTGGTGGGGGAGTCTCTAAAGCAGGGGACATCTTATTAAAGCCGGTCATTACATTTTTTGAACAGTTTTCATTTCCGACGGTCCGCACTTCTACACACTTAAGTATTGCCACGCTTGGAAATGATGCCGGTGTGATCGGGGCAGCCTGGTTGGTCAAGAACAAGATTTGATTTGACCTTAAAGTGAAATTCGAAAGAGAGCTTTCCTTTATGGAGGGTTCTTTTTTTTATTTGGAATAGTAGTCTAAAACACCTAATGACAAATGAACTGTTTTTAATTAATGAGGTTTTATTGAAACTTTTAATGGTTTCATCCGTCTAATAGTATGGGTAGGAGAATAAGGCATCAATCATTATACACCCCCATAATGTATCCACGTTAAACGTTATGTAAATAAATAATGAAGATGAGTCAAGGTTTCGTTAGGAATGATTTCCCTATTAAAATAATGAAAGTGTTACATACGATTGAACCGTTTGTAGCAAGGAGGTTGAATAAATGAATGTAAAGAAAATACCAAAGGTACCGCTTATCATTATCGCAGCTTTGTTCCTTTGGATCAAAACGTATATTGTCTACAAAACCAGTTTTGATATAAAGATAGAAAACGCTCTCCAGGAACTGATTCTATTCATTAATCCACTAAGTTTCTTACTATTCATCTTCGGAGTGGGCTTACTTCTTAAAAAGGATAAGTCTCGCACCCGGTATATCATCACTGCAAGCTTCGTCCTCTCGTTTATCCTGTACGGAAACGTAGTATTCTACCGATTCTTCGATGACTTTTTGACATTGCCTGTCCTATTCCAAACAAGCAATTTCTCTGATTTAGGCACGAGCGCCAGTGCAATCATGAGCTGGAAGGATCTTTTCTATTTCACCGATGTGATCGTATTGATTTTCATTATAAAGTTGAAACCAACCTGGTTTTCTTTACAGAACTATTCTAAAGCCAATCGACGGGCTTATTTCCTCGTTGCAACAGCACTGGTTTTCTTTAACCTTGGATTGGCAGAATCGGAAAGACCTCAGCTTCTGACCAGGACATTTGACCGTGAAATGCTGGTCAAGAATATCGGAACATATAATTATCATGTATACGATCTTTTCCTGCAATCCAAATCTTCTGCCCAGAGAGCTCTTGCGGACGGAAGTGAACTGGCAGATATCGACAATTACGTCAGAGCGGGTTACACCCGGCCCGATAAGGAAATGTTCGGGGTGGCAAAAGATAAGAATTTAATCATTGTGTCCCTTGAGTCACTGCAGAACTTTGTCATCAACAGTGAAGTGAATGGACAGGAAATCACTCCTTTCCTTAATGATTTCATAGGGGAAAGCTACTACTTTGATCAATTCTACCATCAAACCCAACAAGGGAAGACGTCCGATTCCGAGTTCATCATGGACAACTCCCTTTATCCGTTGAACCGTGGAGCGGTATTCTTTACCCATTCAGGGAATGAATTTGAGTCCATGACGGAAAAACTGGGGGAAAACGGATATTATACATCAGCTATGCACGCAAACAATAAAAGCTTCTGGAATCGTGACATCATGTATGATTCCCTGGGGTATGACCGATATTATTCGTTACCTGATTATGATGTGACAGAAGAAAACTCTGTGAACTGGGGGATGAAAGATATCCCGTTCTTCGAGCAATCTGTGGAGCATATGAAACAAATGCCTCAACCGTTTAGTACGAAGATGATTACATTAACGAATCATTATCCTTTCACGCTTGATGAAGAAGATCAGTTGATCGATCCTTATACATCCAAGGACGGTACGGTGAATCGTTATTTCCAGACGGTCCGTTACATGGATGAAGCGGTGAAGAACTTCATTACGGACTTAAAGGAGTCCGGTCTGTATGACAATTCCGTCATCGTGATGTATGGAGACCATTATGGGATTTCAGAGAATCACAATAAAGCGATGAGTCAATATCTCGGTAAAGACATCACCCCGTTTGTAAGCACTCAGCTCCAACAGGTGCCACTGATCATCCACATTCCCGGTGAGGAAGGGAAAACCATTTCCAAGGTTTCAGGACAAATCGACTTAAAGCCGACCATCATGCACCTTCTCGGAATCGATACCAAAAAGGACATTCAATTTGGTTCTGACCTCTTCTCCCATGAACATGAGGACCTGGCCATACTCCGTGACGGACGGTTCATCTCGAAAGACTATGTGTATGCAGGTGAAAAATGCTGGAATAAGGAAACGGAAGAAAAAACCGATATGAAATATTGTGAACCATTCAAAGAGCGTGTTACTAATGAGCTGGAATACTCCGATAAGATCATTTATGGAGATCTGCTCCGCTTTTATGGGGAAACCGAATATCGTGATGACGATGAATCATAAAGTTAAAGCTTGCGAAAGGTTTCGCAGGCTTTTTTTGTCATGAATTTTTGAACCATTCATACATGTAAGTAAGGACATATGAATGGGGAGGTTCCATTATGAAAGTGAAAGTGCGCAGTGGCGATACCCTCTGGTACTACAGCCAACTGTTTTATATCCCGGTCCAGTTAATCATCGATTCAAATCCTTCCGTTGATCCGAATAGATTGAAAATCGGTACAGAGATACAACTTCCAGGATTCAGGAAAGAAAATCATTCTATTAAACAGGGTGATTCTTTTTGGTCCCTTGCCCAAAACCGGAACATCGGTGTCGATGCGTTACTTCTAATGAACGAAGGTGTTAATCCCAATGGATTACAAGTTGGTTCAACTATCATTCTTCCCTCCAGGGTGGTTTCACCCATCGTCAATGGTAAACAGGCCTACGGTTCACCAAGATTTGAGGGAGATGTACAACGTTTAAAAGAGCTCTATCCCTTTATAAAATTAAGATCGACAGGCGAAAGTGTAGGTGGAAAAGATCTCATCGAAATAAGGATAGGAAGCGGAAAGAAGAAAGTTCATATGAATGCTTCTTTTCATGGGAATGAGTGGATCACCACATCTGTCCTCATGACGTTTATCAATGATTATTTACTTTCCTTGACCAACAGTCAGCTTATGAGGGGAATACAAACCCTGCCCATATATGCAGATGTGACGTTGTCACTCGTCCCCATGGTGAATCCCGATGGAGTGGACCTTGTTCTGAACGGTCCCCCCGGCGATAAAAGAACGGAAGTGATCGCTCTCAATAGGGGAAGTACCGATTTTACCGGATGGAAAGCCAATATTAGAGGCGTGGATCTGAACAATCAGTTCCCTGCCAAATGGGAAGTCGAGCAGGAAAGGAAGGAGGAGAAAGAACCTGCTCCAAGAGATTTCCCAGGATATAAGCCACTCTCAGAACCTGAAACCATCGCAATGGCTAAGCTTGCCCGGCAAGAAAAATTCGATCGACTTCTTGCCCTGCACACCCAGGGGAAAGAATTTTACTGGGGGTATGATGGATTGGAGCCTCCGGAAGCCGCTAAACTTGCAAAAGATTTCACCAGAGTGAGCGGGTATGAATCCGTCCGTTATATTGATAGTTACGCTGGATATAAAGATTGGTTTGTCAAAGAATTCAAGAAATCAGGGTTCACCCTTGAATTAGGAAGAGGCATCAACCCCTTGCCCCTATCACAATTCGATGAAATCTATCAGGACGTACTCGGTATTTTACTCGTATCAATCTATCGGTGGTATGAATGAAGAAAATACTCGAAAAATCTTTTTACAAGTTCCATAAATATCTATTGTAGAAAACGAAAATCAGGAGTAAAATTAATCATCATCCTATTGAATAGTAACCTCTTGTGGTGACCCTAATGATGTGTGTCTGAACATCTGGTCATCACTTTTTTGAATTTTTGTAATGTTTTTTTAATCTTATTGAAACATTTTTACGTTTGAAACGTACTAATTAATATGGAATACAGGAGAAGGGGGAAGTGGATGAAAAAGAAAAAAAGTAGTGTGTTGATATTTTTCATAATGTGCATTCTGTGGTTAACGGCATGTCAGCCGGAAGAAACACAATCTTCCCCCTCAGAGAAAGAAAAGGCTCATAAGAAAGAAATGATGGTCAATATCCTTCCTGCAGAAGGATTTATAGAAAATGTCGGCTGGCTGTCCAGTTCAGAAATCCTTTCTGTACGGGAAAAGGATGGTATGACGTCCTTTTATATCTACAATGTGTATGACGGAAGCAATCAAAAAATTTATGATGTACAACCCTCTTATGTGAGCGCAAGCATCTCACCTGATAAGAAAAAAATACTCATTCATTCCTCTCCGGCATCCTATTCAGCCCAACTGACGATCATCAATAGATCAGGGGAAGTGCAATTTCAAAAGGACGTTCCTTCCTACGACTTGACTCATTCCTGGAATCCGTTCAATGATGATACTTTGTTAATCACGACTTTCAATGAAGATTGGAGCTTTCAGGTCTTTGAAATGAATATCGGGGACAGGACCATGGATCCCATTGAGGTAGAACAGCCGTTTGTTCAGTGGCAATCAGCATCCTCCGTCCTTTATCAGGATTGGAGCAAAGATGAAGTGAGCGTATCGGCACCCCTGATCGCTCAAAATATCCTCGATGGTAAGAAGGAAACGATCGTGGAGGATAGTATCCATTTCAATCAATTCAACGATTCTCTGTTAGCGGTCTTCCCACGAGAAGAAAATGGGCCTTTTACGTATCAGTTCATTCATTCCACCGGGGAAGTTCAGTCCGAATTTACAGTTGACCTCTTAAGCCGTTACTCTGATTGGTTAATCCCTTACTATGATATGATAGAAGGGACGGGGCGGTTGATTACGTTCGTTGCCAATGAACCAGGTTCCTTTGATACGTACTCGGGCACGTTTTCTTTAAAGGGGTGGGACACGAATTCCGGAAAGGAAGATGTCCTGTTTGATGATCTTCCTTTAGAACCCATAAAGTGTTCTCCTGATGGAGAATCCTGTTTATATGGAAATCAACTTGAAAAAGTAATCAATTTGAAGAACCCAAGTATCATCCAACTATTAAAAGAAGAAGGAGCAGATATGTAATGGCGATAGTCGATGTAACAGTAATACCAATCGGAACGGAATCTCCCAGCGTAAGTTCATATGTTGCGGATCTGCATGGGATCCTTAAGGGGTATGAAGAGGAAGGGAAGATCCGTTTTCAACTTACTCCCATGAATACTATTATAGAGGGGGAACTCCCCGTTCTTTTCCAAGTGATTCAAGATATTCATGAGTCCCCATTCCAACAAGGGATCCAGCGTGTGGCAACCAATATCAGAATTGATGACCGCAGGGATAAGCCATCCACCATGGAAGGAAAACTTTCTTCCGTCCAGCGTAAATTAGAAAAATAACGGATATAAAAAGAGTGGGCATCCATGCCCACTCTTTTTATAGGAACCGATCAAACTTCTTCACTTTCCAAAAGGACTTCACTTTTGTCGGGATAGGTTTTTTCGATGTGCTGCTCACCCCATGCACATAACATATCCAGAGGCTCTTTTAACGACCATCCGTACTCTGTCAGTTCGTACTCCACCTTTGGAGGGACCTGATTATAAATGATCCGGTTTATGACGCCATCTGCTTCAAGTTCCCTCAATTGCTGGGTCAGCATTTTCTGTGTTATTCCAGGCATCAAACGTTTTAGTTCACTGGTTCTTCGCTTGCTTTTAATCAAATGACAGAGGATGACGACCTTCCACTTGCCACCGATCACTTCCAAGGAAGCTTCTACGGGTATATTGTATTTTTTCATATCATTGCCTCCACATCTAAAGTCAAATATTATATAGAATCAGCTGCAAGGATAGGGAATATCCCATTTCCTTGAAGATATATTTCACCATTATTATAACGTACACATCCAAAAGGTCCATAGGGTACTTTTGGGTACCTATAGCGGGAGTGGGGAAAATTAAAAAGCCTTCCAAAACAAATTGGAAGGCTTTTTAATGTGTAACATTTTTTAATTAATGGCCACCTGGGTATCCAGAGTGAAGGACAGTCATAATTGTAAACCATCCAAAGACACCTAATGTCGCCAATGAGAAAAGGATTCCCATTGCATTCTTGTTTTTGAACGTGCTTACTACTGCGAATAAAGCTAATAATGTAACCAGTGAAGTAATAATTACAAGACCCATTTATATGACCCCTTTCATTAAAATGCGTTTTACTGATTCTATTGTAACACTATGTACATAAATGCACCCATTAACATTTTATAGGTTTTTCTCCTGTTTGTCGAGGTCAAAAAGTTTGACACTTCTATGTCGACCTCATTTTTATGATGACGGAAGTTCTGATACAATAAAAGTATCACAAATGGAGGTGGAAACGTTGCAATGGAAACAAATGCCCTTAGGCCCTCTGCAAACCAACTGTTATATCCTATGGAACGCCAATAATGATTGCCTGGTGATTGATCCCGGTGGAGAAGGGGATAAACTCATTCAATGGTTGGAGAATCAATCATTGTCTCCTTTAGCCATTCTTCTCACTCATGCTCATTTTGATCATATTGGAGCGGTTGATCAAATGAGGGACCACTTCAGCATCCCTGTATATGTACATGAAAAAGAGGCACAGTGGTTATTAGATCCTTCATTGAATGGATCACAGCTATTCATGATGGGCGAGCCCGTCAGACTGAAGCCAGCGGATTACATACTGACAAATGAAAAGAACTTGAAAATTGGTGACTTTCAACTGCAATTATTCGAAACACCTGGTCATTCACCCGGTAGTATTTCTTATTATGTACAAGAATGTGGAATCGTATTAGCAGGAGATACTTTATTTATGGGCAGTATCGGGAGATCTGATTTGCCGGGTGGAAACCAGAAAGAATTATTAACAAGTATTCATGATAAGTTATTGACCCTGCCGGAGGATACCACAGTCCTACCAGGTCACGGTCCTGAAACATCGATTGAAGCGGAAATGGATTCCAATCCTTTCTTGAACGGCTTCTAAATAAAAAAATCCCTTCAGCTACAAGCTGAAGGGATTTTTTCTAGTGTCCTCCTGCACCAGGAGTCATCATAAAGGTCGTCCAATAAGTAAAACCTGCAAAGAACACTGTTAAGTAGGCACCGAAAACATAAATATACATGCGTTCGGACAGTTTTAAATAGCTAAGCATAATGAAGAATCCGGTTTGGCCTAAAAAGATTAATGATGTCGTGGTCATATCACCAAGATAGAACATAACGGCAAAAATACCAGTCCAAAACCCAAGAACTCTAAACATACGATCCATATGTAACCCTCCTTTGCACCCTAAGTCCATCACTCAATATTATAAATGAATACTACCATAAAAGTAAATATGTGTTTGAAGTTAGTTTGTGACGAATGCTTGTTAACTAAACATGAAACTTTCATTTTCTCTATAACTTACGAATTATTTTAGATTAACTCATTTAATGTAAAAAAATAATCACAAATTCCCAAGTGATATTACTGTACAAAAGTTATACAATTAATATACAATATGTTTAATGAATAAGAAAGTTCAATTTAAAGGAGGTCAATAAAGTGAACAACCTGACATTTTTTACTTATCCAAGCTGTACCTCTTGCCGAAAAGCCAAAAAGTGGTTAACCGCACATTCCGTCGATTTTGATGAGAGACACCTATTTAGAGAGACTCCTACACATAAAGAGCTGATGGATCTACTATCCTTAACGACTGATGGACTTGATGAAATACTTGCCACAAGAAGCCAAACGTTCAAAGACTTGGGTAAAAACGTGGACGATCTGCCATTATCAGAAGTGATTAAACTAATCATCGATGAACCGAAACTTCTTCGCAGGCCCCTTTTGACAGACGGAAAAAAACTGGTCGTCGGCTACAATCCAGATGGCCTTCAGAGTTTGGCGAACAAAAACAGATCACTGAAGAAAAGCAGCTAGACGGTAATTGAAAAAGGCAGGCACTTGAAATTCAAGTGCCTGCCTTTTTCAATGGTTATAAGTTATCGGGGCTGAACGAGCCGTTTCCGCTTTTCGATTATCCAGCTGCGGGGCTTAGAGGCTCGAGGTCATAAGCTAAGGAACCCAAAAAGGCAAAGAACGCCTTTCCGGGTTCCTCATCTTATGCTTGTCGCCTCTGGGCAAAGCCCCTCCGCTGTTCGAGATGTCCAGCTGCAGGGGCTTGGGGCTCGAGGTCATAAGCCAAGTAACCTAAAAAGGCAAAAGGCGCCTTTTTTGGTTACTCGTCTTATGCTTGTCGCCCCAGTGCGAGCCCCTTCCGCTTTTCTTACTGGGCTAGCTGGATTCGAACCAACGCATGTCGCAGTCAAAGTGCGATGCCTTACCGCTTGGCTATAGCCCATTGAATCGTCTTTACAAAATATAGTATGGATGTATTTTGACGATCTATTCATGTATTGTTAAAAGTTATTAAAATGTTTTCGGAATGCATTGTCTGTTGTAATAATGGTTTGGTTGATATTGATAATAGTATCGGGGGCAACTGAAAGAGACTTTTAATTAAAAATTCTTTCAAAAAAAGAAGGATTTTGCCAATTAATGTCGTATATATACTTTAAGAAAACAGAAAGGTGGTGCCAATCCATATTTCACTCAGTCGAATCATTATCGGAAGTGATGATCGGAGAAGCGTTCAGCAATGATGCAACAGATGTTCATTTGATTCCCAGAACGAAAGATTACTTGATTCAATTCAGAAAGCTCGGGGTACTGGTTCCGTTCCAGACCATAGACCCGGATCAGGCAGACCGCTTGATTGCCCATCTGAAGTTCATGGCCTCCATGGATATCGGTGAAAAGCGTAAACCCCAAAGCGGCTCCTTCAGCCTTACCGTAAAAAACACACCCCTATCTCTCAGGATTTCCACCCTGCCAACCACCCATTTAAAAGAAAGTCTCGTCATTCGGATACTCCCACAAAAATACCAGATTCCCATTGAAAAAATGTCACTATACCCGTCATCAGCTAAAAAACTTCTTGCACTTCTTATGCATTCCCATGGGCTCATTCTGTTTACAGGACCGACCGGAAGTGGTAAAACGACCACTTTGTATTCCCTCGTGCACCATTGCTCCGTCGCCTTGAACCGGAATGTGATCACCCTTGAGGATCCCGTGGAGAAGCAGCATGATGAAATGGTGCAGATCCAGGTAAATGAAAAAGCAGGGATTACGTATTCCACGGGATTAAAAGCTATTTTGCGGCATGATCCCGATATCATCATGGTGGGGGAAATCCGGGACCGGGAGACGGCAGAGATTGCGATACGGGCGTCCCTGACAGGTCACCCAGTCATATTAATAGGACCATGCAAAAAAAGAATCAGTATTTGATTGTTAAAATATCTTTAATTTTAAGCAGGTTTTTTTATTAGTAAGTCACGATAAAAATTTACTTTTGCTCGATGTAATGTATAGGATTTTTTACGAAATAAATAGGCCCATCTATGATAGGCCCATTAAAAAAATAGGAAGGAATTTTGTATACTTGTGAAAAAGAAGGCTTTAAGACATTTCCCAATACTATATTATGCACCCAATGATTTAATGATTGGGTTTAAAATCAAAAACTTTTTTTAGGCACTTCGAAAGTATACTGTGTTTTGAATGATAATTATTAATAAAATTCCACTTCTTTAATCTCCAAACAATCGGGTTTCAACTGATCACTAACTCGATCCACAATGATTTTTTTTGTAAACATCTGTAGAAGCATTTTTTTCTCTAGAGCATCAAGTTGATTCCAGTTTGTTTTTATGTCCAGAAGAATTTCAGTAAGTTCCCCAGTATTCATTTTTTCTCCAGAAGGGTGGAGGGAGCTCAGCTGCTTATTTACATCTTCTTCTTTAGTATTTTCCTCTTCCATTCGAATAGAAAAATCTTCGTCACTGATCATTTCATTTACCCAAGCATATTGCCATTTTTTCCTTCGCTTCTCAATTTCCTTTAGTTCTTTATTTAACAAATTTAACTTATCTTTGGATTCGTCAATTTCATCCATTTTCGTAAGGTCATTAATGATTTCTGGATTTATTTCAAATGTATCCAGATACTTAATAAATTGAGTTTCTAAATAACGCTCAGACATTTGTCTCTGATCACATTCACCTACTCTACTATTGGAGCAATAATATGACCTTATTTTATATTCTGTAGAACCTCTTTTATAATTGCCATACTTCCCTGTAAGAGGAGAGCCACAACGGGCACATTTAGCAGTACCTGAGAATATAAATTTACTGGTAGCAGCTCTTGGGTGAATAACCCTTCTACTTTTTATAATACTTTGAACATTATTAAATACCTCTTTTGTGACGATAGGAGGATGTGTGTTTTCGACTTCAAAATAATTTTCTTTATTTACTCTATAGTTATATCTCATGGTCCCAATATATGTGGGGTTAGTAAGGACATATCTTATTTTAAAATCGTTCCATGGCGTATTTGTTTTCGTGCGGATTTGCAATCGATTTAATTCAACAGCGATACTTCTTGCACCTTTACCCTCAATGTAATAATTAAAGATCCTTTGCACAGTTAAAGCTTCTTCCTCATTTATTTTAAGTGACTTGTTTTCTTTATCTAGGTCGTATCCATATGGCGCCTGGTTAATCACCCAGTTCCCCTCACGAGCCTTTTGTTCCATACCCATGCGTATTCTTTCCCCGGTATTTTCTCGTTCCCATTGAGCTAATGCAGCTACTATCGTTATGAACATTCTACCCATTGCAGTGGTCGTATCGTATACTTCAGTGGCTGATTTGAATTTGCAATCATATTTATCGAAGGTCTCCAAAATGTTATATAGATCACGTACTGATCTAGTCAATCGGTCCAGGCGGTAAACCAAGACACAATCAATCAAATTTTGCTCAATGTGCTTCATCATTCGTTCCAGGTTTGGCCTGTTCGTGTCTTTTGCACTGTAACCATCATCAATATAGATTTCGAATATATCCCATCCCTGAGATACACAGTAGGCTTTCAGACGGTCTGTTTGGGCACGTATAGAATATCCTTCGGCGGCTTGTTCGGTAGTACTAACACGGACATATACAGCTGCTTTCATTCAATCACTTCCTTTAAAACTAAAATACTTGTAATTTAAGAACAATAAAATAGAGAGATTGGTAAATCAGTAAATGCTTCTTTGAATGTGATTCCTTCTAATGATTTGTTCTAATCGTTCTTCACATAGTTCTGGAGATACCAAGAACATATCTGACATTTGTTTAATCACATCTCGATCATTGATAGGAATGTATTTAATCATGTGGTAGGGGATAGCTGCATACTGAGTAAAGTGATGTGCATCCCATTCCTGGAGCTCTCTAAACGAAGCAGGCATAATGGTTTGAACGCCTGAATGTCTAAGGATATGGCACAACTCATGAAAGAAAATCTCCCTGTGTTTTTCTATCGGTTCCCTACTATCAATTACAATGTCTTGGTATCTACCAATCACGTGAAAGCTGCTTGGTATAGGCTTCTTCTTTACATAAATACCTAGGAACCTAGATATTCGTTCCTCACTAATTGAATTCGGATTTGTTATTCCGATCCTAGAATAGAACCGAGATACCCAATCTTCTAAACCGGTGGTCCTGTATGATAATTGGTACATTTTGCTCACCTCGGTAACATTATACAAACATACGTTCGTATTTACAACGATTTTAAACCCCTTCCAATATGGTAAGGGGTTTAAAATTAGTTTATTAGTCATGAAAAAATATCAGTTATCTAAAAGGTTTTCTACTTTCTCTTTACACTTCGAACAAGAAAGCTCATTCACATCTCTAAAATAAATTGCCTTCATTGCCTCTTTATCATCTTCATAAAAATCAGGAAAAGGAATTCCGCATTCTGTCACTTTAGAGTTTTTTATAGCATGTTTTTTGTTAGAAACAGGTCCTTCAATTACGGGGAAAAGCAAATTAAAACCTCCGAAATGATAAGAATAAGTATAGTAATAATTTTATCATGAGGCTATTAAATATTGGATTAAAATAGACAAAATGGTAATTAATGATCAGAGAAAATTAATAATTTATTTAATGGAATATTAAACTAATTACAATTCACTAAACTAAACAAGATAATATTAATGAAAATATGAAAATTTGCATCATTTTAGTAGAGAAACTTCGAATTCTCATAGGGCTTTTAACCCTACCTTTCCCAACTTCTGATTAAAAGGTATTAGGAAGAATCCCCCGAATTTGTTAAGTATACCAAAAAAGGAGGGTTCTCTATGAACTTGAAGAAAATTGTTTCAACTACTCTAGCTTTATCAATTTGTGTCGCACCAGCCATCGGATTAGCAAAGGTACAACCAACAGATTTTAACCACCACGATCATGACCACGCATCAGCAACAACTACTTACATTGACTCTTTACCAAAAGCTAAGGAATACGCACCTGACAAAGGTCCTGCTAAAGTTGAAAAGTCTACTAAAGTAGTAGAATTAGACGAGAAGGGTAAAGTGAAGAAATCATCGAATACCAAAAATACACTTTCAAATGAGAAGCAATCCATTCAAAAAGCAACAGCGGCAGCTAATAGAACAGTAACGGTCCTTGCAGTAGCAGATGAGGAGTATCGTGCTGCATATAGCGACTGGCAAAGTAGAGTACAACAGATCGTTGAAAATGCAGATGATGCATTTATTAGAGACCATGGAATTGACTTCCAAGTACAAGCAGTAGGAAATTGGACTTCGCAAGGTGGGAATAGCTCACAAATCTTATCAGATTTAAGTAGGGATTGGTCAGGATATAATTATGACTTTGTTGTAGGTTTCTCAAGAGATGCAAACTTTGAAGCCGGTGGAATTGCTTACGTCTATTCTTCTGATCCAGGGACAGCATTCAGCGTTAACTTAGATCAAGGTGTAACAAACACTTCTAAAGCAGCTCAACATGAATTCTCTCATAATTATGGGTTAGGCCATGATGCACAAGGTAGTGGAATTCGATGCATAATGAACTATGATTATTCATATTCAGTAGATTACTGGCACCCAGCTCATAATACACAGATTCAGAATAATAAAGTTTGGTATGGTCAGTAATTATTCATCAACCTTCCTCTTTTGAGGGAGGTTATTTTGTTTCAAAAGTTAATTTATATTTTAGATATGAATAAAAGAGGAATTAACCATAATTCTTAAATTTTTCGTAGAACCTAGATACATACTCTATTATTCAGTGATTCTGTATGTGAATTGGTACATTTTACTCACCTCGAAAACATCATTCAAACATACGTTCGAATTTTCGGTAAAAAAACCCCCAGCAATCTCTGGGGGTTTAAATTGAATCTTTATAAACTTTCGAATAATCTATTATCTTCTTTAATGAAACTTCAATATATTCTGGAACCGATTGTGTGTTGATAAAGTCTGTTGTTTTTATTATTTTGTCTAGTGTATCAATGCTTTTTAAAAGGTCAATATTCTCATCACTTATCAAGGCAGATCGAAGTTGATGAAGAATCGTAATCTCAATTTGATTTGAAAAAATAATTATACCTTCCAAAATTTCCTTATTTCCTTGTGTTATTTCATCAGCAATTGTTCCTAAATCATCTGAAAACTGAGTCAGTAATAAATAAATTTTTTCTACAGGAATTAAATTACTTTTTAACTCATCTTTAATTCTTGCTACTACAGAATTCAAATACTTTTCTTCTTTTTCAACGAGTTTGTCGTTTTGCATATTTATTTGGACTAAAGCAACATTATATGCAATAATCCCTCCAATAAGACTTCCTAAAACAGAACCAGTAATAGATCCGACTGAAGCCCACAAGGTATCCCAAGGTTTATCAAAATACGGAGTTAAGTAGTTTACTGTTAGAAAAAATGTTAAAAAGATACCAATACTAAATCCTAAACTTATTCCGGACCAAATCATTAATTTATTATTCATTATTTATAAGGTCCAATACTGTTCTTTTGAATAGTTCAATTTTATGAGAGATTGGTTGACCCTTAGAGTTTTCATTTTCATTAAGAACAATTTCAAGATCAATGCTTTTTACATCCCCTTCATCAGTGAAACAACTTTCTTTATCTTTAGTGGAAGATGAAGGGGATAGTTGCTTTAAATGTTCTGGTAACTCCTGCAGAGCCTCAAAAGTTGAGTTAGGATCTTTTTTATCAATTTTAGAAATTTCAGAAGGGATTTCTAATTGGTCTTTCACCTTGAAAAGAACCTTAATATGTCTTTGGACTTGATTGATACTATAGGTTTTACCACACTCTTCACAAAATAAACTGTCTCCAATATTATCAGGATCTAAATAAATCTTTGAATCTGTGCAAGATGTTCTAGAACATTCGAAAAAATAAATGACTTCAAGAATACCTTCCTCACCTGAAAAATAAATAAAAAATTTCACACTCTCGTTTACTTTTAATCCTTGCTCATAAGCAAATTTATAAGGACTTAGGTAACCTTTACTTTGAAGGGCGTGTCTTCTTATAAATAAATCAAACTCATCTACAGAAATATTAGGGAATATATATTGGACGTCGGTATTATTGTAAATATTCATTAATCTTCTGTAATACATATTCCTCCTTCTCCTTTCTATCTGGGGTTCGCATCCTATAATAATAGTGTACGATCAAAGTATCATGTCTAGACTCTAATCTAACTTGGACAAACTCCGGGTCTTCATTTTCAGTTGGATCTGAGATATACCAATGAAATCCGGCTTCTTGCATATCGTCACTCTTAAAAATTAATTCTTTAAGGTGCCAATAAACCTTTGAACCATATATCGGACTCTTGTCATCAGTTCTTGAGGACGCTTTTGTTAAGCGTCCTTCTCTAAAAATAAACCTAAATACCCATCCGTTACTAAAAAGAGTGTCAGCGCATGTTTGGGATATTTCCTGATATATCACACTTTTGATTTGTTGTATATAATCTTCCTCAGAAGGCAACCCTTTACCTTCTAGAAATTCCCTAATATCATTTTCTGTGTTTTCATGAACTTGGGCATTTAATATTTCTTCTGCTTCTGAACTTAAATCCTTAAAGAGACTAGAGATGGTCTCTTTGGGGTTTTCTTCATTTAAACCATTTATATTTAATCCTAATTCTTCAAAAAATGAGTAATTATTTTTTACCCCATTTAAGATATCCTTTAAATTAGATAAGACATCTAAAGGATCGTCATGGAATGAATCTAATAGCTTTTGATCAAATCTAAAAAGCACGATATTATTTTCTAAATTAATTGTAACACCTGAAAAGAAGTTATAGTATTCCCCATTGTTTTCCACCACACCAATTTTAAACAAAAAATGAATCGCTTTTACCTTATTGTCCCACTCAATGCGAGTACTGCACAATTCGTAATCGTTGGATCCTAGATTATTAATTAGTAGTTTATTAAAATTTAATTCACTTATATAGTGAAAAAAATCTTCCACTTCTTTAGGATTTTCAGATTTTAGTATTGGACTTAAACTTTCATTCTTGTAGATATAATGCCAATTGTTAATGGAATAAAAAAGCTGTGAAAATAGAAATTCATCAATTGCTTCTTTTGTGAAGGATGCAGTCGAACGCAACTCTTCTTTTATAATTCTTGAAATCGGGGTGTATCTATCTTCACCCGCATTTGGTATTATTCTTTTACTTCTTAACTTCACCTGGTTTTCTCTAAAGAACGTTTCAAAATCTTTTTTATGAATATTTCTCAAACTATTTTTAGCTAACATTTTAACAAACAATCCTTCCTTACTTAAGGTATATATGTAATGAGTTTAAGAAACGAGTAAACTTATCCTAACAATCCCAAATTAATAATCTTTAATCTACATGGGAGTTTTAATAAACCTCATCCCAAAAGTCATTCTCATGAACAATGAGTATCCCTGATCCTTCTCTTCTCATCTGCACAGCTTTTTCTACTTTCCTACCGTAACAAGAAAATGCCCAACAAGGATTTCCGTCTCCACCAACAATAAGGTAATCAGTCTTCTTAGTAATGCCTTTATTAAACGTACCACCTTTGGTAGTGATAAGTTCAGCTATTTCATTTCGAGTTGCCTGAGAAGAAGTACCGGTGAAGCAGAAGTTCTTTCCTGCAAACTCTATCTCAGGGCATACTGCACAGATCCCACTTACAGAATACTTTCCTTGCAATGTTTTAATTTCAAATTCATTTACATTGTAAGAAATTTTTGTATCAACGAAGTTGCCAAAGAAAGCCTTGAGCATGTGTCTTTCGTCTTCACTAATAACCCCATCTTCCCCAGCGCTAGTGAGCAGGCTGTCTATTTCATCAAATGGATAAGTACCTTTAAGGAAATCATGATCCTCTACCCAATTTGACAACTGATTGATTTCGATTTCAGTCAATTCGTTGTCTGCTAATAGTCCATGAAGGATACCTTCGAGTTGCTGAATTGAAGAAGTGATGAGATTATAATATTCTTTGAAATCGTCTTCTTTAATAACCTTGTGGCAAAGCCATAGGATGTCCTCGACTTCATCAGGTTCTAAAATGTTATCTTCCAGTGCATGATCAATAACAGGGATGATTTCAGAGAATGGAGATTTCTTTTGTAAATGCCTGTGCATACTGCACCAATGAATGACCTCCTCAAGCTCATCCAGATTTATTGCCTGATCTAACCGTATACCTTCAATCATGCCAATTAGAGTATTAATAGCCTTATGTACCTCTGCCTTCGAGGTGTATTTTCGATACTCGTGTATTTCCTTATAACTATTACTCATGACACTACCTCCTATTTTTTGAGATTTTATTTTTCTTAGCAGTTCAACGATACAAGGTGGTTATAGCTAAAGATGTATTAGTGAGAATTTATTTAATCGGGTGGAAAACTGTAGAAATGTAACACAAAATAATACTATATATACTATTTAACCAAATTACACCACATTTTTACAGGAGAATATTAGATTAATAGTAATTTTATGCTATATTTACATAGGTATTTAGAATGTAGTTTACGGAGGTTTAGATGTTTATTCAAATAGTTTCAACGTTATTTAGGGTTAATACTACATTTTTATTAGTATTTTTGGGTGTTTGCTCAATTATTTTTATTTACACTTATCTTACTAATACAAAGCATCAAAAGAAGCTGTATTCAAAAGAGATCACCTTACTACCTGATCTTTTAAAATGGATAACAATCATTATTGTGTATGCATTCATTATGTATAACTTAGTAGATTTAGAAATTAATTTAGAAAAAGATCAATCAGAAAGAATTTCTTTGATTAGCTTTTGGCTCATTATTATCACCGCCTTTATTGTTTTTCTTACAAGTTTAATAATTGAATTTGATGAAAATCGATTTAAAAAAATTCCTAGATTTATTTCAGGAATTTTATCGCAATGGTCGAAAATTACTTTTAGTATGCTTGCAATGGTGGTAGTAGCTGTTGCTTATGGATTCCTAACCAATGCAATAATGTACCTCTACTTTTTCTCCGCTAAAGCGCCAGAAGTTTCATCTACAAAACAAATATTATATGAATTTTATGATTTAGGAGTATCGGGTCCTTTTGTTACGATTTTTTTAGGATTTGGTTTGGTAGCGGTGCAAATTACAAATAAATTCTGGAATTTTATTATTGAGAATATTATTGCAGAGAAAGAATCAGTAGATATTCGACTTACTAGCGGAAACATAATTCGAGGAGTACATTTATACAAATCACCAATTGGTAAGTACATTTACGTAGGAAACAACAAGCACCATGCCTCTTCTTCACAGATTATTGCTATAAGTAAGAAAGAAATAGAAACAATTCTATTTAAGAAGGAATATAAAAATTACAGAGAAAAAAATAACATTATTATTCAAAATACCAAGAGGTGATCCAGAAAAGATGTGTTCATTCCAATCGATAAAGAATTTACTAAATATAGTAAGGATATGAAGAAAATAAAACTGTTTTAGGGGAATCCAAAAATGAAAAAGAAAAACAACTATCTATTTTTACTGTTAACCACCATTTTTATGGTGGGTTGTGCCGACGTAGAAAATGTACCTACTACTAAGGAAAAAACAGATCAAGAAGTACCCGCAGCAAATACAATTGAAAATAGTGAGAAAGCAGAAACCACTGCGGTTGAGGAAGAACCAGTAGAAGAGGAACCAACCAAAGAAGAAACACCAACTGAAACAAATGATGACCTGTTTTCAGGTTACAACCTTATAGAAGTTGATGGTGGTGATCTGTCTGGAAATCGTGAAGCTAATGTCGTAGTTGACATTGGTTTTGGGGCCCGTATATATTGGGCATTTACGAATGAATACGGCCAACTAGTACGTGTCATTGCTGACAAAATCATTATACAAGATGACAGTAACGAACCAGTATTGTCGTCTGGCAGATACTACTCTGATGAGGCAAAGGTACCTGGTGTTGAAAGTGACGTTTTAGATGAAGGCCATGTCATTGCCGATTCTCTTGGAGGAGTATCGAATGTTTATAATATTACACCCCAAGAAAGTACGCTCAACCGCCATGGTAATCAAGCCTATATGGAAGACGTAATCCGTAAAGCTGGAGGAGTCACTAATTTCGAAGCAATTATCACGTATCCAGATACTGAAACACAAATCCCTTCAAGTTATCAGTATACCTATACTTTAAACGGTGATGAGGTTGTTGATTCCTTTGACAATGTGAACCCTGATGAAGTAAATGAATCACTCGGACTAACAGAGAGTGAGCCTTCAGATTCAACTCCAACTAGTTCAGACACTAGCGGTGATATCTCAAGCGTTGATACAAACGGTAATGGCCAGGTTACAATTAAAGAAGCAGAAGATGCAGGTTTTACTATGCCAATAATGAGTGATCACTGGTTATATCCTTATATGCGGGATAATGATAATGACGGTATGGTAGGGGAGTAGGCTATATAGCCCGAAAGCCGTACCAGGAGCTATAAATGGTAGGTATCAAAGGGAATCTATGAAAGTGATGAGAGGAATTTGTACCATAAAAGTGATGAAAATCCATTGAATGAGGGATGACTTCAAAGCAACAGGTGAGAAGACTATGCTTCTTTAAAAGATAATATACTATTATTGAAGGTCAGGCGAACCTTACCATTTTCTCCACGCGCAATTGCCGATTAGTAGGAAGGGTATAAAATTGATTGCTTTCTTGGTGGAACATCAATGGAAAGCAAGGAAGTTTCTCGTTTACACGTACTACTTTTACAACTTGTCCTGTAGACAAAACTACTACAGAATCCAAAGGGAAAATCTCTAGCAGGAGACAGAATTCTTGAATGACCCCTTCATTAAACAAGTCCAAATCATTTGATAAGATAACTAAGGCTTCAGACGCATTAAATGCTGATCGATATGGGCGATTCAAGGTTAAAGCTGAATAGACATCCACAATTCCAAGGATTTGTGCTTCTAGTTTTATTTGCTCCTCAATTAGTCCTTCTGGATATCCCGACCCGTCATTTCTTTCATGATGGTATAATGCAAGTTCTGATACATTTAAGGAGAATTTATGATCTTTAAGTAGTTCAGACCCATTGATTGTATGAAATTTTATTATGTCAAACTGCTCTTCAGTGAGTTTCGATGGCTTTAGTAAAATATCCAACGGGGTCTGTAATTTCCCTATATCATGTAATAGGCAACCAGTTGCAAAATCCTCTTTATTAGGGATATTAAGCTTTTTCCCTAATAAAGCCCCAAGGATAAACACGTCCATAGAATGGTAAAAGGTATATAAATCATAGTTCATTAATTCTTCCATTAACCCACTTGTTTTAACTTGTCCCATGATTTTTAGAAAAAGTCTCTCTATCCATTCGTACGTCTCATTATTATTCAAAGCTGTTCCGTACCTGGACTCCTGACCACAGTGTATAAGACTGTTAAACAAAATTCTCTTATATTCAATTTCATCTTTCGATAAAATATCAGGTGTTATGTTAGAATCACCTACAATATTCACTTCATGAATATGAAACTTGTTCAACCTTTTAATCAGTTGGGAATCAATAATCTTTCCTTTCTTTACAATTAGAGAATTATCCCTGAATACATCCAAAGCTAAGACGTCACCTTCTCTTAACTCTTCAATTTTTTTCTGTTCAACTATTTTATTCATTAATCCACCTCTTATAATGGAAATTTAGGTATTATTACCCAGGTAATAATAACCATAAAAGGAGTATAGCACCAAAAATACAAAAATACAAATATAATGTTATAAAATAACAATATATTTACAAATGCCTTATTTGCTTAAGTGAATTATGTGCTAGGAACCCATTAGCAGCTTCGAGCAAAATTCTTATGTTGGTGGAGTATGCTTATTTGAAAGTACTACTCCTTAATCGTTTTATTCAAAAAAGCTCAGAGGAGATTCTCTGGGCCATTTTTGTACATTATTTGTCTTCTTTATTCCTTTGTTTCGCCTGAAACACTACATATTCAAAATGCTTCTTAATTTCTTCAATATCCTCCTGAGAAAGATCCTTCCATTTCTCAATATTAAAGAAACCAAATTGTTCTATGCCGTATTCTTTAACAAGCTTGTTTACTTCCTCAAGTGTATCTTCTTTGCCTATTGCTTTTTCTTCACGACCAAGTAGGAAATCAATCGAAACCTCAAAGTAATCAGCAATTTTCTTTAACATGTCATAATCTGGTTTTCGCTCATCCTTTTCGTAACGTGACAAGACAACATTTGAAACTCCTAATTTTTGAGCAAAGTCTTTTTGTGAAATATTTTCTCGTTCTCTCAACTGTTTTATATTACTTCCTAATGAAGACATCAGCTTCATTCCTTTACCGGTGTATTTATGTATATAGATTACCATTTACCAATGCGGTAAGAAATAAAGTTGACAAAATGGTAATATATTTGTTGACATTACCAAAAAGGTAATTTATTATATAGTTAAAGTTACCGATTCGGTAACAAGAGGAGGTGATTAAATGAAATTTCAAAGAAGGCTAATAAACTTTGAAAAGATAAAATCTTTAAGAGTAAATCAAAACCTTACTATTGACCATATGTCCAAGGTTCTTGGGTACGATGGGTACAACGCTTATTACTACAAAGAAAACGGAAAAAGAAAAATAAGTGCTGAAGAGATAGCGATCATCGCCAAAGTTTTAGGTGTACCAATCGAAACGCTTTTTTTTGAAAATGAAATTACCAATTCGGTAATTAAATTCAAGGAGGTAATTTAAATGAACCAACCATCAGAAGAAACAATCAAAAAAATCCTACGTTACTTTTTAAAAACATCAGTCCCAAGAATCATCGAAGAACGAAAACAAAAATCTGAAAAAGCAAGTTAACTTCATTTTATGAACTAAGCCTGAACATTGAAATCCATAAATAGGTAAAGGAAGGAGCAACCCTTATGAAAGTCATGGAAGGGGAGGAGCTTGCTAGTGCGAGAAGGCGCAAAGGTATAACACAACAACAGCTATCACTTAAGCTTCCAATTTCAAGAGAAAGCATTGCAAAGTATGAAACGGGGAGGCAGCGCTTCCCTAAAGATTTAAGAGCTCTAACAGCCGAAGCAATCGACGATGAAGAATATTACTTTGTCAGATGGAACGAGTCAGCCGGGGATGTATCAATACCCTATCTAAACGGAGAATTTATTGAACATCATCCTACAGCCATGATGCTCCTGGTCAAAAAAGAATCACTAGAAGCTTTGGATCATCTTGAAAAAGCATGTTGGTACAAGCCGGTGAGATCTCAAAGTGATTCAGAGCGAGAGGACATGAGAAAGGTTGCATTTGAAGTATTGGATGCTGCAGCCAGTATGATCAACTTGGTCGCTCTGATATCCAAAGAATATCAATTCTCCATGATACAGATTTTTAAACAATGGAGACTAACACTAAAGGCACGGAGGTTACAAAAATGATTACCCAAACATTCAAGAAAGAAGATTTACGCCAGGCAGCTCAACATCAAAGAGGGTCCTGGAACTCTATTCAGGCGATTGAAGAAAATATCCAAGAAGGAAAATATAAGGATGCCTTGTTATCTACAGTGGATCTACTCAACTCCATTAAAGAGCTTGATAGATTGGCAGAGAAAAAGGTAAAGCAGGATGAATTGCATCATATCACTCAAACATTTGTAAATGTCATGATGAACCGAAGCTAGGAAGGGGTGGAGGACATGAAAATCAAAGCAGGGGAATGGTTAAAGCTTTCAACATTTGAAAAAACACTTTTACTTAGAAACAAAACAAAAAAGCAGCAAGCTAAGGCAGGCACCAAAGCTTACTGCGTCTCACTATTTATGCGCAATTAGGATTATATAACGTGATTTAATGTACATGCAAATTTAATGCATTACCAATTTAAGGAGGTGAAGCAAATGCTTGAACATCCGGATATCACGAGAGTAGAGAAACATGGATACACCAATATGGTTTCTCAGCCGGAACACAATGGAATTGATTATTTCGGAAACGAAATTTTGGTTGGAGATTCAATTATAACGGATCCAGATAATGGAGAAGTCATCTTGGAAGAAA
Organism: Rossellomorea sp. QJM3NY_18; assembly: GCF_056173145.1. Taxonomy (NCBI): domain Bacteria; kingdom Bacillati; phylum Bacillota; class Bacilli; order Caryophanales; family Bacillaceae; genus Rossellomorea; species Rossellomorea sp. QJM3NY_18. Next base: position 2,777,813 of record NZ_CM149659.1, on the reverse strand, counting down.
ATTTAGAGGATTACTTGATTGAAAAATGTAAGTTCCATTTCTCAATAGCAGAGTAAAGACCTGTGCTGGCACACAGGTCTAGTTGGAAAGAGGGGTTGAATCCTCTTAAATGGAATTAAATTTATTTTACTGCACTTTGAAAACGAAATCAAATGGAGGGGAAAAAATGGCATCTGTATTAGCTACTACAACAGATATAGAACATAAAGAATGGCTGGAATTGAGAAGAAAAGGAATTGGGGGATCGGATGCCTCAATCATCCTTGGACTTAACAAGTATAAAACACCCTTTGAATTATGGCTTGAGAAGACTGGCCAGGTAGTTGTAGAGGAATCCTCAAGTGAGGCAGCCTATTTCGGGAATTTATTCGAGGATATGGTCGCAAAAGAATTTGAGGTTCGAATGGGAAAGAAAGTACGGAAACGAAATGCCATTCTGCAACACCCTGATCATTATTTTATTATCGCCAATATCGACCGTAAGGTGGTCGGAGAAGATGCTCTCCTGGAGTGTAAAACAGCTAATCAGTTTCTACTGAAGGAATGGGAAAGTGAAGAGATACCGGAGTCCTACTTGGTACAGGTACAACACTATTTAGGAGTACTGGGTTATCCAAAAGCATATATCGCGGTACTCATCGGCGGAAACAAATTTATCTGCAAGGAAGTTGAACGTGACGAGGAACTAATTAACATCATATTTGAAGCGGAAAAACACTTCTGGCAGTACCATGTGATCGAAGGAAACCCACCTGCATTAGATGGATCGAGTGCTGCTGAAAAGTATTTGAAAGATAAATACTCATCTGCAGAAAAAGGAAAGACGGTTGAACTGAAGGGAAGTCACAAAGATCGAATCCTTCAATACTTCGATCTAAAGAAAACAATTAGTGAACTCGAAAAGCAAAAGAAACATATCCAACATGACCTGCAGCATGAGTTAAAAGAAGCAGAATTAGGCTTCTGCTCAAACTACGAAGTAGCCTGGAAGCCGATTGAATCATATAGAGTAGATTCAAAGCTATTAAAAGAGAAGTTTCCGAATATATATAAAGAAGTAACCAAAAAGAGTGCTTATAGACGATTTGATATTAAGGAGGCTAAATAATGGCCACCAATCAATCTCTAAAAACGCAACTAGCGAACAAGAGTGGACAAGCTCCTTCTACCCAAGGATCCACTATGAAAGGGTTACTAGCGAGTCCCAGTGTAATTAAGCGCTTTGAAGAGGTATTAGGTAAACGAGCAACACAGTTTACCGCCTCGATCCTTAGTCTTTACAACAATGAAAAGATGCTACAGAAAGCTGAACCAATGTCGGTTATCTCTTCAGCGATGATTGCAGCTACATTAGACCTTCCAGTAGATAAGAATCTAGGATATGCCTGGATCGTCCCATATGGGGGCAAGGCGCAATTTCAACTTGGTTATAAAGGTTATATTCAATTAGCTCTTAGAACCGGACAGTACCGGTATATAAACGTCACACCGATTCATGAAGGGGAGTTGATTAAATGGAATCCCCTTACAGAGGAAATCGACATCGATTTTGAACGAAGAGAATCAGAAGCCGTCATTGGGTATGCAGCATATTTTGAACTACTAAATGGATTTAGAAAAACCGTCTACTGGACCAGAGAGCAAGTAGAAAAGCATCGGAAGAAGTTCAGCAAATCAGATTTTGGTTGGAAGAATGACTGGGATGCTATGGCCATGAAAACGGTACTGAAGAACCTCTTATCTAAATGGGGCATTCTATCAGTCGAAATGCAAAAGGCAGTAATTGAAGATAACGAGGATCGTGAACTAAAAGATGTTACTCCTGAAGAGGATGATAACACAATTGAATATGAGGTACAGGAAGAACAAACGAAAGAACCCGTAAAAGCATCTAAAGAGAAAAATGGCACGAAAGATTCAGCACAAGACACGATGGACATGAATTTTGATTAACCAAGAAGTGCCTTACAAAGTCCTTCTTCCAAGATGGATTTGGGAGAAGGCTCAAAGTAAGGAAGAGTTGAAACGACTTGTATTGGACTATATGAAGCGATATCCCCACTATCACGTAAAAGGTATTCAAGAGGGGAAAGCGATATGTGAGAGGAAGGAAGAGGAATTATGAAAGCAACTGGAATCGTGAGAAAGATTGATGAATTAGGTAGAGTGGTTATTCCAAAGGAGATTAGGAGAACACAGGGGTTGAATAGTGGAACACCATTAGAAATGTTTTTGGATCATGGCGGTATTGTCTTCAGACCTTATCAATCGGATGTAACCAAGAACAATACGCTCACATGGTTAGAAAACGCTTTGTCAGACGCAACGAACCACGAAGATAGGGAATCTATTTCAGCAGCAATTTCATACGTAAGACAAGCATAGAGGTGATTGTTTGAATTATCTAAAGGAACTCAAAGCTTTTAAGGATTGGTTGCTACTGAACGATCTTAATACCAGCGCAATTGCGTTATGGCACACACTGATGGCTATAAACAATATGGCTGGCTGGAAAGAACGATTCAATGCTCCCAACTCCACAGTAGAGAAATTGACTGGCCTTTCAAAGCAAGGGCTGGTCAATGCTCGAATAAAGCTTATCGAAAATGAACTGATTGAGTACGAAAAAGGTAAGAAAGGGAAAGCTCCCATCTATAAGGTAAAGTCATTGGTCAACTCAGTTGACCAATCGCTATACCAATCCGATACCCAATCCGTATACCAATATGGATACCAATCCGAGGACCAACAGTTGACCATACCTAAACATAAACAAAACAAAACGAAACTAAAAGAAGATGTAGTAGATGATGCCCCTGCATCACTTAATCCGTTTCAGTTTTACGAGCAAGAGGGGTTTGGGATCCTGGGTGGGTATATACCTCAAAAGATTGTCTCTTGGTGTGATGATCTCTGTGAGGAGTTAGTACTTGAAGCTATGAAGATTGCTGTAGAACAAGGGACGAAGAAATGGGGCTACGTTGAGGCCATTCTTAACAACTGGTCCCAAAAGGGGATTAAAACCCTGGATCAGTCTCGAGCTGAACAACAGAAATTTAAAGAGCAGAGGACCAAGCGAACGCCTGCAAGGAATGGCAAGGTGCGACCAATTCGCACTGAGAGATTGCCAGATTGGTTTGAGGAAAATAAGACTTCCACACAGAATCAACAAAGCGACTCTAGTGACTATGATTTTGAGAAAGAAAAGGCAAAGCTTGAAGCTGAGCTTTTAGCGTTTAAGAGGGGGTAATGAAATGGGTGTATTATATGATTCAATTAAGATTAGTCAGGAAAAGAAGTCCCAGGGGATGATCAGTGAGCTCTTAACCTTAGGAGTTACTGAAACCAAGAGAGGGACCAGCATTTATGACCTGAATTATTATGATTTAAGGCAAGAATTAGCCATCGCTAAATTTAGAAACAGGAATGTTGAGAGTTCTGAGAATGGGTGGTTTTGAGTAATGAAGATGATTCAGTTTACGGTCTATGGAACTCCCGTAGCCCAGGGGAGGCCAAGGTTTAGTTCTCAAGGAGGATATACCAGGGCTTATGATCCTAAGAAGTCTAAGGACTTTAAGAAGTATGTAAAATTGGTGGCTGCAGAACATCGTCCGAGGGAGATACTGGATGGGCCCATTCAATTGTTTATCAGAGTGTACAAGCCCACGCTAAAGAACTTCAGCAAAAAGAAATTAGCTGCAGCTGAAGCTGGTGAATTAAGGCCAGTGACAAAGCCTGACGTAGACAACTACGTGAAAGGAATCAAGGATGCTTGTAACCAGATTCTCTGGAAGGACGATAGCCAGGTAGTTGAGTTATTAGCAAGCAAGTGGTATAGCGAGACACCTCGAATTGAGATCATGGTTGTGCCAATTGGAGAATAAAAAAAGGGAGAAGCGACTTTTAATATCGTTTCTCCTTCCAATGAATTAGAAATTCTAAGATTTCTATGTACTAATTAATTGATGTAAGCATGCATTTGCTTTGAGTCAATCTTTTGTTGTAGCGCATCTTCAACCATTCTTATGAAATCTAGGGAAGTTCCAACTCTCTTTGAATCAATCAAAATATCTTGAAGCGTTTCTTCTGATAAAACAATTAATGAGTTCAAAAAAATCACCCTTTCCTACGGATGTCGAAATAACTATTTAAAATTATTTTACTGTTATTTACAGAATAATGGAATAGAATTGGATGATTTTATTTGTGATAAATGAACTATTTTACTTTTTGGATTTCTGATTTATGAACAAGTTCTATATTGGAGTAACCTTTAGCAATTTCAATGTATTCACTATCGTAAATCCAATGAACGGTATATTCTTCATCCTGGTACAGAACCTTATCGCCTATATTGAATATCATTTTAGTACCTCACAATTTTATTTATGGGTATATAATACCATTGCTATATTTTGGCCATTATATCGAAAATAGGCAGAATAGCATGGTGAGGTAGTATTTATCATAGTGGGACACAGTGGTTTGAAGAAAATATTCTTTTAGGCATTTTTGCACATTGCTCTTTATTTATCGTTACTCGGATGAACTTTTTCACTGAGGGTTGTGATTTCTTTAATAATAGTTTCTTTATATTTTGGACAGTTACAAGATTGATACTCTTTAAATAATGATCCTAGCTTTTTTATATATGTAAGGATTTCATATTCTTTCAATTGATATCACCCTCCACCAGTATAATTGGAAAAGGAGTGAAGAGTAAATTATTTACAAGAAGTAAATGTATTTTGAATTAAATAAAAAAAGCTAGGATCTCTCCCGGCAGTTTGGAATAGATTATTTCAGAGATGAATCTTAATTGTACCTTCTGCAATAAGTTTATCCAGATGATTCCTCAATTTAGTATAACTCTCAACTGCTTTTTCGATGGCAAGCAAAAGTGTCACACATGCAAATGGGAAATCAGTTGAAAAGAAGTTTTGGAGTTTAATATTATATAGGTCATTTACTACAAAGCTAAATGTTAAAAGTGCAGATATACTCCATAATAAGAAAGTTCGCTTAAGTTTAATAAATTTTTGTATATCATTTTTATCTTCTAATATGAGTATTCGAACTGTTAAATAAATAGTAATAGATATTGTAAATAGTACCAATGCAGAAGATTTGTTCTCTAATATTGAATTTAAAACATTAACATCTAGTATATTAAACATGCTTAACATAAGAATGATTGAGTAAAAAATACCAAACATTAAAAATGAGAAAATTTCAATTGCTATATGAACTTGGCTTAATCGAAAGGTGTATAACAACGTTTCTAACACTTCAATACACCTTTCAATAAATGAATAAGTACGATCGTTAAAACAGGTGAAAATTCGTAAAATTAATGGGATTGCAAATAAAGAAGGAACTGCCCAAAGATAGTCACCAGAGGGATAAATAGTATCGGTTTGTTGTATGAAGCCATTCACAAGAATTCCACCAAAAACATAAAAAAGAGCGCTTAAGATATAAACAATAATCAAAACACCTAACATAGTGAAGAGTCTAGCTACTAAAAGGTTTCCAACTCCTGGCTTTCTAAGAGCCTTAAGTTCAAATTCTTTAAAAGGTGACAAAATGTTTATTAGCAATAAAAGTATTCTGTTACTCATGTCAAGCCCCCAATCTTAATCAGTAATTTGTATATCGGCATTATAAAGGCAATATAAAGTGTGATAGTCACATTAATTGTGGAAATAAAAAAGAATTAATTTCGAGTGGAAAATATAAATCATATAGGAGGTAATTTGTGAGACTCTCAAACTTGAATATTAACCCTAGTACTTTAAAACTAGAAATTGATATAATGGATAAAGAAGGAAGTTTTGCTGTGGTGGTGTGTGATGGGAAAGCGAAATTAACTGCCTTACCTATTCATGGGGAAACAAAGATAGTAACCCACCAGGGAAAGGTGAAACGGGTTAAGTTTGATGAGGGGGAAGAGTTTTGATTAGCAAGGCAATAGAAGTGAGGCATAAAATATGTGCGAAAAAGTAACTTGTATCAATTGTTTAAACATAGAAGAACAATTAACTTCAAATAATATAACTTTTTACGATTTAGACACTCCTCCTATATCTATTATTGGATTTAATGAAGAGTTAATTTGTTCAGTATGTGAAGAATACCTTGAACCTGAAAGTTTTTATGTGTTCAATGAATATCTTGATGAATTATTTGAAAAAGCTGGTGAAAAGCTGGGAGAGGTTTTATCAGATGAAATAAATTATTGCTCTAGTTGTGAGGGAGCAGAAATCGAATATAGGAAACATGTATTTGAAAGAGAATTTGGAGAAGCGGAGGAAACAGGGTTAGATATTTATGATTTTCTATTTGAAAAAAATATATTTGAAGATGAACTGCGAAAAATTGTTATTAAAAACTTAGTTTGTAATTGCGGGTATGGAATACCAGATAGAGATGCCTTATCATTTTATTTTGATTTTACAGATAAAATTTATACGAGTAAGGATATAGACGAATTTTATGGAGTTGACATTGAAGAATTAAACTTACTAGGAGATATATACAATATTCATTTTTCAAAACAAGAGTTAGATGATTTTGTTGAATGTCTGTATAATTTACCATGGTTAGCTATGAAACATGAAACTGGAAAAAAAATATATAATTTACTTTTGCAACATTTTACTGCACCTAATTATGTTCTAGAAAAAGGTTCTATTGTTTATAGAGGAAGAAAAAGATTTACTGATCAAGTAAAATATACTAAAAAACAACTTTGGAATCCACCTCAAGGTCATGCTTCCCATGGGAGATATAATTCAATTGGCTTATCAGTATTTTATTGCTCGAATAAGTATAATGGGCTACCCTATGAGTTACTCCCTTCAAGAAATGAAAGAATAGACTTTGGTCATTTTGTTATAAACTCCGATTTAAAGTTATTAGATATTACAAATTTATTTCCAGAAGAGTTTGGTTCATATGTTTCATCCTCGAATAATGAAAGCAAACTATTAAAAAAGACATATTTATTTACAAATTTCATCAGTAATTGTTGCAATGAAATAGGCTATTCTGGAATTAAATATCAAAGTATAAGTAAACATGAAGATTACATCAACTTTGCAATTTTTGACATTGTACCCGAAAGAGAGCTTTCGATAGTAGAAGTGAAGAGTATTGGAACAGATGTAAATTATAAAATATTTTCGGACTAAATAACTTATGTTCTACCAGCCAACTGGAGGACACTAATCACTCACCAAGTTACTGGTGTTTTGATTGGTGTCCTTTTTATATTTAAAAGAGGTGATTGTATGGAAAACCTTCTTTTAAGCTATAGAGAGAATTTATCAAAAGCTAAAAAGATGATTAAAGAAGCTTCTGATAGAGATAAATCACTGCTTAATGGAATGATTAGAGACATGCAGTATGCTATTGAGTGGATGGAAACAGGTCGGCAGCCAGGAAATAAAAGAGGGGTGGAAAGGTTGGCTGCATATCAAAGAGAAAGATCTTTTGATCCATTATTAATGCAGAGATTTTTTAGGAGCCAAGATGAGACTTATATATGGGATGAAGGAGAAAATGAGAGTGTAATTTCATCTGCAGAACAAGAAATGATAGAAGATGCTTTATCTGTTCTTACGCCAAAAGAAAAAGAAGTTTACCTGATGTCTCGTGGACACTGCTTATCATTTAGTCAAATTGCTAACTACTTGTGCATTAGCTCGAGTAGTGTTCAAACAATGATTGAACGATCTGAAAAGAAAATTGCCAAAAGAAGATATGATAGTCTCTTCTGCTTAAGCAGTTGAGCCTATTTTTTTACATTGTTAAACGAACGTATGTTCTTTTATATTTATTGAAGTGAGAATGGAGTTGAAGTTTATGAGGACAAAGGACTTACATAATACAATTATATTAGGAGATTGCTTAGAGCAGATGAATCTAATTGAAGACAAGAGCATCGATATGATCTTATGTGATTTACCGTACGGAACCACCCGGTGTTCCTGGGACGAAATTATCTCGTTCGATAAACTTTGGGAGCAATATGAACGAGTTATAAAAGATAACGGAGCGATTGTCTTAACTGCTTCACAACCATTTACGACTAAACTAATTAGCAGCAACATGAAGTTATTTAGATATGAATGGATCTGGAAGAAAGGAAAGCACGTTACCGGTTTTCCGAATGCTAAGAGGATGCCAATGAAGAATCATGAAAATATTTGTGTGTTTTACAAACGTTTACCTACATATAATCCTCAAGGGATAATTCCTCTAGTACAAACAACGAGGAAAAAACGAAAGAGAGTATCAGATATAATGGCGAATACAGATTCATTGAAGAATGAGTATGTTACGACACATAAGAATTATCCTAGAAGCATTCTGGATTATTCTAGAGACTCAAAAACCAAACATCCAACACAGAAGCCGGTTGCTCTGTTTGAATATTTGATAAAGACATATACCCATAGAGGTGAAGTAGTTTTAGATAATTGCATGGGGAGTGGGACTACTGCTATTGCTTGTTTAAATACTGATAGGAAGTTTATTGGGATTGAGAAGAATGAGTTTTGGTATGTTGAAACTCTTGAGAGAATAAAATCGATGAATTTGTCGTAGGAAAGCCACTAACTTATATAAATAATAAATGAAAATGAGAGCTGCCTATACCGATATTAATAAAGAGAGGAGGAGAATATGGATTTTACTAACCAGCTTGGAAATTTAATCTCAAATGAAGTTAAGAAAATTAATTTATACTCATTACCACAGTACTCTTGGCTGATATTATTGTATTTTTTATCGATTAACTCTATATGGAATATGGTAGAGATTATTGCCACAAACTCCGGTCAGAAAGTAAACTTTATTCCACAACGAGTTTTAGAACTTAATGATATCATTATGAGGACAATAAACGAATGGTTGCCCTTTTTACTATTTTTAGGCATTGCATTTATGATAAGTGGAGTTTGTATAGCGGTGATACAATTTTTACCTTTTATTGAGGGGCAAAACTTTACATTTCACGGGGCATATGGATTAATAATAGGAATATGGATGATGGTAATAGGTTTTTCATTTCAAGTTTATTTAAACTTTCCTTTGGCATTTCCATTTATTATTCCTTTATCATTTTTAGTGATAGATTTTATTAGAAAAAAAGCAAAGATAGTTTACAACAAATAACTAATACTAAGCACCCTTTAGGGTGTTTTTCTTTTTGTTTTTTGTAGGAGGTGGTAGGTGAGATGGAGATGGCACGGATGACCGAAAAGCAGAGACGGTTTGCAGATGAGTACGTCCTAACTGGGAATATCTCAGCTTCTTATAAAATCGCCTACCCTAATGTAAAAAAGGATTCAGCTGCAAGAGCATCAGGAAGTAGGCTGCTAACAAAGGCTAACGTGAGATTTTATATTGATGAGCGATTAGAAGAATTGAAAAAGAAATCAATTGCTGAACAGGATGAGATCCTTCAATTTCTCACAGCTGTCATGAGGGGAGAGCATACAGAACAAATCCCGATAGGAATTGGTGAAGGAGCTCAACAACTAGAAGACAAGGATCCTTTCCTTAAAGATCGAGTAAAAGCAGCAGAGCTCTTAGGTAAAAGGTATGTCATGTGGACCGATAAGCAGCAGGTCGAAACCATTACTCCTGTTTTTGTAGAGGATGTACCTGATGAAGACTAAGCAACATAAAATCTCTATGAAAAAGAAGATAGGTGGAGGTTACAACCGGTTTTGGAATAACAAGCAGTTCTACCGGGTAGTTAAAGGTTCACGTGGTAGTAAGAAATCAAAGAATACTGCATTAAACTTCATCCACCGGATCATGAAGTACTCTTGGGCGAATCTCTTAGTTGTCAGGCGGTATTCCAATACCAACAAACAATCCACCTATACTGATTTAAAATGGGCAGCCACGCAATTAGGGGTTGCTCATTTATTTAAGTTCAATGAATCGATGCCAGAAATCACATATATGCCCACTGGCCAGAAAATCTTGTTCAGGGGTTTAGATGATGAATTGAAAATTACATCGATTACCGTTGATGTTGGGATATTGAGTTGGGCCTGGTTTGAGGAAGCTTATCAAATTGAAACCGAAGCTAAATTTCGTACTGTTGTTGAATCAATCCGTGGTAAATATGATGATCCGAACTTCTTTAAACAGATAACAGTTACTTTTAATCCTTGGTCTGAACGACACTGGCTTAAGAAAGTCTTCTTTGATGAAGAGACCCGGGAGAAAGATACATTTGCCATTACGACAACATTCCGTGTAAATGAATGGCTGGATGATGTTGACCGTGCCAGATATGAGGATCTTTATCGAACCAACCCTCGACGTGCGAGAATAGTCTGTGACGGCGATTGGGGAGTGGCTGAAGGGCTTGTATTTGATAACTTCCATGTGGTTGATTTTAATATTCAACAAAAGATCAAAGAGATTCAAGAAACGGCTCACGGAATGGACTTTGGTTTTACCAATGATCCTACATCCTTACCGAGCTCTGTTGTGGATCTTAAGAAGAAAGAGCTTTGGATCTACGATGAACATTATGAGAAAGCGATGTTAACCGAAGAAATATACAAGATGATCGTGAGTAAAGGACTTCTTAAATCAGTCATCACAGCTGACTCTGCTGAGAGGCGTTTGATACAGGAATTAATCAATAAAGGTGTTCGAAGGATGAGGGCTTCAGTTAAAGGGAAAGGTAGCGTGAATCAGGGGATATTGTTCATTCAAGGATTTAAGGTGTACATTCATCCAACATGTGAACACACCATTGAAGAATTCAATACGTACACGTTTGATCAAGATAAGGACGGTAAGTGGCTAAATACTCCGGTTGATGCAAATAACCATATTATCGATGCCCTCCGTTATAGCCTGGAGCAATACCATTTAGGAGTGGCAAAGAAAGACGATACTTATAATGCTTTAAAAGGATTAGGTTTATAGGAGGTTGAACATGAATCACGTTAATGATTTTGAGCTAGGAGTAGGAACGAGTGGTAATGCCGGAAAGAAGAGACGGTTTAGTAAAGAATCAAACATACAGTATACGTTTGATTCTGCAGAAGAGCTGGTGCAAGACACAAAAGAACTGTCTGCTATATTAAAACATCATATTGAACACCAACGTCCAAGGCTCACTGTCTTGGACGATTATTATCTCGGGGATAACACAACGATCTCTGCAGCCAACCGTCGGAAAGAAGATGACAAGGCCGATCACCGGGCCAAGCACAATTATGCGAAGTATGTTTCTAACTTCATGCAGGGCTTCTTTGTAGGTGCTCCTGTATCAGTTCGTCATAAGGATAAGTCCACTCAGGAAAAAATTAATGAAATCAACGAAACAATAGAAGATGCTGCACTGAATGCAGATATTGTTCTGGATTTATCAATCTATGGTCGGGCATATGAACTAATACATCGGAATCATCTGGATCAAACCAAAGTATATTTGTCTTCACCGTTAGAAACCTTCTTAATCTATGACACAACGATTGAGAAGAATGTTATTGCTGGGGTCCGGTACTTCTCTGTTGGTTATGGTGGCCAACGGAAAATTAAAGTCATCCTCTATACAAACAAGAAGATCCACACGTATTTCACCTCGAACATGGGTGACTATAATCTGACGCTTGATACTGAGGTTGATCATCCGTTCGCGGAAGTCCCGATTAATGAGCACAGTAACAATCGATTCCGGCAGGGGGATTTTGAGAATGTCCTGGACTTGATTGATTTATATGATGCAGCCCAATCTGATACAGCAAACTATATGACCGATCTAAATGATGCCATGCTAAAAATTCTAGGGAATGTAGATTTAGATCCTACTGAAGCGAAGAAGATGAAGGAGGCAAATATCATCTTCCTTAAGCCAACACAAAACGCTGACGGGGCTGAAGGACGAGTGGAAGCTGACTATATCTATAAACAGTATGATGTATCAGGAAGTGAGGCATATAAAGGCAGGCTACAAACGGACATTCATAAATTCACAAATACGCCAGACCTGAATGACGAAAACTTTGCCGGCCAACAAACCGGTGAAGCGATGAAGTACAAGTTATTCGGTCTGGAGCAAATACGAATCAATAAAGAACGATTATTTAAAAGGTCTCTTAATCGTCGTTACAAGTTGATAAACAATGTCATGCACCTAGCGAGCGAAGCAGGTAATGGTGAATTTGAAGGGTTGACCTATAAATTCACTCCTAACCTTCCTAAGAGCACTAAAGAGGCAGTAGATATGTTTAATGCACTTGGAGGAGAGCTGTCCCAGGAAACGAAACTGAAGATAATACCTATGATTGTAGAAAATCCAGAAGAGGAAGAAAAGAGAATTACAAGTGAAAGGGCAAAACAAAGACAATCGATGTCCTCCGAGTACATGAGGAATTGAGGTGGTTAAATGTCTGAAGAAGAAAGTTACTGGATAAAGCGTGAAAGAGAAAACATCAAGCGTGAACAAATGAAAGATGAAGAGGTATCAATAAAATTAAAAGAAATCATCGATCACGCTCTCCGCGAGGTAGAAAAAGAAATCAATGCCTATTACTCTCGATATGCAGAAAAAAATACGATCTCATTAATTGAAGCGAAGAAGAGAGTGTCCGAATTTGATGTTCAATCATTTGAAAGAACGGCTGCACGATATGTGAGGGAGAAGGACTTCTCTCCGAAGGCAAATAAGGAGCTCTACACCTACAATACAAAGATGAGGATAAACCGGCAGGAGCTTCTCATGATGTATTTAAATGCTCACCTGGTATCGATGACGAATGAGCAGGAAAAGACCTTTCAAGATTATTTGGAGCAGGCTGGAATATCTGAGGTACTGCGGCAAGCTGGAATCTTAGGAGTCAACATGGCGATCACCACACCAACTCTTAAATCGATTGTAGGAGCTTCGTTTTATGGTGCTAAATGGTCTTCAAGGATATGGGGAGATATGAAGGCTCTCAGAGAAGAGTTGGCCAGTATCATAAACAGTGCAATCGTCCGTGGTGTCCATCCAAATAGGTACATCAGAAATATTCGAGAACGATTTGATGTCAGTTCATTTGAGGCTAAAAGGCTATTAATCACTGAAACTGCCAGGGTTCAGGTAGAAGCACAAAAGCTATCCTATCAGGCAGTTTCTAATGATAATGAAGCTGAATATGAATATGTTGCTGTAATGGATGGGAAGACCACAAAGAAATGTAAACTCTTGAATAAGAAAAAATTCAAGGTGAAGGAAATGAAGCCAGGATTTAATGCTCCTCCCATGCATCCGTTTTGCAGGAGTTCAACGGCTCTTATTTTGGGAGACTGGAGAGAGGAGTTTTTCGCAAATGTGAAAGAGAAATACACCTTATAAGAATTTGTGTGAGCGCGTCTTTGAGCACCAGACGTTATAAACAGGCTTATTTGTTTTGACTAAAAACGTGTGAGGACGTTAACGGTGGGCACCTGCGTGTTGTTACGTGTTCATGGGTTAGGAGGAAATGAAAGTGACAGGACCAATTAATGTGTTTAATCCAGCAGCCTTTAAGAAACAGTTTGAACCTTTGAAACTAAACTTGCAGTACTTTGCCGAGCCGAATGAACCGCCAGTGGATCCGCCGAATCCAGATGATCCACCAAACGATCCACCGGCAAAGATTGAGCTTTCTGCAGAGGAACTTCAAAAGAAGATTGAGGCTGAATCAGATCGTAAGCTTGCAAAGGCTCTTGATAAAAAGCAGAAAGAATGGGAAATACAACTTGACCAAAAACTTGCTGATGCAAAAAAGGATGCAGAACAATATGCAAAGCTGTCTCAGAAGGAAAAAGAAGATGCTGATTATAAAAAGCGACTCGAGGCACTCGATAACCGAGAGCGTGAATTAAATACGAAGCAGCTTCGTTCTGAAGTTGAAACAGATTTAAAAGATGAGGGACTGCCGACTGCGTTTGCTGAATCTCTTATCAAGCTTGAGGACAACGAGAAAATTAAGGAAGCAGTAACCAGTATCAAAAAGGAATTCGATGCTGCAGTTAATAATGCAGTGAAGGAAAAGCTTCGTCAGGATCCTCCTGAAACAGGCGGTTCAAAAATAAACAATAGAAGCAATACTTCAAAAGCAGAAATGGCCAGGAAGAACAGAATCATTAAATAAGAGGAGAGAAATCATATGGGACCAAATCTATTAAAACTTAATCTACAGTACTTTGCACAAACATTTAGCCCAGATAACGTGATGGTTCACGAAGCGAAAGATGGGACAATTCCGGATAAGTACAACACCATGATCTTGAACGATGTAATGGAAAACTCCAAGATCATGCAGCTTGGTGTTTATGAGGAAATGACGGATAAAGAAAAGACATTCGAATACTTTGCTGAGGGACCAGGAGCTTACTGGGTAGGTGAGACTGAGAAGATTCAAACTTCAAAACCCACCTTGCTGCAAGTAAAGATGACGGCCAAAAAGCTAGGTGTCATTCTACCAGTTTCCCGTGAATATCTGCAGTACAGGGTTTCGAATTTCTTTGAAATTATGCGTCCAAAGATTGCAGAAGCATTCTATAAAAAGTTTGATGAAGCAGGAATTCTGAATGTGGCTAATCCATTCACTCAATCGATTGAACAATCAGTAACAACTGCAGAAAATATCGTTTATGACGGAATCACTTACGATAATATCCTGGCCGTAGAGGATGAGCTTTTCGAGAATGATGTAGAGCCTAATGCATGGATTTCAAAAGTACAAAATCATACTGCCTTACGCAATGCCCAAAAAGCTGAAAACGGAACATTACAATCATTGTATGATCGTTCAAACAACACGATTGATGGGATGCCAGCAGTAGATTTGAAATCTGCTAATCTTTCAAAAGGTACTCTTTACGCAGGTGATTTCGATCAATTGCGTTATGGGATTCCTTTTAACATTGATTACGCAATTTCTGAGGAAGCTCAACTATCGACCATTACCAATGCAGACGGGTCACCTATCAACTTATTTGAGCAAGAGATGGTTGCTCTACGTGCCACAATGGATGTGGGTCTAATGATCATTAAAGATGAAGCGTTTGCTAAATTAGTCTCGGGACCTGCCCCAACAGCATAATAACCATTTATCAAAGAGAGGATGATTAGGAATGTCTTACAAAGTAATCAGAGCTTTTAGAGATAAAGAAGATGATCACCGTGTTTATCGTAAGGGAGATACCTTCCCTGCTAAGGCTAAAGTGAGCAAGGAACGGATCTCGGAATTATTAAGCACAGAAAATAATGTAGGGAAGCCATTGATTGAGCAATTGGGAGTGGAGTCTGAAGAAGCTGACCAGGAGCCTGAAGAATCAAAACCATCTTCTGAAGAAAGTGAGTTTCCCAAACATACAGGCGGCCCATGGTACGTGTTGTCTAACGGAGAAAAGATTCAGGGGAAAGAAGAAGCTCTTGCCGCAGAAGCAGAATTGAAGTGATTGTATGTCTATCAGAGATAACGTAAAAGTCGTTGTTGGTGTTCAAGACAGCCTGCAGGATAGTGTAATCGATCGCCTTATCGCTAATGTTGAATCCCGGTTGAAGGTATGGCTAAAACAAAATGCAGGTCTGACAGCGATCCCTGAAGAGTTAATGTTCATTGTTGAGGAGCTGGTGGTGAATCGGTATAACAAAGTTGGAAGTGAAGGGATGAAATCAGAATCGATTGAAGGAAGGTCTGTTTCCTTTACGGAAGACGACTTTAAACCCTATCAGGCCATCTTAGAAACGTATATACCTAAAACTCAGGATGTAGGAAAGGTCATGTTTTTCTGATGCGGTACTCCGATCGGGTTACGCTTCATAAAGTTAATGGCCGTGCATATGATCCTTCTGTCGGAAAGACAGTTGTTAGAGTGGATGAAGGTGTTACATTACCCTGCAACACGTCTCCAATCAGCCTAGAAAGAGTTAAAGTTATTTTTGGTTCATTAGATAAACAAATCACCACAGTTAGGCTACAGAGACCGTACACGCTTGAAGTCGATAAAGCCATCATAAACGAGAAGAAATATAACGTTCTCGGACATGTTCCATACAAGTCTGAGAGCGTTTTATTTTTGGAAGGGGTGAGCGAGTGGACTTAGAGGGACTGGATGCCCTGCTTGCGAAACTTGATCGACTGGATAGGGATATTGAAGATGATGTCGGGAAAATCGTGAAGAACAATACGATTGAAATGACCGAGAAGGTAGTAAAGAATGCTGAATTTACTCAAGGTTATCAAACAGGCTACACCAAGAGAAATATTGAAACGAAGATAGTAAGTAATCTTGTCGGAAAGACAATTAGTAAATCAGAACACTCCGGCTATCTCGAATTTGGAACACGCTTCATGGATGCACAACCATTCGTATTCCCCGGATTCTATAATCAGAATAAACAATACCTTGATGACCTAAATAGACTTGTAA
Organism: Rossellomorea sp. QJM3NY_18; assembly: GCF_056173145.1. Classification (NCBI taxonomy): domain Bacteria; kingdom Bacillati; phylum Bacillota; class Bacilli; order Caryophanales; family Bacillaceae; genus Rossellomorea; species Rossellomorea sp. QJM3NY_18. The sequence goes on along the minus strand of NZ_CM149659.1, from coordinate 2,761,367 downwards.
GGTAGGTGAGTAGATGAAGTCACCAAAGATTCAACTGTTCAATGCGGTATTCAACAAATCTCTTAACCTGGGATATGGCACATACGATTATCTTCCAGGCAAAGAGGAGGAAGTTCCTTATCCCTTTGTGCATGTAGCAGGTTCGATAGGTTCTGATGTCTTCAACAATAAAGAAGTGATCACTGGTAATCTATCGCAAACCATTCACGTTTGGGAAGTGGCAAATAATCGTATAAACTTTGCCGAAATGATTTACAATCTCGAAATGGCCTTACGCAGGTTGACGCAACTCGATAATTACTACGTAAGACTGGTTTCGCTTGATTCAAATGAAATTTTCGATAATACAACGACTGATAATCTGCTGCACGGAGTTATCCAGGCAGAATACAGAATTACCTAATAAGGAGGTAGAGGCATGGGCAACATTGCAAAAGGAGTACACAAGGTACTCTATTTTCGAAAACTTGGTGAGGCTGCAGAAGGAGCTAAGCTTGTTTTTCAAACGGAGCATTCAAAGTCTTATTCCCGGGATCGGGAGTCGACAGTAACCAAAGATGGAAGTGTTTCAGGCTCGGGAGCACTTGAGGATGAAGTAAGTATTTCGGCACTTCAAGCTGAAACAGATCCTACATTTACAATGCTGAGTGATTCCATTGTTGATGACTATCCAGTGGAGATGTGGGAAGTAGATTTGGCGGATAAAGTAGAGGATGAGACTAATCCCGGAACTTTTACTTTTGGGGCAGAATATCGGCAAGGTTACATTACTGAATGGGAAACTACGAATCCTGCAGAGGATGATCCGGAAGTCAGTGGAACATTTGTCACTCAATTTAAAAGACAAAAAGGGCGTGTCAATGTTCCGGAGAGCGATATTGAAACTTTAGGATACGTATTTCATGATGTGCTTGCTGAGGATCCTGCAGATGATGGATTGGGCACACCACCAGAAGCATAAAACTACCAAGGGGGGATAATCCCCTCTTTTTATTTTGACCATTTGAGGAGGAATAGATTTTGCATATAACTTTTAATGGAAGAGACATTGAATTATCATTCGGACTTCGCACCTTAACAACAATCGATCGGTCATTGGGATTGGAAGTAGAAAATGTGAGTCTTGGCCAGGGACTTGAAACGATGTTAGTGCCAGGGCTTCAGTCCGGAAATATCATTTGTTTGTATAAATTAATTCAGGCAGCCACAGCCCATGATAAGAAAAAGCCAACGTCAGATTCGGATTTTGAATCAATTCTGAACGACATAGCTGAAAGTGAGGGTCTGGAGGAATTCGCTCAGCAAGTTATGTTTGAATTGGGAAAGCAACCTATGACCCGAAAGCTCGTTCCAGAAGAGTTTCAAGAAGTGAAGGGTACGAACAGAATGAGCATGCAGAAAGAGGATTAACCTACGACGAGGTTGTCATCTACTCACTTCGAAAGTTGGGAATGGAACGATTGGTTGATGTAGAAGAAATGACATTGACTGAGTTTCATTATAAGCGCTATGCACAAGAATATAAGGAAATTGATGAGGAATACAGGTTGCACAAATTAGCATTCCTTATAAGGAACGCTAAAGCAAAAGTAAACAAAGGAACTGATAGGAAGCCCAAAGAAGAGTATGCCTTTAAAGAATTTGATGATTTCTTTGATTACGAATCGGTATTAAAATCCGTTGACAATGATTTCGAAATCAAAAGGTCTGTTGAAAAACCAACTAAGAAGTTATCACCTGCACAAATCGCTCTTTTAAGAAATTCTAGAAAGTGGTGAGGATTTGTCCAACTATTCCGTAGAGGCAGAATTGAAAGCGAATGTCACGAAATATAGGAACGCCATTCAGAAGGCAAGGGAAATAACTAAGCGATTTAAAATTGAGGCTGATAGTGCAGAAGACACGACTTTAAAGGCCGATATTAATCCACTTAAGCGAAACATTAAAAAAGCAAAAAAAATGATGGAGTCATTTACAAGGAAGAAAGCCGAAAAAGAAGTAGATGCTGATACAGTTAGCTTCTTCAAGAAGATAAACAATTTACAGGCGAAAGCAAAAGCACTGGTTCGAAATAAAATAATAGTTCGAGTGGAAGCCAGAGTAGACAAGTTTCAAAGTAGGATAGATAGAATAGCCAAAACAATGAGTTCCGTTGGTATAGTGGCTGGTAATGCACTACAGGGAGGATTGTTATCTGTTCTACCAGCAATAGTCCCGGTAATCGCTAGTTTAGCAGGGGGGTTAGGAGGACTTACAACCTCTTTTGCGGCAGCGGGAACAGGAGCTATTCTATTTGGTTCAGTTGCTACTTCAGCTTTAAATGATGTTTTTGAGGCTAACAAAACTATCAAGGATCTACGGAAGGAACTTGCCAACACAACCGATCTAGAGAAGCGTGCTGAGATTTTGAAAGAAATTGAGCAGGCTCAAGCAAGTTTATCTAAAGAACAGCAACGTGGTTTAAAAGCAGTCCAGTCCTTCAGTAAATTTTGGAGCAAGTTCTCCAAGCAATTTGAGAAACCAGTGATGGACATTTTTATCCGTAGCTTAGAACAATTGGAAACCTTGATTAAGAATCTAAAGCCGGCATTTGATGGTGCAATAAGTGCAGCTAATTCTCTATCTAAAAGCCTTGGTTTTTCAATGGAATCACAGGAATTTAAGGAGTTTATTGGTTTCTTGAACGATAATGTAGGACCTTCTATGACAGCACTTGGTAAGACCTTTGGGAATGTCATGAAGGGGATTATGAATTTAATGATTGCTTTCTCTCCACTTTCTCAAGATATGCAAGGAGGGTTAGTAGGTCTTACTGAAAAATTCGCGGCTTGGTCGGCTAAATTAAATGAGTCTAAGGGATTCCAAAACTTTATTAACTATGTAAAAGAAAACGGACCAAAGGTTATTGCACTTATAGGAAATTTGATTAGTTTCTTGATTCAGCTTGGTATTGGAATGGCACCACTCGGTTCTAAAATACTTGATTTAGTAAATGGCTTTTTGAGTTGGTCATCAGCGATGATGAAGGCTTACCCACTTATTGGTCAACTGATCGGTTGGGCAATTTCTCTGACTGGAGTACTTATCGCTGTTGTTCCAGCTGTGATTCTTTTAAGAACAGCCTTCGGTGGCTTTGTTGGAAAGATGATAGGTTGGTTACTCAAACTAAGCACTCGTGCATTAATCTGGGCAGCACGGATGGCTCTATCTTGGGTAATAGCCATGGGACCAATTGGCTGGGTAACTGCAGCAGTAATAGGATTGGTTGTATTAGTGATAGCAAACTGGGATAAAGTGAAGCAGTGGACATTGAAAATTTGGTCCTGGGTTTCAAATTTCATTCTGAAATCTTCACTAAAAATCCTAGGGTACATCAAGGGGAATTTCCCTGAACTGTATAACATTATTCAGTCGTATATGCAGATGGCACTTTCAATCATCCAAAATATATGGGGATTTATAGTAAACAGCTTCAAAAATACACTTAGTTTTTTGAAGGGGCTGGTTACTGGAGATTTTCGAGCGATGAAACAAGCGATATCAGATCAAATGCAAAATATGTTTAGAACGGTGTCTAATATATGGGGGAACATTACTGACTTCTTTGACAGTATCAATCTCTATGATTCTGGTAAAGCAATCATCCAGAGTGCAATTGATGGCTTGTCTGCAATGAAGGGGAAAATCCTTGGAGTGGTAGATAACATAGTTGGAGCCGTCCGGGACTTCTGGCCATTCTCTCCTGCTAAACGAGGGCCATTAAGTGATATTCACCGAATGGATTTTAAAGGACCGATAAGAACATCGATTGAAAGAGCAAAGTCACCACTGGTTCGTTCGACTGCAAAACTTGCTAATGGTGTAAGAGATGCATTTAGCCCGGACTTATCCGTAAATTCTTCACAAGTAAAATCAAGTTTAAAAGGTCTGAAAAGAAGTAGCACTGCTGAAGTTAGCAGCGCAGTTAATGCTCAAGTTCAAGTAACAACGAAGCAGCCTGTTACGATTAGTCTGAAATTAGGACGCCAAGTTTTCAAAGCTTTTGTAAGTGATATTACAGAAGTTCAAGAAAGAGAATTACACTCCGGAAATTAAAGGAGGTACTTTATGTATGAGTTTGTTGACCTAACGGAGCCTGGTACTTTAAGTACCTCTCTATCTATTCAAACCATTTTTAACGGAACAAATATTGATGAGGCACTGTCTGACCATTATGGAAGCTTTACAACGTTAACTGTATCAGGAAGAAGCAACGTGAATAATCGAATCAATGCGTTTGAAATACCAGGACGAGACGGACTTATGGAATCAAGCGAACTAACAAGTAATGAAAAAGAAATCACAGTTAAATATAAAATTACTGACAGGACAAATGAAGGCTTTCGTCAAAGGTATAACCGTTTAAATGCCTTCTTACAAGGATCAAAAAAAGAACTGGTATTTACAGATGAAAATGCTAGCTTTAATGCAACTATGTCTTCAAATGATGTTCCAGAAGAAGATTCAAATATTTTAATAGGGAGTATTACGTTCTTATGTTCGGATCCCAATAAATATGGAGGAGTAAAAAATCCTATCTTCACAAATTTAGACATTCCAATCATTCTTCATAATGGGGGGAATGTCTTGACTCCACCTACATTCCGATTTGTTCTTTCTAAACCAACTACGTTCCTGGACATCATTGGTGATGAAGACTACATGAGAATCGGTCGCCCGGTCACGGTAGACCAAACACCATTCCAAAAATACACAAAGATCATGACGGCAAACGGTGAAAATATGACAGGATGGGCCAATGCCTTATTCGCGCCTGATGGAGGAACCAATGGAGGAACATTGGTAGCAGATGGGCTAGACTACTATGCAACTAGTTATGGTTCAGGAAGCGCTTGGCACGGACCAACTAAAGCACGCTCTGTGAGCACAACGGCTACTGATTATTTAATCAGGGCTTTTTTTAATGTTGGAAATAATCCTTCCCAGCGAGCACGTACAGAAGTTTACTTATTAAATGCATCCAGTCAAGTGATGGGAAAGGTTTCAGTTGTTTTACGAAAATCTACAGGAGGTGTAGATGTAGAGATTAATCTCAGGAATGGAGCGAATTCAAAATACATCGTTTCGATGGACTGGACCTATTCCGATTTCTTTGGATATATGGATATTGAGAAAGAGGGAACAGAGTTTAAATTCTCGATTGCACAGCAAGGACTTCGAGAGGACGGTTCAAATTATACCAGACATAAACAAACGTTCAGTTATAACGATTTGAACAACGAATTCCAACAGGATTTGGCTGCTGTAGGGATGCATATTGGGACTCACGGCAATTCTCCTACACCATCAAAAGCCAGAATTCGCTTGATTGAAGTATATAAAATCAATACTCAAACTGAAGGAATCCCATATATCGGAGAAGCCGGGGATGTCTTTGAATTTAACCATAAGGAATCAAGAATCTATAAAAATGGTGATCGATTCACAGGGAAGGACTTTGGAGCGCGCTTCTTCCATCTGCAGAAGGGGGATAACGTATTTGTAGTGAACCCTTCGGATGTAGTTTCGGAAGTCCAGGCAATATGGAGGGATGCGTACCGATGAGCATCATACACATTCTTGATCATCAAAATAGCGAAATTGTAGGCTGGATTACGAATGTATCCTACGACAGTCATCAGAATTCCCTTGATAATAACGAGAAGTACGAATTTATCGCACCTGTGACAGAAGAAGATCTAGATAAGATTCAAGGGCGATCGCGACTCCTCATCCCGTCTGACGAAGGAGATTACAGGGAATTTATAGTATACGAGAAAGATGACTTAACCAAACAGGGAGAGATCGAAGTATATTCAGAAGCTTCCTATTACGATCTTCGAAAGCTAAAAACCATTCATCCAGAGGTAAGAGATGGTCAAACCGTAGAAGCTGCAGCGGCATTTGTCTTGCAGGGGATAAACGGGTGGGAGCTAGGAATAACTGAATATAGTGGGATTCGCAAGTGGACCATTGAGAAAGACCTGGATGCTTACGAAGCTTTAAAAGCGATTGCTTCTTTATTCAATTGTGAGATGCGCTTTCGTGTCGTTATATCCGGAAACAAGGTTATCGGTCGATTCGTCGATTTTGTGAAAAAGGTTGGCCAGGACTCTGGAAAAGAAATCGTGGAAGGCAAAGACCTCCTTGGCATTAAACGTAGACTTTTGGCTAAGCGAGTTGTTACCGCCCTGATCTGTCTTGGACCTAAAAGAGAAGACGGTAGCCAATTAAAAGTGACAGTAACGGATGAAGCTGCCTTCCAAAACTGGAATTGGCAGGGGCAACACCTTGTAGAAGTTTATGAACCACAATCTACTGACACAGAAATGACCGAGGAACGTCTGACTCAATTGGGAAAAGCTGAACTCAAGAAGAGAATCACCGCAGCTGTCGAGTATGAAGCGGAAGGCGCTGCCCTGGATCACATTTTTGGCTACGATCATGAAGTGGTCCATTTAGGGGACTCCGCCAAAATCAAAGATGAAAAATTTAATCCTCCTATGTACTTAGATTCGAGGGTTGTTTTTGTTGAACGTTCTATCTTCAATAAGTCAAAGAAGAAGTACAAGCTCGGTGAGGTCATTGAGTTTAAAAAAGAGGATGTATTTCGTGTCTGGAAAGACCTTCAAGCACTTTACGCCACTAAGGTTATTAAGTCTCACACACCTCCAGAAGGCAAAACAAATGTTATCTGGATTAAAACCGGGGGAAGTGTTGAGATTGCTCACACCTGGAATCCTGAAATCAATAAATGGGTTCCGACCGGTGGGAGCTTATATACATGGGTGATGTATGCAGATGACCAAAATGGAGCAGGAGTATCCTCTTCTCCAATGGGAAAATCCTATGTTGGTTTTGCCTACAATAAAACAGTAGAATTACCTTCTATGGATCCAACTGTTTACGAATGGATGTTGCTGAAGGGTGAACAAGGGGTACCGGGGCCTCCTGGAGAAGACGGTAATCCAACGTATACATGGATAAAGTATGCGGATGATCCAAATGGTACTGGCATGAGTGACAATCCATCGGGTAAAAAGTATGTTGGCTTGTCTCCTAATCAATCAACTGACGTGGAGAGTAATGTTCCCACTGATTATAAGTGGGTTCTGTTTAAAGGGGATAAAGGGGACAAAGGAGATCCAGGGGAACGTGGACTCCAAGGTTTACAAGGTCCTCAAGGAGACCAGGGAATCCCTGGAGTAAAGGGAGACACGGGGAAGTCCTCTTACACTCACGTTGCTTATGCTACCAACAGTACAGGAACAAGTGGTTTCTCTTTAAGCGACCCTGTCAACAAAACGTATATTGGTATCTATGTGGATCAGATAGCCACCGATTCAGGTGACCCCTCTAAGTACAGATGGACGCTCATCAAAGGAGAAAAAGGAGACCAAGGAACGCCTGGCCCAACCGGTGAGGATGGCTTAACGCCTTACCTTCATATCGCCTATGCAACTAATAGTATTGGAACAAGTGGGTTTTCGGTGAGTGAATCAACAGGAAAAACCTATATCGGCACCTACACGGATTATGAACAAAATGATTCCACCAGCCCTGCCGACTACAAATGGACGCTGATTAAAGGCGAAAAAGGGGATAAAGGAGATACGGGACCCCAGGGGCCGACAGGCCTCCAAGGTATTCAAGGACCTAAAGGAGAGCAGGGAATAAAAGGGGCTACCGGAGCTGATGGGAGAACGTCTTACACTCACATCGCCTATGCGAATAATTCTACTGGATCAAGCGGATTTTCTGTAGGTGATTCAAATGGGAAAACTTATATCGGTATGTATACAGACTTCACGGAAGCAGATTCTACCACACCAAGCCGATACAAATGGACTTTAATTAAAGGGGCAGACGGGAACCAGGGAATTCAAGGACCACCTGGATCTAATGGAAAGACCCCATACTTCCATACAGCTTGGTCAAACAATTCTACTGGAACAAGTGGTTTTTCTACCACAAGTGCTTCTGGAAGAACATATATAGGTACCTATACGGATTTCACTTCTGCTGATTCATCAGACCCTTCCAAATATACCTGGGCTCTTCTAAAAGGTGAAAAAGGGGATACTGGCGATCGTGGCCCTACTGGTCCAACAGGACCTGGGGGATCTCAAGGGGAGCCAGGGTTTAAATTGGATTGGGTAACTTCAGCTTATGGCAAAGTTGATGATCAAGGCAGGATTTATAAAAATGGCGGATCTTCTTGGTATGAAGGAGCTTATACAAAAGAAACGTACACAGATGGTGTGTTTTTAAGTTTCAAACCGAGGTATACTACACAATCTCTTATGTTTGGTATCCATGACGATGCCCCAAATGCAAACTATTATTATTATACGTCTGGTTATTTTATGTTTTATTTAGCATCTGACGGTACGGCAAGGTCTAGATATTCAGGGACAAATGAAATTAATCATGGAGCATTTTCTCCTGGAGATTCATTTGTGCTTGTTTATGATGGTGACTCCGTTAAGTATTACAAGAATGGAACATTACTTAGAACAGTCAGCACGATACCAGGCAGAAAGTTTAGTGCCATGTTATCAGGTTCTGGAAACAATTCTTCTTATCAACTTTACGATATTTATTTTGCTCCATCGGGGGGGAGAGGTCCTAATGTAGTCGATAACCATACGACTTTTGGAGTAGATTGGTTAGAGGCAAACATGATAAAGTCGCTGTATGGTTTAAATATAAATAATCAGTTTGTAGTTGATGGCTCGGGCAATGTAACATTAAAGGGGAAATTACAAGGTGTTACCGGTACATTTAGCGGAACCTTAACAACAAGCGATTCTTCTGGAGACGTAATAATTACGGGATCTAAGATAAAGTCCATTTTATCTAGGGAAGCTGTTGAGATAGCTTCTGGTCAGGCGTTATTCTATGGTGATGGTACATCCTATGATTCAGCGACTAAAAAATCACAAATACACAGCCAAGGATATTTTTTACAGTTTGGATCTAGGAACACTTCATTCACATATGACAGTATTTACAGTAATCAAAACTTTGATATTTCAGTAGGGAGTAGAAACTTCGAATTCTCTACTTCTGGTGCGCTTAATTTCTATGGTGGAGTGCAAATTGATCCATCTAGTGGGCATGGAAGATGGAAATCTGGGAATGGAAACTATATTTATCAGAATGGGGATGCATCAGGTAACAGAAGAGGATTAATTGATTTCTATATGGATGACACCATACCTTTTGAATTCTATTCAAAGTGGGATGATTACGGTCATGCTGCCATAAGGATGGGGAAAACAACCATCCAAGGATTGAACGGAAGCACCCCGGCTCTTCAAATCAGGAATGAATATAATACGTCTTATGCACGAATCGATGCTTCTGATTTTAGGACGGTTTCAGATGAGCGACTAAAAGAGAACATGATTGAGTTCGAAAAAAATGAGATCCTTCAAGAATTTTTAAACATCGCTCCGAAGCAATACAGCCTTATCTCAGACGATACTCACACCATGAGAATAGGACTGTCTGCACAGGAAGCTCCAGAAGAGCTAAGAAGTGATTTTGGAGATGAATTAGGCATCGACTTATATGCCATGAACACGTACCTGTGGAAAGTCTTGCAGGAAGCTGTCAGAGAAATCCATATGTTGAAACAAGGCTGGCACAGTCACATGAATTAGAGAAGGAGTGAACTGATGGAACAAAAACCATTAAGTTTAGAGGAAAAAGTGATTCTTCAGCTGCAAGCAAAGGTTGGCCAACTTGAAGGAAACTTAGCCTTTGTAAGAGCCGAGCTGCAAGAGTTTCAACAAAAGAACCAAGCCTTATCCCATGAGGTTGCTAAGTATCAAGGGAGAACATCCAATTCAGAAGAACCTACAGAACAAGATTAAGTCTAAGAAGGTTTATTTATTTTACTGACTGCTTTTAGAAGAATTCACAGATTTAATAATGATGGTGGTTTGTAAAGTGGAATAAATCAATCCTAGTAAAGTCAATATTATCCCACTAATTATGAATCGTTTTCTGTTTATTTCTTGACCAAGATGTGTGAAGTAATAATGAACTATTGAGCAGAACATCATTAAAATTAAGGAAGGTATGGTTTTTTTCATTGTTATCTCTCCTTTGATAAATGTTTTTGTTATTTTTCCCGATAACCCTGAAAATATTCGAAAGATGAAAGGAGGTGACCCCACTCATGATAAATAGAGAAGGGGGCAATGTCCATGTCAAATACGGTGGAGGTACATCATGAAATGAATCATTACGAGAAGGATATAGTGGAAATGAAGAGTGACATTAAAATCCTTGAAAAAGAAGTTAGTGATCTGAAAAGCACGACTACCCGGCATGAGGAGCAGATCACCACACTCAATAAAACACTTAACAAAATTGATGAAAACACGACCTGGATTAAAAGGAAAATAACTGGCGCGATCATAACGGCAATTAGCTCTGGGGTTATTGGAGGAGCAATTGCTATTTTTTATGGACTCATTCAGAAATAGAGGAGGAAAAGGAAATGAAAAAGGATATTTTCACATTGCTCGGAGGGTTCTTAACTTCCGTGTTTTTATTTCTTGGAACAATAGGGGTTAGTTTGGACTGGTTCAACCAGACAAGTATTGATGCTTTTGTATTCATGGCAGCGGCGGCAGCTTCACTTGTTTTGAACGTTTATGCCGTATGGAAGAACACTCATGTGCGCGATCGATTAAAAGAGAACGCACTTAAGAAACAAAATTTGATTAAGAAATGAGAGCTGCCTTTCAGGTGGCTCTTTTAATTTGAAAGGAGAGAATGTAAATGTCAACAATAGGTAACGACACGGGGCATGGAAGCGATACGTTTGATAGAACTGGCGGAAAAGGTGTCATTGTGAACGGAAAGGTCTATGAAGAGCACTCGTTTAATTCAAGGGTAACTGTAGCATTAGCAGCTCATTTAAAGAGGTGTGGTATTGGAGAAAAGAGAATCCAACAGCCAAATAAACCAGAAGTATCACTAACCAGGCGTACTGACTTTTACAATGCGGAAAATGTGGATGCAGTTATATCAAACCACGCAAACGCAAATAGAAATAAATCGATAAAGGGAATATGCGTCTTTGCTTGGCATAATCATCCTGAATCTCAGCGACTCCAAAAGCTTTTAATTGAAGAATACGAAAAGATGGGATTCGAAACTCATGGAAACGGAGATCACGAAAGTGAACTCGGTAGCTGGACGGACTTACACATTGTCAGAGAAACCAAGATGACAGCATGTTTAATTGAAAATGGCTTTATGACCAACCCGGATGACTTTAAAAAGATATTCTTAGATCCAGGTTACGCCGAGCGATGCGCTGAAGCACAAGCAAGAGCCTTATGCAGATTTTTCAAAAGGAAATACGTAGAAGTGGTTGCAAAGCCACAGCAAAAGGAGGAAGAAGAAATGATTAAAATGGCAGTAGTAGTCTATTCGGATGCAGACTTAAGCGTGGGGTACGATTTAGCGAATGAGAAGAAATGTGGTCTTTATAACCGAAAGTCTCTTGCGAATGAAAAACTGAAGATCAATGAACTCATGGTAGTCGGTGGACCTACTGAAGGATTGGAGAAAAAGACAAATCGTGTCATTGATCTTTCTGGTGTCAATCGATGGGATACCCGTAAGAAAGTTATCTCTTATTTAGGAAAATAATGATTATGTTACTTTATCATTGGTGAAAATATGAAAGAGCGCCTGTACAAACCTTCATAGCTTTTTTGTAGCCCTCTTCTTGCTGGAGAGGGCCTTTTATTTTCTAAGGCTCAATACCTTTTCAGTAATGTCTTTTTTGTTATCTATCGTTACACTAATAATTTCAACTTCAGGTAATCCCCTCTCATTTTTAATCTCTTTGATCCATTTATCAATCCAATAAGGAATGTGATTTATGGCCCGGGTGTGAAACTCCTTCCTTTTATGAACTTGTTTCTCGTCAATCACCAATCTTATTTCTGCAACGTGCTTCATTTTATTTCACCACCTCTAATGTACTATTTCTATATAAGGGGAAATTTCCCTTTTTTCTGGTAGGTTTAATATGAATAAAAAGTGCAGACTGGAGAATAATGATAATCAACATGAATTACAATGGCTCATAAGAAAAGCCCTTCTCAATTGAGGAGGGCACTTTTTATTTTCAACAACATTATCTAAGTTTCAATTAATATATGAATATTATCACTTAGTATTTTGGTGTTTTTGCCTTTTGCTTTATCCCTAAATTTCAATTACTAACAATTATCGACAAATATAACTAAAAGAATATATTATGGTCAATTTGAAAGGATTTTATAGTTTATTAACATATAAGTCTCTTAATTAATGGTTTTTCTAAAAATGTAAATTTTTTCTTTTGGAAATTTTATGATACTTTTTAACTATTCTTATGAAATGGGGGAAAAGAATTTGAGAAAAAAATATTTAACTGGAATTGGTATACTTGGGGTCGCTGCTACAATTGGCTTTTCAGGAATGGCATTTTCATCATCAGATGAAGTTGTATCTAAAAAAAATGCTAACGAAACTGATTTGGAAATAATTCAACATGATGAAATTCAGGCACAACTATTATCGTATAATTTTGAGGAGTCAGTTAAAGAGGCAGATTTAATAGTTAAACTTAAGATTAAAGATGTAGTAGGAGAATCTCATCCTGAAGGAGGAGTGCCAAAAACCATTTTCAATTCAGAAATTTTAAAAACATATAAATCTGATAATAAGGCTAAAGATAATATTAAAATTCTTCAAGAAGGTACCAAAGACGTTGTCTTTAATAAACAAGAACTCTATAAAGATGGAGAGGAGTTAATTCTATTCTTAAAGCAAGCTGTTGGTGAAGAGTTTGAGAATACATATTGGAGTATAGGGTCATATGGTACAGCTTATTTAGTTAAGAATAAAGAAGTTATAAAACAGGGGTTTAAAGATAAAACGTTAGAAAACATTGAAACAAATGTAGTTAATGATAAAGAAGCTAAAACTAATGCTAATGAACTCCATAGTAATTCTGGGGCAGCTAAACAACATTTTAAAGAGGATACATTTGGTAAAAAAATCGAACAAGAAGTTAAAAAATTAGAGAAAAATTAAGGAGGAATTAATCATATGAAAATTAGAAAAATTTTGTTATATTCATTTGTAGGAACAGCTTTAACGTTTACTCTACCAATGTCTACCTATGCACATAACCCCCCAAGAGGAAGCGAAACTGCAGGATACATAGTCAATGCTGACAAGCATGCTGGTGTGTCGAGCGATAGTTATTATATTTCAGATAATGGAGCAATGACTGTTAGTTCTGAACTAAGATCATATATTAGACAAGGAGAAGATATGTGGGATGGTTCAGCAGTTAGTTTTTATGAAAATTCATCTAGTGGTACTGGAAGAGTAACAGCTCATAGTGATCCTAATGTTGGTTACGTAGCTTATCATCGTACTCTTAGCACAAACTCAAGTGGACATATTTTGTCCTGGCTTATGGGTGTTAATTATTATAACTGGAAAGACCTGGATAATTCTAAAAAGAGAGTTTCAATTGGACATGAGTTTGGACATGCAGTAGGATTGCATGACTTAGAATTGGCGGAAAATCAACGATTATTGATGTATGGAAAGATAGGTAATACAACTAAACAATACGCTGTAACTTCATATGATAAAAAAGGTGCAACATATTGTGACGAATAAATAATCTATTAAGGGGTTTTATAATGAAGAAAGTATTTCTGCTTTCCATCATTTGTTTAAGTCTTGTTGGATGCAACTCAGAAGAGAAAAATCTTTATAAATATGACAATGATGAACTTCAAAGTAAGTTAATAAAACTGGATAAAGTAGACTACGATATTAAAACCCCTTCATTAATGCCTTTTAATGTAAAAGAAGAAACTATAGATACCAGTGATCGTAGGCTAATAACTATTACGTTCAAGGGAGAAAACGAAGAAAAATTAGATATTCAAGTGGCTAAACAACCGGATCCAGTTTATAAAGCAAGCGATGATGAGGAAATGGTAATGGTTGGTGATGAACAAGGTAAATATTTAATTCCTTCTGGTCGAAAAAGTATTATGGTACTAAAATGGAATATTAAAAATGTTGCATATGACATGGGGTATTATAATTTGGAATCTAACAAAGAAATCTCAAAAAAAGATTTCATCAAAATTGCTGAGTCATTTGAGGATTGATTTTTCACATTAATATAGCGACTTTATCTCTGTCGATATTCTAAGAGATAAAGTCGTTTTATTTTTGTTATTAATTCTTTTTGTTGTATTTGTACGTAATCTAATCCATTAATAATAATTAGGGGGGCCAATAAGGGGATCCCCTGCAGCTAAAGTCATCATTATTCATCTCACATTATTATTATAACCGTAACTTTCCCATCGAAAAAAATTTCCTGAATTCTCAGCTTAGTAAGTGGAGAAATTATTTATTTTTGATCCAGGAAATTAGCAATACTTCGTTTTATAAAGCTCTATTAAATAGTTCTAACTCAAATATTTTCAGTTAAGTAAAGTGTCACTAAAAAATGAATACTTCCTTACAATCTCCTCAAAAGTTCCTTCATCAATAATTGGAAGGTTTTCGGTATCAGGGCAATCAAAGTGTAAAATAGTGTTTGCATAGTTTAATGCTACTTTATCTTGTGGTTGGTAGAACTCCTTGCAGTGTTTACATCTAATTTTTTTTTTCATTACATACCTCCTCTCTATTAATTAGTAATTCTTGATACCAAACTCAAAACCCTTCAATGATTACAAATATATATGTAAAAAAGATTCTGAATAAATAATGCATGGTTCTATTATTATGACGAGTCACTTGGTGATTTCCACCTTGCATACAAGGGACGCAAAAGGAGCGATATACCGCTTGATGGAACTGGGGATTGAGTGGCATGACATCGAACAGACGCTTCTCGCGGTATCTGCTCAGAGGTTGTTGAAGCTCCTCTGTCCGATCTGCAAATCAGAATGTGGCGGTCAATGCCTTAGAGGGAAAAACCGTAACAGGGCATCTGTCTATGAAATCATTACGGGAAGTGCTTTGAAGGACGTACTGAAGGAGGCGAAGGGTGAGAGGGTAAAGCATCAGTACCGCACATTGCAGGCATTGATTTGTAAGGGGGTGGCACTCGGCTTTGTTTCAGAACATGAATATAGGAAATGGGTTCATGAAGAAAAACGATGATCAAGGTAAATTTCTGAAGAGGCTTGGGGATCTCCTTCAAAAAGGGTATTCCTTTACTGAAGCCATCGACTTTCTCTTGCTTCCCAAAGAAAAGAAAACCATCAAATTAAAAAAGAGATTGATCGGTTCCCTCCAAAAAGGAGAGTCCATCTCCTCCGTGATGAATAAACACCTTAACATCCCCGCTCATGTCAGCGCACAGATTTTTTTCGCGGAGCATCATGGCAAAATGGGCCACACCTTGTCAGAGGCAGGAAGCTATCTCATAAAGAGAAGAAAAAATCAGGAGCAATTGCAAAAGGTCTTTCAATACCCGCTCATGTTAATTTTTATGTCCATCATCATGATGGTCTTGCTTCGAAAGGTATTATTTCCAAGATTTCAGTCCCTTTATTCCTCGATGGGCTATGAACCTTCAGCCAAACTTACGTATCTTCTACACTTCATTGAGAACTTCCCCATGATTTTCTGTGCAGGTTTATTGTTTCTCCTTATCCTTACAATCGTTCTTTTCCTTTTCAAGAATAGAATTTCCCCTGTGAAACTCTCGGTTGTCTTATGTCGTATACCATTGATCTCCACTTACATGAAGCTTGGTCATTCCCACTTTTTTTCGAGGGAAATAAGCTTCCTGCTCTCAAGCGGAGTATCCATCACGGAATCCCTCCTCATCATCGAAAGACAATCATTCCGTCCGACCTTACAATACATTTCCAGCCATTGCATTAAACAACTTAAAGCCGGGAGTCCGTTTCATGATTGTTTTTTAACTATGCCTTTTTTTCAAGAAGAGCTGTCATTCGTTGTCCAGCATGGGCAGACGAACGGAAGATTGGCAGAGGAACTTCGTATTTACAGTGATATCTGCTTTCAGGAATTAGAGGAGAAAACACATGCCTGGCTCAAGTATATCCAGCCTGCAATCTTTACTTTTGTCGGTCTATTCATCATGGCGATCTATTTTTCCATCATGATGCCTCTCTTTCAGATGATGCAGGGAATCTAAAAAGAAATCCATAACCAGGAGGGGAAATATGCTTAAAAATGAAAAAGGATTCACCCTAATCGAAATGATGATCGTTTTGCTGGTCATTTCCGTTTTACTTTTCATTACGATCCCGAATGTCACGAATCAGAGTAATTCCATTAATTCTAAGGGGTGTGAAGCGTTTGTGCATATGGTGGAAGGGCAGATTGAAGCATATAAAATGGATGGGAATACTGATGCAGTGACCATTGATACCCTGGTTGCCGATGGCTATCTGAACGATGACTATAAAGCTTGTCCCGACGGAAGGGCCATCTCCATCGATACTGAGGGGAAGGTGGTGACAGCTGATTAATGATGGCATAAAAGCTGAAGCGGGATATACCCTGGTTGAAATGCTCATCGTCTTATTGATCTTTACCATATTATTATCATGGGTTGGTTTCTCCATCGTTCCTTTAAAAGATCATACTCAAAAGGATCTGTTCGTTTCTCAGCTTGAATCGGACCTTTACCAGGTCCAAAGTTACAGTATCAATCATCAAACACCACTCTTCCTCACTTTTTATCCATTTACAAATAAATATGTTGCTAAAACGGACGCTAGACAAACAATTGTTTCGAGAGAGCTTCCTGACGGTATACAGATAAATTCTACGAACAGCTTGGAAGAAATCACTTTTTATCCTGATGGAAATACAAGCCAATTTGGCAGGGTGAATTTCAAAATGGGAGATATCACCATGTCCCTGATGTTCCAAATTGGTCAAGGAAGATTTTATGTACAAGAATACTAAGGGTTTTTCATTACCGGAAACACTAGTAGCGTTTAGTTGTGTCCTCATGGTTTGCGGCTTGTTTATCCCCTTCCTCATGCATTATGCTTCCCGCCTTCAACAGCTCCAACGTGAAGTGGAGGCATTGAAATTTCTTCGTGAAGGGGTGGAGGAGGCAATCGTTACACATGAGTTTGTTGACCATGCAAGAACCTATAAGGGGGTCAGGTATGAGCTCGTTTGGGAAAGTGGGGGGAGTGGTGAAGCATGTGTGCGCTATGATGAAAAGACTGAGACGTTCCATGAAGTTTGTGTCGGGGCGGATGGATGAGAAGGGGTTCACATTGATTGAAGCACTGTTAAGCTTTAGTTTGTTTTGTATGATTTCCCTCAGTATTCCTCTGATGATGAAAGGTTTTTCGACAATCAAGCATGATTTGGTCCCTCCCCGTTATTATGAATGGAATTTATTTCATGAAAGTGTGAGAAATGAATTAAGGAAGGCAAATGATGTAAATGTATTGTCCAATCAGATCTCCTTCGTCATCGATGGAGAAACAATACTGTATGAAAAATATAATCAGTCCATTAGAAGGAGGGTGAATAATAGGGGTCATGAAATTGTCCTTCAGTCAGTGGACCATTTTACGTTTGATGTCATCCAACAGGGGGTGCATTTGAATCTTGAATTTGAAGGTGGAGAAAAAGTGGAAGGGAATTTCTTTTACTTTTCAGGGAATGAGGGGGGATCCTCTCCTTAACAATAGCGGGTTTATTCTCCCGTATACGCTGCTTCTATTGATGATTGTCCTGCTTTTAGCACTTGCATCAAAAGATTTGTTTATAAGTAAGTATCAGTATCTCTCTAATATGAAGAGTATCCAAGAAAGAAATGTAAGTGTCTCCCATGCCGTCTTATTGGAAATCAAGAATGGGTCCAACCCTTCAGGGCATGTGAAAACCAAATTTGGTGAGGTGTTGACCACCAGTCAGCTGCTAAACCCTCAAGAAGTACAATTGGAAGTGACATTTTCACGGGATAAGAAGGTTTTTCTTCCTGCGACGGTTGTGTATAATAGGGAAACAAAACAAATCATACGTTGGGAGTAGAATATGAAACCGATTTTCTTCATTGGCTTTATGGGGGTAGGAAAGACGACGATAGGAAAACGTATTGGAGACGTATTGAATCTTCCGGTCATTGATATGGACCAATACATTGAAAGAATTGAACAAAAGGCGATTAAAGACATCTTTCATCAGCATGGTGAAGCGTATTTCAGGGATCTGGAAACGAAGGTGCTCTTTGAATTACAAAGTGAAGAAGCCATTATCACGACTGGCGGGGGAGTGGTGGAAAGAAGGGCGAATCGGGATATATTACGGCAGAACGGCTCTGTGTTCCATTTAACATGCTCTTTTGATGCACTATGGGATAGGCTTGAGGGGGATGAGGATCGTCCTCTGGTACAAAATAATTCAAAGGACAAATTATTGGCCCTTTTCGAGCGCCGGTTTCCCCTGTATGAAAAAGGGAGCTCTGTAACCATTCAAACAGATTATAAATCAGTCGATGAAGTGGTTCAAGCGATATTGCCCTATATTGAGAGTTAGGTCGTATAATTTCCAGTCTAATGGTGATACTGATAAAAGCGGAAGGTGGTGCTTTTATGTCAGTAAATGATTATGTTAAGTTCATAACACAAACATTTGTCCAACATTATG
Organism: Rossellomorea sp. QJM3NY_18; assembly: GCF_056173145.1. Lineage (NCBI taxonomy): Bacteria > Bacillati > Bacillota > Bacilli > Caryophanales > Bacillaceae > Rossellomorea > Rossellomorea sp. QJM3NY_18. Next base: position 2,742,614 of record NZ_CM149659.1, on the reverse strand, counting down.
AAAAATCACCCCATGAACGTAAAACATTAAAAAAGCAGAGGAAGAATGAGCGGGAACCATTCCTCTTCAGGTGGTTCGGCATCATTCCATATGCTTTCATGATCATGTTCAAGAAAAATAAATAGTGGATAAGGATTACCTTTATGGTAGTCCTTTTTTTGTAGTGGAAGGGGTATCAAACAAAGTTTGTTCCCCCTTGAATCCTCACTTTGACTGCTGTAGATAAAAAATACCGCCGTTTATGACCTCAATGATGATTTTCGGTTCGTACTGCTCCTTTAACGCCTGTTGTTCAAGAAAATAAGATTCAGGCTTTTCTTCCTGATCTCCATAAAAATGATCCAGAAGTTGAAGGTCCTCCTCCCAGGTTTTCCTTGCTTGTTCCGCCCATTCGACGGGCTCCCTTTTGATTTCTTCATAAAGATACGCCTGAATCCGGTTCACTCCGCTTTTCGGTTTGATGATCGGTGTCAAAGTGAATGAGAAGTCAGGAATCTTCGGCGTCAGATTTTTGGATAATAATGAGGAGTGAAAGTCCTCTTCTATGACGCCGTTGATCAGATTCAATCCGATACTCTTAATGCTGTCTTTCTTTCGATTGGATTGATAGGATATTTTAATATTCAGCCCGAGCCAAGGGTGCAGAGGGGTCTGCTGCCCACTCGGCGTGTACCGGTTCTCGTACAGTCGGATATACCCTGCCAAGTTCCGCGTTGAGTGAAAGATCTGATGTAGTCGCGGTGAACCAAAGTGAATGGGTTCTCCTTTCATATCTTCCGGTGCATGGTCAGGAATTGTGACGAGAGATAATGTCATAGGATTTGGGGTACCACCTGTTTTTTCGAGATAATGCCAGTAGAACGGACGGTTCATAAGCTCTTTATCCAAGTCGATGGTAAGCTGTACGGTCATATATCCATTCCCGTTCGCCACCATGTCACAGCCGTTGGCAAGGAAGTACCTCTCAAGAAATCGATGAATTTCGTGCTGCTGCATTGGATTTCTCCTCCTTTAATTGTTCTGCAAATTGAATCATACTCGTCAAATTTTCCATTTTGATCTTCATTTCCCCTTCTGTACGGGAGGAGGAGAGGATGTCTGTCACATGCTCTTCAAAATCCCTGAAATCAAGTCGCGTCAGGATTTCGTCCAATTGACCGATTACACGCTCAAAAAGATTGATCTTTTCATACAGAAGCTTCAGAATATGTTCTTCAACGGTGTTCTTTGTTGCGAAGTTATAGATGTGAACATCTTCCGTCTGGCCAAGTCGGTGCACACGGCCTATTCGCTGCTCAAGCCTCATAGGGTTCCAAGGAAGGTCGAAATTGATCACGTGATGGCAGAATTGTAGGTTGATTCCTTCCCCGCCGGCTTCGGTGGCGATCAGCACCTGGCCATGCTTCTGGAATAATTCACGCATCCAGTCTTTTTTACCACGTTTAAATCCACCCCTGAATGGGACTGAGCTGATTCCATGCTGTTTCAAAAACCATTGAAGATAGAGCTGTGTCGCCCGGTACTCGGTAAAAATGATTACTTTATCATTAATGGACTGCACGATTTCCAATGCTTTCTGAGCCTTGGAGTTCATTGTGACATTTTCTACCTTCTTCATCAGTGCACCAATTACCTGTTCAAAGGCTGGTGTAGGGGATTCCTTCTTTTCAAGCATATTCTTCAGGGTGTAAAAAACAGCTTCACGTGAGCTGCATGCTTCTCTTTGTAAAGTCAAAAGGGAGAAGGAGCTCGAATTGGCCCAGTCATCATATCGCCCCTTTAGCATATCTATACTGTCATACAAGTCCCTTTCGGCTTCATTGAAATCGATCAACACCGTCTTCACATGCCGCTTCGTCCATTCGATACCTGTATCACCACGTCTGTTACGGATCATCACTTTGTTGATGAGGCTTTTTAAATGTTCATCCTCCTGAAGCGAACGATCTCCTTTTTTATATCTGTCTGTAAATCCTGATTCATTCCCAAGATGACCCGGTTTCAATAAGGAAACTAGATGAAAGATTTCCTCTACACGATTTTGGATGGGAGTTGCAGTCAAAAGCAGGCAGAACTTTTTCTTTAGATTCTGCACAAATTCATAGTTTTTTGTTTTATGATTTTTCAGTTTGTGAGCTTCATCAATGATCACCAAGTCATAATCCTGCTCATACACTTTTTCACGGTGAGGACTTCTCTTCGCTGTGTCCATGGAAGAAACCACGATGTCACATTGATCCCACACATAGCTCTTTCGCTGGGGGACAGCGGGAATGAAGAACTTACTGTTCAATTCATAAGCCCACTGAGAAACAAGGGAGGCGGGAACAAGTATCAATACTTTTTTTACTAATCCCCTAATCATGTACTCTTTTAATATCAACCCTGCCTCGATTGTCTTTCCGAGTCCGACTTCATCTGCAAGGATGGCTTTTCCATTCATCGTTTCCACAACCTGTTTCGCTGCTTCCAGCTGATGAGGGAGCGGAGTGACGTTTGCCAAATGTTTCGGAGCCTGCAGGCCTTCAAAGTTCGGAATTGCAAGATGTTGCTCGAATTCGATGGCGAGCTTATAAAGTTCCCAGTTCCCCCATGGGCCATCGTTTTCGATTAAATTCTCGAGACCTTCTCCCCACTCTTCATCAAATATAACTTCAACATTCATCTGAAAAACATCTCCTTAATTCTTATAAAAATGATTGCTCAAAACTCGTATTTAATGGTAGGATGAAAATAGATTTTCAATTGTTAGAAAAACTCGAAAATCCGAACATTCACATTTACAACATTTCTTCTGTATATTTCTAGTATGACCAATTGTTTCAAGGAATATTGGCGAATGATGACAAGGGGAGAGACTGTGCATTCAGCGCCGAAGGAGCAAGCACGTTTAAGTGTGAATCTCTCAGGCAAAAAGACTCTTGTTGGACGCAACTCTGGAGAGTGTTTCCGTTATCAGGAAACCACCAAAGGGGAAAGCCGTTCTTCGGTAAACTTTCAGGTGCAAGGACAGAGAAAACTTCTTTATGAAAAGGGGTTTTTCTGTCCTTTTTTCATGGGATAAAACGTGGTTAAGGATTATGCATGTAAGAAAGATAAAGGGGGAAAAGTCATGTCAGAGTTAAAACAAACACCTTTATACGAAGTGTACAAAGAGTATGGAGGAAAGACCATCGACTTCGGTGGCTGGGCTTTACCAGTGCAATTCTCAAGTATTAAGGAAGAACATGAAGCGGTACGATCCCGGGCAGGACTATTCGACGTTTCTCATATGGGAGAAATTGAAGTGAAGGGTGAAGGGGCTCTTGACTACTTACAAAAAATGATGACAAATGATGTCTCCAAAGTGAAAGACGGAGGCGCTCAGTATACGGCTATGTGCTACGAAAACGGTGGGACGGTCGATGATTTACTTGTTTATAAGATAAAAGATAATGATTATTTGCTTGTTGTCAATGCAGCAAATATAGATAAAGATTTCAAATGGTTGAAAGAACATCAGACAGAAGAAGTTGAAATTAACAATATCTCGGAACAAATGGCACAATTGGCACTTCAAGGTCCGATTGCCGAAGAGGTGTTACAAACAATCACAAATGAACATACATTGGGTGACATCGGATTTTTTAAATTTCAGACTGAAGTGAACATAGATGGGAAGCACGCACTCGTTTCCCGTACAGGTTACACAGGGGAAGACGGGTTTGAGATTTACTGTGATGCAGGAGATGCGGCTGCGATCTGGAAGGCGATCCTGGCTGCCGGCAAGGAGCAGGGCGTCCTTCCATGCGGACTAGGTGCGCGTGACACCTTACGTTTTGAAGCGAACCTTGCCCTTTACGGACAAGAATTATCTCAATCGATCACACCGATCGAGGCGGGAATCGGTTTCGCTGTAAAAGTGAATAAAGAGATTCCATTCATCGGTCAGGAAGTACTGAAACGACAAAAAGAAGAAGGTGCCCCGCGAAAGATCGTCGGTATTGAAATGATCGACCGCGGCATCCCCCGTCATGGTTATAAAGTATTTTCAGGTGAAGAAGAAATAGGGGAAGTCACAACAGGGACACAATCGCCTACATTAAAGAAAAATATTGGATTGGCATTGCTTGATAAAGAATTCACTTCACTGGATACAGAAGTACAGGTTGAAATCAGAGGGAAAAAGCTTAAAGCGAAAGTGGCATCAACACCTTTTTATAAAAGACCAAAGAAATAGGGGAGGAATGACGGTCATGAAGCATCGTTATTTACCGATGACAGAGCAGGATCAAAGGGAAATGTTAGAACAAATAGGAGTAGACAGCGTTAACGATCTATTTGAAGATATTCCTGAACAGGTTCGTTTCAAAGGGGATTACAGAATCAAAGAAGCGAAGTCAGAAACGGAACTGGTAAAAGAACTGACTAAAATGGCAGCGAAGAATGCTGACCTGAAAAGTCATACATCGTTTCTCGGGGCAGGGGTCTATGATCACTACATGCCGATCATCGTGGATCACGTATTATCACGTTCAGAGTTTTATACAGCTTATACGCCATATCAGCCTGAAATTTCCCAAGGGGAGCTTCAAGCGATTTTTGAATTCCAGACGATGATTTGTGAGCTGACAGGTATGGATGTAGCGAACTCCTCTATGTATGATGGGGGAACGGCTCTTGCAGAAGCAGCAATGCTGAGCGCAGGCCAGACCCGTCGCAAGAAGGTCCTTGTTTCAAGCACAGTCCATCCCGAATCACGTGATGTTTTGCGCTCATATGCAAAAGGTCAGTATATCGAAGTGGTGGAGATTCCGCACACAGATGGTGTAACCGATGTGGAAGAACTTAAGAAATTAATGAGTGATGAGATTGCAGCGGTCATCGTTCAATATCCTAACTTCTTCGGGCGGGTCGAGGAGCTGAAAGCGATCGAAGAAGTGGCACACGGGGAAAAAGCGATGTTCGTCGTATCCTCAAACCCCCTTGCACTCGGGGCACTTACACCTCCAGGGGAATTAGGGGCTGACATTGTCATTGGGGATGCACAGCCATTCGGTATCCCGAGTGCCTTCGGTGGGCCTCACTGCGGATACTTCGCCGTGAATAAGAAGCTTATGCGTAAGGTACCTGGCCGCCTGGTCGGTCAAACTGTCGATGAAGACGGCATCCGTGGTTTCGTTTTGACTCTCCAAGCTCGTGAACAACATATCCGTCGTGACAAAGCGACATCGAATATCTGTTCCAATCAGGCATTGAATGCACTCGCGGCATCCGTCGCGATGACCGCACTCGGAAAACAGGGTGTCAAAGAAATGGCCATTCAAAATATCCAAAAAGCTCATTACGCCAAGGAAGCGTTGAAAGCGAAAGGATTCCTCGTCGCGTTTGAAGGACCATCTTTCAATGAGTTTGTCGTAAAAGTAAATAGGCCGGTCAAAGACATCAATCAAAAGCTACTGGGAAAAGACATGATTGGTGGATATGATCTTGGACTAATGGACGACAGCTTGACACAGCATATGCTGGTGGCTGTCACAGAACTTCGCAGCAAAGATGAAATCGATGCATTCGCAGCAGAATTGGGGGATTGTCATGAATAAGCAAGATCAACCTCTTATTTTTGAATTATCAAAAGAAGGCCGAATTGGTTACAGCTTACCTGAAATGGATGTACCTCAGGTAGATCTATCCGAGCTCCTTCCACCTGAGTATATACGCACAGAAGCACCGGAACTCCCGGAGGTCTCTGAACTCGATATCATGCGCCATTATACGGCCTTATCCAAACGTAATCACGGTGTGGACTCCGGATTCTATCCACTTGGATCCTGTACGATGAAGTATAATCCGAAAGTGAACGAAAACGTTGCACGCTTGAATGGATTTGCCCATATCAACCCGCTACAGGAAGCAGAAAGCGTTCAAGGTGCCCTTGAACTGATGTATGACCTGCAGGAGCATTTGAAAGAAATCACCGGTATGGATGAAGTCACACTTCAACCTGCTGCGGGGGCACATGGCGAATGGACAGGTCTTATGATGATCCGTGCCTATCATGAAGCGAATGGTGATACACACCGTACGAAGGTCATCGTACCCGATTCCGCTCATGGCACGAATCCTGCCAGTGCAACGGTTGCCGGCTTTGAAACCATTACCGTTAAGTCCAACGAGAATGGGCTCGTCGATTTAGACGATCTTAAGCGCGTCGTCGGGGATGACACGGCTGCCCTGATGTTGACAAACCCGAACACCCTTGGATTATTCGAAGAGAACATCATGGAAATGGCTTCCATCATTCATGAAGCTGGCGGTAAGCTGTATTATGACGGTGCCAATCTAAATGCGGTTCTATCGAAAGCAAGACCGGGGGATATGGGATTTGATGTCGTACATTTAAATCTCCATAAGACATTCACTGGCCCTCACGGAGGCGGTGGTCCGGGAAGCGGTCCTGTCGGAGTAAAGGAAGACTTGATTAAATACCTTCCTAAACCGGTACTTGTGAAAAATGGTGAAACATTCGAATTCGATTACAACAGACCTGAATCCATCGGCCGGGTAAAACCTTACTATGGAAACTTTGGTATCAATGTCCGTGCTTATACGTATATCAGGACGATGGGTCCGGACGGACTGAGAGCCGTAACGGAAAACGCGGTTCTGAATGCCAATTACATGATGCGTCGACTCGCACCTCACTTTGACCTTCCTTACGACCGTCATTGTAAGCATGAGTTTGTCATCAGCGGGAAACGTCAGAAGAAGCTCGGCGTCCGTACATTGGATATTGCGAAGCGACTACTGGACTTCGGATATCACCCACCGACCATCTACTTCCCATTGAACGTGGAAGAGTGCATGATGATCGAACCGACGGAAACAGAATCAAAAGAAACCCTTGATTCATTCATTGATGCCATGATCCAAATTGCCAAAGAAGCAGAAGAAACACCGGAAATCGTCCAGGAAGCCCCTCACACAACCATCGTGAAGCGTATGGATGAAACACTGGCAGCAAGAAAACCGGTACTGCGTTATACAAAAGAGAGCTAAACATACTATTTACATTGAAAGCCCTGCAGAAAAATCTCTGCAGGGCTTTTATTTGAGGGTCGGACCTTCGATATGTAGTGGTTGTGGAGGGGAATCCGGCCGATTTGGGTGATAATCCAGCCGGAAAATCAATGAAACCAGCCGTTTTGGTCGATAATCCGGCCGGTTAATCTGAAAATCCAGCCGTTTTCAGGAGAAAACCAGCCTAATACCATTTAATTCCATTAGCAGCACTAGAACAGTATCATCTCTTAAATGGTTCATGCACGAACACCCATCCCACCCAATAAAAAAAGATCGCCCCAGGGCGATCTCTCTGCATTATTTTTTATGCTTTACTTTCCCTGTCCACTTTTTGAATCCACCCTGTAATTGGTGAAGATTGCGGTAGCCTTTTTTGTGCAGCATTTGTGCTGCTCTTCCGCTGCGGAGTCCGCTTTGGCAATAAAGGTATACAGGTTGATCTGAGCGGATTTCCTTTTGTCTCATTTTGATCTGTGACAATGGAATATTCCGTGCACCGAGGACGTGACCGTTTTCAAATTCATTCGCTTCACGAACATCTATCAATTGAGCTTTACGATATCCTGCTCGAAATTCTTCCTCATTCAATGTATTCACGATTCTCTTTTGATAGAAGAACGTAAAAAGTGAATAGATGATGATTCCACCAAGTACGACTAAAAGAATATATAATCCTTCCATCATTCATGCTCCTTTCTACAAATGCGCTATCTTCTATTATATTCATGAAGTGAGTAAGAATCAAAACAAATTTATTATTTTACAGCAAACACTTTCCAATCTGTTTTTCTTTGTTTTTTCGATTGGATTTGATAGACTAGTAACGGACTTGAATGAAGATGGATTTTTACATATCAATATTAAACAGAAGACGTAAATGAGGTATGCTGCATGAAAAAGGAAACGTGGAGATTCATTGACTCCGGTAATTGTTCTCCCTCTTATAATATGGCTCTTGATGAGGCATTGCTTGATTGGCACAGTGAAGGGAAGATCCCTCCTACGATCCGGTTTTACGGGTGGGATCCAGCGACACTTTCCATCGGTTATTTTCAAAAAGTGAAAAAGGAAATCAATCTTGACGCCGTCAAAGAGCATGGACTTGGTTTTGTGAGACGGCCGACGGGAGGCAGAGGGGTTCTTCATGAACATGAATTGACGTACAGCGTCATCGTTTCAGAAGAACATCCGGAAATGCCGAGAACCGTCACAGAAGCGTACCGTGTCATTTCCGAAGGGATTCTGAAGGGATTTCAAGGTCTTGGTCTCGAAGCCTACTTTGCTGTACCAAGAACGGCGGAAGAGCGGGAAGGATTAAAAAACCCGCGTTCAGCGGTTTGCTTTGATGCTCCGAGCTGGTATGAGCTTGTCGTTGAAGGACGAAAAGTGGCAGGAAGTGCACAGACCAGGCAAAAAGGTGTCATCCTTCAGCACGGTTCGATTCTATTGGATCTTGACGAGGATAAACTGTTCAGCCTGTTTAACTACCCATCTGACAGGGTAAAAGAGCGTATGCAGCGGGCATTTAAAAGCAAGGCTGTTGCGATGAATGAAATCAGTTCCGTACCGGTCACGATGGATATGGCGAAAGAAGCATTCAAAAAAGGTTTTGAGAAAGGATTGAACATCCATCTCGAGCCTTATGAGCTCTCTGAAGAGGAAACACAATATGTTGTGGATCTTGCCGAGTCCCGATACGAATCTGATGAGTGGAATTTTAAACGTTAAAAAATTTTTTGTAGAAAAAAAGCGATGCTTGTCGCTTTTTTCCTATTTTACCAACGATAACGGTGCTTTATTTTATATCAAGTTCTAAATTAATAGAAATGGACGGAGTATTATATGATTTTCTATTCTTTTCTCCCGTTTTCTATTTTTATTGGCATATTAACCGTTTGACAAACAAATGACCTATTGACCCGAAACACAATATATGGTGTGTCGAATAATTTTTCGTACACAATATGTTGTGTTTATTTATTGCTTTTCCAGAATGGCTATGATATCTTAATAATTGATATAATACATCAGTGAAGAAAGCAGAAACTGAAACATTTGAGATAGAAGGAGTTGTCTTTATGACTGTTGCGTCGAAAAATACGATGAAATTAAACACCGAGAGATTAAATAAGGATATTGGATTGTTTCCTCAAGTACATCCCATTACACCGGATATGAAAACTACACACAAAGGTGTATCCCGTCTTGTCATGATCGATCGTTATTCGTTCAAAGACACGGAAAAGATCACTCTTTCCGAAGGAGATTTCGTGGTCCTCACCATCAAGGAAGATCCGAAGTTCCCTGCAAGGGGATTGGGCTACATATCAAGCATCGATTGGGAAACAAAAAAAGCATCTGTCTGGATCGAAGAAGAGTACAGAAGTGCCATCGATAAACCGGAGGAAATGGAGACGGGGATTGTCTCGAGGACACTCGATGTCATTGAAAAACCACTTGAAGTCTACTATGAACAAATTGCGAAGCGTAACGCAACAGGCTTGGCAGAAGTGGAAGAAACTCCTGAAAAGAGACAGGTTTGGTTTGAAAAATTCTATCATGAACTAGTGAACCTGCATTTTGTTCCTGCCGGACGGGTCCTGTACGGAGCGGGTGCAGGCACGGACGTAACATACTTCAACTGTTACGTGATGCCATTCGTACAGGATTCCCGCGAAGGTATTTCAGAACACCGCAAGCAGGTGATGGAGATCATGAGCCGAGGCGGCGGAGTCGGAACGAATGGATCGACGCTTCGTCCACGCAATACACTGGCGAAAGGCGTCAACGGTAAATCATCAGGCTCCGTTTCCTGGCTGGACGATATTGCGAAATTGACTCATTTGGTTGAGCAGGGCGGATCAAGACGTGGGGCCCAAATGATTATGTTAACCGATTGGCATCCGGATATTATCGAATTCATTACTTCTAAAATGCAAAACCCGCGTATCCTGCGTTATCTTCTGGAAAACACGGAAGATGAAACCATTAAAAAGGCGGCTCAGGAAAAGTTGAAATTCACCCCTCTTACAGAGCAAGAGGAAGCGATGTATCAAGGAATCCTGAACTACAGACAAATCCCCGGCTATGGTGGATTTGATGCGAAGATCCTTAAGAATGCAGAAGAAAAACTGCGCACAGGCGGAACGTACAGCGTCCATAATTCAGAATTCCTGACAGGGGCGAACATCTCCGTCTGCCTGACAAGCGACTTTATGGAAGCAGTGGAAAACGATCGTGATTATGAACTGCGCTTCCCAGATGTGGAAAGCTATAATGAAGAGCAAATGAAGTACTATAATGAAGAGTGGCACAATGTAGGCGATGTACGTGAGTGGGAAAAGCTCGGATATAAAGTGCGTACCTACCGCAAAATCAAGGCGAAGGAACTGTGGAACCTGATCAATGTGTGTGCAACGTACTCGGCTGAACCTGGAATCTTCTTTATCGATAACGCAAATGATATGACGAATGCGAAAGCATATGGGCAGAAAGTAGTCGCTACGAACCCTTGTGGCGAGCAGCCGCTTGCACCATATTCAGTATGTAACCTGGCAGCTGTCAACCTTGCCCGATTCGCCGATAAAGAAACGAAAACAGTTGATTTTGAAAAATTGAAGCGGACGGTGGAAGTAGGCGTCCGCATGCAGGACAATGTCATCGACGCGACTCCATACTTCCTGGATGAAAATAAGAAGCAGGCTCTCGGAGAGCGACGCGTAGGCCTTGGTGTAATGGGTCTTGCCGACTTATTGATCTACTGTGAAAAAGAATACGGTTCAGAAGAGGGCAACAGGCTTGTGGATGAAGTATTTGAAGTCATCGCGACAACCGCTTATCGTGCTTCTGTGGAATTATCGAAGGAAAAAGGAAGTTTCCCATTCCTGACTGGAAGCACCGATGAAGAAACGAAGGCCCTGCGTAAGGCATTCGTGGAAACAGGCTTTATGAAGAAAATGCCTGAAGACGTACGTCATGACATTGAAGAGTACGGGATCCGGAACTCCCATCTGCTGACGGTGGCCCCAACAGGTTCAACAGGTACGATGGTCGGGGTCTCGACGGGTCTTGAGCCATACTTCTCCTTCACCTATTACAGAAGTGGACGTCTCGGTAAATTCATTGAAGTAAAGGCGGATATTGTAGAGGATTACTTGAAGAGAAATCCGGATGCGGATGCAGACAATTTTCCGGAATGGTTCGTTTCTTCCATGAGCCTGGCTCCACAAGCACATGCCGACGTTCAATGCGTTATCCAGAATTGGATCGACAGCTCCATTTCGAAAACCGTTAATGCCCCTCGTGGTTATACGGTAGAACAAGTAGAAAAAGTATATGAGCGACTTTATAAAGGTGGAGCAAAAGGCGGTACCGTGTATGTGGACGGAAGCCGTGATTCTCAGGTGCTCACCCTTAAAGCGGAAGAAAACAGCTTTGATGATGAGAATGAACAGGATCAACATGATATTCCGACTGCCAAAAAGCCGATCGTCTTACTGGATACAATCCAGGACGTGCGTTCAACGGACGTGACCATCGGTTCTGAAGTGGGGAATACGTGCCCGGTCTGCCGTAAAGGTACGGTAAAAGATATGGGTGGATGCAATACTTGTACAAACTGCGGCGCTCAGCTGAAGTGTGGACTATAATCATTTAGATGCGCAGGAGGGGACTGGTTCCCCTCCTGTTTTTTTAGTCTAAAATCCTTCCAGGTGAATTAAAGATGTAGTAATACACTAAAAGGAGGGGAGCACTTGGACATAGATGGCGTATTTTCCGGTGGAGGTATAAAGGGGCTCGCCATGATAGGAGCATACCAGGCGGTTGAAGAGAAAGGATACACATTCAAGAGGCTGGCAGGAACCAGTGCAGGGGCTGTGATTGCTGCATTTATTGCTGCAGGATACTCAAGCCGTGAATTACTCAAAATCATGGACGATGTTGACTTGAAGAATCTGTTGGATTCAAACGCGGTCATTTCCCTGCCGATCCTTAAGTGGTTTCGGGTTTACTATCGTTTGGGATTATATAAAGGAGTGGCGCTTGAAAGCTGGGTGGAAGAAAAGCTAAAAGCAAGGGGTATTTATACGTTTGCCGATCTGCCCCCCGGGTCCCTCCGTGTCATTGCATCGGATTTATCAAACGGAAGAATGCTTGTCCTCCCCGATGACCTTGAGAAGTACGGAATACCGAAAGAAACCTTTCCTGTTGCCCGGGCGATACGGATGAGTGCGAGCCTTCCTTATTTCTTTGAACCTGTGAAATTACGTTCACTGGAAGGGACCAGTTTTATGGTGGACGGGGGAGTGCTCAGTAATTTCCCCATGTGGCTCTTTGACAGGGAAAACGTGAAGAAAATAAGGCCGGTACTCGGAGTGAAGCTTAGTCACGATTTGATAAGTAAGCCGAAAAAACCGATCAAAAATGCCATTGATTTATATGGAGCCCTCTTTACGACCATGAAAGACGCTCATGATTCAAGATATATTTCCAGAAAACTTGAAAAGAACATTATCTTTATTCCGACAGAAGGCGTCCTCACCACCGAATTCGAATTGACTCCTGAGCGGAAGATTGAACTCGTTCAATACGGGAAATCAAAGGCTGCAGCCTTTTTGCAAACATGGCCCCATTAATAAAACAATCGAGCTCCTAAAACGAAGCTCGATTGTTTTTTTTATTCTTTTTTCCTTCAATTACGGTTAGTTTGGCATTGGATTTTTTTCGTATCGAACGTTTTTTCGAAACACTGGATACTTGAGGCTTACTTGTAGACTTCTTCTTATGTCGCTTCTTTGATTGCTTGGCTGCTTTAACAAACGCTCTCTGTTCATTGCTATTTCCAGTCCGTCTTCCACTGAACCATTTTTTGTAAATGAAATAGATGATCCCGATGACGGCTGCTGTAATCAGCAATTGTCTTGCAAGACCTAAAGGATTTCCGAACAGGGAAGTTCCGAGCCCGATCATAGCCAACAATATGAGTGTGAAAACAAAGATATTACGAGCGTTCAACAAAGCCACCTCCTTACATCACTATCCATCTTAGATATTATCTATACTATTATTCTAGACCATTTCGGTCTTCTTTAACCGTATAAATTGTTTTTTTATTAGGGAATGAATGTGACAAACCCACTTCTTTTTTCTGAAACTTTAAAAGATATTATCTATTTTACTAAATATTGAAGAAAATCACTAGAGGGAGCGTTTCCTGAATGTTATTTCTCTACGTTCCTTGTCCCCGATCAATGAAATAAAAATAAACAATTCCATGCAAATGTTTCATACTATGGGACATACTACGAATGGAGGTGTTACAGATGGCAGAACAGAAAGGGCAACATGAGAAGGTCCAGGACGGGACGGAAGAGAGTAAAGAAAATCCACGGTTGGAGCAGAATCAAAGTGAAAAACCGCTTTCCTTCACGGCGATGGTGGTCGTGACGGGCTTTACTGCCGGGATGTTGTGGAGCGCGATTGCATACATTTGCCATTTCTTTTCCTTTACAAAAATCGAACCTAATATCATATTTGAACCTTGGGCAGTCGGGAACTGGGTGGACAAATGGATCGGAGTCGTTCTATCCATCGTAGCTTACGGTGTCATATCGATTGGGGTGGCTCTCATTTATTATGGCCTGTTACGAAAATTCAAGTCCATGTGGGTTGGTGCAGCGTATGGAATCGCTCTGTACCTGGCATTTTTTCTTTTGCTGAATCCACTTTTCCCAAGCATAAAATCCTTTACAGCCATTGATTATCACACATTGATCACAACGTTCTGTTTGTATATTCTTTACGGTGTATTTATAGGTTACTCGATTTCATATGAAGAAAATGAATTAAGGCATCAGGATGAAAAGGAAAAATCAGGGGAAGTTTCTCATTAATTAAGAAATGCTATTTATCAGACAATTAAGTAGGTATAGGTAAAAGGTTTATGTTAGAATGTTCATGATGAACATTCTATTTTTTTAGGAGTTTACATATGGTGAAAATCTTACTGTTAAATGGCCCCAATTTAAACCGATTAGGGAAACGGGAGCCTTCTATTTACGGTCATGTCACATTGGCTCAACTGGAAGCAACCTTGAAAAGTAAGGCAGAAGATGAAGGTTTTGAATTGTTTGCCGCTCAATCGAATCATGAAGGGGAATTGATTGACGTCATCCACAAGTCTGAAGATGAAGGATATGGGGGGATCATCCTGAACCCCGGTGCATTCACGCATTACAGCTATGCGTTAAGAGATGCAGTGGCGTCTGTATCCGTCCCGGTTGTGGAAGTGCATATATCAAATATTCATGCACGGGAAGAGTTCAGGCATCAGTCTGTCGTGGCTGCTGAGACGATTGGGCAGGTTGTCGGATTCGGCCTGTTTGGTTACGAGTTGGCCCTCAAAGCGATTATAAAGAACATTAAGGGAGTGGAACACGATGAAACTTGAACGATTACGTGAAACCTTTACAAAGAATGAACTTGACGGTATTTTATTGACGAGTACGTATAATCGCCGTTACATGACGAACTTTACGGGTTCTTCAGGAGTGGTGTTGATTTCAAAGGAGAAGGCATTATTCATCACCGATTTCAGATACATAGAACAAGCAACGGAACAGGCGGCTGATTATGAAATCGTGCAGCATACCGGTCCGATTCATGAAGAATTGGCAATACAGGTGAAGAACCTTGGTATTACGAAGCTTGGTTTCGAAAAGAACGACATGACGTACAGTGCATTCGAAAGTTACCGTGATGCAGTGAAGGCGGACATGGTGCCGGTATCCGGTTTAGTGGAAAAGTTACGCTTGATTAAGACACCTGAAGAGCTTAATATAATTAAGGATGCGGCGGATATCGCCGATGCAGCATTTAAGCATATATTAGATTTCATCAAACCGGGTGTGACAGAGTTAGAGGTTTCAAATGAATTAGAATTCTTCATGAGAAAGGCAGGAGCCACTTCATCCTCTTTTGATATCATCGTTGCCTCAGGTAATCGTTCTGCACTTCCTCACGGGGTGGCCAGTGATAAAGTCATTGAAAAAGGTGATTTTGTAACCTTGGATTATGGTGCATACTATAAAGGATACTGCTCCGACATGACACGTACTTTATCTGTTGGGGAACCAACCGAGAAATTGAAAGAGATCTATGATGTCGTCCTTCAATCACAGCTTCTTGCCATGGAAAAAATCAAACCGGGCATGACTGGAAAAGAAGCGGATGCAATCGCTCGTGATTACATAACAGAAAAGGGTTATGGAGAGTATTTCGGACATTCACTGGGGCACGGGATTGGTCTTGAAGTCCATGAAGGGCCAGGATTGTCCTCACGATCTGACGTGGTACTTGAGCCCGGGATGATCGTAACGGTCGAACCAGGTGTCTATGTACCCGGAGTTGGCGGCGTACGTATCGAAGATGATACACTCATAACGGAAGATTCCAATGAAACACTGACACACTCAACAAAAGATCTAATCATTCTACCATTTTAGTCCTTAAAAAGGCCTACTAGACAATAGGAGGAATACACATGATTTCAGTAAATGATTTTCGCACAGGTTTAACCGTCGAAGTCGACAACGGAATTTGGCGGGTAATCGATTTCCAACACGTTAAACCGGGAAAGGGAGCCGCGTTCGTCCGCTCTAAACTTCGTAACCTGCGCACAGGTGCCATCCAGGAAAAAACGTTCCGTGCCGGTGAAAAAGTAGGGAAAGCGCAAATCGACAACCGTAAAATGCAGTACCTGTATGCAAATGGTGACATGCATGTATTCATGGACAACGAAAGCTACGATCAAATCGAGCTTCCTGCTTCTACCATCGAATATGAATTGAAATATTTGAAAGAAAACATGGAAGTATCCATCATGATGTACGGAGCCGAAACGCTTGGTGTCGAGCTTCCAAACTCTGTTGAATTAAAAGTGACGGAAACAGAGCCGGGAATCAAAGGCGACACGGCTTCCGGTGGATCCAAGCCTGCTACTGTTGAAACAGGTTTAGTGGTGAACGTTCCATTCTTCGTGAACGAAGGGGACACATTAATCATTAATACAACGGACGGATCTTATGTATCACGTGGATAAAGAATAAATATGAAAAGCCTGAACGGGATACATCCCGTTCAGGCTTTTTTTGTCTCTCCGCTTCCATCCACTACCCCCAATGACCACCTCAAATCTTCCAACTCTATTGTCATAATCTTCATTCGCTAGAATACATTGTATTATCGGGAAGCATGTACAAAGGGTCCATGCCCGTCAACCCGAAGTGGAACAAGATTAGGAGGTCTCCATATGCATGAAGTTCTAGCCTTTCTACCCAGCACTATAACTGCCAAAGTCCTGTCCCTTCCACAAGATCTGATTGACCGGATAGAAGAAATCAGGGTTCGTACCAGCCGTGTATTAGAGGTAACGGCACGGGGGAAGCCATATTTCCTTTCCTATACGGTGACAAAAGAAGATAGTGAACAGCTCATTAACAAATTATCCCGCCATTCATTTTATACATTGGAAGAAGAGTTGAAGCGTGGCTATATCACGATTGAAGGCGGGCATCGGGTGGGGCTTGCCGGGAAGGTGATACTTGAAGGAGGAGTTGTGAAGGGAATCCGGAATCTATCTTCTTTTAACATCCGGATTGCCAGGGAAAAGATTGGCATAGCTCAATCCTTATTTCCATATGTGTATCGTGATGGCTGGAAACACACGATGCTGATCGGTTCTCCTCAGACGGGCAAAACGACTCTACTACGGGATCTGGCCAGGATGATTTCGACAGGCGTCCCTGAAAGAAATATCCCCCCGTTCAAAGTGGGGATCGTCGATGAACGATCAGAGATTGCCGGCTGCGTGAAAGGCATCCCTCAGCTGATGTTCGGTCCGAGAGTGGACGTGCTGGATGCCTGTCCAAAGGCTGAAGGCATGATGATGTTGATCCGTTCCATGAGTCCGGATGTCCTGGTCGTGGATGAAATCGGACGAGTGGAAGACGGTCAAGCGATTCAGGAAGCCGTGAATGCCGGTATAACCCTTGTCATGACGACGCATGGGTCTTCTTTAAGTGAAGTAAGAAAGAGACCTGTGATCAAGGATATTGTGAATCTGCAGACGATTGAACGATTCGTGGAACTGAGGAGGGGGGATGAACCGGGTAAGGTCCATGAGGTGTGGGACGAACACGGTCAATCTCTTCTGAAAAAAGTGAGTGTGACATAAATGATAAAACTTATTGGTGCTGTATTTATTCTCCTTTCCACTTCCTGGGCGGGGTTCGAAGCTTCGAAATATTTGACGGAAAGACCCAGGCAGCTTCGGCTGTTGAAGGTGGCCCTTCAGTCATTGGAAGCTGAAATCACCTACAGTCATACCCCATTGCATGAAGCGACCAGGAAGATTTCAAAACAACTGCAAAAGCCTGTTTCCTGGTTTTTTGAAACTTTCTCGAAGAAATTGACAGAGCAGGAGATCTCAGTGAAGAAAGCATGGGAAGAAAGCCTGAATGATATCTGGAAATTAACGGCTTTTAAAGCGGGTGAGTATGAAATCCTGAAGCAATTCGGAGAGAACCTTGGCAGACATGACATGATGACTCAGCAAAAACATATCCAGCTTGCACTCAAACATCTGGATAGGGAAGAAACGGAAGCCGTTGAAAAGCAGAAGAAATATGAAAAGATGACGAAAAGTTTAGGATTTCTATCAGGACTTTTGTTGATCATCCTACTACTCTGACTTGCGGACCGCATACGGGATGAGGCTTAGAAACCAGGAGGGAAACAAATATGGGAATTGACGTGGATATAATTTTCAAGATTGCCGGAGTAGGGATTGTCGTCGCCTTTTTGCATACGATTTTAGATCAGGTAGGGAAGAAGGAATATGCCCAGTGGGTGACGTTATTCGGATTCATTTACATCTTGTTCATGGTGGCTTCGATTGTCGATGATTTGTTCCAGAAGATAAAATCGGTCTTCTTATATCAAGGATGAGGGGGCGTCCGCGATTGAAATCATCCAGATTGTAGGTATTGCACTGGTAGCGACTTTTCTTGCTTTGATCGTGAAAGAACAAAAACCGAATTTTGCTTTCCTGCTCATTGTGTTTACAGGTTGTACGATTTTTTTATTTCTGATTGATCAAATTTATTCCATCATTCATATGATCGAGAAATTGGCTGCAAACGCAAATGTGAACATGGTATATGTGGAAACTATTCTTAAAATCATCGGCATCGCTTACATAGCGGAATTCGCTTCACACATTACGAAAGATGCCGGTCAGGGGGCACTGGCAGCGAAAGTGGAGCTTGCCGGAAAGATATTAATATTGGCAATGGCTGTTCCCATCCTGACAGTCATCATCGAAACGATCATCAATATGATTCCGACTGGATAAGTGAAACGTTAAGAGGTGAAACAAATGGTGCAATTATATCGGATACTCATCACAGCACTCGTTATCTTTGTCCTCGCAGCCTCAAGTGGACAAGCAGAAGAAGGAGATGAACAGAATCCTCCCGATACAAAGATTCAGCAGGAAATGATCGATGCGCAACTGGACCGGTTAGGGGTTGAAGAATTGACGGGATATTGGAATAGTATCGTGGATCAATACGGCGGCTATCTTCCAGAAAGTCAAAAAGGCAGTTTGATCGATTTCATGAAAGGCGAGAAAGAGTTCTCATTTAAAGCATGGTTCAGCGGAATCTTCAAATTTGCCTTTCAGGAGCTTGTGATGAATGGCAAGTTATTGGGTACCCTGATTATGCTCACAATCTTCAGCATGTTTCTCCAGTCCCTGCAGAATGCTTTCGAAGGAGGAAGCGTCAGCAAGGTGGCATACAGCATCATATTCATGGTGTTGATCATCATAGCCCTCAATAGTTTTCATGTGGCCATCGACTACACCCGGGATGCCATCTCCACCATGGTTCATTTCATCATCGCCCTTATCCCGCTGCTACTCGCCCTCATTGCCGCTTCAGGAGGCGTGGTTTCGGCAGCTTTCTTTCATCCCGTCATTATCTTCCTGATGAATACAAGCGGCTTACTCATTCAAAATGTCGTGCTGCCCCTCTTATTTCTTTCCGCACTTCTGAGCATTGTAAGCACCCTTTCCAGTCATTACAAAGTGACTCAGTTGGCTCAGCTATTGAGAACTTGGAGCATCGGTCTGTTAGGGGCGTTCATGACGGTCTTTCTTGGGGTGATATCCGTACAGGGTGCAACAGCTGCCGTGACGGACGGCATAACGATCCGCACAGCGAAATTTGTGACAGGCAACTTTGTTCCGGTCATCGGCAGGATGTTCACGGACGCAACGGATACCGTGATCAGCGCATCGGTTCTGTTGAAAAATACGGTGGGGATAGCAGGTGTCGCCATCGTATTGATCATTGCTGCCTTTCCCGCCATCAAGATCTTGATGATTGCATTCATATACAAACTGGCAGCCGCTCTCCTTCAACCTCTAGGGGGAGGACCGGTGATTAACTGCCTGGATACGATCGCAAAGAGTGTGATTTATGTTTTTGCAGCCCTGGCCATCGTGTCCTTTATGTTTTTCTTAAGTCTTACCGTCATCATTGCAGCGGGAAATATAACGATGATGATGAGATAAGGGGGTCCCGTCATGTCATTTCTAACCGATTGGATTACAAATATCATTATCTTTGTTCTCTTAGCCACCGTCATTGACATGCTGCTTCCAAGCTCCAACATGCAGAAATATGCCAAAATCGTGACCGGCTTATTATTGATTACCATCATCCTTACACCGCTCTTCAAATTGATGTCTACTGATTTTGATGAAGTGATGAGTTCCATCAATTTAAATGGTCCCATTCAGAATAAATCGATGGAAAATGAAATAGAAATGAAGAAAAAAGAAATACAAGCCTCACAACGTGCATATATTTTAGAACAGATGGCTGTCCAAATGAAACAACAAGCAGAAAAGGAGATGATGGATGAGCACGGCAAAGTCATTGAGAAGGTGACCATACAAGCTGATAACGTAGAGAATCTTCCCGACAGTATTACAGAAGTGGCAGTGATTGTGAAAGAAAAGGAAAGTGAAAAAGACAGCACCATTGAAACAATCCAAAACGTGGAGATCGATACGGGATCTGAAGCGAGAAAGAAAACATCCGGCGAAGATACGTCCCAACTGGCCTCCTTACTAGCCGAACAATGGAATCTAACACAAGACAAAATAATCATTACAGTTGAAGGGGGGACTGGGGAATCGAATGAACTTTAATAAAGGTCCGCTGAATATGTTGAAGGAATGGTTATCAAAGGAAGACGCGAACTCTCCGCCCAGAGGGGGAAAAGGAACAAGGCTGCATTACTTTATCATTGTGCTTCTCGTTGGAGTGGCCTTCATGCTGATCAGCAATCTGTGGAGCGGTGATCAAGGGCTCGAAGTTGCGAAGAAAGTGGATGGAGGTACCCCTGAAGAGGTGGCGGCATTCGGATCCGGTCAAAAGGAGTCGGATGGTTCCATGAGGGATTACGAAGATCGATACGAAAATCAGTTGAAAGAAGCCCTTGATCAAATTGTAGGGGTTAGCGATGTATATGTAGTGGTCAATGTGGAGGCAACGGAATCAAAAGTGTATGAGAAGAATGAATCGACAACAACACAATCCACTGATGAAGAAGATAAAGAAGGCGGAAAGCGGTCGATAGAAGATAAATCCCGTGAAGAAGAAATCGTCATTGTGAACAACGGTGAGAAAGAAGTTCCCATTGTGAAAGAAACAAAAAAACCTAAAGTCACCGGTGTCCTTGTAGTAGCAAAGGGAGCCGATAACATACAAATCAAAAAATGGATTATAGAGGCCGTCACCCGTGCCCTTGACGTTCCAAGTCACCGGGTATCGGTCCTGCCCAAACAATAAGGGGGAAATGATAGATGTTACTGAAAAAACAAACGGTTTGGTTATTAACGATGTTGAGTCTTGTGATTGTCCTTTCGGTGTATTACATTACATCACCAACACAACAAGCGACGGATATGGCTTATCAGGAAAAGGACGGGAAAGAGCAGGCAAAAGACGGTGATAAAGAGACGATGTCAGGCAATGACATGGAAGTCGTCACGGATGCAGCTGGAAATGAAATGTTCGAAGCATTGCGTATTGAAGTAACAGACCAGCGAGATCAGCTTCGTGAAGAGCTGGAAGCGAAGGTGGCAAACGCGGATGTATCAGCAGAAGAAAAGAGTGCAGCCTATGAGCAAATGGAAAACCTTCGTGAGTTGGCCATGACGGAATCGGTTCTTGAAACGATGATTAAAACAATGGGTTACGAGGATGCCCTTGTCAGAGCGAACGGAGAGAACATCCGGATCACAGTGAAATCAGACAAAGAGCACTCCAAAGCGGATGCCAATGAAATTATCCGCCTGGTCATGAGTGAAGTGGGACAAATGAAGCCGGTTGCAGTGGAATTCCAGCCAGCAAACTAAATGATCAATGACCTGATGCCGCCTAAAGCAGACCCTTTAGGCGGCATATTTATGTTCAGGCCGGCAAATACCCCCTTATGGTCATTTTTAACGGATAAATGAAAAATCCTTTTCTATTATTTTATTTTTTTGCGAAAAAGGTCTAGAATAGAGGTAGAGTTGTATGCGCTTAACAGGATGGTAGGAATCGCATATTGAATTTATACGTGGTATTATCGTATGATGTTAGTAGCTAGTCATAATTTTATAAACTATAAGAGGGGTGTCAACAGTGTTGAAAATTCAAGAAATTCGCGAAATAATCAAACTCGTAGATCAATCAAGTGTTGAAGAGTTTACATACGAGCATGATGGATCAAAGATCAATTTAAAGAAAAATAAGGGCGTGACCGTATCAGCCCAGCCACAAGTGATACAGGCAGTGGAAGAAGTGAAACCTGCTGCACAAGCCGTTCAACAAGCTCCTGTACAGGAAGCAGCCGCTCCTGCACAGCCAGAAAAAGAAGCTCCACAAGCTAGTGCAGAGGATGCAAACCTACATAAAATCACGTCTCCGATGGTCGGGACGTTCTATGAATCTTCTTCACCTGAATCAGGTCCATATGTAAAACTCGGGGATAAAGTTGATGAAAGCTCAGTCGTGTGCATCGTGGAAGCGATGAAACTATTTAATGAAATCGAAGCTGAAGCAAAAGGCGAAATCGTAGAAATTTTAGTAAAAGACGGTCAATTAGTGGAATATGGTCAGCCGTTATTCTTGGTTAAACCTGAATAAGGAGCGAAAATAGATATGATAAAAAAGGTATTAATAGCCAATCGAGGAGAAATTGCTGTACGTATCATTCGTGCATGCCGAGATTTAGGCATTGAAAGTGTAGCCGTTTATTCTGAAGCAGATAAAGAGGCACTCCATGTTCAATTAGCGGATGAAGCTTATTGCATCGGACCTACTGCATCGAAAGACAGCTACCTGAATTTCACAAACATCATTAGCGTGGCTAAACTGACAGATTGTGATGCCATCCACCCGGGTTACGGATTTCTAGCCGAGAACTCTGATTTTGCAGAGTTGTGCCGTGATTGCAACATCATCTTCATCGGTCCTTCACCTGAAGCCATCTCCAAGATGGGGACGAAAGACGTGGCCCGTGAAACGATGAGGGTAGCAGGCGTTCCAATTGTACCCGGTTCAAAAGGCATAGTGAAGGACGAAGATGATGCGGTTCAGCTTGCAGAATCCATGGGTTATCCCGTCATCATCAAAGCCACTGCCGGTGGTGGAGGAAAAGGGATCCGTGTCGCGAAAAGTCGGGAAGAGCTTATCAAAGGGGTGACGATCACCCAGCAGGAAGCCATGACCGCATTCGGAAACCCGGGTGTATATATCGAGAAGTTCATCGAAGACTTCAGGCACGTGGAAATTCAAGTACTCGCTGATAACTTCGGAAACGTGATCCACCTTGGAGAACGGGACTGTACGATTCAACGCCGCCTTCAGAAACTGATTGAAGAAACCCCGTCACCTGCTTTAACAGAAGAGAATCGTGTTAAAATGGGGGAAGCGGCAGTAAAAGCAGCCAAAGCGGTTGATTATACAGGTGCCGGCACGGTAGAATTTATATATGACTACGTGAATCAATCATTCTACTTTATGGAAATGAATACGCGTATCCAGGTGGAACATCCTGTAACCGAACAAGTAACAGGAGTCGATTTGATTAAGGAACAGATTCTCGTTGCATCAGGACAAAAGCTTTCCCTGACACAAGAAGAAGTGACGTTTACCGGCTGGGCCATTGAATGTCGTATTAATGCGGAGAATCCAGAGAAGAATTTCATGCCTTCAGCAGGCCGGATCGAAATGTATCTTCCACCGGGCGGCATTGGCGTAAGAGTCGACTCAGCCGCATATCCTGGTTATATGATCCCTCCATATTACGATAGCATGATTGCCAAAGTGATTACCTATGGCGCAACACGTGAAGAAGCTATTTCAAGGATGAAACGGGCTCTAAGTGAATTTGTGGTTGAAGGAATACACACAACCATCCCGTTCCATCTGAGACTATTAGAACATGAAACCTTTGTAGGTGGGGAATTCAATACGAAATTCTTAGAAAAATATGAAGTAATGAAATCCTAGTGTGAATTCAGGAGGTGCCTTACATGGCGGAAAATCAAAACCTTTTACAAATGTCTCACGGTAAAGACGGTCTTGGGAAAATTGAAATCGCACCTGAAGTGATTGAAGTAATCGCAGGAATCGCCGCGTCAGAAGTCGAAGGCGTATCTCAAATGCGCGGAAACTTCGCAACAGGTGTCGTCGAGCGACTCGGAAAGAAAAACCACGGTAAAGGCGTCAAGGTGGAACTGGCCGAAGAAGGAATCATCGTGGATGTATACTGCATCATGAAATTCGGTGTAGCCATCCCGACGGTCGCTCAAAAAATCCAGGACAATATTCGTCAAGCCCTGCATAACATGACTGCTCTCGAAGCAGACGAAGTGAATGTTCATATCGTAGGCGTTCAATTTGAAAATCAAAAGTTTGAAGCTGAAATTGAAGACGAAATGTAATGGAGAAGAACGGTCCTTTTAGGGGGCCGTTCTTTTTTGTGTCTGGAGGTGCACCTGGAATTCAAGTAAGTATGGGATTTTATGGGAAATGGCTGGATTATTCAGTAGATTGGCTGGATTTTTTCCTGAAATGGCTGGATTTCTATTGGTTTCCGCTGGATTTTTCATCAAAACGGCTGGAATTGCTGGGATTTCGGCTGGATTCTTTATTTGTATACGCTGTCCAGCTCCGCCTCCTTGTCCCTCGAGGTCATAAGCTAAATGGTCCATGAAGGCAAAGAACGCCTTCAAAGCCCATTCATCTTATGCTTGTCGGGCCAACCCAGTCGGCTCCGCTTTTCGAATTGTCCAGCTCCGGCGGGTAGTCCCTCGAGGTCATTTCTGAAAAATCCCCAAAGGCAAAAAGCGCCTTCAGGGATTTCCCGGAAATGCTTGTCGGGCCTGTCCAACCCGCCTCCGCTTTTCTTTTCAGAATATTGATTTTTTTAGATAGGCGTGCGTTATGCCCTTGGTTTGTGCTATTATCAAAGGTATGAAAATTGATGGAGTTAAAGGAGTAAATATAAGATGAAGAGAAGAGTTGCCCGTGAAAAGGCTTTACAGGCGTTATTTCAAATAGATATGAGTGGGATTGAGCCGGAGGTTGCGTTAAGGAACGTGCTGGAGGAAGAGGAGAAGATGGATGCCTATCTTGAGCAGGTTGTTCTCGGCTTCATCGAGAATCAGGAACGGATTGATGGACATATTCGTGAAAACCTGGAGAAATGGTCTTTTGACCGTCTGGCAAAAGTCGATCGTAATATTCTACGTTTAGGCGTGTTCGAGCTTCTGTTTGTAGAAGATGTTCCAAATAAAGTGGTCATTAATGAAGCGGTTGAAATTGCAAAGATCTTTGGTGATGATCAATCCAGTAAATTTATCAATGGTGTCCTTTCAAAGGTAAGTCAATCTTAACAATGTAAGGGGGCGAGTGAATGTCAGCTTCTATAATTGATGGAAAGCTCATTGCAGATCATTATCGGCAGCAATTAAAGAGTCAGATTGAACAGCTGAAGGAGCAGGAAGTCATACCTGGCCTGGCTGTCATACTGGTGGGTGATAACCATGCCTCCCATTCTTATGTGAAAATGAAGAGGAAGGCATGCAGTAATCTTGGGATCCATTCAGAGCTTTATTTATATGAATCCACTCTTACACAAGAAGAGTTGCTTGGGAAAATCAGAGAATTGAATGAACAGGATCATATTCATGGAATTCTCGTTCAACTTCCACTGCCGGAACATATCAACCCGATTACCGTGATTGAAACGATTTCTCCATCGAAGGATGTGGACGGCTTTCACCCAGTTTCCATTGGGAAAATGGTGACGAATCAAGATACATTCTATTCATGCACACCACTTGGAATCATGAAAATGCTTGAATATGAAAACATTTCGGTGGAAGGAAAACACGTCGTCATAATAGGTCGAAGTAACATTGTCGGAAAGCCGGCAGGTCACTTATTCCTGAATCGGAATGCCACCGTGACGTTCTGCCATTCGAAAACGGACAATATGTCTTCCTTCACAAAGCAGGCGGATATTATCGTTTCTGCCGTGGGCAAAGCGAATCTGATCGGGGCGGAAGACATCAAACCCGGGGCTGTAGTCATCGATGTAGGCATGAATCGCAATGAAGATGGCAAGCTGTGCGGAGACGTGAATTTTGCGGAAGTAAAGGAAAAGGCAGGTAAGATCACACCTGTTCCCGGTGGAGTTGGCCCGATGACGATCACCATGCTTCTCTATAACACCGTGAAATCTGCAGAATGGGCTTTCCGGAATCGCCAAAACGGTTAAAAAATAGTACAATATACGTAACATAAAAGGAAAGGGACGGCTAATCGCTGGTCCCTTTCCGTATTCCTGCACTTAAAATTCATTCAGTGCAAGGGACAAAGGAGTCAGTGAGCATGGAACTTGATCAATCACGTTATTTAACGGTACAAGCTCTGACAAAATACATAAAGCGTAAATTCGACAGGGACCCACATCTGTCCAACTTGTTTGTACGAGGTGAAATTTCCAACTTCAAAAGGCACTCAAGCGGACATATGTACTTTACTCTGAAAGATGAAAAGGCCCGGATATTGTCTGTGATGTTTTCAAGTCATAATCAATCACTGAAATTCAGGCCCGAAAATGGAATGAATGTATTGATCCGCGGAGATATTTCCGTGTATGAGTCAGGCGGACAGTATCAGATTTATGTGAAAGAAATGCAGCCCGATGGAATCGGTGAGCTTTATTTAGCGTATGAACAGCTGAAGGAAAAGCTCGAGAAAGCTGGTTTCTTTGAACAGGACCGCAAACGGATGATCCCTAAGTTTCCGAAGCGGATTGCCGTTGTCACCTCCCCGACGGGTGCTGCGATCCGTGACATCATCACAACGATCAAACGGCGGTATCCGATCGGAGAAATCCTCGTATATCCTGCTCTGGTCCAGGGCGATCAAGCGGCAGGCTCGATTGCCGGCGCGATGAGGAAAGTGAATGAGCACGGTGATATCGACGTGTTGATCATAGGCCGGGGTGGCGGTTCGATTGAAGAGCTGTGGGCATTTAACGAAGAAGTCGTGGCAAAAGCCATCGCCGAGTCAAAGGTTCCCGTCATCTCTGCAGTGGGACATGAAACAGACTTTACGATTGCCGATTTCGTGGCGGATCTCAGGGCACCTACGCCGACGGCTGCCGGGGAATTAGCTGTTCCACACATTGAAGATCTATTGGAAAGAATCATGAACCGGAAACTAAGGCTGATTAAATCGTTTAAAACAAAGCTGCAAAGTGAAAGAAGCCGCTTAAATGGATTAACGAAATCATATGCTTTGAGGAATCCAAGAAATCTCTATCAGCAGAAGATCGAGACCGTCGACCGGCTGACGGATCAGCTGCAAAGAAATATCAGCATACATGTGAAACAAAACCGGGATCGATTATCCGGGCTTCATTCAAGGCTCGAACGTGTTCACCCATCCCAAATCATCAAGGTGCAGCATGAACGGGTTTTATTTATGCAAGCAGTGCTTGAAAAGCAGTTTAAACAAGTGTTGAAAGAAAAGAATCACCGTTTCACTTCAGCACTGTCCACCTTACATGCCCTCAGTCCATTGAAAATCATGGACAGGGGATACAGCCTTGTTTACCGGGATGAAGACAAATTGATTAAATCATCTCAGCAAGTAAAAGCAGGCGACCGCCTCGAGATTAATGTCAGAGATGGAAAAATATATTGTGAAGTTGAATCCGTTGAGGAGAGTGAGCGAAATGGCAAAGTCTAAAGAAGAACTATCATTTGAAACAGCTATGGATCAGTTGGAAGAAATCGTGGAGAAATTAGAAGAAGGGGAAGTTCCCCTCGAGAAGGCGCTGGAATTTTATCAAAAAGGGATGGGCCTTTCGAAATACTGTCATGATACGTTGCAAAAAGCAGAAAATCAATTAACCAAAATGATGACGGATGAAGGGGAAAAATCCTTTGATCTCGATGAGGAGGAATAATACATGTTTCCTCCCATTACATTGAAAGAGTTTCAACAGGAGCATGGCGAATCGATCACCAACCATATGGTTGAGACCGTCGACGGCCTTAATATCCCCATTGTATTAAAGGAGGCCATGATTTATTCCCTCAAAGCAGGCGGGAAAAGGATACGTCCCATCCTCCTGCTGGCTGCAATAAGGACATTCAATCAAGATCCGATGCTCGGGCTTAATACTGCGTCCGCCCTTGAAATGATTCATACATATTCCTTGATCCATGACGACCTTCCTTCCATGGATGATGACGATTTAAGGAGAGGCAAGCCGACCAACCACAAGATGTTTGGGGAGGCAGCGGCGATTCTGGCAGGCGATGGTCTGCTGACATATAGTTTTCAGCTCATTGCAGAAGATAAAGCGTTAACAAATGACCAAAAGGTGAAGCTCATCGCCCTTCTCGCACGGTGTGCCGGTCCGGAGGGCATGGTCGGCGGTCAGGTTGCCGATATCGAAGGGGAGAATAAGCGGTTAACTGTACAGGAACTTGAAAACATTCACGTTCATAAGACAGGTAAGCTACTCATATTCAGCGTATTGGCCGGGGGGATCATTTCAGGGGCGTCAGAGAATGAACTCAGGCTACTTGAACGATTTTCCTACCATATCGGCCTCGCATTCCAAATTCAGGATGATATCCTTGATATTGAAGGATCTGAAGAAATGATTGGTAAACCGGTGGGGAGCGACGAGTCGAAACATAAGAGTACGTATCCAAGCCTTTTGACGATGAAAGGTGCGAAGGAGAAGCTTCAATTTCATCTGGACGAGGCGTTGACGGCCCTTGCTGACTTGCCCGTGGACTCCGGCCTGTTGGCAGAAATTGCCCGATTGATCGTTTCCCGGAATCATTAAAACATTCTATATTTGAGCTAGTGATTTAACATATGTTATAATATGATTAGAATAAATTTTGGGGTGGTGCAGTATTCTAGTCAGTCCACCAATCCTGAAGGTGGGCCTAAAAATCCACTAAAGGGCACATCGATGAAGTTCCTGGAATTGGCTTGAGGCGCCCAGCTTTGGGTCATATCTGGGAGTAAGGCTTGAGGGCGATCCACAATGGCATGTGGGCGTTGACCCGCGAGCCGCGGAGGCTTTGTTTCTTATGCTGGCTTCAAAGCATATGCAATAAGAACAAAGTATGAACCTGCGATGTGATGATTCACTAGCAGCGTAGCCTGCCTTGAGTGAAGAGAGAGGGGATTATGGTTACAGGGTACACATCAGTTGGCCATTGATATGTGCTTTTTCGCCCATATGAAATCCTCTTTGCAAAAGAGGCTAAGGATTGTGTTAAGGACTGTTGAGGAAAACTCCTAGACTGTTCATATTCGGACATATAAAGAGGATTATAGTGCGGACTAAGTGGTAATCCAGTCTAGCTTGTGGTGACGCGGCTAAGTCGGGTTTAATGGGAAACCGCCGGTATGGCAACATCCGGTACCTGATTGGGAAAACCTACTGGACCTAAGCTGCAATTTTTACTCTTTATATGACCCCCCAATTACATATAACCAAACTATTTACACAGTAGAAACGGTGTGTTTAAACGATAATGAATGAAACAGTGAAAAACTCAATAAAATGGAGTGTCAGCATTGCCGTTATCACATTTGTGTTAGCGGCTATTTTTTCAGTTACTTCCAATATGGTTTTAAACGGAGTCGCGTGGTTCACCGGGCTCGTAGTCGTGTTGATCATCGTCTTCATCGGGATCTTTTTTGATATGCTTGGAATCGCTTCAACGGCTGCTGATGAAACCCCTTTTCATGCTATGGCGGCCAAAAAGGTGTACGGAGCGAAATATTCAATCAAAATTGTACGGAACGCAGATCGATTCGCAAGCTTCTGTAACGATGTGATCGGTGATATTTCAGGGATCATAAGCGGGACCGCATCAGCCATTGTCCTGGTCCAATTGGCGGTTTCCTTTCACCTTAAGGGAGGGTCCTTGAAGGAGTATATCATAAGTGTAACCCTGACAAGTATCATCGCTTCCTTGACAGTCGGAGGCAAAGCGCTTGGAAAAACGTTTGCTATCACCTATTCTAAGGATATAATATTTAGAGTTGGTAAAGTTCTACAATTCCTTGAAGATCGATTTCATATCGTACTAATCAAAGATAAAAAAGACAAAAAAGATAAAAATAAGAAAAAAGGTTTTAAACGTGAGAAACAAAATATTTAGTGATGAAAGTGAGTGGACCCCATGGATCTATTATCAATAAAAGAGCCTTCTTTTCTAAAGAGCATGTCGAATGAACAATTAGAAGAGCTCAGCCAAGAGATTCGCCAATTTTTAATCAAGAATCTATCCAAAACCGGCGGTCATATTGGTCCAAACTTAGGGGTGGTCGAATTAACCGTTGCCCTTCATAAGCATTTCTCAAGTCCAAAAGATAAAATCCTTTGGGATGTTGGTCACCAATCGTATGTCCATAAGATATTAACCGGCAGGGCCTGTCAGTTTGATACCCTCCGTCAATATAAGGGGTTATGCGGTTTTCCGAAACGGAATGAAAGTGAGCATGATGTATGGGAAACCGGACATAGTTCCACTTCATTATCGGCAGGCATGGGTATGGCCATCGCGAGGGACGTCAAGAAAGAAGATTCATATATTATCCCGGTGATCGGTGATGGCGCCTTGACTGGCGGAATGGCACTTGAAGCACTTAATCACATCGGTCATGAAAAGAAGGACATGATCGTTGTACTGAATGACAATGAAATGTCCATCGCTCCAAATGTAGGGGCCCTGCACAGTGTACTTGGCCGATTGCGTACGGCCGGGAAATACAACTGGGTGAAGGATGAAATGGAATATATCCTTAAGCGCATCCCCGCTGTTGGCGGCAAATTAGCCAGTACAGCAGAACGGGTAAAGGACAGCTTAAAGTATTTATTCGTTTCCGGGATGTTCTTTGAGGAGCTCGGTTTTACATACCTTGGACCGATTGATGGACATGATTATAATGATCTCGCTGAAAATATTCAATATGCCAAGAAAACCAAAGGCCCCGTCCTATTACACGTGATCACGAAAAAAGGAAAAGGGTTTCATCCCGCAGAGTCGGACAAAGAAGGAACCTGGCACGGTACCGGACCTTACAAAATCGATACCGGGGATCTGATCAAGCCTGTGAATGCACCTCCTTCATGGAGTGGCCTTGTCAGTGAGACGGTTCGAAGGATTGCGCGTGAGGATGAACGAATCGTGGCCATTACTCCTGCTATGCCGGTCGGCTCCAAACTTCTCGGATTTGCGGAGGAATTCCCTGACCGGATGTTCGACGTGGGGATTGCCGAGCAGCATGCCACCACGGTCGCTGCCGGTCTTGCCACTCAGGATATGAAGCCGTTCTTAGCCATATATTCTACCTTCCTGCAACGAGCGTACGATCAGGTGGTTCACGATATTTGCCGCCAAAACTTAAACGTCTTCATCGGGATCGACCGTGCCGGATTGGTCGGAGCAGACGGGGAAACCCATCAAGGTGTATTCGATATTGCCTTTTTAAGACATTTACCGAATATGGTGATCATGATGCCGAAAGACGAAAATGAAGGGCAACACCTTGTCAATACGGCACTTCAATATAATGACGGTCCCATCGCTCTGCGCTATCCCCGCGGAAACGGATATGGAGTACCGATGGACGGGGAACTTTCAACGATCCCGATTGGAACGTGGGAAATATTGAAACAGGGAACGGATGCAGCGATCCTGACTTTCGGAACGACGATCCCGATGGCTATGGAAGCGGCAGCAGACCTTGAAAAACAAGGACTTTCGGTTCGGGTTGTAAACGCACGTTTCATCAAACCGATGGATGAGATCATGCTGAAAAGGATCCTGGAAGAAGAGATGCCAGTGCTGACGATCGAAGAAGCGGTTCTTCAAGGCGGTTTCGGAAGCGGTGTTCTTGAATTCGCACAGGAACAGGGCTTCCATGACGCCGTGATCGACCGCATCGGTATTCCTGATTACTTCATCGAGCATGGCAGCGTGAAGGAATTATTGAACGAAATCGGCATGACCAAAGAAAACATTGTGGATCGCATCTTAACGATCACACCAAAAAAACAAAAAAGGGCTTAATGATGAAAGTAAAAAAACAACGAGTAGACGTACTTCTGGTAGAACGAGGATTAATTGATACAAGAGAAAAGGCTAAGCGGGCTGTCATGGCGGGTCTTGTCTATTCCAATGAAATGAGGCTGGACAAGCCGGGGGAAAAAGTAAGTGAGGATATCCCCCTTACGATGAAGGGGAAAGTGATTCCTTATGTGAGCCGTGGCGGTTTGAAGCTTGAGAAAGCCCTCCAGGTCTTCGATGTGGATGTGGACGGTAAAGTGATGATCGATATCGGTGCTTCCACTGGCGGGTTTACGGATTGTGCCCTCCAAAATGGCGCAAAGATGTCCTATGCCCTTGATGTAGGATATAACCAATTAGCCTGGAAGCTAAGACAGGATGATCGGGTCGTGGTCATGGAAAGGACGAACTTCCGATACGTGACCCCGGCGGATCTCCAAGGGGAAATGCCAAGCTTTGCTTCCATCGACGTATCCTTCATCTCCCTTTCTTTGATATTGCCTGTCCTGAAAACCTTATTGGTTCCTGGAGGGGATTGTGTCGCTTTAATCAAGCCGCAATTCGAAGCGGGTAAGGACCAGGTCGGGAAAAAAGGAATTGTAAGAGATCCTGCCGTGCACAAAATGGTCATCGAAAAAATCATGACATTGGCGATTAAAGAAGGCTATCATATAGCAGGCCTGTCTTACTCCCCCATTACAGGCGGGGATGGGAATATAGAATTCCTCATTCATCTGAAATGGCCGGGGCACGAGGGTGAAGGGGAGTCCCTTCTTACCACCACACCGGATGACGTGATCGAGGAAGCGCATAGTCAATTTAAAGCTAAAACACAACAGTAAAGACAGGGTCACTCTTCTTAGGAGAGTGGCTTTTTTCATGGAAGAGAATTAATGTATACCGGAAATGTGTTGGAAGCAAAGTCGATACTCCCTCCAAAAGGTAGAAGTCTTATGCTTGTTGCCCCAGAACGAGCCGCCTCCGCTTTTCATTGTCCAGCTCCGGCGGCTAGAGGCTCGAGGTCATAAGTCAAGTAACTCAAAAAGGCAAAGAGCGCCTTTCCGGGTTACTTGCCTTATGCTTGTCGCCCCAGAACGAGCCCCTTCCGCTTTTCTTTTTTATTGTACTTCCCAACGAAATAGGCTAACATAAGCGTAGAGGTATATTTATACAGGCTTTAATCCAATGTAAGAGGTGTATGTTCTATGATGAACAAAGGACAAAGACATATTAAAATCAGGGAAATTATTACGAATAGAGATGTGGAAACGCAGGATGAGCTGGTGGAAAGCCTGAAGAATGCAGGATTTAATGTGACGCAGGCAACTGTATCCAGGGATATCAAGGAGCTCCATCTTGTGAAGGTTCCGCTGATGGATGGCAGATACAAATACAGCTTGCCGGCTGATCAGCGCTTTAATCCACTTCAAAAGTTGAAGCGTACACTGACGGATGCGTTCGTGAAAGTGGATCAGGCAGGGCATATGCTGGTGATGAAAACGTTACCTGGAAATGCAAATGCCATCGGGGCTTTAATCGATAATCTAGATTGGGAAGAGATTCTTGGAACCATCTGCGGGGACGATACCTGTTTGATCATTTGCCGGACGGAAGAAGAAACGAAAGTCGTTTCAGAACGATTTTTAGATATGCTGTAACAATTAATTTCATGGGGCTTATTGACGGCCCTTCATACAAAATCCAATAGGAAGCTTTTCTTTTTCGAAATTTTGAGGGGAAAGTTCCTTTTTATTTGAGGTGAATGTTTTGCTACAAGAACTATCAATCAAAAATTTCGCCATTATCGATTCCCTTTCCCTTTCGTTTGAAGAAGGATTGACTGTATTATCAGGTGAAACGGGCGCGGGTAAGTCGATCATCATCGACGCCATTCATTTACTGGTTGGCGGCAGAGGATCCTCTGAGTATGTACGGCATGGGGAGAAGAAGGCTGAAATTGAAGGGTTATTTATTCTTGATAATGAAACACATCCCTGCTTTCAGAAAGCAGCAGACTTCGGAATCGAGGTCGAGGAAGGTATGATCGTCCTCAGAAGGGATATCTCGAGCACGGGGAAAAGTGTTTGCAGAATTAATGGCAAGCTGGTGACGATCGCCATCATGAGGGAAATCGGGGCATCCCTTATTGACATCCACGGGCAGCACGAACATCAGGAACTCATGAATGAAAGCCTTCATCTTTCCTTATTGGATCAATTCGGGGGGAAGAATATTGCCTCCGGATTATCCGGTTATGGACAAGTCTATAAAGAGTATCTATCCATCTATAAGCAGCTGAAAAGATTGAATGAAAATGAACAGGAGATGGCTCATCGTCTGGATCTTATTCAATTTCAGCTGAAAGAGATCCACGATGCGAATCTTCAGCTCAATGAAGATGAAGAGCTGCAGGATGAGAAGCGGAAACTGATGAACTTTGAAAGGCTATTTGAAGCGCTTCAAACCTCTTATGACAGCATACAAGGGGAAAGGAAGGGGATGGACTGGGCAGGACTCGCCATGAGCCATCTTGAAACCGCTGCAGAAGTCGATTCTCAGTATGAGAAGACGCTTGAATCCGTATCGAATGCGTATTATATTCTTGAAGATGCCGCCAATCAAGTCAGGGGAGGACTGGATCAGCTTGAATTCGAGCCGAATCGACTGGACCTGATTGAGGCGAGATTGAATGAAATCAACGGTCTTAAGAGAAAATACGGATCAACGGTAGAAGAGATTCTTGCCTATAGTTCTAAGATCGAAGAAGAAATTGAAACAATTCTGAATAAAGATTCCCATGTTGAACAATTACAAAGTAAATTACAGTCACTTGAAAAAGATTTATCCCTCGAGGCGAAAAATCTTTCCGATACAAGAAAAATGTGGGCGAAGAAATTGACCGCGAGTATCCATGAACAGTTAAAGCAGCTGTATATGGATAAGACGAAATTCGAAGTCCGGTTTGTAAAAAGCGGGGAAAATGAATCCTTTTCCTTTCAAGATTTCAAAAAGGATGGTTGGGATACGGTTGAGTTTTATATCTCCACCAATCCCGGAGAGCCGTTGAAGCCGTTATCGAAGGTGGCTTCAGGTGGGGAACTGTCACGGATCATGCTTGCCCTTAAGACCATTTTTTCAAAGCATCAAGGGATTACCTCGATCATTTTTGATGAAGTTGATACAGGTGTGAGCGGCAGGGTCGCCCAGGCAATCGCTGAAAAAATCTATCAGGTTGCCGTGCATTCACAAGTGATGTGCATCTCTCACTTGCCTCAGGTGGCAGCCATGGCCGATTGTCACTTGTTCATTTCGAAAAAAATGTCAGGAGGCAGGACGAGCACGATGGTGAAACGTCTTCAGGAAAAAGATAAGATCAGGGAAATTTCCCGTATGATTTCGGGTGTGGAAATAACCGATCTGACTTTGGAACATGCAAAGGAATTACTTCAATTGGCAGGTTCCATTAAAGAGACATGAAAAGCTATCCAATTCGGGTAGCTTTTTTTTCATGATTACCAGTTATAAATGTAGTCTTTAAAGGCAAAATTAAAACTGTAGCCGATAGTAAGTGTTTGTGGATTAGAAGCGAGGAGAGTGAATATATTGAGTTTAGATTGGTTAAGAAAATGTATAGGTGGAATTCTCCTTGTTTCGCTTTGTCTTATTGGTTTTTACAAACCGGTTCAACAATTTATCAATACTCCGAACTCTGTAAGGATGATGGAAGGGGATCAAGTTGCTCTCCCTAAAGCTGCATCCGTCACGACCATGGGTTCGTCGCATAATGAACATGTTCAAGTGGAAGAAGGGAAAGGTCAGCTCTCCATCCAGGGAAGTTCTGTAGGTAAGGACGAAGTGGTTTTCGAGCTTGCCGGCCTGCCCATAAAAAAGGTCGATGTAGAAGTACTGAAAGATTTCAAAGTGATTCCCGGTGGACAATCCATTGGAGTCAAATTAAATACTGTTGGGGTGTTGGTGGTTGGGCATCATCTGGTGGAAACAGATGGTGGGAAAATGTCACCCGGCGAAAAAGCAGGTATTCAGGTAGGGGACATGATTACTGAAATTAATGGAACGAAAATTGAAGAACTTGCCGATGTTGCCCCTTTTGTTCAGAAGGCAGGCGAAGAAGCGAAATCTCTTGACGTCGTAATCAAGCGGGATCAAAAGACAGTAAAGACACAATTGCTTCCATTGAAAGAAAAAGGGGACAAAAACTATAAGTTAGGCCTGTATATCCGTGATTCAGCAGCAGGTATCGGTACGATGACATTTTATGATCCAAAGTCCAAGAAATACGGAGCCCTCGGCCATGTGATTTCCGATATGGATACAAAAAAACCGATTGTCGTTGAAAACGGGGAAATCGTGAATTCGGAAGTCACTTCGATTCAAAAAGGGACGGATGGAAAACCAGGAGAGAAACTGGCCCGCTTTTCTTCTGACCGGAACGTCATTGGTAATATTAAGCGGAACAGTCCTTTTGGAATTTTTGGTGAATTAAATCAGTCCATTGAAAATGAACTGATGGATAAGCCAATGCCCATCGCGCTATCTCATCAAGTGAAAGAAGGACCGGCACAAATATTAACTGTAGTGGATGGGAAAGAAGTTGAAATGTACGATATTGAAATCGTCAGTACCATCCCGCAGAAATATCCCGCAACAAAAGGGATGGTCTTGAGAGTGACGGATCCCGAGTTGCTCAAGAAAACAGGTGGAATCGTACAGGGGATGAGCGGGAGTCCGATTATCCAAGATGGGAAGGTCATCGGGGCTGTCACCCATGTGTTTGTCAATGACCCGACGAGCGGATACGGGGTACACATTGAATGGATGCTGAGTGAAGCAGGAATCGATATTTATAAAAAAGATCATAACCGGGCAAGCTAAAAGTGGAAAACCCTTACGAAAGTACCGAAACCGGGTACTTATAAGGGTTCTTTTTTTTGAAGTGCCATGGGGCATCCCGGAATTCTTACTCACATCCGTTTGCCAAAGAGAGCTCATCCTTGATAAAATAAAGATTATTCGACAAAACGAATCAGGAATATCGAATAGGGTCGAAATATAAAGAAATCGTTAGAAAAACAAAGAAAATATAATAATTTTCAAGTTTTTTTCAAAAATAAAAGGAATTTAGGTTGCATTGTCGAAAAAGTAATTTAGAATAAAATTACAGAGATGAATTAATTAGGATTGAGGAGGAAACCTGTAGTGAAATCGATTAAAGTATGTGTTGTGGATGATAACCGTGAGCTGACGTCTTTATTGGAGGACTACATTGCTTCGCAAAATGATATGGAAGTAGTGGGGATTGCCCATAATGGTCAAGATTGTTTAGATTTATTAGATGAAGTTGATCCGGATGTCCTTGTCCTTGATATCATCATGCCTCATTTGGACGGACTGGCAGTGCTTGAACGCCTTCGTGAAAAGAAGGGCATCCCCAATGTCATCATGCTTACGGCCTTCGGACAGGAGGATGTGACGAAGAAAGCTGTCGACCTTGGAGCTTCTTATTTTATTTTAAAACCATTCGATATGGAAAATCTAGTAAGTCATATTAGACAAGTCAGCGGTAAATCAAACTCAATCATCAAAAAACCTTCCTCATCCAGAATGAATACAGAACAAAAACCTAGAAACCTGGATGCAAGTATCACCAGCATCATCCACGAAATCGGCGTGCCGGCACATATTAAAGGATACTTATATTTACGTGAAGCGATCTCTATGGTGTATAACGATATCGAGTTACTCGGGTCCATCACAAAGGTCCTATACCCGGATATTGCCAAGAAATACAATACGACCGCATCACGTGTGGAACGGGCGATCCGTCACGCCATTGAAGTGGCCTGGAGCAGAGGGAATATTGATTCCATTTCTTCTTTATTCGGATACACCGTCAGCATGTCAAAAGCAAAACCGACCAATTCGGAATTCATTGCCATGGTAGCGGACAAACTGCGCCTTGAGCATATGGCTTCTTGAAAGCGTAAGGAATAATACAAGCATCTTTCAAATTTTCACATGACTATCCCTCTGATTATTCGGGTCAGGGGGTTTTTGTTTGCTCATTTTCTTCTGTTTGTCCTTCCAAAGCGTCATCAAACCCTATTACAATCGCCTCTTTTATTCAAAAATGGTGGTTCGCCCTTACAGCCTGTCCCCTGCGTCATAAGATAAAGTGTAGTACAAAAACAAAATAGGGGGAGGTGAGACTATGGGATACTACCGTGATAATAACGATGTAGGAGGATCCTATGACCGTTGCAGAAACAATGACGTAGCAGGGGCTTCCGACAACAACTTCAGAGTGCCTGT
Source organism: Rossellomorea sp. QJM3NY_18 (assembly GCF_056173145.1). Taxonomy (NCBI): domain Bacteria; kingdom Bacillati; phylum Bacillota; class Bacilli; order Caryophanales; family Bacillaceae; genus Rossellomorea; species Rossellomorea sp. QJM3NY_18. Next base: position 2,704,471 of record NZ_CM149659.1, on the reverse strand, counting down.
TAAAGCTTATATCAGAGGAGAAGATTTCTGCAGAGCCGTTCGCCGTTGCAGGGATAATGATGTAGCCGGTGAAATGGACAACCGTCGCAGATGCCGTTGCCGCTGGTTCTAATCAAGTGCCACCACAAAACGCGAAAAACCCTGAGTTTCTCAGGGTTTTTTTGAAGATAGGTGTAAAAAGGTTCATCCTTTGAGTAGAAACTAAATAAGTATATAATGGAGTCAGTCAATTAAATTCTATAAGTGAAAGAGTATACATAAATAGAAAAAGCGAAGGAAGTGAACGTATGACGCTGATTTTTGCTCACCGTGGATCTGCAGGTACTCATCCAGAAAATACAATGGAAGCTTTTTATGAAGCGGAAAGAGTGAAGGCTGACGGAATCGAATTGGACGTTCAGCTGACAAAAGACGGAGAAATTGTCGTCATACATGATGAGACCGTCGACAGGACGACCAATGGAAAAGGGTTCGTCAAAGATTATACGTTAAAAGAAATTCAAAGGCTCCAGGCGAATTTTAAATTCAAGAGTAAACTATTCAAGAAAAATCGCGTCCCGTCATTGAGGGAGGTCTTTCAGTGGCTAAAGGGAAATGAACTCCTTTGTAACATCGAGTTGAAAAACAGTATCATGGATTATCAAGGTCTGGAAGAAAAGGTGATCGGACTGATCAGGGAATTCGGATTCGAGGACCGGATCATCATCTCTTCTTTTAATCATTATTCGATTGTGGCCTGTTACAGTCTGGAACCTGCGGTGGAAATCGCGCCGCTTTACTCATCACGCATATTCATGCCCTGGATCTATGCCCAGTCATTAAGGGCGAAGGCGATACACCCCAACCTGAAAGCAGTAACGGATGAAATAATTATTGAAGCAATGAGTAATGGGGTTGGCGTCAGGCCTTACACGGTGAATAAAGTGGAGCAAATGGAGAGACTGTTACATGTAGGGTGTACGGCAATTGTCACGGACTATCCTGAAAAGGCATGGAAGCTGAGAGAAAATAAGAAAGGCTAGCGCATACAAAGCGCTAGCCTTTCTTGTTGAATCGGGACTGAACTTTATTTCGTTTTCGATCACGATGCAGGACGAAACCTGCAATGAAACCCAAACCGCAAACAAAAAAAACTAACCCGATAATGAACTGAAGCCAAAGATAAGGGATCGGAGGCTGCAGGATTCCAAAAAGCATATCTCTCATCAACTTAATTCCAAGAGCTGCGAATGCTCCGGGGATCAACATGATAATCAGGGCAATAAGACGGACCATGAGATGCATAACTCCTTTTCGTTTCCATACTAAAATTCTAACTCCAAGCAGAGAATTGTCAAGTTTCGAAAAGTAGTGTAACATTATGGATGTGAAAAATATTGCAGGTCTCGGGGTGAAGAAAGTTGCAAGAGGTTCTAATTGTCGGCGGTGGTAAGGGTGGAACAGCCATCCTGCAGATCCTCCACGAAGTTTCCGTCATGAAAGTGATTGCCGTTGTAGATTTAAATGATAACGCTTCAGGTATTAAGCTCTCAAAGGAACTTGGCATCCCTGTTGGTACAGATTGGAGACCGTTCCTCAGTGACTCCGTAGACATCGTCATCGAGGTGACCGGTGAACAGGAAGTGTTTGAGCAGATAAGGGATCATCGTGGAAAGAATACAGTCTTGATCCCTGGAAGCGTGGCTTTCCTTATTTCGAAGCTCCTTGAAGAAAAAGAAGATTTAATCCATCAATTGACGAGCGAGTCCTTTAAGAGGGATCTTATCTTTAATTCAACGGATGATGGAATGGTCGGGATCGATGATCGAGGCCTCGTCATGCTATTTAATAAAAGCGCTGAGCGTATGATCGGAAAGAGTCAGGAAGATGTGATGGGCCTTCATATTTCTGAAGTGATACCTGAGAGTAAGCTGACCAGAACGATCGAAACAAGACGGACAGAAATCAATCAGGAAGTGATACTCGGGAACGGATTGAAGATCATCTCCAATCGGATTCCAATGATCACAGAACAGGATGAAATCATCGGTGCCTTTTCAGTGTTTAAAGATATCACAGAAGTGGTGAATCTGGCAGAGGAGATAACCAACCTCAAAGAAATTCAGACGATGCTCGAAGCCATCATCCATTCCAGTGACGACGCAATCTCAGTCGTTGACGAAGAGGGTAAGGGGATCATGATTAACCCGGCTTACACCAGGATCACTGGACTTCCCCGGGAAGAAGTGATCGGGAAGCCTGCGACGGCGGATATTTCTGAAGGGGAGAGTATCCATTTGAAAGTGCTGCAAACACGGAGAGCGATCCGTGGGACGAGGATGCGGGTAGGCCCCAACCGTAAAGAAGTCATCGTGAATGTAGCACCCATCATCGTGAACAACAAGCTAAAGGGAAGTGTCGGTGTCATTCATGACATGTCGGAAATACAATCTCTTACCCAGGAATTGGACCGGGCGAGGAGAATCATCCGAACGCTGGAAGCGAAGTATATGTTCGAGGATATCATTGGTGACTCAGAGGAAATGATGATCCCCATCGAGCAAGCCAAACTGGGCGCGAAAACCCCTGCTACCGTTCTTCTTCGCGGAGAATCAGGGACTGGGAAGGAATTATTCGCCCACGCCATACATAATGCGAGTGACCGTAAATTCAATAAATTCCTCAGGGTCAACTGCGCCGCATTATCGGAGAGCCTTTTGGAAAGCGAACTATTCGGGTATGAAGAAGGTGCCTTTTCCGGTGCAAAGCGCGGTGGAAAACGTGGCTTGTTCGAAGAGGCGAATAATGGGAGTATCTTCCTCGATGAAATAGGGGAATTGAGTGCCAATACACAAGCTAAATTATTGAGGGTCCTGCAGGAAAATGAAATCGTGAGGGTTGGAGGGACAAAATCGATCCAAATCAATGTCCGTGTCATTGCTGCGACCAACGTAAACCTTGAAAAGGGAATAGCCGATGGATCTTTCAGGGAAGATCTGTATTATCGCCTCAACCGGATGCCAATTCAAATCCCTCCGTTAAGGCAGCGTAAATCCGATATTCCGCTCATTTCTGAAGCCCTGATTGCAAAGATCAATCAGGACTACGGAAGAAATGTCGAAGGAGTGACGGCTGCAGCCATGAACAAGCTGATGAATTATCATTGGCCGGGGAATGTGCGTGAGCTTGAGAACGTGCTGGGAAGAGCCATCATTTTCATGAACTACAATGAAGTCCAAATCGATGGCAAGCATTTACCTCAATTAGAAAACACAGCTAAACCCTTTGTCAACGTAGCTGAACTTCCGTATCAAGGAGCGGAAGATCTTGCATCCCAAGTGGAAAAGTATGAAAAAAATATAATTCAAAACGTTTTAGAGCAGAATAATGGTAATAAAACGGCTACTGCTAAAGCATTAAATGTATCAGTGAGAAACCTATATTATAAAATTGAAAAATATAACATTGAAATAAATAGCATGAAATAATTTGCAGAGTGAGAAATAGTTTGCAGGGTCTATTTTAACTTTATAAAGCGTTTTCAGGCTTTTAAAGTTGGCACGCTTCTTGCATGTAGTTGTATGGGAACATAATAACAGAAAAAAGGGGTTGAAACGACATACATGAATCTACAATCTTTAGTGGAAAAAGCAACCCGAATTGAAAACTCCACTGTAGCAGTCGCTGCTGCAGAAGATAAAGAAGTCCTTGTGGCTGTTTCCATGGCGGTTGAAAAGAAGATGACTGACTTTTTACTGTTCGGGGATAAAGAAGAAATCATCTCCATATTGGAAGATGTTGCCCCGCAGCTGATATCTCACAGCAGTATAAAAATCAAGCATGCCTTCTCTCCTCAAAAAGCAGCGGAGCTTGCCGTGAAGGCTGTAAAGGAAAATGAGGCAAGTACTCTTATGAAGGGGAACGTCCCTACTGCTGTCATCTTGAAAGCAGTCTTAAATAAAGAATGGGGACTTCGTACTGGTAAGGTTTTGTCACATGTGGCAGCATTTGAGGTCCCCGGGTTTGAAAGGCTGACTTTTATTACGGATGCAGCAATGAATATCTCTCCTGACCTGCAGCAAAAGGCGCAAATCATTGAAAATGCCGTCGGGGTTGCCCGTTCAATCGGTGTGGACATGCCGAAAGTAGCGCCAATTGCCGCTGTGGAAGTGGTGAATCCAGCGATGCCGGCTACAGTCGATGCGGCTTCCCTCACCATGATGAATCAGCGGGGGCAGATTCGAAATTGCACGGTCGATGGCCCACTGGCCCTTGACAATGCCGTTTCCCACCATGCAGCAAAGCATAAAGGGATCGAAAGTGAGGTTGCGGGACAGGCGGATATCCTGCTCGTACCGACGATCGAAACAGGAAATGCCCTGTACAAATCCTTGATCTATTTTGCCAAGGCGAAAGTAGGGGCAGTCATAGCGGGAGCAAAAGCACCAATCGTTTTAACATCCAGAGCAGACAGTGCAGAAAGTAAATTATATTCATTGGCACTGGCTATATGCTCTGCTTCTAATAAATAATCATTTAATGATAAAAATATAAACCTACAGGGGGAAATAATAATGAAAATTTTCAGCTATATGGAACAATATGACTATGAGCAATTGGTATTCTGTCAAGACGAAGCTTCAGGATTAAAAGCAATCATCGCGATTCATGATACGACACTTGGACCTGCCCTTGGTGGAACCCGTATGTGGACGTACGAATCGGAAGAAGCAGCGATTGAAGATGCCCTGCGCCTTGCAAAAGGGATGACATATAAGAATGCAGCGGCCGGTCTGAATCTAGGTGGAGGGAAGACGGTTATCATCGGTGATCCCCGTAAAGATAAGAACGAAGAAATGTTCCGTGCGTTCGGTCGTTATATTCAAGGTTTAAATGGACGCTATATTACTGCTGAAGACGTGGGAACAACAGTTGCCGATATGGACTTGATCCACGAAGAAACGGATTATGTTACAGGGATTTCACCTGCGTTCGGTTCATCCGGTAACCCGTCTCCTGTGACTGCTTATGGAGTATATCGAGGAATCAAAGCGGCAGCGAAAGAAGCGTTCGGTACCGATTCACTGGAAGGGAAGACAATTGCTGTACAAGGGGTCGGGAATGTTGCGTACAATATGTGCCGCCACCTGCACGAAGAAGGGGCGAACCTGATCGTGACGGATATCAACAAAGAAGCTGTTCAACGTGCCGTTGATGAATTTGGTGCGAAAGCAGTGGACATCAATGATATTTATGGTGTGGATTGTGACATCTTTGCTCCATGTGCACTGGGTGCGATCATCAATGATGAAACGATTCCACAGCTAAAGGCGAAAGTTATTGCTGGAGCAGCAAATAACCAATTGAAAGAAACTCGTCATGGTGACGCTATCCATGAAATGGGTATCGTTTATGCACCTGACTACGTTATCAATGCAGGTGGAGTCATCAACGTAGCAGACGAATTATACGGCTATAACAGTGAAAGAGCGATGAAGAAAGTGGAGCAGGTATATAACAATGTAGAGCGAGTGATTGAGATCGCTAAACGTGACAATGTCCCAACATATGTTGCTGCTGACCGTATGGCGGAAGAGCGCATCGAAAAAATGCACCGTTCAAGAAGTCAGTTCCTGCAAAATGGACACCATATTCTTAGCAGACGTGGATAAATAGATGAAAGAACGCTTTACTTTGTGAAAAAGTGAAGCGTTTCTTCCCGGTTTAGGGGAACATCGAACAGAGTAAGGGGTTATCTATCATAGGGGGAAATTCTTTCATGCAAACATTACAATACAGCTGCCCAAATGGAGGTAACAACAGTGCAGGAAAATAAACATCGAATACTAGTCATTAATCCTGGCTCGACATCAACCAAAATTGGTGTCTTTGATGATGATCGCTCTATATTCGAAAAGACGATCCGTCATGATTCAGAAAAGATTAATGAATTTGCAACGATTATCGATCAATATGAATTCAGGAAGCACACCATTCTTCAGACATTGGATGAAGAAGGGATCAATATTTCAAAGCTGAGTGCCGTATGCGGCCGCGGGGGACTTCTAAGACCGATAGAAGGTGGCACCTATTTAGTGAATGATGACATGCTAAAGGATCTGAAAGAAGGATTCTCTGGTCAGCATGCGTCTAACCTTGGGGGCATCCTGGCATTTGAAATCGCCTCAGGATTAAATATTCCTTCTTATATCGTCGATCCCGTTGTCGTGGACGAGCTGCAGCCCCTTGCCCGGGTTTCTGGATTCTCACTCATTGAAAGAAAGAGTATTTTCCATGCGTTGAATCAGAAAGCGGTCGCAAGAAGAGTGGCGAAACAAATCGGGAAGAAATATGAAGACCTTAATCTGATCATCACTCATATGGGTGGTGGTATCACTGTAGGGGCTCATCGGAATGGAAAAGTCGTGGATGTGAATAATGGTCTCCACGGGGACGGACCATTCAGCCCTGAAAGAGCTGGAACCGTTCCTGCAGGCGATCTGGTTGACCTTTGTTTCTCAGGAGACTATTACCGTGATGAAATCATGAAGAAACTTGTCGGTCAAGGCGGCCTGGTCGGTTATCTTAATACAAATGATGCCGTAAAGGTAGAGAAAATGATAGAAAATGGTGACGAAAAAGCCAAAGCCGTCTATGATGCCATGGCGTATCAAATTGCGAAAGAAATCGGATCGGCAAGTGCGGTTCTGAATGGCAAAGTCGATGCCATTGTGTTAACCGGAGGACTTGCGTACGGCAAGGATTTCGTCAAAGCGATAAGTGAACGAATCAACTGGATAGCGGATGTCGTTATTCAACCAGGAGAAAATGAACTGCAAGCTCTTGCTGAGGGGGCTTTAAGAGTCTTACGGGATGAAGAGGACTATAAAGTATACCCGGGAAATGTAAAAAAAGAAGCAAGAGTATAAGAGCAAGGGGGACTTAAGATTGGCAGAAGAATATGATTTAGTCATTCTCGGTGGGGGTACAGGTGGTTATGTTGCTGCCATCCGTGCTTCTCAACTTGGGTTGAAAACAGCAATCGTTGAAAAAGGAAAGCTTGGAGGGACATGCCTACACAAAGGATGTATTCCGAGTAAAGCTCTTCTTCGCAGCGCTGAAGTATATGCGACAGCGAAACACAGTGAAAATTTTGGCGTGAAGATCAATGGAGTGGAACTTGACTTCCCTAAGGTCCAGGAAAGAAAAGAAGGAATCGTCGAACAACTGCATAAAGGGGTCCAACATCTGATGAAACAGGGTAAGATCGATGTCTTCGAAGGACTCGGCCGTATTCTCGGACCTTCCATTTTCTCACCGATGCCGGGAACCATTTCCGTGGAAATGAACAACGGCGAAGATAACGCGATGCTTATTCCCAAAAATGTTATCGTGGCAACAGGTTCAAGACCACGTTCACTGCCAGGTCTTGATATTGATGGTGAATATGTTTTATCTTCTGATGAAGCGCTTTCACTCGAAGTACTTCCGAAATCGATCATCATCGTTGGCGGCGGCGTCATCGGAATCGAATGGGCTTCCATGCTTTCTGACTTTGATGTCGATGTCACAGTTGTTGAATACGCTGATAAAATCGTACCAACGGAAGATCATGAAATTTCAAAAGAAATGCAGCGCCTCATGAAGAAAAAGGGTGTTAAAATCGTGACAAGTGCAAGGGTGCTTCCTGAATCCTTAAATAAAGGGGACGGAGAGGTTTCAATAAACGCGGAGCATAAAGGAGAAGAAAAATCCTTTACTGCAGAGAAGATCCTCGTATCTGTAGGCAGACAAGCGAACGTCGAAGGCATTGGCTTAGAAAACACAGATATTAAGGTGGAAAAGGGCTTTATTGAGGTGAATGATTTCTTTCAAACAAAAGAATCTCATATTTATGCGATAGGAGATGTCATCGGTGGACTTCAATTAGCTCATGTTGCATCTCACGAAGGAATCACAGCAGTGGAACATATGGCGAATGAGAATCCTCATCCGATCGACTATTCCCTCATTTCAAAATGCATCTACAGTAATCCTGAAATTGCAAGCGTAGGGATCTCGGAGCAGGAAGCGAAAGAAAAGGGATACAATCTTAAGGTCGGTAAATTCAGCTTCAGAGCGATCGGAAAAGCGCTTGTATACGGGGAATCCGATGGTTTTGTGAAGATCATCGCAGACAAAGATACCGAAGACATCCTAGGCGTCCATATGATTGGTCCGCATGTAACGGACATGATTTCAGAAGCGGGACTTGCTAAAGTATTAGATGCAACACCGTGGGAAATCGCCCATACCATCCACCCTCACCCTTCCCTGTCAGAAGCGATCGGGGAAGCCGCTCTAGCTGTAGATGGAAAGGCAATTCACTCTTAATAAGAAAATTCAGGAAAGGTAGAGATCTTCTCTACCTTCCTAACCATTAGATTGTGTAGGAGGTAAATAAAATGGCTGAGAATCGTCATGAAGCGTTAGGACTTTCAAATGAGAAAGTATTAGAAATGTATGAAACCATGCTGCTTGCCAGAAAAATCGATGAGCGCATGTGGTTACTGAACCGTTCGGGTAAAATCCCATTTGTTATTTCATGTCAGGGGCAGGAAGCGGCTCAAGTTGGTGCTGCATTCGCCCTGGACCGTGAAAAGGATTATGTGCTGCCGTACTATCGTGACATGGGTGTTGTATTGACATTCGGAATGACGGCCCAGGAATTGATGCTATCAGGTTTTGCGAAAGCAGAAGACCCGAACTCAGGCGGTCGTCAAATGCCTGGTCACTTTGGGCAAAAGAAGAATAATATCGTAACGGGTTCATCTCCTGTGACGACTCAAGTGCCTCATGCCGTTGGTATCGCTCTGGCCGGTAAAATGGAGAAGAAAGATGTTGTGACGTTTGTCACGTTCGGAGAAGGGTCTTCCAACCAGGGAGATTTCCATGAAGGGGCAAACTTTGCAGGTGTACATAAACTTCCTGTTATTTTCATGTGTGAAAACAATAAATATGCAATTTCGGTTCCGATTGAAAAACAATTGGCGTGTGAGAATGTGTCAGACCGCGCCATCGGTTACGGAATGCCTGGAATCACAGTGGATGGAAATGATCCAATCGAAGTATACAAAGCCGTGAAGGAAGCCGCTGATCGTGGACGTCGCGGAGAAGGCCCAACGCTTGTTGAGACGGTGTCTTATCGATTGACTCCCCACTCCTCTGATGATGATGACAGAAGCTACCGCTCACCGGATGAAGTGGCAAAAGCGAAAACGAACGATCCGATCATCACATTTGGTGCTTATCTGAAAGAGACAGGCGTTATGAATGATGACATTGAGAAAGAAATCAATGATCGTATTATGAAGCTTGTAAATGAAGCAACGGATTATGCAGAAAACGCTCCATATGCTGAAGCAGAATCAGCTATGAAGTATGTTTACGCAGAAGAGAAGTAAGGGGGAATTCAATCATGCCAGTAATTTCATACATTGATGCCGTAACCATGGCAATAAGAGAAGAAATGGAACGTGATGAGAAAGTATTCGTTCTTGGTGAAGACGTAGGGAAAAAAGGTGGAGTATTTAAAGCGACTCACGGTTTGTATGATCAATTTGGTGAGGACCGTGTCATTGATACGCCACTTGCTGAATCAGCCATTGCCGGAGTCGGGATCGGAGCGGCCATGTATGGTATGAGACCGATCGCAGAAATGCAGTTCGCTGATTTTATCATGCCTGCCGTAAACCAAATCGTCTCTGAAGCGGCTAAAATTCGTTACCGTTCGAATAACGATTGGAGCTGTCCGATGGTCATCCGAGCTCCTTATGGCGGTGGAGTGCACGGAGCGCTTTATCACTCACAATCCGTCGAAGCCGTCTTTGCCAATCAACCCGGATTGAAAATTGTGATGCCTTCGACTCCGTATGATGTGAAAGGCTTATTGAAAGCGGCCATCCGCGACGAAGATCCGGTACTATTCTTTGAACATAAGCGAGCTTATCGTCTGATCAAAGGAGAAGTGCCTGAGGATGATTATACGCTTCCAATTGGAAAAGCTGATGTGAAGCGTGAAGGGGAAGACATTACAGTCATCACATACGGCTTATGTGTTCACTTTGCCCTTCAAGCGGCTGAAAAACTGGCTCAGGACGGAATTGAAGCACATATCCTGGATTTACGCACCATTTACCCGTTAGATAAAGAGGCAATCATTGAAGCAGCGTCTAAAACAGGTAAAGTACTTCTTGTGACTGAAGACAATAAAGAAGGAAGCATCATGGGTGAAGTTTCTGCGATCATCGCTGAAAATTGCTTGTTCGAGCTTGATGCCCCGGTAAAACGCCTTGCAGGTCCAGACGTTCCTGCTATGCCGTATGCACCGACTATGGAAAAATATTTCATGATCAACCCGGACAAAGTAGAAAAAGCAATGCGTGAACTTGCAGAATTTTAATCACAGTCAACACCAATTAAACCAAAGCAGTAGGGAGGGTTCCTCATTGGGTATTGAAAATATGAAAATGCCTCAGCTAGGGGAAAGTGTTACAGAAGGTACAATTAGTAAATGGTTGGTGTCACCTGGTGATACCGTTAATAAATACGATCCGATTGCAGAAGTTCAAACAGATAAAGTAAATGCAGAAGTGCCATCTTCATTCTCGGGTACCATTAAAGAATTAATTGCTGATGAAGGGGACACTCTTGAAGTCGGGGAAATCATTTGCTCCATCGAGATTGAAGGTGGAGGCGCAGCCCCTGCTGAAGAAACTCCGAAAGAAGAGCCTAAAGAGGAAGCGAAAGGGTCGGCACCCGCTAAGCCTAAGGCACCTTCAAGAGATAGCGGAAATAAAGCAAGGTATTCTCCAGCCGTATTAAAGCTGTCCCAAGAGCACGATATCGATTTGAATCAAGTGGAAGGCACCGGAAACGGCGGCCGGATCACCCGTAAAGATTTAAAGAAGATCATCGAATCAGGCTCAATCCCGAAAGCTGGAGATGCACCTGCACTTAAGAATGAAGCTCAGGCTCCACAACAAGCGCCGGTAAAAGAATCTGCACCAGAACAACCGGCTAAACAACAAGCATCTGCAGCGACTGTTCCTGTCGTCCCTGGTGATATTGAGATCCCGGTTTCAGGCATCCGCAAAGCGATTGCCTCCAACATGGTACGCAGTAAACATGAAGCGCCTCATGCTTGGACGATGATGGAAGTGGATGTAACCAACCTTGTTGACTACAGGAATTCACTTAAGACAGAATTCAAACAGCGTGAAGGATTCAATCTGACATTCTTCTCATTTTTCGTGAAAGCTGTCGCCCAGGCTCTTAAAGAGTACCCACAAATCAACTCCATGTGGGCTGGAGACAAAATCGTTCAGAAGAAGGACGTCAATCTTTCCATTGCAGTAGCCACAGATGATGCACTTTATGTTCCTGTGATTAAGAATGCTGACGAAAAAACGATCAAAGGAATCGCAAGAGAAATCACCGAGCTTGCAGGAAAAGTCCGCAGCGGTAAATTGACCTCCCAGGATATGCAGGGCGGAACATTTACGGTGAATAATACAGGGTCATTTGGCTCGGTACAATCGATGGGTATCATCAATTATCCACAGGCCGCGATCCTTCAAGTGGAATCGATCGTAAAACGTCCTGTTGTCATGAATAATGGGATGATTGCCGTCCGTGATATGGTGAACCTATGTATGTCACTCGATCACCGAGTACTTGACGGATTGGTATGTGGAAGATTCCTTCAGCGCGTGAAAGAAATCTTAGAAAACACTTCGAAAGAAAATACATCTGTCTATTAATAATGATAAGGACTGACCCTGAGAGGTTGGTCCTTATTTTTTTGTGCAGCTAGATAGAATGACTTATTAAACAAGGTTCGTACTCACTGAAACCCGGGAAAAACCACCTGAATATAACTGGAAGAATATTTTAATATGACATTTCAATTTACTATGTAGGTCGTATTTCTGGTTCTTCATTAAGAATATTCCCCCTATGAAACTTCTCGCTCATTTTTTCTTTCCTTCACTTATTAAAAGAGGCATAACCTCCACTTTCATCCTACTAAATCTGAGGATTACTCTGGAATATTCCTGAAGTTATATTATAAGAGTGCCTTTATCCTTATGAAAAAAACGGGATTCGTGACTTTTCAACCAATTACTGAATTTTCAGATTTATTTCGACAGTAACTTACAACATTTTACATATACACTTGGTTATCTTTGGTTTAACACCTACTATTTTCCAAGGTTGGTGTTCGAAGGAGGTGACGGGTGAATAGAGTTATAAAAAGACTGGGAGGGAATTAGATGTCAGGAAGAAAACGTAAGGCAAGATGGTTATCCATTGTACTCACCTTAGTCATGTTTGTCCCCTTGATGTTTCCATTCTATGCAGGGGCGGCGAATACCTCACAAGCGGCTCTATCGAAAGAAAAGCCATCCACATCAGCGAATGAGTCAGCAAAAGTAAGTCCACAATCAAAAATCACAACCACATTACAAGAACAATTTAAGAAAAAGGAACAGGTCACATACTTAGTGAAATTCAAGGATAAGGTAGATACGGAAGCAGTATCTAAAAAGGCGGCTGAAACAGCGAAAAAGCAGAAACTGTCTGCTAATAATAAGAAATTATTAAAACGGAATATGGTCGTCTCAGAGCTTCGCGCTAAAGCCCTTGAATCTCAAGCAGAAGTGAAAGAATACTTAGCGAAAGAGAAGAAGTCAGGTGCAGTAAAGGAAATCAAAGACTTCTATGTTGTAAACGGAATGGCCGTTACAAGTACGAAGAAAGTCATGGAAAAGATTTCAACCTTTGCGGAAGTGGAAAAAATCCTGCCAAATGAAACGAGACAAATTATCCAGCCGGCAAAGGCAAAAGCCTCTTCATCTGCAGTGTTGGATAAAGAAGCCCCAAAAACCCCGGCATCGATCGAGTGGAATATCGATCGGGTTGGAGCGCCGGCGGTCTGGGAAATGGGAATCGATGGAGCAGGAACCGTCATCGCCTCCATTGACACCGGGGTACAGTGGAATCACCCGGCATTAAAAGAAAAATATAGAGGGTATGACCCTCAGAACCCGGATTCACCGGACAACGAATTCAACTGGTTTGATGCAACCGCAGGACAGAGTGCGCCGTATGACGATCAGGGTCATGGAACACACACTGTCGGTACCATGGTCGGGTCTGAGCCTGATGGCAGCAATCAAATCGGGGTAGCGCCGGGTGCCAAGTGGATCGCGGTCAAAGCGTTCACGGCCGATGGCGGGACGGATGTAGACTTACTGGAAGCGGGAGAATGGATTCTGGCACCTAAAGACGCTGAAGGAAATCCTCATCCTGAAATGGCTCCAGATGCTGTCAATAACTCATGGGGTGGTGGAGCCGGCCTCGATGAATGGTACCGGGATATGGTCAGTGCGTGGAGAGCGGCAGAAATATTCCCTGAGTTCTCTGCAGGAAATACAACGCTATTCAATCCGGGAGGACCAGGATCGATTGCGAATCCGGCTAACTACCCTGAGTCATTCGCAACAGGTGCAACGGATATCAACGATCAATTGGGAAGCTTCTCATTACAGGGACCTTCTCCTTATGAGGAAATCAAGCCTGAGATTGCCGCACCGGGAGTAAATATCCGATCTTCCGTTCCAGGTGGCAATTATGAAGGAGGCTGGAATGGAACATCGATGGCTGGACCACACGTAACGGCAGTCGCTGCCCTGTTGCGACAAGTGGATGCAAGCTTAACGGTAGATGAAATCGAAGAAATCCTTATGTCCACCGCTGTCCCTTTAACAGACGGAACATTCCCGGAATCTCCAAATAACGGGTATGGACACGGCTTGGTCAATGCGTTTGATGCTGTATCCTCCGTCATGAGCGGAATCGGAAAGGTGAAAGGACAGGTTTCAAAAGAAGGCGATGACACGGAAGCTCCTGTCATCAGTCATGAGGCACCACAAGAAGCATTCAAAGAAATGAATCTGCCATTACGGGCAGAAGCAAGTGATAATGTAAGTGTGACAAATGTTACCCTGAATTATCAAAATCAGGACGGTGAATGGGTAGAAGTCGAAGCAAGCAGAACTTCAGGCGACTACACATCCGGAACGTACGAAGCGGTCATCCCGGGTGAGGATCTCACAGGAGATCAGGTCACGTACAAGTGGGTTGCAACGGACTTCGGTGGTAATGAAGTCGAATCTGAAAGTTATACGGTGACCCTGTTACCGGGTATCACAGTTGGATATGAGCAGGACTTTGAAGGAGATCCGACTGGCTGGACATCGTACGGTCCAGGGAACAGCTGGGAGTGGGGCGTACCGGCAAATGGCCCTGGAAATGCTTCTTCAGGGGAAAAAGTATATGCCACCAACTTAGACGGAACGTATGACAATAGTGCGAATATGTCACTTCAGATGCCTCCTATCGATTTACCTGAAGGAGAGAGCTTCCTGCAATTTAAACAGTGGCATGAACTGGAACGCAACTATGACTACGGCCATGTGTTTGTATCCACTGATGGTGAAGAGTGGACACAGGCACTGCGCGTGAATGGAAATACTGAAGGATGGGTAGACGGTGAAGTGGATCTGAGTCAGTATGCAGGTCAACGTGTATACATTGCCTTCAACGTTACCTCCGATGGAAGTGTCACAAAACAAGGCTGGTACCTTGATGATGTGAAGCTTAGCGCGGAATCAAATCTTCCAGCCAAGAAAATGAATCTTGGTCTGAAATCGAAGGATGAGAAATCATCTTCTGTATCGAAAAAGCCAAGTGTAAATCCAGCTAAGATTACAGTGAAAAATGACGTGAAGAAAGATGATAAGACGGATGAATCAGGTCCAGCTCCTGTCCTTCTTCCGCTACAAGCAGAGGTAAGTGTATTGGAAACGGGTCGTTCCGTTTATACAAATCCTGCAGATGGATCATATGAAATGACTCATGCAGCAGGTGAATTCACATTGCAGGCATCCACATACGGTTACAGATCCGAAACACAAAGTGTGACGATTGAAGCCGATCAAACATCTACGGCCAACTTCACCCTTGAAGAAATCCCTCAAGGGAATATTACCGGAACCGTCACGAACGAAGTAACGGGAGAACCGGTTGAAGGAGCAACGGTCTTCGTTCTTGAAGATGCCGTAGTAGAGCCGGTTGAAACAAATGCCAATGGAGAATATGAATTAGAAGCTTACGAAGGGGACTACACCCTTAAAGTGGTTGCGCCTTACTATTACAGTAAGGAAATGAGCGTCACAGTGGAAGGCGGGGAAGTCACAACCGCCGATGTATCCTTAGAACCATTCATCGGCTATCCAGGAGAAATAGGGTACGATGATGGAACAGCAGAAAATGCACGGGCATTCTATGATGCTGGTAACGGCTGGGCTGTGAAAATGTCCCTTGAAGAAGGCAATGACACGGCACTGGTGACAGGCGGACTATTCCGCTTCTGGGACACAGAGTGGCCTGTGCCAGGAGGAACAGAATTCCAGGTTGCCGTCTATGACGCTTCTGGACCAGACGGGGCACCAGGTAAGAAAATCGCTGGTCCATTCGATGGAACCGCGTTGCGTAATGGTGAATGGACGCATGTGGATCTCAGCGAGCACGGCATCATGGTCGAAGGTGATTTCTATATGGTGTACATCCAATCTGCACCAAATCCAAATGCACCAGGCCTTGGAACGGATGAAGATGGAGAATATGCCGCAAGGAGCTGGCAGTTCGTCGGTGGAGCCTGGTCACTGGCACCGGAAGATGAAGGGAACTATATGATTCGCGCAACTGTGAATTATGAAGTGACGTCACCAGTCATAACTTCACCGAAGGATGGATCTTTCACGAATAAGGATTCCGTTACGGTTGAAGGGACTTCTGCACCGACTACGACCGTTCATCTCTTTAATGGAGAGGAAGAAGTAACGACAGCCGATACTGGTGAGGATGGAACATTCTCTGCTGATGTCTCCCTCCATGATGGTGAGAATGTATTAACCGCAAAGGCAGCGACTGAACAGGGCATGACGGGGCCATCGGAAGCAGTGACGGTAACACTTGATCAAGTGAAGCCGGAACTCGCCATCACATCACCGGAAGATGACATGAAAACAAATCGTGAAGCTATCACGGTTAAAGGAACCATCGCGGATGAAAATCTTGCATGGGTGAAAGTGAATGGTGGGAAAGCTACAGTTAAGGACGGAGAGTTCAGTCATCGAATTCTACTGAATGAAGGAGAAAATGTCATTGAGGTACTCGCGAAAGATAAAGCAGGAAACAAAAAGAAACAAAGAGTGACAGTACTAGCGAAATTCGGTGACATTGAAATTGACAATCTTCTTCCCGCAGAAGATAAAGAACTGAAGAAGGGCGAATCCGTCAAGATCGAATTTGACAGTGAGCCGGGATTGGACGCGACATTTGTCATTCAGATGCCTCTGACAAATGCACGATCCCAAGTGACAAATGCCACTGAACTTCCAATGATGGAAACGTCAGAAGGTCATTATGAAGGTTACTATACGGCCACCTCGAATGTAAAGGCGCCGGGAGCCGTGATTGAAGTGAAGATTTCCGATGATTATGGAAATGTAACGACTCAGCGTGCTGAAGGTAAATTGTATATCAATTCAAAAAAATAAGCATAGTGGGAAGAAGAGTTGGGCCGTCCAACTCTTCTTCTTTTTTATACTCATTTTTCTGAGAGATTGAAGAAAGCCGTTTTTTTTTATATACTAAAATAGTATTAGTATAAACATTTTGAATTTTCAAAGGAGACGCTTGTTTATTTAGAAAAATTTTTATGAAACGTTATGTAAACGATTACAAAAATGATTTGCGGAAGAGGGGTATTATGAAGCTTAGTGATATGAAAAGTCAATCATTCAGTCGTCATACACTGTCAGAATGGCAGGAAGCTGCTGAAAAAGCGTTAAAGGGGAAGGGAATAAGTTCCTTACATACAAGCACATATGAAAATATTGATCTTAAACCATTATTTTTAGCGGAAGACGCACCTCAAATTGATAGGGTGAAAGATTATATCCCGAATATTGATGACAAATTGGAACGAACTCATAAATGGTACATTGCCCAGCCAATCAAAAGGGAATCCTGGGGAGAACTCTCAGCAGCCGTGAGGGATGCATTGTCCCGGGGGCAAAACTGTCTGTCGTTTTCCATTGGGGACCTGGACAAGGCTCAGGACCTCGTGCCATTCATGAACGATATGGGAGAATTTGATGCTCCTGTTTTTTCGATTGATCAGGCTACATCAATAGCCATCCATGGTATGAAGGACATTCCGGAGAAGATGGAGACGACAGGCGTTATTGGATACGACCCCATCTCAGAGGAAGGATGGAACGATGAAAGCAGATTGGAACGGTGGCTGAATGTTGTCGAAGGATCGACTATGGATCTGACAGGGGTTAAAGCCCTGATTGTGAATTCAGCTCCCTATCATAATAAGGGAGCAAGTGGGACACAGGAGCTTGCTTATGCACTGAGTGAAGGCGTTGCTTATTTGGAGGCTGTTCAGGATAGAGGGTGGGAAATCGAGAAGGCTGCCCAAACCTTACACTTCCATTTTTCAATAGGAAGTCATTTCTTTATGGAAATCGCGAAAATCAGGGCATTTAAGAAACTGTGGCAGGGAGTCTTAACCTCTTACGGCTTGAATGAACAAAGTATCGTAAAATCCATCAGCATCAGTGCAGAGACCTCCCGATTCAACAAATCGGCCCTTGATTCCTATGTCAACATTTTACGCGGAGGTGGGGAAGCATTCTCTGCTATCCTCGCAGGGGTCGATTATCTTGTCGTAGCCCCGTTCAATGAGGTGAGCGGCGAATTGACTCCCCTTGCTGAAAGGATTGCCAGAAACACTCAACTTGTCCTGGGGGAAGAAGCCCATTTGAATAAGGTCCTGGACCCTGGTGGCGGTTCTTATTATGTAGAGTGGCTTTCAGATGAAGTAGGAAAGCGTGCATGGAAAGAATTCCAGCAGGTTGATAAAGAGGGTGGGATCCTTGCCCTCCTTGCTAATGGATCGATAGAAGAGAAGATAAGAGTAGTAAGGGACGCCCGCATCAAGGACCTGGCCACCCGGAAGAACTCCATGATCGGGACGAACATCTATGCAAATCTGGAAGAGACCCTTCCGATTTCTCCAGCAGCGGGAGAACGGCTCTCTCTTCCTTTTGAAAGAGTAAGAGAGCGGGCACAGAAACTCGGAGATCATCCCACTGCAGGCCTGATCGGGTTAGGCGAACTGAAAACGTATAAGCCCCGTGCCGACTTTGTAAAAGGATTTTTAGCGACGGGAGGCATTCAGACGCATCAAAGTACGGATTGCTTCTCCAAGGAAGATATCCTGCAATTCGTGGAAGAAACCCGGTATCCGTACTATGTGGTGTGCGGTAAGGACGAAGAATATCTCCATAAACTTTCAATGATCACTGAAGCCGTCCATCTCGTTGATTCTTCCATTGTGATTGACTTGGCGGGCAGAATTCCTGAGGAAAATAGAAGTGAATGGATCCTTAAGGGATTGAACGGTTCCATTTACAACAAACAAAACATACTTGAAAAACTTGATGCACTATTAACGATTTGGGAGGAGGGGAAAGAAAATGAGGAAGCCTGATTGGCAACAAATTAACCCGTATTCGAATGTGGGGGCAGCGGGGGACCTTCCTCTTACCGGCACTCCCTACGAAACGAATGAAAAAATCGATATAAAAGCTTTATATACAGAAAGAGACTCGGAAAATATTTCGCATGGAGAAGATTTACCCGGCCTCGCTCCGTACACTAGGGGGCCGTATCCGACGATGTATGTGAATCGTCCTTGGACGGTCAGGCAGTATGCGGGATTTTCAACCGCTGAAGAAAGCAATGCTTTTTATAGAAGAAATTTAAGTATGGGGCAGAAAGGGTTGTCGGTGGCATTTGATTTGGCGACTCACCGCGGATATGACTCGGATCATCCAAGGGTTGTAGGGGATGTTGGTAAAGCGGGCGTCGCCATCGATTCCATCCTGGACATGAAGATATTGTTCGACGGGATCCCCCTTGATCAAATGTCCGTTTCCATGACGATGAATGGGGCTGTTCTGCCTATCCTTGCTTTTTATATCGTGACGGCAGAAGAGCAGGGTGTGTCGAAGGAGAAGCTTTCCGGTACGATCCAGAACGATATCTTAAAGGAATACATGGTAAGGAATACGTACATCTATCCACCTGAAACGTCCATGAACATCATCGCGGATATTTTCGAGTATACATCCAAACATATGCCGAAATTCAACAGCATCAGCATTTCCGGGTATCATATGCAAGAAGCCGGGGCACCTGCTGATATTGAGCTTGCTTATACGCTGGCGGATGGTCTCGAGTATGTCAGGACCGGACTTCAGGCAGGGATCGACATCGATTCCTTTGCACCGAGACTTTCATTCTTTTGGGCCATCGGCATGAACTATTTCATGGAAGTGGCCAAGATGAGGGCGGCCAGGAGGATTTGGGCGAAGATGATGAAGACATTCAACCCCCGGAATCCTAAATCGATGGCGCTCAGGACCCATTCCCAAACATCCGGATGGAGCTTGACGGAACAGGATCCTTATAATAATGTCATCCGTACGTTACTCGAAGCCCATGCAGCTGCGATGGGTCATACGCAGTCGCTCCATACGAATGCCCTTGACGAAGCGATTGCCCTGCCGACAGACTTTTCGGCGCGTATCGCGCGCAATACCCAGCTTTATCTTCAAGAAGAAACAGGCATAACGAAAGTGATCGACCCATGGGCCGGTTCCCACTATGTCGAGACGCTGACTCATCAACTGATGGAAAAGGCATGGGAGCATATTGAAGAAATCGAAGAACTCGGAGGCATGACGAAAGCAATCGAAACGGGCCTGCCAAAGATGCGCATCGAGGAAGCTGCTGCCAGAAGACAAGCAATGATCGATTCAGGGGACGAGTCCATCATCGGAGTGAATAAATACCGTCTGGATAAAGAAGATCCGATTGAAACACTGGACATCGATAATACGGTGGTCAGACAGAAGCAGATCGAACGGATCCAGAAGTTGAAAGAAGAACGAAATGAAGATAAAGTCACTGAAACTCTGGAAACTTTGACGCGAACTGCAGAAACAGGCGAAGGGAACCTCCTTGAAAAAGCCGTAGATGCGGCAAGGGCACGTGCCACTTTAGGAGAAATCTCCGATGCAATAGAAAAAGTTTCCGGAAGGCATAAAGCGACGATCCGGAGTATAAGCGGGGTGTACAGTGCGAATTTCTCAAATGAACAGGAAATCAACGTCGTGAAAGAGATGACGGAAGAATTTCTGGAGAACGAAGGAAGAAGACCCCGTATCCTCATTGCCAAGATGGGGCAGGACGGCCATGACAGGGGCGCGAAAGTAATCAGCACGGCATTTGCCGATCTTGGATTTGACGTTGATATCGGGCCATTGTTCCAAACACCTGAAGAAACAGCTCTTCAGGCCGTTGAAAACGATGTGCACGTCATCGGGGTAAGCTCATTGGCCGCCGGTCATAAAACGCTTCTGCCTCAATTAGTTGCGGAACTGAAGAAACTTGGAAGGGAAGACATCCTTGTCGTCATCGGCGGGGTGATTCCAGCGAAAGACTATGATTTCCTTTTAACCAATGGGGCATCTGCCGTCTTTGGCCCTGGAACGATCATTCCCGTAGCCGCACAAAAAGTGATCAAAGAAATTTATGAAGTGCTCGGCTATGAGGAAGTGGCTGAATAATGACAGATCATCAGTCGGGACGAAAGAAGAGGTTTGTGAAAAAGAAAAAGGATCCCGTTTCGATCAGTGACTTAAAGAGTGGGGTCCTGAACGGTGACCGCAGTCACTTAGCGAAAGCCATCACGTTGATAGAGAGCAATGCGGAAGAGCATTATGCGTTGGGACAGGAGCTACTTCAAGAACTCCTCCCCCATACCGGTAAAAGCTTCCGGATCGGGATTACTGGTGTGCCTGGAGCGGGGAAAAGTACGTTTATCGAACAATTCGGGGAGATGTTGTGTAACGATGGACACCGTGTTGCCGTTCTCGCCATCGATCCAAGCTCCTCTATTTCAGGTGGCAGCATTTTAGGCGATAAAACGAGGATGGAGCAGTTATCGAAGAATCCCCGTGCCTTTGTCAGGCCCTCCCCAACGGCAGGGACGCTTGGAGGAGTCCACCGGAAAACCAATGAAACCCTCCTCTTATGCGAGGCCGCAGGGTATGACCTCATCATCATAGAGACCGTTGGGGTCGGTCAGAGTGAAGTCATGGTCAGACAGATGGTTGATTTCTTCCTGCTGCTCGTCATTACGGGAGCGGGAGACGAGCTTCAGGGAATGAAAAAAGGAATCATGGAGCTTGCCGACGTGTTGCTCGTCAACAAAGCAGATGGAGAGAATAAGCCTCTCGCGGAAAAGACGAGGAGGGAGCTCAATCAAATCCTTCACTTCCTGATTCCTGCCACAAAAGGCTGGAGTTCAAAGGCTTATACCTGTTCGGCATTGAAAAATGAGGGATTGAAGGAACTTTGGGATGTGGTCCAACAATTCGAAGATCAGACAAAAGAACAGGGTGTATTCCAGGAAAGAAGGCTTCTCCAGAAACAGGAATGGTTCCATACGATGCTGAAAGAAAGAATACTGTCAGACTTCTTCTTCCATCCGCACATCAAGTCATCTCTCCCCCGCCTGGAAGACAGGGTGAGAACTGGGGATTTTACCACTTCCCAAGCGGTGGAAGAATTGTTGACACAATATAAACAAGCGATACTCGATGGGAATCGTTCATTTTGATTGAAAGATAGGGTTTGAAATTGTTATGATAGGGGTATATCAGATCTTCTTGTTTTTTGTGAGATATGATTAAGTCAGCGATTAAAGGAGAGTTCAAGCATGGATATAGATTTCAATTTATTTATGAACGACGTTGTCCGCCAGGCCCGTCAAGAAATCGAGACAGCAGGGTATACGCAATTGACAACAGAAGAAGAAGTGGACCAGGCTTTTTCTAAAGAAGGTACAACACTGGTCATGGTCAATTCTGTTTGTGGATGCGCAGGAGGAATCGCCCGTCCCGCAGCCGCTCATTCCATTCACTTCGATAAGCGTCCGGATCAATTGGTCACGGTTTTCGCCGGACAGGATAAAGAAGCGACTGCGAAAGCACGCAGCTATTTCACAGGTTATCCGCCATCCTCACCGTCATTCGCCCTATTGAAAGACGGAAAACTACTGACGATGGTTGAAAGACACGAGATCGAAGGACATGATCCAATGTCCGTTGTAAACAAACTTCAATCATACTTTGATGAGTATTGCGAAGAGGTATAAAAAATTTCGTCAAGTTTCTTACTGTTAGAGTGAGAAACTTGACGTTTTTTTTATTTTTGGAGGATTACTTATTATGCATATATCATGCATAAAATACACCAACCACTATTGTTAATCCAACTGAAATAGTCAATACCAACATATTAATTTTCAGAAAACATAATTATTTATCGATATTTATAAAAAGTATTGCATAAATATTGAACTCTGCTACAATACGAATATAGTAATTAATATACATTATATATTATATTTATACATTTAAACTCAGGAGGAATCACAATGAAAAAGCTATTATCTCTCGTATTAGTATTAATCCTTTCTACTACACTTGCAGCATGCGGCTCAGGAGAAGACAAGCCTGCTTCCGGGGAATCCAAGAAATTGATCATGGGGACGTCGGCAGACTATAAACCGTTTGAATATGTCGACACGGCCCACAGCGACAAAATCATTGGGTATGATATTGATCTTGCCAATATGCTCGCAGATGAAATGGGATACGAAATCGAAATCAAGGATATGGAATTCAGCGGATTAATCTCCGCCCTGAAAACGGGGCAGGTGGATTTTGTCCTTTCTGCCATGACACCTACGCCGGAACGACAAAAGAATGTTGACTTCAGTGATGTCTACTATACGGCTAAAGATATGATTATCTCGACAAAAGAAAGCGGCATTCAAAGTGAGAAAGATCTGGATGGGAAAACGGTAGGAGTTCAATTAGGCTCGATTCAACAGGATGCTGCAGAAGAACTTTCAAAATCGATCAAGCTGAAAGTGGACACTCGTGATCGTATTCCTGAACTGATCCAGGATCTTCAAAATGGACGCTTCGACGCCATTATCATCGAAAATACAGTGGCAAACGGTTATTTGGACAAGAATGACGAGCTTCAAGGAAATACGATGAATGTAAATGAAGAAGAGGCAGGTTCTGCGGTTGCCCTTCCAAAGGACAGCGAGCTGACAGGTAAATTCAATGACGCATTGAAGAAGATTAAAGACAGTGGAGAATTGGATAAACTCGCTGAAAAATGGTTTGACGGAGAACAGTAGATCGATGAAGGGCTAACCTCTAATCCGGTTAGCCCTTCCTATTACATGACATTACAACTTTGGAGGGGATCAATATGCCACTAGATTTTGAACAACTGATTCCTTCGATCCCCTTTATTTTGGAAGGATTGAAGGTCACACTTAAAATTGTCGCGTTAGCAGGGGTGCTCGGGTTCGTGTTCGGTATTCTTCTTGCCCTTTGTAAAATTAGTTCCATCAAACCTTTAACCCTGCTTGCGGATCTTTATACATCGATATTCAGGGGAACTCCCCTCGTCCTTCAACTGATGATCATCTTCTACGGATCTCCTCAGCTTTTCGGGACACAGATTGAACCGTATTACGCAGCGATCCTCGCTTTTTCCCTTAATTCAGCTGCCTATATTTCCGAAATCATCCGTGCCGGGATCAATGCAGTGGATAAAGGGCAAACGGAAGCGGCGATGGCTCTTGGAGTGCCTTACCGATTGATGATGAAAGACGTGATCCTGCCTCAGGCGATCAAGAATATCCTCCCTGCGTTGATGAACGAATTCATCACGCTTACAAAGGAATCTGCCATCGTCACGGTGATCGGTGCTGCAGATGTGATGAGACGTTCATACATGGTTGGAAGTGACTTGTATTCCTTCTTTGAACCGCTTTTATTCGCAGGTCTGATTTATTATGTGCTCGTTATGATTCTGACTTTACTAGGGAAAGTGCTGGAAGGGAGACTGCGTGGAAATGATTAAAGGAGAACAGATAACCAAGTCGTTTGGAAAGCTTCAGGTATTAAAGGGAATCGATTTCTCGGTTGAGAAAGGTGAAGTCGTCGCATTGATCGGTCCATCGGGTTCAGGGAAATCCACTTTATTGCGGTGTTTGAATCATCTTGAAGAACCTACATCGGGATCGATTTACTTTGAAGAAGCCCTTGTGAAGGGGAAAGCCATCAATAAGGTAAGACAAGACGTCGGCATGGTATTTCAACATTTTCACCTCTTTCCTCATATGACCTCATTGGAAAATGTCATTTACGCCCCAAT
Source organism: Rossellomorea sp. QJM3NY_18 (assembly GCF_056173145.1). Lineage (NCBI taxonomy): Bacteria > Bacillati > Bacillota > Bacilli > Caryophanales > Bacillaceae > Rossellomorea > Rossellomorea sp. QJM3NY_18. The sequence goes on along the minus strand of NZ_CM149659.1, from coordinate 2,679,997 downwards.
GAAAGTGAAGGGCATGACCAAAGGGGAAGCTGCGAAATTAGGGACGGACCTCCTGACTAAAGTCGGTCTGAAAGAAAAGTGCAACGAATACCCGAACCGTTTATCAGGCGGACAGAAGCAGCGTGTGGCCATTGCAAGGGCACTTGCAATGGAACCGAAAGTCATGTTATTCGATGAACCTACGTCAGCCCTTGATCCCGAAATGGTGAAAGAGGTTCTGGATGTCATGAAATCACTCGCTCACACAGGGATGACGATGATCATCGTGACCCATGAAATGGGCTTTGCAAGAGAGGTGGCGGACAGGATCCTCTTCATCGATGATGGTAAGATCATTGAAGAAGGAGAACCGCAGGCCTTTTTCTCCAACCCGCAAAGTGACAGGGGAAAAGGATTCCTTGAGAAAATATTATAATGGTGAGGGGTTAACGGAAGAAATCGTTAATCCCTCTTTTTATGTTCATCACTGTTTGTGGTATCCTAGAGTAGCTAAAAAATGAAGTAGTTAGGAGAAAGTTGAATGTTTCGAATCGGATATCGGACACTTAAGACAGGAATCGGCACCGCGGCTGCCATCAGCATCGCCCAGTGGTTCCACCTGGATAATTTCGTATCAGCCGGGATATTGACGATCCTGTGCATTCAGAATACGAAGAAGAAATCGGTGAATGCATCATGGAGCCGTTTTTTGGCGTGTGTGATTGCCATGGTTTTTTCTGCCGCCTTTTTCGAATTCCTTGCCTATAACCCGGCGGTCATCGGTTTGCTGCTTCTTGTGTTCATTCCCATCACCGTAAGCTTGAACATCAAGGAGGGGATTGTCACAAGTTCCGTCATCATCCTTCATGTATACTCAGCGGGACATGCCACCCTTGGCCTTTTTGAAAATGAGCTTGGGATCATCGTGATCGGGATCGGGATTGCACTCTTGATGAATCTGTATATGCCGAGCGTCGATAAAAAGATGATTCAATATCAGGAGAAAATTGAAGCGAACTTTTATAAGGTTTTCTGTGAAATGATCAACTATCTAAAGACAAATGACAGCAATTGGGACGGCAGGGAAATCACAGAAACGGAGCAATTACTCAAAGAGGCAAAGACGATTGCCTTTAAAGATGTAGAAAACCACTTTTTAAGAGATGAGAACTTATACTATTTATATTTCAAAATGAGGGAAAAACAGTTTGAAATCCTTCAGCGCATCCTGCCGATTGCGACAAATATATCGTTAACCGTCGAGCAGGGCCATCGCATCGCAGATTTCCTGGAAGAACTGAGCGATCATATCCATCCGGGGAATACGGCGCTCTTTTACTTGAAAAAACTGTACGATATGAAAGTGGAATTCGAGCAGATGGAGCTGCCGAAAACGAGGGAAGAGTTTGAAACACGTGCTGCCCTTTATCAATTTGTTCAGGAAATGGAACAGTATCTCCTCCTGAAAAGCTCGTTCAAAGGAATAAAAAAGGAGGAAAGTGAAGCAAACTACACCTAAAACATGAAAAGGTGATAGTATGCGTTTACTTCTTGCCATCATATTGTTTGCTTCACCCATATGGCCACTCGGGAGGAACCCTATCCCGGGAGATCCATTTATCATCGTCAACAAGGAAACGAACCAATTGGCGTATATAGACCATGGGAAGATAAAGGCTACCTTTCCCGTCGCTACTGGGAAAACGACTGAGCTCACTCCGGAAGGGTTGTTTAATGTCACAGTGAAAGCCAAGAACCCCTATTACCGTAAGAAGAATATACCTGGCGGGGACCCGAGAAACCCCCTCGGGACCAGGTGGATCGGTTTCGATGCAGAAGGGACCGATGGCAGGATTTACGGAATCCATGGGACGAACAGGCCATCGAGCATAGGGAAGTATATTTCCAATGGATGCATCCGGATGCACAATAGGAACGTGGAATATTTGTTTGACAAAGCACCAATCGGCACCAAGGTACTCGTGGTGAAAACGAAGAAAAGCTTCAATCGGTTGGGGAAAGAATTTGGGGCACTAAAATAAAGAGGAGCTGCTGATCGATGGATTCGAAAAGCAGCTCCTTTTAGTTACTATTTTTATAATAAGAATGTCAGTCCTGCCATGATCGTTGTTGCAATCATCGCAAACAACATAATAAATACAATGATCTTTTGCATTTTTTTATTACCCATCGTATCGCTCCATTCTCCCACATGAGCGTGAGATAATTTTCAATTCTATTTTAACGTGAATATTGAGAGAAGACAACCACCGGAATAAAAGAAAACGCTTTAATTATTCGTCTCTATAGGAGGAAATTCGACAACAAGTATGGAATACTATATGGGTGGAGCATGCAAACAACAGGGGGATGATAGGGATGAAAAAGGTAGATCATATCGGCATAGCGGTTTCATCAATAGACAATGTTCTCAAATTTTATGAAGATACTCTCGGTCTTTCACTACTGAAGATCGAAGAAGTTGAGAATCAAGGTGTCAAAGTAGCATTCATGGATGGTGGAAATCTTAAGCTCGAGTTACTGGAGCCACTACATAAAGAAAGCCCGATTGCGGCATTCATAGAAAAAAAGGGTGAAGGGATTCACCATATAGCCTTCGGTGTAGAAGGAATCGAGGAGCGCATCATAGAGCTCCAGACCAAAGGGGTACGGATGATCAACGAAATACCAAAGCCTGGTGCCGGCGGGGCATCTGTTGCGTTCATGCATCCGAAATCGGCCTACGGCGTTTTATACGAGCTTTGTGATAAATCCAACATCAAAGGGGAGTAATCATAATGGATATTTATGAGAAAATCAATGAATTATACGACCGCAGAAGAGAAGTGGAGCTTGGCGGCGGAGATGAAAAAATAGACAAGCAGCATGAAAAAGGAAAGCTGACAGCAAGGGAACGAATCGATATCCTGGTTGATCCTGGTAGCTTTGTGGAGTTGAACCCATTCATCGAGCACAGATGCTCAGACTTTGGACTTGAAGGGGTACAGGGCCCTGGTGACGGGGTCGTGACAGGGTACGGAAAAGTAAACGGGAAACCGATTTACTTATTCTCCCAGGATTTCACGGTGTTCGGCGGGGCACTTGGAGAAATGCACGCGAAGAAGATTTCCCATGTGATGGATCTTGCTGTCAAAAATGGTGCTCCGTTCATCGGATTGAATGATTCTGGCGGGGCAAGGATTCAAGAAGGTGTCGTTTCTTTGGATGGCTATGGACATATCTTCTATCGAAACGCCGTTTATTCAGGGGTGATTCCGCAAATATCCGTCATCATGGGCCCTTGTGCCGGTGGGGCGGTTTACTCACCTGCCATCACGGATTTTGTCTTTATGGTGGATGAGACGAGCCAAATGTTCATCACCGGACCTAAAGTCATTGAAACCGTGACAGGGGAAAAAATAAGCTCGGAGGATCTCGGTGGGGCAAAGGTTCATAACTCCATCAGCGGAAATGCCCATTTCAGGGGGAAAACGGAGGAAGAGGTGTTACAAGAGGTTCGAAGATTATTAACATACCTGCCTCAAAATAATGAAGAGAAGCCCCCTCGCCTGGATGTGGATGAAGACGATGATTACCGTGCCAACTTAACGGACCTGATTCCATTTGATGCGATTCGTCCCTATGACGTCCGTACCGTCATCAATGAAATCGTAGATGAAGGAAGCTTCATGGAGGTTCAGAAGGAATTCGCCAAAAACATCGTTGTGGGGTTGGCCCGCATAAAAGGCGAAGTCGTCGGACTTATATGCAATCAGCCAAAGTTCATGGCGGGTGGTCTTGATATCGATTCTTCCGACAAAGCCTCCCGTTTCATCAGGTTCTGTGATTCCTTCAATATTCCTCTCATTACGTTTGAGGATGTTACGGGTTTCTTCCCTGGGATCAAGCAGGAACACGGAGGAATCATCCGTCACGGGGCCAAGATTCTATACGCATATTCTGAAGCGACGGTCCCTAAAATGACCGTGATTCTAAGGAAAGCGTATGGTGGAGCGTATGTGGCACTGAATAGTAAATCGATCGGTGCGGATCTGGTCTTTGCCTGGCCGAATGCGGAAATCGCCGTCATGGGGCCTCAAGGAGCCGCAAATATCATTTTTGCCAGGGAAATTGCATCGAGCGATAACCCTGAAGAGCTAAGGGAACAGAAAATCGAAGAGTATCGTGAAAAATTCGCGAATCCATATGTCGCCGCGTCCCGTGGAATGGTGGATGATGTCATCGATCCCCGTGAAACCCGGATTAAATTGATTCAAGGGTTGGAAATGATGAGAAACAAACGGGAAGAACGTCCGAAGAAAAAGCACGGCAATATCCCATTGTAAAAGGTGTACCATTTGTTGAACCCGGCTATTCACGCTATACTATAAATGTGAATACATATTTGTGGAGGTTACTAAATGATTAATGAAGAACGTTTATTAAATGAATTCCTGGAATTGGTCCAGATCGATTCTGAAACGAAAGAAGAAGCGGAAATCGCGAAAGTATTAACAAAAAAATTCTCCGATCTTGGAGTAGAGGTATTCGAAGACGACACGATGGGGGAAACGGGCCACGGTGCCGGCAACCTGATCTGTACATTAAAAGGGAATAAAGATGGGGTAGATACCATTTATTTCACTTCCCATATGGATACAGTAGTCCCTGCTAAAGGGGTAAAGCCCACTCTTAAAGAAGATGGCTATATTTACTCAGATGGGACAACCATCCTGGGAGCCGATGACAAAGCCGGTCTTGCCACTATGCTTGAATCCGTGCGTGTCCTTAAGGAAAACAATATTTCCCACGGTGACATCCAGTTCATCATCACAGTAGGGGAAGAATCAGGTCTCGTTGGAGCAAAAGCCCTTGATTCCTCACTTGTTAAAGCGAAATACGGTTTCGCCCTTGATAGTGACGGAAAAGTCGGAAACATCATCGTAGCAGCACCGACACAGGCAAAAGTGATGGCGACGATCTACGGAAAAACGGCACACGCAGGCGTAGCTCCTGAAAAAGGTGTTTCTGCCATCACGATTGCAGCGAAAGCCATCTCTAAAATGCCACTTGGCCGTATCGATGAAGAAACGACTGCAAACATCGGCCGCTTCGAAGGCGGGAAAGCAACGAATATCGTATGCGAACAAGCTGATATCCTTGCTGAAGCCCGTTCACTGGTTCCTGAAAAAATGGAAGCACAGGTAGAAAAAATGAAAGTTGCCTTCACTTCCGTTGCTGAAGAAATGGGCGGTAAAGCAGAAGTCGAAGTTCAGATCATGTACCCAGGCTTCAAGTTCAAAGACGGTGACGAAGTAGTCGAAGTGGCAAAACGTGCGGCGAAGAAAATCGGTCGCCCGAGCGAGCTTCTTACAAGCGGAGGCGGAAGCGACGCCAACGTCATCGCCGGATTCGGAGTACCGACCGTCAACCTGGCAGTAGGCTACGAAGAAATCCACACCAAAAGCGAAAGAATGCCAGTAGAAGAACTAAACAAACTCTCTGAAATGGTAATAGCCATCATACAAGAAGTCGCTGGGGAATAGAAAAGCGGAGGGGGCTTGCTCTGGGACATACCGGAAAGGCGTACTTTGCCTTTTTGGTAGGTTTGACTTATGACCTCGAGCCTCTAAGCCCTGTAGCTGGACAAATAGAAAAGCAGAAGGGCTTTGCTAAGAGGCGACAAGCATAATATATCCAAATGTCCACGAACCAAAGGTAACCCCTTCGGTTCGTGGACATTTCTTCATTCATATTAGCACCTACCTTTCTGAAATATGGTACATTAGTAGTATACATATCCGAAATGCGAGAGGGGACGTTATACATTGCCGAAAGTAGTTGTATTTCATGCCGGAAAAGAAGAATATGCTCTACCGATTGAGAACGTAGTATCCATTGAAAAGGTGGAGGAGATCAGGGCGATCCCTCACTTACCCCCATTTGTCCTGGGACTTGTAAAGGTCAGGGGAGAGCTGATTCCGGTCCTTGATTTAGGGAACATCCTATATAACACCCCTGCGATTGCTGAAAAAGGAATGTTTCTCCTCGTCGTCCAGACGAAAACGATGCAGGTCGGTTTGGTCGTGACCGAAGCAAAGGAAATCCTTGAAGTGCCCGATGAGTCGATTACAAATGTCGGTTTACTTGCTTATTCGAAAACAACCTATTTTTCAGGGATCATCAATCTTGAAGATTCTCTTTTAACCCAAATCGATCCCGATGTTTTAGTAGAGAGCTTAGAAGGTATAAAAGAAATAAAGGATTATGTGGACGAGCAAAAAACACATCAAAACTAGACAAAGAAAGCCGCGATTGAAATGAACTCACACTATCCCAAAAACGGACGAGTGATCCTTCATGTTGACATGAACAGTTTTTATGCCTCTGTAGAAATGGCCTATGATCCTACTCTGCGGGGGAAACCCCTGGCTATAGCCGGGAACCCCCAGGAAAGACGGGGCATCATCGTGACATGCAGCTACGAAGCCAGGGGCTTTGGAGTGAAAACGACGATGCCTCTTTGGGAGGCAAAAAAATTATGTCCGGATCTGGTTATCATGACACCCAACTTCGACCGTTACCGTGCCGCCTCCAAAGGAATATTCGATATCCTCAGACAATATACAGAATTAGTGGAACCCGTTTCGATTGATGAAGGGTATCTGGATATAACGGATTCCTTCGAGAAAGGAACTCCATTACAAATTGCCTCAGACATCCAGGCCCAGATCAAGGGTCAGTTAGACCTTCCTTGCAGTATAGGTGTGGCGCCCAATAAATTCTTGGCGAAAACGGCTTCAGATATGAAGAAGCCTATGGGAATCACCGTGTTGCGTAAAAGGGACATCCCGAATAGGCTGTGGCCGCTCCCCGTCATTGAAATGCACGGGATCGGTCAGAAGACTGCCGAGAAGCTGAATTCAATCGGTATTCATACGTGCAGCGACCTTGCCCATGCCAACGATATCCAGTTGAAGTCACTGCTCGGGATCAACGGACTCCGTCTTAAAGAGCGAGCCAATGGAATCGACAGAAGGAATGTGGACCCAGAGTCGATTTATGATTATAAGAGCGTGGGCAATTCCACTACCTTGCCTAAGGATACAACGAATCAGCATGAGCTTTTAATGGTTGTCGAAACGCTGTGTGCGAAGGTGTCGTCGCGACTTCAACAAAAAGATGTACTTGGTACGACGATCCAGCTGATGATCCGGGATAAATCCAGGAAGACCATCACAAGAAGCAAAAAGGTTGCAAACCCCATCTATAGAAAAGAAGACTTATTCCACCATGCGAAAGACTTATTCCTGAAGCATTGGGATGGGGATCCCGTCAGGCTCCTGGGGGTCACGGCACAGGATGTAGTGGAGAAAAGCGAAGCCACGGAACAGCTGGACTTATTTTCTTATAAGAAAGTCGCCGAAAAGGAACCACTCTACAACGTATTATCCAAGCTCCATGACAAGTTTGGGAAGGATTCCATCTCTCAAGGGATTAAAGCCAAGAATAAGAAAAAGTCTTATGACCAGAAACAGGACACAAGCTTCAACAAAGACTTTTTACGGGAATGACAGTTGTAAAAGGGGATACCTTATAACAGTAACGTACTTCTCAATCGGATTATTTGCATCAGTGACCCATTCTTGTTAGATTGAAAAAGACTTCGGTCATTGATTTGATGAAACGGAAGAAGTAATAAAATCATGATTCTTTAGATGAAAGGATGTTGATGTTATGGCTCAGGAAATTGGTGTTATCGGATTAGCCGTTATGGGAAAAAACTTGGCATGGAATATTGAAAGCAGGGGGTACTCTGTTTCTGTTTACAATCGTTCCAGTGAGAAAACGGATGAAATGATGAGCGAATCGAAGGGCAAGAATGTCAATCCTACATATACAATCGAGGAATTCGTCAACTCATTGGAAAAACCTCGGAAGATTCTTCTGATGGTCAAGGCGGGAAATCCGACTGATGCGACCATCGAACAATTAAAACCCTACCTTGAAAAAGGTGACATCCTGATCGATGGGGGAAATACGTTCTTCGAGGATACCCGTCGCCGCAATCAGGAACTAAGCGAACTTGGCATCCATTTTATCGGGACGGGTGTGTCCGGTGGGGAGGAAGGCGCCCTGACAGGTCCATCCATCATGCCTGGAGGACAGAAGGAAGCATATGATCTCGTGGCACCTATCCTGAAAGATATCGCAGCGAAGGTCGACGGAGATCCTTGTACGACGTATATCGGTCCCGATGGCGCAGGTCACTATGTGAAAATGGTGCACAACGGCATTGAATACGGAGATATGCAGCTGATCGCGGAATCCTACTTCCTGATGAAAAATGTCCTCGGCTTAAGTGCGGAAGAACTGCATGAAGTGTTTGCCGACTGGAATAAAGGCGAGCTTGACAGCTATCTCATCGAAATCACAGCAGATATCTTTACCAAGAAAGATGAAGAAACCGGCAAGCCGATGGTAGATGTCATCCTCGATAAAGCAGGTCAAAAGGGGACGGGTAAATGGACAAGCCAAAGTGCGTTGGATCTAGGTGTTTCCTTACCTATCATCACCGAGTCTGTCTTCGCCCGTTTTATTTCAGCGATTAAAGATGAACGTGTCAAAGCGAGTAAGATGTTGAAAGGCCCCGATACGAAACCATTCGATGGCGATAAAAAAGCATTGGTCGAATCGATTCGCAAAGCCCTTTACATGAGTAAGATCTGTTCATATGCGCAAGGATTCGCCCAAATGCGTTCTGCGTCTGATGAGTACAAATGGGATCTCGAGTACGGTGATATCGCCATGATCTTCCGCGGAGGGTGCATCATCCGTGCACAGTTCCTGCAGAAGATTAAAGAAGCATATGACCGTGAGTCCAATCTCACTAACCTTTTACTCGATCCTTACTTCAAAGAGATCGTCGAAAGCTATCAATACGCACTCCGCGAAGTTATCAGTGTAGCCGTCCAGAATGGCGTACCGGTTCCCGGCTTCTCGGCAGCCCTATCTTATTATGACAGCTACCGTACAGAAACGCTTCCTGCGAATTTGATCCAGGCGCAGCGGGACTACTTCGGTGCTCATACCTACGAACGTGTGGATAAAGAAGGCATTTTCCATACGGAGTGGATGAAATAATTGAATGATTTAAGCCCCTTTCTGATGAAGAGAGGGGCTTTTAATTGTGAAAAAAACACTGAGTTTTCTGAGAAGATACTCCATAATGAGCTGGTATATGTTACCATTATATTACATATTCAGATAGGGGTGGCGAGATGCTTCAATCGATTAAAGAAAATATAGCCAAAGTCATGATTGATAAAGAGAATGAGATAGAATTAATGATCATTGCCTTATTGAGCGACGGTCATGTATTGTTGGAAGATGTACCGGGAACGGGGAAGACCACCATGGCAAAATGCTTTTCAAAGAGTATTGATGGAACCTTCAACCGTCTGCAATTCACCCCGGACACCCTCCCTTCCGATATTGTCGGGCAGGAATACTTCGACGTGAAAACGAGTGACTTTAAAGTCAGGAAAGGACCGGTATTCAATAATGTCCTTCTTATTGATGAAATCAACCGGGCAGTACCCCGTACTCAGTCGGCACTACTCGAGTTAATGGAAGAAAAGACAGTGACCCTTGGTGGAGTCACCTACCATTTACCACAACCTTTCTGCGTCATCGCCACTCAGAACCCATTTGACTCCGTCGGTACGTTCCCACTGCCGGACGCACAGCTTGATCGCTTTCTATTGACGATCAAACAGGGATATCCGTCTCCTGAAAAAGAAAAAATGATGTTAAGAAGATTCCGTTCGTCCAATCCCCTTGAAACCATCGGGAGTGTCATTTCCATTGATGATATTATCCAGTTAAAACAGAGTGTAAAAGATGTCCTTGTCTCGGAAGAAATAGAGGATTATTTGATGGACATCGTTCAACAGACCAGGAAGCATAACTATGTGGATGTCGGGGTGAGTCCTCGTGGATCTATTGCCTTCATGAGGGCGATTCAGTCAAGGGCCTTCCTGTACGGAAGGGATTTCTGCACGCCGGAAGATGTGAAGGCATTGGCACTGCCTCTATTGGCTCACAGAATTTCCTTGAATGTGGAGGGGGAAGTGAAGTCATCGAAAGAAGCAATCATACACGAAATCCTTGACCTCACTTCCGTCCCGGTCGAAACACCATGAAAGTCCATAAAGAACCACCCTTTATCTTCGCGCCACTGGTCTTGATCTTGAACGTGATCCTCATCATCATCAGCAGTTTCGCAGGGTATAATTTCCTTGTGTTTCTTTTCTTCCTGATTCTATCTTTCGCTCTATTCTCGAGGATCTACTTGAACATCCAGCATACTAAAATCTCGTGGAGCGTAAAGAAATACCATGAAGCCTCAAGCATCGACGAAGCGGTGACCTGCTATATTGATATCAGGAATGATTCTGTACTCCCTTTGTATCGTCTTAAAATGAACATAGAGACGAGAAGTGATCATGACCTCGTGTTCACAAGCATTGATGGTGAGAGCAGCATGTACTCACTGTCCCTGGACCTCCCGGCTAAATCTCAAAAGACGATACCTGTTGTCCTAAAGGGAAAAGGCAGGGGGAACCACCGCTTGAGCAATCTTGAATTTATCCTGGGAGATCCGCTGTCCCTGCGAGCGTATCGTATGGAATATGGGGAGGACGAACTCCCCTCATTCAAAGTTCTTCCCCGGATAGGAAAGATCTATGACTTGAAGCTGAAATCCATGCTTCAGGGATATAAACAGACCACCTACTCCCTGTTTCTGGATGAGACGAGCATCATAGGGACCAAAGAGTATGAAAACGAAAGTTTCAGGCACATCCACTGGCTTGCGACAGCCAAAGAAAACAAGCTTCTTGCAAAAAAATACCAGAAAGTCCACGGAGATATCTATTCCATCTTCCTTAACATGGTCGGAGCGGGTCAGTTTCACCTCAGAAAGGATATGGAGGAACTGATTGAGTACACCGTATCGGTCTGCCTGTATTTGATTAAAGAAGGATGCAAGGTGGAACTGTGGATTAATTATGCCACCGAACAACATGACGTCTTGCGCCTCAGAAACGACCTTGACCGCACACAACTGAGGAAGCTTGCCGAGACGCTTGCAGTCATCGATCCAAATGGGAGATTCTTCTCAACCGACCGCTTTTATCAACTTTCACTGAAGGCGAAAGACAGCAAGTCACTCGGCTTGGTCATCGGAACTCCGCCTGAGCCGACAAGGCGTGAACAGCTTTTGCATATCAAACGGTGAGAGAGGAATGAGAGGAGGTTGTCATGTTGAAAAGAGTAGGGATAACATTTCTTTTTATTTTTGTCTGTGCAGTTGCAAGCTTGGTTTTGATGGAAGTCTTTAATGATACGACTGAAAAGATCAAAGGGTTTTACTATGTAGAGGATAACGGTGGAGAAAGGGATCTCAATCTGGGTCCCGGGAAAGAAGGCAGAACGATTTCTGACAGGCGACTCGATAAGCCGATCGTTGTGGATGAATATTTACCATGGTTCGTCGACCCTTTTTCAGGTGAAATCGGATCTGAGAAAAGTTTTATAGATGTAGTAAAGGAATACGGGATCTTCGTGGTTCTAACGGTTGCTTGCCTCTTCTGGTATCTTCGCCATAAGAAAAAAAGGAAAGTGATAAAAAAAGAATTTCCAGAAACATCGGTCAACCGGCATGCCGTTAACCATGATCAATTAGCCCGTGAAGAGGAGACCTCCTTTACCCTCTCTGATGAGAAGTTGAATGAAATCCGTCAGATGCTGAAAGAATGGGAGAGTCATTTAAACATCCTAAACAGGAAAAAGAACCACGAAACGATCCAGGAATGGTTCAAACGGATCAAGGGACCTGTAGACATCATTCCCATTTATGAAAAAGTTCGCTATGGAGAGAAGGACTTCTCCACGCACGAGTTGGATTTACTTAGGAAGATGTTAAAATAGCTCCCTTTTTTGAGGGGGGGGCAAGTGATAAAAGCGATCCATGCACTTTCGAGAGAATTACAAAAGGATGAATTGGCCGGTTTGAAACAGATTTCTTTGATTTTCTGCACGGGTTTGAAATAATGAAACTAGCATCAAGAAAAGAGGAGGCATTTCAATGAGTCAAACCAATACATCGACAGATCCATTATTTAGACCATTCCATAGTGAGAAACTACAGTTATCCAACCGCACAGTGATGGCGCCAATGACACGGGGCTTTTCGCCAAATGGGGTCCCGGGTGATGACGTTGCCGCTTACTATCGCCGCAGAGCTGAAAATGGTGTTGGATTGATTGTCACGGAGGGAACGGGAATCAATCACCCCTCTTCCGTTTCAGGAGCGAGCATCCCTCTGTTCCACGGTGAAGAATCACTGAATGGATGGGAAAACGTCGTAAAGAAAGTCCATCAAGCAGGAGGAAAGATCGTTCCACAGCTTTGGCATGTGGGGATGACCCGTAAAAAGGGGGAGCTTCCAAATGAAGAAGCGTTTCCTGTTGGACCATCAGGACTAAGTCTTTCAGGTGAAGAAATCACGGAGCCTATGTCGGAAGAGGAAGTCGTCCAGATGGTGGAAGCGTACGCCCAAGCTGCTGCAGATGCGAAACGCATAGGCTTCGACGGCATAGAATTGCACGGGGCACATGGATATTTAATCGATCAGTTTTTCTGGAAGAATACAAACCGTCGTACTGATCGTTATGGAGGAAATCTGGTCGGTAGAACCCGGTTTGCCGTCGAGGTGGTTGAGGCCTGCCGACGCGAAGTGGGACCCGATTTCCCGATCATTTTCCGTTTTTCACAATGGAAAATGAATGATTTCAACGCAAAGCTTACAACGACGCCAGATGAGCTGGAGCGTTTCCTGGAGCCTCTTGTGAAAGCAGGCGTGGATATTTTCCATTGCTCGACACGCCGTTTCTGGGAGCCTGAATTTGAAGGATCTGACTTGAATCTCGCCGGCTGGACGAAAAAGCTGACAGGTAAACCCGTCATATCGGTTGGATCGGTTGGACTGGATGGAGAATTCACGAGCTTCTCGGGGGCGGATACGACTAGCCTGGATGGTCTGATCGAGAGGCTGGACAGTGGAGAGTTCGACTTGGTCGCAATCGGACGCTCACTCCTTCAGGACCCTGAATGGGTGAGGAAAGTGGAAGATGGCAAGGCGGATGACCTGCTGCCGTTTGATAAGGAAGCGCTAAAAAAATTGTATTAAGATAGTACTAGGTGTCTCTTTGAATGAGGCACCTTTTTTTGTGTTTACATTAAAAGAACTCCCCGGCAATTAGCCAGAGAGTCCTATATCTAACGTTTACCCGATCATTTCATCAAACAACAGCACGCGTGCGGGTGATGCATCGGTGTTTTGAATTTTTAGTGGTGCCGCCACCATGAAGTATTGGCCGGCTTTGATGTCCTTCAACTGAAGGCCTTCCATGATGATGACGCCGCTTCCCATCAGGCTGCGGTGAGTCGGGTGACCTTCCTGGGCCCGCTCGATTCCAAGGGCATCGATCCCGACGCCTGCAATCTTTTTCTCAGCAAGATATGCGGCAGCGTCTTCTGCTACATAGATGAAGTCAAAGTTGAATTCCGTATCCCATGAATTCTTTGTTTTGAAGAGGATGAAGTCATTCTCTTCAATCTCTAATCCTTCAATATCCTTCAGGCTGATTTTTTCATCGGCTTCCGTTACATCAAATACTTTAACAGGGCGAACGAGCTTCTCGATATCGATGGTTTCAATCGTTTCGCCGTCGTTGATCATGTGAAGGGGAGCGTCGACATGAGTCCCTGTATGAACATCAATGGAGAGTCTTGACTCCGTCACATGGCCGTTCGTATTTGTTTCAATCGTTGGTTGCTTTTCAGGTTTGTTTTTGTACACGGGCATCCCGTTAAAGATCGGGGCAGTTACGTCATAAATTTTCATTGGTTCCACACCTTTCTTAGCATTGGTCTACATCGAGGTTGGCAATCGGCCACCAGGAGAAGCCGTCTTTTGCAAGCAGGTTGTCAGCGGCTTTTGGTCCCATTGAACCTGCTTCATAGTTAGGGAATTCTCCGTCACGTGTATGTTCCCATACTTCAGAGATCTTGTCGACGAATGCCCAGGACAATTTCACTTCATCCCAATGGGTGAAGTTCGTGGCATCACCGCGAAGACAATCGAATAGAAGCTTTTCATATGCCTCAGGTGTGTTCATTCCATCCACGCTGTTGTTGGCAAAGTTCAGTTTTACTGGTGTCGTTTCGATATTCTGTCCGGATTTTTTCACATTCAGGTGCAGGGTGATCCCTTCTTCCGGCTGGATGTGAATAACCAGCAGGTTCGGTGCCAGTGGCTTGTCCGGGTTGTAATACAGGTTCATAGGGATATCTTTGAACTGGATGACAATTTTCGTTGACTTGGTCTCCATTCTTTTTCCGGTACGGATATAGAACGGGACACCTGCCCAACGGAAGTTATCAATCATCAATTTACCTGCTACATAGGTTTCCGTATTGGACTGATCATCGACGTTTTCAGCTTCGCGGTAACCAGGAAGTTCTTCATTTCCTGCTTTACCAGGACCGTATTGGCCTCTGACGAAGTAATCCTTGACTTCATCCTGTTCAAATGGACGAAGAGATCGCAACACGCGTACTTTTTCACTGCGGATTTCGTCCGTCGTCAATTTGATCGGGGGCTCCATGGCAAGTAATGCAACCATTTGAAGCAGATGGTTTTGAACCATATCGCGAAGGGCCCCGCTTTTTTCGTAATAACGGCCGCGGTCTTCCACACCAAGCTCTTCGGATGAAGTGACCTGGATATTGGAGATATAGCGGTTATTCCATAATGGTTCAAACATCGCATTGGAAAAACGGATGACTTCGATGTTCTGCACCATTTCTTTACCAAGATAGTGATCGATACGGTAAATTTGGTCTTCTGAGAATGATTCGCGGATCTGGCTGTTCAATTTTTCCGCTGAAGGCAGGTCGTGACCGAATGGTTTCTCAATCACAAGTCGCTGGAAGCCTTTTGTATCGGTTAAGCCTTGATTTTTCAACTGCTCTGTAATCGTTCCGAAGAATTCAGGAGCCATCGCCAAGTAGAAAACGCGATTGCCTTCTAATTCATATGTTTCATCGAGCTCATCGGATAAGTTCTTCAATGCTTTGTAAGAATCACTGTTAGACACATCATTCGGCTGATAATAGAAATGTGACACAAATTCATCGATGTTTTCATCGCTGCCTAACGCTTTATGTACCGATGTCTTTACGTGCTCCTGGAATTCTTCATTTGACCATTCGCGTCGTGCCACACCTACGACGGCAAATCGCTTTGAGATTTTTCCTTTACGGAACAAATGATAAAGGGACGGATATAGTTTTCTTTTCGCTAGATCACCTGTCGCTCCAAAAATCGTAATCAGAGATGTTGGTGTTGTTGGATTATTCAATGTCATGACCTCACTTTATCTTGTTGTAACCCTTATTTATGCGTTTCTTCTTATTTAATATCCTATACAATTACTTAATTTTAAAGACTTCTGTTTCATTTAGCAAATTATATGCTGAGGACGGAATGATGAAAACGTTTTATGTTTTGTGTAACCTTCTTCGTCATTATGTTGGCTTTAATTTTCATTCTTATGACTCATTTTCCGGGAAAGGGTAAAAAGCCGGGGATTATGCTAAAATGGAGACAGAATAGCTCATCTGAGGAGTGATGACAGTGGAATTATTATTTCTGGGTACGGGTGCAGGGGTACCGGCCAAGCTCCGCAATGTGACCAGTGTCGCTTTGAAATTACTTGAGGAACGTGGGGCAGTTTGGCTATTTGATTGTGGGGAAGCGACCCAGCATCAAATTTTACATACAAGCTTGAAACCAAGAAGGATCGAAAAGATTTTCATTACCCATCTGCATGGTGATCACATATACGGGCTGCCGGGGTTACTCGGGAGCCGTTCCTTCCAAGGAGGGGAAACAAAACTGACGGTATATGGTCCTAAGGGGATCAAAGAGTTTATCGAGGTTTCCCTCTCAGTTAGCAGGACCCACCTTCAATATCCCCTTGAAGTGGTGGAAATCAAGGAAGGGGTCATCTTTCAAGATGAAGGGTTCAGTGTAGAAGCCAGGGGACTCGACCATGCTCTTCCTACTTTCGGCTATCGTGTACTTGAAAAAGATAAGCCAGGTGTCCTTCAAGTGGATCAATTACGTGAAAGGGGCGTTCAACCAGGGCCCCTCTATAAGAAATTAAAATCAGGTGAAACGGTTCGTCTGGAAGACGGGAGGGAGATTGAAGGAAAGGATTTTCTCGGACCTTCGATTCCTGGACGGGTGGTCACGATCCTTGGAGATACAAGGTTTTGTTCCAATGCGGTGGACCTTTCTAAGGATGCAGATGTCCTGGTTCATGAAGCGACCTTTAACCGGGATCAAGAAGAGATGGCCCGGGAGTATTATCATTCCACGACAAAGCAGGCTGGAGAGACCGCTCTTCTAGCCGGGGCCCGACGCCTTTTCCTGACCCATATTTCTTCCCGCTATGCAAAGGAGTCATGGGAAGAATTGGAGAAGGAAGCAAGGGACGTCTTCCCGGAAAGCTATATGGCAAGGGATTTCATGGAGTACGTCATACCTTTAAAGAAATAGGGTGGGAATAATGAAGGAAATCTATATCGTACGTCACGCGAAAGCGGAAGGACAGCCCTTTCATGCACCGTTAACGGAGGAGGGGAAACGTCAGGCACGTCAATTAGCGTCATTTTTAGAAAATCGATCCATTCAAGCGATTTATTCAAGCCCTTTCATCAGGGCACTGGACACCATCGCTCCTTTTGCTGAACGCTCCGGCCTCTCCATACGGGAGGACGACAGGCTGGAAGAAAGGGTGCTGAGCGATCAGGATCTTCCTGATTGGATGGAAAAGTTGAAGAGGAGTTTTGAGGATTTTTCTCTCTCATTACCTGGTGGAGAATCCAATCAAATGGCGATGGAACGGGCAAGGTCCTTCATCGATGAAGTGATGGGAAAAGAAGAGGAACACATTGTCTGTGTGAGTCATGGTAATTTAACGACGCTCATCCTCAGGTTATTTGATGAAAGCTATGGCTACAATGAACTGTTCGCTCTATCCAATCCCGACGTCTATATCGTCGGGCTGGAAGGAGACCTCCCTTCTGTACAGCGTGTTTGGGAGTAGGGAATGCCGTTTAAACAGAAAAAGGGGAATCGAGATGAATTCATTTACATTTGAACATATTTATAATCCGGGGCATATTATAGCCGAAAACGCTCTTTATCGACATATTCATTATCCGGAAATGCTGACGCGGTATGATAGTAACTTTCTAGCATTTAAGAAACAGCCGACACTTGAAGAATTTATTGAAGCCGCCCGTTCTTTACGGGAATTCCATCAGGCAAAAGGCCAGAAGCATGTAAAGTTTCTTCTTCCTCAAGATCACAAACCTTCGCAAGAACTAATGGATTATTGTAAACAAGAGGGATATGACGTCGGATTCAATGAACTTTATTCCATTGCACCAAATCAGTTCCCATCGATGGATGTGAATCCTGATATTGAGGTCAAGGAAGTGGGCAAGGAAGAACTCCAAGATTATCTTTCTTTTCAGTATGAGCAGGATATGGACTATGGTCGGGATTTTGCCGACCAAAAGGTGGATATGCATAAGCGGAATTTTGAAAATTCCCGTATCATGCAGCTTCTGGCTTTCTATAAAGGGGCGCCGGCCGGATCCGTGGATGTGATCATCGAAGAAGATTCAGCGGAAATAGACGGATTGATGGTTCACGAATCGTTTCAAAAGAAAGGGATCGGAAGCAGACTGCAGCGGTTTGTCATGGAACGGTTCCCTGACAAGTTTATCATTCTGGTGGCGGACGGGGAAGATACGCCAAGACGGATGTACCAAAAGCAGAATTACCGTTGTCTAGGGTTCAGATATGAAGTACAGAAGGTGTATGAATAAATAAAACAAGAGGGTGGACTTCTGGTCCCCCCTCTTGTTTTTCGTATTTTTTATTTCCAGCCGCGCTCATACTGTTTAGGTGCTTCGATTTCAACACCGAGTTCTTTGGCCGCTGTTCTTGGCCAGTAAGGGTCCCGAAGCAGTTCCCGTGCAAGGAGGACGAGGTCCGCCCGGTCATTTTGCAGGATTTCTTCCGCCTGGATGCCTGTTGTAATCAGTCCGACAGCTCCCGTGTCAATGCCTGCCCCGTTCTTGATGGTCTCGGCAAGCTTCACCTGATAGCCGGGGAATACCGGGATGCGTGCAGGTACAAGGGCGCCGGAGCTTACATCGATCAAATCGACGCCTTGCTCTTTCATCCATTGTGCAAATACGACATAGTCTTCGACGTTCAAGCCTTCTTCGTTATAATCTTTGGCAGATACCCTCACAAGGAGTGGTCCGTCCCATACTTGTTGAATCCCTTCAATGATTTCACGGAGGAACCGGTAGCGGTTTTCTGCCGATCCACCATATTCATCGTTTCGTTTATTGGACAGGGGGGAGAGGAACTCATTGATGAGATATCCGTGGGCTCCGTGAATCTCAATCACATCAAAGCCTGCTTTCTTCGCTCTTTCAGCCCCCTTGATGAATGCCGTGATGGTTTCTTTTATATCATCCGCTGTCATTTCAACGGGGGTTTTCATATCATCATTGAATGGAATGGCAGATGGAGCGAGGATGTCTCCTTCAAGGACCGCTTTTCTTCCGGCATGGGCTAGCTGGATGCCGGTCTTTGCCCCCTGCTCCTTCATCAGATCCACCAACTCTTTTAAGCCTTCGATATGTTCGTCATCCCAGATTCCTAAATCCTGTGGGGAGATTCTTCCCTGTGGTGTAACCGCTGTTGCTTCCAGGATGATGAGTCCGACTCCGCCGACAGCACGGCTCGTGTAGTGGGTGCGATGCCAGTTTTCGACTTTTCCATCTTCATGGTGGGAAGAGTACATGCACATGGGTGCCATGACGATTCGGTTCTTTATTTCAACATTTTTTAACGAATATGGTTCGAATAGCTTTGCGTTCATTTCCAATCACCTTTCCATGAGGAATTTATTTCGGGTTTCTAAACAGTAATTCATCATGAGTATATCAACAACACTTTTGCCGGAAAAGGAATGTGCTCTATTTTCTCTTCTTCCTTAGCTCTTTCAAAGAACTTCTTTTTTGCTTTGATGGTATCACTGAAACGGGATCCCCGCGAACCATGATCGGCTGTAGGTTTATTTTTTTAAAGAATTCTCCTTTAATTCATGTCCGAGTGTTTGAGAGCGGTTATTTGCGGAAGAAATGCACTGGAAAAAGGCATCCCTAACTTGATGGTCCTCAAGCGCAGCGATTCCCGCTTCGGTCGTTCCACCTGCACTGGTAACATTCCTTCTTAATTCCCATGCTTCCAATCCGGATTCCGAAAGCATGGCGCTTGCCCCGGCGATCGTCTGGGTAACAAGGCTTTCAGCGAGGTCCTCTTCCAGTCCCAATTCTACTGCAGCATGTTTCAGTATTTCGGCTACGTAATAGATATAAGCAGGTCCGCTCCCTGATAGAGCCGTGATCAGGTCCAATTTCTCTTCTTCTACCTCCGTTGCTATGCCGACAGACTGAAATAGTGTTTTCGTCCATTCCTTCTGGGAGGGTGAGAGATACTGATTAAAAGCTACCGCCGTTGCTGACTTCCCCATGGCTGCACTTGTATTCGGCATGGCTCTCGCGATGGCTCCCTTAAAGTCCAGCCTGTCGCTTATATGCTCCATGGTGATGCCTGCCAGTACAGAGATGATCAGCGTATTCTTGGAAAGGTAGGGTCTGACAGAATCTGCTGCTTCATGAAAGTCCTTTGGTTTCATGGCGAGGATGATGACATCATATCGTGACGCCCGGTTTACCTTTCGGATACAGAATTCATGCATGATTTTATTTAAACGCTCGTGATTGGCACGATTGGTTACATATACTTCTTCATTATTCAATACTCCCGCTTTCAATGCGCCGCTTATTAAAGCATGAGCCATCGACCCTGCTCCGATAAATAATGTCTTCATTCGCTCATTCCCCCTTCTGTTTTTGAAAAAAACAGACCCTTTCATCCATAAAGGACGAAAGGGTCTCGCTTCCGTGGTACCACCTTGTTTTGTCCATTTTCCACGAAGAAGATGAACACACTCCAATTCCATTAACGCTGGACGACGTTCTGTTTTAAGACGCTCAAAAGGCAGGTTCACAAATAGAGAGGACGACGGTGCCTTTCAGCCGGTGGGCACTGATCTCTGACATCTTCTATTCATTACTAGTCTTTCTCATCGCTTTATTCTATATCATTATGTAATGGGTGATGAATGGATTAAATCTATATTATAGGTGATTATCGTAGAAATACAGCTTATCTGTCAAGGGATTATTTTTAGTATATTCACACTTTTTAAAAATGACATCATGCTGAAAAAAATGTACACTAGGTAATGAAGGATCATTCATTTTCTGGAAATGAGTGACAAAACGGGAAGATACCATGTTGGCTTTCCCTTTTTATTATGAAGAATGTGGTGAAAATATGACAACTTTAGTGAATGATATCGCAAAAATCACACTCTCCACCCCTTTTGCCGTAGGAGATGTGAATGTTTATTTAGTCAAGGGGGATGCCTTGACCCTGGTAGATGCAGGCCCTCTTACAGATACGGCCTGGACGCAGCTGACTGAACAATTGTCCCTTTTAGGGTATACACCTCAGGATATCGAACAAATCGTCCTGACCCATCATCATCCCGATCACGCAGGCCTGCTTGATCGTTTCTCATCCGACGTCACAGTATATGGTCACACGTATAATCGATTCTGGCTCAAGCGTGATGATCACTTCCATGAAGAGTATGACCGTTTCTTCACGAAGCTTGCCATGGAATCAGGGCTGCCTGAAGAGTATCTCCCGGCCATCCCCAAGTTCAAGAGTCCATTGAAATTCATGGGGGACCGACAGCTGGATGTGGCGATAGCAGAAGGGGATAGCGTTCCCGGAATGGGAGGGTGGTCGGTCATTGAAACCCTTGGTCACGCCCAGAGTCACTTATCCTTTTATAGGGAACGTGATGGCGTTCTGATAGCGGGCGACCACATTCTCGCCACTATTTCTCCCAACCCCCTCATTGAACCGCCATTTGAAGGGGAGATGGAGCGTACAAAGCCATTGCTGCAGTATAATGCTTCATTGAAAAAACTTTTTGATTTTCCAATTTCCCTTGCCTACACAGGACATGGAGACAACGTTACGGATGTTCATGGGTTGATTCCGAGGAGATTAGGGAAACAGGAAGAAAGAGCAAGAGATGTATTCGGCATGATTAAAGGAAACCGCGTGACCGTATTTGAGATATGCAAGAGGTTATTTCCCTCCGTGTATCGGAAGGAGCTCGGTTTGACATTGTTCGAGACCATCGGGCAATTGGATTATTTGGAATCCAATCAATCTATACGGAAAGAAAAGCATGAAGGAATCTATTATTATTTTGCTTAGGAAGATGTGACTGACATGAACAGTAGAATCAAAGGGAAAACGATTATCATTACCGGTGCCTCGGGAGGAATCGGGGAGCAAATGGCCATAAAGGTTGCGGAGAATGGCGGGAACCTTGCGTTGATTGCACGCCGTGTCCATCTGCTTCAAGCATTGAAGGAAAAGCTGACAACAAAATTCAACTGTAAGGTGGAAGTATATCCTTTAAACGTAACGGATTATGATCAAATCCCCCGCGTTTTCACTACCATCAGGAAGGACTTTGGATCGATCCATGCCTTGATCAATAACGCAGGTTATGGAATCTTCCAGGAAGCACACGTTACTTCCTTTCAAGATGTAAAAGGGATGATGGATGTGAATGTTCTTGGACTGATGGCATGTACAGGGGAAGTCCTTCCTTATATGCGCGAACAGGGATTTGGCCACATCATCAATATCGCATCTCAGGCAGGGAAGTTTGCCACTCCGAAATCAAGTGCCTATTCCGCTTCCAAGCATGCTGTCCTTGGGTATACGAACAGTGTAAGGATGGAAGCGAAACGATACGGGGTGAAGGTGACGGCGGTGAACCCCGGACCAATCGCCACAGACTTCTTCTCCATTGCCGATGAAACCGGCACGTATGTGAAGAATGTGGAGAAGTTCATGCTTGATCCTGCATTCGTCGCGGAGACGGTAGTGGATTCACTTTTTACCAATAAAAGAGAAATCAACCTGCCCCGATGGATGAATATAGGAAGTAAGTTCTATCAATTATTCCCATCTTTTGTCGAAAAAGTGGGAAATAACCTTTTTTTCAAAAAATAGTGAAACCAAATAGTACCATCGATCGTCTAATCTAATAAGGGGGGAGTCTATGAAGAAATGTTTGAGTGTTATGATACTTTGTTCCTGTATACTATTCACTGGCTGCGGGCCGTCGACATCGGTCAATTCATCTCAGGGCAGCACAAATTTCATAGGCTTTGTCACCCAATTGGAAAACAATCAGGTGCTGATCAATGATGTTTGGTTTTCTTTCACTCAACAAACTGTCATGTTGACAGATCATGATAAAAAACTTCATAAAGAAGATATAGAGATGGGTAAAAAAGTGAATGTAATCTTTAATGGGGAGATGAAGGAATCCTATCCCAGGAGAGCTTCGGCGGACCAACTGGTATTTCTGACAGACAAAGAAAGCAAAATCGAAGAGACTGTCGTGAAATTAGTCATGAGCGATCCCCGGTTTTCACAGGTGGTCATCCAATCCATCGAAAAAAATCCCACCGGCCTCTATTCGTTACGATTCAAAGATCTTTCCCTCGACCGTGATGTCCATGTAATGGTGAATGTGGAGAATGAAAGGGTCATTGTTCCGATACATACTTCTACCAAATAAGAAAGCGTTGATTTCACCTCAACGCTTTCTTTTCTTTTTTTGAGATTATACGGGACGGAAGAAGGGTATGCATCAGAGAGTGAGAAATATTTTACGTTTTTCCAGACGAAACGGGTAGAATTTTTGTTTCAGAGGAAAACTATGATTATTGTCGGAAAAAGGATGTGGATGTATGATAGGGATTCTTTTAGCCCTGATCCCCGCGGTCGCGTGGGGAAGTCTTGTGTTTGTAAGTGTAAAACTTGGAGGGAATGCTTACAGTCAAACGGTTGGGATCACGGTTGGTTCACTGCTGTTTGCGATTGGCGTCTTCTTCATCAAGTCCCCTGAGTTAACGTTATTTGTCTGGGGCATCGGGTTTATTTCCGGCGTCTTTTGGGCTGTCGGGCAAGTGAACCAGCTGGCAAGTGTTAAATTCATCGGCGTTTCGAAAACCGTGCCGATCTCAACGGGGATGCAGCTGATCGGAACGACGCTCTTTGGTGTTCTGGTATTTAAAGAATGGAAGGCGACTGAAACGATTCTCCTTGGAAGCGGGGCGGTTCTGGCTCTTATCATCGGTGTCGTTCTCACCTCATTCACACAGAAGTCCGAAGGGGATGAAGGCTCTCAATTGAAAAAAGGTCTGTTGACGCTGCTCCTTTCCAGTTGTGGATACATAGCTTATGTCGTCATATTAAGATGGTTTGATATTGACGGATGGGAAGCGATTTTACCACAGGCAATCGGTATGTTCATCGGAGCCGTTGTCATCACATTCAGGCATAAGCCATTTAACAAATACACGGTTCGAAATATTTTAACCGGACTTATGTGGGCATCCGGGAATCTCGGATTGCTCCTTGCCCTGCCCCGGATCGGTGTGGCGACAAGCTTCTCCCTGTCCCAAACGGGAATCGTCATTTCCACTCTCGGTGGTTTGTTCTTCTTAGGGGAAAAGAAATCGAAAAAGCAGATCCTCCTCGTCATTGCAGGGTGTGTCCTGATCATCATCGGCGGGGTTCTATTGGGCTTTACGAAAGATTAAGGAGGAATTGAACATGTATACAGATTTAACGGATAAGGTTGTCATCATCACGGGTGCCGCTACTGGTATAGGTAAGGCGATTGCTAAACGGTTTGCCTCTGAAGGCTGTAAAGTGGTCATTAATTATTTCAAAGAAGAAGAAAACCCTGAAGGACTGGTAAAGGAAATCGAAGAAGCAGGTGGGACTGCCTCCATCATTCAAGGGGATGTGTCAAAAGAAGAGGATGTCCAGGAGTTTGTCCGATTTGCTCATGAGACGTATGGCCGTCTGGATATCTACGTAAATAATGCAGGAATCGAAAATGAGGTTCCGTCTGAAAACCTGCCGATTGAAGATTGGCAAAGGGTCATCAACACCAACTTGACAGGTACATTCCTCGGATGCCGAGAAGCGGCGAAGTACATGCTCGAACATCACATCAAGGGATCGATCATCAATGTATCGTCTGTCCATGAAATTATCCCGTGGCCTCACTTCGCTCATTATGCAGCCAGTAAAGGAGGAGTGAAACTGCTGATGGAAAGCCTGGCGCTGGAGTTTGCACCAGATGGGATACGCGTGAACAATATTGCTCCAGGAGCCATTGATACACCGATCAATGCCGAGAAATTTTCCGATCCGGAAAAGAAAAAGGGAGTGGAGAAACTCATTCCCCTCGGCTACATCGGAGAACCTGAACAGGTCGCTTCCTGCGCCGTATTTCTAGCCTCTGATCAGGCAAGCTACGTCACGGGTACGACGCTCATCGCCGATGGGGGCATGACGAAATACCCGGGATTCCAAGCTGGAAAAGGTTGATGTATGAAAGGATAAGTCCAAAATCAAAAAAATGATTTTGGACTTATTTTTTTTACTCTGATTTTGCTGTACGTCACCCTTTGTGCCAATCATCGTATGCTTGTCGCCTCTGCCCAAGCCGCCTCCGCTTTTCTTGATGTCCAGCTCCGGCGTCTAGAGGCTCGAGGTCATAAGTCAAACCTGCCAAAAAGGCAAAGGGCGCCTTTCCGGCAGGTTCGTCTTATGCTTGTCGCCTCTGTCCAAGCCGCCTCCGCTTTTCTTGTTATTTTCTCTATTACCATTTATTTAAGTTGAAAGGGAACGTATATTCGGTTAGAATCATAGATATACTGTACAAGAACGTTTGTTCTGTTTTTAGGTAGGATGGAGGATGAGGATATGACTGTCGATTACAGTGTGCTGCCACACCACAAGATTTTGTGCATCGATATGAAGAGCTTTTATGCTAGCTGTTCGGCTGTCATGGAAGGGCTGGATCCCCTTGAATGTCACTTGGCTGTAGTGGGGGATAAAAGTCGGCAGGGAAGCATCGTCCTGGCGGCCTCACCCAGGATGAAGAAGGATTTTGGAATCAAAACGGGTTCGAGGATGTTTGAAATTCCAAACGACCCGAGAATCCAGCTTGTAGAGCCGAAAATGGCGACGTATGTCCGGATCTCCACGGAGCTGACCCGCCTGTTTCATCGTTATGTGCCAAAGGATGCCATCCACACGTACAGCGTGGACGAAAGCTTCATCAAGATTGATGGGGCGACGGGTCTCTGGGGGGACGCGGCCACCATCGCCGGCAAAATCAAAGACGATATGGAAAGGGAATTCCAGCTTCCCTGTGCCATCGGAATCGGCCCTAATATGCTCTTATCCAAGCTGTGCCTGGATCTTGACGCTAAGAAAAAGGGAATCGCCGAGTGGACCTATGAAGACGTCCCCGAAAAGCTGTGGCCTCTCTCGCCGCTGCGCGAAATGTGGGGGATTGGAGGACGTCTTGAGAAGACCCTCAATCGCATGGGCATCTTCTCCATCGGGCAATTGGCGAAGTATGACCTGGAAAAGCTTGAGGCGAAGTTCGGTGTGATGGGGAACCAGCTTTATTACCATGCATGGGGGGTGGACCTCTCCGAAATAGGGGCACCGATCATGGATGGGCAGGTCAGCTTCGGCAAGGGTCAGATCCTGCTGCGGGATTATAAGGAGAGAAAGGAAATCAAACGCGTCATTTTAGAAATGTGCGAAGAGGTCGCGAGACGTGCCCGGACCCATCGCAAGGCCGGGCGGACCGTGAGCTTCGGAATCGGCTACAGCCACGAAGAATTCGGAGGGGGATTCCACCGGTCGCGAACGATGGAAGAACCGACCAATATCACCATGGATCTGTACCGGGTGTGCCTGGAACTATTCGAAGAGAACTACAATGGGAAAACCGTACGGAAAATTAATATCGCCCTTTCGAATATTGTAGAGGACGGAGCGCTGCAGGTTTCCCTGTTCGAACCTGACCGGTGGGAGAAACGGGAACTCGGGTATGTAGTGGACCACATCCGGAATAAATATGGTTCAGGCGCCCTTCTCCGCGCCATCTCCTACACTGAAGCGGGAACGGCAAGGCATCGGGCCCGTCTGCTCGGCGGACATAAATCATAATGAATAACAGGAGGTGAAGAGAATTGATCCGGGATCGAGGAAGAATCAAATGGACATCCATGATGCTCCCCGAGCACGTGAAGCTCCTGAGGGATTGGGCAAAGGAAGATACACACGAAAAGAGGATCGAACTGGATGAACAGGAGCTCGACAGGATGAATGAAGTCGTGGCTGAAGCGATGGAGTTTGGTAGAATGGTATCGATCACCCATTATGCGAAGCACCGTCATCAATTATCAATCGGAACCGTTCATCATGTCGACCCATTGGACGGGAAACTGCACGTCGTAGACAGGTTCGAAGACGTACACTATATTCCACTGGCAAGCGTTGTGGATATTCGCTTTTTCGACTGATTTCCAAATGAAAAGAGAGACTTCGGGTGAAGTCTCTCTTTTCGTTCCATTTACTCTTCGTCCAATACCTTTTCTGCACGAACACATGATTCAAATTTCCCTTTGTGAGAAGCGTCGCAAAACGGCATGTTGGTTGATAGACCGCAGCGGCAAAGAGTAAACACTTGTTTCGTTGGAAATACATTTCCATCAGCATCGATCAGTTCCACATCGCCGCTTACGCGAAAAGAACCGTTATCATTCACTTTAATTTGAGCTTTTGTCATGAAAACCCACCCTTTCTAGAAAATACAAAAGAATCCCCACTATCGATAGTAAGATGAAAAGAGTAAAAAAGCAATATTCTAAAAGGAACAAATGAAATGTGGTAGGATAAAGGACAGAGGAGGTCGTCAAATGAAAATCCAACTAACGAACGAAGCAATCCAAAAGATCGAGGATAAAATAGAAAACAAACAAGGTCACCTGAAACTAAAATATGATACAGAAGGCTGCGGCTGTGTGGTGAGTGGCATTCCTACCCTGTGGTTTGTCCATCACCCTGTGGAGGGGGAAGATATCAAGATCGACACGAACAGTTATCCAATCCTAGTAGAAAAATCAAAGATGGTC
This sequence comes from Rossellomorea sp. QJM3NY_18, assembly GCF_056173145.1. Taxonomy (NCBI): domain Bacteria; kingdom Bacillati; phylum Bacillota; class Bacilli; order Caryophanales; family Bacillaceae; genus Rossellomorea; species Rossellomorea sp. QJM3NY_18. Next base: position 2,652,613 of record NZ_CM149659.1, on the reverse strand, counting down.
TTTCTTGACGAAGAGCTGAAAATCGATTTTTCTTCCCAAAGCAATACATTCCAATTAAAAAGCCCCGCTCAAATCATCAATGGGAGAATGAACTTTTTGATGTACCCTGAGGAATAGAACACAAAAGCTCCGGTGCATGCCGGAGCTTTTATGTTCTTAAAACCAAAAATACGCCCAAAATATAACCATGAAACCGAAAAACGAAAAAAGGAGAGTTCCTGTAAAAAACGGGGAGCGGACCGGCTTGAAAATCCGTATCGGAGAAGAGAGCCCGAATTTTTTCAAAAACAACAAGTCTGTATTCATATTGAAATGAGCATGGTAGGGGATCACCCAGATGACAAATAGGAAGACGGTGCAAGAAATGAACAGGGCATCCAAAAAAGCCAGGTGGAAAAAGGAATAGACAGAAAGAAGAAAAAGAATTTCAATGAAAAGGGTAAGGGAGAAGAGGAAGAGCTGCTGACGAAAGGCGGTTAATTTGACAATGAAATAGTCCTCAAATCTTCCCCACAAAAAAGCGAAGAGGGCGATAAGCGCGATCCCTCCAAAGATATTCCCGAAGGCCAATGCAATCTCTCTCATAAAATCCACCCCATGTAAAAAACTAGTTATATAAATATTAACATATAATTCCAGTTTATTGGGTAATTAATGGAGATTATCCATTAATCACCCAACAGCTCTTCAAACATCCCCGCCAAAGAAACCCCGGTTTTCCATCCATCCAGTCCACTCTCTACAGACCAGCAAGCAGACAGAATTGAATGACAAAATCCATACTGAAGCAATCGCTCATAAGAGAGGGAAAGCAGGGACGCGATTGTCTCAGTTCTATATCGGAGGAGCTCTAACGGCGCATCCCATTTCTCCCATTCATTCAACATAAACTGGATGCAGTCATATTCCCGCTCTCCGATAAGCCCCTTAGGGTCAATGGCGGTCCAACCGGAAGAAGCGGAGTAGAGTATGTTTCCGTGATGAAGATCACCGTGAAGAAGATAGAGGTCTGTGGGCGTATTCAGCAACTCCGGATAAAGCGCTTCAGCTTTCACGACGAGCTCCGGAGGAATGGGACCGGTTCCTCCATTAAACCGTTCCCGTAACCTCCCGATTCCCTTTGACCAGCATTGAACCGTGGGATAAGAATGAGAACTGACAGGCTTATGCCAAAGTCCCTTGGCAATATGGGTGAAGATAGAGAGGACCTCTTCTTCATCCTCAATAGAGAGAAGGGAAGGTCCCGGCATGAGTCGATCTAAAAGGATCCAGCCTTCTTCCTTACTGCAGTCGAGCATCTTCACCATTCCCTTTCCCTGGAAATCCTGAAGCGCATGAAACTCATTGGAAAAATCATTGTTCGGATACCCGACCTTTAAAACGGCATTCTGTTCACGCCCGATCTGAACCGGCACTACAAAATTATAGCTTAATGAAAAAGGTTCACTGTAGGTTAAATCGAATCGCTTTTTAAATGAGTCCAGTAGACCTGCCAAGTGGGATAACCACTCTCGACCGGAATCGCCATACATGGTTTGCATTTTTAATTTGAAATCGGTTGGAATCATGAGATCTCTCCCTTGTCGGTTGGTACAAACTGCTCCAGAAAACGTTGGATTACTTCCTCATATTGTTCAGGGTTGTCATTGTATGACTGGGCATGGGTCCCGTGGAAATCGAGGAACAGCTTCTTTGGCCCCTGCTTTTTTTCGAAAAGATCCTTTGTCATTTGAGGCAGGATGAAGTCATCATTCTGGCTGTGGATAAATAACACAGGTTTCCGGATGTTTTGAACAACCGAAACAGGAGATAAATCCTTTAGTGTGTATCCTTGTCGCAGCTTCAGCATACCGTCCACGAGGGGAAGGAGGAACTTTGCCGGCATCTTCACTTCCGCACGCATACGATAGGCAAGCTGTTCACCGAAGTCAGAGAAGGGACAATCGGCAATATAAAAATCAGCGCGGTCCTCCACACTTCCTGCATAGAGGATCAAAGTCGCAGCTCCCATCGATTCGCCGTGGATTCCGAAGAATACATCGTCTCCTTCACGACGGATCAGTTCATCCACAACAGCCTTCAGATCAAATTTTTCAAAATACCCGTAGCTTGTCGTCTTACCACCGGATTCCCCGTGACGCCTGTGGTCATAAATCACGGCATTGAAACCCTGTTTGATGAACAGATTCATATATTTAATCGAATTCCATTTATTCTCCGTCACCCCATGGGAAAAAATCATAAATTTTTTATGAGGGTGGGGGTTCACGAAAACCGCCTTTATGTCATATCCGTACTGGGAAGGGATCATTACTTCTTCTTTAGGGAGGGAATCATATTCATCTTCGATCACACGGGTCGATTCCGTTTCACGTGAACGAATGAAGTCATCCCCTTTTTTTGGTAAATACATAAATCGATTGGTTATATAAACCCCAAGCAGCCCGATAGAAGAAAGGGTACCGCCCAGAATCGCAAGTTTTTTTCGCATATCATCACCTCAAGGAGCATCGTTTACACATATTGTAGCAAAAGAAGGAAAAAAGAGGAATTTTAAAAGCATAATAAAAAAGTGCCTCAAAAAGAGACACTTTTTTCACGGTGAATAAGAACTGACGCTTACGACTTGGCATTTTGTCCTTTAGCAGGATGAATGGCTTTATCCAGTTCTTCTTTCGCCATGGTGTTAGAAACCGTATCTGCATTCGGTTTGCCTTTTTGACTGAATCCTTTATCGCGTTTTTGGCTCATGTGACTCATCTCCTTAAAGGTTATCCCCTTTAGAATGCTCGGAGGAGAAAGGACATATGCACTACTGATTCAATTCATAAAGGCGATAATAACCGCTTTCCACAGGACGGCTGATATGAGGTTTCACGACGTCGATGGCAAGGGCGAGTTTCTCAAGGTCAACCCCTGTGGAAACCCCCATTTCCGCAAGCATATACACGACATCTTCAGTCGCAACATTCCCTGTTGCACCGGGGGCGAAAGGGCAGCCTCCGAGTCCACCTGCACTTGTGTCAAAGCGGTCGACTCCCGCTTCGAGCGACGCAAGGATATTAGCGAGCGCCATCTTACGGGTGTCATGGAAATGTGCCGTAAGCAGTGTGTCGGGTAATTCTTGTTTTAGTAATGAAAAGAGATGATAGGCTTCAGACGGATTGGCCCGTCCGACCGTATCGGCGACACTCAATTCATCCACACCTAATGAAACGAATTCCTGACAAAGGGAAAGAGTATCTTCAGGTAAGATCTTCCCTTCATATGGACAGTGGAAAGCGGTCGAAATGCAGGCTCTCACGAAATAGCCCTTTTCTTTCAGCTCCGCAATGAGAGGAGCCAGTCCTTTCATGGCTTCCTCAGTGGTTTTATTAATGTTTTTTTGATTGAAGGAATCGCTGACACCGACAAAGACGGCTACAGAACGGCATCCTGTTTCATATACCCGCTCGATCCCCCTTTTATTTGGTGCAAGAACGATATCTCGTGAATCCATTGTCATGCAGGCATCGACAATCTCACCGGCATCCTGCATTTGTGGAACCCATTTAGGGGAAACAAACGAAGTCAGCTCCATTTCTTTCACACCTGATTGTTTCAACCGATGGATAAATTCTTTTTTAACGTCCGTCGGAACAAAGTTCTTTTCATTTTGCAAGCCGTCTCTCGGACCTACTTCAATGATCGTGGCTTTTTTAGGTAAATTCATCATTTCACTCCTCCCTCTTTCATTTTAAGAAAATTTCGACATATAAATCAATATAAAAATTTTTTGACGAATTTAGAGGAATTTAACCGCTTACATAGAATGAGTTAAAGTGGAACTATTTTATAAGCTATGAATAGGCAAGCACATCAGTCAGAAGAGAAAGGGAGGAAGAACGATGTCGAATGAAGTTGTCATTGTGAGTGCAGTACGCACGGCCATCGGAAGCTTTAACGGATCTTTAAAAGGTATTTCCGCTCCGGAACTTGGAGCGATTGTCATTAAAGATGCCCTGGAGAAGGCTGGTTTAAGCGGGAATGATGTTGATGAAGTGATCATGGGGAATGTGTTGCAGGCAGGGTTGGGACAGAACCCGGCTCGTCAAGCATCCATCAAAGCTGGACTGCCTGAACAGGTACCGGCCATGACGATTAATAAAGTGTGTGGATCAGGATTAAAAACGGTTCATCTCGCAACGCAGGCAATCCTTTCCGGGGATGCAGATATCATCGTTGCAGGTGGAATGGAAAATATGAGTCAGGCTCCATATCTGCTGCAGGGAGCAAGAGAAGGATACAAAATGGGGGACCAGAAAGTCGTCGACAGCATGATATCAGACGGTTTATGGTGTGCCTTTAATGATTACCACATGGGTGTGACGGCAGAAAATCTATGTGACCGTTACTCTCTCTCACGGGAAGAACAGGACGAATTCGCTGCATGGAGTCAGCAAAAGGCAGCAGCAGCCATAGAATCCGGCCGATTTGATGATGAAATCGTCCCGGTTTCCATCCCGCAGCGAAAAGGGGATCCGGTTGTGTTCAAACAGGATGAATTCCCGCGTAAAGGGTCAACGGCCGAGAAGTTATCGGGACTTCGGGCTGCCTTCAAAAAAGATGGCTCTGTGACAGCCGGTAATGCATCGGGCATCAATGATGGGGCCGCTGCCGTTGTCGTCATGTCCAGGAAGAAAGCAGACGAACTTGGCATCACGCCTCTCGTGACGATCAAAGGGAACGCCAATGCAGGTGTAGATCCAAGCGTCATGGGAATCGGACCGGTTGCCGCCGTGAAAAAAGTATTGGAAAAAACGAAGATGACTATAGAAGACATGGAATTGATCGAAGCGAATGAAGCATTTGCCGCTCAATCATTGGCGGTGGATAAAGAACTTCAATTCAAAAAGGATGCCCTTAATGTAAACGGGGGAGCCATTGCACTTGGTCACCCGATTGGAGCCAGCGGTACACGGATCCTTGTGACACTAATCCATGAAATGAAGAAGAGAGGCGTCCAAAACGGACTCGCTACTCTTTGTATCGGTGGAGGTCAGGGAGTAGCAACAGTGGTTGAACTTCATAAATAAGGAATGGGAAAATCCAGATTCGAGGAGGGAATACAATGAAAGAAGTATACACTTCATATGACGAAGCGGTGGCAGACATTCACGATGGAGCAACATTGATGGTTGGAGGATTCGGTCTGTGCGGAATCCCTGAAAAACTCATTCTTGCCCTTGTGGAAAAAGGGGTGAAAAACCTGACCGTCATTTCAAATAACTGCGGGATAGACGATTGGGGCTTGGGTTTATTACTGAAGAATAAGCAGATTGATAAGATGATAGGTTCCTATGTTGGGGAAAACAAAGAATTTGAACGTCAGGTATTATCAGGTGAGCTTGAAGTGGAATTGGTTCCCCAAGGGACGCTTGCTGAGAAAATCCGAGCAGGTGGCGCAGGGATACCTGCATTCTACACGCCTGCTGGAGTCGGGACACCGGTAGCGGAAGGAAAAGAAACCCGCACATTTAACGGGAAAGAATATTTACTGGAAGAAGCCTTTACGGCGGATTTCTCACTTGTCCGGGCGTGGAAGGCCGATAAGATGGGGAATCTGATTTACAATAAAACGGCACAGAACTTTAACCCGATGATTGCAGCGGCGGGGAAAGTGACGATCGCCGAAGTAGAAGAACTTGTTGAAATCGGGGACATCAACCCGAATGAAGTGCATACACCAAGCATCTATGTGCAGCGTCTGATACAGGCCGAGCAGGAAAAACGGATTGAAAGAAGAACAATGAGACAAGCATAGAAGGGAGAGTGGAACGGGATGGATCGTGCCAAAATGCGTGAAAGAATTGCAAGAAGAGCGGAAAAGGAAATTGAAGATGGTTTCTATGTCAACTTAGGAATCGGAATGCCTACGCTGGTAGCCAACTACATTACAGAAAACAAACAGGTTGTCCTTCAATCTGAAAATGGTTTACTCGGAATCGGACCATATCCGGATGAAAATGAAGTCGATGCCGACCTCATCAATGCCGGAAAAGAGACCGTTACAGCGATTCCGGGCTCCTCTTACTTTGACAGCTCGGAGTCATTCGGAATGATCCGCGGAGGGCATATCAACATCGCCATCCTTGGTGGAATGGAAGTAGCCGAAAACGGGGACCTTGCCAACTGGATGATCCCGGGAAAAATGATCAAAGGGATGGGCGGAGCGATGGATCTTGTTCACGGAGCCCAGCGCATCATCGTCATCATGGAACATGTCAATAAGGCTGGTGAAAGCAAGATCCTGAAAGAATGCACCCTTCCTCTGACAGGAAAAGGCGTCGTTGACCGCATCATCACGGATCGCGCCGTGATGGACGTCACGGAAGAAGGATTACTGCTTCGCGAAGTAGCGAACGGCTTCTCTGTGGAGGATATCCAATCATCCACGGATGCGACGTTGATCGTCGGGGACGACGTAGTACTCGAAGCCTATTGATGGAGAAAGCCGGTTAGAAGGGGAGAGAACCTCTTTTGACCGGCTTTTTTTGAGCCTGCCTTTTGACTAAAGTGGAAAAAAGATTTATAACTATGACAGATAGGGGGAATCAGTACATGTCCAAGAAAAAGAAACAGGAAGCCGAATTGACGTTGAAAAATTCCATCAACGGGGACCTCTTCGAACAACTGAAGCAAAAGAAGGCAGAGCTTGAAAAAGTTGAGTCTGTGAAAAAGGAAGAAGAGCGCCTCCGGAAAATTGAAGAGAAAAAACAGCGTGAGAAGAATAAAAGTTTCGAAGAGCTGTTGAATGAAAGCAATTTGAATTGGAAGAACTACAAAGATTGAAGAGGGATGTGATAGTGGTACCCCATCAATCAGACTGGCAGGAGAAATTTGAAAAAGAAAAACGCAGTCTGAATAAGCTCCTTCCTGAGGCAACCATCCATCATATCGGTTCAACTTCCGTACCGGGCTTGGCTGCTAAACCAATCATAGACATAATGATAGAAGTACCAAGCTTAGAGAGCGTTGATGAACGTAGAGATCAATTCAGCCAACTGCATTTTGTGGGAAAGGGAGAGAATGGCATCCATAACCGCCGCTACTTCTATAAAGGAGAAGGGAATGAAAGAACCGTACATCTTCATATTTTTCCTTATGGAATCGATCATGTAGTCAGGCACTTGGCGTTTCGTGATTATTTGAGGGAATTTAACGGGGAAGCAAAACGGTATGGTGACCTGAAATCAATGCTTGCAAAGAAGTTCCCGCACGATATGGAGGGCTACATTCAAGGGAAGGATCAATTTGTGAAGACCCTTGAGAAAAAGGCGTTAAGCTGGTATGAAAAAAATAAGCGGGCAGGGAACCAATAAACCCTGACCCGCTTATTTTTGTGTCACTCAGTCCCTATGTTGATCATAACGTGATAATTTGGTTAACTGTTTTAACATGTCAAGCTCTTCGGAAGATAAAGATCCCGCATTCACAGCATCGATATTCTCCTGAAGCTGTTGAACGGAGCTTGCTCCCGGGATGACAGCACCCACCGAGTCATGAGCGAGAATATATTGCAGGGCAAGTTCGTTCATTGAACGGTTGTCCCCCAGTTTCCCATGGATAGACTTGAGTGTTTCTTCAAGCTCTTGATAAGAGTAGTCCAGATAGCCATCTTCCTTCATTTTCGCAGAAGCTTTGGAAAGCATTTTTTCAGAAAGAAGCCCTTTGGCCAAAGGTCCCCTGGCTACAATACTCACCTTATTTTCATCCAGCAGATCCCTCCACTCTTCCGGACGACGATCCAGTAAGCTGTACTGCATCATGACGCTATCAATGGAAGATGAACTTAGAAATCGCTTGATGACATTCGGGCGGATGGAAGAGATGCCGTAATAACGAATCAGTCCTTCCTTCTTCAAATCTTCAAACGCTTCGATTGTTTCTTCAAACTCATCTTCGATCGTCCCACCGTGAAGCTGGTAAAGATCGATATAGTCCACTTTCAAGCGTGAAAGGCTATCCTTAACGGCAGTCTTGATATAGGATTTGGAAGGATCCCAGCGCCAGCCGTCTTCCACGTCATCCCAACGGTTACCCACTTTTGTGGCCAGGATGATGTCGTCCCGGACATCACGAATGGCGTTGCCGACGATTTCTTCATTTTGCCCAAAGTCATATAAATCAGCAGTATCAAGATAATTGATTCCATTTTCTAAAGCGTGCTGCACAATTTCCTTCGCGGCGCTTTCTTCGGTTCCAAGGGACATACAGCCGAGTCCCATCTTTGAGACTAATAAATCAGAGTTTCCTATCCGTCTTTTTTCCATGGTATCCGTCCTTTCGACATTAGCACTCTCTATTATATTAACGAAAGTGAGGACGAATAAACAAAGAAAACGGTCGGATTCAACGATTGGCGTCGATCCATGCTTTCACAGTGGAATAGGTTAGACTATATTCCTTCAGCTTTGCCTTGATTTCCCATGCTTTCCCTACCAGGATGATCCGGTCCTTTTCAGCAATCACCTTCAAGGGTTTTCACCTCGATCCTCGAATGGGATATGGTAAAATGTATGAGGACAAAGGCAATGACAGAACAAGGAGAGTTGAACGATGAAAAAATTTGAAGAAAAGACCATCAACACAGAAACGATCTATCAAGGGAAAATCATTGATCTTCAAGTGGATGAAGTCGAGCTTCCAAACGGCAAGACATCCAAGCGGGAACTGATCAAGCACCCCGGGGCTGTAGCGGTCATCGCATTGACACCGGAAGGGAAAATGGTGATGGTGGAGCAGTACCGTAAAGCGTTGGAGAAATCCATCATCGAGATACCTGCCGGAAAGCTTGAGCCGGGTGAAGAGCCTGATAAAACAGCCCTGCGTGAACTGGAAGAAGAAACAGGGTATGGATGTGAAAATCTGGAGCATCTTATCTCATTTTATACTTCACCGGGATTTGCGGATGAGCTCGTTCACTTGTATATCGCTCACGATATCCATCCCATCTTGGAGTCGAAAGAAACGGATGAAGACGAATTTGTCGAATTGATTGAGGTGACAGTGGAAGAGGCACTGCAGCTCATTAAAGATCAGCGGATTTATGATGCAAAAACGGCTTATGCGGTTCAGTATCTGCAACTGGAGAAGTTGGGGAATAAGAGTTGATGTGAAGAAAGCTGGACTCCCGTTGAGAGGGGTCCAGCTTTTTTGGATGGAAATGTTTAATCCAGGTCTCCAGGAACTAGAGAATACACACATGTGTCACGTGCATCCGTCCCATTTTTATCAAGATGGTCATTCCTTATAATCCCCTCAAGCAGGAACCCCAGCCTCTCAGGCACCCTCCGCGAAGCATTGTTTCTCTCATCACAACGGATTTCCACACGCTTACAGGAAAGGTCGTGTAGGGCGAAATGGGTCAACGCCTCCACGGCTTCCACGATATACCCCTTTTTGGTGTGCCGTGAGTTGAGCCAATACCCGATTTCCACTTTAGGTACATCCCAATCGATGCGGTGAAGACCTGTGGATCCGATGAATTCATTCGTTTCTTTCAAATAGATATGTAGTCGGATATCGGTCTTCTTAATGAAATCTGCATAGGATTCCCGGACGCCTGCCTCCACCTCTTCAAGGGTCTGTTCTTTCCGGGCGAAGGGGAGCCATGGTTGTAACTCATTCCGCGAATCTGCAATGGCATGAAACACGTCTGTACCGTCACCGGGCATGCATGGCCGAATGAAAAGGCGTGGAGTTTCGATCCTGGAGGGGAATTCGATTAAACTTGGTTTGGTCATACTATATTCCTCCCATTGGGGTTTCTATGATTATACGTTTATCCCTATGGAAGTTCAATAGAATAGAATAAACGTCTTCCACCTTACATATAGATTAGTAATCGATATCTAGGAGGAGCACTGTGATGCGCAAAAAAATGTCAAATTCAAATCCACTCGTTCAGCATGTACAAGCACATTCCTCAATCTATTTATTTATCATTACATTGTTTTTAATGGGAATCATTTTTGGTGCGATTGTTGTGAATTCTTTATCATTTGCCCAAAAGGAGGACCTTTATTTCTATTTAAGTAAGTTCTTTAGTGAGATGGAGGATGGAAGCATGACGTCAGCGGAAGAGCTCTTCCGTCAAAGTTTCCTCCATAATGTGAAGTATCTCGGATTGATGTGGCTCCTCGGGATCTCGATCATCGGGCTGCCCCTCATCTTCGTTCTATTGTTTATGAAGGGTGTCGTAGTTGGCTTTTCTGTCGGGTTTCTTGTGAATCAAATGGGCTGGAGCGGATTTTTATTGTCTTTTGTGAGCGTGCTGCCACAAAATATTATCATCATTCCGGCATTTATCTTCATAGGTGCAATCAGCGCGAACTTCTCCCTGACGTTGATCCGGAAGATCTTTATGAGGCAGACGTCGTCCATGCAGTTCCAGATGATCCCTTTTTTGTCCAGATACGTCATCTTCATGGTGGTGGCCATCGGAATCGTCACCATTGCCGCTAGTATTGAAGCCTATCTTTCACCTGCTTTAATGGAAGCGGTCATAGGGAAAATAAAATAAAATGATTCTTATATAAGAATCATTTTATTTTTTTGATTATAATTATTTTATTTTGCTTATTCCTCCCTTTTTGATATAATAGTAAAGAAATTGACGAGGGAGGAGAGGACTATGGAAAGCCGCATTGAACGAATAAAAAAACAGCTTCATTCTGCCAGCTACAAGCTTACGCCACAGCGCGAAGCTACGGTACGCGTGTTATTGGAACATGAAGAAGATCACCTCAGCGCCGAAGATGTATACCTCCTCGTTAAGGAAAAATCTCCGGAAATTGGACTGGCGACCGTATATCGTACATTGGAATTGCTGTCTGAACTGAAAATTGTAGATAAAATCAATTTTGGCGATGGTGTATCGCGATATGACCTCAGGCAAGAAGGGGCAGCCCACTTCCATCACCATTTAGTATGCATTGAATGTGGAGCTGTCGATGAAATTCAAGATGATCTTTTAGAAGACGTGGAAACGATTGTCGAACGAGACTGGAAGTTTAAAATAAAAGACCACCGCCTCACCTTTCATGGCATTTGTTCCAGATGTCAGGATAAAGAAGAGGATCCAGAAGAATAAGATGATGCCGGAAAGCCTTAAAGACCCCTGTGTTGTTTCTAGAATCGGAAACATCCCATACATACTCTTTAAGGCTTTTTTCATACCCTCCCGGAATTTTTCGCGGTTTCTGACTCCATAAGGTATAAAACAATTCAAAATCGTCATAGCTTGTATTAATAAGCAAGCGAATATGGAGGACGACAGGATGATAAAAGGGGTTCAAGTGGTATGGCAGACCATTAAGGTGTTTATTTTATTTACTGGCTCAACGATTTTGTTTTACTATGGTATCATGTGGATAAGCGAAGAATACGAAGGTTATCACAAATATGATGAGCCAGAGGGAGCAGCGGTAAAGGTTTATTCTTCCGTGACAGAGGAAGAAAGCCATTGGTATGACCGATTATTATTTTTTTATATGAACGGGGAGTAATGCAGTGTGGAAGACCATATTCAAGATTTCATGCACTTTTTAATAGTAGAAAAAGGGCTTGCAAAAAATACGATCGAGTCGTATCAACGCGATTTGAAGAATTATGCTTTATATTTATCGAAGGTTGAGGAAGTGGCGGAATTGAACACCGTTTCAAGGGTGAATATTCTGCAGTTTCTCGGCCATTTGAAAAACCAGGGGAAATCTTCAAAGACCGTTGCCCGTCATGTGGCATCGATCAGGTCTTTTCATCAATTCCTATTGAGGGAAAAGGCGACGGAACAGGATCCGACGGTGCATATCGAGACACCAAAGACCGAGAGGACACTCCCAAGGATCCTGAGCATCGCTGAAGTTGAAGCTCTACTCGAAGCCCCGGAAGAATCGACACCTTTAGGGATGAGGGACAAGGCGATGCTTGAGCTTCTTTATGCGACGGGGATACGGGTAAGCGAGCTTATCCAGCTTCAATTGGAAGACGTCCATTTGACCATGGGATTTGTCCGGTGCATCGGAAAAGGGAACAAAGAGCGGATTATCCCGATCGGGCAGACGGCCATGGATGTCCTCGAGAAATACTTAAGTGATGCACGTTTGAAATTACGGAGCAAGAAGCACCGTGATGATCATTTGTTTCTGAATCACCATGGAAAAGGGCTGACAAGACAAGGCTTCTGGAAGAATTTAAAGGCCCTTGCCAAGAAAGCCAATATTGAGAAGGATTTGACGCCTCATACGCTTCGTCATTCATTTGCCACTCATTTATTGGAGAATGGGGCGGATCTCAGGGCGGTTCAGGAAATGCTCGGTCATGCAGACATTTCCACGACCCAAATCTATACACATGTGACGAAAACACGCTTAAAGGATGTCTATTCGCAATTCCATCCCAGAGCTTAATAGAATGAAGGGGGATTCCATAAAGAAATTACGTTTCTTTAAGGGATCTCTCTTGTTTTTTTTGAAAGGGAAAAGTAAAATATAGATGTCAGACTTCTGACGTTAAATCCTGTCGATTGCTTCAAAGTGGATAAGGGTAAGATACGTTTGAAGGTCGAAAATGTAACCGCTTTTTTAAAAAATGGATTAATATATAGGAGGTTTATTATAATGAGTAACTATACATACAAACGGGTTCACTTGATCGTAATGGATTCTGTCGGTATCGGCGAAGCGCCGGATGCAGAACTGTTCAACGATAAGGGATCAGATACGCTCGGTCATATTGCTGAACACGTGAATGGATTGAATATGCCGAATATCGGGAAGCTCGGCCTTTCCAATATTAAAGAAGTAACAGGTATTGAAAAGGCAGACAAACCTCTTGCATACTACACAAAAATGCAGGAAGCATCAGTCGGGAAAGACACGATGACCGGCCATTGGGAAATCATGGGTCTGAATATCGATAAGCCGTTCAAGACATACCCGGATGGTTTTCCTGAAAAATTGATCCAAAGACTTGAAGCCGAAACAGGCAGGACGATCATTGGAAACAAGCCTGCCAGTGGCACGGAAATCATTGAGGAACTGGGAAAAGAGCATATGGATACAGGAGCTCTCATTGTGTATACATCTGCAGACCCCGTTCTTCAAATCGCAGCTCATGAAGATATCATCCCGATTGAAGAGCAGTACAAAATCTGTGAGATTGCCCGTGAAATCACGAAAGAAGAGGAATACCTCGTCGGACGTGTGATCGCCCGCCCGTTCGTGGGTGAACCAGGAGAGTTCAAACGGACATCCAATCGCCACGACTATGCGTTGAAGCCATTTGAACGTACGGTCATGAATGAAATGAAAGATTCTGGCCTGGACGTAATCGCCATCGGAAAGATTTCAGATATTTACAATGGTGAAGGTGTGACGGATTCTATCCGTACGAAGCATAATATGGACGGAATGGACAATTTCATTAAAACGTTCAATCAGTCCTTCACGGGTCTCAGCTTCCTGAATCTCGTGGACTTTGATGCGTTATATGGACATCGTCGTGATCCCAAAGGATACGGGGAAGCATTGGAAGAGTTCGATGCGAGACTGCCGGAAGTGTTCGATAAAATGACGGAAGATGATCTTCTCATCATCACGGCCGATCATGGAAATGACCCTACTGCCCCGGGGACAGACCATACGAGAGAGTATGTTCCACTTCTTGTTTATTCAAAACGATTTAAAGAGGGGAAGGAACTGCCGATCTCCGAAACATTCGCAGATATCGGGGCAACGGTTGCTGATAACTTTAATGTAAAAATGCCGAAGTTCGGACAAAGCTTCCTGACGCAATTGAAATAAGAAAACGAAAAATACAAGCAGGAGAGAGGGATGAAGCGGAAAGCTCATTACCTCCTCTTTACGTTGAAAAGGAGTAATAAGATGAATTACGAAAACATCCAAAATGCAGCAAATCATTTGAAAAACCAATATACAGGACAGCCTAAGGTCGGATTGATCCTTGGATCAGGACTTGGTGTACTGGCAGATGAAATCCAAAACTCAGTGAAGATCCCTTATAAGGAAATTCCTGATTTCCCTGTTTCAACAGTAGCGGGTCATGCGGGACAGCTTGTGTTCGGACAATTGGCCGGACAGGAAGTCGTCGCCATGCAAGGGCGTTTCCATTACTATGAAGGGTATGGATTCGATAAAGTGACATTCCCAGTACGCGTCATGAAAGAGTTGGGCGTGGAAGTGCTGATTGTGACAAATGCAGCAGGCGGAGTGAACGAAAGCTTTCAGGCAGGGGATCTGATGCTGATTACCGATCATATCAACAATATGGGAGGCAATCCCCTTATCGGAGCGAATGATTCCCGTCTAGGGCCGAGATTCCCGGATATGTCAGAGGCATATTGCAAAGAACTCCGTCAAAAAGCGAAAGAAATCGCCGGGAAATTATCCATTGAAGTGCAGGAAGGGGTCTATGTAGGAAATACCGGCCCTACTTATGAAACGCCTGCTGAAGTTCGCCTTGCCCGTACCCTGGGTGGAGATGCCGTCGGAATGTCAACGGTTCCTGAAGTCATCGTGGCCCGTCATGCAGGAATCAAGGTATTGGGGATTTCATGCATTTCAAATATGGCTGCCGGAATCCTGGACCAGCCCCTTTCCCATGATGAAGTCATGGAAACAACGGAGATGGTGCGTGCCAATTTCCTTTCATATGTAAAAGAGATCGTGAAATCATTATAAACGCTGATTAATACTAGAAGAGTGGGTGAAGGCAATGAGAATGGTTGACTTAATAGAGAAAAAACGTGAAGGAAAAGAATTATCTACGGAAGAAATCAAATTCATCGTTGAGGGGTATACAGACGGAAGCATCCCGGATTATCAGGTAAGCGCCCTGACGATGGCGATTTTCTTTAAAGATATGAGCGATAGAGAAAGAGCAGACCTGACGATGGCCATGGTGGAATCAGGCGATCAAATTGATTTGTCCGCCATTGAAGGGATCAAAGTGGATAAGCACTCTACAGGAGGAGTCGGTGATACAACGACACTTGTTCTTGGACCACTTGTGGCATCTGTTGGTGTCCCTGTAGCGAAGATGAGTGGAAGGGGTCTTGGTCATACCGGGGGAACCATCGATAAGCTTGAATCCGTAGAAGGATTCCATGTGGAAATCGAAAACGACGAGTTCATCCGCCTGGTGAACAAGAATAAACTTGCCGTCATCGGTCAAAGCGGTAACTTGACACCTGCCGATAAAAAGCTGTATTCCCTGCGTGATGTCACGGCTACGGTCAATAGCATCCCTCTGATTGCAAGCTCGATCATGAGTAAAAAGATTGCGGCAGGTGCCGATGCCATCGTCCTTGACGTGAAAACCGGTGCAGGTGCCTTCATGAAGACGCTGGACGATTCAAAGGACCTTGCCAAAGCCATGGTAAGCATCGGAAATAACGTCGGACGAAAGACGATGGCCGTCATTTCCGACATGAGTCAGCCCCTTGGTTATGCCATCGGGAATGCCCTGGAAGTGAAGGAAGCGATCGATACGTTAAAAGGGGAAGGGCCTGAGGACTTAACGGAACTTTGCCTGACTCTTGGAAGCCATATGGTATTCCTGGCGGAGAAAGCTTCAACGTTAGAAGATGCAAGAGCATTATTACAAAGAGCGATTGAAGACGGTTCAGCTCTTGAGAATTTCAAGGTATTCCTCGAATCACAAGGTGGAGATCCATCCGTTGTGGATGAACCATCCAAACTGCCTCAAGCAAAGTACAAGATCGAGCTTGAAGCGAAACAGGATGGCTATGTGTCTGAAATCGTGGCCGATGCAGTCGGAACGGCTGCCATGTGGCTTGGAGCAGGCCGTGCAACGAAAGATTCTGTGATCGACTTAGCCGTCGGTCTTGAACTTCGCAAGAAAATTGGTGATGAGGTCAAAGCGGGAGATTCCCTTGCCACGATCTACAGCAATGAAGAAAACATCGACAATGTGAAAGAGAAGCTTTATGAGAGCATTAAAGTGACATCTGAACATGTGGATGCACCAACGTTGATTCATACTGAAATCACGGGTTGATTATCAATTTGAACGAGCCTTTGCCGAAGGGATTATTTCTCTTCGGCAGGGGCTTTTTTTTGTGTGGAAAACGGATTTTTGATTTCTATTTATTTCAATAAAACGCAATAAACGATGATAATGACCCAATAAGTTTTATAATGACTTTTTACCAATGATTGTATAAAAATGATGCGGTTGGAAAAAATGGATCTATGAGTATTGAATAATAACGAGATTTTGATTGGAGGACAGTTGGATGAAACGTTTTGCGTATATAGTGGTGACATTTGTTTTAACAGCTTTTCTATTTCCTTCTATGGGTTTTGCCCAGGAGAAGAAGTCGGAGCTCGCCGACGTGGCAAAATCAGCCATTTTGATTGAGCGTGATACTGGAGCGGTGCTTTATGAGAAAAACAGCCATGAAAAGCTGGCACCTGCGTCCATGACCAAGATCATGACCATGACCCTCATCATGGAAGCCCTCGAAAAAGGTCAAATCAAGTGGGATGACAAAGTGCGTGCGAGTGAGTACGCTGCATCGATGGGCGGATCACAGATCTTCCTGGAGCCGGGTGAAAGCATGTCTGTAGAAGAAATGCTGAAGGGGATTGCCATTGGATCGGCCAATGACGCCTCAGTCGCGATGGCGGAGCATATTGCAGGAAGTGAAGAAGCATTCGTTGAAAAAATGAACAAAAAGGTGAAGGAGCTCGGGTTAAAGGAAACTAACTTCAAAAACCCGACAGGTTTACCATCCAAAGATCATTACAGCTCGGCCCATGATATGTCCATGATGGCGAAGGAACTTCTTAAATATGATGGAATCACAAAATTCACAGGCAGCTATGAATCCTATTTACGGGAAGGGTCTGATAAAAAATTCTGGCTTGTGAATACGAATAAATTAGTCCGTTTTTATGACGGGGTGGATGGTTTGAAAACAGGTTTCACGAACGAGGCGAAATATTGCCTGACGGCGACGGCAAAGAAAGACAATATGAGAGTGATTGCGGTCGTGTTCGGTGCCCCGACACCAAAGGAACGGAACAATGAGGTGAGTAAAATGCTTGATTATGCCTTCAATCAGTATTCAACCAAACCTCTCTTTAAAAAAGGAGATTCTCTTGCTAAGGTGAAGGTCTCAAAGGGTAAGGAAAATAAGGTGGATGCCGTAACGGATGAGCCCATATCCCTCCTTACCCAAAAAGGTGAAAAGTTAGATGGGATCCAGCAGAAGATCATCTTATCGAAAGACTTGAAAGCTCCGATTAAAAAAGGAGACAAAGTCGGGACAGTCGTGGTGATGAATAAAGGAAAAAAAGTAGTGGTAAGCACTCTCGTTGCCAAGAAAAATGTAAACGAGGCAAGCTGGTGGGAATTATATAAAAAATCCTTTGGTCTTTTTACGAAGGTAGGGAAGTAATGGGCCTCAGAAAATAACCTCTAATTATGACGAATTCCTTCTAGTTTTGTCATGGAGAAGGAATTTACTAAAAGAATAGCGAAATGACTCACTATACGACAGAGAAGGAGGCTTTCTGATAGTGAGTCTTGCTATTAACTTAGAAGTCAAAAAAGATGTACTGTGTGTCCGTTTAAGTGGTGAGTTGGACCATCACACCGCCGATGAACTCAGGGGAAAAGCTTCAAGTCTGATTGAAAGTGAGAATGTGAAGCATATCATCTTGAATTTAGAGGAATTAAGCTTTATGGATAGTTCCGGATTGGGTGTCATTTTGGGCCGATACAAGCAAATCAAGCAAAAGCATGGAGAAATGGTGGTATGTGCGATATCCCCTTCTGTAAACCGATTATTTGAAATGTCAGGGTTGTTTAAGATCATTCGTCTTGAACCGTCTGAAGAAAACGCATTACAAAGATTGGGGGTCGCATGACATGAGAAATGAAATGAATATTCAATTCAGTTCTTTAAGCCAAAATGAATCTTTTGCCCGTGTGACTGTAGCATCATTTATTGCCCAACTCGATCCGACCATGGATGAGTTGACTGAAATCAAGACCGTCGTCTCAGAAGCCGTGACCAATGCCATCATTCACGGGTATGATAACAGACCGAATGGGACGGTTTATATTTCCGTGATCATGGAAGAGGATGGGTTTATTGATATGACCATCCGTGATGAAGGGATCGGAATTGGAGATGTGGAAGAAGCCCGTCAACCACTCTTTACCTCCAAGCCGGAGCTTGAACGTTCTGGTATGGGATTTACAATCATGGAGAATTTCATGGATGAAATAGAAGTGTCATCACACCCAGGTACAGGCACCACGGTAAGGCTGAAGAAGCACTTGACCAATAGTAAAGCGCTATGCAATTAAGGAGTCGTGCCCATGGATGTCGAAGTGAAAAATGAAAAGGAACAGACCTTTTTGAAAGATCACGAGGTGAAAGACCTGATAAAGAAAAGTCAGGAAGGTGACCAGAGCGCCAGGGATTTGATCGTCCAGAAGAATATGCGCCTCGTATGGTCCGTCGTCCAACGTTTTCTCAATCGTGGTTATGAGCCGGATGATCTCTTTCAAATAGGCAGTATCGGGTTGCTGAAATCAGTGGATAAGTTTGATTTAAGCTACGATGTCAAGTTTTCGACTTATGCGGTTCCGATGATTATCGGAGAGATCCAGCGTTTCATTCGGGATGATGGGACAGTGAAGGTGAGTCGTTCCCTGAAGGAAATGGGGAATAAAATCAGGAAAGCAAAGGATGAGCTTTCCAAGAAGTTCGGCAGGGTCCCGACCGTCAGCGAGCTTGCCGATCATCTTGAGTATTCCGTTGAAGAGGTGATCATGGCCCAGGAAGCGAGTCGTGCCCCATCTTCCATTCATGAAACGGTATATGAAAATGATGGAGATCCCATCACGCTTTTAGATCAGATTGCCGATAATTCGGATAATAAATGGTTTGACAAGATTGCCCTGAAAGAAGCCATCCGGGAATTGGATGATCGGGAGCGGCTGATCGTATATTTAAGGTATTACAAAGATCGGACCCAATCGGAAGTAGCGGATCGGCTGGGGATTTCCCAGGTTCAGGTATCAAGGCTTGAGAAGAAGATTTTACAAACGATGAAAGAACATATGCATACAGAGTCATAGGCAAGATAACCTTGAGGATTCAATTTTTGAATCTTCAAGGTTATTTTTTTGATTGAAATTGTTTCCATAAACTATTCGCTCCAGTCCTTCCCATCACTTCCGCCCCTACGTTGGGTTCAGTTAATTCTCCTCATCGTCCCCGTGGTCATTACATAAATAAATCACGTTAATCCATACTATTGGTACGTAGGGAAAATCATGTTTTCGGGAAGTGAACTGCATGGAAGGTATTTTGTATATACGCTTACGTCATCGAGTGCAGGTAAGGGAAGAGAGCATGGTCAAGCTTTCTCAGCTGGCGCAAATCATAGCATCTGAAACAATTGTAGAGGATATAAGGGAAATCCCGATTCATCAAGTGACCCCATCAGATAAGAATATAGTGGTGGTCGACGTCATGAAGGTCATCAGTGAGGTATGCAAAGTATACCCAGACCTGGATATTCAAACGATCGGGCCTACTCAAAGTATTATAGAAGTGATCTATGAGAAAAAGAAAGTCTCTCTTCCTTTATTCATTGGCGTGTGGTTACTATTATTCATCGGTGCGGCCCTGGCGATAATGAATTTCCATGAAGATGTAAGTATGAGAGAAGTTCATCAAAGGCTGTATCATTTTGTGACAGGAGGAGTGGACCCCCATCCTTTATTGTTCCAGGTTCCTTACTCGTTTGGCTTGGGCCTTGGGATGATCTTGTTTTTCAATCATGTGTTTCGAAAAAGACTCAATGAAGAGCCGAGCCCTCTAGAGGTTGAAATGTTTAATTACCAGCAGGATTTAGATCAATACGTGATTATGCACGAAAATAAAGAAAGTCAGAAGAAACTGGATGACCATTAATATATTGATCACCGTATTTATTGGATTTGCCGGGGGGCTTGCTGTAGGCTCGGGTTTCGTTGCATTTTTAACCGTATTGGGTATCATTCCCCGGTTAACTCAATTGACCAAAACAATGAAAATGATTCATTACTATGAAATGGCTGTCATTACCGGGGCTCTTGCAGGAGGGTTCATCAGCCTGAATGATTACACTCTCCATTTCTCTCCGCTCGTCCTTATCCCCCTCGGTCTCATGAGCGGGGTGTTCATCGGACTGTTGGCTGCTGCGTTGACAGAAGTATTGAATGTGTTTCCCATTTTGGCCAAACGAATCGGGATTGATGGAGAAATTGTGATTCTGATCATGGCGATCGTGTTCGGGAAGATTTTCGGTTCTTTATTTCATTGGCTCTACTTGGTTTATCAATAATTTGCAAGAGGCAGGGGTTTCATATGGACAACAAAAGGAAAGTGATCCTGATAACAGATGGGGATGAATACGCCAAGCGCGCTATCGAATGCGTGGCGAAAGAGTATAGGGGAAGGTGTATCTCAAGCTCTAAAGGAAATCCCTCTGTGTTGTCGGGACCTGAAATTGTAAAGCTGATTCAAAGAGCCAAAAACGACCCTGTCTTTGTGATGTTTGATGATAGTGGATTTATTGGGGAAGGTGCAGGTGAAAGGGCGCTTAAGTATGTGGCGAATCATCCGGATATAGACGTGCTCGGAATTATTGCGGTAGCAAGTAAAACCAGGCAGGCGGAATGGACCAGGGTGGATGTCTGCATTGATAAATTCGGGGAGTTGACTCCATACGGGGTGGATAAATTTGGTGTACCCGAAATGGATGTAGGCAGATTGACGGGAGATACTGTTTATTGTCTTGATGAACTGGATGTGCCGGTGATTGTCGGAATTGGTGACATAGGGAAAATGGCAAAGCGGGATCATTACTCCCAAGGCGCCCCCATTACGAAACAAGCAGTGGAAATCATCTTAGAAAGGAGTGGGTACCATGCCTCAAAAGACGAAAGAAACACCGATTTCTAAAGATTTAAAAGTCATTGAAGATTATATGAAAAAACACGTAGGATTGAACACAAGTTTTGACATCGGTGTCCGTAAGTTGATGATTTTGAAAAAAGGTGTCCATTTTTATTATATAAATGGGCTTACGGATGCATCATACATTATTGAAATTGTAGAAGAACTTGTGGAAATCAACGATCATGAGCGGGCCACAAGCCGATTATATGATATTGTACATAATCGACTTGTGCATCAATCCGTCGAACCGGTTAAAACGATTGAAGAGGCAGTAGATGAAGTACTTTCCGGTTTAATTGCCGTATTTGTTGAAGGATATGAAGAAGCGCTGATCGTAGATGTCCGAAGCTATCCGGGAAGGCAGCCGTCGGAACCTGATACAGAGAAAGTTGTCCGCGGTTCTCGTGACGGTTATGTGGAGAATATCATCGTCAATACAGCCTTAACAAGAAGAAGAATAAGAGATCCCAGGCTGAGGTTTGAAATATTCCGAATCGGAGAGCGTTCCAAAACGGATATTTCGATTGCATATATTGATGATGTGGCAAATCCGAGTCTGATTGAAGTGATCAAGAAAGAATTGAAAAGTATAAAAATCGATGGTTTGACGATGGCGGATAAAACGATAGAAGAGTTTCTGGTGAAACAAGGGTATAATCCATATCCATTAGTCAGATATACAGAAAGAGCGGATGTGGCTGCGACACACCTATTAGAAGGGCATGTGTTGATCTTTGTCGATACATCCCCAAGTGTCATCATCACCCCTACCACGTATTTTCATCACCTGCAGCATGCGGAGGAGTATAGACAATCACCGGCCGTAGGGACTTTTGTGAGATGGACTAGATTCTTGGGAGTGCTTGCTTCCCTTTTCCTGCTTCCATTATGGTATCTGTTTGTACTTGATCCATCACTCCTGCCGGAAGCCATCAAATATGTCGGTCCCCAGGAACAGACCAATATCCCGGTCATCGTTCAATTATTCATCGCTGATCTTGGGGTGGAGATGTTCAGGATCGCCGCCATTCATACTCCGACCCCGCTCTCGACGGCCATGGGTTTGATCGCCGCCGTATTGATCGGCCAGATTGCCATCGACGTAGGGTTATTCCAGCCTGAAGTAATCTTATATGTAGCGGTAGCTTCGATCGGTACGTTTGCAACCCCGAGTTACGAATTGAGTGTGGCCAATAAGATGGCAAGGCTGTTTCTCATGGTGATGGTTGCATTCTTCCATATTCCCGGGTTGATGATTGGAAGTACCCTGTATATTCTATACGTAACGAATATTAAATCTCTCAATACACCGTATCTATGGCCACTCCTGCCTTTCAGTCCGAAGGCATTTATGCAGATTCTCGTCAGGAAGTCGGTACCGGGATCAAAAACACGACCAAGTATCGTCCAACCGCGAAATAAATACAAACAGCCTGCGAAATCTTAGAATATTGCAACAACTCTTGTTCTATGGTAAATTACGTTTAATTAGTAGTGGACTATAGAGGGGATTGTGACGTTACATGCATCTTCATGGATCAGCAGAAATAAAAAACGGTAGCTTAATGATAGGAGGGGTCAGTACCTTAGACCTGGCAGCTCAATATGGTACGCCCCTTTATGTGTATGACACGAAACTTGTCAGAGAGCGTGCAAGAGGGTTTAAACAAACATTTGAATCCCTCGGGGTGAAGGCGGAAGTTGCCTATGCCAGCAAAGCATTCTCCTGTATCGGGATCTTTCAGGTAATGGATGAAGAAGGATTGTCCCTGGATGTCGTTTCTGGAGGAGAGCTATTTACGGCTCTGAAGGCAGGATTTCCTCCAGGACGAATCCATTTTAATGGAAATAACAAGTCACGGGAAGAACTAATGATGGCCATTGAACATAAGATCGGCTGTATCGTCGTCGATAATTTTCATGAGCTGGAGCTTGTGAGTGAATTGTCACGGTCCCTTGAAGAAGGCACAAGGGTGCTGTTAAGAGTTACTCCAGGGATCGAAGCTCATACTCATGATTATATCCTGACCGGACAGGAAGATTCGAAATTCGGATTTGATTTAGAGAATGGTCAGGCCGAGAAAGCGATGAAATCAGCATTGGATTCCGAAACCATTGAATTGTTGGGCCTGCACTGCCATATTGGTTCGCAGATTTTTGAAACGACGGGCTTCATTCTCGCTGCAAGGAAAATCATTGGGAGTGTCGCCAGGTGGCGTTCTCAATACAGCTTTGATCCAAAGGTCATTAACCTGGGTGGGGGCTTTGGGATTCGATATACGAAAGATGATGATCCAATCCCTCCGGCTCAATATGTGAAAGAAATGATAGCTGCAGTGAAAGAGGAAGTGGAGAAATACAATTTAGTGATGCCTGAAATCTGGATTGAACCAGGGCGGTCACTCGTAGGTGATGCAGGTACCAGTCTCTATACATTGGGATCGCAGAAAGATGTTCCAGGCGTCCGGAAATATGTAGCGGTTGATGGAGGAATGAGCGATAATATCAGACCTGCCCTATACAAGGCGAAATATGAAGCGATCATAGCGAATAAAGCCGACCGGATTTGTGAAGATACGGTTTCCATTGCAGGGAAATGCTGTGAGTCCGGAGACATGTTGATATGGGACTTACCACTTCCTGTCCCTGAAGACGGGGATATTCTCGCCGTATTCTGTACAGGTGCATACGGGTATTCGATGGCGAATAACTATAATCGGATTCCACGGCCGGCCGTCGTATTTGTCGAGGACGGAGAAGCCAGGTTAGCCCTCCGAAGGGAGACTTATGAGGATCTAATTACACATGATGTAAAGTTTTAAAGACATGTAATGTAGTCTTTAAGTATCTCGAACTTAAAGACTACTTTTTTGCAATCTGGATTACATACTTTAACAAATTTCGATTTTACTATACAATAACTATGACATAAACGAATAGAGTGAAGAAAAAGGAGTCAGTCATGAAGATCAGTAATAAAGCATTGTTCTTGTTATTAATCGTCGCGGGTCTGGTATGGGGAGTCATCTACTGGACGTTCATCGCTGGAAACTAAATTGATTAGGATTTGCTTAATAAAAGTAAATTTAGTAAGATAAATAAACGTTCATATCAATTAAATTTCTAGTTTTTGTCTATAATAGGAAATATAGATTAGACATAAAACATGACGAGGGGTAAATATGTTAATTCGGTATAAAAAGACGTTTGAAAAGATTGCCATGGGATTATTATCTTTCATGCCAAATGAAAAGGATTTGAAGAAGCTTCAACAGACGATGAAGCAATACGAAACTGAAGAAAATTGGCAGCTCTTTTTATGGAAAGAAGAGGACATAGTAGGTTTAATCGGCGTATACAAAACAGAAGGTACATTAGAGATTCAACATATATCAGTCAATCCATCACATCGTCACGAAGGAATCGGCAAATCCATGGTGAAGCATCTCAGGGATATGCACGCCGAGCTTGAAGTGAAGCCCAATTCAGACACCGCATCATTTTTTGAGAAATGCGATGAAATGGGTGAGGACAACGAGGTACAAGAACAATAAAGAGGCAGGCCGCCTATTCTGGTGGCCCGCCTCTTTTTTTTCGCAAGGCATTTTGCCGCTCTGTTATCACATCAGTGCGGTCCCTGAGGGAATGGCGGTGAATGAGCGCTGAATTCGTGAGGTCACTCTCTGAACACCAGATGTAGCCATTTTTCCTGCACCGCAATTGAACCTGATCTGAAAGTGAAGCATCCGTTAAAGGCAGGATAATACTGTGATATGGTTGATTTTCGCTGATTTGGTGAATGGTTTCCTCAATCATTGCTTGAAGCTTTCTGGAATGAATTCCGAGAAGGGTCAGTTCTTGGTGATTACTCTTAATATTCTTAATAGCTTTACTGAACGTTCTGACCGCACCTGTCTGGTTGCCTCTTCTATAATGATAAAAACCAACCGCCACCTGGATCAGACCCACCCAGTGAGAAGCCCTGTTTGCCGGATCGACTTCTTTCCAATATTCTTCTAGTACTTCATGGCATTCAAAATAATCACGATTTCCATGGAAGTACATTAAGTATTCGATGTAGGCTTCCGGATAAACCATAAGATCCCTCCATAAGACGCAAAGTAGTTAAATTGTAGCACAATCCCTCGCCAGAACGACAGGAAAGCCTGTAAATACAAAACTTTCTATTGGAGAAAAGAAGTCTTTCTACTATACTATTAAGTAGCATTCTTGCAAGATTGTTATAAGAAATTTGGTGATAAAGTGGAATACAATGTGAAGATTGACGCTTTTGAAGGTCCTATGGATCTTCTTTTGCATCTGATTAACTCGTTAGAAATTGACATATATGATATTCCTATGGCTCAGATCACGGAGCAATATATGTTATATGTACATACGATGAAGAATTTGCAACTGGATGTTGCCAGTGAATATCTAGTGATGGCAGCTACGTTACTCGCCATAAAAAGTAAAATGCTCCTTCCTAAACATGATGAGGGAAAGATGAGCGATGAAATCGAATTTGAAGAGGAAGATCCCCGGGACGAACTGGTGGAGCGGTTAATTGAGTATCGTAAATTTAAAGAAGCAGCGAATGAACTGAAGCTTCGTGAGGAAGAGCGGGGGCAAGTGTATACCAAGCCTCCAAGCGACCTTTCAGAATTCAGTGAAGAGGTCGATTTGAAGAATACTGAAGTTCAGGTATCTTTATATGATATGCTTGGAGCTTTTCATAAATTATTGAGAAGGAAAAAACTTCAACGACCCGTTCAAACGAGAATTACTAGACAGGAAATATCCATTGAGAAAAGAATGAATGATATTCTGGAAAATTTACAGAATCTAAAAAGTCGCACATCCTTTAAAAATCTTTTCCCCTCTGATAGCAAAGAGCATCTCGTGGTGACGTTCCTTGCTGTGCTGGAATTAATGAAGCGGAAACAAATCATTGTCAACCAGGATAAAAACTTTACGGAAATATTTGTAGAAGCAGGAGAGGAGGCTGGAATGGTTGAGCAGTATTAATTGGAAAGGGGTCCTTGAAAGCTTATTGTTTGCAGCGGGGGACGAAGGTCTATCACTGAAACAGGTCTGTTCTGTACTGGAAATCGAAGAACAGAAAGCAAAGGATGTCCTTGAAGACTTGAAGAATGATTATGAGAATGATTCCAATAGAGGCATATACATCATTGAAATTGCAGGAACCTTTCAATTAGTGACCAAAAAAACAAATGCCGACTACTTAAAGAAGCTGGTAGAATCACCCCATGTCAGTTTCCTTTCACAGGCAGCCCTTGAAACCCTTGCGATTATTGCGTATAAACAACCAATCACGCGGACGGAAATCGAGCAAATCAGAGGCGTCAAGACGGAGCGTCCCATTCAGACCCTTACGTCAAAAGGGCTCGTTAAAGAAGTGGGCAGGGCGGAAGGGACCGGCCGTGCATTCTTATTCGGTACAACGAAAGAATTTCTGGACTACTTCGGCCTGAAAAGCATCGAGGAACTTCCGCCTCTTCCTGAGAATATTGAAGATGAATTCGCCCAGGACGAAGCCGACCTGTTCTTTGAGAAGTTTCAGGAGACGATGGAAACGAACGAATAGAAGAAAGTTTATGAACAGGCAGAACTGTGAAGATACAATGACAGTCCTGCCTGCTTTATGTTCGACAGGGGGATCAAAAATTCAAGTACCCGGACACAGCCTACGGTAGCTGTGTTTTTTTGTTTTGGCTACGTCCATTGGAGATAAACACTTCCCCTTTATAATCCGGCCCTTTGCTTTCGAGATTTCACTCATATTACCCCTTGTCCTCTCATAAACTTGTACAAACACGTTAGATTTAAAGGAGTAGATGGGTGTGAATCGAAAGAGATCGAAATTTTACATATATTATTTCCTTATATGTGCTTTTCTGTTTGTATCTGTTTCCAATAAGGTTCAGGCTGCACCTTCAGTCAGTGCACAAAAAGCAATCCTAATGGATCAGGAAACAGGGCGCATTCTATATGAAAAGGATGCCCATACTCAAAGTCGCATTGCAAGCATCACCAAGATCATGACAGCGATCCTTGCCGTGGAGTCTGGAAAGATGGACCAGAAAGTAACCGTATCACAGAACGCAGCAGGCACGGAAGGTTCTTCCCTTTACTTGAAGGCAGGAGAGAAGATAAAACTTGAGGATCTCGTATACGGGTTGATGCTCAGGTCAGGGAATGATGGGGCAGTCGCCATTGCAGAATTTGTAGGAGGAAGCCTGGACGGTTTTGTATATATGATGAATGAAAAAGCGAAGGAAATCGGGATGGAAAATACTCATTTCTCCAATCCCCACGGACTGGACGACCATGAAGATCACTATTCGACTGCGTATGATATGGCCGTTCTGGCACGATATTCAATGGAAAACGATAGGTATAAGGAAATTGCGGGCACCAAAGTCCACACAGCACCGAACCCTGATGAGAAGTGGGACCGCAAGTGGAAAAACAAAAATAGACTGCTGACGGAATTATATAAATATAGTACAGGAGGGAAAACGGGTTATACGAAACTGGCAAAAAGAACGCTCGTTTCCACCGCTTCCAAGGATGGGGAGAATCTGATTGCCGTGACCCTGAACGGCCCCGATGACTGGAACGATCATATCGGAATGTTTGAATACGGATTTAAACACTATGATTATAAAATCGTTCTCGACAAAGGCAGAATTGAAAAAATGGATGATGAAATCTATAAAGACCATGCCTACCTGAAACGGGAGTCTGTGTTACCGTTGACAGATGATGAAGTGGATAAGGTCAAAGTGGAGTATAAGATGTTGAAGCCGAAAGAGGAATGGTTAAAGGGTCAGCATGTGCCTGGGGTAGTCGGGAAGGCAGTAGTTTATCTAGGGGATAAGGAAGTAGATACCCTTCCCGTTTTTTATAAAACATCAGACGAAAATAAAGAAGAAAAAAGCTGGTGGAAATTTTGGGCATATTCCTTCGAATCCATCATTGGGGTACGTGACCATGGTTAACTTGATATGGGTGGGGATGACCATTATCGGGTTGATATTCGCGATTATTAACGGGAAAATGGCCGAAGTGAATGAAGCCATTTTTACTTCAGCAAATGAAGCTGTCACCTTATGCATTGGATTGGTCAGTGTATTGGTGTTTTGGCTGGGGATTATGAGAATCGCCCAAGAAGCAGGTTTACTTGATAAATTGGCAAAGTTATTCAGGCCATTCGTGAAGAGGCTGTTTCCGGAAGTACCTGATAACCATCCGGCAATGGGCTATATCCTTTCCAATATGATGGCCAATATGTTCGGTTTGGGAAATGCTGCGACCCCACTCGGGATCAAAGCCATGGAGCAGTTAAAAAGCTTAAACGGGGGAAGGGATGTTGCAAGCAGGTCGATGATCACATTCTTGGCGATCAATACCTCAAGCATCACGATCATTCCGACAACGGTGATCGCGATCCGTATGAAATATGACTCTGCTTCGCCAACTGAAATTGTAGGACCGACTCTGATTGCCACGATGCTATCCACCATTGGTGCGATTCTGATCGACCGTTATTTTCATTATAGGCGAACCCGTCGAGAGGTGAAGTAAATGCAATGGATATCCACCATTTCCTTATGGCTGATTCCCATCATGATTGGGTTTATATTAATCTATGGGACCATCAAAAAGGTCCCGACGTATGAAACGTTTGTGGACGGAGGAAAAGAAGGGATTAAAATAGCCGTATCCATCATTCCCTTTCTCATTGGGATGCTTGTGGCCATCACCATTTTTCGGGAATCAGGTGCCCTTGAATTCTTTGTTGGTCTTATCCGCCCTGCTTTGCTTGCACTGGGTATCCCCCCGGAAATCGTTCCTCTGGCCATCATCAGGCCGATTTCCGGAACCGCTGCCCTCGGCATGATGAGTGATATCATCGCCACCAACGGGCCCGATTCGTTCATCGGAAGACTCGCTTCCACCTTACAGGGCAGCACGGATACAACGTTATATGTACTAACCGTATATTTCGGTGCAGTTGGAATCCGGAAAATGGGGGATGCCCTGAAAGTGGGTCTCCTGGCCGATCTCGTAGGAATAGCAGCCGCCATCTTCATCGTCACCATCATGTTTTAATGATTGGCTGTCATTGTAACTTTATGGTTTTGACAAAGCGAGAAGTAGTTGATTTTCGCTCCAATCAACTTTTTAAAGTGAGTTTTTCCCCTAAACTCAAAAATGTCATGTTTGATTCCGATCACATCACGCTCTAAAGAGTAAAGTGATTTATTATAACAAGTGTAAAATCCTCTTTATCATTACTGAGTTTATAAAAACCTCTAGCTCTGCCACCAATTGCTTATTTAAAGGGTGAGGGGAACTGCGTAGAATCCTACGGAAAACGGGCGTGTCGAGACCCCGGAAGCGAACTGTGCTGAGGAGGCTCGGCCGAACGTCCGTGGAAAGCGGAGCAGTTCCCCTCACCCTAAAGCACACACCTGTTGCAGAGCATTTAGGAACATAATCTAAAGCTTTAATGATCAGCCTCACCTTGCAGGAAAGATGAAAAGGCATAAAGGGATCGACTGAATTGGTCGATTTTCCTTTATGCCTTTCTATTTTGCCTGGATTGTGTAATAATTCATGAAGGTAAATGTATTGAAAATTAAATGAGGTGAAAGACCGTGGAACGATTACAGAAGGTAATTGCTCACAGTGGCGTGGCATCACGCCGTAAAGCAGAGCAATTAATTATAGAAGGTAAAGTAAAGGTCAATGGGAAAGTCGTAAAGGAACTTGGAACGAAGGTGTCACACTCCGATCGCGTTGAGGTGACGGGCATTCAAATCGAAAGAGAAAATAAAGTATATTATTTGCTCTATAAACCAAGGGGGGTCATCTCTGCTGTAACCGACGATAAAAATCGTCAGGTAGTAACGGACTTCTTCCCTGAAATCGAGGAAAGAATTTATCCTGTCGGCAGACTGGATTATGAAACTTCAGGAATCCTTCTGTTAACCAATGATGGCGACTTTGCCAATTCCCTGATGCACCCAAGCAATGAGATTGAAAAGACATATGTGGCAAGATTAAAAGGGATCCCGCCTAAATTTAAGATCCGCGAGCTTGAAAAAGGAATTAAATTGGAAGACGGAATGACCGCACCGGCTAAAGTGAAAGTCCTGAGTATCGATAAAAAGCAGGGGAAATCAATCGTGGAAATCTCGATTCATGAAGGAAGAAACCGTCAGGTCCGCCGGATGTTCGAAGCCCTGGGTTATCCTGTTCAAAAGTTGAAACGAGAAAGATATGCATTCCTCTCGCTCCACGGCTTGAATGCGGGTGAGGGAAGAGAACTGACACCACATGAAGTGAAACAATTAAGGACGCTTGCTGAAACAGGCAGCATCCACTAATGTCCCTCCTGGAAAGTGTCACATATCCTTCATATAATTTACATTAACTTTAAAGTGATAAATGATATAATGAGAAAGGAATTTTACCCTGAAAATCATGGGATATTTCTCTGCTCATTATGAGGATATGCAACCATACATTATGGCAGGGACTGATTTCATAAGTGGACTCTTATGACTTCAGGCCCTTTGCTACTGTAAAGAGAGAAAAACTTCTCCATTCTTGAGAACGATTTCAATTTGGGAGGCACAGGTAAATGATTAAGAAAAAACGCAGATTGCTCATCCGGACCATTATTCTCATTGTGCTGACTTCTGCAGTTGCGTATACCCTTTATGCAAACTTTACGAAGGATGAAAGAGGAATGTTAAAGGAAGGCGACAAGGCACCTGACTTTGTTCTAACCGATATGGAAGGGAATACACACCGCCTTTCCGATTATGAAGGAAAAGGAGTCTTCTTGAACTTCTGGGGAACATGGTGCAAACCGTGTGAAAGGGAAATGCCTTTTATGAACAATCAATTTAAGAAGTATCAGGATCAAGGCGTACAGATTTTAGCTGTAAATGTAGGGGAATCCGATTTTCTCATTAACCGATTCGTTTCAAAACATGGGTTAGAGTTCCCTATAGTAGTAGACAAAGAAGAGGAAGTGCAGAATGCATATGGGATCGATCCACTCCCGACGACGTTTCTGATTAACCCTCAAGGAGAAATAGAAAAGATCATAACAGGTACGATGACAGAAAACGATATCATTGAAGATTTAGAGAGCATCAAACCGTAAGGCAGTTTAACTTGAAATAAGGAGTTTTAGCATGAAAGAGATTAAATGTGTATGCGGTCATGTGAATCCAATTGGTACCGTTCTCTGTGAATCCTGTGGACGGGCTTTAACGGAGGAAGCAAAGAATGAAATGCTCCATGACATGCGTTACGAGGGGAGTGCAAGACGTTCCCAAACGTATAATAAATCGATTATAGATAAGATTTGGAATTTCTTTTCATCTGTGAAAGTGGGCGTGTGGTTAATCGTCACCACGCTTATTGCTTCAGCAGTGGGAACGATACTGCCCCAGGAACAGTATATTCCAAATGGTCAGCCTGCAGATGAATACTATGAAGATGTCTATGGTTTTTTCGGAGAACTATACTATACGGTAGGTTTCCATGATCTATATAGCTCATGGTGGTACTTGCTATTAATTGCATCCATTGGTGTTTCCCTCGTCATATGCAGCCTGGACCGGGTGATTCCCCTCTATCGAGCCTTGAAGAACCAACGTGTCTCAAGGCATGTCGGCTTCTTGAAACGTCAAAGGATATATGGGAAAACGGACACGACCGAATATCATGAATCCCTCGGCAAAATAAAAGAAAAGCTGACCCGGAAAAAATATAAGATCCGGGAAGAGGATGGAAATATCCTTGCAGAGAAGAACCGTTTCTCAAGATGGGGTCCCTATGTAAATCATATCGGTCTTATCATCTTCTTATTCGGAGGCATGCTTCGATTCGTCCCGGGGATGTACATCGACGAAACGGTGTGGATCCGTGAAGGAGAAACGAGAGCGGTTCCGGGTACGGACCAGGAATATTACTTAGAAAACAAAGGATTCACCCTGGAGACATACGACAAGAATAAGGATAAAGAAGTATTCGGTGAAGCGATTGACAAAAACGGGACTATCGCGAAGAATTTCCAATCGGATGTGATCCTGTATAAGGAATCAGGAGATCGCGTTCCCGGTCAAAAGGCAGAACGCACGAAAGAACAGGAGGATTCCATTAAAGTAAACCATCCTCTTAAATTCGGGAATTTTGCTGTCTACCAAACAAGTTATAAACTGGATGAATTCAAATCCATGTCATTTACCCTGGATAATAAAGAGTCAGGGGAAAGCTTCGGTAAATTCACAGTCGATTTATTCGATCCGCAAAATGCGTATACGTTTGAAGATGGGTATAAAGCAGAACTTATGGGATATTATCCGGACTTCTCGGGGTTCAACGAACAGGGTGAACCGCAAACCAAATCTCCCCTGCCAAATAATCCGGCATTTCTGTTTAAATTATTCTCACCTGAAAAGCCCGAAGGTGAAATCAGTTTTGTAGGAATCCGAAAAAACCTTGAGCCCTTAGGTGAAAATGCCTATAAATTGTCATTTGCAGGTGTCGAGACGAGAGATGTATCGGCCTTAACCGTACATAAAGATCTTACCCTCTGGATCCTGGCTCTTGGAGGAGCAATCTTCATGATCGGTGTTATACAGGGTGCCTACTGGCATCACAGAAGGATCTGGATCAGGCGGAGTGATGATGGGGATGGACTCATCGTAGCCGGACATACGAACAAAAACTGGCATGGTTTGAAAAATGAAATCAGCCTTGTATTGGAAGGCACTGGAATCAATGAGCCTGTCGATCAACAACAAAAGGACGATGTAAGGAGGAATGAGGATGTCAACGACAACAATGGCAGAGTGGAGCAGTAATTTACTTTACGTATCCTTCATCATGTATTTGATTGCGACTCTGTTTTTTGGCGGGAGTATCCGTCAAAAGAATACAACGGAAACGAACCAGAAGAAATGGGGCTTTATCGGGATTGCTTTAACCCTTGTCGGATTTGCCTCTCAATTGGGGTACTTCTTTCTTAGATGGGGCGCTTCGGGACATGCACCTGTAAGTAATTTATTCGAATTTACGACCTTTTTCGGTATGATGCTTGTCGGAGCCTTCATCATTCTTTACTTTATGTATAAGACGACGATACTTGGTGTCATTGCACTGCCATTCGCCCTTTTGGTGATTGCATACGCCAGCATGTTTCCAAAGGACATCAGTCCACTCATCCCTGCACTTCAAAGTGATTGGTTGAAGATCCACGTCACAACCGTTTCGGCAGGGGAAGCGATTCTTTCCATCAGCTTCGTGGCAGGACTGATCTACTTACTGAAATCAGTTCAGCATACAAAAGGCAGCAGGCAGTCATTCTGGCTCGAAACCGTGATGTATTCACTGGTTATCGTACTGGGGTTTGTTGTCGCCTCGACGGCATTTACCCTTGGGCATTACGAAGCGAACTTTCAATACGTGAATCAACAGGGTGAAGAGGCGGTTTCTGAATACACCCTCCCTGCCCTGGTAGGTCCGAATAAAGGTGAACTATTAAGCGAAGACGTGATGGAGCCGCTCGTTGAAATGCCTGCTCTCATCAATGCGAAGAAATTAAATACCGTGATTTGGTCATTTATGATCGGAACAGTCATTTATCTTCTTCTCCGCTTGATCTTCAGAAAGCGGATCGCTGCTAAGATGCAGCCGCTTGTAAAGAATGTGAACCTCGACCTGATGGACGAAATCGGTTACCGTTCTGTATTGATCGGCTTCCCGGTATTCACTCTTGGGGGACTCATCTTTGCCATGATCTGGGCACAGATCGCCTGGACCCGCTTTTGGGGATGGGATCCTAAAGAGGTCTGGGCATTGGTTACATTCTTATTCTATGCAGCCTTTCTCCACCTCCGCATGTCTAAAGGCTGGCATGGCGAGAAATCGGCATGGCTTGCTGTTGTTGGGGTTGCGATCATTCTATTCAACCTTATAGCGGTTAATCTAATTATTGCAGGGTTACACTCATACGCTTAATCAATCGTAAGGAAAGGAAGGAGCTGACAACCATGAGAATACAATTCTCTTCCCAGTCAGCTTCTTTTTTTATACAAAATAGAGGATAATATAGTGTAAATATACAAAGGGGGATGTACCCATGGAAGAAAATATTCGCATTCTGGTTGTAGATGATGAAGATCGAATCAGAAGACTGCTAAAGATGTATTTAGAAAGAGAAAACTATGAAATCGATGAAGCGGAGAATGGAGAACAAGCGTTGGAAATGGCTCTCGAACAAAACTATGATTGCATCCTATTGGATATCATGATGCCTGGAATGGATGGAATCGAAGTGTGTCAGCACCTTCGGGAAAGCAAGGCGACCCCCGTCATCATGCTTACTGCCAAGGGTGAAGAAGTGAATAGGGTACAAGGTTTCGAAGTCGGGACCGACGACTATATCGTAAAGCCTTTCTCACCCCGTGAAGTGGTTCTCAGAGTGAAGGCACTTTTACGACGCTCCACAAAATCAAGTTTCATTCAGACGGATGCAAAAGCAAAGGACCTGATCGTTTATCCCCATCTGACAATCGATAATGATGCACACCGGGTATCGGCGGATGGAATCGATGTCAATTTGACCCCTAAAGAATATGAACTCTTATATTTCCTTGCGAAAGCTCCTGATAAAGTATTTGATCGTGAGCACCTTCTGAAGGAAGTATGGCATTACGAATTCTTCGGTGATTTGCGTACGGTGGATACTCATGTGAAACGATTAAGGGAGAAGCTGAACAAAGTGTCTGAAATGGCAGCTAAAATGATCGTAACCGTATGGGGAGTGGGCTATAAATTCGAGGTAACAAATGAATGAGGCTTTGGCGTAGTGTAGTAGGGAAACTGTGGGTGACCATCCTGCTTCTGGTTTCCTTTGTATTATTTATACTTACCATCTTATTGCTGGAATTTTTTCAGAATTATCATGTAGGTGTAGTGGAGAAAGAGCTGACCCATACGGCTGAAAAAGTAGCCAGGGTCATCGAGAATCATAATGATCTGACCATCGGAATGGAACTGGGGAAAGAAATCATCGATGAACCTGTGAATATCATCATTTCCCTGGATCAAAACCAATCTTTTTATTCTCAAGACTCGACTGTCTTTCAAAAGAAGATCCACCAGTATATCTCGAAGGATAACAAGCTACAGTCAGTCAAATCAAAGGAAATAACCGTTAAAAAAGAGGTTGAATTATCCAAGGAGTCGTCTAATCGATATGAGAATGTCATCGTAGTCGGGACGCCCCTTCATATTAATGGGGAAGATGGAGCCGTTTATCTCTATCAGTCCCTTGGGGTAATCAAAGATACGACACGACAAACCACCAAACTGATTCTGCTTGCGGCAGGGATTGCCATCATTCTTACGACCATCTTTGCCTTTTTCCTTTCCACACGTATCACTGCACCGCTCCGGAAAATGAGGGAAGCGGCTTTCGAAGTAGCAAAGGGGAAGTTCGATACAAAGGTACCGATCCTGACGAAGGATGAAATCGGTGAACTTGCTACAGGCTTCAATCAAATGGGAAGGCAGTTGAAGTTTCATATCAATGCACTCAGTCAGGAAAAAGAACAGCTTTCATCCATTCTCAGCAGTATGGCTGATGGTGTGATCACCTTTAATCGGGACGGGACCATCCTGATCACGAACCCCCCTGCAGATCGTTTCCTACAACACTGGTATTACGAACAAAGTGAAGAGGGTGAAGAAGCGATACCGACGACTGTAAGAGAGTTATTGCAGAGTGTGGTCGTAACTGAAATGGAACAAACTGATGAACTGAGTCTGCAAGGGCGATCCTACGTAGTGATCGTGAGCCCCCTATATAATAATAACAATATCAGGGGAGCGGTCGCGGTAGTTCGTGACATGACCGAAGAGCGGAGATTGGATAAGCTTCGGAAGGATTTCATCGCCAACGTCTCCCACGAATTGCGCACACCCATTTCCATGCTGCAAGGGTATAGTGAAGCGATCGTGGATGATATTGCAGGATCGGAAGAAGAGAAGAAAGAAATTGCCCGCATCATCTATGATGAATCGCTACGCATGGGAAGGCTCGTGAATGATCTCCTGGATCTTGCCCGCATGGAAGCCGGGCATATCACCCTGAACAAGGATGTCATCGAAGTGATGCCTTTCACGGAAAGAGTGACAAACAAGTTCATCGGATTGGCCAAGGAAAAAAAGGTTTTCATCTACTTTGAAAGTGATGTGGAGATGAATAAAGAAATCATTATGGACCCCGATCGAATTGAACAAGTATTAACGAATCTCATCGATAATGCTTTGAGGCATACGCCAACGGGAGGGGAAGTGACGGTTTCCCTGACGAAAAAAAAAGGCGGATATCTGTTCCATGTCAAAGACACGGGTTCCGGCATACCTGAAGAAGATCTTCCCTTTGTATTCGAGCGTTTTTACAAGGCGGACAAAGCCAGAACAAGAGGGAAGTCGGGAACAGGTCTCGGCCTCGCCATCGCTAAGAATATCATTGAATCCCATAAGGGGCATATTCAGGTGCAAAGCAAAGTCGATCAAGGGACAACCTTCACTTTCTTTCTCCCTATTTAGCCAATTATCGATCATCTCCATAGAAACATGACGATTTTTCTTGTTACATGGGAAACATTCTTTATTTTTTGTTTTATTTCAAGAAGGTTGTTGAAAAAGAGAAAATGGGCCAGCAGGGTGATTCTCCCTGCTGGCTTTTTCCATGCTATTTCCCGTCAATCTGGGTCTTTCCTTTTCACCTGAATAATACTATATTGATAGTGTGTAACTTTTTTACATATAAAACGACTAATAATCTGACGGGGAGGGAATAAAGTGAACTCCGTTTTTGAGAAATTATACTCTGCTTATCATCAGGATGTATTTCAATTCCTCATATACATCGTACAAAATAAACAGCAGGCTGAAGACCTAGTTCAAGAAGTCTATATAAGGGTGCTTAAATCTCATGAGAATTTCGAAGGGAAAAGCTCCGAAAAGACCTGGCTTTTTTCCATTGCGAAAAATGTAGCGATTGATCATTTCAGAAAACAAAAAAACTGGAAAAACCGTATTCTGGATAAATTCGATTGGAGTCGCAATGAAATAACAGACGACGGGGCACTTCCCGAAGAGATCGCCGTTGCCAATGAAGAGATCCAAGTGTTGTATGAATGCTTAAAATACTGCACAACGGACTTTCGAATGGTCATCATCATGCGTTACTTACAGGAACTTTCAATCACCGAAACCTCTGAGGTGCTTGGCTGGTCAGAAAGCAAAGTGAAGACGACCCAGCATAGGGCCATCAAATGGTTGAGAATTGAAATGAATCACCGGCTCCCAAAGGAGGAAAGAGACATTGAACAAGTCAGAATGGAAAGATCGTGATATTGAGTACCTCATCAAAAAGCTTCCTCAAATCAAAGATGACCGAACTTCTCAATATATCCAAGCAAGAATGGAAAGTCGAAAAAAGAAAAGTCAAGCTTCATTCAAACGATTCATACCGGCAGTTGCTGCACTTGCCGCCATATTCATCATGGTCCTACTCGCTCCCACCGTTCTAAATCAACTAACGGAAACCAGCATGGACAAACCTGAAACGGGAACGGCCGATTCAACGGGAAGCTCTGAAAATAATATGGAAATGGCTTCCCGGGAGAAGAAAACAGAACTTCCTCCCGAATCGAGGAAAGAAGAGAAAGTCGCTGTGACGGAAGATAATCAAAAAGAAAACAACAAGCTGACAATGTCTGAAGACCCTCAAGAACCTAAAAAAAGGCTTTCTCTCTATGAAGATGACATAAAGGGAAAGGAATTATATAACTTTGGACTTGTTTCACCGGATGCAGTACCCATACCTGTATCGATTGTCGAAGAACAGAAAAAAGAAGACTGGTTAACAAGACATGAACAAATTGCCGAGAAGCTACCTGAAACGGACTGGGGACTTGAAGACTACCTTCCTTTAAATGGCGACGTGTCTTTCGACAAAAATAAGGTCATCTTCACTCTCCGGCCTGATCACTCTTACAGTGGCAGCAGTGCAGTCGAATACGCATTTTATCACTCTCTTCAATATTCATTCCAACATAAGGGTTTAGAAGAGGTCGTACTGAAAAATCAGGACGGCTCGGTCCCTCAATTCAGTTCCATGGGAGAATTCTCAAGTGTTGATTTGAATGAAAATACACACAGTGCATACTATCTATACTCGCCAAATGGAAAGGACCGATTCCTAGTTCCGGATAATATAAACAGAGGGGGGACCAAGGAGGCAATCCAGGCAATGAAAAGTGCAGAGAAGGGCCTCTTTCAAAGTGTCATCCCGAAAGAGATCAATTTCATTGTGGCAGAAGCAGATGAAGTGGTAACCATCAGTTTCTTAAACGAATTGGATTTGACCTCTTTAGACGAACAAACCGCACAGGAGATGATTGAAGGGATATTACTGACAAGCAGGAGTTCCGGATATGAGAGCGCCCGGTTTGAAAACATCAAACAGGATAGCTGGAACGGTTTCGACTTTACAGGACCTATCAAGACACCGATCAGCCCGAATAAAAAGAGCTTACTAAACTAAATAACATGCATAAGGCCAGAAACGGATTTGACCTCCGATTCTGGTCTTTCCTATTTTTTAGCCATGAGATGAATATTTGCCTCATACAAAGACAAACTACTCAAAGGAAAAATATCTCAAAAAGTATGCTGGTGCATGTAATGAGGGGGAAAAGGTTAGAATGGTGTAATACATATAGAAGTCGAGGTACATCTGTCAATAAGAGCGAAGGAGGACAAGCATGATTTTCGATTATGCAAGAAGGCTTTTCATCGTTTTTCTTTTAACGTTATGTGTATTCATGATGTTCTTAAACGGTAATGAGGCAAAAGCAGAGGGGGATAAGGTATCAGGGGACACAGCTTCCTGGACATTTCCCGTAGAAGGCATGGTAACAGATTCATATGGTACCCGGTCGGGTTCTCACAAAGGCATGGATATCGGAGGGGAAGCCGGGTCGCCTGTGTATTCTGTCGACAAAGGAAAAGTGATCAAATCCTATCTTTCAGAGAGCTATGGTCATGTTGTATTCATCAGGCATGAAAATGGATATGAAACCGTCTATGCCCATCTTCAAAGCAGGCTTGTGGATGAAAATCAGGAAGTGGCACAAGGTCAACAACTTGGACGATTAGGGAATACGGGAAGATCAACGGGGGCCCATCTTCACTTTGAAGTACATAGGGGGGAGTGGACGATTGATAAAGAAAATGCAATCGATCCCTATCGTGTTTTCGGTCATGGGGAAGTCGGGCAGCTTGTATTTGCGAAAGAGCAGGATCCTTTCCAGATAGTTGGTGTCGCAGGTAATCTGGAATCGCCTCCTGATGAGAGGGCAGAAGAGGGGGTGCATATCGTACATGAAGGAGAGACCCTTTGGGGGATTTCCCGACAATACGATTTGTCAGTTGAAGATATAATGCAGGAAAATGCATTGAAGAGCTCCGAGTTAAAGGTCAATCAGAGATTGATGATACGGGGGTCATCCCCTGAAGGGCAGTACGTAGTGAAGCAAGGGGACACGCTCTATTCCATCTCTATGGTAGAGGGGATCGATATGGATGAACTGGTCTCGAAGAATGATTTGAACCCGGCAACGGCGATATATCCTCAACAGGTGCTCAAGGTGGATTGAGTACGTCCTGAACAACGTGGAAAAGGGGTATCACCTAATTAGTTCGAATTCGAACTGTTTTTCTTCACATAACCCTCAACTTTATGTATAATGAGAATGTATAAAAAAATAAAGATTCGTCTTCGGGGCAGGGTGAAATTCCCTACCGGCGGTGATGAAACCACGTGTTTCTAAGCCCGCGAGCCTTTTGGGGCAGGATTTGGTGCAATTCCAAAGCCGACAGTATAGTCTGGATGGGAGAAGATGAAGGTGATGGCCACAACGTTTAGAAAATGGGAAGCTAAACGTTTATTAGGGTATGCCTTTCATTCTCCGGGATATATATATCCGGGAGTTTTTTAATGCTGCCTTTGGCTTGAACCGTCTTCGATTTGAGATGAATCTCCTAAAGGAGAGAGAGTTATGAAAAAAATGAATACGCGCATGTTTGTCACAGTTGGTATGCTAAGTGCCATATCGTATGTACTAATGTTATTCAACTTCCCAATTCCACCATTTCCAAAGTTTCTAATGGTTGATTTCAGTGATGTACCAGCATTGATTGCGACGGTCACACTGGGACCGCTTGCAGGAATATTGGTTGAACTGTTTAAAAACGTGATCGATTATGTCATGACTGGAAGCGACACAGGTGTTCCGATTGGTCATGCAGCCAATTTTATTGCGGGAGTTCTTTTGATCCTGCCGACGTATTACATCTATTCACGTTTTCAATCGAAAAAAGGTCTGTTGATCGGACTGATCACAGGTACCGTCGTCATGAGTATAAGCATGGGGATCTTGAATTATTTCGTGTTCCTGCCTGCTTATAAATACTTCATGAACTTCGAGCTTCCTGCTGAAATTATCATTACCGGAATCGTTCCATTCAACATCTTGAAAGGGATTTTGGTTACATCCGTATTTACCTTACTGTTTGTCCGCCTTCAAGGCCCGCTATCAAGGCAAGCGGCCTTAAACAAAGCGGCATAGTGATCATATAAAATAAACCCCTCAACTATATTGAGGGGTTTTTCTATTGAGATGACTTACCATAAAAAAAGGCTAAGAAGAATAGATCTTCTTAGCCTTCATCCTTACTATTCAAATTTCAGTGCATCTCCGTCGAATGGTTCGTCAGATACTTTAATGGAATCTGTCGGGCAACCTTCGAATGCATCGATCATATCATCTTCCAATACGTCAGGAACTTCAACCGTTCCCTGGTTATCATCTAATGTTACAAATGCAATACCTTCATCATCATAATCGTAAATATCTGGAGCGGCAGCCCCGCAAGCTCCACATGCAATGCATGTATCCTTGTCAACGATCGTATATTTTGGCAAAGAAAAAACCTCCCGAATAAATAATTCTATATAATTCATCATTATACACAATGTCAATTTGTGAAAAATCACTTAATGTTTATTTTATAGAGGATTGAGTGACTTTTCAATAGTTAGGTGCTTTCTTTTTATTTTTATCCTATATAAGAAAAACAAAACATGGTGAAAAGCCAATTTCATGGTACAATATTTGACAATAACCTACATATTAAGGAGTAGAGAATTGACCTATCTTCATTATGTGATCCTATACTGTTTTTTGCAAATTAGTGGAGAACGTTCCGTTTACTCGGTATTTCATATTTTAAAAGGAAAGAAGTCATCCCAATCCATTCAGGATGCACATATTTTTCATCTGCAACCATTTTTCCTTTCATTACCTAAGCTGAAGCGGCCCTTTTTCAATCAAAAGGTAAAGGAATTGGAGAAAGAAGGATGGATCACTTTTGGTGAAAGCGATAATGCCCAAGTGTCACTCGAAGGATCCAAAGCCGTGAAAGAACATTTTCTGGGTGATCCTTTCCCTTCAGATATGAACGGGCTCATATATGGTGATCAAACCCGTCTATTCTGGATGAGATTGAGCCTTCTGGTTCAAGTGCTTTCCAATGCCAAACAACAGGAAACACTCTATTATCCGGTTCAGCGGAACAAACATACTCAGGAATGGGTAAAGGATTGTATCAGGACCCACCCTAATCGTGACCATCTCTCGTCCCAGCTGTATAAAGAGCTGACCACCCTGTTGAATACTCAAGGGAATGATCCATCATTATTGGTCTATCGATTAACCGGATATCGAGACTACGGGTGGACGGAGTTTCAGGTGGCAGAGAAAAAAGGAATGGATCCAGAAGAGTGCAGATTCAGATTCCTGAATTTGCTCCACGGTATGCTGACAGAAATAGAAAAGGACCCTGAAGGCTATCCTTTATTATATTCGATCAGCTTGAAAAGTGAGCACAGACAGAACTTGACCATATCGACCAGCAAGACTTACGACTTATATAAGAGGGGGCATACCCTCGAAGAAATTGCACAGATTCGTAAATTGAAACTCAATACCATTGAAGATCATGTCATCGAGTTGATTTTAACAGAAGAAGATTTGGCCATTGAACCCTTCATTACCAGGGAAGAATACGTAAATGTACTGAAAGTGATGAAGGAAGCACAAACGAAAAGACTTAAGCCCATTAAAGAAAAGCTCCCTCATTTGACTTATTTTCAAATCCGGGTCGCAATCGCAAAGGCAGGTGAAACACGTGAATTTGCAACGAGAACTTAAAGAAAGATTCGGTTATTCTTCCTTTAGGGAAGGGCAGGAAGAAATTATCCATTCCGTACTGAATCATCAGGATACGGTTGCTATGCTTCCGACAGGAACAGGGAAGTCGCTGTGTTATCAGCTGCCTGGATATCTTATGGATGGGCATGTGTTGATTATTTCTCCCCTGCTCTCTTTAATGCAGGATCAAGTGGAACAGATGAAAGTGATGGGGGAAAAGCGGGTTATCGCACTGAATTCTTTTTTGCCCTATATGGAAAGAAGAGACGCTTTGCAACAATTACATCTGTATAAGTTCATCTTCATTTCCCCTGAAATGTTAATGAATCGAGGGGTCATATCCTCCCTTCAATCATTGGATATCTCCCTATATGTGATTGATGAAGCCCACTGTATATCTCAGTGGGGACCTGATTTCAGGCCGGATTATCTAAAGCTCGGGGATCTGAAGGAGCTGCTCCGTAACCCGACCACCCTGGCATTGACGGCAACGGCGACAAAGGAAGTCAGGGAAGACATCAAGCAGGTGCTTCAAATGAATCATGCTGTTGAAATGGTTTATTCAGTCGATCGCGGGAATATTGGATTATTTGTTAATAGGGTAGCCGGACAAAGTGAAAAGCTGAATACTTTGTTAGAGTGTGTGAGAGCGTGGTCGGGTCCGGGGGTAGTATATTTCTCAAGTAAACGTATGGCTGAAGATGTTGCCCTCTGGCTTTCAGAGAAAGGTGTGGCAGATGTTGCCCACTACCACGGGGGAATGGAGCAAGAGGACCGGATCTTAATTCAGCAGCAATTCCTTTCGGGAAAACTGAG
The DNA here is from genome assembly GCF_056173145.1 of Rossellomorea sp. QJM3NY_18. Lineage (NCBI taxonomy): Bacteria > Bacillati > Bacillota > Bacilli > Caryophanales > Bacillaceae > Rossellomorea > Rossellomorea sp. QJM3NY_18. The sequence continues at coordinate 2,609,344 of NZ_CM149659.1, read as the reverse complement.
AATGATCTGTGCAACCTCAGCGTTTGGGATGGGAGTGAATAAAGAAAATATCCGATTCGTCATTCACTTTCATTTCCCATCCAGCATCGAAGCGTTTTTACAGGAAATTGGAAGGGCGGGCCGCGATGGGGAGAGTAGTGTTTCTGTCGTGTTATACTCAGAACAGGATCTTTCCTTGCCCTTACATCTCATTGAAAGCGAGCTGCCCGAGGATGATCAGATTCGAGGTTTTATTAACGAAAGCAGAAAGGGTCATTCGAAGGAGTTAATCGAACAGCTGCAGCTTACAGAGGTGCAGTATCGATTCCTTACGTATTACATAGATGAGTTGACCCGGGGAATGCCATTTGATCAAGATAGATTACTAGAAAAAGTGAAACAAATCCGGAATAATCGTTTACAATACAAGAAGGAGAAGCTGTACTCCATGATCAACTGGCTTCAAGCCTTTACATGCAGACGGGAGAAGCTGCTCGATTATTTCAATGAGAAAATGAATGTGGATCATCCATTTTGTTGTGATGTATGCGGTGATTCACTCGATGATTTCAAGACCAAGCCTTTCGCGTTAAATAGAGAAGAAACCGGTGTGACAAACTGGGAGAAAAGGTTAGAAAATTTATTATTAGGATAAGTGGTAACAATGCAGAAACAAGGGGAAATCATTCAACAGCTCACTAAGAAACAATTAACTTTCCATTTGTATTTTACTCAATTTTTACTATTAACGATTGCCTGTGTATTAGGTATATTTTTATTTGACGCAACGTCTGAATTCTGGAAACAGCTCAGGTTTTCCCCCATCATTTTTACGGTCGGGATGACGAGCGGTCTCCTGATCGTCATGATCGATATCCTCCTGATGAAGGTGTTACCTGCTAAATACTATGACGATGGCGGGATCAATACACGGATATTCACTAATCGAAGCATCTGGGAAATTGCCCTTTTAGCTTTTTTTATCAGTGTAAGTGAAGAGGTATTATTCAGGGGTGTGCTTCAATTTCATTTTGGACTGGTCATCTCAAGCATTATTTTCGCACTCATTCATTTCAGGTATTGGGCTCACTGGTTTTTAATCATCAATATAGTACTGCTCAGCTTTTGGATCGGTTTCATTTATGAATCCACAGATAATTTATTGGTTACGATCATCATGCACTTTGTCATCGATTTTTTACTCGGCTTACACATGCGTAAGAATGGAAGACAAAGAAGTAAAGAAGGGATGTCACATGAGTAAAGACCCATATCGAGATCAGGCAGCGAAACGGAAGATAAAAATTGAACGAGTCCCTGAGGAACCACCCGCCAAAAAAAGGGAGCCGCTTCCGCCAAGAAGTGAGCTGCACAGAGAAAAACATCAAAAGAACAAATGGAAAATGAAATATCCTGTAATCAGTATGCTGCTCTTATTTTTTATTTTATTGCCTCTGACTGTTTTTGGCATTTACTCTTTTTACGATCACAGAAATGGTCCCCTGGTCGTCATGTCGGAAGATGTAGATGACGTGGTTGAAGTCCGTTATGATCAAGAAAATGAACAAGAAGAAAGTGAGGCTGCCGTGGCCCCTCAAACGGAAGAAGAGCCTCCTGAAAAGGAACAGAAAAAGGTATCATCGAAAGAGTCCGCTTCCTCTTCGGGTGAGAAGAATCAACAAGCCTCGGGGCCACCACCTAAAGAAACGGTAGAAGAAAAGCCGAAGGAGCAGATTAAAAAGGAACCAAAAGAAGAACCACAGGAAATAGAGAAAGAAGAACCAAAGGTCAAGGTTGTGTATCATACGGTTAAACCAAAGGAAACCTTGTACCGGATCGCCATGAATTACTACCATTCCCCATCTGGCGTTGATCGGATCAAAGAATGGAATAAGATTCAGGATACTGAAATCCAAACAGGCCAAGTGTTGGAAATCCCGTTGGATCAATAAAACATCCTCCCCATCATATGGGGATGGGTGTTTTTTTATGGGGAATTTACATTTATTTGCAACAATCATCTTTAGGATATAACATTACGTATCCATTTTAATATGCTGATTCTATCTCACTGGACATGCTCATACATTATAAGGAGGGAAGGGGTGTATATAGATGGACCGGGGAGGAAAGGGATTTGGGGAATGGACAGATCAAGCAACGGAGCAAATGCTCTATAACCTGATTGAAAAAAAACAAAAATTTGATAAAGCGAAGGCCCTTCACCTTTATGCATTATGGGGGGCAATGTTTGCATCCTTCTTTTTTCTGTATTATTTGACGAAATTCGTGTTAGGCCCTTATTCATACTCGTTTGCTGCGATGTTCTCTATCTTTGTATCTGATTCCATTCATTTATTCATGGCACTGTTTCTGGTTGTGCTATTCGGAGCTGCAAAAATATTATATGAAAAAAAGGAAAAGAAAGAGAAAGAATATCATGCATTAAGATGCGAAGTCATCGATCGCAGTAAAGATTTATGGAAAGAAGAAGCGTGGAAAAAGAGGCATCATGTATACGATAAAATGAAAAAAGAATGGGATATCAATCTATTTCATGGCAGTAAATAAGAATCCAGTGCTTCATGGAAGCACTGGGAGTGTATGATGACAGGCATGCACTTATCTCACACTTGCCATGGCCACGGTGCATCTTTCCAATCCCACGGGTAATTGGAGTAGCTGTACCCATAATGGGTCAGGGGACCGAACTCCTTTTCAAACTTCTTTTTAATTTGTTTTCGCGTTTTTACATACATATTGTACTGTGAGATGGCTTCATAGTCTTCCGGGTGGGTGTCCAGGTACAGAGTGAGATCGACAATGACGAAATCGATCGCCTGCAATTCTTCCAACACGTCATAATAATGGGCGGGAAGTTGTTTCATATGGGATCATTCTCCCTTCGTTTTTTCGTAGGGACTATAATACGGATCATAAAATACTTTCCACAACGTCCCCTTCTGCAATGCCTCTTTAGGTGAATATTGTTCCAAATTAGGGGGCTGAAACCCAAGATACAGGTTTGGGGGAGTCGAATATACCTTCCGTGTAATCGGCTTACACGGATCATTTGGACTTATATACGGATAATATGCTTTATAGAACTCATGCATACGGATACCTCCTTTAAATGAATTCCTTCGTAACAACATATGATAGGAGGAATGGGAACATGTTATTTTATATAAATTCATAAGAATGAAGGGAAATACAAGGGAAATGTTGAATACTTAAGGTGTAGGAAATTAATGATGAGGTGGTCAAATGTTTGTTAAAAATGCCATGATACCGAAACACAAATGCTATGTGGTGGATGGAAACGATTCAGTTGAAAAGACGCTGACGGTGCTTGAACACCATAAAATCGATGGGGTACCTGTCCTTTCGAATGAAGAGTTTAAAGGCGTAGCGACCCGTTATAATATCTATCAAAGCTTCTTCCTTTCCGGAATGGACAAGGAAACCTTTCTCAAAGAGAAAAAAGTCAGTGATATCATAACAGATTCGGACAAATATATGACCGAAAAGGATGTATTTGAAAATGCATTGATCGAATTAAAAGATTCGCCGATCCTCCCGGTGGTAGGCGAAAATAATAAGTTCCTGGGACTCGTTACACGCTTTGACGTCCTGGATCAATTCAGAAGTGCATTCGGCATGGATCAGAAAGGAGTACGCATCGCTTTCTCTTCTGTAGAAACGGAAGGACGGATCGCGAGGCTCGGTGACATCATCCAACAACATTCAGAATCGGTGATATCCCTAGTAACGTTCGATGAATCGGATAAATTGTTACGTCGTATTGTCCTCAAGGTGGAAAAGAAGGACAATATGGATAAATTCCTTCATAAGTTAGAGAAATCGGGATTCCGAATTCTCGATATACATGAAGATGAATAATTGAATAAATCCCTGTATGAAAAAAAATCCTTCTCATAAGATTTATGGGAGGGATTTTTTTGATCAATCATTTTGTGAAACTGATAATTACGTTTCTTTTAGGGTATCTATTCATTACATGGTTTCCGGCATCCGAACGATTTACAAATCCTGAATTCATTGTGGAGATGGTCCTCAATCCGGTACAGTTCTTTGCAGCGTCCATTGCTTTTATGATGGGGATATTGATCCAGGTGAATGTACTGAAAGCTGAATTCTATTCTATCCTACAATTATGGAATGGAAAACTACATAAAGAATCAATCCTCATTCCATTTCACTTAGCGGTGATCTGCGTGTTGAGCGGGTATGGCATATGGCAAACCATGATTTTTTCCTGTTCAGCGATTTTTTATGGTATCATTTCAATAGATTTTCGCCGTCAAGGAGGCCACAATGCTTGAATTTTGTATTATTTTATTGGCAGGGGGAGTAAGCCTCCTCTTTTATATGTTATATGAAGCCCGACGTAACGTTGTAAAGATTGAAAACGTTAAGCTGCCCTCTTATCCTGAACAAATGAAGCCCGTATCCCTTTTTTTCATTTCCGATATACATAAACGGGAAATTTCAAATGAAATCATCGAAGACGTGAAGGGAAAAACGGATCTTGTCATCATCGGAGGGGACCTTTTGGAAAAAGGGGTGCCTTTTTCAAGGGTCGAACGTAATCTCGACAAACTCCTGACATTGGGGAGCGTTTATTTTGTATGGGGAAATAATGATTATGAAGTGAATACAAGCAGGTTAAAACAGATATTCAAGAAAAAAGGAATCATCGAAATCGTCAATTCTTCAGTGAAAGTGAAGATTCATAATGGTGTCATCAACTTGATAGGAGTGGACGACGCAAGTACCCAACGGGCAAATTATGAGGCTTCACTTGAACGGGTACACCCTGATGAATTCAATCTTTTGGTCAGTCATGATCCAAGACTTGTGAATCAAGTTCAGAAAAAGGACGGAATCGATTTCATGGTAAGCGGTCATACGCACGGGGGGCAGATTCGCCTGTTCGGTTGTGGGATGTATAAAAAAGGAAGACTTGAAACTCTCCCGGAGACCACCCTATTAGTAACAAATGGCTACGGGACAACCGCCATTCCTTTACGACTGGGTGCCCCGGCCGAAACCCACTTGTTGGTGATGGATAAAGAATGAAATGAACAAATGTTATCCATTACCTATACAAGTTTTACACAATAAGGTTTCTCTATTATAATTTTAGAGAGATGAGAAATACTTGGGGGACTATTTATGAGCGATGAAAAGAAGTTGGAAGGCAAATACAATATTAAAGCTGTGTCTACCATTTTAGGGATTCAACCGGGAACATTGAGGGCATGGGAGAGAAGGTATCAGATCATTGCACCTGTGCGGAATGAATCCGGGCACCGTTTGTATACCGAACAGCATTTAAATATATTGAAATGGCTTGTTGAAAAGGTGGATCAAGGCTTTACCATCAGTCAAGCCGTTGCGTTACTGGACAAACAGGAACTGGAAGAGAATGAAATCACATCCTCCGAACAAAAGGATCGCACCCAAACGATTTCCGATGATCTCTTAAAGGCTTTATTAAGTTTTGATGAAACAAAAGCCCATGAATTGATCAACCAGTCGTTTACGGTGTATACGATTGACAAGGTGGTCATCGACATTCTCGGGAGCCTCCTGGTAAGGATCGGGGATTTATGGGAAAATGATGAAATCACGACGGCCCATGAGCATTTTGCCACTTCCATCCTCAGGTCCCGGATCGGTATCATCATGCATTCATTCCCGCATAACGGGATATTACCCAAGGTAGTGGCTGTCTGCGGCCCTGGGGAATGGCATGAATTAGGATTATTGATCTTCACTCTTTATGTACGAAGAAAGGGGTTTGAAGTCATCTATCTGGGATCGAGCATAAAAGAGAATGATATTGACGTCGTACTGGATGAAGTGGATCCAAAGTTTTTATTCTTCTCATGCACACTGCTTGAAAACGTTGGTAACCTCCTTTCCCTCGTTACGTCCTTAAAGAACGAGCGAAAAAACCTCGTGATCGGAATGGGCGGATTCGCAGTTGATCATTTGTCCAAAGACGTAAAGGCAGAATTTGATGAACACATCGTGGGACAATCGAAATCCGAATGGGAACAATGGCTCAAAAGTAAATTATAAGTGGAGTATGCACTGTTTTTTGCCCCTTACATAGTATGATGATAAATCGTTACACTCTAGGGGGTACGAAGATGAAGCTCGAAAGAATTTCGGACAATAAAATAAAATTTTCCATTAGTGTAGAAGAGTTAGAACAAAAAGGCTTGTTTGAACAAGACCAATGGAAAGATTCCTATATGTGGCATGATCTGTTCGAAGACATGTTAGATGAAGTACAAGGGAAGTTCGGCATTGAAACGCAGATGGAAATCACAGTGGAGATCGAATCATTTGATGATCAGGAAATCTGCTTGATCCTCACGTTAGAATCAGAAGATGACTTTTCTGACTGGGAAGAAGGTACCGAAATGATGAAATCCATGAATGATCACGATGTTCTCGTGTATTTCGATGATTTCGAAGACTTACTCAACCTTCTTGAACGGATCAATAAGATGGGAAAGTTGAGCCATTCCCTCACTCAATGCAGTATTTTTTATTATGAAAAAAAGTATTACGTACTTATAGAGAATTTGCTTGAAGGCGACAGCTTCGTCCTTGAAGCAATTTGCGTAGAATATGGTCAACACTCGACGATCACGAAGCATATCCTCATGGAATATGGCCGAGTTGTGTTACAAAGGGATTCCATCGAAAAGATATTGTATTATTTTTGACTAGTTGATACTGGTATTGAATCTACCCCCTTTAAATATATGTTTTATACTGGAACTCATCAGTTTTTGCACTCTCAGGGTCAATCTTGGGGGTGTTTTTTGATTGGTTGGAAGCGTGTCCAGCTCCGGCGGCTAGTCCCTCGAGGTCATAAGGTCAATAGTCCAAGAAGGCAAATACCGCCTTCCCGGCCCATTGACCTTATGCTTGTCGGGCCTGACCAAGCCGCCTCCGCTTTTCGATGTGTCCAGCTCCGGCGGCTAGAGGCTCGAGGTCATAAGTCAAACCGGCCAAAAAGGCAAAAAACGCCTTTGTGTCCGTTTCGTCTTATGCTTGTCACCTCTAAGCAAGCCGCCTCCGCTTTTCGATGTGTCCAGCTCCGGCGGCTAGTCCCTCGAGGTCATAAGGTCAATAGTCCAAGAAGGCAAATACCGCCTTCCCGGCCCATTGACCTTATGCTTGTCGGGCCTGAACAAGCCGCCTCCGCTTTTCGATGTGTCCAGCTCCGGCGGCTAGTCCCTCGAGGTCATAAGGTCAATAGTCCAAGAAGGCAAATACCGCCTTCCCGGCCCATTGACCTTATGCTTGTCGGGCCTGAACAAGCCGCCTCCGCTTTTCGATGTGTCCAGCTCCGGCGGCTAGTCCCTCGAGGTCATAAGGTCAATAGTCCAAGAAGGCAAATACCGCCTTCCCGGCCCATTGACCTTATGCTTGTCGGGCCTGAACAAGCCGCCTCCGCTTTTCTTAAATGATAGCGTTTTCAAAAAAATGCTTCATATTGAATTTTCCTTCTTTGCAAGTGGAAATCAAACGTGTATACTATGTCATGAAAGCGGACGAGCTTCCGCTAAACAGTGAAGGATACTGGGAGGTTTACATACATGGTAGCCGAAAAGGGGAAAGAAAATCACCAAGCAGAAGAGCAGCATGATGTGCTGAAATCTACACAAACGGTTATTCATCTTGCACTTGATAAATTAGGGTATTCAGAAGAAGTTTATGAATTATTAAAAGAACCAATTCGTATGTTGACGGTTAAAATACCAGTCCGGATGGACGATGGAAAAGTAAAGGTGTTCACGGGCTATCGTGCCCAGCATAATGATGCGGTCGGACCGACAAAGGGCGGGATTCGCTTTCATCCGAACGTTTCGGAAAAGGAAGTCAAAGCGCTTTCCATATGGATGAGCTTGAAATGCGGAATCGTCGATCTTCCATATGGGGGAGGTAAAGGCGGGATCATCTGTGATCCACGGGATATGTCATTTAGGGAGTTAGAGCGTTTAAGCCGTGGATATGTGCGTGCCATCAGCCAAATTGTAGGACCGTCGAAAGACATTCCTGCACCGGATGTTTTCACCAACTCGCAAATCATGGCATGGATGATGGATGAATACAGTCGGATTGATGAATACAATTCTCCAGGATTCATTACCGGAAAACCATTGGTGCTGGGAGGATCCCATGGCCGTGAAACGGCAACTGCCAAAGGGGTGACGATCTGTATCCATGAAGCGGCGAAGAAAAAGGGCATCAAACTCGAAGGAGCAAGGGTAGTCGTTCAGGGGTTCGGGAATGCCGGAAGCTTCCTTGCCAAATTCATGCATGACGCCGGTGCGAAGGTGATCGGGATATCTGATGCCTACGGCGGCCTGCACGATGTGGACGGATTGGACATCGATTATTTGCTGGACAGACGCGACAGCTTTGGAACGGTCACGAAGCTGTTCAATAATACGATTACAAATGAAGAGCTACTGGAGCTTGATTGTGATATTCTAGTGCCTGCTGCTATTGAAAATCAAATCACGGACAAGAATGCCCACAATATAAGGGCTAGCATCGTCGTCGAAGCGGCCAACGGACCGACAACACTGGATGCGACGAAGATCTTGACGGAACGCGGAATTCTATTGGTACCTGATGTGTTAGCGTCGTCAGGTGGAGTGACGGTTTCGTACTTCGAGTGGGTTCAGAACAATCAGGGGTATTACTGGACAGAAGAAGAAGTGGAAGAGAAACTCGAAAAGATCCTGGTCAGCTCTTTTAATAATGTGTATGAAACGTCACAAACAAGAAGAGTGGATATGAGGCTCGCCGCCTATATGGTTGGTGTAAGGAAAATGGCGGAAGCCTGCAGGTTCAGAGGGTGGATTTAGCGATATATTAAAAAGGGTAGGGTGCATGGCATCCCACCCTTTTTTCTATTGGAATCACATTCATTGCTGCCCATAATATGAGTGTGGATCCCGGGAGACCGAGGGCTCCTTTTTGACCTGGACGCAATCTTATTCCATAATAACTGAGTAAAGACTTTTTAAAAATCTGAAGTGTGCGGATGAACTTGATCATTCAGATAGAGGAATTGAAGGAGTGTCTGAATTTGAAAATGGAAGAATGCATTATTGTAGGCGGAGGACCATGCGGGTTGTCAGCTGCCATTAGTCTGAAAGAAAAAGGGATCAATCCTTTGATCATCGAAAAAGGGAATATCGTCAATGCGATTTACCACTATCCTACCCATCAAACCTTCTTTTCGTCGAGTGAGAAGCTTGAGATCGGTGATGTGCCTTTTGTCATTGAAGAGCATAAGCCGAGAAGGAATCAGGCATTGGTGTATTATCGCGAAGTGGCGAAGCGTAAAAAGCTGAGGATCAACCGATTTGAAACCGTTTATAAAGTAGAGAAGCACGACGGTAGCTTTACGGTGACTACTTCTAAGGGCCATTACGAAAGTAAGTCGATTGTCATCGCAACCGGATACTACGATAACCCGAATTATATGGAGATCCCGGGAGAGGAACAAGAGAATGTGTTTCATTATTTTAAAGAAGCCCATCCTTTTTTTGATACAGATGTGGTTGTCATCGGAGGGAAAAACTCCGCGGTTGATGCTGCTCTCGAATTGAATAAAGCGGGGGCTAGGGTCACCGTTTTATACCGTGGAAGTGAATATTCCAAAAGTGTCAAGCCATGGATTCTCCCGAATTTTGATGCCCTTGTAAGAAACGGTGAGGTCACGATGGAGTTTCAGGCATGTGTGGATGAAATAAACGGGGATTCGGTACTTTACAACGTTAATGGAGAAAAGAAAGAAGTTATGAGTGATTTTGTGTTTGCCATGACCGGCTACCATCCGGATCACAGCTTCCTGACGAAGATGGGAATCGAAATCGATAAGAAAACAGGTCGTCCTGCCCATGATCCCGAAACGATGGAAACAAATGTAGACAGCGTCTATATTGCAGGTGTGATTGCTGCAGGAAACAATGCCAATGAAATCTTTATTGAAAACGGTCGTTTGCATGGAGGACTGATTGCTGAATCCATCACTGGAATGAAAAAATAGAATGAAGAATGAGAAAGAGGCTCACTCATGAGCCTCTTTCTTTCGTCTATATTACTCGTGATCTTTTACTAATTTTTGAAAATCGCTTCCAATTCTTTTATGTCATGTATTTGGGAAAGGGCGACCACAAGCTTGATTCTGGCCTTTTGTCCATTTAGACCGTTTGAGAAGATGACCCCTTTTTCCTTCAGTTGTTTTCCACCACCGGAATATCCGTAAATGTCCTGGACAATCCCGTTGAAACATCTGGACACCAATACGACGGGAATATTCGATTTTAACAGTTCCTCGATGCCCGTCACCGTTTCCGGCGGGAGATTCCCCTGACCCAATGCTTCGATGACGACCCCGTCATACTGAAGATCCTTAATGGCCCTCAGTAATCCTGAATCCATCCCTGCGTATGCCTTTATGAGTGTCACCCTTTTAGAAATATCGCATACCTCGTAGTGTTCGTTCGAGGTAGGCTGGTGATGAAAGAGGACACCTCTTTTCGTCACGATCCCGATCGGTCCATACTGTGGGCTCTGAAAAGTGGATACATTGCTTGTATGGGTTTTGGTCACATTTTTTGCTGAATGGATCTCGTCGTTCAGGACAACTAAAACCCCTTTGTGCATGGATTTATCGTCCGCCGCTACCCGGACGGATGATATCAGATTATATAAACCGTCGGCACCTATTTCATTGCTTGATCTCATGGCTCCTGTCACGACGATCGAGATGGGGAGGGAGAGGGTCAAGTCTAAGAAATACGCTGTTTCTTCCAGTGTATCTGTACCGTGGGTGATGACGACCCCGTGGAATGGCGTTTCCTGATATTTTGCTTCGATGATCTCTTTCAGCTGCTGCATATGCTCCGGCGTAATATGAGGGGAAGGCAGATGGAATGCTTCTTCGACCGTTAAATTTGCCAGGCTTGAAACGATGGATGTCTGTACCGAAAGCGGGTTTTCTTTTCCCGGTGTAACGGCTCCGGTCTGTTCGTCTTCCATCATCGAGATGGTACCGCCTGTATGTATGACTAAAATATCTTTCTTCATCATTCATTCCTCCAACCATTTAAATTCCTATTTCCAATCCTACATTAACATGATACGATTAAGAAAACCGAAAGAAAAGAGGACTTTTTATGCTGGTGATTTTATCAGCGGGTATAGCACCAGGATTAGCATTGTTAAGTTACTTTTATTTACGGGATCAATATGAGGCCGAACCCATTACATTGGTGTTTAAAACGTTTATGTACGGGGCCCTTATTACCTTCCCGATTATGTTTTTACAATATGTCCTGGAAGTGGAAGGGATCATTGATTCTAATTGGTCCACTGCCTTCATTTCCTCCGGGTTCCTCGAAGAATTTTTTAAGTGGTTTATTTTGATGTTTGCAATCTTCCAGCACGTGGACTTTAACGAACCATACGACGGTATTGTGTATGGAGCCAGTGTTTCTCTTGGGTTCGCAACAGTAGAAAATATATTATATTTGATCGCCAATGGCGTTGAGCATGCATTTGGTAGGGCGGTACTCCCTGTATCGAGTCATGCCCTTTTCGGGGTCATCATGGGATACTATTTAGGAAAAGCCAAGTTCTCATCCCGAGAAGAAAGGCATAAATGGCTTTTTCTGGCCATCTCAGTGCCTATCTTGTTGCATGGAACCTACAATTATATTTTCCTTGCTGAGAAAAACTGGGTTTACTATATGGTTCCGTTCATGTTTTTCTTATGGTGGCTGGGATTAAAGAAAGTGAAGAGTGCCCACCAGCTTACAGAGAAGAAGTACAAAAGGGAATTGAAGAAAGAAGTCATTTAAAGACGCTCACGATAAGGGGCGTCTTTTCCATTGAATGAGAAGAACCCCCGCTAAATGCGGGGGTTCGATTTATTTATAGGCAGCAGCAAGATCGGTTTTGGGGGATTCTTTTCGCTTCACTTCATCAATTTTGTTCACAAACATCTGAAATACTTTTCTTTTTTCATCCAAGTCGCGTATGTATTCTTTCAGTTCACTATACTTTTCTTCAAATGGTTTATGATACATTTCCCTGATATTTTCAATGATTTCTTCATTCACCGTGGATTGAATGACCTGCTTTGTAATTCCATATTTATAGGAATAGACTTTCAATTCTTTTTTTACTTCCTCATAGTCAGTATTGATTTGATCCAATACCTCCGAAATATCCTCTTTCCACTCATCCAAAGATTTCGCTAAATAATCCTCCATCATGACCCTCCTGTTTGAATTAATAAGTATCCCTAAATTTATTATAACCTTGCTTGTTTACATCTTTTTTGCTGAGACATTACAGTGTCTTATCAAAGTAGTTCACTTCTGCAGGCACTTTTCCCAGTTTTAAATTTTTAATGATTCCACTTGTATAAAATGGGAGCCTCTACAAAAACTAGAGTTAATGTTAATTGAAGATATGGAGGTTAAGGCATTATGAATAGTCGTTTCAAATGGGTTTCTACTTCAGTCGTCATGGTGCTTATGTGTTCTCTTCTTATGATCTCTTCTGAAGGGGAGAAGGCAGACGCTTTTACAAACCAGGTAATTCAGCATGGCGCAACGGGTGAGGATGTAATTGAGCTTCAATCCAGACTTCAATATATCGGATATTATAACGGCGATATTGATGGTGTATTTGGATGGGGGACCTATTGGGCACTCCGAAACTTTCAATATGAGTTCGGTCTTCCAATCGATGGCCTTGCCGGTGCGAAAACGAAAGAAAAACTTGTAAAGGCATCGAAGTACAATAAGGAATATGTGAAAAATCAAATTGAAAAAGGCAATAACTTCAGCCATTATGGCGGGACAGATTTAGATAAACAAAAAGGTGGGGGAGGGGGAAAGGCTCCTGCTCAAAACAAGCCGGCCCCGTCTAAGCCTACGGCGGTGAATACACCGAATGGATTTTCCCAAAATGACATCCAGCTGATGGCAAATGCAGTCTATGGAGAGTCACGCGGTGAACCGTATGAGGGGCAAGTCGCTGTTGCCGCAGTCATTCTTAATCGGATAGACAGCTCTGCTTTTCCAAATACGGCAGCAGGGGTGATCTTTGAGCCGGGCGCCTTTACAGCCGTGGCTGATGGACAAATCTGGCTGACGCCTAATGAAAAGGCGAAAGAAGCGGTTTTAGATGCAATAAATGGTTGGGATCCTTCGTCCAGTGCCCTATATTACTTTAATCCTGCGACAGCAACAAGCAAGTGGATTTGGTCGCGTCCACAAATCAAGAAAATTGGTAAACACATATTCTGTAGTTAAAGAGGTGAAGTAAATTGCTACGTGTCATTCTAATTACGGTGCTTGTCCTCGGTGTAGCCGGAACCGCTTTTTGGGGGTACCAGGAACATCAGGAGAAGAATGCGATACTGATCAATGCAGAAAATAACTATCAACGGGCGTTTCATGAATTAACCTATCAAGTGGATCTGCTTCATGACAAAATCGGTTCCACTCTTGCCATGAATTCAAGAAAATCACTGTCACCGGCACTTGCCGATGTGTGGAGATTAACCTCACAGGCTCACAGTGATGTTGGGCAGCTACCTTTGACGCTGCTGCCGTTTAATAAGACGGAAGAATTCCTGAGCAATATCGGTGACTTCAGTTATCGAGTAGCTGTAAGGGATTTAGATAAAAATCCTTTAACGGATAAAGAATATAAGTCATTGGAAAACTTGTATGAACAAAGTGCTGATATACAGAATCAGCTAAGAAAAGTACAGCATCTTGTCATGGAGAACAATTTACGATGGATGGATGTTGAACTTGCGTTGGCATCAGGGAATGAACAGGCAGATAATACCATTATCGATGGCTTCAAGACCGTCGAGAAAAATGTATCCGGATATGATGAAGCGAACTTTGGAACGACCACCTTCGTCAATACGGAGAAAAAAGATCAAAACTTTAAAAAGTTAAAGGGGAAAGAGATTTCCAAAGAGGAAGCAGTCAAGATATTACGAAGATATTCCGGTATCCCGAAATCAAAGGATGCAAAAGTATCAAAAAGCGGGAAAGGGGCCGATTACAAGTTCTATAGTGTATCGATCGGAAATGGAAATACGGAAGCGAGCATGGATATCACCCAAAAAGGCGGGTATCCGATCTGGTATATCAATAATCGCAAAATCAAGGAACCGAAGATCAGCTTGAACAAAGCGGCTGAAAAAGCGACGACTTTCCTGAAGGAAAATGATTTCCAAAAGCTTGAGATGTTTGAGAGTGCACAATATGATAACATTGGTATTTTCACATACGTGACGGTCCTGGATGGCGTAAGAATTTATCCTGACTCAGTCAAAATAAAAGTAGCTCTGGATAATGGACAGATTGTCGGATTTGCTGCTGAAGAATACTTAAAGAATAATCATGAAAGAGAGGTTCCTAAAGCTTCTATTACCAAGGCAGAGGCGAAAGAAACGACGAATCCCAAGCTGAAGATAATGGAAGAGCGTCAAGCGGTGATCGTGAACGACCTGAATGAAGAAGTGCTATGCTATGAATTCATGGGCATGCTAGGTAAAGATACCTATAGAATATTCATCAATGCAGACACTGGAGAAGAAGAAAAAGTAGAAAGGCTCAAAAAAGCTGAGCCCATTTATGAAGAAGTCGTTTAACACTTAGAGGGACGGACCTCCAAATTTGGAGGTCCGTCCCTCTCTTGTTGGAAAATTCAGAATGGAGTTAAAAAAGGTATGGAAAGGTGAGGGATCTCGTGACATAATATAGATACATATTATGGGAAAGTGGGAATTTCGGACTATGATAAAAGCAGGTACCACATTGCAATTGGAGCCTATACATAATGAAACATTTGATCGATATAGATGCAGGGTGGTCGAACTTTCCGACGAGGGGATTTTTATTGATTATCCTATCCATACCAAAACGGAGAAAGCCGTTTTTTTAATCGATGGAACACAGATGAAAGCAAGCTTCACCCTCAATGAGCAGACGGTTCTGATGTTTGAAACGGAAGTGATTGGCCGTAAATTATCCAAGATACCGATGATCCACCTGCATTATCCAGGGGACGAAGGTCTAATTAAAGTCCAAAGAAGACAATTCGTCCGTGTCGAAGCGAGTACCGACATTTCATTAAAGATCAATGGTCAGTTTCATCCGACAATCACGGAAGATCTCAGTGCAGGGGGTTGTGCTGTGGTGGTGAGAAAAGGGATGGATTTGAAAAGTGGCATCAAGCTATCCACAATCATCGTCCTGCCGATGCAGACAGGGGAGTGCCGGTATGCAGAAATCGAAGGAAAGGTGATCCGAGTCTGGGAGAAGGAGCATAAACAGATTGCGAGCATCGAGTTTGTTCACTTAACTGAGAATCAGAGACAACTTATTTTAAGATATTGTTTCGAAAGACAGCTTGACTTAAGAAAAAAAGGCTTACTTGAATAAAAAACCAAAATGTACACATACTTTTTCTTAGAACGGAAAAAGGGTGATCTTGGTGAAAACGGTAGAAAGAATTCTAATAAAATTAGCCATCATACATGTCATATTATTAATAGCGGTCCAGTTTGTATTCCATCAATTTAACTTCCTTCCCGAGCTGCATAAGCTCGTTTTCTACGAAGGGGTGGAGAAAATGGAGTACAGTGAAATTGTCGAAACCCTATCACGTTAGAGCAGGAGATGGATCCCTGCTCTTTTTTTTGGAAGAATATCTTTAAAGAAAGAATCTATAAACGAAAAATGAGATTTATGTTAAAATGGGTAAGAAAATTAATAGGAATTTAAGTAGGTGGATGAATTGAAAAAATTAAGAATTGCAATCGATGGTCCTGCAGCAGCAGGGAAAAGCACTGTTGCAAAGATTGTGGCAGGGAAATTATCTTATCTTTATATTGATACTGGGGCAATGTACCGGTCTTTAACGTATAAAGCTTTGAGCAACAACGTAGACTTGCATGATGAGAATGAATTGAATCAACTATTGTCCGAAACGACGATCGAACTTGAACCTTCAGCAGAAGGCCAGCTTGTATTCCTGGACGGGACCGATGTAACAGATGAAATCCGCCAGGCTTCCGTGACCAATTCAGTGTCTCATGTGGCAGTTCATTCCGGTGTGAGGGAAGAAATGGTGAAGAGACAGCAGCTGCTTGCGAAAGAAGGCGCCGTTGTGATGGACGGAAGGGATATCGGCACTCATGTCATCCCTGATGCAGAAATCAAGGTTTTCTTACTCGCGAGCGTGGACGAACGTGCCCAAAGGAGACATGAAGAGAACCTCTCGAAGGGATATCCGAGTGACCTGGAGCAATTAAAAGAAGAAATCGCCCGCCGAGACAAAATTGATTCAGAAAGAGAAGTGGCTCCTCTGAAAAAAGCCGAAGATGCAACGGAAATAGACACCACTTCCCTTTCCATATCAGAAGTGGTGGACCAAATCATGTTGTTAGTAGAAAGGAAAGGTTAAAGTGAACTTATATACCTTTGCCAGAGGTCTAGTTAAGTCAATCCTTTCACCATTGTATCGAATTGACGTGAAAGGGTTGGAGCATTTCCCGAAAGATGGAGGGGTTCTACTGTGCTCCAATCATATTGATAATCTGGATCCGCCAGTTGTCGGGATTTCAGCACCTAGACCTGTGGCCTTCATGGCTAAAGAAGAGCTCTTCAACGTACCCGTATTAGGGAAATTGCTGCCTGATTTACGTGCATTCCCTGTAAAAAGAGGCATGAGTGACCGTGAAGCACTCCGAAAAGGTTTACAGGTACTGAAACAGGGAGATGTTTTAGGACTGTTTCCAGAGGGTACAAGAAGTAAGACAGGGCAAATAGGCAAGGGATTGGCAGGAGCAGGCTTCTTTGCTCTTCGTTCTGAAGCTTACGTGGTACCCTGTGCCATCATCGGTCCATACAAGCCATTCAGGAAATTGAAGGTTGTATTCGGGCCACCGATCCCGATGGATAGTATCCGTGAGGAAAGACTAAATGCGGAGAAAACCACGGAAATTATTATGCAGCATATTGAAAACTTGATACATGAGCATCAATAATATAAGGTTTCCCGCTTGACAAAAAGTAGTATTTATTAGAAGTTAGTAGAAAGAATATTTTAAATTGCGAAGTCTCAAAATAATCAAAATCTTTGCAGTCATGGATTAAGGAGGAGTACATAATGGAAGACATGAATGGAATTGAAGTGAAGAATCTTGAAATTGGTGAAAAAGTAAAAGGGACAGTCACTAAGGTTGAAGAAAAACAAGTCTTAGTCGACGTTCAAGATAGTAAAGTGGATGGCATCATTCCAATTAGTGAACTCTCAAGCCTTCACATCGAAAAAGCTTCTGATGTAGTCAGTGAAGGGGATGTACTTGAGTTAATCGTGACAAAAGTGGAAGAAGAATTGTTGGTTCTGTCTAAGCGTAAAGTGGATGCGGAAAAAGCATGGGAAGAAATGAAGGTCCGCTTTGAAAATGGAGACGTCTTTGAAGCTGAAGTGAAAGACGTTGTGAAAGGCGGTCTTGTCGTTGATCTAGGAGTAAGAGGATTTGTTCCGGCCTCATTGGTGGAAGATTACTATGTCGAGGATTTCTCCGATTATAAAGATAAAATGTTAACCTTCAAGATCGTTGAACTGGATCAGGAAAAAAATCGTTTGATCCTTTCCCACCGTGCAGTGGTCGAGGCAGAGAAGCAGCATCAGAAGAAGCAGCTGCTGACAGATATCGAATCGGGTGCAGTCCTTGAAGGGACAGTCCAACGTATCACCGATTTCGGTGCCTTTGTAGATATTGGTGGAGTGGACGGACTTGTCCATATTTCCCAACTCTCCCATGAACATGTAGAGAAGCCTTCTGATGTAGTGACAGAGGGACAAAAAGTACAGGTGAAGGTCCTGAGTGTCGATCGTGACAACGAACGGATTTCTTTATCCATCAAAGAAACCCTTCCTGGACCATGGAGTGATATCTCCGATAAGGCCCCTAAAGGAACTGTGTTGGATGGGGTCGTAAAACGCCTTGTATCTTACGGTGCATTTGTAGAAGTATTCCCTGGGGTTGAAGGACTTGTTCATATCTCTCAAATTTCACATAAACATATCGGTACTCCACACGAAGTGCTTCAGGAAAACCAGGATGTAAAAGTGAAGGTGCTAGACGTGAATGAAAATGAACAACGCTTATCTTTAAGCATCAAGGCACTTGAAGAAAAAGAGGATGAAGTAACGGATTACGAAATGCCTCAAGAAAGTACCGGGTTCCAATTAGGTGAAATGATCGGAGACAAACTAAAAGATCTTAAGTAATGGTGATGAATTGTGACGAGAGCTCAAAGAAAGCAAGACCACATTAATTATGCAATATCCACCGGTCAACAGCGGAAGACAGGTTTTGATGAAGTGGCTTTTGTTCACCAAAGCTTACCGAATATAGCAGTAGATGAGGTTCATCTGCAGTCTGAAATTGGCGAACTTATATGGAGTTCGCCAATTTTCATAAATGCTATGACTGGTGGAGGTGGAGAAACCACTACAAAAATCAATCAGGAATTATCGATTCTTTCCAGGGAAACGGGGCTGGCAATCGCAGTAGGATCCCAAATGTCAGCTCTTAAAGACCCTGCTGAACGAAAAACGTATGAAGTCGTCCGGAAGCACAACCCGGATGGGATGGTCTTCGGGAATTTGGGAAGTGAGGCAACAGTTCAACAGGCAAGGGATGCCGTTGAGATGATTAGAGCCGATGCCCTGCAGATCCATTTAAATGTGATTCAGGAATTGACGATGCCTGAAGGGGACCGTGACTTCCGGGGGGCCTTGGAAAGGATACAGAACATTGCGGAGAATCTTTCAGTACCTGTGATTGTGAAAGAGACGGGGTTTGGCATAAGTAAAGAGGCTGCCGAATCCTTGTCCCGTTCAACGATTTCTGCCATCGATATAGGCGGATTCGGCGGAACAAACTTCTCGAAAATCGAGAATCAACGGCGAAAGCGTATGTTGGATTTCTTCGATGAATGGGGTATTCCCACTGCCATTTCAATAGCTGAATGTTATGCCGCCTCGGATAAGCCGATCCTCGCATCCGGAGGGATCCAAAATAGCTTAGACATCGTTAAGTCTTTAGGATTAGGGGCATCTGCTGTAGGGATGGCCGGCGTCATCCTTAAGCATCTCCTGGAATCGGGTTTGAAGGATACCATTGATGAAGTGAATCAAATTCATACGGATATTCAGTTTTTAATGTGTGCGCTCGGGTGTAAACGGATTGACGATCTTCATAAGGTTCCCATGGTGCTATCGGGCAACGTGTGCCATTGGCTAGAGAAGAGAGGGTTGAACCCCGGTGCATATAGCAATAGAATGTTTGATATGTAAAAAGAACGAATTCTCAAGATGGAGAATTCGTTCTTTTTTTGTTGTTTCTGGTTCGATATAATAGGATATTTTTGTTAAATGGCTGGATTTCAACGTAAAACGGCTGGATTAATGCTCAAAACGGCCGGATTCCTTCCCATTTCCGCTGGATTATCATCCAAAACGGCTGGATTTTTGAGCATTTCGGCTGGATTACTACCGAATGATGGCTAGTAGCAATTGATATCGTTTAGACTTGTCGCCTCTGACCAAGCCGCCTCCGCTTTTAACGTTTAGCTTTTTCCGTTCCTTCAAGGCTTGTTGCTCCGTTGTAGTGTAAGCCCTGGTCACGGTCTGATTCCACGCGTTTGCTCTGTTTCAGTTTCTTCTCTTGTCGATCTTTGCCCACTTGAAAACACCTCCTTTCTTTATTTTTTCTTTGGAAAGTTGATTCATACATGAATGAGATACATAAAGATTTTCCATAATGTAGATAATAGGAGGGAGAGTGTGCTGATGGATGGCATTTTGTATTTATGGGTACTGTGGGGAATGTGGGTATATACGACATTTATTTTGAAAAAGTCGCATCCGGACCGTTTTCGTTATTCGTTTCTTTGTTTATTGCTCATATGTGTCTTTCCATATGGCATGATGGCCGGTTCTGTAGAAGTGTCATTTTCTGTTATTGTACTTGCACTCATTTGTATTGTTTATATACGAAATTTAAGCTTGAGAGAGAAGTTATATATGCTTGCAGCTGTTCTCTCGATGGGGATGACTTATGCAGGTATCGCATTGATTTCCATTTATGACCCGGTACTTATGTTTATAGATCGGGATATCATCCTTTCTTTGTCGGTGGTACTAGTAGGCATTCTATTCTACAGTCACTCCTCCCTATACAGGCTTCGTCTCATTGCGGTCGCTTTAAGCAGTGTCACCGGCGACTTTTTTCTGAGCGTTCCATTAAACAAGGTTGGATTTTACTATTCGATCGGGGGGGCTGCTTACCTTGACGTGCTTGCTTTAACCATCGGGCTTTTATCAGCCTTAAAAATAGTAATGGAAATAAATCAGGCTGTTCACATCAAGACTCAAACAAAAAAGGGGGAAATGAAGAATATATGAATGTGTATGTGTATCCTGTAATCTTTGGCGTGGTGATGGGGACCCTGACAAGGATCTATATGCTTCGCACTGACTATCGCCAATATCCAACCTATCTGCATGGAAAAATTATACATATAGCCCTTGGGTTCATTGCGGCGGGACTTGGCACCATTGCGATTCCTGCTTTACTGGAGGAAAACTTCACGGCGATAACGTTTTTGACGGTGGCGGCTTCTCAATTCCGGGATGTGAGAAACATGGAGAGAAACACGTTGACCGAGCTGGACGCTTATGAACTTGTCCCTAGAGGGGCTACTTACATTGAAGGGATCGCCATTGCATTTGAAAGTCGAAATTACTTAGTTATTTTTACTTCTCTTCTTGCTACGATCGCTTACATCGTTTTTAATATTTATGTCGCTTTAGGGATCAGTGCGATCTGCATGGTGCTTGCTCATAAATTAATGGCCGGCGGTAGGTTGAAGGATATCGTTGATATTGAATATGTGAAGCCTCGTTTTGATGGAGCGGGATTATATGTTGATAATATTTACATCATGAATATAGGCCTTAAAGTAAGGCAGGAAGAGATCCTCCGATATGGGATGGGGTTCATCCTTTCACCCAAATCGTTTGATGCAAGGTCGACACTCGCCAATCTTGGTCAACGTCAGGCCATTCTCCATGATATGTCCACTTCACTCGGGATCTTTAAGGACTCTGGGACTCCTGCTTTGACACCTCTCGCCAAGAGGGATTTAGATGATGGAAGAATCGGGGTATTTGTCCTTCCGCAGCGAAAGGACGTAGAGAAAGCCATTGCTATTCTTGGGCAGGTACCAACCCTCGAAAATGCTATAAGGATGCCGTCTGAGTCGAAAGCGAATCAGGAGGGGAGTAAGTTAAAATGAGTACGACCATACAGAAATTCATCCTCGCAACAGTCACGACCGCACCTGAAAAAGTACCGAGTGGAACAAGTGTGTTCTATTGTAAAACGGATGATGAATTACAAAAAATCTGTGCAAACCTGGAAGCCATTCTGGACGGGATTGCCCATGAATTAGATGAGGGACTGTTCATCATCGTAAAACATTGATTGCCAGTTTATTCTTTTACTGATAAAATAGTAAAGTTAGAGGGGACTGTCCCATAAGGAAACATACCTTAAGGGCCGGTCCTTCTTGTGCCAGTTTATGATAATGATTGAACAGGCTTAAAAAGAGGAAATGTAAGAACGAAACAACTTCTTACAGAAAGGGTGATGAACGTGACAAAACCAGTAGTAGCAATCGTAGGGCGTCCGAACGTCGGGAAGTCCACGATCTTTAATAGAATTGTTGGTGAAAGAATATCCATCGTTGAAGATGTACCTGGTGTAACAAGGGACCGTATATATAGTTCTGCTGAATGGCTGACGCATGAATTCAATATCATTGATACAGGCGGGATTGAACTGGGAAATGAACCATTCCTGGATCAAATCAGACAGCAGGCTGAAATTGCGATTGATGAAGCCGATGTCATTGTGTTTTTGACGAATGGCCGCGAAGGCGTCACAGCCGCTGATGAAATTGTTGCCAAAATTCTTTACAGATCAAAGAAACCGGTCGTATTAGGGATAAACAAAATCGATAATCCTGAAATGAGGGAAATGATTTATGATTTTTACTCTTTAGGATTTGGTGAGCCTTATCCTATTTCAGGTTCTCATGGGCTTGGTCTGGGAGATCTACTCGACGATGTCGTCAAGAACTTCAAACAGGAAGAGGAAGAGGATTATGCGGAGGATGTCATCAAATTTTCTTTGATCGGTCGTCCGAATGTAGGGAAATCTTCTTTAGTCAACGCTTTATTAGGGGAAGACCGTGTTATCGTCAGTAACGTAGCAGGCACGACGCGGGATGCCATTGACTCCTCCTATACGTATGATGGACAGGACTACGTCATCATTGACACAGCGGGTATGAGGAAAAAAGGGAAAGTGTATGAAACCACTGAAAAATATAGTGTGTTAAGAGCTCTCAGGGCCATTGAGCGATCAGATGTGGTCCTTTCACTCATAGACGGTGAAGAAGGAATCATCGAGCAGGACAAGAAAATCGCAGGGTATGCACATGATGCCGGTCGAGCTGTCGTCATTGTCGTGAATAAATGGGATGCCGTGGATAAAGATGAGAAAACCATGATAAAATGGGAAAAGAATATCAGGGAACATTTTCAATTCCTCGATTATGCACCAATCGTCTTCCTTTCTGCGAAAACAAAGAAGCGCATTCACACATTGCTGCCGATCATCAATACGGCAAGTGAAAATCACGCCATGCGTGTACAGTCCAGTGTGCTGAACGAAGTGGTCATGGATGCTGTTGCCATGAATCCGACACCGACTGATAATGGCAAGAGATTACGGATATACTATGCGACACAAGTGGCTGTTAAGCCTCCTACTTTCGTTGTGTTTGTCAATGACCCTGAATTAATGCACTTCTCTTACGAACGATTCTTGGAGAATAGAATCCGTGATGCATTTGGATTTGAAGGAACCCCTATTCGTATTATTGCGCGTGCTAGAAAATAATAAGGTGGGTGTAAAAATGAAAAGTTCAAAAAATGTAACGGTAGTCGGAGCAGGAAGCTGGGGCTCGGCTCTAGCGATGGTGCTGGCTGATAATGGATTGGAAGTAAGGCTATGGGGCCACAAAAAAGAACAAATCGATGAAATCAACTCTAAGCATACCAATCAAAAGTATTTGAAAGAAATCGAGCTCCCTGAATCCATTATAGGGTATCATGACCTCGGGGAGTCATTGGATGGCGTTGATACCATCATTCTGGCTGTTCCAACGAAAGCGATCCGCGGGGTCCTGGGGCAGATTCAAGAGGTTCAACGGGCGCCATTGACCGTGGTCCATGTTAGTAAGGGAATTGAACCTGATTCCCTCCTCAGGATTTCAGAATTGATCGAAGATGAAATGGCGCCTGAGAATTTACATACAGTAGTGGTATTATCAGGACCAAGCCACGCTGAAGAAGTGAGCTTAAGGCATCCAACCACTGTGACCGTTTCGTCTAAGGATATGAAGGCGGCTGAAGAAGTTCAGGACCTGTTCATGAACATGAACTTTCGTGTATACACAAATCCCGATCTCCTCGGTGTTGAAATTGGTGGGGCATTAAAGAATATCATCGCCCTTGCTGCCGGAATTACAGACGGTTTGGGGTACGGAGATAACGCCAAAGCGGCTCTGATTACACGAGGGCTTGCTGAGATTGCCCGTTTAGGAACGAAAATGGGGGCAAATCCTCTGACGTTTTCAGGGTTAACTGGAATCGGCGACCTCATCGTGACGTGTACAAGTGTGCATTCGAGAAACTGGAGAGCCGGGAATATGCTCGGGAAGGGCCATAATCTGGATGAGGTCCTGGCCAACATGGGCATGGTCGTAGAAGGGGTACGCACCACGAAAGCGGCCCATCAGCTGGCTGAAAAGTATGAAGTGAAAATGCCGATTACGGATGCCCTTTACGATGTCCTCTTCAATAAAGTCGAGGCGAAAGAAGCGGTTGATCACTTGATGGGTCGCGGGAAAACGAATGAAATGGAAGACCTTGTGAATATTCTGGGTGAACGCTTAACTTGATCTGACAATATAGGCAGGCTGGAATGATTTTTTTGCTGAATGCACAATTATTCCTCGATTTATAGGCATTCGAGGATGCGAACACTGATCTCTCTGCATACACTGTCATGAATATATACAGCTTTGCCTATGGATGGGTAGGTCTCCCTTATTAGAGCTTCTCTTAGTATGTTGACGTCTATGATGTTGAAATACTTGAGAAGCTTTTTTTTGATTTTCATCCATAAGTCCCTCCCTAAGGATTGTCACAGATTATTGAACAACCATTCTTTTCTATTCTTCAGTAAAAGTCTTATGATATAATACATTCGATAACAGGAGGGATGAACTTTGGATTCGATGATGAAGATGTGGATTTCGTTTGCCTCAATGGGATTCATGCTTTTTGCCATATTAACGATTTATTTCAGCAGATACAAGATCAAGCAGAAATTCCTGCGTTTTATCACAGCTTTCATGGCTTACATACTGATGATCGCTGGTGGGCTCATGATGATTTATATAGTATTAAGCGGACCTACCAATTAGGACCGCCCGATTGAAAGGACGTTTTAGATTGAAGCGCTTTAGTATAACAGCACTACTCCTCATACTAACCATGACCATACTTTCCGGTTGTTTGTATCCGGATGAAGAATTAAGTCAGAATCAGATTCCTTATGAAACCCAGGTTAAGGCTGTACAAGAGGCAGTGGAAACCTATCAGAAAGACAATAGCGGACTGCTTCCAATTAAGACCCGGGATCAGGATACTCCCATCTATCAGAAATATCCGATTGATTTTAGGAAATTATCCCCCAGATACTTACCTGAAATCCCGGGGAATGCTTTTGAAAATGGCGGAATTTTTCAATATGTTCTGATAAATGTGGAAGAAAAGCCCGAAGTCAAGATATTCGACCTTCGAATGGCTGAACAAATAAGAGAATTGAACATCAGGATCCAGGCCCAAGACTACCCTCCGTTCAATAAAGAAGTAGCACACAATGTTTATACCCTGAATTATAAGGAGCTTGGCTATGACGGGGAAGTCTACGTGAATAGCCCTTATTCCAATAAAAATCTTCCCCTTGTCATCAACGGGGATGGAGACATTTTTGTGGATTACTCAATGGATTTATTTGAAGAACTCAATTCGGTAGATAAAGAATATAAAAAAGGTGAAGATATCCGGAATTTACTTGTAAAAGACACATACTTTGTTCCTGCATATTCTTTACCGTATACGGTCGATGAAAATAACGAACCTGTCTTTATGACAAAATAGGCATAACCCTTTTCTTACAAAATATATTGTAAGGGAAGGGTTATTATTTTTATGTCATCCTTTATAGGGTTATTTCATCAAAACAAATGATCATAAATGCTAAAGACATAATAAATTTTTCACTTTTCATCATAAGGGGGGAAAAAAAGCATATTAATAGTCATAAGTCATTGGGACAACATCATAAATATAGAGTGTGAGACACAGAATACACGGATGAAACATCCCTGGAATATAAGATGGGAGGGAATCTCTTGGAAAGAGTCGATCTATTTAAAGACATTGCCGAAAGAACAGGCGGAGATATCTATTTAGGTGTGGTGGGAGCAGTCAGAACAGGAAAATCAACATTCATCAAGAAATTCATGGAACTTGTCGTCCTTCCTAACATCGCAAGTGAGTCAGAGCGTGCAAGAGCGCAGGATGAATTGCCTCAAAGTGCGGCGGGCAGGACGATCATGACGACTGAACCGAAATTTGTTCCGAATCAAGCCATCTCTGTTCATGTCGATGAAGGCCTCGAAGTGAATATTAGATTGGTAGATTGTGTGGGATATACGGTCCCGGGTGCGAAAGGGTATGAAGATGAAAATGGACCCAGGATGATCAATACTCCATGGTATGAAGAACCTATACCATTCCATGAAGCGGCAGAGATCGGGACCAGGAAAGTCATCCAGGAGCATTCTACGATCGGAGTGGTTGTGACAACGGACGGCTCCATCGGGGAAATTGGAAGAGGGGACTACATTGAGGCGGAAGAGCGCGTCATCGAGGAACTGAAAGAAGTAGGTAAACCATTTATCATGGTCATCAACTCGGCGAGGCCGCATGCTCCTGAGACAGAAGACCTGAGAGTGAAACTTCAAGATAAGTATGACATCCCTGTCCTTGCCATGAGTGTGGAGAGCATGAGGGACTCAGATGTTCTCAATGTACTTAGAGAAGCGTTATTTGAATTCCCGGTATTAGAAGTGAATGTAAACCTTCCAAGCTGGGTAATGGTATTAAAGGAAGATCACTGGTTAAGACAGAACTACCAGGAAGCCGTGAAAGAAACAGTAAAGGATATTAAGCGCCTCCGGGATGTCGATCGGGTTGTCCACTACTTCAGTGAATTCGATCATATCGAACGTGCGGGACTTGCCGGTATCGATATGGGTCAAGGGATTGCTGAAATCGACCTGTTCGCCCCGGATGAACTGTACGACGAAGTTCTGAAGGAAATTGTAGGAGTGGAAATCCGCGGGAAAGATCATCTCCTGGAATTAATGCAGGATTTCGCTCATGCGAAAGCCGAATATGATCAAATTTCGGATGCCCTGAGAATGGTGAAGCAGACAGGATATGGAATTGCTGCTCCATCACTGAACGATATGAGCCTCGATGAACCTGAAATCATCAGGCAGGGAGCAAGATTCGGTGTCAGCTTGAAAGCGGTGGCTCCATCCATCCACATGATCAAAGTGGATGTCCAATCTAAGTTTGAACCGATCATCGGGACAGAAAAACAGAGCGAAGAGCTTGTGCGCTACCTGATGCAGGATTTTGAAGATGATCCGCTGTCCATCTGGAACTCCGATATTTTCGGAAGAAGCTTGAGTTCCATCGTAAGAGAAGGTATCCAGGCGAAACTCTCCCTGATGCCTGAAAACGCAAGATATAAACTTAAAGATACATTAGAAAGAATCATCAATGAAGGATCGGGTGGATTGATCGCCATTATATTATAAATGTCTTTGACCTTCTTAGGAGGGTCATTTTTTTGTCTTTCTTTTTTTAAGCGATTCACGCTCTGACTGTAGGATTTTTCACATTGTATAATTATAAATTTTCAGTAGTTTGAAAGAAGGTTGTCGAAACGACGTCAGATGCATTGAACACTTGGTATATATGGGTTTGTGGTAGGGAATGCTCAAGAAGGCTGCCATCTTGGAAGGTATGCAAATCTGCTGAGAAACGGGTATGGATGTTTACGGGATTCCAAGGATGGGAAGTAAGATAGAGTACCTGACAGATGAGGGTATTGGTTGCAGTCATCCGAAAGAAGTGATAGGTTGATTAGAGTGCGAGAATAAAGGCATGGAGGGTGATTCTATTACATTTGTGTTGCAAATAAGAAAAGATTCCCATTATTTCTTGATTTGTTCTTGCTAAGGTTAATCTATTGTGATAATCTTTTAACAGAATTGTTGTTGAATATTGATTCAGCAACGTTTTCAAGCGTTTTTTCTACACATCATGTATAGAATTCGCTAAAGTTGTTTACTAATGATATTAAAGTAAATGAATCATGACTGAGACATTTCCTTGGGAGGAGGTGAATGGCATGAACAAGACAGAACTTATCAATGCTGTTGCAGAAGCTGCTGAGTTATCTAAGAAGGACGCTACTAAAGCGGTTGACGCTGTTTTCGATACAATTCAAAATTCACTTGCAAATGGTGATAAAGTACAATTAATCGGATTCGGTAACTTCGAAGTACGTGAGCGTGCAGCCCGTAAAGGTCGCAACCCACAAACAGGTGAAGAGATCGAAATCTCAGCTAGCAAAGTACCTGCTTTCAAACCAGGTAAAGCGCTTAAAGAAGCTGTAAAATAATTACATACTTTGAGCGTAACGGGAAGGTCGCATTTTTATGCGGCCTTTTTGTTTTTTTACTATTAGTATGAAATGTTCTCCCGAAAATTATGTATGAAGTTTTTTTCTTTTATTGTTGGATTTATATTAATATAAAACTTCTAAAGCACTAGTCTTTGATGACATTATGGGCTTGTGCTAATATTAACAATGTTACTATTTCTTTAAGTTATTTTAGGAGGACAACATTATGGCACAAGTCAATCATGGCCAAATTGAAGAAGCAATTCGATTAATATTAGAAGCTATTGGAGAGAATCCTAGTAGAGAAGGCTTATTAGATACGCCAAAGCGAGTGGCGAAAATGTATGCAGAAGTATTTTCAGGACTCGATCATGATCCGAAAGAATACTTTGAAACGATATTCAGTGAAGAACATGAAGAACTGGTGCTAGTGAAGGATATTCCATTTTATTCAATGTGCGAGCATCACCTTGTCCCATTCTTCGGAAAAGCACATGTTGCTTATATTCCAAGGGATGGTAAGGTGGCAGGTTTAAGTAAACTTGCAAGGGCAGTTGAATCCGTTGCCAAACGCCCTCAGCTTCAAGAAAGAATTACATCGACAGTGGCGGATACGATCATGGAAACCCTTCTTCCTCACGGTGCCATGGTAGTCGTTGAAGCGGAGCATATGTGCATGACAATGAGGGGCGTGAAGAAACCGGGCTCGAGTACAGTGACAACAGCTGTAAGAGGTACGTTCAAAGAAGACGCTCAGGCACGAAGTGAAGTTCTTTCTTTTATAAAGAATTAGGAGTGACGACGAATGAATTCAAATGATTATATTGTCATCAAAGCAATTGAGGACGGCGTGAATGTGATCGGACTGACAAGAGGGACGGACACCCGGTTTCATCATTCAGAGAAGCTGGATAAAGGCGAAGTGATGATCGCCCAATTCACCGATCACACATCTGCCATTAAGGTAAGAGGGAAAGCGACGATCGTCACCAGTTACGGCGAGGTTGAGAGTGATAATAAGAAATAATCTTCTATTCTGCTATTGGCTGATAGAAAAAAATAAAGGAGGGACGGACTAAGGAGTTTTAGGCTTCGTGGTCGTCCCCTTTGTTATAATCTCATCAAGGGGTGTAAGACTCATGCTCCCTATTGTGGAGGATTTTATGGTATAATATTTAATGCTGAAATTTTTAGACCGATACATAGTAGAAATGGGGATTACAGGGTATGAAATTCATTGATTGTAACCATCAAGCGAATATCATTCATCAATACATAGAAGAGCAGTTGCATCACTCTTATCTAAAGGAATATATCGATCAACCGTATATTGACCGGGACCGGATCTGTTTTCTGCTCCTGCCTTTCGTAAGCGAAGGACGGACGATGAGTAAAGAAGCTGTACAGTGGATTTCGACTGCCATGTTATTGCAGATAGCCCTTGATACACATGAAAAGGTTACAATCTCTGAACGTGATTCCTTAAAGGAAAGGCAGCTGACCGTACTCGCTGGAGTGTACTTCAGCAGCCTCTATTACAAAATCCTCGCAGAAACAGATGATGTAGAACTTATCTCACATTTAGCAAAAGCGATTAAAGAAATAAATGAAAGCAAAATTTCCATATACAAGGACGAACATAAGAGCATTGCTGAACTCATGAAGAAGTTAAAAACCAGAGAATCAGCGATTGTGTCCAACTTCTATCGTTCCTTTGAAGATAATAAATGGATTGGGATCGTTGAAGAAGCCCTGCTTTATAAGAAGCTCGTTCAGGAGAAAATCAGTCTCGGACATTCGCAGTATACAAGTTTTATACGGGCTTTGACCACTTTGTCCAACCGAATTGATCCGGATGCACCGGACTTCCACTTAACGAATGAAGAAAAGGGTCATCTCCTATCTCAAATAAATGAACTCATAGAAGTGACAAAGCGAAAGGTCCAAACGCAGTTAGAGGCCATTGAGCCGGACACGCCCTATTTTAAGAAGCTTATTGTAGAACTGATACCTTATGTGGAGCCTGAACCAATGACCAAACTATACGCGGAAGAAGGGTAAAACGACATGCAGCAGTCGAAAGAACAAAAAGTCCACGGAGTATTTGAAAAAATTTATTCCAATTATGATAAGATGAACTCCGTCATCAGTTTCCAACAGCATATAAAGTGGAGGAAAGATACCATGAAGCACATGAAAGTGAAGCCTGGCTCCAAGGCCCTTGACGTTTGCTGCGGTACTGCGGACTGGACATTGGCCATCGGGGAAGAAGTTGGTGAGTCCGGCAGTGTGATGGGTCTTGATTTCAGTCAAAATATGCTTTCAATCGGTAAAGAGAAAGTCAAAGAGTCCCACCTGAACAATATCGAACTGATTCATGGGAACGCCATGGAGCTCCCTTTCGACGATAACACGTTTGATTATGTGACCATTGGCTTCGGTTTGCGAAATGTTCCCGACTATCTCCACGTCCTGAAGGAAATGAACCGCGTAGTGAAACCAGGAGGGATGGCCGTCTGCCTTGAAACCTCCCAGCCGACCATGTTCGGATTCAAGCAGATGTATTATGCATATTTCCGTTTTGTGATGCCCCTGTTCGGGAAGATTTTCGCCAAGAGCTTTAATGAATATTCCTGGCTACAGGAATCTGCCAGAGATTTTCCGGGCATGAAGGAGCTTGCACAGATGTTTGAAGAAGCTGGCTTTAAAGACATACATGTGAAGCCATATAGTGGCGGGGTTGCTGCTATGCATTCCGGCAGAAAGTAAGAAATTCGTAAATTAGGTGGAAAAACTATGAAGCTAAACAGGATGTATTCGTTTCTTAAAACGGATATAGATGAAATTGAAAAGGAATTGGAAGTGGCGATCGAGTCAGAATCCCGGCTTTTACAAGAGGCCTCCCTTCACCTTCTCCAAGCAGGTGGGAAGAGGATCCGGCCGGTATTTGTATTGCTGTCTGCGAAATTTGGACAATATGATATTAATATTGTGAAAAATGTAGCGGTAGCATTAGAGCTGATGCACATGGCTTCCCTCGTACACGACGATGTGATCGACGATGCAGAGTTAAGAAGAGGAAAGCCGACGATTAAAGCCCAATGGGATAATCGTATTGCGATGTATACAGGGGATTATATTTTTGCACGGGCCCTTGAATATATGACATCTATAAAAGTTCCTGAAGCACATCAGATTTTATCACATACACTGGTAGAATTATGTAAGGGCGAAATCGCTCAAATTGAAGATAAATATCGATTTGATCAGAACCTGCGGAATTATCTTTTACGGATTAAAAGGAAAACCGCCTTGCTTATTGCCGTAAGCTGCCAGCTTGGTGCTATTTCTTCCGGAGCTCCTGAAGAGATTCACAGGCGCCTTTACCGATTCGGTTACAATGTGGGGATGAGCTTTCAAATCACGGATGATATCCTGGACCTTACAGCAAGTGAGGAAGAACTGGGGAAACCTGCTGGCAGTGACTTGTGGCAAGGGAATATCACCCTTCCGATTCTGTACGCCATGGAAAACCCGGATTTGAAATCCAAGATTGAAAGAGTGTCGGAATATACCACTCCCGACGAAATGAAAGAGGTCATATCCTCCATCCTGGCTACCGACGCCATTGACCGGTCCCATGAGCTCAGCAGAATGTATCTGGATAGAGCCCTGAAGGATCTTGATCACCTTCCATATAACAGGGTAAAGAAAAGCCTTAAAAATATTGCAAACTATATAGGCAAGAGAAAATATTAAGAAAATTTAAAATGGAAACGTTGCCAAAACCCCCAATCAGTGTTACTATTTTTCGTGGGATGTCCTTAGGACTTCCATACATACATATTAGGAGTGGGGAAGATGGAAAAGACTTTTTTAATGGTAAAGCCGGACGGCGTACAAAGAGGATTAATCGGTGATATCGTATCACGTTTTGAAAAGAAGGGGTTTCAATTAGTCGGCGCCAAGCTTATGAGCATTTCAAACGAGCTTGCCGAAGAGCATTATGGTGAGCATAAGGAAAGACCATTCTTCGGGGAACTTGTTGACTTTATTACTTCTGGACCTGTCTTTGCAATGGTTTGGCAGGGTGAAAACGTCATCACGACTGCACGTGGCATGATGGGGGCCACTAATCCCAAGGATGCCGCTCTTGGTACGATCCGCGGTGATTTCGGTCTGACTGTCGGCAAGAACATCATCCATGGTTCCGACTCTGCTGAAAGCGCTGTAAGAGAAATTGGTCTATTCTTCAAAGAAGAAGAACTGGTTGAATATTCCAAGTTAATGAATGAGTGGGTTTACTAATAGCCCTTTGATATTTAGAAGCAGGTCGCGATTTGCGGCTTGCTTTTTTCTATGGATAAAGGTTTAACTTTTCCCTGAAATGTTCGATATAGATAATATAGCTTTATACCTTTATCGCAGCAAAGAGAGTGTGGATTCAAATGTCAAATGATTATAGTGAATTTATTCAAGGGATTAAACGAAGAACGGGTATTGATCTTTCCCTTTATAAAGAAGCCCAGATGAAGAGGAGGCTGACGGCCCTTTATGAAAAGAAAGGGTATGGAAGTTTTCAGGAGTTCTTTGGTGCGTTGAATCGGGATAGAGAAGAAATGGAAGGGTTTCTGGACAGAATGACCATAAACGTGTCAGAATTCTTCCGTAACTACAAGCGTTGGGAAATTATGGAGACAAAGATCCTCCCCCGACTGTTAGATGGGAATGCAACTTTGAAAGTATGGAGCGCAGCATGCTCAACCGGCGAAGAACCTTACACCCTTTCCATGATGCTGTCGAAGTATATTCCCCTTTCAGGCGGTTCCATCACGGCCACAGACATAGACAAAAATGCACTTCAACGGGCCATGAACGGGGTCTATCCGGAAAGGTCATTATCTGAAATCCCGGAAGAAATGAAAAAAATCCATTTCATCCAGGAAGGACCTTTGTTTAAACTGAAGGACGAAGTAAAGAGAACGGTGACCTTTAAGCAGCAAAACCTGCTTTCGGACCCATTCGAAGGGAAATACGACTTGATCGTGTGCAGAAATGTAATGATCTATTTCACAGAAGAGGCCAAAAACCTTCTTTACCATAAATTCAATGCCTCACTAAAGCCCGGCGGCGTCCTCTTCGTAGGCAGCACAGAACAAATCTTCAACCCATCCCAATACGGCTTCGAAACAGAAGACACCTTCTTCTACAAAAAAATATAAACAATGACGATGTCAATCCGCATAACTTGAATCACTTCTTTCTTCCCTTGGGGTTATAAAAAAGTGAACTTTCAAAATATGGTGGATTCACATCGTTTTATATTTTTTAGGAAAATAGAATATTAGAAAAGTTTTTAAACGTAAGGACTAGGAAAGAATATAAATTCTATGTTATATTGGTACATAATTCTTTAACGAGTTGAAGGGGGAAAGTAAATGAGATACTTAACATCTGGAGAATCACATGGACCACAGTTAACGACCATCATTGAAGGGCTACCGGCAGGAATGCCGCTTGAAGCTGAAGATATAAATGAAAACCTGGCAAGAAGGCAGAAAGGCTATGGACGCGGACGAAGAATGCAGATTGAAAAGGATCGTGCCTCGATCGTCGGCGGTGTGAGACATGGATATACTCTTGGTTCTCCTTTAGGATTGGTTGTGGAGAATAAAGACTGGACTCACTGGAGGAAGGTGATGGGAATCGAGCCCCTTCTTGAAGGCGGAGAAGAAGAAGTGAAGAGAAAGATCTCGAGGCCGAGACCAGGGCATGCGGATCTCGTTGGCGGAATGAAATATGGACATAGAGATCTCAGGAATGTCCTGGAACGTTCATCTGCCAGGGAGACGACTGTAAGGGTGGCAGCAGGAGCCGTTGCTAAGAAGCTATTGAAGTTATTGGATATTGAAGTTGTCGGACATGTCCTTGAAATCGGAGGCATTAAAGCAGAAAAGCTTCATTATGATTCTATAAATGAATTGAGAGAGATCACAGAAGAATCTCCTGTTCGCTGCCTGGATGAAGAGGCTGCCGGGAAAATGATGAACCTGATAGATGAAGCGAAGCAGAATGGGGATTCCATCGGAGGGGTCGTAGAAGTCATCGTTGAGGGGATGCCTGCAGGTGTGGGCAGTTACGTTCATTATGACCGTAAGCTTGATGCGAAAATTGCTATGGCGGTCATGAGTATCAACGCATTTAAAGGCGTCGAATTCGGCTTGGGCTTTGAAATGGCAAGAAAGCCGGGAAGTGAAGTGCATGATGAAATAGCATGGAGTGAGGAGCTTGGGTACTACCGGAAAACGAATCGCTTAGGAGGATTTGAAGGAGGTATGACAACGGGTATGCCGATCCGTGTCAAAGGGGTCATGAAGCCGATCCCTACTCTGTACAAGCCTCTTCAGAGTGTAGACATCGAAACGAAGGAACCCTTTAAAGCAAGCATCGAGAGATCGGATAGTTGTGCGGTTCCAGCTGCAAGCGTAGTAGCAGAAGCCGTAGTGGCATGGGAACTTGCTGCTGGCATCGTCGAACAATTCAATAGTGATCAATTTGACAAACTTCGTCAGGATATCGACAGACAACGTCAGGATTCAAAGGAGTATTAATGAAATGAAACAGGTAACCATTCAAACTGCTTCCAAGACATATGACGTGAATATTGGAGTGGAGATGACGAATGAAATTGTTTCTTTTATTAAGAAGTCCTTCCCTGATGTATCAAAGCTATGGCTCATTGCCGATGAAACGGTTTTTAAGCTTCATGGGCAAGCTTTCTCTGATGATCTCGGTCAGTCCTTTGATGTAACCATTTATCAGGCTCCCAAAGGGGAAAACGCAAAGAACTTTGCCACATATGAAGAAGCGATAACACACGGACTCAAACATCATGTAGATCGTAAATCCATCGTGATTGCTTTCGGTGGCGGTGCCATTGGTGATCTTGCGGGCTTTATCGCATCCACCTATATGAGGGGAATCCCTTTCATCGGAGTACCGACAACGATACTGGCCCATGACAGTGCCGTAGGAGGGAAAGTGGCGATCAATCACCCGCTGGGGAAAAATATGGTCGGTCAGTTTTACCAGCCGGAAGGCGTATTCTTTGATTTGAACTACTTTTCGAGCCTTTCCGAAACGGAAATACTATCGGGATTCGCTGAAGTGATCAAACATGCCTTCTTATCTGATCAGGAGTTCTTACGGAATCTCATGCATTCTTTCCGATCACCTGCAAAACTGGATGAAAGCTTTTTAACAGATTGCCTGATTAAGGGAATACAGGTAAAGGGAGATATTGTATCAAAAGATGAACGGGAGTCAAATATCCGGGCATTCTTGAACTTCGGGCACACTTACGGGCACGCAGTTGAAAGCGCAAGCGGCTATGGAAATCGAACCCACGGGGAATCGGTCATGATCGGGATGGTCTATGCTTTGTATCTCAGTGAACGCTACTGCAAACTGTCCTTTGATATGGAGAGGTTTATAGGGTGGATCAAGTCTCTTGGGTACAATCTGAAGGTTCCTTCCAACATCGGTTTTGATACATTATATGAGGGGATTAAGCGTGATAAGAAGTCCCTGAACGGCAATCCGGTTTTCGTGTTGTTGAAAGATATCGGTGAACCAGTGATGGCAGATGTTACGGAAGAGGATTTAAAACAGGCGGATGCATACATTCGACAGTTATAGATCCCGGCGCTAAAGAGACTATAGAATACCAAGAAAAAAGGGAGAGTGGAAGAATGATCAGGGGAATTCGAGGTGCCACTACAGCAGATCGTGATAATGAAAAGGAAGTTCTCCTTTCAACTGAAAGTCTCTTAAAGGAAATGATTTTACATAATAATATTACGGCAGAAAATGTCGCATCCGTTTTTATTTCTGCAACAGATGACATTACGAGCGTATTTCCAGCTAAAGCATTAAGGGGACTCGAAGAGTGGATATATGTCCCCGTTATGTGCATGCAGGAATTGGACGTGCCTGATGGACTGTCCCGGTGCATCAGAGTGATGATCCACTACAATACATCAACACCTCAAAGTGACATCCAACATATTTATATGAAAAATGCAGTCAGCCTTCGCCCTGACTTGAAGAACAAATAAGCGGCCATTATGAAAACGACTGAAAGGAAGTTAAACATGAAGTGGAAATCCCAGATTCAAAATCTTAAAGCATACCAGCCTGGAAAAACGATGGATGATGTAAAAGAGTTATTCAATCTTGAGAAAGTAGTGAAGCTTGCATCGAATGAAAATCCCTTCGGATGCTCCAGAAACGTTGAAACCTATCTGAAAAACAGTGCTCTTTCCCATGCGCTCTATCCTGACGGTTATGCGAAGGAGTTACGTTTTAAGATGGCAGAACATTTATCTGTGGAACCTGGACAGTTGTTGTTTGGAAATGGCTCGGATGAAGTGATCGAGATCATCTCCAGGGCTTTATTGGATGGTGGTAAAAGTACGGTAATGGCAGCCCCTACTTTCCCACAATATAAGCATAATGCCATCGTTGAAGGAGCAGAGGTCCGTGAAGTTCCCCTGGATGCTGCAGGAAGGCATCAACTGGACAAAATGCTGGGAGAAATTGATGACACCACTTCGGTCGCCTGGTTATGTTCGCCCAATAATCCAACAGGGGAATATATCCGAAATAGTGAACTCATTTCCTTCTTGGACGCTGTCCCTTCCCATGTACTTGTCGTTTTGGACGAAGCGTATTATGAATATGTAGTGGCGGAGGATTATTATGATTCTTTGGAATTGTTGAAGTCATATCCTCAACTATTGATTACACGCACCTTTTCAAAAGCATACGGACTGGCAGGGTTTAGAGTGGGCTTCGGGATCGGGAATAAAGACGTGATCGGGAAACTGGAGCCGATCCGTGAACCTTTCAATAACAATTCACTTGCTCAAGGAGCGGCCTCAGCGGCCATCGATGATCAGACCTTTATCGAGGAATGCAGGAGTGAGAACCGAAAAGGACTTCAGCAGTATTACAGCTTCTGTGAGCAAAACGGCCTCGCTTATGTCCCATCGCAAGCGAACTTCGTATTGATCGACTTTGGCGTAAGTGGAGACGAGGTATTTCAATACTTGATGAGCAAGGGCTATATCGTCCGGTCCGGAGAAGCACTGGGATACCCTCATTCTGTCAGGATAACAGTAGGATCCTATGATCAAAATGAAGAGGTCATCGATAAAATGACAGAATTTCTGGCACTTCAGAAACAAGAATGATGAGCGGTCGGAGGGGCGTTGTCCCTTTCCGGCTTTTTTAAAATCAGATGTTGGAGGAGAAACGATGATTGGAACAGTGTTGATCATTGGGATGGGGCTGATCGGGGGATCCCTTTCCCTCTGCATAAAAAAAGAACACCCACATGCCAAAATTATTGGTCATGATGTGAACCATAAAGAATTGAGGTTGGCGAAATCACTGGGGGTAATCGATGAGATGTCCCTTTCATTACAGACTGCCGCTGAACAAGCAGATCTCATTATTATCTCTACACCTGTTTTTCAAACAGAAAAGATCATCGCACAATTTGAATCCCTTTCCTTGAAAGAAAGAGTTTTGATCACCGATACAGGCAGTACAAAAGAACAGATAATGAGCTCATCGGAAAGACTGACCAAAAACGGGATTCAATTTATCGGGGGCCACCCAATGGCTGGCTCTCATAAGAGCGGCGTAGCAGCTGCGAAAGAAATCCTATTTGAAAATGCCTTTTATATGCTTACGCCGGGTTCCGGTGTGACAGAGGAAAACGTCTGTAGGCTTCAAGTCTGGCTGAGGGGGACACATGCGAAATTTTTAATAGTAGAGCCAAGGGAACATGATGAGTTAACGGGGATGATCAGCCACTTTCCCCATATTGTTGCGGCTTCACTGGTTCACCAGGCGAAGGGCTCTTCGACTGAACACCCCTATTTGAGAAGGCTTGCTGCAGGAGGCTTTCGTGATATAACCCGAATAGCCTCATCCAACCCAACAATGTGGAAAGACATCACCATTCAGAACAGAGGGGTCCTGCTTTCTCTCTTAAAGGAGTGGAAAGTAGAGATGGATGAGGTCGTATCGCTCATCGAAATGAATGATTCACAGAAAATATACGATTATTTTAATGATGCGAAGACATTCAGGGATGATCTCCCTATCTTAGAAAAAGGGGCCATTCCTTCATTCTATGATTTATTTGTGGATGTCCCCGATTATCCAGGGGTGATCTCCGAAGTAACAGGGTATCTTGCACAGGAGAAAATCAGTTTGACGAATATCAGAATAATGGAAACGAGAGAAGATATATACGGAGTATTAGCGATCAGCTTTCAAACGTTGGAAGATAGAGAAAGAGCTTTGCACTGCTTAAGAGAGCAAACAAATTATGAACTATTCTTAGGATAAAGGGTGATAAGGATGGAAGCGAAGAAAAGACTGTCAAATCCAAACAGTGGTTTGAATGGAGAGCTTCACGTACCCGGGGACAAATCGATATCCCACCGCTCCATTATGTTTGGATCGGTTGCTGAAGGCAAAACGGTTATACATAACTTTCTTATGGGGGAGGATTGTTTAAGCACGATTTCCTGCTTTCGTAAATTAGGCGTTGAGATAGAGGTCTCTGAAGGTGAAGTGATCGTGTACGGTAATGGGTGGGATCACTTGAAAGAGCCCGTTGACATTCTTGATGTGGGAAATTCAGGGACCACGACCCGTCTCATTATGGGAATTCTGGCAGGAAGGCCATTTCATTCGGTTCTGATAGGTGATTCCTCGATTGCAAGAAGGCCCATGAAAAGAGTGACAGAGCCCTTAAAGCAATTCGGGACAGTGATAGATGGCCGTTCCGGAGGCAACTTCACGCCAATATCCATTAGGGGCGGAAATCTGAAAGGAATTCATTATTCTTTACCTGTGGCAAGTGCCCAGGTGAAATCCGCTCTCATTCTGGCCGGGCTTCAGGCTGAAGGAATGACTGAAATAGTCGAAAGAGAGCAAACGAGGAACCATACAGAAAAGATGATCGTCGAGTTTGGTGGAACGATCGAGAAGCACGGAGATACCATTAAAGTAAAGGGAGGACAGGTATTGAAAGGCACGGAAATCCTTGTACCTGGAGACATTTCCTCAGCTGCCTTTTTCATGGTGGCCGCAGCCATCGTTCCAGATAGTAGAGTATTGTTGAAGAATGTCGGGCTAAATGAAACGCGAACCGGTATTGTGGAAGTGATGAAGAAAATGGGTGCGTCCATTGAGGTCATGGAGCAATCAACCGAAGGTGAACCGGTCGGTGATATTATGGTGCATACGTCCAAACTTACAGGAATTGAAATCGGAGGGGACCTGATTCCTTCTTTGATCGACGAAATTCCCATCATTGCCCTTTTAGCTTCACAAGCGGACGGGAAGACCGTCATCAAGGATGCCGAGGAATTAAAAGTGAAGGAAACCAATCGAATCGATGCTGTTGTGAAGGAGCTTGGAAAGCTTGGTGCAAACATACAGGGTACAGACGACGGGATGATCATCGAGGGGAAAACCCCTTTACGCGGTGGAGAAGTCCATTCCTGGGGCGACCACCGGATTGGCATGACTCTGGCAGTCGCTTCCCTGTTAACGGACTCAGATGTATATTTAGAAGATGCAGAGGCCGTGAGGATCTCGTATCCGACTTTCTTTGAACACATCAACAAACTGTTGGCGAACTGAATCAATAATGTGAGAGGTGGTTGGTCTTAGGGCTAAATCCGCCTCTCTTTTTAATGAGTGGGTGGCATGAATTCATCCTTCCCTTCATAGCTTGTCTATAAAGGAAGGTGATGACGGGTTGAGCACCTATATCATTGAAAACGCCAATTGGGTAAAGGACACCAAGCATACTCACTCTTCACTATTGATAAAAGACGGCAGGATTTCAGCCATCAGGAACAGCTTTCAGTACTACAAGTACATGAAAATGGATGTTTCCCTTTTTTTGATGACACCCGGACATGTCATGTGTGACTTAATGGTACCCCAAGGGAGTGATTTTTCCACCGTAAAGAACTATTACCTTGACGAATTTATAAAAAGAGGGTGTACCACGGTTTTAACGGCTTTTTCAATACAGTATGAGTATGAATTTCTTAAACGATTAAATGAACGGAAAACATCGTTGCTCAACAGTCCCATTGATTATACGATAGGATTAAAAATATCTGCGAATCTGATTACCCCGAACATCATACGGGCATGTAAGCGGCATAAAGTTCCTGTCATCTGGATCGATCTGGACGAAGCAGCTGTATTAAGAGACATTCCGTGGGGATGGATCAAAGGATTATTGTATGATTACCCTATTACTTTTGTCCCTTTTTTTACGACAGACATAGACAATAAAACCAAAATGAAGCATCTTAAAATATGGCAGAATTCGATGAAAAGCGAGGGTATTCCCCATATTCCTGCTGAAATCCCCGAAAAAGAACCACTGAAATTAAGCATATTGAAGAAAATTGGAATATATCCCCTTAGAGGAAATTTTTTGGTTGGTGGAGAAATATGTTATAACCTCTATATGAAGCCTGAAGGCGAGTTGGGTGCTGAGCCATTATCATTTCATTATGATCATCATGTGCTAAAATGTACTATGAACAAAGGGAAATATCATTATATAAATAATCGAGGTCATTTTTATCCTGGAGCTGGTGAAGAACTGATCATACAAACCCCGGGATATTTTACTTAATTGAATACAAGCTTTTTTATAGAAAGGGATTGACCATGTCATACGCTGAACAAATGTTATCATCTTTAAATGAAGGAAATTTAGAAGAAGCAAAGAAACAATATAATCAAGTGCTGAAATTTGGGAGTCATGAAGAAAAATTCAGTCTTGCCGAAGAATTACATCATCTGGGTTTTCTGGAGGAAGCAAAAGAGCTGTACGGGAATCTCCTTCAATATTATCCGGGTGAGGGTGAGCTTCTCATTGAACTGGCGGAAGTGCTGGTGGAGATGGATAAAGAAGAGGAAGCCATCGAGACGCTTGCAGAATTGGATGAGAAAGACCCCACCTATCCAAGGTCACTTCTTCTTTTAGCAGATCTTTATCAAATGGAGGGTTTGTTTGAAGTAAGCGAACAAAAGCTTCTTCAAGCTAAGA
Source organism: Rossellomorea sp. QJM3NY_18 (assembly GCF_056173145.1). Lineage (NCBI taxonomy): Bacteria > Bacillati > Bacillota > Bacilli > Caryophanales > Bacillaceae > Rossellomorea > Rossellomorea sp. QJM3NY_18. The sequence continues at coordinate 2,568,116 of NZ_CM149659.1, read as the reverse complement.
GGTTATTGCCCGATGAACCTGTCATCGATTTTGGACTGGGGGAATTGTATTCTGAAACGGGCAGATTCCTGGAAGCGATCAGGCATTATCAGATCCTCATCGAAAAGGGGACGACTGAACTTGGAGGAACCAATGTCCACCAGAGATTGGCCGAGGCCTATAGTGTAGGAGGAGCATTCGAAGAAGCTTTGACCCATTATGAAAAAGCTCTTCAAGAACATCTGGAAATCAATACACTGTTCGGCTATGCCTTTACAGCCTATCAGGCAGGTTATTACGAAAAGGCGATTGAAAAATTCGTTTCCGTCAAGGAACTGGATCCTGAATATCATTCTGTCTATTTACTATTGGCGAAGTCGTATGAGCGTGAAGAAAAGCTTCAAGAGAGCCTGGAAGCCGTTCAGGCAGGTGTGAAGCAGGATGAATACAATAAAGAACTGAATGTATTCGGAGGCAAGATTTCATTGAAGATGGGACTTGAAGAAGAAGCAGAAGCGTTTCTTCGGGAAGCCCTGGCCCTTGACCCCGGATATGTGGAGGCTGCCCTTATCATCAATAAATTGTTCTTTACACAGGACCGGTATGAAGATGTGCTGGAAATCGCCCAGATGCTGACGGTAGAAGGAGAAGAAGAGCCTCAGATCAATTGGGATCTGGCAAAAGCCTATGAAGGGCTTGAACAATATAATCATGCATTAAAACAATACCGTATTGCATATACTTACTTTAAGAATCATCAAGAGTTTTTACTAGAGTTCGGACAATTTCTAGTAGAAGAAGGACTCAGGGGTGAAGCAGTAGAAGTATATAAACACCTGATTGAAATGGATCCTTCAAATGATGAGTGGCAGGACCTGATTGAAAGATTACAAGACTGATCAGTGACGGTGGGTCTAAGGGACTTGGACGTTAGGAAATGAATATGGCTAAGGGCTTATGAATGAGACCTAAACTTTATGATGAAAGAAAAACGGACCTTTTAAAAAGGATTCTGCAGAGGAGGGAAAACCATGACCACCCCTGTTTCTGTCAACGAGAAGAAAGAATTTATCCGCTGGTTTTTGAACCGATATCAATTAAAACGAAGAGAATGTGTGTGGATCTTAAATTATCTGATGAGTCATGACCAACTAATGAAAAAGGTTCACTTTGTCGAAGAATCCCAGTACTGTCCGAGAGGCTTGGTGATGTCGACCCATTGTGTCGAAGATGTTCCATTCCGGTTCTATAAAGAGAATATCATGACAACGGACGCAGAAAAGTCCTTTCATGATATCCGATTGAACAAGGATGAAGACATTTACATTCAGCTAAACTTCAGTAAGGCAAATTCCAGTTATCAATTTGCAGCCGTACTGGAAGAAAATCCGTTTATGCCGAAATACTTACTGATCAATGAAAAAGACAGAATGGTAGCTGAACGGTTTCTAGAGGACAGCCTGCAGACCTTCAGGAAGGACCGCTTGTTAAAGGCCATCGATTTAGCATTGGATACCGGTGACAAAAAGGCTTTCAATAAATTGACCAAAGAATTGAATAGCCTTACCTGATAAGTCGAATGAAGAGAAACGCCCTCTCTTCATTCGATTTTTTTATTGTCTTTTTTAGATAGTAAGATTAAGAATGGTGCATACTATGAACGAGGCTCTTTACGTGTCCTGAGTGGTTTATCCCCATTAAGTATACCTATCCCGGGGAGTATTTCACCAGGGAGCACGTTTTATATGTAAAGCGCTTGTATAAAAAAAGTGAAATCGCTTTATATGAGATGATATAAAGTGATAAGATGGGAAGTGGAAAATGAAAGAAAAAAAGTGAGGGTTATACATGAATTGGAACGTAAAAGATATTGAAGTGTTCGAAGCCGAAAAAGCATATGTAGATACGGCTGTCATTCCCGTTATCCCTGTTGATTTCGGGAAGGATATAAGAGTCTCAGCAGCACAATCAGAGTTTATCAATCTACTCACTCTGCACCTGGAAAGGCAATTCAAGGGTAGAATGATGATGATCCCTTCATTTACGTATAGGATGTCATCATCGGTGGATCGCGAGGTATCCGAATTATCCCAATGGGCAAGAGAATTAACCGTGAGCGGTGTGAAGCATGTCTTCTTTCTGACTTCAGACAGCGGGTGGAAAAAGGTCGAGGATAAACTCGGAGAAGGCTTGATATGGGTCCCATCCATTCCTCTTGAAAACCTGGACGAACAATATAAACATTCGATTATGGAAGATCAGGTAAAGCAGCTGTTAAATGTGATTGTACAAAAATGGCAAAAAAATTCATAAAAACTTCACATTGTTTCCATCTTTTAGATACGAGAGTTATTGACCTTGTATAGAGTTTAATATATCATAGTTATGTCCTAGTTTTATATTTGTGCGAAATATGTCCGACGGACTTACCTTACGATAGAGGGGGGAAAAGGATGAGCAAACATCGTGTATCTAGACGTCAATTCCTTAACTATACACTTACGGGTGTAGGCGGTTTCATGGCGGCGGGAATGTTAATGCCGATGGTTCGCTTTGCAGTGGATCCAGTGTTGAAAACGGAAGCTGCGGGAGATTTTAGAGCGACTAAGCAAAAGGTTTCAGAATTATCGAATGAACCAGTACGTGTCGATTTCTCATATGAGCAAAAAGATGCGTGGTACACATCAGAAGTTACACAAACCGCTTGGGTATATAAGAACAAAGAAGACAAAATCATTGCTCTTTCACCGGTTTGTAAGCACCTCGGTTGTACAGTTAACTGGAATGGGAATCCGGATCATAAAGAAATGTTCTATTGCCCATGTCATGGTGGAATGTATCACAAGAACGGTGAGAATGTACCAGGTACACCACCGACAGCACCGTTGGATTCATATCCGACAAAAGTAAAAGATGGAATTCTTTATCTTGGACAACCAGAACCAAATAAATTTGTTAAGTAAGGGGGCGTAATCTGTGCTGAACAAGATCTATGATTGGGTTGACGAGCGTTTAGACATTACGCCTTTGTGGCGCGATATCGCGGATCACGAAGTTCCTGAACATGTAAACCCTGCGCATCACTTTTCTGCGTTTGTTTACTGCTTCGGAGGATTGACATTCTTCGTAACCGTCATCCAAATTTTATCCGGAATGTTCTTAACGATGTACTATGTTCCAGATATTAAAAACGCTTGGGAATCTGTGTATTATCTGCAAAATGAAGTTGCATTTGGACAAATTGTCCGCGGAATGCATCACTGGGGAGCCAGTTTGGTTATCGTAATGATGTTCTTACATACACTACGCGTCTTCTTCCAAGGTGCATACAAAAAACCTCGTGAATTGAACTGGGTTGTTGGGGTTCTTATTTTCTTCGTTATGTTAGGGCTTGGTTTCACCGGCTATTTACTGCCTTGGGATATGAAAGCGCTATTCGCGACGAAAGTAGGTCTTGAAATAGCAGGGGCCACTCCATTTATCGGAGATCAGGTGAAAATGTTATTAGCGGGAGATGCTCACATCGTCGGGGCACAGACTCTGACTCGTTTCTTCGCTATTCACGTATTCTTCCTGCCTGCTGCTCTACTTGGTTTGATGGGAGCTCACTTCCTGATGATCCGTAAGCAAGGTATTTCCGGACCACTATAAGAAACAATTGTAAATGATTAACCTAATAAAAGGAGGGGGACACTATGCATCGAGGAAAAGGGATGAAGTTTGTAGGGGACTCCCGGGTTCCTGCAGACAAAAAGCCGAATATACCGAAAGACTATTCGGAGTTCCCTGGTAAAACAGAAGCTTTCTGGCCGAACTTCTTATTGAAGGAGTGGCTGGTAGGAGCTGTTTTCCTTATCGGTTATCTTTGTTTAACGGTTGCTCATCCATCACCGTTAGAACGTATAGCCGATCCGACAGATACTGGATATATTCCATTACCTGACTGGTATTTCTTATTCTTATACCAATTACTTAAGTACACATATGCATCTGGACCTTATAATGTTATCGGAGCGTTCGTCATTCCTGGAATCGCGTTTGGGGCACTTTTACTTGCACCATTCATAGATATAGGACCTGAACGCCGTCCAACAAAACGTCCTTTTGCAGTAGGATTCATGTTATTGGCACTTGCAGCTACGTACTTCCTGACTTGGGAATCCGTTGCGACCCATGACTGGGAAGCGGCTGAGGAACAAGGGAAGATCCGTGCTGAAGTGGATATCGATAAAGAATCTGAAGGATATAAGATTTTTTCTGATCAGAAGAATGGTTGTATTAACTGTCATGGTGAGAATTTGCAGGGTGGGGCGGGTCCTTCCTTAATCGGAACGGGTCTTGCACCTGAAGAAATTGCGAAGATCGCTAAAAACGGTAAACCACCGGGCATGCCTGCAGGTTTATTTAAAGGGACAGATGAAGAGTTGAAGAAACTCTCTGAATTCATTTCTGGTTTAGAAGAATAATATTGAAAAAGGGCCGGCATCTGTCGGCCCTTTTTTTCTACTTGAAAGAGAGGTGCAAACATGCTCTGGATCATGACGATACTAAGAAATAAAACCTTTTTATGGTTGTTGCTATTAGTGAATGTATTCGGTACCATCTATGGATACATATGGTATATGTCACAGCTCCGAAATACTCCTCCCCAGTTTTTACTGTTTGTCCCGGATAGTCCGACAGCCAGTCTATTTTTTTGTTTCGTATTGATCGCGTTTATACTGAATCGTAATTGGCCGATTTTTGAAGTGCTTGCCATCATCACCCTGTTTAAATACGGAGTTTGGGCAGTGATCATGAACCTGTTGACCCTCATGGTATCGGGTGATTTGCCTTGGGAAGGATATATGCTGATGGCTTCACACGCGGCAATGGCCGTGCAGGGTATCCTATATTCCTCGTTTTACCGGGTGAAGTTGTGGCATATTGCCGCAGGGGCTGTCTGGACCGTCCATAATGATATCATCGATTATGTTTACATGCAGTTTCCTGTATATTCAAGACTCTATATGTATATTCAGAATATCGGATATTTCACTTTCTGGCTCAGCATCATCTCCATCGCCATTGCATATTATTTCACGCAGAAAACAAATCGTCTCTCTCTTGACTATAAGTTTGACTGATTTATGGTCTACTCTTGTCCACCCCTTCATACACTTTATTAGTAGTTTTAGGGGGGACAAGTATGAAATTAATCCAATTTTTTATCACGCTTTTCTTATTTCTCATTTTAGTACCTCACCCATTAATCGCTGTAGAATCTCCGTCTCCAATCAACGAGCTCGATGATATATCAGATCAGGCTTTACAGATGACAAAGGCAGGCAGGTATGAAGAAGCCAAGCATCTATTAGTTTATTTCTCCGAAGAATTTGCCTCTTTGAGTGTCCAACAGTCCTTCTCGATGGATGAGCTTAGAATTCTTACCATTTCACATAATCTTGCATTGGAAAGTATCAACCATTCCTCCCTTGCTCTTGAGCAAAAGGTGAATGCCGTTACGAAGTTCCGACTGGTGATGGATGCATTAAACAGTCAGCATCAGCCTTTATGGGTTGAAATGGAAGACCCGATCATGGAAGCCTTTAATGGTGTAAAGGTTGCAGCGGAAAACGGAAATGTTGATGAATACCAAACGACATTGAATGTGTTTTTATCAAAATATAATATCATTCAACCGAGTATTAAATTGGATATTCCAGTTGAGCGGGCTCAATCACTGGATGCAAGGATCACTTACTTGGATCACTATCGTCAGGATGTGCTGGAAGGGGAACAAACGATGAGTGAGCTGACGGCTTTGGAAACGGATCTACAAAAACTATTCGAGAACATGACAGAGGATGAAGCGGATCCTTCCCTTTGGTGGGTCATCATTTCGACGGGCAGTATCATTGTATCTACATTATCTTATGTAGGTTGGAGAAAATATAAGGGACAGGATGAAGTGAAAAAGTCCGAACGTCAAAAAAATTGACAGTACGAGGATGGCGCTATAAAATTTAGGTAATCTATACATCTGGAGGTTTTAGCGATAATGGCAGGATTTTTGATTTACTTTTTACTGATTGCTCTTATTCCAATAGGAGCACAGATGCGTGTAAAGAGTACGTTTAAGAAATATTCAAAAGTGGCCACGACTTCGGGTATGACCGGCAGGGAAATGGCCAGAAGGATTCTTGATGAAAATGGTTTGCACAATGTAAAAGTTGTGGAAGGCAGAGGGTTTCTGAGTGATCACTATAATCCGATGACGAAAACCGTAGCGTTATCACCTGATAACTACCACGGGCACTCGGTCGCCGGGGCGGCAGTGGCTGCGCATGAAGTAGGACACGCCATACAGGACGCTGAAAGCTATGCATTTCTAAGATTCCGCCATGCTCTTGTACCGGTAGCGAATATCGGTTCTAATATGTCCTGGATCTTCTTGATGATCGGCATTTTCACTCAATTAACCGGTATGTTCCTGCTTGGGATCATTTTAATGGCCGCAGGGGTTGTGTTCCAATTGATCACGCTTCCTGTTGAGTTCAATGCATCATCGAGGGCGATGAATCAAATCGTTTCCATTGGCTTGATCCGCAATGAAGAAGAGCGTCATGCCAGAAAAGTGCTGAACGCAGCAGCAATGACGTATGTAGCCGCTGCAGCAGTGGCCATCATTGAACTGATAAGACTGGTACTTATTTTCACCGGGATGAATGGTGACGATTAAGAATACAATAAAGCAGCCGGACTCGGAGGATCCTCCGAGTCCGGCTGCTTTTGGTTTGACGTACGATTCCCTCTAGTCCAGTATAGGGTTTTTATCTGCATCGAGTGTGAATCCTTCGCCGAGAACGTCATGGACCACGGTGACGGATACGAAGGCGTGAGGATCAACGCTTGTAATGATGTTTTTCAGTCTGACGATTTCATTTTTCCCGACTACGCAGTAAAGAACTTCCCGCTCTTGTTTCGTAAACGAGCCGTGGCCGCGTAATACGGTCACTCCCCGGTCCATTTTCTCATTGATGACAGTGGCGATTTCTTCATTGCGTTCTGAAATGATCATGGCCCCCCTGGCAGAGTAAGCCCCTTCCTGCATGAAATCGATGACCCTTGCAGCCACAAAAACAGCTACCAGCGTGTACATCGCTTCCCGGTATTCCAAATACGTAATGAGTGAGACGCCGATGACGACGGCATCAAACATGAACATCGTCTTTCCCATGCTCCACCCTATGTATTTGTGGGCAAGTCGGGCGATGATATCCACCCCGCCTGTCGTACCTCCGTATCTGAAAATGATCCCCAGTCCTATTCCAATGAAAACACCCGCAAATAAGGCCGCGAGAAAAAGATCCCCTTCGAGGTTGATGGTCATTTGATACCGTTGAAAAATCCATAGAAATACGGATAGAGCTACAGTCCCGATCACAGTATAATAGAAAGCTTTCTTCCCGAGGAGCTTCCATCCCAGGAAGAATAGGGGTATATTTAAGGCAAGGTTGGAGTACGACGGATCAATATCAAATAAGAAATAAAGGATGAGCGTTATTCCCGTGAATCCACCTTCAGCCAGTTTATTTTGGATATTAAAATGTACGAGTCCAAAAGCAAATATAGCCGACCCTAATAAGATGAACAATATATTTTTAATGCGTAATCCCAACATCTGTGTTTCCCTCCTTTTATAGTATTATCTAAGTTGACAGAGACATTATATAAGAAGAAAAACAAACTGGCAACGAAGACTTTCAAAATCAAACGTAATATTTGTCAAACGGGAAGGATTTAGCTAACATGATAGGAGATAATGAAGGAGTGAGACTTCTTATGGATAAAAATAAAACGATGAATCAATTACAAAAAGAAGTGGACCAATACATAAGTCAATTCAAAGAGGGTTATTTCAGTCCATTGGCGATGGTAGCGCGTCTTACCGAGGAGCTTGGTGAATTAGCGAGAGAAGTAAATCATTACCATGGTGAAAAACCAAAGAAACATACAGAAAAAGAAAACACGATTGAGGAAGAGCTGGGGGATCTGTTGTTTGTCGTTATCTGTTTGGCCAACTCCCTGGATATCAGCCTTGAAGAAGCCCACAATACAGTAATGCATAAGTTTAATACAAGAGATAAAGATCGATGGACCAGAATCGAAAGTGGGGATGAAGGTGGAGCAAATTAACATCACGATTGCAGGACCGAGAGGAAGAATGGGGAAGGAAGCTGTTCAATTGGTGAAGGACACCGAGCATTTTACTCTTATTAGCGTAATCGATCACAAGAAGGAAGCGGATCTGGATGTGCCGGTGTATTCAGATATAGAGGCATGCTTTCAAGATGGGGCGCCTCATGTGTTGATTGACTTGACGACGCCTGAAGTCGGGTATCATCATACGAAAACGGCCCTGGAATATGGGGTCAGACCTGTTGTCGGGACAACGGGTTTTTCTGCAGATGAACTGGAAGAATTGAGGGAACTGGCAGAATCCAAGTCACTTGGATGCATCATTGCTCCCAATTTTGCGATTGGAGCCGTGCTCATGATGAAATTCTCTCAGATGGCTGCAAAATATTTCGATGATATTGAAATTATTGAACTGCATCATGATCAAAAATTGGATGCACCATCCGGTACGGCCGTGAAAACGGCAGAAATGATCAGGGAAGTGAGGCAATCGAAGGAGCAGGGGCATCCTGATGAGAAGGAAACACATAGCGGTGCCAGGGGAGCGAATGTAGATGGGATGCATATTCACAGTGTACGCCTCCCAGGACTCATCGCACATCAACAGGTAATGTTAGGAGCAGAGGGACAAACATTGACGATACGCCATGATTCCTTTAACAGAGGAAGTTTCATGTCGGGAGTGAAGGTTTCTGTGGACACGGTCATGAAACTGGACACATTAGTGTATGGACTTGAAAATATATTAGACTAAAGGGTGAGTGTTATGAATATTGCGCTGATTGCTCATGATAAGAAAAAAGATGATCTTATTCGTTTCGTGCTTGCATACAAGTCAATCATAGAGAAACACTCCCTCTTTGCCACGGGGACAACGGGAAAAAGAATCGGAGAAGAAACGGGTTTATCCGTCCATCGATTCCGTTCAGGCCCTTTGGGAGGAGACCAGGAAATAGGTTCTTACATCGCCAATAATAAAATGGACTTTATCCTCTTCTTCCGGGATCCCCTGACCGCACAGCCCCACGAACCTGACGTGACGGCCCTGATCAGGCTTTGTGATGTGTATTCAGTACCGCTCGCGACCAATATGGGTACTGCTGAAGTGCTGGTAAGAGGTCTTGACAGAGGGGATATTGCGTGGCGGAGTGTAGTGAAGGAAAAGGAGGAGTAATGTGGACCAACAAATAGATATCCTTGCGTTTGGAGCACATGCAGACGATGTGGAAATCGGTATGGGAGGGACCCTGGCGAAATATGCTGCTGAGGGAAAGAATATTGTCATCTGCGATATTACAGAGGCAGAGCTGTCTTCCAATGGGACGGTTTCTTTGCGAAAAGAGGAAGCGCTTAGGGCAGCAGACATATTAGGGGCATTTAAGAGAGTGACCCTCGATATACCCGACCGGGGAATATACATAACGGACGAACACATTGAGAAAGTCGTCAACTTGATTAGAACGTATAAACCGAAAGCAATATTTGCTCCCTATGACCAAGATCGCCATCCTGATCATGGAAATGTTTCCCGACTGGTGAAAGAGGCATTTTTCTCTGCGGGAATCCGGAAGTTTCATTCCGAAACCCCGGTCCATAAAACGCCTCACCTCTATTTCTATATGATCAACGGTTTTCATAAACCTCAATTTGTTGTGGATATCGAGCCGTATATGCAAGCAAAGATTGCGAGCCTTCGAGCATATGGAAGCCAATTCTCTAAAGGATCCGACGGAGTGTCGACTCCTTTAACAGACGGATATATCGAAGCGGTTGAAGCAAGGGAGAGAATGATGGGGAAAGATGCGGGACTCCGCTATGCAGAAGGATTCTTTTCCTATAACACCCTTATCTTGCATCATGATTTGTTAGGAGATTAAGTGTATGAAGAAGTTGAAGATAGGAATTACCTGCTATCCGACGGTCGGAGGATCAGGAGTAGTGGCAACCGAGCTCGGGAAATTACTGGCTGAGAAAGGCCATGAAATACATTTTATTACCTCGAGCATTCCGTTCAGATTGAACAAAATGTATCACAATATTTATTTTCATCAAGTAGAAGTGAGTCAATATTCAGTGTTTCAATATCCTCCTTATGATCTTGCATTGGCGAATAAGATGGCGGAAATCACGGAACGGGAAAGCCTGGATATCCTGCATGTGCATTATGCGATTCCCCATGCTGTCTGTGCCATATTGGGGAAACAAATGTCCGGGAAAGACGTGAAGATCGTCACCACCTTACACGGAACGGATATTACGGTTCTTGGGTACGATCCATCTCTGACAGGGGCCATTCGCTTCGGTATTGAAAAGTCGGATGTCGTGACGGCGGTTTCTTCCGCTTTAGTAAAACAAACCCATGATTTGATCCAGCCTGATAAAGAGATCCAAACGGTTTATAATTTTATTGATGAGAGGGTATACAGGGAAGTGGATTCCAGTCATCTAAGAAAAGAATATGGAATCAAGGATCATGAAAAAGTCATCATCCATGTATCAAACTTCCGTGGTGTGAAAAGGGTGACCGATGTAGTCGCTTCCTTCAACCTCATCCAGAAGGAAATTCCATCCAAGCTTCTCCTTGTAGGGGACGGACCTGAAATGACACTCATATGCAAGCAGGTAAAGGAGCTTGGATTAGAAGATCGTGTTTTATTCCTTGGAAAACAGGATAATCTGGAAGAACTTTATTCGATCAGTGATATCAAACTATTACTTTCAGAAAAAGAGAGCTTCGGCTTAGTCGCACTCGAAGCGATGGCTTGTGGTGTTCCAAGCATCGGCACGAATGTAGGCGGTATCCCTGAAGTGATCGAAGATGGATACAACGGATTTATCTGTGAAATCGGAAACGTCAAACAAATTGCCGGGAAGGCATTGCAATTGATGAAGGACGAGAAGCTCCACATGGAATTATCGAAGAATGCCCTCCAAACGGCACGGACGAAATTTCACTCGAGCAAAATAGTCGAACAGTATGAACAAATCTATAAGAATCTTTTGTGAACTGTCAGGGATCCTTTAGTCGATTCAAGTAAAGCAGGTGTTAAGAATGTTACCAATCATATTCCAACAAGCTGTTCCCATATTGAAAAATCTTGAAAAGGCAGGGTTTGAAGCTTATTTCGTTGGAGGATCTGTCCGGGATCACTTACTTGGCAGAACGATCAATGACGTAGATATCGCCACTTCTGCCTACCCGGAAGAGGTAAAAGCAATCTTCCATAGAACGATTGATCTCGGTATTGAACATGGGACGGTCCTCGTTTTGGAAGAGGGCAGAGAATATGAAATCACCACGTTTAGGGCCGAGTCTTCCTATACGGATTATAGAAGGCCAGATAAGGTAGAATTTATCCGTTCACTAGACGGGGACTTGAAGCGCCGGGATTTCACCATGAACAGCATGGCCATGAACTGCGATGGCACTATCATAGATCCTTATCATGGTAAAGAAGACATACATAATAGGTTGATACGGACCGTAGGCTCACCGGAAATGAGGTTTACTGAGGATGCCTTGCGCATGATGAGGGCAGTCCGGTTTGTCAGTCAGCTCGGCTTCAGTCTCGAATCATCTACATTAATCAGCTTAAGGGAGCACTCGAGACTTCTGGAGCATATAGCAGTTGAACGAAAAACAATGGAATTCGAGAAAATACTGGCTGGCCTATGGAAGCAAAAAGGGCTGAAGCTCCTTGTGGACACCCATTTGTACAAGGAGCTTCCCTATCTAGGTGGATACGGTGCACAACTCAAAGCGTTAGCAGACCTCCCTGGTTTGGACACATTAAATAAAGATCAAGCCTGGCTTCTCTTACTGACTTATATAGGGGAGGTAGATGTGCAGGGCTTTCTGAAAGGGTGGAGACTTCCTTCCAAAATGATCAGGGTCCGTTCCAAAGAACTCGATATTTTAAAGGAAAGGAAAACTGGATGGACAAAGACATTATTATATCGTGCCGGTCTCGAAGTAGCACTTAATGTTGAAAAAGTATACGGATGCATGGAACCTTCATCAGACTTTTCGGTGGAAAGAGTAATGGAGCAATATCGCAACCTCGCAATCTCGTCCAGGCAAGAACTAGATGTAACAGGTACGGACTTAATGGCATGGGCTGACCAAAAGGGTGGTCCATGGGTGAAAGAACGATTGCTTGAAATTGAATCAGCTATCATTAATGAGACAATCCCCAATGATAAAGAAGAGATAAGGAGGTGGCTCACAGAATGCAATCGACTATAAGAAAAAAAGTCCTTCAAGCGCTATTCGAATCGGATCAGGAATTTTTATCCGGACAAGCCCTTGCTGATATAGCGGGTTGTTCGCGTACTGCAATCTGGAAACATATCGAAGAGCTTCGTAAAGAAGGTTTTGTATTGGAAGCGGTAAGGAAAAAAGGATACCGGATCATAGAGACGCCTGATAGTGTCACAGAAAGTAAAATACGTTTAGGCTTACAAACCCTGACGCTAGGGACCTCGATCCATTATGAAGAATCTGTTCCAAGCACCCAGAGGATCGCTCATACCCTTGCAAGTAATGGAGCGGAAGAAGGTACATTGGTGATTGCAGACGAACAGACTGCCGGAAGAGGCAGATTGATGAGGGAGTGGCACTCCTCGAAAGGTACCGGTATTTGGATGAGCTTAATCTTAAAGCCGCACCTTCCACCTCAAAAAGCCCCACAATTCACACTTATAGCTGCCGTGGCCGTGGTCCAGGCGATCGAGGAGGTTACCGGCCTCCATCCACAGATCAAATGGCCAAACGACATACTCATTGAGGGGAAAAAGGTGACGGGCATCCTGACAGAACTTCAGGCTGAATCGGATAAAATTAATTCCATCATTATCGGGATAGGGATGAATGTCAACCAGACGAAAGACCATTTCCCCGATGAGATTCAAAAGATTGCAACGTCGCTATCCATCGAAGAAGGCAGAACCTTATCAAGATCTGTCATTGTTCAAGGATTACTGGAACGGATAGAGGCGTTGTATTCACTTTACATGAAAGAAGGATTCACACCAATCAAGCTTTTATGGGAAAGCTATGCCATCAGTATCGGGAAGAAGATCCGGGCAAGAACCATCAGTGGAACCATTGAAGGCAGAGCGCTCGGAATCACGGATGAAGGCGTACTGAAGATCGAAGACGCAGGCGGGACGGTCCATCAGATCTACTCCGCCGATATTGAAGTAAATGTTTGAACTTGCAGCGGGATGGAAATCTGTGTAGCCATGCCGTTCTTTTATGGTATAATCCAATTGGGCAGTATCCTTGGAACTGCACCTGATAGAAACGTACATTTGATTTTCAATACTATTTCTGCCTTGATCCATTGTGGACTGGGACAGAGGGTCGAAACAATGATATAAAACACTTATGATCCTTCTGTCATTTTTTTCAGGAGGTTTTTTTATTTTCGTCATGAAAGTGCTTTCATTCCGTTTCGTCACCTCTGACTGAAAAGAAGGAGGATAACATGAAACAAACAACAGATTTTCATAATATGAAGATTGAAAAAGAAAAGATTGCCATGGTTACAGCTTATGATTATCCAAGTGCGAAAGTAGCCGAGGAAGCGGGTATCGATGTCATTCTGGTGGGGGACAGCTTGGGCATGGTCGTTTTAGGATATGACTCTACGGTACCTGTGACGGTATTCGATATGATTCATCATACGAAGGCCGTAAAAAGAGGGGCATCGAATACGTTTATCGTGACAGATATGCCGTTTATGTCGTATCACCTATCGAGGGAAGAAACCCTTAAAACGGCGGCGGACATCCTTCAACAGGGAGGGGCCCATGCCGTAAAGGTCGAAGGAGGCGCCCACGTCATCGATCGAATAAGGGACCTTACAAGTGCGGGAATTCCCGTGGTGGCCCATTTAGGATTGACTCCTCAATCCGTTGGGATACTTGGAGGATATAAAGTTCAGGGGAAGACAGCAGACACAGCAAAGAAATTGATCCAAGATAGTATAAAATGTGAAGAGGCAGGTGCCTTCGCCCTGGTACTTGAATGTGTACCGAAGCAAATCGCAAAGGAGATATCAGAAGCCTTAACGATTCCGACGATCGGCATCGGTGCCGGAGTTAACACCGACGGTCAGGTTTTAGTGTTCCATGACCTTGTGACGTATGGTGTGAACCGCGTCCCTAAGTTTGTCAAACAATATGGGAATGCATCAGACGTCATGCATGACAGCCTAAAGAGCTATATTGATGAAGTAAAGGGTAAGAGCTTTCCAACAGATGAACATTCCTTTACTATGCGGGATGAGGAACTTCATTCTCTTTATGGCGGGATGAACAAATGAACGTCATAACAAAGATAAGTGATTTGAGACTGAGTATAGAATCGTTGAAAAAAACGGGGAAGACGATTGGATTCGTTCCTACAATGGGATTTCTTCATGAAGGGCATTTGACCCTGGCGAAAGAAGCAAGAAGTCAAAATGAAATCGTCGTGATGAGTATTTTTGTGAACCCCCTGCAGTTCGGGCCAAATGAAGACTTTGACCGCTATCCCCGTGATGTGGAAAGGGATACGGAGTTAGCAAGGACGTCAGGGGTGGATATCCTTTTCATTCCTGAAGTGGCTGACATGTACAGGGGGAGTCAGTCAGTGACTATGATGGTGAAAGAGCGTGTAGATGTACTGTGCGGCCGGAAGAGGGAAGGTCATTTTGATGGAGTTGTGACTGTCCTGACGAAATTGTTTCATCTTGTGCAGCCTACCAGGGCCTACTTTGGCCAGAAGGATGCCCAACAAGTCGCAGTGGTAGAAGGCTTGGTGAGCGATTATTTCTTTCCTGTTGAAATCATCCGTGTCCCGACCGTTCGGGAAGAGGATGGACTGGCGAAGAGTTCGAGAAATGTCTATCTGTCTGAAGAGGAAAGACAAGTTGCCCCTTTCCTATATAGAAGTTTGAAAGAAGCGGCTAAAAGTATTGAAGACGGAGAGAGGACTCCGTCTGTCATTACGGGGAGGATTTCTAAAATCATTCAAGCAAACACTTCTGGTACCATTGATTATGTGGAAGTGTATTCATACCCGGAGCTTGAGGAACTGAAGCAGCTGGAAGATGACATCATCATAGCTATAGCTGTTCAATTCCAACAAGCCAGATTAATAGATAATATAATCATCAATGTACAACCGGAGGAGGATTCACATGTTTAGAACGATGATGAGTGGAAAAATTCATAGAGCGACTGTAACCGAAGCAAACCTTGAGTATGTCGGGAGCATTACCATCGATCAGGATATTCTGGATGCTGTCGGAATGATGGCTAATGAAAAGGTTCAGATTGTCAATAACAATAACGGTGCACGCCTGGAAACCTATATCATACCGGGTGAAAGAGGGAGCGGCGTCATCTGTCTGAACGGGGCGGCTGCAAGACTCGTGCAAAAAGGAGATATTGTCATCATCATATCGTATAAACTGGTTGCTGAGGAAATGGTTCATAACCATATCCCGAAAGTGGCGATCATGGGAGAGAATAACAGGGTGATCGATATGATCGGAACAGAACCGGAAGCGACAATACTATAATAAATGGGCAAGTCTTCTAATTTGGGAATAGGAGACTTGCTTTTTTGTTTGTGGTACACTTATTTAGAAAATCATAAGAGTAGGATCTATATAAAGGCAGTGAATAACATGTACCCATTTAAATTGGTTGTCATAGACTTGGAAACAACAGGAAATTCCCCTAAAAAGGGAGAAAAAATCATTCAACTATCAGCGGTAATAATAGAAGGCGGGAAAATCATCGATCAATTTACATCCTTCGTATCTCCGGGAAAACCCATTCCTGCATTTATAGAGGAGTTAACCGGGATCAATGATGACATGGTGAAGGACGCGCCGTCCTTTCATGAAATTGCACCGAAAATCCTGGAAATATTGGATCATGGTATCTTTGTCGCTCACAACGTCCAATTTGATCTTTCATTTCTTCAGGCAGAACTGGAAGAAGCAGGGTATAACCCATTTAAGGGACCTGCCTTTGATACAGTGGAACTTGCAAAGGTAGCTTTACCATCGGCGGACAGCTTTAAACTGACGGAGCTATCCAATACATTGAATTTGAGCCATGTCAGGCCGCATCAGGCAGACAGTGATGCTTATGTGACAGCTGAAATCCTTCTTTATTTTATCGAAGAACTTTCAAAGCTGCCCCTGGTCACACTTGAAAAACTTCATAAACTCTCGAATCACTTGAAGAGTGATCTTGATTTGTTATTTGACAGCATCGTGACAAAGAAACAAAAACATGTAGAGGATCTCTCAGAAGAACTGGAGGTATACCGGGGTCTTGCCCTTCGTAAGAGAAACCGCTTGCTGACAACCGATGAAGAGATCGATTTTAACACACCCGATATAGAAGGACACCTGGCGCAACTTGTTCCTTTCTATGAAAAAAGAGAGCAGCAAATGGAAATGATGAAAGAAATAGGACATGCCTTTGATGAATCACAGCATGTGGTCATCGAAGCTGGTACCGGTGTTGGAAAGTCACTGGGTTACTTGTGGCCAGCTGTTCTGTTTGCCAAACGTACTCACGAAAAAGTCGTCATCAGTACATATACCATTCAATTACAAGAGCAACTGCTTCATAAAGAAATTAAATTATTGGAGAAAATCAGTCCAACCCCATTCAGGACGGTTCTCTTGAAGGGGAAGAATCATTACATAAATCTGTTTAAATTCGAACAGTCCTTGAGGGAAGATGAGTCCCAGTACGATGTGATCTTGACAAAGATGCAGATTCTTGTATGGCTGACACGGACCGAGACCGGGGATATGGATGAATTGAACCTCACTTCCGGGGGGCAGTTGTTTTGGAATCGATTAAAACACGACGGCTGGCACCTCACCCAAACAAAAGATCCCTGGGTGGGAAAGGATTTCTATCTTGCTGCAAGAAAGAATGCCCAGGAAGCAGATATCATCATCACAAACCATTCGATGCTTTTAACCGATATGGTGAGGGAGAGCAGCATGCTTCCTCCCTACGATTATTTAGTGATCGATGAGGCCCATCATTTGGAAAAATCAGCACGACAGCATCTGGGGGTAATCATGGATTATCTCTCCATTAAGTTCAGCACGTCACAATTAGGGATGTTGGATCATAAACAACTGTTTTACCGGCTGGATCAACTTCTTTCGAATCACTCAGTGGATTTGATTACCCATCCCTTTGAATTGGATAAGATCATCGGTCAGTTTTATATGGATCTGGAAGAAGCCTTTTCCGTATTGACAAATGTATTCTATAAAAAGGCTAAAAAGAGAACGGGGATACAGAAGATCCAGCTGCGCATTACCGATGAAATGAAAAACAGCAGTTATTGGCAACCTGTCATTATGTCAATGGAACGCGTGATTTCAGGAATGAAGCATATTGAAAGGGAGTTTCAGCGGGTGCTGGATACCATCAAGGAAAAGAAAATCAAACTCCTTGATAAAGAGAAGGCATTAATTGAAGAATTTTATAGCTTTTTGGTGGATTTGACAGAATTGAGAACGAATTTTCAGACAGTGTTTCTAAAAGACATGAACAACCATGTTCTCTGGCTTGATGGAGACACAAGGTCACTGCCGAACAGCCTGACCATCCAGGCTCAGCCGATCACAGTCGACGGGAATCTTCAGAGTGAGATTTTCGGCAAGAAGAAAAGTGTGGTGTTGACATCTGCCACGTTGACCGTCAGCGGATCATTTCATTATTTCTTGAATGAAATCGGACTTACAGACAATGTGAAAAAGTTGCAGCTAACTTCCCCCTTCGACTATCGTGAGGTCTCAAGGCTATTCGTTCCGACGGATGTACCTGAAATTCAACAGGTTCAAAACGAGGAATATATTGAGGCGATCAGCTCCCATTTGATAGGGGTCGCCCAGGCGACAAAAGGGCGAATGCTCATATTATTCACGTCCTACGATATGCTGAGGAAAACATATGAGCTCATGAAAGACAGTGGCTTATTGGAAGAATATGTGTTAATGGCACAGGGTATCACATCAGGTAGCCGCACCCGGTTGACCAAGAATTTCCAACGTTTCGATAAGGCGATATTATTTGGGACGAGCAGTTTCTGGGAAGGGGTGGACATTCCGGGGGAGGACCTGTCCTGCCTTGCCATGGTGAGACTGCCGTTTTCCCCGCCCGATGAGCCGGTCAATCAGGCGAAATCGGATATCCTGAAAGCCAATGGGAAGAACCCGTTTTCTTCCCATTCCTTACCTGAAGCCATCATTCGCTTCAAGCAAGGGGTAGGAAGGCTGATCAGAAGAAGCAGTGATCGGGGGATCGTGATTGTGTATGACCGGAGAATCAAGACAACAAAGTATGGTAAAGCATTCTTACAGTCGATTCCATCAATGGAAGTCAAAGAAGGCGATCTATTTGATCTGGTTTCCTGGATTGAAGATTGGCTCTGAAATCCTTTGAAACTTCAGTGATAAAATCTCCCCTTTAACACAATCTAAAGGGTAGAGGTGAAACTGGAGGATTGTAAATGAAAGTGATACTAATGGCCATGCTGTCTTTTCTCCTGATGACGTCAGAGGCCTTTGGAATGAAAGTTCCCAAGGTGGATCTACATGTGTCCCAAGAGGAATATGCGATTAGTTTCCTCCCTGTTCAAAAAGGGGAGGTCGCTGTCCTTCACCTGGCATCTGGCAATCATTATTTGATCAATACAGGAACATATAAGGACCGAAGACAACTTTATTATTATTTCAATCAAATTCATATAGACAACATCAAGGGTTTGATCATTACGGAGAAGAGTGAAGTGGATGGAAGAATGATTGCTGAACTGGTTGAAAAGTTCGGCATTGAAGAAATCGTGGCAGGGAAATCCCTCGAACCATTTATGCCGAAACAAGTCTTGCGATTCATTCATACCATACAAGAGGACCAGACCTTTGCATTCTCTGATGAATTAACCATGAGGGCTGTGCACGAAGGAAATGAAAAGAGTGAAGGATTGGACTTTTCCATCACCTTTTTTCAGTATCGCTTTCTCTGGATGAGTTCTCAATCATCACATGCTGAAGGGGTATTACTCAAGAAACCATTGGAAAATGTTAACATCGTTAAACTGCCTGTCCCTGCCAAAACAGAAGGCATGTCTCCAAAGCTTCTTAAGCATGTTGACCCACAAACCGCCATTCTTTATCGTTCTAAAGAAAGGTTCCTGAATAGTGAAATGCTTGAAGCCATCAACGAAGCATGGATCGATCTTTACTTAACGGGTCAACACGGGTTGATAGCTGTAAAAATTAACAGGAGAAACTACGAGGTGCTCACGTTTGATCAGGAAGATGGAGTATTCAAGGAGGGAGGCTGACAGTTCAGCCTTCCATGTGTGATTTCATCATCGTTTTTATGATATCCCCCTACCAAGGCAGCCTCTTATGTTGTTATAATATGTGTAGAGTTTTTCACTTGAAATAGGATAGTAGTTAAAAGGAGGAGCAATATGGAAAGTCGAATTGAAGTTCTTTCCACAGTCCGTATCGAATATACGGATAACTTATATAAAGTGGTTGATACATTGAATAGAACGTTAAAAAAAGATGATTATATGTTTGGTTTAGCACTAGATCCGGAAGATCAGAATCAAGCAGTATTAACAATTTATCGTACATAAAGAGTGATTGTAATGAAAAAATGGATAACCATCATCGTACTATTGTTCATCGTCATTGGAATATCGGCCTCCGTCATACTGTATCAAGTTTCCCGGAACCCTCTCGATCATCAGAGAGACCTT
Source organism: Rossellomorea sp. QJM3NY_18 (assembly GCF_056173145.1). Taxonomy (NCBI): domain Bacteria; kingdom Bacillati; phylum Bacillota; class Bacilli; order Caryophanales; family Bacillaceae; genus Rossellomorea; species Rossellomorea sp. QJM3NY_18. The sequence continues at coordinate 2,548,147 of NZ_CM149659.1, read as the reverse complement.
GCCCTCAAGCGGGTAAAAGACGAAACTGCCATCGTGAAAGTGGAGGACACGAGCTTTTATAATGGCTCAAAATCCTATGTAGTGGTAACGGGTGAAAACGAACAGAAGGAAAAGCTGGTCGCATGGGTTCCCGATAAGAAAGGGAAAATTATTGAGAAAAAATGGGCGAATGGCATTACAAAAGATCAGGCGATCAATAAACTAAATGATGAAAAGAAACCGAAAGAATTATTATCGGTCCGTCTAGGGTATGAATCTGTCGGTCCGGTATGGGAAATGACCTACTTAGATCAACAAGACAATTTAAATTATTATTATCTGCTGTTTTCTTCAGGGGAATGGTGGAGAAAAATTGAAAATTTATGATCAGGGGGAACACGACAAATGAAATTCACATTAGCTGATAGAGTCAGTGCATTAACACCATCCACGACGTTAGCGATCACGGCTAAAGCGAAGGAAATGAAGTCACAGGGAATCGATGTCATCGGTTTGGGTGCCGGAGAACCGGATTTTAATACACCGGAACATATCATCAAGGCTGCCTATGAGTCCATGACGGAAGGTCATACGAAATATACTCCGTCCGGAGGGATGGCCAAACTGAAAGAAGCGATCATCCATAAGTTTGAAACCGATCAGCACCTGACATACAAACCATCAGAGATCATCGTGACAAGTGGGGCAAAGCATGCTCTATATACATTATTTCAAGTTCTATTAAATGAAGGGGATGAAGTCATCATCCCCACACCATACTGGGTCAGCTATCCTGAACAAGTGAAGCTTGCCGGTGGTACTCCTGTTATAGTTGAAGGAAAAGAAGAGAATGAGTACAAAATCACTCCACAACAACTGGAAGAGTCGGTCACTTCGAAAACGAAAGCAGTCATTCTCAACACACCAAGTAACCCTACAGGTATGCTGTATTCCCGTGAAGAGCTTCAGGGCATCGGGGAAGTTTGCTTGGAAAAGGGAATCATGATCGTGTCAGATGAAATTTATGAGAAGTTGGTTTATGGTGGGAACACCCATACTTCCATCGCAGAATTGTCCCCGGAATTGAAAGATCAAACCATCGTGATCAACGGAGTCTCTAAATCACATTCCATGACAGGTTGGAGAATCGGGTATGCAGCAGGAGACGAATTGGTCATCAAAGCGATGACCAATCTTGCCAGCCATTCGACTTCCAACCCTACCACGACCTCACAGTACGGGACCGTTGCAGCTTATATGGGGGATCAGAAGCCTGTAGAGGATATGAGAGAGGCGTTCGAAGATCGCTTAAACATTGTGTTTGATAAATTGAACCGTATTCCAGGGTACCATTGCTTGAAGCCTCAAGGTGCTTTCTATCTGTTTCCGAATGTGTCAGAAGCCGCAAAGAAAACAGGCTATAACACTGTTGATGAATTTACTAAAGCCCTACTGGAAGAGGCGAAGGTAGCCGTCATCCCGGGTTCAGGTTTCGGGTCAGACAACAATATCCGTCTTTCATATGCCACAAGTCTTGATGCCCTTGAAGAAGCAATCGAGCGCATGCATGAATTTGTTGTCAATAAAAGCAAGTAGTACAGGGGACCCGCAGACCGTATGCCGGTCTGCTTTTTCCTTAAAATCATCTCGTTTTGCTCTATCTGTTGCGACGGGATAATGGTAAATGTATAATAAATAACGATACATAAGCGTCTTAGTTTTTTTGGAGGGAAAAAAATCGTGAAAACTACTATATCTCAAGTAAGTAAGTTCGTTGGTGAAGAAGTAACCATCGGGGCGTGGCTTGCCAACAAACGTTCAAGTGGGAAAATTGCCTTTCTACAGCTTCGTGACGGTACTGGATTCATTCAAGGTGTTGTCGTTAAAAGTGAAGTGGAAGAAGAAGTCTTTCAAAAAGCAAAATCATTGACTCAAGAAACGTCTCTATATGTAACAGGAACGGTTTCTGAAGATTCCCGTTCACCGTTCGGATACGAACTACAAGTGAAGAGCGTGGAAGTGATCCACGAAGCCGTGGATTATCCAATCACACCGAAGGAGCATGGAACAGAATTCCTGATGGACCACCGCCACCTTTGGCTTCGTTCCCGCAAACAGCATGCCGTGATGAAAGTGCGGAACGAAATCATCCGTGCTACATATGAATTCTTCAATCAAGAAGGATTCGTCAAGGTGGATCCACCGATCCTCACTGGTAGTGCACCGGAAGGAACGACTGAATTATTTGCTACTAAATATTTTGAAGAAGACGCATACCTTTCCCAAAGCGGACAGCTTTATATGGAAGCTGCAGCCATGGCACTAGGGAAAGTATTCTCATTCGGTCCAACATTCAGGGCGGAGAAGTCAAAGACCCGTCGTCATCTGATCGAATTCTGGATGATCGAGCCTGAAATGGCATTTTATGATTTCAAGGATAACCTGGAAGTACAGGAGCAGTATGTTTCTTATATCGTCCAATCCGTACTGGATAACTGTAAGCTTGAATTAGATCGCCTCGGAAGAGACCTGTCTAAACTTGAGCAGATCAAAGCTCCGTTCCCACGCATCACGTATGACGATGCCCTGAAATTATTGCATGAAAAAGGCTTTGATGATATCGAGTGGGGAGATGACTTTGGCGCTCCGCACGAAACAGCCATTGCTGAAAGTTACGATAAGCCTGTGTTCATCACACACTATCCGACTTCACTAAAACCTTTCTATATGCAGCCGGATCCGGATCGTGATGATGTGGTATTATGTGCTGACTTAATCGCTCCAGAAGGGTATGGAGAGATTATCGGCGGTTCAGAACGTATCCATGATGCAGAGCTGATGAAAGCGCGCATTGAAGAGCATGAACTGGCTACAGACGCATACAAGTGGTACCTGGAATTAAGAGAATATGGGTCTGTTCCTCATTCCGGCTTCGGTCTTGGACTTGAAAGAACAGTAGCCTGGATCAGCGGAGTAGAACACGTAAGGGAAACCATCCCATTCCCACGCCTACTAAACCGTCTGTATCCTTAATTATCTAAACATAGAGCTGGCTGGATTGCTTAAGAGCATTCCAGCCGGTTCTTTTCTTTTGTTACTGTCGTTAGGATCTTAATTTAGAGCATATGGGCTTTGGCTAATGTGAGAACCACTGCTCCATTTGATTTCAAATTCTTATAACATCCTGGTTTTTGAATTTGAAATTCTGTGCAAATGGATCTTTTTTAGGTATGTTTATAATTTGACAGTCAGTATGTAGAAGCACAGAGTAGATTGAAGCGGAAGGCACTTGACTCCTGCGGGAAATTGAGGAAAGGTCGAGACCCCGCAGGGCAAAGCCCGAGGAGGCTCGACTTCCTCCCCGCGGAAAGCAAGTGCCTGGAGCGGAAAGGAACGGTCGACGTTTTACACTAAACTTGGAAATAAATGAATCATGAGATCTTTTGTTTTTCCAACTTTCTTCTAATCCATAACCATGTCCACATATATTGAATCATGATATACTAATGAGTGAGGTGTACTGAATATGGATTATAAACAATTAATGGTGTCCTGGATCGAAGAGGGGACACTGAACATCCCGCAATTATTATTATCAAATTACCATACACTCGGTTTAAATGAATCAGAGTTTGTCCTGCTTTTGCATATTTACGGCCACTTGGAAAAAGGAAACTATTTTCCGACACCGGAAGAGCTTTCAAGGCCAATGAGCATTTCCAGTGAATTTTGCTCATCCTTATTACGAAGGCTCATTCAACAACGATTTTTATCGATTGAAGAAGGTTCATCAGCAGAAGGAATTCTATTTGAGAAGTATTCTCTCAATCCTCTATGGGAAAAGATGGCGGAATTCGTCATCCAGGATTCGAAAATGAAACAAATGCAGCAATCGATGGAAGAAGAAGCGGATATCTATACGACATTCGAACAAGAATTCGGCCGTCCTCTTTCTCCATTGGAATGTGAGACCCTGGCCATGTGGCTGGATCAGGATGATCACAATGCCATTATCATTAAAGCAGCATTGAGGGAAGCGGTCATTTCAGGGAAGCTCAACTTCAGATACATCGATCGGATTCTTTTTGAATGGAAGAAAAATGGTGTGAAAACCATTGAAGATGCACGAAACCAAAGTCAGCGCTTCCGGTCTCACCAAAAACCGGCAACTTCGAATGAATCAGCTTCTTCTTCAAAACGAAAATCAGTACCATTCTATAATTGGCTTGAGCAATAAAACAATGAAAGGGGACTGACTCTCACATTTTAAGGGTTGGTCTCTTTTTTTTGATACAAATCTTTCTTTGGGTTGGAGGTAGCAGGATACATGTTAAATAAAAAACAGATACACATTTGTCTCGATGAAATGAGGAAGATGTTCCCCGATGCACATTGTGAACTCCGTCATGAGAATCCTTTCGAACTCGTCATAGCAGTCCTTCTATCGGCGCAGTGCACGGATGTCCTTGTGAATAAAGTGACAAAAGGTTTATTTGAAAAGTATAAAAGACCTGAGGACTATCTGGAGGTCACGTTGGAAGAACTTCAACAGGATATACGCTCTATCGGTCTCTATCGAAATAAAGCTAAAAATATCCGCAAATTATGTGAAATCCTCCTTACTGAGTATGGGGGAGACGTGCCGGATAGACATGAAGAATTAGTGAAGCTTCCCGGGGTGGGCAGAAAGACGGCAAACGTCGTGGTTTCCGTTGCCTTTGGAGAACCTGCCTTAGCAGTCGATACCCATGTTGAACGCGTTAGTAAAAGATTGGGGATCTGCAGGTGGAAAGACAGCGTATTGGAAGTGGAAAAAACGTTAATGAAAAAAATTCCGAGAGAAGAGTGGTCCGAAACCCATCACCGGTTGATTTTTTTCGGGAGATATCACTGCAAATCGCAATCTCCTCAATGCGAGGTTTGTCCCTTGGTGGACCTGTGCAGGGAAGGTCAAAAAAGATTGAAGAAAAAGGGCAGCATATGAGTGGCAGCGTCTTTAACATCCCGATAGAATTGAGAGATCCATTTTTCTATTCCGATGATAGAGTAAAGATCGATGAGTCTCATATGGAACCTTGTGAACCATTTTTTGCATATGAAATCCTTTATTACAATGGGAGGGGGGCAGATTCGCTGCCCTGGCAGGTTCAAGGTGCATGGATGAAAGACATCCTCATGGAGTGGAAAAAAGAAGAGGACCATCTTAAAGGACTATTCAAAAGCCGCTCAAAAGGCATAGTAGAGTGGATGAGAAAAAGCATCTGTAGGTTTTATGTGCTTTTGTATTGGAGCAATAAGCATCCGGTTAATTTGAATCATTGGCAGTCATCAATTGACCACTTTTCCTTAAAGCCTGTTAATGTCATTGAACGTTTAACCTTCATCAGAAATAATCCGGCACTCTATCATTCATTTATTCAGCTGTCACAGCTTTTTGAAGAACAACATAAGCAATATGCCAAGTATCAGGCGCTTAAATCAACCAACAAATAAATAAGGCAACGAGAGAATTCTCTCGTTGCCTTATTTTTATTCTTGATCTCTTCTAGGTTCTGATTGAGTAGCTGGTGTACCAGTGCCATCCCCGGTTCCGGTTCCTGCCCCGGTATCATCTCCGGTTCCGGTTCCACCATCACCGGTTCCGGTTCCACCATCACCGGTTCCAGCGTCACCGCCATCGCCTGTTCCTCCGTCTCCGGTCCCGTCTCCTTCAGGAGGAGGAGTGGTGCCATCCTCGTCACCTGTAGTACCGCCATCGTTGCCGGAGTTATCATCATTTCCGTTTCCTTGACCGTTTCCGTTCCCTTGGTCATTTCCTGTCCCTTGATCATTTCCTGTCCCTTGATCATTTTCGTTTCCTTGACCATTGTCATTGTTGCCTTCATTGTCTTCTTCAGGTTTTCCTTCATCCTTTTTATCCGTTTTTACTTCTACGTTTACGGATGCAGGGTTACTTCGTTGATCACCTGAAATGGCTACAACTTCAAAGCTGAAGGTCCCTTCGGATTGAATGTTTTCGACATTTAATCCTTTTTTATCTGTAGTCGTCAAGACTTGATTCGCTTCCCCATTGATGGATACGGAAACCTCAAACTGAACGTCTTTCTTCTTCCCGTAATCCCATGCAAGGGTGATCGTTTTATCCTTCTTATTAAACTTACCTTTCAGTTTAGAAGGAGCATCGATTTTATCGAATTCCTTGGAAACCTTGGAAGGTTCCGTTCCCTTAACGAACAGCTCTGTGATGATTTTATCATCAGGCGTATATTCGCTTGGCAGTCTCGCAGGATCGCTTCCCAATTCCACTTTTGATTCCACTACGCTGTCAGGCTTTTTAAAGTCAGCTGTATCGACACCATCATGAACATAGCTCATCAAATCACTTACTATATACTGCGCGACATGTCGATCGGTAGGTGAAAGCGGAATGGATTGAGTCTTGTACCCGGTCCAGACGGCTGCCGTGTAATTTGTTGTATAGCCTACGAACCATGAATCAGGTGCTCCCGATTTAGCGATTCCGTATTTATCACGCTCTTCTTGGGAATAATTGGTTGTACCGGATTTGCCTGCCATCGGTAATCCGGGGACTTTAGCGAATTTACCCGTACCTTGAGGGTGATCGATGACGCTTTTCAGCATATCGGAGATCATATAAGCCGTGTATTCCTTCATCGCCGGTTCCGGTTTATTTTTATTCTTAATTTCTGTTTCACCGTCACGGAGGACGACTTTCGTTACAGTGTGAGGCTTATTATAAACCCCTTCATTACCGAATGCAGCATACGCGCCAGCCATTTGTACGGAGTTTACACCAGGTGAAACCCCTCCAATGGAGGCAGATTCATAGTAATGATCGAACTTCAGTCCCAGTCCATTGACGAAATCGGCTGCTTTCTCAGCACCAACTGCCTGGAAGGCTTTTAAAGCTGTTATATTCCTGGAATCCCACAATCCTTCACGGATGGTGATCGGTCCTTTGAATTGACCGTCGTAGTTGTTGATTTCCGTTCCGTTTGAATATTCATAAGGCTCATCTTTTAAAATATGGTAGGTTGACCATTTTAGATGTTCGATGGCAGGAGCGTAATCAAGCAATGGCTTGATGGTCGATCCCGGCTGACGTTTTGAGTCGATGGCATAGTTAAAGCCACGCTTGACTTCGGGATCTTGTTCTCTTCCGCCCCCAATGGCCCTGATTTCACCGGTTTTCGTATCCATGAGGGTTACACCGGCCTGCATTGGCTCTTCGGCATTTTCCGGATAGCTGAAACTCGTGTTTTCACCTGCCAGGATTTCTTCCAGTCGTTTCTGTGCATCCGGGTCGACAGTAGTATAGACTTTTAACCCGTCAGAGAATAAATTGTAATCTCCCATTTTCTGAACTTCATCTATCACAGCATCCACAAACGCAGGATACTTATTTCCATTTTTCTTTTCCACATCTTCAGCCGATACGAGCCCTTTTGTAATCGGGACGGCTTGAGCGGCTTTCTTTTCTTTTTCCGTAATTTTACCGTGCTGAGCCATTAATGACAAAACGATATTACGTCTCTTTTCTGCACTCTCAGGGTGCTTAAGAGGGTTATAATTATTCGGACTTTGAGGAAGTCCCGCAATCAAAGCTGCTTCGTGCAGTTTGATATCCTTGATGTCTTTCCCGTAATAATGATCAGCAGCTGTCGCCATACCATTAATGCCGTCGGACATATATACCTTATTGAAGTACATTTCAAAGATTTCTTCTTTTGTATATTCCTGCTCCAGTTTCAAAGCAAGCCATGCTTCCTGTGCTTTTCTCTTTAAGGTTTTCTCAGGGCTTAAAAAAGAACCCTTGATGACCTGCTGTGTGATTGTAGAAGCACCTTCTGAACCGAATCCCCCGGTTACATTGGCAATGATTGCTCCGCCCAAACGGATCAGATCGATCCCGTTATGCTTATAGAATCGGTTATCCTCCGTAGCAATGACAGCGTCCTGCATGACCTGAGGGATGTCATCGAAGTTTGCGTACTCCCGTTTTTCTTTTCCTACAGTTGTGATCAGGTCTCCGTTCATATCATAAATTTCAGATGCAATCGGATCCTTCAGTAACTTTTCATCCAGTTTTGGTGCGCTTGATGCGTAATAGGCAAATAAACCTGCACCTGCGAGCATCCCGATGATCCCGATAATAAATAATGATATAATGACGCGCTTAACCATAGAGCCTTTTTTCTTGCCCTTAGGTGATTTGGACTTCTGTTGGGCCAGGCGTTTTTCTTCCCTTGACTTATATTGACCAGCCATATTGTTTCCTCACTTTCAATCTTCTGTGTTTTTAGTATTGTCTAAGATTCAAAATATACTACTCATAATGAGATAAAATATAGATTAACTCATTTTTCTTAAACTAAAAATATAACTGATGGACTATTTTTAAATAATCGACCCTTGGATGGAGTCCCAATGGAATGGAAAACCCTTTCTCTTCCATTTCCTCCCGCTTGATTGATTTTCTTCCGCCGCCTGCCATGCGGTCCCAGTATACACGCAGTGCTTCATAGGGGAGGAGGAATACCTCTTCTGAGACGGAGAACCTTATAAGTACAAAAGTGATGCCGTCCTGCTTATGGACTGTTTCCATGTGAAGAATCTGGTGTTCATGAAAATTTTGAAGGGGAAAAGATGTCTTATTTTTCGTTTCCTTCGCTTCAAAATCAATGTATCTTCCTTTATAAACCCCGTTATAGTCTGTCGTTGACGGCTGCTTAAAGTACGCTTCCTTAATGACAGCGGCACTCCTTGAAGGATAGTGAACATCCACAATTTGAACAGGTGTGGGTTTTTTATGAATCACCGCTTTTTGAAACGTCAAATAATATTGATTTGTTTCATTGATATCTTCTTCCAGTGTCATCCCTCTGTTGCTATACGATATTTGTTTCGGTTTTCCTTTTGGTTTTTTTGAGGGTAATGTCGCTTCCACATATTTCTTACCATTGGGATAATGGAATTTCATGGTAATTCACCTCGCAGACTAATCTATATCATAACAGAAACCACTCCATTTTGTGTGAATAATTGTTTACAAATCTCCTCATTCTAGACTAGAAGGGAAGGAGGGATAAAAAGGATGAAAAAATTCAGCAATACTTATCGCTTTATACCCTATATACCTGAACTTAAACGTAGAAATGATTGGATACAATGTGTAAATCAACTTGTGAATCGATACAATCAGGATAATATATCGCGCACGAAAGCTTATCAGGCATTTTTTCTCCTTCATCCTGAGATCAAATGGTCGTTCCTGGCCTCTATGGTATCGAGGAATGCAGGATGGAATATGACCGATTTGAAGGGGGAGATCTTCCAGGGCCTTTTGAGCCGCAAGACTTGCGATATTCTATTTGAGACCTATGAAAGAGCGAATTGGAGCATCTTTCAGGATGCTTTCCCGCAACTCCTTCTCTATCATTATTCGACGTTATATGAGAAAAAAATGTTTCATTTCTTTAAAGATTTTCATATTTCACATTTTATGGAAGACGAATGGAACCGCTTCTGGGAGGAAAGGGATGAAAGGCGATTGGTGCAGTCACTCATCATAAACGAACAGCACCTCATCCAGGGACCTGTCATCGAACATGATCTTTATAAGAGAAGGGTATTTGGCACGTCGCTCTTCTTTATTGAAGATCACCTGCATTTCAGTTCCGTGCTTTTCCCGACTTTATCTGGAGATCTTTATGGGGCAAGTGTACAGGGTTTCAGAAAAGTTGAAAATAGAATCAAATTGGGCAACATCTTATTTGAACTCTTGTTTCATCCTGATTACCATTGTTTTTTTCTTGAGTTTGCTTTAAGAGTCGAGCATACAGGTTCCAGGACGGATTACGAGAAATACTGCCGTGGAGTACCTGATACGAATACACCTGTTCTTAAAAAGGCATACGGAGAGATAACCCATAATTGGGCTCATCACAAAGACTGGTCCGTGGGCAAAATCATGGATGGAAACTGGTATAAAAAACAGGACCTCCCGGACGATGTGATCATGACAAAGTGGTTTTTCCATAAGCAACAGCAGCTTAAGAAAATGGCAGTTGCCAAAAAGTTTTTCAAGGGGATATGGCCAATTCGAAAGAAAAAGAAGATGCGGACATTTTGAGTAACCGCATCTTCAAAGCCGCCTCCGCTTTCTGACCAGTCCAGCTCCGGCGGCTAGACCCTCGAGGTCATAAGTCAAACCATCCAAAAAGGCAAAGGGCGCCTTTCCGGATGGTTCGTCTTAAGCTTGTCGGGTCTGACCAAGCCGCCTCCGCTTTCTTATTAGTCCAGCTCCGGGGCTTAGAGGCTCGAGGTCATAAGTCAAGAACACCAAAAAGGCAAAGGGCGCCTTCCCGGTGTTCTCGCCTTATGCTTGTCGCCTCTGGGCAAAGCCCCTCCGCTTTCTTAGGTTGAAGGTCTATTTTCGCCTTCTAGTTTAGGGTTGCCTTTGGATGCTTTGGTTTCGGCTGGTTGTTGTTTGGTTTGTTTGTTTTTAGGATTTTTCATTGAGTAACACCTCCACTCCTAGTATTTTGAGTTTTGGTACCTTTTATTCAAGAGCTGTCGAAACTTCATTTTCTATATGTCCTTTTTGCACTTTCTTTGGCGAAACGCTTCTAGTTTTGTCAGAGGGGAAGGGAAAGGAAAAGGGGCGGAGAATTACTGTATTAATCCAAAAAAAAGGTGGGAGGATTCACATGCTTCCAAAACAAGATATTATGTTAAAGTTAGCTGAAATTGAAGAAAGCCTCAATCAGTTGGAACAGAGCCTGCATGACCGAATCTCAGTCGAAGAGCATGAAGGATTGAGTACCTTATCCGATCAGATACAGAAAATGGACAATCAATTAAGTTCAATGGAGAGAAAAACCGGTTCTAAAACGGTTCTTATGAAGAATAGAGAAAAGTCCTATGTCTTACAAAAACTTGAATTATCCTTTAAGACGTCTTAAACTGATTTTATAAGAAAGTAGCATGGTGCTACTTTTATTTTTTGTCTAGATTTTACATGGAGGGCTTTTTTTGAAAGAATTGAAACAAGTAACGGAAGAGCTTCTCGTGCTGGTCGAGAAGATGATGATTGAATATAAAAGCAGACGCGAGTCAGGTGAAAAAGGGGACTTTTATACTGAAGTGAAGCCGTTTGCGGACGAAGTGAAAGAAAAGAATGACCGATGGAAGGACCTGTCCCTGAATTGGATCAAAGAAACTAAGCCGAAGCACATCCATTTCCCTCAGATTCTCAATACTTTCGATAATATAGAAATGTTATCGGTCCATTGCTTTTTTCCTGAATCCAGTTACAACCGGTTTATCAGTCATTATCAATCTGTTTCGTACGTTCTCGGGACAGAGCTCGATGAACTTAATGAAAAATAAGAGGCTGCCCTTGGCAGCCTCTTTCTTATGGAGTTGAAATAGCATTTTCTTCTTTTGTATTGATCTCTTTCGCTAACCCTCTGTAGTGATGAAAGGAGATTTCATTTGAAATATAAAGTTTTTTGGCCAGTGTAAGAAGTTCTTGTTGGTCGGTTGCTTGATACTGTTTACTGCTTTCATATCTTTTCAGCAATTCGTTAAGGTTCATCTTGATTCCTCCCAATACACATATTTCATATGAATGATAATAGCTCTCTATCTACCCTCATCCTATCATAGAAAACCCTTTCTTTAAGTTGTAAGAATAGTGTAACTTCCGACATTTTTCTTAAGGGTTGTCGAAAGATCTTTATGGGTTCTTTCACCATTTTTCCGAATGTACATAAAGTATAGTAACCACTAAAAGTAGGGGGGCTAAGTATGAATTCTTCACCTTTTTCGAGACAGATGCGATATCAGCCATACCCATATCACCATTCGCAGCATCAGAATATGGGTATGATGGTGAACTATCCTGTTCAAGGAATGAGACCACCGAATTATGGACCTTATCAACCCAATTTTTTACCACAGCCGGATGGACCATATACAGGTGCCGCGAGTCAGATAAATCAATATCAGCAGATGAATCAGCCTCAGAAGATGAATCCATATTTTGAAAATCCTCTTCAGCACAAAGAGTATAATCCATATCAAATGAAAGCGATGGAACAGCAGTCATATGCGAATCCCTACCCGAAAGCATCTTTTATGGCGAAACCTTCTTCAGGTGGGGTAAGTGGCATCATGAACTCCTTTAAGTCGCAGGACGGATCGTTGGACTTCAACAAAATGATGAATACGACTGGACAAATGATGGGTGCCATCAATCAAGTTTCTTCTCTTGTAAAAGGCTTAGGCGGGATATTTAAATTCTAGACAAAAAAGGAGCTGCACTCCCGGAGGCCACTGAAAAAGCCCCTTCTTTACTAAACAGCGTATCTTTCTTCGAGAAATCGAAGAAAGATACGCTGTTTTCTTGTAAAATGAAGATATTACATAAAAGTGAGGGATTGGATGCTTGACCATCAGTTATCAATGAACGTAAGTCAATTTGGGGGATTATATGATGTGGTTGTACCTCAAAATCACCTTCTTCGTAAAATCAATAACCTTGTGGACTTCTCCTTTATCTATGACGAATTAAAGGATAAATATTGTCATACGAATGGACGAAACGCCGTCCATCCTATTCGCATATTTAAATATCTTCTTTTAAAAACTATTTATACGTTATCCGACGTTGATCTTATTGAAAGAACCAAGGTGGATATGTCTTTTAAGTTTTTCTTAGAAATGGCACCGGAAGATGATGTGATTGATCCAAGTTTATTGGCCTACTTTCGACGTAAGCGACTGGAGGACGAAGACTTATTAGACACATTGATTAACAAGACGGTTGAAATCGCTCTTGAAAAAGGAGTGATTCGATCCAAGTCGGTCATTGTAGACGCTACTCATACGAGTTCCCGATATAATCAGACCTCCCCTGTCGAAGTATTGAGAAATCGTTCGAAAAAAGTGCGGAAAATGATTTATACAATCGATGAAACGATGAAGGAAAAGTTCCCGACTAAACCGACGGAGGATACGATTGAAGCCGAGTTGGAATATACTCAAAAGCTTGTGGAAGTCATTGAAAAAGAACCAAGATTAACCGAATTTCCGAAAGTAAAAGAACCATTAAATTTACTCAAAGAGACTGTGGAAGATGATTTATTGGAACTTCAACAGTCGGAAGATCCCGACGCACGAGTCGGTCATAAATCAGCGGATTCCTCCTTCTTCGGATACAAAACGCACTTAGCCATGGTCCAGGAGCGAATCATAACCGCCGCGACGATTACAACAGGTGAAAAAACGGATGGAAAAGAGTTACCTACGTTAATTGAAAAAAGCAAAAAAGCTGGAATTGAAGTGAAAGAAGTCATTGGTGACGCGGCTTATTCTGAGAAGAAAAATCTGACGTACGCGAAAGAAAATGAGTTTGAGTTAATCGCGAAGCTCAACCCTTCTGTCTCTCATGGGTATCGAAAAAAAGGAGAGGAGTTTGAATATAATAAAGATGCCGGCATGTACGTTTGTCCTGCGGGGCATATGGCGATAAGGAAAGCACGACAAGGGAAGAAAAACCAATCCACCAATCAAACGGATACATACTATTTTGATGTGGAAAAATGTAAAAGTTGTCCTTTTCAAGAAGGGTGTTATAAGCTCGGAGCAAAAACTAAATCCTATTCGGTTAGTATTAAATCAGAAGAACATACTAAACAAATCGAATTTCAAAATAGTGAACATTTTAAGGAGAGAGCAAAAGAACGATACAAAATCGAAGCAAAGAATAGTGAACTAAAACACAGACACGGTTATGAGATCGCCTCATCGTCGGGTCTAAAAGGCATGCGTATCCAAGGAGCCATGGCCATATTCACCGCCAATATAAAACGAATCATAAAATTAATGGACTAATAGAAGGGAGAAAGCTTCCTTTTTAGTCAAAAAAAACGGCCCGTTTGGAGAAATTCACTCCAAACGGGCCGTTTTTTATTTTACTATCTCTGAGAGGCCATAGTTCTTCAGTGGCCTCCACTCCCGCAGCTCCTTTTTCATTTACTCAATTTGTATTCGCTTCCCTGATTCCTTGTTCGCTTTTACTGATAATAAACCATCTTTATAAGAAGCTTTCACATTCTTTTCGTTAACGGTTCTTGGAAAGGATACCGTCCTGCTGCTTTTTCTCATGGATTGCTTCCTTCTGATTGTCTGGTGATTTTCATTTTCTTCTGAATATATTTCTTTATGGGTCACAGAGATCGTGATGTACTGAGGAAACACATCGAGTTGTATTTGCTCTCTGTTTACACCGGGAAGTTCCGCAGTGACGAGGTAATGATCGTCAGTTTCACTCAATTCAACGGGGAATGAGCCAAATGGGTTGACAGAAGATGTGAAGAATTCATCGATACTTTGTAACATGCCTTTCATCGGTCTTTCATGAAAGAATTCATTCATGGAATGCATCAGGTCACCAAAACCGCCTTTATTTGAATCCTTGGACATGGGTATGCTCCTTTCACGCAAACGTATTCATACTAGTTTATGGCCCACTCAAGAAAATGTGCATTTGTCCTATGTAACCTTTGGAAAAAAAAGAGAGAGTATTCCTTCCCTCGAGCTCATTCACTTTTTGAGAAAGGATGAATATGGAAAGGTGGTTTTTTTACTTTAGTTTCGAACATAGATTCGGTAAAATAAGTAGGAGAGGTGATAGACATGTTCAAGAAAAATAACCTTCAGCAGTTGATAGAATTTTTTAAGAAAGATCCGGATTTCAATAAACAGATTGTTCATTGGCATACCATTGATGAAAAACCTGCCCAATTGGTAGACTTGCCACTTGAAATAAATGAAAGAATTAAAGAAGCGTTGCATAAGAGAGGGATGGAAAAACTTTATACCCATCAACGTTCAGCCTTTAGGCTTGCAATGGAAGGGAAAAGCTTCACAGCCGTCACACCAACCGCTTCTGGTAAGACGCTTTGCTATAATCTTCCGGTGCTTCAAACCATTCTGGATAATCCGGATTCCCGGGCCTTATACATTTTCCCTACGAAGGCACTTGCACAGGACCAGAAGAGTGAGCTGAACGAAATCATCGCAGAGGCCGAGGTTTCCATCAATAGCTATACATATGACGGGGACACGTCTGCAAATATCCGTCAAAAGGTGAGGAAAGCGGGGCATATCGTCATCACAAATCCTGATATGCTGCATTCGGCCATCCTTCCTCATCATACGAAATGGGTGTCTTTGTTCGAGAACCTGAAATACGTCATTATCGATGAACTTCATATATATAGAGGGGTGTTTGGCTCCCATGTCAGCAATGTGATCAGAAGATTGAAACGCATTTGTGAATTTTATGGAGCTTCACCCGTATTCATTTGCACATCTGCAACGATCGCCAACCCAAAAGAACTGGCAGAGCAATTAACAGGAACGGAAATGAATTTAATCGATAATAACGGGGCGCCAAGTGCAAAGAAACACTTCGTATTCTACAATCCACCCATCGTCAATAAACCCCTCAATATCCGTCGGAGTGCGACTCTGGAGGTGAGGAGGATCGCTGGCGAACTATTGAAAAATAAAGTGCAAACCATCATATTCGCGAGAAGTAGGGTCCGGGTGGAAATCATTCTTACGTACTTACAAGAATTGGTGAAAAGTCAATTAGGTGCGAAATCCATCAGAGGTTATCGGGGAGGGTACCTTCCCACCCAGCGAAGAGAAATTGAAAAAGGCTTGAGGCAGGGTGATATATATGGGGTTGTCAGTACAAATGCCCTTGAATTGGGTGTCGACATCGGCCAATTGCAAGTATGTATCATGACGGGATATCCCGGCACGATCGCAAGTGCCTGGCAGCAGGCAGGAAGGGCGGGGAGAAGACATGGTGAGTCCTTGGTCATCATGGTGGCGAGCTCCAGTCCACTGGATCAATTCATCATCGAACACCCGGATTATTTCTTTGAGCAGACTCCTGAAACCGCGCGGATCAATCCTGATAATTTAATCATTCTCATTGATCATATCAAGTGTGCTGCTTATGAGTTGCCTTTCAGGGAAGGGGAACAATTTGGCAGACATGAAATGGAAGATATACTGGAATTTCTCGTAGAAGAGCGGGTCGTTCATAAAAATGGTGACAAGTGGTATTGGATGAACGATGTTTTCCCTGCACATAACATCAGCCTTCGATCGGCGTCACAGGAAAATGTTATCATCATTGATCAAACCGATATTTCATCCGTGAAGGTAATTGGGGAAATGGACCGTTTTTCGGCCATGACATTATTGCATGATGAAGCGATTTATTTACATCAAGGTGTTCAGTTTCAGGTTGAAAAGCTCGACTGGGAAGAAAAAAAGGCGTTTGTACGGGAGGTCGATGTCGATTATTTTACGGATGCCAACCTGGCTGTACAATTAAGGGTGCTTGAAACCGACAAAATGAGAGAATCAGACATGTTCGATGTGGCATACGGGGATGTAACCGTTCAAGCGATGGCCACGATATTCAAAAAAATAAAATTCGACACCCATGAAAATATCGGTTCAGGTCCGATTCATCTTCCAGAAGAAGAGCTCCATACGAGTTCGAGCTGGATATCGTTAAAAGACGCAGCCTCTTTCAGTCAGGAACGACTTGAAGAGGGACTTATCGGGGTTTCCCAAAGCCTGAAATCGATCATCCCTTTGTTTGTCATGTGCGACCCAAGCGACATTTTCGTTGTGCCACAAATCAAGGCCGCCCACAATGAACTGCCCACCATCTTCATTTACGACCGGTATCCGGGCGGAATCGGGCTAAGTGAAAAAGTATATGAACAGATAGAGAAGATTCTCCTTGAGTCATATTCCATGATAGAACGATGCCCATGTCAAAGCGGCTGTCCTTCCTGCATCGGGATGGAGCATTCCATGGATACGGCCAAATTCGATTCATTGAAACTTCTTCGTCAATTCCTTCAATGAAAAATGGAAGGGGGGAACCGATATGTCAGTGAAAAATAAATTAGCTAGAATGAAAAAACATATTATCCGGGAAGAAGACGGGGAGCCTGCAGCACAAACGGAAGACCATTCATCAGATTTGCCCTTTTGGGAACTATGGAAAGAAAATGGAACAACTGCGTATTATATTGATGATGATTTCTGCCTGGTTAAGGAAAAGCGCTATCCCATTCATCACCAACATGGGGATTACACGTTTAAAGATTTTATAAAAGCCGTAAATGCCTGGCAGGGGTTTACAGGGGACCATCCCCTATCTTCTAAAGGGCTTCACCCTGAAGATATGTTTTTTTTCGATACGGAAACGACCGGACTTGGTGGGGGAGTAGGAAATACCATCTTCCTATTGGGACATGGAAGGGTGACTGATAAAGAAGTGATCGTGACACAGCACTTCCTGCCTCAGCCGGGAAGTGAAATCCCTTTATATCACAGCTTCTTGAGCAATGTAGATTATAATACGCTTGTAACGTACAATGGGAAGGCATTTGATTGGCCTCAGGTTAAGACAAGGCATACCCTTATTAAAGATCATGTACCCAACCTGCCTGCATTCGGGCATTTCGACCTTTACCACGGTTCCAGAAGACTCTTTAAGCATAAATTGGACTCCGTCAAGCTCATGAACGTCGAACGGAATATCCTTGGGTTTAACAGAGTCGATGATGTGCCCGGGTACCTTGCTCCGATGATCTATTTCGATTATATCGAGCGTAAAGATCCTGAAGGTATCTTCAAGGTCATGACCCATAACGAACTGGATATCTTATCCCTCATCACCCTATATACTCACCTGACGTTCCAGCTATTGAACGTTCATGACAAGGCGACCGGGCATGAACGATTCGAAGTCGGAAGATGGCTCGAATATACGGGTAACAGGAAAATAGCCAAGGAACGCTACGAGGAAATCATTAAAGAGAATGAAGACCCAAACTTTAAGGCAGTACATCAGCTTGCCCTTCAATATAAAAAAGAAAAACAGGAAAAGAAGGCGATTGAGTTGTGGGAAGGGATTTATGAAAACGCACCTGTTACCATACGGAAAGTTGTTCTGTTGGAATTGGCCAAATTGTATGAGCATAAAACGAAGGATTTAAAACGGGCTCTGGAGATGTGCCATCGACTTTTGGACTTGACTGATAATACAGGGGGAACCAAAACTAAGGACCTCACAATAATAGGGAATCTGAATCATCGCAAGGCTCGGATAGAGGATAAAATAGACAAAAATATAGGTTATGTATCCCGGAAGAGCAAACAGTAATATTTTTAGCGTGAAAGTGGTTCCATCTCCTTATTTTTATATTGAGAATTTTCTAAAGTAGATGTAAAATAATTAATTGTGTTGAAAATTTTTATTGAAAAAAGGAATGATGAAAATGAACCGTGCCATCTTAATTTTGTTCTTTGTGGTCATTGGTTTAACAGCCTATGTTTTTACCAATTATTCACAAAGTTTATATAGCTTAATGTAAGTCTTCCGAAATAACTTCCTAAAAATAGGTATTTTCATTAGTACATGTACCCTCTCCTCTTCATAGGCTATTAATGTAGCAACCAAGAGATGAAAGGAGAGCGTTACGATGTATTGTAGACCAAGACCTAATCAAGTGCTTCCTGCAGTTATGCACCCGACGAAATGTTGTGTGAATCACAACATGACTACCTATGAGGTGCCTCATATTCACCCGACACACACAACCAATGTGAATAATGTTATGTATCAACATAAACATTATTTCCCTCACACTCAATCACAAGTAGACAGTGTGTCCCACCAACAGATTAATTGTGGTGGCGGACCAGGAGGACCTCAAGGACCAGGAGGCCCTGTCGGCCCGGGATTCGGCCCTCGTCCAAGACCGCCATTCGGACCTTACGGAATGGGAAGATAATAGAATTAATGATGTCAGAGGGATGCCTCTAAAAGACTGGATTCAGTGATGTAGATCACTTTTCTAAGGAGAACACAGTCTTTATGCAGGCATCTCCTCTTTTTCATGCTGAGAGATCGCAACATGGATATTTCCCCATCTCAGAAATCCGTTAAATATGATACAATAGATTGAGAAGGTTTGGGGTACACTAGTAAAGAGAACCAAAGGTGCCCAAAGTTTATTAAAGGGGTTTTCCATGTGGGGAATGTTGCATGCATTGCTGGATATAAATCCTTTGAATTGGGAATTTTCAAGCAGGATGACAAAGCGGTTTATTACATAAAGCAAGCATTAAAGAAAGAATTGGTATCACTCCTGGATGAAGGATTGGAATGGGTGCTCATCAGCGGGCAGCTTGGCGTAGAGCTGTGGGGAGCGGAAGTTGTGTTTGAACTTCAGGAGGACTACACTGAGCTTAAACTGGCCGTGTTGACCCCTTTTATTTCTCAGGAGGAAAACTGGAACGAACAGAATAAGGAATACTATGAACTGATTCTTTCTCAAGCCGATTTTGTCGAAACCATCTCGAAAGATCCTTATAAGAGTCCTCAGCAGTTTCGCAACAAGAATCAATTATTTTTACACAAAAGCCATTCATGTGTGATTCTATATGATGAGGAAAAAGATGGTTCGCCTAAATATTTCTATGAAGAAGCGAAAAAAAAGAAACAGTCCGACCCATCTTTTGATCTCAGGGCTATCAGCTTCCATGATTTACAGTGGATCGTTGAGGAGGAACAGTGGAAGACAGACTGAAGAATTATGACTTAATCCGGCTTTTCATGGGAAACAGAATCACTGAAGGATGAAATACGATTGACAAATGGATGGTTATTTGAAAAAATAATAGTGATAAATATAGAGGTGAATAAGAATGATCTCAGATAAAGTGAAGTTAACGGCAAAGGATATTCTCGAGAAAGAGTTCAAAAGTGGTATGCGAGGGTATAAGCCGGAAGATGTGGATAAATTTTTAGATTTGATTATTAAAGACTATGAAACCTTTCATCAAGAGATAGAAGACCTACAGCAGGAAAACCTGCGACTGAAAAAGCAGGCAGAGGGTGCTCTGAAGCAACAGCGCTCAACGGCTCCGCCTCAACAGACCGGAACCACGAATTTCGATATTTTAAAGCGTTTATCGAATTTAGAGAAACACGTTTTTGGTAACAAATTATACGACTGATATTTCCAGTTGAATTATTGGGGGGATTACCGTATAATTAGGTATTGCTGATCCTTAATGGTGTTTGGGTAATCGCTGCAACGATTCGTTGTAGAGGAAAGTCCATGCTCGCACGGTGCTGAGATGCACGTAGTGTTCGTGCCTAGCCAATTCATAAGCTAGGGCAGTCCAACCCGGGCTGACGGCAGGGAAAACACCTACGTCCTTTACGGATATGGTGTGACTACTTTGAAAGTGCCACAGTGACGAAGTCCTGTTAGAAATGGCAGGAGTGGAACGAGGTAAACCCCACGAGCGAGAAACCCAAATTTGGTAGGGGAATCCTCTCGAAGGAATTGAACGAAGAGAGGGACAAAGGAATTTCCTTTGTAGATAGATGATTACCACCCGAGTACGAGACGAATAGTCGCCTGCAGTACAACGGAACAAAACATGGCTTACAGAACACTATTACGGGATAAGAGCAATATGGATTAAATAATGCAAGTGACTGATACATGCAGGTAATACACTGCTCTTTTGTATCAGTCCTTTTTATTTTACAGGAAACAGGACCATACTAGTGATAGTTGCATATTTATGAACGGGGTGACAAATATGAGTACATATACATTGATCGCAACGGCAGCAATGGGCTTAGAATCCATTGTTGCCAAAGAAGTGAAGGAATTGGGGTACGAATGTCAGGTCGATAATGGAAAGGTCATCTTCGAGGGAGATGAAACGGCCATTGCACGTGCCAATATGTGGTTGAGGACCGCTGATAGAATTAAAATCCTTGTTGGTGATTTCAAGGCTTATTCCTTTGATGAACTATTTGAAAATACAAAGAAGCTTCCTTGGGAGGAATTTCTCCCTGTAGACGCAGAGTTCCCTGTGCAGGGGAAATCTGTTAAATCAAAACTATACAGTGTTCCGGACTGTCAAGCTATCGTGAAAAAAGCAATTGTAGAACGGCTTCGTACTGCTTACAAGCGAACGTCATGGCTGGACGAAACCGGCCCTCTTTTCAAGATTGAGGTGGCCATTCACAAAGATGTGGCGAGCATCACCCTTGATACAAGTGGTCAAGGTCTCCATAAACGTGGATATAGAATCGGACAAGGTGAAGCGCCTTTAAAGGAGACGCTAGCTGCTGCCCTTATTCAATTAACGACCTGGAATCCTGACCGTCCCTTTATGGATCCATTCTGCGGGTCCGGGACCATTGCCATCGAAGCTGCGCTGATCGGGCAAAATATCGCTCCCGGATTCAATCGAGAATTTCTGTCAGAGGAGTGGCCGTTGATGCCTGCCGACGTGTGGGAGAAAACACGTTTGGAAGCCGAGGGTTTGGCTAACTATGATCAGCCTCTTGAAATACTCGGTACGGACATCGATCATCGAATGATTGAAATTTCCAAAGAGAATGCTTTAGAAGCAGGACTTGGAGACCTGGTGAAATTCAAGCAAATGCAAGTCCGGGATTTCACTTCGGAATTAGAGTACGGCATCATCGTCGGGAATCCTCCATACGGAGAACGTCTGGGTGAACGTAAAGAAGTAGAGAAGATGTATCAAGAAATGGGAAGAGCCTTTGAAAAACTGGATACCTGGTCTGTATACATGCTGACTTCCCATGAAAACTTTGAACAATGCTACGGGAAACAAGCCACAAAAAAACGAAAATTGTTCAATGGATTCATCCGGACAGACTATTATCAATTCTTCGGGCCACGCCCCCCAAGAAAGTGATATTATAGGATTGTTGGAAAAAGATGATGAAGTTCAGAATAACCCTCTCACTTCCTGCGTATAATAGTTCTATCATTTTTAGAGGAGTGAAAGAGGATGGACCATTCTTTCATCGATTTCCACAAAATCTATCAGGCCTTACAAAACTCTATTTCTTCTATTTCAGGTGAAGAAGCGGAGGCCGTACCACTGGACCTCCATGAAGCATCAAAAAACCTGGATCAGGCATTTCAATATGAATTATTGAAAAAAAAGAGAATATACGGCTGAGTGCACTCTCGAAAAGCTAGGGACATCCATACAACTGGTAGACTCACCCTTTGTATGGAGAGTCCCTTTTCTTTTGGGTGTAGATCATGTTGAGCTCATGAGGTAAAATATCCATTATCCTTATTCATTAAAAAAGAATTCTAGTAAAGTAGAAATATTGTGTCGTGCAGGAGGTCCATATGAGAAGAAAATTACCATTTGAACTAACCAAGGAGCAATCCTTTTATGAAGCATTATCCGATTGGGTCGGGGATGTTTTTTATGATGTATTGCCAGATAAGGGATTTGATTTGCGGGATGAACAGGTTTTTATGGCCTTTCAACTTAATCAGGCATACAAGAATAAGCAGGTCATGTTTGCCGAAGCAGGTGTTGGCACGGGGAAAACCCTTGTGTATCTGTTATATGCCCTTTCCTATGCAAGGTATACGGGAAAGCCTGCCATCATCGCTTGTGCAGATGAAACCCTAATCGAGCAGATCGTCAAAAAAGAAGGGGATATAGAGAAGCTTGAGAAAGCCCTGGATCTGGATATCGATGTCCGCCTGGCAAAATCGAGGGAGCAATATCTTTGTATCAAGAAATTAGAAGAAAATGCTTCTCAAAATGATGTCTATCAGGATATGTGGGAAGAATTGCCGGGCTTCGTCCATGACAATTCCTCCATGAGAAGCTTCAGTCATTACGGGGATCGGAAAGAATATGCCAGCTTGTCAGATGAAGAGTGGAATTCTGTAGGCTGGGATTCCCTTCAGGACTGCATGTCCTGTGCCTATCGTCATCGCTGCGGACTGACGCTTCATCGTGAGCATTACCGGAATGCGGCTGACTTGATCATCTGTTCTCATGACTTCTATATGGAACATATCTGGACGAAAGACAGCAGAAAGCGGGAAGGTCAGCTGCCGCTCCTTCCGGAAGCAAGCTCAGTCGTCTTTGACGAAGGGCACCTATTGGAATTTGCCTCACAGAAAGCGATGACCTACCGGATGAGGATGGAGACACTTGAAGGACTGTTAGAAAAGCTGTCTTCATCTGATATGAGGGAGGAGACTCTTTATATCATTGAAGATATCATGGTCGACAACGAAAAGTGGTTCGAGCTTCTTGAGAAAGAATCCAAAGGGGAATCTGGATCCGATAGGCAGTACATCCTTCGTTCAGAAGCGATCTTGAAGCAGGCCAGGTCTCTTACGGAAAAAATCGAGAACCTGCTGAATGAACTTGTTTTTGAAAGCGAAATGTACGTAATGGATGATTATTTGTTAAAAGTGGTGGAGGAATACCTGGAGCAGATTCAGTATTCATTAAAACTGTTTTTAGATGATGAAAAAGGAATCTACTGGCTGGAAACATCAGAGGAAGAACATACCTTTGTGGTAATGCCGAGATTAGTAGAGGAAATCTTAAAAGAACACGTTTTCAGTCAAAATATCCCATTTATCTTTTCTTCTGCAACCCTTTCCTATGATGGTGACTTTTCTTATGTGTCACGATCACTGGGAATTGAAAAATATGAAAAATTTTCAGTGGAATCCCCTTATGAATATGAGGATATGATGAAAGCACATATTCCCCCTTTGGATTCCGGTGTTCATTCGAAAAATCAATATATTTGGGATAAATTACAGAATAATCAAGGAAGATCATTGATTCTTTTTACCTCCAAGGATGAGATGAACGCCTTTAGGTCGTATCAGATTCAACAGGCGGATCAAAACTGGAGTGTCATCTATGAAGGTGACCGTGAGATCAGTGATACGGTAGAACAGTTCCAGCAGGAAACGTCTACGGTCCTTTGTTCCTATCATCTATGGGAAGGATTGGACGTGCCAGGGGAGTCCCTTTCACAAGTGATCATTTATTCCCTTCCATTCCCGCCGAAAGACCCCGTCTTTGATGCGAAACGAAAGCATGCCACCCATTCCGTGGAAGAAGTGGATCTTCCTTACATGATCCTTCGCTTGAGACAAGGAATCGGACGTCTGATTCGGACAAGTGAAGACAAGGGGAGCATCCACGTGCTGTTGAATGATGACGAAATCTCATACAGAGAATTGGCAGAGTCCGTCCTGCCCGTTGGAATCGAAGTGTTGAACGCATAAAAGAGTGTACTGAAACCGCCTGAATGGGCGGTTTTTTCGTAATATGATAAAATAGATTGAATGTTAAAAAAAGGGGGGCTTTTTGAATGAAAGAATCAGTATTAGAGACAAAAGATCAATTTCATGAATATGTGAAAAAAATGTCTGCCTACAACGAAGCACTTGGTTTGATGTTCTGGGATTTGCGTACCGGCGCTCCAAAAAACGGGGCAGAACAACGGTCAGAAGTGATAGGGATGCTTTCATCTGAGCTGTTCGAGATGTCCACTTCCAATGAAATGGCAGCTTACTTAGCGAAACTATCTCCAAAGATGGATCAATTGGATTCTATGACACAAAAATTAATAGAAGAGTGTCAAAAAGAGTATGATCGAAATAAAAAGATTCCCGCTTCTGAATACAGGGAATACGTGGTATTACAGTCGAAAGCGGAAGGTAAATGGGAAGAAGCGAAAGAAAAAGCGGATTTTGATATGTTCAAGCCTTATTTAGAAAAGCTTGTGGCACTCACAAAACGCTTCATTGATTACTGGGGATACGAAGATAATAAATACGATACATTATTGGATATGTATGAGCCGGGTGTGACGGTAGATGTATTGGATAAGGTATTTGGGGATCTTCGTGATCAAATCGTCCCACTTGTACATAAAATTTCTAAATCGGAAAATAAACCAAAAACCGATTTCCTTTTTGAACACTTTCCAAAGGAACGTCAAAAGGATTTCAGTTTGAAAATCCTTGAACAAATGGGGTATGATTTCAATTCAGGAAGACTGGATGAAACGGTTCACCCGTTTGCGATTGGTTTGAACCCTGGCGATGTAAGGGTAACAACTAAATATGACGAAAAGGATTGGAGAACAGCCGTCTTCGGAACGATCCACGAGGGGGGACATGCCCTGTATGAACAAAACATTTCAAAGGATTTGATGGGCACACCCCTCTGCACGGGAACATCCATGGGAATCCATGAGTCTCAATCCCTGTTTTATGAAAATTTTGTAGGGAGGGACCATTCTTTCTGGAAGCAAAATTATTCGTTATTGAAGGATTACTCAAAGGGACAGTTTGATTCTGTTGGATTGGATGACTTTTACAGAGCGATCAATGAATCGAAGCCTTCACTGATCCGGATCGAGGCAGATGAATTAACATATGCCCTGCATATCATCATCCGTTATGAAATTGAAAAAGGATTGTTCAATGATGAGATTGAGGTGAAAGATCTCCCTGAAATCTGGAATCAGAAATATGAAGAATACTTAGGTATCCGCCCTTCCCATAATGGAGAAGGTGTCCTCCAGGATGTCCATTGGGCCGGTGGAAGCTTTGGTTACTTTCCGTCATACGCGCTCGGTTATATGTATGCTGCACAGTTAAAGCGTGCGATGTTAGAAGATATTCCTCATTATGAAGAGCTCCTTGAAAAAGGGGATCTTGCTCCCGTGAGAGAATGGTTGACTGAGCATGTTCATCAATGGGGCAAGATGAAAAAACCGCTTGAAATCATCAGGGAAGTGACCGGAGAAGGGCTTAATGCCCAATACTTGGCCGATTATTTAACGGAGAAGTATTCAAGGGTATATTCCTTAAATTAAACACTGGAGGCAAAAATCATGGATATTAATGTAGCATCACTAGAGGATAAATTGCTTGTTGGAATCGGCTGGACAGGTCCATATGGAAGAGGGTCCGAGATCCCGAGACTATTCACTAAGTTTCAACAGATGATCCCATCCATTCATCATATAAATGGAGATGAATGCATATACGCACCTTTCCATGATAGGGCGACTGATTTTACGTACTATTGTACCGTTGAGGTTGATCGCGTGGAGAAGCTTCCACCGGGGTTAGTCGAACTGTCACTCCCTGCTGGCGATTATGCACACGCACTTTATGAAGGTCTGTCGACAGAAGTGGAACAAGCCTATTTCGCCATCTTTAATTGGATTAAAGAAAATGGGTTTGAAAAAGATTACTCTAGACTGAGTGTCGAGAAGTACCTATCTCAGGACCGTGAAATCAACGAAACGGAAGATAGAAGGAAATTAGAGCTGTTTGTCCCAATTAAACAGAAATAGAAATGAGGCTGCTTCATTTGAAGCAGCCTCTTCTTATGCTTGTTACCACATTCTATAACCTTTAGATGCGGGTGGGGCGTTTTGGATCATGTCGATGAATGGGACGGTGTAGGCGACGAGGATGAGAGCGACCAGGATGGTTAACCAGATCCGCCAGTTCTCGAGAGCCATCGGTGTCCTTTCGGCTGTATCAGCCGTTTCACCGACAGGAAATTCCTCATCTCCTTTTGGAGCGAAGAATGCAAGGTTGATAAAGATGTATAGAACAAGAATGATTCCCATAAACAGGATCGTGCCCCCGATCGCCTGCGCGATTTGGTATGGAATCCAATCCAGTGCCTGTGGTGCATCCCCATAAGTGGAGTAAGAAGATCTTCTTGGTGCACCCAGTAATCCAACCGCATGCATAGCGCCAGACATGATGCTCATTCCGACCGCCCATACGATAGCCTGCACGATGGCCAGTTTGTTCATCGCTTTCGTTAAGACACGCCCGGTCAGGTGAGGGACAAGCCAATAAGCAATCCCAAAGAAGGTCAAGACGACAGATGTGGCGAGGGTTAAATGAAAGTGACCGGTGACCCAAATCGTGTTATGGATCACCTGATTCATTTGATTGGATGCATTGATCAATCCGCCGGCTCCTGCAGGGATGAAAGCAACCATTCCGATGAACGGTACTGTAAATCTGGCGTCACCCCATGGCAGCTTCTTGAACCATCCGAATAATCCCGTAGCGCCCTTGGATCTCCCGTACATTTCAAAAGTTGCAAACAAAGAGAATGCTGTCATCAGGGAAGGGATGACTACCATGAACGTCAGGGTCACTTGCAGGAATTTCCAATAAGCATCAATTCCCGGCTCCACTAATTGATGGTGAAAACCGACCGGTATCGAGAATAGAAGGAAAAGGATAAAGGATAGTCGTGCCAATGAATCTGAAAAAATTTTCCCACCAATGATTTTCGGAATGATCACATACCATGCCATATAAGCCGGCAGCAGCCAGAAATAGACGAGTGGGTGGCCGAAATACCAGAACAGGGTACGACTGACAAGAACGTCGACCCTGTCCACCAGACCAAGGGACCAGGGAAGGAGCTGAAATAGAACAGTTCCTGCAACGCCGATGGTGGCAACAATCCATAAGACGGTGTTGATGATGCTCATGAAAGTTAACAAAGGGCTCGGTTGTCCGGGATGTTCTTTTCTCCAGCTCATATATTTCATGATCATCCCTGATCCTCCAAGCCAGCTGCCCACCACCACGAAGGTCAATCCTAAATAAAAGATCCAGTGGGCTTGGAGTGGAGCATAAAATGTATAAAGGACCGTAGCTTCATTTAATAGAATCATGACTGCTGCCATGATGGTTCCAAGAAGCATGACCCAGAATCCTAACCACCCCATAAAGCGGGATTTTCCAGAGTAAGTCCCTGAAGTCCGGGAAATGGCCGCATGCTGGAATCCGAGTATAAAGAATGTCGTCAGTACCAATCCGAGTAATACCCCGTGAACAGTCAATACTTGATAATAACCAATCCCTGCAGGCAAAGTGAATCTGCCTGAGCGGACCAAAACCTGTAACAGGCCGGCGAGTCCCCCTAATGCAAGAGCGGCAAATCCAACGTAAATATGGGCCATGGCCAGTGTAGCATCCTTTTTATCAATTTTTACAAATGGTTTCATCTAGTCCACCACCCTTAACATAGATTTCATCGTGTGATGACCTACACCACAGTATTCATTACAAACAATGAGGAACTCTCCAGATTTGTCGAGTGTTGTTGTGTATTCACTGACAAACCCCGGTTCAAGCATCATATTGATATTGGTTCCTGCCACTTCAAACCCATGAACAACATCCTTGGTTGTGGCCGTGATTTTCAGTGTAGATCCTTTAGGGATTTCAATTTCCCCAGGGGAATAAAGGAAAGCTGAAGCCACAAATACCAACTCATAATCCCAAGCCTTTCCTTCCACTTTTTTAAGTCCAGGTTCGTTAAATGGAGCTATTTTGTCCACCTGTTCCGGATTGACGTAGGCCTTCGCGCTTGGAGGCTGATGCCCCTGGTGAAAAGCACTGATTCCCAATATGATTAAAAATAAGATAAGAGACCCTGATCCAAGCGTCAACCACCATTTCTCATAGCGATGCATA
Organism: Rossellomorea sp. QJM3NY_18; assembly: GCF_056173145.1. Classification (NCBI taxonomy): domain Bacteria; kingdom Bacillati; phylum Bacillota; class Bacilli; order Caryophanales; family Bacillaceae; genus Rossellomorea; species Rossellomorea sp. QJM3NY_18. Next base: position 2,519,657 of record NZ_CM149659.1, on the reverse strand, counting down.
TGCATATAAATCACTCCTTAAATTAAAAACGATTAAGAAATAACAAAAATACCCCAAGCCATGTAAGGACTAAAAAACCTCCTAAAAATAAAACTGAAGTGAATGTGCCTTTTAATGAGGTGGACTCCTTCATTTTGACTTCCGTTTTTTGATGTAATTCCGGTTTCCCCATTCCTCTCATTCCTTCCATCAATTATTCACTGATTTGATACTTCAATCATAAGCGGGTACACTTCTTGAATCTGTGATAAATATCACACTTAAAGGGGTGGTATGTGAAATATATGTGAAGTGATTGAAAAATAGGCAATCGGGTGTGTTCATTTGTGTGAACCTGATGCATAAAGTGTAGGAATGAAGAGGAAGGTGACGATCAAATGGAAAAGTATTATTGTAAACAGTGCTGTCAAATCTTCTCTGATAAAAAAATCTGTCCTCAATGCCAGCTGCCGGTGGAAGCGAAGATACATATCGAGGTCCATCATCAACAAGGGAAAAAGGATCATCGGTGAGACTTTGAAGACATGCTGTGCTAATATAAAGAAGATTCGAATAATAGATAAGGCGGTGGAGAATTTGTTTGTTCCTTCATTTTCATTGAAAGGTAAATTGGCCGTTGTCACAGGTGCAGGCCGGGGAATTGGACGTGCCCTTAGTATTGGATTAGCGGAATCTGGGTCCGATGTAGTCCTGTTGTCAAGAACGAGGGATGATTTAGAAGAAACGGCAAGTGTAATCGAGAAGCTTGGAAGGAAGGCTCATATCCTCCCGACAGATGTGACATCACGTGACGACATAAACAAAGTGATCACCTACATAGAAAATCATGGCTTGTCCATCGATATTTTGATTAATAATGCAGGGATGAATATACGTTCAGCAGCGCTTTCGGTAACGGATGAGGAATGGCAGAAAATCATGGATACGAACTTGAAATCAGCCTTTATGATGAGCCAGGAAGTGGGAAGGCATATGAAAGAGAGGGGCCGGGGGAAAATCATAAACATTGCATCCGTCGCCGGCCACGTTGCCCTCAGGACCGGGGTCGTATATGCTTCCACGAAAGCGGCCATGATTCAAATGACGAAGGTATTAGCCATGGAATGGGGAAAATACAATATTAATGTAAACAGTATCGGTCCATGGTATTTCAAGACACCTTTAACGAAGGAACTTCTGCAAAATGAAGAGTATGTAAATGATATACTGGCAGTGACTCCTTTAAAAAGGATCGGTGAGCTCGAGGAATTGGTGGGCCCGGCGGTCTTCCTTTCATCAGATGCCTCAAACTATATTACCGGACAAACCCTTTATGTAGACGGTGGGATGACGATCAACGGTTTTTGAATTGTTCCAGGATAAAAGGCTAACCTCTCTTTAAAGGTTAGCCTTTTATCCATTTGCTATTCAATCATCAGTATCACTAAAAAGTCGCCGACATTTTCAATGGAAATCGGCAGTTTCAAAGCTTTGTCAAAGCCATACATTTTCGATTGCCCCACAATGACGGTCGGCGGTGTGATGTCCAGTGAATGGCCGGCTTGTGCGAGGAGAGTAGCAAGATTCCCTGCAATCATATTCCCGAGTTCGCCCGCGAAAGATTCAAGCATTTCACCTTCCAGGGGCATTCCGAACATGGATGCTCCCAAACCTTGAAAGCCCTCTTCTTCTCCATCAATGATCATCCGTCCTCTTACGTCACCCGTAAACCCGATGAGTACACCAATCTTATGCTGACTAAACGGCTCTGACAGCAATGTGGGCTTTAAAACAGTCACACGCAAAGGGATGACCCCTTTAATGGCTTCTACTGAACTATTAAGTATATCGGTGACACTTTTAGTTAAAATCATGTCGTATCCTCCAGTATTTTGTCACAATAATCATACCATATGTACTAGGGATAAAGGATGGTATTTTCACGCGCTGTTCATACTAAAGAACTATTTTTTGGGGTGGGGGTTTATAAATAATAGAAAAACAAAAGGTCATACATGATTTATGGGCATGTGGAAAAGCTATCCTTATATGGAAGTGTAAGGAGTGGTTGTGCATGCCAAAAATACTCTCAGTGGAAACAGAAGTTCCGCCTGTGAAAATCACGCAAAATGAAGCCGCAGAGTTTGCGAAGCAATTGTTTTCTTCGAGTTTTAGAGACATAGGACGTCTCATAAGTGTGTTTCAAAACGGCGAAATAGAAAGCCGTTATTTTGTGAAGGATTTGGAATGGTTTTCGAAGGATCATACCTTTAAGGAAAAGAACAATGAATTCATCCACCATGCCGTAGAATTGGGGAGTAAAGTGATCCATAAGAGTCTTTCCCGTCATAGGCTCACATTGGAAGATATCGATGCCATCATCACCATATCAACATCGGGTCTTTCAACCCCGAGTCTGGAAGCGCGAATCATGAATAGGCTGCCGTTTTCCCCCCATATAAAACGAATTCCCATTTGGGGATTGGGTTGTGCAGGGGGAGCGAGCGGTCTGTCGCGGGCGTATGAGTACTGCTTAGCCTTTCCACAGGCCAATGTTCTTGTTCTTTCAATCGAACTGTGTTCATTGACTTTTCAGCACGGGGATCGATCAAAGAGCAATTTGATCGGAACGTCCCTTTTTGCTGATGGTGTGGCATGTGCCCTTGTTTGCGGAGATGAAAGTCCTTTATTAGAGAGCGTCGTGCATCCATTACCAAGGATCTTTGCGACTCAGTCGACGCTGCTTGAGGACTCCTTGGATGTCATGGGATGGGAAGTAAAGGAAAATGGATTATATGTGGTATTTTCAAAGGATATTCCGACACTTGTGAAAAATTGGCTCCGCCCGAATGTAGAGGGGTTCATTGAAGCGAACGGGGTTAATCTCCGGGACATTAAGCACTTTGTGGCCCACCCGGGTGGAAAGAAAGTGATCGAAGCATACAGGGATGCTTTAGGGATGGATGAAAATATGACAATCGAATCGATGAAGGTGTTGAAGGAATATGGGAACATGTCCTCTGTCACGATTCTTTATGTCCTCAAAGAATTTATGGAAAAAGGCTGTGAACTGGGGGATATCGGCCTCGGCACTGCTTTGGGACCGGGGTTCAGTTCTGAGCTTTTGTTGATGAGGTGGGAATGATGCTATACTTTGTATTGTTTTTCTCGGTGTTGATGATTCAAAGACTGGTTGAACTGTCTATTGCAAGATCAAATGAAAAGTGGATGAAGGAGCGGGGGGCCAAAGAATACGGGCAGTCTCATTATAAGCTGATGGTCGTCATCCATATTGCATTTTTCATTTCCCTGCTCATTGAAGGAGGGATCTTTCACTCCGGGGTCAATCACTATTGGCCGTTATTACTTGGCGGTTTTATCCTGACTCAGCTCGGGAGGATCTGGTCGATTGCTTCTCTCGGAAAGTATTGGAACACTAAAATCATCGTCCTCCCACAGGCTGAAGTCGTAGCGAAAGGTCCATATAAACTTTTGAAGCATCCGAATTATCTGATTGTAACGCTTGAGTTTCTGATTGTTCCATTACTCTTTCATGCCTATTGGACCCTTTTAATATTTGCATTATTAAACCAATTCATTCTTTCTATCCGAATCCCACTGGAGGAACACGCCCTAAAGGAAGAGACGGAGTATGAGAAGGTCCATCTCAATACGAAGGGATGGATTCCCATATTCAAAAAAGAAAAATGATTTTCTTATTGAAAATGATTATCAATTTTGATAAGATTCTAATTGAAGATGAAAATTATTCTCAAGTACAAGTATCATTACAAAAGGGTGGGGACAAGAATGGTATGGTTTTTGATATTGTTTACTGTAGTAGCGTATGGCTTCATGATGAAGTATGTTTTATCTAATGTAGTGAAGAATCCGGCACAACGGAAGAACATATCTTCATACCAGACGAACTCGAAATCTTTTGTTCGATCAAACTTAATCGCAACGGAAACCACACGATAAACAGGGCCTTCTTCTTCGGAAGAGGCTTTTTTTGTCTTTGTTAGTAAAAATGACAGCTATTATACTTGGACCGTTCCTTTCCGCTTCAGGCACTTGCTTTCCTCGGGGAGGAAGTCAAGCCTCCTCGGGCTTTTGCCCTGCGGGGTCTTGACTTTTCCTCTATTTCCCGTAGGAGTAAAGTGCCTTCCGCTCCAATCCACTCTGTGCTTCTACAATTGAGAGATAAGATTAGACAAATACCAATAATGATTCAATTGATCACACGTAAAACCGTGACTTAGTTATTTTTAGAAACATGCTTCTATATTGCCTTTCCCCCTCATCCAATCATCCGCATATACTGTTATCATTCTCAAATCCCCCTTTCCGATATGATTTCATAGAGAATTTGATTCAAATACGATAAAATAAAAACGTTATCATTCTTCTTAAGTGCAGAAAGGAATTAGATTAGACTATGAGCCAGATTAAGCATACAAGTACACATTTACATAATACGTTTAAACAGCTAACGGCTTACTACGACATTTTCCTCCAGAACGGGGATGGGGAAAGGGCCGGAAAGGTGGAACGGTTGGCTGAAAAGTTGAAAAATCATGAATTGATCCTTGCTTTTTGCGGTCATTTTTCCGCTGGAAAGTCCACGATGATCAACCGGTTGATGGGGGAAGACATCCTTCCATCCAGTCCGATTCCAACCAGTGCGAATTTGGTGAAGGTTCATCACGCACAAACGGACTTTGCGAAAATTCATTATCATCAATCCCAGCCTCTATACTTTAAGGCACCGTATGATTTTGAGACCATAAAGGAATTTTGCAAAAACGGGGAAGACGTGTACTCTGTGGAAATCGGACGGAAAAATAGTGAAGTGCCTGAAGGGGTTTCTGTTTTGGATACCCCGGGAGTTGACAGTACGGACGATGCCCACAGGCTGTCTACGGAATCGGCGATCCATCTTGCTGACGCAGTCTTCTATGTAATGGATTATAACCATGTCCAATCACAGGTGAATTTTGAGTTCACCAAGGAAATGGTGCGTCATGGTGTCAAACTGTATCTGATTGTGAACCAGATCGATAAGCATCAGGAGGAAGAATTGTCTTTCACCCAGTTCCAGGAAAGCGTCAAGAATTCATTCGCCTCTTGGGGTGTAGTACCCGATGGGACGTTTTTTACAAGTTTGAAAAATCCCGATCATCCCTGCAATGACCTTGAAAACTTGGAAGCACTGATTGATAGCGTGGTTAAAAAGAAGGATGAATTGATTGAAGCATCGGCAGTCTCGGCTATTTCACAATTGCGATCTGAACATGAGAAATGGTATGAGGAGGAACTTGAAAAACTTGAGGATAGAGCCCAGGATTTCTTTACAGAGGAAGAATGGAAAAATAAAGACTCCATTCTTCAAAAAGAAAAAAGGCTCGTTGAGACCCTGGCAAAAAATGATATGAGATCCATAAAAGATCAATTCGAAGAAGATCGAAGAGAGATCCTCAAAAATGCTTATTTAATGCCTTTTGAAACAAGAGAATTAGCGAAGGGATTTCTGGAAAGCAGACAACAGGACTTTAAAGTCGGCTTCCTGTTCTCCAAGCAGAAGACAGAAGAAGAAAAAGCAGTGAGACTTCAAAAATTCAAGGACGATATCAATTCCCGGATCGAATCTCAACTTGAATGGCACTTAAAGACTCTTGGTAAAAACATAGTGAAAGAATATATCCCTTCATCTGATCAACGCGTGGAATGGGATCGATTGAACCTTGAAGTGGACGATCAATTCCTTGTAGGTTTAATTAAACAGGGGGCAGGAGTTTCGAGTGATTATGTTCTTCAATACTGTGATGATCTTTCAGAGGAGTTAAAAAGGAAAGCCAGAAATGAAACGAACGGGTTGATTGAGTCACTGATAACGGAAATGGAAAACTCATCGCCGGAAGAGCATGCTGGCATGGAAGAAGAACTCGAGGAGCTACAGAAAAAAACAGGCATCATTTATCAATGGAATTCACTGGATGAAGAGAAGGACGCCCAAATCAGAAGGTTGAACAAAGCTGAAGTTGATCCAAAGCGTGCGGAGACGATTATTGCAGAATGGACCTTGAAATGGAAAGAGAGAGAGGAAAACTTTACACTTGCGTCCAACGTGGTTCTGGATCGTAAAGAGGGCACGGGACGTGAGCGTGACGTAAACCAATCCCAGGACATCACGGAGCAGGTCTCGTCAAAAGAAGAAGCGATTCAACGGTTAGAAACGATGGCGAATGTGTTCAGGAAGTACAAAGGGTTTAACAACATGGCACATCTATTGGACGGTAAGAGAGAGCGCCTCTCGAATCAATCCTTTACCATCGCATTATTCGGTGCCTTCAGTGCCGGTAAATCATCGTTTGCCAATGCCCTGTTAGGAAGAAAAGTACTTCCGGTGAGCCCGAATCCCACTACAGCGTCCATCAACAGGATCAATCCGGTATCGGAGGGGTGTGAGCACGAAACGGCCCACGTACAAATCAAATCCGAGGAACAGCTATTGTCAGACATTAATCATTCCCTTTCTTTTTTTAAACGGAATGCATCTTCTCTGGCCGAAGCCACGGGACTGATTCCTGATTTATCGACTGATGGGAGCGGGAAAGAAAATGTCCACCTCTCTTTCCTTCAAGCCTTTCTAACAGGGTATCCTTTATTTAAGGAAACCCTTGGCAGGCGGAGGAAGGTCGATCTTGAAGAATATAGAGGGTATGTAGCAGATGAGGCGAAAGCTTGCTTTGTGGAGGCGATCGATCTCTATTTCGATTGTGATATTACAAGACAGGGGATCACCCTCGTCGATACACCGGGAGCTGATTCCATCAATGCCCGACATACCGGTGTTGCTTTCGAATATATCAAGAATGCCGATGCGATTCTTTTTGTGACCTATTATAATCACGCATTTGCCAAGGCAGACAGGGAATTCCTCATTCAATTGGGGCGTGTGAAAGACACCTTCGAAATGGATAAAATGTTTTTTGTCGTCAACGCCATCGACCTCGCAAGTGATGAAAAGGAAAAAAATGAAGTCATTGATTATGTGGAAGACCAATTGATTCAATATGGAATCCGTTTTCCAAGGATTTTCGGAGTATCATCTCTGCAGGCATTTAAAGATTCCGATTCTCATCATTCTGGTATGGATGTATTCAAGAAGGAATTCCAAACCTTCATACAGAATGAATTAGTGAGCATGAGTATCGAATCCGCACTTGGTGAGTGGGAGAGAGGGTTGAAACGTTTTCAACAATATCTCCACTCGGCTTCAAGCGAAAAGACGTATAAACAATCAAGGAAGCAGGAGCTTTTGGAGCGGAAGTCTAAGATTGTTTCCCTTATTGATAACGTATCCCAGGAACCCCTTACAGTAGAGATGATGCAGGAATCAAAGGAGCTCGTCCACTATGTGAAACAAAGAGTGTTTTTCAGGGTCTCGGATTTCTATAAGGAAGCATTTCATTCCGGATTATTTCTCCAATATCCATCCCAGTCCCAGGCAATCGGTGAAGGATTAAAGGAATTTTTATCAAGTATCGGGTTTGATCTGGCTCAGGAAATGCGGGCTACCTCACTTCGGATTCAGCAGTTCATTCAGAAGCAGCTCAGAGATCAATGGGGTGTCCTGGAAGAAAAAATCCAGCGGGTTGAACAAGATCTGGTCCTATCCCCAATGGATTATAAAAATGAAACGACCATCGAATTTGAGAGCGCATTTAACCAAACGGAACTGCGACCATTCGAAGAAGCTTTTTCAACATTCAAGAATCCAAAGCAATTCTTTGAAAAAGGCGGAAAGAAAGTGGTTCAGGAAAAATTGGAGGCATTGCTCCAAGAACCTGCAGACACTTACCTGACACAAGAACAGGCAAGGTTGGACACATGGGGCCAAACCTATTTGGAAGAACAATTCAAGTTGCTTAAAGATGAGTTGCTAAGTCAGGTGATCGATCAAATTACATCTTATCTGGAAGCCCTCGATACCGTACAGGACCTGGATCAGCTGAAGCGGGATTTAAAACAGCTCGAGAAGGTTTAAAGAAAAAGGAGGACATTCACTGTGAATCCTTATCATTGCTGTGCTACCTGTGTTCACATTCAAGGAGTGAAAAAAGAGCAGAAGACATCCTATTATTGTTCAAGACTGGGCTATGAGACCAAAACCACCTATCAGTTTTCCTGTTGGGAACCGAAGGAAGAAGTACTGAAATTGATGAAGAAGAGGGGGATGAAATCATGAGTGTGCTGGTAGATGCGGACTGGCTTAATGAACATATGGACGATGGGAATCTCAGAATCATCGATTGTCGTTTTTCGTTAGGGAATCCAGCAGAAGGCCGGGAAAGTTACAATGAGAGCCATATTCCCGGTGCCATCTTTTTTGACCTTGAAAAGGATTTATCCGGGTATGTGAAGAAGCACGGGGGACGACACCCCCTCCCGAATATGAAGAATTTCCTGCGCAAGGTGGAGGATGCCGGGATCGATAATCATACAACCATCGTAATCTATGATGAAAAGGAAGCGGCTTTTGCGGGCAGATGCTGGTGGTTGTTCCATTATATCGGTCATGAAAATGTCTATATCCTGAGTGGTGGATTTGCCGCGTGGAAGAAGGGTTCCGGAAAGACGGAGTCCACCGTTCCCCATTATCCGCCAACAAACTATCGTCCGAGCGTTAAAGACGACATTTTGGCCACTGTGGATGAAATACAATGTATCGCAAACGGAGATAGGAAGACCCTGTTGATTGATTCGAGGAGCAGGGAACGGTTCTCTGGTCGGGAAGAACCGATTGACCGGATACCGGGCCATATTCCCGGCGCGATCAACCTTCCATGGACGGAAGGGATGAATGATGGGTATTTCCTTGGGCCCGATAAGCAGAAGGAACGTTTCTCGAAGCTTAAAAAAGATGACCCCATCATTGTCTATTGTGGATCTGGTGTAACAGCAACACCAAATTTCATCGCACTCAAGGAAGCTGGATTTACCGATGTGAAGCTCTATGCAGGGAGCTATAGCGATTGGGTTTCATACGAAGAACACAAAGTGGAAACAGAATAATGCCGGGTAGCTAATTGTAAGTGGTTCATCTCTTTTCCAATTAGCTATTTATGCTGATATGTTATACTTTAAAAGGTATGTACGAAACGACGTGTTTAGGAGTGGATGACTTGGAAAATAAAAATGAGCATTTATTATTAATAGATGGAATGGCATTATTATTTCGATCTTTCTTTGCAACGGCCGTAACGGGCCAATTCATGATGAACTCAAAAGGCCTCCCGACCAATGGGGTCCAGGGGTTCATGAAGCACCTGCTGATGGCTGCGGATCATGTGAAGCCTACACATATCATTGTTTGCTGGGATATGGGGAGCCAGACGTTCCGTAATGAAGTGTTCAACGATTATAAATCGAATCGGAATGCACCGCCTGTCGAACTGATCCCTCAGTTCGACCTTGCAAAAGAAGTGGCCGAAGGATTTAATCTCTCCAATGTTGGCGTGGTGGGCTATGAAGCAGACGATTGTATAGGGACCCTGGCTAAGCTCCATCAATCCGAACGCAAAGTGTCCGTTCTAAGCGGAGACCAGGATCTCCTGCAGCTTCTTGATGACAACATCGACATCATGCTGCTGAAAAAAGGTTTTGGGAATTATCAGACATATACGAAAGACCTCTTTGTTGAAGAAAAGGGCATTACTCCGGAGCAATTCATCGATGTGAAAGCACTGATGGGAGATACAAGTGACGGATATCCCGGGGTAAAAGGAATCGGGGAGAAAACAGCCATGAAACTGATTCAACAATATCACGATATATCCGGTGTACTGGCCAATCTTAATCAATTGACGCCTTCTCAACGTAAGAAGATTGAAGAAGATATGGACATGCTGCATGTTTCAAGGAAACTGGCTGAAATTCATTGTGAAGTACCACTTTCTGTTTCAGTTGAAGAAGCGAGATGGGATCATGTATCACATGATACACTTACGCTTGTGGACGAATTAGAGCTTAAAGTTCTTAGAAGGTTTTTAGTAGGTTCGAATGTGTTGGCGGCTTCAAGCTAAACCTGCCTAAACGTGATAGAAGTGTCAGGAACCCAGCCCTGACACTTTTTTGTTGTAGATTATTTTTTATTCGTTTTTTTAGCTGCATTTTCTAATGCGCTTTTCGGTTCGGCCGCGAATTCAGCATCTTGTGAAATTCCTTGCGGGTTTACGCTTTTAGCGCTCTTCCCTTTGTTTTTATTGTTCCCTTTAGTCATACATAAGACCCTCCTTTAGTGTGATCATTACTATTTTGTCTTTGTTACATACAATTATCCCATGTACAGAGAATATTAGGACACACTACGAATAAGGGAGGTGTTAGGGTGAATAAAGGAATCATTACGGCACTGATTAGTATCGCGTTAGCCCAAGGTTTGAAAATCCCGCTGCACTTTTTGAAAAAGAAGGAGTGGAAGCCTGAGCTGTTTTTTCAGACGGGGGGAATGCCGAGCTCACATAGTGCCGGAGTGGCATCTTTGACGACATTCATTGCGTTAAAGAGAGGGGTAAGAACGATTGATTTCGCTCTTTCCTTCATCTTTGGTCTGATCGTCATGTACGATGCCCAGGGGATTCGCCGCCAAACCGGTGAATTGACCCTTAAAGTAAATAGTCTCGATGAGCTTGTCAGGAAGGCGCATGAAAAGGAAACCGTTGAATTCGAGGAGAAGAAACCTAAGAGACTGAAGGAAATGCTCGGACACCAGCCCCAGGAAGTGGTAGGCGGCGCATTGCTTGGTTCCCTTCTTGGCTTCATTGCCTTCTTGTTTTCCAAAAAGGATAGGCAAAAGAAAAAATTTTCTGTAAGATAAGAGAAGACAAAGTGGCGATAAGGTGAGGAGAAACGTGAAAAAGACAACAGAGGAATTTCTCATAGATCTAGAAAATAAAGGATTTAAATTTCAGGAAGACGCGATTGGCTTCATCTATTTCGGCAAAAAATACACAGACGCCCCGGATGAACTGGTCAATAGTGCCATTGAAATCACTTTAAAAGCACAGAAACAATTTGACAGCAGTTTCTATATGTCCATATTAGAGAGACTCCACTCCCAGAAAATCTCCTCTAGAAAAGAAGCATTGAGGTGGATGGAGAAACAGGGATTGGCATAACCGAAAGACCATCAGAAGGGCATCGTATCCTTTCTGATGGTCTTTTTTAAGTAGTGTTTGTAGTTGGGATCACTTTTAGTTCAGATGAATGGCTTTACGGGCGAGCTCATCAGCTGCTTTATTTTCCTTGCTTGGTATCCACTTGACAAAGAAAAGGTTGATTTGCTTCGTCAAGCTCAATATATCGCGAAGCAGTAATTTATATTGTGCATTGCGTACAAACTCTTTCTCAATCGCATGAACGACCGCTTGAGAATCACTTTTCAACCATACGGTATCTGTCTGCTTCTCCAAACAGATTTCAAGTGCTTTTTTGCAGGCGAGGAATTCAGCTTCATGATTGTCCATGATCCCTAAAGGAATCGAATGTTTTTCCACCTCACCGTTGTATTTGATGAAAATACCGGCTCCACTTGGTCCGGGGTTCCCGGCACTTGCCCCATCGATATATACTTCTAACAATTGTATTCACCTCGTACATATTCATAATATAAATATAGTAGCATATAAAGAGGGATGAAGGAGGATGCTCGATGATATGCTTTTCACTGGGGTACTCTCTATATACATAGCAAAAGCCGGGTGAAATGCATACACCCGGGCTTCGGTCATCCCATATTCTTTGGAAATCGTTTAGCGAGATAGCCAAACGGGGTATCCATAAGGGAAATCACCCATTTGAGAAGGTAGGTTGTAATGAAAATCTCGAACCAGACGTGGATCGGATATTCACCAAGGAAGGCGATGCTTGTGAAGACGAGCGTGTCCAAAAGTTGACTCACCATTGTACTCCCGTTATTGCGGATCCAAAATTGGGCATCTGTTGGGAATTTCTTCTTCAGATACGTAAAGATATACACGTCCGTAAACTGACTTACAAGATAAGCGGCAAGGCTGCCAAGGGCAATCCGCGGGATGATGCCGAAGATCGTCGCAAGGGATTCTTGGGCGAAATCGTCAGGATGTGGTTGAAATATGAGCGCCAGTTGCATAATAATAGTCATAACGATCAACGTGAAGAATCCAAGCCAAACCGCTTTCTGTGCATCTTTTTTACCATATTTTTCGTTCAGGATATCTGTCACCAGAAAGGCGGAACCGTACATGGCATTCCCGAGCGTCGCAGTCAGACCAAAGATTTCAATTGTCTTGACGACCTGAAGATTTGCAAGTATTGTCGAGATCCCTATCCAAACGAATAGTCCGGTTCGTCCAAACATGCGATACATGATAAGTAAACATGAGAATGTAATGAGTACGAAAACAAGTCCAAACCATATATTAAACATAAAAAGTCCTCCTATCGTTCATAAGTGAATGAAACAATAGTCCTCATTATACAAATAAAAATGATTTTGAACAATAAAATGGAGTTAAGGGAGTGAAAGACGAATGAAAATAAAAATCAAATTTAAATATAAAAGCAAAACGGCTTCCGATATATGGTTTGAATCCGGTTTTTTCCAGCGGAAAGAAACACTGATTCATGTAGATGATCTAATGAAATCGGGTAGAGTCATCGATCTTGAAATCATTGATGAAATGGGGAACTCTTGGACAAGGAAAGAATACATCAAATTGAATCAGGAGTTAGAAAAGGAACCCGAAAACATTGTGGTGTTCTTTGATGGCGGATTTGATAAGGAAACGAACTATGCGGGTGCCGGAATCGTCATCTATTACGATAAAGGCGGGGAATCATTTCGAATCAGAAAAAATGCCCTTCTCGAAGAAATCGAAAATAATAATGAAGCTGAATACGCTGCATTACATATCGCAATCGGTTTGCTTGAAGAAATCGGGGTTAAAAATGCACCTTGTACGATCAAAGGCGATTCCCAGGTGGCAATAAAACAGCTGGGGGGAGAGTGGCCTTGCTATGAAGAGGGTTTAAGCAGATGGCTTGATCGGATTGAAGGATTGATTCAAAAGCTTGGGCTGAAACCCAACCTGATTGTCTTGAACAGGAAAGACAACAGAGAAGCCGATAAGCTTGCCAATCAGGCATTGGAAGGCATTAAGGTGCACAGTAATAAACGATTAGAATAATTCTTCTGTGTATTATATACTCTAATAATACAATGAAGATTAGCTGTGCGTGAAAAAATCTAGGAGTGATCTCATGAATCGAAAAGAAGTGGTGGATAAAGTGGATGAGCTTATAGACACCTACTGTAACGACTGCTTACTGAAAGCACACTTTCGCAAAGAGTATGGCAAAACGTATGCTCACCGCTTTTGCATAGAACAATGCACCATTGGGGAACAAATCCGTCATTACGGAGAATATTTGAACAAAAACGAGGCATATCAAAAGTAAAGGGCAGCCATTCTAGGCCGCCCTTTATCATTTTGATCTATTGTATTGTACGATTATAATTTAACTACGTTTGCAGCTTGTGGTCCGCGATTTCCGTCAACAACATCGAAAGAAACCTCTTGACCTTCTTCTAATGATTTGAATCCTTCACCTTGAATCGCTGAGAAGTGAACAAATACATCGTCTCCACCTTCAACTTCGATGAATCCAAAACCTTTTTCATTGTTGAACCATTTTACTTTACCATTTTGCATATTAGAATCCTCCTAAATCGTTCAAGCACAGCTGTGCCTCTGGAAAATAGTTTTCACGAAATGAGTGATCCTTATAGCTTTTAGAATAAGCCTAAAAATCGTTCATTTCAATGATGTCTTTACTATACAATATGACGTTTTTTGAGTCAACATTCGTCATATTTATTTAGGGTTTAGTCGACGGTGAAGAGATGAAGGTGAAGATTTGAGTTGAGCGGCGTTCCGTGTCCGGGTTGTATTCATCCGGTAGTTATAGTAAACTTTTAATGATATTTATGGGAATTTGGAGGGTAAAAAATGCCTACACCAAGTATGGAAGATTATATAGAACAGATTTATATGTTAATTGAGAATAAAGGTTATGCCAGAGTATCGGATATAGCAGAAGCTTTATCTGTCCACCCCTCCTCAGTTACCAAAATGGTGCAGAAGTTAGATAAGGACGATTATCTCATTTATGAGAAATACCGCGGTCTTGTTCTGACTCCAAAGGGAAATAAAGTAGGTAAACGTTTAGTATATCGACATGAGCTATTGGAACAATTCCTTCGTGTCATTGGAGTAAAAGAAGAACATATTTATGAAGATGTGGAAGGAATCGAACATCATTTAAGCTGGGATTCCATCGATCGCATCGGGGATCTCGTACAATTCTTCGAGGAAGAAAAGAGCCGGGTAGAAGGACTGCGGACGATTCAAAACCGCAGTGAATAATGATTTTATCCATTTACTAAAAGCGACGAAAAACATAAGACAAGGGTAAAGGACTTTCATTTTAGATGAAAGTCCTTTTTGAATATGCGGTTCAGAAATCAGAATATAGAAGGATAGTCGTTAAAAGTTCCATCCTCGACTGACAGACTGGATAGCTCCGTTTCTCCCCATTCATTCTCATTGAGTGTGACGCCATGAAGTAAACCAACAGACGCTTCCAATACGGCTTTCCGGTAGGAAATGATGCGGCCGGAAGAGGTTTGGAAGCTTATAATGTCTCCATGATAATTCCGTTGTACATTGGATATTTCTTCCATATCTATCACCTTTTCTATTCAGACTTTAAAATTAGTATGAACAAATCAGAAAGAAAACATAATTCTACCTGTAAGATGATTTTAAGTTTACATAATAATATTATGTACATATATAGATTTCATGTCCTTTCATGCAGGAATTAAGGACATGGACTGAGAATATAGAACAGTATAGAAAAAATGCAGAGGTGTACATATGAAAAGTTCAGAATGGCATACAAGTGCCAATACCCGTTGGGAAGATAATGCCGATCATTGGCATTCTAAAAGCGTTGAAATGTGGACAACTGGGAGCAGAAAGGCCGTCATCCCTTTTTTTCATGATCACGCAGGGAAAGCAAGGATCGTTGCGGATTTAGGCTGTGGCGATGGATATGGGTCTTATCTGTTGGTTGAAAAAGGATATATGGTCACAGGGATGGATTTCTCTAGAAACATGATTGATATTGCAAAGAAGCAGGAAAGGGAAAACCTGTCCTTTGTTAAGGGGGATTTGAATTCCCTCCCGTTCCAAGACGGACAATTTGATGCTGTAATGGCGATCAATTCAGTGGAATGGACTGAAAATCCTTTACACACATTGAATGAGATTGAACGGATAGTGGGTAAGGATGGTTTTATTTGCATCGGCCTATTGGGACCAACCGCTCATCCAAGGGAAAATGCCTATCCCCGTCTTCAAGGTAAGGAGGTCATCTGCAATACAATGATGCCTTGGGAACTGGAGAGGCTGGCTCAAGACAAAGGATGGAAGAAGGTCGCTGAAGACTGGATCTACAAAAAAGACGTGAAACCCACGCACACAGACAATCTCTCCAATGAATTAAAGCAGGCTTTGACCTTTACGACATTATTTATGTTTCAAAAATAAAACATGATCGATTCTCATCATCCTGAGAATCGATCATGTTTTGCTATTTCCCATCCCCATCAGTCTGGATGGCCACGTTGGAGATAGGTAGCGAGAGAAGAGCAAAAGTATTCATTTATAGTGTAAAATAAAGATACAATAGAAAGAAACAAGCTGCGGTGACTCTAAATTTGAAGCTGAGAGGGTGAACTTCCATGACTACAATAAAGAAAAAAATATTATCAGATATTGAGATAGCTCAACAATCCACATTACTTCCGATCGTGGAGATTGCTAAAAAAATCGGCCTGACAGAAGATGACGTGGAACTTTACGGCAAATACAAAGGAAAGATATCCTTTGATGCGATACATAAACTGAAAGACCATTCACAGGGGAAATTAATCCTGGTTACATCGATCAATCCAACGCCTGCAGGTGAAGGAAAGTCTACGGTGACAGTGGGACTCGGGGATGCTTTGAACCGATTAAATAAAGAGACCATCATTGCCATGAGGGAGCCTTCCCTGGGACCGACGATGGGGATCAAAGGGGGAGCAACAGGGGGCGGTCATTCACAAGTGCTGCCCATGGAGGACATTAACCTCCACTTCACTGGTGATATCCATGCCATTTCTACAGCCAATAATGCCCTTGCTGCCTTGTTGGATAATCATATTCATCAAGGAAATGAATTGAATATCGATCAAAGAAGAGTGGTATGGAAACGTTCGATTGATATGAATGATCGTTCCCTTCGCCAAATCATCGTTGGTTTGGGCGGACCCGTACAGGGGATTCCGCGGGAAGACGGATTTGATATCTCTGTAGCGTCTGAAATCATGGCTGTTCTCTGTCTATCCCAGAGTATCGGAGAATTAAGAAAAAGGCTCGCTCAGATGGTCGTCGCCTATAACTGGTTAAAACAACCGGTGACCGTCCGGGATCTCGGTGTGGAAGGGGCTCTGACGTTATTGCTGAAGGATGCACTCAAGCCTAACCTCGTCCAGACGATCGAGCATTCCCCTGCTCTCATTCACGGCGGTCCGTTTGCCAATATAGCTCACGGCTGCAATAGTGTCATGGCGACGAAAACAGCTTTGAAGCTTGCTGATTATGTGGTGACTGAATCCGGATTCGGGGCAGATTTAGGAGCAGAAAAATTCCTGAATATCAAGTCCCGTGCTGCAGGTAAATTTCCCGATGCCGTAGTTCTGGTTGCCACCATCCGAGCCTTGAAAATGCATGGAGGCCAGTCGAAAGAGGAACTTCAAAAAGAAAATCTTCCGGCCCTGGAAAAAGGATTGTCCAATCTGAAGAAGCATATGGAAACCCTGGAACAATTCAATGTTCCATTTGTCATTGCCATCAACAGGTTCGTAACAGACAGTGACCATGAAATCGATGCCTTGATCAAGTGGTGTGAAAACCAGAATAAAAAGGTTTCATTAACTGATGTATGGGCTAAAGGCGGAGAAGGTGGAATCGATTTAGCACAGAAGGTCTTAGAGGAGATAGAAGGGAATAAAAAGGAATTCTCTCCCCTTTATGAGCTGTCAGATTCCCTGCAAAAGAAAATTGACACCATAGCCAAAAAAGTATATGGCGCAAGTGGAGTGGAGTATACGGTCAAAGCGAGAAAACAGTTGGAAGAATTCGAATCGCGAGGCTGGGGCGTTCTCCCGATCTGTATGGCCAAGACGCAGTACTCCCTCTCTGATGACCCCTCAAAACTCGGCCGTCCTGAGAATTTCACCATCACGATTCGCGAACTGAAGCCAAAGATCGGAGCAGGCTTCATCGTTGCTTTGACGGGAGAAGTCATGACGATGCCTGGATTGCCGAAAAAACCGGCAGCGTTCGGAATGGATGTAGATGAAGACGGCAGGGCAGCCGGACTGTTTTAAAGATGAATGATGGAAAGGAGTGGCGAAGATGTTTGACCCTACAGCATTTGATAACTTGAAGGTTATCTTTGAAGGAGCAGTCTACGATCTTGACTTAACAGGGGATATTCAGATACTCGATCGGAAGGATTTGTTTGATTTTGCTCATTATGAGCGCTGTTATCAAATTCATTATTCACTTCCTTACAAAAAAACGCTTTCAATCGAATTTCATCTGAAGGCGGATATGGGACATTTCCTGGCAGAAAGAAAGATGATGACTGAAAAGAATACGGCGGGAGCGGATATACTCATCGTCTATAAAGGTGATGAAAAACTTCAACGTCATATGGAGATCCTAGAAGAAGCCTGGGGAAAAGATAAACACTGGGAGTGGAAAGAAGTGAAGTCCTCCGTTAAACCGACCTCATATGAGGGGATCTTATCCTTCAATCGGGTGATTACGGAAGAAATGGTCGATGATGTATTACAGATGATATCATTCTCTGTAGACACACTGAAACAACTGGACCGAAAGGACTTCTAGTCCTAAGTTGAGCTCATATAAATAGAAAAAAGGGGAATTTTTCATGAGAATAGCATGGGTAACAGATAGTACTGCTTTTGTTCCAAATCAATCGGGGAGTGGGGAAAACGACATCTATGTTGTTCCCATGAGCATCCTGTTCGGGGAGAAGGAGTATATGGACGGTATTGACCTGTCCCCTGAAGAATTGTTCGCTAAATTAAGGAACGAAAAGGTGGAAGTGAAAACCTCTCAGCCTTCAATCGGCAGGTTTAAGGAATTATTCGAACAGCTGTCAAGGGACTATGACCATATTTTCTCCATCCATGTTTCGTCACATTTCAGCGGGACTTTTTCGTCTGCTTATCAGGCTGCGGAACTACTGAAGGACACCACTCCGAATATTAGTTGCATTGATTCAAAGATCCTCTCCAATCCTTTGACAGAATTGATTGAGTACGGTCAACGCTTATCGAAGGAAGGAAAAGATCCCCTTCAGATAAAAGAAGCGATTGAAGAAAGAATCAACTCATGTGAGACGTATGTGATGGTTGGGAGCTTGGAACAGCTACATAAAAGCGGAAGGATGGGCGGTTTATCATTCTTTCTGGGGAGCGTCCTGAAGATAAAGCCCATGCTTTCCATTGAAGATGGTAAGCTTAAAGTGGAAGACAAGGTAAGGAGCATAAAAAAAGGCTTAATCAGCATGAGCCATCAGTTGGATCTCGCTCTCACAAATAGGAGCATAAGGAAAGTATCTGTATTACACGGGTTAAATCGGGAGGATGCTTTAGAATGGATGGATCAGCTGAGACAAGCTTATCCTGAAATTCAATTTGGAGCCTATCCCCTCGGGGCAGTGATCGGTGTACATGCCGGTGAAAACACAATCGGTATAAGCTGGTTTTCAGAAAAAAATTAAAAAACCAAAAAAGGAGTGATGTGTAGATTCAGGCATCCACTCCTTTTTATTCTGAAAGTAGAACATCATTTGGTACAATGGAAGAGAAGGTGGAAATATGGAACGTAAAGAGCTGGACCAAGTAATAGACTATTTAAAACAAGAGTACATAGGTGAATCAACCGGACATGATTGGTATCATTTAGATCGAGTGAGAAAACAGGCTCTTAGAATTGCAGAAAGAGAGCAGGTTTCCCAGACGTATATCATTGAGCTTGCAGCACTGCTTCACGATGTGCCGGACGAGAAATTCGTAAACGAAGAAGAAGGAAAAAAAAAGCTGGATCATATCCTGACGAATCTCACACTCAACGAATATGAAAGAGAGTCACTGGAATCGATCATCTATTCCATCTCGTATAAAGGTGGTCATGAAGCGGAATTGACTACCATTGAAGCGAAAATCGTCAGGGACGCCGATCGCCTTGATGCCATCGGGGCGATCGGCATCGCCAGGACATTTGCTTATGGAGGCAGGAAAGACAGAGCGATGTATAACCCTCATTATCATGTGAGGGAACACATGACCTTAGAGGAATACAGAAATGGGGATAGCTCCAGTATCCATCATTTTCACGAAAAATTACTGAAGTTGAAAGATTTAATGTGCACGGCAACCGGCAGGATGTTGGCGGAAGAACGCCATGAGTTCATGCTCCGGTTTCTAGAGCAATTTAATAAAGAATGGACTGGTCAAGAATGAGAATGTTAACAGCTGAGAATCTTTCCAAAACCTATGGGGAGAAGACTCTGTTTAAAGATATATCCTTTTCCATTACGGAGAAGGAAAGAGTCGGACTGATCGGAGTGAACGGTACAGGTAAATCAAGTCTGTTGAAGCTGATTGCAGGAATGGAAGAATATGATACCGGTGAGCTTTCAAGGCCTAACGACTATCATATTGCCTATCTTCAACAGGAACCCGCATTTGATGGGGAATTAACCGTGCTTCAACAAGTATTCCGGGGAGAAGCGAAGATCATCCAGGCTATGAGAAACTATGAAACGGTGCTAATGGAGATGGAGAAGAACCCGGAAAGTCCAAAGGTACAAGATGAATTATTCGAGGCACAAAAGGTAATGGATCTCCTCAATGCCTGGGACGCAAGTGCAAATGCTAAAGCCATATTAACGAAGCTTGGCATTCAGGATTTCGGGAAGAAGATGAATGAACTATCCGGCGGGCAAAAGAAGCGGGTGGCACTGGCAGGGGTCCTTATTGAAACTCCGGACTTGCTTATATTGGATGAACCGACCAACCATCTGGATTTTCAGTCCATCAAGTGGCTGGAGGACTATTTGGGGAAATATAACGGATCAGTGTTACTCGTGACACATGACCGGTATTTCCTCGACAAAGTGACAAATCGGATCTTTGAATTGGATGGAGGCAGCCTATATGCCTATAAAGGGAATTATGCTTCTTTTATTGAAGCCAAAGCTTCTCGTGAAGAAGTGGAACGCCAATTATCCGAAAAACAGCAGAATCTTTACCGGAGAGAGCTTGCATGGATGAGAAGGGGAGCTAAAGCCCGGACCACGAAACAAAAGGCCCGTATCCAGCGATTCGAACACCTGGAAGATACAATGTCGTCCGGTCCTTCCAATGGACAAGTAGATATGTCGATTGGGGGAAATCGTTTAGGCAAGCAGGTGTATGAGTTCAAGGGCGCGTCAAAACACTTTGAAGACAAGCGAATACTAAACGAATTCTCATTCCTGATCAAGCCTAAAGACCGAATCGGGATAGTAGGGAAAAACGGCAGCGGAAAATCAACCTTCCTTAATCTCCTTGCAGGAACGGATGATCTGACAAGTGGGGAATTGATCAAAGGGCAGACCGTCAAGATCGCCTACTATACCCAGGGGCATGAAGAATTGGATGAGAATATGAGAATGATTGAATATCTAAGAGAAGAGGGTGAGTACATTACCACGGATAAGGGAGAGCAAGTTTCCGTTACGTCCATGCTCGAAAGATTCCTTTTTCCAATGAGCACCCATGGGACATTGATCCGAAAACTGTCCGGCGGTGAAAAACGAAGACTCTTCCTGCTGAAACTATTAATGTCAAAACCAAACGTCCTTCTGCTGGATGAGCCTACCAACGACTTAGACACAGAAACCCTGACAGTGCTTGAAGATTATATCAATGAATTTTCAGGTGTAGTGATCACTGTTTCCCACGACCGATACTTCTTGGATAAGACAGCAGATCAGTTGTTAATATTTAATGGGGACGGTCAGATCGATTTCTATTACGGGGAATATACAGAGTATCTTGAGAAGAGTGAAGCTTTAAGTAAGAAGCAGCTGACGGATTCAATGAAAGAACCAGTCCCTGTTAGAGAAGTGAAGGAGAAAGAGAAAAAAAGGCTCTCTTATATGGAGAAAAGAGAGTGGGATGAGATTGAAGATAAGATGGCAGACATTGAAGCAAAAATAGAAAAAGCGGATGCCGAGCTCCAAAAAGTCGGCAGCAATTTCGAACGGGCACAAGAGTTGATGAATGTAAGTGAAAAGCTAAATGAAGAACTGGAAAGGCTCATTGAGAGGTGGACCTATCTCTCAGAATTTGCCGAATAAGTCGCTTTTCTTAAGACAACAAGAATACTGTGTTAAAATGGAAGGTAAATGAACTGTTTAGAGAAAGGGGTAACAATCTTGAGGATCGTATCAATTGAACCTACTCCAAGTCCGAATACGATGAAAGTTCTTCTCGATCAGGAAATGAAGGCCGGGAAGAGCAACAATTATAAAAAAGATGAAGCGGAGGGGGCTCCTCCCGTCATCAAAGAGATCTTAGCCATTGAAGGTGTTAAAGGTGTATACCATGTTGCCGACTTCCTGGCCGTCGAACGGAATGCTAAATTCGATTGGCAAGAGCTTTTGCCACAGGTGCGAAAAGCATTCGGTGAAGATACAGCTGATGGGGAAACGGGAGCCCACATGGAGGAACATTTTGGTGAAGTGAATGTCAGTGTGCAGATGTTCAAAGGAATTCCGATGCAAGTAAAAGTGACAGATGGGGAACAAGAAAAACGTTTTTCCCTGCCTTCTTCATTCCTTGAAGCGCTTGGTCAGGCTCAAAAAGAGGGGGATAATGTCGTCCTTCTTAGAAAGTGGAAAGATTATGGCATCCGTTACGGTGATCTTGATGAGATCGGCAGCGACGTGACGGAAGAATTAGTTGCAGCCTATCCTTCTGAAAGACTTTCCAGGCTTATCGTGGAAGCACAGGAAACAACCGATGCCAAGGGACCCCTCATTTATAAGAAAAAGCAAAAGGTGACCGTCGAGGATTTTGAAGCGCCGGAATGGGAAACCAGGTATCAGAAACTGGATGCGATGGAGGATCCTGCATTGGGTGACTTACCTCTACTTCAGAAAGCGCTCGAGGACGAGAAAGTATCGATCCGCAGATTATCCGTTGTGTACCTTGGAATGATAGAAGATGAAAGAGTCCTTCCACTGTTGTACAAGGGATTGCGTGATAGGTCCGTAACAGTGAGAAGGACGGCGGGTGACTGTCTTTCTGATCTGGGATTTCGAGCGGCGATCCCGGAAATGATTGCAGCCTTAAAGGATAAGAGTAAGCTGGTTAGATGGCGCGCGGCCATGTTTCTTTATGAAGTCGGTGATGAATCTGCCTTGCCTGGTTTAAAAGAGGCGGAAAATGACCCTGAATTTGAAGTGAAGCTTCAAGTGAAAATGGCCATCGAACGAATTGAGGGCGGCGAAGAAGCAAAAGGATCGGTTTGGAAACAGATGACGGAAGCACGTCATCAATAAACAGGAAAGGATTGATTATGCATGTCTATGGCATATGAAGAATATATGAGACAGTTGGTTACGCCGATGAGGCAGGAATTGACGCAAGCAGGGTTTAAAGAGCTTGGTACAGAAGAGGAAGTCGTGAATTTCATGGAAAAAACGGAAGGAACGACCCTCGTCGTCGTTAATTCTGTTTGCGGGTGTGCAGCTGGTCTAGCACGTCCTGCTGCCACTCAATCCGTCATGAATAACGATAAGACCCCTGACCATCTTGTTACGGTTTTTGCAGGACAGGACAAAGAAGCGACTGCCAAGATGAGAGAATACTTCGACGGTTATGAGCCTTCCTCTCCATCCATGGCTTTGCTTAAAGGAAACAAGGTCGTTCACTTTATCCCCAGGGAAGAAATTGAAGATCACGATATTTCTTCCATTATTTCAAACCTGGTGACTGCGTTTAATCAAAACTGCTAGCAGTTCATCAAAAAAGAGCGGGTGACAGAGTCACCCGCTCTTTTTTTGTGGTAGGATAATGAAAAGATGATAGAAAAACGAATATCTAAAGGAGAATCACTAACGTGTTTGTCACCACTTGTGGAAGAACCAATCAGAACGTAATAGATAAAGCGCATAAGGCATCCGATCTCCTTTCTATACCATATATACCCAGGGGAAAAAGATCGATCCGTCACCATATGGAAAAAGCTGATGGGGACTGCCTCGTCATCGGGAAAGAGCGGCTGGAACTTCATACGCGGGAAGGGAAGGGAGAGCCATTCTTTTTCCATCCAAATTCCGCATCTTTCCGGATCAAGAGGCTTATGAGAGGGGAGAAGGATCCACTCATAGAAGCGGCGGACCTTAAGGAAGGCATGAGCTTTCTGGACTGCACCCTTGGACTTGCTTCAGATAGTATTATTGCGAGTCATATCGTAGGGGAGGAAGGGTCGGTAACAGGGATTGAAGCGAATAAATACATTGCCCATATCGTTCATCATGGACTTCAGAAATGGAACTCTCCGCTTCCTGCGTTAAATCGGGCCATGAAACGTATAAACGTTCTCAATGGACATTTTTATGAAGAACTAAAGAAATTCAGGAATGACGCATTCGACGTCGTGTACATCGATCCGATGTTTGAAGAAGCATTGACCGACTCCCATGGAATCAATCCCATCAGACAATGGGCAAGCTATACCGGCGTTACAAAAGAAGGAATAGAAGAAGCGAAAAGAGTGGCCAAAAAGCGGGTCGTATTAAAAGAACACTATCAATCACCCCTATTCGAAGAAATGGGCTTTGAAGTAATAAAAAGGCCATCAGCCAAATTTCACTTTGGAGTCATCCGGTTATAAATGGCTTTGTTGGCATAGATAGTTGTGATTTTTACACATTCTATGATTTGCAGATGCTCTGTCATTGAATGTGTGCTGGAGTGTGAAGAGTATATTTTGACAGAGCTAAATGGTACATAAAAACAGTGTAGATAAAGAGCATTAGTTTATAAGCTACAATCAGTCAGTACAACCATTAGATAATGAGTTGGATGTGAACAACCCTGACACTTCTTTAAAGTAAAATTCTTACGCTTTGACAGTTGATTGGAGCGGAAGGTGCTCGACTCCTGCGGGAAACATCGAAAAGCGGAGGCGGCTTGTTCAGCCCCGACAAGCATAAGATGAATGGGCCGGGAAGGCGTTTTTTGCCTTCTTGGACCATTTAGCTTATGACCTCGAGGGGCTAGCCGCCGGAGCTGGACAAGGGTAGGACACCACTTGAAGCCGAGGAGGCTCACCGCCAGCCCCGCGGAAAGCGAGCACCTGGAGCGGAAATCAACCACTACTCGCTTCATCAAAATGCTACCATGTTTACGTAAACAATCAATAAAATAGACAGGCATCCATCGCCTGTCTAATCTCATAAATATTAATCAGTGAATCCCAGTACAATAAAATAACCTAACAGAAGTATGTATCCGATATTGATCATAATTCCAGTATCCATCTAGTTATCCTCCTTACAAAGTATCCTCATTAATATACTACCACATAAAGATTTTTATATCCTACAAAAAAATGAAACCTTTTTCACTTTTTAATCGTAAGAAGTAGTATAATAATAGACGTAATACATAGGAAAGGACGTTATCTATGTCGATCTGGCTCAAGAAATCGTTTTTTATCTTATTATCAATCCTGACATTTGGACTTGTTTCACCATCACAAGCCTTCCTGAATGAAGAAAATCATGCCCTTGCAAAGAATAATGGCAAGCCTTCCACCGTGGAGTCGACTCCAGAGGAAACAAGAGAAGAAGAGGCTGCCCTAACCTATGATGTATTTATAGAAACGATGCTGGTACAAGCAGAAAAAAATGCATATGAAAAATTCGGGACCAAGATCAAGCCTGTCATAGAGGACGAATTCAGATCGTTAATCCTTCCAAAGATTGAAATTGCGATAGCGGATACAGCAGCTCAATTTCCGGAAGAAGACTTAACGTCCCTTACCATTTCAGAAGTACCTCAGTATGCTAAAACAGAAAAGATCTTTCATATCTATGATGAGCGTTCGGGTGAAGATATCATTCGTTTTCATGTAAGAAAAGACCATCCACCAAAAGATGGATATTATTTCAACTTTCACTACCATACGGTACATGACCAATTCCAGGCACATCATGAACTCGGAAGCATTTTCTGGGATAAAAACACTCCTCCTCAATGGATGAGCGTGTCCTGATCTACCATATATCAAAACAGATAAAACAAGTGCGTGGATGAGCGTGCTTGTTTTTTTGCTCATTTTTAAGAAATGGAAATAATACTCTCTGAAATCGGGTCTATCATTATGGTAAAATAGTAATAAATGCATCACCGTTGCATCATAAGAAAAAGGAGGGATTAAAGTGAAACGCACCTTCATCATCCTTCTGATTACAGTAACTCTTGTGATTGTCTGGACCCACACAAATGCTAATTACGACGGTACCCTCCTAAAACACTCGCCCCTTAAAACGCAAGTAAACCTTCAATCCAGTAATCAGCTCGAAAATATGATCCTCTTACCAGAATCAACGTTTGATCAAGAAGAAGCCGGTGAAATGATCAAAAGACTGGATCATATTCCTACGTCGCTGTTGGAGTCCGCCGAATCGCAGGATATCAAAATTCGATTATTCCAAAACAAATTAACCGATTTTTCTACGACAAGTCACTTGAAAGGAGTCACCCCGAGAGGGTACACTAATAAAAGTATTACGTGGGATGATGTCCCTGGGATAGGTGGTTCAAAGCTTGTATTAGTAAAGATCGGTCATAGCGGGAAAGGAAAAGGGCACAACTCATATAATCTGGAACTTCATGAGTTCGCCCACAGCATTGATCGGTACGTCTTAACGGACCTGTATTATGAGCTGAAATTCTTACCCCTCTGGAAAAGGGAAGCACCACGGGTTTTCCCTGATGAAGAGTATTTCCTTCAATACAAAGAAGAATATTTTGCTGAAACATTTGCTATGTACTATTTGAATCCCGAAACTAGGAATCTACTTAAGCAAAAGGCACCCGCAACATATCGATTTTTTAAAGAACTATAAACTAGTAAAAGGTGTGGTCACTGTGAAGCAGTATTTAGACTTGTGCAAACATGTGCTGGAATATGGGACAAAGAAAGAGGATCGGACGGGAACAGGGACGATCAGTACGTTCGGATATCAGATGCGTTTTGATTTACAGGAAGGATTCCCTCTCGTTACAACGAAAAAACTGCATGTGAAATCGATCATTCATGAACTCCTCTGGTTCTTAAAAGGAGATACGAATGTAGCTTATCTTCAGGAGAACGGGGTACGCATCTGGAATGAGTGGGCTGATGAAAACGGTGAATTGGGACCTGTATACGGGCATCAATGGCGGTCATGGTCCGGTGCAAATGGAGAAACCATCGACCAGATCTCGAACCTAATCGACACGATCAAGAATAATCCTGATTCAAGACGAATGATCGTGAGCGCTTGGAATGTAGCTGATGTGGATCATATGGCTTTGCCTCCTTGTCACTGCCTGTTCCAATTCTACGTGGCAGATGGTAAATTATCCTGTCAGTTATACCAACGATCTGCCGATGTATTCCTTGGAGTTCCCTTTAATATTGCATCGTATGCTCTACTAACGATGATGGTGGCACAGGCTTGTGATTTAGAGGCAGGGGAGTTCGTTCATACATTCGGCGACGTGCATATCTATCAAAATCACCTTGATCAAGTAAAGTTACAACTATCAAGGGATCCGAAACCACTGCCGACGCTAACGATCAATCCCGAAGTCAAAGACATCTTCGGTTTCAGCTTCGAAGATTTCAAACTTGAAGGATACGATCCCCATCCGCATATCAAAGGAGTCGTGAGTGTATGATTTCGTTTATATGGGCGATGGATCAGAACCAGCTGATCGGGAAAGATAATGGACTGCCTTGGAGACTGCCTGAGGATCTGAAATTCTTCAAGAAGACGACGAACGGACATGCAATCGTAATGGGGAGAAAGACATTCGATTCCATCGGTAAGCCATTGCCTAATCGTGAAAATGTCATTTTGACCAGAAATACAACATTTCAACAAGAAGGATGCCTTGTCATGCATTCTGTAGAGGAAATTGTGGAGTGGTCTAAAGAAAAAGGCGGAGAAATCTTTATCATGGGTGGAAGAGAAATATATAAACAGTTCGTCCCCCATGTAGAAAGACTATATGTTACACAGATCCATCATGAATTCGAAGGGGATACGAACATGCCCCGCATCCCCTGGGAAGAGTTTACCTGCATTTCTTCTGAAAAAGGGATAAAGGATGAAAAAAATCCTTACGACTACGAATTTAAGATCTATGTAAGAAAATAAGAGAGATAATAAAAGTCCAGCCAGTGGCTGGACTTTTATTATGGGTCGAATCTTACACATAGAACAAGATACAGAAATACATAAAACCGCTTCCGGCAAGGACGAACAGGTGCCAGATGGCGTGATTATAAGGAAGTTTGTTCCACACGTAGAAGACAGCACCGACGGAGTACATGATCCCTCCTGTTAAGAGAAGCCCGAATCCTGCCCCTGTCAAACTAGCGTATAAAGGTTTAATCGCAATGATCACGAGCCAGCCCATCACAAGATAGAATAGGGTGGATACCACCTGATAGCGTTGAACAAAATAACACTTGAACACAATCCCCACTAAGGCAAGTCCCCACACAATCCCAAATAAAGTCCATCCTAATGCACCTCTCACACTGACAAGCATAAATGGCGTATACGTTCCAGCAATAAGGACATAAATGGCCGAATGATCCAAGATCGCAAATAGATTTTTCACCTTTGAGGGCTTAAAGCTGTGCAAGAGTGTCGAAAATAAGTAAAGAAGAATCATGGAAGTCCCGAATATCGAGAAGCTGACAATGTGCCAGGCAGATCCTTCATGAACGGCAAAAATGATTAACATCACTAATGCCGGAATGCTGAGAATCAATCCGATACCATGGGTGATGGCATTCGCAACTTCTTCTTTCCAATTGGAAAAATCGAAATCATATGTCAAAGTGTTTTCATCCTTTCTACGATCGTCTGATTGATCGCTTAACGATTTGCATATATTCATGATAATCCTCTTTAAGCTATTGTGCAATCATCAACATAGTAAAGGAGTAAAGTGTAATGGTTGGATTCCGGTGCAGAATGATGTATATTCCTAAGTAAAGAAACGATGACGAGGTGGCAAATATGTGCGGAAGATTTTCTTTGACGACCCCTTTAGAAGAATTGATAAAACACTATTTGATTGATGAATACCTTGAAGATTGGCAGCCGAGATACAATATCGCTCCATCTCAGAACGTCCTTTCCCTTATTTCTCACAAGGGGAAGAGGAGAGCGGGTGAAATCACTTGGGGGCTTGTTCCGCATTGGGCTAATTCCTCTAACTGGAAACCATTGATCAATGCCCGTAGTGAAACGCTCCTTGTCAAACCCAGTTTTAAATCCCTTGTGCATTCAAGGAGGATGGTGATCTTTGCCGATGGTTTTTATGAATGGAAGAAGGATGAATCAGGGAATATTCCTGTAAGGTTCCAATTGAATGAAGGAAAGCCATTTGTATTTGCCGGGTTATGGGACAGGAATGGAGAGGTCACCACCTCGACCATTCTGACTACCGAAGCGAATTCCCTGGTGGGAGATGTTCATGAAAGAATGCCAGTGATGCTTACAAACAGCGAGGATATCGAGAAATGGCTCAACACAGAGGAATACTCCTTTGATCAAGCTGCTTCCGTTTTAAAGCCAATCCCTGATGAATGGATGAAAGGGTACCAGGTATCCAGTGTCGTGAACTCCCCCAAACATGATACAGCAGAATGTTTAGTCCCGGTTTCAACAGGAGTATAAAAATTTTGGCACTTTCGCATGATTAGACATTTTATGCGGTTATAAATAGGGTATAATAGAAGAATAAACGGGTGAAAAAGAGGATTGATACTTTGCTGACAAAAACCATCGAGTTCAAATCAAAGTATGGACGGAAGGTCAAAATCTCAGAAGTTCCTGTATTGAAGAAAGACAGCCCTCTCTACCTAAGGGTAAATCTTAGGCTTCATCAATTTATCACTAAAGTGGTGAATCATAATGAGCCTAAGACCATCTTCAGCTTTAGAGAACATTTAAAGAGAACGACGAAATGGTCAGAGTACGAAGAGATTTATCAATCAGAAGAGTTAAAGAATAATGCATAAGCTTTACTTGGCTCTGATCCTAAAGGCATAGAGATGCCCTTGGATCAGACCTTTTTGTATGACTTCCATTCTATTTGGGGTATATTCCGACATTTATTCATCGATCCAATTGGCTAATGAGTTAAATGCTTGCTATCTATTTAAATCCTCAGCGATTAACGATATAATACTTATGATATGGGAGATAGGATGTGGCAAAATTGACCAAAATTAAGATTGTAACAGATTCGACAGTTGATTTATCTGATGAAGTCGTAAAAGAATTGGATATTCATGTGGTTCCTCTGTCCATTTCAATTGATGGGGAAACATACTTAGATAGAGTAGATCTTTCACCTTTAAGCTTTTTAGAAAAAATGAAGGCTTCGAAAGAATTACCAAAAAGCTCTCAACCGCCTGCAGGGTCATTTGTTGAACTGTATGATAAATTAGGTAATGATGGATCACGCGTTTTATCCATACATATGACCGGTAATATGAGTGGGACCGTTCGATCGGCAGAGTCTGCTGCAGACATGTCGACAGCAGATGTGACGGTTGTGGATTCACGTTTCATTTCAAAAGGATTGGCCTTTCAGGTGATTGAAGCCGCCAAACTTGCTCAAGAAGGAAGGTCTATGGAAGAAATCCTTGCAGCCATCGAAGAGATCCGTTCCAATACAAAATTGTTTGTCGTGGTAGACACCCTTGAAAACCTTGTGAAAGGTGGGAGAATCGGGAAAGGGCGTGCCATGATCGGTTCCCTGCTCAATATCAAGCCGATCGCATCATTGGAAGGAGCAGAGTATACTCCGGTTGCGAAGGTTCGAAGTCACTCACAGGTAGTGAAGTATTTAACTACACAATTTGTAGATGACGTGAAAGGAAAGACCATACGGGGGGTTGGACTCGTCCATGCAGATGGAATGAATCTGGCTCAAAATCTGAAAGCCAAGATCATAGAGAAAACTGGATACGATCAAATCGAGATCGCTCCGACAACGCCTATCATCAGCACTCATACAGGTATCGGGGCCATCGGTTTCATGTATTACACAGACTAATGAACAAAAGACGAAGGGGAATCAATCCTTTCGTCTTTTTTTATGAAAAAGACAGCAGGAAAACCTGCTGCCTGATATCATGAAGGCATCGGAGTAGGGGTGGGCTTGGCGTATCCTTCTTTATACTGTTCATCTATAAATGTTCTGATTTGTTTAATGGAATCACCATTCTTATATTTTACGATGGATTCAGCCGCGATTTTCAAGCAAAGCTCACATCTGGTACCGTGGTCGTCCCACACCACTTTGTCACCCTCCGTTTTATAAACAAAGCAATTCAGGTTGCTTTCGTGCCCGGCTGAATCCCCGCATCCGCAATAACAAGGAATATATTTTAGAAGCTCAGGGTTTTTAGCTGCGGAGGAATAGATGAGTTTCATATTGTCATCCTTATCGTCAAGAAAAGAAGGAAGGGTCTCGACAGAAGCGGTTTCTTCCCTAATGTCCCCGTTAGCCGCAGTATGATCCTTGTGCGTATCTTCATTCTGATCACTGGAACAACCGGCAAGGAACCCTAATAAACCAATCAAACATGTGAAATACAAAAAGACATTTTTCTTCATTCCAATCACCTTTCATTTTAGATATATTCGTATTGTACCATGGTAACCATAACGGGTTCGTCCCGGTTATGGTTGATTTTATGAATATTATTGCCACCTCATAACTACATCCAACATATCATAGAAATATAATAGGCAAGAAAGGCACAAATAGAATGGGGAACGACAGCATTTCCTCCTTAATATAGAGGATGTTTGATGAAGGGAAGTGTATGTGCTTGTCTGATAAAAAAAAAGTGTTAGTGATTTCAGATTTTGGAATCGATGATATCGTCGCAGTACTGTATGCTTACTATAGCGATACGATTGAAATCGTTGGGATTGTTTCGGACTACGGGAATGTTTCCAGAGAATCCGCATTGAAAAATGTAAAATACCTGCAAAGCATTACGGGGATAACAGATATCCCGGTTATCGGTGGTGCGGTCTCTGCCTTGACGGGTACCCGGCCGAAGTTCTATCCGGAAGTTCATGGTGTGGCTGGTCTCGGACCGATCATACCTGGTGAAATTGAATTCAACCCTTCGGATATTAGTGAAAATTTCTATCAAATCAAGGAACTAATTAATCAATATTCAGGGGAGCTCTATATCTATTGTGCAGGTCGATTAACCTCATTGGCAACCGCCTTTATTTTATATCCTGAAACGATGAAGAAAGTGAAAGAATTTTATGTGATGGGAGGGGCTTTCAATGTTCCTGGAAATGTCACCCCGACCGCAGAAGCCAATTTCTATGGAGATCCTTATGCTGCGAATATCCTGATCCAGCTTGCCCCGAAGAAAATTCACCTCGTTCCATTGGATGTTACAATGTATGCACTCATAACCCCCCACATGATCGATCAACTCCATGAATTTTATCTGAAATCAAATGATAAGGTTGGCCAGATTATTAAACCAATGGTTGATTATTATTACGGGTTTTATAAGAAGACCTATCCAGATATTACTGGAAGTCCTCTGCATGATTTAGTGGCTATGTGGGCCCTTGCTGATGGCGGGAAGATGATATTCGAGGAAGTCCCGATACGGGTTGCTGTCAATACGGGTTGTACGTTTGGCCAAAGTATCGGGGATTTTAGGAAATCAACGGATAAAGAACCATGGCGGATTCATAAAATTGCAAAACAATTCCATTACGGACAATTTATTAAGGAAGTATTCTCCACTTTACAATCAGGACCAAGCCGTCAGGAATGAGGATGACCGATTGATGAGTGTATTAATGTTTTACAGGTAAAGAACCGTGATATAATAATTAAAAGAGTAAGCGAGGTGACACATATGAAAAAAATGTCCATTCTCATGCTCGCTTTTGTTTTTTTCCTGGCAGGGTGTTCGTTAGAAGATGCTGCTGATCACATTACAAGGGAAGTATCCAACTGGGATAAAGAAAGTCCCAATGAAACATTTATACCGAAGAACTTGAAGGTGGTTTCAATAGGAGATTCATTGACTCAAGGTGTCGGTGACAGTACGAAAAGTGGTGGGTATGTTCCTTATTTGGAAAAAAGCCTTGAATCATTAGATGGTGTAAAGGATGCCCAATTTCATAACTACGGAGTCAGGGGAAACCGTACCGATCAATTATTGAAAAGACTAAAGAAGGAAGATGTGAAGTCTTCCATTGAGGAGTCTGATTTAGTGATGATCACTATCGGCGGAAACGATGTTATGAAAATTTTTCGTGAAAATTTATCACACTTGAAGTTAGAGGTATTCCAGGAGGAGAAACGTCAATATCAACTCCGGTTACAAGAGATCATTGAAACGATCAGAAGTTATAACCCCGATGCAGGCATTGTCCTGGTCGGTCTGTATAATCCTTTTAATACTTGGTTTTCGGATATTGATGAAGTCAATCAGGTGATTCACAATTGGAATGAAGCAAGCATACAGGTACTGACGGGTTATGATAAGACGTTATTCGTGAAAATTGAGGACTTATTTATTGATGCAGGAGATACTCTATTGTATGAAG
Source organism: Rossellomorea sp. QJM3NY_18 (assembly GCF_056173145.1). Classification (NCBI taxonomy): domain Bacteria; kingdom Bacillati; phylum Bacillota; class Bacilli; order Caryophanales; family Bacillaceae; genus Rossellomorea; species Rossellomorea sp. QJM3NY_18. The sequence continues at coordinate 2,486,528 of NZ_CM149659.1, read as the reverse complement.
ACTACTTTCATCCAAATGATGAAGGGTATAAATTGATCGCAGACCGAATGTTTACGGATCTTGCAAAAGGGGAAACATTAGCTACATTGACAGATAGAAAAGATTCTGTTGAGGAAGAGGAGCAGCCGTCATGAAGAACAAATGGAAGGTAGGGTTCTTTGTCCTTTTAGGTATGATCATTTTGGGATTCGTCATCATTGTGTCCATGATCTTTATGCCTGTAAAGGATGATGCACTGCCTGACGACAACAAAAATACAGATCAACAAGTAGGATTTAATGTAGAGACCAACAAGAAAGATTTAAATCTTATTATTGAACATTATATTGAAGAAGAAGGGATGAAAGGGCCGGTGGATTACGATGTTCAGCTGAAGGATGATGTTGAACTCCTTGGATCGGTCCCTGTCTTTACTTCAGATTTGGACTTTAAATTGAATTTCGAACCGAAGGCATTGGACAATGGGGATATTCTGTTAAAACAAAAATCGATTTCAGTAGGTTCACTGAATCTCCCGGTCAACTATGTACTGAAAGTGATCAGAGATTCTTATAATTTCCCGGACTGGGTAAAGATTCAACCCAATGATGAATTGATTTACGTCTCACTCCAAGACATGAAACTGAAGAGTGATGTGGAAGTACGGGCAAAAGAATTCGATTTGAAAGAAGATAATATTTCATTCAGATTACTCGTCCCTGTCGACCGCGCACAATAAGAAAAAGGTGGCTTCCTGATGGAGTCACCTTTTTTGTATGGTAAATTTTTATCCTTTCAATAGTATGGCTTCCAGTTCCGGTGTTCCATTGGCTAATCCCAAGGCAACGATCGTGTAGGCCTGATTAGGGCTCAGCTTCACATCCGGGACGCTCAGTACACTGTTTTTACTTCCGGCGACCCTCGCCTCGAGATTGACGGTCATTGGAGTCAACCCAAGATAATCGGTCGCTTGTTTAAAGGATATATCCGGGAATATGACATCCCCGCCTTTCACAGCTATATCAACTGCAGGGGCATCAGGGGAAAGATGAATGAATTTCACCTTTGTTTCTCCACTAGGCACTGTTGGATCATCCAGATAAGGAAGTAATTGCATCTTATTAAGTGTCCCGACAGCTGCAAGGGTGTAAATCTTTCCTGGATCGATTTTTACTTTTTTACTAATGACCGTTGTCACACTTGTACCTGCAGGATATACATCAATATGATATTTCCCGGCCGGCAATGTTAAATAATCGCTCACATCTTTAAAGGCTACATCCCGTAATACACGGTTTCCGTTTACATATACATCTACATTCGGTGCATCAGGGACCGCATGTAATACACGGACATACGAAGGCTGAATGGAGGTTGTCATGTCAGCTCGCTGCGCCTGCATGGCAAGCCTCATATATTTAAGATGTTTCTGGTAGTAATGAACGTGCATGGACGGATCAGAATATTTATAATAACCGGATAACAAGTCATACATCGCAGCTTTCGTCAAATAATCATGTTGGCTCATCCGTATCTCTCCCTTAACAGTATTAACACAATAGAATATGCCGGGGAGAAAAAATGGTGAAAACACCTATTTTTATAAAAATCAGAAATATAGCTTGCAATCCTTATGAAAATATTGGATAATGAAAGTACTAATTGAGAAAGTGGGTGATGTCATATGAACCTATCATTAATTGAGCAAAAGGCTAATGTAAATACGTATTATATCGGTTCTGCACGTCAACTCACTTTAAACGGGATTCTTTGATTTTTTTCATTTCTTCTATCGTGAAAAATCCGTTGACGTGTCGAACCACTCAACGGATTTTTTATTTTGGGAGGAAACAAGTTGAATACTAAAGAAACAGTTTTTGAAATGATGAACCACCTGACAGAAGAAGGCTTTATATTGGGAAGGGTTGTGACTGAACAAAGGGGTGCCTTTATGGTCATGACAAGAACAGGGGAAGTGTTAAGTAAGATTTCAGGGAAACTCAGGTTTGACACCGTTCAGCGCGAAGACCTACCCGCCGTAGGTGACTGGGTACTTTTAAGAAAAAAAGGGGCGGTCATTGAAAGAGTGCTGCCCCGGACGAGTAAATTTTCAAGGAAAAAAGCAGGAAATGAAGCAGAAGAACAAATCATTGCTGCAAATATCGACACAGTCTTCATCCTATCTTCACTAAATGATGATCTTAATAGTAAACGTATGGAGCGCTATTTACTTCTATGCTGGGAAAGCGGAGCGAATCCTGTCATCGTCCTGACAAAATCGGATACGTGTTCCGATCTAGAAGAAAAGAAAATAGAAGTGGAGAATACTTTGCTTGGGGTGAAAGTCGTTACCATAAGCGCCGTCAGTCGAGAAGGGATCGAGGACCTGATGCCTTATTTAGCTAAAGGGCAAACCGTCGCCCTCGTCGGTTCTTCAGGGGTGGGGAAATCCACACTGACCAATCTGCTTGTAGGATATGACGTCCAGAAGACAAAGGAAATCAGGGAATCCGATGATAAGGGCCGCCATACAACGACCCATCGGGAACTGTTCCTGTTAGAAAATGGTGCTGCCATCATTGATACACCGGGGATGAGAGAAATCCAGTTATGGCAGGGGCAGGAAGGATTGTCCACGCAATATAACGACATTGAGGAATTATCCCTTCACTGCCGATTCAATGACTGCCAACACGAAGATGAACCAGGCTGCGGGATTCGCATGGCCATTGAAGAAGGAAGCCTTTCAGAGGAGAGGCTCGAACACTATCAGAAGCTCCAAAGGGAAATCGCTTATATGGAAAGACGGGGAAATAAGCGGTTAGAATCTTTGGAACGAAAGAAGTGGAAAAGTATCGGGAAGCAGAGAAAGCTTAAATAAAGGACTTAGAAGAGTGACCCTTTGGGCACTCTTTTTTAGTCAAGGTGAGGATCGATTCCAAGCTATTTGCTTTCCCTTTTTATCGGGAATGCGTTAAAATCGCATACAAAGGGAATAGTGAAAGAGAATGTTTTGGAAAGGATGATGATCATGTCAGAAACTGATGCGTATCAAAAAGCCACGTTTGCTGGAGGGTGTTTTTGGTGCATGGTAAAACCATTTGATGAACAGCCTGGAATTGGCAGTGTGACATCCGGATACACAGGGGGACACGTTCCAAATCCATCTTATAAAGAAGTATGTTCAGAAACGACAGGTCATTATGAGGCCGTTCAAATTGAATATGACCCATCTGTTTTTCCTTACGAGAAGTTATTGGAACTGTTCTGGCAGCAAATCGACCCGACGGATCCAGGCGGTCAGTTCTTTGACAGGGGTCAATCATATAAGACGGTCATTTTTTACCATGATGAAGAGCAGAAAAGGCTGGCAGGGGAATCGAAGGAAAGACTGGGGAAGTCTGGGATCTTTTCCAAGCCCATCGCCACAGAGATTTTACCTGCCAAGCAATTTTATCCTGCAGAAGAATACCATCAGGACTATTACAAAAAGAACCCGGGGCATTATCAACGATACAGCAGGGGATCTGGAAGAGTTGCATTTATTGAAAATCATTGGGGGGATAAGAATGAGTAAAGATGATCTAAAGAAAAAACTGACACCCGAGCAATATGATGTCACTCAGAACAATGGGACGGAGCCGCCGTTTAGAAATGAGTATTGGAATACGTCTGAAGAGGGCATCTATGTCGATGTCGTCTCGGGGAAGCCTCTTTTCAGCTCGAAGGATAAGTATGATGCCGGCTGCGGTTGGCCAAGTTTCACCAAACCCATCGATGATGAGGAAGTTTCAGAAAAGGAAGATAGAAGTCACTTTATGGTGCGGACAGAAGTAAGAAGCAAAGAAGCCGATTCTCACCTGGGTCACGTGTTCAATGATGGACCCGGTCCGACAAAACTCCGTTATTGTATCAATTCGGCGGCACTCAGGTTTGTCCCCATCGACAAATTGGAAGAGGAAGGCTACGGAGTATACAAGAAATTATTCTAACATAGTGAATCGGTGTGGAAACATTCACATATGTGCTAAAATAGACTTTTCATGTTTACTTTGAGTTACATATGTGTATATAAAAATATGAAGAGGAAGGTGAATGATGATGCTTAAAAAGTTTTTTGGTAAAAAAGAAGAAGCTCCTAAAACAATCAATGCTGTAGCACCTTTAACCGGTACCGTAAAGTCACTTGAAGAAGTGCCGGACCCTGTATTTTCACAAAAAATGATGGGGGATGGAATCGCAATCGATCCGACAATAGGAAAAGTCGTTTCACCTGTAGACGGTGAAGTCATGCAGCTTTTCCCGACGAAACACGCAGTTGGGATCAAAGCGAAAAACGGCGCTGAAATCCTGATCCATATCGGACTTGAAACGGTTTCAATGAACGGTGAAGGGTTTGAAGCGCATATCTCAGAAGGTTCAAAAGTGAGTATCGGAGATCCACTGATAACGTATGACCTGGAACTTGTAAAAGAAAAAGCGAAAAGCACCATCACACCCATCATCATCACAAACGGCGATGACATGGGAGATCTTGTGAAAAAAGACGTGACCAGTGTGACAGCAGGACAGGAAGAAGTATTGGAGATCTCTTCGAAATAGTGAAGAGAGGAAAGACCGGCGAAGATGCCGGTCTTTTTATATTGGGTGATCTTACGAATTGACCACTATATCCCTCATCATATATTCGTAAAAAGGTGCCTTCAAATAAAATGGGCAAATGCACAAACACATTCTAGGTGAATGACATAGAGTATAAGGTAAATAAATAAATTTTTTGAGGAGTGATGGGTATGAACTATGGTTATGGTTGTGATCCATGTTATCAAGGTGGATATGCTTATCCGGTTGCCGGTTGTGGCGGTAATGGTTTTGCATTGATCGTTGTGTTATTCATCCTGTTGATTATTATTGGAGCCGTTTGTTACTGCGGACATTAATCCTTTAAAGGATATTTGAAAATAATGATGAAAAAAAGAGCTGTCACTCAAGGACAGCTCTTTTTGGATTATATTTTAAAGCTTGAAATTAACTCTTTCAGTTTTTCAGCTTGCTGGGAAAGTTCTGATGCACTAGCAGTGACTTGTTCCATGGCAGCAGATCCTTCCTCTGATGCAGCGGCAGTGGTCTCGGTGTTTGATGCGGTGGTTTCTGCAATTTCATTTACATGGGCAAATGAAGTGGCCACCTCTTGACTGAGATTCAGTGTTTCCTGAATATGGTCGACCATTTCATCCACGACTACCGTTGTTTTCGTCGTTTGACTCAGGATGTCTTCAAGGGATGCATTGGTTTCATTGGTGATTTCAACACCTGCAATGACTTCTTTCACTCCATCAGAGTTTTGCTTGATGATGATATTGACTTCTTCCTGGATGCTGTGGACGATTTCCGTTACACCCTTGGCAGCCTGTCGGGATTGTTCAGCAAGCTTTCTGACTTCATCTGCTACAACCGCAAATCCCCTGCCGTGTTCCCCTGCCCTGGCTGCTTCAATGGCAGCATTCAGTGCGAGAAGGTTGGTTTGTTCGGCAATGTCAGTAATGGTTCCAATAATAGTGGTGATTTGCGTTGAACGTTGTCCCAATGCTTCAACGGTTTCACTTGTGTTGGACATGGTTTCTTCAATGCTCATCATTTTAGTTGAAGAGGCGTGGACGGTTTTTCCGCCTTTTTCAGCAACGACTCTCATATCACGAGCGGTTTGTCTGACAAGTTCTGCCTGGTTGAATAAGAAGCGTGCTGCCTCCTCCAAGCTGTTCATTTTCTCTAATGAAGAGGACATGCGATGTGTTGTCTGGTCACTTCCTGCTGCAATTTCACTCGATGTTTCCGCAATGGACGTAATCGTGCGCGATGTTTCCTCTGCAGATGCGAGAAGCTCCTGGCTGCTTGCAGATACGTTTTCTGCCATCTCAGAAACCTTCTTTACAAGGATGGCAATGCCGGCGATAAGCTGATTCGTATCAGAGGCCAGGTCAGCCAACTCATCTTTTGATTTTACATGGATCCGTTTCGTTAAATCTCCACCTGCATTGGCAATCTCTAAAATAGATGTACTGATTTTCTTTGTATTGGTTTTAATCGTATGAGATAAAATGATTCCAAAGAATACCGCTAAAAGAACGGCGAATGCCGATAAGCCGATGGTGACGATTTGCGACAGCTGGACTTGACGGGTCAGAGAATCGATCCGGTCATCCAGATCTTTTTGTTGGTCGATGACGATCATATCTACATATGAACGGATGCCGTCCAGATATTTTTTACCTACTCCTGTTTCGACGAGGTTCGCAGCCTTTTCGAGACCTTTATCTTTCCTGGTCTCGATCACCCGATCGACAAATTGCATCCAGAATCCATATTGGGCTTCAATTTTTCCCATCTTTTCAATCTGTTCAGGGTCATCTTTCAAGAGCGAATTCAAGTCTTTGAGTTGACCTTCCACTTCTTTTTTTCCATTTTGATAGGGTGCAAGAAAGCCTGTCGCACCTGTAATAACGAAGCCTTGTTCCCCAATTTCAATATCATTTAATACTTTTGAAAGATCCTTTAATTTGGTGTCGACTTTCATATCATATGTAATCAACGTGTCGATCTCTTTCTTGAGCTTCATCATATTGAAGTAAGAAGTAGACGCGAGGACCAACAGAACAATGGTCAAAAGCCCGAATGACAGGACGACTTTTCCCCTTATGGTACGAAAATAAGAGAATATACCCAAGGTCCTTTTAGTTCTTTCATTTTTCATTTTCTTTCTTTTTGGTGCTTTTAGTTTTTTTTCTCTAATCTTTTTCACCGTTTCCCCCTCCTGAAGATAAGCAAAAAGTAGCATCATAGGATGAACTTACCATTATTTTATACATATCGACCTAATATATCTAGTCAATTCGGAAAATTTTGTCGAATTTTTGAGAGTTTTAGTATATTTCAATCATGAATAAATAGTAAACTCTCTTTCTATCGTTGCCTGATTCCAGCGGAAATCCAAAGATAAGATGATTTTTTAATAAAAAATGAAAGATTCGGCTTTTCAGACATATGAATAATGTATGGGAAATCTTGAAAAGCATCCAGATGAGCGAATCGAAAGAGAGTATGAATCTGATTCTTTCAGGAGGGGGAACAATGCCTCATTCGCATTTAATAAAACCGATGATTGGGGAGCAATATCCAACGATTGATTATGGAAAGGGTGTTTTTTTGTATGACACCGACGGCAAGGAATATGTAGATGCCTGTTCTGGAGCGGTGACGGCAAATTTGGGACATGGTATGGAAGAAATTCTTCAATCAATCGTGAATCAAGGAAACAAAGTGGCGTTTGTGTATCGATCTCAGTTCAGCAATCAGCCGGCAGAGGAGTTAGCCTCCTTTTTGAATGAGAAAACAGGTTATCCCTGGACCTTCTTTGTAAATAGTGGATCAGAGGCAGTGGAAACAGCCATTAAGATCGCCATTCAACATTGGCAGGAGAAAGGGAAGCCGCTGAAAAGGAAGATATTATCACGTTGGCTCAGTTATCATGGAATCACTTTTGGGGCCTTATCTGCTTCAGGGCATCCAACAAGAAGGGAACGGTTTGATTCGTTTTTGGGGGACTGGCCAACCATCGAACCGCCTTATTGTGCTCACTGTCCATTTGGTAAGACTTACCCTTCATGCGGGTTGGCATGTGCGTCCCAACTGGATACCATGGTAACGAGAATAGGGGCTGAAAATATAGCAGCGTTTATAGCAGAACCGATCATTGGAGCGGCAGGGGGGGCAATCACCCCTCCAAAGGGATATTATGAACGGATTAAGGAAATCTGTGGAGCCCATGACATCTTGTTCATTTCCGACGAGGTGATGACCGGATGCGGGAGGACGGGAACCTTCTTAGCGCTAGAACACTGGGGAGTAAAGGCAGATATAGTAGCAGTCGGTAAAGGTCTGAGTGCCGGATATGCCCCGATTGCTGCAACCCTCATTTCAGAGAAGATCATGGAACCGATCGTACATGGAAGTAAAGTGATCATGAGCGGCCATACCTTTAGTGGGAATCCCATGTCAGCGACTGCTGCATTGGCCGTTCTTAAGCTGATAGATTCAGAAAAGATCATTGAAGGAGTCGATCAGAAAGGGACCTATTTAAAGAATCTCCTGGAAAAATGCAGAACTGAATTTTCTTTTATTCAGGACATCAGGGGAAGGGGCCTCATGTGGGGGATTGAATTTGATGAGCGGGGTGCGGGATTTACGTCTTTCATCGTTCAGAATGGAGTGGATAACGGAATTTTATTATACCCTGCTTCAGCCGGGATTGATGGCAGGAAGGGCTCTGCCATCATGATGGCACCACCATTGAACAGTACGAAAAGAGAGCTTGAGGAGATGGTTAAAAGGTTGAGGAGAACTTTTCAAATGGCAGCAGAGAATTGGAAGGTGACTTAGATGTCTGCACATCACAATAAAATGAGGCTTTATGAAGAAATCCTGCCCTTTTTTCATGATGAAATGACGATGATGTTTGGAGGGTTTGGAGGGGTTGGCTCCCCGCCTACCATGATAAGCCATCTTCTGGAGTGGGGGGTGAAAGATCTTACCATCATCGGAAACGACACAGGCTTCCCCCACATCGGCATCGGTCAATTGGTTGCTCAAAATCGAGTGAAGAAAGTGATTGCTTCACACATAGGCTCTAATCCGATTGCAGGAAGGTTAATGAGCGAAGGGAAGCTTGAAGTTGAATTTTCTCCACAGGGTATCTTAGCTGAAAGAATCAGGGCAGGGGGAGTGGGATTAAAAGGGATCATTAGCGACATAGGGGTGGATGACCCATATTTGAACAAAGGGAAGACTTTCGTTGAAGTAGAGGGTGAACGCTTTGTATTCGAGACGGCATTGGTTGCTGAAGTGGGTATCGTTTATGCGAAGAAAGCCGATACTTTCGGGAACCTTGTCTATGACAAAAGCGCAAGAAATACGAATCCCCTTATCGCAATGGCCTCGGATATTACGATCGTCGAGACGGAGGAAGTGGTTGCTTACGGAGAGCTGGATCCTGAAGAAATTGTCACTTCAGGGGTATTTGTGGATCATATCGTCTTGTCTAAAGGAGTCGATTGGAAATGGGCCTGGGAAACGAATTGAAGGAAAAGATGGCAAAACGTGCAGCGCTTGAGGTGAAAGAAAATATGATTGTGAATCTCGGGATCGGGATTCCCTCCCTCGTTCCAAATCATCTACCTCAAGGATTTCCGGTCATATTTCAATCTGAAAATGGAATCATTGGCATCGGTCCTGCACCAGTGGAAGACCATGAAGATGAAAATTTGTGTAATGCAGGAGGGTTCCCGGTTTCGTTGATGGAGGGGGGATGTTATACAGATAGCTCCATCGCTTTCGCCATGATCCGCCGGGGCAAAATCGATTTAACGATACTTGGATCCCTGCAGGTCAGTGAAAATGGGGATCTTGCCAATTGGATCATCCCGGGCAAAAAGGTTCCGGGGATGGGAGGAGCAACCGAACTTGCCTCCAAAGCAAAGAAAGTCATTGTACTCATGACCCACTTAGACAAGAACGGCGGCAGCAAAATCGTGAGGGAATGTACCCTTCCATTGACGGCGCGCCGCTGTGTTTCGATGATTATCACTGACCGTGCAGTATTCTCACTTGAAGATGATCAATTAATCCTGCGTGAGATATTCAATCCTTACACATTGAAGGACATAGAGGAGACGACAGAAGCCCGTTACATCTTAAGCCCTGATATCAAGTTTATAGGGTAGGGGGAGGAAATCATATGGACACTCATCGCCTCATAAAAAAAGTAATAGAAGAAAAAAAGAAAAGAACGATCAAGCTTCTGCAAAGATTGGTCCAAGAGGATAGTGTCAGGGGAAACGAATCAATGGCACAGGCGATCATGATAGAAAAGTGCAGAAAGCTTGGTTTGGAGCTGGACATTTGGGAAATAAACGAGAGTGATATAAAGCATCATCCTTTTTACAAGTGTGACCGGAAAAACTTTAAAGGTAACCCCAATGTGGTAGGGGTCTTAAAGGGCACAGGCGGGGGGAAAAGCCTTCTATTAAATGGACATATTGATGTTGTACCGGAAGGGGATCGAAAAGATTGGGTCCATGATCCATATAGTGGATTCATCAATGACGGGAAACTTTACGGGCGGGGAGCAACGGATATGAAGGGCGGTTCGGTTGCTTTGCTTCTCGCCATCGAAGTGATAAAGGAGTTGAATATTCAATTAAAAGGGGATGTCATTTTTCAAAGTGTCATAGAAGAGGAAAGCGGGGGGACGGGAACCTTAGCCGCATTAATTAGAGGCTATAAAGCGGATGCTGTCATCATTCCTGAGCCGACCAATATGAAGATCTTCCCTAAACAGCAAGGGTCCATGTGGTTCCGTCTAAAGGTAAAGGGGAAATCTGCACATGGGGGAACCAGGTATGAAGGGGTAAACGCTATAGAGAAAGCGTATAAGGTCGTTCAAGCTCTCCAGCAATTGGAGAATGCACGTAACGAGAGGGTGGATGATCCATTATATGGAAATATTCCGATTCCATTACCGGTTAATATCGGAAGAATCGAAAGTGGAAAATGGCCATCTTCCGTTCCGGACACAGCTATCATTGAAGGCAGGATAGGAGTGGGACCCTGGGAGACACTCCAGGAAGTAGAACAGGAATTCACAACCGAAATTTCCAAGCTGAAGTCAATCGATGCATGGTTTGATGAACACCCTGTTGAGGTGGAATGGTTTGGCGGGCGCTGGCAGCCAGGCAATCTTCCAAGTGACCATGAACTAGTAAACACCCTGTCAAAGCATGCTAAAAAGGTCATGAAGTCTGATCCAATCATCGAAGCCTCCCCTTGGGGAACGGATGGGGGAATCCTGTCTCAAGGGGGCAATATGCCTGTGGTGATTTTTGGACCGGGAACGACTGAAGTGGCCCATGATGCAAATGAATACATTGAATTAGAAAGGGTTTACCAATCGGCTGAAATTTTTTCTCTCTTTATGGTTGATTGGTGTAATAAACCCTCATGATTTTTATCACAATGGGGTAGAAGGTAATAAGGTGCAAAACCCATGCGACGAGAGAGGACTGGTAATGATCCGGACATTCCGGTACAAAAGAATGAGTTTACACACCCATCTGTTTCATCACCTTAGACAGGAACAACTCACTTGATTCAAGTATGAGGTTGTTCCCTTTTTAAGGTGGTTTGTTTCATAACTTATCTCATGCCCTCATATGTTTGTTAAAAAGGGGCTTAAAAGAATGCAGACATATGAATATATACAACAACCAAAAGTGGAAGCGGCCATTTATAAAGATGACTATAATCGGAGACTCCGGGTGGATGAATTCAGGGGGAATGCAGGAAGGCTATTGGAGTACATGGAAAATATGGCTGAGCCCCATCGGTTCGAAAAGATCATTGTGAAGGCAAAGTCAAATCAGGTTGCCCACTTGGTAGAAAAAGGGTTTATTGTGGAGGGGGGAGTAAACGGTTACTTTAGGGGAGATAGGGCCTTCTTTATGAGTAAATTTCTGACGGATGATAGAAGGAATAGTTCTAATTGGAGAAAAGAGGATGACATTCTTCAAGCGGTTCAACAGCTTGATAGAAAACCCATGGAAGGATCAGGATTGATATCTGTAGCCACCGGGGGGCATGCAGAGAAATTAGCAGATCTGTATCAAGAAGTGTTCACGCTTTATCCTGTACCATTACAAGATCCCGATTATATAAAAGAATCCATGAAAAATGGGACAATCTTTGTGTACATCGAGGAGGATGGAAGGATAATCAGTGCTGCTTCTGCTGAAATATCTTTTTCCAACAAGAATGCTGAACTAACGGATTGTGCTACGAGATCTTCTCATCGTAAAGGCGGGTATATGAAGCATCTGCTAAGGAAATTGGAAGGTGAACTGATTAAACAGAATATTTATTGTGCTTATACGATAGCAAGGGCTCTTTCATTCGGGATGAATGCAGCATTCCATCAGCTTGGATACAGGTATGGTGGGAGACTGGCGAATAATTGCATCATCTTTGACAAAATGGAAGATATGAACATTTGGGAAAAGGATTTAAGTGAGAGGTAGAAGAAGTCATATTGGCAGTACAAGAGTCTTGTGGAACGAAACTTTTTGGAAAGTTGGTGGAGTAGATGAAAATGAATCTCTATAAACCAAAAAGGGATTGGAAGGATATTGAACTTTGGGAAGATGTGACGGATGAACAATGGAATAACTGGTTATGGCAACTGACAAACACAATCAGAACCCTTGATGACTTGAAGAAAGTGGTGAACTTGACGCCGGAGGAAGAAGAAGGGGTCAAAATTTCAACCAAGACCATTCCGTTAAATATTACTCCTTACTATGCATGGCTCATGAATGAGGAAGATCCCCGCTGCCCGATCCGGATGCAATCCGTTCCGATTGGCCAGGAAATCCATAAAACAAAGTATGACCTGGAAGACCCATTACATGAAGATGAGGATTCACCGGTCCCCGGGTTGACACACCGTTATCCGGACAGGGTGTTATTTCTCGTAACCAATCAGTGTTCCATGTACTGCAGATACTGTACGAGAAGGAGGTTTTCGGGACAAATCGGAATGGGTGTTCCGAAGAAGCAGCTTGATGCGGCCATTGAATATATAAGGGATACGCCGAGCGTAAGGGACGTACTGCTTTCTGGCGGGGATGGTCTCTTGATCAATGATCAAATACTCGAGTATATATTAAAGAACCTGAGAGACATACCGCATGTCGAGATCATCCGGATTGGAACGAGGGCACCTGTCGTGTTTCCACAACGGATCACTGAAAACCTGTGTAATATATTGAAGAAATACCATCCGGTTTGGTTAAATACTCATTTCAATACATCCATTGAAATCACGGAAGAGTCCAAGAAGGCATGTGAGATGCTTGTGAATGCAGGGGTTCCTGTAGGAAATCAAGCTGTGATCCTGGCAGGCATCAATGACAGCGTCCCGATCATGAAGAAGCTTATGCACGATCTGGTTAAAATTCGCGTGCGTCCGTACTATATTTATCAATGTGATTTATCGGAAGGGATCGGCCATTTCAGGGCACCTGTCAGCAAGGGGCTTGAAATCATTGAAGGATTGAGGGGGCACACATCCGGTTATGCCGTCCCGACCTTTGTGCTGGATGCTCCTGGAGGCGGAGGTAAAATATCCCTTCAACCGAATTACCTGATATCCCAAAGTGCTTCGAAAGTGGTCGTAAGGAATTTCGAAGGTGTCATCTCCACTTATCCGGAACCGGAGGAATACGTAGCCGGAAGGGCAGATGAATACTTTAAAGAAGTTTATCATGATGAAGAAATCAAAGAACCTACCATTGGTATCGCCGGATTGATGAATCAAACCCATTCTTCCCTCACGCCAGCTGGTCTCAAGCGCTTGGAGCGTCGCAAGGAATATCAGGAGAACCCGGATCACAATTCTCTCAAGGACTTCAGGGGAAAAAGGGATCAGCTTAAGGAAAAGAAGCATAAAGCAATGCTTTCAAAAATGAATCAAGACAAAAATGATGATAAGGAAGAAACCATCAATGGCTAAAAATACGGCAAAGGTGTGCGAATGGTGTGAAGAGAACACGGCTCATGCTCATCAATCAAGTGTGTATTGGGAGCTGCCTGATGGCTCACGGGCGGTTCAGATTGCGAATGTCCCGAGCCTCTCTTGCAGTCATTGCGGGATGGACTACCAGGAAGAATCCATCATCAATGAGATTGAAGACCAATTGATGCTGATCGATACGAGGTTAATTGATAAAGTGATTCCTTATAAAGACTTAATGGCACTTCCCCGCTTACTAAAGAAGAATTATTTTCGATTTTAGCAGGTGGAGTCCACGATATGTTCTTATTTGAAGCAAACACTTTACGAATTCATCTTCTTCCGCTATCCTTTTAGAAAAGAAAGCACAAGGGCAGGTGGAAGAGATGAGAAAATCCTTTTATCACTACTTAATGAAATACAGGCAACCTACTGCCAAGGATGAAATAACCCGTTTTGCGAATTCAGCTTATGATGATCACAGCTTTCCGAAACAGTCCGGGCAATACCATGAAATCAGCTCCTATCTCGAAATGAATGGGCACTATCTTGAAAGTATGTCCATCTTCGACATGGCCTGGGACCAGTACCAATTAGAAGAAAAAAATTAATGATACACCCTAGCCAATGGACTGACATTTGTTTCCCGCAAACGTCGGTCCTTTTTTAAAAAGTCCCGCGGTCTTTTTGATTCGTTTTTAGCCATCGCATGAAAACATTTCTTACCCTAAAAAAAGATAGTCAGGGATTTCGTGTATACCGATATGATTGTTATTGCATATCATATAAAAAAGGCGATTAAGGGTGAGGGGAGAATGAAGAAACGAAAAGAGCCTAGATTCAGAGTTGGGGAAACGGTAGTCGTCACAATCTATGGTACCGTCGGGAAAATCACCGACATTAAAAAGATTGACGGAGAGTTTTTATATGAGGTTAACGAAAGTGAAGGATTATTCAAGGAAAAAGCATTAGAACTGCTTGATTCTTATGATGGATATATTTTTGAACAGGAACAGATCGATATTGAATACAAATTTTTGTTTGGAGACCTTGTCATTGTAAAGGGATACGAAGAGGATCTCTTTAAAGTGGTGGGTTTCAGAACAGAAATATGGCGATATAAAGATGATGCGTGGGAAGACGTGATCTATGAATTAATGAGGATCACGGACGGTGAATGGCTGGAGGCAGACGAAGATGAAATTACCCTGGTTGCCGATGAAGAGCAGGCAGAAGCTTTCATAAAGAAATATGGGTTCGTCTTCCCGCAAAAAAAAGAAGGTAAATCAAAATCGCTCCATTCACCTGCTTACCCGAAGCCAACCTGGATTGATCAGCTCCTTGATCATTACAATGACTACAAAACACTGTACCTATTATTCAATGATAGTAAATACAAGAACAAAATGGATTATGTGTTAGAGCAGTTGAAAAATCATACAAACACACAGTCTATCGTTAAAGAGAAGGAATAAGCCACATAATATAAAGAAAAATGGGAACGCTTATGCCAAGGAATGATAATAGTATGACACGAAGGATCCATTGCATGCCTGAAACAATGATCCCTTCTCCATTCTCCAGGTCTCTTACCATTGATTTCGTTTTTTGGGTAAATGTATGTAACATACTATCGCTCCTCTACCTTTGATGATAAAGTCTATGCTTGTCTTTAAAGTGTTATGAAAACTTTTTTCTCCTGGCATAACCGGGATAGTATTGTCATAAATTGAGAATCAAAGGGGGCGATCACATGCGGGAGATAGAAGTCTTTATCGACACTGAGGAAATTGCTGATTTCTTTATGAAAGAACTGATCCAAAGAGGGTATGCAGCATCAGAAGATGAGCTGGAAGAAATAGCGGATATCACATTCGAGTATCTGATTGCCAAATGTATCATTGATGAAGAATGGGAAGATGAGGCTTAAACTCTTTTCACCCATGGATATGGATTTCACTTAGTATGCCAACGACCATTCATATAACGGGGATTGACTCTGATGTGTCGCTCATACCTTCTTTCATGAAGGAAGGGGGGCACATTATTTTGAGTCAATCCCTCTTTAGTTTCAGAAGAATAGTCGTTCTTGCTTTCCATTTCTGGGTCATAGAGAAATGATGAGGGATCGTCATCGTCAAAAGGGGCGACATCACCTCAATCGGTTGCTCTTTAAACCAATCTGTCGACGAAGGATCGTCATAATGGATATTTTCCCAGACAGCTCCTAGTGCAGGGCTGAATAGATGCTTTCTTTTCTTCACCCTCGAGTAAATATGGGGCCAATAATCCTCCCTGGATCCCGTATGTGGATGGTGAAGGGAGAAAGATAATGCAGTCGGGAAAATAATCGGATGGAATAATACCCTATATAACTTCTTACCTAATTGAATTCTGCGATCCACTTTCTCAAAGTGAGAAACGGAAAGTCCGGCCAGGGAGTATGTGGAGTGCTTGCCATAAGGAAATAGTATGGAAGTGAATTCCAGACGGTCCTGTAGGAAAAACTTCCACTTGTCAATTCCCATATTAAGATTGGGTCTGGATAATATTTTGTTTTGAATCAGGTGCTGCTCATTCATAATGAGTGCGGTCGTCAACACAGGGTGATTCCCCGTCTTGAGATAATCTGCCCATATCTTCCACATGAATACCGAAACGTGGAACTTTTTGAGGAGGTGAAAGGGGCGGCGGCCGGTTAATTTCCAGTTTTCATAAAGTAATAGTTGGGGGTAAGCATCGTCAAAGATAGCTGCATTACATCGTTCCAGAAACTCGAATAGAGATTGTTGTTCGTTGGCACTCATTACATGTGAGAGCAGATCGTTCTGGATATCTGTCATATGATAACCGGCATTTCTCGATACCATGTGGGCGAGAAAAGACCAGTGAAGTTCAGGGTGTTTTTTGAATAAATCGAGATAGGAAGAAGTTCTTGTCAGGTTATTGACATTCCCTTTTTTTACTTTGATGGAAATTTCCCTGAACAAAGCTTGATCTTCAGGAAAATAGACATCGGGTACCGGTTCCTGCTTCATTTCGTCGTAAAGCCTGCAAACCGCCTGAACATCGAGAAGGGGGGATATATTCTTTCGTTTCCCGGGTTTGAATAGGTTTGAAAAAATTTGAAACGGTGAATAACCCAAGTAATCACACCTCTCAAAAAAAGATGATATAATTTTTTGTGTGAAACTAATCTTTGAAGTGAATCGTATATATAAATACAAATGAAGGAGAATCACTATTTGGGAGGTTTATTTATGTTAAAGAAGATCATTAAGAGTTTATTAGGCTCAAAGCGTCACCACTACAGCTCCAGTGACGCCTGGAAAAAATATAAATCACCGAAGCATAAACATTTCGGACACCATCACTATAAAAAGCATAAGAGCAAAAGTTTTTTCTCCAGTTTCTTTAGCAGTTGAAGGGGCAAGGGAGTATAGATGATTCATGTTCTATTTCGCAGACTCGTCGATGCATTTGAACATACCTGGAAACCGGGAGATAGGGTCGACGAATACCAAATCATCCGTTTAGTTGGGAAAGGAAGCTATGGTACGACTTATTGTGTCTTGCTCCCTAATGGAGACGAAGCCATTTTGAAACGAATACGCCCTTACAAGAAGTTATTTTCCAATCACGTCCAATATGTCCGGAATGAAAGGGATGCACTGGAAACTTTAACTCACCCCCACTTCCCTGCATTCATCATGGCTGGCGATTATAAGGGGATTTCCTATCTTGTCATGAAAAAAATGAGTGGTCGTACTTTTGAGGAATTGATTTTTCAAGAAGGAAAAAAGTATTCAGAGGAAGAATCTTTAAGAGTAGGTTTGCAGGTAATAACATTAGTGGACTTCATTCATCAAAATGGGTATGTACACCGGGATTTAAGGATTCCTAATATTCTTTTTGATGGTGGTGCCATTCATATCATCGATTTTGGTCTTGCGTGTGAAATAGGGACAGATTCAACTATCCTGGAAGCTCATAAGGATTATATGAGGGATAAATCGAAGAAAAGTGATTATTACGCAATTGGTCATTTTCTATTATTTTTATTTTATTCTTCTTATGAGCCAGGGAGTAATAGGGATAAAGGTTGGGAAGAGGAGCTTCCTATTCATCATGATACGAAAGCCATTCTGAGAAAACTTCTGCAAATCGACGAAGAATATCATGATGCCTCGGAGTTGATCGGGGATTTAATAAAGGTGATTCATATATTACACATACAATAAACGAGGAGGAATTTTCATATGTCATTTTTTAACAAAGTATTTGCTTCAATCGGTATTGGAGCAGCCACAGTGGATACTAAATTGGAGAAATCGAGCTACGTTGCAGGGGAGACGGTAAACGGGGTGGTGGAAATTACGGGGGGAAGCACGGAGCAGAGTATCGATGCCATCTATTTAACCCTTTTCACTACATATATTCGGGAATCGGATGACAAGAAATATACAGATTACGCCCCAATTCAAAAGGTGCAAATATCCAATCCATTCACCGTTTTGGAAAATGAAAAAAAAGAATTTCCATTTACCTTCACCCTCCCCTTTGAAACTCCGATCACATATGGGAACACCAGGGTGTGGGTAGCTACGGGTGTGGATATCAAAAATGCAGTAGATCCAAAAGACAAAGACTATATTGAAATCGTGCCGAATCACTTGACGAATGCCATCTTGACTTCTGTACAGGAGCTCGGCTTCAGAATTCGCACAGTGGAATGTGAAGAGGCGCCCAGACGCTACAGAGGGAGATATCCTTTCATTCAGGAGTTTGAGTTTGTACCGGTGAATGGACCATATCAACGTAAATTGGATGAACTTGAAGTGATGTTCCTGAATCAATCGGAAGACCAGGTAGAATTGCTTCTGGAAGTGGACAGACGGGCGAGGGGGCTGGGGGGATTCCTGGCGGAAGCTCTCGAAATGGATGAATCCATGGTCAGGGTGACCATAGGCTCGTCCGATATTCCCCATTTAGCATCGAAACTTCAACAAGCCATCGACAAATTTGCGTAAATAATCCATTCGACAAAGATTCCTATGAATCTGAGAAGGATTCGACACGCTGTTTGTGTAATTGTATGAGTACAACATAATGACGGAGGGGTGCTCATGCCTTTACTTGAAAAAATCATTCGTCCTAAGCTTTTGAGATCGACCTATGACGTGACCATTTTCCAAACCCCTAATTATGGGGAGGACAAAGGGTACGAGGAGGTTTATCGTATCTCGGTAGAAGCAAATAATCATGAAGAAGCCCTGTATCAGACATTCAGGACGTTTAATGTACCAGACTTGGTTCCAAAGGATTATCAAGGCAGATATATTGCTACACGTGACATCGTCTTCATTGATGAAGGACGGAGGGGCCACCACTATTATCGTCTCCAGCCAAATGGCTGGAAGAGGGTGAACCGGATCGTCATTCATTAGATAAAGGTAAGTTCGAAAAAAGGAAAGGATCTGCCTCAGTGGCCGGATTCTTTCCTTTTTTATAAGTCCTTACATGTTATGTCCAGGACCATTTTTTCTATTTCTACCTGTATTCTCTTTCCCGTGTGCATTATGCTCGGCATCTAATGCTTCTTTTGGGATATGATTATTTTTCTTAGGGGCATTGATTCTATTTCGGTGTTTTTTTCCCATCCGTGTGTCCCCCTTTGTTATGATTTAAGTTTTTCGGTTCTTGAAGAGGTTGGTTGTGTCCCCGACCGGGTAGAAGGGTTGGTCTCATTTGCATGTTGTACTGCTTGCTTCAGTTTTTTGCTCATTTGTTCTTTAGCCATGGTTAATCACTCCTTCTGCCTTTATTTTGACCTCGCAAACAGCATTTTATCCTTCCATTTCCTAGCGTTGCATATGTCCGAAAAAAGGATTACAATGGTCTTTCAACAGTCTTGATAGGAGGAATAGTTAGTGAGTATACATATTAATGCGAAAGAAAACGAAATTGCAGAAACAGTTCTTTTACCTGGGGATCCACTTA
The DNA here is from genome assembly GCF_056173145.1 of Rossellomorea sp. QJM3NY_18. Lineage (NCBI taxonomy): Bacteria > Bacillati > Bacillota > Bacilli > Caryophanales > Bacillaceae > Rossellomorea > Rossellomorea sp. QJM3NY_18. The sequence goes on along the minus strand of NZ_CM149659.1, from coordinate 2,466,931 downwards.
GAGCAAAATACATTGCAGAAACGTTCTTAGAAGATGTAACATGCTACAACGAAGTCCGTAATATGTTTGGATACACAGGAACGTATAAAGGAAAAAGAATTTCGGTGCAGGGAACTGGAATGGGTGTCCCGTCGATTTCAATTTATATTAATGAATTGATGCAAAGTTATAACGTTCAGAACCTGATTCGTGTCGGTACATGTGGTGCCATTCAAAAGGACGTGAAAGTACGTGACGTCATCCTGGCAATGACATCATCCACTGATTCTCAAATGAATAAATTAACGTTCAATGGGATCGATTATTCTCCAACAGCGAACTTTGATCTATTAAAACGTGCATATGATGCAGGAGTAGAAAAAGGACTTAATCTGAAGGTAGGAAACGTATTCACTGCTGACATGTTTTATAATGACAATGCGGAGCATGAAAAGTGGGCTCAATATGGTATTCTTGCCATTGAAATGGAAACGTCCGCCCTTTATACATTGGCAGCTAAATATGGTCGAAATGCACTTTCGGTTCTGACTGTAAGCGACCATATCCTGACGGGGGAAGAAACCTCTTCAGAAGAGCGTCAAACGACTTTCAATGAAATGATCGAAGTGGCTTTAGAAGCGGCCATTCAAGAATAATTTATAGAGGCAATATGAAAAAACTGCTTACACTCCCGAGTCGGGTTTATAGGCAGTTTTTCATTTTGTGAAGTTTCTCCTGCTTACATATAGCACTGGACATGATAAGATGGAGAATGGAACCATTATAGAGAAACTAGGTGAAAGTATGAAAAAGATCATCTTCGTAACTGCTGCCTCCCTGGTTATGTTATCAGGTTGTTCGCAAGTAGAAGAGTGGTCAGACGAAATATTTGGCCAAAAACAGCAAGAGACACAGGAAAAGGAACCAAAGGTCCAAACACCTGACAACGGGCAGGATGAACAAGCATTGCCGGAACAGCAGCCTTCCGAAGAAGCGGATCCGAAAGAGTTGCAATTAGAGTCCCAATACTTCAATGACGTAAAAGTCGTGGACGGGAAACAGGTTATTCAAAATCCCTCCAATTTATTAGCATTGGTAAATAAGGAATATGCATTAGATGAATACAAACCTGCAGATTTAGTCCGTCCAAACGTTCCATTCGTATTCGGGGATGAGGACCTTGAAAAAGCGCACCTACGTAAAGAAGCTGCAGAGCAGTTGGAAAAAATGTTCGCAGATGCCAAAGCAGGAGGGGTATTCTTGACGGCCATTTCAGGTTACCGTTCATACGAATACCAAAAAATGCTCCTGGATAGGGAAATAGCCCAATTCGGTGAAGAAAAGGCAGTCATGGCCGTTGCGCCTCCGGGACAAAGTGAGCATCAATCAGGATTGGCTATGGATATTTCCAGTCAAAGCAACCAATTTCAAGTAAATATAGAATTTGCTGATACGAAAGAAGGAAAATGGCTGGCAGAGAACGCATATAAGTACGGGTTCATTCTTCGCTACCCCGAAGATAAGGTATCCATTACCCAATATCAATATGAACCTTGGCACTATAGATATGTTGGGATGGACGCCGCTAAAGTGATTCATGAAAATGATTGGACACTTGAAGAATACTTTAATAATGTAAAGAAAATCTAATGATGATAAAGGGTCAGGGCCTATGGTTCCTGACCCTTTTTTAGATGGGGATTTAGGGATGCTAAGATCTTTCTGCCTCAAAAGGGATGAATTCCCTTCGCCTTGTTCTCTTTTTTTGTATTTCCACATACAACAGTAATAAGGGATGTCCAAATTTGGAATGGGTGGGTGGATGGTATGATGAGGGTGTTTAGTATAATCATCATTGGCAGTGTTTTCGTCGGGATAGGCATCAATCAATTTTTCGTCCCCCATCATTTTCTCGATGGGGGCATGATCGGGATCGGTTTGATTGCCCACTATTGGCTTGGTGTGAAACCCGGTCTTACCATCATTCTCCTCAGTATCCCCCTTTATCTGCTTGCCTTCTTTAAAGATCGAATCCTTTTTTATAACAGTATTCATGGGCTATGGTTGTCCTCTTTGATGATTGATTACTTTTATCAATGGCATACCCTCATACTCCTTCCTCCACTAATGAGTGCTTTTTTTGGTGGTGCTTTTGTCGGGATCGGAATAGGCCTCATGTTAAGGGGGAATTCCGCTACGGGTGGATCTGATTTATTGGCACAGTTAATTGGAAAGAGTTTTGGATGGAATGTCGGTAAGCTGATCTTTGCCTTTGATAGTGTCGTGCTTATGGCGGGCTTCCCCATTATTGGAGTGGAAGCATTTTTATATTCTTTGTTAGCTGTAAGCACGGTGGGGTTTTTTACGACGCTTTTGACGCATCATAATGGAGAAGATGGATTTTCCTTTCGCTAACATGGAAAAGCTGATAGAATAAAGAAGTTATGAGCTTAAAATTGCTCAGCGGAATGTTTCATGATATTCTAAACGAAAATTCACACAAGATACATAGCAACGAAAGTGGTGGAAGCTTTGGAACAAGATAAGACAGAACAGTCACAACAAGAAACCCAGTCAAGTTTTATAAAAATGAAAAAATTCAAATTCGTCATGCTCCTTTTTTTCCTTGTATTCCTAACGGCAGGAATTACAACATTTGCATTGGCGTTTGGAGATGAAAAGGCAGTTAATGTAGGGGTTACCGAACGATCGGAATTTCAGAAGCTGTATGAAGCCTATGATAAGTTGAACCAGAATTATTACAAGGACCTGGATCAGGACAAACTTGTAAACGGTGCGATCAATGGGATGATCGATAGCGTCGGTGATCCTTATTCCGATTATATGAACGAGGAAGAGGCGAAGAAGTTCCAGGAAAGCATTTCTTCTTCGTTTGAAGGAATCGGAGCAGAGATTCAGGAGAAAGAAGGCTATATATCCATCGTTTCTCCAATTAAAGGTTCCCCTGCAGAAAAAGCCGGCCTGCAGCCGAACGACATCATCACGAAGGTAGATGACAAAAGCATTCAGGGTATGTCTGTGACAGATGCCGTTCTCCTCATTCGTGGAGAAAAAGGCACAAAGGTAACGCTGACCATTCAACGGCCAGGCCAGGATAAACCGATGGAGGTCACCATCACCAGAGATGAGATTCCGATTGAAACGGTTTATGCAGAGATGAAAGATAATGGTGTAGCTGAAATCCAAATCACGAGTTTTTCAGAAAATACGTATAAAGAACTGACAGAAGCGTTAAATGAAATGAACGATAAAGGCATGAAGAAACTCGTTCTGGATCTTAGACAAAATCCAGGTGGATTACTTGATCAAGCTGTTAAGATCTCGAATCTGTTTGTGCCTGAAGGGGAAGTCTTATTCCAGGTGAAAGACAGTAATGGTAAAGTGGAAAAGTATGTGTCAGAATCAGGTCAGAAGGTAGAAGTCCCTACAGCCGTACTGGTTGATGGAGGAAGTGCAAGTGCTGCAGAAATTCTATCAGCAGCCGTAAGCGAATCCAATGATATACCTTTGGTTGGAACGAAGACCTTCGGTAAAGGGACCGTCCAAACGGCAGAAACCTTCAAAGATGGCTCAAATATGAAGTTTACCACGGCTAAGTGGCTGACGCCTGAAGGAAATTGGATTCATGAAAAAGGCATCAAGCCAGATGTCGAAGTGAAGATGCCAGATTATGCCCAGCTTCCATACATCAATCCAGACAAGGAACTAAAGGAAGAAGATTTATCAGATCAGGTGAAAACCGCAGAGCAAATGCTCGAAGCTCTGGATTTAGATCCCGGGAAAGTAGACGGTTATTATGATGCTGATACAACGGCAGCTGTTAAGGAATTCCAAGGGGAAAATGACCTCGAAGAGACAGGTACACTGAACGGGGAAACCATCTTAAAGCTTATGACCGACCTAAGAGAAAAGCTGAAGGAAAACGATCCTCAACTGAAAAAAGCGATTGAAGTGTTAAATAAAGATCAATAAATTCAAGGTCTCAGGTGGTTTCACCTGGGATCTTTTTTATTAGGTAGCTTCAATCGTCTTGGTTCCTTGCCTGGCGTAGATTGTCCCGTACCTTATCCATTCGTGATGTACGTTGTGTTCCTATTCACTTTCTAATAAAATATGTATAGGGATCAATGGAAAGGAAGATTACATGAAAAAAGATGTTTATATATTATCCGGATTTCTTGGAAGTGGAAAAACGACTTTACTTAAACAATTGCTGAAATCCTTAAAGGATCATGATAAAAAAACCGCGGTATTGATGAATGAATTAGGAAGTGTATCCATCGATAGTGATGCGGTGGATGATGACACTGCATTGCGTGAACTTCTTGATGGGTGTATTTGCTGTACCATTTCAGAGAAATTGGAGTCACAGCTCCAGGAACTTCTGGTGAACGAAGACTTTGATGTACTGGTCATAGAAACAACAGGTGCTGCACATCCAGTTGAGGTGGTCGATTCCATTCTGTCCCCTCTGTTCGCCGATCGTTTTGAGTTCAGAGGAATCGTTACAATAGTGGATGGCCTTCAATGGCGTAATAGAGGGGACTTCAGTCCGGCTGTCTTACATTTGATGAGAGAACAAATCCGTCATGCCCAGTTTATTATAGCGAATAAGATGGACTTGCTTACTGAAATGGAACGAGGGACATTCTCTTACGAACTGCAGCAAATTAATCAAAATGCCAAGGTGTATTTAACGAATTATTCTCAGGTATCCATGGAAGATATTCTATCTTTAAGTGCACAACAAGAGGCAATATCATACGACCGGGCCGCCATTGGGGACCATCTGACTCTGCAGGCGGTCGTCTATACGTTCAGCGGTAATGTAAATGGAGAAGCCTTTGAAGAATGGGTGAAAACCCAGCCGGATTCCATTTACAGAATGAAGGGGTATGTTCCATTGCAAGGAAGGAACTATCCAACATTGTTTCAGTATTCATACTGCATGCCGCTCTTTATGCCCGGAGATATGAAATACCCTACCAACTTCGTCATAATCGGAGAAAATTTACATAAAGAAGAAATAGTACAGTCTTTAAAGAAGATTGACCTGACGAAATAATTTGGAGGGGTGGGGGAGTCCTAATATGGTTTTTTTATTGTTTAGTGTAGAACTCATATTATTCATTGCTGGGGTATACGTTTTCAGTATCCATGAAACCAAACAAGTTTTAACCATTGACAATATCGAATAAAATGTATATTATTTAATAGTTAACTTAGTGAAGTATTTATTGAGTGTAAGAAAGGTCGATTTTTAGTGGGAAAAGAATTGTTCGAGCTAGAAGGGCTGTTCAGGTCCGTTTTTAGAATGATGAAATCAGATATTCGAACCATCTTTGGAGAATTTATTTCAAATGGGGAATTCCGGGTGCTTCAACTCATCAGGGAAAATGGTGCACTGAAATCCTCGGAAATTTCAAAGCGAATGGAAGTCTCCGCAAGTCACATTACGTCCATTACAGATACACTAGTGGAAAAAGGCTATATTACAAGACAGCGATCCAGTGAAGATCGTAGAGTCGTAGAGTTGGCCGTTACTCCTCAAGGAGTGGAAGTGCTGGCACAATGTGAAGAGAAGAAGTCGCACTATTTTCAGCAGTTATTCCAAACCTTTGAAAAAGAGGAGATCGAGCACCTGATCGAACTGTTTGAGAAACTGTTGAGTTCATCCGTTCGTAAGTAATAACTTGTTTCAAGATAATGTCCTGTAAATGTCACTGTTCTGCTTCGGAAACAGAGTTGTTCAGCCATATATTAACAGGAATGAAAAAGGGTTGACCTTTAGAGTGGTCATCCCTTCTATTATGCTCATTTACTTAAGTTGGTTAATTATTCATACTATAAATATTGAGGGAGACAGAGAATATGGAGCATTTGGAACATCGAAAAAAAGTACTGATCATGATTGCGATCATGTCAGCCATGTTATTCGCCGCATTGAATCAAACCATTGTGGGGACCGCATTGCCTAAAATCATTTCTGAAATCGGAGGTATGGATTATTATAGCTGGGTATTCACCATCTTCATGTTAACCAGCTCCATAACAGCCATATTGGTCGGTAAATTATCTGATATGTATGGAAGGAAGCCTTTTATCTTACTTGGAATTGGAGTCTTCATGATCGGTTCGTTCTTAAACGGATTATCTGCTTCCATTATACAGTTAATCATTTTCCGTGGGATTCAAGGATTCGGGGCGGGGATGATCATGTCCACAGCCTTTACCGCTGTCGGGGACTTATTCTCGCCCCGAGAAAGAGGGAAATGGCAGGGACTGATGAGCAGTGTGTTTGGTTTAGCCAGTGTATTCGGTCCGACACTTGGAGGCTGGATCGTCGATAATGCCGATTGGCACTGGGTCTTCTGGGTATTCCTTCCGGTAGGATTCATCGCATTTGGGATGATTTATAAAATGTTTCCTTCACAAGAACAGAATAGAGGCCTGAAAGTGGATTACCTGGGATCCATCATGCTAACTTTAACGATCATTCCGTTATTACTCGCCTTTACGTGGGGTGGAAACGATTATGAGTGGGTTTCCCTTCAAATCATTGGACTACTGACTACCTCGGTTGTAGCACTGATCCTATTCATCATAACGGAAAAAAGAGCAAGTAATCCTGTACTTCCACTACAATTGTTTAAAAATAAGATCTTCACCCTTTCAAATATCATTGGATTCATTCTCGGAGCCGGGATGTTCGGGGCCATTATGTATATGCCGTTCTTCATTCAAGGCGTAATGGGTACTTCCGCGACGAAATCCGGGCTTGTGATGATGCCCATGACATTGAGTATGGTATTTGCCAGTACGATCGGGGGACAAATCATTACGAAGACAGGGAAATATAAGTTTCTGGCACTGATCGGTCTGTTCGTCATGAGTATGGGTATGATTCTTTTATCCTTCATGGATACGAATACGACAAACGCCAGAGCCCTGGTGAATATCATTATAGTAGGAACGGGACTTGGCCTGAGCTTCCCTGTCTTTACACTGACGGTTCAAAACGCAGTGCAGCATAAATTTCTTGGAGTTGCCACTGCTGCAACACAATTGTTCAGACAAATCGGCGGAACTATAGGGGTGGCGATCATGGGAACCGTGATGAATTCTTCCATGACTTCAAAGATGACAGAGAAAATGTCTTCAGTAAAAGACTCTCCATTACTGACAGATCCTGAAACTTCTGGTGTTATGAAGCAGCTTCAAGACCCTCAGAACATCATGAACGGTGGGAAATTAAAAGAGCTTCAATCAACATTGCCACAGGAATTCCAAGGGATCTATGCATCCATCCTGGAAGGTGTAAGAGAATCATTGAGTTATGCGTTAACGAACGTCTTCTTTATTGGAGCCATGATTCTCCTTGTTGGATTTGTGTTAACCTTCTTTATGAAAGAGATCCCATTAAGGATGTCAAATAAAGATGCTACAGAGGAAGAAAAGGAAACAGAGCTTAAAGAAGCTTCCAATCACTAAAATCCTTTAGATAAAAGAGGGTAACCGTGTCTGCTGATAGTAGCAGGCATGGTTACCCTCTTTCTGATTATGACATTGTACTTTCTCCAAATTTCTTAAAGGTCATTTCATCTTCCACCAAGCCGCAAGCCGCACATTGAACTTTTAACTGGGGTCCGTTGTAAGCGAGGTGAAATGGCTCGAGCTGATTTTGCTCGTAATTCTGAACGACTTCTCCTGAAGCAGGATCAAGTTTCACACTCTGAGGTACTTGTTGTATAATATTAAATCGGGTTCGATTCGTTTTACAGCTGGGACAGCGATAGGGTGTAGTCATTGATATCACCTTTCTTCATTTTTTTTTAGTATGGATAAAGAATAAAGATTTTATGTAAAGGATGATTGAATATGTCAGTAGTATTCAACGATTTGCTTGTATCTTACAGACAAATATGGAAAAACCGCGTATTAACAAACGATGCCGTTTTATCGGAACAAGTCTTGAAAGAAGCCATTAAACGTGAATTGGAAGATGCCAATAGTCACCCAAGGGTTCGTAAGTCCATTGAAATTAAATATTTTTCAGCAACTAAAAGAATTATTGAATCCGATTTGCCAAACGAAGCTAAAGTCCGGCTAATTCAGTTACATATCGAAATGTATGCACAATTAATGAAAGAACAGAATCTCTGATCAAGAAGCAAATCTGAGCAGTTATCTTTCTTTTATACCTTAATGGGTATATAATGAAGGGAGATTAATGAAAAGGGTGATACCATGCCTCTACTAACATTATTATTAGTCAGTGTACTCTCATATATGATGTATTATCGATATTTTCCCGTACGAACTAAACGGTGGAATTCCCTTGATGTGACAGCAAAACATGTAGTAGTGGATGTCAGGGATTATCAGGACTCGTCTAAAGGAGATTGCGAAGAGGTCATAGCCTTACCTTGTGGATACATCCGAAGATATGCAAGTGATATTCCTGAAAGGCCTGTCATTGTGATGGGAAGCAATTTCGTCGAGTGTAATGTGGGTGTGAGACAATTAAAACGGCTCGGCTTCGATGTGAAGGGATATCTGCTCATCGGATCTGACAAAAAATGCAATGAGTACCTTTCTTTGGAATGAAATCCTTCCTGCTTTGAAATGTTACTGTAATATCCGTTACATTGGATGAGTTGCTAAAAACCTGTCAAGAATCAGATACCGGTAATAATTAGTTGCTGCATCCAATTCGTTCAGCTGTTGGAAATGTAAGTAAATCATTTAAAAATGCTTTTCTTCCTACTAGAATCAATAGTTACTATCTTACTATAAGGAAATTGTCTTTCAAAATAGAACAATTGATTACTAGTTACCAAGTTATCCCGTAAATGTAACAAAAACAGGGTGGTATGATGAATGTGCAGCAAAGAAAAACACATTCACTGAGGAGGAATTCATTTTTATGAATAAGAAAATGATGGTTTCAGCAGCAACAGCATTAACATTATTAGCAACTCCATTCGCAGCAGGTAAAGCTGACGCTGCAGCACCGTGTCCAGCACAAGGTGAGGTTGCTCAAAAAGTGAACGCCTTTAAATATAATGGTAATCAAGAAGATCTAAACAAATATGTACAAGATGTTCTATCAAAATACCAAATCAACGGCCAAAATATAAATGTACAAGAATTATTGAAAGGACAGGCTCCAAAAGCAGAGGCGGCTGCACCTGCTCCAGCTAAGGAAGCACCAAAAGCGGAAGCTCCTGCACCGGCAGAAGCACCAAAAGCAGAAGCTCCTGCACCTAAGTCGGAAGCACCTGCTCCAGCTCCAACTTCAAATAAGCAAAAACAACAATCAGAGCAAGCAACTGAACAATCTGGTCAACTAAGTCAGTTTGAACAAAAAGTAGTGGAATTGACTAACCAGGAACGTGCAAAACAAGGGCTTCCAGCTCTTAAAGTAGATGCAGAATTAAGCAAGGTAGCACGTGAGAAGTCCCGTGATATGCAAGCGAACAACTACTTCTCTCATACAAGCCCTACGTATGGTTCACCATTCGACATGATGAAGCAGTTTGGTATCGAGTACAGCTCTGCAGGTGAAAACATCGCTATGGGTCAACAGACTCCTGAAGAAGTAGTAGAGGCATGGATGAATAGTGAAGGTCACCGTAAAAACATCATGAGCTCAAACTACACTCACATCGGTGTGGGATATGTAGAGAACGGTAACTACTGGACTCAACAGTTCATCGGTAAGTAATTTTATGAACAAAAGCAGTCTCTCTTTGGAGAGGCTGCTTTTTTAGTTTCCCTTAATAATATGATTGCATACGCGACATTCTTTATAGCAGGTTGAACGAAATGTGTAAGAGCTTAGATTTGCATTTCCCGATAATCATTCATACTATTGAAATATAACGAGTACGTGGAGTGAGCTTGATGAAACAAGATAAAGTTGTCCTCATAACGGGCGGATCAAAGGGAATCGGAAGAAAGACGGTGGAGGAATTCTCTAAACAAGGATACAGGGTCATCCTGAACTATAGAAGCGATGATTCTTTTGTGGAGAAGTTGGTTTCTGAATTAACCCAGTGCTACTCCAATTCCATCATCCCGATCAAAGGGGATATTTCCGTACCGGAAGAATGTGAACGGATGGCATCAGAGATCTGGGGTAAGGTGGAGAGCGTCGACATCCTGATTCACAATGCCGGACCCTATGTAAAAGAAAGAAAATCATTTGCCGATTACTCCCCTGAGGAATGGAATTATATTGTGAATGGGAATTTAAATAGTGTATTTTACTTATCCAGGTTATTGATCCCGAAGATGCGTGAAAAACAATGGGGAAGGATCATCACATTTGGATATGACAGGGTCGAATCAGCACCGGGCTGGATTTACCGTTCTGCATTCGCTGCAGCTAAAGCCGGCCTCGCTTCCTTCACAAAAACAATTTCAATTGAAGAAGCGCATAACGGCATAACGGCAAATATGGTCTGTCCGGGTGACATAGTAGGTGATTGGAAAGAAAGAGAAATTAGAATTGCGAAAGAACAACATGATTCACATACACCGATTGGCCGACCCGGTACAGGAGAAGATCTCGCAAGGATCATTTCATTCCTCTGTCAGGAAGAATCTGATTTCATTACCGGTTCTATCATTCCCGTAACAGGTGGTAAGGATGTACTTGGAAAGGTATTTCATCAATAAAGAGCAAAGGCAGTGATTCAGTCCGTTGCTCTTTCAGTCACTAATTTCTTATACACTTTTAATGACTATATTGTTTTCTGTATTTCTTTTGTATAGATAGGAGCCGACCTGACAAAGTAACCGCGCCTGCCGTTAAGCCCGATGTAAGCCCAAGCCAGTAGCCGTACGGTCCGAAATTTGTGTAGTTGGCAAGAAAATATCCTAATGGTAGTCCGATCACCCAATATGATACAAGAGCCATGATAAAGGTGATATTGACATCCTTATATCCTCTAAGCGCACCTTGGACGGGGGCTTGTATCGCGTCTGAAAGCTGGAAGAATACGGCATATAATAAGAAGTGTCCCGTTAATTCTAATACATACGCATCATCTGAGTATAGATAGGCGATTTCAGAACGGAAGAAGAGTAATATGACTCCATATATGACAGCTAAAAGCAATGCAAAGCTCACACCCATCCAACTGTAAACCTTTGCATCACGAAGCCTCTTTGCACCGACCTCAAAGCCTACAACGATGGTCAAGGCCATAGAGATGCTCAGTGGGATCATATAGAGGAAGGATGCAAAATTGATCGCTGCCTGGTGAGCCGCGATTACCACTGTATCGTAATTGCTCATCAACAAAGTGACGGCTGAAAAAATGCTGACTTCGAAGAAAATGGATAAACCAATCGGTACACCGATCACAAAAATTTCTTTCCACTTAGCAAGGTCAGGCTTATGGATGGTCCGGAAAATATTATATTGGCTAAAAGGACCTTTCGTATGGACGACCCAGAAGGCGATGAGTGTAATCAGCCAATAGGTGATGGCAGACGCAACACCTGCACCCACTCCTCCAAATGCAGGAAGTCCCAACTTACCAAAAATAAGAAGATAATTGAACACGACATTAATCGGCAGGGACATGAGAGTAATGAACATGGTCACCCTCGTCATCCCCAGGGCGTCGATGAATGATCTTAGTACATTATAGATAAATAAGGGAATCATTCCGAACGAGAGGGCAATGAGATACTCTTTCGCCACAATACGGACTTCCGGTTCTATATTCATCCCGTTTAATATCGGATTGAGGGCAAGTCCCCCAATCACCATGACGATAAGGGATAAAGCGATGGCTGCATATACACCTTGAAGCACAGTACGGGGAACTTCTCTCTTATTGCCGTGTCCATTCAACTGGGCGACGATTGGCGTCACGGCCAAAAGGATTCCGCTTAATCCTGTAAAGACCGGTACCCAAAGAGAAGAGCCAATCGCAACACCCGCAAGATCAATGGGAGAATACTTCCCTGACATGATCGTGTCGAAGAAATTCATGGCAAACATCCCAAGCTGCGTCACAAGGATGGGGATGAGTATGATGGACAGCTGTTTGATCTTATCTTTCATTGTATGAGTTTCTCTCATTGGACGTACTCCTCCTGTATGCCTTCAGATACTGCATGGTGATTTCACTATCATACTGTACCATATTTTCATGGGGATAGAGAGTGAAATATGCTTACCAAACGAGCACTCATTATGGATTAAGGGAAATGACCTTATGGGAGGGAAAGAATGACTAAACAATGGCAGGACTGGATTTGGATAGTGTTTATCATTTGGTATGGGGTGGGGATTATCCTGGTTTCTTTCGACTGGCTGCCTCCGTCTCTACAATGGGCAAATGCCGTCTTCTTATATTTAGCAGGGATATTGGCCATTCTTTATGCAATGAAGAGGTTCGAGACCAGAGCCGGGCTGATCATTTCTTTAGGCATCATGTTGCTTACGATTTTCGCCGAGAGTTTAGGCGTCCATTACGGTCTGATATTCGGGTCTTATCATTATAAAAAGGATTTTGGTTTTCAATTATTCGATGTCCCAGTGACAATTGGCTTCGCCTGGGTCATGGTGGTATTCACCAGTATGGCACACTATGAGTTCTTCTTTAAAAGGACGAAGACAATCGGGGGAGCGTTAGTATATAGTACGGTGACCTCTCTATTAGCGGTGACAATGGATTTGATCATCGACCCCGTTGCCTTTAAAGGCAGGGAATACTGGATATGGGATCAAGGGGGACCGTACTATGATATCCCCACTCAAAACTTCTTAGGGTGGTTTTTTGTTTCTTTTTTCATTCAATGCTTCTTGTATGTATGGGTCAAGCAAGAAATTTTCACTACCAAATGGAGCAACCGGATGAGGAGGTTATACTTCCTTGTGATCTTGATGTTTATGGTGACGGCTATGGTGGAAGGGCTATGGCTTGCCGTTCTTGTCACTTCATCAATTTACGCGGCATCGCTCATTCTTAGGACACGATTGGAGAAGGTAACATGATTGAACCGAAAAAAAGTAAGAGATTTCAACAACTGCTGTCGGGCTATCTTACTTATCAGCTCAAGAAGCACTTTTATCGTGTGTGGATCGAAGACCAACGAGATTCGTTTCAACAGGGTTCAGGCCATCTGGTACTTACCAATCATTCAAGCTGGTGGGATGGTTTGATGGTCTTTTACATAAATCATCATGTAATAAAGGAAGACAGCTTCGCAATGATGAGCCAGAAAGGAATGGAGGATTTCTCTTTCTTTCAGAAAATCGGCGCATTCTCTGTTAATCCCCATTCTCCCAAAGACCTGGTCACCTCATTGAAATTTGCTGAGAAGTGTTTACAAGAGAAGAAAACGGTCTGGATCTTTCCTCAAGGGAAGGAAGAGCATCTTGAAAAGAGACCCTTATCCTTTATGAGTGGACCCGCTTATTTGTACGAACGGAATCCGGAAATCACTGTTACGATGGTCACATTTTATTATACTTTTCGTCATGATCAAAGACCCGAGTTGTTCATCCGGATTAGCCAGGAAGACATGTTTACAAGTCAGAAGTCAACACGGGCAGAGCTGTCAGGTCACTTAAGAATGGGTTTGGAAACCAGGCTGGATGACTTGAAAAATGATATTATCCATGAAAACATATCCGCATTTGAATTGTTGATTAAAGGATTTCCGACCAATAGTGAGTGGTTGAGTTTTTGGAAGGGAAGAAAGTAGGGGTGGAGAGAAAATGAATTATTATATACTGATCACATTCCTATTTGTACTGGCTACGTTTATCAATCTACTGTTTTTACCAAAACTATCCCGTAAGTCGGCTGTAAGTGACTTGGTGTCAGTCCTGGTTCCAATGAGAAACGAGGAAAGGAATGTAGAAGGACTGATCGAAAGTATCAAAAAGATCACCCATTCCCCCGCTGAATTTATTTTATTGGATGATGGGTCGACGGATCACACAAGAGACCTCCTGACACATCTTACATCAGGCGATCCCCGTTTCAGGATCATCGATGGAAAGCCCCTCCCAAAAGGATGGGTGGGAAAGGTCCATGCCTGCAACGAGCTTAGTCGGCATGCCTCAGGTTCGTATTATCTATTTCTGGACGCCGATGTGAGGGTTTCACCCTCCATCATTGAAAAAGTACTGTACCAAATGGAACGGTATGATTCCGGGCTTGTAACGGGATTTCCCCAATTTCCCATACCGACCTTTCTCAGTAAAATGCTGGTGCCGTTTCAGCATTTTCTCGTCTATTTTCATCTGCCACTCGCCGTGGCAAACCATACGACCAGAAGTGCATTCACGGCAGCCCATGGAGCTTTTATGTTTTTCAAGAAGGAAGCATACGAGGATTGCGGTGGACATGAGGCTGTTAAGTCGTCTCTTCTTGAGGATGTTCATATCTCCAGGAAGGTAAAGGAAAACGGGTGGAAGGTGACACTCGTCAATAATAGCTTTGAGGTGACCTGCCATATGTATGAAACGAATAAGGAAGTATGGGAAGGATTTCTGAAGAATATTTATATAGGCACTGGAAGAAGTCCGATATCGGTTATCCTTCTTTCCCTATTTTATACCGTTTTCTTCATACTCCCTCTGCCTTTAGCCCTTTATGGTTTGATTTCGGGGGAGTGGGGGTACGTTCTTCCATTGATGGGAATCTGGGTGCAAACTTTCATGATCGACATCGCTTCCAATCAATCAAAGTGGCATTTTCTATTGATTCCTATCGCTTCCATCTTCTTTATCTTCATCATGTGGGCGTCTATGCTGAGGGGATTGAAAAATCAGGGATACACGTGGAAAGGAAGGACCTATTCATGAAGAATATCATCATCATTGGCGGGGGATTAGGGGGATTGTCTGCAGCGATATCCCTTCAAAGTAAAGGATATAACGTTACGGTCGTAGAACAGAACCATCACACCGGTGGGAAAATGATGCGGGTTGAAATCGACGGCTACTCCTTTGATTTTGGCCCGAACACGATTACGATGCCTCACGTCTTTCAATCAGTGATCAATGATGCAGGAGGGGACTCCTCTCGTTATTTTGAATTTGAAAGACTCGTGAAACATACGAAAAACGTTTTTCCGGATGGAAGGGTCCTCTATCAATCAGCCGACCCCGAAGAAATGATGAACGGGCTTAAAGGGATCGATCCTTATGGGGCAGCCCATTATACAGAGTATTTAAAAGAAGTAGAAAAGCTTTATTCATTAGCCGAGAGAGGATTTTTTTACCGGGTATTTGGTTCATGGAGGGATTATCTTTCACCCAGTCTTTCCTATAGCTTTGTGAAGGTCCGTCCCTTTGAGAAAATGGATCATTTTCATAGAAGGTTCTTTCAAGATGAAGAAGTGTTGAAAGTGTTCAATCGGTATGCGACGTATATTGGCTCATCACCTTATGAGTGCCCTGCCACCTTTTCATTGATCGGTCATCTTGAGATGAAAGACGGGGTGTATTATACAAAAGGTGGAAACCCGAGGATTGCAGAAGGGTTTAGTCGTTTCTTCCAGGAACTCGGTGGAAGGATACGTTTGGGAATACGAATGAAAGAGATCGTGGTGAAGGGGAAAAAGGCAGTCGGTGTGATAACAGAAGATGGAGAATTTCTTCCTGCTGATGACGTGATCGTGAATGGGGATTTCATCACGGCTACGAAAGAATTGATCAAGGAGGGGGATCGACCGAGTCATCCTGACGGCAAGCTTGACTCATTTGAACCTTCGATATCGGCTTTCGTTATTCTGGCTGGACTCAGTAGCTTTCAAGATTCCATTCATCATCACCAGGTATATTTCACCGGGGATTATCATAAGGAATTCACAGAAATTTTCTCCGAAAAAAAGCTCCCGAGTGACCCCACGATCTATATCAGCCATTCGGCGGCGACAGATTCAAGCGTCACAAAGGGAAGTAATTTGTTTATCCTTGTCAATGCACCCGCCATTGAATTGACAGATGAACAAGTTCAGTCGTATAAAGAGAAGATTTATCATAAATTAGAAGAAAAGGGACTGTCCATAAAGGAATCACTGGAAGTGGAGAAAATCTACACACCGGACACCATAAAACATAAATTCTCTGCCTATAAAGGCTCGCTTTACGGCCTTGCCTCCCACCGCATGACCGAAGCATTTCTTCGTCCTTCAAATATCAGCAAGGATATTAAACATCTCTTCTACACAGGTGGAACGACACACCCAGGGGGAGGATCCCCGATGGTGACGATAAGTGGAAGAAATGTAGCCAATTATATCTTGAAAAGGGATAGGGGCAATATATCCCGGTAATTCTCATGAATAGAAAGAGTCCTTGAAGGTTGAAAAGGGTCTCTTCTCTTTTTGTCAAATTTTCGTGGTTCTATCCCGCCTGTATTTTTGGTAAAGTGTATAATGGTTAGAGAGAAGGAAATCAGAATATGAGTTAGGAGTTTATACATATGAAGAAGCGTATATTATTTACAGGCGGAGGATCAGCTGGTCACGTCACGGTTAATACAGCACTGATTCCACACTTTGAAAAAGAAGGTTGGGACATAACGTATATAGGTTCGGAAGATGGAATCGAAAAGGAAATCATTACTGAACAATTTCCCCATATCCCGTATAAAAGTATCTCAAGCGGGAAGCTTAGAAGATATTTTTCCTGGAAAAACTTTTCAGATCCGTTTCGAGTGATGAAAGGAGTGTTTGACGCACTATCCGTCATCAGGAAAACGAAACCGGACATCATCTTTTCCAAAGGAGGATTCGTTTCCGTCCCGGTCGTGATGGCCGCTAAGATCGCAAAAGTTCCTGTAGCGATCCACGAGTCCGATGTGACTCCGGGACTTGCCAATAAATTAGCCGTCCCATTTGCAACGAAAATATTTACCACCTTCCCAGAAACGGTCCAATCCCTTCCAAGTGAAAAATCATTATGCGCAGGAGCCATCATCCGAGAAGAATTATTTACGGGTGATGCACGAGAAGGAAAGAGATTAACCGGTTATTATGAGGATAAACCCATTTTAATGATCATGGGAGGAAGTCTTGGAGCAAGAAAAATCAATGAAGCGGTAAGAGGGAATCTGGAAGAGCTGCTTTCTGCCTTTCAAATCATTCATATTTGCGGAAAAGGAAATGTGGATGAAAGCCTTGTACAAAAAGGGTATCGTCAATACGAATTCATCAAGGGTGAACTGCCTCATTATCTGGCAATGACGGATTTCGTGATCTCTCGTGCCGGTTCAAATTCAATCTTTGAATTCCTGGCTTTAAAGAAACCGATGTTATTGATCCCCCTCTCAAGAGAAGCGAGCCGTGGAGATCAAATTCTCAATGCCAACAGTTTCGTGAAACACGGTTATGCGATAAAGCTGGAAGAAGAAGAATTGGACGAAAAGAGCTTCTTGGCGGGAGTCAATGAGCTTAAGGCAAATCGTGACATAATGATCCGCAATATGGAAAAAGGTGAAAAAGCCTACACCATCCAGGATATGTATGAGGTACTTTCGTCCATGTCCCGATAAAGAGTCATTGGACTCCCCATCAAGCATATAGTATACAAATGGTTGAAGGGGAGAAGTGGAATGGCCTATCAATTTTCAAAAGGATGGTATCTTCAAGAACTTAAAAAGATGGGAATCAATCATCATCCTTTAGAAAAAAGGAAATTGGAGAATTATAAAACATTTGTGGTAAGAAACCTGTATTTCGAGAAAATAGCTAAACAAAAATAAAAACCGGAGCTGACAGTATCGGTGCTGATCTTGGAATGTAAGATAAGGCATCATTACAGTCAGCTTCGATTTATTTAGCGGATTTTGGAGGGTAATAATCATTTCATGGGATTTTCATTTAATTTTCATGTTTGAGGGTTATAGTAAACGTATAATTCTTAATGATAATAGGAGAAAGTAAATGGAATCCAAATCGAAAGTCAGCCATCCATCATTTTTATCGAAATTCATCCCAAATCCAAAGGAACGAAAAAATGTCATCTTTTATTTGGGATTAAACACCTGTCTAACGGCTGCAGGAATTCTCCTCATTTCTGCTTATCAGGAAGTGCTCATGGGTATGAATGAGGAATCCTACAAGGAATTCCTCAAACAGTTCGGGTCCGCAGCAAGAATTATTTATTTTGTCGTCCTCAGTATCTTTCCGATATTCCTGTTATTGAAATGGAAAGGGTTGAGAGGGTTAAAGTGGAAGGATATTGAAATAAAACGCCTTGTCCAATTTGCAGGAAAGCTGTTGAGGAAATGGCACGTCCCCTTAGCGCTATTGGCAACGGCAGGTGTAGTGTTACACGGAATTCTGGCAATCGTCAGAGATTTCCATTGGGACTTCACAAATATAACAGGGATCCTTTCGAGTATCGCGCTCTTCTTCCTTGTAGGCATGGGATTTAAGCGTTTCAAAAGAAAGGACCGAGAATGGCATTTGAAACTTGCCATCACCTTTACTATATTTTTTATGATCCATGCCTCCTTTTAATCCGACTTAACAAAAAGGTTATCACAATAGGTAAATGCCTATGTGATAACCTTTTTCTGTCTTTACGCTTCAAGCGCCTGCTCTTCTTCCGGGGACTGCTGAAGCTGATATAAATAAAGGGTGTACAAATCTTTCGGAATCTCATACAGATCATACACGTCTTCTTGAGCATTTAATTGATCATAGAGAGATTTCCTTGATTCGTTTGCTTTTACGACATAAGGCAGCTTTTCTGCGGCTTTTTGTGAACGGGTATTCACCTTTCTGATTCTCATAAAGATGGTTTCCATGCCCAGTTCAAAAAATAACTCGGAAAAAAATGCATCCTTCGCCGGCTGGTTATACCCTTTGCCATGAAACGGCTTCCCGAGCCAAGTACCAAGGAACCCTGCATTTTCCTGGATGTCGAATAAATTAATCGTTCCGATAGGGTTGCCCCACTC
The DNA here is from genome assembly GCF_056173145.1 of Rossellomorea sp. QJM3NY_18. Classification (NCBI taxonomy): domain Bacteria; kingdom Bacillati; phylum Bacillota; class Bacilli; order Caryophanales; family Bacillaceae; genus Rossellomorea; species Rossellomorea sp. QJM3NY_18. Next base: position 2,447,984 of record NZ_CM149659.1, on the reverse strand, counting down.
GTCCAAAATCGTCCGGGAAATAAGTTCTCCCCGTTCTTCTGCTTCAATGGTTTGTTTTGTCAGAAAAAGAAGTTCATCATAGGAATACGCTTTTTGACGCACAAAAGGGAAGACATCCGGGTGCGCCATCAGGTCATAAAGTTCATGACACTCATGTAATTCACGTTTCTTGATCATAGTAGACCCTCCTTGAGGGCAGTCTACTCGCGTACGATCCCACCCTCGAAATTTTTAAATGGTAACTAAAAAATTTCGGGGTGGGAATCGAACCCACTAAGACCAGTCAAGAAACTGGTGGCGCACCTTTTGCCTTCCCTTCATTACAGTCGCTCATTATATAAAATAAATCGCGTTTTTGTAATCGGAAATATATTATCCATCTGTATCATATACGAAATATCTCAAAAAGGAAATAGGTAAAATGCTGATTTTTGAAGAAAATTTTTAACAAATTTCTACACGTTTTGATAAGCTATTTCCCCATTGACGAATGTCAACATAGGCTTTGCCATAAAGTGGAATGGGTGGTGGCTCCAAAGGACCAGATCGGCATCCTTATTTACTTCGATACTGCCGATCCTGTCAGATACACCAAGGTTTCTGGCAGGAGCAATGGTGATCCCTTCCAATGCCTTCTGTTCCTCCAGTCCTTCACGCACGGCAATCGCCGCACACATGTTCAAATACTGGATGGGGGTGTAAGGGTGGTCGGTCGTAACCGACACTTCGACACCGGCTTCCGTCAATTTCTGGTAGGTGATCCAGCTCTTGTTCTTAAGCTCCACCTTCGAGCGTCTTGTAAACGTCGGACCTACAGAAACTTTTAAGTTCCTTCCTTTCAGTTCATCTGATATGAGGTGACCCTCAGTGCAATGTTCAATCCGGAGGTCGAGATTGAATTCTTCAGCGAAACGCACTGCGGATAAGATATCGTCTGCCCTGTGAGCATGGATCCGCACAGGGATTTCCCGTTTCAAGGCAGATACTAAAGGTGCAACTCTCAGTTCCTCTGGCTGATCACAATATTTAGCAGAGAAAAACGCTTCCCTGAGCATCCCCATGATCCCCATCCTTGTAATGGAATCATTGTTTCCAGTGCTATGGATTCGTTTCGGATTCTCGCCTAAAGCGATTTTCAATCCGGAGGTTTCTTTGATAAGCATGGACCTGATGTTAGAACCATGTGTTTTGATCACCGCTGTGGTACCCCCGATCACATTCGCGCTTCCGGGCATGACATTCACAGTGGTGACGCCATATTTAAGGGCGTCTTTAAAGCCCGGGTCCAATGGGTATACACCGTCGAAGGCCCTGATATGAGGGGTCATCGGTTCGATGGTTTCATTGGCGTCGTTACCTGCCCAGCCTGTACCTTCGTCGTAGAGGCCTAAATGAGTGTGGCAATCAATGAATCCGGGAAAAAGGAATTTCCCCTGACAATCGTACACGGAAGAGTGGTGGAATCCATCCACGTCATGGGAGTATATTTGTTTGATTTTTCCGCCTTTTATGAGTAAAGCTCCATTATGAATAGGCTTTGATGTAATGGGATAGATGGTTACGTTTTTTAAAAGTATGGAATTCATCGTTTTTCCTTTCGTGAGGCTTGTTTCCTTCTTATTTTAAACAATTTTCAGTAAAAAAAGAAGTTAATCCATTCTTTTATTTCTTCTATTTGAATAAATCAGATAAAAAAGGGTTGAGAGAACAGCTATTAAACTGAGGGGTTTAATATAGCGAGTCCCGATGACTTCAATATGCTCCCAGTGTGTACCCAGCTCCATCCCGATGATCATAAACAACAATGTCCAGGGGAGCATAGCTGCAAACGTGTACAGAGTGAATGTAGAGAAGGGCATGCGGCTTATGCCGGCGGGTATACTGATGGCATGCCTTACGATTGGTATAAAACGTGCCGTGAATATGACGATCGTCCCATGCTTCTCAAACCATTTCTCTGCTGCAAGAATGTGTTTTGAATGAATGAACAGATATTTTCCGTATTTTTCAAAAAACGGTCTGCCTCCATAATAGCCAAGCCAGTAAAGAAACAACTGAGCTACGGTCCCACCGACGACACCGCTGATGAAGGCTCCAATAAATGTAAGTTTTCCGGCGTTTACCATAAAACCTGCATAGCTCAGGACAAGCTCGCTCGGGATGACTTCAATCATGAGTGCGAAAGAGATTCCCGCATATCCTAAATCGGTTAAAAATGTAAGGACGTGTAAAATCCATTCATGGTTCATATTTATCCTCCTACATGAATCCTGAGTATTGAAGAATGAGAATCAAGAGACCCAAAGCCCAAACGTAATAGGAGAATATTTTCAGAGAGTGCTTTTTTAAGAAATTCACCATGGTCATAATGGCGAAATAACCGAATACTGCAGCGCTGACTGTTCCGATGGCTAAACTTGAGAAAGGGATCGCTTCAGCCCCGCCACCGATCATTTCTTTTCCTTGAAGCACGATACCTCCAAGAATGGCAGGGGTAGAAAGGAGGAAGGAGAAATAGGCTGCTGTCTCTCTGTCCAATTTCCTGAATAATCCGGCTGCTATCGTTAAACCGGACCTTGAAAGGGCGGGAAATATGGCAGCAGCCTGGAAGCTGCCAATCACCAAAGCATCTGTATAAGAAAGATCATCCAACTTCTTGTAGCCTTTCTTTACGCCGTCAGCGACATACATAATGCACCCTGTCACAAGAAACTCCCAACCGATGGTAGCCCCTGTCTTTGATATAGCGTCAAAATAGTCTTCGAACATAAATCCTATAATGACAGCAGGGATGGTCCCGATGATGAGGATCCAGGATAATTTACTGAATGGGTGCCTCAACATGTATAAAAGTTCCTTCTGATAAACGACAAAGACGGCAATCAAAGTACCGATATGAAGCATCGTATCCAGGAAGAGCCCGGCTTCTTCCAGTCCGAAAGCAAGTCTGCCGAGATAAAGATGCCCGGTGCTTGAGATCGGAAGAAACTCTGTTAACCCTTGTATAACGCCGAGGATAAAAGCCTCGATTTTGTTCACATTCACCACTGCCTTTCTTCAAGAACTCTAAGGACAAACTCCTCTTCTAAACGTATATTCCGATTCGTCCCATTTCATGAGGGTTGTCATGAAGAAACAAAAAAGGCCCCGTAAAAAAAATCTCAAAAATGGGTGAAACTTTATGAATGCAAGGACGTAAATATAGATGAGGATACAATCAATAAGGAGGAATTGGCATGCCGACAAAAGATGAAAGAATGATGGCAGCTCTTATCTATATATCAAGCTTCTTCACCGTATTCATCGGTCCATTGATCATTTGGCTCATTAAAAAGGACGAATCGGAGTTCGTGGATTTCCATGGGAAGGAATACTTGAATTTTCTCATTTCATACGCCGTATACGGGTTTGTAAGCAGCATCCTCATGGTGGTACTAATCGGATTTGTCTTGGCTCCCGTCGTAGGGGTGCTGGCACTGATCTTCACCATCCTGGGTGCGGTAAAGGCATACGAAGGTGACTATTACAAAATCCCGACAGTCTTTCGATTATTGAAGTGAACAAAGAGGTTGGGAAATATCTAAATTCATTTCCTTTAAAGACGACAATCAATAAATTAGTCAGGATCACTTGTTTCACCGCTATTGATTTCCGTGCAAGACTTCGCTTTCCTCGGGCGGAAGGCAAGCCTCCTCACAGCTGACGCTCCTGCGGGAAACGCTGGACAGGTGAGACCCCGCAGGGCAAGAGCCCGAGGAGGCTCACCGCCAGCCCCGCGGAAAGCGAGCACCTGTAGCGGAAATCAACCACTACTCACTACATTAAAAGCAACAATATTTATGTAAGCAGCTATATGATAAATCCGAACGATTTCGATTTTTTCAAGAAAAATTTCGAATGATCATTCGGATTTTCTTTTAACTAAAAAACTTTTGTCCAAGCCTCTTTTCCTTTTTAAAGACAGAACGAGGAATGAGAAGTTGACAAAACGTTCATTAACTTTATAATTTTATAAAACTATCATCTCTAAAAAGGAGAATGTATCCCTATGACGAGGATTGATAATAAAGTAAGACTGCTGAAGCTTATGAGTATTTTAAAAGAAGAAACGGACGAACATCACGAGCTGAACCTGGATGACATCATTCTTCGCTTTAAACAGGCATATGGACCGGAATTAAAACTTAATAAGAATTCCTTAAAGGATGATCTGGATCATCTCATCCGCCATGGGTTCGATGTGACCATCAATCAGGAAAAGGATGGACTGCCTAAATATTACAGCCATCAATATCGGTTGTTCGAGTTATACGAACTCCGCATGCTCATGGATGCAGTTGTTTCTGCCAAATTCATTTCGAAGAAGGAAACGAGGCAGTTGACAGGGAAGATAAAGCAACTGACAAGTCATCAACAAGGGAAGAAGTTACATAATGAAATCCAAATCGATTCTTCCATTAAAAGTGAAAGTCCCTTTATTCGCCGCACCATCCATGATATCCATGAGGCGATTGCAGAACGAAGGATGATCACATTTCAATACGGGCGGTATGATGTCAACAAACGGTTTAACCTGAGTCATGAAGGCCGGCTGTATAGGGTGAAACCGTATGCTCTTGCGTGGGCGAATGATTTTTATTATCTTATTGCTTACTATTTTGAAGCGGACGAAATACGTCACTATCGGGTCGATCGACTTCGTAATGTTGAGGTGCTTTCGGAAACATATCCATATGAAGGCTTCGATGTATCCAAATACGTCCAGTCAACCTTTCATATGTTTGCCGGAGATGAAGAGTGGATCAAGATTAAGTTTCATAACAATCTCATCAATGTGATGATCGATAAGTTTGGGAAAAATGTCCATATTCAAAGGCACGGTGAGGACCATTTTATATTGTCCACCAAAGCCCGGGTAAGTACCGGTCTCGTAAACTGGATATTCACATTTGGAAGTCAGGCTGAAGTAATCTCTCCTCCTTCCCTCGTGGAAACCGTCAAAGCAGAAGTGAATAAACTGTATACTTTATATCAAGAGAAATAATGAGAGGCAGGAAAAAAACTAAATCCATTTCCTATCAAGACGAACAATGTTAAGGTCACTTGGTACACCGCTATTGATTTCCGTGCAAGACTTCGCTTTCCTCGGGCGAAAGGCAAGCCTCCTCACAGCTTTCGCTCCTGCGGGGTCTTACCTATTCCGCTTTTCCCGCAGGAGTCTTCGTCTTGCACTCCAATCAATAGCTAGATCCTGCTATATACAAGAAATATTCTTTGGCAATAATAATAAAAGTCACGTTTCACCGAGGCTGTCATTCATACACATATCATTATTTCCTAGTGAAACACTTAAGCTTGGAAAGTTGATTGGAGCGGAAGTTGCTCGACTCCTGCGGGAAACGCTGGACAGGTGAGACCCCGCAGGCGCAGCCGAGGAGGCTCACCGCCAGCCCCGCGGAAAGCGAGCAACTGGAGCGGAAATCAACCACTACTCACTTCATCCAAAAGCAACAGTATTTATGTAAACAACTAAATGATATATCCGAACGATTTAGAATTTCGATGATCGTTCGGATTTTTTTATGTCTTTTTCACTTGCGAAAAAAATTCTCATGGAAAAGTGAACGATTTCTTCTTTCAGCCGTCTTATAGTTGAAAAAGTTAAGGGAGGAAGAAAAAATGAACGAATTACAACAAGCGTTACAAGCCATCAATTGGGGACTTATTGCTCCTGTTATCGTTATTCAACTCATTCTTATGATAGTGGCATTGATCGACGTATTCCGAATAAAATCCACAAATGGACCAAAATGGCTTTGGGTATTAATCATCATTTTTATTAATATTGTTGGACCGGTCATCTACTTCATCTTCGGAAGGAGACAGAATGGATGAACGTCTTGGAAGTAACGTCTTTAGAAAAGAGATATAAGGAAAAGCTTGCGGTTGAAAATATTTCCTTTCAGTTGAAATTTGGGGCTTGTACTGCTTTGCTCGGTCCGAATGGAGCCGGCAAAACGACGACTTTAAATATGCTTGCAGGATTAATTAAACCAACGGCAGGGACGATCATGGTTCCTGATTCCCCTGATGATATCCGTAATATGATCGGATATCTGCCTCAATATCCCTCCTTTTTTGAATGGATGACCGGAAAGGAGTTCCTGATCTTCTCCGGTGAAATTGCAGGAATGAAGAAGGTTGACGCAAAGGGGAGAACAGAGGAACTGATCACTTTAGTCGGTTTGGAAGAAGGGAAGAATCGGAAGGTGGGTCAGTACTCCGGCGGAATGAAACAACGTCTTGGAATCGCTCAGGCTCTCATTCATAAACCTAAACTCATCATCCTTGATGAGCCGGTATCAGCCCTTGATCCATTTGGCAGGAGGGAAGTTCTTGACTTATTAAAGACATTGAAGAAGGAAACGACCATTCTGTTTTCGACCCACATCCTAAATGATGCAGAACAAATTTGTGATGATGTCCTTTTTCTTCATGAGGGCGTGCTGATCGAGCAAGGGACAATCCAGGAAGTGAAGGCAAGGCACCATAAATTAAGATTGACTTTGCATTTTAATGAGGATAGCCATAAGTATATTCCAATCTTAAAAGAAAAAGAGTGGATTCATAATATGATGTCAGACGGGAAGGAGCTTTCCTTTGAGGTGTTTGATCTGGACCGGGATAGAGCGAGGATTTTTTCGATGATCTCTGAGTATGGATGGGGCGTGACCAAATTTGAAAGTAGTGAACAAAGTCTGGAAGAGGTCTTCATGGAGGTGATGAAAAAATGAAAATCGGTTGGGTATTATTCAGAAAAGAAATGCTCGAGCTCATCCGTAATTATAAAATGATCTGGATGCCATTCGTTTTCATTCTATTTGGTTTGATGGAACCGTTAACGGCCTATTATATGCCTGAAATATTACAATCAGTCGGAGACTTGCCCGAGGGTACGGTCATATCCATACCGACCCCTTCAGCGGGTGAAGTACTTCTGTCCATACTGAATCAATTCAGCACCATGGGTGTCCTGGTCATCGTATTGGGGTTCATGGGGACCGTGGCAGGGGAAAGGAAAAGCGGTAACGCTATCTTGGTACTTGTGAAACCTGTTCCTTACAGTTCGTATATATTCTCCAAGTGGTCAGCGGCACTAGTGCTTGTATGGTTGTCGTACAGCCTTGGGATGCTTTCGGGTTTGTATTATATTCACCTGTTATTTGATGGAGTCGACTTACACACATTCATTCAGGGGTTCCTGGTTTACGGCCTGTGGCTGACCTTTATCATGACATCGGTGATTTTCTTCAGCAGCCTCGTTCAAACGCCGGGCCTTGCTGCCTTTTATACAATCGCATCCACCATGCTGATAACCTTCTTCTCAGGATATATGACGAAAACATTAAAATGGTCGCCGGGTCAGTTGACCAACTATGTAAACGATCTGTTCCTTCAAGACCGATGGACAGAAAATCTCTCAGGAACAATCTACCTGACCCTGGCCATATGCCTGACCATCCTCATCATCACTCCGATCCTCTCCAGAAAAAAAGAACTGAGCTGACGTCATGGCGTCAGCTCTTTCCTGAAGAGGGACGGACCTCTTGGATGATTAGAAAAGGATTTCAATGATTAATGTCGAATGGTGGTAGAAGGAGGAAGATAGAAAATGTTCCATCGTGCTGGCATCATCCTCATTGAAAATGGCAGTCTGGCAGTCATAAAAAGAATAAGGAATGGTTGTGTATATTATGTGATTCCAGGTGGAGGCATGGAAGGAGGGGGAACCGGAATTGAAACGGCGATTCGGGAAGCGAAGGAAGACTTTAAATCAACGTTTCGGAACTGAAAATCGCGTTGACCTTCAAGCAGAATAATACACATTCTTATTATTTTGTGGGAAAATATAATGGCTTATTTGGCTCAGGAAAAGGTGAAGAATACGATTTTACCAGTAATAGAGGGAAATATATTCCATGCTGGGTTCCGATAGAGGAATTGTCCGGGAAAAATTTGTACACTCTCTGGAAGTAAAACAATTTATATTACAGCAAAGGGCAGGTGGTCAAGAAGATGATGATTAGCGAGACAGGACTGGTCCTCGAAGGTGGCGGAATGAGAGGGATCTACACGGCGGGAGCCCTTGAATTTTTCTTGGAGAACGAAATTGAATTCCCTTATGTCATTGGAGTTTCTGCAGGTGCATGCAATGCCGCGTCATATTTGTCCAAACAAAATGGCCGCAACAAAAAGGTGAATGTAGATTTCATCCGAGACCCTAAATACTTATCATGGCGGAACTATTGGAAAACGGGCGAACTATTTGGGATGGACTATGTCTTTGATGAAATACCGAATAAATTGGTCCCCTTCGATTACAAAGCCTTTCACTCCAACCGAACGGAATTTGTAGTCGGGACAACCGACTGTCAAACAGGAAAACCAGCCTATTTCTCAAGGAAGGATTATGGAGAAGATCTTCTCACGATCATCCGCGCATCAAGCTCTCTTCCATTTGTTGCTCCAATTGTTGAATTCGCTACCCGACACCTCCTTGACGGGGGCATAAGCGATCCGGTTCCCATTGAAAAAGCCGAGACGGACGGATTCAAAAAAAATGTGGTCATCCTGACCCGAAATAGAGGATATTACAAAAAGCCTTCAAGATTTTCTTTCCTGGTGAGAAGAAAATATCCTCAATATCCAGAGTTGCACAAAACATTGATGAACCGATATATGCGTTACAATCAAACAATTAAAGAAATTGAAAGAAAAGAAAAACATGGAGACGTTTTGATCATCCAGCCTCAGCATCCACTTAAAGTAAGCCGGATTGAAAAGAATCCTCAAAAACTGGACGAATTGTACTGGCAGGGATATCATGACGCAGAATCAAAATGGAAGCAGTTAGCGGAATGGAACCAAACGGGGAAGCTGGTCCACTCCTAAAAACGTCAGGAATGGATAGAACCATTCATTAGTGAAAAGAGTTCTGTTTCATTTTCCTGACATTTGGTCTTTTTACGGATTTTTCACATACATATGATAGAGATTCCTTGAAAGGACGAGCATTCTATGAACCTCTATCAAATATACAAAAATGAACAATATACGTTGCTTTTTAGAAGTGTCATGTATTTTCTCATTGGAGTGGGGATGCTTGTAGTGACACAGCAATTATATTATTTTCCCCTGCTGATCTTCATCCCGGCGTTATCAAATCTGTATCTCAGCTATAGTCTGAAAAAGGAACTTAAGAAGGCAAACCGTCTGTATTATGAAAATTTGCCGGTCTCTCTGCATTCACTTGTAGGGGTTCATACAAAGGAAGGCTCCTATTATTTAAAAACCAACGGATGGTCACACTATTTTATTCAACGTACATCCATGATCAATAATCCTAAGCATTACTTGTTTCATAGAAAGCATAAACCGCCACTTTCATTTTCGAAGTGGAGCAGAACCATAAAGATCGATCATCCGGAGAGAAGAATGATGTTCCAACTGAAATATCAAAGTGCGACCGCCATCGAGTGGGAGAATGAAGGTGGGGACACGATCCTCATCTATAAAGGAAACAAGAGATGGATCTTGAACTATCAAGAAAAAAATTATCTATCCTTACAAAAGGGATACCTCCCTCAAAGTGTTCAACGACTGTTCGATTCCCACCATAGTTACGTTTCATTTTACGAAACATACAATGATGATTTGGACTGGCTCCTGATCTTTCTATGGTACGTAGACAGTGATTATTTTCTTACATCGTAGCTCATTCTTTTTATGGATTTGGATACAATATTGAATGAAGAATGGAACACAAAGAAAGAAACTTGCTTCTACTAAATAGAGGCATTTTTTTATAGGGTGAGTTTCTCATCCTGAATTCTAAAAATTAGGACAAAAATCTTTTTTTAATGCGTCTTACATGATTTTATTTACGAAACTATGATAGAATAATGATAATCGAATAGGTTTCCTTCGGGGCAGGGTGAAATTCCCTACCGGCGGTGATGAGCAAATGCTCTTAGTCCGTGACCCGGCTAATACATATTAGACGGTGGATTTGGTGAAACTCCAAAGCCGACAGTGAAAGTCTGGATGGGAGAAGGAACGGCAGCATTTAGTTGATGGATAGGATAGGAGTCCGGTCAGTGTTCGTGGATGATTTTTCCTTTCTGAAACATTAGATCAAATGCTTTATTTAGTCATGCCAACTTCCCCCAAGTAAAACGTTACTTGGGGTTTCTTTATTTTTGAATAGTATTTTTGAAAGAAGGGAGGTACATCAATTGAATCATACCCATTATATGAAGCTTGCTATTTCAATGGCAGAGGCAACCCTTGGCCAGACCTCTCCAAATCCTGTGGTAGGGGCTGTTTTGGTCAAAAATGGAGAGATTGTCGGGGTTGGTGCTCATCTGAAGGCGGGAGAAGGTCATGCAGAAGTGAATGCCATTAAAATGGCAGGAGATAAAGCGAAAGGAAGCGACATTTACGTTACCCTTGAGCCTTGTTCCCACTATGGGAAAACACCTCCCTGTTCTCAAGCGCTGATCTCAAACGGGATAAAGAGAGTCCACATCGCCACCCTGGATCCCAATCCTCTAGTGGCTGGTCGGGGAATTCGACAATTAAGGGATGCAGGCATTGAAGTGGTGGTGGGCGAGCTTGAAGAAGAAGCCCTGGAACTGAATAAGCATTTTTTTCACTTCATTCAAAATGGTACTCCATATGTCACGCTAAAAACAGCGGTTACATTAGATGGAAAAACCGCATCTGCTTCGGGAGACAGTAAGTGGATTACATCCGAAGCCTCAAGAACCGATGTCCACTATGATCGTCACAGGCATGACGCGATATTAGTAGGAGTCAATACCGTCATTCAAGATAACCCACACCTTACCACCCGTTTGCCCCAAGGTGGAAAAAACCCCATTCGAATAATATTAGATACCTATTTGCGTACACCGATCCACTCTCATGTAGTAGAGGATTTAGAAAGCAGGACCATCATCATTACAGGCATTTCGGTCAATGATGAACAGAAGAAGCCCTATATCGATCGAGGATGTGAAATCATTTCCCTTACCGACGAAAAGATAGGCATTCGCACCGTCCTGAAAGAACTAGGTTCCCGAAAGATTGCATCCCTTTACGTAGAAGGTGGTTCTACTATACATTCCGCCTTTTTGGAGGAAAGAGCTTTTCAGGAAATGATTATGTATATGTCTCCGAAGCTTGTGGGTGGAAGTGCTGCCTTCACGAGTTTTGGAGGTAAAGGATTTCCAACCATTGCAGAAGGATTGGAAATGGAAATCGCAAGCCTCGATCGTGTAGGACAGGATATCAAAATTGTCGCACGGCCAAAACGGGCACCTTTGTGAAAGGGGGAGAAGGATGTTTACTGGAATCATTGAAGAAATTGGATCGATCGAACACATGAAGAAATCATCTTCTTCCATGGAACTGACGATTGCAGCGAGCCGAATCCTCGAAGATATCCATATAGGGGACAGCATCAGTGTGAACGGGGTTTGTTTAACCGTCACTGCATTCAGCTCCAGCAGGTTTCAGGCCGATGTCATGCCTGAAACGTTTGAAGGGACCACCTTACGGACCCTTACCCGTGGTTCGAAGGTGAACATGGAAAGAGCCATGCCGGCAAATGGGCGTTTCGGCGGTCACTTCGTCAACGGACATGTAGACGGGGTCGGTACCATTTTGAGAGTAGAGAAAGTGGAAAATGCATGGTATATGGACATTTCCATTCCTGAACATCAGAGCCATTTGTTCATCATGAAGGGTTCGGTCGCAATAGACGGCACCTCCCTAACTGTGTTTGGTGTGAAAAATAATACAATTACCATTTCGCTCATCCCTCAGACAAGAGGAGACACAGTACTTGGTGGAAAGAAAGTAGGGGACCTTGTCAATATTGAATGTGATGTAATGGCGAAATATTTTCAACGTTTCTATGAAGCGAAGGAACAGTCTAAGAGTACTTCAAGCAGCATCAGCTATGATTTTTTATCTCAAAACGGTTTCGCTGACTAAGAGGAGGGGTTACCCCATGTTTAATAAGATCGAAGAAGCTCTGGAAGATTTACAGGCAGGTAAAGTCGTCATCGTAGTGGATGATGAGAACCGTGAGAATGAAGGAGACTTCATTGCCCTGGCGGATAAAGCCACGCCTGAAGTCATAAATTTTATGGCAAAAGAAGGAAGAGGCTTGATTTGTGCCCCTATAACAGAGGAAATAGCACATAAACTGAAGCTCTCGCCGATGACAATGTCAAATACTGACCCACATGGCACGGCCTTCACCATCTCAGTTGATCATAAAACGGCAACGACCGGCATTAGTGCATTTGAAAGATCGACCACCATACAGGAATTATTGAACGAGAATTCAATACCGGAGGACTTTAAACGACCCGGTCACGTATTTCCCCTTGTCGCCAAAAATGGAGGGGTTCTAAAACGGGCAGGGCATACAGAAGCAGCCATCGATCTGGCTGTTCTGGCAGGTGCACAACCATCCGGAGTCATCTGTGAAATCATGAATGAAGATGGAACGATGGCAAGGGTGCCTGAATTAATGAAGCTCGCTGAAAAATGGGATTTAAAGATCATTTCCATTGAAGATTTGATCAGGTATAGAAGAAAAAAGGAAATGCTTGTGACAAGGGAAGTGGAAATTGAGCTCCCAACTGAGTTTGGAAACTTCAAAGCGGTTGCTTACACAGAAAACCTTACAGGAAAAGAACATATCGCCCTTGTAAAAGGGGAATGGTCAGAGGGGGAGGATGTACTCGTGCGTGTACACTCCGAATGCCTGACAGGGGACGTCTTCGGTTCCAATCGTTGTGATTGTGGACCGCAGCTCGCTACAGCCCTTACCCAGATTGAAGAAGAAGGAAAAGGTGTCCTGCTTTACATGAGGCAAGAAGGCCGTGGGATTGGATTGATAAACAAACTGAAGGCTTATAAGCTCCAGGAAGAAGGGTATGACACTGTTGAAGCCAATCAAAAACTGGGCTTTGGTGACGATTTAAGGGAATACGGAATCGGAGCGCAGATTCTGAGAGATTTAGGTATAACCAAGATGCGTCTATTGACCAATAATCCGAGAAAGATTGCCGGGATCAACGGATACGGTTTAGAAATTGCAGATCGGGTGCCGATCCAGATGCCTTCAAAATTCGAGAATGAAAAGTATTTAAAAACAAAGCACACTAAGCTCGGGCACTTACTTAAATTTTAGGAGGAATACACGATGAAAACCATTTATGAAGGAAATTTAGTAGGATCAGGATTAAAAGTTGCCATTGTCGTTTCGCGTTTTAATGAATTCATCACATCCAAGCTCTTGGGCGGAGCGGAAGATGCCTTGAAGCGACACGGAGTTGAAGAAGGGAATGTCTCCGTCACGTGGGTTCCAGGTGCATTTGAAATTCCCATGATCGCCAAAAAACTGGCGCGTTCTGGTAAATACGATGCCGTTGTGACCTTGGGAACGGTCATCCGAGGAGCCACCGCTCATTTTGAATACGTAAGCGGAGAGGTTGCTAAAGGTGTGGCCAATCTTAGCCTGCAGGAAGACGTACCCGTCATATTTGGGGTCTTAACGACTGATACAATCGAACAGGCAATCGAAAGAGCCGGCACAAAAGCCGGAAACAAAGGATGGGAAGCGGCGGTATCGGCCATCGAAATGGCAAATTTGATCCGTGAAATAGATAAATAAGGGTTTGGACGAGTCTCCTACACTGGAGACTCGTTTTTTTGAGGGACGGACCTACTATTGGTGTTTATGAAGTTTGGCAGAGAAGTGCTCAAGTAAGTGAATTATGTGGAATCATTTGTTAATTGGCTGAATTAATCATGAAATCGGCTGGATTAATGGTTATTTCCGCTGGATTATTTACGGAATCGGCTGGATTATCAGTGAAATCCGCTTGATTCTACCCCATTTCGGCCGGATTCCCGTCGAGGATCTGCAACTGCTCCCACGTTTCGGCCGTATTCCCACCCCGGATCAGCAACGGCCCATCATTTTAGGACACACTCCAAATAAGAAGCTAATATTATCAACTTTCAATGGTTTACCCCCTCGAGATACATGAATCCCCCATTCCACACCCACCAAAATACATGTTGGCAAACGTCAGACCTTTTGCTAGAATAGTATTTTGTGGCTCCCCTTTATTAAGGCAGGAGCGGGTAGGGAGAGGGCAGTTTTATAGGAAGATTATAATATGAAAGCACGTGGAGGTATTTTTCAGTTAAAAAATCACGGTACTTCGATGAAACAGGAGATGATGGCAGGTGCGATCGGTTACTTTACGATTGTCTACATTATTGCTGTAAATGCTTTAATTCTTTCTGAAGCTGGAATTCCATTTGAAGGGGCAGTCATGGCAACGATACTTGCTTCCTTCGTTGGGTGTTTGGTGATGGCCTTTTGGGCAAATGCGCCGATCCTTCTGGTTCCAGGCATGGGAATTAATGCAATGTTTACATTCACCCTGGTAAAATCGTCGGGCCTCTCGTGGCAGGAAGCATTGGCTGTCATAGTGATTTCAGGAATACTCTTTATGATCATTGCATTTACAAAGCTTTCTAAAGTATTATCGGAAGCCATCCCCAAAACATTAAAAGAAGCCATAACTGTAGGGTTAGGGATGTTTTTAATGTTTATCGGTCTTGAAAAAGGCGGTCTCATTCAAAGAGGCGACAGTGCCATCATCATGATCGGTGATTTTGGGGAGCTAAAGGTGTTAGCCACGGTGCTGACATTCCTGGTGACGATTTTTCTTTTCATTCGTAATGTAAAAGGTCAATTTTTATGGAGTATCGCATTTGGTACAGTGCTGGGATTCATCTTTGGGATTGAGCCTTCCATCCAATCAAGCTCTTTCCATCTGAGTGAATACAGTCAGGTATTTGGTCAAATATCGTTTAGTGCCATTATGGAAATTCCGTTTTGGATTGCGGTTTTTTCTGTCACGATGGTGCTGGTATTTGAAAACATCGGTCTCGTTCATGGTCATACGGATATGATCGATCAACCGCATAAATATTCTAAAGCCTTTCAAGCTAATGCTTTTTCTGCATTCACATCAGGGTTTTTCGGAACGAGTCCGACAGTCTCGACGGTGGAAAGCGCAGCAGCCATGACGGCAGGCGGCCGGACTGGGTTGACAAGCTTGACTACGGGCGTATTATTTTTGGGATCGGTGTTGTTCATTCCGTATTTAAAGTGGATTCCGGATCATGCCATCGCCCCGATTCTCATCATCATCGGTGGTTTGATGATTCAAAATATACGACATATGGATCTTCGTGATCTGACAGAGGCGTTTCCCGCTATTTTCATCATTGCGATGATTCCGTTTACGTACAGTATAGCGGACGGGATCGCCATCGGCTTTATTCTGTATCCAGTATTAAAATTGGCTACAGGGAAGGCGCGGGAAGTTTCCATTCCTCTATATATCATCGCTGCTCTGTTTCTGATGAATTTCTTTGTTCATTCGATTCATTAAAGCGATTCAGAACGTAAGAGAGAGAGGCCCATCACCTTAGTGATGGGCCTCTCTGCTTTATTACTATTGGGGTCTTCACTTCCTTATTTTACAACTAATGTCAAATTACGTGGACTTTCCACATATTTCTTGTTACTATTAAAGAAAAAATATGAATCTTTTTAACTATTTTTCCAAATGTTGAACAGGAACGCAGGAGTGATTTTGATGGAAGTATTTGTAGCCCGACAGCCAATTTTTAATCGTAATCAAGAAACGGTGGCGTATGAACTTCTATACCGAAACAATGAAATCAATATGTTTCCATCGATTGACGGGGATCAGGCAACCGCTGACGTTATCATTAACAGCTATTTGAATATCGGACTGGAAAGCCTTTCAGCAGGCAAACCTTGTTTTATTAATTTCACAGAGAATTTATTAAGGCTGAGAGTCCCGACTTATTTTAATCCGAGGGAGATCGTTGTGGAGATTCTCGAGAGTGTGGTTCCGGGTCCTGATGTGCTGGTCGTTTGTCAGGAATTAAAAGACTTGGGGTATAAGATTGCGTTGGATGATTTTATATTCAATGAACTGAATCCATATTTCAGGGAATTGATGAAACTGGCGGATTATGTGAAGGTGGATTTCATGAATACAACTGATACGGAGCGGGGAAGCATTGAGGTTCTTTCTAATTTACTGGGTTACAGGCTCCTTGCTGAAAAAGTGGAAACCGATGACCAGTACAAAGAAGCGTTGGGGAAAGGATATCACTTCTTTCAGGGCTATTTCTTCAGTAAGCCGAAGATCATCGCCACTCAGGATGTCCCGACTTATTTTCATTCGTATTATACCATCATACAAAGCCTGGAAATGACGGAACCTAACATTGAAAGGATCAGTCAATTGATCGAACAGGATCTTTCCCTATCATATAAATTATTGAAATTGATCAACTCTCCGGCTTATCGCCCGAAACATAAGATTCATTCCATCCGTCAGGCCATTGTTCTGTTAGGTCTTGTGGAAATCAAGCGATGGATCTACATTTTGGCAGTCAGGGAACAGGTGGGGAAGAAGAGACAATTGGACAATGAAGTGATGACATTATGTTTGACGAGGGCGAAGATGTGTGAGATGCTCGCAGAAAAGCACAACCGGGCACCCAGTAAATCAAGTTACTTCCTGACAGGTATGTTTTCCTTGATGGATACTATTCTTTCCATGCCGATCGATCGCATATTGATGGATTTACCTTTGAATGATGAGATTTGCGATGCTTTAAAGGGGTCAGTTAATGACCTTAAGAAGATATTGGAACTCGTCGTCTCCATTGAACAGGCGAATTGGACAGAGATCGAGATGAAAATGACAGAGTTGAAATTAAACAAAAGGGAAGTGATGGAGAGCTATCATCATTCCTGCAAATGGACGGAAGAGCTTCTGAATCATGAAGTAACCGAGATGACTTAATGCTACCATACTGGTTTATATTCCCCTGGGCTAAGATATTTTCTTTGGGGTTTGATATACCTTTTCAATTCCATGAGCAGTAGCCGCTGCAATTGCTTTGAATAAATCTGACGGCCCACATCTGCTGGGAAAGGGTAGATTCCAATCGTATTGAAACGCACCCGAAAGAGACCTTCATGTACGAGGTCTTTTTTGTCGTTGAAAATGCGGGCGAACACAGTGACATCCCTTGACTGAAATTCATCATCCGCTTCTTCCACCTTATGGACTTGAAAACGAAAACGGTATTCTTCCTTCATCATCATCACCACATCCATTGTCTCGAAGTGATCCATATAATTCAACTATGAACATGTCTTATTTTTGAAAATGAGGGGATAGGATTGCGTAATGAGCTTGTTTGTGGCAAGCTAAGACTATTATGAATAGTTTACTAGTAAATTACCGTGGAGGGATTCACGATGGACTTGAATCTAATAAAATGTCATGGCTCTGGAAATGACTTTTTACTTATTGATGAAATGACAAATGGATATGATTTTACGGAAGAAGCCAGACAAAATCTTGCCCTGGCTCTATGTGATCGTAAGTCTGCCTTCGGGGCAGATGGGATTTTATTTGTATTATCAAGCGAAAATTGTGATGCCAGAATGCGGGTCTTCAACGCAGATGGTTCTGAGGCTTCAATGTGTGGGAATGGCCTGCGATGTGTCGGCCGCTATGTATGTGAGCTTCTTGATAAAGAGACCATCGTTGTCCAAACGATGAAAGCGGATCTTCGTGTGTCTTCACAGGAATCCATTTTCGAAAACATCCCGACATATAATGTTGAAATTTCCCCTGTTCTTTTTCAACTGGATCAACTGCCAATGAACATCGATCGTGAAACGATGGTGAATGAAAGCATCCCTGAAATCTCCGATCATTTAACCTTTTCTGCCCTGGCAGTGCCGAACCCACATTTGATAAGTGTCGTCGGCACAGAGCATATCCTCTCGAACGAGCAGAAATCCATTGCTGAAACAGTGAATGGACCCAATAACCTGTTTCCTGATGGAGTCAATGTAAGTTTTGTACACCCACTGGAAAAGGGGTCCATCTATGTTCGTACGTATGAAAGAGGTGTCGGTTTCACAAATGCGTGTGGGACAGCCATGTCTGCTTCCAGTCTTGTAACATGCTTACTTCAGCAAAATGAATTCGGTCAGGAAATCGATGTATACAATAACGGGGGGAAAGTCCGTGTCGTCGTGAACGAATTGGATGATGGACGCTATAACATGGAGTTGATTGGAAATGCAACGTATCTTTATCAATCCCAATTAGAATTGTCTCTTTCTAATCCCGAGCAGTATCATGAAGTGTCAAGACAGGAATTTACTGAAGAGGGTATGTATGAGCACTTACAAAACCATGCCAAGTCAATCGTGGAAAGCAAAGTGTTCATGAGTGCATAGTTAACCATGGATAGTCAAAGAGGGTGCCCCTATGATTTCGGGGTACCTTCTTTTTTAGTTTTGGCCTGATTTTTCAAAAAATCAATCACTTTGTCAAATGGCTGGAATTTTTTAACCTGATCAAAGCCGGTAAAAGGACATCCTTTCTCATGAAATCTTCTTAAGACTACGTCAAAGGTAAATTGTTCAGGATCGAGATCTTCATTCACTTCATCCCACCATAGGGGAGTGGCGACCAAAGCCTCTTCATTCCCTCTCAATGAATAGGGGGCGATGATGGTTTTACCTTCCGCGTGTTGGATATAATCCACGTACAGTCTGCCTTTCCGGTTCTTTTTTAACCGCTCGGTCGTGAAATCCCCCGGATCATTGCTCACAAGGTAGTGAGCAATGAATTCTGTAAATAAGCCTGTGTCTTTCCATTTGTATCCTGGAGGGAGGGGGATATATACTTGAAGCCCCTTATTTCCCGATGTTTTGACAAAGCTCTTGAGATTCAAACCGTCAAATAATCCTTTCATGATGGTGGCTGCTTTAACGGCCAATGAAAAATGATCACGGCTTGGTGGATCTAAGTCAAAGACTACCTCATTGACGAATTCTTCCCCTGCTTTTTGAAAGGGGACATGAAATTCAAGGGCCAGCTGATTTCCAAGCCATATCAACGTTTCAAGGTTATTGCACAGGGTGTAATGAATTTGATCCTCTTGGTATGTTTCAACAAATGCAGGAGAATAATCAGGAGTGTTCTTTTGGTAAAAGGATTCACCGAAAACCCCATGGGGAAATCGAATGCAGGTTAAGGGCCTGTTCTTTAAGAATGGCAAAATCACCACAGACATCTTTCGGAGGAATCGGATATAATCCAGTTTCGTCATGGAAAACTCCCGAAACAAAATCTTTTCCGGGTGAGTGATATCAACCTTACTTGGAAGAGAGGCTTCGTCCATCATAAATTGGTCAAGTGTGCATGCTTCCGGAGGAATGGAAAAAAGGAATTGTTTAAAATGGGGTTCCCGAAGCTTTCCATCCTGCCAATGCAGATATAGTATTTCTACGGTGATGGCCGGATCTATGTAATAAAGAGAATGTTCCTTACCTGTACTGTTTTGCTTAATTGTCGTTTTCACCGTTCTTTTTTCCTCAGCAGAAAGACCGAAATGGAATAAGCCGATCGGCATGATTTGTCCGTTATCATATACGCCGATGTGAAAATAATCATTCGCATCATCCAGGGCGGTGATAAAGCATTGGCAATGTTTCCAGTTCTTACATTTGATCCAATTAGCACTCCGTTTCCCCGCGTCCCATTTACTCTGGTCCCTCTTCGCGACAACCCCTTCCCCTTCATCATTTAGAACGAGCTCCCACACTCTCTCAAGGTTTTTGTAAAAAGGAACCATTTGCAAAGTCGATGGGTGAGAAGGATCAGGCTCCAATGGTAAATGAAGGCGGGTGAACACCTCTTTCAGTTTTTCTTTTCTCGTAAGATAAGGTTCCTGGATATATGATTTCTTCTCAGACTGAAGTAAATCAAATACGAGGAAAGTAACAGGTCTACTGGAAGCGGCCTGTAGTATTTTTTGATCATTCCGCATCCTCCCCCTAACCTGAAGTTCCTGGAATTCGGTGCTGAAAGAGGAGCGTAATAATGCGACCTCTCCATCTAAAATGAGAGGGAGGGGGAAGGCACGTTCATCCAGTAATTGTTGAATTTGCCTCTTTATCTCAGGGAAGTGACTCAGAAGTTCTTTCCCATTACGGCTTTGAAGGCTGATTTGATCAGAGGATTGAACAGATAAAATGCCACGGAAGCCATCATATTTCACCTCATAAAGCCAGCCATTACCTGAAGGAAGTTCATGACGCAATGTAGGGAGCATCGGTTTCATTTGTTTCACCTCTTTTTTTAATAGTAGTGTGTCCGCTTAGGACTCGGATTATTTCCAGATGTTTAAAGGGATGAAGAAAGTGTGGGAACTAAATGATATGGATAAGGGATTAGTTTATGTAAAGGAGGGTATTGAAAGATATGCATACTATTTGGAAAGGTTCCATCAGCTTTGGACTGGTGAACATCCCCATTAAACTTCATTCTGCTACAGAAGACCGGGATATTAAGCTCCGTTCACTTCATAAAGAATGTCATACACCCATCAAATACGAAAAAGTATGCCCAGCTTGTGAAATGGAACTGGATCAAGCAGATATTGTAAAAGGTTATGAAGTGACGAAAGGCAAATTTGTCGTCCTTGAAGATGAGGAATTGAAAGAGCTGAAGGAAGCAAATGGTGATAAGGCTGTAGAGATTGTGGATTTTATTAAGATGGAGGAAATCGATCCGATTTTCTTTGATCGAAGTTATTTCGTTTCACCGAACGACGGCGGAAAGAAAGCCTATTCCCTTTTGAGAAAAGCGCTTCAGGAATCAGGGAAAGTAGGGATAGCCAAAATCACGATGCGGTCGAAGGAACAGCTTTCCATCGTCCGTGTATACGAGCAAACTCTCGTCATGGAAACCATTCATTATCCCGATGAGGTAAGAGGAACCGGCGATGTCCCGAATGTGTCTGAAGGAGATGAAATCACCGAAAAGGAACTAGAGACCGCTACCATGCTCATTGATCAACTGACGACTGAATTCCAACCGGAGAATTATAAGGATCAGTATCGTGAACGATTAAGTCAATTGATAGAATCAAAACAAACAGGGGAAAAGATGGTCACATCTAAAGAAAGAGAACCGAAAGAAAATGTAACGGATCTAATGGCGGCCCTTCAGGCATCCATCGATTCGTCCAAGCCTAAAAAGGCAAAGAAACCAACTAAAAAGAAAACGACTTCTAAGAAAAAAGCTCAGTAGAAGGCGTGAGTCAGGAGAGAGGGAGAAGTCTTGAAGGAGAAACATATTGAACAAGGCGTCTTTGTCGCTGTATCCCTGTTGTGTTTGATTGTATTCACCTGGGGATTTGTATCGATCGTGGAAGAATGGAAAGAAAATGAGATCGCCCAATTTGATAATGGTGTATTCGAAATCGTCAGAGGGACAATTTCACCTAAATTAACGGAGATCATGACTTTCATCACTTTCTTAGGGGGGATAAAAGGTATCACCATTTTCACCGGGTGTGCAGTAATCATCCTTCTATTTATGAAGAAATATCCACTTGCTCTGTTTGTATCGATCACCATCCTCTCCGGTGCGGGATTCAATGGGCTTCTAAAATGGATATTTAAACGGGACCGCCCCGATATTGAAGCATTGATCCAACAGGGTGGCTACAGTTTTCCGAGTGGTCATTCTATGAGCTCTTTCATATTTTATGGTTCACTTGCATTCATTCTGTTCCGTGCCCTGGATCGTAAACGGTATAAATGGGCTAGCGTGATACTGGTCGCCATGCTTGTCCTGCTGATTGGAATGAGCAGGGTATACCTTGGGGTTCATTATCCAAGTGACATCGTTGGCGGATACACAGCAGGCGGTGCTTGGCTGACCCTTTGCATCACGATATATATGTATTTCTACAAACGCAAGCATTGGAGAGAAGATGAAGATATGCATGTGAAAAACGCTCAGGAGACCTGAGCGTTTTTGTATTAAAACAAATTAAAGATATATGGACCGATGGAAGTGACGTATAGAAGAATATAGATCCCCATGAAATAGAATACTCCTCCGAATGTACCCCAGTCCGGATCTCTGCCAACTTTCCAAAGAAGTGCAGTAAGGATGCTTAATATCACCAATAAGATATATTCGCTTCCCGAAAATGTGAGATAGCCGGGAGCGGAAAAATAGAAATAATCTCCCATCGCTTTACTGATGAATGTCAGTGGCATAAGGACGAATAGGATGATCGAGGCATATTCAACCCAGTTGATTTCTTCTTTTTCAAACATATTCGGTTTGAACATATAAAGAAGAATCAAGACAAACAGCGAAGGAAGTACCCAATAAAACGAAACCAATATGGTGATTAAACTGCTGAAAAGCATGAGAACCGAGTTATTCAAGGCTTCTTTTACACTTCGTTTCGACCATTCCGTACTTTTGGCAATGGCTTTTTCATCCTGAGAGGCGCCAAACAATTCATAATAGTCACCCCCATAGTCGAGCCAGGCAATACTTTTGTCCGTTATCTGAATGGGTGAATACGTAAAATGCTTGCTTGTACTGACGGGTGTGGCCACAAAATGATTGGAATCGCTGAAAGGCGCAACGTACAGACTGATGGTGTGTTGACCTCCTACCTTGTGGCTCTCGGATGTGAAGAGGATGGACGATTTTCCATCGAAGTCAGCAAACTGTACGGACCTAGGACTTTCCAATTTGAACCCTGAGTGGTCATTCGTGAATTCAATCTGTTCAGGCTTAATAATAGACGTTCCTAAATCGTCTATGGACGTTTTCAATTTCCATATCTTATAGGACAATGTACCTTGAGCACGCATATCTTCATTGTACAAAAGAGTCAACTGATTGTTTTCTTTTATGAAAGAAAGCCCATTAACATGATGATTCGTTGCTGTATTGACAATCGCAAACGGCTCCTTCACCAATTGTAATCCTTCATCCATGTAGTAAAGATGGGAATGCGTATCATCCTGCCTTATTTGTAATACGGTACTTCCATCGTTTTCCACATAAGCATCAAGGACTTCACCAGGGAATCGGTAAACTTCTTTGCTGGATAAATCATTTGGAGAAAGAGAATACAGAACCTCTTGTTTCCAGTAATAGATGGTGTTTGATGAAGTGCTGATCCCCGTTACTTCATCATCTATGGTCTTGACACCGTCAGCATCGGAAGAAATGACTTGCTCATCCTTCACTTGTATGACCTTATTTCCATCCGTCCAAAAAGGCTTCCCCCTTGTAACGCTTGAGTTCAGTGAACCTTCTTTCCTTGGGTTAAGTGATTCATCGAAAGAAAACTGATCTACCTTTCCGTTACTTGCTAAGAACAGTCGCTCCTCGTTATAGAAGACAAGTGGACGTTCTTCAGAGGAATAGCCCAACGGCATCGATCTGCTCCAATCGGGATCCGGCTGTTGTTTAACGTCCACAAGTTGGTTAAAGAAAAGTGCACCAATCAATAAAAGAATTAACACGGTTGGTATTCCAAATGTTTTTAATTTTGCTCTCACAGTCATTCCCCCTCATTCTCTCTCTTTAATATGTGAGTACATTTTAGAATTTTACCACAATTCATATTATTGTTCACCAGAATTTTCCTTTAGGGACGTAAACTTTTGTATTGACTTTTGTTTTTTGAGAGTTTACAATGATATTGAAAATCATTCTCATTAAACAAAAGAGTTCCCCCTCTTTCAGATAGAGAGAATGGTTCATGATAACCCCCTTTTATTAGATCGTAAAGACAGGCCTGAAGCGGATGCTTCAGGCCTGTCTTTTTCTTGCATTTCATATCATCATGTCGTAAATTGTTAAAGGATGTTTATTTACGGGGAGGGATAAAAGGAAGTGAATCATAAAAATGATAGACGGTTTCGGATCGCCAGCCACGAAGCATTAATTGGTGTTGCACTCGTTCTGATAAATTTTTTATGGTGGTATGGATTTGCTTTTGGACTCGGTGGGCAGCCTGTATCAGATTACGATTGGATCTTTGGGATGCCGGCATGGTTCTTCTATAGCTGTATCATGGGTTTTCTTCTTATGGTGTTTTTAGTGATTGTTGTCGTGAAATACCTTCTGACTGATATTCCTTTTGGCGACGAGGAGGATGATCATGAATAGTATGGCTATGATTCCCTTATTTGCCTTTTTGATTTTGATTTTTTTAGTGGGGATTTATACGGCTAGAACCGTTAGCAGATCAGATTCCTTTGTACAGGAATATTTCCTCGGGAGCCGACAACTCGGAGGATTTATCCTCGCGATGACGATGATCGCTACATACGGTAGTGCCAGCAGCTTCATCGGTGGTCCGGGTGCTGCTTATACATATGGGTTATCGTGGGTGCTGCTTGCCATGAGCCAGGTTGTGACAGGATATTTTGTACTTCTTATACTCGGTAAAAAGTTTGCCATCATGTCAAGGAAGTATAAAGCCGTTACATTGATCGATTATTTACAGGGACGATACAGAAGCAATAAGATAACGGTCCTGTCGGCCATCAGTATCATCTTGTTTTTATTCTCAGCAATGATTGCCCAGTGGGTAGGAGGGGCACGTTTAATTGAATCATTAACGGGATTAAGCTACCAAGCCGCTCTGTTCCTGTTTGCCATATCCGTCCTGGTTTATGTTACGATCGGCGGTTTCCGCGCGGTTGCCATCACAGATGCGATCCAGGGAGTTGTCATGCTTGGAGGGACCTTGATCCTCCTAGTTGCTACCATCATGGCAGGTGGTGGCATGGAAAAGATTATGATGGAATTGCAGGCTGAAAATCCTAATTTACTAAGTCCTCATGGGCCGAACGGTGAACTGAGCGCAAGATACATTTCGTCCTTCTGGATCTTGGTTGGAGTGGGAGTCGTTGGACTTCCCCAAGTAGCCGTAAGGGCCATGAGCTATAAAAATTCCCGTTCCCTGCACAGGGCTCTAATTATCGGCACGATTGTCGTAGGTTCGATCATGCTTGGGATGCATCTCATCGGTGTTCTTGCAAGAGTGGTCCTGCCGGGGATCGAAGTGGCGGACAAAGTCATGCCTCTCCTTGCTTTGGAGGTACTCCCCCCGTGGCTTGCGGGGATTGTACTGGCGGCTCCTATGGCAGCCATCATGTCGACGGTGGATTCGTTGCTGTTGATTGTATCATCAGCTATCGTTAAAGATGTTTATATGAATTTCATCAATAAGGATGCAAAAGAGAAACAGATCAAGACGATCAGCTTTTGGGTGACGAGTATAACAGGTATACTGGTTTTCCTGATGGCATTAAGCCCGCCTGAATTGATTATCTGGCTTAATTTATTTTCTTTCGGTGGCCTTGAAGCAGTCTTTATATGGCCAATCGTACTCGGGCTGTACTGGAAAAAGGGGAATAGTGCTGGTGCGCTTGCTTCCATGGTTTCAGGACTGATGGCATATATTTTATTTCATAGCTTTGCACCGAACTATCTGGATATGAATACGGTCATCTTTCCAATTATCATCTCCTTCTTCATGTATGTATTGGTTTCCCTGATTACTCAATCGAAACACCGGATGGATGGGTTTAATTAATCTGTGATTCCATGATGATAACCATTGTTTGAACCAATTAGCACAAGATGGAATAGAATATTTATTAAATGGTTGACATCGTGAGAAAAAGCGATTAGTATAATAAACAATTAATTAAATGAGCGAATGGCTTTGACGAAGAGGAGTACCTATAATCGACACTGCAGAGAGCTGGTGGTTGGTGTGAACCAGTGTGATCGGTCTTAGGGAATGGACTTCCGAGCTTCCAAACCGAAACCTTACGGGAGTAGGCTTTGGCGAATGTCTTATCGTTACAAAAGACGCGTATTAGAGCATTCTGCTCCGATACGATTGAGTGGACTGTAATAGCAGTCAACAAAGGTGGCACCACGGGTATCCCGTCCTTTCTTTTTTAAAAAAGGATTAGGATAGGGATGCCCTTTTTTTATAATTTCATAATGATAAATCGTTGAATAAGAGGAGTACATTCAAGTGATGCATAACAGGGAGTTAAGGACAGTGAGACCTTAGCATGATAGCTTGTCTGGAATGGACTTATGAGAGATGATCTGAAGGAAGTAGGGTCATACGGATTTCCACCGTTAAAAGGATAGAGTATCGGGTGATCAACCCCGTACTTGAATCAAGAGGGGATGTATGTTATATCCCAATAGAGGTGGCACCGCGGTCAGCATCGTCCTCTATGAGCAGATTTTCTGTTCATAGGGGACTTTTTTTATGGGCTTTTTAAGAGATAAAAGCGAATTGGAGGATTATTAATGATGAAGCATCAAGATTTGAACTATGTCGTGAAAGAATTGAATGGTGATATGTACACACCTATATCACTCTTCCAATCCTTAAAGGGGAAAAAGAAATTTTTATTGGAGAGTTCGCTGAAACATGAACAATCCGGACGCTACTCTTTTGTGGGTAGCGATCCGTTCTTGGAATGTAAGGCATATGGAAATACCGTACAGATTATAAAAACGTCTACCGATCAATTAGAGGAGCGAATAGGGGACCCCATTGAGATGATTCAAACCCTTATTCCCCACTATCATTTAGAAGAAGCACCCTTTCCTTTCACAGGTGGGGGGATTGGATATTTTGGGTATGATGTGATCAGGCATTACGAGGAAATCGGAATCACCCCCGATGACGAATTGAAGATGCCGGACATTCATCTAATGTTCTACGAAAAGGTCATCGTCTTCGATCATCTTGAGCATAAAGTATACATCATCGTCATGAATGAATGGACAGAAGAAATGGATGTGGATCTTCAGGAGAAAGTGAAAGAAACCGAAGACGAGCTGACAAATGTGTATTTGGACACAAACAAAGAAAAACTGGACCGTCTTTCCTTTCATGCCCGAACGTCAAAAGATGAATACATGGAGAGAGTGGAAAGAGCGAAACAGTCGATACAGGAAGGAGAAATCTTTCAAGTGGTGCTTTCTCAAAGACTGCAGGCATCCTTTTCCGGAGATCCTTTTACATTCTATAGAGGCTTAAGGCAATCAAATCCGTCACCATATATGTTCTTCATCGACTTTGAAGAGTACGTCGTATTGGGGGCATCTCCAGAAAGCATGCTGAAGGTACAGGGCAGTCAGATCACAACCAATCCCATTGCCGGTACAAGGCGCAGGGGGAATACAGCTGAAGAAGATGGAAAGCTTGAGAGGGAGCTGCTGGCGGATGAAAAGGAAATGGCTGAGCATCGAATGCTTGTAGACTTAGGCAGGAATGACCTGGGAAGAATTTGTGAGATCGGATCCATCCGGTTAACCAAATACTTAACCATTGAGAGGTACAAATATGTGATGCACATCGTTTCAGAGGTGAAGGGTAAATTGAAGGAAGATATGCCCCCCCTTGAAGCATTAACAGGCTGTTTACCTGCAGGAACAGTGAGCGGGGCACCGAAGATCAGGGCAATGCAGATCATCAATGAACTTGAAACGACGAAACGTGGAGTATACTCTGGTGCGGTCGGATATATCGGGGTTAACGGCAATCTGGACTTTGCCCTGGCGATCCGCACAATGGTCGTCAAAGATGGCGTTGCCAATGTTCAAGCAGGGGCAGGCATCGTGTATGATTCAGATCCGGAATGTGAGTATGAAGAAACGCTGAATAAAGCGAAATCATTATTGGAGGTGACGGGATGATTCTACTCATTGATAACTATGATTCGTTTACCTATAACCTATATCAATATATTGAAGAACTTGGTGAAAGGGTAGTGGTCAGACGGAATGATACGATTTCGTTGGAAGAAATAAAAAAACTGAATCCTTCAGGGATCATCCTTTCCCCTGGACCCGGGAAGCCTGAAAACGCGGGTATTTGCACCTCGATTATACAGAATCTTCACGCTAGTGTGCCGATTCTCGGTGTTTGTCTCGGTCATCAGGCAATCGGTGCAGCCTTTGGGGCAACCATTGAAGTAGCAGAAAAGGTCATGCATGGAAAGACCTCACTTATCAAACATAGTGGTGAAGGGATATTTGAATATTTGCAACAACCGTTGGAAGTGATGAGGTACCATTCACTGGTCATCAAAAAAGGGACTCTGCCAGAACCACTGGAGACGGTTGCCCTTTCCATGGATGACGGGGAAATCATGGCCATCAAGCATATGAGATTTCCTTTGTTTGGGGTTCAATTCCATCCAGAGTCCATCGGGACGAAAACAGGAAAGAAAATCATTCAAAACTTTTTAGACGAGATGAGAAAGGGGAATAACCGTGAAAAGCTATCTACAAAAGCTGTCTGATGGTCATTCATTAGAACGAGATGAGATGAGAGGAGCCGTTCAGGAATTATTCAAGGAAGACACGACCGAGAGTCAAATAGCATGTTTCTTGACCCTTTTGAAAATGAAGGGGGAAACGGTGGGGGAAATGACAGCCCTGGTTGAAGTGCTTCGAGAGAAAGCATTGCCCGTAACCAGCACAGTAAAGGGTGTATTGGATAACTGCGGGACAGGTGGGGATGGATCTCAGAGCTTTAATATCAGTACAACAAGCGCATTCGTATTGGCAGGAGCCGGCGTCAAAGTCGCAAAGCACGGAAATAGGAGCATATCAAGCAAGACGGGTAGTGCAGATGTATTAGAACATCTGGGCATCTCATTGGATTTCGGGGCAGATGAAGTGGAAAATCTCCTGAATGAAACCAATATCGCATTCCTCTATGCCCCCCATATCCATTCGGGACTGAAAAAAATCATGAAGGTCCGGAAAGAATTGAAAATCCCGACCATCTTTAATCTGATTGGTCCATTAACGAATCCTGTTCAATTGCAAACACAGCTGGTCGGGGTGTACAGAAGAGATAGGCTTGAAACGATGGCAAATGTTTTACATGAATTGGGAAGAAAGCGGGCAATCGTCCTGAATGGGGCGGACTATATGGACGAAGCGTCACTTGCAGGTGAAAATCATCTTGTCCTTTTGGAGAATGGTGAAATCAGCTCTTTTACATTATCTGGGGACGAGGTCGGGCTCCCATCTTATACTCTTGAAGAGATAAAGGGAGGAGATGCAAGGGACAATGCCCGCATCTTACAGGACGTTCTACAAGGAAAAGAAGGAGCCTATACGGATACGGTCCTATTCAACGCAGGAATCGCTTTAGTCGCCCATGGTAAAGCTTCGACCTTCGCAGAAGGTGTAAAGCTGGCTAGGGAAAGTATAGGAAGCGGACGGGCAAATGAAGCGCTATCATCCCTTATACACTATAGCCGACAACGAAGAAAGCAGGTGATTTGAATGACAACCATTTTAGAAACCATCATTGAAAAGAAGAAAGAAGAAGTGAAGGAGTTAAAACAATCCGGATATACTACCTTTCAGTATCAAGGCACCCACAACAATTCGTTATACGAAACTCTTAAATCTGCTTCGTCCCTACAGGTGATAGCAGAAATCAAACGGGCTTCTCCATCTAAAGGAGATATTCGAACCGAAGTGGATCCGGTGACACAAGCCGCTATCTATGCAGAAGCTGGAGCATGCGCCATTTCTGTTCTGACGGATACACCATTTTTCAAAGGGAGGATGGAGGATCTTGCAAATGTTAGAAGAGCCGTATCGATCCCGATTCTGTGTAAGGACTTTATCATCGATGAAATCCAGATCGATCGTGCAAGGGATGCAGGGGCGAATGTGATTCTGTTAATTGTGGCCGCCTTGGATTCCTTCAGGTTGAGAGAGTTATTTTCTTATGCCTCAAGTCTAGGACTGGAGGCTCTTGTAGAAGTTCATAATGAGGAGGAAATGATGAAAGCTCTGGAACTTGGTGCTACTATAATCGGAGTGAATAATCGTAACCTGAAAACCTTTGAAGTGGGTCTTCACATTACTGAAACTCTGGCATCGATGGTGAAGGGCAGGGAAGTCGTGCTCATAAGTGAAAGTGGGATCAGGGATGAGGCGGATTCAAGGAGAGTGAAAGATGCAGGGGCACAAGGGGTCCTCGTCGGGGAAACGTTAATGAGGAGTAAAGATCCCGCAGCTACCCTCTCCGCTCTCAAGGTTGAAAAAGGTGAGATGAAATGACGAAAGTCAAAGTGTGCGGCATCAGAAGACAGGTAGAAGCTGAGTGGGCATTAAATGCGGGAGCTGATGCCATAGGGTTTGTGTTTGCCGAGAGTGAAAGGAAAGTCGATGTTGAGAAAGCCGCACAGATCAGCAAATCTCTTCCTCCAGATCTATTGAAGATCGGTGTGTTTGTAAATGAATCAAAAGAAAGACTGGAAGAGATCTTTCATCTTGTGCAGCTCGATTATGTTCAGCTCCACGGGGATGAATCAGTGGAATTCTGTGAAACTCTCAATATTCCTTTTATCAAGGCGATCTCGGTGAAGGAAAGAAATGATATAGAAGGTATCGAGGAATTTCCGGGAGAGATGGTTTTGTTGGATAGCGGAAAGGGACCCCATCGTGGTGGCAATGGCACCACATTCAATTGGGATTATGCACATTCCATCAACATTCATCAGCAGCTGATTCTTGCAGGGGGATTAAATCCGGACAATGTCAGGGAAGCCATCACAAAGGTCCGTCCCTATATGGTGGATGTCTCGAGTGGGGTTGAGACGGATGGAGAGAAGGACCGGTTAAAGATGGAGGCATTTATAAGGGAAGCAAAGTCGGTGCTTGTATAAAATGAAAACAGTGAATGGAGGAAGAAGAATGTTATATGCACAACCAGATCATAAAGGCCTATTCGGTCAATTCGGAGGAAGGTTCGTTCCTGAGTCATTGATGAAAGCCGTTCAGGAACTCGAGGCCGCTTACGATGAAGCAATCAATGATGTACGTTTTCAAGAAAGGCTCGAAAGTTACTTAAAGGACTATGTAGGAAGGGAGAATCCTCTCTACTTTGCAGAAAACCTCACCAGGCAGATAGGGGGAGCCAAAATCTATCTGAAGCGGGAAGATCTGAATCACACAGGTGCCCATAAAATCAACAACACGATCGGGCAGGCACTCCTTGCTGAACGAATGGGGAAAAGAAAAGTCGTAGCAGAAACAGGAGCAGGTCAACATGGGGTAGCAACCGCCACCGTATGTGCCCTATTAAACCTTGATTGTGTCATTTTCATGGGTGCGGAAGATATCCGAAGGCAGAAGCTGAATGTATTCAGGATGGAGTTGCTCGGAGCAAAGGTAATCAGCGTCACCCAGGGAAGTGCCACATTGAAGGATGCCGTGAATGAAGCGCTCCGTTACTGGGTTGCCAATGTTGAAGACACTCACTATATAATGGGGTCCGTTTTAGGTCCACACCCATTTCCGAAGATGGTCCGGGACTTCCAAAGTATCATTGGAAAAGAAACGAAGAAACAATTTTTTGAGAAAGAAAAATGTCTTCCAAATGCCATTGTGGCATGTGTCGGAGGAGGAAGCAATGCCATCGGAATGTTCCACCCGTTTATTGAAGACAAAGAAGTGGACTTATACGGTGTCGAGGCAGCCGGAAGTGGTATTGAAACAGAGAAGCATGCTGCCACTTTAACGAAAGGCTCAGTGGGAATCCTTCATGGAAGCATGATGTATCTCCTTCAGAATGAAGAAGGGCAGGTTCAGGAAGCCCATTCCATTTCTGCAGGTCTTGACTACCCTGGTGTAGGACCTGAGCACAGCTATTTAAAAGAGATTGACAGAGTCCGTTATGCATCTATATCTGACAGCGAAGCGCTGGAAGCATTTAAACAATTATCACAGACGGAAGGAATCATTCCTGCACTCGAAAGCTCCCATGCCGTTGCCTATGCAGTGAAATTGGCAAAAGGCATGACAAAGGATCAATCAATCGTCATATGTCTATCCGGGAGAGGAGATAAAGATGTTGAACAAGTAAAAGAGTTATTGGGAGGTAGTCAGCATGGGTAAATTATTTCTGGAAAGCAAACTTGAAGCTGAATTAAAGCGGGGGAATAAGCTGTTCATTCCCTATATAATGGCGGGAGATGGTGGCATAGACACATTGATAACAACTTTAAAGAAACTTGAAGAAGGTGGTGCGACGGCCATTGAAGTTGGGATTCCGTTCTCTGATCCCGTTGCCGATGGACCGACGATTCAAGAAGCTGGTAAAAGAGCATTGGAGAAGGGGACCACACTTCGAGACGTTTTCGATGTATTGACTCAAGGAAGAAAAGAAGTTGGAATTCCCCTGATATTTATGACGTATATCAATCCGATTTACAAATATGGTGTAGAACGCTTCTTCGACGATTGTAAAGAAGCTGGTGTGGATGGAGTGATCATTCCTGATCTGCCACTGGAGCATTACGATTTGGTTAAGCAGCCTTCGAAGGAAAAAGAAATAGCCATCATCCAATTGGCAACCCTCACCAGCCCTTTGGAAAGAGTGAAGGAATTAGCCTCTGTGACAGAAGGGTTCCTCTATGCCGTCACGATTAATGGAATCACCGGAACAAGAGACGGGTTTGCCGAGAATATATCCCGTCATTTAAACAAGCTTAAGAGCAACAGTCCGGTGCCGGTTCTGGCGGGATTTGGGATATCGAGCCCCGATCATGTCCGCAGCATGAGTGAAAGCTGTGATGGGGTAGTGGTCGGAAGTAAAATTATAGACCTTATTCAAAAAGACTCATTTGATGAAATCAGGGAGTTAATCGGAGCATCAAAGACAGGAGCATTTCACTCGTGAATTCATACAGAAACAGCCGATCCTTATAGGGTCGGCTGTTTCCTTAACATGATGAATTATTTTACACCTTTTATGGAGACAGTCAGTGCAGGACTTACATCTTTATAGGATAGAGATATATTTTTAAAGCCGGTTTCCTGTAGAGCCTGTGAAATTTCTTCACCATAGCGTCGAGTCTTGCTGTCCCGCTCTTCATCTCCCCGGGGCTGAACGGTAATGAGGAGGGTGCCACCGGTTTTAAGCATCTTGTATAAATGGCTGAGTGCCTGCTTCTGATCATTCCATAATGGGTAATTATTAACGGAAAAGATTCGATCGTATTGAGCATCGTTTAAGTCGAATTGACTGATATCCTGAACAAACAGGCGAACCCTGCCTTTCTCTATAGCTTTCTGATTCTTGTTTTCAGCCGCTCCTTTCATTGTTTCTGAAAGATCGACCCCGTCCACAAAGGTATCAGGGAATCGAGTGGAAATGCGCTTAATACAATATCCCGGCCCATATCCGATTTCAAGAACGCGATCGCCATTTTCGATGGACAGTTGTTTGATGGACCAGTTGTTGATCTTCCGATTGTCAAACTCCATTACTTTCCCCACAAACCAGCCCAGGATTCCTTTCGGGCGTTTAAATTGTTTCTGTAGCGTAAACAACAGGGCATCACCTCATTTCCTTTATTTTAAAATGAACGTTCTATTTTTCGATTTTCCACGAAACCTTTGAAGTAAAACCTTTACTGAAATGTTGCGATTCTTTGGAAAAGTGGCATAATATAATCAAATCTAATTTGCGTTGAGGAGTTGAGTACATAGTGAAAGCCCTTATCAGAGAGCAAAGGAGGATGAAATGAAGATTGTCATTGTATCCGACACCCATATGCCTAGGAAAGGAAGAAGCTTGCCTGACCCTCTTCAAAAAGACCTAACGGATAGTGACCTCATCATACATGGGGGTGATTTTCAGACCCTCGATGTGTTTGAGGCATTTAAGAGGTACGGGGAACTGATTGCTGTTAGTGGAAATGTTGATAATGTAGAACTTCAATCCCTGCTTCCAAAAAGAATGATCATTGAGAAGAAAGGCCTGAAGATCGGCATTGTGCACGGGGACGGAAAGGGGAAAACAACTGAAAAAAGGGCTCTGGAAGCCTTTGACGATGTTGATGTGGATGTAATCATCTTCGGTCACTCCCACATACCCTATTCCCGCTTTATGAAAGGAGTCCTTTTATTCAACCCAGGCTCTCCCACGGATAAACGGAAGCTACCATATTATTCCCACGGTGTATTGACAATCGAAGACACCTGGAAGATCGAGCATATATTTTATAAATAAAAAAGGGCTGGGACAAAAGTGTTTACTAAAAGAAAATCCGGACGATCATTCTAAATCGTTCGGATTTATCGTTGGTTGTTTACGTGTATACTGTGGCTGTTGGATATAGTGAGTAGTGAGTTGATTTCCGCTCCAGGTGCCCGCTTTCCGCGGGGGTGGCGGTGAGCCTCCTCGGGCTTTGCCCTCCGGGGTCTCACCTGTCCAGCGTTTCCCGCAGGAGTCGAGCACCTTCCGCTCCAATCAACTTTCCAAGTGTAGTGTTTCACTATAACATTGTAGTGTCCACCATTATACAACAACCCTTTTTCTATTAGTTGCAGTGACAGCTTCCTGTTAGTAATACAAATATTCTTTCTTACATGGTGTAAATAACCCATTCTGTTAAGCTACACCCCTAATGATCGAACAATGGAAAACAATAGTCTGTGTATGAATAACTACCTTGGTGAAACTGGCCTATTGCTAAAGCATATTCAGTGTAAATAGCAGGATCTAGCTTTTGATTGGAGTGCAAGACGAAGACTCCTACGGGAAAAGCGGAATAGGTAAGACCCCGCAGGAGCGACAGCGACGAGGAGGCTTGCCTTCCGCCCGAGGAAAGCGAAGTCTTGCATGGAAATCAAAAGCGGTGTCACAAGTGATTCTAACTAATTTATTGTTGTTCGTCTTTAGAGGAAATAGATTTAGTTATGTCATAGCTTCTTTCTTCATTATTTAATGGGATATTGATAATACTCTTGACTATAGAAGGTTTGAAATCCGCTTGATTCATATAGATTCAGAGCCTTGCTGTTCGTCGCAGCCACATCCAGGTAAATATCATCGGTCCACTTGGATTCCTGCATCACGACCTGTGACAATGCTTTTCTTCCGATTCCCTTTCCTTGAAAAGATGGGAAGACGGCAAACCCATAAATAAAACTTTTTTTGTTCGCACGTTGAACCCTTATCTTACCAACCACTTTTTCATCTTGGATGATCATAAGATTTCCTTCCCTGGACTCTTCGAATAGCCTCTTGGTATAGGATTCAGCATCACTTCTGACAACCCCGAAACAGGTTTCATCCAGGTCGATGATGGTATCAATATCATGTGCATCCGCCGTTTTTATACCGACAGAATGGTCGATGACTAACTCTTTCTTATTCCATTTCATTTCATACTCAGTGAAATCATACGCAGCACCAGTATGCGATATAAACCCTTTACCAGACGTCGATGATCCCGGAATATTGAGTAAGAGCTTATTGACCGTCCGGGGTTTTAAAGATTGGAGTGCTTTTTGAAACAGTTCTTGAAACAGGTGCTGACGACGAAAATCAGGATGGATCATCCCACATATTTCGTACGAATCGCCAAATCCGTAAATTCCTAAAAATCCGATCAGACGATCCTCGTTATAAAGAAGGAAATCATCTTGATCGTGCTTTCTTTTTTTTAGCATTTCCCAGTTTAATTTTAAGTTTATCTCTTCAAAATTCTCGCAGACATTCTGAAGATCTTTTATATCTTGAAGTTGTTTAGAAGTAAGCATTCATTATCCCCCTTTTCCCAAAAGAGAAAGAATTTTCTTACTTGATTTTATTTTATGAGCATTATTTATACAAGAGAATTTTGATCTTTCATTGAAAAAAGAGGTTGGGACCAATGAGTTTAGTTAAAAGAAAATCCGAACGATTATTCGAAATCGTTCGGATTTATTATTTAGCTGTTTACGTAAATACTGTTGGTTTTGTATGTAGTGAGTAGTGGTTGATTTCCGCTCCAGTTGCTCGCTTTCCGCGGGGCTGGCGGTGAGCCTCCTCGGGCAAAAGCCCTGCGGGGTCTCACCTGTCCAGCGTTTCCCGCAGGAGTCGAGCAACTTCCACTCCAATCAACTTTGCAAGCGTAAGTGTTTCACTATTCCATGGTAGAGTCCCCAATTGCATACACCAACTCTGATTCTATTAGTACCAATGATCAATTACCGTTACTTATACAAATTCTCTTTCTTACCTGATGTGAAAGACTCATATGCTCGGAATGATCGAACAACCGAAAACTATAAGTCTTTGTATGAATAACAACCATGGTAAAACGGGACTGTTAAAATTTTTCTAAAGTTTATACACTGTAAAGAGCAGGATCTAGCTTTTGATTGTAGTGCAAGACGAAGACTCCTACGGGAAAATCAAAAGCGGTGTAATAAGTGATTCTACATAATTTTTTGATTGTTCGTCTTTAGAGAAGAAGGATTTAGATATGTCCCAGTCTCTCCATATCATTCCTTATCCTGTATACGCTGAATCACTTCATGAAGTTCATCAGGCTTAAGGAATTCAAGTGGGGAAAATCCTTTTTCAAACATGACGGACTCGCTTTCAATCATCAGGACATATCGACCGTTCACTTTCGCCAAGTGAATGCTGTCTCCAAAATCTGAAAGAAGGGCTTTTACCGAAACATGGTCAAGCTTCACTTTCAGTTCCACTTCAGGGGATTGCTCGATAATTTGTGAAGTGGCTTCCACCACCTGTTCCGTCGTGAATCGTTCCTGCAGTTCTCGCTTTGGGCTGATGGCCCATTCTTCTACGGCTTCTTCAAATTCCACCCGTTCGTCACTTTCTTCAGCATATGTTTCTGAAATATGTTCTTTTACCATTCCGTACACTTGGGATTTCACGATTTCGGGCATGGACTTTTCATATTCCACCCATTTCAGGAAATCTTCAAAGTATCTGGCGTGTGATGCTTGATGAATTTTGATTTCCGCAGAATCCATCATTCCTTCTTCAGGCATATAGGGATATTGGATGGATTTCATGTTTTTCGTCGTGATCGCCATTTCTACATTATGAATCAGGGTTGCTTCATCCGTAATGGTGGCGACCTTTGGTTCGAAATCACATTTCATTATGAATAAAAAGGGATCATCAAAAAATTTGGTGAGTTTTGCGGTGGCTACTAGAAATGCCCCACCTCGAATAGCACTCGCTTCTATGTACATTTGAACAATTTGATCACATGCTTCACGAAAATCTTCTTTACTTTCAGCATAACGGGTTCGATGAAATAAATTGTAGTTTGGATTCGATGTAAGCTCATGACCTGGTTCTACAACAAAGCGGCCAATTTTAGTGGGAGCGGACTCTGACTTGGAGTGTCTGTCCACCTTTCGCTTGACGATCTTCGTCAGTTCACCGTCCAGAAAGCTTTTGAGGGGGCTTTCCTCATACTCACCCCCGGTCAAGGTTTGAAAGTGCTTATGTCGTTTATCTGCTTCTTCGCCTTTTCCTTCTACCTGGATTAAATAAAATGAAAGATGCTGTATGGTAAAATCCATGATTTGTTCTCCTGACCTGATTAGATTCGATTTCTTTTAATTTCACATTCATTGTTACAGTATAGAAAAGCACAAAAGGTTCGTCAATTGACTTATGAAAGGGGAGTATTGAGAGATACTATTTATTAGCTTGATAAAACGTAAGGTGGTGAGCTTGGTGAGTAATGAATCACTTTTCACATTAGTGAAAAAAGGAAATAAATCTTCGTTCTTTGCGATGGTGGGGAATGGCATCCTTGCAATCGCAAAGGGGGCGGCATTCTTTATCAGTGGAAGTGGGGCAATGTTTGCCTCTGCCATGCACTCGTTAGCCGATACTGTCAATCAAGGGTTTGTGTTTATTGGCAGTGTTCTTTCAGAGAAGAAGCCGACAGAAAAGTTCCCGACAGGTTTTGGGCGTGTCATCAATCTGTTTTGCATGATTGCGGTCATCGTTGTTTCGGTCATGGCTTATGAAACGATTCGTGAGGGGTTTCATCTACTCAAACATCCCGCTGAAGTCAAAGGGATATGGATAAATGTATCCGTGTTACTCTTGAACATCCTCATTGATGGAACGATCCTCTTTAAAGTGATGAAGGAAATCAGTCAGGAAGCCCGCGTGGAGAGCAGGGGTGCTGGGATTGTGACCGGTGCGTTCAAGCATGTAAAACGGGCAGCGCCCCCAACAAGACTTGTGTTTTATGAAGATTTAGTGGCTGTATCCGGTGCCATTCTTGCTTTGACAGCGGTTCTTGTATCTTATTTCTCTCCGTTTCAACTATTGGATGGGATTGTGACC
Source organism: Rossellomorea sp. QJM3NY_18 (assembly GCF_056173145.1). Lineage (NCBI taxonomy): Bacteria > Bacillati > Bacillota > Bacilli > Caryophanales > Bacillaceae > Rossellomorea > Rossellomorea sp. QJM3NY_18. The sequence goes on along the minus strand of NZ_CM149659.1, from coordinate 2,409,725 downwards.
ATAATGATCGGATTCCTGATGGTGGGGGTTGCCTTCAGGGTCGGGTATGACAATATGGTTGGTCTGATAGGGGTTGCTGCACCAAAGGAAGTAGAGGACCGGATTGCTTCTGCCATCTTTGAACATGAGGCAGTCATCGATATCTTTAAGATGAGGATCACACAGGAGGGTCGTTATTACCACGTTGAATCATATCTTGAATTGAAAAAGGGGTTACCCCTATCAGAAGCGGATGATATTAAGTTTGCCATACAGGATCAATTAATAGCGGATCCCGATATAGCTGATGTTACATTAGGAATCATAGAAGACAATGGTATTCAGGAGTGGAAAGGGACTGATATACCCGAAATTCCATAGTGATCATCCGGCTGATGATTTCAGCCGGATGATGTAGATTAATTTTGAATGAATTTTTCAAACACAAACCCAAAATCTTTAAGGGTTAATTCTTTCTTCTTGTCCGACAGCCAATTGAAGGCATATTGATTGACCTCTTTAAACTGCTCAACAACATTTACGCCATCTGTCTTTACTTGTCCCAATGTTGAGGAGGCAAGTTGGAGGCTTTCATTGGCAAAACCGGAATAAATACTATTGTCAGTAGTGATTTCACCAATTTTTATAAGGGACTTATATAGATCTTTCACTTCTGCTAAATGTTTTTTATGAACATCGATGGAGTAGATTTCCGAACCGATCTTAAACTTGATTTCGACATCCAGATCTACTGTTCCCGCCGTTTCAAGTAGGACATTCGAAAGGTGATACTTGTAATAATCCAAGCGGCGGAGCACCCGTTTCTTGCTTGCTGCACTCGTCCCATCAAGGTGAATGAGAGCTTTGTTTGTAAAGCAGTATTCATCGGACTTGGATTTGATTAGGAAGTAAATCTTCTCTCCATCTTCATGCATAATGTAATCATCTGAATCGGCTTTATCATAATCCTGGGGCTTTATGACTGTGCCGATATCACTTAAACCTAATACGTCTGAAGCAACTTTTCCAAACATGCTTTCAAATCCTTTCGATTTTGATTGTTTTCTTTCTTACCATGAGATAAGACTTCATTAGTATATCATAGATTAATAGAAGGTAAGGGAATTACTGGAAGATTCTAATTTAAAGCTTATGGTTTGGGTGATGCATTCCGTTCATACTATAATAAAGAAAATCATAGAATAGATTATCGTAAAGGGGGGGAATAGAATGGATATGGACGATCTGCTGATGCGTTTCAAAGATAGAACGCCTAAAGTGTTAGGAAGTGAAACATTTTCTGAATATGCTATTCTACTTCCTTTAATCGAAGTGAAAGGTGAGATTCATGTTCTCTTTGAAGTCCGTTCATTGAATATGCGGAGACAACCGGGGGAAATCTGCTTTCCGGGTGGGAAGATCGACCGGAGTGACTCTGATGAAAGGGCAGCTGCTTTAAGGGAGACGTCAGAGGAATTGGGCATACAAGAACATTCCATCTCGGATATTTATCCTCTCGATTATATCGTCTCCCCATTTGGGACAATCATCTACCCTTTTGTAGGGAAGCTGAATATATCATTGGAAGAGCTCCGCCCGAATTCTGCAGAGGTGGAAGAGATTTTTACAACCCCGCTCTCTTACATGCGTGAAAAAGAACCGGAATTGTATAATATCAAATTTAAAATGGAACCGGAGGAGAGCTTCCCATACAAACAAATTCCAGGTGGGGAAAACTACGACTGGCAGGCAAGAAACATGAAAGAGCATTTCTACTACTATCAAGACAAAGTCATCTGGGGCCTCACCGCCCGCGTCCTCCATCACTTTATAAAACTTATATCATAGTACTTTATAGTCATGTAAAACAAAAAAAGATCAAAAGAAATTCTACATTTACCTGTACAGATTGACATACGTTTCGTTTTCATACTTTTTTCGATAGGGCAATCTGTCGGAGAAAGTATTTTTGTATGTCAATATGTAGCAAATTGAATGGTTTGTAAATGGTTAGGAGGAGGTAAAGAGAAGTAACAGAAAGACGATAGAAAAAGGAGAGGGGAATCATTATGATCATTCGTGCTAAATGCTGGAGGATGTTAAGCGTACAGGAAAAATTGTTTATTTTGAAGGCCGTATGTAATAAGCATCTCAAAAAGTAGTATTCGGATAATATAACCGATTTGTACATGCCACAGCTTCTTGTCTTAGGTCCACTTACAATGGTGGTACGATCAAATCAGGAATGTAAGGTTTGCAAATGAAGAGTGACGTAAAGCAATCCCACCCCATGTGATGATGGAAATTACATGGAGGCCGTTGATCCAGCCACCTTCCTATTCTTTTTCTGGAAATATGCCCTTACCCAGTGAACTTGTGATCCCCAAAATAATCCTTCCAACCCGGATCATTCTAATCTTTCAATCGTCCCATTTTTTAAAATGCTTCTTACCAAAAGACCAATAAAATGTTTCTGGCGTATTTTATTGGTCTTTTGGTAAGATATATAGTGCACATACATATAAGGGGGACAACTAGTGAAAGCGTTACTTACAGTCATGATCGCTGGTCTATTTTTTACTATCCTTTTAAGCGGATGCAATCGGAATGCAGCCGACATGGTCGTCAATGGTAGTGTAACGGTAAATGAAGAAGCTGAAACACTTACATTTTCCGGAGTATTAACGGATGAAGATTTAGAACCGGATACTCCTTTTCTTGCCCGTTTTTTCCTGCAGGGCAAAACGATCAAAAATGCACTGGGAACCGACTTGATCTATACGGATGAAGAACTGAAGAGCCGTAAAGAGGGAGAGGCTTCTAAAGAGTATAAAGTAGAAAAAACAGTAGAAATAAAAAAGATTGAAGAGATCGATAAGATCATACGCGAAATTAAAAACGAAGATAAAAAATCTGTCACCATCGAAATCGTAAATGACAATGGCCGCATTGATGATAAGGTTCTTCATGAGATTAAAAAGGAGTAGGGTCGTTAAATCAACCCTGCTCCTTTTCTATGTATGACGGCTTATTTAGGATTCACTGGTCTTTTTAATGCATAAAGATCGTCTTCAAGTAGAAGCATTTTATCCATCAATACGTCTTTGGAATCCATCACTCCTTTATTATATAAGAAGGGACCGATTTCTTTCATGAAGAAGTCAAACCAATTTTCAGCTCCTAAATCCCCGATTTCATCCCCTGTTTGTTCATAGTAAAAGCTCTGTATCCTCCCAATCATTTCATCCTTTTGTTCTTTAGGTATCTTTGTAAACATCATGAGTACCCCTCCAGTTTTGTTTCTTCCATCCTAACATAAGAGGTCCTGCCAGGGAGAGGTATAAAGAAATTCATCGGTCAAGGAATTGTGGATTCTTTTCTAAAAATAAAGGGAATTTCCAGACAGTAGCCAATATAGTAAGAGAAGACCATGAGGGGGACTTATAATGGAAATGAACTCAATCTATTTAATCAAAGAAAAAAACGGGATGAAAAAGGACTTTTCGCTCCTTCTTTCCATGATGGACTATGCCAGATTGACCTCCATTCAAGAAGTGGAAAATTTGCCGGTTGAAATGCTTGATTACCGTTGTCATGATGAAGCGAATTCCATTGGGATGTTGCTTGCTCATTTTGACGCTGTAGAAAAGATTTATCAGGCATTGACATTTGAACAATTGACTGATGATGAAATAGAAGCATATGCGACGGAATTGGAACCGGCATTAAGTTTAGGGAGCAAGGCAGCCGAGAATATAAAAGGAAATTCTGTGGAGTACTACCTGGAAAACCTTCAACTCACAAGAAAGCATACTATCGATCAATTTAAAAAATTGGACGAAGAATGGCTATATGAAGAAACAGAATGGTGGTACGGGGAAAAAGGTAATAATTTCTTTAAATGGTTTCATGTTTTTGAAGATGAAATCAATCATAGGGGTCAAATAAGAATGATCAAAAAGTTATATGCAAAAGAAAATCAACCCACTGTATTAGAGTAGGTTAGACTATGTTTTTTACAATTAGACCCATTCCTGCCTTGAGTTTTGAAGGGGAATCTGTTATAGTAAAGATAATTATTTTTGTTCAAGATTAATATACATGAATGAAAAACATTCGTCTTGAATTTTATTAATCAGAGCAGGAATATAAATATTTTTACGTGCAACTGCACTAGGAGGTACATGTTTTATGTTACAAGGTAAAGTTAAATGGTTTAACGCTGAAAAAGGTTTCGGTTTCATCGAAGTTGAAGGTCAAGACGATGTTTTTGTTCACTTCTCCGCTATCCAAGGTGAAGGATACAAATCATTAGAAGAAGGTCAAGACGTTACATTTGAAATCGTTGAAGGCGCTCGTGGACCACAAGCGGCAAACGTTCAAAAGTAATTCAACCGTATAATTTCAAGCAGGGTACGTCAGCTGACGTACCCTGCTTTTTTGCTCTATATAAGAGTCGATGTGGACAATCAGGTAAAAAGTTCTATAATGAAATAGATGTTATAACATTGTTTATGGAGGATGATCGTGTTGGTGGCAAAAGAAAGTAATATGAAACTGGCACTTGCCGGCTTATTGTTAGGGATACTCATGTCAGCCATGGATAACACCATCGTAGCAACGGCATTGGGATCCATCGTTTCAGATCTTGGTGGACTGGACAAGTTTGTATGGGTCACAAGCGCATACATGGTAGCAGTCATGGCCGGGATGCCGATTTTTGGTAAGCTGTCTGACATGTATGGTAGAAAGAGATTTTACATATTCGGTCTCTCCATTTTCTTAATTGGTTCTGCACTGTGTGGAATAGCACAGGATATCGTTCAGTTAAGTATATTCCGGGCCATCCAAGGAATCGGTGGTGGAGCTTTGCTGCCAATCGCCTTTACCATTGTGTTTGATTTATTCCCACCTGAAAATCGAGGAAAGATGACAGGACTACTGGGTGCAGTATTTGGATCCGCTTCAGTATTCGGGCCATTGATTGGGGCATTTTTAACGGATCACTTAAGTTGGCATTGGATCTTCTACGTCAATGTACCAATTGGTCTCCTATCGCTCTTCTTTATTACAACGGCTTATAAAGAATCCCCACAACGATCAGATCAGCGAATTGATTGGGGAGGGGCGATAACTCTTGTTATAGCGGTTGTCAGTCTCATGTTTGCCCTGGAATTCGGCGGAAAGGAGTTCCCTTGGGCATCGTGGCAAATCATTGGATTGTTTGCATCCTTCTTTATCTTCTTTATCAGTTTCTTATGGATCGAACGAAAAGCATCTGAACCGATTATTTCATTTTGGATGTTCAAAAGTCCATTGTTTGCGTCAGCGCAGGCCCTCGCTTTTCTGTATGGGGCTGCGTTCATTATCTTGACCATATTGATCCCGATCTTTGTTCAAGCTGTATATGGTGGATCTGCAACTAACGCCGGATTGATTTTGACTCCATTGATGCTCGGTTCTGTAGCAGGCAGTGCCGTGGCAGGCATCCGGATGACGAAAACAAGTTATCGTAATATCATGTGGGTTTCCATCATTTCCTTTATCGCAGGCATGGTGTTACTCGCGACGATGGGGCCAGATACGAATAGATGGTTGTTGACGCTCTATATGATCATAAGTGGTTTTGGTGTAGGTTTTTCATTTTCATTACTGCCTAATGCAACGATCCATAAGCTTGATCCGCGTTTTAGAGGGTCTGCCAACTCGACGAACGCCTTTTTCCGTTCACTGGGGATGACCATCGGGATAACCGTCTATGGAACGCTGCAAACAAAACTCTTTGCCTCTAATCTTGAAAATGCCTTCAAGAGACATGAAGAAGGAGGGGGCTTCCAGGGTGATCCAAGGAGTATTTTTGAACCTGAAATGCGTGAAAAGATTCCGAATTTTGTTCTTACTAAAATCACTAACGCTATGTCTGATTCCATTACAACCACTTTTGCCTATGCATTGATCCCTCTTGGGATTGCATTAGTGTTTGTGTTCCTTATGGGAAAATCAAGACTTGAGGTTTCAACTGATTTGTCTTCTGAGAAAATGAAGGAATAGAAAAAATGCCCATTCTTACCTGTTCAAATTTTTACATATCGGGTACAGATAGGGAATGAACCTGTGCATTGGAGTGTTTAGTTTGTGGAAAAATGCTAAGAAATTTTTTATTTTTATAGGGGTATTCCTGGGGATAAGTCTCTTATTGAGTATTATTACAGGTCTGATTATCACCTATATGTACGATGGTACCGGTTATAAGGGTTCTCCAGTGATCGGAACCATGATAAATGGAGCTTCAGCTGTAATTGCCGTATTGGTCGCATACAAACCGTTCAAAAAGAGCGGTGCACATAAAAGGTAGCAAATCACTTTTTGCTCCATGAATAGAACGAATGATGAACCTTCCCGGAGATTTCGGGGAGGCTTTTTAATGGCAATAATTATTATTAAATGTATCCATACATAATGAAAGAGACCAGTCGCTGACTGGTCTCCTTTTAAGTATCGGTATTTATTACTATGTTAGATTATTTATTTTGTTGGTTTTGTTGGTTTTGTTGTTTAGCAGCTTTTTTCGCTCTTTCAGCAGCGTTTTGCTCTTGAGCAAATTCTGCTTCATTTTTTTGTTGCTGTTGCTTGTTGTTGTTATTGTTCGTCATCATGATCACCTCCCTCTACATTAATTTGCCCGGATATGAAAAAAAAATACTCAAAATATTACTTTTTTAAAATTCTTGGTAAAATAGAGATACCAAATAGAGAGTGGGGAACGTACATGAAACAAATTATTGCAATGGGTGGTGGAGGTTTCTCAATGGAACCTGATAACCTGTTATTGGATCAGTACATAATAAATCAGTCAAGGGCATCCCAGCCAAAGGTGTGTTTCCTTCCGACAGCCAGCGGGGATGCAGAAGGTTATATCGAACGTTTTTACAAAGCTTTTACATCCCTTTCGAGTGAACCTTCTCATCTATCTTTATTCAAGCCCTCTACCAGGGATTTAGAAGGGTTCCTGCTTGAAAAAGACATTATTTATGTAGGAGGGGGCAATACGAAGAGCATGCTTGCCTTATGGAAAGAGTGGGGGATTGACGCGATTCTAAGGAAGGCGTGGAAATCAGGAACCATTCTCGCAGGATTGAGTGCAGGCTCGATTTGCTGGTTCGAAGAAGGAACCACCGATTCATACGGAGATGGACTAGAGACCATTAAGGGACTGGGTCTGATAGAAGGCAGTCACTCCCCTCATTATGACGGAGAAGTAAACCGTCGTCCCCTGTATCATTCTTTTATTGAGAGTGGGGAATTGAAGACAGGCTTTGCGGCTGATGATGGAACAGCTTTGCATTTTATTGAAAGAGGACTTGCCAAAGTCGTGAGTTCAAGACCACATGCATCAGCCTACCGGGTAGAGAAAAAAGATGGCGTGATTGAAGAATACAGAATCCCGACGAACTATTTGGGAAATTCGATGTGATTGCTAAGAAAACTGCATAATCCGGTGACCCTTTTCATAGGGATAGTGATGAGTCTTTTTTTCAGGGAGGAGAATCATCATGAATGAGGATAAACGCAACATGGCCGGTGATTTAGTAAAGAACACATCGAAGCAGGCAAGTGAACTCCTGAACAAAACAGCAGATACAGCAAATGGGATCATCAAGAGTGTGAGCGGTGAAGGTGGGTTGGTGGGGAAAGTGACGGATACATCGGCAGACTTTGTGAAAAACGTAAGCAACACAGGAAATAAGGTGGTCGGGAAAACTGTTGATACAGCAAGTAAAGCCGTAAAAGGTGCATCCAATAAATTATTTAAAAAGAAATGAGGCATTGACAGAAGCAATCTCCTGTATGAGAGATTGCTTCTTTTTATTTGATTCAGAACTCAGAATGAATGCTATGATAAAATAAATCATGGATGTAAATAATGAAGGGGAGTGAAACAATGGTTCAGTTTCGAAAAATTCCAGCTGCAGATACGTATTCGATAAGACAACAAATTTTACGACCCACACAAACAATGGAAGAATGCAAGTATGAAGGAGATATGGATGAATCCACCTTCCACATCGGTGCACTGGATGGGGATAAGCTGATCTGTATAGGGTCCTTCTATCAAAAAGCGCATGAGGGATTGGAAGGGGGGCTGCCTTATCGTTTAAGGGGTATGGCGACTCTTCCTGATTATAGATCAAAGGGAATTGGAAAACAGCTCATTCAATACAGTGAAGGTATCCTTACAAGCGAAGGCTGCGATTTATGGTGGTGTAATGCCAGGACTTCAGCTGCCCCATACTATACAAAATTGGGACTGACACAGTCAGGTGGTATTTTTGAAATAGAACCTATAGGTCCTCATGTGATTATGTTCAAAAAAATGTAAGAACGGTATAACCTTCTACTAAAAAACAACCGGGCAATGGCCCGGTTGTCTCCAGCGTTCACTCCTGTATGGAAGATCTTCTCAGTTTTATGAACTTCACTAAATTCAATACAATCGTTTTCGATACTGCGTAGGTGGGTACGGCTAAGATCATACCGAGTATTCCAGCTAAGTTACCTGCAACAAGTAATAATATGATGATCGTCGCAGGGTGGGTATCCAATCGTTTACCTAAAATGAGGGGGGAAAGAAGATTCCCTTCAATTTGCTGTGCAATCGTGACCACCACTACGACAAGTATCGCCTTTGTCGGTGAGTCAAACAACGCGACGATGATGGCCGGTGCTGCGCCGATGAACGGTCCGATAAACGGGATGATGTTTGTGACGGCTCCTATCAGTGCCATCACAAGTGCATAAGGCAACCCAATGATCAGATAACCGATGAAGGTAAGTGTCCCGACAAATGAAGCGACTGTCAATTGCCCCTGTATGTACGCGGCAAGTGTTTCACTCGTATCCTTCAATGTGTTGATTCCTTCCTCACGGTATGCAGGCGGCAAAAATTTCGAAATGGCCTTCGGGAATTTATGACCGTCCTTAAACATGAAGAATAGCAGAAAAGGTACGGTCACAATGAGAATGGTGATGCTTGTCAACACACTCAATAATCCCTTCAAGGCAGTAGTGATATTATCAGGCAAGGTATTGGCGAAATCCACGAGCTGATTCTCGATATCTTTCAGGGATACATAATCCTGATTCATCATCCATTTAAACTGCTCTGTTTCAGACAAGTATTCAATGAAGTTCCTTGTTTGCTTTGCATACTCAGGCAGGGCGTTGAATAACGCAGTCACCTGATTGGTAATGACAGGTGCGATATTCCCGATGATCAACACCAACGCCCCGATGATCGCAGCATAAAGTACGATGATGGCAATCGTCCTCGGCAGCCTTGCTTTCACCAGAAGATTGACTAAGGGATTCAGTAAAAAATATAGAAACCCTGAAATGATGATCGGGAAAAATAGAGTAGATGCAAAAACGACAATGGGTTCAAATAGAAAGGAAATCTTTGTTGATACATAAATAATGGTAAGAATGATAAGTATTTGTAAGCTCCACGAATACATTTTTTTCTTGGTCAACCTGTTCACCTCTGCTTATCGACTAGTTTATCTGATTAAGTATATCAAAAATGGGAGGGGAATCCCTACTAATATCTGAGTTAACCGAGAATTATTTTTGAGGAAGAGCATATAAGGCACAATGAATCCATCATAGCACTGCCTATAAAAATGCATAATGGCACCATCTTTGGGGAGCATAGTAAAAAAATGATTCTGACTGAAGGTGCAAATATGAGTTCCTTTAACAATAAGAATAGAAGAAAGCCGAAGCAGCTCCTTTCAGTAAAAGAAGAAGTTGTCATTGAAGCCCTAACAATGGACGAGAAGGTGTACTATTTTCAGGAAGGTCTTTTTCACACGGATGACCTGAAAATAAGAAACTTGACCTTTAATGAAAAAAGAATGACCATCCTTTTTTTAGATTCTGTCATTGATAATAGAAGCCTACAGACATATATCATCCAGCCCCTCCTAGAAAAAGAGGGCGGAACGATTCAAGATTCCGTAAGCAGTAATAGTGTGAAAGAAACGATTCATTTAGAAGAGGCATTAAGTTCTATGGTGGATGGACACTGTATCATCTTACAGGAAGATAGTGAATGGATTACGTTCATAAGTATGCCAAAGATTCCTTCCAACCGGAATGAGCCGATTAATGAGAAGGTGATCAGGGGATCACATCAGGGGTTCAGTGAAAATATTTCGGAAAATATCCACCTTATCCGTGAAAGAATCTCGAGTCCGAAGTTGACTGTGAAACATTCGAGTGTAGGGGAGACGACAAGAACGAAGTATTCACTTGTTTATTTATCCGATCTGACGAATATGGAGATAGTGAACACCATAGAGCATCGAATCAGCTATATTGAGAGCGATTCGATACAATCACCCGGGTATTTTGAAGAATTTCTGGAAGATAATTCTTTTTCCCCATTTCCACAGTTTTTGAATACGGAACGTCCGGACCGTGTGGTGGGAAACCTTATGGAGGGAAGAGTGGCCATGGTGATGGAAGGAAGTCCGACTGTGCTTATTTTTCCTGTGAACTTTTTCAGCTTTTTTCAAACAACGGAGGATTATAATAATCGCGCATTCATTGGGTCCTTTATTCGTTTCATCAGGTTGATCAGCTTTATTGCCACCCTTTGTTTACCGGCTTTTTATATCGCCGTCATTTCCTATAATTATGAGATCATCCCTGTTGAAATTATCTTTTCGATAAAAAGCTCACTTGAATACGTGCCGTTTCCACCATTGATTGAGGCGGCGATCATGCAGCTTACATTGGAATTGCTGCGTGAGGCAGCGATACGGCTTCCCAATCCGATTGCCCAAACCATCGGGGTTGTAGGAGGTCTGGTCATTGGGACGGCTGTTGTAGAAGCCAACCTGGTTTCTAATACGATGGTTATTGTCGTGGCGATCACAGCGATTTCTTCTTTTGTCATTCCTTCAAATGAGTTGAGCACTTCTGTGAGGATATTGGGATTCCCTCTTATGGTAGCTGCAGCACTATTCGGCGTGCTTGGAATTGTCATCGGACTGATGCTCCTCTTAATCCACATGTCCAATCTGAAGTCGGTGGGCCATCATTATTTATACCCGGTAGCCCCTCTTGATGTTAACGGACTGAAAGATACGTTTATTCGGCTTCCTGTATGGCTGATGAAAAAGCGGCCAAAGGATTTACGGTCACTATACAGATGGAAAACGTCGGATTCCCGGGGATGGAAAAAAAATGAAGATGCAGACTAACCTCACTTCCATCCAATTAATATTCTTTATTATTCAAACCCAAATCGGAGTAGGGATTCTCGGACTTCCATTCAGCGTATTTTCTGTTTCGAAGGCAGATGCGTGGATCTCTGTATTGCTTGCCGGTTTCATTGTACAGATCCTCATCGTACTCTTCTGGGTATTGGGGAGAAGATTTCCTAAGAAATCCCTTTTTCAGTATTCCCGACAACTTTTGGGTAAAGTTGCAGGATCGATGGTGAATATTTCTTTTATTATTTATGGGGTTCTGGTCACGGCGTTAATATTGATGTACTCGACCGCTATCATAAATACGTGGGTGCTTCCCCTTACACCAAAATGGATCGTCACGTTTTTATTGATTTTTACTGGAATTTACCTGGGGAAGGAAAAGGTTGCTGCAATTAGCGATGTATATGTAGTGGTATCGAGTCTAATCTTTTTTCTTCTCCTGATTTCTGTGGTGGTGTTGGCCACTTATCCCGTCGAATGGAGATATCTATTACCAATCGGGCAATCCGGTGGTATGCAGATTTTAAAGGGAGCAAAAGAAGCATACTTTTCAATGTTAGGGTTTGAATTGCTGCTATTTCTGTTTCCGTATTTTCAACACAATGGTGAACGTTCTGTCTTGTATTCAGCATTGATTGCGAACCTGTTTGTGACACTGACTTATACGTTTCTCACCATCGTCAGCCTTATTACCTTCAGTCCTGAAGAAATAGTCATCGTTCCCCAACCGGTTCTTTACTTTGTAAAATCCCTTTATTTACAGATAGTTGAGAGGATTGATTTAGTATTCATGTCATTATGGGTCGTCAATGTCATCACCTCCCTGACAAGTTATCTTTTTTTATCTACAGAAGGGAGTATTCATACGTTCAAGTGGTTTAAACGTAAACGGTACATTTATACTATGTTATTTGGAATGATGGCGTATGTCATTGCATTAATTCCAGGTAAAGAAGGAGAAATGGAGATCTATAATAAAATGGTGATCAATCTTTCGTATCTCTATATTTTGGTGATACCTGTTTCGTTATTAAGCATTTCATATCTTTTCAAGAAAGCAGAAAGAGGGGAAGACGCATGAAAAAACAATGGATCATCATCAGCATTCTTATTGTTATGCTCCCTTTCTTAACTGGCTGTTGGGATCAGCGGTTGCTTCGAAATGGAAGGCTTGTTTTTTCTTCTTCTTTTGATTTGTTGGATGATGAAACGATCCGATCCACTGCGATCATCCGGGATTTCAAGAATGGAACCCCTACAAATACAATGGTCCAGGGCGAAGGGAAGACCATACGTGAAACACGGATGGTAATGGACAGAAAGATTTCCGGGGCATTTGAGCCGTCGAAAAACCGGATATTTTTATTAGGGGAAGAACTAGCCAAAAAGGATATTTATAAGTTTTTGGATATTTTTTACCGTGATCCAAATAGTTCGATTTCAGCAAAACTTGCCGTGGTGGAAGGGGATGGAGAAGACATCCTCTCTAAATTGAGTGAAAAAAACGTGCTGATCTCAGAGTTTTTGATTGAATTACTCACGAGTGCTGAGTCCGCCACGGGCGTTCCGAAACAGAATTTACAAACGGTCTGCACATTTATGTTCGATGAAGGAAAGGACTTTGCCCTGCCTCTCTTAAAATTAAAGGATGGCGAGGTCATATTAGACGGTACGGGTATTTTTCATAAGAATTCATTATCTGGTGTTTTAACGTTTAAGGAATCATCATTATTCCTGATCATGAACAACAAAAGGGCAAAGCTTGCCCGTTTTATATCCAAAATTGATAATGATAAACGTCTGAACGTGGATAATTATATTACCTATAATGTTAGAGAATCCAAGGCAAAGCTCAAAATCATTTCAGATGCACCGGATAATATAAAGGTGGGGATTGACGTGGCCATGGAAGTATCAATCGTCGAATTCCCCCAGGATAAATTAACCGATAAGAAGAAATTAAAGAAACTCAATGATGAGATTTCAAAGAAATTAACAGAAGATGCAGAAGAGATGATTGAGAAGATTCAATTGGCAAACTCAGATTTATTCGGAATTGGCAGGGAGCTGATGGCGTTCCATCCCAAAACGTGGGAAAAAATAAATTGGGATGAAGCTTATCCTGAAATCACAATCGTACCAACCATAAAAGTCGATATTATAGGGCACGGGATCATAAACTAAAGGTCCAGCACATTTAAGTACTGGACCAAGTTTCATGATCAAGAGACAATCTTTAAGCCGATGATGCTTCCAACAATACAGCAGATGAAAAAAAGCCTTTTTACATCCTTTGTTTCATTGAAAAAAATCATCCCCATGAGCACAGCACCTGCAGAACCGATGCCGGTCCAAATCCCATAGCCTGTGCTTACGGGAATATCCAGCAGGGATAGAGACAACAGGTAAAAGCTCATGGCTCCCGCTGTGAAACTGATCAAGGAAGGGACAAATCTTTTATATCCTTCTGAAAGCTTCATGAATGTCACCATGATCACTTCGGAGAACCCTGCAAAGATGAGAAACACCCAAGCCATCAGTAGCCACCCCCAGTATCTGTTTCTTCTTTATCACTCATCTTTAGTCCAATGACTCCAAAAATGAGTAAAGAGATGAATGCAATCTTCAATATACTCATCCCATCATTCAAGAACAGCATACCAACCACAGCCGTGCCTGCTGCACCGATACCCGTGAAGACGGCATATGCTGTCCCGATTGGCAGGAGTCTCATTGATTGAGAAAAAAAGTAAAAACTCACTAAAATGAGGAATGCCGTAATGATACTGGGCACCGGTTTTGTAAACCCTTCTGAAAGGGATAATCCGGTTGCCCAGCCAATTTCAAGAATTCCCCCAATAATCACATATAGCCAGCCCATGATGCTACTCTCCTTTTCGGCTTGATATTCCAAGTGCATAAACTTTCCAAGCCGATTCGATTCGTTGTTGAAATATTTTATCCGTGTAATAGTGATGCTCCAGAAAGACACCGTCAACCAGACATAAAAACGACGCCACAAATTCATCCTCCGTGACCCCTTGAAACATTTCTTGGTTAACGCCTTCCTTGTATACCGAGACTAAGATGGATGTGGTAACCTTTTCGAAGTGAATGAATTGCTCCTGTATTAAATCCTTAAACTGTTCAGGAGGAAAGAATGTTACCCTTTTCCACAGTAAAGCTTCTTTCGTTGTCATCAAACGGTGACAGAACAAATCGAAAAGCACCTTGATATTTTTAAGGGGTTCTTGATGATTCATGGTACCTTCCGCTTTTCTGTACGCTGTCACTTCTGATACAATCAAGTCCTCTATTACTTCGATAAAAAGATCCTCTTTACTGCGAAAATGATTATAAATAGAAGGTTTTTTAATTCCGACCTCCTTTGCGATTTCTGCTAAAGATGTATCTTCATAGCCCTTTTGACCAAATAAATCCAGAGCCACATTTTTTATCAGCCGCTTATTATCATTCACGATGATCCCTCTCCCTTAAACTAACTAACGGTCGTTAGTTTAATTATAAAACCCATTTCAGCAAAATGCAAGTAACAAAATGGTCACTCTTTAATAATACACTCGAATGATCACCCTATCCCATACATATAATCTTCTGTTGATTTTAAACGGGGGGAAGGGGATTCGCATGAAAATCTTATGGTGGAAAACGACGATTCTCAGTGTATTGGTTTTAACGCTGGTGTGTTTATTGATTTTGAAAATAGTGGTTAGTACGAAGGGTGACTGGGTAGTAATCGAAGAGAAGTACTTTCCCGCAAGAGATGGACACGGTCCGTTAGGAATCAAGACGGGGAAACAACTTAACCCCCCACAAAATGGTTCCTCATGTGCCATGAAATTTGATAATGGTCATACGTATTCAGTGGATTGCGAAGAATATCTTGATTACAACATCGGGGAGGAGGTCAGAATAGTCTCGATTGATAATAATGAGGTAAAACTAAGAAGGAAGTAATTGTGTTAGGATAAAACCATAATACTGAAAACAATTATGATAGGAATGATCATGCATATGACGAAAAGGGACCTTGTGCAATATTTTATTGTTAATAAAGATTTATCGATGTCGAAAGGGAAGACCGCTGCTCAAGTGGCACATGCCGCCACATTGAGTACATTGACGATGATGTCAAAGGATTCTCCTTTCCAAAACAGGCAGGCGGATTTTATAGAATGGGTGCAGACGGGCATGAAAAAAGTGGTTTTAAAGGGGAAAACAGCAGAACTGGAGAAGTTAGAGAAGAAAGGATATTTCAGCATACATGACAGTGGGTTAACTGAAATAAAAGAAGGGTCCTTGACTGTAACAGCACTACCTCCGATGGGAAAAGATGAAGCTAAGGAAATGGTCGGTCATTTGTCTCTATTAAAAGATTAGATCAACGTATGTCAATACATACCGTTATAAACCGTTGCCAATATCGCAAAAAAGCTGATCAGATGAGGTTCTGATCAGCTTTTCTATAGAGATAAGCGTTTATTTTAATGTATCTAGATACGCATAATATGCGGCTAGTTTTTCATTGTTGTTGGCAGCTTTACCGTTTCCCTTTAATGATTTACCTATTGCAAAGTATTCTTTATGAACAGGTAAGACATGAACGGTAACAGCTGGTCGACCTCTATGCCTGAAACCCTTAGGTACGTGAAGCATGGAAAAACGTTTCATAAGTTTGCCTCCTTTAAGGAGAGAGCCATTCTACCCATCTAGTACTATTTAAGTAGAATCTATGATTGTCTAACGATAACATATATGATTACTTGACTCAACTTTCTGATATTATATACAATTATCAGATCAAACTATTTGTAAAGTACCCCCATGAAGGAATGGATGGATTCGTATTTTATAGTGAAGATGATGGATCATCTTTCAGCGCATTCAGATTTTAACAACTTTGGGAGGTATTTATAAGTATGAATATAGACGAAGTACTAGAAGATACCATAGAACTTGGACAAGAAGATATCAATCGCCCCATCTATCGCGTCGACATCGATAAACTATTAGAAGTAACAAGTGATATATAAGAGGAGTTCCATATAGAGAAAATGAAGAAGGCAGGCCCTATAGAAGGGACTGCCTTTTTCATATTCCAAACTGATTTTGCCCGATGTTCAGTCGTGTCTTTTATGTTTATTAAGTAATTCCTTCATCATATTGATGATGGTTGCTTTCTCACTCTTATCGAATGTGCGGGTCCATCCAGATAGAAGGGTTTCCTCTTCAGTTGACAGGTCTCGTTGCAATCCATCTACGAAAATTTCTTTGATTTCGTCTGTTCCATATTTAGGGTTTATCGTTTCATGTCTCATCGATTTACCTCCTTGCTTCTTCTTCTTCCTTATTTTCCCCAAGTCAAATAATTCAAACATCTTAGTGCTTTCGAAGTGTTATGCGATGAAGGGTTTAAGGGAAGAATAAAGAAAAAAAGTATAGGAGATTCTTATGTCGCTCCCTCTCTTTATTACCGTATTGATCATGTTGATATACATTTCTCTCTTTATGAAGAAGAAACTAACATTTACTGCTAACTTCATTCAATTTATGGTGTTATCCATTATTTCCACTAATTATATTACCATTATGACGAATAACCTAGAATGGATGAACGCTTCCGTGGATGTCACTCAGTTCATCAGTCTGCTCATTAACCGGGAATGTATTTTACCTTTGGTGGGTGTGATCATGGTGAATGGGTACTTGAATTATAAAAAGAGAAGCGAAAAAATGCTTTGTTATATAAGTCTTTTGTTTTTTATCAGTGTATTGGACGTCCTTCACCTGTATTTTCAATCTCTATCCTATCCGGATTGGAGTCTTTTTAATACAGTCATCGTCAATGGGGTGTATTTAGTATTCTGTATATGGATGGGGAAGGGACTATACTATTTCCAGAAGAAGGAGGAGGGAAGGCATGGACAGGGTATATGAGAGATCCTTTGATTTGAATGAATGGTTCATCATCATTAGTCTGGTCAGTCTTCTTTTGTTGATATGGGTAACTCCAAAAATCTTCTCCTTCCTTGAAGGGACGAGTTATTTCATTTATGGAATATCCGTGGGCATGTTCTATGATCATACCATCAGCATCCCGCCATGGGACTTTTATGATGTAAACGATAGTTCTGCCTATCAGGGGATAGATTTTATCAGTTATATTATGTATGGACCCTATAGTTATTTTTTTATTTATATCTATCGTAAACTGAGAATTACGGGGATTATGAACCTTGCATACATATTGATCTGGACCGCGTTCTCCCTCTTAATGGAGTGGTTTACAGTGAAGATCGGAATCTTCCACTTTGACAAGGGATATAAGATGTATTGGTCCATCCCTATCTATATGGCAGTTCAAAGTATTCAACTTCTTGTACATCATCAAATAAGAAAAGAAAGCCAATAGTTTTCAAATAGAAAGAGGTTGGGACAAAAATGTTTAGTGAAAGAATATCCGAACGATCATTCGAAATTCTTTTTTGAAAATCGAAATCGTTCGGATTGATCGTTTTTGATTTAGTGAGTAGTGGTTGATTTCCGCTCCAGGTGCTCGCTTTCCGCGGGGCGTGAGTTGAGCCTCCTCGGGCTTTGCCCTGCGGGGTCTCAACTTTCCCGCGTTTCCCGCAGGAGTCGAGCACCTTCCGTTCCAATCAACTTCCGAAGCGTAAGTCTTTTACTAAACATTGTTATGTCGAGATTGCTTTCCATTGGATACACTAACTCACTAACTCTTTTTCTATGAGTTGCAGTGACTGATGACCGTTACTTATACAAATTCTCTTTCTAACCTAAGTGAATGACTCATTCTGCGCCGACACATCCCAAATGATCGAACATTCGAAAACTATAGTCTGTACATGAAATGGCCCTTATATTATTGCTAAAGCAGATTCAATGTATATATCAGGATCAGCTATTGATTGGAGTGCAAGACGAAGACTCCTACGGGAAAAGCGGAATAGGTGAGACCCCGCAGGAGCGAAAGCGACGAGGAGGCTCGCCTTCCGCCCGAGGAAAGCGAAGTCTTGCACGGAAATCAATAGCGTTGAAGCAAGCAAGCCCAACTAATTTTTGATTGTTCATCTTTAGAGGAAATGGATTTAGTTATGTCCCACCCACTTTTTTAGACGGAGAGGACCACTTCGTATTGAGTGAAGCCGATATCTTCCAGAGCTTTTTTCAGGCTTGCGCTTGTTTTCAGATCCTCAAAAGTAATGCCGAGGTTCCCCAGTGTATGAGCCACTTCTGGCCGGATACCGGTTAAGACGGATTGAACACCCATCATTTTTAGCGCATAGATGATTTGATAAATATTATGGGATACCATCGTGTCCATGATGGCAACACCGGAAATATCTATAAATAGATAGTCTAATTGAAGATCAGAGCTTTTTTTCAACGCCGTTTCCATGATGGCATTTGCTCTATCGGTATCAATTTCCCCGATAAGGGGCAGAATCGCAATCTTTTCTGCGATGGGTACAACCGGGGCCGAGAGTTCATCCATGGCAGTGTGGATGAGGGCGATCTGATCCTTTTGCTGAGTGCTGGATAATTCGTTTAACAGGTACGCAATTTCATCAAGAATGGGATTGATTTCTTTATTTACTTGAAGCATAAGGGAGGCTGAGATTTGATTATCCTTCAATTGATCAATGAATATATCCCAAATGGCAGTACGGAAACCTGATAGGGTTTTTAGGGCTTCATTGAGAGGTATTCCATTCTCAAGAGCCGCTTTCCCCACTTTATCAGTCCATTCCTTTACTCTTAATGATGATTCTACTTTGTCTTCGTACAAAGATTGTCCGAGGATTTCGATTAATTGCTTGCGCCATTCGGTGACTTGTTCCATCTTCAGTCCCGATAACGTAAGCTGATCAGAAAAATTCTGTTCCTGGTAGCGAATAACACCTTGAGCGATTTCGGATTTATGGGAAACAATTTGTTTCCCAAAATAAAATAATTCGTCTCTCATTTTCTTCAGCCAACTCCTTATACTGCATGTGTATTTATTCTAGTACGAAATAATCTCTATTAATGGTAATATAGTATATCATAGAATCTGATGAAATTATACTTTTCTCTAAAGAGGAACATCCCGTTCAGGCATATGAGGAGAAACTTTTTTTTGATTATATTATAGTAAAAGGGAATTGAAATCCGCCTATGACGAGGGGTGATTTACTTGCGTATCATTTTGTTCGATGGCATATGCAATTTTTGCAATAATAGTGTCCGGTTTATCATCAAGCGTGATGCAAGAGGGGCATTTCGATTTGCCTCGCTACAAAGTGAGACAGGACAGAAGTTATTAGAGAAGCATAACATACCTAAAACGACGGACAGCTTCGTATTGGTTGATGGGGATCATGCTTCCATTGAATCAACAGCAGCCTTGAAAGTATGTTCTGAACTGATTTGGCCATGGAAAATTTTCGGTCTGTTTCTCGCCATTCCGAAGCCTTTAAGAGACAGCATATACAGGATTATTGCAAGAAATAGATACAAATGGTTTGGGAAACAGGAATCATGCATGATTCCTTCAAAGGAAATTCGGGAACGATTCATAGAATAAGCACAATTGAACTGGGAAATAGGATGAGGAAAAGAATCACACAAATTGAATAGACCCTGGACGAGTTCCAGGGTCTATTTCCCAATTAAACAATAAAAGTCTTACTCATTTTGAATCGTTTTAACGGACACCTTTCTTCCTGAACGGGGTCCATCGAATTCACAAAGGTATATACCCTGCCAAGTCCCCAATAATAGATCACCATTTGACACGATGATCGTCTGACAATGGCCGACGGTACTGGTTTTCAAATGCGCAGCTGTATTTCCTTCACCATGAAGATCTGACGTGTGGTTCCATGGGTAAAGTTCGTCTAATCGGCGAATGAAGTCGGTTTTCACATCGGGATCGGCATTCTCGTTTACCGTGATACCGGCTGTTGTGTGTAAGGACTGCACCGCCACAAGACCTTCTGTCATTCCAGACCGGTTAATGATGTCTTGTACGTAACGAGTAATGTCGATCATTTCATCACGCTTCTTGGTATCAATGGTTAATGTTTTGATCATAATTAAACCCTTCCCTTATTAGACCTATTCGTTTACATTCCACAATAGGTCCAAGTTAAAACCTGTTTTTATTAAGGGGGACACGGCCGATGACGTTGGCCACATTGTCCTCACCTATTTGTTCTAACGTAATCTCCGTTACCTCCGTATGATAGCTTTCCCTCCAATCCTTATACTTTTTAAGGGCAGTGATATATTCTTCTCTGTTTCCTGGCCGTCCAAGTGTGATGTGGGGCGAGTATGTAAAATGGGGATCCCGATAAGGCGCCAGTATTCCTTTATACAACTCATCATGTAATTCTATAAGAAAGTCGTTGCCTTTTTTTACATTCAAGAATAAAAATTCCCCGCCGAAACCTGTCACATCCTTTAAGGTCAGGCTGAATGGAGAAATATGCTTCGCTACTGATTCTATATGAGCCAGTATTTCACTTTGGGGAATAAAAGATTCAAAAGGAAAAACGAGTGTAATGTGGGGAGGGATTTTATCCGACAGAGGGTCATATCGGTTTCTGATCTCCTGGATTTTCTCAACTGAATGAAATGAAGGGAAGATATGGATTGCTCTTTTCATCATGATGCTCCTTTACTGGCAAGGTGATTCTTGACTTTCAATGAGTGTATACGATGTGCGATCGAATGATGCCCTGAAACATCTTCCTTCTTTTGTTTTATAGAGAGCCTTATAGATTTTTCCTCGGCTCTTTGTGGTATGGGTCTGAATGATTCCCACAACGGTCGAATCCGGTGCCACCGTACGAATGGAGGATTGAATACTGCTGTGCAAAATACTCCGTTTGTATCCGTATACCACAATGACAAAAGCTATAAGAAAGATGAACATCCACCTTAATCCCATTAATAAAAATGTCTTTTTCACGATTCAGCCCCCATCTTCCTTATAGCTATTTCTTTCATTTTTTTCGAATGCTTCCCTAACGTAACTTTTCGTATAGACGCTTGGCCAGAGATAGGGCCGCTTCATTATCTCCATGGAGACAAATCGTGTCTGCCTGGATGGGCACGGTTTTCCCATCAATGGAGATCACCTCTTGTTTTTCTACCATCCGAAGAACTTGTCTTTCCACTTCATCCCCGTCATGAAGGACAGCATGAGGAAGAGAGCGGGGAGTTAATGTACCATCGGATTGATAGGCACGATCGGCAAATACTTCATGTGCCACATGCAAGCCGACTTCTTCACCAGCCCTTGTAAGTTCACTTTGTGAGAGGCCGAATAAAGTGAGGGTGGGGTCAAGGTCGTAAACGGCTTCAGCAATCGCTTTAGCCAATGTGAAATCCTTTGCAGCCATATTGTATAAGGCTCCATGTGGTTTTACATGTGAAAGTTTCCCGCCTTGCGATTTTATAAAAGCATATAATGCCCCTATCTGGTATTGAATGAGAGCATAAGTCTCTTCAGGCGAGATGTGCATCATTCTTCTTCCAAATCCCTGGATGTCTGGCAGCCCGGGATGCGCCCCCATTTTCACTTGATGCTTCAATGCGTTTGCAACAGTTTGTTTCATCACCAGGGGATCTCCCGCATGAAAACCGCAAGCGATATTGACGGATGTAACATAGTTCATCATTTCTTCATCTTTTCCTATCGTATATGCACCAAAACTTTCCCCTAAATCACAATTTAAATCAATTTTCATTTTTTCATCCTTTCGAGCATGAGAATGTATTGTAACATTCTGAATTCTTCTTCATGATATCATAAAAGTATGTCCATTTGTCTGTTCGGGAAACAGTCTGTTAATAAAAACATGAATTTTCTCATCAAATTTTAATCTTGTTTTAATTGAGTTCACTTTTTCAGGCGTTACAATGAATCTTGCTTATGAATAAGGATTTATCACTCCCTAAACAGAATGAAAGTGGGGTAGCTTTCTAATCTGTTTAAATCTTTATTATGTAAGACCCATTCTAATTTCTTTCCTTTGAAGACAAAAGCCTTGCTGAAGCTTTTGTCTTCTTTTTTTGTATCTATAGAATCAAAAAAATAGACAGGGAAGTTGTTCTCCGCCTGTCAGTGGTTATGTTGCCCGTTATTGGGTTTTAGTTTCATTTTATAGAGCCATTCTTTCATTTTTCCTGCATTTCTTTTCCTCTCTGGCCGATTCTCCATAATCCTGGTTCGTAACAGGTAATAAACCAATTCTTCCGACAGGACGATAAGGATAAAGAAAGAAACAATCACCACGATCCAAGTCATACATTTCTCCCCCTTTTGCTTTCTAACTATGTTTATGGATATATCTACCACATTATGAAGAGAATGAAACATTATATGGAATAACAAACAGAGTAATGCAGATGATTATAATATAATTATGTAAATTGGTTTATCTCTTAATGAAAACTCACCTTTTTCTCATTTTATTTTAATGATACAGGAGGAAAATGAGGGTAGTGATAAAAGGGAGGTTAGAACCATGTGGATTCGAATTATTCCTATTTTATTTTTCAGCTTTACGGCAATAACATTAATGACGTATCAAGGCATTGAAATATTCCATGCCCTAAACGATTTTATTTTCAACAAAAATAAATTAAAATAAAGGGTATTAAGATTTAGAGCGGGTGATTGTGTGAAAAGAATCTTAGTCATTGAAGATGAAAAAAATCTATCCCGATTCATTGAATTGGAACTGAAATATGAAGGATACGAAGTCGGCCTGGCCTATGACGGGAGAGATGGTCTCGATCAAGCCCTAAACGAAGAATGGGACATCATCCTCCTTGACCTGATGCTCCCCGGATTGAATGGATTGGAAGTGTGCAGAAGAATCAGGCAGGTCAAAGCCATCCCGATCCTGATGATTACGGCAAGGGACAGCGTAATGGACCGGGTATCAGGGCTTGACAGCGGGGCGGATGATTATATCGTCAAACCCTTTGCTATTGAAGAGTTGTTAGCAAGGCTAAGGGCTGTGTTCAGGCGCGCCGTAAAAGAGGAAGCTACACAACAGACCACGTTTCATTATCGGGATATCATCGTATACAAGGAATCCAGGCAAGTTTTTAAGCTTGAAGATGAAATTGACGTAACCAAACGGGAGTACGACCTTTTACTTGCTTTTTTAGAGAACAAGAATATTGTGTTGACCCGTGAAGTCCTCCTCAATAAAGTATGGGGTTACGACACTGAAGTAGAAACGAATGTTGTAGATGTCTACGTAAGGTACTTAAGGAATAAAATAGATTCTAAAGACGAAGAGAGTTATATCCAGACCGTCCGTGGGACCGGCTATGTGATGAGAACATGAATACATTCATCAATCGCCTTAAGCCTTCTTCTCTTAAGGTGAAGTGGGCATTAGCAGCCGGGTCAGCTATATTCCTTGCCTTTTTTTTATTCAGTTTTTTTCAATATCATGCCATTAATAAATGGATGATTGATGAAGAAGAAAGTAATTTCGGCCGGGTCTTGGATGAAATTACTGTCTTCTTTAAACAGAGAGGGAACGATATCCAGCTCCAGGACATTTATGATAGCCGGGATCTAATGAAACAAATAGCCGAAAAAGACCAGACGATACGGATATTGGATCGTCATGGGGAACAAGTATTGGAAATCAGGGGTGAAAATGAGTCTGCCTTCTATGTACCATTTCAACCTGTCAAAGATAAATCCGTGGAACTTATAGAATCTGAAGGAAAGAAAATGCTCATTGGGCGTTCACCCATCAAATCAACTCGATTTAATGGATATGT
The DNA here is from genome assembly GCF_056173145.1 of Rossellomorea sp. QJM3NY_18. Taxonomy (NCBI): domain Bacteria; kingdom Bacillati; phylum Bacillota; class Bacilli; order Caryophanales; family Bacillaceae; genus Rossellomorea; species Rossellomorea sp. QJM3NY_18. Next base: position 2,385,630 of record NZ_CM149659.1, on the reverse strand, counting down.
AGAAATCATACAGCCATTGAACCGTTATGAAAACATCATGAAAAATCTTTTTTGGATGATGACAATTACGGGTATCCTTGCTCTTCTGATTAGTGCGGTCATAGGTTATTCTATGGCGAAAAGCTTTGTCCGCCCATTGAATAAACTTTCTGAAACAATGAGGTCCATCGAAAGAAAAGGATTTCACGAAAGAGTAGAGATTGTTAAGGCCCATGATGAAATCAGTGACTTATCTCAGATCTTTAATAAAATGATGAGTCAGATCGAAAAATCGTTTCAACAGCAACAGCAATTTGTGGAGGATGCTTCACATGAATTGAGAACACCCATTCAGGTACTTGAAGGGCATCTTGCATTATTGAATCGTTGGGGGAAAAAGGATCCAACCATACTGGAGGAATCTTTACAAGTATCATTAGATGAACTTGAGAGAGTGAAGCGGCTTGTAGGTGAATTGTTGGAGCTTTCCAGAGCGGACCGGGAAAAATTCGATTTGGAAAATGCCAGGGCAAATGTTCAGAAAATAGTGGATAAAGTGATGAGGGACTTTAGGTTTCTTCATCAGGAATACACTTTTTCTTGTTTTGATGATTTAAACCACGAAGCGGTGGTAACCATCATGCCGAGGCACTTGGAGCAGATCATGATCATCCTGTTGGATAATGCCGTGAAGTATTCTGATGAACATTCGACCATAGAAGTGAAGCTAATGGACTCTCAGGAAGACGTTATCATCGAAGTCAAGGATGAGGGGATTGGTATTCCTGAAGAAGATCTTCCGAAAATATTTGACCGCTTTTATCGTGTGGATAAAGCAAGAAGCCGCGAGAAAGGTGGATACGGGCTGGGACTCGCCATCGCTTCGAAGTTGGTCCAAAACTATGAAGGTGACATCACGGCCAGTGGAAACCATCCTGATGGGACCGTCATTCGCCTATCCCTTAAACAAATCCATTGAATTTACAGATAGACGTCTCAATATTTTTCTGAGACGTCTATTTCTGTGTACTGCATGTCAATGCTTTTAGGGATTTTCAGTTCCAGGATCCCTTCTTTATATTGAGCGACAGCACCTTTTTTCTTTACCAGACAAGGGAGGGTGATCACTTGTCTTTCCTCACAGCCGGGTATGTTCTCAATGATTGCCTGATTTGACGTGTGAAAAATCTTCAGATGCTTCATCCACTCCTCATTCGGTACCTGGAAACGAATATAGATATCTTCAAAGGTTTCGAACACACTGGTAGGAATGGCGGAAGTAGATCTGGATTCTTCCTCGCGTTTCGTTTGCTGCCCCTGATTGCCCATCGGATTCATAAAGGATTGTGCCCCATTCATCATATCATTCGGATTCATCATGCTATCCCAACCGTCAGGAAACATCTTTTTCATCATTCCTTGAATATAGTTATCCATTTCTTTAGGGTTCATTTGATTCATTTGATCTTTCATGTTTTTATTGAAAGGGAATAAACTCCATGGGAACATGTGAACCACCTCACTTTAAACATAGTAAATAACCCTTTTGTTTCCTTCTGGTTCTATCCTATGCATTGGGTGGGCGATGAGTTCATTTTTGGAGATGCAAGAGGATGTTGCGACTGAAAAAGCTTTGTCTATGACTCTATAAACATAGAACTAAACAAAAAATCGTAGAAAATGACAAAAAATATTTGGTTTTTTTAGGTAACAGTAGTAAGATGGTTTATGAAAAAAGTACCCTGACATAGGGATACAAGAAGGTGAAAGAGAAAGCGCTTAATAAAATATTATTTCAGAATAGTCGTTATACGGAAAGGTTTTCATGTAAAATATTATGGGAATATAAGTAATATTCGCATTATACGTACGGAAAACAAAATTTTGAGAAATTTGTTATAAAGACTTTATCTTACTACTGCACAGTGATAAAATATCCTTGTAAGCGTTTTTATGTATTAAAAATTACTATTCTTGCATAATGAATACCGTTGATTAAATTGTAAGAATACATGATACCCAAATTATACTAACTGGCAAAATAGTTGGAGGTTTTTCACAATGAAAAAGCAATCTGCAAAAGGGGAACCGTGGCAATCGTTTTACGGACCAAACCTTGGTTATGTAATGGAGGTTTATGAACAATTCCTTGAAGATCCATCAGAAGTAGATCCTGAATTAAAGGAATTATTCGAACAATGGGGGCCTCCCACCGTTGAAGACGTAAAGGTGATCGCGAGCGCCCAACACGGTGATTCATCGTTTACACTGCCCGAACAGCCTACTGCATTGAGTAAAATGGTGGCTGCGGTTAAATTAGCAGATAATATTCGTACATATGGTCACTTAGCTGCGGATATTAATCCCCTGAATGACCGGAATAAGGATACAAGAAGAATTGAACTTTCTGAGTTTAATCTAACAGAAGAAGATTTAAAGCAAATACCTGTTGATTTCTTATGCCCTAATGCACCTTCTCATATAAAAGACGGTCTTCAGGCCATTCAGCACTTAAGACAGGTTTACACAAATAAGTTGGCATTCGAATATGCTCATGTTCATGAGCTTGAAGAGAAAAATTGGTTAAGGGAAAAGATAGAGTCGGAATCCTATTTCCCTCCACTTTCTAAAGAAAAGAAAATTTCGTTATTAAAGCGTCTTGCCCAAGTGGACGGATTTGAGAAATATGTTCATCGTACCTTTGTTGGTCAAAAGCGCTTCTCAATTGAAGGATTGGACACGATGGTTCCATTACTGGACGAGATGGTTCGTTATTCTGTTGAATCAGGTGCTAAAACCGTCAATATCGGAATGGCTCATCGAGGACGTCTGAATGTTTTGGCACATGTCATCGGGAAACCATACGAAATGATCTTCGCAGAATTCCAACACGCTCCGAGTAAGGACTTAATTCCTTCTGAAGGATCAATCGGCATCACATTTGGATGGACGGGAGACGTTAAGTATCATTTGGGGGCAGACCGTGAAATTTCTCCACAGCAGTCACCGACAGCCCGTGCACGGGTGACGCTTGCCAACAACCCGAGTCACTTGGAAGTTGTCAGTCCGATCGTTGCAGGGTACACACGTGCAGCCCAGGAAGTCCGTGAAGATAAAGGCTATCCTGAGCAGTCTCCTGAAGCATCATATGCAGTCATGATACATGGAGATGCTGCCTTCCCGGGTCAAGGTGTCGTTGCCGAAACGTTAAATATGAGTCAACTGCGCGGATACAATACAGGTGGATCGATTCACCTCATCGCCAACAACATGATTGGTTTCACAACTGAAAGCCGTGATTCACGTTCGACAAAGTATGCATCGGATACGGCCAAGGGCTTTGAAGTGCCAATTGTGCATGTCAATGCGGATGATCCGGAAGCCTGTCTTGCTGCAGCAGTCCTTGCCTATGAATATCGTAAAACATTCGGTAAAGACTTTGTCATTGATTTAATCGGCTACAGACGTTTTGGTCATAATGAAATGGACGAACCGATGGTAACGAATCCATTGATGTATTCAGTCATTCAGGATCATCCAAATGTTAAGAAGATGTATGCTGACAAACTCATCTCAGAAGGTATCGTAACAGATGCTGACGTCGAGAAAATGGATACTGAAATCGAAGAAGAATTGAAAGCGGCGTATGAAAAAGTACCTGCCAAAGACGATGATCCCGATACGGTCCTTGCTCCACCAGAGTATGTTGCCAATGGCCTGCCTGAAATCAATACAAGCGTCGATTTCAAAAAGCTTGAAGGGCTGAACAGTGAATTGCTTCAATGGCCTGAAGGCTTTAATGTGTTCAAGAAATTAGAACGTATTTTAAAGAGGCGCAGCCAGGTATTTGAAGGAAAAGGAAAGATCGATTGGGCACATGCCGAGACTCTTGCCTTTGCATCCATCTTAAAGGATGGCACCCCAATACGATTGACTGGTCAGGACTCCGAACGTGGTACATTTGCTCAGCGCCATCTTGTACTGCATGATGAGAAATCCGGAGAAGAATATATTCCTTTACACAATCTTGAAGATAGTCATGCATCGTTTGTCGTTCTTAACAGCCCTCTTACAGAGACTGCGGTTGTTGGATATGAATATGGGTATAATGTCTTTGCTCCGGAAACCCTTGTTCTATGGGAAGCTCAATTTGGTGATTTCTCCAATATGGCACAAGTGATGTTTGATCAATTCATTTCAGCCGGTCGGGCGAAATGGGGACAAAAAACAGGTCTTGTCATGCTCCTTCCCCATGGATACGAAGGACAAGGTCCTGAACACTCAAGCGCTCGTTTAGAGCGATTCTTACAGCTGGGTGGGGAATATAATTGGACAGTAGCCAATTGTTCCACTGCAGGTCAGTACTTCCACATTCTAAGACGTCAGGCAGCCATTTTACAGAAGGAAGAAGTCAGACCTCTGGTTATTATGACACCGAAAAGCTTGCTGCGAAATCAATTTGCAGCGGTCACAGCCGAAGAGCTTGCCAATGGGGAATTCCATTCGGTCCTTGAGCAGAAGGGTCTTGGAGAAAACCAAGATGCGGTTGAGCGCGTTGTATTATGCAGTGGGAAAATGGCAATTGATCTAGAAGAAAAGCTTCAAGATATCGAGGATAAAGATTGGTTACATGTTCTTAGAATAGAAGAAATTTATCCTTTCCCTAAAGGAGACATCACATCTATCTTAGAAAGGTATCCAAACCTCAAAGAATTGGTTTGGATCCAAGAAGAGCCTAAGAATATGGGTGCTTGGACATTTGCAGAATCACGACTTCGTGATATAGCTCCTGACGGTGTGGAAGTGTACTATGTAGGACGTCGCAGACGTTCCAGTCCTTCAGAAGGTGAACCAACTGTACACAAAAAAGAACAATCACGAATTATTAACGAAGCGTTAACTCGATAAGAAAGAGGAGGACATCACAGTGGCAGAAATTAAAGTTCCAGAATTAGCAGAATCAATTACAGAAGGTACGATTGCACAATGGCTCAAACAACCGGGTGATTATGTTGAAAAAGGCGAATATATCGTCGAGCTTGAGACGGATAAAGTAAATGTTGAAGTCATTTCAGAAGAAGCAGGTACGATCCAAGAGCTAAAAGCAGATGAAGGGGATACTGTTGAAGTCGGGCAAGTGATTGCCATTGTTGGTGCAGGAGGAGAAGCTCCGGCCCCTTCCACTTCTGAAGCGAAGGAAGAAGCGCCTGCTTCAAAGCAAGAAGAGAAGGCAGAAAACACATCCGAAGAAGCGCCATCCAAAGAAGACAAAAAGAATCGTCCAATCGCTTCACCGGCAGCTCGTAAGCTAGCACGTGAAAAAGGCATCGACCTTTCTGATGTTCCAACAGATCCCCTTGGCCGTGTGCGCAAGCAGGACATTGAAGCCTACAGCAATAAACCGGCTGAAGCTCCTTCTAAACCTTCTGTGCAAGAGAAGAAGGCTCCTGCTAAGAAAGATGATGGAAAGCCAGTGGTACGTGAGAAAATGTCCCGTCGCCGTCAAACGATTGCAAAACGCTTAGTCGAAGTTCAGCAAACAGCTGCCATGCTGACGACATTCAATGAAATTGATATGAGTAAAGTCATGGAGTTACGTAAACGTAAAAAGGACAAATTCTTTGATGACCATGATGTAAGACTTGGTTTCATGAGTTTCTTTACAAAAGCAGTGGTAGCAGCGCTTAAGAAGTACCCTTATGTGAACGGTGAAATTGACGGGGATGAAATCGTCCTTAAGAAATTCTACGATGTCGGCGTAGCCGTATCCACGGATGATGGATTGGTTGTACCTGTCGTACGTGACTGTGAACGTAAGAACTTTGCAGAAATTGAAGGGGAAATCATGGAACTGGCTACTAAGGCCAGAAACAACAAGTTATCCCTTGGTGACCTGCAAGGAGGATCATTCACCATTACAAATGGTGGGGTGTTCGGTTCATTACTGTCAACACCGATCTTAAATGGACCACAGGTTGGAATTCTTGGGATGCATAAAATCCAACTTCGTCCTGTAGCCATTGATAAAGACACAATGGAAAATCGTCCGATGATGTACATTGCTTTATCATATGATCATAGAATCATTGATGGAAAAGAAGCTGTTGGATTCCTGGCAATGGTTAAAGACTTACTTGAAAACCCTGAAGATTTACTTCTTGAAGGGTAAGCAACTCTGATTGAATAATAATAGATGAATGTTTGGCTGATTCATATGACCCCTTGTGGTATATGAGTCAGCTTTTTTTTCACGTATTTTCACCAAATACATAAAATATGGTTAAATAAAATAAAGTTGCTTTTAGGAAACTTATGGACAATAATCGGAGAGGGTGGGGGAAATGAACGCTTATCACTCAAAAAAAGTGCTTTGGTACTCTTATTTATTCCATAAGATCGGACTTCTCGATCGCGATCAATTTAAGCAAATAGAGGAATATCATGGATTTAAAGTCGTAAAAAAAGACAGACTCAAATGAACTTGAGTCTGTCATCAATTTGTATCTCAGGGGGTGAGATAAGTTGATTTTCAATTTTTTTGTTTATTTAAAGCGTCAAGATTTCCTAAAAGGTTTCAATCCACGGTTACGAATTTCTTTCTTAAGAAGCGATATCCAGTCTTGATCATTCCCTTGTTTCTCAGCATCACGATAAGCTGCCACCAACTGTTCATTACTTAAGATTTTCATGACCAACCTCCCAGGAAATGTATAAAATATAGAATTTTCTATATTTTCTATTTATTCTACATAGAAAACATTCATTTGAAAAGTGTTTTTTCATAATTTCCGTCTAAAGTTGTATTTTTAGTTGTTTTGGTGAATTTGGTTTAAAGAAGACGTTTTTTGTCTATATAATCCGGTTATACCATGTAGGACTTGTTGGATTTTGTCGACAACGGGGCACCGACTATTTAACTTGTTTTTAACAGGTATGTGTTGATTAGTTTGAAAATTTAAATTTTTGTGATAATATACACGCATAAGGAACTGAAATTTCACCTCTTGAATCACTTAGGGTAGGTTCCAATTTATAAGGGGTCATAACAAAGGGGGAAAATCACTTGTCGGAGATTTTACACACTACAGTAGGGGATCTTCTTGAAGAAAAAGCACGTATTCAGCCGGACATTGAAGCGGTTGTCTATGCTGACAGGGGGTTGAGGTGGTCATATCACGAATTTAACCAATTGTGCAGACAGGCTGCAAAAGGCTTCATGAATCTTGGTATGAATAAAGGAGATCATATCGCCATTTGGGCATCAAACACCCCTGAATGGTTAGTGAGCCAGTTCTCCACCGGGAAAATGGGTGCAGTACTGGTCACAGTGAACACAAATTATCGAAGTGCTGAATTAGAATATTTGCTAAGACAATCTGACAGTCAGACCATTATTTTGATGGAAGAATTCAGAGGTGCGTCATATATAGACATGCTCTATGAAATCTGTCCGGAATTGAAATCTTCCGAGCCGGGGGAATTAAAAAGTGAAAAACTGCCTTTCTTAAAAAATGTGATTGTTTTAGGGAAGAATTCCTATCCGGGTACATATAGCTGGCAGGATATTATGGAGAAAGGGAAAGAAGTGGAAGATAAAGAGCTTGATGAAAGACTTTCCAGCCTATCTCCTCATGATGTCATCAATATGCAATATACGTCAGGGACGACAGGGTTTCCGAAGGGGGTCATGCTCACTCACTCCAATATCGTAAACAACGGGCATAATATTGCCGGATGCATGAGACTTGGTAATGAAGATCGTTTATGCATTCCAGTCCCTTTCTTTCATTGCTTCGGATGCGTGCTGGGGGTACTTGCTTGTGTTTCCGTAGGGGCCACAATGGTCCCGTTACAGGAATTCGATCCCCGTCAGGTCCTGAAGACGGTCCAGGATGAAAAGTGCACAGGCCTTCATGGAGTGCCTACCATGTTCATTTCCGAGTTAAATCTCCCGGATTTCGATCAATATGATCTATCCCATCTTCGCACGGGTATCATGGCAGGCAGTAATTGTCCGATTGAAGTGATGAAAGGGGTCATGGAAAAAATGGGAGCAGATGAAATCACGATCGCATATGGCCAGACTGAGTCATCCCCCGTGATCACCCAGACACGCACCCATGATCCGATTGAATTAAAGGTCGAAACCGTTGGGAAATCCTTGCCGAATGTCGAAGTGAAAATTGTAGAGCCCGGTTCAAATCGGGAAATTCCATATGGAGTCCAGGGAGAATTATGTACCCGTGGATATCACGTCATGAAAGGGTACTATAAGAATGAAGAAGCGACAAGGCTTGCCATTGACGATGAAGGCTGGCTCCATACGGGTGATTTAGCCGTTATGGATGAACATGGATATTGCAGGATAACAGGAAGATTAAAAGATATGATCATTCGAGGTGGTGAGAACATTTACCCGAGAGAGATTGAAGAGTTCCTCTATTCCCATCCTAAGGTGTTGGATGTACAGGTCATTGGGATTCCAGATGAGGTTTATGGTGAAGAGGTCATGGCCTGGATCATTCTGAAGGAAGGACAGACTGCGACTTCTGAAGAGATCAGAGAGTATTGCACCGGTAAGATTTCGCGGCATAAAATCCCAAGATATATTGAATTTACAGATTCCTACCCAATGACTGCCTCCGGTAAAATCCAAAAATTCCGATTAAAAGAGCAGGCGAAGCAAACCGCCATTCAAAAAAAGTAATTAAAAAATTGTAAGCGTTTCCCTGTAAAGTATGAGGATGGGACATAACGAAATCCAGTTCCTCTAAACATGGAAAATCAAACAATTAGTTAGGATCACACGTTAAACCGCTGTTAATTTCCGTGCAAGACTTCGCTTTCCTCGGACGGAAGGCAAGCCTCCTCACAGCTGACGCTCCTGCGGGGTCTTACCCATTCCGCTTTTCCCGTAGGAGTCTTCGTCTTGCACTCCATTCAACAGCTTGAACCTGCTATATACATTGAGTGCTTTTGAAAGAATAATATAAGCCCCGGTATATCAGAGCAGTATGGTTCATTTACATTAGGTAAGAAATAGTATTTGTATGATTAACTGATACGTCTCTGAAACTAATAAAATAAGAGTTAGTGTATGTAATGATATAGCAGTTATAGTGTGAACCTTACGCTTTGAAAGTTGATTGGAGTAGAAGGTGCTCGACTCCTGCGAGAATTGCGGGAAAGTTGAGACCCCACAGGGCAAAAGCCCGAGGAGGCTCAACTCACGCCCCGCGGAAAGCGAGCACCTGGAACGGAAACCAACCACTACTCACTACATCCAAAGCATAAACATGTACGTAAACAACCAAATAATGAATCCGAACGATCTCGATTTTCAAAAAAGAATTTCGAATGATCGTTCGGATTTTCTTTTTAACTAAACACTTTTGTCACAGCTGCGTCCTTTTTTAATGATTTTTCGTATAATGAATGTAGCGTATACTGAAATATCAAAGCTCATTTGATAAAATATAAGAAAGCTAGTTTGAATGATTAACTATAACAAAGTTGTGTTAACAAAGGGAAGGGGTAACATGGTGTACGTTTTTGTCTATGGTACGTTAAGAAGACATGAGAGTAATCATTCTTTATTAAAGGATGCTTCATTGGTGCGGGAACAAGCCTGGGTAGAAGGACTTCTATATGAAACGAATAGAGGCTACCCAGCCCTTAAAGAAGGTAATGGAACGGTCTATGGAGAATTATATAAGATCGACTCCAACATCTTATTGGAGATCGATGAACTTGAGGATTTCCTGGAAGATCGTGAGGAGAACCTATTTATCCGAAAGCTTAAGGAAGTTGAAACAGACACCGGAACCCGGGAAGCATTTGTCTTTTATTCCGAACATAAAGCATTATTTCAACAAGAAATTCCTTCAGGAGATTGGAAGGTCCATCAATTTCTTAAGGGGAAACCTGAAAGAACCCTATATTTCGCATACGGATCATGTATGGATGATGATCGATTTAAAAAAGCTCAGGTCGATCATCATTTCAAGAATTGCCTTGGAGCAGGGCTGTTGAAAGGGTATACAATGAAGTATCTCTTTCAGGTACATGATGGAGGCCGTGGAGATATCATAGAAGATGGAGGAACGATGGAAGGGATTGTATATGATCTCCCTAAAGAGGCAGTAGAGTACCTGTTTACCAGGGAGGGGGTCACCCCGGGTTGGTACAGAGCGGCATTCATAGACCTACTGATTGACGGCAAACCGCATAATGATGTACTGACCTTTATTGTAAAGGTAAAATATGATGAAACGTGTCCCCCCGATCATTACGCCAGGGAAATCCTCAGGGGCAGCCGTCCACATGTAAGTCAGTCATACCATGAAAAACTACAAAAACAGTTAATGGAAATCGGTATGACGAAAGAACAAGTGGAGAATCTCCTGGAGTCAATTTAAGGTGCGGACGCTTCATGAATCAGTAGTGCTTTTCATCTAAATCAGCTTCGGTATTAATAAGTGACCAGCTGGGTCCCTGGGGATACACAAATTGTAGTGTGTGAAAAGAGGTGTGTGATGGACTTTTTACTTCATTTGGTTGATCAATTTGGTTATATTGCCATGTTCCTATTTAGTTGGGTCGTGTTTGTGGGTTTACCGGTACCAAACGAACTGGCTGCCGCATTAGCCGGATATCTTTCTGAATGGAGACATTTTAATCCGTACACCTCTTTTTTCTTTATGTATAGTGGATTGATCTCCTATGGAATCTTTGCCTTCATGAATGGAAGGTATCTTGGTACTAAGTTAACATCCCGGATGAGGAATGGAAACAAATCCAAGAAACTCATTGAAAATGGAGAAGTTTGGCTGAATAAATATGGTCCATTGGCGATTTCGTTCAGCTATTTTATACCAGGTGTCCGGTTATTCATGCCATATATTGCAGGTACAACCAGAGGGATCTCCCTCATGAAATATCTTCTTTATGCCCTTCCATCAGCTTTCGTATGGGGAATCATCTATTTTCAGATTGGCCGTTACTTCCCTAAGAGCTTTCAAGCACTGTTAGAGGAAGTGAGCGTAAAAGCGGGGATTGTTTTTGTCATCCTATTGATTGCACTGATTATTTACGGACTCTTCTTCACCATGAAAAAAAGCACCAATACAACAAAGTGGAAAAAAGTAAGGTATCGGAAATAAAAAAAGACGGATGGAAGTATTTCCATCAGCCTTGTTCATCTATTATAATCGTGAAATACTTACCGAATACTCCTATCGCCTTAACCGTGGTTCTGGAACCATTCTCATCCTCATAGGTCTTCCCGATTGTGTTAAACAGCAAGTACCCATTCTTAATATTTGATCCGGTTTCGATCAGCGTTGTATATGAATTCCCCTCCACTTTTTTGGTGCAAGTTATCGAAGCATGGCATTCGATATCATATTCATTTAAAAGCCAAGAGTAAAACTGTTCTTCATTCGGCCGGTGGGTACTCATATAAAAAAACAGAAGGATGGGGAAAACCATCCCTATTCTGATTAATCCTTTTTTCACGAATATCGAACCTCTCCCAATATATTATCTCCTATAATATACCATATAACAGTTGCTGGGTGTGACAAAATCCATAAAAAGTCGACAAAAAACTATCAAACGAGTGCCTGATACCGGTTCAGTCGTTTTCTGATTTAGATAGTAGTTGAACTAATGCGCCTGTAAGAATATACTAGTAGCATAGTTCTATTGAAAAGGAGGTTATCGACTTGATCCATAAAACTTGGACGGAGAAACATTCGAATAAAAAGATAAAGTGTGTACATACGGACGCGAAGAAATATACAGTTGCGAATGTCCTTACAGTTGGAAAAGAATACGAAGTGAAAAACGAATCAGAAGAATACTACTTCCTCATTGATGAAAGTGGCAAAATGGGAGGATTCTACAAAGAATACTTCGAAGAGGTCTAAACATCTTCCAGCTGATTTTTTCCTGTACGGAAGAAATCAGCTTTTTTCATGTTAATTTATTCGTAATCTTCATATTAGTAATGCATTGTTCAACGTGCTTGAAAATTGGGATGGATGGGGAGACGGCAAATGCAGCAATCATTTAGTAAACGGGTGGTAACTCTACAGGACATGTCATCACTGAAAGAACTATTTATGAACTATGAACTAAAGGCATTTGGAGAAAGGCAAACCAGCGAAGAAGAAATACATGAGATGGTTGAATCGATTCCAGAAACGGATCGGATAGGTCTTTGGCATAATGGGGAATTAGCTGCCCTTTCCATTTTGACTGAAAAAGATCATCGCCTGCCCTCTTTAATTCTTGCTAACCCAAATGAACATATGGGTCACTACATAAAGGAGATGGTAAAAGAATTAGTATCATCCGCTATCGAAAAAAAAATGAAAAGCGAAAACAAGACGATCATCCTATCCGCAAATCTTGAAGTAGAGAAAAAGACTTTCGAACAATGTGGGTTTACTGCAACCCGATTTTGGTTTCAGATGAAAAAGGATCTTGAAGATTTGACGATTACCTCCATTCCTTCTTCTTATCAAATTACAATTTTCAATCCCGATACTGAAACTCATTGTCTTCATGAACTTTTTGAAGAGGTTTTTTCGGATCATTTTGATTATCACCCGACTGAATTGGATGAATTCAAGAAGCGTTTTCTTCGCCCTTCTTTCGATCCTACTCTTTGGTATCTATTAAAAGAAGGAGACAATCTCATAGGATTTATCCTTTGTTCTGTCAATGAAGAGACCAGGATGGGGGAGGTCTCTCATCTGGGTATCAAGAGAAACTTGCGTCGCATGGGACTTGCCCATCATTTACTTTATTACGCATTTGGCAAGCTAAAAGAACGTGGGATGAAATCAGCAGCACTATCCGTAGACAGTGACAGCTACACCGATGCCACCATTGTCTATCAAAAAGCCGGCATGTATGTCTATAGGGGATTCACCCGATATGATCTGAACGTATAAAAGCTTACCACACCCGGAAATGGGTGTTTTTTTCTTGACCTGCTAAAAAAATAAATTTGTGCAGACCCTTTGCAGTGTAAGCGCTATTACATGTAGAATGACTAGTATGTGAATTGGAAAGGATGTCAAAGCATGAATTTGGAAAGACGACTACCGGAATCGGTCACTCGTATAATAAATGAAAGAAAACAAGCTTTCGCTCGTACTGAGAACCCTTCATTGATCAGGGAAGGGGGATATACGGCCAGTGAAAATTATATCATCGAAGACAGCATCATCTCCCTTTCCATTGGAAAAAACCTTCTCCTTAAAGGACCAACGGGATCAGGAAAAACAAAGCTGTCCGATACATTATCATCGATATTCTCTCAGCCGATGCATAGTATCAACTGCTCGGTTGATCTCGATGCAGAAGCATTATTAGGATATAAAACGATCAGCGAAAGGGATGGGAAAAATACCATCGATTTCATTGAAGGACCTGTGATTCAAGCAATGAAAAATGGTCACCTGCTCTATATCGATGAAATCAATATGGCCAAACCTGAAACATTGCCGATTTTAAACGGTGTGTTGGATTATAGAAGAAGCATTACGAACCCTTTTACAGGTGAAGTCGTGAAAGCTGCTCCCTCATTTGGTGTTATAGCAGCCATTAATGAAGGGTATGTAGGTACGGTTCCGTTAAATGAGGCCCTTAAAAATCGTTTTGTTGTCATAGACGTACCTTATATTGAAGGAGAAACGCTGAAGAGTGTCATTGAAAGTCAAAGTAGGCTTACGGATGACAAGCTCATCGGCCAATTTGTAGACTTGTCTTCGGATTTACTGATCCAGGTAAAAAATGGACAAATTTCAGAGGAAGCAGCTTCCATACGTGCTCTCCTTGATGCCTGTGACTTGGCTTTGTATCTCCCTGCCAAGCGTGCGATACAGAGGGGAATTGTTGATAAGCTTGAAGATGAACGTGAGAAAGCGGCTATTCTGAATATAGCAGAAACCTTATTTGAATGAGGGATTTGTAATGCACCGATTTATTCAATTTAATGATGAAAACATTGATTCATTTTTAGTGATGGAAATGGCGGATCTTACTAAGACACTGTCTAAGAATGGGGATATGAACCTGAAATATGGTCCGTTTTCTTATTTGGACTATAAAGAGGAAACGGTCTATGTCAGTCATTTCTGGGATCATCGAAAAAGAGATGACGAAGTCCATGGGTTGAAAAGTGATATCTACTTGAGGACCATCGGTAATCTCCATGAAACGGTCATAGAAGATGTGATAACATACATTGAAAAAGTAAAAACCACTTCGGTCCCACGATTTGCAAAGCAATTGTTTGTCATCGGGGAAGAGATACGATTAGAGGAAATTTGCAAATCCAAACGCCCGGGCACCAAGAAATCATTTGACACCAGAAGAACATTATACCGTCAACACTTTGAGGCCCAGCTTAAAGTGAATCTGACGAAAAGCGTGTTCACCGATGCTCTGTTCAATTCGATTTACCTCCTTCTACACGCCCAATCCCCCTTGGAACAACCGGTGAAGATTAATGAGGATATTGACCTGGCCATGCCGTTCATTCATGGCCAGATTACCCGATTTTATGAAACCCGTCAGACAAAGGATGTCGTAAAGGTAGCTTTGGAGATTGTAGAGGTTGTGGATGAAATTGTTCAAAAAGATATGTTGAATGAATACTTCCATCTGCCAGTGGACGTGTATGAGATAGAAGAAACATACGGTGAAACATTTGATGATTTAAAAAGGAAAGACCCTCTAGAGAATCATGATGTGCTGGAAGAAGAAAGCACAGGGGAAGAAGAAATCCTGGATGAAGAATTCCGTACTTGGCACAGGGAAACAAGTGACAAAGGGGAATCCTTCCTGCAGTTCGATCTGGATCAAGGTTCTCAATCCGACCTGATGGGAGAAGGTGTCCGTGAAGGAGATGATGCTGATCAGGCATTGGCAATGGTTCAAGGCTCTATGCAGGAGACAGAAAGGGAGCAGTACCATAATGTGAAAGCCGAGGAGCAGGAGAGGGAAGAGTCAGGAGGGGGAGAAAGTGAGTATGGAAAGGACAATCGCTTCGCAGTACCTCACTTTCTTACACCGTCTGTTCCCACTTCTGAAGAAAAGCTTGAGTATAATCAGAACAAAGGAATGATTGCTCCATTTCAAAAAAAGCTTCAGAAGATGATTGAGAAAACACTGGAACATAAGCGTATACAGCCGCGCAGCGATCTGCATTTCGGCAGATTGAATAACAAGTTATTACGGTTCATAACCGATGATAATCCAAGACTTTTTTACAAAAAGCAGAATCCTTCCTCAGAGATAGATGCAGTGTTTTCTCTACTGGTCGATTGTTCAGGCTCCATGTTTGACAAAATGGATCAAACGAAGCTAGGTATAACGTTGTTTCATGAATCCTTAAAATCAGTCAGGGTACCACATGAAGTCATCGGCTTCTGGGAAGATACGAATCGTGCGACCAAAACCAGTCAGCCGAATTACTTAAACCCTGTGTTGGATTTCCATACCTCTCTGAAACCAGGCAGTGGTTCTGAAATCATGCAGCTTCAACCGGAAGAGGACAATCGGGATGGTTTTGCCATTCGTTTGATGACAGAAAGAATTCTGATGCGGAATGAAAAACAAAAATTCCTTCTTGTTTTTTCAGATGGTGAGCCTGCAGCCATGGAGTACGAACAGAATGGAATTGTCGATACTCACGAAGCAGTATTGGATGCAAGGAAAAAGGGAATCGAAGTCATCAACGTGTTTTTGTCAAACGGTGAAATCGATGAGTCCCAAAGAAAAACCATACAAAATATTTATGGGAATTACAGTATCCTTGTTTCAAATGTGGAAGAACTCCCGGAAGTATTATTCCCATTACTCAGAAAGCTCCTGTACAAGAGTATATAAATGTTTAAAAGAGGTCGGGGCATAAATCCATTTCCTTTAAAGACGAAAAATCAAAAAATTAGGGATCACTTGTTACATCGCTTTTGATTTCCGTGCAAGACTTCGCTTTCCTCGGGCGGAAGGCGAGCAACTGGAGCAGAAATCAACCACTAATCACTACATCCAAAAGCAACAGTACTTACGTAAACAGTTAAATGATAAATCCGAACGATTTCGAATTCAAAAGTGAATTTCGATGATCGTTCGGATTTTTTTCACTTAACACTTTTGTCCCAGTTTCTTTTCTTCCCCTTCCTTGAAATCCATTATCCTGGTTTAAATGATTCAATGAATGGGATAGATTTTAATCTCCAAGGAAATTTCTGTATACTAAAGGAAGATGAGAGTCGTTTAACTGTTATGATGTGTTGGGAAGATGAGTCTTTTTTTATACAAAAGGGTAGGTTAGTAAATAAACATGATAGGGAAGAAGAAAGTAGTGTACAAGGGAGGAAGGGACAGATATGGATGAGTTGGATATGCATCATATTTTCGAACTGGGTCTTATATTAGTCATGATCGCAGCCGGTATTACGGCGATTTCCAAAAAACTCAAGCAACCTTATCCGATTGCTCTCGTGATTGTTGGGGCGCTGATCGGTTTATTCAATATACCTGTTTTGGAGCCGCTTAAAGCCTTCATTACCGAAGGAGAAATCTTTAATTTCGTCATAATTACCCTTTTTTTACCTGCTCTATTGGGAGAAGCGGCATTGAAGCTTCCCTATTCCCATCTAAGGGCTAATAAAGAACCGATCATCGCTTTGGCTTTCGGAGGCACGCTGATATCATTTTTAATCATCGGTTTTTCAGCGTATTATTTCTTTGATTTCTCTATTCAGGCAGCTTTTGTGTTTGGAGCCCTGATGAGTGCAACAGATCCTGTCAGTGTATTAAGCATATTCAAGAGTGTGGGCGTTAAGAAGAGATTGGCCGTTGTGATTGAAGGTGAAAGCCTATTCAATGATGGTTTAGCTGTTGTATTATTCAATATTTCCGCCTTTTATCTTGTATCATATATCGATGCCGGATGGGCGGGTCTTGGAAGTGGATTGTGGGAGTTCATCAGAGTGGTCTCATTAGGGGTGATCATAGGTGGTTCCCTGGGGTATGCCTTTTCAATATTAACGAAGTACTACGATGACTATCCCCTTGAAATCATTTTTAGTGTCATCCTATTTTACGGTTCCTTCCTACTGGCGGAAAGTGTTCATGCTTCAGGGGTCATCGCCGTGGTCATTGCAGCACTGATATTTGGGAATTTCGGCGGGAAGATCGGGATGAGTCCCACTACCAAATTGAATATCAACAGTTTTTGGGATGTTGCTGCATTACTTGCGAATTCTCTGGTTTTCCTAATGGTCGGCCTCGAGATAACAAGGATCGACCTTCTCGAGAAGTGGCCATACATATTCGCAGCCATACTTATCGTATTAGTGGCAAGGAGTATAGCCGTTTATACAAGCTTGTCCCTTATCGGAAACTTTCCGCATATGTGGAAGCACATATTGAATTGGGGAGGTTTGAAAGGATCTCTCTCGATTGCTCTTGTACTGAGTCTGCCACGGGACTTCCCAGGCAGGGAGGACGTGTTGATTCTCGGCTTTAGTGTTGTATTATTCAGTCTGGTTGTCCAGGGACTTACCATCAAACCGTTAATCAATGTACTGGGCATTAAGCCAAAAGAAGAAGGTCATGAGGAATTCGAGAAATTACTTAGTCAGCTTCATCGTTATGAAACGGCAATATCAGAAATTCATCGTGTGAAACAAAAGCTCTATATTACAGACCCAATTTCGAAGGAGCTCATTGATACATACCAAAAAAGAATTGATATGCTCAAAGCACAATTGGATGACTTATTTGACCGCAACCCGGTACTAAAAGAAAACCAGCTCGCCACCCTCAGGAAGCACGCCATGTATGCAGAATATGAGGCAGTTGCAAAGCTAGAAAAAGAAGAAATCATCAGCAGTGCTATTGCAGAGAATGAATATGACAGCATAACGGACAGCATCGTGCACAACGAGGAGAAATGAATGAAGTAATGTTGATGAAGAATCAGTAGTAATGGACCAAGGGCCCTTCATATATGAAGGGCCCTTGGTCCTGTTTTACCCATCGAAAGAATGAAATTCTTGTCTTATCAAGGTAAATCATAATGATAAAGGTAACATGATCATGTTAAATTCTAGCGTTTCAAGATACTCTTGAAATGGGAGAATGTATCGAAACTTGCTTTGCCATGATACGCACCCATTCCGCTTGCGCCAACTCCACCGAAAGGAAGATAGTGAGATGTCATGTGATTAATTGTATCATTGATAGCGCCACCTCCAAATGAGATATTCGTCAATATTTCATCCTGGAGGGGTTCATTTTCAGAGAATAGATAAAGTGCCAACGGCTTCGGACGCTTCTTAATTTGATCAATCACTTCAGAAGTGTCTTCATATTCAATGATCGGGAGGATCGGTCCGAAAATTTCATCCTGCATGATGGGATCTTCCCATGAAATAGAATCTAGAATCGTTGGTTCAATGACGAGATTATGACGGTCTGAATCTCCACCGGTAACAATGGTTCCATTGTCCAGAAAGCTTTTCAGGCGATCAAAATGCCTTTCGCTAACAATATGGCCAAAGTCTGGGTTATGAATGATCTTCTCCCCGTAACTAGCTTGGATGGCTCCTTTCATTTTCTCCAACAGCTCGTTCTTTACGTCGCGATGGACGAGAACATAATCCGGAGCGACACATGTTTGACCCGCATTTGCAAATTTTCCTCTTGCAATTCGTTTCGCCGCTTCATCAATGTCCGCATCCGAATGTACAATCGTCGGACTTTTACCACCAAGTTCAAGGGTGACTGGTGTTAAATGCTTGGCTGCAGCTTCTGCTACGATTTTCCCGACACCAGTGCTTCCTGTGAAGAAAATGTAATCGAAATTTTCCTCAAGCAATGCAGTGCTTGTCTCAACTTCTCCTTCAACGACATGGAGATACTCTTCCTGGAAGTGATCATTGATCATGCCTGCAAGCAGTCTTGAAGTGTTCGGGGTCAACTCCGATGGTTTCAGGACAGCGGTATTGCCGGCAGCGATCGCTCCAACAAGTGGTGCCACGGCAAGTTGGAATGGATAATTCCAAGGGGCGATGACAAGGATCGATCCATAGGGCTCTGGATAAATGAAGCTCTTTGCCCCTCGATGTGTATCAGGTGTATGAACTTTTTCAGGTGATGCCCATCCAGTAAGATTCTCTAAGGTAAAGTCAATCTCACTAAGGACAAGGCCGATTTCTGCTCGCTTAGCTTCTATTTCCGGTTTATTCAAATCTTTCTTTACAGCATTTATGATGTCGTTTTCATGCGTTTGGATAAGATCCTTTAACTTTGTCAAAGCTTCTATCCTGAAGTTGATATCCTTTGTCATACCGGTACGAAAAAATGATTGCTGTTTATTGATAAGTTCTTGATAGTTTTCCATAGTAAAAACTCCTCTTCTTTTTGATGACAGGTAACACTTATGCTTTTCCCGTTTTGTCCCGCAGGTACTCTTGGGAACTATTTCTTGTGCTTCAATAAAATTGTGTGCAATTTATTGAGGTATCAATTATTTGCATGTGGAGAATGATAGTATAATCAAATCGGATATGCAAGACATATGATTTAGGAATCGAATGAGGGAGAAAGTAAATGTGGGTATAAAATCAAATGGCCATTCCGCCATAAGATTCGCAGGAATGGCCAGAGCTCATATTTTATTACTCTCTTTACTTTCTGATTTCGATGAGTTTTTGTTTTAGATCATTTTCCATTGTGACCATTTCCTGTTCGGCCTGTTGTCGCTTTTGTCTGCCTTCTGCCTGGATGGCCAAAGTTTCTTCTATCGTGGAGATCAGGTTTTCCTGGGTTTTCTTCAGGGTGTCGATATCTATAATTCCCCGTTCGTTTTCTTTAGCGGTCTCGATGCTGTTTGTTTTGAGCATCTCGGAATTCTTTAATAGCAGCTCGTTCGTCGTGCGTGATACCTGCTTTTGAGCGGCTACAGCCTTCTGTTGATTCAGAAGGGTAAGAGCGATGGCAATTTGATTCTTCCAAAGAGGAATCGCAGTTAGGACAGAAGCTTGAATTTTTTCTGCCAATGCCTGATTCGTATTTTGTATCAAACGGATTTGAGGGGCGGATTGAATCGTCATTTGCCTGCTCAGTTTCAAATCATGAATTCGTTTATCCAATCGATCAAGGAACTGCATGGTATCATTGACTTCCTGGTAGATCAGCTCATCATCGGTTTCTTCTGCTTTCTTACGCAAAGAAGGAAGGAGATTGTGCTGGATTTCTTCCCGTTTGATTTCAGCAGCGGCAATATACATATTAAGGGCTTGAAAGTAGTCTTTATTTTTTTCATATAAGGTTTCCAATAATCGGTTATCATCGAGCAAGGTCTTTTTCGAATGCTCGAGTCTGACTGAAATCCGATCAATCTGAGATCCGATTTTTTGGTATTTAGAAAGCACTTCCTGTAAAGAAGATGAAACTTTCCGGAAGAGCTTTTTAAATACGCCTTTCTGCTTCGTGTTAAGCTCATCGGGATTCATTTGCTCGAGCTTTTTCATTAAATCGCCTAACACGTCACCGATCGGGCCGATATCCCGTTTTTGCACATGATCTAACATTGAATGGGAGAATGACGATAATTGAGTTTGGGCTGCTGTTCCATATTTAAGGATGGCTTCATAGTCCTTGTAGTCGATTTGTTCTGCTAATTGTTTGGCTTTTTCCTGCTGTTCTTTAGGCAAACGGTCAAGTAACAGGGGAGACTTTGTTTGTTCGTTCACAGCAGGCATTTCTTCCCCGAACGGGTTTGAAAGCAATAGATCCAATTCTGATTGTTCATTTCGTTGTTCCATCATAAAACCTCCGACATTTATTTGAGATCTTTTTTGTGTGTTAAGTGCTGATTGGCGAAATTAAGTTCAAATTGCAGGTGATCCATGTCATCTGCCAACACTTTCTGTAAATCATTTTCCAAGGAACCTGTTAAATCATCCAGTGTCGTACGGGTTTGCTGGAGAGACAGGAAGGTTTCTTTATTTTTACCAGGCTGGGAAGCCAGGAACGTATACTTCTCCGTAATTTCAACGACAGAGTCTAAATGGTAGAAGAAGAAGGACTCAGCTGAAAAAAATCTCTTGGGCTCTTTTCTTACAAGGTGATAAATTCTTCTGCTTAATCGGTTGATCTCAAGGATCTGCTTAAAAGCTCCGAGCGATCTTACCCTTAACTGCTGACGTTGCAGCCGTTTTACCTTTTCTTTCGCTTCTTTTAAATTTCTGTTTATATATCGAAATTCCTGTCCGGAAAGACCATTTTTATTCAACCACCATTTTTTTTGAAGAATCTTAACGATCATGAAAAAGAGTCCCCCCGTACCTACACCCGATAAGAGTGTAAGAGGAAATCCCATGTCAAAGAGGAGTAAGTAAGCGATAAAACTGCTGGTCCCAACACTGAAAGAGATGACCGTCCTTAATAAAAATTGCAGAAATGTGTTCATTTCATCTACCCCTTAATAAAGATGCTTATCATACTTACGTTTCGTCGTGTAAAAGGTTTCATATTCATACTCTCATTTTAGTGGAAACGGAGGGAAAATGGAAATAAAGTATCAGTGGTGGAAGAAAAATCGGGGAAATATGTAAGGAATTAGCATCATTCTTTCAATTTCTTAACATTTTTATATTGAATGATTATAGGAAATCCATTTTTGGTAGAATGGGTAAGTGAGACCAATGACAAGACAGGTGTGTGGATATATGAAAAAGGTTATTGTGCTGATCTTACTTTGCTTCATTACCCCAAGTGTTTCAGCTCAACAAAATGCAGTAAAAAAACCAGGAAATATTTATAGTGATTCGGCTATTATAATAGATTCAAAAACCGGAAGCATCCTATACTCTAAAAATGGTACCAAACGAATGAACCCTGCAAGTATTACAAAAATTGCCACAGCGATTTATGCGATTCAGCATAGCAATCTCGGTGACCAGGTGGAAATCAGTGAGAAGGCAAGCCGTACCGAGGGTTCTACTGTTTATTTAGCTGCCGGTGAAACGCTGTCCATGGAGCAGCTGCTTCAAGGACTGATGGTGAACTCCGGGAATGATGCCGCCGTTGCCATCGCTGAACATACAGAAGGTTCTGTAGAACAGTTTGTCGATAAATTGAATCTCTTTCTTAAGGAGGAGGTGGGGGTCCGGGATACACATTTTGAAAATCCTCATGGACTTTATGGGGAAAATCATTATACAACCGCCTATGATATGGCTGAAATTACAAGCTATGCGTTACAGAATGAACAGTTTAGGAAGTTGTTTGATATAGACTCCCTGGACTGGAAGGCTGAAGGATGGAGTACCACGCTTTATAATCATCACAAGATGGTGAAGGGGGAAATTCCCTATCCTGAAGTGACGGGAGGTAAGAATGGGTTTATAGACGAATCCCGTCACACCCTGGTGACGTCAGCAGAAAATGATAAACTCTCGCTCGTGGTGGTTACGATGAAAGCACAGTCCAAAAGAGCCATTTATTCGGATACGAAGAAACTGCTTGATTATGGGTTGAATCAGTTTGAAAGGAATTATATCCCTAAGGAGACCGTCTTTCAATTGGACGGCACTTCTTATGATTTGAAAAAGGATATTCCATTTACCCAGCCTGTAAACGGGAAGATCACACAGAAACTTGCCCCAAGTGGGGAGTTGACCCTTTATAACCAGGATCATGAAGAAATGCTGTCAACCACTTTGACACCGGTGAAAGGAACACCCGTAACCCACACCGAAGCAGTTGCTTCGAGTGAGCACAAGGGGCTGTTATTCGGGAAGGAGTGGAGCGGGAAACTTTTATTTTACCCATTTATCATTTACATGGCCCTTCTATTCATTGCAGGGACGACCGTGTTTCTGTCAGGGTCTTTCAATAAGTAAGGGTTGAATATAGTACAAAAGGGAGCCGGCCGGCTCCCTTTTGTTATTGACTTTCCTGTTTTTCTAATGCTGGTTGCTGATGGTAAAGGGTCTTGCCGATCAGGGTCTGCAAGATGAGGAATGCGCCTCCGACCGTCCAATATAATGGAAGTGCAGCAGGTGCGTTCAGTGAGAAGATGAAGATCATGACCGGGGACAGAAGCCCCATTATTTTCATCTGTGCCTGCTGCTCTGCAGGGATGTTCATCAAGGAAACGCGTGATTGGGCCAGGTACACAACCCCGGCAATAATCGCCATGATATGGTCCGGTTGTCCAAGGTTGAACCATAGGAAAGAGTGACTGGCAATTTCTGAAGATGAGCGGATCGCATAATAGAGTCCAATCAGGATGGGCGTCTGGATCAATAAAGGCAAACATCCCATGTTGAGAGGATTTACACCGTTTTTTTGATAGAGCATCATTAATTCCTGCTGAAGCTTTTTCTGGTCTTCTTTATCCTTCGTTTCTTTGATTTTTTTCTGAATCGCAGACATCTCAGGTTTGATCAAGGCCATTTTCCCTTTCATATCCTGTTGATTCTTATACGTTTTAAGCATAAAAGGCAGAAGAACAAGTCGAATAAGAAGGGTGATCACGATAATGGCCACGCCAAAATTCCCGCCAAGAAAGGTTCCTATTTCATGAATGAGAAATGAAAATGGATTGACAAGATAATCATGAAAGAATGCTCCATCAGTGGTGGCAGACTGGCATCCAGTCAATGCGAATATTAGTAAAACGAAAATGAATAAAAATTTCTTCAATGTTTTTTCCTCCTCTATTTATATGCTTTTCTTTTACATATATACAGAAGAGGATTCTTCATCATTATCAGTATGATAGAATTGAAACTTCATACAAGTCGTAAACCAGACCCTGACAGGTAAGGCCTCATTTTCTGCGACCTGCCTGACAATGAGGTTGTTTCCTTCCAGTTTTTTATCATAATATTGTGTATAGAGATGGAATGGTGATGGACACCGATCCCAGATCAATGCCAATATGAATAAAAATACGATACTGACATGCAAAGGACTTAAGTAAAAATCCAATAAGTCTTGTACAATAATGAATGTCAATGGAGAAGACTCCTTTTCCTATTCTAGTTGCATCAATAATAAATGAATGATCATTTTATCACCTTTACAGTATACTGCGAAATGCGGTTAGAATCCATGGTAATTCTTTATACGATATTGTGAACAAGTAGTTTCAGTGAAAAAGATTACTTTGAGAGCATGTTAAAAAGGTCTCTATGTGGCAAACCACTTTAGAGACCTCTCATTTCTATAATATTGCGCTAATCGACAACGATATAAGCAATCATCGGACCATTATTCTCGATGGTTTCATGCATTTTACAAATAAGCCTGTATGTTCCTTCCTTTGAAAAGGTTACATCTACCACGGTCTCTTTCCCTTTTTTCACAGTACCTTTAACATCCGTGCCCTCGATGTAAAAAGGGTGTTCCATGCCGTTTACTCCGTAAATGCGCAGTTCGACCTCTCTGCCTTTTTCCACGACAATTGTTCCAGGGTCCCACCGATATGCTTCGATTTCCTTGCCGTCGGCTGTTTTCGATTTGAACTCGCCTGTCACAAGCTGAATGACTTGTTTTTCTCCCGTTTTCTCCGATAGTGAAACTGTCGGGTATGAGTTTTTTGAAGATAACGACCAAATCGTACCGACTGTAATCACCAGGATTGTCACTAAAATGGCAATGATGGAACCTTTCTTTAATACAATGAACTTCATATGATTTCCCTCCTCATCAGACAGCAGAGTACTTTTCTATTAAACCTATGCTTGTACTGTAGGGAACTTGTCAATAATTTTATAGGAGGGATAAGTTAAATATTTTTCTTTCTGGTCCATTTTATGTACAATTTGGACATGGTAGCAAGGAGGGTGAAGCATTGGATACTACATGGAGAGTTATAACGACCAAAAGTGATGCAGAGCCATGGTGGTTTTTTGAAGGCTGGGAAAAGGATATCAGAAGTGATTGGACGTTTGATAGCAGAGATGAAGCTATGGATACATTTCTAACGGAAATGAAACGATTCAGTGAACGTTATCCAAAGGCAAAAACGAAGAAATTTCACTCCATAGCATTTTGGGATCCGAAAGAAGTGTATTTTTGTGAAGCCTGTGATGATGATCTGCAGGTCTATTACGGATTGGTCATCTTTGAGAACGATCAGCCTATGGAGATCAAGGATGACTCGATCATCACGGAAATCTCCAATAGAATGGAACAATAGGTCTATCCAATATGGATAGACCTGTTCCCGTTATTAATCGATAACACCCGTACGGATGATTTTGTTATTCACTTTCACATCAAAGGTAGCCTCTTTATACAGTTTGTCCCACTGCTTCCTTGTCAAATCCTCGTGTCCCCTGACGCTCCTGTACTCCATTCCAAACCCAATCGGATCTGTTCCTTCTTCCTGAAGCATGAGGAGGGTATCCTTAATGTTTTTTTCAATATATTTCTCAACTTCCTCTTCAACCAATTGCATGGCCTTTGGTTTAGACAGCTTCAATTCTTCGGTCATTTCAAGTATTCGGGACTCAAGGTTCAATTCGACCTTGAATGAAGCCCGCTCTTTTTTTTCTGTCTGAATCGTATGGGAAGATTTAATGCTGTCGATCATCATATACACTTTGTTGCTATCGGGAGCTGCAGGTAGGCGCGATAAGTAAGGCTTGAACTTATCTAGAGGTAATTCAACCTCTACACTGCCTGCGTTGTAGTCTTCCATCAAAGAACGGATGAAGAAGATCCTGTCTTTATTAATTTCTTTAATGAACTTATCTCTTGTGAATAATGCGAAGCCATCTACCCCGACTTTTCCATTTGCCGCCTTCAATAATGGAAGGATGGGGTCTTTACCAACGCTTCCGTAATCAGTGATGAATTCCTGGAGGGTTGGGGAAACAATCATCTCTGTTTCTACGTTCTGCCTGACTAAATTGTAAAGGTAGGTCCCCCTATTTGAAGGTCTTTCATCCGTCTGAAACCTCAATACTTCTTCAGCCGTCTTATCGGCGATCGTTAAATACACCATATTACCGATTGCGGAATCTCTTTCAAGTGTATCCACGAGGTGAGAAATCCCTCTGGCTGCAAGCTCCCGGCCGTATACGACGATCCTCAACTGGCCGGACACAAGTTTGTGATCAGACTCTAGATTTTGTGATAGCCTGATTCCTTTACTGGTTTTAGACGTGGTGGAGAGGACCTTTTCAACATCCTCCATGCCAGGGTTGAACTGGTAGAGCACGAGCGTCCCCGTGATTTTGTCATCTTCAGCCTGGTCATACCCGACGGCTGTGATCAGACCGAGCTTTTCTAAATATTTCGTCTCCACACAGCTGCTCAAGAAAAAAGAAGGGAGACAGACCAAAATAAGTAACATGACTTTATTCATTTATCTACACCTATTTTCTTGTTCCCGATATGTTTTAATTTGACCAGGATAAAGAGGAGGACGGGATACATAAAAGACAGAAAAAAACTTGCAGTACCCACTTTATCCGTGATGGTATTCATCGTTACCCTTTCATGAACGAATAGTGATAATATCCATAAGAGGGCTGCAAAGAGATAGATGGCTTTTTTCTGAGAAAAATGAAATACTCTCTTCATTCCCCTGGTCGCTACCCAAAAGTACAAGCATATGTTCGGAAGGATGACTAACATCCAGAAGGATACGGCAATAAATTCAAAGCGCTCCAGGTTTGGAATCCTCAAGATTTTGAACATGGATAGAACTGGCCAGATTGTCTTTAACAAAGCGTCCTCTGAGAAAAAACCAATGCTAACAACGGTCACCACCGTGAATAAAAAGGTTGAATACCCGGTGCCGATGAGGGCATACTTTAACACTTTTTTCTTTTCCTTTATATAAGGATAGACAAATAATACTAAATCAAAGCCAATGATGGTAAAGCTCGTCTTATAGACACCCATCATGATTTCCTTGGGAGAGGAAGTCAAGACTGGCAGAAGGTGATTGAAGTCCATGAATTTAACCGGGGTATATATCATGAATAATAGCCAAAATGCCAGGATCAAACCTAAAAACGCAATTCCCACTACCACTCTGATCCCTCCAAGAACGCCATAAACGAGTAAGAATATGAGCAGTCCCATCAATAGCCAAGTCGGCATTCTCGGGAAGATCCAAGCTTGTACCATTTCGATGTAATTCATCAGGATGACATACGTCACGCTCAGGTAAAACAGGATATAAAGTACATTCATTCCTTTACTGATCCATTTTCCGAATATGTCCATATGGATCCCATATAAATCTGCACTATCATAGTTTTCTAGGGTTTTAATCATGAGAAATAACACAAATGAAACAAGAATGCCGGCAATAATCACCGAGATCCAAGCATCCCTATTCGCTTCCATATAGATGATCCTTGGTAATCCGGCAATACCGACCCCGGTTTGGGCGGTATGTAAAATAAACATAAGCAAAAATGCATTAAACATCAGCCGTTCTTTAGGATTCACATTAATTTCCATACACTTCACCCTCTACTCATCGACGTCTTTTTTCATTTTTGCTTTTTTAATCGGGATGCGTCCCTTGTCAATGGGATGGTTGGAAACGGGACGTTTGACTAAATACTGATATGGCATCCGGAATATACTGTACTTCAAATCAGAAAATCTGAAAGGATAGATGGGAGACAAATAGGGTCTTCCCAATGTGGTGATCTTCAGTAAATGAATCAATATAAAGCAAAAGCAAAACATGATTCCGACCCCGCCATATAATCCTGCCATGATGATGATTGGGAATCGTATGATCCGAACGGCGGTCCCAATGGCGTAGCTTGGAGCTGTAAAGGATCCCAGAGCGGAAATCGCAATGATGATGATCAGGATATTACTGGTGAATCCCGCCTGAACTGATGCCTGGCCGATGACAATACCACCCACGATCCCCATCGTCTGTCCTACCTTGGTTGGTAATCTGGCTCCGGCTTCTCTTAACAATTCAATGATAAATTCCAACAAAAGTGCTTCGAAGACCGGGGGGAAGGGCACATTTGACCGTGACTGTCCCAATGACACTAATAGAGCAGAAGGAATGACTTCGTAATGATACGTTAGGACCGCTACATATGCCGGAGTCAAAAGAATTGAAAAAAAGATCGCTACAAAGCGGATCATCCGTAGAAATGTACCCATATTCCATCTCATATAAATATCTTCGGTAGATTCAAAGAAATTTATGAACGTGGAAGGTCCGATGATCGCCGTGGGACTGCGATCCACAAGTAAGGCGATCTTGCCGTGAAGAAGGGAGATGGTGCACCGGTCAGGCAGCTCCGTCGTGATGAATTGCGGGAAGAAGGTAAAAGAATTATCTTCAATCAATTGAGCAAGTACAGTTGAATCCACAATGCTGTCAATTTCAATATCTGTAACCCGTTGTCTGAACGTATTGACGTTTTCTTCCTCGGCAATGTCCTTAATATAAACCATTTGAACTTTTTTCTTCGTTCTTGACCCCACCATAAAGGTCTCAACGCATAATTTAGGATCGTTGATGTTTGAGCGAATCAAATTGAGGTTCTTAGTTATGGATTCAGTGAATGAGATTTTCGGCCCGAACACCAATGATTCGGTTTCCGCCTTTTCAAGTGCCCGGGTGCCTTTATCCGCCACATCCGCTAATACCCCGTGGGTATCCCCCTCTACAAAGATATAAGCGGTCCCGTTCACAAGATTATCGACTACATCAGTAATGGAATTGGTTGTTGTAAGCTTTGCAATATTAATCGTGTCTTTAATCAGGCGATAGTTCAGCTCTTCATTGGATTCTTCGAGGGGTCTGACAATACTATCCTGCATGGAAGTAATGTTAATCAGATCGTCAAAATAAGCCACTGCGATTTTTTGATCCCCTTTTGTGATGACTCTGAATACTAAATCTTCACTATCGCTCACCAAACCAAGCAATTCCTTATGGAAGTCCTCAATATCAAAGCTGTGGGGAGAACCTTGATCTATACTCTTCTTAACTTCTCTTCGTTTGAACACACACTTCAACACCCTAAAACCTTAATTTAATGATTAGATTTCCCATGTAACCGTTTCTTACTCATTGAAAGGGCCTATTTGGATTTATAAAACGATATACATAAAATAAGATGTTCATGGGAACGGTAGAACTGGAGGTGATTTCGATGAGTAACAGGAAGAAGGATGCTTCTAAAGCCACTTTGGGTTCTGCTCAAGTAGAAGGGCAGGGCACGACAAGTCAAGAAATGCCAGGCGGGGTGAAGGCGTCATCCTCAAGGAGCAAAAAGAAAAAATGATTCATTCTTTCCATCTTTACATAAACCCATACTTAAGTGAGGGTATATTAAAATGGAGTCAAGTATGGTATAATGGAAATAATCGATGCATTTTATCCGATTATTTAACGTACAATTATTGACCACATACTATTTGCAGCATAAATTACCACAATCAATATTTTCCTGTTAGAAAGCTTAGCAAGGAAATCCTACTTATCTTAAAGGAGGACGTTCAATGGCTTTTGGTCGTAGAAATCAAGTTGAGGAAGAAATAAAAACAGAGGAAACAAAGATTTGGGCTTGTTCCGCTGAAGGTTGTAAGGGCTGGATGAGAGACAATTTCAAAAGTGAAGATACACCTAAGTGTCCGCTTTGTAAAGAAGATATGGTGACTTCCACTAAAGTACTCCAAGTGGTGGATAATCCCCATCCAACAATGAAATCATCCTGATTGAACGTAGAGAACCAATCCCCTGATTGGTTCTTTTTTCAGTCCTAATCGTAACTCTTTTTTTGAATTGCAAAAAAATGATTAAACTCTTTTTTTACATTTGAATAGTATGTAATGTATTTATGTATTAAAGGAGGGAGCATCATGTCCAAGAAAGAGAAAGAAGAGAAAAGTACTTCCATTGAAAATGAGCGTAAAGAAACTGTGTGGGACGGTTTTTGGAAGCTGACCAAACCAGTTGACGAAAATAAGGAAGAAAAAACATTTAGATGGTTCTGATTCATTGAAGAGGCTGTACATGCGAATATGCATGTACAGCTTTTTTACGTTTAACCTAATCGGGTTGAGGTATAAACAAGAATATACCTAACAATAAGGAGGAAGTGTCTAATGAAGATATCGAATGTTCGATTATATGACGGCCATGAATATACAAACCCCACTAAGAAATATAGTGTAACGATCGAGGAGGGGAGAATAAGGGAGATCACAGAAGGGGAAAGGCAAAACGACACGAAGGAAGAAGTCGATGGGATGGAGAGAGTGCTGTCCCCGGCTTTTCATGATTCACATATGCACTTTTTACGATATGGTTTAATGAAGAGGGAACTGGACCTTAGACATGTGACGAGCTGGGATGAAATGAAAAAGGAAGTTCTTGAATATTATCCTGAGATGGAGAATGGGGATTGGATTGTAGGAAGAGGCCTGGATGATAGTGAGTTTAAGGATCGAAATAATCTTTTGACCGGTAAGGATCTGGATGAACTGCATTTACATACGTATATGTTTTTTCTTCATCAGGACGGCCATGAGTGCATTGTGAATCATAAGGTCATGGAATTATTAAAGGACGAAGAGGAATTTAACGAAATCCCAGATGCTTTTAAAGAAAAAGATGACAGTGGGGAATGGACAGGTCGTTTCAAGGATAGTGCCGTTCATTTCATCAAACATCATTTCCGGAGCAGAAGCAGTGAGGATGCCAAGGATGCAATCAAACATGGAATCCCTCATATGCTCAAGCATGGGATTACAACCATTCACACGGACGACCTGAATTTCATTGGTTCATATGCACGATTGTGGACGGCCTATACCGAGTTGGAAGAAGAAGGGGAATTACCTTTAAGAGTATATTTACATCATTACATCTTTAAAAAGGAACATCTGCAGGATTTTCTTGAGCAACATCCTCATCGCACAGGTGAAGGTACAGAGCATGTTAAGGTGGGGGCTGTGAAGATTTTCCTTGATGGGACTCAACGCCTTCATACCTCTGCCATGAGGATACCTTATAAGGACCGGCCTGATACAAATGGCATCTTGATCTATTCCCAGGAAGAGTTGAATGAGCTGGTAAGGCTGGCAGGTAATAATGGCATGCAGGTGGCCATGCACGCCATCGGTGATCAAGCAGTTGAACAGGCGATAACTGCACTCGAACAGAAAGAAGCGCGAACCGATACGTATCATCACAGGATCATCCATGCTCAAACCTTGGGGGAGGACTTACTGTATCGCTTGGAAAAAATCAAACCCACCATTGAAACTCAGCCTTCTTTCTTGATGGGGGAATGGAACCAAAAAGTAAAATGGGTAGGAGAAGAGCTTGCTCCCTACTGCGATGCATTTAAAAGTATCGTAAACCGTGGAATCCCTTATACATTAAGCTCCGACTTGCCTATTGGTTCCATTGATCCCTTCGAGGGCATGTTTGCAGCGGTGAACAGGACAGATCTTTCCGGAAATCCAGCAGGCGGCTGGCAACCACAGGAAAAGCTGACAGTGAATGAAGCCTATCGGGGATATACGTCCATGCCTACGATCATCGAATTAGATGAACCACATAATTCAGGAACACTATCAGAAGGAGAACGTGCAGATTTCATCCTGCTGGATCGGCATCCCATGGAGGTTTCTAGTGATGAATTAAATAACATCAAGGTTATAGAAACGTGGCATAATGGTAAGAAGGTTTATTCGTTATAATTATATGGAAACGCCCCCTCAAATCGGAGAGAAAGAGGGGGTTTTTTGTGTGAACTTTGGACTTCCTATTGGCACCTCCGCTTTTCTTTAATACAATATAGGGACAAGAATATCATTAGGAGGGAAGATTGTGATCTCAGAAGCAAAAAGAGTATTAAAGCAATACTTTGGTTATGATGAATTCAGGGATGGTCAAGCAAGCATCATTCAATACATATTAGACGGAAAAAACACAGTCGGCATTATGCCCACTGGCGGTGGGAAATCACTTTGTTACCAGATTCCCGCACTGATGCTCGATGGCGTGACCCTGGTGATCTCGCCCCTTATCTCCCTGATGAAAGACCAGGTGGATTCATTGATTCATCAAGGGATTCCCGCTACCTATATTAATAGTACCCTTTCAACCAGTGAAGTAGAGAATAGATTGGAAGAGATATCATCAGGGGAATACAAGCTAGTTTATATTGCTCCCGAGCGATTGGAATCTTATGGATTCATTCGTTTCCTCAATACATTGCCCATTCCCCTTGTAGCTGTTGACGAAGCCCATTGTTTATCCCAATGGGGCCATGATTTTAGACCAAGCTATTTAGGGATCTACAACGCAGTGAACCAACTACGTTCAAACCCGTCGATTCTTGCTCTTACAGCAACTGCCACTCCCCAGGTGCAATACGATATTCTTCATCACTTGCATATTCCGGAAAAATACAAAGTATTAACTGGATTCCAGAGGACGAACTTATTTTTCCAAGTGGTAAAAGGAGAAGATCGTAAACGTTGGGTAGAAAAATATGTAAAAAAGAATAATCAGCATTCAGGTATTATCTATTGTGCGACACGGAAAGAAGTTGAAAACCTTTATACGTTTTTTGAGAAAAAAGGAGTATCCGTCGGTAAATATCATGGCGGGCTTTCTGATACATTAAGGCAGGACCAGCAGGAGGCTTTCCTGAATGATTCCATTACAATCATGATAGCGACCAATGCGTTTGGCATGGGAATTAATAAGTCGAATGTCCGATTCGTGATTCATTATCAAATCCCGAAGAATATGGAGGGATACTATCAAGAGGCCGGCAGGGCAGGTCGTGATGGAGTAGATAGCGAATGTGTCTTATTGTTTTCTCCTCAGGATATCCAAACGCAGAGGTATATCATTGATCAAAATATCATCAATCCTGAATTGCATCAGAATGAGATGCAGAAATTACGTGACATGGTTGATTTTGTTCATACCGAATCATGTTTACAGAACTACATTCTGGCATATTTCGGGGAACTCGTAGAAGAAGCCTGCGGCCATTGCAGCAATTGCCTGGATGAGCGAGAATCCGAGGATGTTACAAAGGAAGCACAAATGGTATTATCTTGTATGATGAGGATGAATGAGAGGTTTGGAACCTCCCTAATCAGTGGTGTGCTGACGGGATCAAAGAATAAGAAAATAATTGAATGGGGATTTGACCGGCTATCTACCTATGGATTAATGAAGGATCAATCTCAGAAAGAAGTCGGACTGTTCATCGATTATTTGATTTCTGAAGGGATCATCCAGGTTGAAGGTGGCAGCTTTCCTGTTCTGAAAGTGTCATCCAAGGGAAAAGAGGTATTAATGGGAGAAAGAACCGTATCCAGAAAGGTACAGCCTACGGTTTCTGCCATTATCCCGAAAGAAGATGGTTTATTTCAGACCCTTAGAGCCCTCCGGAAATCAATTGCAGATTCAGAAGGGGTCCCGCCTTTTGTTATTTTCTCGGATAAGGCATTACAGGATATGTGTGTGAAGATGCCGAAAACCTCAGAAGAATTTCTTCAGGTTAGTGGAGTGGGGGAAAGTAAGAAGGAGCGCTATGGAGAAATGTTCATTGGGAAAATATCAGCTTTCTTAGAAGAGAATCCAACACATCAAGTGGAGACAGTCAAACCTGCACCTGCCCGTAAGGTAAACAAATCTGATACGGCATCCTATTTGATCAGTTATGCCTTATTTAAGGATCACAAAGGAATTAAAGAAATTGCGAAAGAGCGGGGTATGAGTACGGCTACGATTGAAAATCATATTATCCGTACTTATCAGGAAGGCATACTTGATGATTGGAGCATCCTATTTACAGAAGAAGAGGAAAGCCTGATAGAAGAAGCCGTTTCACAGGCAGGGACAGACTTGTTGAAACCAATAAAAGAAGAGCTACCGAAAGAAATCAGCTATTTTCAAATCAAAGGGTATTTAGTGAAGAGCGGACAAAGTTCATAGCTCTTGTCACATATAACAAAAAAGCAGATGCCGATTTATCGGCATCTGCTTTTTTAATTTATATCTTGTTACGCCTTCATGGCAGCCTTCATTTCCAGGAATTCATCGTAGGTTGTTTCTTTATCGATGACACCATCTTCGGTGATTTCGATGATCCGGTTCGCAATTGTGTGAATGAACTGATGGTCATGGGATGCGAAAATCATTGCCCCTTTGAAATTGATCAATCCGTTATTCAATGCCGTGATGGATTCCAAATCCAAGTGGTTGGTAGGTTCATCTAGTAGAAGAACGTTTGACCCGCTAAGCATCATCTTGGATAACATACAACGAACTTTTTCCCCTCCGGAAAGAACACTCGGCTTCTTCAATACTTCTTCCCCTGAGAAAAGCATGCGACCCAGGAATCCGCGAAGGAATGTTTCACTCTCATCTTCCGGTGAGTACTGGCGTAACCAGTCCACAAGGGAAGGTTCGTTTCCTTCAAAATACTTGGAGTTTTCATTCGGGAAGTAAGCTTGGGATGTCGTAACTCCCCACTTGAATGTTCCACTATCAGGTTCCATTTCCCCTGCAAGGATTTTGAAAAGAGTGGTCTTGGCAATTTCATTTACTCCGACAAGAGCGATTTTGTCTTCTTTATTCAGGATAAAGGAAACATTGTTTAAGACCTTCACTCCATCAACCGTTTTTGTAAGACCTTCAACACGCAGAACATCGTTTCCGATTTCACGCTCCGGCTTGAATTGTACGTATGGATAACGACGTGAGCTTGGCTTGATGTCATCCAATGAAATTTTCTCCAACGATTTTTTACGTGAAGTGGCTTGTTTCGATTTAGATGCATTTGCACTGAACCGGGCAACGAATGCCTGAAGCTCTTTGATCTTTTCTTCCTTCTTCTTATTCTGATCCTGAGCCATTTTCAGTGCTAATTGACTGGACTCATACCAGAAATCATAGTTCCCGACATACACTTGGATTTTTCCAAAGTCCAGGTCGGCAATATGTGTACATACTTTATTTAAGAAGTGACGGTCATGTGATACAACGATGACTGTGTTCTCAAAATTGATCAAGAAGTCTTCTAACCACTGAATCGCTTGGATGTCCAAGTGGTTGGTAGGCTCATCGAGTAAAAGGACATCCGGCTTGCCGAATAGTGCTTGTGCTAATAATACTTTTACTTTTTCTCCACCGGTCAGTTCGGACATTTGTTTCGTGTGAAGGTCTTCGTTGATTCCTAATCCTTTTAGTAGGATAGCCGCTTCTGATTCAGCTTCCCAACCGTTAAGCTCGGCGAATTCTCCTTCTAATTCTGCCGCTCTCATGCCGTCTTCATCAGAAAAATCTTCTTTCATGTAGATGGCGTCTTTTTCCTGCATGACTTCATATAAACGGGTATGCCCCATTATGACAACTTTCAGCACTTCATATTCTTCATATTCGAAGTGATCCTGCTTTAAGACAGCAAGTCGCTCGCCTGACCCCATTGAGACGTGGCCGGTCTGCGCTTCGATTTCTCCTGAAAGAATCTTTAAAAATGTTGATTTACCAGCACCGTTTGCTCCGATAAGTCCGTAGCAATTCCCTGGATTAAACTTTATATTCACGTCTTCGAATAACTTTCTATCACCAAAACGTAAGCTTACATCTGATACTTGAATCATATGTGAAATACCTCCTAA
Source organism: Rossellomorea sp. QJM3NY_18 (assembly GCF_056173145.1). Lineage (NCBI taxonomy): Bacteria > Bacillati > Bacillota > Bacilli > Caryophanales > Bacillaceae > Rossellomorea > Rossellomorea sp. QJM3NY_18. The sequence continues at coordinate 2,349,945 of NZ_CM149659.1, read as the reverse complement.
TACTCAATCTAAAAGATTATAACACGCAAGTATGCTAAAAAGATAGAGTGTTAGCAGGAACAGTGATAAATTTACGGGGGTTTTACATAAGGATGGAGAGGATTTTAGAAAAAGAAAAGGGGCTCATGTGGGAATAGGTTATTATTTTATATGGGGGGATTTTTGGCTCATTTCCCCTGGGAACCTTTCAGCTCCTGCTGAAAGGCGAGGGAAACGTTCGTTTCCCTCGAATGAGCCAAAAATCAATGCTCTGTAGTAATTTATACTTTCTGTTGGTTTGTGTGCTATGATAACAAAAAAACAAACAGGTGATGACGTAATGATAAGGTTTATGAAGCGGGTGCGGTTTCTTTTTAATGTTCGGAGATCGGTTCCGTTTTTGGTTGATTTTTTTCGTTCCAGTGATGTTTCACCGGTGAAGAAGGGTTTATCCGTGGGGTTGGTTGCTTTTTATATCTGGTTGCCGGTGGACGTGATCCCGGATGTGTTTCTATTACTGGGGATCGTCGATGATCTGGCGGTGTTTACCTTCATTCTTCAACTGATGGTAAAGATGGCTCCTGAGGAGTTACAAAAAAAATATGAGTTAAAGAAGTGACAGAAAAGAAAAAACCGAAACCGACCAAAAAATGGGCATCCGGATTCGGTTTTTTCTTTTGATTTTTTCATCTCTATCCCATACACTGTAATTACACTAATTCCAATCAGAAAGGTATGAATTAATATGAGTACAGCTCCAGCCAATTCAATACCAAGACCATTAGTTCAATTGAATCAATGGTTCATTGTATCAACTGTTGCTATTTCATGGTTGATCCAAATAGAATCTCTCTTACTGCTTCCGTTCTTTGTCGGAATGTCAGCTTTACTTTTTAAATATAATCCCGTCATGAAGGCAGGGAAGTTATTCTTAAAGAAAGAACCTTCTGCATATCCACCTGAAGATGCTGAGCAGCAACGGTTCAACAATATCATTGCTGTCAGCTGTCTAGGAGGCGCCATCATAAGTAGCCTGGCAGGATGGGATACGGGGGTTTATCTCTTCTCAGGATTGGTTTTCGTGGCTGCATCCGTCGCTCTTGCAGGCTTCTGCATAGGATGTTTCATTCGCTTTCAATGGAAAAAGTTCCAATATAAACGTTCATTACAGTAACCTATTGACAATAGATGGAATACGTCGTAAACTAATCTTGAATTTAAATAGTGTATACAAAGGGAGTATGTTATATGTTAGGTGTCGTTCTTAACTAACCGTGAAATGAATACGGACATTTTGCAGGCAGTGGTCTTTTTAATTCAGGCTACTGGATCAGCTTATTTAGCTGTGCCTTTAAAATGTAGTTAAGAACAATGGTCATAGCATACTCAAACCCTTAATCAGGAGAGCTGTGTCTTTGTGCACAGCTCTTTTTTTGTGCACATTTCCGCAAATGAGGACTTCTTTTCACATAGTTGTTTGGAAGACTTTTACTGTTTGCGTTTACACGTGAGCTATTATGATGGGGAGGATTGTATACGAGTGAAGGAAGACCACGATGGACATTGTTCGTTGTGGTCTATTTTTGTATATTCGGAGGGAAATGGAATGAATGAAAAAACGTTTCAAACACTTGAATTTAACTTAGTGAAAGAAGAACTTATGAGGTTTGCCCTGACGGAAGAAGGTAAAAAGGAATTATTGAACTTACGGCCATCCACAAATATCCGTCAAATTGAAATGCGCCTGGATGAGGTAACGGAAGCTGTCCACATTTTAAAGAAAAGTGCCAGTGTACCGATTCATGCTTTAGATGGGGTGGAAAGCATCATGGCGAATCTGAATAAAGGGGTGCCCCTGAGGCCGGATCAGCTCACAAGTTTATATTATTTTCTCGATGCATGTAAAAAGCTGAAAAAATACATGGAGGATAAACAATGGCTCGCACCCAGAGTTTCATCCTATGTCTATTCAATTGAAGATATCCCCGATCTCGGGGAGGAAATCAACAGATGTATCAGGAACGGCAGAGTCGACGATTATGCGAGTAAAGAATTGTTGAGGATCCGAAAGCAATCGGGAATTCAGGAAGAACGGTTAAAGGATAAAATACAATCGATTGTTAAATCGTCTAAATACAAATCCTACCTTCAAGATGCGATCGTAAGTCAACGAAACGGTCGATATGTCATTCCAATCAAGAAAGAATTCAAGGGGAAGATGAAAGGTGCCGTTCTGGATTCCTCAGCATCGGGTTCAACCCTGTATATCGAGCCGGAGGAATTAAGCAAACAACAGGACCAGCTCCTCACTTTAAAACTCGAAGAAGATCATGAAATTGAAAATATTCTATGGACATTAACTGGGTTGGTGCAAACATACGAGCCACAATTAATGCTTGCGGTTGAAACGATGGTCCATTATGATGTGTTGTTTGCCAAAGCAAAATATAGTCGCTCATATGGTGGGTTGAAGGCTGTTGTGAATGAAGAACAGAGGATTCACTTGATCAATGCGGTTCATCCCCTATTGGGGAAACAGGCAGTCCCTCTATCCATCAAGATGGGGGAGGGATTTCATGCATTGGTCATCACTGGCCCCAACACCGGTGGGAAAACCGTAACCATAAAGACGGTTGGGCTCCTTACCCTCATGACCCAATGTGGTTTGCATATTCCTGCAGCCGAAGGCAGTGAGATCAGTATTTATCAGCAAATACTTCTGGACATCGGGGATGGGCAGAGTCTTCAACAAAACTTGAGCACATTCAGTTCACATATAAAAAATATTATCAACATATTAAAGGATACAAACGACCGGTCACTTGTTCTGTTGGATGAACTTGGCTCCGGTACAGATCCTATGGAGGGAATGGGTCTTGCCACGGCTATCCTGAATCAATTATATGAAAAGGGCGCCACACTGATTGCCACTACTCATTATAGTGAAATCAAACATTTTGCAGAAGAGCATGAAGGCTTTATGAATGGCAGTATGGAATTTAATATCGACACTTTGCAGCCAACATATAAACTGATTGTCGGTCAAGGTGGGGACAGTCAGGCATTTTCTATAGCGTTGAAGCTTGGGATGCACCCGGAGATCATTGAAAAAGCACATGAAATCACCTATAAGACGAAGAAAATCTATAGTCTGGGAGAAATCGACTACGGTGTGAAAAAGGAAATGGAGAAGCAGATCATCGTAAACAAACATAAAAAAAGGAATCACGTAAAAATCCAGAAAGAAAAAAGAAACATTATCTCCTTTACCAAAGGAGATAATGTCAAGATTTCCCCAGAAGGAGAATTTGGAATTGTATATGAAGGCCCTGATGGTGTAGGGAATTACACCGTACAGATCAAAGGGGAAAAGCGATCTGTAAGTCATAAACGGCTCCGTCTGTATGTATCTGCCCTGGAGTTGTATCCAGACGATTACGATTTCGATATTATCTTCAATAGCAAAGAAAATCGTAAAAAGGATAAACTCATGGGGAAACGTTTTGTAGAAGGCTTGACAATCGAACATGAGGAGTGATCGAAAAAACGTACTCAAGACTAAACTTGAGTACGTTTTTTTATCTAAGATTCTTCAAAAATTCTAAGACATATGTGTCAACACAAAGGAAAGAATGATTCCCAGGGAAGAAAGGAAACCGACAATGGGGCCGCCTTCCTCATATGCTTCCGGCATCATCGTTGAAGAGGCCATAGCGAGCAGCCCTCCAGCCCCGAACGCTCCGATTATATACGAAGTGCTTTCGGGGGCATCCTGCAGTAATACATATCCAAACAACGAACTGAGAGAAGAAAGAATGACAACACTTCCCCATAAGTAAAGGATTTTCTTCGTGCTGTAATGATCGAGCTTTAAGCCTATACTGCTGGATAAAGATTCAGGCAAATTACTGATGAATATAGCGATGATGAAGACCCATTGCATGGATTGACTTCCAATAAAGCTCACACCGATGATGATGGATTCCGGTATGGCATCCATGATGGTACCCACATAAATGGCGAGCCCCGAGTGGCCGTGGGGATTCTTCTTCGACCGTTTTCTTTCGCTTCCACCTTTTTTAGAAATGAATATTTCAAATAGAGTAAAGATGAGGGCACCCAGAAGGAACATGGAGATGAGATAAATCGGATCCGCTTTTCCCTCTGCTTCACTTAAGAGATCAAAAGTGGCGGATCCAATGATCAAACCTGTACCTAATGCCATAATAAACGCTACAACTTTCTTTGGTATATGAAGATATAAGGCCATAAATGCCCCGATCAAGAGGGAGAGACTGGCTACCCCTCCCCATAAAGCTGCCTGGAACAATGATCCTACCTCCCTTAATCGTTTTCATATCGAGTTTTCCCTAATTGAGTAATGGATTAAACATTTTCTGATCTCGTGAATAGATCCAGAGAGCATTGGGGAAAGTAAGATTGAATAAATTTCAGGAGGCAAAGAAATGAAAAAATATCTATTGATTACAACGATTGGATTACTGTTCATGATCACTGCTGCCGGCTGCGGAACAAGCAATAACATGAATGAAGAAGGACAGCAAATGAACAACCGTAATCTGGAGAGAGTGAACTACAAGAATGATCAGGCGAACCGGGATTATGTGAACGAGGGGACGATGAGAGAAAATTACTCCCTTGCTGACAGAGAAGCGGGTAAAGTGGCAGAACTTAATGAAGTGAAAAGTGCTTATGTCCTGACGACTGAGCAAAATGCATACGTTGCTGCTGTATTAGAAGACCAGAAGAATGGGAACGTTTCAAAGGAATTGGAAAAGAAAATCTCAGATCAAGTGAAAAAAGAAAATGGCAGTATCAACAATGTGTACGTGTCAACAAATCCTGATTTCGTAGACCGAATGAGAGGGTATGCCGATAAAGCCAGAAATGGGAAACCGATTGAAGGATTTGGTGAAGAAATAGCGGATATGGTAAAACGAGTATTCCCGAATAGAGGATAATGCTTCAGTAAAAAAGTCGAACTCCGTTTCGGCTTTTTTTATTTATCCATAGGAAATGTTCGAATTATTCAGTATACTATTTAGAGTAACGAAATAGATTTAAGGGAGAGATGGAAGTGGCCCAAACAGCTTCAAAAACGGTAGTGAATCCTACTATTTATGGAATTCTATTAGCCATCAGTTCGGGTCATTTTATCAATGACACACTCCAGGCTGTCGTACCAGCTATGTTCCCGATCATTGAGAAGTCATTGGAGCTGAGTTATATGCAAATCGGCTGGATTGCCTTCTCGCTCAATATGACATCTTCTTTATTACAGCCGGTCTTCGGATTTTATGCCGATATACGTTCGAAGCCGTACTTACTTCCATTGGGGATGTTGTCCAGCTTAGCAGGGTTGATCGGTTTTTCCCTATCCGGTCATTTCATTTGGATCATCGTTTCAGTATTATTTATCGGATTCGGCTCTGCCATTTTCCATCCTGAAGGCTCAAGAGTGGCTTATATGGCTGCCGGAAATCGAAGGGGACTGGCTCAGTCGATTTATCAGGTCGGTGGAAATACCGGCCAGGCGCTCGCCCCGTTGATTACTGCTTTTGTCTTTGTCCCTTTTGGTCAAAAAGGAGCCTTATCGTTTACTATTGTAGCCATTATTGGAGTCGTAGTCTTGTTCCGGGTATCTAATTGGTATTCAAATCAATTACGTTTCAATGAAATGAATATGAGGAAAAAGAGTGAAGATGGAAGAAAAACGCCTATAAACCCGAAAATTAAGTGGGCGATGGTGTTTGTTGTATTTCTCGTGTTTGCAAGGTCATGGTACGGAGCAGGGTTATCAAATTATTATCAATTTTATTTGATTGAGGACTACGGTCTTACCATTAAAAAAGCCCAGGCATACATATTTGCTTTTATGTTTGCAGGAGTCATGGGTACCTTCCTTGGGGGTCCTCTTGCCGATCGTTTTGGCAAGAGGAACATCATCTTCTTTTCTATGATCGGTGCTGCACCTTTGACACTTGCTTTACCTTATTTACCGCTCTCCATTGTCTTTCCATTTATTTTTTTCATTGGCTTTATTTTATCGTCTAGTTTCAGTGTTATCGTGGTGTATGCACAAGAGCTGATGCCAAAAAAAATCGGGATGGTGTCCGGCTTGACCGTTGGTTTGGCATTCGGCATGGGTGCTGTCGGGGCAGTTATCTTTGGAGGATTGGCCGATCTTTACACCATCCGATTCGTGATGATCCTATGCAGCTTCCTTCCTCTACTCGGGATGATGACATTCTTCCTTCCTTCAGACGAAGAAGTAAGAAACTTTCATAAATAACAAAAGAGGTGATCCCGTCCAAACGGAATCACCTCTTCGGTTTTTAAGAAAATGCAAAGTAAATGATGAATAACCCACAAAGGATGTACATGATTGGATGAACTTCTTTCCATTTTTTCAAGGAAATCATCGCAAATGGATAAAGAATGAAACCTAATGCGATCCCTGTTGCAACACTGAAGGTTAAAGGCATCATAATAATCGTTACAAAAGAAGGAATGACCACTTCAAGACGATTCCAATTGATATGCCTGACTTCCGTAGCCATCAATGCACCGACAATAATAAGTGCAGGGGCAGTCACTTCTGGAGTGATGACCGATAAGATGGGGGAAAAGAACAGGGCGACGGAGAAACAGATGGCAATCACGATAGACGTGAATCCGGTTCTTCCCCCGACGGCCACCCCGGCAGAGGACTCTACAAATGATGCTGTCGTTGAGGTCCCAAATATCGCTCCTGCCACTCCCGATGCAGAGTCAGCCAGGAGAGCGCGGCCTGCGTTCGGAATCTGATTATCCTTCATAATCCCTGCTTGACTGGCGACCGCAATCAAGGCACCTGCCGTATCAAAGAAAGCCACAAACAGAAAGGTAAAGATGACCGCCATGATTTCAAGAGTGAATATATCCCCTAAATGGTTGAATACCACTCCGAATGTCGGCTCGAGACTCGGAACACCACCAATAATGGAGTGAGGCACGGAGATTTGTCCCGCGACCATCCCAATGATGGTCGTTGCAACCATCCCATAGAATATCCCGCCTTTAATTCCCTTCACCAACATCATCAGGGTAATGATAAAACCAAACACAGCAAGTAGTGTCGGTGGGGAAGAAAGGTTCCCAATCGATACAAATGTTTCAGGGTTGGCAACGACGAGCCCTGCATTTTTAAAACCAATGAATGCCACGAAAAAACCGATGCCGCCGGCAATGGCAAATTTTAAATCCTGCGGGATGACATTGATGATCTTTTCACGAATTTTCATGACACTTAAAATCATAAAGATGATGCCTGCAATAAATACTCCTGTCAGGGCAATTTCCCAGTCCACTCCCATTCCGATACATACCGAAAAGGTAAAGAACGAGTTGAGTCCCATGCTGGGGGCGATCCCGATCGGAAAGTTTGCCAGTAGACCGATTAACAGTGATCCAACTATCGCTGATAGAGCGGTCGCTGTAAATAATGCCCCTTTATCCATTCCGGCCTGACTCAGGATGATGGGGTTCACAACAAGAATATAAGCCATCGACAGGAAAGTCGTGACACCTGCTAACGCTTCTCTTCTATAATTTGTCCCTCTTTCAGCAAATTGAAAGAATGTTTTCATACTTAACCCTCCGTGTAGATAAAATAAAAAAACTCCGGTGACTGAATCAACCAGAGTGTATCTACAGGATAAAATAATTCCATTGGTCATACTTTATCTTGTAGACAAGCCATTTAAGGTAGCTGGTAGAAACGTTCAAGCCATATTCTTGAACTTATACAAGGTGCATCTTTATTTGGTATAATTGAATTAGGAGAATCATAACAACTGACTATCTTCCGGTCAATGGAACCGGTAAAAGTTCGTGAATTCATTATTTTCTAAATTGATGATTTATTATTAAAAATAGCATACGCCCTATACATCATTCCTGAAAAAAGCTATATTTAGTGGATACAAACAATGAGTAGAGAAAACGTAAGTTAATACGTGAATAAATATTGGAGGAATAAATATAATGTCTTCTTTAAAACCAGGTACAGTAGAGGATTTATACGTTGATCACGAAGTGCCATACGGTTTCTTTCTAACGAATGATATCGATCGTGTACTTCTGCATCACTCTGAAATAACTGAAGAAATCCAAGAGGGAGATACGGTGAAAGTATTTCTTTATCATGATAAGGACGTGCGCTTGACAGCGACCATGCGAATCCCTAAAGTGCAAGTCGGTGCATACGGTTGGGCAGAAGTAGTGGATAAGAGGGAAGATTTAGGCGTATTTGTGAATATTGGATTGCCTAAGGATATTTTGGTCTCATCAGATGATCTTCCAAAATTCCAGGAGCTTTGGCCGAACCCTGGCGATCAGCTGTTTCTTACCTTAAATCGCGATAAGCAAGACCGGTTATACGGAAGATTGGCCACTGAAAACATCATTGAACAGGTATCAAGAAGAGCATCCGCTGAAATGATGAATGCCAAAGTGCAGGGAAGGGTTTATCGACTTCTGAGAGTAGGGACTTTCTTTTTATCTGAACAAGGATATCGCTGCTTCGTTCACATGAATGAGCGAAAAGCGGAGCCAAGACTCGGGGAACTGGTTGAAGGAAGGGTCATCGACGTGAAGGATGACGGAAACCTGAATGTTTCGTTCTTACCATTGAAGCAGGATAAAATGCAGGATGATGCTGAAGTCATCCTTGAGTATCTGGCAGTTCGGAACGGTGCGATTCCATTTTGGGATAAGAGTCAGCCGGAAGAAATCAAAGATCGATTCAATATGAGTAAAGCATCCTTTAAACGGGCTCTTGGAAAACTGATGAAAGATAATAAGGTGTACCAGGAAGAAGGCTGGACGTATCTAAGGAAATAAATGATCTCAACATGAAGAAGAGTGCTGACAAATTGTCAGCACTCTCTTCTATATTCAGTATGATCCGTTTTGCTTGACCTGATGACGTTCCTTCTTTGTTTGGACCGGTCTAATCGGTAAAAGTGATCCGACAAGGGCGATAATGGCACACCCAATGAGTACGTGTGAATAGCCATTCAAAGCAATCGTAGACAGCACTCCGAACACAACAAGGTCCAAGCCTGAATCCACAATGGACAGAAGGGAGATGGTCGTCGCTCTGATCCCGGACGGAATTAAATCATTGCTTAATTGTGAATAAATCGGGTAACGGACTGCCCGGACAAGCCTTAATAAGAAAAATGAACCTAATACAATCCATAAAGAAGACCCGAACAAGCCGGATATGAGTAACCCCGCTGCCGCTGATAAACCAGATATATTCATGAGCATCACCCTGGAATAGCGTGCTGTCATCCAACCGATTGAATTCGATGCAATATAGCCAAGAATGGCAGAAACTGCATAAAAGACTCCAATCAAGTAGACGGGCACCCCAGCATCCTGTAAAAGCGGTTGATCAAAGTATTGGTAAACGGCACCAGCCGGAATGAAGACCAATGTTACGTTTAAAAACATCAACAATAACTGGGGTGCCTGGCGTATCACCCTGATACCACTCTTTATTTGGGAAAAAGGGTTTTCTTTCTGAAATGAATCAACAGACGGCTGCTTGACTGAAAGGATTAAGAATAGTTCTATTAAGTGAAAGACTAAACCCAGTAAGATGAGCAGAGTGAATTGACTCTCCGCCAGATCCCTCGCCAAATAGGAACCGAAAAGGACGGCAATCAGCATACTGATAAACGAGGCTGATTGAATCTTTCCCATGGCATGATCCATTCGATTTTCTTCATTTGACTCTTTGAGGGAATCATAGATTAATGCCTCATCGGCTCCGGAAAAAAAGGTTACGCTGAATCCATTGATGAAGCTGTATAAGAAGAACATCCAAGGTTCATAGGCGAATAAAAGCAGTGTGATACTAAGGAACTTAAGTAAAGAACCGAATAGAAAAGAATATTTGGCACCAAACCGATCTGCAAATATTCCAGTCGGTACCTCCCCGAGTAATACGGCACCGCTCCAGAACATGAGCACAATTAAAATATCAGAAGAGGTTAACCCTCTTTCGAAATAGAATAACGTTAGTACGGGTTGAAGAAAACTGATTGTGCCAAAAAAAGAAATCCAAAATAACACCCGAATGTTATGGGCTGCAAGTGTTTGTTTCGTCATAATTTGTCTCCTGCTTCCTGTGTTTTTATATTTCCCGGAAGAAGGAGCGTCGTTTCGTTAATCCAGAACGTTCACTCCTTCTTGGAATAGTGAAAGTGTTTTGAATGTTTTTTGCATGATATTTCCTCCTCGTATTTTATGAATCAAGTGTAGCATAAGCAGGAGAAAAAGAAGAAGTTTTTATTCGATATTATCCTTTATTCGCAGAAAGGGGCGTGGGTCAATGAAAGAGGTTGTTATAGACGTATTGCAGTCCAGAGGGACCTATTATGAGATTGGTGTTCAATTCGGTAAGGAACTCCGTCAGTCGCCACTCTATTCCCACCATCAAAAGAGACGAAAGAAGTCATTGAGAGATTATAATGTAAAGATGGATGAAGCAGAGAGACTACTCCGACATTTCGCACCCGGATTATGGGATGAATTAAATGGACTATCCTATGGTTTACAGTGGTCATTGGCTGATACCATACATGAATATTCGGGCTTTCAACAGGAGTGGGTGAATTCAGGTTGTTCGTCTTTGGCGAAGGATGGAATTTATGTGAGGAATTATGATTATCACCCGAAAACGTATGAAGGCAGGCTGATACTTGTGAAGCCTGCGGGTGGATATGCATCTATCGGATTTTCAGGAAGGGGAATCGGACGAATAGACGGGTTGAACGAAAAAGGATTGGCAGTCGGTTTTCATTTCGTGAATCGAATAAAGCCGGGAGAAGGGTTCATTTGTACAACGATCGCCCGCATCCTTCTGGACACATGTAAAAATACAGACGAAGCCATCGAAGTGTTGCGCAGGCTCCCACACAGACACAGTTTTAACTATTCTCTATACGACCAAAGTGGCAAAGCTGCCGTGGTAGAAGCTTCTCCGAGAGGTATAGGGGTGTATCACCATTCAACCTTAAGTTGTACCAACCATTTTCAGATGAATCATATGAAAAAGGATAACAGACATTATTTAAAGGACTCTCAAAAGAGGCTGGATATATTACGGACCGTGCAGGAAAAGGCATTAACTATGAAGGAGGCATTCAACCTGTTTAACCGAGGAGACAGCCCGATTTTCAAGAAAGCGTATGATGCTTGGGCAGGAACGATTCATACATGTGTCTTTCAATGTGAATCACTGCGATGCTTAATCGGATTTGGAGAAAGTTCCAATGGAGTGGTGGTGGACTTTCAAGATTGGATCAGGGGAAGTGATATTCCCATCCGGAAAATTTCAGGGGAGTTCGATACAAACGAGCCGTTCTTATTTATGGAAGAAGTGCAGGAATAAGGGGGGAACCGAGCAAATCAAGGGATTTACGGCTTAACATTGTGGAGGACTTCCTCGGTTCTTATTTTTAAAATGTGCCTATTCATAAAAATGTATGAGCGGTTCTAAATAAAAAAACTCCTTTCTATAGCCATTAGTTTGGCAAAAGGAGTTTTTCATGCTATTAATTGTTTTTCCAATTTCCATCTATGAATTCATCGCGCCCAGACTTTGCGCGATCTTGATTGTATTCCTCTGGATTCGTTTTATAGAATTTTTGATGGTAGTCTTCTGCCGGATAAAAGGTTGTGGCAGGAAGGATTTTGGTGACGATTGGCTTTTTGAATCGTCCGCTTTCTTCTATCGTGTTTTTGGACCCCGCAGCTAATTGTTTCTGGTGTTCATTGTGATAGAAGATAGCTGTTCGGTACTGTTCGCCGCGATCATGGAATTGACCACCATCATCAGTCGGGTCGATCTGGGGCCAGTATAGCTCCAATAGCCTTTCGTAAGGAAACAGAGCGGGATCAAAGGTGATCTGAACCACTTCATAATGCCCGCTGTCACCGGCTTTAATATCCTCATACGAAGGGTCTTTTAGATGACCGCCCGAATATCCCGATACGACATCAATGATCCCTGGCAGCTCATCGAACGGCTTTACCATGCACCAAAAACACCCTCCTGCAAAGGTAGCGACTTCTCTATCATTCATTTAATAAACCTCCTGTACCATATGTAAAGCAGTAAAGCGATAGCTTGAACAGATTCTACCACGAAAGCATCAAAGGAACAATCAAAATACCTTGTCTAAAGGAGATGCTACTATTATTACGAACAGCCAATTCTACAATTTTCAACAATTTCATGAAAATACATTTCCTAACCAAGGGAATTTGTGTATAATTCTTTTGAACGGAACAATTAAATAAGTTACGAGATCAGGTGAAGCGGTAGATATGAACTCTTCTTAGCTTCTTAATAGGGAAGTTGGTGTAAATCCAACGCGGTCCCGCCACTGTAAATGGGAGTGAGCTGAAATTATACCACTGTGCAGACATGTACGGGAAGGTGTCAGCAAACTATGACCATGAGCCAGGAGACCTGCCTGATTTTAATCGCACCAAATCTACGCGGATAGAAAGGTGTAATATGCATGTTTCATGTAATGAAAACCTTTTTATGCATCTTACACAACATCTCTAGTCCACTGGAGATGTTTTTTTGTCTGTCAATATGTTGAGAAACAGGGGGAATAAGGAAATGAAACACACATTAAAGGCCTTACTTGCATTGTTAGTAGCCATCGGATTCTTGACAGCATGCGGAACGAATGACGGCGATCAAACGAAGAAAAAAGAAACAGCAGAAGTTACTCAGGATGGATCCGGGTATCCTTTATCGTTGGATGACGCGCTTAATAATAAAGTCACGCTGGAAGAACAACCTAAACATATCGTTTCATTAATTCCGAGTAATACTGAGATTTTATTCGAGCTTGGGCTAAATAAGGAAATTGTCGGTGTCACAGATTTTGATAACTTTCCGAAAGAAGCCGCCGATAAAGAAAAAATCGGTGGAATTGAGTTTAACGTAGAGAAAATCGTCAGCTTAGATCCAGACCTGGTTCTTGCCCACGAATCTACTGCAAAATCAGCAGAGGAAGGTTTGAATCAGTTGAAAGATGCCGGAGTGAATGTATTCATCGTCCAAGACGCTAAAAGTTTTGAAGAAGTATATAATACAATTCAGGATATCGGGACACTTGTCGGTAAGGAAAATCAGGCGGAGTCCGTTGTTTCTGAAATGAAGTCAGATTTGGATTCCATTCAGGAAAAAGCAAGTGAAGTATCCGAAAAGAAGAAGGTCTATGTGGAAGTTTCACCTTCACCTGACATTTATTCAACAGGTAAGAATACGTTCATAGATCAAATGCTTTCAATGGTCAATGCGGAAAACGTGATGAGCGATCAAGAAGGTTGGGTACAGGTGAACCAGGAAGCTGTCATTTCGTCAAACCCTGACGTAATCATCACTACATATGGTTATTACAGTGAAAATCCGAAAGAACAGATAATGGGAAGAGAAGGATGGGAAGATGTGACGGCAGTTAAGAATGGAGATGTTCACGATGTCCATTCAGATTTAGTCACAAGGACCGGTCCAAGATTGGTTGAAGGAGTAGAGGAAATTGCAAAATCGATCTATCCAGAGGTATTTGCAGAATAAAATAGGGATTACATACGGATTGGCAGGGCTATTCATACTCACAGCGATGCTTGCAGGCATTTCGATCGGTACGATATCGATTCCACCGATGGATATTGTATACATCGTAGGTTCGAAGTGTTTCGGTTTTCAATTACCTGATACGGTCGATCCCATGTTTGTGAACATCGTATATACCATCCGACTCCCGAGAGTATTGTTGGCTCTATTGGTCGGAAGCTCCTTAGCCATTGCAGGGGCGTCTTTTCAAGGGCTATTACGTAATCCTCTGGCTGATCCATATACACTGGGTGTGTCTTCAGGAGCTTCGGTAGGGGCAGTTATCACATTGTTTTTCCATTGGAGTATTCCGTTCATCGGGAAGTTTACGCTTCCCTTTTTCAGTATTGTTTGTTCAATCATCACCGTATTTCTCGTTTTATGGTTCGCCCAAAAGGTTGAAAAGACCATGAAGGTCGAAACCATTATATTGACAGGAATCATCTTCAGCTCGTTTCTTGGCTCGGTGATTTCATTGATGATCGCACTCACAGGTGAAGAACTAAGGCAGATCATCGGCTGGCTTCTTGGAAGTGTATCCATGAGAGGATGGGATTATGTTGCGATCATCTTGCCTTTTTTTCTCATTGGAGTGGGGTTACTCATTCTAAACGGCAAGGAATTGAACGGGATGAGCTTCGGGGAAGAACAGGCCCGTCATATCGGTATCTCGGTTCAAAAAAGGAAGCTGATCATTTTGATTGCCGGAAGCATCCTGACGGGGGCAGCAGTCTCCGTATCGGGAACGATCGGATTTGTTGGACTTGTGATTCCTCATTTTCTGCGAAGAATAGTAGGACATGATCATTTGCATTTACTTCCCCTATCAATCCTTGTGGGTGGAGGGTTCCTCGTTCTCGCAGACCTGCTTTCCAGAACGATCATCGCTCCGACCGAACTTCCGATTGGAGTGATTACCGCCTTGGTCGGCGCACCGATGTTTGCTTATATTCTTTTAAAGAAAAGGGGTCTTTCATCATGATCGATGTAAACGGGGTTTCAGTTGGGTACGACGGTCATAAGATCGTGGAAGACATAAATTTTCATATAGAAAAAGGAGAGTTCTTTGGAATACTTGGTCCGAATGGGAGTGGGAAGACGACCTTACTGAAAGCGATGACGGGTGTTCTTCCTTTGATGGATGGAGCAATCACATTGAAGGAAAAACCACTTCATCACTTTTCTTCGAGAGAATTGGCTACGCATGTAGCGGTATTACCACAGATATCGACTGAAACATTTTCATATGAAGTAAGGGAAACGGTGATGCTTGGGAGATATGCTCATCAGAAAGGTTTCTTTAAGGCTACGACTGACCGGGATGTTGAAATGGTCGACAAAGTGATGGAGCAGACAGGGATTTCTACGTTTCAGAACCGCTATCTTCATGAATTGTCAGGTGGCGAGCGACAACGGGTGTTCCTCGCCCAGGCTCTTGCCCAGGAACCTCAAATCTTACTACTGGATGAGCCTACTAATCATCTTGATCTTTCCTATCAGAAGTCCCTATTGGATTTGATTAAAACTCAAACAGATCAGGAAAAACTAACGGTGGTGGCCATTTTTCACGATTTGAATTTAGCGAGCCTATACTGTGATCGTTTACTGCTATTGGACCAGGGCAAAATGAAACTTCTTCACCACCCTGAGGAAGTGCTGAAAGAAGAACATATCGAAGAAGTATATCATACGAAGGTTCAGAAACACGCTCATCCATTGGTGGCCAAACCACAGATGGTGATCGTACCCGAAGGCCCCCTCACTGAGAACCTGATTTTGGATGAAAGGTATTTGACATTGACAGAAGAATACATCCTTTTCTCGGCACCATTTCCGTTGAAATGTATGTCTTCGGGTATTATTGGAGCAGGAATCGGTTGGTACGCTCATTTTATGAACCGTCGGGTACCCGTTGATTATGACTGCCGGGATTACAAACAAGATATGAATGAGTATCTCGTAACGAAAGAACTGGATTCGTCTTTATCTGTCGGTATGATGACGGCTCTGAATTTAACTAACATGACTTGCGAGCGGTTTGAAATGAAGGGGAAATCGATTTTCGTCGTCGTGACCGCAGGTGTTGGAAATGCCATGGATGTATCAGCGAGTTTTCAATATGATATTGAGTCTAAACCGGGTACGATCAATACCTGGGTCTTCATTAATGGGAATTTATCAGATGAAGCATATATCGAAGCCCTCGTCACATCCACGGAGGCAAAGGTGAAAGCACTGAATGATATGGATATAAGGGACAAAAGGAACGGAAATGTAGCAACCGGAACACCTACAGACAGCATTCTGATTGCTTCCAGTCAAAAAGGGGAGCTTGAACCTTTTGCAGGACCGATTACTCCAATAGGAAAGTTGATTGGCAGAGGAGTTTATGAAGTAACTAAAAAAGCCATCCAACGTTATATGGGTAAAAACGGGGAAGGTCATTAAAAAGTGTGCAAAAAGCATGGCTACATAATTAACAGAAGGGGAGAGAAGTTTTGATGCAACTTTATACAAGAACCGGGGACAAAGGTCAGACAAGTTTAATCGGGGGAAGGGTCGATAAGGATCATATCCGGGTCGAAGCATACGGGACACTGGATGAAGTAAATTGCTTCGTTGGTCAGGCAATTTCTGAATTGGATCATGAGCGTTTTGACGATATAGTGATGGATTTAGTTACTATCCAGAACGAACTCTTTGACTGCGGTGGAGATTTATCCAATGTATCAAAAAAGAGAAGAAACAAGCTTCAAATTGATTCCGTACATGCTTTGGAAGAAAAGATAGACGGTATGATCAAAGAAGCTCCACCTCTTGAAAAGTTCATACTCCCGGGTGGTACGAAGGCTTCTGCAAGTATTCATATTGCCCGTACCGTTGCAAGGAGGGCAGAGAGGTGTATCGTATCCCTTTCGAAGACAGACGGAGACTTTTCTGTGGTTACGTTACAATATATCAACCGACTATCAGACTACTTTTTTGCCTTGGCACGCGTGATCAATCATCGCAGTAACGTGAAAGACGTAGAATACTTACGCAGTGCCAACGTATTTTCTACCGGTAAAGTTAAGAAAAACATCGAAAAGTAGTTCGAATACTCTCTTTTTCTTCTTGTAATTAGAGGGGATTATAGAAAGTATGCAATTGTTTATTAATGAAGAGAACAACTAAATACTTTTAATGATATTTATGGTAAACTATATTCTCGGGGTGGACCGGTATGGAGAAAAGTGTTAGTTTATCCAGTATTCAGTGATTGTCAATTTCAATTGTATAGAGTACTATTTCATATTATCATCGGTTCATCATGAATGTCATAAAAGTAGGTGAAGAAATGGAGTCACGACTAGATAGAAAGACCAAAAAGAAAAAACGTGGAAGAAAAGTGATTTTGGTATTATTAATCCTTATTTTCAGTTTGATCGGTTACGCTGCTTTTCAATTTTACAGTGGTTATAAAATGGCTGGTGAAGACCAGATGCAGAAAGATTATAAATTCAACGGAGTAAAAGATGAAAATGGGAAAGTTAACGTTTTGTTATTGGGAGTCGATAGCAGGGGCGAGGAGAAATCAAGGACAGACACCATGATGCTCGCACAGATTGATCCAAAAACAAATGAAACCAAACTCGTATCTTTTATGAGAGATATTTATGTAGAAATACCAGGTTATAAAAATTATAAACTGAATACGGCATTTTATTTAGGTGGTCCTGAATTGCTGCGCAAGACGATTAAACAGAACTTTGATTTGGATATTCAGTACTATATGATTGTCGATTTTAAAGGTTTTGAACAGTCAGTCGACATCCTTGCACCAAAAGGAATTGAAATGGATGTTGAAAAAGCCATGTCAGAAAACATCGGTGTTTCCCTCGAACCGGGTGTCCAAAACCTGAACGGAAAAGAATTACTCGGCTATGCCAGATTCCGTCATGATGGAAATGGTGACTTCGGAAGGGTTGAAAGACAGCAAAAAGTGATTGCTGCCCTTAAAGATGAAGCCTTATCCATCGGAGGCGTAACAAAGCTTCCGAAAATGGCAGGATCCATTCAGCCATATATTCAGACGAATATGAGTAAACTGGATCAAATCTCAATCGCGAAAGATATCCTCCTTACTAACAGTAGTGATATGGACAAGCTAACCTTGCCAGTAGAAGGTTCATATACAAATGGAAGTTACAGTGGAGTGGGCTCCGTTCTCGAAATTGACTTTGAAGAAAATATTCAAGCTTTAAAAGACTTCCTGAGTGGAAAAAGCTCAGACGATACAACAAACGAATAAATCTGAAAATCCCGTTAAGCCTTTGAATGCTTAACGGGATTTTTTTGCTTTGGAGTGGACTTGATGGAACGGACTCTGGAACTGCGCTAACAAGGATCAAGGTCAAAAATCGATCCATTATCAATCAAATCCTAAAAGTATAAATTCTGATTATGCGCTCTCTCAGCCAATCTAGAGCCTTCAGAAGGAATCTGAATAAAATAAATGGTAATGATAACGCTTCCACTAGCTATTTCGGCTAATTCCTTACTACTTCCTTTAATGCTCTTGATATCATTCATCAGCATGTTACGATTATAAACGTTGTGAACAAAACACCCGCCAAACAAGGTTTTTGGCGACATGAAACAACCATGATCTTAAAAATTTTTTCTTAAACTTTACATTAAATGTTCGATTGAAAACGAAAAAAAGTGTTTTGAGAAGAACTTACCATAAAATAAGGAACGGGAGTGGATATGATTGTTAAATAATAAAACGATAGCATTTCTGGGTGCAGGTAATATGGCTGAAGCAATGATTTCAGGAACAGTACAGAGTGGAAAGATTCCAGCTGATCAAATCATTGTTTCCAATAGAAGCAATTACGGAAGACTTCAAGAAATGAAAGCTAAATATGATATCACTGCAATAATGAAAGACGATCTGCCCTTTAACGAAATAGATATCCTCATTCTTGCAATGAAGCCAAAGGATATCGATAAAGCATTAGATTCCATCAATCACCTGGTCAGAAATGATACGGTGATCATGTCGGTACTGGCAGGGATCACGACTTCCCATATGGAAGTACAGTTACCTGCAGGTCAGCCTGTCATCCGTGTCATGCCAAATACATCAAGTATGCTGAAGGAATCTGCAACGGCAATCAGTGCCGGAAGATTCACTTCAAGAGAAGATATGGAGAACGCAGAAGAATTATTATCAAGCATCGGAGAAGTATTCGTCATCGAGGAGAGTCAGATGGACATCTTCACCGGAATTGCCGGAAGCGGTCCAGCTTACTTCTACTATTTAATGGAACATATCGAAAAGACGGGTGCTGAAGCAGGATTAGACCCGAAATTGGCTCGTAAAATCGGAGCTCAAACCATTTTTGGAGCAGCCAAAATGATGTTGGAGCGAGAAGAATCACCAACTCAACTAAGAGAAAATGTAACATCCCCAAACGGTACTACGGCTGCAGGACTTGATGCATTAGCTCAGTTCGGTGGAGGTAAAGCCATCTCAGAAGCTGTTAAGGGAGCAGAAAAACGCTCGAAAGAAATCAGCTCATCCTTACAGTCCAAAGAATTAGTCACAAGCTAATAACCCAACTTATAACAAACACCTCATATATATTATTTACCAACCATACTCGAAATACAGGTCTGTCCCTGCATATAGAAAGAGGGGCAAGGGACGGACCTTATTACTAGGAGTGATTGAATGTCCCAAAATAAGAAACGTATCGTGATTAAGATTGGAAGTAGTTCATTGACAAGCTTACATGGAGAAATGAGCCGCAGGAAGCTTGAGCGACTTGTGGATGAGGTTGTCCGCTTAAAGGATGACGGTCATGAAGTCTTGCTTGTTTCGTCAGGAGCAGTTGCAGCAGGTTATCGGAAATTGGGTTGCTTGACACGTCCAAGTTCGTTGCCTGAGAAGCAGGCCGCAGCAGCTATTGGCCAAGGGCTATTAATTGAAGCGTATTCTGATCTGTTAATTTCAAATGGATATGTGGCTTCTCAAATTCTGATCACTCGTAGTGATTTTTCTGATGAAGATCGATATAACAATGCAAGAAACACGATTAATGTCCTACTCGAAAGAGGGATTATCCCGATTGTGAATGAAAATGATACTGTAACGATTGACCGTTTGAAATTCGGAGATAATGACACACTATCCGCCAAAGTCGCTGCACTAGTTGATGCTGATCAACTCATCATTCTATCAGATATTGATGGGCTATATGATTCGGATCCACGTAAAAATCCAGAAGCTGAACTGCTGGAGAGTGTGACTGAAATCACGGAAGATATTGAAGACATGGCAGGAGAGCCGGGAAGCTCAGTCGGTACTGGCGGCATGAGATCAAAGATCGATGCATTTAAGATTACAATGGCATCAGGCATACCTGCGTTCCTTGGTAAATCCGGACATACTAACATCATTTATGATGCTGTTCAGCATACGGCGAAAGGAACCTATTTTGAATCGACGGAAGATTCGGTCAATCTTGATTCCAAAAAGCAATGGATTGCGTTCAATTCGGGTCCAGAAGGTGAAATCACTATCGATGCAGATGCGAAAGACCGTATCTTGGAACAGAAAGAAAGCTTAACCATCGATGATATTTATACTGTGAAAGGCCGTTTTGATAAGGGTGCAGTCGTACGCATCCTGGATAACCGCAACGAAGAAGTCGGTCTTGGAATGGTCAACTATCGTTCCGGCCAACTGAAGAATCCTACAGACATAAAAGCCGATGAGATCGCAGTAGAAATTGATCAGCTCGTATGCCATGTGGAATTTCCCATTCCAGTAGGGGTTTAATTGATTACAAATATAATAATTATAAAATTGATTCATTTAAGTATATAGCTTTTTAAAATAATCAGGAGGTATTTGATGACTTTAACTGTAGAAAAAACCGATGTGAAAAAACAGGCTATATTGGCTAAAAAAGCTTCTAAGACGCTAAGTATGCTGACAACGGAACAAAAAAATAAAGCCCTTCATATCCTTGCCGACCATTTAGAAGCAAACTACGGATCCATTCTAAAACAGAACGAAAAAGATCTTGAGAGAGGCAGGGAGAAAGGATTTGAAGCGGCCTTTATGGATCGTTTATCTCTCTCTAAAGAACGGGTTGAAGACTTTGCAAGCGGTCTTCGCCAAGTGGCTGACCTGGAAGACCCGACTGGTAAAGTGGTTTCAGATTGGACCTTGGAAAATCAGCTGCAAGTTCAAAAAATGACCGTTCCGCTCGGTGTCATCGGAATGATTTATGAGGCGCGGCCGAACGTGACGGTGGACGCTACAGGTCTTGCATTGAAATCAGGTAATGCCATCATCTTGAAAGGTGGATCGAATGCCATAACGTCGAATAAAGCCATTGTGGACGTTATGCATGAGGCATTGGAACAAACAGATATCCCAAAGGATGCCGTACAATTCATCAACACTACAGATCGCGAGGCAACAAGTGAATTATTTACAATGAAAGAACATATTGATGTGCTGATTCCCCGTGGAGGTGGTGCATTGATCAACGCCGTCGTCAATAATGCAACGGTCCCTGTCCTGGAGACAGGAGTAGGGAACTGTCACATATATATTGATAAGGAAGCTGAACTGGAAAAAGCATTGAACATCATCATTAATGCCAAAACGGACCGACCTGCGGTTTGTAATGCGGCTGAAACCGTCATTCTTCATGAGAAATGGTTCGATGAACATAAGGATGCCTTTGTTGAAAAATTGAAAGATCATCGTGTTGCCATTCATGGTGACGAAAAAGTGGTTGAAGTGATCAAAGATGCCAAACTTGCAGGCGAAGAAGATTGGGCAAACGAATATTTAAGTCTTGATATTGCCGTTAAAGTTGTGTCTTCACTAGATGAAGCCGTGGAACATATAGAGGAATACGGTACCAAACATTCAGAAGCGATTGTGACGGAAAACAATGAAACAGCAAAAAAATTCATGATGCTCGTTGATGCCGCTGCTTTATATCATAATGCATCCACACGTTTCACAGATGGAGGAGCATTAGGATTCGGTGCTGAAATTGGCATTTCAACTCAGAAGTTGCATGCAAGAGGTCCGATGGGGCTTCCAGCGTTAACAACAGTGAAGTATATGATGCATGGAACTGGACAAATTCGATAATATATAAAAAACGCATGAGGTATTTTTCTCATGCGTTTTTTCATGTGCCATCGAATGTCAGCCCGATTCCTGAAGGAGGAATTCATGTAATCCACGGATCGTATGAACTTCTTGTTGATAACATAGTTTTAAAAGTCGTTCAAAGATCTCGGCCGTCATGATCGCATCATTTAAAGCATGGTGGCGGATACGATCTTGAATATCGAATTTCTTTATGAGAACATCCAAATAGCAGTCATCCCTGCCAAGTAAGCTATTGGCAAGCGAAAAGGAATCGACAAATTCAGGATCGAAAAAAGGCAGCTCCCACTTATTGATCCTTTTTTGAAGAAAATTAATGTCGAAGCTCGCGGGATGGGCCACCAGGATCGTTCCTTTGCTGAACTCCAAAAAGCGTTCCAACCCTATGGGTAGCGTCACACCATTTAAAAAATCTTTACGTCTTAGACCCGTAAACCTCTTCGTTTCTCTGGACACCGTTTGAAGGGGGTCGATCACCTGATAGAATGTATCGTCCCTTTGAACTTCTCCTTCTTTCACCTTTACAGCTCCTATCGATATGATTTCATCTCCAACTTCAGGAAAAAAACCAGTGGTCTCAAGGTCGAAAATCGTAAAGGTGCAGTGGAAGAGATGTTTTTTTTGAAGGGTCGGTTTTTCTTCTTCAAATTGTTTAAGGCCACGGGAAAGTTTATGGTAGGAAAGCTTTTCTTTTTCCCGCCTGACTTGATGGCGGAAGATGAATTGCTGCCATAAATAATACTTTAGTATCCGGTAGCCTACGTTAATACCTAGATTATCCATTAAACCACCCGGTTCCTATTGAAACTGATTTCCATCACCTGCTGCAGTCGATTGGCAATCTGGATGGATTCTTTTAATTTTTGACGATCCTCTTTCGAAAGGGTGCGGACATCGATGTCATTACTTAAAGGCTTTCCCTCACTAAGTTCACGCAGATTCTGTTGTGTTCTCAAGGAAAGGAGGATATGCATGGCCGTTTTTACATTTTCCGCATCCCTGGGGTGAAAGGCTTGTAACTTCTTCAATGCCTGTACCCTTTTGATTGTGTTCACTTCTTTTATCCCATACTTTACAGAATGAATCCGGATCATATTAACGATTTGTAAGAGCCCTGACTTTTTGATATTGAATAGATGATTTTTCGGCTTCAGGTTCACCCGGCCCAATGGACCAACGGGGAGTTTGAATCGAAGGGCATCTTTTCGTAAGAGTTGCTGCATATTAAGGGATCGTTTCGATTTTTCAGTCAGGTAATTCCGAATTTCTTCTGCGATGGAATAGTCTCCGAAAATCGGACGGAAGTCATAAAACATCGTGATGTTCTGGATTTCCTGTGCATCCATCTCGTGGAGCCACTCATCAATCGCCTTTTTCCAGTCCGTATAAGACCTTTTCCATTTTTGTTCCTTCGCCATGATCCCACCTGTACATTCAGGAAAGCCACATGCAGCAAGCTTTAAATTCAGCTTCTCGGTGAAGGCCTGAAAATAGAAATCAACTTTTTTAAGGTCGGATAAGTGATTATAATCATCAAGGATGATCCCATTATCCTGGTCAGTATGGAATCCCTGCTCACTTCGTCCCTGACTGCCCATGACAATAAAACAATAATTGATTGGGGCCGAACCGAACCCTTCCTGTCTCATTTCTTTTTCACTCAATTGAATGATTTTCCGGTGAAGCCGATCATTGTAATTGGATATCACTTCACAAATATCGAATCCAAAGCTGTCTTGTGCAAGAAGATCTTGAATGAACTGTTGGAACGTTTCGCTCTTCACCGTAGCCAGTTCGACCAGTTCCTCATTCGTCAAGGCCTTTTGAATTTTATAAGAAAGGTCCAGGTAATTCGAATCCTGTATATTGAGAAATGATGTACTGGTTAGAATCCCAACCACTACATCATTATGAATGATGGGGACGAAATCCACTTCTTCATGTTTAAAGTAAGATAGGGCCTCATATGCGAAGGACTCATCCCTGATCCAGAAAGGCTTTTCCTTCATCCAGTCTTTCACCTTATCAGAGATACTTGGATTGGTAATATAAGATAGGATTTCCCGTTGTGTAAGGATACCAAGCATCTTTTTATCCTGATCCACCACGACTAACCCATACGTGTCCTGTTCTTTCATCTTTGTGGCTGCATCAATGATGGTAGCATTTCTATCAATGAAAGTAGGGCTGTCCATGAGAGTATGGACTTTTGTGCGAAATAGATTGATGTTTTCATCATCGGTTTCAGTGGCAGACTTTACTTTAATTTCATCGTAGAGGGTTTTCATCCGATTGCCGATACTTTCAAATATGATTTTTGAAAAATCATTGTTTTTAGTCATGATGTCCAAAATCCGGTCTTTCTGAATTCGGAAAACCTTACAATCTTCTATTGCCTGGACTGAAAAAGTCATTTGCCCGCTCGTGAGCATGATCATGATGCCAATCAAGTCACCAGGGTAATAGAAGCGGAGTGAATATTGCTTTCCACTGGAACGATGGAGGACATTCTTGGCAAGTCCGGAGACAAGGAAGTAAATATCCAGTTCTTCCACCGTTTCATCTTCATGAAAGAGAAATTCCCCTTTCTTGAAAGTTGTGTATGTAGAACCGGAAATAATGTAATCCAGCTGTTCTGCTGATAGCACATCAAATGGATAGTGATCCCGAATAATTTGTAGTAATTCCTGCTGGTTCATCAAATACCTCCCGTTCGTGCTGGTTCCATAGTACTTTACCATAGAATCCCCTAATTTGAAAACGATAAAACGGGCCGGCAATCATAATAAGACACCCTGATATCAGGGTGTCTTGTCGATCATTCCGTTTGGTTCACAATCAGCAGGAAAACTTTCACAAGTCGCAGTTTAAGAGGCTTTATGTGCTTTTTCTACCTGCTTTTCCTTTTTCATGAAAGGCATCCACCAGTTCCAGTCACCAAGTAGCTTCATTAACGAAGGGACCAATATCATTCTGACGATGGTTGCATCAATGAAAATGGCGATGGCAATCCCTACTCCGATCTGTTTGACGGGCATTACACCTGTGAAGGCGAAAGCTCCCGTTATGACAATCATGATAAGAGCGGCTGAGGTGATGATTTTACTTGTTGAAGTAAGTCCCTCAATGGTAGAACGTGTGTTATCACCGGTTTCTTGATAAATTTCATGAATCCTTGAAATAAGGAATACCTCATAATCCATGCTAAGTCCGAAAACAAGACTGAATACCAAGACTGGAAGCACAAGGGCAATATCCGTTTCCGGGATTCCGAAGTGTCCACCCTGGAAAATCCATACTAAGATTCCGAATGTCGATGTAAGACTGATGATATTCATCAAAATGGCCTTCAATGGAATGATGATGGAGCGGAATGCGATCATCAGAATCAGGTAAGTCGAACCTAAAATGATGAACAGGCACAATCCTACTTTTTGATAAATCTCATCAAAGATTTCCTGATTGAATTTCACCTGTCCTCCAAACTGGAGGGGATGTGACCATTCTTTGTTACTCCATTCATTCACCAGTTCCTGAGCAGCGGATGATGATGAATCCAATGACAAGTGCACGGGAATCAATGCTTTGTCTCCCTGGATAAAACGATTCAATGCAGGATCAATCTTCTCCTTAGATTCGGGCTGCTGAATGGCCCCGAATAACTTTTCAGGAGAGTCGATATTCGTAGCTTTAAAGATAGAGTCCACTGAAGTCACAGCTGCTTCCTGGGTGAAATCTGAAAGGAGTTCATTCAAATCCTCCAATCCGTCTTTATTGGTCCAGCCATTCTCCCGTTTGGCGATCACATAAACCGTACTGCCTTCATCTGTCTTGAACTTTTCCTTAATAGTATCCATCGCCTGACGGGATTCAAATGTAGCAGGTAATGCCTCCGTATCAGGAATGGCAAGTTTCATAGACCGAACAGGCAAAATGCCGATCACTAAGACAAACAGAGCAAGCAGGGCAAGGAACACAGGTCTTTTCATGACAAACCCGGCAAACGCCCTCCATTTCTCGTGGGCATTTTTCTTCTGTTTGATCAGCATCCATTTATTTATGGACGTTCCGAGGAGCAGAAGAACGGAAGGGAGGAGTGATAATGCAGATACCACTGCTAGCATGACGACTACCATGCCCCCGATGGCGATAGTCTGGAATATATCGATTTCAATGAGCAGCATAGCTCCTAAACCGATGAATACACATAATGCAGAGAAAATGATCGATTTTCCAGCAGTTTGAATAGTGGTAAGGATCGCTTCCGGTATTGACCTCGTGGCCAGTTCTTCACGGTAGCGGTTAATGAACAGTAGAGAGAAGTCAATGCTCAGGGCAAGCCCGATCATTGGAACTACATTCAGCAGGAAAACGGATAATTCCATGCTGACGCCAATCAGAGCGAGAATCCCGAATGCCGTAACGACCGTTACCACTCCAATGATGATGGGAACAATGGAAGCAACAACCGAGCCGAATGCAAATAACAGGACAAGAAGAGCGAAAGGTAATCCTATCAATTCTGCCCGTTTCAGATCATCCTGACTTGCCTTATTAATATCTGAACTAATAATGGATGCCCCGGTCAATGATTGGCCTGGATTTTCTTTTACTAGTGCTTTGATTTGATTTATTTCGTCGGTGATATCAGACTCATCGAAGGATAAAACGGCGTACGCCACGTCGTTTTTCACTAATTTTTCATCTTGTAGTGGTGACTGTATAGAAGAGGTGACACCCAAGTGTTCTATGCTCTCGATTGTTTTCTTAATGGATGCCTGAAACCCTTCTGCAGATTGGAAATCCTGCTTTTCCATAAGCAACAAAATGGATGATTCGGGAAAATCAAACGAATCGGTCAATTCGTCGTTCACTTTTTCAAACTGTCCGTCAGTCCTAAAACCATCTCCGCCTAATATGGTGGGTAAGTCTGTTGCAAAATAAGCGAATATCCCCGCGATCATTACCCAGAGTACAATGATCCATTTATACAAACGGGTGATCCCTTTACCGAGCAGGTCCATCTCATCACACTCCTAAATTGAAAATCTTACATCCTGATTTATTGATATTTACATTACTTCTTTCAATAAAAAAGAATCAATCATTCAGTTTAATAGGTGGAGTAATCAGGTGCAATAACTAAATGCTCGAATAGATGATAATTGAACGAGCATTAAGATTTCTTCATGTTGAGAATGAAAGTGGAAGCGCTCAATAAATCAGGAAATATGTAATCAGCGTTATATGTTGGAGAAGAGTTTCCATTTAGTAAAATGGTGGTGCATCCAGCATTGTTGCCTGCTTCTATATCTACATTACGATCCCCAATCATGAAAGATCCAGTAAGATCAATGCCGTATTTTTCTGCCAGTTCAAGAAGCATACCGGGTTCGGGCTTTCTGCATGAACAACCCGCATGGGGTTTGTGAATGCAGCAGGAAACTTCCTGAATGAAACCGCCTGCTTGTTTGATTTCATTTACCATATATTCATGGATGGAGTCCAGCTCATCATGGGAAAGATAGCCTAACCCAACGCCACCTTGATTTGTAACGACAAAAAGAAGGAATCCGGATTGAGATAAGGCCTTTATAGCTTCGGGGACTCCTTCCAGGAAATAAAATTGATCTGGCCGGTTCACGAAGCCGACTCTATTGGTTTTCACCTCATTGATTACGCCATCTCGGTCAAGAAAAACAGCTTTATTCATCATAAATCCTCCTTATTCGATAATTTTCATCAGTAAACACCGTGTATATGTCGCTTCTTGCGGTTTCCGAGGAAATAATGACAGAGTATTCTGTCATTATTTCTTAATCGATAGTGCCGGAGCTTAAGAAAGTCCGGCCCTATCCTTTATAGTTTGCGGATAAAAGCGACTTTTAAGTAGTCGCTCTGCTTGTATTGACTGAGGGTTTTAAAATCTTCAGGAAGAGTGTATTCTTCGAGTATTTTATATTTCCCATTGCTTTCCTTGAATGCTGTATCTATAAACCCTTTGAATTTTTTCATATTGAACGTGCTGCAGTTTGTGGAAGCCACGATGGTACCGTTCTTTTCAGTGATGGCAATTGCTTCTTTCAACAAATCCTTATAATCTTTAGCTGCACTGAATGTGTGTTTTTTGGAACGGGCAAAGCTTGGTGGATCTAATATCACCACATCGAATGAAAGCTGTTTTTTAACAGCATATTTGAAGTACTTAAAGACATCTTCGACAATGATGTCTTGAGCTTCGTAATCGATTCCGTTTATGCTGAATTGTTCAATCGTTTTACTTAAACTGCGATTTGCAAGATCCACACTGGTGGTGAGGGAGGCACCGCCGAGAGCCGCACATACAGAGAATGCACCGGTGTAAGAGAAGGTATTTAATACCCTTTTGCCTTCTGAGTATGAGTCACGGATCCTTTTCCTCACTTCGCGTTGATCGAGAAATACCCCCACCATCGCTCCGTCATTTAAATAGATGGCAAATTGTACGCCGTTTTCTTTCACGAGAAGAGGGAAGGAAGGGCGTGTGCCTTCGACAAAATCGTCTTCTTCAACGTATTTCCCTTCCTGTGCGAACCTTTTCTTCTGGTAAATACCTTTATATTCGGTTAATTCCCGTATCGATTCCATCACTTGTTCATGAAAAGAATAGGCACCCTTTGAATACCACTGAATGAGATAATATCCATCAAAGTAGTCAATGGTTACACCCCCGAAACCGTCGCCTTCCCCATTAAACACCCTGAATGCCGTCGTATCCTCACTATAGTAGAAGTGTAGACGTTGATTAATGGCAGCCTGGATCTTTTTATAAATGAACTCCTTGTCTATATCCTCATGTTCTTTCCAGCTCAGAAGCCAGCCGATTCCTTTATTCTGGAGTCCGTAGTACCCTTTTGCAATAAAGCGACCATCGGAATCTACCAGTTTGAGGATGTCACCGTCTTTTGCATCTTCAATCGATGTAGTGACATTTTCTTTATTTAAAAGAGGAAACCCCTTTAGAAATGGTTGTATGTATTTTGGGCTTGCTTTGACGATTTTTTCTTTAGTCATTCCACTCATCCTAACCTATTGGTTTAGTCTTGTGTAGTATAGAACGTTACGGGCGTTTACGCAACTGCATAAAAAAACCCCCTCAGGTCCGAAGAGGGGAAAGGTTTTTGAATTATTTACTCCAAAGGTAATCTCCTACAAGACGGTCCACTTTCATCGTCTCATGTAATCCGCTATGAGAAATCGTTGGATCATATACTATTTTGGACTGAAAAGGATTTTTTTCGAAAAATGTTCGACTCTCCAGTGCACTCTGTACATTTACCACGTCATCACCTGAACCAGCGATGGATAACACATTTATTTCAGGAGGAATCAAATGACGATTGAGATACATTTTCGTCAGTGCGCGAGATCCAGGCTTTAAATCAATCACAGCTGCACCGGTATTGATTTGACCATAAGACTCTTTCGTGACTCCCTGAAAAGGAGTAGCAATCGTAATGAATTTATGAGTTTTTGGTACAAACGATTCATTACTGGTATTTTCTAAATATTGGGTTGAAGCAAGGCCACCCATAGAGTGGGCGACAATATTAACAGTAGATACATTGAATTGGTGATGCAGCAGCTTCATGGCATTTTCAAGCCATATCGCCTGTTTATCTAAGGAAGCACGATTGTCTTCAAAAATGACTTGAACAAGTGGGGGAGAACTAGGGTTTTTAGGGAGAGTCCCTTTGTATCTTATACTGCCGGAATCTGATACCGAAATTTCCAGCGTTTTTTGACCCCACCCATGCCGGTTTTCAAAACGGTCCAACATGGTCCTGAAAGAATTATATGTACCTTTGTATCCGTGCACGAAGACTGTTGGATATTTCTCTTCGGCGGTTAAAGGTTTTTCACTGGATTGGACATTCGTCGTCCGGAAAATAGTATATAAAGTGAAGAAGGCAATGATAATGAACCCGCTCCAGAAAAATGATTGTTTTGACTTTACTGACAAGAAAATCGCTCCTTTAAAAAGGTATACTTCTATTGTAAGGGATTCGTGAAGTATTGAATATGTTAAAAAAGAAATTTATTTGTCATATTATATGTAATTTTTGCCTTATTTGGTACTATGTTTCTGTTTCTTCACTTCCCCTAGTCAGTAAAAGCAAGGACCATAAGAAAAAGGCTTAAATGAATTATTTAAGCCTACAACTTTATTCTGCCATTAATAAAGAAAATTAAACCCAATCTCCAGCTTTGAAAATCGGTTCTATCGTACCATCCGCCTTTTCACCGTCAATATCCAATTGTGATGAGCCAATCATGAAGTCCACATGAATCATGCTTTCGTTAAAGCCTATTTGCTGTAACTGTTCAGGCGTCATCGTCTTACCATCTTCTACACATACAGACAGAGCCCTGCCCAATGCAATATGACACGAAGCATTTTCATCAAAAAGGGTGTTGTTGAAAACGATATTTGTATTGGAAATGGGGGAGTCGTGAGGTACCAATGCAACCTCACCCAAATACGATGCACCTTCATCCGTTTCGAGTAAGTTCTTTAGCGTTTCATAGCCTTCTTCAGCCGTGTAATCAATCACTTTCCCTTCCTTGAAGGTCAATGAGAAATTCTTGATGAGGGTACCGCTATAATTAAGAGGCTTTGTACTCGATACAACACCGTTCACCCCATATTTATCTGGAATCGAAAACACTTCTTCCGTTGGTAGATTCGGGACGAAAGGAATCCCTTTATCATTCGTGAATTGGGCACTGATCCATTTTGTTTTTGGATGGAATTCGATGGTCAGGTCTGTTCCCGGTCCTTTATAATGAAGCTTTTTGTATTTCCCTTCATTTAAACGGTGGGCGTTTTTATTAAGGTTATCGATATGTTCTTCCCATAATTCGACGGTATTCTCCCGATCCGTTCTAGTTGTATAAAAGATGTTTTCCCACAGTTTTGTGAAAGCATCTTCTTGAGAAAGATCAGGAAAAACGGTTTGAGCCCATTCCACTGTTGGTATCGCAGCGATCAACCAGCTGATCTTTCCGCCTCCGATATAAGCTGAAAAGTCTTTCATCGCTTCTGCAGAGGTTTTGTTCAACATAGCGACACGCGTAGGATCTGAATTCCTTAAAAGAGAAGGATTCGGGGCAGCTAAATTCAATAATGCAACATTGTCCTCTGCCATTTCAATATATCCTTTAGCTTTCCATTTAGGGAACGCTTTCAATCCATCCTCGGCAGATTTCTCTAAGCGGATTTTTTTTAGTTCATCATCATAGAAATCCGTTAACACATTCAGTGCTCCTGCTTCGTATGCTTTCTCTGTAATCAGCCGAACAAATTCGTATGATGTAATAGGTGCTGATATCATCAGTTCCTGTCCCTTTTGCAGATTCAATCCGACTTCTACGATCAGGTCTGCATATCTTCCTAAGTTTCTCTCAAATGCTTGATTCATTTGTGAATCCCCCTTATATATGTATTCAATCATAACTATATCTCTTTTTTCAGAAAATTTCATTGAATAAGATCATTATTTAATGTAAAAAAGACCGGTCCCAAACTGGACCAGTCCTTATATGTTTATAGTTTAGTTGAGAACGGTGGGAATTCTTCTTCATTTGAGTTAATGACGACGACGCCGGCAAGGGCCATAGCTGTTAGACTGGTGATAATCAATAACTTTCTCAGCTTTTTCATTTTTTAACCACCTCCTTATAAAGGCAGCATTTCTTCATAAATGATATTGGCTTCATTTAGATGGAATGCTGCAAATTTGTATTTTCTAATTCTTTGATAATATTGGCCAAGGAATTTGGAATACTCAGCATATAATAGAAGGGAGCCGTTTTTCTTAAAGTAAGCCAGTGCATACTCCTTCATGAAATTCTCAAAACCATTAGGGAATTCATTCAGTGCAAATTGATAATAAGATAATTGATAGAATTTATCGGGATATCTTTCTTTTGAACAAAGCTCCAATCCTTTAGGCAACCAGAATTGAACTTTTGAACGTTGATTCAGTTTATAATGCTCTTTGACAAGGGAAAGAATCGAATAGAGTCTTCCTTCTTCGTCCGAATCTTTTAATTCAATGCTTTTCACAAAATGCTGGATGGCTTCATCGCTTTTATTCATAAAAGATTTAAGGTATCCGAAGTTTTGCTCGATCTTGGAATGTAAAGACGTATACTGAATGGACTGAGAAATGAAGTTAGCCCATTCATAATGCTTTACGGCGTCCTCACTATTCCGAATTCTCCGATAGCAGATTCCCAACAGTAAATGGACCTCTGCACACCTTTTCTGGTAATAGACACCCTGAAATATGGAGAGGGCTTTTTCACCGTAGTAAATGGCTAAACGATACATGTGTAAACGTGTCAGGACTAAACTGAATAGATAAAATAAATCTGCCCTTTCTTCTTCATTTACAACATTTCCAAGTACAAAGTACGTTTCTGCTTCTTTCAACTCACCTTTGGCTTTTTCGTATTCTTTCCTTAAATAATAGTAATTCCCTTTATACTTGTGAAAGTAAAAATTAAGCTTGTCGTTAAGTTCCTTATAATTTGACTGAATATGGACCATATGGCTGAAAGCTTCCGTTGGATTGCCCCTTATTAATTGGACCCTGAAGCAGAGAATTTTATAAAAGAAATGGGTCGTTAGATCATCGGTTTGATCGAGATCCCTTTGGATGACCTCGTGAGTGGATCGTGCTTCATCCTCCTTATTCCAAAGTAATGCATGATTCCACTTTTCGAGAAGCTCATTCAAGTGGTTAGGGCGATTAACTGGATTATTTAAACCCAGGCGCTCGCATAGCAAATGGACGATATCATCTGAAGGTGTCACTTGGTTATTTTCCAGTTTCGAAAGATAAGATATTGAAATGATCCCTTTAGATAAATTTTCTTGTGTTAACTTTTGTTTGAGTCTGTGAAAACGGATCTTAGAACCAATCTTCATATGATTCTTCTCCTCTTAATGGATATAAAATTGCAACCTATGGAACAGAATATTTAACATAATAACATAAATAAAGCTGAAAAATTTAGAATATTCCTATAATTATATTTTTTAATGGGTATTTTGGAGGTATTTTGGTTACCTGAATGGTTTTGTGTCACAATGATTCTCCGATTAATATCCTTTGTTATAATGAATCTAGTGATAGTTATAGAGGAGGATGGACATTGTGATTGATTTACGAAGTGATACGGTAACAAAACCAACGGAGGAAATGAGAAGGGCAGCTTATGAGGCTGAAGTGGGGGATGATGTGTATGGGGAAGATCCTACTATCCTGCAGCTTGAAAAGGAAGCAGCGCGCATTCTTGGGAAAGAGGAAGCATTATTCGTCACAAGTGGTACACAGGGGAACCAGATTGCCGTCTTGACCCATACCAGACCGGGAAATGAAATTCTATTAGAAACGAATTCGCATATTTTTTATTACGAATCAGGGGCAGTTGCGGCTTTGGCAGGTGTTCAAACCCGGACGATTACAGGGACTAATGGAGAAATGGATCCTGGTGAAATAAAAGATGCCATTCGTACGGAGGATCAGCATTTTCCTGAAACGGGATTGATTTGTCTGGAAAATACACATAACCGTGCGGGAGGGGCAATCGTTTCACCGGAAAACATGCAAGCCATCCATACCATTGCCAAGAAGCACTCCATTCCGGTACATGTTGACGGAGCCAGGCTCTTTAATGCCGTTGCCGCAAGTGGTCGGGACGTAAAGGAGTTTACGGATCATTGTGATACCGTTCAAATATGTTTATCAAAAGGCTTGGGCGCACCGGTAGGATCAATCATTGCAGGTGATAAGAACTTTATTAAGAAGGCTCGAAAGTGGAGAAAACGCTTGGGCGGTGGACTGAGACAAGCCGGGGTGATTGCGGCTCCAGGATTGGTCGCCTTAAAGAAGATGAGAGGACGCTTGTCAGAAGACCATGAGAAAGCAAGAATCCTCAAAGAAACCTTTCAAACATGTAACGGGATTGAAATCATCAATGGAGTGGATACTAATATTGTAGTGGCTGAGGTATCAGGCACTGGAATGACAGCAACTCAATTTGTAGAAGATTTAGAGAGAAAAGGAATATTGGCCGTGACGTTTGGGCCGACCCTGGTCCGTTTCACGACTCATTATGACGTGTCAATGGAGGACATAGGGGAAGTTTCCCGGATACTTAAGGCTCAATTTTAGCCAATCTGTTCTCAAGGGAAGGTCCATAAAAACAGAATA
This sequence comes from Rossellomorea sp. QJM3NY_18, assembly GCF_056173145.1. NCBI lineage: Bacteria > Bacillati > Bacillota > Bacilli > Caryophanales > Bacillaceae > Rossellomorea > Rossellomorea sp. QJM3NY_18. The sequence goes on along the minus strand of NZ_CM149659.1, from coordinate 2,315,801 downwards.
GGGCAAGATTTGCCCTATTTCCACCTTTATTCTTTGTGATCAAGTTGCTTTCCATGATGAGGATGTGGGTGCCATCTCATCATATAACCATTTTCTTTCAGCTTTTGATGCTTTGCTTCCATCATGGTCAGTACTTTGTCACCTTGTTCTTTGGTAAAGACACCGTACTCGACGTATTTTTTTACAAGTTCTTTTTTCGTTGAATACATTTGATCGTGCAATTTACCAAGCTCTGCTTTTTGGTCTTCTGTCAGATTCACCTTTTGCCCAGGCGTCTGGCCTTGACTTTGACCTTCTGCAGAGACGATGGAACTGAATCCAAAGCTGATGATGAGGGCAGCTGCAATTGAAACCACTATTTTTTTCATATTAATTTCCTCCTTCCTGAAGATTCTCTTGTATTCTTTGCAGAGTATTAGAAGAATATGTAAGAGTGGACGAATTGGCGATGGAATTGCTAGTATAACAAGGAGTAGAAACAGAATGAGGGGGCTTAATCAATGTTAAATAAGTTTTTGTCAAGTATCGGTATAGGTCATGTGAAGGTGGATACCATCGTGCACACGACAGAGATTTCACCGGGAGATCACATCAAGGGGGATGTCGTCTTAAAGGGGGGGATGGCCGATCAGCCGGTAAATGAAGTACAACTATTACTTCTCCTAAAGTATGAAGAAGATAAACAGGATAGTGATTTTTCTTATCATGAAAAGGATTTAAATACGATCACACTAGACAGTATAGGGACGATTAAGGCTGGGGAGGAAAAAAGGATTCCATTTGAATTTCCTACAAATGCCCAACACCCTAAAACGACTGATACGGAACAAACCATTTTAAGGACAACGGTGGATATACCCCAAGCCGTGGATCCCACAGATGAGGACAGCATATTTATCCGATGATCTTAGAAAAGGGCCGATTCCCCAAGTGAATCGGCCCTTTTTTGAATGTTTTATAGATACAGGAGTGATGAATGGAGAAACAAAGAGTACTAAGTTCTTATTGAAATCCATAAAAACCCAAGTTAAAATGTAGGAAGCGCATACATTCAAAAAATTCAGAAATTTAATGTATGTAAAAATCATTGATAAGGGAGGAATTTGATGGGAGGAATATGGTTAGCGGTCATAGGGGGTATCGTGTTTCTAGTAGGGTATAAATATTATTCAACACTTATTGCGGAAAGAGTGTACAGGCTCGATCCGAATTATGTGACACCCTCTCACCAGTATAAAGACGGAGTCGACTTCGTACCCACGAATAAATTTGTCCTTTGGGGTCATCATTTCACATCCGTTGCAGGTGCCGCTCCTATCGTAGGGCCGGCTATAGCTGTGTATTGGGGATGGCTTCCAGCTTTTCTATGGGTTATTTTCGGTACTGTGTTTGCAGCGGGAGTCCATGATTTCGGGACCCTTGTGCTGTCAGTTCGAAATAAAGGACAGTCTGTTGGCTCATTAGCCAATAAGTTGATAGGAAAGAGGGCTAAGGTACTTTTTTTATTCATTATTTTAATTCTTGTATTAATGGTCAATGCGGTATTTGCCTGGGTCATTGCGAATTTATTCATTACGTTCCCAGCAAGTGTATTATCTGTATTCATTCAAATTCCGTTGGCTGTGTGGATCGGATATTCCGTCTACAAACGTAACGGGAGCATGTTATTACCTTCCATCGTGGCTCTCGGTGTCATGTACGCATCAGCGGTCATCGCAAGCCGGGTAGACTTTCTGCAAATTGATCTGGTCCGATATTTCGGTGGACAGGAAGCAACTTCATTATTTGGTTTAAGTTCCACGAGCATGGCTTTCCTTGTGTGGATCGTTATTCTGATGATTTATGTGTACATAGCTTCCATTCTTCCCGTATGGAAACTATTACAGCCTCGAGATTATATCAATTCACATCAGCTGATCGTGGGTCTAGGATTGCTGTATCTCGGCCTACTGTTCACTAATCCAGAGATCACTGCACCGATGACAAATGGATCTGCAGATGTATCATGGTTTCCATTATTATTTATTACAATTGCGTGCGGCGCCATTTCAGGTTTCCACGGCCTGGTGTCATCAGGGACCTCTTCAAAGCAATTGAACAAGGAAACAGATGCCCGCTTCGTCGGTTATTTAGGAGCGGTAGGGGAGGGGGCACTTGCCCTTATTGCCATCATTGCCTGTATTACATTTTTCCCTAACGTGGAAGAATTCCAAGCGACCTACAGTGGATTTGCAGCAGCCAGCGGAGCAGGATTGGGCGTGTTCATTCAAGGGGCTGGACAACTTGCCACAGGAGTAGGTATTCCGGCGGATATTGCTGCAACGATCGTTTCCGTCATCATTGTAAGCTTCGCGGCCACAACCCTGGATTCATCTGTTCGTCTAATGAGATATATCATTTCTGAATTGGGAGAAGAGTATAAAGTACTTTCATTAACAAACGCACATGTTGCGACTACGATTGCAGTGGTATCAAGTGCGGCTTTGACACTATTGCCTCAGGGCCCTAAAGGATTCGGATCAGGTGGATATCTCCTTTGGCCTTTGTTTGGTACATCGAATCAGTTGCTTGCTGGGATCAGTCTACTCCTGATTACCATATGGCTCAAGCGACAAGGGAGAAATTACCTGGCTACATTGATCCCGATGCTGTTTCTCATGTTTATGACACTTTGGGCAATGATCAATCAGGTTGTCTTTGAATGGTCAGGAGCCGGGGATTCGGAAGGGAATATGCTTCTTTTCATTTTTGGAAGCATCATCTTGATCTTTACCCTGTGGATTCTCATCACAGCAGCTTCTTCCCTGTCTAAAAAAGGTGATGACCCTTCTCAATTTTCGGTGTAAGTATAAAAGTAGGGGGACTCACATCGGGTCCCCTTTTTAGTAGGAAGGAGTGATCACTTGGATACAACCATGGTGGAAAAATTCAAAAGGGCAATGAAATTATATGATGATATGATCCGTCTTCCTCATAAAACAGAAATAGCCAGGGAGTTGAGGGACGAAGAGGATTTATTCTTATTGCTGCTCTATTCGGATATGCTTGGAATACCTAACCCTGTATTTTATTACACGTTGGAACTCTATCCATATATGATAGAAAAATTTCATGATTGGCACTTAAGAATGGGGATGGAACACTCGCCACTAGATGGAATCAGATGTTGTTAAAGAGAAAGGTAGTGAATTCATGGATGATTTACTGAATCAGTCTATTATCTTTGTGGGGGGGAAAGGAGGAGTTGGAAAATCGACTACGGCATCTGCACTGGCCGTCATGTTTGCAAAAATGAGTAAGAAGACGCTGATTGTCTCAACAGATCCGGCTCATAATCTTGGAGATATATTCCATCAGGAAATAAGTGGGCATCCAACCCCGCTAACGAAACATCTATGGGGGATCGAAATTGATCCAGAAGCAGAAACACGTCAATACATCAATGGAGTGAAAGGGAATCTCAAAGGGATGGTAAAATCCAATATGGTGAGTGAAGTCCATCGGCAAATCGATATGGCTGCTTCAGCACCAGGGGCGGAAGAGGCTGCCTTGTTTGACCGGATCGTTTCGATCATCCTGGAAGAAGGAAATGGATATGACAAAATCATTTTTGACACAGCTCCAACAGGACACACAATTCGACTATTGTCTCTTCCGGAATTAATGGGAGTTTGGATGGATGGAATGCTTGAGAGAAGGAAGAAAACAAATAAGAATTATTCCCAGCTTTTGAATGATGGTGAACCTGTTGAGGATCCCATATTCGATGTCCTTCAACAACGCCGTGAAAAGTTTTCAAAAGTCAGAGATATACTGCTTAATCAGCAAATGACAGGTTTTATTTTCGTACTGATCCCCGAAAGACTACCGATTCTCGAAACGGAGAAAGCGATTGAATTGATGTCTTCGCATTCACTGAATGTTGGAGGGCTGGTTGTGAATAAAATCCTGCCGAATCAGGCGGATGGGGAGTTTTTGGAGAAAAGAAGGGAACAAGAAAAAGTATACTTGCGTATGATGCAAGAAAGATTCACCGAACAATCGTTATATGAAGTTCCTCTATTAGAAGAAGATATCTGCACCCTTTCTCATCTGGAAGGATTTGCATCCCATCTTCAGAAAGCCATTTACAAAGAAGAGGGAATCTACTAATTCGGGAGGTATACATAATTAGTGAAAGTGACCATTGGGGAAGTTCTTCAATGGTCATTTTTGCGTTGGGAAGGGGAAATAGATAATTTTGTCGAAAGTGTAAATATCAATAAAGCAAGGGAGTCGTTCAAATGGAAAGTGAGAATAAATATCTATCAGCCATTCTCCCCTTAAAAAAGAGGGAAGAAACCCAAAACCGCTGGCTGTTTCATCGCCTTAATACCCTGTTACCTGCTTTAATGAAAAAACACAAGGTAGACATGTGGATCACAGCAGGGAGGGAATATAATGAAGATCCTGTCCTGAAGAGCCTTTACCCAACATCAGTTGACGGTTCGAGAAGATTGACCATCCTTGTATTTTATTTGGATCAGGAGCATCTGAAAAAATGGGTTTTGCATCCCAATCCGAATTTTGAGCCGTTTTATGAAAGAGCATGGAATCCGGAAGAGTGTGATCAATGGGAATGCCTTAAACGTCTTGTGGATGAGCACAATCCTGATACGATTGCACTGAATTATTCTTCGACATTTGCCGCAGCGGATGGTTTGAGTCATTCCTGTTATCAGCAGCTAAGCATGCTGTTAGACGAGCACTCTCATAAATTTGTATCTGCTCAACATGTCATTGTGGATTGGCTATCGATTAGAACCACCAAGGAATTAGTGGCATACCCTGCGATAGCCGAGCTTGGCAGGATGATTGCGGAAGAAGCGTTATCCCGGAGAGTGATTCATCCTGGAATCACCACTACAGAAGATGTTGTTGACTGGATACGCCAACGGGTGTTGGACGCAGGTATGGAAACCTCCTTTTATCCTACGGTGGATTTGCAAAGAAAGGGTTCTGTGATGGATCGATTAGAGGGAGAGATTATTCGTTTTGGAGATATCGTGCATTTGGATTTTGGTATTCGATATCTGGGCCTCGCAACGGATACCCAGCAGCTTGCATATGTCCTTCATCCAGGTGAGGAGGAAGCTCCTGAGGGACTTCAATCTGCATTACAAACCGCTTTAAGGTTCGAGGATATCATAACCGGGGAAATGAAAGTCGGAAGAACCGGGAATGAAGTGTTTCACAGAGCGATGAAAAAGGCAAGAGAGGAAGAAATCGAGGCGATGCTGTATTCTCATCCATTAGGGAATCATTGTCATGAGGCCGGTGCCTTAATCGGCCTATACGATCAACAAAATGATATCCCCATCAAAGGCGATCTGCCCCTCACAGCCAATACATGTTATGCACTGGAATTTAACATACAACAATATATTCCTGAGTGGAATCAAGTCATCCCCATATATCTGGAGGAGCCGGTTGCTTTCATCCAGCATCGACTGGAGTATATGGCAAAAAGGCAAATCGCGTATTATCTGATCTAATCATTTTCCCTTACTGGATATAAGACTGATTACACGCAATGATTATGATCAGTCTTATATGCCCCTGCCTAATAATGATTATAATAAAAGGCTCTTTTCGTAAACTTTGTTGTTAGTAAGGTAGCGAGTAGTGGTTGATTTCCGCTTGAATAGAAAAATGCTGTCTCATTCGTTTTTTACTGGTAAGCTCTGTCACGCTATCTCATTTAGATGGGGAGGGGAACGGCGCAGACTCCCTCGGGAAAACGGACGAGCCAAGACCCCGCAGCGAATGCGAGGAGGCTTGGCCGTTCGTCCGCCGGAAAGCGAAGCTGTTCCCCTCACCATCTATCCATACACTCATAGACAGAGCCTCAGTAGTTCTTATGTTAGAATACAACATTCTTTACGAAAAAAGCTTTTAAAAAAATGTGATTCACCTCTTGACTTAATACCTAGTAGGGTATATTATAGTGGATGTAGCAAGAAAACAACAAGCCAACAGGAGGTGTCTTGATGGAATACAACGCACAAATTAAGAATCGAATAAAACGTGTGGAAGGGCAGCTCCGGGGGGTTGTAAGAATGATGGAGCAAGGGGAAGATTGTAAAGACGTCATCACGCAGCTTTCCGCAGCTAAAACAGCTCTTGATCGATCCGTAGGTTTAATTGTTAGTATGAATCTTGTTGAGTGCGTCAGGGACTCACATGAAACAGGAGAAAGTACAGAAGAACTTGTGAAAGAGGCAGTGAATTTATTAGTGAAAAGTCGATAACTAAAAGGTTGACATCTTTTTTTATATCATATAATATACCCATATGGGTATTAGAACAAAAGGAGGAAACACACATGAACGCAGATAAAGTATTAGATGCAAAGGGACTTGCTTGTCCAATGCCAATCGTGAAAACCCGAAAGGCTATTAAAGAAATTGAATCCGGTCAAATCCTGGAGGTTCAAACAACGGATAAAGGTGCAAAAAGTGACCTTACAGCATGGGCTAAATCGACAGGACATGAATTACTCGATTCGAAAGAAGAAAATGATGTATTTACATTTTGGATAAAAAAAGGCTAAATTTTTTTAAAGGGGAAATATTCCCCTTGTAATAAATAGGAGGGAACACAATGTCAGAGAGAAAAACAACCAATATCATTCTATTTAGCGGAGATTACGATAAAGCGATGGCAGCCTATATCATTGCCAACGGTGCTGCTGCATATGATCATGAAGTAACGATCTTCCATACGTTTTGGGGATTGAATGCTTTGAGAAAAGAAGAAATGGTACCCGTTAAAAAAGGGTTCATGGAAAAAATGTTTGGGAAAATGATGCCTCGTGGAGCTGATAAAATGGGGTTATCAAACATGAACTTTATGGGCATGGGTCCAAAAATGATCAAAGGTGTCATGAAAAAGCATAATGCCATGCCGCTGCCTGATTTAATCGACATGGCTAGAGAGCAGGAAATCAAATTGGTTGCGTGTACCATGACCATGGATCTGTTGGGGTTACACAAAGATGAATTATTAGAAGAAATCGAATACGCTGGAGTAGCAGCTTATTTAGCAGATGCCGAGAATGGAAATGTAAATCTATTCATCTAAATTTTTTTGAAAATAAATATACCCTATGAGGTAATTGGAGGTTTTTATATGAACAGTATTGAATCAAACTTCGTATTAGATGCAAAGGGACTTGCTTGTCCTATGCCAATCGTAAAAACAAAGAAAGCAATGAATGGTCTGGAAGCAGGGCAGGTGATTGAAATTCAAGCGACAGACAAGGGATCCAAGGCAGATCTTCAAGCATGGGCAAAGAGTTCTGGACATGATTATCTAGGCACCATCGAAGAAGGGGACGTCCTTAAGCATTTCGTCCGAAAATCAAGTGGTGAAGAGACAGTTGAGCGTAAACATGAGGCTGTTATCGACAACACCACATTAGCAGGCAAATTAAGCGATGAAAATGTGATCGTTCTGGATGTCCGTGAAAAAGCGGAATATGCCTTCAATCATATTCCGGGTGCTGTTTCGATTCCTCTTGGGGAACTTGAAACCCGTATGAATGAATTGAATAAAGACAAAGAAGTTTATGTTGTATGCCGTACAGGAAACAGAAGTGACATGGCGGCTCAATTATTAAATGAAAAAGGGTTTACGAATGTAATCAATGTGGTTCCAGGTATGAGCGATTGGTCTGGAGACTCAGAGTCGGATATTAAATAAATCATTTTCAGGAGGGATAAATAATGGCGGTGAAACCAATGAATTCAAAAGAAGTAGCACAAAAAGTAATGAAAAAGGAAGAATTATTCATCTTAGACGTTCGTAATGTGGATGCATTTGAAGATTGGAAAATCGAAGGTGAAAACGTCGATTACTTGAATATTCCTTATTTCGACCTTTTAGACGGGGTGGAAGAAATCTTGGATAAGCTACCTGAAGATAAAGATATTCTTGTCGTCTGTGCTAAAGAAGGCTCTTCCATCATGGTTGCAGAAATGCTTTCAGATGAGGGGAAGGACGTTTCTTATCTGGAGGGTGGTATGAAGGCTTGGAGTGAACATATAGAGCCGGTTAAGGTAGGGGACTTATCGAATGGTGGAGAGCTTTATCAATTTGTGCGTCTGGGTAAAGGCTGTCTGTCCTATATGGTCGTATCAAATGGTGAAGCCGCGATCGTGGACGCCACCCGTATGGCCGATGTGTTCATCGACTTCGCTGAAAAAAAGAATGTAAAGGTCACCAATGTATTCGATACTCACTTACATGCGGATCATATTTCAGGTGGCCGGACCATTGCAGAAAGAACGGGAGCAACGTATTGGTTACCATCTAAAGATGCTGAAGAGGTTACATTTGAATATGCGGCACTGGAAGATGGAAATAAAGTCCAGGTTGGGAACACAACCATCGATATCAATGCTTTATACTCACCAGGGCATACAATCGGTTCTACATCATTCGTAATTGATGAGAAATATCTATTATCAGGTGACATTTTATTTATTGATAGTATCGGACGCCCTGATCTTGCCGGAAAAGCAGAAGATTGGGTAGGGGACTTGAGAGAGAGTCTGTACAAACGCTACAAAGATCTTTCCATGGATCTGACCGTTTTACCCGCTCACTTTATGATTATTGATGAATTAAATGAAGACGGTTCTGTAGGTGAGAAACTTGGCACATTATATGCCAAGAATCATGGACTGAACATTGAGAGCGAAGATGAATTCAGAAGTCTTGTTTCTGAAAATCTGCCTCCACAACCGAATGCTTATCAGGAAATACGTGAAACCAATATGGGAAAAGTGACGCCAGATGAAGAAAAGCAGCGTGAGATGGAAATCGGACCAAATCGCTGTGCTGTTCGATAATATACGGTAATTATATAAATCATTTCAATGGGAACTTGCATTGGCGGTTCCCATTTTACTAGAAGAGGAGGGCTCGCAATGGACTTAGCATTTATCATAACGATTTTTCTGATTGGCTTTGTCGGTTCTTATATTTCAGGAATGGTTGGAATCGGAGGAAGTATCATTAAATATCCAATGCTCTTATATATACCGCCTTTGTTGGGAGTAGCTACATTTTCCGCTCATGAGGTTTCGGGCATCAGTGCTGTTCAAGTGTTCTTTGCAACGCTTGGCGGAGTATGGGCCTACCGGAAAGGGGGCTACCTGAATAAATCACTCATTACCTATATGGGTGTAAGCATCTTAATTGGTAGTTTCATTGGTGGATATGGCTCGAAATTCATGAGTGAAGCGGGAATCAACATAGTGTATGGTATTCTTGCTCTCATTGCAGCCATCATGATGTTCATTCCTAAAAAAGGGATAGATGATGTGAAGCTGGAAGATGTATCTTTTAATAAATGGCTCGCTGCCATACTTGCCCTCATCGTGGGTGTAGGTGCAGGTATTGTTGGTGCAGCAGGTGCCTTTCTATTAGTTCCGATCATGCTTGTCGTGCTGAAAATACCGACCAGAATGACGATTGCTTCCTCTCTTGCCATTACGTTGATTTCTTCCATCGGCTCGACTGTTGGAAAAATCACGACCGGGCAAGTGGATTACCTGCCAGCCTTGATCATGGTAGTAGCAAGTCTGATTGCCTCTCCACTCGGAGCGATGGCAGGAAAGAAAATGAATACCAAGATTCTTCAAATGATTTTAGCGATATTAATTCTGGGAACAGCGATTAAAATATGGATTGATATCTTATAATAAGCTGCTTAGCACTATGAATCATGACCCTTCTCCCATTAAGAAGGATTGTGGTACATAGAGCTAAGCATTTTTTTGTGGTAGTTTATCAAGTAGGCCTTGTAACTTTCTAAGGTCTCTTTCGTCTAATGAATAGATAGAAATAAGACTCTAGATGGATGAACATATCCATGGGGACCAGTACAATATATAAATGGATGTGTTAAGATTTATCCATCATGAAAATAAGGGAGAATACACATGAAAAAGCTTATAGGAATCATCTTACTATGTTCATTAATGGTTAGCGGACTTCAACCGGCATCGGCCGCAGATAATGATAAAGCAAGCATTAATGAAAAATTCGGACTGCCCATCGTTGTATATGGAGAAACACTCTCCAGCCAGCAAAAAAAAGAGGTTCAAAAACAATTGGGTATGGATGAGGGAACTGAAGTGGAGGAGTTTACGGCCACGGGTGAAGACCTAGTGAAATATATTGACGGAGAAAACAGGAACGCACGCATGTTCTCTTCAGCCATGATCACCCGTAAGGAAAAGGGTGAAGGATTGAAGGTGAATGTTGTGACACCGGAGAATATTACCGAGGTTACGAATTCCATGTATTCCAATGCACTTCTAACAGCGGGAGTCGAAAATGCAGTAGTGGATGTTGCCTCCCCGGTTAAGGTGAGCGGTCATTCTGCTTTAGTAGGTATTTATAAAGCATATGACGTGAGTGGAGAGAAGCTTGATACGGTTCGTATGGAAGTGGCCAATGAAGAATTATCCGTTGCCACCGAACTGGCGAAAGAGTCAGGAATTGATAAGGAAGAAGTCAGTAAACTGTTAACCGAGATCAAGAAGGAAATTGCCGAACAAGATCCTGCGACGAAAGAGGAAGTCGAGAAGATCGTCGAAGACAAGCTCCAATCATTGAACATTGAATTAAGTCCGGAGGATCGTCAGTTGTTGATTGATCTATTTGAAAAAATGAGATCCCTTGATATAAACTTTGATAATGTTCAACAGCAGCTGGATGACTTAACGAAGGATATCCAAACGACTATTAAGGATATTGTGAACGATGAAGGTTTCGGACAGAAAGTGTCAGATTTCTTTACCGGGTTACTGGAAGCTATCAAGGATTTCTTTAAATCAATCAAAAATTTATTTGGATAATACGAAGATAAAAGACTGAGTCGGATGACTCAGTCTTTTATAATTCCAGCAAAGGAAACGTTAGATATACCGTCGTTCCATTGCCTTCTTCACTTTCAATGGAGAAGGAACCTTTATGCTTGTGCATGATTTCCTTGGCGATGGATAAACCAAGTCCGTATCCTCCTGTGTTCCTTGTCCTTGACAGATCAGATCTGTAGAATCGTTCACCTATTTGTGATAGTGAGTCTCCGGGAATTCCAATCCCATGATCCTTAATCTTCACAACGGCCTTACCATCTTTCTCATAGGAGTGGATGGAGATAGAGGTTCTTTCCGGTGAATATTTCAGGGCATTGTCTAAAATATTGTAAAATACCTGCATCACCCGGTTCGGATCTCCGTTTATGATGGATTCCTCATTTAAAGAATGATTAACATCTATATGCTTCAACTCTGCTTGCGGACGGATCAGTGTTAAAGAGTCCATGATGAATTGGGAAAGCACCATCGGTTCAATATCCAATGAAAATGCAGCATCTTCCAATTTATTCAATTCAAGAAGTTCCGTAATTAATTTCTGCATCCGCACCGACTCTTTTTGAATTAGGTGTAAGCTTTTTTCTATTTCCTCCTGGTTGGTTTGAACCCGGTCGGTCAAAGCTTTTGCATACCCCCCAATGTACGTGAGGGGAGTCCTTAGTTCATGGGCGACATTCGAAAGGAATTGCCTTTTTCGATCCTCCTGGTGCTGTAAAGAGTCAACCATGCTGTTGAAAGTCAGGGCGAGTTCAGCCATTTCATCTTTCGTGGTGACCTCCAGACGCTCCTTGAAATTTCCGTTTGCCACTTGATTAGAGAACCTTTGCATTTCCCTTACAGGTTTGAACAAGGAGTCCAGTGAAGACTGAATGATCAAAAATAGCACGAAATAAAACATGACTCCTGCCATTATTAAGATGGGGATGCCTTTGCTGAAGACTTCTGTCATTTCAGCAAGAGGGATATAAATGAACAAATATCCCATTAATTTATCTTCATTCATAAGTGGAAAGACGGCTCCTATCACTTTTCGATTGAACTCGTCGACATATCCTTCTTTCATGACATGATTGCCGCTCGCCAATTCTTTTATGTCTGTTGGGTTGATGAGGGGCTTTTGATCAATTAGAAACGGGAAGCTCTTATCTAATTCATCAAGATTTTCCACAACCGATACTTCATAGGGAGAGATGACGTTATACCAGAGGATCTTGTCCTTTATATTCCCGCTGACATCCCCATAATGGTAGTGGGCTGCGGTCCTCTGCCCCTGATAAAGGAGTGAATCCTTCACGGTCCCAATATAGAGGTCTTTGTAGAGATAGTGAATGAAAAGAAATGAAAAGACAATCGTTAAAAATAAGCTGCTTAACAATAGGATTGAAACTTTTTTATTGAGGGTAAGGTTTATGTTTTTCAAAGAAATCCCTCATATTTATAACCAAGTCCCCATACCGTCTCGATCAACTGCCCGTAATTTTTTAATTTCAGCCGTAATGTTTTTATATGGGTATCAACCGTTCGATCACTTCCTTCGTAGTCTCTTCCCCATACTTGATCCAGAAGTTGATCCCTTTTATACACTCGTCCCTGATTGCGTGCGAGAAATAAGAAAAGTTCATATTCCTTTAAAGTCAAACGGGGAGAAAGATCACCGACGGACACGGTCCTTGATGCTAAATTAAATGAAACAGGCCCAAACCTTTCGACCATGGAACGTGTCTGTACGCCATATGATCTTCTTAGAATGGTTTCAATGCGTGCCACAAGTTCATCAGCGTTGAAGGGTTTAACCATATAATCATCGCTACCAAGTTTAAGACCCTTTACCTTGTCCAGGTCATCCCCCTTGGCAGATAGGAAAATGAAGGGGATTTGACTGTTCTCCCTTACTTCTTCAAGTAATCGGAAACCATCCATGAACGGCATCATAATATCCACGATCATCAGATCGACATGTGTTTTATTCAATTGATCAAGAGCAGCCAAACCGTTTTCGGCTTCTATACAGAAATAATTCTCCTTGTTTAAATACAATGTGATCAGCTGTCTCATTTCCGGTTCATCATCTACTATCAGTACATTCCATTTTTTCATCATCTTCACACCCTGCCTTAGACGTAGAAATTGCATCAAATTTCATTATAGATAAAAATAGTGAATTATTTGTGAGATTTTAGGTTTTTTCGATTTGTATGTCTTCCATCATTTTAACATGGAAAACAGAGAGGTTGAACTTTTGCCGCTTTGTCCTATACTTTTACGAAAACAGGGACATTTGCCCTTCCCCTTTTTCCTTTTCATAATAGGCTAATAAAGAGGAGTGACGAACATGTATGAGAGGAGTACCATATACAGAAAGAATTTAATACCCTTTTTTAATTCAGGCTCTTTCCCTAACCTTGGGAACGGAGGGGATTATCTTAATGGAGCACAGGGATATGGTCCTGTGGGAGCTCAAAACACACCCTATATTCAAGGACCTTATGCCACACCGCAAGTTTACGGTCCACAGGGCTATCCGCCACCAGGATACCCGCAGGCAGGCTTTGGTCCTGGCGCCTATGGTCCGGCAGGTGGTTATGGGTATGGTATAAACCCCATCGGAGCAGGATTGATTGGACTGGGCTTAGGCTTTCTCGGGGGTCAGCTCGTGAACACCCCGTTTAAAGGTCCACATAAACGCTACTATTATTATTTGTAAAGTGATCAAACCGACTCATCTTATTGAGCCGGTTTTTTAATGTTGTCGTTTCAAGTTTATAACGTAAAATAACATGTGATATCTTTCTTGACAATATACCTATAGGGGTATAACATAGACATAGAAAGTAATTGGACAATCTTATCAAGAAATGAGGTGCTTATGTTGGGATTTTTCGGATTAATCATGTTAGTTATACTTATTTATGTGTATGTATTGACCAAGAAACCAGGTAAAAATATCAAGCAAATGTCTGCAAGTGAATTGAAAACGACTTTAGGAGATAAGAAGAGGCAATTCATTGATGTCCGTTCGCCAGGGGAATTCAATCACGGTCATATTAAACAATTTAAAAATATGCCGTTACAATCGTTACATCAAACTGCTGACACTCTAAACAAAGACAAAGAAATCATTGTCATTTGTCAAAGTGGTATGAGAAGTGCAAATGCCTGCAAAATTCTTAAAAAGAAAGGATTCACCTCTGTAACGAACGTTAAGGGGGGAATGAATTCCTGGTCCCGTTAGTTTGATGAAAACCATTTATGAAAGTGAGGAATTTTATATGAAAACGATCCTGAGCAATGAAGTAAACCGGAGATTATCGGCTGGGGAACACGTTAATATCATCGATGTACGTGAGCCGGCTGAAGTGATGAATGGGAAAATCCCTACGAGTACCAATATTCCTTTAGGACTGCTGGAATTTCGTATGAATGAATTGGATAAGAAAAAAGATTACATCATAGTCTGTCAATCAGGAGGCAGAAGCAGCCGTGCCGTGAAGTTTCTTGCTTATCATGGCTATGAGGTCACCAACATGGAAGGCGGCATGCTTGCCTGGGAAGGTAAAGTTGAGTAAGCCTCTTTCTCGATTCCTTATATTACGATTTTCTCGAAATTGAATACCCCTACAGGTTTAAAGGTTGGATTTTAGGATAATGTAAATACGAAGAGAAAATAATAAATATAAGGGAGGAAATATGGTATGACAACTTCAGTGAAAAATTTGACAGCAGGGGATCTTACCCAAAAAATCATGAATGGAGACAGAATGTTCATTCTGGATGTTCGTCCCAAAGACGCATTTGACGATTGGAAAGTGGAAGGGAAAAACGTTACGATCATCAATAAACCCTTTTCAGAGTTGAAGGATAATCTAGAATCGGTTCAATCCATTTTACCAGACAATGAATCCATTTATGTCATTTGCGCAAAAGGGAATTCTTCGACTAAAACTGCTGAGATGCTTACTGGTGCAGGAATGAATAATATCTATTCTGTTGAAGGCGGTATGCAGGCATGGAGCGAATACCTTGAGCCTGTTAAAATCGGTGATGTGGCTGGGGGTGTCCTTTATCAATTCATACGGATAGGGAAAGGATGCTTATCTTATGCGATTGTATCCAAAGGCGAGGTTGCGTTCATTGATTCCAGTCGCCTGATAGAGCCTTATAAGAAGTTCATTCAAAATCACAATTTAACAGTAAAAGCAGTACTGGATACTCATCTCCATGCAGATCACATTTCCGGTGGACGTTCCTTAAGTAACGAATTTGAAGCACCATATTATTTGCCACCGAAAGATGCCGGAGAAGTCCAGTACACCTATGAAGAAGTCAAGGATGAAACAGGCATCAAGGTGGGGGATACAGTGATCGAAGCAGTCTACTCACCAGGTCATACGATCGGAAGTACCTCTTTTATTGTCGACCGGCATTACTTACTCACTGGGGACATCCTATTTATTGATTCCATTGGGAGACCTGATTTAGCCGGTAAAGCAGAGGACTGGGTAGGGGACTTACGGGAAACATTGTATTCAAGGTATAAAAACCTTAACGATGACTTAATTGTCTTGCCAGCTCACTATATGACGATAGATGAAATGAATGATGACGGGTCAATCTCACACCGTCTGAGTGACTTGTATGAAGAGAATCATGGTTTGAACATTGAGGATGAAGAGGAGTTCAGAAAAACAGTAACAGAAAATCTCCCTCCACAACCAAACAGCTATGAAAAAATCCGTGAAACGAATATGGGTAAAATCAATCCTGATGAAGATGAAAAGCGTGAAATGGAAACAGGCCCAAATAGATGTGCCGTGCGCTGATGAGATTCATACGTAGTAAGTAAAAAAGGCAACATCCCAGATTAATGGGATGTTTGCCTGCAATGGTAGAATTGAGGACGTGAACATCGTGAATGAAATAAATGAATCAAAGTATATACAGCAGCACCTGGCCAATGAACGGACGTTCCTGGCTTGGATCCGTACAGCCATTGCCATAATCGGAATTGGTTTTTTAACGACAAGTTTACATTTCAATTCCCTTCAGGGGAACCCTGTTCAAGACCGGATTGCCGCCGGAATAAGTGTAGTTTCGATTTTCATCGGGTTTGCCATCATCATTGGTTCTACCATAAATTATTACAGAACAAGAAGACATATCAATACACAAACATTCGTGTCTGCAGATGTCTTCATCAAAATGATGACAGTAGTGGCTACCATCGTTCTTTTACTTGTGACTGTTTACTTCTTTTCATTAAATTAAAAAAAGCTGAACGCAAAAGGATTAAATCCCTGCGTTCAGCTTTTTTAATCTTGTTTTTGTTCATTATAGTATTGAACGGATGTCATGGCTCCTTCACTTACCATGGAGTTGTCTTCTATATTTGAAGGATCCGGGTTTCCGCCTTTTTCAACGGGTAGATCTTCTTTTCTTCTCTTTTTAAACTTCGTAACCAATCCTTCTTTCACGTTGTGCAGCTGATTACGTTTTTCTTTCGATGATAGCATCCATCCAAGTGAACCAGCCGTCACAGTTGCACCAACAAGTAATGTTTTATTTACTTTCATAATCATTCTCCTCCATTCAAGTGATTCGTTTATTTAATATGTTCTTTGTATTCCCGACGCACATGAATTTAAACATGGATGAGGGATGCCAAAATAATGAAGGAGTGGACAATCCTCTCAATATGGATGAAAATAAACATGGATGGTAGACAAAGAGAGGGTGGATGGAATGAAAAGATTGACGAAAGAGACCGTCATCGGATTTATTGGAACAGGAGTAATGGGGAAAAGTATGGCTGGTCATATTCTGGAGGCAGGTTTTCCACTGGTTGTCTATAACCGTACGAAACATAAAGCCTCGGATCTCATAGATCGTGGCGCGAAATGGGCTGACACACCAAAGGAGCTTGCTGAAGCTTCAGATCTCGTTATCTCTATCGTAGGGTACCCTTCAGATGTTGAAGAAATATATCTTGGGGAGAACGGCATACTTCCCTATTTAAAACGGGGTTCGATTGCCATTGATATGACCACTTCTTCTCCGGATCTGGCAGATGCAATCTTTAAATCGGGTAAGGAGAAAGGGATTTCGACATTGGATGCTCCCGTTTCGGGAGGGGATATCGGAGCTAAAGAGGCCAGGCTTTCGATTATGGTCGGAGGAGAAGAAAATACGTTCAATCTGGCAAAACCACTTTTAGAACTCCTGGGATCGAATGTAGTCTATCAAGGAAAACCAGGAGCGGGTCAGCATACAAAGATGTGTAACCAAATCACCATTGCTTCGAACATGATGGGGGTTAGTGAAGCATTACTTTACGCGAAGAAATCCGGTTTGAATCCAGAAAATGTACTGAAAAGCATTACATCAGGGGCAGCGGGCAGCTGGTCCCTCAGTAACCTGGTTCCACGCATGATCGAGCAAGATTATGCTCCAGGATTCTACGTTAAACATTTTATCAAGGACCTTAAGATTGCCCTGCATTCTGCTAAAGAGATGGAACTCCGGACACCCGGTCTGGAACTGGCCCTGTCATTATACGAGCAGCTCGCAGCAGAAGGCGAAGAAAACAGTGGCACTCAAGCATTGATTAAATTATTGGAAGATTAACATCTAAGACTCCCTTTGAATGGGAGTTTTTTAATAAGAGCGTGAAGTTCTGGTTCCCAATTCTCACATAATTCTCTTGAAACAGGGGAAGGATAAAGGGGGAATGTTAAAAATTCGAAAGAATGGTGAATCTCTTGAAAAAAAATTCAATCAGGCAATTTTCCAGGTTGATATATACAATGGGTACCATGATGACCGTGGTTGCCTTTTTTGTCTCATATGTCCAAACGAAAACAATCATTAAAGCGATAAAGAAATATAGTCCATACAATTAAGGTTATCGGTTGCAATATGTTCTGATTCCTTAGACAATAATCCTGTACTTATATAAGGAGGGATTCTATTGAAGTTAGTAGGAAAAAAAATCATTCAATTGGTCAGTGCCGACTTCGAAGACTTGGAGCTGTGGTATCCGGTACTGCGTTTGCGGGAAGAGGGGGCGACGGTCCACATTGTCGGTGAAAAGGCCAATGAGGAGTACATCGGGAAATATGGAGTGCCGATTGTTTCTGAATACGCATTTAAAGACATAAACCCCGAAGACTATGATGCCATTCTTGTTCCGGGAGGCTGGTCCCCCGATAAACTTCGTCGGTATGAAGAGGTCATTGCCATGGTGAAATCCATGGACGAACGTAAGAAACCGATAGGCCAAATCTGCCATGCCGGGTGGGTGTTGATTTCAGCCAAGATCCTTCAGGGGGTAAAAGTCACAAGCACACCCGGAATAAAGGACGACATGGAAAATGCAGGGGCTATTTGGATAAATGAGCCGGTGGTGACAGACGGACATATCGTTTCCAGCCGAAGACCACCTGATCTGCCTGATTATATGAGAGAATTCATTGACGTGCTGGCTAAATGATGAAAAACGGACTGGCCCGTTACCTGAGGACCAGTCCGTTTTTTCTTTATATCTTCTTGTCTCTCTTATTTCGATCATTCACCCTTTCGAAAAAGGTCTGTTTCACAGATTGATGAGTGGTGATGGCAGCCCCCGTTGCGATAAATCCGTTTGCGATCCCGTTAAAGTCAAACCCGAGCGTCCATCCGCTCGCCCCGACACCAACCAATAAAAGTATCCAGATGATGAGCCAGTCCGGGATATGGGGGGTCCTCTTTAGAGTATACCCGAGCACCCATAACACGGGAACGAGCACGGTGACTTGAGGATCAATGGAAATGCCGCTTAATAAGTTTTCAATCATATGGTCCACTCCCTATAATGATAAATGACTTATATATAGCTTATTCACACCCCCGGGAGCTTAATGACAACCAGTTTGGCTGTACGGTAAAATAAAAACGATAGGGTGCAGGCTAACCTTTAAAGTGACACGGGAAATGTTCAATGATATTATATTGATTGACCTATAATAATAAAGGAGCTGTTAAATATGGCAAAAAAAGGATACATACAATTTCAGACAGGTGAAAAAATTGAATTTGATTTATTTCCAACTGAAGCACCTGGAACAGTGGCAAACTTTGAAAAATTAGCAAACGAAGGTTTTTACAACGGTTTAAGCTTTCACCGTGTCATCCCTGGTTTTGTAAGCCAAGGTGGATGCCCTAACGGTAACGGGATGGGTGGCCCTGGTTACACAATCAAATGTGAAACAGAAGGAAATCCACATAAGCATGAAGAAGGTTCATTATCTATGGCCCATGCGGGTAAAGATACAGGAGGCAGCCAATTCTTCATCGTACATGCGCCACAGCCTCACCTAAACGGCGTTCATACTGTATTCGGTAAAGTAACTTCAGGGATCGACATCGCCAAATCAATGAAAAACGGCGACGTAATGGAGAAAGTCGAAGTATTTGATGCTTAATTGAGGGACGGACCTTCGTTCGTTCGCATCTTTTTGAATTAATCATCTCACCTTGAAGAAAAACAACAGTTGAATTAATTTAATTGATGTTGTATCATACTAATACAGGCTGCGTTGTACGTAATCATAACGAAGTTTTAACCTTTAAACTGTAATAGGGAGTTTTATATCGAAGTTGGAATGTCAAGCCTCCACGATTTGAGGACGACAGGAAACCTTCTGCAAACACCCACTTTGAGGAGTGGTGGTTTAAAACTTTCTTATATCAAATTACGGCAACTGTGGCTCATAACATTAGTATCTCAAGTCAGTTCCCAATCGGGGGCTGACTTTTTTATTTTTAAGACTACTTCATTAAGTGCCGGTTTTACCATTTTAAGAAGCTCAAACCAAAAAAGACTGAATCCAAAAATATGAATTCAGTCCCTGTATTAATCTATCGAGGCCCCTCCCGTCCGTACATGGTTAAGTGTCCCGCAACAAGCGAATGTTCGGGAGAGGCAAATTAAGTGTATCATGCATGAAATGAATGTGCAAAGTGGTTTACTTTAATACACCTGCATCTGTTAAATAACGGTCTATGTCATGAAAGTCATTTACTTTAATAAATGGGGTGCAGCGTTCCTCAAGGATACCCTGTAATGCCTCCATGGCAAAGGTGACATCCGCCACGTCAGCAGGGTGGCTGTCCGGCTCGCTATCACCAGCGAAGTAAATCGTATCATACTCTTCTTTCAGCTCAGCAATCACTTTGGATTTGTCAATCCCATAACGCTCTGAGTAATGGGGATGAGCAGGGTCGATATTCATATGTACATTCTTTTCCTGATAATAGCCTTCATTTGAGAATACTTTCACATCGGTGATACCGTGTTTTTGAAGGATATGGTCGATATAATAATCCGTCCCCGCACTGAGGATATAGAAATCTCCCCCTTGAGCCTGGACTTTCCGGATGAAGGCAGTGACGTGTTCATCGATTTCCAATGAATGGATATCCTCTATGATTTGAGTCTCGTCCTGATGAATCGATGAAAAGACGGTAGTCAAAAAATCGATGTCCTTCATTTCGCCTGCCTTCCATTTGGTAAATAATGCAGCTCCTTCATGAAAATATTTCTCCATGACGAGATGGTAAAAATCCTTTTTAGAAATGGTCCCATCAAAGTCTGAAACAAATGCCCATTTTTTCACAGCTTTTCCTCCTAACTAATGTAGTAGATTGTATCATGAATAAGAAGGGGAAAAAAGGAATAAGATTTATCATAATAAAATTATGTAAACTAAAATCAAAGATTAAAAATCACCCTGCATCAAGCAAGGTGACAGGACACTACTTTTTCATACTTTTTACAAATTCTTTTAATATTTCAGGCGTACGTTTTACCTCTTGAATGGTGCCTGTAAAAGTGGACTTTTTATATTCGATATCACTTTGGATCTCTCCCTGGGTTTCCTGAAGCTGAGTTGTCTCTGAAGTGATTTTGTCCATCCTCGATTGAATATTGGCTACCGTTTGATTCATTTCATTCACAATGGGACGTGTGGTCTTGACGGTCCTCATCAATGCTACCCCAAGCATAATCAGGGCAATGACAAATAAGGCAATGCTTGCATATACGATCCACATATTGATTTCACCTCGTTTTACTCTGTTTTTAGTTATATTCCCTAATAGTGTTGAAAATAACGCAATAAATTATTTTATCCTTCTGGTTTACTATTTCACATATAGCTAGTAATCTAAACTATAAGTTGAATACCTAGAGGGAGAGATGAGAGTGATCAAAGCCATCCTGTTTGATTTAGATGACACATTATTATGGGACTCGAAAAGCATCGAAGAAGCCTTCAAAGCAACATGCCACTATGCATACCAGAAAGCGGGGGCAAATCCACAAGCACTAGATTCAAGCGTCAGGGAAGCTGCCAGGGAACTGTATGCAACATATGATACATATGAGTTCACACAGAATATCGGAATCAATCCTTTTGAAGGCCTTTGGGGAGATTTCCTGGATGAACATGATGAGAACTTCCTGAAAATGAAAGAAACCGTCCCTTCATACCGCAAAGAATCATGGACTAGAGGCTTGAATTCTTTGGGCATAACGGATTCCATACTTGGTAAAGAATTAGCCGAGAAATTTCGTCAGGAAAGAAAACAAAGACCATATG
The DNA here is from genome assembly GCF_056173145.1 of Rossellomorea sp. QJM3NY_18. NCBI lineage: Bacteria > Bacillati > Bacillota > Bacilli > Caryophanales > Bacillaceae > Rossellomorea > Rossellomorea sp. QJM3NY_18. The sequence goes on along the minus strand of NZ_CM149659.1, from coordinate 2,294,236 downwards.
TATATGAAGATACATTCCATGTATTAAATGAAATGAAGGAAAACTATCAACTGTTGCTATTAACGAATGGTTCTCCTCACTTACAAAATACGAAGCTGGATAAAACTCCTGAACTTCTCCCTTATTTTCAAGAAATCATCATTTCCGGGGATATCGGTAAAGGAAAACCCGATCCTGCGATGTTCCTTCATGCATTAGAGAGGCTGAAGCTTCATAAAGATGAAGTGATCATGGTTGGTGACAATTTAAATACAGATATCCTGGGGGCTTCAAGGATGGGGATCAAAACGATATGGATTAATCGGCGGGGGCAAACACCTCAAAAGGTTGTCCCGGATTATGAAGTGAAGGAATTGAGAGAAGTGCCCCGGATTGTCAAGAACATCATCAAATAACAGAGAGAGAGGCTTCGATTTGTCGGTGCCTTTATATTTATTTGGTTCATCAATCATAATAGTCCATTCCCATTCATACTATTCACCTAAGCCCCGCTCGCATAACAGGCAGAGGAGGGAACGATCTCATTCTAAGGGGAGGTATTGCTTATGGGAAATGGATTTCATCAGGTGAATGTCCATGCATCGCGATCAGATGTATGGACCTTTATTCGTGATATGAATGCATGGGCTCCTCTTGTGCCGGGATACAAGGAGCATATCATTTATTCCGATAATCAATCGACGTGGAAATTCACCGTTCATTATGGGATGGTGATAAAAAAGATCCATGTGAATGTGAGAATTACAGATTGGAAGGAACCATCTGAAGTGAAGTTCACGTTACAGGGTATTAATCATAGGTTTACAGGTGCAGGATTTTTCAAAACGGATGAAGTAAACACAATGGTTACGAGAATGACAGGAAGGTTATCCATTGAATCCACAAGCAAGTTGGCAAAGGTCCTGCAACATGCGTTCGATAAAATGGTTGCTGAACTTACCAGGGAACTAACGATTGCGGTAGGAAAGGCCATTGAAGGAAGTGAAATTTGATGTATGCTTCCAAATAGAGGATTTGCTTGTGTGATATAATGACTTATTTGAGCAAGTGAATTGTTAGTTGGAGAAGAAATACATACACTATATAGTACATAGTAGAGGAATCTGTATCACGATAAAAAGGGGTCTAACCATGCAAAAGCTTCACATACTTCGAGAAGAAGCAATAGAGGAAACGAAACGCAAAATCGAGGAAGATATCACACTTTTCCTCGAGAAACACGAGAAGTATCCTTCATTTCAGGATTATTTGAATGAAAGGAGTGCTTTTTTTCATCAAATATGGCTGAATGTTTGGCTTAATAAAGTAACCAATGATGTTTTGCGGAGTCATAAAAAAGCATTTCTGCGAGAGAAAGGCTACGATATTGAAGGTACGGATAAGAAATTGATCAACAAATTGTTCAGAAATGAAATCAGAGAGTATCAACCTTTCCATATCTTAAACTGGATACAGGAAAATCCCATATCCGAAGAAGATTGGAAAGAACGCCATCGTGAAGTTCGAAAGGCATTTGTTAAGAATAAAGAAGAAAAAAAACAGGCCGTTCTTCAAAAAGAGTGTCAAAAAATGATTCTTTCTTTCATCAGCCAACAAGTGGATAAGTTAGAGACTAGCTGGTATGTGGAATTGCGATTCTTATTCGCTAATAAATGCATGAACGATATCCGAACCAAAACCAAATACCGATCGGTTGAACCGTATATGCTGGAAGAGAAATTAGAAGAAGACGGACACTATACAAAGGACTCCTTTATCACCGTATCTGACTTTCTTACGGAATTCACCGGTTCGATTCACAAAAAAAGTGAACATTGGGATGGTCATGTGTGGGAATATGAAACGTATTTCTATCCATATGAACGCTTTGTCTTTTACCACACCGAGCAGGTGGTTTATCGGTCTCTATCAGAGCATATGCCCGAAGATTTGAAGAAAGGTTACGAGACAGTGTACGGTCAGGAACTTACAGAAGAAAGGCTGAGCAGACTCAGTCATCACTTTCTTCTGACACTGAAATCGACCTTTTTCACCCTGATTCAAGAGGAGTATATTGAAGATTTACACAGACTTACAGAAATTCCTTTTCATGCAGGTGTTCACCTTTCCTTATATGAAAAGGATCTCAGGAAGCGGGAGAAAAGGAAAGCAGCTGAACTGGCTGAATTAAAACGGAAACAAGAGGAAGAGGAACGGATATTGGAAGATATATTTGGTCGGGAATATAGTCCTTCCTATAGAGGTGACATCCACTATATCCTTCATATCGGTGAAACCAATACAGGGAAAACTCATCATGCAATCAACCGGATGAAAGCAGCCCGCAGCGGTATGTATTTGGCACCACTCCGTTTACTCGCTCTAGAAGTATTCGATACATTGAATGCAGACGGTGTCCCGTGTAATTTGAAAACCGGGGAAGAAGAGAAAGAAACGCCTAATTCACACCATATTTCATCCACAGTTGAAATGTTCCGTGAAAAAGATGAATATGAAGTGATCGTGATCGATGAGGCCCAAATGCTCGCCGATCAGGATAGAGGCTTCTCCTGGTACCGTGCCATTACAAAGGCGAGAGCCAAGGAGGTCCATATCATTGGTAGTGAAAATGTCCGGGATCTTTTAATGGGCTTGGTCGGGGAAGGCAACGTCGAGATTCACCAATACAAAAGAGACATCCCACTTGAAGTTGAATCGAAAGAATTTCAATTGAAACATGCGAAAAAAGGGGACGCAATCGTTTGTTTTTCAAGGAAGAAAGTGTTGGACACCGCTTCAAGATTACAAAATAACGGACATAAAGTCAGTATGATATACGGAAGCATGCCTCCTGAAACGAGGAAGAGACAGATGATGCAGTTCATTAAAGGGAAAACGAATATGATTGTTGCGACCGATGCAATCGGGATGGGATTGAACCTGCCGATACGCAGAATCGTTTTCCTGGAAACCGATAAATTTGATGGAACGAGGAGGAGGAGGCTGACTTCACAGGAAGTTAAGCAGATTGCCGGCCGCGCAGGGAGAAAAGGAATTTACAATGAGGGAAAAGTGGCTTTCTCGAAGGATATAAAAGTGATGAAGCAGCTCCTTGAAAAGCCTGACCAATCTCTTGAAACGTTTGCCATCGCACCGACAAGCGGTGTGTTCGAACGTTTTCAGCGGCATTATCATGACATGGACTCGTTCTTCTTTTTGTGGGACAAGTTCAAAAGTCCATTCGGTACGGAAAAATCGACGCTTTTTGAAGAAAGGGAACTATATGAACTAATCCGGGGAACCGAGATCGAAGCAAAACTTTCATTAAATGACCTGTACGGCTTTCTCCATCTTCCCTTCTCCAAGAAAGAAACACAGTTAACAGAGCAATGGCTCCAGTGTATGAATGCGCTGGTAGAGGGTGAAGAACTGCCTGAGCCACAGCTGAAGAGTACGAATCTAGAGCAAAAAGAAGTTTCGTATAAAGCTGTCGGTCTTCATCTTTTGTTTTTATACCGATTGGGCAGGCAGACGGAGGCTTACTATTGGGAACGGATCAGGAGTGAAATTGCCGATGGTGTGCACGAAAGCCTGCGGACAGAAGTCACAAGTTTAACACAGTCGTGCAGGCAATGCGGAAAGAAACTTCCCCCGAACTTCGATTTTCCTATTTGTGATCGCTGTCATGCTGCGAGGGTTAAAAGGAGAACGAAGGGGAAACCTCGATATTAGTGAATCGTGAGCAAATCTTATGTAAGATTTAAAGGTTCTATGATACGATCTAATACGAATTGAAAACGATGATTGAGGTGGTAAGATTGAAAATTGAAGTATGGTCAGATTATGTATGTCCATTCTGCTATATAGGAAAACGTCATTTGGAGAAGGCACTGGAGAATTTCCCTCAGAGGGATACTGTTGAAATTGAATTTAAAAGTTTCGAACTCGATCCCGGCGCTCCGGTCAATACGGAATATAGTATTCAAGAACTCCTTTCAAAGAAGTACGGAACATCCCTTGAGGAAGCTAAAAACATGACCGATGGCATGAGCCGCCAAGCAGCCACTGTAGGACTTGATTTCCAGTTTGATTCAAGCATACCGACTAATACGTTTGATGCCCACCGCCTGACTAAATATGCGAAAACAAAAGGGAAAGAAGCAGAGATGACTGAAATCCTTTTGTATGCACACTTTACCATGTCTAAACATATTGGTGACAGGGAAACTCTCGTAGAATTAGCGCAACAAGCCGGACTGGGTGAAGAAGAAACGGTTTCCATCCTTGAAGGCAGTGATTTCTCGGAAGAGGTTCGCCGGGACGAGGAAGAAGCAAGGCAAATAGGTGTTCAAGGCGTGCCATTCTTTGTAATAAATCGTAAATATGCCATTTCGGGGGCTCAACCAAGTGATGTATTGTTGAACTCATTACAAAAAGTGTGGAAAGAGGAAAATAAACCATCTACTCTTCAGCCTCTAGGAAGTGAAGGATTGGCATGTGACGAAAACGGATGTGAGATTCCTCCATCCAAGTCATGATCTTTACAGTACATTTATAGAAAACAAAAAAAACAAGCGGGTGCACTTCTCCCGCTTGTTTTTTTGTTTCTCATCCAGCTCCAGCGACAGGCCGCTGGAGCATTTGTCAGTTACTATAAAAATTCTCTGTATAATACGGCTGGGATTTTTCATTAAAGGCGACCCCTATACCTAAATGTTCGTAGTGTGGCTGGAGGATATTTTCTCTATGACCTTTGGAATTCATCAGTCCTTCGTGGGCGAAAATCGAACTTAACTGACCGTATGCCAGGTTTTCCCCTGCAGTGCGAAAGGCTACTTGATCTTCTTCCATGCGATCAAATGGTGACTGACCATCAAGGTTTGTATGACTGAAATAATCCTGTTCCGCCATATCAAGGCTATGTTTCCGTGCAGTATCCCTCACTAGACTGTCCCATGAGAGAACGTTCAGTCCTTTCTCTACACGGGTGGCATTCGTAAGGTCGAACAGTTGGAATTCAAACCCTTCTTTCAATTCAGAACTTCCCTTGGTATAGAAGTTTTTCTTATTTGCTTCCAAGTTCCCGTCGATGATCTGGATGGCGGTGACTGTATCATTTTCATGCTTATCATAAAAGATGGTCACATAGCTTCCATCGACCTGGTATACATCCTGTTCACCGTTATTTTGCAGCTGATATAATGTCAGCCCCTTACGGATGTTGGTCAATGGCTCACCAAGCTCATTCTGTACCACCTTTTTGGAAACGCCCATCTTTATCCCTGAATCAGAGGATAGAAGATCTTGATTGGTGAACAGTCCATTCACCTGTTGGTTTTGATCATACGAGACCATGAGGAAGTTCCGGTAGTTTTCGTGATAGGCATACCATGAAACCCCGTATTCATTGCTTGATTTTCTCTTAGCTTCACCGACTACTTCCTCGACACTTTCTTTGGGATCCCCGATTTCTATATTATAGATAGAAAACATTTGCTCACTTGGGACTGTTAAAGCAGGCTTCTCCACAGGGTCTTCTTTCTTCGCGTCAGATGTGTTCTCCAGATCACGGAATGACTCGTCCAGCTTTATCAGGAGCAGGTTCATCTCCTGGTAGATTTGATCAAAGGCATCCTGTACTTTAGGGTTGTTTTTCATTTCTTCGATTTTAGAGAGGACAGTGTCAAAACCTGCCGCTTCCACTTTCTCTTCCCAGGCGGGTTTTGATATATAGGCAACCACAAGAATCATGATAAGAATAAATAATCGTCTCAAATGCTAACACTCCATTCTACCTTCCATTGTATCCAAAATAATATAGAAGTAAAAAGAGAAAGGCTGCTCTCTTTGCTCAGTACCCATTCTACACCATTTTCAATCCGGTCTGCCTGTTTTAGTTTGGAGGGCTTCGGGTAAGATAACTAAATAGGGCAGCTTCAACATTTACATAAAGGGGGATAACGCAATGAAATTATCTCATGAGGAACGGATTCAATTGCATGAATTCAATAACTTAACGAAGTCGTTGAGTTTCAATATGTACGATATCTGTTATACAAAGACCCGTGAAGAACGGGAAGCCTATATTGAATACATTGATGAGCAATACAACGCCGATAGACTGACGAAGATCCTCACCCACGTTTCGGATATTATCGGGGCGCATGTACTGAACGTATCGAAACAGGACTATGTTCCCCAGGGTGCCAGTGTGACCATCCTGGTCTCGGAAGGTCCGATCGTCGAAGTGCCGACGGAGCATTTTGATGAATCACCAGGTCCTCTGCCTTCAACTGTGACGATGCATCTGGATAAGAGCCATATTACGGTCCATACCTACCCGGAGTACCATCCACATGAAGGGATCTCTACATTCAGGGCAGATATCGATGTTTCTACATGCGGGGAAATTTCCCCACTTAAGGCATTGAATTATTTAATTCATTCCTTCGACACGGATATCATGACGATGGATTATCGGGTGAGGGGATTTACCAGGGACATTAACGGAAGAAAGTTATTCATCGACCATGACATCAATTCCATTCAGAATTACATTCCGGAAGAAATTAAGGATGAGTATGACATGATCGATGTGAATGTCTATCCTCAAAACATCTTCCACACAAAATGCAAATTGAAAGAATTTGATTTGAACAATTACTTATTTGGTTACACAAAGGACAGACTGGAAGAGGATGAGGTCGATGAGATTACAGACAAACTAAAAATGGAAATGGATGAAATCTTTTACGGTAAGAATATGCCCCGACCGTAAAAATGATCATTGAAACCCCTTCGCGAACATTTGCGCGAAGGGGTTTTTAGTATGATTTCTAATTATTATGAAAATGGGATTTGAGAAGGGAAATCCCTTCCTCTTGAAGAATAGGTAAATATGCATGTAAATAGAGGAGGAAAAGGGAATGAATTCACATGAAATTGAATACAAATTGCACGGGGATGATATGCAGTTTGTCGAGATAGAATTAGATCCGGGAGAAAGTGCAGTAGCCGAAGCTGGTGGCATGATGATGATGGAAGATGGTATCGGTATGGAAACGATCTTTGGCGATGGCTCTCAAGGAAGCGGGACTGGAGGTTTTCTAGGGAAGCTCGTGGGGGCAGGAAAACGTATATTGACAGGGGAAAGCTTATTCATGACCGTCTTTACCAATGAGGGAATGGGAAAAAAGCATGTATCTTTCGCCGCTCCTTATCCGGGAAAAATCATTCCGGTTGATTTAAGTGAATTAGGCGGTAAAGTGATTTGTCAAAAGGATGCCTTTCTTTGTGCGGCAAAGGGAGTCTCTGTCGGAATCGATTTTCAAAAGAAATTGGGAACCGGCTTCTTTGGTGGAGAAGGTTTCATTATGCAGAAGCTTGAAGGGGACGGTTTAGCCTTTCTTCATGCAGGGGGAACGATTTATAGAAGAGAGCTCGAGCCCGGGGAAGTGCTGCGGGTGGATACGGGCTGTTTAGTGGCCATGACAAAAGAAGTGGACTACAACATCGAATATGTCGGCAAAATCAAATCGGCTTTCCTTGGTGGAGAGGGTCTGTTTTTTGCTACAGTCCGTGGTCCTGGGACGGTATGGATACAGTCTCTTCCGTTCAGCCGGTTAGCGGAGCGGATCTATGCAAATGCTCCAGGTGGAGGCCGTTCGACTGGTGAGGGAAGTATACTTGGTGGAATCGGGGATTTTTTAAACGGAGACGATTGATTCACGTATAAACATAAAAGAGCATTTCCATTCGCGGGAGTGTTTTTTTATGTTCAAGCCGCTTCCGCTTTAGGAGTGGGTATTCACCTATTTAGTTCCCGCATCATATGTTTAAATAAATGATGTGAAAGGGTGATTTCATGACAGGGGAGATTCGTCATTATTATGTTGGAGGGAATACGGCAAAAGGATTCTACAGTCTATATGATTCAGTACTGGATGGATTAGAGCGGGTATATATCTTAAAGGGTGGTCCTGGAACAGGGAAATCCTCATTAATGAAAACGATTGGAAAACGTTTTGAAGAAAATGGGTTAAACGTGGACTATTTACATTGTGCTTCCGATAATCAATCCATCGACGGTATTCTCCTCCCTGAATTCGGTGTAGGGATTGTAGATGGGACAGCTCCTCATATTATTGAACCAAAAGCACCCGGTGTGATTGAAGAGTATGTGAATTTAGGAGTGGCATGGGACCGTGATGAACTGAACGGGCACAAGGAAGAAATCCTTGCTTTAAATGATAAAATTGCCTCACTCTTTCAGAAAGCTTATCATACCTTTGCGTCATCCCTGAATGCCCACGATGACATTGAAGAAATCTACATTGCGAACATGGACTTTGTAAAAGCCAATGAATTGACAAACGAGTTAATTTCACTCTTTTTTGAAGATAACTGCCTTCCTAAATCCTCAACAGTCAAACATCGGTTCTTAGGTGCCGCTACTCCTGATGGGGCAGTTGACTATATTCAGAATTTAACAGAGGATGTTGGGAAGCGCTACTTTATCAAAGGGCGTGCAGGTTCCGGAAAGTCAACGATGTTAAAGAAAATTGCTTCTGCCGCAGAAGTGAAAGGCTTTGACGTAGAAGTTTATCATTGTGGATTTGACCCCAATAGTCTTGATATGTTGATCATAAGAGAAAAAGGGATCGCTATTTTCGATAGTACAGCACCACATGAATATTTTCCTGATCGGGAATCAGACGAAATCATCGATATGTATGAAAGATGCATTACCGAGGGGACAGATGAAAAATATGCTGTCGATATCGAACGGACCACAAAAGCCTATAAGGATAAAATGAATGAAGCAATCTCATATCTTAAAGAAGCTAAAAAGCTTCGTGAACAACTCGAATCCATCTATATAGGGGCCATGGACTTTTCAAAGGTGAATATGATGAGAGAAGAAATCTTTCAGGAAATAAGTGAGTTTTTAAAGAAGTAGTTAGTAGAGTAAACGGCCATACGTGATGATCTTTCTATCAAACAGATAGAAAGAATACAAGCGTGAAAAATCATAGGGGATCCTTCAAAACCATGCTCAGGCATGGTTTTTTTCGTGGGATAATATAACTTAAACGAATAAGTTATATCAATATAATAAATATATGAACCATTCGTTATATTGATATAATAAATGAGGAAACTGATTTTATGGTAGGATAATAAGGAGTATTGTTAAGAGTAAAGGAGTTTAATAAATAACTATGAAGCTGGTATCATGGAATGTAAATGGAATTAGAGCATGTGTGAAAAAAGGGTTTTTAGATTATTTTCATCGCATGGATGCAGATATTTTTTGTCTTCAAGAAACTAAGCTTCAAGAAGGGCAAATTTCACTGGACTTAAGTGAATACCACCAATATTGGAATTACGCGATGAGGAAGGGATATTCAGGAACTGCGACCTTCACTAAACAGAAGCCACTAGCCGTCTCTTTTGGTTTTCGTGATGAGGAAATAGAACCTGAAGGGAGAATCTTAACATGTGAATATGATTCTTTTTACTTGGTGAATGTGTATACGCCTAATTCGAAAAGAGATCTTTCGAGGATCGATGAACGACTTGAATGGGAGGATGCCTTAAGGGAATATCTTGTGGGATTGAATTTACATAAACCGGTCATTCTATGCGGGGACTTGAATGTTGCTCATACTGAAATTGACCTGAAAAATGATAAGCCAAACCGTGGGAATTCAGGTTTTACCGATGAAGAAAGGAGAAAAATGAGTCTGTTGCTCCAGGAGGGCTTTGTGGATAGTTTTCGTTATCTGTACCCTGATAAGGATGACGCCTTCAGTTGGTGGTCTTATATGAGTAAAGTACGTGAACGGAATATCGGGTGGAGGATTGATTACTTTATCGTTTCCGATCTATTAGCGCCTTCAATAGCTAAAGCTGAAATTCACTCCGATATTCACGGCAGTGATCATTGTCCTGTATACTTGGAGTTAGAGTAGTACATAAAGAAAGTATAGAAACAATCCATGTGGAGGGAATTGAATGTTACAGAAAAGAATACAGCAATATATTGATGAAACGAAAGTATCTGAAGTTCCTGTTCCTTTGTTTAAACAAGAGAGGAACTATGTGTTAAATCACGGTTTACTGGAAGCTGACGAGGTTGCCACCCCGCAAGCGGATTCACGTTTTCTGGATGCATATATTGAGCGTTGTGATAAAGAAACGGAAGAACTGATCGGGGAAGAATCTGATGACTTTCTCAATCAGCCAATCACTTATTTGAAACAACATAAAAACGAGTTCATTTTCCTTGAATCCAAATGGTTCGCTCTGATTGGAGTGGAGGCCGTTTCCGTCGAAGTGGACGACGTATTTGGTACTTATGATGCGATGCTTGGGTTAAAGCTGCAAAAGAAGTATCGTAGTCAGATAGAGCATTATTTAGATGAGTCTCTTGAAGGTGAAGCATCTTATGATCTGTTGTTTAATGGTGAAGATGGGTTGTGGGACTTGAATTTCACTTTGAATGACCACAGTGATTTTAATGAAAGCCAAACCTTGCTGTCGGTTTACGAGCTTATCTATGATTTTCTTTTCAACCTTCTTCAAAATATAGATGAGTCATAAAATAAGATCCCTCTCGAACGAATCCGAGAGGGATTTTATTTTGCCTTTTTTGTTTGACCGGCTCGTAATCGAACAACTTTCCTTCATAGACCAAGTGGAAGTGAGGGTGCTTTCTGAAGTCTTCAGGAGTGATCAGCGCAGGCAGCTTCTCCCACAGTTTGATACCGGAAATACTTCGCCGATCTTCTTTCACATCATTCGTTATTACTTTGATTTTATGTAAAAGTAGAGGGACGGACCTCTAGCAAGGTCCGTCCCTCTATGTACATTTATCTTTTATCTTTGGTACGTTTATTGATTTCTTCTGTCACGACATGAGCCAGGTCATCATTTCCGAATAGGGATAGGACGCCGAGTATAGTGGTATCTGGAATTTCTTCGGATTCTTCTTTGGAAACGGTCAAGTCGATTCCTTGCTGCAGGGCAGGATTATCTCCTTGTTGGGGATAGGCCCGTTGATAAAGTTCAGCGGGATCGAGATCGTGATTCACACACCATTGTGCGAATACAAGGATCATCATATGCTCATCCTTCTGGTAATTTTGAATGATTTTTTCCTGCATTTCTTTAGAGTTCAATTCAAATCTCTCCTTAAACGATAGATCTACCATTATTATAGCGAAGTTTGTGAAGGAAGCCTATTCAAATCCATTCCGGGTCAGATAGGGAATACATTTTAAAAAGGATGGTGGAACGTGTATAATAGGAGGATAAGCAGAAACTTGTTTGATATTGAAAGGAAGATAGAAAAATGAATATTACTAATCATCATGTGGAAGAACTTAAAGACCCAACAGGTATTTTAAGTGGGGATCGGTATGAAGTGTTACTTGATGTTGACGTACCCGAAGACGATGAACTGTATTCGGAACAGGGTATTTACATAAAAGCCATTTTTGTCCGGGACGAAAATGGAGCAAGGATCGTCCAATCCACAATCATTGAAAAAAATACCGAATCATTTCTCGACTTTGAATTAGAAGAAGAGGAAGAAAACCTCATCCTGACATACTGCCAGGAACATATCGGATAAATTGATGCAAAACATCATCCTTTTCAATGGTTAATGAATCGGGATGATGTTTTTTATTTGGTGCTTATTACTGTCACCACAATACGCTTCATCTAAAACATCAATGTTTCCTAATTTGTGTGGGTAAATATGATATTTGAACTGTATATAGCTCTTATAGCAAGTGATATACTAGTGATAACAAAGTGCTAGCAATTGATATCAGAGTGATATAATAGGAGGGCGAACCTTGTCAGATCAAGGAAGAATGCAACTTAATGTAAGAGTTGATAAAGAAACGTCAGAGAAATTGGATGAAATTGTAGAATACTATCAGCAGAACACGAAAATCGGAAGGGTCTATAAGGGTGACGTCTTAACTGACATCATCCACAAATCCTATGAGGTCATGGAGAAGCAAAAAAGAATTCAAAACCGGAAATATTAGTATTCCTCACCGGATAATAACACCTCCGGAGATAAATAAAATCTCAAAAGCATCATGTGAAAAACAGGTCCATGTATGTCATAATATAGGAGACATATTCAAAACATTGAAAGCAAAAGAGGTATTCAGCGTGCAAATGCCGAAAAAATTCATCAACAATCAAAGAGGTTCAGGTATTTCTCCATACATATGGAGCATTATCAGCATCCTGCCATTTTACTTTATCTTTCAATCATCTTCTACGATCGAAATTGCGGTAGGGATTTTCCTGACCATTACATTTTTTATTTCTTTACGTTTTGCTTTCATCTCAAAGGATTGGCCGGTTTATTTATGGACATCGATATTGATTGCGATTTCCATCACCATGACCATCCAGTTTAATTTTATCTATTTCGCCTTTTACATCGCTTACTATAACGGGAATATAAAAAACCGGGTTGCGTTTCTGACCCTTTACATCATTCATCTTGTACTGACGACGGCATCGATTAATTATAACTTCGTGCTGCAGGATGAATTATTTCTATCCCAGTTTCCTTTCATTCTGATCATCTGGATCAGCGTCATCCTGCTTCCGTTCAATATTTATAATCGGAATAAACAGGTTCATTTGGAAGATCAGTTGGAAGATGCCAATAAGCGAATATCGGACCTCGTCAAACAGGAAGAACGTCAGAGGATTGCCAGGGATCTCCACGACACACTGGGTCAAAAGCTTTCATTGATCGGACTGAAAAGCGACCTTGCGAGAAAATTGATATACAAGGACCCGGAGCAGGCCCGAAGTGAATTACAGGATGTTCAACAAACGGCAAGAACCGCATTAAGTGAGGTCAGGACGATGGTCTCCCAGATGAGGGGAATTCGTTTGAAAGACGAAATCGTCAGGGTCAAACAACTCTTAAAAGCCGCAGAAATCGAATTCCGTATGACTGATGACACCGCTATCCCTCAAACTTCACTCTTTTTGGAAAACATCTTGAGCATGTGCTTGAAAGAGGCTGTGACCAATGTGGTGAAACATAGCAAGGCTTCTACCTGTGAACTGAGTATTGAAGAATCGGAAAAAGAAATGACCATTGTTGTGAAAGATAATGGTGTGGGAATCGGAAGTGATTACACACAATCCAAAGGCAGTGGCCTGATCGGGATGAGAGAGCGATTGGAATTTGTCAACGGAAGCCTTGATATTGTTTGGGTGGATGGCACCACCTTGATCATGCGGGTACCGAAAGTAATCAAGCAGACAGACAGGGAGGGAATGGAATGATTCGAATTGTGATTGCGGAAGATCAACGGATGTTGTTGGGCGCATTGGGATCCCTATTGAGCCTGGAAGATGATATGGAAGTGGTTGGAAAAGCAGGCAATGGAGAAGAAGCCATTTCCCTCGTTCATGAACTGAAGCCGGATATTTGTATCATGGATATAGAAATGCCAGAAAAGACCGGACTAGAAGCGGCAGAGGAATTAAAGGGGCAAGATTGTAAGGTGATCATCCTTACAACCTTTGCCAGATCAGGCTATTTTCAGCGTGCATTAAAGGGTGGAGTGAAGGGATATTTGTTGAAGGACAGTCCCAGTGAAGAACTGGCGAACTCTATCCGGCTTGTGATGGATGGTAAGCGTATATACGCCCCTGAGCTGATGGATGACGTATACAGTGAAGAGAATCCCCTAACAGACCGGGAAAAAGAAGTGTTGGAGCTGGTTGCCGACGGGAAAAACACAAAAGAAATCGCCGATGAACTAAAGCTCAAAACGGGAACGGTCCGGAACTATATTTCCACGATCCTCGACAAGCTGGAAGTGAAAAACCGAATCGAAGCCATCACCCAATCGAAAGAAAAGGGATGGTTTAAATAAAACGAGGGACGGACCTTCTTGCAGCTCCGTCCTTTTTATAGTTTTTCATTAAGTTGAATATTTATTCGTCTCTAATAACAAGGAGAAAATAGATTGAAGATCTTTTTTCGGAAAATTTTTTTGTGAGATTTATAATGCTGCACCTTTTGCTGTCATTGAATCCGACAGCAAATCTGAAACCGTTAAAGAATCGTTATTTGTTTAAATTGTGTTGACAACTCATTGAATCATGATACGATAACATCGAAAACAAAATTTCATAAGACGATCCACTAGGGGTGCCTTCTAAAAGGCTGAGATTAAAGTGTGACTTTAAGACCCTTTGAACCTGATCTGGTTGAGACCAGCGTAGGGAAGTGGTGTTTGACGGTCGCAAAGAATACAATTCTATTATTCTGATCTCAAGCCACTTTCTGTATGCTGTATGCATCACGGGAAGTGGCTTTTTTTGTTGCCCATTTCGGGTCGTCTGGAAAAGGAGTAGGAAATCATGTCATTTTCAACCGTTTTACGAAACGAAGTCAAGGACATTTGGGATGCAAGCTTTCATCACCCTTTCGTTAAAGGAATCGGGGATGGAACACTCCCCATCGAGAAGTTCAAGTATTATCTTTTGCAAGATGCCTATTACCTTTCACATTTCTCGAAGGTGCAGGCGCTTGGTGCATCAAAGGCAATGGACCTACATACGACATCACGAATGGCAGCGCACGCTGTAGGAACCAATGAAGCAGAGCTTTCACTCCATGAAAATTTCTCCAAACGATTAGGCATCACAGAAGAGGAAAGAAAGAATTTCAAACCAGCCCCTACAGCGTACGCTTATACGTCACATATGTATCGTTCCGCGCGATATGGAGGTTTAGCTGATATCCTGGCAGCGATTCTCCCCTGCTACTGGCTCTATTACGAGATAGGGGAACGCTTGAAATCATGCAAGCCGGGAGAGCCCGTTTACCAGGAATGGATTAAGGCATACGGAGGAGACTGGTTCAAAGAGTTAGTGGAAGAACAAATAAATCGGCTTGATGTATTGGCAGCAACCATGACTGAATGTGATAGAGAAAGAATGAAAGAAAATTTCATATTGAGCAGCATTTACGAATTGCAGTTTTGGGAGATGGCTTACACCCTTGAAAAATGGCCGTTTCAGCATGCACTCGGTGCCGGTAAAGAAATGAGTGAACAAAATGTCTAAATTAAAACTGACAGACATTTTAGTGACGGTGGTCATTTCCATCATGTTTGGTGTCATTTATAAGCTTTGGGGGCCATTTTATAACTTGTTAAAACCAATCGGATTGCATGCGGATCAATTTATCTATGGAATGTGGTTTATGGCGGCTACCGTTGCTTTTTTGGTCATCCGTAAACCTGGCGTCGCTCTTTTAGCCGAAATCGCCGCTTCTTCGGGAGAGTTTCTTATGGGTTCTGAGTGGGGACTCGAGGTCCTTTTATTCGGAGTCATTCAAGGATTGATGGCAGAATTGGTTTTCTTAGTAGCGAAATATAAACGCTATGATCTTTCAATTATATGTTTTGCAGCGGTCGGGTCATCATGTGGCTCCATCTTCATGGATTACATGAAAGGGTATATGGGGGATTTGGTTTTCTGGAATCTGTCATTATTTGTCGTTGCGAGATTACTGGGGTCCATTGTCATCGCAGGTGCAGGTTCATTTTATTTGGTCAGGGCCCTCGAGAAAACCGGAGTCACAAGTCTAGTCAGACGTGCAAGTCAGGATGATTACGATGTATTGAACCATTAAAGGGGTGATGCTTATGCATGTCGAAAACCTTCGCCTTACTTTTCCCGGATCGGAAAAACGGATGTTTAATGATGTCAGTCTGTCTATCAATGAAGGGGAGAAAGTATTGCTATTGGGACCATCAGGATATGGTAAATCAACACTTCTCCATGTTTTATCAGGGGTGATCCCCCGATCTGTGGATGTTCCCATGAGAGCTGCTAAATTGGAGGTGTCTGATTCTTATGGCTATGTATTTCAGGATTCGGACTCGCAATTTTGTATGCCCTTCGTGGATGAAGAATTGGCCTTTGTGCTGGAGAATTTACGGACTCCCCGTGAAGAAATGAAAGGAGAAATACGACAGCTGCTATCGGAGGTGGGACTGGAACTTGATGATCCCCACACGAAAATCTCAACATTATCAGGAGGCATGAAGCAGAAATTGGCCATTGCTTCGGCACTTGCCTTGACACCCGATACTTTGTTCCTGGACGAACCGACTTCATTGTTGGATGAGCAAAGTACAAAGTCTGTCTGGAAAACAATCAAAGAGGTCTTTTTAAATAAAACCTTGGTGATCGTAGAGCATAAACTTGATCATGTTCTTGACATGATCGATCGAATCATTCTTTTCGATTCAAATGGAACCATTATGGCGGATGGAGCGAAAGAGTGGATATTGAACCATTACAAAGGTACGTTGAAGAACTTGGGTGTCTGGTACCCGGGCGCGTGGGAGGAATATCTGTCATCCCGTCAAATGAGGGAGATTCCTCCGTTCGGACCTGTGATTGCAAGAATGGAGGACTTCAAAGGCTATATTCAAAAAGAAGAGAAGATTCTTCTTCCACTTGCTTCGATTCGTAAAGGGGAATGGATTGCCATTACAGGAAGGAATGGTGCAGGGAAATCAACGTTACTGCACAGTCTAATGAAATTCATTTATACAAGCGGGACGTACGAATTAAACGGAATACAGATGAAAGGGAAAAAGATCCCCCAAGATTGTGCGTTTGTTTTTCAAAATCCAGAATTACAGTTTGTCACTCATAGCGTTTATGACGAATTGGCCTATAGTTACCGGCTAAAGAACTTGAATGAAGAGAGTGTGGAGAGAAAGGTTTATGAGCTACTCCAGCGATTCAACCTTCGTTCATTTAAGGAACATCATCCTTATTCTTTATCTGTGGGTCAAAAACGCAGGTTAAGTGTTGCAGCATCCATCGTTCCGAATAAGAAGATTCTGTTATTGGATGAACCGACTTTCGGACAGGACGCTCATAATACGTTTGAACTGATCGAATTGCTTCTGGAGTTACAGCGTGAAGGCGTAACCATATTGATGGTGACTCATGATGTTAGAATCATCCGACACTTCGCAACCAGGATATGGACAATTGAAAAAGGAAGACTGGTTCAAGATGTGGATGTAGAAGTAGTGAGGAGTGAAGCATTATGAATATGGAAATGGTTCATAAACACACCTGGCTCCATCAGATTAACCCGAGTATGAAATTGATTGTGATGATCACACTTTTTCTATTTTTATTATTCGTTCATTACCTGAATTGGCTAGTGTATTTGACGTTGTTCACTTTCCTCTTATTGGGGTCATTCTCTGGATATTCAATGAGGTTAGTACTATTGATGGCCCTGCCATTCTTTCTTGTCTTTCTCTCTACGGCATCCTCGATGATCATGTTTGGAAAAGGAGAGACGAAGTGGCTTACTTGGGGGATGATTCAAGTAACGGAGGAAAGTTTTTACAGGGGGATTCATATAGGGTTGAGGGCATTCCTATTCGCTCTTTTAGGTCTCTTATTTGCTCTGACGACAAGACCTGTCCTGCTGTTTTATTCACTTATGCAGCAATTGGGACTTAAGCCGAAGTATGCTTATAGTTTTATGGCCGGGATAAGGCTGATCCCCATCATGCTGGAAGAATTCAATATCATTCGGAATGCACGGAAAGTCAGGGGTACACGGGAACGAAAAGGTATTAAGAGACTAATCCATATCATCCAGTCCTATTCCATCCCCTTAATCGCACAAAGCATCAGAAGGGCTCACAGAATTGCAGTTGCCATGGAAACAAAAGGATTTGAGGGCGATGGGGAGAGAACCTATTTCTACAAAGTAGGATTTTCAAAATGGGATGGCTATTTTATTGGGACTATTATCCTCATGATTTCAGTAAGTTACGTACTTTCTATATATCTACCAATTTTTCCGACGGGAGATGTTCGCTATGGAAATTGAAAAGAGAAGAGTACTACATGTCATTTCCACTGGTCAGCAATCAAGGGAAGAATTGGTGAAAATCTCGAGAACCATCCACCCCTACATCGATATGCTTCATATTCGTGAAAAAAGCTGGACAGGTGCGGAGCTGGCTGAAGCCGTTGATGAATTAACAGCTGCGGGTGTTCCAGTAAGGAAGCTCTACATCAATGACCGGGTAGACATCGCTTATATAAAACACGTGAGAGGGGTCCAACTTGGGCATCATAGTGCTCCTGTTGGCTTAGTGAAGGAAAGCTTTCCATCTTTGCAAATCGGATCATCGGTGCACAGCATGCAGCAAGCACTTCTGGCATATGAACAAGGGGCAGATTTCCTTCTTTTTGGGAATGTTTATGAAACAATGTCGAAACCCGGAAAACAAGGCACAGGGATTGTCAATTTGGAAGACGTTGTTCAGAACATCTCCCTTCCCATTATTGCCATCGGGGGCATTACACCTGGACGAGTGGATGACATTATAAGAACAGGTGTAAAGGGTATAGCGATATTATCAGGTATATTCCTTTCTGAAGACCCTCTTGAAGCAGCAAGGGCTTATTATGAGGCAATCCATAAGGAGGTGAAACAACTTGGTGAAACAATATGATGTGATGATCGTAGGCGGAGGAGTAATCGGCTGCTCCATTCTGTATCAGCTTTCGAAAAGAGGGAAGAAAGTATTGTTGATTGAGAAGAATCAATTGGCATCCAGAGCCTCGGGAGCAGCAGCGGGAATGCTTGGGGTTCAAACGGAATTAAAGGGAGGAAGCCCTCTCTATCGACTCGCGCAGAAAAGCCGCAATATGTACCCGGTTCTTGCACAGGAATTAAAAGAAGTAACCGGTATGGATATAGAGTATGTGGAAAATGGAATGATCAAGTTGGCAAGGACAGAGGAAGAGGCACAGACTTTAGTAAGGGTTGCTTCCCAATCGGATGAGAGTGAAGAAGTAGAGTGGTTATCCCCTCTAAAGCTATCAGCCTTCGAACCTCATCTTTCGAAACAGGCGAGAGGTGGTTTATTCATTCCACGGGATGGGAACGTATCGGCACCCAAGCTGACAGAAGCGTTGGGGCTCGCGTCAGTGAGATTAGGGGCTGATGTCAAGGAGTATACGGATGTATATGACTTTAATGTGGAAGGAAGCAGGATATCGGGAGTTCAAACGTCTGTCGGTCCCATTTATGCATCTGAAATAATCGTTGCAGGCGGTGCGTGGAGTCAATCTCTATTGGAGAGAATCGGTGTGACAATTCACTCTTATCCTGTCAAAGGGGAATGCTTTTCGGTGAAATATTCCCGGAAACTGGTGGAGAGGACCATTTTCACTGAAGGATGCTACATTGTTCCAAAGGTGGGTGGTCGATTTCTAATAGGAGCTACAGAACATGCTTATACCTTCGATGAAACCATTTCCGTAAGTGGAATGATGAATTTGATGAATAAAGCTACAGACATTCTTCCTGACCTGATACATGCTGATTGGGATAAAGCCTGGTCGGGGATACGGCCTCAAACACAAGGAGGACTTCCTATTATCGGAAGGAGCGAAAGGTGGGAAGGTCTCTCCATTGCAACGGGCCACTACCGGAATGGCATTCTCCTTGCTCCCATAACAGGACTCATGATGGCAGAGCTGATGGAAGGCAAAAAGAATCCATTACTACATTCACACATGGGGAGTTTTAGAAAATGGAATTAAGGATAAATGGACAGCTCGTGACAGTGCCGGAAACAATCGCTACAATAGAAGATCTTTTAGATCATTTCAAACTGAAGAAGCGAACGATTATGGTTGAACAGAATCACACTATATTAAGAAAAGAAGAACATGAGAAGGCACCAGTTGAAAATGGAGATTCCATTGAACTGGTCCAATTTGTAGGAGGCGGTTGACATGTTAAAAATCGGAAACTATTCATTTCATTCCAGATTACTGTTAGGAACGGGTAAATATCCTGATTTTGATATTCAGAAGAAAGCGGTCGAGGTTTCTGGTGCAGAAATTCTTACGTTTACGGTAAGGAGAATGAATATATTCGAGCCCTCTCAACCCAACTTTTTAGAAAAACTGGACTTGGAAAGCTACTCGTTATTACCGAACACTGCAGGTGCAAAAACGGCGGGCGAAGCGGTGCGGCATGCTCGGTTAGCCAGAGCCTCAGGACTTTGTGACATGATTAAGGTGGAAGTCATCGGTTGTGATAAAACATTATTGCCCGATCCCGTTGAAACACTTAAGGCAACAGAAGAATTGATCAAAGAAGGATTTACGGTCCTGCCTTATACCTCCGATGATGTGGTTCTTGCAAGGAAATTGGAAGAATTGGGGGCGCATGCCATAATGCCCGGTGCATCACCGATTGGATCGGGCCAGGGAATTGTAAACCCCGTAAACCTCCGTTTCATTATTGAGCAGGCAAACGTACCGGTCATCGTTGATGCTGGCATTGGATCCCCAGCTGATGCAGCATATGCTATGGAACTTGGTGCAGATGCTGTGTTGTTAAACACGGCTGTATCACAAGCGAAAGATCCGGTCAAGATGGCCAATGCCATGAGGTTTGCGATCGAAGGTGGCCGTTTTGGATATGAAGCTGGAAGAATCCCCCAAAAGCGCTATGCTTCAGCCAGCAGCCCGATGGAGGGGATGAGTGTTTGAATGAGGAGAGATATTCAAGACAAATTCTATTTTCACCTATTGGAAGGGAAGGCCAGGAAAGAATAAGGAATAAACATATCCTTATCATTGGAGCTGGAGCGCTCGGAACAGGCAACGCGGAAGTCCTCGTTCGTGCAGGCATTGGAAAGCTGACGATTGCGGACCGTGATTACGTCGAATGGAGCAATCTGCAACGACAGCAGCTCTACAATGAGGAAGATGCAAAAAGCCGGCTCCCTAAGGCGATAGCTGCCAAAAAGAGACTGGAGGAAATTAATTCAACGGTTGAGATCGAAGCACATATTTTGAATGTCATGCCTGAAGAATTATTGAACATGAGCATGGGTGTGGACCTAATCATTGATGCTACAGATAACTTTGAAACGAGGATGATCATGAATGACGTATCCCAAAAATGTTCCGTACCCTGGATCTATGGAGCATGTGTGGGGAGCTATGGAATTTCATTCACTATTCTTCCCGGTGTCACCCCGTGCCTTCACTGTTTAATCGATGAAGTTCCGATAGGAGGGCTGACCTGTGACACAGCAGGAATCATCAGTCCAGCCGTCTCACAGGTGGTGGCAAATCAAACGACAGAAGCACTAAAGATTTTGGTGGAAGACTATGAATCTCTCACCCATAGGGTCGTATCTTTTGATTTATGGAAAAATGAACATACTTCACTTGATGTGAGGAAGTTGAAAAGAGAAGACTGTCCTTCATGTGGTGTTCACAGAACGTACCCAAGTCTTCAATATAAGAATCAAACCAAAACCGCCGTCCTGTGTGGACGGGATACAGTGCAAATTCGGCCTGTTTCAGGGCACTCTGTTAACCTGATGGAAATTTCAAGAACACTTGAGAACCAAGGCAAGCGAGTGGAAAGGAATCCTTATTTAATCAGATTCAAGGTCGATTCCTTCAAGGTCGTCTTATTTTATGATGGCCGGGCGCTTGTTCATGGAACAAAAGAAATTAAGGAAGCAAAATCAATTTATCATCGTTATTTTGGTTGAAAGAGGAGTGAAGATAGATGGTGAATAAAGTGTTGACGATTGCAGGATCGGATAGCGGTGGAGGCGCGGGCATTCAAGCGGATCTAAAAACCTTTCAAGAGTGTCATGTCTATGGTATGTCTGCCATTACAGCCGTGACAGCTCAAAATACAAAAGGTGTGCAGGGTATATTTCCATTGACGGCATCAATAGTGTTGGAACAATTAACCTCAGTAGCGGAAGATTTACCTCCCCAAGCCGTAAAAACCGGAATGTTGGTGAATGATGAGATCATTGCATCTGTTGCGGATTTCGCCAGCTCCTCCGGTTGGGAGAAGCTTATAGTCGATCCTGTGATGATTGCGAAAGGGGGAGCTTCTTTGTTGGAAGACAAATCCATAGACACATTGATCAATCGTCTGATTCCGGTTGCTTACGTCATCACACCCAATTTACCTGAAGCAGAAATATTAACGGGAAGAGAGATACTGAATGTTGATGAATGCAGGAGAGCTGCGGAGGACCTATACAAGATGGGGGCCAAGCATGTAGTCATTAAAGGGGGGCACCAGCCTGATACTTTATATGCTACTGACGCTCTTTATGACGGCAAAGAATTTTATGAGTTTACGAGTCCAAGAGTCTCTACGCCCCATACGCATGGAACAGGCTGTACGTTCTCTGCAGTCCTCACTGCAGAACTGGCAAAAGGGCACACCGTTTATGATTCAGTCCGGACGGCCAAGGAGTTTATTACAGCTGCCATCAGGCATTCACTCGGGATCGGGAGTGGACATGGCCCAACAAATCATTGGGCGTATCATGAAGGAGTGAAAGTATGAATCTTAGAGACTCTTTAAAGCTATATTTGGTGATGGGCAGCCAGGATTGTAAAACGTCTCCTACCCGTGTATTGGAAGAGGCACTCTCAGGCGGAGTCACCATGTTTCAATTTCGCGAAAAGGGGATTCGTTGTCTGAAAGGGAAGCCCATGATAGAACTCGCTCTTGAACTCCAACAATTGTGTCAAAGGCACAGTGTTCCTTTTATCATCAATGACGATGTGGAGCTCGCTTTGTCATTGAACGCAGATGGTGTACATATAGGGCAGGAAGACGAATCCATCGGAGTTGTTCGTAAAAAAATCGGGGATAAAATACTTGGGGTCTCTGCCCATAATGTAAGGGAAGCCAAGCTCGCACTAGAATCAGGTGCGGATTATCTTGGAGTCGGTCCAATGTTTCATACGACAACAAAGGATGATTGTAGAATCGTCCAAGGGCCAAAAGTGATTGAATCAATGAGAGCGGAGGGGATTCGTCTCCCCTTGGTCGGTATTGGAGGAATCCACTACGGGAATCTCCAAGAGATAATGGAAGCAGGTGCAGATGGTGTAGCGATCATCTCAGCAATTTCCAAACAGCCAGAGCAAACCCACAAAATCTTTCAAAACGTCCAAAATAGTCTTTTACAATCAATGTAGATGAACTTTTATCGGACAAAGCAACATATCTTCCCCTCCCCTATCATACTATACAGTAGACCCCGGTCTAACTTGTTTCATCATCAACGATAAGAGGGAGGGTTTTGAATGAATGTCTGGTTTGTTTTATTGAACATTTTGGTGTTTCTTGTTCTCATTGGTGTACTACTTCATATGCAAAGAAAAAATGTTTCATTTTCAAAACGGGTGTTTGCCGCGCTCGGACTGGGAATTGTTTTCGGTCTCGGTTTACAGTGGGTGTATGAGGCGGGGGATGAAAATGTCACCCAATCGATTGAATGGTTCAATATTGTCGGAACAGGCTATATAAAGCTTCTGCAAATGATTGTCATGCCACTCGTGTTTGTGTCAATCCTTTCAGCTTTTACAAAATTGAAACGATCTTCTAACCTTGGAAAGATTTCTGTATTGATCATCGGTTTGCTCGTTGGAACGACTGCGGTTGCGGCTGCAGTCGGAATTGCAACAACCGCAGCATTTGATTTGGAAGCCATCCAAATCGATCAAGGAAATGCCGAAGCGGCCAGGGGTGTCCAGTTAGAGGAAAGGGCAGCGGCATTGGAAGGTCAAAGCTACCCTCAAAAGATCCTGGAGCTCTTACCCCAAAATCCTTTCCTTGATTTGACCGGTGAAAGAGCCACGTCGACAATTGCTGTCGTGATCTTTGCAGCCTTCATCGGAATCGCCTATTTAGGGGTACAGCGAAAGGAACCAGGTACGGCTGAATTCTTCAAAAAAATCGTGGATTCAATCTATGCGGTCGTGATGAGAATCGTGACCCTGGTGTTAAGGCTGACGCCATTCGGTGTGTTAGCCATCATGGCGAAAACAGTGGCACTCAGTGATTTCGATGCCATCATGAAACTTGGTGAATTTGTAGGAGCCTCCTATATTGCATTGATTATCATGTTCTTGATCCATTTGATCTTGTTGACTCTTACGGGACTCAATCCGATTACGTACGTGAAGAAAGCGCTGCCTGTATTGGTGTTTGCCTTTACGTCAAGGTCCAGTGCAGGAACTTTACCGCTTAACATTCAAACTCAGAAAAATAAACTGGGTGTATCAGAAGGGATTGCCAACTTCTCTGGATCTTTCGGATTATCCATCGGGCAAAATGGATGTGCAGGTGTGTACCCGGCAATGCTTGCCGTCATGATTGCTCCGACGGTTGGCATTGACCCATTAACCCCTTCATTTATCTTTACCCTTATTGCTGTTGTTGCCATCAGTTCCTTCGGTGTCGCCGGAGTTGGTGGCGGTGCTACATTTGCCGCTATCCTCGTCCTATCTGCCATGGATCTGCCTATTGCGCTAGCGGGTCTATTGATTTCGATCGAACCTTTAATCGACATGGGGCGGACAGCCGTTAATGTGAGTGGAGCGATGACATCGGGTATCATTACGAGTAAGGTAACGGGAGAACTGGACACGGAGACCTATAATAAAGAAATGATTGAAGCTGAAGCTTAAATGTCAGGCCGGCTCATACTCCAATGAGCCGGTTTTTCAAATGGATAACTTTATCTTTTCAAGAGTTTATGATTGAAAATTCAGACTATATTAATTACTATAGAAGTAACATACCGACCGGTTAGTATCTTTGGTGTGTGAATGACTGTATGACATAAGGAGGCAGGAATATGCATGTAAAGGACTTGTTTGATTTATCTGGTAAGGTGGCACTGGTGACTGGTGGAGGCAGGGGACTTGGGGAACAGATTGCTACCGGTTTTGCTGAAGCAGGAGCAAATATTGTCGTCTGCTCAAGAAATTTAGAAGCATGTGATGAAGTCAAAAAGGATTTAGAGGATTTGGGTGTTCAAGCTCTTTCCTTTCAATGTGATGTCACCAATCCGGAAGACGTCGTTAGGGTTGTGGATGAAACCAAAAAAGCGTTTGGCCGCATTGATATTCTGGTGAATAACAGCGGAGCTTCGTGGGGGGCACCTGCAGAAGAAATGCCACTTGAGGCATGGCATAAAGTCATCAACGTAAATGTGAATGGGACCTTCATTATGTCACAGGCTGTAGGAAAGCTAATGTTAGAACAACAGGCAGGGAAAATCATCAACATCGCGTCTGTAGCGGGTCTTCAAGGAACGGACCCAAGGTATATGGATGCCATCGGCTATAGTACAAGTAAAGCAGCAGTCATCAATTTCACCAAGGATCTTGCCGTGAAATGGGGCTCTCGCGGAGTCCATGTTAACGCGATCGCACCAGGCTTCTTTCCGACAAAAATGTCAAAGGGGATCCTCTCCCATGCCGGGGAAGCCATTTTAGAAGGTACGCCGTTAAATCGATTCGGAAGCGAAGACGATTTAAAAGGAGCGGCTCTTTTCCTTGCTTCCCGTGCCTCTGATTTTGTAACAGGTTCGGTCCTTGTGGTGGATGGCGGCTCATCAGCGATGTAACCAGATTATTTTTAATAAGGAAGGATGGATGTCATGGAGTTCTCCTATTCTCCAAAAGTACAAGAATATCAAAATAAACTCTCCCGCTTCATGGAAGAGTTCGTATACCCGAATGAATCCCTTTATGAACAGCAATTA
Organism: Rossellomorea sp. QJM3NY_18; assembly: GCF_056173145.1. Taxonomy (NCBI): domain Bacteria; kingdom Bacillati; phylum Bacillota; class Bacilli; order Caryophanales; family Bacillaceae; genus Rossellomorea; species Rossellomorea sp. QJM3NY_18. The sequence continues at coordinate 2,268,569 of NZ_CM149659.1, read as the reverse complement.
AACAGGCAAGACACCCGATGGAGTTCAGTCCCGCCCATCATGGAAGAATTAAAAACAGAAGCAAGGAAACAAGGGTTATGGAACTTATTTCTACCAGAAAGTGAATATGGGGCGGGATTAAGTAATGTGGAATATGCACCGCTTTGCGAAATCATGGGCAGGTCTTTGATCGGACCGGAAGTATTCAACTGCAACGCACCGGATACCGGGAATATGGAAGTGTTGGAGCGTTATGGAACCCCTGCCCAAAAGGAGCGATACCTGATCCCCCTCCTGAATGGTGAGATCCGCTCCTGTTTCTCGATGACAGAGCCGGAAGTCGCCTCATCCGATGCTACAAATATCAAGGCAAGTATCGTTCGGGACGGGAATGAATACGTTGTCAATGCCAGGAAATGGTGGTCTTCCGGCGCTGGTGATCCAAGGTGCAGCTTCTCCATCTTAATGGGGAAAACAGACCCTGATGCAAGTCGCCATGAACAGCAATCCATGATCATCGTACCATTGGATGCGGTGGGTGTGAAAATCGAGCGGATGCTTCCTGTCTTTGGATACGATCACGCTCCCCATGGTCATGGAGAAATCACTTTTACCGATGTCCGGGTGCCCCTTGAAAATATGATCTGGGCGGAAGGGAAAGGGTTTGCCATTGCACAAGGGCGATTAGGTCCAGGCAGGATCCATCATTGCATGCGTTTGATCGGTGCAGCGGAAAGAGCGCTTGAAGAATTATGTAAGCGCGTTCAAAACAGGGAAGCATTTGGTAGGACACTTTCAAGTCAGGGGGTCGTCATGGAATGGATCGCAGATTCACGAATTGAAATCGAACAGGCACGCCTTCTGACCATGAAAGCCGCTTACATGATGGATACAGTAGGGAATAAATTGGCCAAACAGGAAATCGCGATGATCAAGGTAGTGGCGCCTTCCATGGCATTACGAGTCATAGACAGGGCGATTCAGGCATTTGGGGCTGCCGGGGTATCAGGGGATCATTCAATGGCTGCACAATGGGCGAATGCCCGGACATTACGTCTTGCCGACGGGCCTGATGAAGTACATCGTGCGCAACTCGCGAAATTAGAACTGAAAAAATATCAAAAAACCTCTCCGGTAGAGAGATAGGAATAGATCATGCAGCGGCATCTGAATAATTAAAACGGAAGGAATGATTTTGTGACAACTAAATCCTGGCACGTTCATTATCCTGAATCGTTCGACACTGATATACCAGCAATTGATTTCTCAATACCCCATATGCTTCAACAAACTGCTTCCAAGTACCCTGGGCATCCTTGTATAAGTTTCTATCAAAAGCGCATGACGTATCGTGACCTTCAAGGTGCCGTCACATTGTTTTCCTCGTCCCTCCAGCAAATAGGAACGAAGAAAGGTGACCGGGTGGCCATCATGCTCCCTAACTGTCCACAATATGTCATTTCTTATTATGGGATCCTTACGACTGGCGGGATTGTTACGCAGGTGAATCCAATGTCTGTTGAAAGGGAACTCATTCATTTACTAAATGACTCCGGGGCGGAGACGATCATTGTATTGGACCGCTTTTATCCCATGATTCAATCCATTCAAAAGGAAACAAAAGTGAAAACAATCATTGTCGTCAGCTTCCAAGGGGAGGACCATGCGACTGATTACACGTTTGATGAATTTTTGAAGCTTGGGGACGGTGGGGTTACTTCCATTAAAATAGAGCCGGAAGATGTTGCGGTCCTTCAATACACAGGTGGAACAACCGGCGTGTCTAAGGGTGTGATGCTCACACATAGCAATATTCTTTCAAATGTCATGCAAAGTCAGCGCTTTTTTAAAGAAAGCATTCAAACAGGGGAAGAAAGAAGTCTGAGTGTGATTCCTTTCTTTCATGTATTCGGAATGAATTCATGCATGAATCTTTCCATCTATTCTGCAAATGAAATGATCCTGCTGCCACGGTTTGAGCTCTCAGAAGTATTATCAACCATTAAGAGGGAGAAACCCACATTATTCCCTGGAGTGCCGACCATGTATGTGGCGATTACGAATCATCCCTCTGCTGAAGAGTATGGGATTCATTCGATCAAGCTTTGTAACAGCGGTAGCGCCCCCATGCCTGTTGAGCTATTAAACCAGTTCGAGAAGAAAACAGGGGCAAAGATATTGGAAGGGTATGGTTTGTCCGAAGCCTCGCCGACGACCCATTGCAACCCTGCCTTCGCAGAAAGAAAGCCTGGAACTGTAGGAATCGGCCTCCCGTCCACGGATTATAAGGTAGTGGATTTAGCGACGGGCATGAAGGAAGTGCCTCCTGGAGACATTGGAGAGCTGATCATCAAAGGTCCCCAAGTCATGAAGGGGTACTGGAATTTACCTGAAGAAACCGCTAATGCCCTTCGTGATGGATGGCTATACACAGGAGACATTGCCAGGATGGATGATGAAGGGTATGTATCAATCGTGGATCGAAAGAAGGATATGATCATTGCTTCAGGATATAACGTGTATCCCCGGGAAGTGGAAGAAGTCATCTATGAACATCCCGGCGTGCAGGAAGCGGTCGTGATCGGGGTCCCTGACTCATATCGGGGAGAAACCGTGAAAGCTGTGGTCGTGTTAAAGGCTGGGGAAAAGGTGTCAGAACAAGAATTGATCAGGTTCTGTCAGGAGAATATGTCTTCATTCAAAGTCCCAAGAATCTTCGAATTCCGGGATGAACTTCCAAAGACGAGTGTAGGGAAGATATTAAGAAGGGCCCTCCGGGAAAATGTGATATAATTCAGGTGATATTTGCAGATTGAGGGGACTTCATATGAAAGAAAAAATGACAGAGCAAGCAGTACGGTTATTTGATCAAAAAGGCTTTACCGTCACATCCATTCAGGATATCGTCGAATCGATCGGGGTGACAAAAGGAACATTCTACTACTATTTTTCCAGTAAAGAAGAGTTATTAAAGGAAATTCATATGAGATATATAGATGGCTTATTGTCCAAGCAGGAAAGAATACTCGAAGATGACAGTAAATCTTTCCGTGAGAAACTTTTTGACATCATTCATCTTTCCATCGTGGACATCAAAGAACAGGGAGCCAGTGCCAAAGTGTTTTTCCGGGAGATGAGACACTTAAGCCATGAAAGCGTGGACCAAATCGAACCTAAACGGGATATGTATCGCTATAATATTGAAAAACTCTTGAAAGAAGGAAGAAATTCTGGTGATTTCCGAAACGACTTTGACGTTTCCGTTGTAGCCTTCGGTATACTCGGCATGATGAACTGGAGCTATCAATGGTATAAGCCTGGCGGGGCGAAGACGGATAAAGAAATAGCAGGTACGTTTGTCGATATGGTCTTGAATGGGATTCAAACTGAATAGTGAGGAAGCGGCTTCAGCATTTCCTCTCTCCCTAACATACCGACTGGTTAGTATTTATAACGAAAGAAGGCGGATAAATGGATTCTATCACCGTAAGAAGTAGATTCTGCGAAACAGATGCACTGGGGCATATTAATAATACCACTTACTTTGTCTATTTAGAGGAAGCACGAATTAAATTCTTTCAAACAATCGGATTCGATATGGACGTGAAGGATTGGCGGTTTATTCTAGCTTCCACCAAATGTGATTTCGTCTCACAGGGTTATTTCAATCAAGAACTCGTGATCACCTCCTATATTTCCAGGATTGGATCAAAAAGTTTTCAGTTAGAGCATGATATTCTGTGTGCCGAGACTCATCAACTGATCGCAAGAGGAAACGCGGTCATTGTGTATTTTGACTTTCAGGAACAACTGAGTAAAGCAATCCCTGATCTGTTAAAAGCCCAGCTAAACACTCATTTCCGTTCCGAGAAAACTGAATATTCTTAAATATAGGAGGGGTAACATGACGGAACGGATGGAATATGAAACGGTTTCAGTCCGAAAAGGAGAAGAATTAAATGAAAGCAAATTACAAGACTTCCTCGTTGAGCATTTTCCTGCTCTAGAGCAAGAAGAGTTGATCATTAAACAGTTTTCTGCAGGTCACTCAAATCTAACGTATCTGCTTTCAATGGGGAAATGGGAAGGGGTTTTGAGGCGCCCGCCTTTAGGGCCCGTCGCACCGAAGGCACATGATATGAAAAGGGAATTCAGGATCCTGTCAGAGATCCACCCTTTATTCGACGTTACACCAAAACCCCATGTATTCTCTGAAGATGAAGGGATAGTCGGAAGCCCATTCTTCATCATGGAACGAAAAAGGGGGCAAGTATTTGATACATCATTTCCCCCGCATCTGGATGTGACACCTGATGTATGCAAGAGAATCTCGGAAGAAATGATTTCAAGATTGGTTGAGCTTCATTCCATTGATCATACCAAAACATCACTTCACGAAATCAGTAGACCCGAACACTTTATGGAGAGACAGGTTCACGGGTGGATCAATCGCTATGAACGTGCCAAGACAAGTGAGATCCTTGATGTAGAACATCTGACACAGTGGCTGATCAAAAATGTTCCGGAAAATGCCGAGTCCACGATCATTCATTATGACTTTAAATTAAACAATAGTATGTTTTCTAAAGACCTGACATCCATGGTGGGATTATTCGATTGGGAGATGGCGACCGTCGGAGACCCCCTGGCAGATTTGGGTGTCGCAATGGGGTATTGGATCCAGCAAGATGATCCTGAATTGTTAAAATACGGTCTCGGGAAGCCTCCAGTGACCATCATGGACGGTTTTTACAGCAGAAGAGAGTTCATCGAAGAATATGCCAATAAAAGCGGCAGGGACGTGAACCACATTCATTTCTATTTGTCTTTTGCCTACTTTAAGCTCGCGGTTATTGTGCAGCAAATTTATTACCGTTTTAAGATGGGTCAAACAAATGATGTCCGTTTTTCCGGTTTCGATCGGTTTGCCGAGTCATTAATTACCCTGGGTAATCAGGCAGCATTTGATTTCAGGGAAAAAATATAAGGGGATGAATAGGATGCAATCGCTATTAGTCGAAAAGAATGACCGGGTGTTGAATGTAACCTTGAATCGACCTGACAGCTTAAACTCATTTGATGAGAACATGCTCACGGGATTGATTGAAGCGATAGAAGAGGCTGAAGGGAATCAGGAGATCAGAGCAATCGTGATCCGAGGTGCCGGAACGTCGTTCTCTGCCGGTGGCGACGTGAAAACGATGGGAAGTGCGACGTCTGCCCAAGTCTATGAACATATCGGAATACTGAATTCATGTATCAAAGCCATCAAGGAAATAGAAAAGCCGGTCATTGCCTCCGTCCATGGTTTCGCGGCAGGTGCCGGATTTAATTTAGCACTGGCGTGTGATTTAATCATTGCATCCGAAACCAGTCAATTTGCACTGAGCTTTTCCAAAGTAGGACTCATTTCTGATGGAGGGGGTTCTTATTTTCTCCCACGGTTGATCGGTCCTCATCTTGCAAAAGAGTTCTTTTTTACGGGAGAACCTGTGACAGCCCGGAGGATGTATGAGTTAGGGGTGATTAATAGACTGGTGCCTGCTGATAGTCTCGAAGAAAAAGCAAATGAGCTGGCTGCTACATTAACTGCGGGTCCAAGCAAAGCCTACGGAATGATGAAGAAAATGATTGATCGTTCATTCACCACTTCTCTGGATGAAATGCTTGAACAGGAACGAATCACTCAAACCCTGATGATCTCAACGGAAGATCATTTCGAAGGAGTTTCAGCGTTCAAAGAAAAAAGAATTCCATCATTTTCAGGGAAGTAAGCGGAGTGTGCGTGCCTCTCCAGTCCATTTTTTCGGGTTTGGAATAAGAAAAGATCCTGCATCCATATATTCATAAATAAGGGGGAAGAAAGATGAACTTACGCTTATCAGATGAACAAAGGATGATCCAGAAAACCATTCGACGATTTGTAGAGAAAGAATTGATTCCTTTAGAAAATGAAGTGCTGCGAAATGAAAGGGAAGGAAAGCCCAGTCTTTCTCCGAAAAAAAAGGATGAGCTGCAAATGAAGGCTAAGGATGCCGGATTCTGGGGCATCAATACTCCGGAGGAATACGGAGGAGCGGATCTCGGTCAAATGATGATGGCCATCGTCTATATGGAAATCTTCAAGACCTTTGTTCCATTCTCTTTTGGTGGATATGCCGATAACATACTTTATTACGCCAACGAGGAACAGAAGAAAAATTATTTGATCCCCACTATTAATGGAGAAAAGAAATCGTGTTTTGCCATGACGGAACCCGGAGCGGGATCTGATACCCGTAATATCCAGACCACAGCCGTGAAAGACGGAAATGAATGGATTTTAAATGGTGAGAAAACGTTCATTACAGGTGGTAATGAAGCAGATTTTGTCATGGTCATGGCCGTTACGGATAAAGAAAAACATCGCCGGACCGGTCGGGAAGGAGTCACCTGCTTCATCGCTGATCGAAGCATGGGCTGGAAATCCGAATATATTCATACGATGGGCGAATGGGGACCGGCGAGTTTGATTTTTGATGATGTAAGGGTTCCCGAAGAGAATATCCTTGGTGAAATCGATGGCGGCTACGATCTCGGCCTGGAATGGATCGGCTTCGCACGCTGGATCGTAGGGGCCCAGGCGGTCGGAGCAGCCGAACGCCTTCTTCAAATGGCCATCGACTATTCGAAGGAAAGGGAAACCTTTGGAAAGCCTATCGCGGACCGGCAGGCGATTCAATGGCAGATTGCGGATTCTGCCGTGGAGATTGAAGCGGCCCGTTGGCTTGTGTTAAATGCAGCATTCACACTCGATCAAGGAGAGGACAATCGTCACGTTGCGTCGATGGCCAAGCTCTATGGGTCCAATATGGGTAATCGGGTCGTTGATCGCGTCCTCCAGATCCATGGTGGGATGGGTTATACAAGAGAGCTGCCGATCGAACGATGGTACCGGGAGGCAAGGTTATGGCGGATTTATGATGGAACCGATGAAATCCAAAAACTGATTATTTCAAGGAATTTATTAAAAGGTCATGTGAAACTTGGGCAATTTGTTTAATCAAATAAAGGAGGCAGACGAAATGGGAGAGCGATTCAGAGGAAAAGTGGCTTTGGTTACAGGTGGAAGCAGAGGGATCGGCAGGGCGATTGCGGGATTACTGGCTGAAGAAGGGGCCAAGGTGGCCATCATCGATGTGATTGAAGATGCTTTGAATGAAGCAAGTGAGGTGTTTAAACAATATGAATTGTATACAAAAGTGGCAAATGTCGTAGAATCCCAGGAAATTGAAAATGTGATGAAGGAAGTATATGAATCCTTTGGCTCCCTCGACATTGTAGTGAATAATGCAGGGGTCATCAGGGATAATCTGTTATTTAAAATGACCGAGCCTGATTGGCAGACGGTCATGGATGTGCATTTGAAGGGTTCATTCAATGTAGTGAAGGCAGCTCAACAATACATGGTCAAACAAAGGTATGGACGCATCATCAATATCTCATCCACCTCCGCACTGGGAAATCGCGGGCAGGCGAACTACGCAACGGCTAAAGCAGGTCTTCAAGGATTGACGAAAACCCTTGCTATAGAACTTGGTCCATTTGGAATCACAACAAATGCTGTAGCACCGGGTTTTATCGAAACCGACATGACGAAAGAAACGGCGAAACGGATCGGAATAACTTTCGAGCAATTGGTCGAAGCGAGTCTCCAGGGAATCCCTGTTGGAAGAAGCGGGCTTCCTGAAGATATTGCAAATGCAGTCGCTTTTTTTGCAGACGAAAAATCTTCATTCGTCAATGGGCAGGTTCTCTACGTTGCAGGAGGGCCGAAAGCCTGAATAAAGGAGAAAGGGGTGAAGAATATGTTTGAATCCTATATCGGAAAGAGGTCTATTCCCACCAGAAATACAGTGGAAAGAGGAGCGGTTCGGAAATTTGCCGAAGCCATTGGCGATCCCCATCCCCTTTTTGTGGATGAAGATACGGGGAAATCTTCCTCTTACAGGGGGAACATTGCCCCTCCCACCTTCCCGAGAGTGTTCGACTATGGTTCGATCGAAGGCTTTCATTTACCGAATGTTGGGTTGATTCACGGTGAACAATCCTTTCATTATGAAAGACCTTTGATGGTAGGAGAAAGGATTCAATGTTTCACGGTAATAAAAGACTATTATGAACGGGAAGGTACCGGGGGAAAACTGGGTTTCCTTGTCATCGAAGACGTCGGGGAAGATTCCCGTGGGGAAAGAATCTTCACTTCCCAGGCGATTGTCATTATTACAGAAGAAGTCAGAAAGAGGTTGAGTAAATGACAACACTACAATCATTCGGAGTAGGTGATACACTTCCCCCGGTTGAATTGGCTCCGGTTGTGAGGTTGGACCTGATCAAATACGCAGGTGCTTCCGGAGACTATAATCCAATACACACCATCGATGATGAAGCCTCAAAGCTGGGTCTTCCAGGAATCATCGCTCATGGAATGTGGACAATGGGCAATGTGTCCAAACTTTTCAGACCATACTATGAGGAAGGCTTTATCCAGGATTACTCGGTACGTTTTAGAGAGATGGTCATGTTACAAGATGTGGTTACTTTACGGGCAGAATTAGTGGACAATCAGGGTAACCTCCTTCATTTTAAGGTTTTAGCCACAAATCAAGCCGGGAAGAAAGTAATTGAGGGTAAGGTGGTTTTTAGGGTCCATGAATAGTTACGTAATGCCTTATGAAAAATTGTCGTAGATCTACCCCCAATCGAATAAACATGTATAGAATGATCGTTTATTAAAATAAGCCAAAAGATATAAATCCGATAGAAAAACTCGGGTTGACTTCTTCCGTAATTGTGATATTATTTAGAATATTAAAATGAATAACTCTTATCCAGAGTGGTGGAGGGATCTGGCCCTGCGAAGCCCAGCAACCTACGTATTGTAAGGTGCTAATTCCAGCAAAATGTGAAGTCATTTTGGAAGATAAGGTAACCTTACCTGAACAACTTTCCAAAATGGGAAGTTGTTTTTTTTGATCTGGATAAGATGAAAATTGGGGGTATCATGTGAAAAAAGAGAAGAATCAGCAAGTACAGTTTGACTTGGTAGCAGAGAAGATTCAGTCCATGCTTGAAACCATGAGTTTTGGTTCGATCACGATTATCGTACAGGATGGAAAAGTCATTCAATTAGAGAAAAATGAGAAAGTCCGAATTAAATAAGCTGACTAGACAACCTAGAGGCGCATAACAGAGATTAAGGTACTTCCTTTATCTTGTTATCGCCTCTTTTTTATTGGAAAAGAAAGGGGTGTATCATGCTAACCTATCAGACTTGGAAACAACCAGCCGTGAATTTTGAAGTAGATCCAGTCTACAAAGGAGCCTTGAATGTCTTGAAATGGACATATGAGCAGTATGGTGAAACGGTCGTTTATGCCTGCAGTTTCGGAATTGAAGGCATTGTGCTGATCGATCTCATTTCCAAAGTACACCCGCAGGCAGCCATCGTCTTCCTGGATACGGGTGTCCATTTTAAAGAAACCTATGAAACCATTGAAAAGGTGAAGGAAGCCTATCCGGGTCTGACCATTCATATGAAAATGCCAGAACTGACACTGAAGGAGCAGGCAGAAGCATATGGGGATAGGCTTTGGGAGAAAAATCCAAATCAATGCTGTCAAATTCGAAAGCTTGACCCTTTAAAGGAATCCTTATCCAAAGGGAATGCGTGGATATCTGGGTTAAGAAGGGAGCAATCGCCTACAAGGAGTCACATTGAGTTCATTAATAAGGATGATAAATTTCAGTCGGTTAAGATTTGTCCATTGATCCACTGGACCTGGAAAGAAATATGGCGGTATGTCCATAAGCATAATCTTACTTATAATCCCCTTCACGACCAGGGATATCCGAGTATAGGCTGTTTTCACTGCACGACACCAGCCATTGATATCAATGATCTCCGCTCCGGAAGATGGAAAGGAAAAGGGAAAACGGAATGCGGCCTTCATTAAAGCTGGTGACGATCTTTGTTTGAGCTGACGGCCCTTCTTATTAGCCTGTTTTTCGCCATGAACATCGGTGCCAGTGGAGCGGCGGCATCTATGGGGGTTGCCTATGGTGCGGGAGCGATAAACAACATCAGGGCAGCATTATGGATTTGTGCAGCAGGTGTCCTCTGTGGAGCGGTACTCGGTGGTGGAGAAGTAGTTAAAACGATCAGTTCCGGAATCATACCCCCACATCTATTGTCAATCAAAATCGTCATCATCATTTTGTTGTCTGCGACGATTTCATTATTTGTGGCCAATGTAATCGGGATCCCCCTATCAACGAGTGAAGTAACGGTAGGAGCGGTAGTAGGAGTCGGGGTGGCCTATCAGGTTCTTTACGTGAAGTCACTGGTCACCATCATGTCATTCTGGGTCATTGTCCCGGTGATTGCCTTCTGTGTTACGTGGGTTTTCGGCTTGGGATTAGTACGATTGGAAAAGCGGGGATACCACTTTGAGAAAAGGTGGCTGGCATATCTGTTGATCATCGCCGGGTTCTTTGAAGCTTTCTCGGCGGGGATGAATAACGTAGCAAACGCTGTCGGCCCATTGGTCGGTGCAGGCTTGCTCACACCTTTACGGGGGATTTGGCTGGGTGGTTTATTTGTAGCGCTGGGTGCCGTGTTACTAGGGAAAAGAGTCGTTGAAACAAACGGGAAGAAAATAACCCAGTATTCCAAAGCAGAAGGAATTCTCATCTCCTCCACTGGAGCCCTGCTTGTGATGGTAAGCTCCCTGTATGGGTTGCCAATCCCTCTCACACAGGTTACATCTTCTTCCATCATCGGACTCGGGATGTCAAAAAACGGGAAGCACATGCTGCAAAAAAAAATAGTCAAAAAAATCGTTAAAATCTGGGTCGTTTCACCCCTTATTTCACTCAGTATTTCATACTTTTTGGTAAAACTCTTGATCGACAGCGATCTGTATTCGATTGTCGTCCCTATAAGTGTCATCATTTCGACAGTGGGAGCCTTGTCCCTTATGCGGGTCATTAATGAAGAAAGAAGGTCTGTCCACGAGGATGGAGGCGGAATATAATCTTAATTCCGATTAAAACTATATGTTAAGGAGGATTTTATTAAATGAGTTTACTGCCACACGGAGGAAAATTGGTTCAATCACATCTACCACAAACAGGATATGAAAATATTCAACAAGAAATCCAATTGGATGATATCGCTTTAAGTGATTTGGAGCTCATTGCCATAGGAGCATATAGTCCAATAGATGGATTTTTGTCAGAGAAGGATTATCAGAATGTAGTTGAATCATTGCGGTTGAAGAATGGATGTGTTTGGAGCATTCCCATCACCCTGCCCATTGAGAAAGATAAGGCTGGTTACTTGAGGAAAGGGATAACGAGCAGGCTCGTATACAAAGGAGAAACATATGGCCTCATTGATGTAGAGGATATATATGAACCTGATAAACAAAAAGAGGCCCTCCTCGTTTATGGAACGACCGATACGGACCATCCCGGCGTGAAAAAATTATTCCAGCGGGGAGAGGTGTATGTGGGGGGCATGATTACCCTCCTTAAAAGAACCCCAAAAGCATTCAATGAATTTACCTTTGATCCAAGTGAAACGAGAACAAGGTTCAAAAATAAAGGCTGGAAGACAATCGTCGGTTTCCAGACAAGAAACCCGGTTCATCGGGCACACGAATATATTCAGAAGACGGCACTTGAAACGGTAGATGCCCTCTTTTTGAATCCATTGGTCGGTGAAACGAAAGCAGATGATATTTCAGCTGAAATCCGGATGAAAAGCTATGATGTTTTATTAAAGAACTATTACCCTAAAAACCGTGTATTTCTGGGGGTCTTTCCCGCAGCCATGAGATATGCGGGGCCAAGGGAAGCCATCTTCCATGCGTTAGTACGAAAAAACTATGGCTGTACTCATTTCATCGTCGGCCGTGATCATGCAGGCGTTGGTGATTATTACGGGACCTATGATGCCCAGAAGATCTTTGATCAGTTCAGCGAAGAAGAAATAGGGATCATCCCTCTCCGCTTCGAGCATAGCTTTTATTGTAAAAGGTGCGAAGGGATGGCGACCACCAAGACGTGCCCACATGAAAAAGAACAGCATGTCATTCTTTCCGGAACAAAAGTCAGGGGGATGCTTCGGAAGGGGGAAGTCCCTCCATCCACCTTCAGTCGACCGGAAGTGATTGAAGTATTGATCAATGGTCTGAAACAAGAATCCAAACCATCGTCATGAGGAGGCGCATAGATTGAGTGAACACAATCAAAACATCGTTTGGCATGATACCTCAGTAACGAAACGGGAGAGGCGGAAGCAAAATGGTCATCAAAGTTTCATCCTCTGGTTCACGGGATTATCTGCATCAGGTAAATCCACTTTAGCCAATGCAGTGGCTACTTCCCTTTTTCAACAGGGGAAGCAGGTGTATGTCCTTGATGGGGACAATATCCGTCACGGATTGAATAATGATCTGGGCTTCAATGAAGATGATCGCAAAGAAAATATCAGACGGATCGGAGAAGTTTCTAAACTTTTTATCGATAGCGGTCAAATCGTCCTCACAGCCTTTATTTCTCCCTACAGGGAAGACCGGGAACTCGTGCGTAAATTAGTCAGACCGGAAGAATTTCTGGAAGTGTTCGTCCAATGTTCTTTAGAGGAATGTGAGAAGCGCGATCCAAAAGGCCTGTACAAAAAAGCCCGTAATCAAGAGATCACTCAATTCACGGGAATCAGTGCACCATACGAAGAACCTGAAAATCCGGAGATCATTCTCAATACAGAGAAACAATCCATAGAAGGATGTGTCGAGTCTTTACTGCTTGAATTAAAACAAAAACAACTTATTTAAGGAGAGAAAATTATGGCGTATACAAAATCTTGGGAGTCAAATGAGAAACTCAATAAAACGGAAAAATGGAAGCTTGAGAAAGACGGATTGGCCATTTTTAAAGATATCCCCTATTATGCCGAAAACGGGTTCTCATCCATCCCGAAAGAAGAGTGGGATAAGTTCAAATGGGCGGGTCTTTATCTGCAAAGACCTAAGGAAGACGGGTATTTCATGATGAGGGTGAATGTCCCGTCCGGCATACTGAATTATGATCAAGCGAGGGAGCTTGCTGCCATTTGTAAAGAATACGGCAGGGACGTCTATGATATCACGACCCGTCAGGCCATCCAGTTCCACTGGTTGAAGATTGAACAAATCCCGGATATCTTCAAACGCCTTGAAAAAGTCGGATTGTCTTCTGCAGGGGCGTGCGGGGATATTACACGTAACATCGTCGGAAATCCTCTGGCAGGCATCGATCCGGATGAACTCTTTGATACAAGAGCCGTTGTGAAGGAAGTCTATGACTTTTTCCAGCATAACGAAGACTTTTCAAATTTACCGAGAAAGTATAAAGTCGCAATTTCTGCCAATCTGAATAATGCAGCAAATGCAGAAATCAACTGTGTATCGTTCCTTCCGGCGAAAAAGGAGATAGACGGGAAAGAGGAGTTCGGATTTCACCTGAAGGTCGGGGGTGGATTGTCATCAAGACCTCTACTGGCACAAGAGTTGAATGTATTCGTTCTCCCACATCAAGTGAAAGACGTAACGGTTGCCCTTACGACCATTTTCCGTGACTTCGGTTATCGGGAGAAACGGCATTTAGCCCGTTTGAAATTCCTCATGGCCGACTGGGGACCCGAGAAGTTCAAAGAAAAGCTGCTGGAATATGTGGAGCTTCCACCGGCGGGAGTCAACGCAGTACAAGGCTGGAATGCAGGATATTTCTACGGGGTCCATCCCCAGAAACAGGAAGGCCTGAATTATGTGGGACTGAATGTTCCTGTTGGCAGATTGAATTCCGATGAAGTATATGAACTTGCAAGAATTTCCAAGAAATATGGAAATGGTGAACTCAGAAACTGTAATTCTCAGAATCTCATCATTCCGAATATACCGGATGAGCAGGTAGCTGCTTTACTCTCCGAAAAAATCTTTGACCGGATTTCGACGAGTCCGTTATCTTTCATCGGGTACTCTGTATCATGCACAGGAATTGAATATTGCAATCTTGCTTTGGTAGAGACAAAGGAGCGGATGAGACTGATCGCAAATGAATTGGACCAGGAATTGACGTTGGATGTCCCGGTCAGAATCCATATGGTCGGTTGCCCCAATTCCTGCGGTCAGCGACAAATTGCAGACATCGGTCTCCAGGGAATCAAAATGAGGACGAAAGATAAGAAAATGATCGAAGCCTTTGAAATCTATGTAGGGGGTACCCTTCAGGATGGCGGGAAACTGAATGAAAAGCTAAAAGGGAAAGTGGAAGCTTCCAATCTGTCCGAGGTCGTCAAGCAACTCTTGATTCATTTCAAACAAACGAAGGAACAGGGAGAAACCTTCTTTGACTATATCAACCGTGTCGGTACCGCTCCCTTTCAGGAATCGCTTGATCAACTGTTACAGGAAGCGTAAGGAGGCAACGATAATGAATTTGTATCGATTTGAAGTCACTGCCCGGGACTTTGTCACGATTGTCGTAGTGGCAGCTGATACGGATGAGAAAGCTTTTGACCTGGTTGAGATCGAACTTGAGAAGTATTTCTTGAAAAAGCCGGATGTCCGGGATATCTCCCTTTATGAAAAAAAGAGAATCCGGGGAAATGGTGCAGGATTTGTCCTGCACGAACAGGAAACCATCATTACATCCTGAGGAGGGAAACAATGGGAAAGGTATATTTAGTCGGAGCGGGACCCGGAGATCCGGAACTGATCACGGTAAAAGCGCTGAAATCCATCCAAAAAGCAGACGTCATTCTTTATGACCGCCTGGTGAACAAGGAACTTCTCACACACGCGAAGAAAGGGGCAGATTTGATCTACTGTGGAAAACTGCCAAACTATCATACGATGAAACAAGATACAATCAATCATTTTCTAGTGCGCTACGCGGCAAGCGGAAAAGTGGTGGTCAGATTAAAAGGGGGAGATCCCTTTGTATTCGGAAGAGGAGGTGAAGAAGCGGAAGCGTGCGCGAAAAAAGGGATTCCTTTTGAAATCATTCCGGGTATCACATCAGGAATCGCGGCAGCCGCCTACGCCGGAATCCCGGTCACGCACAGGGATGCAAGTTCAAGCGTTGCCTTTGTAACAGGACATAAGCAAAACAATCAACTCGAAGATGAAAAATGGGAAAGCTTATCGAAAGGAATCGATACCCTGGCCATTTATATGGGAGTCAGCAACCTCCCATATATAAAACAAAAGCTTATCCAATATGGCAAATGCAAAGATACACCAGTGGCCCTTATTCATTGGGGAACGACAGAAGTGCAAAAAACCGTCACAGGGACGCTGGAGACGATCATCGATATTGTTAAGAACGAGAAAATTGAAAATCCAAGCATGATCATCGTAGGTGAAGTGGTACGATATCGCGAGAAGATTCAATGGTTTGAAAAGAACATGATCATGAGCGAGGCTTTATAGATGAAACGTGCAGTATTGTATGTGTGCCATGGCAGTCGTTTGGTGAAAGCCCGTGAAGAAGCTGTTGAATTCATCAAGCGATGTCAGGAACATGTCGAGGCGGATATTCAGGAAATAAGCTTCCTTGAACTTGCCAGCCCTTCCATTGAAGAAGGATTCCGTTCCTGCGTGGACAGAGGGGCCACTCACCTGACTGTCGTACCACTCCTCCTTCTGACGGCGGTCCATGCCAAGAAGGATATTCCCGATGAAATTCACAAGTGCAGGGGGTTATACCCTCATATTAAGGTGAAATACGGACGTCCAATCGGCGTACACGATCGGATGGTCGAAAGTGTCATCAATAAGATGGAGGAGGCCGCCCCACTTCATTCTTCTACAATCGCCATTTTAATCGGAAGGGGGAGTTCGGATCCAGATATCAAGAGGGACCTCGGTGCTCTAGCTGAGCTTGTCCACAGAAAAACAGCGATTAGCGAGGTAAGAACATGCTATTTAACGGCAGCCTCACCGAGCTTTACAGAGACTCTGGAATCCTTGAAAAATACAGAGGGAAACGTCGTCTTCCTGCCTTATCTCCTATTCACCGGCTTGTTGATGAAAGGGATCGAGAAAGAAATCCGCAGAACGAATAATAAACATATCCTCCTGGCGAACTATTTAGGGTATGACCCTCTTGTGGAGCAGGCATTCCTGGACCGGGTAAATGAATCACTGTGGGTCAAAGGAGAAGCCTATGCTGCCGATCATGATTGATGTGAAGGATAAGCAAGTAATGATTATAGGTGGAGGAAAAGTGGCACGTCGTAAGCTCTCTGTATTTCTTGAGCAGGGAGCAAGAATTACAATCATCAGCCCTGAGGTGGTCGATGAGATCAGAGTATTACATGATGAGAAGAAAATAGTATGGATCAAGAGAGAAGTGTTGCCGGATGATGTAAGTAAAGCGTTCATCGTCATCGCTGCCACGAATAAACGATCGGTGAACGAGCAGGTGAAAAAGTATTCGGAGGAAAACCAGCTATTATGTGTTGTGGACGATGGGGATTGCGGAAATATGCAGATGGTCTCCTTTAAGCAAAAAGGAAAGCTGACAATCGCTGTTTCTACTGGTGGAGCAAGTCCATTCTTGGCAAAGAAGCTTACGAATCAACTGTCTCAACCGTTTGATGATTCTTTTATCGAGAAGCTTGCAATCATTTCTTCTAAGAGAAAAGAAATCAAAGCATCGGATTTATCTGAGAGGGAGAAAAGAAAGCTGTTAAAAGAAATTTCTTATAAGCTTGATGATTATAGTTCTGACTATTGAAGGTATGACTTTTTATCTATTTTATCAATGAGATATTTTCTGGTCCTATTTACCTTTGTAATGGGTGATAATTAGATAATGTTTCTTATTTCACGAACATTTAGCTTTGAATTTGTATAAATGTTAGGAAGTGAGTCTTTACAAAAGGCTGAGTTGCCGGTATACTAACCAATATCAAATTCATATTTATTTTTCACTCATATAATAGCGGGGATATGGCCCGCGAGTTTCTACCGGATTACCGTAAATGGTCCGACTATGGGTGAGCAATGAATGGTGCGTCTTTATGGACGTTCTTTGCCTAACCCAAAGGTCATTGTCTCACTCTGATGTGAGCACAATATCCTTTGGGTTTTTTAGTATCTACTACAGGTAAAGGAGCGGTTCATTCATGAATTTATTAAAACAGAAGATCAAAGCGGAGGGTGTCGTCCTTTCAGAAACGGTATTGAAGGTCGATTCATTCCTTAATCATCAAATTGATCCGGAACTGATGATGCAAATAGGGAAAGAATTTGGACATCGTTTCAAAGGGGAAGGAATCACAAAGATACTGACCATTGAATCATCAGGGATCGCGCCAGGTGTGATGGCTGCCCTTCATATGAATGTCCCACTTGTCTTTGCACGAAAAAAGAAATCGTTGACGCTTACAGAAGGAGTGATTACATCAAAGGTGTATTCATTCACCAAGCAAGAAGAAAATACCATTTCAATCTCACGGGAGTACATACAAAAAAATGATCGAGTCTTATTGATCGATGATTTCCTGGCAAATGGGCAGGCAGCATTGGGTTTGATCGACTTAGTGAAACAAGCTGAAGCGGGTGTCGCCGGAATCGGAATTGTCATTGAAAAATCATTTCAAAATGGCGGGAAAATCGTTCGAGATACGGGCTATAGAGTAGAATCTTTAGCTGAAATCGAGTCCCTTGAAAATGGAGAAGTACAATTTAAGCAAGAGGAGGCGACTGTATCATGAAGAACCTGCCTCTTAAACTGGCTTCACTGGGTATCCAGCATGTTCTTGCCATGTATGCGGGAGCGGTCATTGTCCCCTTGATCGTCGGAGGGGCCCTTGGACTTTCGGGAGAACAGCTCACGTACCTTGTTTCCATCGATATCTTTATGTGTGGAATCGCAACCCTGCTGCAAGTGTGGAGTAATCGATTCTTCGGGATCGGACTACCCGTTGTACTTGGATGTACGTTCACAGCAGTCGGACCCATGATCGCGATTGGAGGTCAGTATGGGATTTCGGCCATCTACGGATCGATTCTCGTTTCAGGTTTATTCGTCATTGCAATCAGTAAATATTTTGGGAAGCTTGTTCGCTTCTTCCCGCCTGTCGTGACGGGTTCTGTCGTTACGATCATTGGAATCACACTGATCCCTGTTGCCATGAACAATATGGCAGGCGGTCAGGGAAGTGCCGATTTTGGATCAATGGAAAACCTGGCTTTGGCGTTTGGAACGTTGTTATTCATATTATTCTTATATAAATTCTTTACAGGTTTTATCCGTTCAGTGTCCATTTTACTCGGACTGATGGCAGGAACGGCTGTCGCTTTCGTTCTTGGAAAAGTCGATTTCAGTGCGGTTGGTGATGCTTCGTGGTTTCATATGGCTAAACCATTCTACTTCGGGATGCCGACCTTTGAAATAACAGCCATCCTTACGATGATTCTTGTTGCCATTGTCAGCCTTGTAGAGTCAACAGGTGTCTATTTCGCCCTTGGCGATATCACTGATAAAAAGATTTCAGAAGAAGATTTAGCAAGAGGGTATCGTGCAGAAGGATTGGCCATTGTCCTCGGTGGATTATTCAACGCATTTCCGTATACGGCGTATTCCCAGAACGTCGGATTGGTTCAGCTTTCAGGTGTGAAGCGAAATAATGTGATATATGCAACTGGTGCTTTCCTTGTGATCCTTGGTTTGGTCCCGAAAATCGGTGCTCTCACCACGGTGATTCCCGCTTCCGTATTGGGAGGTGCGATGGTCGCCATGTTCGGTATGGTGGTGGCGTACGGCATTAAAATGCTGAGTCACGTGAATTTTGCTTCACAAGAGAATTTATTGATCATCGCATGTTCTGTAGGAATGGGACTTGGTGTAACGGCTGTCCCTGAATTGTTTGCTCAAATGCCAACAAGCGTCCGCATCTTGACGGATAATGGAATTGTTGCAGGCAGTTTAACCGCGATTGGGCTGAATATCTTTTTTAATGTGTTATCTAAACGTAAGTTGAATGTTATCGTGAGCGAGCAAAAAGCTTCATGATATATATACAACCGTCATTTCTATTCCATTTAGAGATGACGGTTTTTTCTTGATGGTATATTTCTGAATTATCTGATAGTAAGGAGGGGAAACGGACTCCCGTCACGAACAATATGGATAGGGAATGTGGCAGAATGGAAGATCTCACTTATAAGGAGGAAAAAAATGTACGCAACCACTGGATCAATTTTTGACCAAACGGTAATGAAATTCCGTAATAAGGAGGCCATTGTAGAAGAGAAGACTGGTAAACGGTTAACCTTTGGAGAGTGGCAGGATGAAGTCCATCGTGTGGCCAATGCCCTATTGGAAGCAGGCGTGAGGAAAGGGGACCGGGTTTCTACGTATCTATTGAATACATTGGAGTTGGCCAATGTCTATTTTGCATGCGGGAAAATCGGTGCCGTGATCAATCCGATAAACTTCCGTCTGAAAGGAAAAGAAATCCACTTTATTTTAGAAGATGCAGAACCTAAGGTCGTACTGTTTGAAGAAGCTCTTTCCCAACCAATTGAAGGGATATCCAAGAACTTTCCTCAGACCCTTTTTTGGTATGTGGGCGACAAAACGCCAGAATTTGCACAAAGCTATAATCAGGTAGTGAGTCCTTGTTCCACGGCACTTGCTGATTTTTCAGTAGAAGAAACGGACATTTATGCCATCATGTACACGAGCGGGACCACCGGCAGACCAAAGGGGGTACTCCACAGACACCGAGATATGGCGGAGCAGAGCTTGATCTGTACATCGGTTATGGGGCTTACACCAAATGATATCGGACTTGTGACAGCGCCCATGTTCCATTGTGCCGAGCTTCATTGCTGTTTCCTTCCACGGGTGCAAGCGGGAGCGAAAAATATCATCGTTCATCAGTTCGAGCCTCAGACGGTATTGAATGTGATACAACGTGAGAAAGTCACCAACCTTTTTGCGGCACCTACCATGTGGAATATGCTTCTCCAGCATGGGGTGGGTGAGTATGATACTTCATCACTCCGGGTTGGTCTCTACGGGGCTGCCCCAATGGCACCCGTTCTTGTCAGGGCACTACAGGAAACGATGAATATCGACCTGATCCAGGCGTATGGTCAGACGGAGATGGGGCCAGCGGTTACGTTCCTGCTTCAGGATGAACAGTTAACGAAGGCGGGTTCCGCCGGTCGTGCCGCTTATAACCATGAAATACGAGTGGTAAGACCCAATGAGAATGGTCCTTCTGATCCTGAAGATATGTGTAAACCAGGGGAAGTCGGGGAGATCATCGTCAGGGGCTCATGCACGATGCTTGAATACTTTAAACGGAAAGAAGCGACAGATCAAGCGTTGTATAAAGGCTGGTACCACTCCAGTGACTTAGGTTACATGGATGAAGATGGATATTTGTATGTGGCTGACAGGGTGGATGATATGGTGATTACAGGAGGGGAGAACGTCTATCCGCGTGAGGTAGAGGACGCCCTGCATGTTCATGAAGATGTATTGGATGTCGCCGTCCTCGGTCAACCGGATGAAACATGGGGAGAGCAGGTATTAGCAGTAGTGGTATCGAAAAATCCTTCTCTTTCATCAGGGGACCTTGATTTATTTTTGAAGGATGGTGATCTGTTGGCAGATTATAAGCGGCCACGGGAATATGTATTTGTGAATGAGCTTCCCCGTAATGCAAGTGGTAAAATTCAAAAGTTTCTGCTGAGGGAGAACTTTAAACACCAGGAAAAACAATGATAAAGTGCTGTTGAACCAAAAAAGAACACATGTTCCGGTTCGGAAAAATAAGCATATAAGGTAGAAAACAAGAGATATATGAAGAGATTTAAAGATAATGAAATTCAAAGCGCCTGGAAATACTTTTTCAGGCGCTTTGTTATGAGGGTTTGAAGAAGTGAGGGAGGATAGATGGCTCATTTTGTATAACGGTTGGCGTAGCTCGAAGCCACGAAGGCATCAGGCTTAATTTTCGGTTCTACGCCTATGGCTTCCATCCTTGAAACCATTTCCTTTACAAACTTACTCGTTTTATTCAGCTTCCCATTTCCGATATCAATATGCCCCTCCATACTAAACGTTGCTCCGGCATAAATGTAGGGAAGGACGATATCGATTAACTGATTTTTTCTTTCTTCAGTAAACAACGAAACAATTTCTTCGGATAATGATAACTCGTAGGAGATCCGCTCATGCAATTGCAACATTCTTCTTGGGATTACTATTTTTCTTATACATGCCCACACACCATTTCCTTCGTTTAAGATCACAATTCCTGTTATGAAGGTCGTATGCCCTTGATGAACTTGAGAATCAGTCCCAACCATTAATCGATAGTGGCCGTTTGGATCTGATTGCATGAATGTCACAATATGTTCAAAGACCTGGTCAAATGACATCCCGATTACCTGTAGATTTTGAAATGAAAAGTGATGATCCTTATTATTTTTCATCTTGTCAATCACAGCTTTCTTAACCAATTTGTGAATGTAAGGTGTAGATTTTATCTATATTCTATGATGAGAATTTATTTAGTGTGAAATGAAATGATGGTCAATCTGTTATAGGTTCGAACTTGTTAGCGTTTGTGTTCATCACACTTTGAATGATGTAAAAAGGGGAAGGAAAGCTAAAATAATTTTTTTAGAGGCTATGCGTAGCAAGAGGCTTTATTAACTAACTAATGGGGGAGTCTTGGATTTAGATATGACGGATCTGCAGATATTCTATTTTATTTTTCAAGTTTACATAATGTAAATTATAGGAACCTGAATAAAATCGTTCATTTCAGTCTCGTATCACAAGTATACTGTTTATAATGAGACAGAAGAAAAAATAAGGATGATCCATCATGATTATCTGTAATTTGTTATATGGTGATCAAATGTTTCAATCCTATCAATAGTTATCTGGCTGCTTATTCATAGCAAGTTAAGTTATAAAGAATCAATTCTTATGATCATTCAAATGCTATTATCTGACTCTATAAGTTCCCAATTGAAATATATAGACATCTTTATTATCTTAGCTGTGTTCCTTTCCTAATTACTGGATTTTGGCTATACATCTACTTTAGTTTACATAATATTGAAGTAACAATTCATATTCCCTATTTGATTTTCCTCCCAAGGTCGATCACATTTCCTGATCGTCTGGTAAATCGCACAATAAAAAAGCATAAAGAGTCCCTCGGTTCTCTCTATGCTTTAGCATTATTTAATGAGATATTGTCTTGGTGTTCCGAAATAAAGCGTTTGCTGATATTCAGGGAAAATGGATTCAAAACAGATGATAATGGGCGCATCAAGAAGCCATGGATAATACGTGTAAAAGCCTTTGTCCCCGTTCACCATTGCTGCGAGCGCCAGTGGCAGCTCCTTTTTGAAGATCATGAATCGTACGTTGGAAAGCTGCTGATCGAATTCTCCCCCACTGACAAATACAATCCCGGTCAGCGTATATTGACCCAGGTTCCGTCTCCATTCTCCCAACACTTCGTCCCTCATGGTCAAATTGATCTTTTCAAGATCATAACGGCACCCGATACTTAAATATAGTTCGCCTGTCGTATCAGAATGGGTTAACGTGTACTTCCTGTTATCAATCGGATTGAAAATGGATGCAGGCGGCATATATTGAACCGTTAACCTTTCAGGCTTAAATTCACTCATGTATAAGCCTCCTTTACAAAAATGGGCTTACAACAGAGTATGACACCTGCCTAGAAACGGTTCCCTTTCAATTTTCTCTCCATATAATTTTAATCAACTTCCATTTACCATCTTCATAATACCAATAAGAAGTGGATGTACCGATCCCATCAGCATGGTAGGCACCACTGATTTGCTGATATCCCTTCAGCCCTTTTCCCCGTTTCCCAAAGATTTTGACCGGTTCGAAAAAGGCATACGGTCCCACCATCAATTCCATAGGTTCATTTAGATTCCCGTCGGTATATATCCCCAGTCTTTCGTAATCCTCTTTCCGATCGCTTAAATCCACTGTATAGGATTGATTTGTATCCACAAATGTAATGGATGCCTTATATTGATCTTCAAATTGAGCTTGAATCGTAAGGGCCTCAGGCAGTCCGATATCAACGAGTTTATTATCGGCCAATGTATGGAGAGCCATATTGTATAAACCGCCGCTGCCACCCGTTGCAGATGAATACAACATATCCTTAATACCATCATGATTTAAATCGACGAATTGAATTTTCGGTTCATAGCCGCCCTCATAATCAATCCGGATGTCGCTCCCCTTGGACGTTTTGATATCCGCCCAGATTTGCTTGAGAAACAGTGCATCAGGAGAAAAAGGAATCGCCTTGAGTGTGATCGTATCTTTCTTACCATCACCGGTCACATCTTTTTTATATACTGTTACAGTCATTTCATTTACCGGTT
Organism: Rossellomorea sp. QJM3NY_18; assembly: GCF_056173145.1. Lineage (NCBI taxonomy): Bacteria > Bacillati > Bacillota > Bacilli > Caryophanales > Bacillaceae > Rossellomorea > Rossellomorea sp. QJM3NY_18. The sequence continues at coordinate 2,245,086 of NZ_CM149659.1, read as the reverse complement.
GTTCTTTCGTCGGTTCAGCGGAATAGTTCCCGGCAATGGCATGGAGCGACATAATAAAAAAAGCACCGAATGCAAATAGTAATTCTTTTCTCATGATTCTCTCTCCTCAGTGGAAAATTATTCGTTATTATTTTCACCAGAGAAGGTAATTCTATGTAATCATTATCCATCTTTTTATTCTCTATAAAGAAAAAAGACCAGCCCATCTTCAGGCTGGTCCATTCATGCTATTGTTGTTCTCTTGTTTCAGGCTTTGCTTCCCAGCTTTCAATTCCTTTTAACCCATTAATTGAGTCAGAGTAGAAAACTGGATCTTTCCCCTGTCTTTTTTGCTCTCGATAGTCCTTTAATGCAGCAATGGCAATTTTGGCTAGTAACGTAATAGCTATCAAGTTGATAATGGCCATCAGACCCATGAATAGATCGGCTAAGCTCCATACGATATCCAGTTTCACAACTGCTCCGAATATCACCATGCCTAGAACCGCGATTCGATAGATAAATAGGGAGACCGGACTGTACTTAATGAATTCGATATTGGTTTCCCCGTAATAATAGTTTCCGATGATTGAACTGAAAGCGAACAGGAATATGGCGACAGCTACAAAGGTATCCGCCCATGCACCGACGTGGAAGCTCAATGCTGCCTGAGTCAGTTGAATTCCATCGATTCCGGTTGTATATTGATCGGATAAGATGATCATGAAGGCAGTTGCCGTACAGATGAGCAATGTATCGGTGAAAACACCAAGCGTTTGAATGAGACCTTGTTTAACCGGATGCGTGACCCCGGCAGACGCCGCTGCGTTAGGTGCACTACCCATACCCGCTTCATTCGAGAATAATCCACGCTTGATTCCCATCATGATGGCTGCACCGACACCGCCGCTTGCTACTTCCCGAATACCGAATGCATTCTCAAAGATGACGACAAACATATCTGGAAGCATGGTAATATTGGTGACTAGAATATAGAAAGCAAGAATTAGATAAAGGACGGCCATGATCGGAACAACGAGTTGAGTGACACTGGCGATCCGCTTGACTCCGCCGAAGATTACGAGTGCAGTTAGCACTGCCAGAATGATACCGACTGTCATACGGTCGAATGAATAGGCTTCTTCCATAGCAAGTGAAATTGTATTGGATTGGACCGAGTTAAATACAAGACCAAAACAGAATGTGATGATGACGGCAAATAGAATCCCCATCCAACGGGCATTTAATCCTTTTTCCATGTAGTAAGCAGGACCACCCCGATAACCGTCCTTTCCGTCTTTCACTTTGTAGATTTGAGCGAGTGTACTTTCCACAAAACTGGTTGCTCCACCCAGTAAGGCGATGAGCCACATCCAGAACACAGCTCCAGGCCCTCCGCCTGCGATCGCTGTTGCCACACCGGCAAGGTTACCGGTACCGACACGTGAAGCCGTACTGATCGTGAAGGCCTGGAAAGAAGAAATCCCCCGTTTTCCTTCTGAAGAAATGGTCGTTTTATCAGTTAATAGTCTTCCCATTTCTCCTAAATAACGGAACTGTGCGAATCTTGTTCGTATTGAGAAGTATAATCCCAGTCCGATTAATGACACGATCAGAATATATGACCACATATAATCATTCAAGGTGCCTACGATACTTGTTAATAACTCCATAAATGTACCCCCAAGTTGTTTAGTTTTTTACAAATAATGTATGAACCTATGTATGTTTACCCAATCAGACACTGTTTTAATCTATCAAAAAAATGATTTTCCTTCAATAGATAAATTCATATTGGTGAAAGAATATGAATTGTAGTACAATCAACTTCCGGTATTGTCCTACAATGATGAATGAATATACATTTTCCATACTTTCGTACCTCTATAATGGAAAAAACGACCAGAAATGTTTCTGGTCGTTTTGAAAATTTCTATTCTATTCCTTCGGGTGTCCGGGATTCTGCCCAGGTATCACAGACAGAACCGCTCTCCCCTTCGTCAATCACAAATGAACCATTTGAATAGCGATCATTTGGTCTAAGGTCTGAGACATTTACCTCTTCTATTTTCCCTTTAGTTGTTAACAGTCCTACTTTATCCGTATCTTTTACTACTTCTATGCTCATCACTCGATGAGGATTGGATTTCAATTCCCGGAGCATGATGACTCCACGTTTAGCGCGTGACGTTTTTTCAAATTCAGCCAGTTTCATTTTCTTCACGGCTCCACGCTGAGTAGCAAGGAAAATGAAGTTTTTCGCTGAGTCTCTTATCATCTTACCGGATACGACAAAGTCGTCTTCCTTAAGGTTTACCCCTTTCACTCCCGCCGCCCTTGGTCCGACGATGTTCACATCTTCTTCTGCGAACCATAGGCCGTAGCTTAAGTGTGTGGCAATGAAAACATCATTCGATCCATCTGTAATATGGACATCCACAAGCTCATCGTCACCTTTAAGGTTGATTCCTACAAGTGGACGGGAATAGCGTTGTGCTTTGAATTGAGGCAGCTCGGTCCTCTTAATCATACCGTTCTTTGTGACAAACAGTAAGTAGTGGGACGGATTAAATTCTTTAATCGGAATCGCTTTGAGAACCTGTTCATCCCGGTCGATTGGGACAATATTCCCTACATGCTGACCAAGATCCTTCCACCTGATATCAGGAAGCTCGTGGACAGGACAATAAATATAGTTCCCTTTGTTTGTAAATACAAGGAGTACATCTGTTGTATTCATTTCAAATTGTCCCAGGAGCCTGTCTGTTTCTTTCATGGCAAGATCCTGACCATTTGATGCAGAATATGAACGAAGGCTGGTTCGTTTCATATACCCGTCACGGGTCACGGTGACCATAACATCTTCACTGGCGATCAGGACTTCCAGGTTGATTTTGATTTCTTCGATCTTTTCCTCGATTTGAGTACGTCTCGCGTCAGCAAATTGCTTTTTGATTGCTTTTAGTTCTTTTTTGATTACACTATAAAGTTTGCTTTCACTTTCCAGTATAGCTGTAAGTTCTTCAATCGTTTTCGCCAATTCTTCCGCTTCTGCCTGTAGGGCAGTAATGTCCGTATTCGTCAAACGATAAAGCTGCAAGCTGACAATCGCTTCAGACTGTGCTTCCGTAAACTGGAACTTCTGAATTAAGTTATCCTTTGCATCACGTTTATCCTTCGAAGCACGGATGGTTGCAATTACCTGATCTAATATAGACAATGCTTTCATAAGACCTTCAACGATATGCTGACGGTCCTTTGCTTTATTTAGATCATGCCTGGTTCGGTTGGTCACCACTTCCTTTTGGTGCTGTATGTATGCATCCAGCAGTTCACGAAGTCCCATCAATTTTGGACGTCTTTTATGTATGGCAACCATATTGAAGTTATAGGTGATTTGAAGATCACTGTTTTTATAGAGATAGTTTAAGACGCCTGATGCATCCGCATCTTTCTTCAGTTCAATGACGATGCGCATCCCATCGCGATCCGTTTCATCCCGAACTTCTGCAATCCCCTCCACTTTCCGGTCCACGCGGAATTCATCCATTTTTTTGACGAGGTTTGCTTTATTGATTTCATAAGGGATTTCCGTAATGACAATCTGTTGTTTGCTTCCACGGATGTTTTCAATATCTGCTTTCCCTCTTACGACAATCTTTCCTTTTCCGGTTTCGTAGGCTTTCCGGATGCCATCCACCCCTTGGATGATGCCTCCTGTCGGGAAGTCAGGGCCATTTAAGACCGTCATGAGGTCATCGACTGTACTGTCCGGCTTGTCCATCCGCATGATCGCTGCATCAATCACTTCACCGAGGTGATGTGGAGGGATATCGGTTGCATAACCTGCCGAAATACCGGTGGAGCCGTTGACGAGTAAGTTCGGGAATCGTGACGGCAATACAGTCGGTTCACTTGATGTGTCATCGAAGTTCGGAACAAACTCCACGGTTTTTTTATCGATATCACGAAGAAGTTCCATGGATATCGCAGAAAGACGGGCTTCGGTGTAACGCATGGCAGCAGGCGGATCTCCGTCGACGCTTCCGTTGTTACCGTGCATTTCAACCAGGTAGTTGCGGACCTTCCACGTTTGACTCATACGTACCATGGCATCATACACAGATGTATCACCATGGGGATGATAATTACCAATGACATTACCGACGGTTTTTGCCGATTTCCGGAATCCTTTTTCCTGAGTGTTGCCATCCACATACATGGCGTATAGAATACGCCGTTGTACAGGTTTCAAACCATCACGTGCATCCGGTAATGCCCGCTCCTGGATGATGTATTTACTATAACGTCCAAATCGGTCACCAAGCACCTCTTCCAGAGGTAAATCCTGATATCGTTCTACAGTTGTCATCTATTACCCCTCCTCTGGCAACGTAATGTTTTCGTTTTCGAGAATGCTTCCGTCTTCTTCTAATCCAAAGGCTACATTGCTTTCAATCCATTTACGCCGCGGTTCTACTTTGTCACCCATAAGTGTGGTCACCCGGCGTTCGGCTCGTGCAGCGTCATCAATGCGTACCCGGATCAATGCGCGTGTTTCAGGATCCATCGTCGTCTCCCACAGTTGATCGGCGTTCATCTCTCCAAGACCTTTGTAACGCTGAATCATATATCCTTTCCCCACTTTGGAGATGGCCCCTTGAAGCTCATCATCGGTCCATGCATATTCAAGTTTCTGCTTCTTTCCAGTCCCCTTGCTGACTTTGTACAGTGGTGGAAGTGCAATATACACCTTTCCCGCTTCTAACAAGGGTTTCATATATCGGTAAAAGAATGTCAGTAAGAGAACCTGGATATGGGCTCCATCCGTGTCAGCATCAGTCATGATGACAATTTTGTCATAATTGATGTCGTCCACATTGAATTCAGGACCGACTCCGCCGCCTATGGCATGAATGATCGTATTGATTTCTTCGTTTTTGAAGATGTCCTGAAGTTTGGCTTTTTCCGTATTGATGACTTTTCCCCGAAGTGGAAGAATCGCCTGGAATTTTCGGTCACGTCCTTGCTTCGCAGAACCTCCTGCTGAATCTCCTTCCACCAGATAAAGCTCGTTACGCTGAGGGTTTCTTGATTGAGCCGGTGTTAATTTACCGGATAGAACGGTTTCAGAACGCTTACGCTTCTTTCCATTACGTGCATCTTCTCTTGCTTTACGTGCGGCTTCACGGGCCTGGGCCGCTTTAATGGATTTCTTGATAAGAAGGGAACTCGTATCAGGATTTTCTTCTAAGAAATAGAGAAGATGTTCTGATACGACAGCATCAACGGCTGATCGTGCTTCGCTTGTCCCGAGTTTCCCTTTTGTTTGCCCTTCGAATTGAAGAAGATGTTCTGGTATACGTACAGAAACGATACTCGCCAGTCCTTCACGAATATCAGTCCCTTCAAGGTTTTTATCCCTGTCTTTTAGAATCCCCGCTTTACGGGCGTACTCATTAAAGACTCGGGTCATCGCCGTCTTCGCTCCGGCTTCATGTGTTCCGCCGTCTTTTGTACGTACATTATTTACGAAGGATAATATGTTTTCTGAGAATCCATCATTGAATTGAAAAGAAAATTCAACTTCAATGGTATGATGCTCTCCTTCAAAGAAGGCTACGTTATGAAGAACGTCTTTTTCTTCATTCAGATATTGAACAAATGCCTGGATACCGCTTTCGAAATGAAAGACTTCTTTCTGATCATGACGTTCATCGATGATTTCAATCTTTAACCCTTTAAGCAGGAATGCAGATTCTCTAAGACGCTCACAAATAGTTTCATAATTATAGGTGATATTACTGAAGATCTCAGGATCGGGTTTGAAATGGATACACGTTCCGGATTTTTTTGTTTTCCCAATCTTCTCCAAGGTGGTATCGGGCTTACCACCATTCGTGAAACGTTGTTCATATTTCATGCCATCCCGTTCAATTGTGACGATAAGCCATTCAGAGAGGGCGTTTACAACAGACGCCCCTACACCATGGAGTCCGCCGCTTGTTTTATAGCCGCCCTGGCCAAATTTCCCTCCAGCATGAAGTACGGTCAAGATGACCTCGGGAGTCGGCTTCCCCATTTTATGCATTCCTGTTGGCATCCCCCGGCCTTTGTCCTGAACTGAGATACTATTGTCTTTATGTATCGTAACGATAATCTCATTCCCGAAGCCTGCTAATGCTTCATCAACTGAGTTATCGACTATTTCGTATACTAAATGATGCAAACCTCTTGAATCGGTAGAGCCTATATACATACCAGGTCTCTTACGGACGGCTTCTAAGCCTTCTAATACTTGTATGGCATCATCATTGTAATCCATGGTCTTATTCTGGTTGGCCACGAACATTCCCCTTTCAAAACTTCTCTAACCGTATTAGCGTGGTTTTGTAAACTATTATCGGTTATGTCTCTATTAACTATAACACAAGAACATCTGTTCGTTTACCTGTTTTGAGCATTCTTTAAGGTAAACCACTATTGCTTATTGTAGCGTTTTATTTGATTTTCGCAAATGGAATTTCCGTGAACCTCTTAAAATATGCCCTTTTGTCCCCAGGATTATTCCAATTGTCAACGTGAGGTCTGGACGAAAAAAACAAGCGGTCAGAGCCGCTTGTTACGAGTGAGAATTATTTGGTTAAAGCATGTTCAACCTTAATACAGCGATCCATAATAACTGTATACCCACGTTCCTTTAAAAAGCGATAAGCCTCTTCATTCATTACACCAAGCTGCGCCCAAAATACGTTTGAATCGATTTGATCAAATTCTTCCGCAATCTGAGGTAAAAATTCTGAGCGGCGAAATACATTGACGATATCAACTGGTCCCTCTATCTCCTGCAGGGAGGATACAGCCTTTACCCCTAAAGCCGACTCGATGGTAGGGTTTACAGGGATGATCTCATATCCCTGATCCTGCATAGCCTTAGATACCATATAGGATGTACGTTCAGGATTATCACTTAAACCAATCACTGCAATACGTTTAGATTGTTTTAGAATATTTCCGATTTCTTGTCGTGATGGATTTTCCATTGTTGTTTACCACTCCTTCAATGATCCTCGGATAAAGTCTTGAACTGTTTCTTAAGTCCTATTCTTCTTTTATACCATATTTCCCTTTAATTTTTCAAAATTTCATAAAATTATCTAAATGAAAGGAAGTATCAAAAGAAAAGTCAGGGAGCGTTCTTGCATTCCGCTGCCCTCCTTCCCGTTGACACTCCCTCCCATACTTACTTTTTGATCAACCCTTTAGATATAAGGAATTCACGTGCGACATCTTTGGGATCTTCTTTATCCATATCGACTTTAGCATTCAATTCGCTCATTTCTTCTTCCGAGATTTTGCCTGCTAATTCATTCAACACTTTCTTTACTTCAGGATGCTCTTTCACTACTTCTTGACGAATGACCGGTGCAGCATCGTATGGTGGGAAGAATCCCTTGTCATCCTTTGTCGTTTTCAAATTGTAACGCTGGATCCGTCCATCTGTTGTAAAAGCAGGAATAATATCTACATCCCCGTTCTTAACCGCTTCATACATAATATTCGGGTCAAAGCTTTTCTGGTCTTTGAATTTGAATCCATAAGCTTCACTGAAGGCATCATATCCGTCCCCTTCCCGTTCATAGAATTGGTGGGGTGCACCGAAGCTCAAGTCTTTGGATAGTGGCACAATGTCTGAGAAAGTCTTTGCATCAAAGTCCTGATCCTGGGTATAGGCAAGCGTATACGTATTTTCAAAGCCAAGTGGCTTCAACCAGGTGACATCGAACTTTTTCTCATAGCCTTTACGCACTTGTGAAAGGATTTCATCTGCTGAAGCGCCTTCTTTAGCTTGTTCTTTCAAGACCGCTTCAAGGCCTGTACCTGTATATTCTACATAGACATCGATGTCGCCTTTTTCAAGAGCGGGTGTGAGGATGGAGACTTCCCCCAATCCTTCCTCGACTTTTACATCAAGGTCTGTCTTTTCTTTTAGAAGTTCAGCCATCATTTGTGTAAGGATGAATTGCTCCGTCCACATCTTTCCTGAAACGGTGATGGTATCTTTATCCCCGCCATTTCCGCAACCTGCGATCAGGAGGGATAATACAGTGAGTATGATAAAACCTTGTAATTTCTTTTTCATTCTTACTCTCCTTTGGATTTTGCTTTTATTTTCTTGCTTTCAGCCCTTTAGGTGTGGTCAGTTTCTCCAGGATCTTTAATAAGAAATCAAAACTTAATGCGAGTAGTGCTGCGGGAATGGCCCCGGCAAGGACCAGGGCATTATTCCATGTGGATAGTCCCCGGTAGATGAGATCACCAAGTCCTCCCGCTCCAACAAAGGTGGCAAGTGTGGCCACACCTACTGTCAGCACTGTAGCGGTCCGTATCCCCGCCATGATGAACGGCAGGGCCAGCGGAAGCTCCACTTTGAATAATAGCTGTGAGTTGGTCATCCCCATGCCCCTTCCCGCTTCGATAACGCCTTCATCCACTCCGATTATACCTGTGTAAGTGTTCCTTAGGATCGGAAGAAGTGCGTATACCGTCAGGGCAATGATAGCCGTAATGCTGCCTGTACCCAAAAGGGGAATAAGAAATCCGAATAGGGCCAGACTTGGTATCGTTTGAAAGACGGCAGTGATCCCGATGAAAAATTCGGCCGATTGCTTTTTTCGTGATATGTATATACCTAATGGCAGGGAAATCGCAATCGCAATGAAAATGGATACAAAAGATAAATAAAGATGTTCAAATAATCCTGTTAATATGGCATCGGACCGGTTTGATATGGTTTGGACGAACAGGATGGAAAATGCATTCATACAGAACCCGCCTCCTTATTTCCTTCTGAGGCCACAGTTTTAAGAATATCACTTGATGTGACGATCCCGATCTTCCTGTCGTCTTTTGTCACCATAAGATAAGGTTTACCGGATGACAGGAGCATGCTCGCCGCCACGTGGATGGATGCATCAAATGGGATCAAGGAGTATTCCGGTTCCTCAAGCAGGTTGTGAAAATTGGTTTCATCGTCTCTCATGATGTCTGATACCTGCTTGTGCCGCCTATGAACGTTCAATCGGTTTTCACCGATGAAGGCACGGACAAATCCATTGGCTGGTTCTGATAGAAGGTCAGCAGGGGCTGCAATCTGTTCGATTTTACCATTGCGCATGACAGCAATCACATCTGCGATTTTTAACGCTTCATCAATGTCATGAGTGACAAACACAATGGTCTTATGTATCGAATTTTGGATGCTTTTCAGCTCATCCTGAAGTTGTTCCCTGCTAATCGGGTCCAGGGCGCTGAATGGTTCATCCATCAGAATGATCGGTGGTTCCGCTGCAAGGGCGCGTATCACCCCGACCCGCTGCTGTTGTCCTCCGCTCAATTCGAGGGGATACCTTTTCTTGTATACGTCCGGTTCCAGTCCTACCAGATTGAGGAGCTCATCGACGCGTCCCTCATATTTTTCCTTCTTCCATCCCTTTAAACGTGGGATGAGGCTGATGTTTTCTTCAATCGTCATATGAGGGAGAAGTCCGATCCGCTGAATGACATACCCGATGTTCCGCCTGAGCTCCACTTCATCCGTTTCTGAAGTGTCTCTTCCATCAATCAGAATGGTCCCCCCTGATGGAGCGATTAGTTTATTGATCATCTTCATCGTAGTCGTTTTCCCGCATCCGCTCGGACCGATCAAGGCAACAAGCTTCCCTTTTGGGATAGTCAGGTTGATACCCTTTATGGCTTCTGTCCCATCCTCGTAGACTTTCGTGACATTTTGGAATTCAATCATTTTTACACCTGCTTTATGTACTGAGAAATTTTACTAAACATAGACGGGATACCCTCATTATACAAAAGGTAAACATGTTGTAAAAGAAAATGCCTTTGTTCCATTAGTTTATGATGAATGTGGGATGGGCATACGGTTTACTTCGTTTTTCGACAGATAAAAAGACCAGCACCCTACTGGTTGCTGGTCTTTTTGATGATATATTGTTCCGCTATGATGGCTGTTATCGTACCCAGTATCAATCCATTATTCAAAATGGAAGCAACGACGACCGGCATGTCCGTAAAGGCAGAGGCCGGAACAAACATGGCTCCGACCCCGACAATGAGTGAGATCCCCGCCACAAAGTGAATTCTTTCTACGTCTTCCTCTTTACGATATTCGGATAATGCGAGTCCGACCATCTTGATAAAGATGACCGTCGTCACTGCATACCCGACAGGTGCAGGAAGACTGGCGAATAGGTTCATGATCTTTGGAATCAGGCTGATGACTATAATGATCCCGCTGCCTATGATGAAGGGGATGATGGAATACATTCCCGTCGCAGCAACAAAACCTGCTGATCCTGAAATGGGAACTGAGCCAATGGCAGAAAACACTCCCCCGAACAGCTGATTCAGTCCTGAGGCGAAGCCGCTCTTCGTATACCGTTCATATGTAGGCTTCCCCTTTGCTCTCATCACCTCTTCCATCACCCGTATGGAAGCAATCATATTGGTCATTAACAGGAAAGTGATGAATATGGAAGTCACGATGACACCCATATCAAATACAGGTGCTCCGAATACGAACACATGAGGTAAAGAAAACCAGCTGTCTGAAACGGAAGTACTCTCAGAAAGCCCCATGATGATGAATATGAGCCATCCAGCGAGCAGGGCAAGGATAATGGAATATTGCTGAATCCACTTAACCTTATGACTTGAAAAGTATAACGCTGCAAGGATCGTCAGAATACTTCCCAGTAGGACGAGCGGTTCCATGGATTGTCCTTCATGCTGGATTCCGAACATCCCTTTAATAAAGGATCCGCTTAATTGCAGAATTAACAGCATCAAATAAATGAACGTAATGGTCGGAGTGAACAAAGAAGATAACCTCTTTAGAAGTCCTGTGGAAGACAGAATGAAAAAAATCGCTCCACTGACAATCATCCCCCCCTGCAGTACGGTCAGGACTTCTTCGTGACTGCTATAAAGAGTTCCGGAAAACCCTGCATAAATGGCAAAAACGCCCCACCACAGTCCTGCCGGTCCTTCATTGATCGGAAGTTTATGACCAAAGAGTGCCTGGATCAGGCTCGCGAATCCCAAAACGAATATGGTCCGCTGAATGAATCCGGCTGTATCGGCTGGAGACAATTGGAACAAGTCAGCAATCGCGATGGGTGCGGCAATGGATCCCGCTACCATGAAGGCCACCCATTGAAAAGCTGATAAAAGTATTTGCATCTGTGTACACCTTCATTTCAACTATGTAAAGTGTGTTCATTTTAACATATTTCGTTCATAAGATGACGGTGGAGGTGGAAATTTAAGTTATAATATCTACTTTTAAGAACAGGTACTAATTTTTTCGCTTATTTTCTCCCCTTTGGAGGGAAAACATGTTAAAATAAGAACGGATTAGTTATTTTTAAAGGAGCAGTGATGATGATTTTTGCCCTTATACTCATACTTTCTTATTTACTGGGTTCCATTCCATCAGGTTTACTGATCGGTAAGACGTTTTACGGTAAAGATATCCGTGAACATGGGAGCGGAAATCTTGGGGGAACGAATACCTTCAGAACCCTGGGTGTGAAAGCCGGAATGATTGTGACGATCATGGATATTCTAAAAGGAACCCTCGCCACCTTGCTGCCATTGATGTTTGCAAGCGACGTACATATGCTGCTTGCAGGGGTGTTTGCCGTAATCGGTCATATGTATCCCGTTTTCGCAAACTTCAGGGGAGGAAAGGCAGTGGCAACCTCGGCTGGTGTACTTCTAGGGTACAATTACATCTTATTCTTAATCTTACTGGCTGTCTTTTTTATTTGCTTGTACGCAACGAAATATGTGTCCCTTTCTTCTATGATTGCAGCGATACTTGCCTTTACGTACTCGGTCTTCACTGGAGATATTCCACTCATCATTGTTGTTGGCATTCTGACCATTTTTGTCATTTACAGACACAGGGCTAATATTGTCCGGATCAAAAATAAAACAGAACCCAAAATTAAATGGCTTTAGTGAAAAAGCGACCTGTGCACGGGGTACCGGACTCTCGGGTACCTTCGCAAAGGTGGCTTTTTTTATTGGACTCACCCAGGTATAGGCATTCTCACATTTGAGAAAGATGATGAATAATAATCGGGTCCAATAAAATGATAATATTCTTCAGAATTCTCTAAATTTCTCCCCGTTCCCTCTTCTTTTTTCGTAAAATGGAAGTAGTGCATAATAAAGGATGATGAATATGAATAAAAAGCGAATGATAACAGGGGTGGTTCTCTGTATTCCGTTCCTACTGGTGATTGGCTTCCTGCTAAACGGGCAATATGCCGACTGGAACACCTCTTCGAAAGAAGTTGAATTTAATTCCCTCCTCCATACGACAAGGGAGGTGCAGGCATCGGGCAAATCGATCAAAGCCAGTGCTTCCATCGCTGCAATCGGGGATATCCTCATACACGATACCGTCTATAATGATGCAAAAAAACAAAATGGATATGATTTTACACCGATGTTCTCTCCCGTTAAAGATATGCTTACTGCACCCGATTTTTTGATTGCCAATCAGGAATCAACCCCGGGTGGTGTGGAACTGGGCGTTTCGAGCTACCCCCTATTCAACAGTCCGCAGGAAGTGGTTAAATCACTGCAGGAGGTTGGAGTGGATGTTGTGACCACTGCCAATAATCATTCGTTGGATCAGGGCGAGGCAGGTCTACTGAATGCGATTGATTATTATGGGGAGATATCGATGCCGTATGTCGGGGCATTTAAAAGCCCGGAAGACCAAAGCAGGATACGTACATTTAATGTGAATGGAATTAAATTTGCCCTACTCTCTTATACCTATGGTACAAATGGGATTCCTGTCCCTGAAGGAAAAGAGTATTTAGTTAATGTAATAGATGAACAAAACATGATCGGGGAAATCCAGAAAGCTAAAAATATGGACGTTGATTTGGTGATCATGAGCCTTCATTGGGGAAATGAATATCAACGTTTCCCTACTGAGGAACAGCAGAGACTTGCCAAGGTGTTGACGAATAATGGGGTCGACATCATTTTCGGACACCATCCACATGTCCTGCAGCCGATTCAGACCTATAAGACGAGTGATGGTCGGGAAGCCGTTGTCATTTATTCACTTGGGAATTTCCTTTCTGGCCAGAAGGATGATTTTAAGGATATCGGTGGCATAGTGACGGTTCAGGTTGAGAAAACGAAGAATCCGGCGGGTTCCAAAATCATCTTTCCGTCCATTGGATTCCAGCCTACTTTTGTGTCAGAGAATCATTACAAAAACTATCGGATCTACCCCCTCGATTTTGCCAGAAAGAATGGTATGATTGTATACACGGAAGAAGAGATGGTTTCCCATATGGTGAACGGGGTACCGGAATAGATAGCATGGTTATCGTATGAACGGAAAGAACGAGCTTTCCTTATGCTCATAAGGAAAGCTCGTTCTTTTAATGTCCCCCGAATATCATTGAATTGAAGAATATGCCAGCTAAAGCTACAATAGCCAAAAAGGTATTGGCCAACAAGAAAGTTTTACGGGTGCCCTTAAAGTACAGAGTCACCATCCCATAATAAATGCCTGCTGCGATTACAATGAAACTCCCTGCCTCGATCTGGTATTTGGCTTCATGCAATTGTAATAGAGTTAATATACTTAATCCGGCAAAGATAAAGGCACCAATGTAATAAAATAATGCTTGTGTTTTCATCATTCTCACCCTTTATACGTATTAGTAGAAGTTCCTGCTTTATTATGTTTATAATAGGAAATGAAACTTTCTTTGTCCAGGATCACTCTGGAAAAATACCTAGTAGAGAAAGGAGTCTCACCAATGAACATACATATTTCAGAAGATGCTCTTACGTGGTTTAAAGACGAGATGCTTGTGGAGGAAGGCGAACAAGTCCGTTTTTATGTGCGATATGGAGGTTCCAGTCCTCTCCACGATGGTTTTTCATTAGGAGTGAACAAAGACGAACCAGTGGATGCTGGTGAACGGATCGAGATCGACAAACGGGAATTTTTTATAGAAGAAGGAGATTTATGGTTCTTTGATGGCCATGATTTATTTGTTGAGTTTGATGAAAAGCTTCAAGAACCATCATATGAGTACAAGAAATAACGGAATGATCATAGGCTGGCGTATGCCAGCCTGTTTACTTTTATGACTGACCCTTACTTTTTTACAAAACGGGAAATATGCTCCTGAAGGCCTTCTTTCATCAGAATTTCATATTGTATATCCCCTACCAAATCAAAATGTGGAAAGCCGTCTTTCCTTTGATGGATCCATTCCTTTTTCAAACCATATTTCTCTCCCCAACTGGATAATACCTCAATGTTACAGCAGCCCACTTTCGTTACAGAGCGAACATCGGGAAATCGGTCATCCAGCCAGTAGTGGGTAAGGAAGGCAATCTGTCCATTACTCACCTGATGTTTCCATCCGTTTAGCTCTTGTTTGGTTAATCCGAATGCCATGACCCTCTTCCTTTCCAATCCCCTTTTTATGAAAAGATCCCGGCACCCCCTATGTAAGGTTTATTTTTTTGCCTTTTCATAGGCTACGTGCCAATCGGGGAACATCTTTCGGATTGAAATCGGACGGAAGTTCTCTTGCTTCACGCACACATGTTTCGACTGCCCGGTAATGGCCAACTGGTTCTGTCCGTTATAAATTTCGTATGCATATGTAATCCGGAGTCCATCATATTCTTCTACCCATGTTTTAATAAATGCTTTTTCGCCGTAGCGAACAGGTGACTTATAGCTTACATTCAGGTCAATGACCGGGGAAAGAATTCCTTCTTTTTCGATATCAGCATATCTGAAGCCCAGGTCTTCAATCAATTGTGTACGACCAAGCTCCATCCAAACAAGGTAGTTTGCATGATAGACAACCCCCATTTGATCCGTCTCTGCGTAACGCACTTCAATGGTTTTTTCTGCAATTTGCATCCTTTACACCCTCTTCATCTAATCAGTATCCTATCCCATTTTATCATACAAGCACCAGGCATAGAATTAATCGGCTTGAACTGACATCGAATATGATTTCTTTCTCGGAGAGGACAAAATTGCCAATAACATCATGACCCGAACAGAAAGGCTAATTAATAAAACCTTTCTGTCCGGGTCACTGAAATCTTTATCCTTTATTGCTTTGTCTGATTTGCTTCATCTTTTATTTCATTGCGGAAAGCCTCTAGACTCTCGCGGCGGCGTTCATTCTTTGCCTGGATGGACTGAAGCTGTTCTTCACTGTCCGTGCAGGCCATCGACTCCTCGGCCCGGTCCATATTCTCAATCGTATGCTGAACCATACCCTGAAGCTTCTCTACATTATCACTGCGATCATCCGGATTCGGTTTATCCCATGCCATCCTGCATTCCTCCTGTGTCAATAGTATGAGGGACGGACCTCAAGGGCTGCTCCCTCTTCAAACGAATGAATTATTCACCCTTGGTTTGAATCACTTGCGCATGCTTGCCTGATTTATCCTGCATTTGTTTCCCTTTGTTGCCTCCTGCGGACCTCGATTGTGTCCCGATATGGTTAGGTGCGAAGTGATTCGGACTTCCCTTTGAGTTACTCATGAATATCCCCCCTTACTAGTATGATTACCAAAATAACAAGGAAGAATAGGCGTAATAATTGGTAGTAATATTTTCAGGGCAAAAAAAATAAGCCTCGTAATTACTTACTCGGCTTTGCTTACTGGACGCTTTATTTCAAGTCTTGCATCAATTCGCTCTTCTATGGCGTCAATGGCATCCTGATCCAACAGAAGCTGTTGTTTGTTTTCTTTCACCAGATCTGCAAATGATTTTTTGCGTGGTCTCCGCATTTCAATCCCCTCGCTCTCTATTGTGGTTTGTATAAATAGTATATCCAAATGTCAGATATTTTAAACAAAGGTCACAATTGATGATGGGGAGTGATTTAGGACTCGCTGTAGAAAAGCGGTTCCCATGTTTTAAGGTCCGTCCCTCACTTAACCAGTGCTTTGAGGGAGTCCATATTGGTGATCGCTCCGATTTGTTTGTGGGTGATGATGCCTTGTTCGTTGATGATGAACGTGGTGGGGACGGTCAGGATGTCATAGGCATTATTGATCTTGTCATCAGTGTCCAACAGAATCGGGAATGAGAGTCCCAGTGATTTCTGGTATTCTTTGACGTTGTATTGTGGATCGATGTTAATAGCGAGTAGTTCAACATCTTTCCCGTATTTCGTATAAAACTCCTGCATGACAGGCATTTCTTCTTTGCAGGGAGGGCACCACGTAGCCCAGAAGTTTACGATCACTTTCTTTCCTTTTAGTTCAGTTAAGGTAATGGATTTGCCATCCAGGGTATCCAGTTTAAAATCAAGGGCCCGGTCCCCGACATTCGGTCCTGGTGAATTTTCCACTGGAGTGATTTCAGAAACCTCTCCTTCTTCT
This sequence comes from Rossellomorea sp. QJM3NY_18, assembly GCF_056173145.1. Classification (NCBI taxonomy): domain Bacteria; kingdom Bacillati; phylum Bacillota; class Bacilli; order Caryophanales; family Bacillaceae; genus Rossellomorea; species Rossellomorea sp. QJM3NY_18. Next base: position 2,228,616 of record NZ_CM149659.1, on the reverse strand, counting down.
ATATCAATCAATTGATTGTAGTCATCAGCTTGTTGAAACGTATTTTCTGAAAAGGAAGAAGGATCGGATTTATTCTCAATATAGAATGAGAAGACTAATAAGGTGACAAGTAAAACGCCAAATACAGATTTCAAAGGAGTGCTCTCCTCTCAAGTAAATGATTTTACTATCATCATATGTAGGCTTGTCTCTGTTTAGTCATGGATTTTTTTTAGATTTCAATAATGAGGAATTAAAAGCCCCGGGGAAATCCCCCGGGGCTTTGAACACATATTATGCTTTTAATTTATTACGAAGAACCATTTGTAGGATACCACCATGACGGTAGTAGTCTACTTCTACGTCGGAATCAAAACGAGCAAGTACTTCGAATTCAGTTGTAGAACCGTCTTCAGCCACAGCTGTTACCGTAAGGATATCACGAGGTTTTACATCGTTTGTTACATTTACGGAAATCGTTTCTCTACCCGTCAATCCTAATGACTCAGCGCTGTCACCCTTCTTGAATTGAAGGGGAAGAACACCCATCATCACAAGGTTCGAACGGTGAATACGCTCATAGCTTTCAGCGATGACAGTCTTGATACCAAGTAGATTCGTACCTTTCGCTGCCCAGTCACGAGAAGATCCCATACCGTAATCTTTTCCTGCAAGAACAACTAATCCAGTTCCATCTTGTTGATACTTCATGCATGCATCATACATCGGCATCACTTCATCTTCCGGCCAGTAAGTGGTGAATCCACCTTCAGTACCAGGAGCAATTTGGTTACGGATACGAATATTTGCAAATGTACCGCGCATCATCACTTCATGGTTACCACGACGGGAACCGTAAGAGTTGAAGTCACGTGGCTCTACATTATTCGCACGAAGATATTTACCTGCCGGTGTATCTTTGCCGATTGCACCTGCGGGTGAAATATGGTCAGTCGTGACAGAATCCCCAAATTTACCGACGACGCGTAGTCCGTTCAAGCCTTGAATGTCTTCAGGCGTTGTCGCAAGTCCTGTAAAGAACGTTGGATTTTGGATGTAAGTCGAATTTTCGTCGAAGCTGTAAAGTGGTTCGTTACTTGTCTTGATTTCATTCCAGCGCTCGTTTTCAGAGAAAACGTGCTCATATTCTCTACGGAATAATTCAGGGGTAACGGTTGATTTCACAGCATCCTTCACTTCATCCTGTGAAGGCCAGATATCTTTGAAGAACACGTCATTACCATCTTTGTCCTTACCCAGAGAATCTTTTTGAAGATCGATGTCCACAGTACCCGCCAGTGCATATGCAACAACAAGTGGTGGTGAAGCCAGGTAGTTTGCTTTCACAAGTGGATGGATACGACCTTCAAAGTTACGGTTACCTGATAGGACGGATGTTAACAATAAATCAGCATCTGAAACAGCCTTTTCGATTTCAGGACGAAGTGGGCCGGAGTTACCGATACAAGTCGTACAACCATACCCGACAAGGTTGAATCCGATATCTTCCAAATAAGATAATAGACCTGAATCTCTCAAGTAACCAGTTACAACTTTAGAGCCTGGTGCAAGAGATGTTTTGACATAATCAGGAACATTCATTCCAAGTTCCACTGCTTTTTTCGCAACTAAACCGGCACCTAACATAACATATGGGTTTGATGTGTTTGTGCAAGATGTGATGGCAGCGATTCCGATTGCACCAGTTGGCATCTCGACATCTTTACCATCTTCTGTTGTGTATTTGGCCGTTTTGTTAATTTCAGACGCATCCAGCCCAAAGCCTTGAACGCCTTCTTTAGCTGTGATGGACTTATGGAAAGCTTCTTTCATATCAGTAAGAGGAATTAAATCCTGTGGACGTTTTGGTCCTGAAAGGTTTGGTTCCACTGCTGAAAGATCGATTTCCACTACATCTGTGTACGTTGGTTCTTCTTTCTCTGGAGTGAAGAACATTTCATTTTTCTTTAAGTATTCTTCAACCATTTTGATATGTGTTTCGTCACGGCCAGTCAGACGCAGATAATCCAATGATTCTGAATCCACTGGGAAGAAGCCGCAAGTCGCGCCGTACTCAGGAGCCATGTTGGCAATCGTTGCACGGTCGGCAAGTGGAAGAGTCGCAACACCCGTACCGAAGTACTCGACAAATTTCCCTACTACCCCTTTTTGACGAAGTACTTGTGTCACTTTAAGGGCTAAATCTGTAGCAGTAGCTCCATTTGGTAGCTCACCAGTCATTTTGACCCCGATAACTTCAGGGATCGGGAAGTATGAAGGCTGACCAAGCATTCCAGCTTCCGCTTCAATACCGCCAACACCCCATCCAAGTACACCGATACCATTGATCATGGTAGTATGAGAGTCAGTACCAACCAATGTATCAGGGTATGCTTCAAAATCGCCTTCTGTTGTTTCAACAGCATGAACGACATTTGCTAAATATTCTAAGTTCACCTGGTGAACGATACCTGTTGCTGGTGGAACAGCACGATAGTTTTCAAATGCTTTTTGAGCCCAGCTAAGGAATTGGTAACGTTCAGCATTCCGTTCAAATTCAAGGTCCATATTGGCCTGCAGTGCGTTAGCTGTACCGTATTTATCAACCTGTACAGAGTGGTCGATGACAAGGTCAACCGGGATCTCAGGATTGATCTTTTGTGGATCTCCACCGATATCTGCCATTGCTTTACGTAGAGACGCTAAATCAACTACTGCCGGCACACCGGTGAAATCCTGAAGGATGACACGTGATGGTTTAAAAGGAACTTCTGCATCCTTGACTTCAGTTGATCCCCAGTTTGCCAGGTTTTCAACATGATCTTTGTTAATCACACGTCCGTCAAATTGACGAAGTACAGACTCCAAGAGTACCTTCACACTGTAAGGTAAGCGGTTAATTTTTGTTACTCCTGCTTCTTCAAGCGCTTTTAAACGATAATAATGATAACGTTTTCCTTCTAGTTCGAAAGAAGATCGTGCATTAAATACATCGTTCTTTGCCATTTCGATTCCCCCTCTAAACTGCATCAAACAATAAGTCGAAAAGTTTTCGTTCTAAACGAACTTTTCTCACATTTACATCTTAATACAAGCGATTACATAAGTAAATAACAATAAAGTTATTGTTTTTGATAAGTTTTACTTATCTAAATGATTAAACTCCTAAAGGTTTCTAGATAAATATTGGTATAACAACATTTCTGCCCTTGTCAAATCGTGTCAGCTCGTCCAAAACATTATTTTAAAAAAATGAATCTGTTAGCGATTCCCTTTCATAGATCGTCACAGATGGTGGCATTCTATCCTTATGGAGGTGTTCTACATTGGCAAATCGTAAAGCAAACCATGTAATAAATGGAATGAATGCAGCAAAAGGTCAAGGCCAAGGTACAGGTTACAATGAAGAATATTCGAATGAACCATTGACTCCAGCACAACGTCAATTCAATAAGAAAAGAAAAACCAATCAGTAAAAAATAAAAGGGTGGCTATTAAAGTTCTGCAAAGAATTTGTTAGATATGGTCACCCTCTCTCCCTGGAACTATTTTCATCTGTTTTCCCCTACCCTCTTCGTCCCAAAATAAAACCCACCCTTCAAGCAGGGTGGGTTTTATTTTGGGACGAACCAACAGGTTGATTCCGTTATTGTTCATTCACTTCATTCACTATGGATGACAAATCGGATTTGAATTGTTGAAGTTGTGCCCGTTGAGTATCCGATGCGACTTCAAGTGCATTTTCTATTTGTTGATACGCCTCATTCACTTCATTTTTGAGATGTGCGAGTTGTGAGCCGTAGCTTGCTCCATCCAGTACCAGTTCGTTAATGGTATGCTGTACTTCCGTCACGCTTTGTTCAGCAGCTTGAAAGGCTTGTTGTTTATTTTTATTGTAAGGCATTGATGATCTCTCCTTATTCAGAAATTAGCTTCTTTAGTTTAACCAAAACACCAGGAACCTATACATCTGAATAAACAGTTCTCTAACTTAGCATGCTAAAGAGTAGGAGGGATGATACATGAACAAAAATGATGGCAAAGATATGCGTAAAAATGCTCCAAAACAATCAGGACAGCCGGAGCCCTTAAGTGGTTCACATAAGGTGAAGAACCATAATCATACCCGTCAAAAAAATAATAGTCACCACGATATGTAAGAGATTTTAGGGAGTGCCGGCGCTTTATGCCTGCACTCCCTTTCGGTCTGTCCCTTGTATGGTCTTAAAAGCGTGGAGGACTTCTATCTGTTCGTCCATGGAAACGGTCCGTAGATCAAAGAGGACGACACCATCCTGAATCCTTGTAAGAATGGAGGGATTCCCCTTTCTAAGCTTCTCATGAATGTTCTGTGATGAATCAAGAGCGTGGGATACTGCGACAATATAGGTGTCTAATTCAACATCCGGCATCGTTCCTCCCCCGATCTGGCTATGTCCTTCAACGATTGTGGATGTGTAACCGCTCCCGAGTCCCTGTATATCCCGGACGAACTTCCGGGACTGATGCAGGATTTCTTCTTTGGTCCGCGTGATGGCCGCAATGGTTGGATTTTTCTCTTGTTCCTCCCCCTTTATATAGTGTAAGAGGGTCATTTCCAGGGCTGCCAGTGTCATTTTGTCGACCCTGAGGACGCGGGCAAGCTGATGTTTCTTTAATTGATCGATCAAAGCCTTTTGCCCTGCTATGATTCCCGCCTGAGGTCCCCCTAATAATTTGTCTCCACTGAATGAGACGATGTCTGCCCCTTTATCCAGCACTGATTTAACCAGAGGCTCATTTCCGATTCCCAATCGGGTGAAATCGTAAAGAGCACCGCTTCCTAAGTCTTCATAATAAAGGACTTTGGCATGCAGGCGTGATAATTCAGCCAGTTCTTCTGTCGGTACAGAAGCTGTAAATCCTTTTATGATAAAATTACTTTGATGAACCTTCATGATCATTCTTGTTTCATCGTTCACCGCTTCGTCATAATCTCTTAAATGGGTCTTGTTCGTGGTCCCCACCTCGTGAAGGAGAGCACCGCTTTCTTCCATGATAGAAGAAATCCGAAATGACCCGCCGATTTCCACCAGTTCGCCCCTTGAAACAATCACTTCCTTATTCTTGGCAAGAGCAGTAAGGATAAGAAAAATGGCTGCTGCATTATTATTGACAACCATGGCTGCTTCAGCCCCGGTCAATTCACATACGAGCCCCTCTGCATGACTATGCCTTGAACCCCGGACACCTTCCTCGATGTCATATTCCAGATTGCTGTAATGACAAGATGCACCCATGACATGGTTCATCGTTTCCTTGCCTAACCGTGCCCGCCCTAGATTCGTATGTAAAATGGTTCCCGTTGCGTTTATGATCCTTCTGAGAGACAGGGAATGAGATGTGCGTGCCATAGCTTCAGTTTGGCCAAAGACTTCCTCAATGAATTCTGTGGACGATGGATGAGGCCCGCTCCACTCTTCTTTCAAGATGAAGGCCCTGCAATTCGAGATCACCTCTTTCAAGAGGTCCGTCCCTCTTTCCATCGAAAGGTTGTGATGGTGGAGGAAAGTATGGAATTGGTTGGTTTGCTGCAGTTCGTGAATGGATGGAATGTGTCTGACAAGATGGTTCATGACTTTTGCCCCTTCTTTCTTTTCCCTCATTATAACACCCTCACCATTTATAGTAGAAAGAATACAATATGTAAAAGATGTTGTTGGGGGTCAGGTGTAAATGAGTAAGGATAAGGAGGATTTCTATTTAGAGAATTGGGAGGAGAGTATGAAGGATTGGTTATTGGATCCTGCTACGGTTCAATTGGATGAACAAGAATTCCGTGTGGATTTTCTTGATACGACGGAATCGTTCATAGTGGAGATCGAGACAGAAAATATTTGTCCCGAAGAATTGATTATTAAGAAGAAGGACACTCAATTGTTGGTATTGATCATGCTGAAAGACGAAAGTAAAGTCAGAAAACGCTCCATTCGTTTTCCTTTTTGCTTAAAGCAGCGGGCGATTACCTATTCCATTGAGCATCATACAATCGAAATCAATGTGCCTAAAAAGGCATGTTCCACCCCCTCATCCATCGTGATTCGAGTTCAGGGATTGTCGAATGAATAATCGTCATTCTTTAAATAGAAGAAAAGGTCATCAGCATGGGCTGATGACCTTTTCTATGTGTTTTATTGAGATTCAATGATTGAAATGGTTTCGTTGATATCAGGAAAAACGCCTGTATCGAGTTTGGAGTAAATCTTTTTCCCGTCTACTGTAATTTCGAATGCCCCTCCGGAAGACGGTATCAACGCCAGTTCCTTTATATCGGATCTGAAATGGTTGAATAACTGTTCCGCGAAACTCGCGGCTTTAGGCGCATAGTTTCACATCATACAGAATTCAATCTTCACAGCTTTCATCAAAATCATCCTCCCTCCGCCTTAGGTCATTTTCAACGTGTATGTTCATTTTATTACAGGGGAAATACTTGTGCAAATATTCAAATCTCTTCCTTATTTCTGTATCTCCTTCCTTCTCCTTTGCTCAATTGTATTTTTATCCTGTACAATGAATTTATTCATACATAAAGGGGTGAATAAAATGAGCAAGGAAGAGATCATCCGCTTAACAGAACTTTCTTCAAAAGCTGGCTGAGGCTGTAAACTTAGTCCTAGTGACTTGACGCAAGTTTTGCGTCAACTACCTCCTCAACCCTTTACGAAAGAATTATTAGTAGGGAATGAATCATCCGATGACGGCGGCATCTTTCAGCTGACAGATGACCTCGCCATGGTTCAAACGGTTGATTATTTCACTCCGATTGTGGACGACCCTTACCAATTCGGTCAAATTGCTGCTGCAAATGCTCTAAGTGATGTATATGCGATGGGTGGAACGCCGAAAACCGTTTTAAACATTGTAGGCTTCCCGATTAAGAAGCTTGGAAGCGAGATGCTTGCCGCTATCCTTAAAGGGGCACAAAGCAAAGTGATAGAAGCCGGTGCCGTAACCGTGGGAGGTCATTCCATTGACGATCAAGAACCTAAATTTGGTCTTAGTGTGACCGGAATCGTTCATCCGAAAAAGTATTGGACCAATACCGGTGCACAAGAAGGAGACGTCATTGTATTGACAAAACCATTGGGTGTAGGGATCTTGACAACCGGGATCAAGCGAAGGGCTGTGACTCCCGCTCAGGAAGCGACTGTAATCGAGGTTATGAGCATGCTGAATAAAACGGCTGCAGAATTGCTGCGAAAATTTCATCCGAATGCTGTGACCGATGTGACGGGATTTGGATTGATGGGGCATGCGTATGAAATGGCGAAAGGCAGTAACGTATCAATTGAAGTCTCTTATTCCTCCATCCCACTTTTAGATGGGACGAGAGAATTAGCAGATCAGGGAGTGATTCCTGGGGGATCGAAAGCGAACGCTACTTGGCTTCAAGACATGGTGCATTATGATGCGTGTCTTACCCAGGAAGAACGATGGATCCTCTCAGATGCCATCACTTCCGGAGGTTTACTCGTCAGCATGCCTCTTTCCGAAGGGGAAAAATATGTAGAAGAACTTCAGCGTCACTCCATCTCTGCCAGTGTCATTGGCCATGTCCGACCGCAACAAACACGGAGTATATATGTAGAAAAATAAAAAACGGTGATCCCTTTGAGGAAGTAAACAGCTCAAAGGGGCACCGTTTTTTGTTCTTCAATCATTTTGAAGAATTGGCGGGTTATTTTTTTGGATAAGATTCTCACCTGGAAAGGAAATCGATTTGTTTCCTTTGTAAAAGAATTGAACCAGATTACTTTTTCATCGAAAGCGATGAATGGTATCGAAGTGGTGGATTTTTTCATTTTGACGCTTGAATAGGACTGTGAACCACTGCCTGTTTGACTGAAAATCGTCACCTGTTTATCCTTTGCTGCCATTTGTAAGGCCCGCATCATATCGTTTGGGATCTCTTTTAAATCCTGGACATTCACCACGATCTGAGCTTTTGCAGCTGCCATATCTTTACCCAGCTTATGGTGGTCATCGGTTCTGAACCACTTCATTTTCTTTGTGGAAGTTGGAATGAGTGAAGCGCTCGATTCATTATGGACTTCCTGCTGAAGGTGAGAAATGAATTGATGGACAGGTTTAGAAGGATGAGTCTTTTCCTGTATGAATCGATCATTCCCCACTAAAATAAACTTCCCTTTGGCTCGGGTGACGGCTACATTGATCAACCTCTCGCTACCTTTCCGGGTAATCAACGTACCCGGACTGCCATGGGACTCCCCATCGACTAAATCGAAAAGAATCATATCATTTTCCGACCCTTGAAAGCCATGAACCGTGGCAGCGTATAGGTCGGCTGAAGGAGCAATACTCCTTACCAGTTCATCGAGTAAGAGGTTATACCATTTGGCCTGGGCCCGATACGGGGTCACAATCCCAATGGAAAGTAACCCATCACGTATGGATTGGAGCGTCAGCTGAATAGTGACTAAGCTGGACAACAGATTCCATCGTGATCCTTTTTGGGTTTCTGCCCACTCCGTCCCTTCTCTCAGGGAAAATAGTACCGCTCCATGTGACGGGAAGGGTTTTTTATTTGTGATGATTTCCCGAATCGTTTTGACCGAACGATGGTCCCCCACCTGTGAATGATAAATGTACCGATTGGTGAATGCCGAAATGCTGGGGTGCATCCTCCTTTGTTCCGGAAGTAATAAGAGATGGGGGTGATCCAGTCCTTTCTCGACGGCTCCTGCCACTCCGGCTGCATGAAAGATGTCTTCCTTCAGCCACTTGGCTGCCAGGGGATGAAAGGAAGTTGAGATGGGGGGAAGCTGTTTGAAATCTCCACATATGATGATCTTCTTCCCCATGGTCGCAGCGAACGCCACTTGAGGTATATAGGCCATGCTTGCCTCATCCACGATCACTAAGTCGAACTCCTCTTCATACAGAAGTCGGTCAATGGCCGCCTTTGAAAGGGTTGTCCCGATTACCTTAGCCTCCGAAACTAACTCTCCTTCCCTTTTTCCTCGGAGAGAGTCGGATCCTGTTGTTCCAGTAATTGAAGAGCGCTTAAATCCGTCACGTCACCGCTATAGGTTTTCCTGCTTGTACCATACCGGATCACCTCTCCAGGGGTCCAACGGTCATGACTGCTTAGAAAACGATACATTTCTTCTATTAATACATCCACTGCTGCATTACTATGGGAGAGAAGCAGCACTCTCTTCCCTTCTGAATAATGATAAGCGGCCACTCTTGCAAGGGTATAAGTTTTTCCTGTTCCAGGTGGTCCCCACAGGTACGTAACAGGATTATGCTTACTTCTGACATAAGCTTCATGCAATGGGGTCTTGTATTCGTATTCAGGATGTCTTTGAGCAATTTCCGGAAACATCACCTTCTGAATGCGCTTGGATTTCCCATGGCGTTCCCTTGCTTCATCCAACCGTTCCATCAGCTTCTCAAGGATATCCCATGGCTCGTGAAGGATCTGTCCGTATGGTAGAGTATCCCCGAGGAACTGATCGAGCTCTATGATGCATTCTCGTTCTTCTGAATTAATCACGATCCCTTGGGTTGAAGAATGCTTCCGTTTATATAGGACGCTTCCCCCTTCAGGCAGCGAAGCGGGATAGTGAAGGGTGAACCAATAAATATAGGCGCCTTCTTCTTTTCGGATGCATCTTCCCTCTTCAATGAGGATCCCATTCGTTTCCCGTTTTTTTAACTGCAGGATCTCCATATCCAAAGCAGATTTCCACTCTTCTATCATGTCTGTTGTCTTCATTTAAATCACCTTTGTTAAACGATAAAAATTCAAGACCTTTATCATAACAATTTATGTAGTAGGTGTACATGGATATTGCCCGATTAGGTACCTTTTTCAATCATATAAATAGAACCGATTCAGTGAATCGGTTCGTATCCTCATTATAATTCTGCTGTTAATTGACTCAATTGATCTGCAGAAGTCGTTAGAAGGGAAATGGCGTTAGAAATCTCCTCTACAGCCAGTGAAATCTCTTTCATCTCTGTTTCTACATGCTCACTTTGGCTCTTCGAGGAATAAATGGATTCTACAATTTCGTGAAAGAAAATATGAGCTTGATTTGTAGAGTCCATCCCCTTCTTAGCAGTCTCTTCAACCGAAACAATATAACCAGAAATTTTATCCACTTGTGATTTTGTCCCGTTAATTAGACTGGAGACATTGGTTACAGATTTTTTTGTCTGCTCTGAAAGTTTTCGTACTTCTTCAGCTACTACAGCAAACCCTTTCCCATGTTCCCCTGCTCGTGCAGCTTCTATACTAGCATTAAGAGAAAGTAAATTCGTTTGCTCTGCAATGGTTTGCACGATTGAAACGATATCAAAAATTTGGTTGGAAATATGTTGTAATTGACCGATCTCCTTCAGCATCTCTCTCAAGTCAGACAGGATTTTACTCATATGGTCTTTCTGAATCCCCATATTACCCTTTCCCTCAATTGAGAAATGACTGATTTTTTCAATTGATTGAGTTCCTTTGACCGATAATAAGCTAACCTCACTCATTTTTGCATTAATTGAATCTAAAGAAGCCATTGACTCTTCTGATATTGCCGATAAACCGATAGTGGCTTCACGGACATTTTCATTCATCTTTTCTTTTAAACGTTGAGACTCAGCTCTAACACCTTCGATTTCTTCTTCATATGCTTCTAAAACCAATTGTTGCTCCAAATTTAATATCTTGGTGAAGGCATTAATAACCTTGTTATAATCATCTATGTGTGTAAAGTAACGGTACATCACTGTGAAAATGATGGTTTGAAGGTTTTGAAAAGAAGCAATGTACCATTTTGTGGGAAGTCCTATATGTATATGCATCTTAGCGATTTTTCTGCGTTTTTCAATGAATGGTTGATCAATGATACCGTTTGTCAATTCAGTGACATGGATTGCTAGCGTATGTTTTAAACGATCTATAGAGCTGTATTTTTCTATAATCTCCAATAAAGTAGGGTTATTTTCAATTGGATTATAAAAGCCATCAATAATTTCTTCAATATTCTCCACTAGATAAGATTTGGTAGAAGATAATACAGCTAATTCCTCTTTAGACAATCGAATCATATTTAATTGTTTTCTTACATCTTGTGAAACCTCGAGTTTTACTTCCTGTAACTTTGATGCTTCATTTAGTCTGTTATTTTCTTTGTGTTTCAACCTATTTTTTAATAGCACTATTTGTACCCCTCATCATAATGATAATTAGAATAAAAATCCTTTTATGGAAATCTTGCGTGAATAATATAACAAAAAAACACCCTAATGAGTAGTATGGGTGTTTAGAGAAAATTGTGACAAAAATAAGAAATTACATGGGTTTACCTTCCTCGTCCTCTTCCACGAATCGGTCAGCATAATAGAGGACATCTTCAACATATTGTTCGCTATGGTTGTAGGCAAATACAGCTTGTTCGAGCTTTCCTTCAGCAGCTCCATTATGAGCCAGATAGTTGGCGGCACTGAATATGGCATCTTCAATCTGGAAAGGATCCGCTTTTCCATCCCCGTTTGCATCCACGCCATATCCGCCATATTTTTCAATGACGGCAGGGTCCGTTTTTTGATATGTTGGGATATCCCCTTTTCCGAGTCCCGAACAACTTGGATGTGACCAGCCTACAAAGGTACAGGGCATAAACTGCATGTGGCCCTCTGCCCCGGCTGGAGAGACAAGGGACTTCATGGTGGAGAATTTCGTTTCAACCCTGTGGTGGGCAGCTAAAAGATACCAGGGCACTCCGTATTCATCTTCAGCTGCTTTATAGATGGGGATATATTCAGAAGGTATCTCATTTTTTCCAATCGATGAGAGGTTAAATGATGGGTCATCATAATTGAGTGCATAATAAATAGCTAAAATGATGATGGGGATAAGAAGCATTCTTATGGGTGATGATTGCTTATTTTTTCTTGACTGCTTTTTTCTGGCCTGTTTTTTTGTCATTGATGTCGATCCTTTACAAGGTTATGGCTGCACCTTGTATTCTAATATGAGAATTCATTTATGACAATCCATTATGTAAAAAAAGATGCCCCCTAAGCAGAAGGCTCTCTGCTTCTAAAGGACATCCATCCATTATCTATTTATTGTTAACAAACAAACGCTGCTCCAACGATAATTAAAAGGATGAATAAAACTACGATTAACGCGAAACCACCAGCGTAGCCACCACCACCGCAGCCATATCCATATCCAGGGTATCCATATCCATACATCATCAGTCACCTCCAGTTATCTTACTACGATATTAATGTATGTAGTGGACAAAATGTAGGTTAATTAAAATCATCAAGCATTTCCCATCCAGGTTCTGCATACGGATCGAAATCCGCATAAATAAAGGTTTTTGGTTTTTAAATAAGAGAAAAAATGAGTAAAATGTCTAGTTGAACCTAATGAAAGTATAAATAAAGCGCCTGGAAGTTTCCAGGCGCTTTTAAGTCGTTTACATGTGTTCTTTAGGTTCTTTTGTTTTTCTTGGCTTAGGTTTAATGTATAACCCAAGTTCCTTTTTCTCCTGGTTCAATGACTTGTACAGAGAAACCATCATGAGTGCCATGATCACCGAGAATGGCAGTGCTGCAACAATCAATGCATTCTGTAAAGCCTGTAACCCTCCGCTGTATAGTAAAATTAATGCTACGGTAGACTGTGCGAGTCCCCATGTTAGTTTTACATAGTTTGGAGGGGTTAACGAACCATAAGTCGTTTGCATCCCCAACACGAATGTAGCCGAGTCAGCAGATGTGATAAAGAATGTTCCAATCAATGTAATGGCAATGACTGAAAGAATCGTTGACCATTCAAATCCGTTAAAGACAGCAAACAATACTTCTTCCGTTTTTAAATCAGAAAGAGCTGCGCCGGCTTGTTGAACTTCAATGGCGGATGTACCAAAGGTAGCGAACCAGATGAAGCTGACTAGAGCAGGTAATAATAATACACCAATCAGGAATTCACGAATCGTTCTACCTCTTGAAACACGTGCGATGAAGATACCCACGAACGGTGACCATGAAATCCACCATGCCCAGTAGAAAATGGTCCAACCATTGATCCATGAACGGTGCTCTTCATTTAATGGAGCGATCCTGAAACTCATTGCGGCGATATTTTGAATATAAGCCCCAATCGTATCAGTAAACATATTGAGAATTAATAAAGTCGGTCCAATAAAGAATACCAGTACGAGAAGCAATACAGCGAGTACCATATTTGTATTGGATAAGTACTTGATACCTTTACTTAACCCGGACCATGCAGAAATCATGAACAGAACGGTTACAATCCCGATGATGATCGCCTGGACGGTGAAGTTGTTTGGAATATCCAACAGATAAGATAATCCTCCGTTAATCTGTGCCGCTCCAAATCCGAGGGTTGTGGCTACCCCTACAACCGTAGCGAATACAGCCAGGACATCGATGATCGTTCCGAGTGGTCCATTCATCTTATCGCCAAAGATCGGTTTCAATGTCGCGGAAATTAACCCAGGCTCATCTTTTCGGAATTTAGAGTATGCAAGTGCTAAAGCAACGATCGCATAGATCCCCCATGCGTGAACCCCCCAGTGAAAGAATGTATAACGCATTGCTTCTTTAATCGCCTGGTCGGTCCCCCCTTCTGCCATCGGAGGGGTCATATAGTGAGACAGCGGTTCGGCTGCCCCCCAGAATACTAATCCAATTCCCATTCCTGCACTAAACAACATGGCGAACCATGTTCCTCTTGTATACTCGGGTTTTTCATCCGGTTTTCCTAATCGAATTGTTCCCATGGGACTAAAGATTAAGAACACACAGAAGATGACAATCACTGTAACTAAAATAAGATAATACCAACCAAAAGTTGAAGTGATAAATGCTTGCATTTTTGTTGTTACGTCTTCAAATGATTTTGGCGCGATTGCTCCATATGCAACGGAAGCAACAACCAAAATGACGGTAATCCAGAAAACATTTGATATTCTCTTCATAAAATTCTCCTTTCCGTATTTAGGTTTTTGTTTTGACTCTTTCTAAATGAAGGGAACTACAGTGGGATTCGAGGTGTTTATGAATTCGTATGTACACCTACTGTCTAGACCCCTCATCGAAGAGTCCCGGTTAATGCAAATGGGAAAATGTGCATTCTGAGGATGAGGGAATGATTACTTATTACCTATTCCCTTGTCACTCTCTTATAAAACCAACATTTGTTACCCTATCAGAAAGAAGTTTAACTTTGCAAGTGAAAACCATCATTATTTTTATTAGTCTTTGTCTTTTTTTCATTTTCATTCCTTTTCTTTTAGATCGATTTCCCCTTAATATCAAAATCTTTTTAACGAAGCTTAGTTGGAAATGAAACCGCTTCATCAAAGGCCCTGAGTGCAAAGGTTTAGTGTTCTGCTTAAGTGAGATTTTATGACTATATAGGAAGAAGTGATGCGAAAGAGAACACGATTAGAACCCGATGCCAGAAAGGATGAATTGGTAATTTTGCCATGATTTTAGTATGGTGAAACGCCTCCAGTAGTGGAACATATAAAGAGACATATGTGAGGAGGAAATTCCATGAAAAATAATAATAAGAGAACACAACATGAAGCAGCAAAAAAATTGGCACAACAACAGATGGGTGAAGAAATCGAGTTAAAATCCGTTGCTCCATCAGCAAGAAATAGCCGTAAGGAAAAGTAGGAACTCCGTCAGCCGTTATTACGGGAAATAAGTCAACGAATGAAAGAGGACGCCAACCGGCGCCCTTTTCATTCATTATTCTTCAATAATTTTGACTTTCACATTTCTTACCCCATATTGAAGGGCATCTTTTTCTTTTTCCATATAGATATCGATGCGGTTCCCTTTGATGGCTCCACCGGTATCTTCTGCTCGGGCATAACCATACCCTTCAATGTATACCTTGGACCCTAGAGGTATGACGTTTGGATCGACTGCTATGACTCTCGCATCAGGATTCTCAATCAGGTCTACCCCTGTCTTCGTAATACCGATACACCCATCACAATGTGCCGTATAAGCAGTTGCTTTGATATCTAATTCTTTCACAACGTTATCAGTTTGTTGATCAGTGGTCTTTGCTGCTTTCACTGCTTGCGTTTCCTCTGAATCATTATTCACAGAATACCCTTCTTCTAACAATTGCTTGCGTGTGCCGACCTCGTCGACGGAAACATGATATCGGTTCGCGATTTCCCAGAGGATATCGCCTTCTTCTATATTATGATAATCATTGATAGCAGTATCATTACTCTCTGCAGAAACAGAGGCAAGTCCGATTGAAAGAAAAACTGCGAAGGAAAAAATGGAAAATAAACCTTTTTTCATCTTGTCAAATTCCTCCTTTTGTGTTTGGCCTTTAGACCAACAGTTGAAATAGTAACATAGACTTACCTCAGATACATAACAAACTGTTTATAAACCAATAACAATTAGATGACAAGCATGTAATATTTCTACTATTGAGTCGACCTTGTCGTACTTAATCCTATGTATTTCTTATAGAGGGAAATATTGATAGTTAATGAGGAAAATAAAAGTGTAAACTGGAGGGATCATGATTCATCACTATCCGGAATAAACAAAAAACCACTGAGAATCTCGTCTCAGTGGTTTAGAATCTATTATTTTGTTTCAAGAATTTTTACGTTTACTGTTTTTCTTCCAAAATCAACGGCTTGATCTTTTGATGGAATGAAAACATCAATTCGGTTTCCTTTGATCGCTCCGCCGGTGTCTTCCGCAGTAGCATAGCCGTAGCCTTCAACATATACTTTTGATCCAAGCGGGATGACATTAGGATCTACTGCAATTACTTTAGCATCCGGATTTTCTTTTAAATTCACACCGGTAGCTGTAGTACCTGAACAACCTTCACAATCGGCTGTATAAGCAGTTGCTTCCACAGTAATTTCTTTCACTGCTTTTTCTTCGGCAGCCGGTTCAGCTTGTACAGGTTTTGCTTCTGCCGTTTCCGCTGCAGGTGCTTCAGCTTCTGGAGCTACTTCTGCTTTTGGTTCTGGAGCAGGCGCTTCTGCCTTCTCAGAAGTATGTGCAGTAGCTGAAGGTGCTTTATCGTCTAAGTTGATGACTAATTCTTGGCCAGGGACAATCAGGTCACTTTCAAGTGCGTTCCATCCTATCAAGCTGTCCACTGAAATACCATATAGGGAAGATATTCCCCAAAGGGTGTCACCTTTTTTGACTGTATAGTATTCCTTTGAAGAAACCTGTAATTCCTGATCAGGATAAATGATGGATGAACCTAAGTTGTTCCATGTCATGAGTTGATCAACGGATGTTCCGTATTCATTTGCAAGTCCCCATAAAGTGTCGCCTTTTTTTACTTCTATGTCTTGTGCTGAAGCGCTAGCTCCACCAGATACTGCAAGTGTTGTAAATGCAGCCACAGAAATAATCGATTTTTTTAGTTTCATTGAAAAATTCCTCCTTATGTAGCTAGCGGTTTATTTATTTTTGCTAACAGGGAAAATACTAACATAGTAAAATCTCAATTCAATAACAGGAACTTTAACATCGTGCGTCAAGAATATTTCACTACTGTAATAGAAAGCGATTTCCTGTATAAACTATCATGTAGAGGAATACTATGGAAAAAAGTTTAGAATAATATAGATATAAAGGATATTTATGGATTTATTGGTGGTAGAGTATTCCCCTTTGGTTAAATGGCATTTGAGACAAGCAAGGTCAATTAGCGTCAGAAAATAATTGAATGAAATGCATTTATTAGCAGATCGTGACGATTATTCCTTAACAAGCTTGACTGTTCCCTCTATACTATAGAGAGAACAATGGTTTGTATTGGAGGAATAGCTGGATGGAAAATCAAGAAGAGATTGTAGTCCTTTATAAAGATGATCCCGACGAGCATAGTGGTCGTTGCGAATGTGGAAATAATATTTTCAAATCAAGGGTACTGGATGGGAAGTTTTATCGTAAGTGCCAGGAATGCGGGAAAACCAAAATCGTATAGCGTGGAAAGAAAAGGGAAACCGGTTGAATCCGGTTTCCCTTTTCTTTTATTTGTTAATTTTCCGAATGATGGTGGAAGCAAATTGGACCAACTCGTCTGTTGTGTGATTGATTTTCTTGATTGCCTCTACGATATGATTTAATTCTGATTGGTTTCGTTTAAACATATCCATATAGTTTTCCATTTCCATCTGGACCGTCATGATCCCGCTTTGAACATTTCCGATTTCTTTACGTGAGTTTTCGGTCAGGTCTGTCATGTTTCGAACACGATTTGAGACCACTCCGATTTGCTTATTGCTTTCATTCACCAACTGATGAATGGATGTGCTTAGTTCTTTGGAATCTTCGGCAAGCTTTCTTACCTCCGAGGCAACGACTGCAAACCCCCTGCCTTCATTTCCTGCCCGTGCGGCTTCAATGGAGGCATTCAATGCCAGAAGATTTGTCTGTTCAGCGATTTGCTGGATTGAGTTAGAAAGAGGCGTGATCTGTTCTGCAATGTTCTTAACGCCCTGGATTTCCTTAAGGAGCGTGTTGATTTGCTCTGTGATGACACCAAAGCTATCTATCATATGATCCGTTTGATCTTTATTCATTTTTGATAGTTGAAGAAGATTTTTGCTGCTTTTCTCAGTATTTTCCGATTCTGCACGTATGCTTTCAGCTTTCTTGGCAGTCTCATTCAGGCTTTGCTCCGTTTGACTGAGTGATGATTCCAGTTCTGTATTCATATTGAGCATTTCTAGTTGCAGTGCCTGATTTTCCTGATGCAGTTTTTCAAGCTCGTCCATCCTGCTCTGAATATAGTATTCTGAAACGATGCTTGCATCCAGATGGATACCATGATCGATCGCAACAAGTACAGATGCAAGTTTAGAAGGTTCGTTTTGGTACAGTTCTACAATTTTTGGGATTAGTAAATGTTGAATGGTGGTGTAAGTCGAAATAAACCAATCGATTGTTACCCCATTCCGGTTATGGGTTTTTCCCATTCGCTCCCTCATTGAAAAATACTCATCATTCAACTCACCTGAAAATAAAGAACGGAAATAATCGTTGAAAACGGACTTTAATCGTTCCCTGCTGGAATGGTTCTCGACAATATCCACTAAACTTGGATGCTTGTATAAGTGATCGAGTACAGTATCTAGCAGGATGTCAGAAATTTGATCGTATACGGGGAGAATTTCTTTTAATTCCTGTAAATGGTGCTCCTGAAACTGCATGTAATGAAGCCGTTCATTCAGTTTCTGGTCGCTTAGGACAATGACATTTGATTCAGGTACCATTACGGGTTCAGACTTCGGTTTTCTTGAAAATAATACAGCCATTAAGGGGATGCCTCCGATAACAATGTTATTTATTGGTCGTTATGTATAAATTTTGTACAACGTCAATATCTTTACTTTACCCCAACTTTTTTCCTATGACAATCATTTTGTTCGTAAAATTTCAAAAACTTCTATGTATTGATTTAATCGATCTTTTTCAGCAGATCCACCTCTTCTCATATCCTCGAAAAATTTACTGGGACAGAACCATTCCCTTGCATCACTATTGCGTGAATGGTTATACAAAACATATACAAAGAGAGGGACGGACCTTGACTCATAGGAGCTGCTCCTAAGAATCGAGGTCCGTCCCTCACGCATTATTCTGTTATGATAATGGGTTCGTTATGTGTAATGATGATGGTGTGTTCAATTTGGGCGACCAGGCTGTTGTCTGGGGTGATGTAGGTCCAACCGTCACCTTTCTCCACTACGTTTTGGGCTTTGGTGGAGATGAATGGTTCAAAGGCGATGACCATTCCCTCCTTCAAGAGTGCATTATCCCATGGGTCGAAGTAATTCAGGATATGATCCGGCTTCTCGTGCAGGGAACGCCCTACACCGTGACCGGTCAGGTTCATAATGACCGTATAACCATTTTTCCTGGCTTCATTATTCACGGCTTTTCCAATCCCATTTTGTTTAGAGCCGGCTCTTGCCTTTTGAAGTCCTGCCTGGAAAGACTTTAATGCAGCGTCGCATAAATCCTTCAGCTTGGGATCACCCATTCCGACAATAAATGAAATGCCAGTATCAGCATAATATCCATTTTTTGATCCTGAAACGTCTATATTGACAAGATCCCCTTCGTTTATCACTCTTTCTCCGGGAATCCCGTGGGCAACTTCTTCATTAACACTGATACATGTATACCCCGGGAAGTCATATTCTCCTTTAGGACCTGAAATCGCGCCATTTTCTTCAAACATTTTTCCTGCTAAATCATCAAGTTCCTTCGTCGTTACGCCGGGTTTTGTTTGAGAGCGTAATTCATCGCGGATCATTGCGACAATACGGCCAATTTCTTTGAGTGCCTGTAAATCTTCATCAGTTTTGACTATCATAATATCTTCCTTCTCTTTTTGAATTTCCTTCCCTTACTATACATAAACCTCATTCATTTTTAAAGGGAAAGCCCCTGCTTTCATGAATATGTATCACTTCATGGCCAGCCCTGATTTCTTCATAAAGGTGCTTTCCATCATTAGCTTTTCCTTGGACAAATGATTAAATCAACAGAAAGAGTACGGGAATGACAAAAGACATGATGGTTGCGGTCAACGCCATGGCGGCACCACTTACGGCCCCTTCTTTTTCACCTTCTTTAATGGCCTGTGCCGTACCAACCCCGTGTGAGATGACTCCGAATGGGAGTCCCCTGGCAATAGGGTGCTTAATTCCCATCGCCTTAAGGAGAGACGGAATGATCATTGCCCCTATCATCCCTGTGACGATGACAACGGTAGGAATGACCTCGATCTTTGCCCCGATTACGCTGCCGATGTCAACTGCGACAGGCGTCGTAATGGTCTTAATCAGTAGTGAACGGTTCCACTCATCCGGAATCCCCAACCATAGGCTGAGGGTATAGGATACAAGCATGGACAAGCCGCTTCCAAATAGGATGCCCACCAAGATCGGCTGGAAGTTTCTCAAAAGCAATTGTCGGTGTTGATAAAGGGGGTACGCAAGAGATACTGTCGCAGGTCCAAGTAAATAAGTGATGAGTGAAGTGTTCTGTGCAAAGGTTGAATAGGAAATATCCATAGTGAATAATGTGGCAATAATCGCAATCGTACTTAAGAAAATCGGAATCGTTAACGGATTGGGCAAACATTTATGAATCTTGACACCCAATGAAAAATATAGGAGAGAAATGCCTATTGATAGTAGAGAATTAATAAGACCGGTCATATTTCCTTTTCTCCTTCCATTTAATGAACACCTCTGCTGAAACCGAAGTGGCCAAAAATCCAATCATCCCGCTTACAATGAGAACGATAACCAGCTTCCAGCCATATTTGATAAAATAATGCCCGAGAACAATGGCGCTGACAGATAAGGGAAGGAAAAAGAAGGAGAAGTGTCTTAAAAAGAATCCTGAACCATCCAACAGTAAACGCTCATTCAGTACCCCTGTTAATAATAATAGAAATAATAGCAGCATCCCGATAATACTTCCGGGGATCGGTAAATGAAAGAATGAGGTACACCATCTTCCGAGTTCATAAAATAAACAAAGAATCGTCATCTGTATAATGATCCGAATAGCCTGCATATATTTCTCCCCTCTTAATTATTCTTCTACCGATTTTATCACATTTGTCGATGTGTTTGAGAGTAATAGAAAAGAGCATGGACCAAGTCCATGCTCTAAGAATAGTTACAGTATTATAAAACCTTAATGAACGCTTCTGCCGCTGCTTGACTTGATTGTGGATTTTGTCCCGTCACAAATTTACCATCGGTAATGACATGATTGCTCCATGCACCTGATTTTTCGAATTGAGCTCCCTGTTCCCTCAATTTCGTTTCTAATAAGAACGGCATCAGTGAATCAAGACCGGTTTGCTGTTCTTCTTCATTCGTGAAGGCAGTTAAGCTTTTTCCTTCAACCAGCCATTTACCATTAGATAATTTCGTTCCGACAAATCCAGCCGGACCGTGGCAGACGGAACCGATCGCTTTATCATTTTCAGCAAAGTGCACTAATGCCTCTTGAAGTTCAGGGCTTTCAGGCAGGTCAAACATCGTCCCGTGTCCACCTGGTAAGAAGATACCGGCATATTCATTTACATTTAATTGGGAAAGGACCAGCGTTTGATCCAGTTCTTTAGTGACCCCTTTCCACTTCTCCACTTGTTCATCATCAAGGCTGTTCGGATCCAGCGGGATGCGACCGCCTTTCAAACTTGCAACGTCCACTCCAAAACCTTGATTCTTAAATTCTTCATATGGTTCAGCGAACTCGGATAACCATAGACCTGTTTCGTGTTCATCATCAATCTTACTTTCATTTGTTAAGACCATTAATATCTTTTTCAATGTATACCCTCCATTTTTTTCTCTAATTTCTTATCACTCTATTGTTTTATCCATTTCACATAAAATTAAACTTCTTCTAAAGCATACGACCTATCGGTAGTTGGTCAGATATAAGAAAACGACCCTTGCGAGAAGGAGTCGTTTTACACTAGTTGATGTCAAATTCGAATTGGATCTTTTTCTGATTGGCATCCCAGCTCAGATAAGCGGAGAATTCTTTTTCTCCTTTCTTGAATCCGTCAATTCGGTCGGATTTACCTTCGGTTAATACCTTTTTAACGATCTTCTGTGTCATTTTCTTTGATAAGATGGTTTTAGAAATAGTAAAGCTGCACTTAGTACTCTGATAATTGGAACACCCATAGAATTTCCCTTTATCAATCACTTTCCCACCACATTTCAAACAGTTGCCTATACTTGTTTTGGGAGCTCTTTTTCCGCTTCTTCCCTTCGTTCTTTGAATAGAAATTGTATCCAAATCCTCAAACTTCCATGTGGTGGATTCCTGAAGGGCGTTTTGAACGAGCCGTTCATTTAATTTCTTCACTTGCTCCATAAATTCAGGTGCAGATGCGTTGCCTTTTCCTATCTCCTGCAGTCGCTGCTCCCACTTAGCCGTCATTTCTGCAGATGCTAACACATTATCACCTATTGCACGTATCAGTACCTTCGCTTTATCAGTGGGAAAGACGATATTTTTTTGGATATCAATGTACTTGCGATCTTTGAGCATGGTGATGATGCCTGCCCGGGTCGCTTCCGTCCCAAGGCCTTCTGTTTGTTTCAACACTTTTTCAAGCTCATCATTGTCCATATATTTACCGGCCGTCTTCATTAAGGTGATGAGTTGTCCTTCTGTGTAGCGTTTCGGGGGCTGTGTTTTCCCTTCTTTGGTCACGACCTTCTTTACGACGCCTTTATCCTGTTCTTCGACAGGTGGCAGGAGAGGTTCCTCTTCTTTTTCGTTTTGCATGAGAACCTTACGCCAGCCTTCCTGTAAAATCTGCTTCCCTTTTGAAACAAATTCAGCCCTTTCATCTACGACCGTTGAGATGGTCGTGTAATTGATGATCGCTTTGTCGTGGTGAGCCGCGATAAAGCGTTTAACGACGACATCATAGATCTTTCGTTCATCATCTGATAGGGAATGGGGATCTGTTACTTGCTCTGTAGGGATAATCGCGTAGTGATCCGATACCTTTGCTTCATTCACAAAACGTTTATTGTTCATGATGCTTGCATGGGGAGTCGGGATCCAATGATTGTAAGGGCTGAACTCTTTCAGTTTGTTCAATATTTCAGGAAAGCTTTCAGCTTCACCTTGCGTGACATATTGGGAATCAGACCTTGGATAAGAGACGATCCCTTTTTGATACAGTTTCTGCAGCACATCCAATGTTTTTTTAGGTGAGAACTTATACATTTTATTGATGGTTGCCTGCAGGGCTGAAAGATTGAAAAGTAAGGGTGGTGCGAACTCTTTCCTCTCTGTGTTCAATTTACTGACAGTTGCAGGCTTGTTTTGACAAAAAGAAGCGATTCTTTCAGCAAGATCCGGTGATTGAATCCGGCTCTCTCCATCTTTCTGCCAAATCCCTTCATAAATGTGATCGTCGATGTGAAAGGTTGCTTTCACTTCCCAAAAGGGTTCGCTTTTAAATCGGTCGATCTCTTCGTCCCTTCTCACGATCAAGGCAAGAGTCGGAGTTTGAACCCTGCCTGCAGAAAATACATCGGACATACCCTTTTCTTTTAGCAGGATGCTGTATACCCTTGAAGCATTCATACCCACGAGCCAATCGGCACATGCCCTGGAATAGGCTTCAAAATATAAACTTCTCATTTCTGTTTCTTCCCGTAGACTCTCGAATCCTTGAATGATGGCTTTCTCAGTCAGGGATGAAATCCACAGTCTCTTCATTGGTTTCTGAACCTTGGACATGGAGATGATATTCCGGATGATTAACTCCCCTTCACGCCCTGCATCACCTGCATGAATGATTTCTGTGACTTCGTTTTTTTTAAGAAGGTCTTTAATGATAGAGAATTGTTTCGCTTTAGCCCTCTGTAACTCATATTGAAATCTGAGTGGAATGATTGGAAGGTCGTCCAGTGACCATTTCTTCCATTTGCTTTCATACTTCTCAGGGGCTTGAAGCTGAAAAAGATGTCCAACTGCCCACGTAACATAAGCACCTTTGGGGAATACATCGTTTGGATGAACTTCGATATATCCTTGACGTTTCCTATGGGAAAAAGGCTTGGCAAGGGTCGCTCCCTGGTCGGGTTTTTCAGCTATTACGACTTTCATAACATTCTCCTTTTCATTTTATTGATTTTATCATTATACCATTTTTTAAGAACTGCTGTTCTACTAAAATAAGAAATCGGACTTGCATTTGATTAATCAGAAACTGGTTGTTCTTTTAGAGGGTTATATATGTTCATTCAGTATGTAAAAAGGTGTTACAGACTTTGAATCTGTAACACCCGTTCGTTACTGCCCTAGATTTTCCAAGTTTCCTTTGATGTCCTGTAATTGATTGAATGTATTCACGATTTCAAGGTTCTTGAGCTCTGATATTTGAACTTCCCCTTTATCAATTTCAACTAAAGCCCGATCGATTCCTTCCAACGCTTGTTGGTTATATCCCTCCACTTTTTGGTGGATATCGTCAGCTAGCTTAGGAGGATTTAAATCATTGATTTCCTTGATTTCATTTTTCATATCAACAAGTCTTGTCTCAAGTTCCGGAATTGCGGATGAGTCTGAAGCAGCATTTTCCATTAAACCGGGAAGGTCATTGGCAAATTGTTCTGCTTCATTCAGGTAGTCGGTCATTTCGTCTACATAGGTTAAACTGTTATTGGCTTCTTCCAATATGCCGCAGCCAGTCAGTGTAAAGAAACTGAATGCTATGAGAATCAGTAATTTTTTCATGTATCGGTCCTCCCTGTGGTGTTCCTTCCCCTGTATATACGAACCTTATCGATAAAAGTTTCACTTTTTTGTTGAATGGTCAATCTGTGAAACCAAACGATATGGAGGTTTAGGGACATGCTCAAAAAAAGAAGGCCAACGCTTATACGTTAGCCTTCTGTGTTTATTCGATGATTTGAAGTTCTTTTGGATAATTGGTTAATGTGGTATACCCGTCCTTCGTGATAAGGACGTCATCTTCAATCCTTACACCACCGATTTCCGGCACGTAAATACCAGGCTCTATTGTGTATGTCATGCCTTCTTTTAATATGCCATCATTTAAATGACTCATGGAAGGGAATTCATGGACGTTGATACCTAATCCATGCCCGATTCGATGTGGGAAGTAATCACCGTATCCTGCATCTGTGATGATGTCACGTGCGATTTGATCCAGGTCGCCAATGCGATTACCTGGCTTGCTTGCTTCTAAGGAAGCGAGCTCTGCTTTTAGAACAGTGTTGTAGATTTCCTTCTGTTTATCAGACACTGACTTATAAGCGAACGTACGTGTAATATCAGAAGTATAGCCTTCAAGGACAACCCCTAGATCAAACAGGACGAAATCTCCCGCTTTCAGTTTACGGTCTCCCGGATTACCGTGTGGATCTCCAGCCTTTTCACCGAAGAGTACCATTGTAGAGAATGACATTTCACGGATTCCTTTTTTCTTTAATTCATATTCAATCTTTGCAAGGACTTCCATTTCGGTAATGCCTTCTTGAAGTGCACTTACCCCTACTTCAACCCCAAAGTCAGCCATTTCCGCTGCTCGGCGCATGACCGCGATTTCGCCCTCATCCTTCACTACCCGCATTTGATTTAATTTGTCTTCAACGTTCACCACATGTGGCGAGTCGAAGATGTTTATAAACGCCTGACTGCGTCCATAGGTTACGACTTCATTCTCAAAGGCCACTTTTTCCCCTGTAATTTTTCTTTCATGAACGGCATCCTTAATAAAGTCCCAAGGATTTTCGTGGTCTGAGTAGCCAATCACTTCGTTGCCCCATCCGGCATCCTTCACTTGTCTCGCTTCCATTCCTGGAACCACTACAAAAGGTTCGGCATCCGGAAATACGAACAGTCCCATTAATCGCTCATGTGGATCTGTGTGGAAATTCGTTAAGTAAAATACGTTTTCAGTTGAATTGATAAATGCTGCGTCAATTTTCTCTTCTTTTAACCATTTTTTTAACGTTTCTATGCGGTGTTTCATCGTCTGTTCCTCCTCAAGTGTCATGATGTTATGTAATCGTTTAATGTGAGCATATCTATGCTAACATATTTAAGTGAAGTTTGAAATCATTGTAGTATGGGACGGTTTTTAAAGGGTGTGTGTTTTTAACAGGGTAGGCTTTTCCTACCTCCTGCCTATAAAGGATGGAGGGCGTATGTGATATAATTTGGAGTATACAGTGAATGTAGGGTGGGAGTGGCCACTTCCTTATAGAAGGAGGTGGTGCTTATAGTGACAACGTATGAGGCGTTAACGCTAATGATTACATTTGGCTCTTTAATTGTCTCCATCATTGCCATAGTTATTTCAAATGACAAAAAGAAATAACCCCACCCTCATGAAGCGCCTAAACTTTGAAGGGTAGAGTTATGTTCCTTTCTCTATTGGGCCACTGCTTTCCTTGCAGTTTGCTGTGTAGCAAGAGACATTGGTTGCCGCCAGTGTCTCTTGTTTTATATTATACTCTCCTTTTAAGATAGTATATTTTCTAACGGAAAGCAAGATGTGGCCGGGCAAAAAAGAAAGCTCAGTGAGAATTCTCTAAGCTATACGTATTAATAAACGGTTTCGGTTCTTTTTGGTTTACGAACAAAAGCCATGATGCCGGCGATTAAGAATAAAAGTCCAGGAATGAACCCGAATCCGATTGTTCCAAGTCCGATCACAAGAGCAGCAATGATAAACATGATTCCGGATAGTACCGGCTTTTTATTTTTGACAATGGTCATAACCGCAATGATACCAAGGATTGATGCAATTATGCCTAAGATCACCAGATAAGAACCCATGGATTCAGCTGTTTCCATGATGGCACTCATATCCCCTGCTGTCATCCCTGATTCCTGTAGATTCGGGTCACTTTCCATTCCTTCCTCGATTTGGGACATCACTTCCGGGCTGCTCATGCCCATGTTCAGTACGATTCCAATGATGGAAAATAATGCGGATAAGACAATTCCGATCACTCCCATGATGACTTCACCAGTACGTTTTACCATGCTAATCTCTCCTTATAAGTTGAATTCTTTATAGTATATTGTGTTTCTTGCTCATATAGGCCTCCAGGATGGATTGATCCTCTGGAAAGCCTAGGGGCAGATTTTTTAACTCTTGAAGTGAGATCCATTCAATCTTATGTATTAATTGATCGGGATCTTGAAGTGTCGCTTTCCCTCCAAGAAGTTGGACTTCGTAATAGTGAATGGTTGTGGAAATGTCTCCTTCACACCCCCATTTTGTGTAAAGATGTTTCCCTGCATTCACCTTATAGCCGGTCTCTTCCCATACTTCTCGTTCACAACAATCCCTAAGGGTTTCCCCTTCTTCAAGACCACTTGAAGGGACCGACCATCGTTTCTCTTCCTCTTCTTTTCCCTGTAAAACCATTAATAAACGCCATTCATTCATACAAAGGGCAGATGCCCCTTTCCATTCATTCATTCACCTCGCTTCAAATTAATATGTACTTTTTCCATTTTTGGAATTGAATCTCCTTAAGCTTATTCGCTCTTTTGACAAAATTCTCCTTCATTAGAATAAAATTCTTTATTTTCAGACTTCAGCCTCTTCCGCATCAATCAGAGAACACCCTTTTTATTAATATAGCAATTACTAGCTCGTTCACAGGAATATTTTCTTAGTAAGAAAACAAAAAAAGGGCTGGCTTCATCCCATTGAAGCCAACCTTTTAACGAGGAGTCGTGTCAATTTCTATTCTTACTCTACCGTAACGACCTCGCTCCCTCAACTTCCCTCTGAAGGGATATAAAGTTCTCTCAATAAATGAAATGCACGGTTTAGGCGGTTTCAGCTTCATTTCATATATTTATATAATTGTAAGCATAATTCAACATGCATGTTTTGATGAAGTGCATTAATAACTGAAAAAACGGCAGAAAATACATTCTGCCGTTTTCAACCTTATGATTGTAAATCTACCGGTATCACTGCATTTTTTAATTCCTCGTTTAAATCAGCAGTACATTTGTCTTTCTGTTCAGTAGTCCAATTCAACAATTTGGACATCATCTCAATGACTGGTTCCTTCCACTTCTCTACCCACTCACGGTCAAAGAACAAAGCGCCTGTCCGTCGAATGAAGAAATCCACTGGAGTCGCTGCCATCTCTTCCTGAATCGCATAAATCAGTTGGGCGTACAAGTAAGGAGGGACGGACCTTTCATCCGTTGATCCACTGTAAGCATGGGCAAGCTTGAATAGCTGATCCACATTGGAGCCATACATTCCGGCAAACTTTCGACCCTCCGACTCTGTTAATCCATATTGAGTGGCTTCTCCTGCCTTCTGGTCAATGAATGATTGAAAATTCTGCGATCCTCCAACATGCCCACCGGAAATCGGCATATGCTTTGTCGAAGATGCAGGGAACTTCTGCTTATGTTCTTCTTTTAAACGTTTAGATACAAGGTCAACGACATGTTCCCCCATCTTGCGGTACCCTGTCAGCTTACCGCCTGCAATGGTGATCAGTCCGCTTTCTGCTTCCCAGACTTCATCTTTGCGCGAAATTTCAGAAGGATCCTTCCCTTTTTCGAATATCAATGGACGCACCCCTGCCCAGCTGGATTCCACATCGTCTATCCCTACTGACACATCGGGAAACATGAAGTGAATCGCATTCAAAATATAATCTCTGTCTTCTGATGTCATATGAGGGGATGCTTTCTCAGAGTCAAAGAATGTGTCCGTTGTCCCTACGTAAGCTTTCCCGTTGCGAGGAATCGCGAATACCATCCGTCCATCCGGTGTATCAAAATAAACGGCTTGTTGAAGAGGGAATTTGCTTTGATCGATGACAAGATGGACTCCCTTGGTCAGGCGGAGCTGTTTATTATTCGTGCTGTAATCCTTACCACGGACATCATCCACCCAAGGACCGGCAGCATTGACAATTTTTGATCCGCGAATGTCAATCGTTTCACCTGACACCAAGTCTTCTGCTTCTATTCCGACTACTTTCTTGTTGTCATAGAGGAATCGTTGGGATTTCATATAGTTTAAAACCGTTGCCCCATGTGCAACTGCTTCCTTCATGACCTCGATGGTTAAACGTGCATCGTCTGTACGATATTCAACATAGTAACCGCCGCCCTTCAACCCATCCTTTTTGACGAGGGGCTCTTTTGTTAACGTCTCTGATACCGATAGCATGGATCGTCTTTCATTTCTTTTAACACCTGCGAGATAGTCATAGACCTTCAACCCGATCGAGGTGCTGAATTTACCGAAGGTTCCTCCTTTATGAAGGGGTAACAGCATCCATTCAGGAGTTGTGACATGCGGCCCGTTTTCGTATACGATTTCTCGTTCTTTTCCTACCTCGGCCACCATCTTGACTTCGAATTGTTTTAAGTAACGCAGTCCCCCGTGGACCAATTTTGTGGAACGGCTGGATGTACCTGCGGCAAAGTCCTGCATTTCCACCAGCGCCACTTTCATTCCACGTTTGGATGCATCGAGGGCAATCCCTGCACCGGTAATACCTCCTCCGATGACAATCAGGTCGAATTGGTTGGAAGACAGTGTATGTTTTACTTCTCTTCTTGCAGTGCTTGAAAATGTCATAGTTGGTTCCTCCTAAGAATTAAAGAAATGATTTCTGCTCTTACTCTACTGTTTAACCATAAAAAAAGAGACCGAAACAAACATCATGGTCAAAATGTGCCATAATGCAAGTTTGGTCTCTCTTGGTCTCTAACCGTTTTATTAACTTGGGTTCATTATATCATATGTTTCATTTATTTAAAAGCCATTGCTGCTTTTACAGCTTTTTTCCAGCCGCCATATAGTTCTTCCTGTGTCTCAACGGCCATGTCCGGTTCGAATTGTTTATCTTTATTCCACTGTTTGAAGATTTCTTCGCGATCTTTCCAGAAACCGACGGCAAGTCCTGCAAGGTAGGCAGCACCTAATGCGGTGGTTTCATTGACCACTGGACGTTCGACCGGTACGGATAGCAAGTCACTTTGGAATTGCATTAAGAAATCATTCTTGACTGCCCCTCCATCGACTCTCAGTTTTTTAAGGGAAATTCCGGAATCGGCTTCCATGGCTGTCAATACATCCTTTGTCTGATAAGCAAGGGATTCAAGAGTGGCTCTTACAAAATGTTCCTTCGAGGTGCCTCGCGTTAAGCCGAATACAGCACCGCGAACGTCACTATCCCAATAAGGAGTTCCCAAGCCTACAAAAGCAGGTACAACATATACGCCATCAGTTGAGTCCACTTTTTCTGCATAGTCCTCGCTATCCTTTGCATCTTTCAGCATGCGGAGTCCATCGCGAAGCCATTGAATAGCAGAACCTGCAACGAAAATGCTGCCTTCAAGAGCATATTCCACCTTTCCGTCGATTCCCCAGGCAAGGGTCGTTAATAGACCATTATCAGACTTCACCGCTTTCTCACCTGTATTCATCAGCATAAAGCAACCTGTCCCGTACGTATTCTTAGCCATGCCTTTCTCATAGCATGCCTGTCCGAATAATGCAGCCTGCTGATCTCCCGCCGCACCTGCAATCGGGATTTCTCTACCAAAGAAATGATACGGAACCGTTTTCCCATACACTTCTGATGAAGGACGGACCTCTGGAAGCATACTTGCCGGCACGCCGAGAATATCAAGGAGCTCTTCGTCCCATTTCAAGTCATGTATATTGTACATAAGTGTACGTGAAGCGTTGGAATAATCCGTTACATGAGCCGTTCCACCAGACATTTTCCAAATCAGCCATGTGTCGATCGTTCCGAACAGAAGCTTTCCTTCTTGCGCCTTTTGCTTTACACCTTCAACATTGTCCAAGATCCATTTCACCTTTGTGCCGGAGAAATAGGCATCAATCAGCAAACCGGTTTTATCACGGAAGGTATCGTTTAGTCCCTGTGATTTTAATTCCTCACAGATTCCAGCAGTTTGTCGGGACTGCCACACAATCGCATTATATACCGGGTCACCGGTCTCTTTATCCCAAACGACTGTTGTTTCACGTTGATTCGTGATCCCGATTCCTTCGATTTGATCGGGTTTCACACTAGATTCCGATAAAACGCTTGCAATGACGGCAAGGACAGATCCCCAAATTTCATTCGCACTATGTTCTACCCAGCCCGGTTTAGGAAAATGCTGAGTAAACTCCTTTTGAGCAGTATGAACGATTTCCCCTTTTTTATTAAAAAGGATGGCTCTTGAGCTTGTAGTTCCCTGATCCAAAGATAAAATAAACTTTTCCATTGATAACCCCTCCAAAGATTAATTTTCTGTAGATAATTGATGTACTTTTTTAGCTAAACTGGTCTTTCTGTCACTTGCGTAGGCAAGTCCAAGGACGGCAAGAAGAATCACAAGAACCACCCAGAAGCTGGTCGTGACTTGTCCAATGAAAACCGCTTTATAAAAGACGCCACCAAAAGATCCGCCTAATACCGGGCCTACTACTGGAACCCATGAATATCCCCAGTTGGATGGTCCCTTTCCGGGAATAGGAAGCAGGAAATGAGCGATACGCGGTCCAAGGTCACGAGCCGGGTTAATCGCATATCCTGTTGTACCGCCAAGAGAGATTCCGATCGCGATGATAAGGAATCCGACGATAAATGGATTTAATCCGTCTGTAAAGGTATTCGCCCCTATGGATAATAATCCTACTACTAATACAAAAGTTCCAATGATTTCACTCAATAAATTTGAAAAATAATGCGGAATGGCTGGACCTGTAGCAAAAACTCCTAATTTCACACCTGGATCCTTTGTTGCGTGCCAATGGGGTAAAAAGTGTAAATATGTGATGGTTGCCCCGATGATTGCCCCGATCATTTGTGCGAGGATATACTCAGGTACATCGCTCCATGGGAAATCACCATTGAACGCAAGTCCCAAAGTAACAGCAGGATTCAAATGTGCCCCACTAAACTGTCCTACGGCGTATACACTCATGGCAACACCCAATCCCCAACCAAATGTAATGACGATCCAGCCGGCGTTATACGCAAATGACTTCTTGAGATTTACATTTGCGCAAACCCCCGCACCGAAAATAATGAGCAATGCTGTACCTACCACTTCTCCTATAAATGCATTCATGCATCATCCCTCATTTCTATTAGATTTTGCTCTGATTCACTATAAGCCGACATTAACAATTGATTTCCTGTAAGAAGAACTGTCAGTACCATCACTTTTCAGGCTTTAACGGGGCTTTTTAGCTCGTTTACCCGATATATGACAGTGATAATCCTGTTAGTCAAGCTTGACCTCGTCATCAGAGCCCGTTGAATCATAAATAAAGAGACTCACGGAATATGCCCATCAATTGCGGGCACTTCACGTGAGTCTCTTCATCTCTTTCACAACGTATTAACTTGTCATATATGTTACTCCACAATGAAAGCGGTGTCAATGGATTTTCAGGATTTTTTATTTGTCAAAATGTTTCCATAGGACTCGATCAGAGGTTGTAATCGCCGTCGCTCCTGCCTCAAGTGCCGCTTCCACTTCATCCACTGTATCAATGAGTCCGCCTGCAAAGATGGGTTTGCCTGTCTTGGTGCCTATTTCCTTAATGATTTTCGGAACCACGCCGGGAAGAACTTCAATGAAATCCGGATCTGTCTTTTGGATTAATTCAATACTGCGGTTCATCGCGCTCGAATCTATGACAAACATTCGCTGGGTGGCAAACACGCCTTTTTGCCTCGCTTTTTTTATGACGTTTCCTTTAGTGGATATAATGCCATAAGGTTTGACTTCCTGGCAGACATACTCAGCTGCGTATTCATCACTCGAAAGTCCATGAATGAGATCCAGATGTAAAAACATCTTTCGATTTTCGTTACGGGCATATTCAAAAACACTTTTCAGCATCCCGACATGAAGATCTAGGAACACGCCGTACTGAAAAGAGGTTTCGAGCATTTTTTCAAAGTCCTTCATTGATCTTATGGCAGGTAATATGTTTTGGCCTTCAAAACTCAATGTCTTTCACTCCTTATGTATCAGCTTGCGTTTTAATTGATTTTACCACAAATATATTGGGGTGTAGGATGAATCATTAAATGCTTTTAACAATATGAAAATAAACATCTGTTAATAAACTTACTATATGGAAAAACACCAAAAAAAAAGAGAACCCCCTCGGTTTAGGGTTCTCCCGTCGAAACCTACGTCGTGACTGTGATGTTCTCAAAGTTTTTCGGGGTAGGTCCGTATTGATTGCTCCCATGATCACTATCAAAACACATAAAGACAAGTAAAACGATAGCTCCAGCAATAGGGACAAAAGCAATGAAGTACCACGCACCACTTCTGCCTGTATCATGCAGACGCCTGACTGAGACAGCTAAAGAAGGTACGAAAACAGCTAATGCATAAATTCCGTATAGTACCATAAAGATTGTGCCTGAAGAATCGACTATATTAGCTGCAAAACTAAGTATAAACATAATAACGAAATTGACCAATGAAAACATCCAGAATTCCTTTCTCCTCGATCTACCTGTGAAATCTGCATACTTCTTTAATGCGGTTAAGTACCAATGCATTTTGGAATCATTCCTCCTTATTTGGTGTTTAATAAATCTAAGAAATTTACAATTAATTGAATTATTTCCAATTTACCTCTTTTAATAATAATATAAACCTTTTTTATCATTTTTATAGATTGTATTGAAAATCAATTGAAAAACCCTGTTCTAAAAGGACAGGGTTTTTCCTCTTCTTCAATTTTTTCGACGCGTACCGAAACATAACGTACTTACTAAACTTATATCGCCCAATTCCCATTACGGAAAATGGCAATCTTTTTTCCATCGCGACAAACTCCGTCAATATTCATAGTGGCTGAAC
Source organism: Rossellomorea sp. QJM3NY_18 (assembly GCF_056173145.1). Classification (NCBI taxonomy): domain Bacteria; kingdom Bacillati; phylum Bacillota; class Bacilli; order Caryophanales; family Bacillaceae; genus Rossellomorea; species Rossellomorea sp. QJM3NY_18. The sequence goes on along the minus strand of NZ_CM149659.1, from coordinate 2,195,130 downwards.
CAATCATGAAGTCTTCATGCACGACACTTTCATTGAGACCCTTTACTTCCCGCTCTTCGTCAGATAATATGTTTCCATCTTTAATACAAGTCGGATATGAAGACCCGATCGCTAAATGATTTGATGCATTTTCATCAAACAAGGTATTAAAGAATAAGATACCGGAGTCTGAGATGGGTGAATGATGAGGGACAAGCGCCACCTCTCCAAGGTAAGCTGCCCCTTCATCGGTTTCGATTAATTTACGTAGTATTTCTTCTCCTTCTTTAGCGGAGACTTCCTCAATTTCTCCATCAACGAATGTGAGAGTGAATCCATCTATCACATTTCCATTGTAAGCAAGTGGCTTGGTACTTGTAACGGTCCCATTCACTCCTGTTTTTACAGGGACTGTATATACCTCTTCTGTCGGCATATTGGCAATGAAGTTGGTTCCCTGAGGGGTCTTGCTTGCGCCGGTAAGCCATATATGGTCTTCATGCAGTTCAATGGATAGGTCCGTCCCTACCGCGCTGTAGTGAAGGCTTTCTAAATTTAGTGAGTTGAGTTGGGTGGCTTTATCGGTCAAGGTTTGGATATGGGATTTCCATGCGGAAACAGGATCTGGATGATCGATGCGGACCGAAGTGAAAATACGTTCCCATAGACTGGCGACTCTTTCTGATGATGGGAGTTCAGGAAACACTTTATCCGCCCATTTCTGTGAAGGAATGGCGACGATGGACCAACTGATTTCATCCTTTTCAATCGCTTCATAGAATCGATCAAGTGCATCCCCACTCGCTTTCTCGAAATTCATGATCCGGTCAGGATCGATACCTTTCAGAAGATCCGGATCATTGGCCTCTATTTGAAGAAATGCTCCTTTAAGGTCCACTACCCATTCATGAGCAGCAGCCAGCCAGCTCGGATATTCATAAAACACATCATCCGGTGCCGATTCATAATGCATTCTCATAATTTCTTCATCATACCATTGAACATGTACAATTCTTGCGCCTGCAAGATAGGCTTCCTTCACGACAAGGCGAACAAAGTCTTCTGTTCCGAGCGGTGCTGAGATCCAAAGCGGTTGATCTTCTTGTACATTCACCCCGACCTTTACTGCCAGCTCTGCATATTGTTTTACTTTTTCTTGAAAATCTTTATGTATACTCATTCTGAATTCTCCTATTCTAGTAATCTAGTGATGTATTCTTTCATTTTTTCGTGTGTTTCCTCCAACGATTCGGAGGGTTCTTCTACCTCGGCATGTCCATAAAACATATTACCAAAATGCTCTGCTTCTTCATTCCTTGGAATAACATGCATGTGGTAATGTGTTAACTCATTGTAGATTCCGCCATTCTGGCAAATTGTCACTCCATTCGGTTCATATAATGCATGAATGGTACGTGCTACCAGTTGTGAGGCCTTTATAACAGAGAGACTTTCCTCATCGTCCAGTTCTGTCACTTCTGCTTTATGTTTCTTTGGCAGGATCAGTGTATGACCTGAATGGTGGGGTACATGATCAAGTATGCATGTGACATATTCATTCTCATATACAATATGTACTTTTTCTTCATGATTTGAAAGTCGGCACCCAAGACAATTTTTCATTTGTACTCCTCCCATACACAATGGATTTAAAAGGGTTTTTCTAAAAAGTGTCGAACATGGATACATAGCAGCGTTTCTCCTATCATCATATCACGTTATGGAAAGGATATCAGAAAATAATGGAAATTACATTGCTTAATGAAACTCATGCTGAAGATTATTGGAACCTTAGGTTAGAGATGTTGAAGCAAAGTCCTTCTAGCTTTGGCAGCAGCTATGAAGAGGCACTTGAGCGTCAAAATCCAATTGAAATGACAAAAGAGAGGCTTTCAAGTGAAGACAATTTCACGTTTGGCTGCTTTGTTGAGAAAAGACTGGTAGGGGCTGTTACGATGGTACGGGAAACTACTTTGAAAATGAAGCATAAAGCCTCCATCTATGCTATGTATGTCACCCCCACACAAAGGGGGCAGGGCTTGGCAAGACGACTGCTGGAAGCAGCCATAAATCTTGCAAAAGAAACAGAAGGCATCGAACAACTGATGATCACAGTCGTTACTAACAATGAAACAGCAAAAGGACTTTATCATTCGTGTGGATTCATACCATACGGAACTGAAAAGAGAGCGTTGAAGTATAACGAGGAATACTACGATGAAGAATTAATGGTTATGTTTTTATAGTGATGCTCTGATTGAAAAAGCGGATAGTGCATCATGTTAAAAACGGTGGGTCTCCAAAAAGAGGTTCACCGTTTTTCATAATACATGATAGTCGAAGCTGATTAAAAGAAAAGTCACCACGAAAATGGATGCAATAAAGGCTTTTATAGGATTCAGGTAGTGAAGGCGTAGCATTGGGAACATAATACAATAAAAAAGTATCGTCCACCATAGATTCCATCCTTCAAAATATTCTATGGAATCGGTTTTCCCCGCAGCCCATTCAGTCAATGTTGCAACACCGATATATTTCAGATAATAGACAATCTTGATTCTCCATTCTTCAGGATAATGGCTCAAGAACAGAATGACAAGGCAAGGATAAGCAACCATTGTATAGAGCGTATCCGTCACAAACATATTGACAAAAAATCCGTCTAATTCCCACACGGCCTTAACTGTATAGCTGAGATACTGATAAAACATATTGAAAAAACTAAAATAGTAGATGGTGGGAAGAAACTCCCTCCACCTACTCCAAGATCCCCATTTCAAGGAACTAAGAACAATCAATACAATCACGGCAATATGAAACATGGGATCCCCCCATAATATGATACAAATGATTGGTCATAGTGTACCCTTCTATATGGAAATTCATTCCCAAATTCGATTTTGGGTTAGTGTCACATCTGTTTGCTGTCCGTAAATAAATCCGCTACTTTGTTGCTGAACTCTCTTAAATAATGAAGATAGTCCTCCCCACCGTAGTTATAGCGCTTATTGTACATCTTTGCCACCACAATGTTTAAAGATGGGATGACAAGAAGCGTCGGTCCCGTTACTCCAAGTATTTGATACGATTCACGGGGTACCCGTTCCCCCATTTCACTTCTCGCCCGTGCTTCTCCTTGTACATACCAGAATAGACCGTTATCTGGAAGGGACTCGTCATGATAAGCAACATTTTGGATCGAGGTAGATAACTCGATTACCTGGGATGGAACAATCTGTTCGCCTTTCATCCTGCCCTTTTGCAGGTGCAGTTGTCCCCATAGGGCAAACTCCCTCGCGGAAACGAATAGATTTTTTTCTGTACCATCATTGGTCGTGCCCAGTCCTGAAAGAGACGGTTCCGTTACTTCTACGATAATGTTCACAAGGTTTGCGTCGGGTTCTGTCCGCCAGCCCGTTTCTTTTAATCCGATACGTGAAAATATCCGTTCTTCCAATAGCTGAGGGAACCCTTTTCCGTAAAGTCGCTGAATCAATTCGGTCAAGATCTCCACTCCGATGTTACGATAAGCCCAACCGGTTCCGGCCTTGAATTCTCTGTACCATTGGCCCTTCTCATCGATATGAAGGCCGTGGGAATTAGTGGCAAGGTGCCGGATGGTCGTATCCATCACTATTCCAGCATCCAATTCAGGCATATACACAGAAATCGGATCGTCAAGACTTTCAATGTATTTGTCATATAATGCAAAGGAAACGGCAAGTCCTAAATAGCTCTTTCTGGCAGAAGCCACATTGAATTGTGAATCAGCCTGGACAATCCTCGCATCCTCTTCTTGGGAGTGGCGTCCACTATAATGCTCTACCACTACATGATTATCTTTAAGGATATAGAGTGCGCCGGCAGAGCTTCCATTTTTATCTTTGATTTCTTCCACCCAGGAAATCAATTCCTCTGCACGGTGTTCGATTTCCTTCACTCTCTTCCCCATTCTTCCGCTAAAATTCCATAAACAATATGATCAACATAGTGATCGTAGAGCCATTCCCTCTGTCTCAGCTTCCCTTCCTCTACAAATCCAAGTCTTTCCGGGATGCTGCGGCTCCGTTGATTAAATTCAGCAGCAGTTATTTCGACTTTATTCATTTTATAATAATCAAAGGCGTAGCTCGTCAACCCTTTTGCAACGGTCGTCATGATTCCTTTCCCTTGATAGCCCTCACCCAGCCAATAGCCGATATAGGCGACTTTATTGGACCAATTCAGTTCATTGAAACCCGCAACACCGACGATTTCATTTTGATAAACGATCGCAGTCGTCAAACTCTTATTATTGGCAAATCCTTGCCGGGTCGCCTTAATGAACTCCCTTGAATCCTCCACCGTTTTAGAGTAGTCCACCCAAGGAAGCCACTCGCGTAAATAGGAGCGGGATCCATCTGTCAGTTCGAATAACCTTTCTGAGTCTTGTAGTTCAAAAAGTCTTAATTCCAATTTATCGTTTAATTGATAGGTAAACATCTTCATTGCTCCTTATCTTTGTTTTGTAAGATTATTGGTATTCATGAAACTCATTACCACTTCTGTGAAGTGGTCTGTTAGAGGGACGGACCTCCATACATATAATTATGGTAAACCGCTACTGCTTTATGAAGGTCCGTCCCTCTAATTGAATGTTTATCGGAAGGTTTGCGTTACCTTCCCTTTTCCATTCTGGACTTCTACTTTTCCGTAAGCCCCATTGATGAATGTAATCTGGGGCGGCTGATGACCACAGTCGATATCATAGACCACAGGGATTTGTAATTCGCTTTCGATTTCATGATAAACATCTTCTGCTGTATAGCCGTCCACTGGAGTATTAGCGGCACTTCTCCCGAATAGCAGCCCTGCAGAATGCTCTAACCATCCTGCGAGTTTCATTTGTACGAGTGTCCGGCGTAAATCTGCCGTATTTATCTCACAGTTTTCCAAATACCAAATGATCGGCTCATCGACAATATGTTTCTTTCTGAATGAAGCCACATCCCCGAATGGTGTCCCGATAAGGTTTCTGATCACATCGATGCAGCCTCCGAGGAATCGGCCTTCCATTTCTACCTTCTTGTCCCCGACGGTTTTCCAGAACGTGGGCTCAGTTAAATGAAATACATGTGGTGAAGGCTGTTCATGATTCCATTCTTTTTGATACTTCTGGGAAGATAATTGGGTGACCGAAGAGCCATTTTCTGTGTAAAGGACATTTTCCCATTGTTTCGTTGTCGGATCAGTAGTTTCTCCTCTCAAGTCAATGAGGTTGGTCCCATGTGCCGTGGCCATCCCTGTCTTTAACGTTAATGCAAGTAAGAGGGCACTAATATCGGAATATCCAAGCACCCACTTAGGCTTGATTTGTTGAAAGTCGATTAAATCGAGGACTTCTATGAGGAGCTCTCCTCCCCAGGGCGGAATGATGAGTGAAATCGAATCATCCTGAAGCATTCTATTTAATTCGGCTGCTCTTTCCGTTGCCGGAGCAGACTTTGCTTTATGCTGCTTCCAAACGGTTTCACCACACTCTAAGGTGTACCCTGCTTCTTCCATTTTAGCTATCGCTTTCTTCAGTAAATCGTGGAGCTCATGTGGCACGCCAGAAGAAGGTGCGGTCAAGCCCACAGTAGAATGTTTCGTAAGTAATGGATATGTAATCATCTATATCCCCTCCCAGTGGTTTACCCGATTTTACCAGAATGGTAGAGTGGGGACAAGAATTTTTTTCCATTTTGAGGGACGGACCTTCTCCATTCATATTATGGTAAACCCAGATTGATAGATGAAGGTCCGTCCCTTAGAACAACAATTATTTACAATAATTTGAACGATTTGAAAAGGTTCTTGGGTTTTGGGGTGTTGGGGAGGTTTGTATGGTAGAATGATTTGGTTGCGTAAAATTGGTTTTATGGAGGTACTATTTTGGAAAAGAAGACGGTGAAACAAAGCCTGGCGGTTTTGATGATATCATGTATGGCCATGACGCCTTTTCAGCAGACGGCGCATGGTAAATCAACAGTAGAAATCAATGCAGATGCTGCAATATTAGTAGAAGCAGATACAGGAAAGATTGTTTATAGTGAACATGAAGACAAGGCACTTGGTATTGCGAGCATGACGAAAATGATGACGGAGTACCTTGTGTTAGAAGCGATTGAAAATGGGAAAATAAAATGGGATCAAACGTATAAAGTAAGCGATAAGGTTTATCAATTAGCTAATGCCCCTGGATTAAGTAACGTTCCATTGAGAGCTGATGAAGAATATACGATAAGGGAATTGTACGATGCCATGGTCATCAAGTCCGGCAATGGGGCCGCAATTGCGCTTTCAGAGGTGGTGGGTGGTTCTGAAGGGGAATTTGTGAAGATGATGAATGCCAAGGCGAAGGAACTTGGCTTTGAACATTATCAATTCGTCAATTCCTCCGGGCTCAGTAACTACGATATGCTGGGGATGTATCCTGAAGGAACAGATGTGAATGACGAAAATGTGGTGTCAGCGGAAGATATGGCAACCCTTGCCTATTACCTCATTCATGATTTTCCGGAAGTATTGGAAACATCAAGTCTCACTTCTAAAGTATTCAGACCTGGGACGAGTGAAGAACTGGTCATGAAAAACACAAATGGCCTATTAAAGGGGAAATCCTATCATTACAAAGGCGCAGACGGTCTGAAGACCGGCACGACTCCCTTCGCCGGCTCTACCTTTACCGGGACGGCAAAAAGAAATGGGGTCCGTTACATTACTGTCATTCTTGACGCCAAGGATGAGTACGGCCAGCCAAGCAGTGCAGAGCGATTTATTCAAGCAAGGGAACTCCTCGATTACGGTTTCGATGAGTTTAAGACTGTAACCTATGACTTGGATAGCATCGAAAAGAAAAAGAAGCATACCATACCGGTTCCGAATGGAAAGGAGCAGGAAGTGACAATTAAGGTCGACAAACCCCTCTCTATCCGCTTAACGGATGAGGAGGAGGACAAGGTAGAAACCACACTGAATCTCGATGAAAAAAAAGTCAACGAGGATGGGTCCCTTCAGGCTCCTATTGAAAAAGGAGAAAAAATCGGGGAATTGGTTATCGATACAAATGAAAAAGAAGAATATATCTTTGACAAGAAGTCCTCAGCTTATAAGGTGGATGTTTATGCTGCAGAATCCGTAAAGAAAGCGAGCTGGATTGTCCGAAGTGCACGCGGCATTCAGGATTTTTTCGGTGATCTCTTCTAACGGATAGGATACCTGTTAATGATCGGGCTAGATTTAGTATTTGCTTTTCTATCCCGTTCGTGTCAAACTTATTTAGTCAAGGATTTAGAAAGCAGGTGGCATAATGATCGAAGTGAAACTATCGTCTCTTAGCGACGGAGATCTTAATCGTGGAGTTTTTGCAAAAAGAGATATAGCCAAAGGAGAACTGGTTCATGAAGCACCAGTCATCCCTTACCCAAACGAGGAACATGAGCATATTGAGAAGACGTTCCTGGCGGATTATGTATTTGAATACGGAATCAACCACACAGCACTTCTATTAGGATACGGAATGTTGTTCAACCATTCATATACACCGAATACGGTTTACGAAATCAATTTTGATAATCATACTTTCGACTTTTATGCTTATAAAGATATTCAAGCCGGAGAAGAACTGCTTATTAACTACAATGGCGAAGTGGATAATGATGAACCGCTTTGGTTTAATAAAGATAAGAACGAAGAAGAATAATGAAAAAGGGACTTCCAAATTTGGAGGTCCCTTTTTTCATTTATAGGGGGACGGACCTCTATAAATGCTCCGAATATGATCAAGAATAAGCATAAAACCTGAATTCCTCATAAAAATAGCAGGTTAAATTGAGGTCCGTCCCTCTTTCAGCTTCGTGAGGATCCTTCTTTTTCGGTAGAGCATTCGACCGGTCTCCCCTATGTCTTTGATCATGGATTTGTTGATGAATGAGCCGAAGAGGATACCGGCGATGGGAACCATTTGAAAGAGTTTTTTCCATCCGAAGTTGTCACGAAAGCTGACCATCACTTCCCTCCACCCCTGCAGCTGGGACAGGGTTTGCTCTCTTTTATCCTTCTTCTCCCCATTAAAGTCTTCGAGTTCTTGTAGTATAGCTTGTTTACCTACAATGTCCGATGAAACAAATTGGAGGCATTTAATAATAAAAATACGCTCTTCTTGATCATTGGGATTATAACCATAGCACAAAGCTATTTCTTGAAGGGTTTTTAGTGATATTCCCAGAATGAATGGGATATCGATACTTAATGTCAGAAAACCACCGATCCCTGTAGTGGCACCTTGAGTCATCGCCACCTTTTTCCTCAAATCCACAATTCCTTCGCTCACTTGATCCATGTAGGCAAGTGGAAACTCTTCAATTTTCTTTAAAGTTAAATCAGAATCTATCGTTTTTTTGATGAATCGATTTAAGACCTCCTTCTCACTTGTCAGATGACTTCCACCTTTTTGTATGTAGCTCCCTATCTCATCCAAGGCTTGACCAATTTTATTATGTACCATTTGAGGGGTGATCCGATCAAGAATCATAAATGGAATCCTGCCGAGTTTCTCCCAGAACCACAATCCTTTTTGACCATCAGCCCATTCATTGACAATCTCAAGTTCCTTTAATAGGACCTCTTTCGTTTCTTCTTGACTCATGACACAGCTCCTTTCGATTACGTATAAAAAAAACAGGCATCTAAGCCTGTTTTTTTAAATGTAATTAAACCAAGTCTCCGGTTTTTTCTTCTAAAATCTCAACTTTAATTGTGCGCACCCGGCGGTTATCCACTTCTTCGACGCTTACCTTCAAGTTTTCATAATCAAAGCTGTCACCTTCTGATGGAAGGTCTTCAAAGCTTTCAACGACCCATCCCCCAATTGTATGGTAAGAGCTTTCAGGCTCTGGTACGTCGAGTAACTCTGTAAATTCATCCAATTGATATTGGGAATCGAATCTATACTCTTTGTCACTGATTTTTCTCATGGAATGTGTTTTTTCATCTTGCTCATCCCAGATTTCCCCTACAATCTCTTCCAGGATATCTTCAAGGGTGATGATTCCTGTGGTTCCACCAAATTCATCTACTACAATGGCCATATGCACATTGTTCTTTTGAAGCTTAGTAAGAAGTGAAGAGATCTTAACCGATTCAAATACAAACATCGGTTCACGAATCAATTCCCGAATGTTCACTTCACCGAACTTAATCAAGTGAGTGAAGAACTCTTTTTCCGAGAGAATTCCGATAATGTTATCAATATGATCCTCATATACTGGAATCCTCGAAAACCGTTCTTCAAAGAACATTTCTTTGATTTCTTCTATCGGCTGATTCACCTCAACGGCCATCACATCGATCCTTGGGGTCAAAACCTCGGTTGCAAGGATATCATCAAAGTCCATGGAGCGGTGAATCAACTCCCTTTCTTCTTTATCGATGACTCCTTCTTCTTCACTAATATCAAGCATCACCTTTAACTCTTCCTCTGTGACAGACGGCATTTCGTGATCTTTCGAGAAGAATTTCGATACCAACTCCTTTAATTTAATAAAAAAGAAGTTGATCGGTGTAAGGACCTTGATTAAGAAAAATAGCACGCCGGATATGGTCAGGGAATATGTTTCTGCGTTTTCTTTGGCCAATGATTTCGGGAGGATTTCTCCGAAAATCAGAATTAACAGCGTCATGACAAACGTACTGATGACAAGACCAGTGTTCCCTCCGAAAATATCTGTCGCAAGCTTTGCTGAAATACTTGCTGCCGCGATGTTCACGATATTGTTTCCGACTAATATCGTAGACAGGGCTTTATCAAAATTCTCAGCAATATAATGCGCTTTAATGCTTCCTCTTCTTCCTTCAGTTACGAAATTCTTAAGTCTGATCTTGTTCACGCTTGAGTAAGCCGTTTCCGCCGATGAGAAAAAGGCAGATAAAAGGATTAATGCTCCCAGTAATACTAATGAATTCAGTGGTATATCGTCCAAAAAAAAGTCACTCTCCTGTAATTGCTTATCTATTATGCTGGATTAACCAGAAAAAACCATTAATGTCTGAAATAATGCCAAAGCCTGTGGGGAAACCTGCTTCAACATGCGTTTGCGGTCTTCATCCCCTAGTGTATCCAACGCCTGCAAGACTTCATGTAATTCATTATGCAAATGCTTCATTTCATTTCGTATATGCTTTACCTGCTTTTCAAGCACGGATTGATCGACCTGATTGGACTTCAATAAAATCATACGATCTTTGATTTCATGTAAGGTCATTTTCATCTGTTGACATTGTTCAATCAGTTTCAGATCGGCTAATGACTCTTCATGATAGTATCGATAATTATTAAGGGACCGGTCGCACTTCAATAATCCCATTTTTGTGTAATAGTCTATGGTTCGCTTGGATACTTCACTTATCTTCGACAGCTCGCCTATTCGATACAACTTCCCAAGTGATCACCTCTAGAGTAGTATACTGCATTTTAATAAAACCGTACAGTTAAACGTTACGGTTTAGGGACGGACCTCAAAAATCCATCTATTTTAGGGGTGTAAATGCTTTATAACAAAGGATTCGCCCTGAAAAAGCGTGGTGTTTTGAGGTCCGTCCCTCTATTGGTTGAAAGACCTTTTTAATCGTAAGTATGGAAATGCATGAATGACGCACGCTGCTACTATCATCACTACTCCCACCGATAGGAACAACCAAAATAATGTGTTTCCACCCGCAGTAGGTGATGAGGAAATGACATAACTTAATGTAAGGTAGTTTACGCCAAGTAGAGCGAGGGAAATCAGGAAACCTCTTTGTTTAAATAACCTAAATCCAACCAGTATGAAAAGATAACTGGCGCTGATTATCATCATCCCCGGGTAGAGTGGCGAGAACTTCGCTGCATATACAAAGAAATCCAGGGCTACAATATCATTTGTACCCGTTACACTTCCATGAACTATCTCACTAAAGGGAGCCGAATACCTCCATTCCCAGGTATGATCCAACAACGCACTCCCTTCATACCAACTAACCAGAGTCGAAAAAACGAGTACAAGCAATCCTATTCCTGCTTGTGACCAATATTTAATGGACATAACCTTCTCCCTTCCTTTGAGGGACGGACCTAAATAATTGTTCAGTATTATGATTGAAATCGTTTCATATCAAGGGATCCACTCTGACAGAAGGTATCTAAATTGAGGTCCGTTCCATAATTTAGATACCGTGAACTTTCACCTTTGGCCACTTTTTATCCCATTGCTTTTCCTGCACCCTTTTTTCATAAATGGAAGACAGTGCCTCTTTTTCTTTAAATGGTGGAGTCGGCTTTATTTGTAGAGAAATCAAGTCTTCAATCCCCCAAGGCGCTGCCAAGATAAGCTCATTCTTCTCGTTCAGCTTCAGAGCGATAGAGGTAGCAGTCTCCGGAAAACGGGAAACGGCATCAATCGTGCAGGTATATGGCTCTTCTCCATTTTTAATATGCATCCTTGCCTGGTTTTTCACAGACCATGGTTCGGAGGGAGCTTCCCCCTTTAATCGGGATTCTAAGTATTTTTCAAAATGTTCATCTGTATTGGATGCATCGAAGTACACGACATCAATATCCGGAAGGGTCGTTTTGTTTGAATACCCATGCAGTGTATCCCACACTTTTGTCCTTACGAACCCTGCGCAGACCCACCAGTCAGGCAGGTTCAGTTTATGTGCTGTTTTAAGGAGTTCCATCATCCAGGAATCTTGTTCAACGAGCTCCAAAATATCATGTTCTGACTTGATCACATTCTTCTCTCCTTGTTCATATTTAAATACTTTGAAGACCTCGATTGACCATGAAATTTGATTCATTTACCTTTATGTATTGGTTTTAGGTACAACCTTCAAAGTTATCAATAAAAATGCCAGGAAAATGTTCCTGACATTTTCCAATCACTGCCCACCGTTAAACCAGCTGCTCGCTTTCACACGTTCTTCTTCCTGCAATTGCCTTTCGTGGCAATTACCGGCTTCGAATGTATTTTGGGAGAACCTACGTCTAAGAAGACTACTTATTATACCGAACACAACAGCAATTCCTATAATCCACCATAGCACGTGCACTACACCTCCATAAGGAATACTTTCCTTACATTAATTTACGTTTGAAGAAGCGACAGGTTTCATATTTGAAAGAATTATTCTTCTGTTGTTTCTGGATCTTCTGTGTTTTCAAGCTTATCAGCATTACGGACTTTTTCTTCTGTTGAAGAGTTATAGTAGCCTTGTTTTTCATATTGCTTTTTTAATTCGAAGTATTTGTCCATGACGCGTTTGGCGATGGTTTTGTTTACGTATGGATCTTTGTCTTGATGTGAATAGGGTAAGACTACAGAGAATGCTATTTCTGGGTTATCATATGGCGCATATCCAATTAAAGTCGTATTGTAGGTATCAAATTGTTTTTTCTGCTCTGGACTATAGTAAAATGCTTCAGCAGTACCAGATTTAGCTGCTGCATCATATGGTGCATTTCTGAAATTATTGGCAGTACCTTGGCTACCATGTGCTACCTTATAAAATCCTCTCTGTACTTGCTGAATTTGTCTTTCGGTTGCATCGATTCTATTCAGAACCTTAGCCTCATTTTCATAAATCAAAGGCCCAACTTTGTCTCTTTCCTGACTGGGTTCCCTAACTTCTTTCATTAAATGAGGTTCCATCCTGAAACCTCCATTAGCTATTGTGGAGGCATACTGAACAAGCTGCATGGGAGTATATAAATCGTATTGGCCAATGGCGAAATCCATTAACTTACCTGGCTCTCGTTCTGTTCCTTTTAATCCCTCCACTTCTCCAGGGAGGTCTATACCAGTCTTGACGCCAAGTCCAAATTGGCTATAGTAATTACGCATGGTATCAAATGCTTTTGGGTCCATATCGATGGGCTGGTCCTTCCTATATACACCACCTGCAATTTTTATCGCAGTTTTAAACATGTATGCGTTTGAAGAAATCTCCAGTGCATCGATATCATTTAAGTAAATGGGTCCTCTTGAGAGGTTAAACCATGATCTTTTAACTGGAGTTCCCTTTATGGCAATTGCCTCGTCATACAAAACCTCCCCAACATTCAACGCTCCAGTCATATACCCTGTCAACACAGTTGCACCCTTTACAGCAGATCCTACACCATATTCAGAAGTATACGTCCCTAAAGCATAATCCTGCAATCCCGTCTTTCCATTTTCATCCTTACCATACTTCTTTCCTACCATGGAGAGGATCTCACCTGTGTGCGGGTCCATCATGACGACAAATGCACGGTCCAGGAATGGAGATTCCCAATATTTCGAGGCTTGTTTGCTAAGCTCTTCTTCAACAATCTTTTCAATTTCTTTCTGGAGCTGCAAGTCAATTGTTAATACGACATCCTTACCACTATGTCCTTCGCTTACAAGCTGTGTATCAAGGACGCTACCATTTTTCGTAATGTACTCGATTTCTTCTTTTTGTCCTTTAAGGATGTTTTCATATTCAGATTCAAAATAACTCGTTCCAACCCGGTCATTTAAAGCATACCCTTGAGCTTTATATTCTTTTACAAGTTCGCTCGGCAGTCCTTGTTGGGAGGTGGATACCCTGCCTAGAATTGTTCTCAATGTACTATCATTCACATACTTCCTTTCCCAGTCCGTAGTGACGTTTACACCGGGCATTTCAGATAAACGTTCGCTCACCCTCGCCATTTCTTCCATAGATACATCTTTATTTTTGATGATTTGGGGACTAAGTGCATATCCCGTATTGAATTCACGGAAAATGGCGAGTACTTCTTCTTCCTGTTTCGAAAAAGAGTCGATATCCTTTTTAGTGATCCTCTCAAGCTGCATTTCGTAAATCTTTTTGTTCCTTTCATCCTCAGCCATGTCTTCATCATCTTCCAGCTTCTTTATTTCTTCTTTTGAAACAAGCTTTTCCGCTTGATCAGGATGAGTCAGAAGCCAGAAATCCTGCCGGTCACGATCGGTAATTTTATTTGGGTCCATTTCAATCAATTCAGCTAATTTCTCTGCAACCTTTAGCATATCTTTAGGCTTCGTCGTTTGCGTTCTCGTGTACGTAATGGCATTCAGTGGAACGTTGTCGACGATGACATTCCGGTAACGGTCATAAATTTTCCCTCTAGGAGGTGTTCCATTATGGGATTTTACATTTTCTGTTCTTGCGACTTCTGCTTCATAATGGTTTCCCTGTACAATTTGTACAATTCCAAGACGAAGAATCAGAAGTGAAAATAGAAAAAAGACCGATATAAACAGTAAATTCATTCTCAATGGGACATGGGTTTTTTTCTTTTTCTTCTTTTCCTTCAATTTGTATAACCCCTTTTAAGCTCGTATTTTACCAAAATATGATAATGTTCTAGTCTTATTTTATAGAAAATTCGACTATATTTCTACCTCTATATGGAATAAATCCCATTCACCTTACTTCATTGGTTATTGATGGTGAAATATAGGGGTTAATATGCTTATATGGTATGTTTTAGGAACTGCGAAAAATGTCGAAGAAGGAGTATAGACAAAGTGGTTCCGTTTATTTAGAATATAGTCGTATTCAAAGCGATATTAATGAAACCAAAGCTCTCCTTAATGCGTAGAATTGGTAACTAGATGATTGAGAGGTTGAAGGCTGTTATGTTTAGCAAACTGATGTGCAGGTTCGGTATTGGTGCTACAAAGATTGATTTGGTATTGAATAAGAAGGAGTTTCGCCCAGGAGATGTTATCAAGGGTGAATATGAACTCACCGGCGGACGGATAGAGCAGAAGTTAAAAAGGATTGAGACAGATCTTTTACAGTATGACGATAATCGTTCTTCTGTTCTTCATCAAAATACCATTCTAAGCTCATCAACGATGAAAGCAAACGAACAACGCACCATTCACTTTTCGTGCAGGCTTTCAGATGCATTTCCACCAAGCAGTGAGACGGTTTCTTATAAGTTCGTCACCCGACTTGTCTTTGACGATGGTGTCAACAGCGTCGATCACGATGAATTTCAGATTCTAGTATAATGATATCCATGTGAGCCCTTCTATTCGGAAGGGCTTTTGAATGTTAAATAGTTTAATTATCTTTTTCCTACCGAAAACCCTTCAAATAATCTTCCACCATGTGTCTGGAGAACCGAATCGACCAGCCTCACGACGTCCTTTTTCTCATCTTTCCGATAGAATTGCTCGAAAGCATTTACATATTCCTCGGTAAATTGCGGGTCATACTCTTTTAATGCACGGACGATCCACTTTGAAGAGCCTATCCAATGATGATTCGTCCTGAGCACAAACTCATGAAGTAATTCCCCTATGGAGTTCGCGATGAAAATGCTTTCCCCTCTATTCGTCGAGCCGATAAAATCTTCAAGGGCATCCGTGAGAAAATATCTCTTCATCCGAATGGTCTCCGCTGACCACTCAGGAGGCCCGTCTTTCAAAATGGTAGTCGCCTCTAGCTTGATTGTGTCGATGATTGCGTGGTCAATGAGTGGAATTCCTTCTGATACCATCTTTTGTAAGGAGGGTCGGGCCCGTTGGTAGTCCGATTGGAAATAGTGACGGAGGGTTTTCAAATTATGTACGAATAGTTCTATCGGCCATCCATGACAAATAAGGGATTCTCGGTATTCAGATTGGAGGTGTTCATCGATGACTACAATATCAAGATCCGAAGTTGCTGTCTCTTCTCCTCTCACGACGCTTCCACTGAGAAGTGCCGCTTGACAGGTTGGGAAATATTCGTGGATGAATCGTTTAGCTGCTTCAATTGCTGGTGGTCTTGTCATCGGAAGTCTTCCTTTCTCCCCTGATGATTAATTCTTCCAGGTCCAATGCGTGATTTACCATATAGCCCGGGTAAACTTCTCTTTGGGGATCATCTACTTATTTATTAGTTCCTTCAGAATAAAAAAACTGACGGATGGTCTCATACACTCCTCTTTTATAAGCGACTGAGTGATCGAACAATGTATCACCCAGATCAAATAATAATAAATCATAGTTTTTCAGTAATAGAGGCTTCATTTGTGTATACTTCCTTTTCACTTTTAAAAATCAAGCTGTCAAATTGACTCCGTAAATTCTTCTCTTTCTTTCCTCCTCCCTAAACTATGTCCGATCACGATTCCTATGATCAGGATAAACAGATAATCTGTTTCAAAACCTTCCGTGAGAAAACCCGTGATTCCCCATCCCGCGATGGCCCCAAATATGACTAAGAAAAGGGATTTCATATCATTTCATCCTTCCTAATAGAATCCGACCATCGTGAGGAGTCCGACTCCGATGATGGTGGTCAATCCACCTGAGATCATTGCAATAAAAAGAGTTCGTATTTGTCGCGTTTCAACCCAAATACTGAAGGCAACCACTATGGTGAGGATGATCCCGAATAAAACAGCCGCATATGGATTGGACGGGGCTAAAAGGTCGTTCCAATTCAACCAGTTCATTCACTACACTCCTTTAGTATGTATCTCGGCAAATTAAACATAAGTAAAACATATTATAAAATAAGTATATCAAAGGAAGACCATATTATGGGAGTTATTTATTCTTTTGTGATTATAAAGTAACCGGTTTATTATCCTAGTAAAATTTACTATATGTTGATTAAACGGGTTTCCTTACATGGTGGTAACAACTACCTGTTTTAAAATTAACAGAATTATATTTCAATAGAACTATGAAAACTTTAAAACTTTTATCAATCTTATTGTTGTCTGTCACTTTTGTCATTGGATTTGGAAATTCTTCAAAGGTATCCGCTGCAGGTACCTATACGGTCACTTACGGGGATACGATGTGGAAAATTGCCGTGAAACATCAGGTTGGTGTATCAGAATTGATTTCAGCAAATCCCGGGATCAGTAACCCTAATGTGATCTATCCTGGTCAAAGTGTAAATATTCCTGGAGTAAATGCCACTGCTGAAAGTTATACATATGAAGTAGTGAAACTCGTAAACAACGAGCGTTCAAAAGTGGGTTTACCCCCATTGAAGGAAAATTGGGAGTTGGCCAGGGTAGCGCGATATAAGTCGGAAGACATGATTGCGAAGAACTATTTCAGTCATACATCCCCGACATACGGGTCCCCATTCCAAATGATGAAGGATTTCGGGATTTCCTACCAAGCAGCAGGAGAAAATATCGCTGCAGGTCAAAGGACTCCAGCTGAAGTTGTAGAAGCGTGGATGAACAGCGAAGGTCATAGAAAAAATATCCTCTCCCCGACATATACAGAAATTGGGGTAGGTTATGTGAAGGGTGGATCATACGGTCATTATTGGACTCAAATGTTCATTAAAAGATAATAAATGAAAGCCGATGACTCTGGTCCTGTACCGGGGTTTCTTTTTAATATCCTCAATACAAACGGTTCATTAGGGGTCCACATTGATTAGTGCAATGGTAGTAAGAGTCATCAGAAATGGTCTGAAATCTTCTGTGCCCTTGCTACTCCCGGTTATTATAATGAACTGGGGGAGCATCAATTCCATTGATGCCTCCCTCTCTCATTTAATAAGTACTTTGGCTGATTTCAAGAATAACCGTGAAGCCGTTGTCATATGTAGATATGATCTCTTGAACATAAACGGCATGCGTTCCTAATTCTTCCCTCTTTTGGGTCACGATTGATTGTAACAAGGATGCGAGTGATTCATCTTCCCCTAATTCAATATCAATAAACTCTTGATCCTTCATTATCTCAACTCCCTATCTTGTCTCTATACGAATGAAACGTCTCTGGAGTTTCGTATTTTTTTAAAAAGTTGCAAATAAATGGAAATATAAGAAAAAGAGCCAACGTAATCGTTGACTCCCTCTATTATTAAAATGTATGTGCTAAATCTTTTGCTCTTGCAATGGCATTCTCTTTGATTTCAGCCGCTTTATCAGGCATTGCTGCATGTCCTTCTACAAATAATCCTTCAAATGAAGGAACGCCATAGAATTGCATCATTACTTCCAGGTAGCGGTGTCCCATTTCCATTGCCGCTGCCGGACCCTCTGAGTAGATTCCTCCACGTGCTTGAATATGAAGAGCTTTTTTATCAGTCAGAAGTCCAACCGGTCCCTGTTCCGTATATTTGAAGGCTTTACCTGCCACTGATACAGAGTCAATATAGGCTTTCATTACTGGAGGGAATGAGAAGTTCCAAAATGGTGTAACGAAAATATATTTATCAGCTTCGACAAACTGATCGGATAATTCACCGAGTCTGCCAACTTTTGCTTGCTCTTCTTGAGAAAGTTCTTCGAATCCTTTACCCGATTGCAATTTACCCCAGCCGCTGAATACGTCAGCATCGATTTGTGGGATGTTTTCCTTGTATAAGTCCATAGTAACAACTTCGTGACCTGGGTTTGCTTCTTTATACGTATCGATAAACGTCTTCCCTACAGCCATGCTATAAGATTGTGTATCATCGTGTGGATGTGCTGTAATATATAATACCTTTGTCATGTTGAATCGTCCCTTTCTGTATGTGAAATGATCCTTATCAAGGTTTTGGAATGATTTGAAATCATGTATCTTGAACCATGATAGTCTTAATTCAAGATTAATAATATAGGATATTAACTTGAAACACAAATAAAATGCTTCTAATCAAAAAAAATAAGGAATTAGTCACATGAACGAGACTGATTCCCTATAAAAATTTAGTGATCTTCAGGATACGTTTGTTGTAAAAAGTTCACAGACTGATGAATCAATTGCTTTAACACCGTTTCGTCAACGTCTGCTACTTTATTTATGTACACACACCCCTTACCGGATGTATGCTTCCCGAATGACTCCAGGAGCTTCTCTCTTTCAGAGTCACCAGTGGCAAAGTATAAGCTTATCTTGGATTTTCTCAGTGAAAACCCCACTAATGGGGCATCTCCCTCGTGGCCGGTTTTATATTTATAATGATAAGAACCGAATCCGATAATACTTGCCCCCCACATCTTTGCTTCAAATCCGGTTGCTTCACTGAAAATATCCAGTAGCCTATAAGCATCCTCCTTTTTTTTAGGATTTTCCACTCCCTCAATAAATTCAATGACGCTCTCATCATTTTGTTTTGTTTTCAATTCATACATATGACCAGCTCCTTTTTCCTTTTCTTCCTAACCCATTATTTCTCTTTTCACTCTGGTGATTCCTGCATTGGGTTTGATATAATGAAAGATCCAAGTATCTCATATCAGTTGACATCTATCCCTGTATCAATTATGATGGTCTCATAATTTAATATTCTCCTAAAGGGGAGTAGCTGTAACAATAAAGTCGTCATTACAGAGTGCACGCTCTCGGCTTTATTGACAACCATGTTGTTAGCGAGACCTTTACCAGTTGGTGAAGGCTTATATATGTCCACAAAAGACCTTTACCAATGGTAAAGGTCTTTTCTTTATTATTTCACTTTGAAAGGAAGTAATGGACAATGAAAAAATTAAAATCAATCCTCTCTCAATTAATAGAAGAAAACAAAGAAGAAATAATAAGAAATCGACGGGAGATGGACAAAATCGACGAAAAAATCGATAAGAAATATACAACGGTGAAAAAGGAGCATGCCTAATGATACTGCGTAAATACATGTCCCTCTTCGGTGTCGGGTCTGCGAAGATTGATCTTGTGCTGCCTAAAACCTCATTTAAACAAGGAGAGCTCTTGCGCGGTTACTTCTTTTTAGAAGGTGGCATCATCGAACAAAAGCTGAGGAGGGTTGAATGTGATTTGGTCGTGATTGATAAGAATGGAAAAGAAGAGAAACTCATTGATTCGACCACTGTATTAAAATCGGATATCATCAGGGCAGATGAACGTAATAAACTGTCATTTACCTACCGGATTCCCCAAGGCGTCCCTTGTTCTCAAGAGGGCGTCCGTTACTTGTTCAAGACGAAGCTGACATTTGACCAGGGTGTTGAAAGCGTGGATGAAGATTATATTTCAATTGTATAGAAGAATGGCTCGCAATCGTCTGCGAGCCATTTTTATCAAGTGTTTTCTTTCTTTATGTCCTCAAGTAATGCAATGATCCTTTCATTCTGTTCAATCATCGTCTGATTCTGCTTCCTGAATTTAGTGAAATCAAACGAGAAGATGAGAAGAAACACAGCTAAAACCATGATCATCAATTTTAGTCCCCCAATCTCATTGATTCTCTTTATATTTAAAATAAATCAGCTCGGGATCTCCAGGGTCCAGGTTTTCAATCGTTCCGCTTGAAGTGTATCCATTCTTTTGAAAAACTTTTTGCATCCCGATGTTTGACTGATTAGTAGATGAAAAGATTTTTTTCGTAGGTGAAATTTCCTCAAAATAATTCAAAAGGGAAGACGCATACCCTTTTCTCCTCTCCTCAGGAGCAATGATGATCAGAGAGACAAACGAATTCTCAAAAAACTGGGTATTGAATAGGAGGAAACCTGTAGTCTTCCCTTCTTTTATGATTAGACATCCCTTCTCCTTTATCGCTCTTTCAATTTCTTCCATTCTGTTTGCATGCCCGATGACTAGTTGATCAATCGCAACGATCGCTTCCAGATCTGATACTTGCGCATATTTTACTTCTCTCATGGCTCACTACCTTCTTTTCCTTAAAAATATGTAAAGAAAAACTAAGACTATTATTAGAGCTACAATCAGTAGCCATGGATTTCCAATTAAAAAATAACTGTCCTCATAACTATATGTTTCTTTTACAGCTGTCATGGTGAAAGATCATCCTCTATGTAGAAAAGGACACTGAATGAACAGGTGCCCTTTTGTTTTAAAGCGATTTGGACATTAACACATTTGTTACTTCATAACCTGTTTTTTGATACAAAGATAGAGCTGTTTTGTTATGACCGAATACATGAAGGGATATTTTCGGGATACCTTTTTCCCTTGCAAACGAGTCCAACGACGCTAAAGCTTCCTTCCCATATCCTGATCCCCTTTTGATCTCATGGATCTTAATATTATATATAAAAATTTCCTTTGCTTCATCGTTTAAAAGAACCCATAAGTTACCTACCATTTCCTTGCTTTCTTCATGAAACAGGGAAAATAAATAATGATCTTTTGTTTCCCTTCCCTCAGGTAAAAGTTTATTAAATTCTTCCTCTGCTTGTTCCAGGGACGTTTCTTTCTTAAAATTACCTGCCTTCGTTTTTTCTTCTGCATATTCCTTGATGGACTCTTTTATCCATTCACGATATTCGTTCTCTGTCATTGTTTTTAATAGAATCATA
Organism: Rossellomorea sp. QJM3NY_18; assembly: GCF_056173145.1. Taxonomy (NCBI): domain Bacteria; kingdom Bacillati; phylum Bacillota; class Bacilli; order Caryophanales; family Bacillaceae; genus Rossellomorea; species Rossellomorea sp. QJM3NY_18. Next base: position 2,173,868 of record NZ_CM149659.1, on the reverse strand, counting down.
GAGTGATTCCTCCTTTACTTATTTCCAACGCTGTCTGATTTCCCTTACTACAATTTCAGGACGGTCCCAATGAAGAAGGTGGGTCGTACCCGGAATGCACTTTACTTCCCCCTTGGCCAGTACCTTAAAGATGTCTGCTGTCTTTTTGCGGGTTTCAGCAAGGCTTTCAGGGAGAGAGGCTCTTAATAATAAAACCGGATTTTCTATTTTGTGATAAATATCCTCCGCCTCATCCTTGTGCATGGCACGAATGATGTGACCGGCTGTTTCCCCGCGGGCATGCCAATAATATTGGTGGTTATGATAAAGGAAAAGATCTTGAGCGGCCTCCATCTTCAATGAAGACCAGCTTAACGTTTCACTCTTAACGAGGGCGAGGAAATCTTCCCATGTTTCCCAAATTTGTTCAAAGTCTTTTTCATAATAAGCGACTTCTTCTTCTACTGTTTGTATGGAATGACGTTTTCCCTGATAACCCCCATCGATCAACATCAGTCCTCTGATTTTTTCGGGATATTTGGCTGCATAAAATAGGGCGACAAAGCTCCCCCATGAATGAGACAGGAAATAGAATGAATCGATTTCAAGAAGTTCAAGCACTTCATTCAGCCATTCGGCCATGTTATTCATTTCATAATCTTCACCAGATTCAAATGGGGTCGTCTGTCCATGACCAGGTGCATCGATGGAAATGATTCTGTAGTCTTCCTTTAAATCGTGCGCTACTTCAATAAAGCTAAGGCCAGTACTCCCCAATCCATGAAGACAAAAAATCACGGGTTTCGAAGGGTTTCCCCATTCCGTAATGCGTATTCGCTGGAGTTGTTTTTGAAGAGAATAACGTTTTATGGTGTTCATCTCCTATGTATGACTTTCCTTCTCTCATTCTATTATTTTACCATTATCATCCAACATATTCATGCTAAGTTTCGAAATAATTGTTAAAATGGATATGAACCAAAAAAAGACCCTAAACAGGGCCCTTTAAAATGATGCGCTTTACCTTTAATGAAAGTTTTTAATTCGGTTCCACATGAACATGCACATCATACACCTCATGCTTATGCATCAATTCTTCTTCTACCTCGCTTGAAATATCATGTGCCTGTTTTATATCGAGGGTGGACCTCACCAGGATTACAACATCGACGACAGTGTTATTTCCGTAATTTCTTGCCCGAATATCTTTTACACCTTTAACCCCGGGGAGATCGAGGACAGTCTTTTCGTAAGATTCTATAAGCTCTTCATCGAATCCGTCCGTTAAGTAATGGGAAGCTTCTATAAAAATGCCCCACGCGGTTTTACAGATGAGAAGGCCGACAAGGACAGCTGTGAGGGGATCCAACCAAGGCAGATAAAATTGAGCACCAATGATTCCGATCACCGTGCCGATGCTTACCCATGCATCTGAAAGATTATCTTTTGCTGCAGCCATAAGGGATTGACTATTTATTTTCTGTGCTAATTTTTTGTTGTACCGATAGACAAAATACATGACTATTGCAGCACCAATACCAGTCCATGCGGAAATAAGATCCGGTGCCTGGGCATTTTCGTCGAATACAGATTGGACAGCATTGTATAGTACCTGTATCCCCACCACCATCATGATAAAGGATGCCAGCAAAGAGGCTACACTTTCGGCTTTCCAATGGCCATATGGATGATCTTGATCGGCTGGCTTCCTCGAATACCTTAGTCCGATAAGTACTGCCACAGATGCCACGATATCAGTGGCATTGTTCAAGCCGTCTGCACGTAATGCCTCTGAACCGGCTGATGTTCCAATGAGGAATTTAATGATTGATAATATAATATAGGCAATGATGCTTATAACTGCACCACGCTCTCCCAATTTCAACTGATCATATTTTTCTTGATTCACTATCATAATCCTCCACAATTGATATGTACCTGAATATCATAGCAACCCCTTCCCGTGTGGGTCTATAGCAACCTTCTTTAGTGAAGCTATCTTAATATGAAGAGGTGAACAATGTTTCCGGTAGTAAACTTTTGTGAAGACATAAAAAATAGGACTGTGGATGCAGTCCTATATATAACGATTTTTGACTCATTTAGCCTTTTTTCACGAATGAGTCAAAAACCTGAGTCTTATCTATATTTTTTTAATGCTATTAATCTACAATATCAGCTGAAAAACTAGGCTTCGTCAATCCTGCTTCTTCGTAGATAGCAGCCATTTTTTCTTCAAATGAAGCAAATTGTTCATCAGATTCTGTGTATTCTGCGTTTGCTTCGTCCGAAAGATTGGCAGCCCTGGTTTCGTATGATTTTGCAAGATCGTCCAATGCCCCTTGAATATCGTCTTTCTTTGAATCGACCGCAGCAGGTACTTCTAGCCCATGAACGTCTTCAGCTACAGTTTTAGCAGCAGTTTCAGCGTCGGTTTTTAGTTTGGCAATCTCTTCGGCACTGGGTTTATCCTCTTCTTTAGCTTTTGCCGATTCAAAAGTGTAAATAGCTGAATCATTGGCGTTCACTGTGTTGATGATTTCCTTTTGAAGGTCTAATAGAGCGGATTTCATTTCCATCTCGTCCGACTTTGCATTTTCTTCAGTTACTTCAGTGTTTGTCTCTTTTTCCTCTGTACTACCTTCATCACTACTGCATGCGGCAATAAATAAACTCATAGATAGCAAGAAAAAGGGTAAAATCAATTTTTTCATCTGCAATCCCTCCCCATTCATTTGTTCCTACAATTACATATATTACCTTATCACTTAATATTTGTAAACAAATGGATATTATTTAGTATTAATTGTAATTTTCCATTATATAGACATGCTGATTTCCATACTTTGACGTTTACTATTAACACGTGGGTATTATGTTCCTAAATGTGTATGGAATTCAGTGATTTGGAAACGATGAATAATAACTTATTGCAAAAGGAGGTGTCTTTCTTGGTGACGAAAGAATGTCCTTGTGAACGCTGTACGTGTAAAACGAAAAAAGAATGTGATTGTCCCTGCTGCTGTGAAAAATAAAAAGAAATCCCTGGACATTGAAAATCCTGGGATTTTTTTCATTTAAACCTTTACTTTCCCCCCACTATTTCGTCGAAGTACTGAACGGATTTCATTTCTTCATCGATCCATTCGGTTTTTCTCCATGTTTGCTTGATAAAAATATCTGCAATCATACGTTTTCTTTTTCCGCCAAATGTATAGGCATCTTTAAGTGCCACCACACTTTCGAAAATTTGGACCATTAGTTCTGCCATTCTCTTCGCATGATAGGTCTGTGTATAATGATTGGACGTGGTTACCAATGTCAATAGTTGTTCAAGCTTCAAGATTCCTTCCGTTATGGGGATCATTAACAAGATGAATTCTTCTGGAACAAGGGAGAGCTCATCTTTCATTCTGGCTAAAAAGTATTCATGAGCCCGGTGTTTATTCATTAATCTCATCGGAAAGTGAGCCAGAGGCTGTCCGAATGTTTCAGGATGGAAAGCATAATTTCTTGCTTCAAGATAGGCTCTTCTCATAATGCCGATCGATGCAATGGCATTACAAATCCGGGATAGATTTAGTGATTCCATCATATAGTAGATTCCTCTATCCGGTTCTCCAACCAGATAGGCGTTTGCACCTTTGAACTCCACCTCTGCTGAAGGCACTGCCCGGACACCTAACTTTTCCTTCAGCCTTCGAATGTGGATACCATACCTACATTTCAATTTCACAATAAACTAATAGATTAGAGCGGTGTTTATTTTCATAAGAAAAGTGGGAAAGTACAAAATAATCAAATAGAAGGGAATGTGTTTACCTAATGCCAGTTCAGGTACCGAAAGATAAGGGAATTGACCGCACATTATCGATCTTTAAGGACGGCTATGAATTTATTCAAAAACGTACTCAGAAGCATCATCTAGATGTTTATGAAACAAAAGTTCTTGGTAAGAAAGTCGCTCTTCTTAGCGGTGAAGCAGGTGTGAAACTTTTCTATGATAATGAAAAGATGAAGAGGAACGGAGCGATGCCCCCTCACATACTGAACACACTCTTTGGGAAAGGCGGTGTTCAAACGTTAGATGGGCAGTCTCATGTACACCGTAAACGTTTGTTTTTGTCTTTGATGACACGTGAAGGCCTTGATGAACTGCATAAGATTACGACAAGACAGTGGAATGCATATGCACGTAAGTGGGAGAAAAAAAGTAAAGTTAACCTTTTCGAGGAGTCCCTGGAATTACTCACAAAGGTTGGGTGTGAATGGGCTGGTATACCGATAGAAGAGAAAGAAATACCAAAACGGTCCAAAGACTTAAACAAATTAATTGAAGGAGCATCGAAAATCGGCCCCCAGTATCTTGCAGGTCTGCGGGCAAGGAAGCGATTAGAAAAATGGATTGAAAGCGTTATCCAAATGGTGCGTCAAGGGGAACATGAAACAAGAAAAGGGTCTGCCCTATATGAAATGGCTTTCCACCAAGACCTGAACGGGGATCTTCTTGATAAACAAGTGGCTGCAGTCGAATTATTAAATGTCATTCGCCCTCTAGTAGCCATATCACGCTATCTGATATTTGGGGCCGTTGCACTTGAGGAAAATCCGGAGTGGAGAGATAAGATTAATTCTGATGACGAAGACCTGCGATGCTTCATTCAGGAAGTGCGTCGCTACTACCCCTTCTTCCCATTTCTGGCTGCCCTGACAACCAAGGATTTCGTATGGCAGCAATATCACTTTAAACAAGGTCAAATGGTGATGCTTGATTTATATGGTACGAATCATGATCCGCGGCTCTGGGAGGACCCTGATCATTTCGAACCCGGGCGGTTCAGAGACTATAAAGGCAGTATTTATGAACTGGTCCCACAAGGCGGTGGAGATTACGATACTGGTCACCGCTGTCCAGGGGAATGGCCGACCATTGAAGTCATGAAAGCCAGCTTCTCTTTCATGAGTAACCATCTTAACTATCAACTGCCGAAGCAGGACATGAGCTATAGTCTTCGGGAGATTCCAACGCTACCGAAAAGTGGATTCGTGATGAAGAAAGTATGCTATATATAATTTTGCTGCATTTGCAATCTACCTAATAATACACCCAGAGGCGGGATCATAACCCGCCTCTCAGTGTTTAATACAAGTCTACCTTAATGATTTAGTAAAGATGATGGGGGCATCCATACAATCCTCTGAATCGTTAATTAATTCAATAATGGCTATATCCGTTATCTCCGCTTCAATCGTGTCTCCCCTTCCTAAACAATACTCAAACCCCTCCGCTAATTTTTCAGGGGAAAGTTTGTTAGCCAAAGTGCAGTGTGGAATCCAATTGTCTGGGAGATAAAGTGGATTAGCCTGATGATTAAAAGAATGAAAATGATCGTAATGAGACGAGTGAAAGTCCAGAAGCTCCCTCGTAACGGTGGGGGAAAGAAAAAGCGTGCCGAAATTCAAAAAAGATCCTACTGTATTGAATGTGATGCTGAAGGGTGACCTATATTCATAAAATGCTTCTAACGATCTTATGTATGCCTCTTTGTCTATTTCCATGTAATTGCCTAAAGTAATATGAGGAAGGGCATCATTGATCTCTTCTTCATAATAAGAAATTTTCTTAACCGCTAGTTCCTTCCAAATTCCTTTAATCAGCTCTTCTGTTTTATCATCGAATAAAGCGATGACCCAGTACATAGCCCATCCACCTTTCTTAACATACGGATTTAATATGTCCCGCATGTTTATACTTTAACACAGTCTCACTCAGGATAAACTATATGGAAACGCCTAATGATTAGCTAAATGAATAGTTTGTAAATCATCAAATAATTAATAAAATCTTTGACATCGATAAGAAAATGATGTAAATTACCTTATGGACGAACAATTATAAATTAAACAAAGTTTAATATTCGTGTTTAGGGGTGTAATGATGGAAAATGTATTTGATTACGAAGATATTCAATTAATTCCTGCAAAATGTGTGGTTAACAGCCGTTCTGAATGTGATACGAGTGTAACCCTGGGTGGCCATTCGTTTAAACTGCCTGTAGTCCCAGCCAACATGCAGACCATTATTGATGAAAAAATCGCTGTCTATTTAGCTGAAAATAATTATTTCTATATCATGCATCGTTTTGAACCAGAAAAGCGTGTGTCATTCATTAATGATATGAAGTCACGTGGATTAATCTCTTCTATTTCAGTGGGTGTAAAGGAAGAAGAATACGCCTTTGTCGAGCAGTTAGCTGAAGAAAAGCTTGTCCCGGAATTCATTACAATCGATATTGCCCACGGACATTCCAATGCCGTCATTAATATGATTCAACATATTAAAAAACATGTACCTGAGAGCTTTGTGATTGCCGGAAACGTTGGGACCCCAGAGGCCGTAAGAGAATTAGAACATGCCGGGGCCGATGCTACCAAGGTTGGAATTGGACCGGGTAAAGTTTGTATAACAAAGATCAAAACAGGGTTTGGTACAGGTGGATGGCAGCTGGCTGCACTGAGATGGTGCGCTAAAGCGGCTACTAAACCCATCATTGCTGATGGAGGCATCCGGACCCATGGGGATGTTGCAAAATCCATCCGCTTTGGTGCCACTATGGTGATGATCGGATCGCTATTTGCCGGTCACGAAGAATCTCCTGGAGAAACGATTGAAAAAGATGGAAAGCTTTTCAAAGAGTACTTTGGATCAGCTTCCGAATTTCAAAAGGGTGAAAAGAAAAATGTTGAAGGAAAGAAAATGTACGTTGAACATAAAGGGTCATTAGAACATACCCTGATTGAAATGGAACAAGACCTTCAATCTTCAATCTCCTATGCAGGGGGAACGAAACTTGAATCCATCCGTACAGTAGATTACGTTGTGGTGAAGAATTCGATCTTTAATGGGGATAAAGTATATTAATCTTAAAAAGTGAAAGGTGAGCAATGTTTGCTCACCTTTTTGGGGTTATATTACATTGAATTCGTAGGTGCAACAGGCTTTTCTTCAGTAACCATATTTGCATGGGGAATACGAATAGTTAATTCTTCAAGCAATTTTTGTGGCTCTTTTAAATTGCCTATTACAATATTGTATTGTGGATACCCCATTTTCACATTCATCCTGGACATGCGTTTTAGCTTATCCGGCATCTTGTCGCGGTATTCCTCTTCATCGATCAGAACGAGTCCAATAAAAGAATTCCGGTAAATTTCGTAAGGAACATAGCTTTCAATATCTTCCCAGCGAATGTGAACGGGTTCATCAGGCAACACATATAATACCAAATTTTCCATAGTCATACTTACATGAGGTACATCATTAGAGAGCTTTTTAAAGATCTGAATCAAACAAAAGAGAAAGAACACTCCTCCTAACGCAACAATCCCCCCTAACAAATAGTTCACATCAATAAAGAAAAACTCATACGTTAAATACAAACACAATAGAACAAATAAAATGCATCCAGCCGCAATCAAACTCAACTTCTTCTTGGATTCGTAAAAATGAACAACCTTCTCCTCCATGACCAAACCCCTTCCATAAATATACATATCCAATCTTCTATACCCGAAAAACCAAGAAGTAAACCTTACCCTTGAGGGACGGACCTCAAAAAAATAGAATGCAAGCTCTGTTCTCTCTCTTTTGAGGTCCGTCCCTCTGAATTTTTATAGACACCAAAAGAATTATGGCTATAATTAAGTGTAATATGATCTTGGGAGGTGAAGGGGCTATGGCGAGACTTTTGTTAATGGTGCTTCTATGTATGACATTTATGACCAATCCTGTTCAACAACAGTCACACCAATCAATATTATCAAGCATTGATGGAGAGCCTACCATTTCGGATCACCTGTTTCTAGCAGATGAAGCCATGATTCTCGACACGACGCCTTCCCTCGTCCACAAACAAGATGGTAATCCCCTTAATAAAATGACCATTCCCCCTGACATGGAATTTGGCATTAAGCCCTTCGTACAAAGTTCATTTTGCTTTGAGGTTTTTCCCGATTCGTTGGGCTTTCTTGAAGTGGTCAGGTCCCAATCAAATTACCTCTGATCCTTACATTCATACGTCATCATTCTAAAAAAACTTTTTTCAGCCGGGGGAATTTATATATCTTCCATTAATATGGACATATTCGAATTGAGAAAGTTAAGTGATTGGTTATACGACTTTAAAATAAAGTGAGGAATTTAAGATGAATCTGGGATTCGGTGAGATAGCGATTATACTGTTTGTTGCGCTTTTGTTCTTCGGACCAAGCAAACTACCAGAGCTGGGTAAAGCCGCTGGTGCTACCCTTAAAGAATTCAAAAAGGCAGTAAGTGGAATAATGGAAGACGAAGATCCACAAAGTAAGGAAGAGAATAAAAACAATTAGTAACCTTTACGAGGGACGGACCTCTAGAAGTGATGATTCTATCGTCATGTATACTCTTTCTGAGGTCCGTCCCCCTTCCATTTCTTCTAACTATTTTTTCTCTGCAATGATTGTAAATAAACCAGGTATGTTATTTTCAATCCCCAATGGAGCATTGGGTGGGAACGCCCATCTTATTCCGGCTTCTTCTTCTAATTGAGTAATGGTCATGCCTGTAATGCCAATTGCTGTGATGATATCACCCAGTGTCCATCTGCGAATTCTATTCTTAGTTGATCGGTGCAGTAGATCGGTCTTTAATAATTTCCAGAATGCAACATCTACTTCCACTTCACAGTTCTCAAAATAATCCCCTGCTGCCACCATTTTCGTACCCTCAACCGTCAATAGTTTAGTAAGCAGCGGATGGAAATCCCTCAAGATGAAAGTTCCGCCTTTCTTAAGCATCTTACTGACGATAGTGAAAACAGGCACTAAATCAACAAAGTAATGTAGAACGCCAAGTTCCAAAATGACAAAATCATAATCCTCTTTTTTCTCTTCACCGGGGATTTCTAACAAATCAGAAATGATATAATGAAGCTCGACACCAGCGGCTTCTGCCAATTCCATCGCGTACAGGCTATTTTCTTTCGAAATATCCACCACAGTTACCTCAGCACCCAATAGGGCAAAGGACACTGCTTTATTACCCTTTGACCCTAGTAGATTAGCAATTCTTTTACCTCTGATATCTCCCATATGGTTTAAATATTTCAATACTTTATGTTGTGGATTTTTCATAAGTGTAAGAGCATAATCCTTTGGCAATCCATGACGATTCACCCACGCTTGATAAGCACCATCATTCCATCCTGCCCTATTAATACTACTAAGCTCACTTTGCCTCAAAATGCCTTCACCCCCAGCATAAACTGTAGAGGGACGGACCTCCAAAAACTCGCCACATATCCTCTCGGATCCTTATACAAACAGGGTTTCCACAAGAAAAGTAACACTTTTTGGAAGTCCGTCCCTTTTCTTTAAACCTCAAAAAAACACGAACCTGCCTGCACTGCAGGCAAGTTCGGGCTGAATTAACTGAATTTGATGTTTTGTAATGCTTTAATGCTCTGGGTGTCCTTCAGTTCTCCGTAGAAGAGGATACTTGGCTCTATCTTTATGATTTCCCCTGTGGGAGCCGACCACTCTTTAGTTGATGCTACTAAAAGTGCGTCTTGATTAATGTATGCTTCTGACATCTTTCTATTAGCAGGATGAACAAACGTCATCATCTCTTCCCTTACGTCAGATCCCAACATGATAAACGGTGTATCCCTTAATACGAATTCTTCCGACCCCGCATAGTATTTTTGGAAGACTCCTTCTGTAGGAAGTGTAATGTAACTGGATTGTAACGTCTCTCCGAGCTTGAAGAAAGCATCCAGATCCAGTATTTCTTTGTCAAACGTTTGCCCTGAATGTTGATGGATTTCTGCGTAAACGGCAAGAACCGGTACATCCGGCAGGGTCAAGGCGTATTGTTGTAGAGTGACGCCTTTCATCTTCCCGTGCTGCTTAAACTCTGTTGTTATACTGAGGCCGGACCAACGGTGACCGTTCTGATCCACTTTCGTTACTGATTCAATCGTTGTTTTTTCTTTCAGCATGGAATACCCACTGATATTTCGGAAGGAGTATGCAATCCCACCGCCCCATGGGTTCCACCAGGCACGGGGGCCAGGGGTCGGGTATTGATGATCAAGAGTTTCATTTCCATTTAAACTTAATGAATAAATTCCCGGATAGTAATTCGAAGAGGCCTTAAACGACGCAACCCCATTATCAACAGACCAAATCCCATCATTTTGTCCAATCTTTACATCACTTTTTCCTATAACAAATTGCAAGGAATCCACCCTCGCCGTTTGACTCTTTGTAATGAATTCACCTGATATCCATTTTACCCCAGGGGAATTATGTTCAAGTTGAACACTTATTTGAGTAAGACTCTCTTCTTTCAGCACATCCTTCACAAGCGTTTCATCTTCGTGCTGAACGGATAATGTTCCATGAACATAAGGAGTCATCATAGATTTGAATGAATAATCCTCTTTAACACCTAAGCTAGAGACAACGTCTCCCTTTACTTTTTCGAAAGCATAAAGAGGAAGCTCCTTCAATTCTACATCTTTCCCTGTAATGAATTCGCGCCACTTCGACCAGTGATTAGACACGTTGATGCCTACCTGGATTGGACCTAAACATAGCTCCTCATGGGCAGGTATCAAATCCATATCATATTCCAAAGCCATTCGCCAATCATCTTTTCTGGCAATGGCATTTTCCGGCCAGGATAAACCGATCGTATCCCCTATAGATGCTTCGAGAAACATCCATCGCTCTGAAATAGCTTTATCATCAATATACTCCACAAATGGAACCAGGGATTCATTACATTTCAAGACCCCTTCATTTTGAGGGACTGACAGACCTTCCAGACTTGTAAACACGGGCTGAATCAAAGAAAGCTTCTTCTTTTCCTGATCCCCTGTATTTACCACCTCATGCTTGACTTCCACTAACCCCTCTCCATATATCTTGAAATATGAATTGAGTAGTATGGAAGGAAACGCTTCTGATACGAGTGATGTTTTCACAACCAATGCCTCTGGTAACTCGATGTATTCAATAGAAGACGCTTCTTTCTTTGAAAATTCTTCGCTGTATGGTTTACCGAATTTAGGGGTAAAGAATGAAATGGGATCCCTGGTGAAAGCAGTTGAGCCGATTTTCACCATGTGATTTCTTTTTTCGATTTCAACATAGTGTGGTCCATTATATCCAAACCAGTGCTCGTCTGTTTCCCCGCCGAATTTTGCCCCGAATCCAGGAAATGCAATTCTCAGTGAAGTCGTAAAGGAGGATCGGTGTCCGTTTTCCCACTTAACCTCTACAACAATTTCTTCTGATAAAAACCCATTTTTCAACAGCTGCACAGGTACCGGGATGGAAACTCTCCCTTTGGCGCCGACCTTCTCGATCACCTCAGATTCATCCCAAGAAATCACTTTATTCTCAGGCAGTTTGACTGTCCAAGTGGAATCTTCGCCAACCTGACTTTCAAGGTCGAGATAGACGGTTCCCTTACTGTGGGGTCTCCAATTCTTCTTAACAGATCTTATGTTCACTTTACCTGCCTGCTTGGGGTATACACCCATTTTCAGCGAGAGAGGTTGTTTATTTATTTTGAAATCAGCCCCAATCACTGGATGTGTTTTCCATGGACCAGGTTCACTTTCTGGCATCGAAACCTTTACAGGGTAATCCCCCATCCATTTGTTTTCGACCAGAAAGGTAGCTTCGAAATCATGCTCTGCTATCGGTGACGAAACACCTTTTATTGAAATTTCAATTGGTTCCTTTCTGCGATTTTCAACATGATAGCTTACATAATGTTCTTCATTTTCCAAAAGTTTAAATTCCGGCACGTTCATTTGAACTAAATAATCCTGTGTTTCAATTAAACGAATGCCTCGTCCCGTTCGTTCAAATTGAATGCGGACGAATTCTTCGCCTGCTTCCCACTTATATTCATAATATGTGTGTTCATTTACCTTCAGAGCATCCGGTTTGACTTCAATCAAACGCTGACTGGTTTGATACCAATCATGTTTCTCGAAAAAAGGCTTCAACAGATCGATTTGAAGCACCATTGGGATGAAATTCATTAAATGAACTGTATCATCACGGTCTTCCCAGAAGAATCCGCATTTTTTATAAAGTGGCACGGCTTTAGTGTTTCCTGGCCACGTAAACAAGTCAAGTCGTGGCCATTGTAATTCCACCGTCTTCTCGATCGCTTTTAAGACAAGCTGTTTGCCGATTTTTAACCCTTGATACTTAGGGTGGACATTCAGTAAAGGAATGTATAGAGCACCTACATCTTCACGATATTCAGAAAGTCCGCAGTATCCTGCGACCTCGGCCCCTACCATGGCTAAAAATAAATGAAGATTGGTGGAACTCTCTTCCTTGTCCTTCACATCCTGTTCTGTTGTAACGGTGGAATCCCCGCCCCAGTTTTCGCGGCTTTCATTCCACATTTTGGCGATTCCTTTTGCTAATCCTTCATGATATTCTACGATTTTCACTTGCTGAAGAGTTGTCTTCATAATATCCTCCCACGCTATGTTTTAATTGAAAGAACCTCATAATCATTGATATTTTGACTTGCATCGACGATTGGAATCATCGCCATCGCCTCCTTTCATTATGTTGGAAAGATTTTCTTCCCACATCCACAGTTTAAGATTTTATGTGGATTAAGTAAAGAATATTCCAACTAAAAAAATAATTCACTTATCTTCAAATGCTATTGATATTAGAAAAAGGGAATAATTTCAGACAGAAAAGACAACCTACAAGGTAAAAAGAGGGTAATGCTTTTGAAATTGATCCGGTTAGTTTCAATTGTTCTTGGTCTGATGGTCATGACGAACCTGTCAATCGGTGACGGTACTCAGGTTCTTCATGCACAGCAGGAAATTCCGTCCTATGCAAAATGGGGAAGTCTTGCTGTGAGAAAAACGAAAGAAAGGTATCCTGATGCAGTGATCGTGGATTATCTTCACATTGGAAAAGAATATGGAACGATGAATTCAACTGAAAAATTCAAGCTTTGGTTAAGACGGGATGGTAAAGAATTCGGAGTGTTTATTGATATCCAGTTTGAAACTGAAAGCGAAAAACTCATTGATATTAAGTTTAGGGAAACGGATCGATAGCTTTCAAAAAAAGAGATCGGAGGGTTTATCATCCTTCGATCTCTTTTTTCTACTTTTCTTATTTCATCCTCGTATTATAGAGCTCATCATTGGGTCTGTTGCTATGTATTACTGTGGAAGCAGTGGCAACTCCAATAATGGCACCATCCTCATTTAGAAGGGGATGTGCATAAACATTATATGAAATTTCCCCAGATAATAATGGAATGGTAATGACTCGACTGACTGGCCTCTTTTCTGTTAAAACCTCTTTCTTTAACTTCATCAAGGCACGATTCCCTTCATTATCATCCAATTCCACATCTGTTTTTCCAATATGATCTTCGGGAATAAGGTCAGGGGTATTAAAAATCCACGTGTACCGTAATTGTGTATCACAATGAGCCAAGATGACAGGGGCATTTTGTAAGGCGATGGAGAATGGATTTTCCTCCAGGTTAAAACTTGATGCATGAAAATCCAACACTTGACCTAACTTGAGCGTCACTTCAGCACTTGGTTTCCGGATTCCATTTTCAATTTGGGCATAATAGGATCTTTCAATAAAGGCTTTTGCTGCTACTTCCTGCTGCGTCATCTTTTTCCTTTTTCGTAACTTAGTGAGCCAAGTTCTTTTATTCAACCCTCAATCCCCCTTCTGAACCATAATGACAGATAAACAAATGTATACTGAATGTTAGAAAGTGTCTAAACAGACACTTTTTTACCTGTTAATCTTCTGTATAATCAAATTGTAGGAATCTATCAATCGTCATTCCTTCACCTCTTCAATGAAACACCTTACTTCCTCAATTCCTAACATTGCTATTGTACTCTTTACAAAAAATCATAACATAGAATTCAACATTACCTCTATTCTTTTTTCCAAATATATTTACATAATTAGACAACCTTCAAAGTTGATCTATAATAGGAGGTTACCATATGCCGATGAAGGCTGTTCAGGACCAAGATAAATATCTTGATTTCATTAATCGTATCATCAAATCAAAATCTGAGCTGATTCAGGAAAGAGCAAATATAGACTCTTCGTATTCGAATATTGTCGAAATGTCTCTTAGAAAGTGGAGAGGCGATTCCATCGAGGTGCTGGCCGATTCATTGCGAATGGCTAAGGATTCAGGAAACATCGAAAAGTGGGCATGTTCTTCCGTTACCTTATTCAAGCAGCTGGGCGTTTCCCTTGAAGTAGCGATAAACGATCTTCATTACTTTCGCAAAATGATCGGAGAGGTGATAAAAGCAGAGGCGATCGATAAAGAGCTGTCGATTGCAACTTTCTACGATTTACTTTCTCTCTTTCACACAGGGGTGGACCGTGCCATTTTCCGAATTACAATCGCTTATTCTCATCCCCTTTCGGATACCATCAGTTCTGAGCTTTCCATCCCCATCGTCAAGGTGACCAATTCGATTGCCATTCTGCCACTCATTGGAGACATTGATGCCTCAAGGTCGAAGGATTTAATGGACAGGGCTCTCACAAAAGGGTCTGCATTGGGTTTACGATATCTGATCATTGATCTATCAGGTGTTACTTTGGTTGACACAATGGTAGCAGATCAGTTATTTAAAGTAGTCGCCGCTCTTAAATTAGCCGGCATTCAGGCAGTTTTGACAGGTATTCGACCGGAAATTGCTCAAACCATGGTCAACCTGGGAATTGTCATCACTCATATCCCAACATTCGCCAGTCTGCATACAGCCCTCATTCATTTGCAAAAAAGCAAGAGCATCCATAAATATTAGGGTGCTCTTTTTTTTTGCCCCGTCGCAGCTGAACTATGATTTCGCTATCTTATACAATAGGGAATAATCTTCAGTTTAAGAGGAAAAATGAGTATATGAAATTTCCGGGCACCATGATGAACTCGGAATAAAATGAAGGATGGTGTACATGACTGATAAAAAGGCGTTATGTTCAAGTGAGCTTGCTACTTTATGGATGACCTATCAACAAAAGACGATGATTCAGCGAATACTGGAGTATTTCATAGAGAAGGCGGATGATGAGGAAGCAAAACGCATTCTGGTTGACACACATACAAATGTAAAAAAATACGTCGAAAGGCTCATCTCTCTTTTCGAAGATGAGGGGTGTGTCATTCCGGCCGGTTTTACCGCTGAGGATGTAAATCCCGGGGTTCCCAAGCTATTTGATCACCATTTCGATATCATGTTTCTAAGGCAGCTTAAAGCTATTAGTATGGGGTTACATACATTACACGTCAATCTGTCATACAGGAAAGATCTCATCCTCTTATATAAAGAGCTGACCGGAATGACTCAAACCGCTTATGAAAAGTGCATGGATTACTTACGGGAAAAGGATGTATTACCAGGACCGCCTGCTGTGACCCCTCCCCGTACGATCGAATTTGCTCAAAGCCCTAATTATATGGCTGGTTTCAACATCTTTTCAGATAAAAGAGTGTTGAACACTGTAGAAGTTGCCTATCTTTATTTCGGAATCGAATCAAATACATTGGGAATGCAGATGATGACGGGATTTGCCCAGGTGGCAAATGAACCGGAAGTGAAGAAATATTTTATTAAAGGAAAAGAAGTTTCAAAGAAAATCATTAGTGATTATTCTAAAGTGCTGTTGCAAAGTGATATCCAAGCCCCTTCTCCATCCGGAGGGAGAGCAACAATTTCTACGATTGCGCCATTCTCAGATAAGCTCATGATGTATTGTACCTCACTCTTTACTAATTTCGGCTTAGGGAGCAATGCACTGGGCACCGCTTTCAGCTTACGTAGCGATCTTCCTGTAATGCTTGCTTCGACTGCGAAAGATATTTTAACTTATGGGCAAGATGGTGGTAAAATAATGGCAAAGAACGGTTGGATGGAACAGCCTCCAAGTATGGAGGATCGGAATAAGCTGGTTAAATAGCATATATTATTTTTATTTTTTGCCAAACAATAGCCAAAAGCAGATGTGCCATCATTCAAATGGCTCATCTGCTTTTTCAGCTGTTATCTTTGAGTAAGAAATCGCAGATCAACTTTCCGATCTGAGCAATCGTATCTTTCCCAGTTTCGCTTTCTCCAAGTTCATCGATAAGTACCGCTACATAGGCAGTTTTATCTCGAAACTTAATAATGCCGCAATCATGCTCGATCCCAGGCAATTCTCCTGTCTTATTGCCAATATATACAGCTTCCCGGTCCATCCTTGATGGAAGTTTAGTATCAAATTGTTGCTGTTGTAAAATACGCAGCATTTTTTCCCGGCTCGTCTGACTGTATTCGGTACCAATGTCCATCATCTTTAAACATGAAATGATATCGAGTGCCGAGGTATAGTTATTCAAACCCTGTTCCATTGCTTTGAAATCCATCAACTTCCTAAGAAGCCTCGTATGTTTTAATTTTATTGTATTGCAAAGCTCTTGTATGGAATTTAAACCAAGTCGCTCTATCAGGAGATTTGTGGCTGTATTATCGGAAACGATGATCATAAGAGTAAGGAGGTCTTCTATAGTAAGGGTGAGATGATCTGAAAGTGACACAAGCACTCCAGCCCCGCCAACTCTCCCCTCCTTAGGAATTGTAACCATATCACTAAGGGATATTTTCCCTTCCTGTGCTTGACGGAAAGCTTCGAGTAAAATAGGGATCTTAATTAAGCTGGCAGCTGAATAAGAGCGGTCCCCACCAATGTGGAAGGAGTGAGATGGAAGCTCTACGGCCACACTCACCCTTCCGTTACAACGAACAATTACTTCCCTGATTTTATATTCTGGACTCTTCATTTATTTCTTCATTCCCTTTACTTAGTGACCGCCACTTCGTCATGTTCCCTTGTGATTTCCTTGTCGTAAAGGTGACAAGCTACATAATGCTTTTCCTCAACTTCCTGCCATTTAGGTTTATGGGTGGCACAAGCTTCCATGGCTGCCGGGCAGCGGGTTCTGAACACACAACCAGTCGGGGGATTGATCGGACTTGGGATTTCCCCTTGAATGATCATTCTTTCCCGAGAATCCTCCACATCCGGATCGGGAATCGGGATCGTGGAAAGCAATGCCTGAGTGTAGGGATGAAGAGGTTTCTTATATAACTCTTTACTCTCGGTAAGTTCAACGATGTGACCTAGATACATCACACCTATACGGTTACTGATATGTTTGACCATCGAAAGATCATGTGCAATAAAGAGAAAGGTCAAGCCCTTTTCTTTTTGCAGTTTCGTTAATAAGTTTACAATTTGTGCCTGTACAGATACATCAAGTGCAGAAATCGGCTCGTCTGCAATCATGAAATTCGGATTAAGGGCAAGTGCCCTTGCGATGCCAATACGTTGACGCTGCCCCCCGCTGAATTCGTGAGGATAACGATTGACATGATCACGATTAAGCCCTACGTCCTCTAAAAGTTGATAAATGCGTTCCATCTGCTTTCTTTTATCCTTGAATAACTTGTGTGCCTCCATAGGTTCAGCTATGATCTCCCTTACGGTTGAGCGTGGATTCAGAGAAGCATATGGATCTTGGAAGATCATCTGCATATTCCGGTAGAATGATTGTTTTTCCTTTTCCGAAAGCCTGTGGACGTTTTTGCCATCATATAAGACCTCACCTTCAGTCCGGTCGTACAACCCGATGATGGTGCGACCGGTCGTGGACTTTCCACACCCGGATTCCCCTACTAATCCGAAGGTCTCTCCCTTGTATATATCAAATGAAATACCATCCACAGCTTTTAATGTCTTTCCTTTTTCCAGGTGGAAGTATTTTTTCAATTCTTTCACTTCAAGCAACTTATGATTTGTCATCGGGGTCCCTCCGTTTCTTCCCAGTAGCGTCTGGCGGCACATAATTCTCTTTCATAATACGTTCCTTTCAATGACAAAATCTCTATCGTTTTACCGGTGTTGGGAGAGTGTATCATCTTACCGTCACTATGATAGATTGCAACATGGTGAATGCTGCCTTTTCCTTCTTCGTACGCAAAGAACAAGAGGTCTCCAGGCAATAATTGATCCAAAGGTACCTCTCTCCCTTCCTTCGCCTGGTCATTGGCATCCCGTGGAATCAAGTATCCTTGAGTTTTGCACATCGTGTAGCTGAATCCAGAGCAATCAAACCCAAAGCTTGACATCCCGCCCCATAAATATGGAAGATCAAGAAATAATTCTCCGGTTGAGACAATGTCCAGGCCAGTTCCCCTTCGATCATTCACTTTCGATCTGGATACCATAATATCTGTCTGCCTTAAGAACCTTGTACCCAAAGGAGTCTCCACTTCTATCAAATCATCATGCTCTTTCACAATCGGTAAAATGGTTTGAAAGCTGAGTTCTAATTCAGCTTCATTCTCTTTATTGATTAAGTCCGTGAATTTACTTGTTACAATGGCATATGTAACCGCTTGGGATGACTCTCCGGGTAAAAGCTGAACACTCGGGATCCAGCCGGGATATCCGCGATCGTCTTTTGAAGATGATTGATCAGGTATAAGGACGTGGGACCAACCGTTACTCTCTTCTAACACAAATACTTCCTGACCGAATAAGGCTTGAGATTGTATTCGGTTCTCATCACATAGTGCTAAGCGCGTATCATAAGTTAAGGAGTCCAACCAATCTGTAATGTGAGCAGGATTGGTTATTGCGGGTGTATCCAAGTCACGTGCGGAATCCCGATTTGTCCATAGAGTTGCTACAGGCACTGCTATTTGAGCTTTCGTCGTCATTTGATTTCCCCTCTCTATTCATACTTTAACTCTCTCTATGCCAAGACCAGGTTTAGTCGGCATAGTAATCTTCCTTCCAGTATAATGTATACCACCAACTACAATATCTTCAGCCAGCATAAGTGGTGCATCGAAATCAAAGCGAGTGACGTTTTTCCTGCTTGCCGCAAAGTGGGCAGCAGCCGTTATTCCCAGTCTGGTTTCAATCATGCTGCCAACCATACATTCGACCCCACAAACTTCAGCTAAATCATTTATTTTCTGAGCCTGGTAGATTCCACCCGCTTTCATGAGTTTAATATTGATCAGATCAGCACTTCGGGTCTTTAATACTTCAAAGGCTTGATATGGAGTGAACACACTTTCATCAGCCATGATCAGGGTTTCGACCTCATCCGTGACCCTCTTCAAGCCTTCAATGTCATGTGCAGGCACTGGCTGCTCAACTAATTCGATATTCAGGTCAAGGTCCTCCATCTTGCGAATCGCTCTGACTGCGGATTTTGATTCCCATCCCTGATTGGCATCCAGTCGAATTTTGATATCATAACCGATCCGTTGGCGGATTTCATGAATTCTTTTTATATCTGTTTCGATTTCATCTTTACCGACTTTCACTTTCAGTACATCAAAGCCTTTATTCACATATGTTACTGCATCCTCACCCATTTCTTTCGGGCTGTTCACACTCACCGTGTAATCTGTCTCAAGCTCCCCTCTGTACCCTCCCAGAAGTTGATAGAGTGGCAAGTGACAATGTTGAGCCAGGCAATCATAAATGGCCATATCCACCGCTGCCTTCGCGCTTGTATTCCTGATGAGTAACGAATGAAGATGTTGAAAAAGATTCTCATGGTTTAATAGGTTTTTGCCTATTATCGCGGGTTTAATTACTTGTTGGATGCTATGTTCGATGCTGGATAAACTTTCTCCCGTGATCACCACGGTTGGAGGTGCTTCCCCCCAGCCGATAATCCCATTGTCGCAAGTCAGTTTAACAACGATGGCTTCCGCTACGGTCACCGTACGCAATGCAGTCTTAAAAGGGGTATGTAAAGGGACGGCAGTCCTGAACGTTTCAAGTTGGTGGATCTTCAATCGTTCTCAACCTCTCTTATGCCTGATTTGATATTAAATGTATGTTCAAAAGTATTCATTGTTCCAATGCTGCCCACCGGGATGGCAATATTCGGTGAAGAATGTCCGATATTAAAACCCTTTAATGCAGGTTTTCCTGCACTCGCGATATGTTCTGTCAAAACCTCATCAAGAGTCAGGGAACGTTCGCGCTTCTTAGGCACGCAGTTCTTAAAGTCACCAATGATGATTCCTGAAGCATCTCTGAATTTATTGGCCATTTTCAATTGATTCACCATTCGGTCGACTTGATAGGGCTCCTCATCAATATCTTCAATAAAAAAGATCTTTCCTTTGGTATTCACTTCAAATGGTGTCCCTAATGTACTCACAAGCAGAGTGAGGTTCCCGCCGATCACGGGGCCGGTCGCTACACCTTCTGAGATCGTCTCAAGTTTGGATTTGTCATGCGTATAGTCAATGTTCTCCGTTTTAAACAACTGTCGGAACGATTCCTTTGAGGCTTCATGGACGTCCTCGAGTCCGATATCGGAACTTAACATCGGTCCATGGAAGGTGACAAGACCCGTTCGTTGATGAATGGCCGTATGTAAAAAAGTAATATCACTATACCCCCAAAAAATTTTCGGATTTTGGCGGATCAGTTCGAAATCCAGTTTTGAAACAATACGTCCCGTTCCAAAGCCTCCACATGCACAGAAAATGGCTTTCACATCCGGATCTTCAAACATCCTATGGATATCTTCTATCCTTTCCGTGTCCTTACCTGCTAAGTACCCATATTTCTTATGTACCGAGTTCCCAACCTTTACTTCTAATCCTAATTCTTCAAGGAAACTGATTCCTTTTTTCAATGGTTCTGATTTCGGCGGGCTGGCAGGAGCTATAACCCCTACCTTATCCCCTTTTTTCAGTTTAGAAGGTTTCATCATCATACGTACCTGACCCCTTTCGTAGAAAAAGAGGGAGTGGGCGCATGGCCATAAATTGTGCCGACGCGCCCCTCCACTCATACTGTTTTACTTTCCTTATTCTTTATCAGCCCATTTTAATTCCATGTAGCCGACCGGGTGACGGACGATACCTGTCACATCCTCATTTTGTAGATACACATAATTGTAGAAGTGAATCGGGATGATCGGCAATTCATCCATTAGGATTTTTTCTGCTTCATACATCATTTCAAATCGTTTTGCTTCATCCGCTTCATTCTTTGCTTGTTGGATCAGCTTGTCATAATTCTCATTACCCCAGCCTGTACGGTTCATGGAGTGTCCTGTCTGGAAGTTTTCCAGGAAGTTAATCGGATCTGCATAGTCTGCTAAGAATGAACTCCGTGATAATTGGAATTTCAAAGCCTTTTGTTCATCCTGGAATACATTCCATTCCATATTGGCTAATTTCACATCGACATCTAAGTTTTCCTTGAACATTTGTTGAAGAGCTTCAGCAATTTTTTGATGAGTATCACTTGTGCTGTATGTTAAAGTGACTTCCGGTAGTTTGTCGTATCCCTCTTCTTCCATCCCCTTTTTCAAGAGGGCTTTCGCTTCTTCCACATCAGTAGTCACCAAGTCTCCGTTTGCTTCACGGAAGTCCTTGCCTGATGGATCTTTAAATCCTTTTGAAACGAATCCGTAAGCTGGTTTTTCTTTATTCTTTGTTACAAAGTCAACCATTTGCTGTTGATCGACAGCCATGGCGAATGCTTTACGGATGTTTTGATTTTGAAAAGGCTCTTTTTCTAAATTGAAACGATAGAAGTACGTTCCGGCCTGGTCTTCCACATTCACTTTACCTTCTTCAAATAACTGTTTACTTAAATCAGCCGGTACGTCCGCTGTATCCAGTTCACCGGTTTTGTATAATTGATAATCCGTATTTGTATCGTTTACCATTGCCCAATGAACTTTATCTAATTTCACTGAGTCTTTGTCCCAATATTGATCATTCTTTTCCATAACGAAGTGGCTGTCATGTTCCCATTCTGTCAGCTTGAACGGCCCGTTAGCAACGAAAGTATCCGCTTCTGCAAACCATTCGGGATTCTCTGTAGCAACCTTTTCATTGATCGGGAAGAATGCAGGATTGGCAATGACGCTCAAGAAATAGGCTTGTGGACTTGTCAGTGTGACCTCGAATGTTTTCTCATCCTTCGCCGCCACTTTCACATCGTCAACTGAACCCTTTCCAGTATTGAAGGCCTCTCCTCCTTCAATGAAATATCCGAGGAAGGCAGCCGGTGAGCCTGTGTCTGGATTTAATAGGCGTTTCCATGCGAATACAAAATCTCCGGCAGTGACATCATCACCGTTTGACCATTTGGCATTGTCCCTAATGTGGAACGTATATACTTTTCCATCTTCCGAGACATCCCATTTTTCAGCCATGGCAGCTTCAGGTTCATGATTGGCATTTAGTCGGGTCATCCCTTCCATTAAGTTATTCAATGCTGTCCATGAATAGGAATCAAAGCCGATTGGTGGATCGAACGACGTTGGTTCCGCTCCATTATTCAGGTGAAGGACCTTTCCTGCATCTTCTTTCTTATTATCCCCACTGCTTGACTCACTGCCTGCATCCTTCGTAGCCGTACAAGCGGCGAGCATGAACAGGAGCATTCCTACTAGAAAGACTGATAATAGCTTTTTCATACTTTTCCCCCTCTTATCCTATTTTTCTATTCAACGATCATTTTAACGAATGGTTAAACTGACCGATGAAAGCTTGACTTTGTTGGCTCTTTTATCCTGGAGCCAGCAGTCGACATGGTGTTCGTTCGATAACTGTGTCTTTACGGGATATACACGGTCGCATACTTCCATCGCTTTTTCACAACGTGGAACAAATGGGCACCCAACAGGCGGAGAAAATAAATCAGGCGGAGAACCGGGAATCGGTATCAGGTCTTCCCCATCAAGATCAAGCCTTGGGACGGATCCCAGCAGTCCTTGAGTATAAGGATGTTGGGAGTGATAAAAAATTTCTCGCCTGTTTCCTTCTTCTACTATTTTCCCTGCATACATGACGGCAATTCGGTCAGCCACTTGAGCCACAACTCCCAAATCATGTGTGATTAAAATAATCGATACACCCGTCTTCTTCTGGATCTCTTTAAACAATTCAAGTATTTGGGCTTGTATGGTAACATCAAGGGCTGTTGTCGGTTCATCCGCAATTAAGACATCAGGTTCACACACTAGGGACATGGCAATCACAATCCGCTGCCGCATTCCCCCGCTGAATTGGTGTGGATACTGCTTCAGTCTCTCCAACGGATTTGGAATACTCACAAGCTTAAGCATGTCGATCGCTTTTTGTTTCGCCTCTTTCTTGGATACATCGTTGTGTTGCAATATCCCTTCCATGATCTGTTCACCAATGGTCAAGGTCGGATTTAGTGCTGTCATGGGATCCTGAAAGATCATGGAAATATCGGCTCCCCGCACTTTCCTCATTTTGGGTTCGGTTACCTTTAAAAGGTCTCTTCCCTTAAAGAGGATCCTGCCGCCAGTCACTTTCCCGGGAGGATTCGGGATCAGTCTCATAATGCTCTGGGAAGTCACACTCTTCCCGCAGCCGGATTCGCCTACAATCGCCAACGTCTCCCCCTTATGTAAATCAAAACTTACTCCCCTGACTGCCTTGACTTCTCCGCCATAGGTCGTAAAGGAGACATGGAGATCTTGTACAGATAAAACTTTACTCATGGTGATTACCTCCTTAATTTCGGATCCAGTGCATCCTGTAAACCGTCTCCCAACACATTGAATGAAAACATAGTCAATGATATGAATAGAGCAGGAAAGAATAAGCGCCACCAGTATCCCGATAGAATCGTAGATAAGCCGTCATTGGCCATCACTCCCCAGCTTGCGTATGGTGCTTGGATGCCGAGTCCAAGGAAGCTTAAGAAAGCTTCAGCAAAAATGGCGCTAGGTACCGTCAATGTCATTTGTACGATAATCGGTCCCATTGTATTGGGGAGCAGATTCTTTCTGATGATTCGCGCGGTTTTCGTCCCGAATGTTTTTGAAGCTAAAATAAATTCATAGTTTTTAATCTGAAGCACCTGTCCCCTTACAATCCTGGCCATCCCGATCCACCCGGTCACGGTTAAGGCTACGATAATCGTCAAGAGACCCGGACCCATAACTACCATCAATAGAATAACGACAAGCAGATATGGTAATCCGTATAATATTTCAACAATGCGCATCATGACGTTATCCGTTTTTCCGCCTTTGTAACCTGCAATGCCACCGTATACAATCCCGATCACAAAATCGATAAGCGCTGCCATGAACCCTACGAACAACGAAATCCGTGCTCCATACCATGTACGGGTAAATACATCTCTTCCCATATCGTCCGTACCAAACCAATGTTGACCAGAAGGCGGCAGATTTTGATTGGACAAGGTTTGCTTAGTGACGTCGTGTGGAGAAATAATCGGGCCGACGACCGCCATAATGATTAGTGCAGTTAAGAATACTAATCCAAGCATGGCCAGTTTATTTTTCATGAGGCGCTTCCAGGCATCCTGCCAATAGGAAAGGCTCGGTCTCACCACTGCTTCAGCATCTTCTTTATTCATCTTCTTGGGTGTGAACCATTCATCCCTTACGTCTGGAGTCGCGAGTGGCTCTTGTTGATTTGGAACCCCCATCATTTTGCCTCCTTCTTATGTAACTTTATCCGTGGATCAAGGAAACCATATGCCAGATCGACTAAAAACAACATGACAATAAGGAAGGCACTATAAAATACCGTTGTTCCCATAATCACCGGATAATCACGTTGATTGATACTTTCGACAAAGTATTTTCCCATACCTGGAATGGCAAAGATCTGTTCAATGACGAAGGTTCCTGTCAAGATCCCAGCAGCAAGTGTACCAAGTACAGTGACCACCGGCAGCAATGCATTTCTCAAAGCATGTTTCACTACAATCTTGACTGGTGACAATCCCTTAGCGCGTGCTGTCCGTATATAATCCTGTGTCAACACTTCCAGCATACTCGAGCGGGTAAGACGGGCGATGATGGCCATTGGTCCTGTGGCTAATGCAAGAGTCGGGAGAATCATGTGTCGCCAGCTTGTCCATGTGGCAACCGGAAGGATTCCCCAAGTTACAGCCACTTGTTGAATCAATAAAGTCGCCATGACGAAATTCGGAATTGAAATTCCAAGTACGGCAAATGTCATCGCCAGATAGTCGATGATGCCATTATGTCTAAGGGCTGCCAAAACCCCCAGGATGATTCCTGAAAGCACAGCGATGATGAGAGTCGTCATACCAAGTTCAAATGAAATCGGAAATCCCCTCCCCAGCAAATCGTTCACTGTTTGCGATGGCTGAGTGATAGAAGGACCAAAGTCCAATGAGATAAGTGATTTTAAATATAAAAGATATTGCACCATCAACGGCTCATTCAAATGGTAATGAGCTTCTAGATTTTGTTGTACCATGTCACTCGTATTCCGTTCTTCATTGAAGGGGGATCCTGGTATGGTATGCATCAGGAAAAACGTTAACGTCACAATCAGCCAGAGGGTTATGACCATGGCTAGTAATCGTTTCAACAAATATGTACTCATTGATCTCACACTTCCTAACAGAATGTTGTTCTCATCGCGAGTTCAGTCATGACCAGCATGGCTCTATAGGCTTCAAGGATATCTCTGGCCTCAAACCTCACAATCGTGGTATCAACTTCATGAATGGTTCCCGGCATGAGACTTGCCCACTCCGCCTGTCCGTAATTTGCAAACTCGATACGTAAAGTTGGATGTTCAGGAGGAGTGAGTGGTTGTACCTTTTTCTTATTATGTATCGCTTCTTCTGTTTTCTTTTTTAATAATTGTTTTGATTTCTCCGGGGTAAGGCTCTTTGCAACAGAACGGGAAATCGTTTCCTTCACCACGGCAGTTGTCACATTTGGAATTAATGCTTCTGCTTCCTGTGCGGCCTGATCATCCCCGGCAATCATTAATACCGGAACCCCATAGTACCCTGCAACGTATGCATTGAATCCCAGTTCACCCACGGCTACATCATTGATGTACATGTTCCGCACCCCAAAGATCATGGAATGGGACATTACGCCTTTCGTGGAAGCCATGGCGTGATAACCCACAAAAAAAGCCCCATCAAACGTCTCATCCAGTCCTTCAACCATGGAATATGGTTTCACTCCACCGGATATCAGTTTCGTTTCAGGGTGCAATTTTTCTATTAACAAATTGTTCATCTGTGAATGACTGTCATTCACCAATACCTCCTTGCAGCCTGAATCAAAGGCAGCAGTCACTACGGCATTCGCCTCTTCTGTCATAATGATTCTTCCTCGTTCATAATTATGCTTATCTGATGAGACCTGCGTATGATCCACCAGGCCAGTTATTCCCTCCATATCAACCGACATATATACGTTCATTAAGTGTTCCCTCCTTTCTTAGGAAATATTTATTAAATTTTCTTAATATTATAATTATTATAGCATTTAATTACAATAATTTTTTGAATAAAAAGGAATATATTCCTATTTTCATAAAAAAAGGAATTATGAACTATAAAGGATTGTTTTCAACTGGATATTTCTCCATAAAGTAAGACGTAATAGTTCAATGGAATCACGGAATCGGATTGACATAAAAAAAAGGGGTGGATTTCCTAATCGAAATCACACCGCACTCTTTTTCTATGTATATGTCAAATATCATTGAAGTAAAGTATTCAATGGAGGACATATGGCTTATCATTATTTTATTGATATATTATTTTTTTCGCTGATAAACGTCAATCGTATTCCATAAGAAAAAGACCTGGAGTACTCATCTCTCCAGGTCTTAAACTCGGTACATGTATGTTAGCTTATTTTATTCATCAATTTTTCTGAGTGCTGAGAGCCCATCTCTGCCACTAAATCAAGTAATTCTGCTTTCGTTGTCTCATCTAGGCCTTTATAAATAAGGAAAGCTTGCGTTGCATCAGAAGTAATTAACTTTCTGTATAACTTTGAGATTCTTTTACTCCTGTGGGTGTCCATTAGATCCTCCTCTATAAATCCTTTCTGTTATTATAATAAATATAAGCTTGTATTTTCAATATATTCTTCAAAAATGAATTATGTAACTAAAATGAATTAACCATTTTCTTAGACCTATTATTCTCTCCTCACAAGGTCGTGGGTAAAGGTTAACTACTATTTACCCAAAGATCTGTTTTGAAAACGTGGCTGTGCCGTTACATTTAAATATAGATTTTGCGGCTTCTCCTTGTATATGTACAATATTCAATTGAAAACTCAACTGCTCAACCTGTTCTTTTGAGTTACTGAATCTGAAGTTTTGAATTTTTTTATTTTCCATTCTTCCTCTTCTGCACTTCCATATGGATGACTAGATAGGTAACGCCCAAAAATCCTGCTATGCCAAATATGCCTGCAATGATTCCTTGAACCGAAGATGTGAGGATTGTAAATCCCATCCCGATACTCAATCCAGTAATTAGCAGAAGGAGCCAATGGGCGTATCGATTGATGAATTCAGTTATCGTAATCCCCTCCACAGCTTTTGTATACTCATTTTAACATAATATTCCAACAATTACCTATATAAAATAAGCCATCCAGGAGGATGACTCATTTTGTTTCTATATATTTTCCAGAAATAATCTTACGACGTCTGCTCCGCCAATGACCGTCCCCAGTGTACTTCCTAAATTGGCAAGTACAACAATGAGCAGGACGCGGGTTACTTTATTTCTCCAGAATCCTTTTATGCTCAGAACATCTTCAGGGAGAGAGTCAAAATCACCGACATTGGGTCTGCGGAAATAGGCTTGAACGAATCCTGCAAACCAACCCGCTGCCAGAAGCGGATTCAATGAAGTGATAGGTGCTGCGACGAATGCTGTTAATATGGCTAATGGATGCCCCATGCCAATGGCTACCCCCAGGGCAGAGAATCCCCCATTCCATAATATCCAACTGATACCCTGCTGTATGCCTGCATCCGGGTTTGATATGAACGTGTAGGCAATGACGGCCAGGATCATGATAGGGAGGGTCCACCCGATGATTTTTGGCCATTTTGATTTAGCAGGTCGCTCATTGAGCTTATCTAAGTTATGTTCGTTATGGATTTCTTGCGTGATACCAGGAACGTGTGCAGCACCAAGAACGGCAACGATTTTTTCGCCAGGTGCTTCCTTGATTTTTTGAGCCAGGTATTGGTCACGTTCATCAATCAAAGGTGTTTTCAGTTTGGGAAACACTTGGGTGAATTCATTCAACATCGAATCAAGCATATCCTGTGATTTGATTTTCTCGAGTTCTTCCTCAGTAATTGTATCAGTGCTGAAAATGCTGTATATGATTTGGGTCAATAGCTTGGCTTTCCCACTGAAACCGACGCTGTTCCATATCCGGGAAAATGTCACCTGGATGTTACGGTCAGCAAGGACAAGTTCTGCATTTAGTTCTTTCGCTGATTCGATCCCCTGAATCATTTCCTGTCCCGGTTTGATGCCGAACTGTTTGGCCATTCTTCGCTGGAAAGATCCAATGGCAAGGTTCATGAGCAGTAATGTGGCTTTCTTATCCTTGATTACTTGGAAGATATCAGTGTCCCTCCACTTATCTCCTTCGACGATGGATTGATACCTCGGTTCGTCCAGCTCTACACAAACCGTGTCCGGGCGTTCAGCTTCTATCACTTCTTTCACCTGCTCAGCACTCTGACGTGACACATGAGCGGTTCCGATGAGAATGAATTCCTTCCCATCCATATGTATTCTCGTAATATTCTTTTCGTTTTCTGTTATCATCGTGTACCTTCCTTTAATTCCGTTGACTTCCAAATAAATTGAATCTACCTCACTATGATAAACTAGTTTTGGCAAAATTTAAATAAATACTGATCAGAATCGTGAAAGATCTTGATTCTGATGTAAGGCTAATATGTATTGGCAATGAAAAAATCCCATCCAATAGATGGGACCCCAACATCATGATTACCATTTATGTCTCTTTTCAAACACTGCTTCACTCACCACGTCGTACATCTCTTCAACCCCTTTAGAAGAAGCTTCAAATTGATACGCATTCCCGATATCGATGCCGATATTCCATGCTTCTTGAGAAGCATTGATATTCGCTCCCAGAAAGATGAACTCCCAATGGTATCGCTCCTGTTGATGACTGATAAGATCCTTCACCTGGCTTGCCGAGAACTCCACGCTCGAGTTCTCCATACCGTCGGTTGTGATCACAAAGATGACTTTATCAGGTCTTCCCCCTTCCTCCATCCTCGATAAGCGATGACCTACTTCATGAATCGTTTTTCCAACCGCATCCATTAAAGCAGTGCACCCCCTTACAAAATACTCGTCCTTCGTGAGCCGTATCTTACCTGCCTCCCTCCCACTCCATAATTGCTCAACCTTATCATCAAAAAGAACGGTAGTCACAAGTGTTTGACCAGGTAATTGACTCTGTTTTTCAATAAAAGAGTTATAACCTCCAATGGTTTCATGTTCAAGACCTCTCATCGATCCACTTCTGTCTAATAAGAAAATGATTTCAGTGTATTCACTTCTCAATTTTTCTCATCCTTTCTTTATCGTTTCTGATATAATCATAACCACTAAGAGTATGGAATGGGTCGCTTAGGAAGCGACAATTGGAGGTGAGAGCGTGCTTAATGAACATATTTTGCAGGAGCTTCTTGATTTCGTGGAGACAAGTAGAGAATTCCGAATATATGATATACATAAATCAGAACCCATCTTAAGTGATGAAATTTACTCCAGTGAGCTGGAAGAATTTATTGAGATGCACCATTCAGCGTCTTTTTCGGAAAGGTTGTTTCGGCATATCGATGGATTGGGTGTGACCGATGCTACCGTATACAAAAAAGCCGGAGTAGATCGAAAGCACTTTTCCAAAATAAGATCGATTCCTGAATATAAGCCGGGTAAACGGACTGTGGTAGCACTGTGTCTTTCTCTGCAATTGTCTGAGGAAGACACAGGAGAACTATTGAATGCAGCCGGGTTCTCCCTTTCAGACAGTGACCGATTCGATCTCGTGATTCAATTTTGTTTAGAGAAGAAAATCTATGACATCGATGACGTGAATCAAGCATTGTATTCCCTTGGGTTAAAACCTTTATAAAAAAGTAGAGTGCTAGAAACGGCACTCTACTCCCCTAATATTTCTTTTCAATTCTCTCCTGTAACGATTCAATTTTTTCCGGAAGAACATACAGGTATTCTATCAAGCCTTCCAATAACTCTATGAGCAGGCCGGCAGTTTCATCGTCAATCTCCCGTTCCAATTCCAACATTTCATAAAATGCTGATTTTGGATGAACAAGATGGCTGAGGGCCTGGATGGGTTTTGACAGATCTACATTCTTTGGCAGCTGATCGAATTGTTCCGACAGGGATTGACCTGGTGATTGATCACCATTGAAATTCTTCAGGACACTTTCCAAGACTCGTTTTGACATTACAGCCGTTGCGGAGTTATCTTTGGACTGGCTAACATTCAATGCAGAACGGAACGAACGGACTAGGTCCTGGGGAATCCGTTTATTCCCCTGGATCTGATCCAAAGGCCCATTTGTAGCCAGTGGATCATAAATATAAAGACCCGCTTCCTCCTTGTGATGAATCGAATCATCATTCAACATGATTACGAAAACAGCCGGTTTCTTACACTCCGAACAGTTTGCCTCTGCGAATAACCCTGTCTTATTCACTTGATAGAAATTGGCTTTCAACACAAATTCACTGGTCTTAGAGCAGTTTGGACATTGACTTTTGACTTTCTTAGGAACTTTTTGATATCCGTATTGAATGTGAGACAATATGGATCCAGGTAAAATTTCTCTCATGCGAACCTCCTAGAAAATGCACCTCAAAAATTGAATTTTAATTATTGTGAAAATTTGCGTTAAATAAAAAAGCGCTTTCCTTATATCAAAATTATACCTTTGCTAGAAAGTATTACAAGGTTAAATAATGGGAAAACAAGATTTGGGATAATGGGACTAAAGATGAGTAAATGATGTTGAAATCTATCAAAACCGTCACTGTCTGGTCAATCTTAATAATCCTTTTTCTACTTCTTTTACCAGGGAATCAATCAGTTCATCCACATATACGTCCCTACTGAGCCGCGGGCTTTGTCCAGACCATAATGACATTAGTTCAGAGTTATGTTGATTGCCGGCTTCCCTTCTTATTTCTTTTGTCAATGCGTTTTGCACAGGGTAAGGAAGGAATTGATTCTCATACTCTTTCATTATGTTTGTGAATGAGTTTGCCATGCCCCTTGCCGGCTTACCGCTGAATGCAGATGTGATGATTGTATTTGTCTCTTCCGCGTGTAAAATAGCTTTTTTGTGTATGTCTTTTGCTCCACTTTCTTTATTTGTAAGAAAAGCTGTACCCATCTGAACTCCTTTTGCACCCAGAGCAAGTGCTGCTATCACGCCTCTTCCATCCATTACTCCTCCTGCAGCAATAACCGGTACTCCTACAGCATCCACTACTTGTGGAATAAGTGAAAACGTCCCTATCATCGATTCATCGTATGTACCAATAAATGTACCCCTGTGACCACCCGCCTCACTTCCCTGTGCGACGATCAAATCCACTCCACTCTCTTGATTGATCAATGCTTCTTCCACCGTCGTCGCAGTTCCAATCACTTTAATACCTTCTTTTTTCAACTCTTTCATTATTTCCTTTGGCGGAATTCCAAATGTAAAGCTGCAGACAGGCACCCTTTCCTTTATGATCGTTTCAATCTGTCTTTCAAGATCAATTTGTTTTAAAGCGAATTGACCTTCATTGAATAGATTCAACTCTTCTTTAAATGGTTTCAGTAATTTTTGCATATGGTTTAACTGTTCTTCACTATACTCCGGTGCCTCAGGAATGAAACAATTCACCCCAAATGGCAGGTTCGTTTGCTTTTTTACTTGTTTGATACTTTCATTGAGATCCGTGACAGACATATACCCTGCTCCAATCGTCCCCAGCCCCCCGGAATTTGATACAGAAGCAACCAGTGCTGGGGTTGTGACCCCTCCAGCCATTCCTGCTTGGATGATAGGATATTTTGTACACAGACTCTTTGTTACTTCGTTTTGAAACCACATATTCTCCCTCCTGTTTCTATCCTACATAAGGTTATTCTAAATTGAATTATGTCAAAAGGAATCATGTTGTACAACTCATTCGAGTTCATCGATACCTCTTCTTCATCAAAAAAGCGTACAAAGCAACAGAAGCCTTGAACGCTTAAGACTTATTTAAAGGAAGTAAAATTTGTTACTCTTTTCATGAACTCCTCATATGAACTATAATGCTTATTCCATGAATTATACCACTTTCGTATGGTCTCCAATAACCAAAATGGTACGGCCCGTCCTTCTATAAGGTGGTAATGGTCTTCATAAGCTTTCTTTAAATGCTCCCATCTGAAATCATTTCCAGGTTGGATATATTCGGATACATCAATGATTTTCGCCCTTCCATTTTGCAATAAAATGTTTTTCAAGTGAATATCACGAGGGTTCATTCCTTGATCCCGAACATATTGTCTTGCATTTTCCACGTCTTCTACCACTTGTTCAGGAATCTTGATTCCCTGCAGCAAACAATCAAAAAGGGTTGCTCCTTCTTCAAAACTTAACACCAGTAATGTATCATATGCTGCATAGCAGGTGGAAAAATAAGGGGAATCTCCGATGGTTTGATAGACTTTTTCTTCACTTTTTATTTTAGATCTTTTATCTTCTGCATATAATTTGAAAGCAAATTCGGGTGCATAAATGGATTGAAAGACCGCCGCGTCTGTCCCGACACCAATGCATCGTAATGTTTCATCACCACCATGGATTGTGACAGGCTCATTATTTGCATTTGAAGACACGGTCATTTGAGATAAAGAAGGTAGTGCGACTTCCCATTTATTATCCATAGACTCTCCCCTCGTCCGATTGGTCTCTTTTAAAAGGTATGAAAGGGATTCGTACCTTATTCAGGATAATATAGCATTCGCCCATTTCAAATTTCAACTCAAAGCCTTCTCATCTACCTAGTAAATTTAAACAATCCAGGACTGAACACTCCCATAGTGTATTTCCGTCGTATATCCTAACCTGCTTTAACAGCGTCATGACTCTGCTTCAGCTCTGCGCCTGCTTTTCGCCTCTCCAATTCTGGAGAAATGATTTTTAAAATACCCGTACCAATAAGTCCAATGGAGAGGATGATCGCTGCCATGAGGCTCGATGGTAGGATCGCTCCGAGGGTTACGGTGACGGATGCGATCAACATGGAGAGGTTAAACTTCAGCCCGTTAAATGCCATATAGGAACTACGGGCATCATCAGGGGGAATGGCCGCCATATATGATTGCTCTACGGGCACGCGGAAGACTTCTCCCACCGTTAGTACCCCCATCATCAAGAACAAAGTGAACAAGTTATTTGAATAAGCAAGTGCCGCATACCCTATTGAAAAGAAGAAACAACTCCACACTAGTACGGTTTTGTCTTTGAACGAATGTGGAATCCTCGTGACAAAAAGCATGAGGAAGACGACCAGAATCGTATTTTCACTTCGAAGGATCCCCATTGTTTGGACGCCGTCTATGTCCCAGAAAAGAAACGGTTGCGAAGGCATTTCTTCACTTAGTCGAATACCTATGTAATTCGTGAGCTGGAACTCCATGGAAAGAATAAGCACCCCCGCAATGGTAAACAGAACAAACAGCTTGTCATGCATGACCTTTCCGTAGTTTGATATAAGTTGTTTAACGTGCTGAGGGGCTGTCAACTCGGTTTCCGACGGCGTATAGCTCTCATCAATGAAGAATGCCACCAAGGTTGCGGTAATGGCGGATGCAACACTCAGTGCCAGAAAGAGCTCGAAAAGGTAATCCTTGAATAAGAAAGCCCCTATGATTCCTCCGATTGCGATGGACAGATTGTTTGCCCAATAGGTAATTGAGTACATGAGCTTCCGTTGAGGAGGTGTGCTGACATCGATCATCATAGCCTGATTGGCAGGTCCTGCAAGGCCCCAGCAAATGCTGTTGACCGTCATCATGGCGAATGTGACAGGGGCAGATTCAAACCAGGGCGAGTTACAAACCATCATGGTGATGAAAGCCAGAAACCTGAGCGTTTCTGCGAATAACATGATTTTCTTCCGGCCAAATTGATCAGCAAAATATCCTCCGAGAAAGTTGATTCCTATTCCTACAAATACATTGATCAAAAGTAATAATCCTGCTACCTTTGTTCCAAAATGAACGGCCAGGTAGATCGACATAAACGGAAAGACCATGCTCCCAATAAAGCGGCTCATAAATGTTTCAATGATACGTATTTTAATATTTTTATGAAAATCTCTGAATCTCATATGTATTCCTTCTCTCTATAATTGAACGGTCGTTCATTTCATTCGTCTAGAAGCTTTGTCAGTCGAGAAATATTAACCCCCAGTGCTTCTATTATTTCTCGACAAGTGATATCACTTACCTTTTCTTTCCCTCCTTCAAGTCTTTTAATGGTTTGGGTAGATACATTTGCTTTTTGAGCCAGCTCCTCTTGCGTCAGTTGAGATTTCACACGTAGTAAGGATACAATCTCGCCCATATTTCTTTTGTCAAAAGGCGAACTCTCTTTGGTGAAACAGGAGTTAATGGAGTTACAAAATTTCTTCATATCATTCATAGGTAGCTGCCTCCAACATTTGGTAAAATCGCATTTACTAAATATATAGAAATTTCTCCATATTATCAAGGGGATTATTCCTTTACTATTTATACTATATTGATTTGGCGGGGGCATAACATGGTCATTTCAGATGAAAGGAAGTAAGACTTTAGGATGAAGTTTGTGAAGGACAAATGTTTTTTTAGATAAATGTTGATAAAAGAAAAAAGCACCATGTAGATGCTTTTTGCAGATTGTATAGATAGTTATAATGCGAGGAATAGATCCCATCTAAGTGAATAGTAAACTGTGCCGATTCCTACGAACACGACGACCAGGCCGATGATATTTTCTATGAACTTTTCTGGTAACTTAATGAATTTAAGTACCGTATATATAAGTGTGGTAAGAGATATGGTAACCAATGAAACAATTGCTATATTAATGGCAACTGTTTTTACTGGTTCTGTTAATAATTTACTGAATTCTAACAATTTAGACCCTCCTGATTTGATTCAATTCCAGTGCGCTACGCTGAATATGTAGTATCAAGAAGACTATTATACTAGAAATTCCATGAATTTAATAGTGGTAGCTTTGTCTAAAAAAGTATGTTAGATGGCGATTTCGCTCTTTAAATGGTCCGTTCAGAAAATTCAAAGCTCCTTATGCAGCGTGGTAAATCAGACAAGTCATCAATCACAGCATCTCCATGCTTTGCATCGGTCCTATGGGGGTCTCTTTTCCAAATCCCCTTCATCCCTATTTTTTGGGCACCATACACATCATACTCAGGGTGGTCTCCCACAAAAATACATTCTTCAGGTTTTACATGTAATCTTTTTATCGCCCTCTTAAAGATTTCAGGATCGGGCTTTTTCACTCCTTCCCATTCAGAGACAAGAATTTCTTGAAAGTAAGGCTCTATTTCAAGGGCCAGGATGTTGTCCATTTGAAATCTGCCGAAGCCATTCGTGATTATCCCCAATTGTATACCACCGTTTTTTAATTCAGCCAGCATATTATGTAAATGGGGAAATGCTACACAACTGTGTCTAAATTGACTGATATAATCATCAAGCAGTTCTTCCCAAGTTAATCCTTTGATTGAAAACTCATCGATAAGCTGCTTATAAACCCTGTCTTTCCACACATAACCCCTCTGATCTAATTCAATGAACCTGGAAATATATAAATCTTTCGGGATATGATGAAGCCAATGATAGAGTCGTTCATATTGTTTTGTGATGAATATTTGGACAGAAGCATCCCTGTTTAAAAGCGTTCCATCAAGATCGAATAGTGCAGCTTTTATCATAACTGACCATCTCCACCCCTCTATATTTATTAATCTAAGCATGGAACTCCTATTTAAATTGAAAACCTACAAATTTACTGTTCGAGCATGGGAGAGAATCTCCCCGTACACTCCGTTCCAATCAGAATAATAATCAGCTACTTGATCTGGCTCGACCCAACATCGTTCAGCGGATTCATATTCTGCTTCGAATGTATATATTTCATCCACGTCCACTCTATAAAAAAGTTGAAAGCCTAATTTGGGATAGGGGCTTTGTTCATTCCAGTGGGGATTATCATGATGATCCACGATCAGGTAACCTAAAAAGTGAGAAGAGCCGGATACATAGGCTTCCTCCATCACTTCCCTCTTCAAGCATCCTTCAGGGGATTCACCCTTTTCAAGATGCCCACCTGGAAAATCCCAGCCTCGCTTATGAAGATTCACCAAAAGCAGCTTTCCATCTTTAAAACAGAATCCATGCACACTGGTGACCCGTGATGTGTCAGGAAGGATAGAATTTTGCCGCCATGTCAACTTCACTTTGGATTCCCCCCACCATACATATGTAGAATTCATCATTATCACTCCGTTTACTATAGACTTTTACGTATATTCTCTAGAAGAGTTTAGTCAGAATTCCCTCGACTTTTCTATGGACGAAAGCCTGTGTAATAGAAGCCCGGTCCCAATCGTTAACAGCGTTAAGAGGAAGGCACTAAAGATGGAATTCAAGTTGTAGTCCTGTTCAAAACCATCTAACACACTTGAATAAATGCCTGCCAATATGCCAGTCAAAATAAAAGTACTTATTCTCATCAATCATTTCCCTCCTTTTTTGAATAAATAGAACTAATTAATGTCCCCCAGATAAACCTTGGATGATTTATTGACAATATATGATTCTATTTCTTTAGGATAGAATCTATATTCTTTCAGTGCACTCAAATCAATCCACTCTACCCCGACTTGATGACTATCGGGATTAGATGGAGTCTGATCACTGTTCCATTCATGGACTAGCGTACACTCGAAATAAAGCTCCATTTGATGCAATTCGGAATCAAATGCTGCGTGTTCATGGTTCTTACCGATATACTCCCTTACATGGACTAGTTCCCCTACTGACACCTCGCATCCAATTTCCTCAAGGCATTCTCTTTTTAACGCCTCATGGAGTGTTTCACCATGTTCTTGTCCACCCCCTGGGAAAAGATAAAAAATATTGACTTCGTCTTTGTTTTTCGTCAGAAGTATTTTGTTGTCTATGATAATGATGGCTTTTGCTGAGTTACGTATTTGCATCGGGTTATTCTCCTTCTATTTCTCATATGTATAAAACGTTTGACACTGAATGTAATTAGTAAACCTTTAACATTCCTTTACTCTTTTTCAATATTTAACATCTTAAATCCTGCCTAAGTTGTAAAGTGACTCCACATGGTACAGTCATTTCTTAAGCAGGAATAACATTTTAAGATGCAGACGATCCTTGGCATCTACCTAACGATATTCATTTTCCTGCATAGTATTTAATTTACATAATATTATTATGATGTTTTCATTGGTGTTTATCTATAGGGCATTTAGACTTCTAAACCGCTGGATGTTATTCATTTTTATTCTTTATTTGTTCCCGGATATGTTCTAATTCCTCAAGAGATAACCTGTTTAAGGACCCTTTTATCTCATCTTCCAGCTTCTTTTTGTTTTTCTCCCGATAACTACCCCACCATTCCCTGAGGTTATCCGTATTCGAAAGTAGATATTCGATATCAATCTCTTCAATTTCATCATCGGATAAGTAGTGAAGGACGGCGGCTAACATTTGTTCAAGCTTTTCAATCTCTGCATTTTTCTGAACCAGTAGATCTGAGTGTTCATCACTTTTCTTAGGCATATTAGGACCTCCTTATAGTGGATGGTCCTTTTAGTATTGCTAATGGGGAATGTTGTTAAACACTTTCAGTTTACAACATTCATATAGATTTTTAGCAAAACGATGAATTCCTTATCACCTAACGATGATGAGTATCCTTGAGAAGTTTCAGTTTCCCCTTTGAAAACAAGTATTTCCCCCTTTTGTCTCAAGCTCAGACACTTTGTAAGGTTAAGCTACCTGGGAATACAAAGAACGGCGCGCCGGTCAAAAGGATACTGACTTGGAGAAATTCGAAGAGCTTCATATGCAATATGACAGGATGATTCACAAGATCATTCATTCTTTACACATTTACAAAAACAAACCTGAATACTATCAGACCGGCCTCATTGCACTTTGGGAGGCACATCAAAAGTTCGACCCGGAAAAAGGGGCATTTCCTGCTTATGCTTATTCATATGTTCGAGGCAGAATACTTTCTCAATTGACAAATGAAAATCGAAATGAAGAAAAAAGTATTTTCAAAGAGACGGAGTTTTTTGACATGATCGAGGATGAGCATATCAAAGAAGGACTGGCCGAAGAAATACTATTCAGTTACTGTGGCGACTTAACTGCGAATCAGAGAAAATGGGTCATGTATACTTGTCTGCATATGCTGACAGTAAGTGAAATTGCAGAGGTAGAGAATGTATCCATATCCGCTGTGAAAAAGTGGAGGAAGGGCGCAAAGGAAAAGGTTCGGGGAATATTGGAGATTAGAGGGTAAGTCTTTCGTTTAAGATGATAGGTACTTTCAGCTTCTAATGTAACCTCAATTCACAAAGGGCCAATCATTTTAGGCCCTTTCAAAATATGTTAGTTAACCGTAACTTCTTTCACTACAGCCATTTCCCTGCCAAATCGGTCACCATGATCGATAAATCCTAAACTCTCATATAAGCGGTGGGCCCCTTGATTTTCGGGATGGTATCCTACTACAATTCTATTAATATCATAGGTTTCTGTCATTTCATGGATCATCAGATCAGTTGCGGCTTTTCCGATTCCTTTACCTTGATAGTTTTTATCCACCATGATCCGGTATACCCAATAAGCATCCAATTCTTCAGGTTCAGAATTGAACATTAGGAATCCAACTATTTTATCTTCATAATAAATGGCGAATGGTTTTAAAGTCGGCTCGAATTTTGATTGAGCGATTGATATGGCATTGGGCTCAATATATTCCTGTTGCTCAATAGATAGTTCCAGCTGACAGCATTCGTACCAATTTTCGGCGTTTACTTCTGCGATTTTCACATGATTCTTATTCAAATATGTTCCCCTTTCACTCCATGATGTTCTTGTATTTTAGACCATTGAATCATACCATAAATTTCAAGAAATAAGGAGCGTATTTTCATTTTTTAAAATAAATAGAAATTATTTTTTATCTGTCATTAACTCTTGGATTTACGAAGAAACTGCGGATAGGCAGCGATGGCAATCAAGCCACCAGCTTTTCCGGCATTCTGCCTTGTCAACTCATAGATAAAGGAAGTTTTGAACAACAACAGTCTTTATACTACTCCTTCACTTTCAATCCCAATAAGCTTGCAAACCCGATCGCCTGCTCAGGTGAAACTTCACAACCAGAAAGATTTTCAAGGGCTACATTGATGCGTGTAAACCTGCATGTACTAATATCAATACCCTTTAGGTTAGTCTGAGTGAAGTCAATATCATTAAGATTGCACTGATTAAAGTTGACCTTAAGCAGTTCACAGTCAGAGTAATTGGCATTTTGTAAAAAGGTCTTGTTATATGTTACCTGTTTTAATCTTGCTTCAACAAAGTCACACATATTTGCCAGGCACTCTTCAAAACGGACATTTCCTAAATGAGCACCGGTAAAATTCACACCCAATAATTTGCATTCTTTGAAGATGACCCGATGGATGATTCCTTCACTGAAGTTTACATTCGACAGATCGCAGTTTTCAAACACGACATCTGTCATGTCGATACGGGGGAAAGATGCACCGGTGAATGAGACATTTTTAAACATAACTTTTGATAGTACGAGCTGATCGATCTCTTCCAGGTCCAACCCCGTATTTTCTATCGTACAATTCGATAGGAATGGATCTTCTTCATAATAGATATCTTGAAAATTGGCAGACCTTAAACGAGCAGGGATTTTCGGGTCTTCGATTTTAAATTTGTGGCCCATGATTACACCTCAGATTATGTTCATTTTGTATAAAGAAACTATAACATGAAGAAAATTGAATAGTAGTCTTGGATTTTTAATAGGTGTGTGTCTCGCAATGGTGTTAGTGGTCAAGTTTATAGCATTAAGCGTAGTTAAGAGAAAATAATGAATTTCCTCTCTTAACTATTTCAAGTACAATAAGGTGGAATGATTGGAAATGGGGTGTTCACTATGAAAGTAACAGAAACGAATCGTCTCTCCCTTAGATGGGTGGAGGAATCGGATACAGGATTTATTTTGACATTATTGAATGAGCCTGGATGGCTTCAATATATTGGAGACAAAGGGGTTCATACTTTGGAAGATGCAAATCGTTATATCTTGAAAGGTCCGAGAGCCATGTATGAGCAAGAAGGATTCGGATTATTCTTGGTAGAACGAAAGCTTGATCATGCACCGATCGGTTTGTGTGGACTGATTAAGCGAGACGGACTGGAAGACGTGGATATTGGTTTTGCCTTTCTAACTGACTATCAATTTCAAGGGTATGCATATGAAGCCGCTTGCGCTACGGTGGAGTTTGCTAAAGAACTCGGGATTAAACGACTGGTGGCGATAACGACAAAAGATAATGATTCTTCCTCTAAACTTCTTGAAAAATTGGATATGAAGTTTGAAGGATATGTGACATTGCCCAATGATACAGAAGAACTAAAGAAATACGGATTGAAACTCTAACTATATAGGAAATTTAATAACTGAGTAAAATTTTCTCATATCGAAAAGAGCTGGGTCATTAAACGGACAGCTCTTTTCCATAGTTTATAAATAATCGGTTTTGCCTGAATGAATAAGAACACGCCTAACCTATACCAGGTAAGCGTTTACGTCCTATTCGTATAATTTCTTTAATTCTACCAAAACATAGTTTTCCCTTTTAATCCATCGATTATCCTCATACGTGCCCATCAACATTTCGTTCCCGTCAATGGCTTCATCCAATGTTACCCATCTGGGAGTCATCTCGAGCTCCGCCTCATATTCTTCTAATCGTTGAGGTATTTTATCCAAGTCTGATAGTTCGCAATGAAAATAGTGTGAAGTCATTTCAAATAGTGTATCTTCATCATTCATGTCCATATGCCTTTGTGTCACGATACCTACAGGCTCTTTTACCTGACAGTGTATGAAGCCGGTCTCTTCGGCAACTTCCCTTATCAGGGCAACAGACAGACTTTCATCTTCTTCGACTCCGCCTCCTGGAAATTTATAATCTCCCCTGTTGGAATGCATAAGAAGGATTTTACCATCTTGCATTATGACTGCCTTAACGGCGGTTCTATATTTCGTATTGTATTCAGTCATCCCGTCTTTTGGTTTACCTAATACAGTTTCAAACAAACCTTTTGCTCCTTTCTTCGAGTATATTAGTTACCCTACCGGGGTGGGGATTGGGTTGATTGAAAACAAGTAGGGAATAACTTTAATAAGGATTGATATAAGAATTGAGCATGCTTGAAGATATCCCTTATACCAGTTCGCACTATTTACCATTCGACAAATTTTCTTATTGTCCTTCAATACCATAATCTATTCCAAAGAAAAAAACGCTTAGAGGACTCTAAGCGTTTACACAAAACCTTCATCAACTAGACGGGAATGCTTCGTTATTTAGGCGTTTCGTTTTCCAATATATTCGGATTGCGGCCTGAATATGGTATTGTTTTCAGCCTGCTCCAATACATGTGCGGTCCAACCAACGATGCGAGCGGCCGTAAATGTCGGTGTGAATAACTCTGATGGCAGATTAATCGATTTCATGATGGCGGCAGCGTAAAATTCTACATTGGTGTATAGGGATCTTCCCGGCTTTAATTCAGCTAACAGTTCGATCGCCTTCTTCTCGACAAATAGTGCCAGATCCAAAGAGTGATCATCCCCCTTATTTTCTAACAGCTTTTTTCTTAAAGCAAGTGCCCTTGGATCATGAGTCTTATATACCCGATGACCAAATCCCATCAATTTTTCACCTTTCAGCAATTTTCCTCTGATGATATTTTCGGCTTTTTCAGCCACGCCTATTTCATTCAATAAATCAATGACCCCAGATGGTGCCCCACCGTGAAGTGGACCTTTCATTGTCCCGATCGCTGAAGTGATGGCTGAAACAAGATCTGATTCCGTTGAGGCCGTGACCCTTGCCGAGAAGGCAGAAGCATTCATTCCATGTTCGAGTGTGAGAACCATATATGTTTCAAGTGCATTCACAACTGCCTTTGAAGGACTTTTTCCGGTCAGCATATATAGATAATTCTCCACATGGCTTAACTTGGTATCTGCCTCTAATAGAGGTCGATCCATCAGCATATTGAATCGATAGGCAATGATGGTAGGTATGACAGCTGTCAATCTCAATGATTGCTCTATAGTAGGCTTCCATTTGTAAACTGATCCTCCCATAGAGGAGATAACCGTCCTTAATACACTCATGATATCCATTTCTTTTGGGAGAGTATGAAGGGTGTCCTTCATTGCAGGTGTCAAGTCTCGGTAAGTGCTCAATTTCTTCTTGATTTCCACTGCATCCTCGTCTTTTGGGAGATACCCATACCACAACAAGAACGCAGCACCTTCAAATGACAGATGACTGAGTTCTCCGATTTCATATCCCCTATAGATGAGGGTACCTTCCTTTCCATTAATGTGACTGATCGACGTTTGAGCTGCGACTATTCCTTTTAACCCTTCACTAAACATTCAGAACATCCCCTTTTTGCTTTATTACAATTATTGTATAATGGATTTATAATTAAGAAAATTAAATATATTTAATTGAATTGATTATATTTTATAATAAGGGGTAGATCTAGTGGATTTGAATATTATTAAAACGTTTATTATCGCAGCTGAATTCAATCATTTCAGGAAAGCTGCCGAGCGATTGTATATCTCACAGCCGACCGTATCGGTACATATTAAACAACTTGAAAA
The DNA here is from genome assembly GCF_056173145.1 of Rossellomorea sp. QJM3NY_18. Lineage (NCBI taxonomy): Bacteria > Bacillati > Bacillota > Bacilli > Caryophanales > Bacillaceae > Rossellomorea > Rossellomorea sp. QJM3NY_18. Next base: position 2,130,819 of record NZ_CM149659.1, on the reverse strand, counting down.
AGAACTCGGAGTGGTCCTTTTTGAGAGAGAGGGGAAGAAAATCAAACTGACAGAAGCGGGGAGATCCTATTTACAAAATGCGAAGCGATTGATCGAGGTTTATGAGGAAGGAATAACAGACATTCAATCTTTTAGTCAGGGTTATACGACCACACTTAAAATGGCTATCTCCCCTTTGATTGCTGATAATGTGTTGCCTTTTGTGTTAAAGCAATATTTGGGGAATCATCCCCAGGTGGAGATTTCGGTTGAAATCATTGAATCTGCGGAAATAGAAAACGCAGTTTTGGAAGAAAGGGTGGATATCGGACTTTCCTGTCTCCCCTGTTTCAGTCCTGAACTTGAACAGACTCTCTTGTTTTCAGATAATGTCATTTTGGTGGCTCCTCATGATGGAAGGGATTTTGAATCAGCACCGCCCCTGGAAGAAGAGGAGTTACTGGCTTCGAATTACTTATTGACCCACAATCACCCTTCTTATTGGGATGAACTCTGTTATACCATCAAACAATTTTATCCGACAACAAGGATGATGAAAGTTTCGCAGACACATATTACGAAACGGTTCATCGCAGAAGGGCTCGGCGTATCTTATCTTCCTTCCTCATCAGTTAGGAGAGAGCTGTTGGAAGGGAGGCTTCTAGAGGTCCATTCAAGTGCTTTTCCCATGCCGGAAGCTAAAACCTTCGCACTTACAAAATATCAACATAAAACACAAAACGAATTTTTACGTTTCCTGTCTCGATTCAGAGTGTGAAAAAAGGATGGGATCATCACAAATTAGTGACGATGCCATCCTTTTTATTAATTACCTTTTTTGAAAAAGACCTGTCAGTAAGTCAGATGCGCCAAACATGTTATCTGAACCATTTTTATCGATCATTTTCCTGATTTCAATGGGCTTTAATGATTGGAAGACACTCTTTAACCGTTCTTCTGTATATCCTAACCCTCCCATCAGTGAGCCTTTTTTATATACTTCCCAATCAGATAGATCAGAGCCGCCTAATTTACCACCCTGATAAAAACATGTTATACCAAAGTATCCTCCCTCCCCTAATGCTCTTTCAATGAGAGTTAAGTAACTTATCCTTCTATGAGGAGCAATATGGTGAAAACATCCTGAATCGTATATGAAATCGTACTTTCCAATTGGGAAGTCACAATCAAAGATATTCTGATGTAGAAAGTTGATGGTCAAATTTCTTTCCTTGGCTCGTTCCTTAGCCCAATCAAGGGACGTTTTAGATACATCGACTGCATCAACCTCGCATCCCTTTTCTGCAAGGTGAATGGCATTCCTACCCGGTCCGCAGCCAAGTTCGAGTACCTTGCCCCGTGTGATTATTCCACGTTCTATATAAGAAACTAAGTTCTCGTCGGGTGCATTCACAAAGATAGGTACAGGTTTCTCCCGGTCAGAAAAAAACTCATCCCAGAATGGTTCAGGTTCCCGTAAAAATGAATCAAGCATGGTTAATAAATCATCGTAATTATGAATACTTTCTTGCATATGGTTCCCTCCTTTATCTATCAACTGATTTCATTTTACTTTATTACAAGGATAGAAAGGTTACCACGATTTTACAAATATATTATTTTATGGATGAATCACGAGTGAAATTTATGATTCGCTCTGCTTATACGCATCCAAAAATCGATCTTACGGGGTCTTTTATGTACGTAAAAGCTAGGATATTCGAATGCGTTTTCATCTAACTGGGCGGAATCTGATCATACTGGAGAGTGAGGTTGAAAGCAGTCGGATTACTATCATTGTCACAATTGTTACAAAAATGTAATAAACTACGAATGTAATATGTATCCTAGTTCTCTAATTTTGAAAGAATCAAACCAGGATCTTCTCCATACGGATATCTGACCACATTTGTTCATTCCAATAGGTAAAGTCAGGGATTCTGGCTATTACCTGATAACCCATCTGCCTGTATAGCTTATATGCCTGGGTGTTAAATTCAAAAACACCAAGTTCTATTCTAGTTAGTCCCTGATTTTTTATTTCCTTTTCTAAATAACGAATTGCTTTATATCCTATTCCCTTTCCGCGTGCCCCGGGATCTCCAATCGTAATACCTAACCAGGCAGTTCCTTTCACTTTTTTATAAAGATGAGCGGGATCGATCATATAATTCATTTCCCCCACAAGTTTATTTTCAAGGTAAATAAGAAACATATGATGAAATTCCAATCGCTCTTTCAATACATCCATGTCCATGTTCCTGCACTGTTCAAGCTCTTCCCTGTTTGGATTCGGGCGAATAAATGGAATTAAATCGGGATGGTTATCCCATTTGTTTAATGCTTTAAGGATATCAGTGTTTGGGTGGGTTAATTTTTTGATGTGAAGAGTCATCTCTCTTCCTCTCTTTCTCATTCTATGGATAAAGTGAAAAGACAACGAATTGTGCCATGTGATCATTACTTCTAAAACACAATTATTAGAATATTCAATCATAAATCTGTATAGCTTCTTATACGTTTATGTTATGCTTAAAGAAGCCTAGTGTAAAGGCAAGAATTTTTGGGACGAGAGGTGAGGATATATGGAAGTGTTAAATGATTTGAAGCTTGGAACGATACAGAAAGGTCATGTTTTTTATCCATTTCAGCAGGAGGAAGCCTACATTCGGAATTTGATGTTATTTATTCGGACTGGTTTGAAAAATAATCAACACATGTTGATTATTGAAAGCATGAGAAATATCACCAAGGTCAAGAATAGAATGAACAGATTGTTTACAGAGGAACAGCTCTCATCCATTTCGTTAGTTGATAACTTTGACTACTATTTTTTTAATGGGGACTTTAACACTCAGCATATTCTCAAAGCTTTCCAGAAGGACCTCTCCGTCATTAAGAATTTAAATTCTTCCATAAGAACCTGGGGGCATGTCGAATGGATTTCGGAAGAACCAAACGCAAACTTAATTAAAGAGTTTGAATCAATTGCTGATGATTATGTTTTTCAGGAAGGTATTCTTTCCGTTTGCGCCTATCCCCGACGCAACCTATCAAGTACGTTGACTGAAACATTGGAAATGGTTCATCAATTTGTGTTGACAGATGAAGATCTTCGATTATCCATGACATATAGGAGATAGGAAACTGTAAAGACCCTTCTTTTAAGACGGGTCTTTTATTTTTGAACTGTTTTGTTCTCATGGTTCTATGAATGACACCCCTCCAATATCTATAACTATAAAGCTTTCAACATTTATTCCAGGAGGGGTTCTTATGATCGGAACCATCAATCCCATCAAATTGAATGAAGTCATTGAGTATGAGGATCTTTTTCATGAAACATATTCTGGAACTTCTTTAAAGGCAGGGCGCATAGTACAAATTGTGTACTGGATTAAACCCGGGAAATCTTTTATTACGTATGATATTCTGGATAATAAAAAGAAATATGTAAACATTGAAGATTCCCCCTCCCCACCATCGATTCAAAGACGGGAAATCAGCTTTCAAACGTTATTTGAATTGAAGCAACAAGTTGATATTGAGATAGCCGGAGTGAAGAGACCTTCTGTCATCGTATCGATCAACATTCATTGGAGTGATGACGGCACTGAGGTTTCTTACGGAGTAACTGATAGGACGGATACAACCTATTTTGGAGTTCGGGAAGAATTGTTGGTGAAATGGAATCCAGCGTATGCCCGTTAGAAGCTTAAATACATCTCTATAAATCAAAAAGGTACCAGGGACCTCAATCGGCCCCTGGTACCTTTTAGTATTCTTACTTATAGAACACTTTGTCTACATTATATTTCGCTTGAAGTTTATTGATGATGTATGTCTCATAAATGTCACGATCCATAGCGTCCTCTACGATAGCTACGTCGATTCGGTAGACTTCATCTCTGTGATTACGCAGTGGTGATACGGTATCTTCAAGATGCTTCTTTACTCTTTGTCGCAGCTTTCTGGCTTTCCCAACGAATAGAAGGTCATCATTGATATTATAAAATAAGATGATGCCGCCCTTATCTCTTGGAATCTCGTGAAGATCAATAAAGCCTTGGATGCTTTTGATCGTTGGTTCCTCAGAATCTTTCGGTTGTCTTCGTTCCGTTATGGAAATATCCGCTTGTGGGATTTGAATGTTTATCATGAATGGTCACGTCCTTTGTTTGCTGTAAGAAGTAATGGTAACACAAAAAGGTTAGAATTACTATACAACGAAGCACTTCCCTTTAAAAAAGGAGTGCCTCTCCCCTCTCATTTCGTTAGGCGAATTCTTATTTCTTAACCGGAACGAGAATGTCCAGATGCTGTTTCAAATTTTCTATTGTGATTGGGAGTTTGTCTCCCTCGTCCCCATCAATATTGGCTATCATTTCATAGGTGGAGTTCACCAGGAGTTTGCTAACTTTCATATAGTGTACATGTTCACTTTCTGCTAATTCACCTAGCAGGATTTTAGGAAGTAATAAAAGGAACTTGGGAAGAGCCATATCTTTAATGATAAAGACATGAAGCTGTCCATCATTCACCTTGGCTTCCGGTGCGATGGTTTCCATCCCCCCTACAGAATTGGTAAGGGCAACAAGCATAAGAAGGGCTTCCCCTTCCCAATCATGTTCGGATTGGACCTTAAGCTCAAACGGCTGCTTCTCTTTCATTTTCTTCATTCCTTCTATTATATAGGCAAGTGGGCCAAGCTTTGATTTCTGTTCAACCGGTGTGGAAAATGAAGCCTCTGCTAATGCTCCGACTGCCACAATATTGATGAAGTATCGATCATTGATCTTTCCGACGTCGGTTTTCTGAACATGATTTTGTTTAAAGATATCGATTGCTTCTTCAGGTTTCATTGGAATATTGAGAGCACGTGCAAAATCGTTGACCGTACCGAGGGGGATGAGGCCGAATAAAGGACGGTACTCCTGTTCAGACATTCCATTAATGGCTTCATTGATTGTGCCATCCCCGCCCATTGCGGCAAGGAAATCGTATCTTTTCTCACAAGCTTCCCTCGCAAATTCCATTGCGTCCCCCTCTCCTTTAGTCAATCGCAAAACGGTCTCATACCCCATATCCTTCATTGTTTTAAGTGCATGGTCACTATATTGTTCACCCAATTCCTTCCCAGAAGATGGATTGACGATTAACATGGCTTGCTTCACGTTATTTCCTCCCTTTTACATTATGTATTTCATTAGGCTTTACCCTAAATGTAAAGAGAGGAATCCTTTTCCATCGTGAAAAAGCAGGGCAGCCAAATGAATAACCTGATTTCTATAGTATCAACATGATCAATGGAACAACCCGGACTCTTTTGGTTTTTTCAAGATATTGTGCATATGTGTACCTGCCTTTGTTCCAAACTGAAGGTTTGGAACTTAGTATACCCAACTCATGTTTCTTCACTAGACAATGGTTTATCTGTTATCAGATTTGGGTAAAAGAGTAGTATTTGATTTATTCATATAATTTATAAAAAAGTAGAGAAATCTATTCTGGCATTGATGGGGGTAAAGATGATGAGGAAGTATGATATTGATGTGAATGGCTCTTTATTTGATTGGGACCTGGAAAAGGGCTCTATAACGTTTGAAAATGATGAAGTCGTTCTATTCTGGGTGAATACTGCTTTTAAAACGTTGATTGATTCTATCGAGGAGATTGCTGGTGAAAAAGAGGCGCGACTGGTTCTTGAAACAGCGGGCTACCGTACCGGATTAATCGTCAGTGACTTCTACTTGAAATCGATAGGAGAGCCGGAAATGATCCTGGATAAGCTGCCTAATACATATGTAACTGCCGGGTGGGGAATAACAGAAATTCTATCCTACTCCATTGAAAATAAAACGGCCGTCGTCAAATTTGGCAATGGATGGGAATATAAAGTGAACGTCGCTCAGGGAAAAGAAGTAGAAGGCACCTTCATGCCTGGTCATTGGGCAGGTGTTCTGACTGGAATATTCGGTTCCAAAGTATGGTACCGGGTCGCAAAAAGCCAGATCAGTGGTGACGACTGTAGTGTTTATGAGTTTTTCGCTTCCGACATTTCACCCTCTTTGAATGTCAATGCGCTAATGGAAGAGCAAACCCTAGCAGCACAAGAAGAATTGGACCGTATTACACAACAGAGAACAGAAGTATTATCTGAAATCATTAAAGAAATTTCTTCTCCGATCATTCCTGTTTTGGACTCGATTCTCGTGGTCCCTCTCGTTGGTCGCTATAATGAAATTCGAGCTGAAGAATTGCTGAATAAAACACTTCTCAATCTGCCGCGTTACAAAGCTGAATTTCTGATTATCGATTTGACCAGTCTCAGCAGGGTGGATGATTATACGTTATCTTTCATTCAGAAATTCGTAAGTGCTGCCTCCCTATTAGGTACTAAATGTTTACTTGTGGGGATTTCTTCTGAACTGAGTATTAAGGTCACCCAGAGGGGCTATCGGATGAACCATATTCCCTGCTTTTCAATCCTCCAACAGGGAGTCAACTACGCGCTGGATCAATTAGGCATGGAAATCATCAAAAAGGTGTAGTAAGTATAGGCAGGATCATTTCCTGCCTTTTACCTCTTTGTCCAAGCGTTGAATATGTGGTTCATTAGACAAATGATTGCACAGGGGAATCAGATATTTTAAAAACTTAATTGTTTGTTGACCACGATATTCATTGGAGTTTGTATCAAACCCATTCAACCCTGAACGGATGTTCATCGCTTCCCTAATCAGACTATGCCACTCTTCAGGAAGTTCCTGCAACCCATACTGACCGGCATCCTGCTTTGAAATGATAGACGCTTCTTTCAATGTGTAATATTGACGAAGAACTCCAAGGACCGACCACTCTATTTCAGCATCAATCATAGCGGTAGGGTAATGTTTTACCTCATCTAGCGATTCTTCGATGGAATGAAGTCTTCCAGCCCAATAAGTATTCATATTTTGAAGGACATATTGGCACAATTCCTCTGCCGATGGTCCTGAAAAGGATGATGAAATTTCAGGTCCTACAACTCTAATCTCCTTATGCTTCACTAAATACCATGTGATAGGGTTAAAGTTGAAATATTCTCCAAAGTTCAATTCACCATTGTTATAGTATGCGTACATTTCGGTATCATCTTTACAGCTTGGATCCATCTTCCCGATATCTTCTTTTAAAATATATACCCCGTCCATTTCCGGTTTTTGAAACGTTTGCTGGAGTGTGGTATGGATACGATTAAGTGCGTCGGAATCTTCTGTGGTTAGTCGACGGTTGGTAACGGTTATAAAATCAATGTCACTTGAATCATTCACAAATGCTCCCAGGGCAACGGACCCATGTAAATACAAGCCTTCCAGGGTTTCCGGCAGATATGTATTGAACAGTCTAATATATTCATCTAGTACACTGTGTACTATTTTCGGTACGTTTGTCATGTTTTCCTCCATTGAATAGTTTTTATTCGTACAATGAACTCGCCTCTATATAGCCAATTATTTCAAATAATGGAAGAGTATTCAATAGTTATCTTTCATATGGGGTATTTTATTCTTCATTACCAAAAGAAGCTTGACTCCTATGAGGTCAAGCTTCTTTCATGATGTCTTCTATTAATGACTCTGCTATTTTCTTCCCGTTCTGAATACATGCGCCTATCCCCACGCCGTAGTATGAGGCTCCGGCCAGTTTCACTTGGGGCATTTCAGTTGAGAGCAACTGCTCCAAAGCCTGCACGGCCTGATTGTGTGAAAGATGATAATTCGGCATTAGATTTTTCCAATTTGTCACTTCCACTGAAATGGGATCCGCATTGATTCCGACGCTCTTTCTTATATCATCCAGTGCCACTCTTGTCAGCTCGTCCTCTTTCAAATTCTTTAACTGCTCGTAATGAGCACTCGTGCTCTTATAAAAGAGTCTTACCAGGAGATTGTGCTTTCGGGATGTATGCTTCCATTTCCGGCTCGTCCATGTACATGCATCGCACTTCACCTCACTGCCATTCGAAACAATAAACCCTGTACCATCAGCAGGAAGCTCCTCATCAGGAACATTAAATCCCAGATAGATGGAGATCAAGGAAGAGTTTCTTAGGGCATTAAAATCCTTGTTTAAATGTTCGTGATTTAGGATCTGTTGAGTCACATCATGTGGTGTTGCAAAAATGACAGCATCTGCTTGAATGTTTTCATGACCTTTTAACGTGAGCTCATATTTGGCAGCAGTCATACGGAGATTTTTTGTCTCTGTTCCTTTTAGTATCGTCGCATCACCGCATTCTTCTTCCAGACGGTCGATAATGGTGGATAACCCATGCCTAAAGGAAATAAACTTTTTATTGGAAGATCCTTTGAATTTCATCTTGTTTGCAGATAACCCTTTGATGATGCTTCCATATTCATTTTTATAATCAAGAAGATATGGAAGGGTCGACGCCATGGTCAGTTTATACAAGTTGCCTGAATAAACTCCTGATAATACAGGTGCAATCTGATTTTCCACCAGTTCCTTCCCGAGAAATGCTTCCAAAAATTCTCCGATGGAGCTTTCCTTGGTGAATAAAGTATTTTTCGTTTCCAGGTCCAGGAGCGCCGCTTTCTTTCCCGCTTCAGAAATAAGCGTGCTTTCATTAAGTGATTCTATGCTCATCGGAATGCCGAAAATCGTGTCGGCGGGTATTCTATGCAATTCCCCATTTGTATAAATGTAGGATGTTCCTGTTTCGTTATATACGAGTTCGTCTTGAAGGTGTAGTTCATTAACAATCGGAAGAACTCCCTCATTACGGGCAACAATGGAATCTGCGCCAGCTTCCATAATAAAGTCACCTTCCGTTATCGTCCTGATCTTACCACCGAGCTGTTGATCTCGTTCAATTAAAACTAACTCAATATCCAGGTTATGTTCCCTGGACATTTTTTGCAGATAATACAGAGCTGTTAAGCCTGTAATCCCTCCACCAACGACAACCACTTTCTTCATGCTATCCACTCCATTAATTACGTGTATGTATACAGATTATCATGTTTTAGACAGATTAGAAAAAGAAACTATGTCTAAAATAGGAAAATAGCATGTAAAAAGAGAAAGGTATCATGTTGATCCTTGTTCCTTCAAACTATTTACGCCTATACATAATTCATAGTTGACAACTAGGAATAGTTTGATATAACATATAATTGAATTCTGATAACCATATAGCCACTTATCCAGAGAGGTAGAGGGACTGGCCCTATGATACCTCAGCAACAGATTCTGTTTTCTAGAACACTGTGCTAATTCCACAAGCGTGAAGCTTGAAAGATAAGTTGAAGTTTTACACCTAAAGTCTTCTTCTTATCTTACTAGGAAGTTGGCTTTTTTACGTTAAAAAGTCTCTTCCTCTATTCATTTACATTATAAGAGGAGTGATCATTATGGGAGAAATTCTCCAGGAAGCGATCAATAAACGAAAAAATGAGTTAATTAACAAATTGATTGTCCATAACATTTTCAAAAAAGACGATAAACAATTATTTGAGCTATCACTAAGAGAACTGGAGAATGAATATCTGTATATCCAGAGAGAATGCCATCCTCATAGTGATAGTGGCTCTATTCACTGGAAGAATTGCTCGAAACTAACCAGTTAGAAGCCACGTATATCAATTCGGGAATGGCAAAACAAAAAATGACGCGGGCCTTTGGCTCACGTCATTTCAATATTATTGAGCATTTACCTCAACCGCATCCTTCTTATAATAAGCTGCAAAAATCTCAGCAAACGCTTCGGTGGAATTATATAATTCTACTAAGTTATTTTCCACACCACCAAATTCAAGGAGCATGGCCCGTTCTGTTAAATCCTGATTGTAAACCCCGTTTCCTTCCGCTTTTGTTTTAACGAACACTCCCCTACTAATACCAGGGTACTTCTCCTCTAATTTAGCATTCAATTCTTTTGCGATTTTCAGATTCTTTTCAAAGTTCTTATTTTCTTTCCCTACAATGAAAAATAATCGGGCATAGTTCTTACCATTGATCGTCTTGGACGTAATATTTCGGGGCTGGGAATCCCGGTGAATATCAATTAAATAGGTAAGATTGTCATCTTGCGCGATTGCTTCCTGAACCAGTCCCCTGGTTAACTTGTAGGATTCAAAGTAGGTCCATGATTTATTTTTTAGCGCTTGGTTTACATCTGTCTTATCCTGAACTGCCCCGATCCCTCGTGATTCGAGTTCCTGTTTCAATTTTGATCCCACTGCAATGACATTGACCTTTTCATTGGTACTTGCCGGGTCTTTGGAGTCATTGTTTTTAATCAGTGGGCTAAAGGCTTCCCAACTGTGGGAGTGGTAAATGAAAACGGACTTTTCTTCGATTTCCTGCACACCGTCACCTGAGTTGTGATTGGCTTGATCGACTTGGTTCTGATCGATTTCCTGATCCTTCAACTGATCCTCCGTTGGCGCTGGGGACTCGTTAGGTAAATTGGTAATGTCCGTCCCTTTTCCGGCAACGGCTATATGCGTATGATAATTTTCGATTCCAGGGATTTCCCGTCCAAATAGACTCCTTGGGTCAAGGAGAGAAACATTTGTTACGCTTTCCAACCAATCAAAGTCAGTATTCATTGCCTCTTTATTCTCGATGCGCAAACCCGTCATTTCCTGTGACAGAAGCATAAGGAATGTCTCTTTCGGTACAAGCTCTGATACGGAAGTATAAAAGAGGCTGTCCACCCTCAATTTAATGGCCGTCGATGAAATCAGCCACACCATTGCATACATAAGGATGATCCCTATCAATACTACCCGGATGACGGCTTTCATAGAAACGAATACTAGTGGGACTAAGCTATTATTATTTCGAGACTTATACGACATCATCAGTACCCCTATATAAAGTATTTAATAGTTAACTTTATGCAGAGTGTCGAAGGAGTAGAAGATTTTTTCAGGATTCGGTCTGATTTCTTATGGGAAACAGGTAACAAGTAGTAGATCTTTTTTCTAAAACGACATGAACGTAAAAAAACGCATGTTGAGATGCGTTTTTGGTTTATCGCCCATTCACTTCATGTGCAGCCCTGATACCGGATTCTACCGCTCCCTCTATCCACCCGTGAAAAGAAGAAGTATGTTCCCCTGCAAAATGGATCCTTCCTTCGGGTGTCCGGATATAATCCCCGATATCAGCTGCCTGTCCCGGTGTGTATAGAGTGAAACATCCTGCCGAGAAAGGATTTTTGCTCCAATTATATACAAAATAATTCAGCAGTTCTGTATAAACCCGATTTCCATAAACCCTGGATAGTTCCTTCAACACTTCTGAAATGATTGCTTCCTTCGATTTGCTATTCCATAAGAGAGCGTTTTGACCCCAGCTGTAGCTTGCCAGCATCACACCAGGCTTGTTGCTTCCAATATCATGACTTGGCATATAAGTAAATCGGGTGGGAAGATCAGATACAATGTTTCCGTAATTCATTTCTTCCCAGAAGCGGCTTCTGAACTCGATTCCGATTTTTACAGAAGGCACATTGGTCACTTCACGGATCGCCTGCCACTTTTTAAAAGAAATCGAATTATATGGGACGACATCAATAAATTGAAATACGGTAAAAGGAATAGTGACGATCACGAAGTCAGCTTGATACTCCCTCCCCGTTCCATCCAATGGGTTAACCGTATGAACGATGACACCCGACTTAGATTGTATGATACGGGTCACTTTTTGGTTCAAAAAAAGTTGGGACTGTAGGTCACCCATAAATGAATAGGGCAATCGATCATTTCCACCTGATATTTCATAAAACTTCGTCTCTTTTCTAAAGATCGGAAAAATAATATCTTTCAATATATCGACAAATGAAAACTCAGGAAATCCTTCAATCCCGAGAATGACATTTATTTTCCGGATGGCATTCAACGATAAGGATTTTCCAAACGGGTTGTTAGACAAAAATTGTCCCACGGAATAATTCGAGTATTGCTTTATCAATCTCAATTGTTCTTCGTGCTCACTATTATTATATAGATCCACAAAGGGCTGGGTCGCTTCTAGAAAAAGTTCAGAAGCGGTTTTCCCCCTTTCATTTTCAGGAAGAGGATATTGCAGAATATCCGGATCCGCTTCGTACTGTTTTCTCGTCACTAAAATGTTATTTACTAAAAACAGGTCTTTCGAAGAAGTATTTTGAAAAGGTTGAAATGGCAGTTTGAATTTTCGTATATACTCAAATACCAACTGATGGTTATCTGGAATCCTCATAGCACCGGCATCCAAATAATTACCTGAGGTAAACGGCTTCCTAACAGTATAAACCCTCCCCCCGATCCTCTTGTTTCCTTCAAGAATCATGACGTCATGTCCAGCCTCTTTTAATGTTGAGGCTGCAACCAGTCCACTCATCCCGGCACCAATGATGATGATCCTTTTGGATTTAGATGGCTTTAGTCCTTTTCGGATGATTGAAAGCATATCATCCGGATATTTCAATTCAGAAGGGGCATCTCTCATTATTCGATCGTCCATTCTACACCTACCTCCCTTGCTCTTTCATCATATGAATCCATTTAAGGAGGTATACATTTGTTTCCTGTGACATACTGATCATTTGCAGTTGTTTTCAGAACGCATGTTTCTATTTCAACCGTTCTATGTTATACTTAAGGTTCATTGGGTCTACGAGACTGTATTTAGTCAATCCCTCTAGCAGTAGAAGGGAGACATGTTAAATGTCACTAGAAAATATCGTAACCATGCTCAAGACTCTTAAGGAATTCAAGGAAAGTGAGATTGTTCATACGATTTCTGACCATGAGCACTCACCAGTTATGACCGTTACTTACCATTTGGACAGGGAATGTTTCCGCATCACCTATGTGGATTCAATGAAAGTGGAAGAATTTACTGATATCAGCCTTTTGGCGTCGACTATAGAAAGTGTAGTGCTACTTGAACCTTCGAGATAACGTTAAACGAACTGCCATTACTCCGGTAATGGCAGTTTTTTGTTTGTATGATGATGCATTATGTTAATCTATAGATAAAAAGGGGCGAAACTATGTCATTTTATCATCAGCCTTATATACGGACAGTGTCACTCAAGAGAGAAGACATCCCCTCATTTCACTCCTATCCTTTTTACATTCCAAGTATACGCTACTTAAAGGATCTCAATTTTTTGAAGATCGAGAACGAATGTTGCACCATTTATTGAAGGAGGAAGACTGATAGGTCCGTCCCTCACAAAAACGAGCATAACCCATTATTGGGTATGCTCGTTTGTTTTTTCCTCTTTAGAAGGAAGGAAGTTCACTAAGATTATTTTCTTTCAGTCCATCCGGCTCACTTCGCAGGACATCCCTGCCATAACGATGAATCACATCGACATGGGCGATCTTTCCTGCTTTTGCCTCCTTGAGAGCGGTTATATAATCCAACTCCCTGCCACTTTCGGTCTTGAATGCGATAAGGTCATCGTCACTGTTTCTTCGGACAGCGACAATTTGTTCTGCACCTGTAGTAAGTTCATCAGCTATTTCCATTTTAGCCTGGACATTACCTTCTTGCTTGTATTCTTCATAAATTTGTTCAAAATTCTTTTTTTCCAATTGGACTCACCTCCCGAACATACGTTTAGTATTTACGTTCCGGTCCATCCATATGTATGGACTGATTAATGCATTTATTTAGGAATAAAAGTGAAATCGGTTTTAAATAAAGTTAAGAGTGCCGACTATACAGCACTCTCTTTTCAGCTTAATTCAATTTATCCAGCGCATTATTCAGCAATATTTTCTGACTTTCAATTGCTTTAAGAGCATCTTCAATATTTCTTTTATATATAGAAAGAATACTTTGACCATAGGCAGTTCCTGGAACAGCCCACTTTCCATTTAGATCGGTCCAGTTCTTGGCAGAACCTCTGGTGACCAGTGAAAATCGCGGGTCGACCAGTGGTGCACCATCTGGAAGGGGTTCGATTGATGCGTACGCGTAAAGGTGCTGAATGTGTGCAAGTACCCCCTGTTCAGGCGTAGCGAATGAAGCCCCATCATTTCCGGGTCCGATTGTACCTATCCCTGCATAGTTATTTTGAGAAGGTTTCACTTGTCCTGTGAATCTGAAATAATTGGTTTCGTGAATGGCTTGTGCATATGCAATATCTCCACGGATACCACAAAGGCTTCCGTAAAAAATGTAAAATTCCCCCACCATGGGAGCGGAAGGGTTCACGGTTTTAACAAACTCATCTAATTGCTGGGGTTGGATAATAGATGTTCCTATAATGGTATACTCGATACCCGGCAGCTGTGGGGGCTGGGTAGGTTCCGGTGGATCGGTTGGCGGAGGGTCCGTCGGCACAGGAGCTGGCGCAGCCCCTTCTTTTAGAAGGAAGGCATCAATCCCAACCCGGCTTAATGCTATTATCTGATCCTCAGCATTTTCCCTCACTGAAAAAGCCCCTGTTTGAACCCTGAAATACGTTTTCCCTGAAACGACTACAGTATCAATGAACGACTCAAATGATGCAGCTTTCAACTCTTTCAACCGGTCTTCAGCATTCTTCCGTTCTGTAAATGACCCGGCTATCACTTTGAAAAGTGGCTGATTACCGGACTCTTTTGCTGGAAGTGAAAGTGCTTTTGCAACTCCTTTTGCAAGGGAAATCCCTACTGCTTTTCTGAATTTTGTATCAATCAGGAGCGCAACGTCCTTTGAGGTGTCAACAAACAAAATTTCCACTAACACTGATGGCATTTTCGTTTCACGGAGTACATGAAAATTTGCTCTCTTCTTCCCTCTGTCTGTTACTTTAAATGGCTGAACGGCTTCTATTACTTCTTCGTGGATAGTCTTTTGATATGATAAAGTCCGTGTAGGTACACTTCCATTGTATATATAGCTTTCAAACCCGGTCCCACCACCTGCATTGTGGTGAATGGATAAATAAAAATCCAGATTCGAACGATTGGCAAGGTTGGATCTATCTATTAAAGACAAGGTTTGGTCCCCAGTCCTCGTCATTAATACCTTCACATTGTAATTCGACACCAAATAATCCCTTACTACAAGTGCCGTCAAAAGATTGAAGTTCTTTTCTTCATTTCCATTATACGTGGCACCAGGATCAGATCCTCCATGTCCTGGATCAATCATGATGGTTTTCAATTAATTTCCTCCTAAGAGTTTGACATATAGTACTATATTCACTAGTGGACAAGCATGCTTGGACATTATCCTATCGCAACCTCTTTTCAATATAAAAAAGGTTCCCCGCTTATGAGCAGGAAACACTTTTTTCACGTACAATTTTATATTCATGGAGGGGACTTTCTTATAGGGTTTAATTTTTTCTTTCTCTCTATTGTATTGCAAAAAACACGTTCTTATTCACTTTATTCATAATCATTGTATCGATTGACCGGCGGAGTTCCATACTGTGGTCGCTTCAATTTTTTCAGTATGAACTGTTGATCTTATAACCATTGTTTCTTTACCTTTATATGGGGCCTAAGAGTCACCCCAAACTGTGCAACGTACGGATTCGAGAGGGAAGGAGATCCCATTTCAAATTTGGCATGATTTACGGGTGGACTGAGAAAAAGGTATTGAAATATTTTTCTTGCCAATGCATCACCTCCATAGAACACTTTATGTCGAGAGTGTCGGGTTGGTGAGGACAAGCAACTCAATTTAATTAAAAATGGACAACTTTTTTCAAGTTAACATATCTTCTAATCACAATTTAATGAATGCTTGACGTAAAGAAGCAAATGATAAACATAGAACAAATATGCTGGGAGGAATTCAGTTGAAGAAATATGGGGTTCTTTTGTTAATCGTAATGGCGTCCCTCTTTTCATTACCGGGAATGGCAGCAGCTAAGCAGGATTCTTGTTTAAGTGAAGCTAGCATGAAAGTCCGGGAAGAAATGAGGACACTATGGACCGATCACGTCTTCTACACAAGAAACTATATCATTAGTGCAGTGGATGGGTTGGAAGACACAGATGTAGTACTGGCTAGGTTGCTTCAGAATCAGAAGGATATCGGGAATGCAATCAAACCCTATTATGGGGAAAAAGCAGGTAACAAATTAGCCGATTTATTAACAGAACATATTGTACTTGCAGGAAAGATCGTCGATGCTGCAAAAGGTGGCAAGTCAGCTCAAGTAGAACAACTTAATAAAGAGTGGTATCGAAATGCCGATGACATTGCCCGACTCTTAGCAAGCGCCAATTCCCATTGGTCTGAGAAAGAATTGAAAGATTTGCTATACATGCATCTACAATTCGTTACCGACGAAGCAGTGGCACGGATTAATAAAGATTGGAAAGCTAATATCAAAAGCTTTGATGAGGGGAGGGCACATATTCGTCACTTGTCTGATGCCTTATCTAATGGCATTGTGAAGCAGTTTCCTGAAAAATTTTAAATAAAGGAGCTGGGAGTATGTTTTTTCCAGCTCCTTTTTCTATCTTAATCATACCATTAAGTATTCCCTTCCAACTCAATTTCCTTGATGATCCGGGCAGGATTACCACCAATCACTACGTTTGAGGGAACGTCTTTTGTCACAACCGCGCCAGACGCAATGACTACATTATCCCCAATATTCACCCCTGGGTTAATGATTGCCCCGCCGCCTATCCAGCAATTATCCCCGATGGTGACAGGCTTTCCAAATTCAGGTCCCTTGTTACGCTCGATGGGATTGATAGGATGACTCGCCGTGTAAATATGTACCCCGGGTGCAAGCATACAATTTTCTCCGATACTGACGTTGCACACATCCAATATCACACAGTCGAAATTAGCAAAGAAGTTGTTTCCTACGCGAATGTTATATCCATAATCGCATCTGAAGTTTGGTTCTAAATAAACCGTTTCTCCCGTTGAACCGAATAGCTGTTTAATTGTTGAAACTCTTTTTCCCCCTTCTTCCTCCGTTGTTAGATTTAACATTCGCGTTAAATAACGGGCTCTTTTTCTCTCTTCGGTTAATTGTGGATCCCAGGGTTCATAAAGCTCACCATTAAGCATTTTCTGTTTTTCAGTTTTCATGTAGACCTCCATCAATGTAAGTAGCTTTGATAAAATTTTATCTAATATTATTTTAAAGTGCAAACGATTGCATTCTACCTGATATCGTTCCTTATTGATCTCTTGACAGGTTTGACTATACGATAAATAAAGCTATCTCTTTAGTGTGATAAGAGATAGCCTGGCGTAGCGGGACAGCATTCCTTTGTACTAATCAAGAGTCGACTCTTTAGTTTTTATCATTTGAAGAATACCCGACTTTATCCGGAACAAGGTGATCGACTCTTTGTTCCTGACAAATTCGCAATGCGGTGGCGTATAGAAGCTGCACACCTTTTTCGATATCATCCATCTCTGCAAACTCTAATGGATTGTGACTGATTCCTTTTTCACAGCGGACGAAGATCATTCCATAGTCACTAATATAGGACATGATCAGGGCATCATGGAACGGTCCGCTCATCAAGGTAGGAGAGTCGAAGCCGAGCTTTTCGTCTTCTTCCTTCATGACTTTCTTAATCCAATCTGCACAGTACCTTGGTTCACTTCGTGTATCTTCTTGGATGTCATATTTAAGGTGATAAGCGGAAGCGGTTTCTTCAATCATTTGATAAAGTTTTTGTTCGAGTTTGGTCCGTGCTTCAAGATCGATATCACGAAGATCGATTGT
This sequence comes from Rossellomorea sp. QJM3NY_18, assembly GCF_056173145.1. Lineage (NCBI taxonomy): Bacteria > Bacillati > Bacillota > Bacilli > Caryophanales > Bacillaceae > Rossellomorea > Rossellomorea sp. QJM3NY_18. The sequence continues at coordinate 2,113,130 of NZ_CM149659.1, read as the reverse complement.
AAACTCTACCTTCTCAGCAATAATGTTTCTGGAATTCGGAAACACCTGCATACTTCCTACTGTACCAACTGTGGTATCGGTTCCTTCTTCTTTAACCAATTCATCGAATTTGCGAATGATTTCTGATGCACCAACCAGAGCATCCTGTCTCATTTTCATTGGAACGGATCCGGCATGACCGGCAAATCCTTCAAGTGTAATCGTCAACCAAATCGGCCCTGAAATTCCTGACACAATCCCAACTGGCTTATCTTTTCCTTCAAGCACCGGTCCCTGTTCTATATGAAGCTCCAGGAAAGCGGCGATATCACCCTTCCTATATACAGGGCTTAATGTCAGGTCTGTATCGACACCAAATTCCTTCAGTGCCTCCCTTCTCGTCACCCCTGATTTGTCTTTTCGATCGAGTTCCCCTTCCTCCAACATTCCAGCCAAAGCCCTGACACCAAAAATGCCTTTATTGAAACGGCTTCCTTCTTCATCAGAGAAACATATTACTTCAATGGTCCGTTCAGGTATGATCCCATTGTCCATCATTGTATGAACAACTTCGATTGCTCCAAGGGCCCCCGCTGTTCCATCGAATCTGCCCCCGTAAGGCTGTGAATCAATGTGAGATCCAAGTATAAGGACGGGTTTGTTTTTATCTTTTCCTTCCATCCTGCCGATCAGATTACCAAATCCATCAATCCTTGCCGTTAATCCAGCATCTTCCATCCATCCTTTTACCTTATCCACTCCTTCTCGATCTTCTTTCGAGTGAGCCAGGCGGCAAACGCCAGTTTCCCCAATTTTTCCGATTTCAGCTAACTCTTGCAGATGAAGACTTAATCTTTTTCGATTGATAGTCAATAGAATCATCCTTTGTTAATGAATTTTAGACTTATTACCATTGTAAGGTCTATTGTCTCGCTAATCATTAGACAGATTGTCAATAAATGATGAAACAAGATCAGAAGGATACTTATCAATACTTACTTCGGATCTTGCTATAAAAATAGGTTCTCTACTTTAACAACTTTATCCTTCCAACTTTTAAAATTAAAAAAAGAGAGGGGAATCCCCTCTCTCCAAAAAATGGTCTCATCAATAGTTTGCTGCTCTCTTTGATTGCTGTTGTGAATAAATCAGCACTCCGAAGAATATAACTACCGCTCCGAGTATCAAACCGAGTGAGACTGTTGCTATAGAAAGCATTTTGAATATGACACTTACTGCAACGACCATATACAGGACAGCAAGCATCCGTTTTACAATGACGCCGGAGAATCGTTTGAGCTGGATGGAACCGATTGGTGTCCCGATCAACGCACCGACGATCAGCAAGATTCCGTGTCGATAGTCAAGTGACTCCCCTGTGTACATATATGAGGTAATACCTGACAATACAATGATGGAAGCAGCAGTAATACTTGTTCCAATCGCTTTGTTCAGATCAAGTTTCAGCCATTTTGTAAGTAAGGGAGTCATGACAAATCCCCCGCTGACACCCATAAGGGATGAAATCATTCCCGTGAATAAGCCTATTACGGGAGCTGCAAAGATCCCTTTGGGCTTCGAGTCCTGTTGTCGTTTGCTTAAAAACTGGTAAGAAAACCAACTTAATATAGCAATATACACAATTGAGATAAACGTCGATGCCCCGTTGATGGCGTCAAGCCATTTTACAAATGGTACGGTTACTACAGAGCCTATTACTCCGAACACCCCAAGGAAAACCGCTAACTTCGTGGACACATTCTTTAAACGCAAATGTGACAGGGTACCCGTCACCGTAGATCCCAGAGTAAGCATCAAGGATAAGATGATGGCCTGACTAGGCTCATATCCAAGAACCAGTAAGGTAGGAGTCAGAACAATCCCACCCCCTATCCCAAAAAAACCTGAGATGACACCGATGACGGCGCCACCTATCATAAATAAAATCCATTCCATGTCGTACGTCACTTCCTTCATAGAACATTATACCTCTATATAAGTTATAATAGAAATGAATAATGATAATATAGTCGATTACGTTTATTAATGGAGGTATATGATGCAACTGGACTGGATTCGCACGTTTGTTACTCTCGCCCAACTTCAGCATTTCACCAAGACAAGTGAATACCTGAATTTATCTCAACCTACCGTCAGCGTCCATATTAAAAAGTTGGAGCAAGCCCTTGGAGTAGCACTCATTCACCGTTCCTCCACCAATCAACTGTTTGAGTTGACGCCTGCAGGAGAACGGATATTTGAGCAGGGAAAAAAGATGATGGAATTGTGGAGGAAAATGGAACAAGTGAATCAAAAGAAGCAGGAAATTCAATTACGGATTGGGTCCACTCACACCGTCAGTGATGTTCTGCTTCCTGATTTTGTTAAAAGGATCAAGGTCTTATACCCTCAAGTCCGTTTACAATTGATGATACATAATCACGAGACGATAGTGGAAGCTTTGAATTCAAACAATCTCGATCTTGCCCTCGTAGAAGGAACAAAAGGATTAGAACCCTTTCATGTAGAGGTGATCAGTCGGGATGAGCTCCGCTTCTTCGCGAGCAACAGGATGAACCTGCACTCTTCCCCGTTCATCCTCAGGGAAAAAGGGTCTGGGACGAGGGAATATGCGGATGAATTCTTAAAGTCGGAGCGCATCGTACCGGTTGAAGTCCTTGAAGCAAGCAGTCATTTCTTAATCAAACAACTTGCTGTAAGAGGACTCGGAATCGCATTTCTTTCAAGCTCCATGGTCAAAGACGAAGTGCTCCAAGGAAAACTCGTCCCCATTGAACCACATGTTGTCCACCGACCCATCTATGCAGTTCATCCTGAAACTGCGACTTCAGATCCTGTCATAAAAAAACTGATATCCTTGATTGAGCATCCGAATTAAATAGAGGGACGGACCTTGTTTTCAAGGTCCGTCCCTCTTTCATAACAAATTAGCCGTTTTTCTCTTCTGAGCGATCTACGACAGCTGCACCGACGATGTCGCCGGTAACGTTAGATGCCGTTCCACCCATCCCGATGATGGCATCGACTCCTGCAATGAGGGCGACTATTTCGAGTGGTAAGCCGAACATCGTTAATACCGCAGATAATGTAACCAGTCCTGCAGCAGGAACTCCAGATGTTCCTATAGATAGTAAAGTCCCGACCAGCACGATCATCAACAGGTCTGTAACAGAAAGGTGCAGATTCGTCACATTTGCAGCGAATACAATCGATACACCCATTCGTAAAGCTCCCCCGTCTGAATTGAAGATAGCCCCTAAAGGTAAGGCGAAATTCGCCGTTTTTTCAGAAATACCGGCTTTTTTAGCAGACTGAATGGCTACCGGCAAGGATGCGATGCTGCTGGATGTAAAGAAAGCAGTGCTATATGCTTCTTTCGTCTGTTTGAAGAAATTGATGACAGAGGTACCCGTCAGCTTCAAGAATCCAGCATATACTACACCCCACAAAAGAAGGATTCCAAGATAAAAGACCCCGACAAACTTCAATAGAGATTGGATCGTTTCCCACCCCTGCTGACCAAATGTAGCCGCACTGATGGCAAACACACCGATGGGAGCATAAGCCAACACCCCTCTTAGGAGAATATAAAACATTTCGTTGAAGGCAGTAAAAAATTTATCCAATAATTGCCCGTATTCTTCCATCTTTCTGTCTGCAGAATATTTCATCCACGAAATGGCTATCCCCATGATGATCGAAAGGAACATAATGGCCAGAGTATCACCACCGGCAAAAGCCTGGAATAGATTATCAGGAATGATTTGCAGTAAGACATCCCCAAACTGCGGTGCTTTCGGTTCTTCCACCTGCGTATTGGGCAGTTCTAAATTTGTTCCAGGGTTGAACAGGAACGCCAAACCAAGACCGATGAAGACAGCGGCTGCCGTAGTAGCAGCATAATAAAGAATCAGCTTCCAACCCATCCGACCAAGCTGTGTCATACTCATCTTGTTCACCGCTTGAACCACGGTGAGGAATATCACTGGAATGGCAATCAAGCTAAGAAGGTGAATAAGTACCGTCCCAAATGGTCTCAGGATCTCAGCATCTGATTTTAAGACAAGGCCGACGATGATCCCTAAAAGGAACCCGACGGACATCTTCAAAACAAATGGCACTTTCATATATTGCTTCCATATGTACTTCATTTCATCTACGTCCTTACCTATATTTTTTTCAGATATTCATTATATCACTTTTACGTGATGAGGGACGGACCTTGTTTTCAAGGTCCGTCCCTCAATGATTTAACTAATCAGATTTTTAAGGTGCCTTTCCTCTTTACTTCACTTTTCCATTTCTCTTTTATAATCATCATAGTTGCCACTGTAGCTTTTTAATGTATAATCCTCAACGGCGATGATTCTTTCTGCCATTCTATTGATAAAATAGCGGTCGTGTGAGATGAAGAAAATGGTACCACTGAATTCGTCCAGGGCTTCCTCGATAGTTTCAATCGTATCGATATCCAAGTGATTCGTCGGCTCATCCAGGATCAGCAGATTGATATCCTGAAACAATAACAATGCAAGTTTTAATCGGATTCGCTCTCCCCCTGAAAGATGTTTTACTTTCTTGAATACACTGCCTTTGTAAAACATGAACTTTGAAAGGTATTCCCGCGCCTTTCCTTCCAGAATAAAGATGTTTTCCCGGAAAGCGTCTAGGACGGTGGCTTCTTCGTTCTTAAATGTAATGATTTGAGGTAAATAAGGAGCTTTTACATTTGCACCAAACTGTAGTGCGCCTTTATCCGGTTGATCTTCGCCTATTAACATCCTTAGGAAAGTGGACTTTCCACATCCATTTGGGCCCAGCATGGCTACCCGTTCTCCCTGACGGACCATGACGTCAGTATTGGCAAATATCAATTTATCTCCAAACTGTTTCGACAATCCAACTCCTTTAATCGTGTCTTTTCCCGATCTTCCAGAGGCTTTCACCTCAAGTTGCATATTCCTTCTTTCAAAAATGGGTTTATCAATTTGTTCGATCTTGGATAGTTTTTTCTGAACGCTTGCAGCCCTTTTAAAAAACTTCGTATTATCAGATCGCATTGCCCAATCCCTCAAACTTATTACCGTATTTTCCATCCGTTTGATCTTCTTCTGCTGCTCCTTAAAATGTTCATATTGTAGTCTCATATTCTCCTCTTTTTGAAGAACAAAAGAAGAGTAATTCCCCTTATAGGAAATCGATTTCTTATCTTCAATTTCCACAATTTTTGTCACTACGTTATCTAAGAAATAGCGATCATGGGAGACAATGAGAACCATACCTTTATAGCTCTTCAGGTAGCCTTCCAGCCATTCAATCGATGATATATCCAGGTGATTCGTCGGTTCATCGAGGAGCAGGATGTCCGGCTGGTGGATCAACAGCTTCCCTAACCCGACGGTTGTTTTTTCTCCACCACTTAATAAATCAAAGTCACGGTCCAGCAAGCTTTCTGTAAGCTGTAGTCCCGTACAGACCTTGCTTAATTTCTCATCCCTCTCATAACCACCCTTTACTTCAAATAATTGAATGACATTACTGTATCGATTCAAAGCTCTATCAAGGTCATTCCCTTCCAACATCCTCATATCATTTTCCAACTTACGCATTTCTAATTCGAGTCGATCTACTTCTTCAAATGCTGAATTAAGGACATCCCTCGCCGTCAAACCTTCAGGGTAGCCAGGCGATTGTTCCAAGTACGCACTTGTAGCCCCCTTTGACATGTGAATGAGACCTTCGTCATATCCATAGCTAGAAGTCTGCGGGTATCCAGGATAATAATTCATCGGCTCAATGCCTGCTATCACCTTTAAGACTGTACTTTTCCCGCACCCATTTTCCCCGACGATCCCCACTTTGTCTCCTTGATCCACTTCAAGTGAAACATCTTCAACGACAAGTGTTGCTTCCATATATTTTTTGATTCCATTTACTTTCAACTCCAACATATGCGTTCCTTCTTTCCTTCAAAAATGAAGTTACGCTAGTTATGGTCAGGTCAAAAAAGAATTTACTTCTATTCAATTGCAATAAAAAAGACCATAAGAAGGGAATCCTTCCTACAGTCTTGTATCATAATCAACATCTAATCCATAAAGAAGCCGATGACGTCATACATAATGCTGACGTAGCTTGCCTCTTTGTGAAAATATAATCTTGATATCAGGAAAGTAAGTTTCCTTCTAATTGCCTGATCCCATAAAGAGCATAACAAATAAACCTATCTTCCATAGGCTTTTTCAGCTCATTACAAAATCATATTAATTTAAAAAATAAATTAATCAGCAATTAGTTGGTTCCATAAACTTACTATCCCTCCCCGCAACATTTTCATTATTATCTCATTATTAGATAATTTTGTAAACAGAGGGACGGACCTATATTTCTAAAAATCAGGTCCGTCCCTCTTTAAAACCATCATTTCCCTATAAAACCGCCTTCGGATTTGATCACTTGTCCTGTGATCCATCCGGATTCTTCACTGGCTATGAATTTGATCAGTCTTGCTGCGTCATCGGGTTCTCCGATACGGCCGCTTGGAAACATGGGGAGCAAATGATTTCTGATTTCATCAGTGATCCACCCTGAATCGGTCGGGCCGGGATCGATCGAGTTTACGGTGATCCCAACAGGTGCAAGTCCGACTGATAACGGTTCTGTTATTGCAATCAACATTCCCTTTGACGCAATATATGCTAAATTATCAGGGTCCGGTCCTTTTGAAACCATGTTGATAATCCGACCATAATTGCACCCCGGGAAAGCTCTCTCATATCTCCTTGCAAACTCCATTGTCAACAGAAGCGTACCACTATTGTTCACTTGGTAATGCTTATCAAGAATGCTTTTATCAAGTGTACGAAAGTTCGCCGGCGCTTCGTATGTTGCATTGTTCACTAATATTGTAGGTATTCCTAGAGTTTCTTGTACTTGGTCCATCAATCGTGAGGGAGCTGTTTCGTCACTCAGATCCAGCTCCATATGAGCAGCGCGCACTCCCGTATGGAGCAGTTCCTCACATAGAAGATGAGGAAAGCTATGATCTGCTCCCGTTCCACTTATTTCATCAAATGAACTCAAATGAGTAAAGAAGACATCTGCACCTGCACGTGCAAGTGAACGACAAATGGCTGCCCCAATTCCCTTGTCTCGGCTTGCTCCCGTCACGATGGCAATTTTGCCTGACAGATTGGTCATAATGTGTTTTACCTCCTATTTATAGAAGAGAAGATCCTTGTTAGTGATCACCTTAAATATTTTCATAGATTTCCAGTAGTACCCCCTCTGGATCACGAAAATGAGCGACCTTCATCCCCCACTCCAATTTCTCCATGGGTCTGGTGATGAATTCCACCTTGTCTTTCAGTTTTTCATATGTATCCTCGACACTCGCCACCTCAAAAATTAAAGCAAAACGTTCACCTTGCTCCGCTCCTACAATGTTTCCCGAGTTGAGGGCATCCGTCATCTGTTTCCTCTCAAATATCCCTAAGTGTGTTTGTCCAACTTTAAATTGACCATACAGGGAGTTTTCATCTCCCCACGATACTTCAAACCCAAGGACGTCTTTGTAAAAAAGAAAGCATTTTCTATAATTATCCACCAGTAATCTGGTATGTGTTAATTTCAATTCAAAAACCTCCCTTGATAACTTATATTTCTACCAATTATTCAATCCTGTTGATATTGAAGACTTTGATATACCAAGAATCATTTCCAATTAATGCTCTTCGAAGGTCTTCCTGAATCCATAAAATGGTCTGTATCCTTTTTGTTCATAATAGGTATGGGAAGATGTGCTTGCCAGCATTTCAATTCTGGTCTTTGGATATAGCCCATGAACGTATTTAAGCAAAGCATCTCCTATGCCCAACCCGCGGAAATCAGCTTTTATTAATAATTCGCAAACAAACAATGTAACAGATTGATCCGTAAGTCCCCGGATATAGCCGATGACCCCACCATTAAACTCAGCTACATATGCAATGTTCGAATGATCCCATGCATCTTTGGTACTTACGCTATTTTCCACAAGATTATTCCACTTTTCTTCTGTATTTAAGGTATGTATGCAAGAAAAATCTTCCGTATTGTATGCCCTTATTTCTATAAGGTTTTCATTTTTCAAACGTATTTGCATCATGAATTTCCTCCCTTTGTCCATTCCACCTATTAAATTTACTAACTCTCTACCAATCTAATTCATACTAAACTTCAGTAAAACATAACAGAGAGCTCTGACTATACTTTAACATAATTATCCATAAACCCTTCTTTTTTAAAAAATAAGAAGCCAAATCATCAGATTGGCTCCCTGACTCCTATCAATTCCATTCCACTACTGGCTTGTCGATCTGAGGTGGAATCCCCAATTCTTCACCAGCAGCTAAAATCAATTCTTTTCTAAAGTAGTAGCTCATATGGTGCACAATCTTCCCATTCTCCACTTCCTGGTACTGTATATCATGGATTTCAGGTCCTTTCGTTCCATCTGAAAGCATGACTATGACATTACGGCCCCATAAGCTGTATTCCTCAGCCCTCATACCAGGGAGGCCATATTTCATGGATCCGGAACGCATCTCTCCCTTGCTGTATTCCTGGAAGCCAAGGGCAGCCTCATTATGGGCTTCTTCACTGATTAATGCCATAACGCCTTCAATATCACCTTCATTCATTGCATTGAGGTAGGCTTGGATGACCGGATGAGTTTCAGATACCGGATGTTGAGTCCTGCTCTCGAGTAGGTCGACAGATTCCAACTTCTCTTTCATTCGTCGGACCGTTGCATAGACTGCTCCCGGAGTGGTCCTTACCATACCAGCCACTTCCCTGGCATCGAACCTGAACACTTCTTTTAACAAAAATACCGCCACCTGCCTGGGGTAAAAAAGGTCAAAAAGGATGTGTAATGCTTCCTCTGCCTCCAGACCATCTGTGAAGTTTTCTTGAGGAAGTTCATCTTCCTCAAGAAGACCGACATGCCTTTTTTCTTTACGGCACTGGTCAATCCACGTGGTTGTCGCCATTCGATATAAATAGGCTTTCGGGTTAGTCGGATGCCAACGCTGGTAATAGCCTCCGAATGCTTTTAGCATGGTATCTTGAAATAAATCCTCTCCATCCCAGGGTGAGCCCGTTAAATAACGGCAATACCTCCACAAGCCTTCTTTGAATTCTTCGATCATGGAATTGAATTCAATCGCCAATTCCCTGTTTTTTTCGGTAAATGATTCTTTCATTTTTTCCTGCATGGTCATCCCCCTCTAATTTATCATTCATATGTAAAACGTTTAAACAATGCAAAATTATACGGAAACAGCAAAAAAATAGTGAAGAAACTTAATATACCCCGTTTATTTTACCATAATATTCAAACTGCTAGCGTAATAGAAAAAGAGGACTCCCTGATTCGGAAATCCTCCCATACAAATTAATTTCGAATATGCGCTTTCAATTCTTTCGTTCATTCCCCCTCTTGAAATTACCCGTCACTTTTGCCATGATCAACTGAATTCCTTTTTCATCATGAACATCTTTCATTTTTTTCAAAAATTTATCCGCTTCTTTGCCTTTTAAAGTTTTCACCTGCTTACCTTCATACTCGATAAATACGGTTTGATCTTTGAGGACCCGGTAATGAAAAGGAGAATCATCCAGTCTGTTTCGTTTATCGATATTGTCCATCGCTTATTGTTCCCTTCTATTCATATTTGTTCGTGTTGCTTCTTAGCAGCCTGCCAAGTACGGATCATACTCGGTACACCTACCGACATGCTAACCATAAAACTCCACATTACGTACATCCATTGACCGGTGTAAAGTGCTACACATATGAAAAACAATAGTTGACCCAAGAGGGCAAACCATGAAGCAATCCATGCGAAAGTAAGATTCTCCTTCATCTCCCATCCTCCTTGGATAAATTTTATATTGCTATTTTATCCTCGACCAGTTTAGTCAAAGTTTTTTCTGCTTTAAGAAAACCATACAATGTCTCATTTTCAGCAATTTCCCTCTTTACGTATTGCAGGTGTTCAAATGCTTCTTGCTCGTTATGTCGCAGATACTCTATAAGCGCTTTTCCTCTATAGTAACTAATCGGCTCTATTTTCGAGAGTAACCGTTGAAGATGTGTAATCTCTTCTAAATCGGGTTCTTTGCAGAAGAAATTTGATAATTGTTCTAAATGAATAAGGAAGCCTAAGGTATGTTTGCTTTTCTTTGTGTAGGCAATGTTACGATAAGACTTGATTTTCTTAAGCGCTACTTCAAAACCACTCGATTCCACTTCCTTATAAAAAATCATCTGAGCATAAAATACATTCTCTGCCTTTGCTTCCTTTTCTCTAGCCTTTTCAAGGTACTCATGGCTCCAATCAAGTGGATGCTTCTTGCTTAGCAACTCTTTCATGATCTGCAAATCATCGATGAAATTGTATGTTTCTTCATTATTTCTGAACAAAGTAATGAGCTGGTACCCATCCGTTCGCATACTTGTTTTCATTGGAATGATGGTGGCCATGAAGATTGCACCATTCATGGTAACTAAAAATAATATAAAATCACTGTGTAACCATACATAAAGAAAATAGCTGAGAATTGCCGCCACCAGTGATACGGCGGGTCCACCCGCTACAGCTGCCGCCCATTTTAATCTTAGTTTTTCCTTCGTAGTCTTTGGAGGGATCATCATGGCCACACCACCAACAAATAACCAACTCTTGTTTTCTTTCAGCTTAATGCCGTTCATTGTCTTTTCGATTCGAAGAGGACCAGCTGTTAAGAATCCAAATTCAAACCCACTCCATTTTCCTAACATAATATGGCCAAATTCATGAAGGATGATGGCTAACCATCCTGCACAAAAAATACTTACGAGCAAAATGGTATCTTCCCTAAACGGCTCAATGGAAACACCTATTACTGTAAGAAAGGCTCCAATGATTGTGACCCATTTTGGACTGTAAAGAGATTTCAAAATCTTGATTCCTCCTTATGAATAATAGAAGCAATCACTAGTCGAAAGACGTGATTGCTTCATTCTTTTTAGTTCATCACCCATTTATCCTTCAAAAATAGAACTCTGCCAATGGCAAAGATGATCACCATAATCACCAGGTTGCTTCCTATCGTAATCGCTATGTGCTGATAATCGACCACACCCATCAGTAATTCTTTGAATTGGCTGAATAGGTTAAGAATCGGGATGGCAAAATGTTTGAAGGTCAGCTCATTTAGTCCGACATTTGTGATGATCATGCCTGGGAACGCTGCAAGCATCATGATCGGTGCACTATAGCTACCGGCTTCTTTAACGGTTTTCCCCAAAATGCTTGTGATCATCTGCAGGGAAGCGATAAACACGGCATACACAATGGTAAGCAGAAGAGAAATCCCTACGATCACATAGACATTATCGCCAAAGGATACTGCGTCTTTCAGGTTTTCTGTGAATAGCGTAATCTCAATTGCAAGGACAATGAGCGTGACAAGACCTGTAATGACACCTACGGTAGCAATAGTCAACCACTTGGAAAGCATTAATGTGGATCGTTTGACAGGTGTCATGAGTAAAGCTTCCATCGTTTTCTTTTCTTTTTCCCCAGCAAATAAGTCAGCTGCCGATGGTGAGGTTCCCACTCCTATGGATATCGCCAGGATAAGAGGTACAAGGAAGGATAGCAGGAACATGCTGCCCTCATCATCCGCTACTTCCAGCTGTGTGATGGTGAACGGCTGAATGATGGAAAGGTCCGTCCCTTCAGCTCTTAATCTCTCTGACGTAACTTCTTTTTCATAAGCAGTTAGGGCATTTGTAGCCGCATTCATAAGATTGCTTGAATTCTGGCTGAAGGAGTCCCCGATTAAAGTGATTTCAGCTTCCTTTCCTTGACTGACACTTTGAATGAAATCAGGGCTTACAATCATGGCGGCAAGTGCTTCTCCCTCTTCGACAGCTTTTCTCGGGTTATCTGTTTTGACTAGTTCAATACTTTCAAATCCTGTGAATACTTCCGTTAGTTCACGGCTGATAGAGGTGTCCACTGCAAGGGCATAGGTTTCCCCTTCTCCTCCGGATACCATATTCTCATAGAAGAATACAAGTCCACTCATCATGAAAATCGGAAGGAAGACGGTAAGCAGAAGAGTTCTGCGGTCTCTGAAACTGTCTTTCAGTTCTTTAAGATAGATATTAAGAAGCATAGTGCTCATCCCCTCTCACCAATTTACTCATAAAGATATAATTCAGATCCCTGCTCTTTTCCGTCTTGTATAGTTCTTCAATATCACCTTGATATACCAGTTCTCCTTTATGCATCATGGCCACTTTATCACACAGCATCGATACTTCCTCCATGATGTGGCTGGAGAAGAGGATGGTCTTGCCTTCACGCTTAAGTTGATGGACGAGCTGTCGAAAGACATTGGAGGATGTGATGTCTAGTCCGGTCGTCGGTTCATCAAAGAGGATGATATCCGGATTATGGATCAATGTTCTCGAAATGGCGACCTTCTGGCGCATCCCCTTAGAGAATCCTCCTACCCGCCTGTCAAGATAATCCCTCATTCCGAACATCCGTGAAAGGTCATCGATCCTCACTTTAGTTTCATGCTTACTCAAGCCGTATAGTCTGGCGAAGTATTGCAGATTTTCCCTGGCAGATAACCGGTCATATAAACCTGTTTCCCCTCCAAACAGCACACCGATCTTCGTTTTGATTTCGTTCGGATTTTTAATGGTATCGTAACCTGCTACTTTTATCGAACCCTCTGTTGGTGTCAGTAAAGTGGCTATCGTCCTAAGAAGCGTGGTCTTTCCTGCACCGTTTTCACCCAGCAGGCCGACCACTTCCCCTTTTTGAACGGAAAGAGAAACATGTTTTAATGCGGTTATATAGTTCTTTTTATCTTTAAATGTTTTTGTCACTTCATGAATATGAATCAATTTCTTCACCTCATCAATATTTATTATATTTTCATCATACAAACGAAAGGCGAAAGAATCCTTACTTATGTCGTGAAAAGTCCATTTCTTGTCGTGAAAATGCCAAATTCTTCTTTAGAAATGGTAAAATGAAGTAGAATAATAGAAAATGCGAGGGGAATGGAAATGAAGATTGGTCTGGTAGACGATCGAATGATTGACTTAGATAAATTAAACGGCATCGTTTCCCGTGCACAAGGTGTAGAAATCGTATTTTCCACCACCTCAGCCGAGGAAGCCTATGACCAAATCAAGAAAGAAACCATCGACGTTCTGATTGCTGATATTGAAATGCCTCACCTATCCGGATATGAATTGGCAGACATTATCCACTCACATGCTCTCAACATATCGGTGATCTTCGTGACGGCCAACAGTGGATATGCCGTACACGCCTTTGAATTGAACGTCCATGACTATATTATGAAGCCCTATACAAATGATCGCCTGATGAAATCCATCGAGCGCCTCATGGAAAAGTCGAGAACGGCAGAACTGAAGGGCCGACTCTATTTAAAGCAGAAAAATGATATACATATCATTCAAAAGAAGGATATCGTCTTCATTGAAAGATCTGGCCGATCAACGACGATTTACACGAAAGAGGAAAGGATCAAAACCTATCTGACCTTGAATGAATTAGAAGGAGAACTACGGGAAAGGGATTTCATCCGTTCCCATCGTTCCTTCATCATCAATATACACTTTGTAAAGAATTTCTCTCTCTATGCGAAGAATTCATATGTGATTACATTTGAAGGAATCACCGCACAGGCCATGATCACAAAGGAAAAAGTAGAGTATCTGCAACAACATTATTTCTAAAAGGTGGAGCCCGTTGTGAAACAAATGAAGTTTTATTGGTTAGTACTTTCCCTATTTGGCTTTATGCATATACAGGCGTTATTAACGAACCTCTCATGGCATCTGCCTCTTTATTTCACTTATCCAGCAGTCTTTTTCGTAACATATCTGTGTTATAGAAAAACGAAAATACAGCATTTTGGATTCGATCAGAAATGGAGCCACCTGCTTTCCCTCACACAACTATTTCTGTTACTTCCCTATTTGATCATTGAATCATCATGGTTACCTGCGTTCTTTTTCATGATTTTTATCGGGATTGAGTGGGTCCGGTGGGATGTCTCCAGCAAATTTAAGGTGTTTCAAAATGATTACGAGCAGTTCGAGATGGAACGGTTTCATTTAACCGAAACATTTCGGGTTGTACGAAGTGAACGGCATGATTTTCTCAAACATATTACTTCGATTCACTATATGCTCGAACATCACCATTACGAAGAGGCAGCTGCCTATTTAGACGATTTGGTGGACGGGTATGAAGAAACCAACCTTTCTATTAAAGGGGAAAGTGGAAGTGTGGCTGGAATTCTCCACCAGATGTACAATCAAGGAAAAGCTTGCGGGGTGACGATGATATATGATGTGGATATGCCCCTTTCCACGTTACCCCTCCCAGATAAGAAGATTGTGACACTCCTTGGGAATCTGCTGTCCAACAGTATAGAGGCTTCCACCCAATGGTTTGAACATTACGGTAATCAAGCAAGCGTCAGCCTTCAGTTTTATAAACGAAGCGGTCTATATATGCTGGTTTGCAAGAATCCTTCCCTCCCGATATCGCCATCTATCCTTGATGAGCTGTATCAACGCTACGGACATACAACAAAGGATGGCCACGAGGGTCTCGGCACCAAGATCATTCAAGAAACCGTGAAAGAATACAATGGTTTTCTGGATTTTGTTTATAAGGAAGAAGAATTTACGGTGAAAATTAAAATTCCGGCGATTCATTAGGGAAATGCAATTGATGCTGGACGAAATCGTAAAAGTTTTATCTTCTACAAGCTTTCTTTAATCCTATCAAAACACAATCTTACGTTTCAGAAATCTCATAGCAGGGAATATTCTTATGAATGAATCGAGAGGAGGAGCCTCAATGAGTGGAGCATCCGGAGCTGTTTTGTTTATAATTATTCCTCTATTAATCATTGCGGTCATTATTGGAATAACGATTAGTTACTTTAGAAAAAAAGCGAGAAAAAATAGAAATTTCTAGGATTAGTTGTTTAATTGACTTGAGAAAAAGGCTCGGAAGTTCGAGCCTTTTTTCTTTTTCACGTCGAACTACATT
This sequence comes from Rossellomorea sp. QJM3NY_18, assembly GCF_056173145.1. NCBI lineage: Bacteria > Bacillati > Bacillota > Bacilli > Caryophanales > Bacillaceae > Rossellomorea > Rossellomorea sp. QJM3NY_18. The sequence continues at coordinate 2,097,984 of NZ_CM149659.1, read as the reverse complement.
TAAATGAGAATATAGATTATCATTTATCGATGACCATCCCTGCGCACTTGAATATAACCATTTTTACAACTATTAATAATATGCTCTGTATACTTCACCAATGAGCCCCTTTAGCTGATGGACACCTGTGTCTGTATTCGTCATGATGACCAGACCCGCTTCTTCATTAGGAAATGCAACCATCATCCCTTGAAAGCCGACTCCCCATCCGAGTGAAGAAACTTCTATCCCTTTCTCATTGGTACCAAGAAAAACACCAAGACCTATCCACTCTTTTCCAAATTGAGGTGTTATCATCTCTCTAGCGCTGTTTGTAGAGAACTGATTGCTTTCGCCTTTGATTGAATTCATCCATTCAATAACCAAAAGTGCCACATCCGTTGGGGTGGTCCATAATCCTGAAGCCGCAGGATAGGGGTATATTGGATATTTTCCTGTTACCGATCCACAGCCCTTGGTATGACCGCATGAGAACTGATCTTTAGATGGTGGCAGCTGAAAAGTACTATTATTTAATCGTAGGGGTAGAAATAAATATTCTTCCATTACCTCTTCAAATGCCTTTCCCATTACATCCACTATCACAAGCTGGATGATACAGAAGCCGGCATCGGAATATGAAAATTCGCTTCCGGGCTTATATTTCACTTCGATTGGAATATCACAATATGGTGTTTTGCCATCCAATATTTCGACCATGGAAGGGGTATCAAACATAGGTATGAGTTCAGAAAAAGAGCCTTCCGGATCCACAATCCCTGAATGGTGACTGAGTAAATGCCTCAAAGTTATGACCCCAAAAGAATTCACCGGAACTTTCCATGATGACAGGTAATCGTTAATATTCCTATCTATTTCCAGAATGCCCTGTTCAGATAGAGTCATCACTAACATAGAGGTAAAAAATTTACTGATTGAACACGCATGAAAGATTGACTCATGTTCCACCCGTCTATTTGTTCCCGTCTCAAGGAAACCAAAGCAGGCGGTTTTACTTATGCATGCACCTTCAATTGTAGCCATGCTGACTCCGACTACCTGGTAATCTTTCAATTTTTTTTCAAAGTTGATCGTTTGTGGATTCATAGGATCCCCCACTGTTTTCATTTAAGATTCTCCCTGAATTAGGCTATCACATCACTGAAAGAAATGGTTGAATCACAACAACTGTATCAAGATTTATTCTTTTCAGAGAGTATTCTTCTAATCAGCCGGATTTGGCCCCTATGATTGATCTCATCCTCGAATACATGAAACCATATGAAATAATGGTTGGAGGGTTGATTATCCCATAATCTGCTTTCATAGAGCCATTCATCATTACGTTCTGAAAACTCCTGGAACGTTTTCTTTCTGACCTCATCAAGTTTTGTCAGATAAAATTCTAGAGGATTCCTATTTATTTTCTTACGACCTTCTTCTCCAAGGCTATAGGCTGCACCCCATTGAGCCATTTCCTTTTCATTTGGCCTTCTCTCCTCGAACAGTTCTATTTGAAACCCTTTTTCTACAGCCGCCATGTGTAGTAATAAAGCTCCAATACTGTTAGCACCTTCGCACGGTAAAAAATCCAGTTCAGACGGGGTTAATCCTCTCACACTGTCCAATGTTGTTTTTCTGGCATAGTCCATCTGGGAGACGAGGTAACTGATTTGCGGACTATAACCCTTTTTTGTGTCTATTTTATATTCCATAGATTATCGCACCTTATTGTCATATTGATTAAACGACGGGGATCGAGCCGCGTTGTTTCACTGGGAGGACGTCTTTAGGTACCCATCCCTCTTCCCCATTTTTCTTGATTAAGTCATATCCTGTGCAACTACTGTCAACAACAGATATGATATCACCAATATCCACAGAGATCTGCGCACATGAAAGATCCGTTTTTGCCGAATAAGTTCCCTTTTCACTTTGATGAATGTACTCATTTTTAACATATAATAGATCATTGGTTCCAACTTGTTTGCACAGTGTAAAATGCTCAGATGGTTGAAGGGGTATCAATTCGTAGTTTGGGTAGGAAATGGCCCCCGACATGATTGGTTCTGATATGTAGCCCTTCACCACTTCACATGTTAGGTGATGATCTATATAGCTTTGGGAAAAGCTGTCCCCGTTCTTTGTTCTATGTATGATAAATGCATTTAACTGACCTGTCGATTTAATGACATTTCCTCCATCAATGGAGATGATATTCCTATCTTCACTTACAATCGGATTATTGGAAGGAATGTCACTGGAATAATTGACAACGGGCCAATGGCCGACAATGACATATTTCCCTGTTCGATGTGATTTCTCCAGGAAGGCAGGCATTGTGATCGCAGAAATCCGATCCGTTTCTCTCCAATCTTTACGATCATCAAGACCTGCATGAACGAAAATATAGTCGTCTGTTTCGATTGCAGTTGGCAATTCCATCAGCCATTGGATTTCTTGAGGGAAATGTTGTGTAAGGATATCTTTCACCTCCTGAACCGTAGTATCTTCTTTTAGTTCAAACCCTACCTCATCAAGCCACTCTTTCAATATAGAATGTTTTCTTGAACTGATGTAGTTCATCAATTTAGGATTCTCTTCAAGAAGATCTTCTACCACAGTGTCGCAATTCCCTTCCGTTACATGGACGTTCGGTTTCCTCTTTGATAAATCCATGATATATCGGACAGTCCCTTTACTATTGCTGCCCTTTTCACAAAGATCACCGTTAATGAAAAGATGATCTTCTGAACAAAAATTTACTTTATGTAACAGATTGATAAATAGATTCAGTTCTCCATGTATGTCTGAGATTACTATAATCCTACCTTGACTTGGTAAGTTCACTCTTTTTATTTTCTTCAATGTCGGCTCCTTCCTCGAACAATGGTCCATAGGTCTTATTCATTTGCGCTGTAAATTCGGCTTTCTAGAACATATTCCAATAATTCCTCTTTACTCCCCGAACACTTTTCCACCTCAGGTAAGTGGTAAAATGTAGTCGTGTTAGCGAAATCATGTACCTCATCATTTGGAGAATACAAGATGATTCGTTTTTCAAGTCCCAGCGCTATTCCCAGTTCGACGTGACTCCCTTTTCCACCAGGGAGCATGATGATGATTACATTTGAATCAATGATGGCATCTTTTTCATTCTGGCCGATGTGCTGAAGGTCTTTCACTGTTGATGCGCGTTCATTCCTGGTCCAATCATATGCCTGGATAAAACCTTTTTGTTCAAGCCGATCACTCACATATCGCACATGGTCCTTATTTGCAAAGCTTGAGCCAATATAAAACTTCATCGTTAACACCCTCTTTTTATTGGATATTATTTTCGAAACAATTTACGCTGCTTCATGTAATCAATTGCCTTCGTCTTGTTTTTTTCATTTACCAGATAGGCTGCTTCATTCTTTTCCCGAAGATAGCTGGTGAGCCTTTCTTCAGGAAGAGTACCTTCTACTATTGCTTTTTTCACGGCGCAATTCGGCTCAGTTTCATGAGTACAGTTCGTGAATTTACAATCCGCTGCAAGGTTCAAGATATCTTCAAACGTGTCGGGAGTATCTTCTTTGGGATTCATGATTTCGGTCAATTTTCTGTTGGTTTTCATTAGGACTCCTTTCAATCATTTTCATTTCCCAATATTCTTGTTAGTAAAGTTGGATTCTGTTAATCCATTATGGATAGATAAAAAGAAAGTCATTTTTATTTACTCACTAACCCATAGCGAGGAAAATAATCAATACAAGTCCAATGAACAAATAGGTTGAGTATTTCTTTCTGTCGACTCCTATCCTAAGTTCCCATAGACCGACTGTTATCAAATACGCTCCCAGCAGTCCCATGACAAAAGGCAGTATAATAAAAAATAACATTTCAGCTCCCCCAATCTCTAATACAGCTATTTAGGATCCGAACATATATACCTACACCTATATTCCAATTATTCCAAATTATTTAATAAAACACAATCCTTTCCAAAATAAAAAGGTGCCACCCAAACTTAAGGGTTGACACCTTCTCTACTCCTTCAACCGGTCCCGACGCCGATCAATGTAAAGTGTTCCATTTTCCTGCAACTCGACGTAAAATGCATCTTGAAGTTTCACTTGGAAGTAGTTCAGCTGATTTCGAAGCCACTCTTCAGATATGCCCACTTCCTTTAAATTCTGATACAGGATGTTCCCATCAACGATTAATTCTGTTGGTATGTATGTAGGTCTACCGGTAATGATATCCTGATCCTTTTTGGTTAATGGTTGATTGCCGGATTTTAAAAATACGGTCAATTTCCCATCAGGTTCGAAAACAGCCGTATCAACTTCGTTAGTAGAAAATACATTTTTTTCTCTTAGTAGCATGCTTAAATCATCCATATTCAGATGATGTTTTCCTAACGTATCTTCAAGAATTTTTCCATCTTTCATGACAATGACCGGCTGCCCATCCATCACTACCCGTGCTCTCGGTGATTTGAGTCCGATATATCCAACCAGGAGCGTTAAGACACTCCACCAGATAAGGCTGGTCAGTCCTTCAAGAAAAGGAGTCTTCGATTCACCTGCAATATCTGCTGCAATGGAACCGATGGTTATACCGGTTATATAGTTAAAGAAAGTTAACTGGCTCAATTGTTTTCTTCCAAGCAAACGGGCGACAAGGAGTAGAACTAGAAAGCTTGTAGTTGAACGTGCAATCATTTCAAAAAAATCCATGTGAATCAATTCGGTTCGACTCCTAAAGGTATTTTCTATTAGTATTGTTTAATAAGTATCTAATATACTCTACCCCGTCACCATTCATTTGAAGAATCACGCTACCACATACCGGCTTATGAAGTTATAATGATATCTGCCGATTCGGCAGGATGACATCCATTGATATAATAGTCTTCTGCTTTCCAGTATCTATTTTCGAATTTTGACAAATTCTTTTTCGTTTCATTTGATTCGCGGTTAAACCTGGTCTCCCTCGGGCAGTCCAAATAGATAATCTTATCAAAAAAATGTTTCCACTCTTTCCGCTGGAGAAAAACTCCTTCTATAATGATTAATCCTTCCTTTGGCAACGGAATGGTACTGTTTTCATGAGTGTCCTTTGTCCCGTTATAAAAGGGGAGAGTGATCTGTTCCTCTTTCTTTAGCTTTTGAAAGAAGTGATTAGAAAGCCAATCTACATCCCATTGCAAATGAAAATATTCCTGCCATTCTTCTGAGCCAGTATTATAACGGCGTGCTCGTTCAACGATTAAATCATCCAGATGAAATATTTGATATGGACGATTTTCGTTATTCAAGATAAAACTTAATTGTTCCACAAAAGAGGTTTTCCCCGAACGGCTTAACCCATCTATTCCCAACAAAAATCTCGGCTTATCATGCTGGGCAACCATACTCTTCAACAAATCCACATAGGGATCCATCGTCTCCACTCCTTTCAATCCTTAAAAACTTGACATGATATATGAAACTTTGATTATTTATTTACAAATACAAATGAAATAAAACGCTCCCTATAATATTTTACCATTTTTTCCACAAAAGAGGGACGGACCTCTTTTTTCAGAGCAAAACCCCTTAAAATAGGGATTTCTTCTGAAAAATGGAGGTCCGTCCCTCATTCTATATTTGGATGAAGTGGGTTGGTTTGCCTATGCTGTAAAGCTTTAGTTCGTGCATGGCTCGCGTGCATGCGGTGTAGAATAGTCTTCGGAGACTTTCGTCACCGTATGTTTGGGCTGATGCGTCGTAAATGATGACGGCGTCGAATTCGATTCCTTTTGCTAAATATGCGGGTATGACCACGACCCCCTGTTCATATTCAAGAGAGACGCTCTTCATGAGTTTAAGGTTCTCCACATGATTTAACGAACCAAATACCCGTTCACTTTCAGCAGCCGTTTTGCATATGACGGCGATTGAACGATACCCAGTTGCCTTCCATTTCTCAATTGTTCCGGTAATTTTATCATGCAGGTCATCATGGTCCGTGACTGTCGTTATGACAGGTTTTGCTCCGTCCCGTTCGAAAGCGGAGATATGTTCCCCGCCCGGAACTATCCGGCGTGTAAAGTCTATGATTGGTTTAGTGGACCGGTAGCTCTCGGTCAGGTTAATGTGATCTGTTTCATCCTGCCCATACAAATCTGTCAGATTACTGAAATCAACATGTTCATTTGCATGAGCAAAGATCGCCTGATTAAAATCTCCGAGGACGGTCAATTTGGCTGAAGGAAACAGCCTCTTGATGAATTCAAATTGAAACGGAGAGTAATCCTGAGCTTCGTCGATGAGTACATGCTTAATGGATGTATTCGTTTGGAAACCGAGAATCAGCTCTTTTAATAGTAAAAATGGAGTCGCATCTTCATAGTACAGTTTCCCATCGTCGAGTATACTCAACGTCGATTGGCAAATATTCTCCCATATATCAGGTGTTTCCTTCCTCATTAATGAACTAATTTTCATAGGGTCTGCAAAGAGCTGCTGATAAATACTTTTTACATCCACATATTGGAGGGACCTGATCCATTTACGGAGCTTCTTGAATTTTTTACGCACAATCAATTTTCTCAAGGCTTCATATTCCATTTCATAATCATCGGAGATATTTCTCTTCCTAAAATACTTACGGGCCTTATGATATTGCTCATTGCTCATCAATTCAATGGCTTCTTCCACCCACGGCTCCATCCGTTCATGTTTCTCCGCATGATCGATTTGGCTGTTTAGCCATTCAGTCAGCTTTTCAAGTCTATTATGGAAGCGAAGTGAGCCGTCACAAGTATAAAACCGTTCGGTGATCTCTTCAGCGGTGACAATCGTCCTTCCCCTGAACATAATTCCTTTGAACTTCATCCCGGAACCCTCTAAGGATTTCCTATATGATTTAATTGCTTCAAAGAAATCGGTAGATGCTTTGAATTGGATACTCGCCGTACGTGTTGCATACGTGTGGCGGTTATCCGCCTTCCTCAACACGTACTCGAGTTGATCGTAGGGACCCTCCACCTGGAATTCCATGCTTAGTCGGTGGTCCAAATACTCTTGGAAAGTCACCTGCTCCATGTTTTCTTCCCCAAGTTCAGGTAGAACTTGAGAAACATAACTGTTGAACATAGAGTTAGGTGAAAACAAAACGATTTGATCCGCTTTCAAAGTTTCCCTATATTTATATAGTAAGTACGCGATACGCTGGAGAGCAGCAGATGTTTTTCCACTTCCTGCTGCCCCATGAACAATGAGGAGCCTGCCGTGGTCATGCCTGATAATCTGATTCTGCTTCTGTTGAATCGTGGCGACGATGCTATGCATGTGATTGTCTGTTCTTTTACCGAGTACCTCCTGTAAAATCTCATCGCCGATCGTGAGGCTCGTATCGAACATGGACTGAATCACACCATCCCTGATGAGATACTGCCACTTGCTCTCCACGACCCCACGGATGACGCCCCCCGGGGTGGTGTATTCTGCCTGCCCTGGTGGATAATCATAATAAACACTTGAAATGGGTGCCCGCCAATCGTAAATAAGAAAGTCATCACCTGTTTGATCAGTCAGGGTCGATATCCCGATATAAACCCTTTCAGTGGATTCTCCTTCTTCCGTGAAATCGATCCGCCCGAAATAAGGCTTCCCTTTCATCCTGTGCAATGCCGATAATTTTTTAAGTGCCTGTTTGTGAGTACTCTCAGAAACCGTCAACGATTGTGCCTGCTGCCTTAAAGCAATAACGGTTTCCAGAAAATCATCGAAGGTATCTGTGTTTACCTTTACCTCATCCCAGAAATGATTTCGGGTCTCCGCCACTTCCTCCTTGCGCCTTCCTGTTTCGGTTTCCAGGGTTTCGATCTGTCGCATGATGTTACCAATCACATCGTCCACTCGCTTTTGCTCATGCCTAATTTCAGATTTCATCTAAGCACTCCTTCAGCTATAAAATTCAGGGTTGACTAATAAGGATGTTATGTTATATAATTATTATTGAGGTAATATGAATGTTTTTACCTCGTCAAAAGGGTTTCTGTATTAATATATCATAATCACAAGACATTTACAATAACAAAATTAAACCTGCGCCGACTATTTATCATAGTGGTGCAGGTTTTTGTGTATATATATGCTGCTCTCCCGTTTTAAAAAACCCCATTTTCGTTCAAGGGATCTTCAGGAATTGGTTGACCTATGTCCCATAATTCTACGATTCTTCCATTTTCAAATCGAAAAATGTGGACAACCACCGCCCCTGGATCATCGGGATTCTGCCTTACATGGGAATGAACCGCTACTGTCTCTTCATCTGCCATCGCTCGTTTCACTTCAAATCTCTTATTGGGATTTTTTACAGCATTGTCTTCCATGCCGAGCATGAGCGATTCCGAGTCTCCACGAAAATAGGGGTTATGATGACGAAAAGCATTTCCTGTATAATCCTTGAATGCACCCCGGACGTCCCCCGACGCAACTCGTTCCAGAAAGGAGACGGCTATTTCTTTCTTTGACATTGTATGTGTTTCAGACACTTCCATCACCCTTCCATTATGAACACTCTTCCCTAACTCACTAGTACTTCATAAAAAGTTCCATTAATAAATAAAGTGATGTCCCCTATCGTTCCAATGCAAAAAAAGGTGAAATAATAGGTTGCCTTTGTCACTTCTTTTTTGAAAAGTTCTTTAAATGCTTGAATAAAAAGCCGATCAAATTTAAACCAACTGAGAATCCAGGCAATGATAAGGAAACTGGCGATTGTCATTTCCCATCCCTCCCAACCTGCTGATGACATTGCTCACTATACCGTCATCTTCCAACTTGTACTTGCCAGCCATTTTTCTTTTTCTTTATAATCAGGTACAATCTTCCCAACCAGACGCCAAAACGACCGATCGTGATTGAGGTGAATCAGATGGCACAGTTCATGCACAACAACATAATCGATGACCTCCTGGGGCGCCATGGCCAATTTCCAGTTGAAGGTCAGTTGTCTTCTTCCATCGCATGTCCCCCATGTTTTTTTACTATCCGAAATGCGGATCGACCGGGGCTTGATCTTAAAATGGTGCTGATGAAGAGAAATGCTGCTCTCTACCATGGACTTGCACCTCTTGTAGTAAAACCTTTTTAACGCCTGCTTTATCCGTTCATCTTCAAGCTCTCTGACCTGGATTTTCAGTGCATCCCCGTTAAAAGTGACAGAGTCTTTCGTGATGTCAGGGGTGTGAAGAACTTCAATGGGGAAGCTTTTTCCAAGATACAGGAAAGGTTCTCCGTGCTGGTAGGACTTCAACTGTGGGCCATTTAAGCGTTCCTTCATTTCATTTGATTTCTTAAGGATCTCATCCCAGTGATCCTCAAGCAACCGAAGGACAGATTCTTCATCCGTCCCTTTAGGTGCTTGGACTTCAATATTTCCATAGCTGTCCAGAAAAATGCCGATGGATTTACGGTTTTTATAATTAAGATCAAATTGAATCGTCTCTCCTGAATACGTATGGTTCATCTCCTAACCCCTATATCGGATTGCCAATCCTTTTAAGAAGTTCCGGGCGTAACGATCGCCGCAAATCCGGTAATTTTTATGGCCATCCCTTCGTAAAATCGCACCTAATTCACCTTTCGTGATATGCACGTCAGCTAATCCCAGAATTTCAATCATATCCTCACTTGTTAAGGAGAGCGCAATCTTGACTTTCTTTAAAAGAAGATTATTCACATGTTCATACGTTAATTCCGGTCTTTCCGCCTGTCCAGGCTTTGGTTCCCGCTTCCCTCTTTTGAACGTAATAAAGCCATTTAAAAAGGATTCGAACATCTCATCGTCACAAGGTATGTGATCGTCCTCTTCATACGTATCCTCTTCTAATTCCTCATGATCCATTGACTTCGTAAGCACTTTCAGAACTTCATCTTTAGATAATTCTATTCCGCCATGCTTGAAAATGTCTACCATTTCTGTATTTTTAAGATCGAGAGCGTATCGCAATCGAATTAAAATATCGTTATTATCAATATTCATCTGTATGCCTCCTGAGAATTTGCGTCTAATTCATTAGCTTACCATTTTAAAGACGTAAAAAGAAGCTTGCATGCTAAGATTCTTAAAGCATTGGCAAAATTGACCTCATTGTAATTCATTAAGAACAAAATGAAAGGTCCGTCCCTCGGAGAGAACAGACCTTAGTTCTAAAAAATATTCAATAATTCTTCAAATGATTGAATCATATAGTCATATGATTCTACTTTTCCAAAACCATACGATGCATATACAAAAGGGATGCCTGCTTCTTTGGCTGCTTTACGATCGCCTTCTGTATCTCCAATATAGACAGGTTCCTTTAATTGGTTTCGGTCGATGATGAGTTTAATGTTTTCTCCTTTTGATAGACCGGTTCTTCCCGGATTCTCATAATCAATGAAATGCCTGTCCAGTCCATGATACTCATAGAATGCTTCGATATAACCGTCCTGACAGTTGCTGACGATGAATAGATTGTACTTCTCCGATAGTTTCTCCAAGACTTTCTCTACGTGGTCATATAATTGACCTCCGTTTTTACTCAGGTGGGGAATTTCACGACGGGAAAGGTCTTTCAATAATTGCTCCCTTGCCTCTCCATTCAATTCCGGGAATAACTCCTTACCAATTTCCTTCATTTGAAGCCCCATGGTCCCTTCCAAATGCTTTCTGGTGATCCCATGCTCCAGCCGCTCATGATCTACGATTGTCTTATTCCAAGCTTCCAGTACTGACTCGATCGGGTCCCACAAGGTACCGTCCAGATCAAAGATGATGCTGTCCATTTTCCCATCCTCCTACTCTTTATATTTCTGATTTTTCAGGGATTGAATATTTTCCCCAAGTGGATGATCGCCATTTCTCTCACCTAATTATGAATGATTTTCATCTCCTTAACCGGCCAATACACGATATTTGTCGTTCCCACTATTTTATCGATGGGGATCGAGCCGATCTGACGACTGTCCTTACTGAATCTCCTGTTGTCACCCATGACGAATAATTCATCTTCCGGAACCGTCAGTTGTTTTAATGGAGTATCCTGTAAAGTGAAATCAGGAGTTAACGCCCCTACAGTCACTTCCTTTTGTTCATCCAGGTATGGCTCTTCATATGCTTCACCATTTATGTATAACGTATCGTTTATATATTCAATCTTATCACCAGGCAGCCCGATTACACGTTTAATATAATCTTCTGTTTCAGTTGCGTGAAATACTATGATATCAAACCGCTCGGGTTCATCCATTTTGTTTACGATCATGCGGTCATGATCCAGTAAAGTGGTATTCATCGAAGCTCCCTCAACGACAATGGGTATCACGATAAAGGACCGAATCATTACGGCTAACGCTATCCCAATTATCAAAGGCTGTGCCCATCCCATAATCTTTTTGCTTTTATTCACCAATCGATTCATCCTCTCACTCGGAAACTCTCAGTCTATTTATACTCACTGCTTCATTTTAACATATTATTCCTGAATTTTTGTCTGGAAAAGGCAGTTTCATTTTTAAGGATGTCGAATCTATCCGATTCCACATCCTTTTTATTTCGGTATGCTTAATAACTGCTATGCTTTTCCTCTGCCGCAATCGCGTCAGCTTTGGTTGTGTGAACCGTTCCCCTTGGATGATGTGGAGGTGCATATATCGAGTACAGTTTGATAGGCGTATTTCCGGTATTGATGACGTTATGCCATGTTCCGGCAGGGATCATGATGGCAAAGTCCTGCTTTACTTCTTTCTCATAGGTTAAGTTATCCTGGCGATCACCCATTCTTACAATTCCTTCTCCCTGTTCAAGACGGAGGAATTGATCAGTATTAGGGTGGATTTCCAAACCGATGTCTTCCCCGGGATTGATGCTCATAAGCGTTACCTGTAAATGTTCACCCGTCCATAAAGCCGTGCGGAACGTGTCATTATTAACCGTCACCTCATCAATATTAACGGAATACGGGTATGGCCCATAATCCTTTGACATCATCCGGTTGCTCGCTGCTGCACCTAAAACACTCAATCTTTCGGCATGCTGCCACTCATCTCTGCAGGTATTCACTAGGACCTCGTATACCGTGGAATGCTGAGCCTGCATACTGCAAATCCGATATAATTCATAATCTGCAAGCTCCGATTCATATCCTTGTTGCAGTCCCTCCCGATAGGATTGAAAATGAATTCTATCTACTTGATAAGAAGGCTGGGTATCGGTAAGGGAGATGTATAAATTCGTTAACTCCCACCAATGGCGCTCCTCGTCTTCCTTCATACGCATAAGATTTTGACGTTCCTCACTATTTGGTGCGAATCCGGCCAATCGATCATATAAATCTGCAGTGGATGCCTTTCTGCTTATACCGTTAAGCAGGGTATTCACTAAGTGCTGAGAAATACATTCACTTCTTTGTGCAGCGTTAATAAAGGTTTGGGGGTGGGTTGAATAAGTCGTCGGCACATTGTACATCCTGATCATTCCCTTCTGCTTTTTACCACGATATCATATGCGTGGTTTCAGAAGATGTGCATCTGCCTAGTACCATACTAATCCACGATTCATTCAACCAAATAACCCTCTCCTTTTTTCACGTACTCTTCCATGATTGCTTCTGGCACGAGCTTTCCTCCCGTGGCCCATACTACATGAGTGGCATGAGATAAATCCACTTCAATGGAGGTAAGATGTTCCTCAAGATCCGGCAGGAAGGGACCAATCATCCCTGCCACTGCTGACGGCTCAAGGAAGATGGATTCCGAATAATGTAGCAGGGCGAGCAATTTGAATAGATTCTTATCGCTTACCGTATATACCCCGTTGACCAGCTCATTAATCATTCTCCCTGCAAGAGCAGAAGGTCTGCCAACCGCCAAACCATCCGCTTCCGTACGATTGCTTAATCCAATATCCTGGACTGAAATCTCTTCATGTCTGCCGGATGCAAGTCCAAGGAGCATACAAGGAGAATTTACAGGTTCTGCAAAATAACAATGAACATGTTCGCCGAATACATGCTTCAAACCATAGGTCACCCCACCTGGACCACCGCCCACCCCGCAGGGCAGGTAAACGATCAACGGGTGATCTTGATCTACTATTATCCCCTCCTCTTCGAATTGTCCACTCAGCCTGAGAGCAGCGACTGCATAACCCATGAATAAATCCTTTGAATTTTCATCATCTATGAAGAAACAGTCTGGATCCAACTCACACTGCTTCCTCCCTTCAGCAACTGCGTGGGAGAAATCCTGTACATGTTCTACCACTTTTACTCCCTTTTCTCTTAAAAGTTCCTTCTTCCACCGCTTCGCATCGCGGGACATATGTACAGTTACCTTGAAGCCAAGAGCCGCCCCCATTATCCCTATGCTTAAGCCCAGGTTACCCGTGGAACCTACAGCGATGGAGTACCGTGAAAAGAGATTTTTGAAACGGCTCGTTGCCATCACTGAATAGTCATCTGTCTCTTGGATCCAGTTCTGTTCCATAGCAACCGTTTCTGCAATCTTCAATACTTCATAAATGCCTCCCCTTGCTTTAATCGAACCTGCAATTGGGAGGTCGTTATCACATTTAAGGAACAACTGACCTTGTATCGTCGATTGAACATTATCCTGAATCGCAGTTTGCATGTTTTTAAGAAGTTTGATTGGTGACTCGATAATCCCGTTTACCACTTCAGGGAATACCTTTTTTATATAGGGAGCAAAACGGGCGAGCCGCTGCTCGGCTTCAATGATCTCCTGAATGCTATCCCCTGAAATATTGCCGGATGCATCCAAAGGGTTGGTCCATAAAGTTTCTGTTTGCGACCGTAAATCCGATAATAATTTCGGATCCATGCCATGGAGATTTTGAGACATATTCGATTCCCCCTTAACTTGAATGGTTGATTACTGATAACGTAGCACAGATATATGATAGAAATATATGATAAAATGGATATTAATCTTCAGACTATTAAAATTTCAATTAAAGGAGAGCGTGTTTCCATGTTACCTCCAGAACTAAGAACGAACATCAGATGCGGAAAGCACCAAACTCACACTTCAGGGGTCTGCCAGGATTATGTACAAGCCAACCTGGTTGTCCTTCCTAAAGAATATGCCTTTGAATTTTTATTATTCACCATACGCAATCCAAAATCCTGTCCGATTGTCGAAGTGTTGGAACCAGGGCAATTCCAATCCAAGTATGCCGAAAACTCCGACATCCGCACTGACATCCCTTTGTACCACGTATATGAAGATGGTCAATTAGTTGATAAGAAGCAGCGGATTGATGAAATATGGAGGGATGATCTAGTCAGCTTTCTCATCGGATGCAGCTTTACATTTGAGAGTCAGCTCATCAAGGGGGACATTCCTCTGCGTCATATAGAGAAAAACAAAAACGTAGCAATGTATAAGACCAATATCCAGTCAGAAAAAGCCGGAGTATTTGAAGGGCCGATGGTCGTTTCCATGAGACCCATACCTGATTCACTCGTACAGAAAGCAACAGATATAACTGCTCTATTCCCCAAAATGCACGGGGCTCCTGTCCATATCGGAGACCCCGCTGGAATCGGCATACCGGATATTACAAAACCGGATTTTGGTGACTTTGTCGGAATCAGGGAGGGAGAGACTCCCATGTTCTGGGCCTGTGGGGTTACACCTCAAGCAGTGGCCCTTCATGCGAAGATCCCCTTCATGCTCACCCATTCCCCGGGCTGTATGTTCGTTACCGATTGGAAAAATGAAGAGTATTTGCAGGAAGGAAAATAAAATGAGGGACGGACCTGGTGATTTGTCAGGTCCGTCCCTCTATTTCATCATGCATTACTTCTAACTCTTGCAGGTCTCCCGCTTTTTATGAAAAAGGAAAGAACGAGTCCTGCAATGGCCGTTATGCCGGCAACAATGAATGAGACATTGACTCCATGAATCATCCCTTCGAGTCCACGGCTTGGATCTGCACTCGTTGTCATTACGGTTACAAGAAGCGCTGTTCCAACGGCACCAGAGACCTGTCTCATCGTATTGTTCATGGCTGTTCCGTGTGGTATCAGACTCCTGTCCAACTGATTCAGCCCGGCTGTTGTCACCGGCATCATCACCATGGCAACCCCGAACATCCTGAGGGCATTGACCGTTGCCAGATACATAAACGAGGTGTCAGTCGATAAATTTGCAAACATAAAAGTCGTGATCGTGAGAATCGATAACCCGATGATGGCCAGCCAACGGGCTCCGAATTTATCAAAGATCCTCCCAGTAATAGGGTTCATAAGCCCCATCAAGAGTGCACCGGGCAGGAGCATAAGCCCTGATTCAAAGGCTGAGAACCCCAGCATATTCTGCATAAGAAGGGGAAGTACAGTAGCCGCTCCGATCATCGCGATAAACACAACCATTCCTAGCACTGTGGTTAACGTGAACATCTTGTTTTTGAACACGCGGAATTCGAGTATCGGCTGCTTCAATTTAAACTGTCTTGTGATGAACCAAAAGAGTGTGACGCTTCCCACAATCATCGAGATAATGACCTGACCACTTCCCCACCCTTGACTTCCAGCGATACTGAAGCCATACAATAATCCCCCAAATCCAAGGGATGAAAGTAAGATGGAAAGAACATCGAGTTTCGGATACGTTTGTTTGGTTACATTCTTTAAAATGAAATACGCGACGATAAAATCGACGATGACGATCGGCAAAATCACATAGAACAAGCTTCTCCAAGGGAATTGTTCAACCAGCCATCCAGAAAGGGTCGGTCCGATTGCCGGAGCGAACGAAATGACGAGACCGAACATCCCCATGGCCGCTCCCCTTTTCTCAACAGGATAAATGAGAAAAAGGATGGTTTGCATGAGGGG
Source organism: Rossellomorea sp. QJM3NY_18 (assembly GCF_056173145.1). Classification (NCBI taxonomy): domain Bacteria; kingdom Bacillati; phylum Bacillota; class Bacilli; order Caryophanales; family Bacillaceae; genus Rossellomorea; species Rossellomorea sp. QJM3NY_18. The sequence goes on along the minus strand of NZ_CM149659.1, from coordinate 2,082,122 downwards.
CATGATGATACCTGCCCCTGAAGCCTGTATGATTCTCCCGACCATCAAGAAGCCGAAGTTAGGTGCAATGGCACAGATGAGCGTCCCTCCTGCAAACAAGCCCATGGCACTCAGGAACAAAGCCCGGGTCGTGAATCGTTCAATCAGGAATGCCGTAATCGGAATCATCACCCCGTTTACGAGCATAAAGATCGACGTCAGCCATTGGGCGGTACTCGCATCAAGGCTCAGATCGGTCATAATATGAGGGAGAGCCGTCGCAAGCAACGTTTGATTCAGGATGGCAGCGAACGCCCCTGATATAAGGACTACGAGCAGGGGTGTTTTATTAAAGGTTTCCGATTGGGTATTTGCATCTCTGTTATTCATGTTCTCCCTTCTTTCTATTTAACTATGTAGAGGATTTACACAGTCCTCTTTTAATCATGTTCATTTCCTTATCGTATTTTTCAAGCGCTTCTCCATGCGTCAGTTCATCTGCAATGCTCTGAACGAGATTATGGAAGGTGACAGCTGATAGGATCTGCAATACATGATACAAATCCAATTTATTATCAATAGTGAATTGATCTTTATTAACTAAAAGGAAGATTTCCTCATAGCGCTTATCGATGGTTTCCTTGGTTAAAGTCTGAGTGAACGTTTTCTCTATTTTGTAGTTCATATTCAAGAGTACATTACGAATAAAGTTATTTTGTCCATTTTCGTATGAAAACGAAAGCATTGAATGAAACATGACCCTTGTGGCTTCGAACAAATCTCCTTCACGGGATCTCAATAAAGCAATGAAGGTTTCAAACCGTTTCCGGGCATGTTCCCCAACGAGATAGAAAAATGCATCCTCTTTATTCTCAAAGTACTGATAGAAGCTTCCCCTGGGAATTCCAGCCGTCTTCAGGATGTTTGCGATGGAGGCATCGTACAAGGATACCCTGGAAAACTCCTTCTTGGCTGCTTCCACCAGTACATTTCTTTTCTCTTCCTTCAAATTAAAGAATGTTGGTTTAGGCAATTTCACAATCCTCCTTAAAAAATGACACCGTGTCACATGGGACATTCTCCACTCTATGTGACACGGTGTCATATGTCAAACGATAGTGTTTAAAACATTGAAATTCATTCTTCATTTAGAACTTGATTCTTTTTAACTTGTCTGAGTGTTGGACTGCATATTGATAGATCTGATGATGATAATGATGCCTGATCGCAGACACTTCCCTCTTCATTTGGTCAGGATGCTTACTCGTTCCAGAGTCAGGGTGTGACCGATATTTGAGCAGGACTTCATCTAAATAGTAAATGACATAACCTTTCATCAGCATTCGGCACCACATTTCATAGTCCTGGGTGAATTTCAAATGCGGACTGAAATAACCTATTTCTTTATATACATCTCTATGAACCATCACAGAGCACCCATTTATAGGGTTGATACGTGTGATTGTACGGTAGATTTCTTCTGCATTGGAAAACCTTTTTCCCACGAACGGAAGCAATGTTTCATTGTCTTTATTGATATAATCATAATTATGAAAACTTGCTTTGGCGCCTTTAGTGATCATGTAGTCCAATTGTTTTTCTACTTTTTGTCTATGAAAGTGATCATCTGAACTCAACCAGGCGATATACTCACCACTGGATCTTTTGATTCCTGCATTGACGGCAGTCGCTGTTCCACCGTTTTCTTTTTTTATATACGTAATTCGATTCATGAAAGGGGTCAATCTTTCCAACTCTTTACTAGAGCCATCATCCACAACAATGACTTCCGTATTCGGGTACGTTTGGTTCAAGGCGCTTCGAATCGCCTGATCCACGTACGAACAGTTATAAAAAGGGATCACAATTGATACAATCGGTTTCATGTTCTATTCCTCCAGTATTGCTTTGGTCAAGACGTCAATACTATAGAGTATTCATTTAGCGGTTTTCCGTTTAGGCGGAAAAGCTTTGCTGATAATTTATTACAAAAAGGAAGTAGGACTGAACCACTATCGGTCCAGTCCTACTTCACTCTTTTATCATTCTTTTAGTAGGTTGTTTTCCACGAGCCAATCATGGGCCACAACGGATACACTATTTCCTTCGATATCCACTTTGTAATTCAGTTCCCGCATAATATCACTGTTTAGTTTATCTGCCAATTTACCAGTGATTTCTTTGATTTCGGGATACTTTTTATATACTTCATTGTTAATGCTGACAGCTGCCCTGTATGGTGGGAAGAAATTCTTATCATCCTTTAAGGTTATAAGATCATAATCTACGATGGTTGCATCCGTTTCAAAGGCGACCGATACGTCCACCTGACGGTTATTCAACGCTCTTTGAGTCAATCCAAGATCCATCTGCCTTATTTGTCCGGAGCCGAATTTGAAGCCGTATTTTTCTTCCACCCCTGGGAGGCCATCAGCTCGGTTGGCAAATTCTGCATCAGATGCCATGGTTAATTCACCCGGATGACTATTGATGTATTGTGCCAAATCACTAATTGATTCGATACCCAATTCCTTTGCCTGGTCTTCATTCATGGCAAGGGCGTATGTGTTATTGACATTGGACATATTCATCCAATGGATTCCTTTTTTTGCATCAAGCTTTTTCACTTTTTCGAACGTTTTCTCGGGATCTGACATCGGTTCCTGCCCCATATAGGTGATCAAGGCTGTTCCCGTATATTCCCACATCATATCCACCTGCTCATTTTCCAGTGCCTTACGTACGACAGTACTTCCAAGATTGTTCATTTGCTTGACTTTGAACCCCTCTTCTTTTAAAAGAAAGGCCGTCATCTCAGAAAGCAGGTATTGCTCGGTAAAGTTCTTGCCACCGACGGATATCTGTTTGCCGCCTATCCCCACGTTTGAACAAGCGGAAAGCATAAGTATAAGGGTCAGGACTCCAACCCATTTCAGCTTCTGTTTCATGAATTTCACCTCCTGCTTCAACCATTACATTTCCAATGTTTGTTTCGTGCCTTTAGGAACGACGAGCCGCTCAATGAGCCTCAAGAATAAATCAACCAGAATGGCCAGTATCGTTACCGGAATAGCACCAGAAATTAAATAACCATTATCGAATAATTGAATTCCCGTAAATATCCAGACGCCTAATCCGCCTCCGCCAACGACGTACGCCAGAGCTGCAGTACCTATGTTCAGTACTACAGCTGTCCTGATTCCCGCAAGAATCGAATACGCTGCATTCGGCAATTCAATACGGAAAAGGATTTGATGAGGCTTCATCCCCATCCCTCTTGCTGCATCTATCAGATTATCGTCAATCGAGTCAATTCCTGCAACTGTATTTCGGTAAATCGGTAAAAGGGAATAAATAAACAGAGCGAATATGGCTGTTTTAAACCCGATACCCAAAATACTGATCATAAGGGCAAGTACAGCCAGACTTGGAATCGTTTGGCCAAAATTAACTGTATTCGATACAATCCACTCGGCTCTCCTGAACTGCTTTCGGGTAACCAGGATCCCCACTGGAACCGCCACCACAAGTGCAAGCAACGAAGACACCAAGACCAGTTGCATATGTTGTTTCAATAAGTGGAGAAACGTATTGGATTGACTGAACATATAATCAAAATAATGATTTTTTATCGCCCAGACAAAGAACAGGATGACCAGTGCATACACCACATACCGGACAATATTACTGACAACCTTTTTGGTATTCACCGAATCACCCTTTCTGAACCGCGTTCGATTTTCCTTTGATTTCATAATGGAGATACTTCTGAACAAGATCTATTGTAATCGCGCCTAATTTAGTGCCCCCATCGTCGGTTACAATCACTTGATCAGCTTCCTGATTCAAAAGCATCGACAACGTATTTCTAAGATCATGCCACACATTGATGGTCTTCGTATCAGGAATCGCTTCATCAAAATCTGCCAGTCCTATAATATTTTTCAAATCGGATATCGTATGGAGACTGAGACTCTTTATGGCTCGGTCTTTTCCGAAGAACTCATATACAAAGTCACTCTTAGGGCGGACAAGCATCTCTGAAGGAGTATCATACTGCATGATTTCTCCTCCCTGTAATAATACGATCTTGTCCGCCATCTTGATCGCCTCATCGATATCATGACTTACAAACAAGATGGTTTTCTTCACTTCCCTTTGAATCTGAAGGAACTCATCCTGTATCTTCTCACGGATGATCGGATCGAGTGCCCCGAACGGCTCATCCATCAACATGACGGGAGGATCTGCTGCCAGCGCGCGAATGACACCGATTCTTTGCTGCTGTCCACCGGATAATTCATGGGGGTATCTTTTTCCGAATTTATCCCCGCTCAGCCCGATCATATCCATCAACTTGTTGAAGCGTTCCTTTTTCTCTTTCTTCCCCCACCCTAACATGTCAGGAACAATCATAACGTTCTCTTCTATCGTCATATTCGGAAACAGTCCGTTGCTTTGAATGACATAACCGATTTTTCTACGGAGCTCAATCTGGTTTAATTCCATTGAATCCTGTCCGTCGATGATGATTTTCCCATCGGTAATCGACTCCAGTCGATTCACCATCCGTAATAAAGTCGTCTTTCCGCAACCCGATGGTCCAAGCAGTACGACGATATGACCTTCTTCCACAGTAAAGTCGACACCTTTAACCGCCGTCACTCCGCCTTCATATGTCTTTGTAGTCTGATCAAACGTAATCATCTCTTCACCTCTTTTACTTTATGCAATGCTTTTTGGTGTATAGCGTTTTTGTATCCACAACAAGATCGCGTCAGCAATCATGGCAAGTATCGCAACTGCAACAGATCCGCTGATGATCAAGTAATTGTCGCCTCTGGAAATCCCCTGAGTGATAAGAACACCGAGTCCTCCCGCTCCTATATAAGCTGCGATTACACCAATTCCGATATTCATGACAACCGCAGTACGTATGCCTGCCATAATAACCGGAAAGGCATTTGGAATTTCAACTTTTAACAGACGTTGGTGGGTCTTCATCCCAACCCCTTTCGCTGCATCTCTCATCTCGGGATTCACATTCCGGATCGCCGTATATGTATTCCTTATAATCGGAAGCTGGGAATAGAGTACCAGTGCCACAAAGGCAGGAACAAATCCAATTCCCTGATTGATGATAGAAAAGATCGGAATCATGACTCCAAACAAGGCAATACTCGGAATTGTCAGCATAACAGATGCAATCTGGAGCACCGTCTCCGCAAGATAATCGTTTGTCGTTAAATATATCCCTAAAGGTACCCCGATCAATAATGCTACGATGATGGCAAGTCCTACGAGAACCGCATGCTCTATCGTGAGATCAAGTATCCGAGGGGCATTGACCTCGAGGAATTTCATCCATTTCTCCACAATTTCACCCTCCTCAATATATGTATTTTTGGCCAAAACAAAAGCCGTCCAGGATCTATAATCATCCTGACGACCCACGGAGTTAGTATTACCGTAAAAATGCGCCAACATTCCTTTACCCTTAGTGTCGATTTTTGAAACATTTTGTAATGAAATAGAAATAAAGATAAACCAATTCCTTATTTATTGACCATCCGCTCATCCAAATGGACCAGAAAATAGTCCGGGAAATGCTTCCTCCACAAAACAGCTCCTTCCCAATCACTCGGGAAGGAGCTGTTTTTCTAACTCTTCAGCTTCCATTCTTAAATCTTCCGTATCCATTAATAACCGGAATAATCCTTTCAAGACCAATTTGTCAGGATCTGATTCCCTGCATTCCCCTGAAATCCGGTTTGCTATGTCCATGTAATAACCACTATTATCCATACCGTTGATCTTTCCATACAGGGATTTCCAAGCTTTCTCCCTTTTCTCAAACGATATGAAGGCTCCTTCCCTGTCCATACTGACAGAAAAGGATTTCATCATGTCATCATTCAATTGCGGAGAGCTTTTCCCAATTAGGAAGTCATTTGCAAGAAGTGTAATCTGCCTTACTAAATGTGTCCCAAGTCGTGAGGGCTCAAGGGTATCATCCTGTGATATCATCAGCATCATATAAGACGCATAAATGGACTGAGTCATCCACATCAGATCCCATTTGTATGGCCTGATTTCTTCCCCGTATACATCCAGGAGATTTTGTTCAAGCCAGCTGAACAGACGTCCCCTCATTCGGTGCTCCATGGCCGCCAGTTTTTCACTATTTTTCGTGGACTCCCCTCTCATGTGCATCTTCATATAAGACTTGTACTCCAATATCCCTTCGAATTGCACTTGGAACTGTTTCGCGAATCTCTCCATAGGAGACAGATTCCCATCCAGTCCTACCACGAATGCTTGCTCAAATACAAGCTGTTGATAATGTTCATAGATGGATATGATCAAATCTTCCTTCGATTGAAAATATGAGTAAAGGGAGCCTTTTGATATGCCGACACTTTCAGCGATTTGTTGCATAGACGTCTGATTGTAACCATGAGCTCCAAAGAGTTCCACTGCTGATTCGAGTATTGCATTCCGCTTATCCATTTTCTACACCTCAATATCCAGAGAAAAATATCCCTTTCTCATTTTAACCATAACCAGTAAAAATGAGAAGAGCATTATTTCTTGACTAGATAATTTTTTTAGGTAAAATGACTAGTGAGTCAACGAAACAGATGACTGTTATATCAATGATTAAACTCTTATAAAAATGAAAAAATGACCCACAAGTCAAATATTATCAAGGGAGGATTAAACCATGTTAAAAGCTATTTTAAATCGTTCGAAAATCGTACTGATCTTCATCTTATTATTTGTGATTATCGGAATTTTCACCTTTTTGCAGCTGCCACAACGGGAAATACCCGAAACCAGTGTCAATATCGGTACAGTAACAACTGTTTACCCCGGGGCTACCGTTGATTCCGTTGAAAGGACCATTACAAATCCGATAGAGTCTTCCCTTCAATCCATTGGAGGCATTAAAGAAATCAGCTCCTCATCTTCAGCCGGTTTCTCTACTATTATTCTAGAGGTTGAAGACGGGGAAGACAAAAAAGAAGTGTTCGGTGATGTGCGGCAAGCCGTCTCAGATGCTTCCACCTCGTTTCCTGAAGAAGTGTTCGATCCTGAAGTCAATGAATCTACCGTTAAGATGCCTATCGTATCATACCATTTGATCAGTGATGATAAGGAATCACTCCTTGATATGGATGATGAGGTAAAAAGATGGGAAGAGGAAGTAGAGGATTTAACCGGCGTTTCGAGTGTCACGGTGAAAGGACTTCCTGAAGAAGAAATTATCATAGAATTAAAGAAGGATGAACTCAAAGCATCAGGACTTAATCCTTCTACGGTCATGAGTGCCATCAATGACGAATATTACCCCACTCCCTTAGGAAAACAAGAAGTGGATAAAGAAGTGGTCCAACTGACTGTTGATCATTTTACCACGCTGGATGAAATGAAGGATCTCTTTGTTGGGAAGAATCCAAAAGGAGAATCGATCCTACTCGGAGAGATTGCAAATGTGAAAGTTTCTCCTAAAGAAGTCAAAGATATTGTGACGTTTGAAGGAAAACCTTCTATATCATTTACTGCTTTTGTTCAGCCTGGTGAGGATATCCCAACGGTCGATGAAAGAGTCAGTGATAAAGTGGATGAACTGTCAGACTCGCTTCCAGCCGATGTAGAACTTGTACCTTACTATTCTCAAGCCTCAACTGTAACGGACATTTTCGATGGATTGTTTAAGTCCCTGGGTATTTCCGTTGTGGCAGTTATCCTGACCACAGCTCTTGGACTGACAATTTCCGGTGCTTTTGTAGTGGCTCTTGCCGTACCTATTTCCGTTTTAATGGGGCTGATCCCCCTCCCGTTTGCAGGAGTGGATCTCAATCAGATTTCGGTTATCGGAGCCATCATTGCCCTCGGGATCCTGGTCGATGATTCCATCGTTGTAAACGATAATATTCAACGCAGATATAAACTCGGAGACGGTGCGCTTATGGGCGCCATTACCGGTGTGAAGGAAATATGGGTGTCAATCGTGACTTCCTCCCTTGCCATTGTGTTCACATTCCTTCCGCTCATATTCTTATCAGGCGGAAACGGGGCGTTCATCAGGGCTTTACCAACAGTGTTGATCACAACCATCATTGCATCCACATTGGTGGCTCTGATATTCGTTCCTATCATGAGATACTTTCTTTATAGCAAAACGAAGAAAAAAGTTTCCGATGCTCCAGGGTTATTGGGAAAACCTTTAAATAAACTTGCGGATTTCTATGCCGATACTGTGCTGAAGAAATTCTCGAAAAGGCCGTTCGTCGTGTCTGCCCTAGGCCTCGTGTTCACGACTGCGATCTTTGGTCTGATCGCTCTGACACCTTTTGAATTCTTCCCCTCTGCCGATCGTGAAGAAGTGACAGTCGATGTTACGTTACCGATCGGTACGCCGATAGAAGAAACATCAAATACTCTGGAAGAAATAGAAAAGATATTAAAAACAGATGAAGGTGTCTATGAAACGTCTTCCTTTGCAGGTACAGGATTACCGAATCTGTTCAACAGTTCATTATCCAATTCTGGTCAAAATACTGGTCAATTGGTTGCAAGGGTTGATCGAAAAAACCAGACTGCCCAAGGATTGATCGATGAGTGGACGGACAAATTGCGTAAAGAGTATCCTGAAGCCAAGATCTTCATGGAAACAATCCAGCAAGGTCCGCCGGCAGGGGCTCCTGTCACGGTGACTGTCTCAGGTCCGGAAATGGATCGATTAATTCAGCTCAGGGATACCATTTCCGATAAGATCGATTCGTTGGATACAGAATTAGTCGTTGATAATGTAGGGGAAATGGAACCTACGATCGTGTATGAGCCTAACCGGGAGAAACTTGAAGAAAATGGCATCACAATTAATGATGTCAGTCAGCAGCTGCGCTTGGCTACTGAAGGCATCCCGATGAAATCTTTCGATAATGGTGTGACTAAACGCGATATGACTCTCTTACTGGAAGGAAACGAAGGTGAAGTCGATCTTACTTCCCTGGAAGTTCCTGCTGAAGCGGCTAACCCTGCCGGACCACCGAAATTGGTTTCACTTGATGAACTGGTGACTCCTGAGAAGAAGGAAGAGCTTCAACTCATCCCTCATAAGGATGGAGAGCGTGCCATTACGATACGCGCCTTCCCTGGTGAGGACGAAAATTATAAAGAAAATGTACAGGAAATCGTGAAGGAAGTCAGGAAGAATCTTGATGACAATAACTACTCCATTACATTAGGTGGGGAAAATGAAGCACAAAATGATTTCTTCGCCGAAATCACCATCCTGTTTATCATCGTGATTTTCCTGGTGTATTTATTAATTGCGCTTCAGTTCAATTCTTTATCTCTGCCATTCCTGGTCCTGGTTGCGGTATACCTGGCGATCGCAGGTGCGATTCTCGGATTATTCGTCACTCAGACTCCAATCAGCTTCCTTGCCGTGATGGGGATGGTTTCCCTAACCGGAATCGTCGTACGGAATTCAGTGGTGTTAATTGAGTTTATCGAACAAGGATTACAAAGCGGAATGAGCGTGAAAGAAGCAGTCGTTGAATCTGGTCGTACCCGACTTCGACCTATCCTGCTCACCGCCCTTACCTCGATTGTCGCACTGATTCCAGTGGCAGTCAGTGGTGATGCATTATTCACCCCATTGGCCGTCACCATCATATCAGGTATTTTGTTCTCAGCTGTATTAACGCTGATTATCGTTCCTATGATGTACATGGTTTTTCATCGCTTCAGAAGAAAAAATGTGAAGCATAATTAACAACATCCTGAGGGGAGACACGGTCTCCTCTCCTTTTTATTTTTGGGATGATTGAAAAAAACGTCTTATGTATCCTTTATTAATTGATACGTGACTCTTTAGGATCACTTAAACTTTCCGCTTGAGATATTTCCTATCATCAAGCATTATAGATAAGTGTTACATTTTATACTTATTTTTGGAGGAACAACATGACAAATAAACTAAATTCAAAAGCAATCCTCACAACCTTCATGATCGGTGCTTTTTTTGCCATATTAAATGAAACGTTATTAAATATCGCCCTCACAGAATTAATGGCCGTCTTTAACGTGGATGCCCCCACCGTTCAATGGCTTGCGACAGGTTTCATGTTGGTGATGGGTGTGTTGATGCCCATCTCTGCCCTGTTGATTCAGTGGTTCACAACAAGACAGATGTTCATCGGTGTCATGAGTGTATTTCTCCTCGGCACAGTCATCGCAGCCTGCGCCATTAGCTTTCCCATGCTCCTTATAGGAAGGATGATTCAGGCTGTTGGAACAGGTTTGTTGATCCCGGTCATTATGAACGCCCTGCTGTTGATTTACCGTCCGGAAGTCCGCGGGAAAATCATGGGTACCTTTGGTTTGGTGATCATGTTCGCACCAGCCATCGGACCGACTCTGTCTGGAGTGATCGTCGATTTCCTTGGGTGGAGATGGTTGTTCATCACCGTCATTCCATTTGCCGTATTTTCCATTTTGTTTGCTATGAAATACTTACAAAATGTCGGTGAAGTTTCCCGTCCCGCTGTCGATGTATTTTCAATCATCCTCTCTTCCATAGGGATCGGCGGGATCGTATACGGCTTTAGCGCGGCAGGCGAAGAAGAAGCAGGATTTACGTCGGTGAAAATCATTGCCATCATAGCCATATCCGTGATCAGTGTCGTTCTCTTTGTCCTTCGACAATTGAAGCTTGATCAACCTCTCCTTGATGTGAGGGTATTCCGTTACAAGAGCTATACGAGGGGTGTAACCATCTTCGTCATCGTCATTATGGCCATGTTTGCCTCAGAAATTGTGATGCCGATGTACCTCCAGGGTCCTCTGGGGTTCTCTGCAAAAGCAGCTGGATTACTGCTGCTTCCTGGGGCATTGCTGAATGGCCTGATGTCTCCTACCATGGGCTCCCTTTTCGATAAATACGGCCCTAGGAAACTCATCATACCAGGCACGCTCACCTTGTTGGGAGTCATGATTTTCTTTAGCGGCATCAATCCGGCTACACCGATTTGGTTATTTGTACTGGTCTACATGATTCTCATGTTGTCGATATCCGCTATTATGATGCCTGCTCAAACCAATGGATTGAATGAACTCCCAAAGCACTTATACCCACACGGAACCGCCATTGCCAACACCTTGCAGCCGGTTGCCGGTGCACTTGGAGTTTCCATCTTTGTCAGCATCATGACCCAAAGTCAGAAAGGATACATCGAAGAGCAAGCAGGTGAGGTAACGGAAGGAATCCTTCACAATGCCATGACCTATGGTGTTCATCATGCCTATTGGTTTGCCCTTGCATTGGCTGCAATTGCATTCCTGATTTCATTGTTTATCCGCAAAGCGATTGCACCGGATTTTGACGAAGTGAAGTCAGAAGCTTAATAGATCGAATATCAAACGAACGGGAAGATCGCTACATAGGCGGGCTTCCCGTTTGTTATTCCTACTAATCAAACACGTAAAGTGCTATTACTGTACGTAACCCCTCTCCAAGAGTAAAATGAGCTTGAACGAAAGTATGAGGAGGATTTTGCATGGAGAAAGAAATAAAGATCATTGAAGATATTCGTTCTGAATTATTAAATAGTGTGAATGACTTAACAGACGAGGAATGTAACCAAGAGTTGGAAGAAGGTCGTTGGACGATTATGCAGGTATTGGATCATCTTTATTTAATGGAGAGATCCCTTACTAAAACGATTCAGTTGACCCTTGAAAAAGGCGAAGAACAGCAGGTGGACTCTAAACCGGTTCACTTTGCGGTAAATCGATCGACCAAGGTAGATGCCCCTCCTTTTGTGGTTCCTTCAGAAGAAATGCAGACTCTTCAGCAAATGAAGGAAAAACTGGAAGCGTCTCGAAAAGATCTTCTCAATTTTCTTGGAACAACGAGCAAGGAAGATTTACAGAAAAAAGCGTATCCTCACCCTATTTTCGGGCATATCCGTTTAGATGAGTGGGTACCGTTCATTGGTTATCATGAGAAGAGACACTTAGAACAAATTGAAGAGTTGAAATCAAAATTATAGACCTGTATGAATAGGATCTGTTTCTGTTTGAAACAGATCCTTATTAATTAAACCGATCTCTACAATTTTAGATCTCGTTTTTCAAAAAATAAAAATGTCGCAAAGCTCAAAATGACGATCAACGCTAATGATATCCCCACATAAGCAGAACCCAATCCTCCTCCATACATTACACTTTCAGCTTCAAAGTACTTAAAGGGTGTGAGATATTTTAAAGCCTCGATTTTTCCGTTCAAATCAATGGCGAATGACAGAATGAATGTTAGTAATAATACGCCAGTTGCGACTGCTGCTGATTTTCCAGGCTTTTTACTATAAGCTGCCACCGCCGTTCCAATCAATAAAAATAGTACTTGTAATATAATCATTCCGACTACCGTTACTCCAATATCAAAAGCTACCGACACATCACTATAATGACCTACAATCAACAAGGAGGAAATCCATGTGATCAATGCGAGTATCCCGATTTGAGTGAAGGCTGCTGCAAGCTTAACCCCTATGATTTTCTTCCTTGTAAGGGGTTTGACAAATAGAAACTCGGCGGTTTTATCCCTCTCTTCCTTGGAAATGATGGTCGCACCGGTCAAGGCTGCGTGGATGGTTGCAAGTAATAAGATATAAAGAAAGAGCACTCCGTAATATCCACTCGCTGTCGCCATATCAAGAGTACCAATTCCGAGAATGGCTTGCATAGGCTTAGGCAGCCCCTCCATCAATTCGTTCATGGATTGACCTGACGACGAGAAGCCTGCATACTTCCCCATCCCAGATCCAATCAATGCAATCATTCCTGTGCACCAGATGATTAGGGATTTACGATGAGCCCTCATTTCTCGTACATATACATTCATGACATCCCCTCCTTTTATACCGTATGAATGTCTTTTTTATTATAAATGATGAAGCTTAAGACCATGGCGACGACGATCAGTGTGATCCCTGCCACAAGGAATGACCACTCATACGCAGCGTGAACCATAATATAAGTGTAGTCAAAGTACTTAAAAGGTGTAAAATAACGCCCTGCTTCTTCTGTTGCAGCTACCATACTAATAACAAAAAAGGCGAATACGATGCCAAGTGAGAGCGTAAGGACAGATTTTACCCTTGACCATACGACCGCGATGATCATTCCTAAGGCAAACATGATGAATTGTGTGAGTAAGAGAGTAGTTGAAATCAATAAGAATATAGTAAGACTGAACCATTCCACCTTTACCAGGTTGGCGACAATGATCGCCGAAATCACGTAGACAATATTCGTAAGCAGGAGAGAAACAAGAGCTGCCAATACTTTCGAGTAAAGAATCTTCGTCCGGGTCACAGGCTTAGTCAGAAGAAAGTCCGCCGTCTTTTCCCTGATTTCCTTCGAACCAATCGAAATGGCCAGATTCATTGCCTGTATGGCACCGCATAATGTTATATAAAGAAAGAAATACGAATAATAACCGTTTAGGGATCCTATGCTATCAATCTGTATTCCCAATGCTTTTCGAACCCCCTCCGGAAACCCCTCCAGGAGCTTTTTGAATTCGTCGATTTCTTTAGAAATGGACGGAAACATGGACATGAACACAATCATCAATGAAGTAAGGGCCAAAGTCCATAAAATAGTCGACTTCCGATAAGACTTAAGCACATAAAGAAAGATATTCATAGAGCATCAAGCCTCCTTTTCATAATAGTGCATAAAGATTTCTTCTAAATCAGGCTCCTCGATCCATAGATTCGTTATTTCAATATCAGCAATCTTCTTCATGACCTTGTTGATATCCCCCCTGAAGAGGAAGCTGATTTGGCGATCATTTATTTCCAGTTTACTTACGCCCTCCACCTCAAAGTAAGAAGATTCGTAATCCCCTTTCGTCTCTATCTTGAATTTTTTATGATTCTTTTCTTTTAGCGTACTGATTTTCTCAACTTGAACGATCCTTCCTTCTTTTATGATTGCGACCCGATCACACATTCGCTGAACTTCACTCAATATATGTGATGAAAATAAGATGGTAGCTCCTCTCTTATTTTCATTTTGAAGCAATTCAAAGAATTTCTGCTGCATGAGGGGATCCAATCCTGAAGTAGGTTCATCCAATATAATCAGCTTAGGTTCATGAAGCAAACCCTGGATGATCCCGACCTTCTTCTTATTACCAAGGGATAGATCATCAATCTTCTTCGTTACGTCCAGATTTAACATATCGGCCAATTCCTTGATTCTTTTTGTACAATCCTTTTTATAAAAGCTGGCAGAATACTTAAGAAGATCCATCACTTTCATGTTGTCATAATAAAATACTTCAGAAGGCAGGTATCCCACTTCCTTTGCAATTTCAGGGGCAAATTCAATGCAGTCCATACCGAAGATCGTTGCGCTGCCTCCGGACGGATGGATCAATGAAAGCAAGGTCCGGATGGTCGTTGATTTCCCCGCGCCATTAGGCCCGATGAAGCCAAAGATCTCTCCTTCTTCTACATGAAAACTGATGTCGCTGATACCCCTGGATTTCCCATAGTTTTTAGTCAAAGAATGAATCTCAATCACATTCATCACATTAGCCTCCCTTTATCTTTCTATTTATAAAAAGAAATCTTCAACAATTCGATGTAGGCATCGATTTCCGCCATCACTTCTTCTTGATTGATTTCATCTACCGATAGTGATATCGCTTTCTGCTGTTGTTGATTGGCCATCCCTTCAAAGGTCCAATAAATAACCTGGATCGATTTATTTACGTCGATCCCTTCTTTGAATCTGGAGGTGTCGATGTTGGAGAATAAAGTGGCAAAGCTACTCTCCACCATCCTCGTTTTATACTTCTCAATTTCGTCTTTTACTTCGGGAGCCTCTTCTGAGAAGGCGCTGGTAAGGAAATTGATCAGATCAGGATAGACAGAAAATAATTCAAACTTGATCAATGTCACTGAACGGATCGTAACGAAAATGTCATGTTCATTCCAGTCGAGTCTTTCATATATTTTTTCTGTGAATAATTCCGAGAGATGTTCATAAAGAGAAATATACAGTTCCTTTTTACTATTAAAATAATGAAACAGGATCCCCTTGGAAATCTTCGCTTCCTTTACGATGGCATTTGTCGAGGCTTTCTCATAACCATTTTCGGCGAAAACCCGGGTTGCGGCTCTAATGATTCGATCCTCTTTCTCTGAATCGATTTTCAACGACTTAAACAATCTTGTTTGACCTCCTTTTAAAGGATAAGTGTTTGACCACTGTGGTCAATTTCATTTTAATCCTTTTGACCATTGTGGTCAATACTATTTTTATATAATGGCTGACTTCGCTAATTTACTTCTTTTTACCCTGAACAATATGTAATCTTGGATTAAAAAAAAGCTCAGGTGAGTACCTGACCTTCTTAGTGAGTTATATTAACCTATGAGTTGCCGTCTCTTCTTTACACCCTGCCTAAAGCCATTCCCCCAAAAGCGAATAAGATACCAATTGAATAGCTGAGCAGGAGATAAGTAATCAGGGGCTTCCATTTTTTATCGGAATGAAGTTGAATGTTTTCCAATTTAAATGTGGAAAATGTCGTAAAGGATCCAAGAAAACCAGTCCCAAGGAGAAGAATGCCTGTTTCTGCGATCTCCGACCCGATTAAATATCCAAGAAGAAAAGACCCAACCAGATTAACGAATAAGGTAGCGTATGGAAAATCAGAGTGATCATATTTCTTGAACAAACGGCTGATCCCAAAACGGGACATTGCCCCAAAGAACCCTCCGATTGCGACCATCATACCCTGCATCATCATCATTAGACCCCCTTTCGCTTATACAGATTCAATTGCTGCTTTCCAATCGTAAAGCCTGCCCATGACATAAACAAACCACCGAACATGCTTCCTAGTACATAAACAAGTGCCAGAACCAAATGTGAATGAGTAAGAAGGTCTACGGTTTCGACACTAAATGTGGAAAAGGTTGTGAAAGATCCAATCATCCCGGTCCCAATGGCTGTAGCTGCCATTGAATGGATCTTCTTCATTTGAAATATATATGTTGTTACATATCCCAATGTGAAGCTTCCAATCATATTGGCCAGAAATGTCCCCATTGGAAACGTATAATCCCACCATCCTCCGGCAAATATCCCAAGATAATATCTCAGCAGGGCACCCACCATACCGGCTGCACCGACTAATATATAGATCATATTTTTTCACCTCTGACATACTATTTCATTCATGAAAGAGACTCCTACCGATACATAAGTCTCGGTAGGAGCCTTTCACTTTTAAGTCGTAAAGCTAACTCCCTTGACGTTCACTGACTATTTTACCACAGGAAATATGTTGACCAAATCCGTTACATCAATTTTGTAATAAACATGGTGGCAATTCCAAAATAGATAAGAAGGGAAAGAATATCATTAATTGTGGTGATCAAAGGGCCGGATGCAACGGCAGGATCTACGTTAAACTTATACAATATGAGGGGGATGATGGTTCCTGCCAATGTCCCAATAATTAACGTAATCAGTAATGAGCTTCCCACCACGAGTCCAAGAACAATATTGCCCTGCCACACAAAGGCAATCAGGGCGATCATGACAGCACAAGTCACACCGATGATGATGCCTACCCATAGTTCCCTAAAAACCAGCTTTATGACTTGTTTTATATCCAAATCATACGAGACCAGTCCTCTGACGACGACGGCCAATGATTGCGTACCCGTGTTCCCGGTCATCCCCGCAATCATCGGCATAAAGAACGCAAGTGCGACAACCTGTTCCAAGGTTGCAGAGAATCTGTCAATGATACTTCCCGAAACGAGTCCGATGAACAGCAGTAAAACTAGCCATGGAAGACGGCGATAGGCTGCAACAAATGGTTTAGTCGTAAAGTCGATGGATTTACCCGATGCAGATAACTTCTCAATATCTTCATTGGCCTCTTGAATGACAACATCAATGATGTCATCGACAGTGATGACCCCGACAAGCCTTCCGTCTTCTTCAATGACAGGAAGTGTGATGAAATCATAGCGGCTGATCAATTTGGCCACTTCTTCCTGATCGGTATGGACATCCACCTTAACCACACGGCTGTACATGATATCTTCAATCTTATCTACTAATTCACTAAGTAATAAATCCTTGTAGGAAATGACCCCTAACAATTTCTTTTCGTCGTCGATGACATAGAGATAGTTCAAATATTCGGCGAGTTCTGCGAAATGCTTCAGTTTATCCACCGCTTCACGGACCGTATAATGTTTAGGTATCCAGACATACCGGTTGTTCATGATCCGGCCGGCTGTCTCCGGTTGGTAGGTCATGAGGTTCTGTACGACCTGAGACTCTGCCTGATTCATCTCTGATAGCAATTCCTCTATCTTCTCGGGCTCTAAATCCGTCAGCAATGTGGCCAGGTTGTCATTTTCCATCAAGTCGAGAACCTTTGTAGATTTCTCAATCCCCAGTTTTTCCAGTACGAGCAATTGGTCTTCCCTTTCTATCTCCTGAATGAATTCCGTTAGTTCTTCAAGAGGTAAATACAAAAGGAATTTATTCCGGTGCTTGGACGGGATATGTAGATATTGCTGAGCGATATCGTATGGCTGAAGCTCTTCGATGATATCTAAAAAAATGCTTTTCTTCCCATCTTTCAAACTTTGGATAATAGCAAGGGTGATTTCATTTTCCGTCATGGCTAATGTCATTGAGGGTGCTCCTTATAATATGTTTCTTTCAGATGGCATGAGGAAATACCGAGAAGGGTACTCACCACCCTACTAGTATCTCCCGAATCCTGTGTTCATGCCAATTTCTATTCAACTGTTTGTTGATCTATGGATAAGATTTCCTTCAACTCCTCTTCGGTTAAGGTTTGTACCATCTTTTCATCAGGGGTCATGATATCCCGGATCAGGTGCCTCTTTTTATCCTGTAGCTCGTTCATCTTCTCTTCGATTGTTCCTTTGGCAATCAGCTTCATCACTTTCACCGTATTTTCCTGTCCCATCCGATGGGCCCTGTCCGCTGCTTGTTCCTCTACTGCAGGATTCCACCATGTATCATATAGAATGACCGTATCGGCACTCGTTAAATTCAGCCCCGTTCCACCTGCCTTGAGGGAGATGAGAAATAGATTCCGTTCTCCTTCATTGAATCGACTGCACATCTTAACCCTCTCTTCTGAAGGAGTCGCTCCATTCAAGTAAAAATAGGATTGCCCTTTGATTGTCAGCTCTCTCCCGATCATCTCAAGCATTTTCGTAAATTGTGAAAAGACCAGGACCCTTCTGCCTGACAACCTGGATTCCTCCAACAACTCCATCAGCTCTAAGAATTTTGCTGATGAGCCATGATAACCATCTACAAATAATCCGGGATGGCAGCAGATTTGTCTTAAACGGGTCAATCCGGCGAGAATTTTAATTTTGTTTTTCCTCAGCGTGTCCTTATCCAAATGCTTCATCGTATTGTGTTTCAGCTTGGCGAGGTAAGCTGCATACAATTCTTTCTGCTGGGGCAGGAGCTCTGAATAATGGGTGATTTCTTCTTTTCCGGGAAGTTCAGATAACACGTCTTCTTTCATTCTGCGAAGAACGAATGGTTTGATTCTTTTCGCTATATCTTTTCTTGTTAAGCGGCTGTAATCCTTAAGTCCCTTGAATAATCCAGGAAATACAACGTGGAAGATGGACCATAATTCTTCAAGTGAATTCTCTACAGGTGTTCCTGACAAGGCGAAGCGATTATTCGCTTCTATCTTCTTCACACTTCTTGCCGTTTGGGTGAGTGGATTTTTGAAGGCCTGTGCCTCATCAAAAAAGACCGTATGGAATTTCTGTCGTTCATACCATTTACTGTCGCTTCTCAGTAAAGGATAGGAAGTGATGATTACATCCGCATCCTTCATACCTTTCTGTTTCTTCTTTCGTACAGCCTGATTACCGTCCATGATGAGGACATTTACGTCGGGGGCAAATTTCCCACATTCGCTTTTCCAGTTATACGTCAGGGAAGAGGGACAGACAATCAGGGCCGGAAGCTTCTTTTCCCTGATTTCTTCAAGAACCGATACGATAAACGTGATGCTCTGAACCGTTTTCCCAAGCCCCATATCATCAGCGAGGATCCCGCCCAACCCATAATGGGAAAGAGTCTTCATCCAGCGAAAGCCTGTCTTCTGGTAGTTTCTCAGCTGCTCGTCTAATAGGGAAGGCACCGAAATCTCCCGGCTGTCTGGGTTCATAAGATGCCCGTAAAATTCATGGAAGGAATGTTCAAGAGTAATGGAATGCCCCCCATCAACTGTATCCAGCAAATGTAGGCTTTGATGCATTGGTAGTTCGAGCCCCTTTACGAGATCATTCTTCTCTGCCTGTGAGGTATGCATGAAGCGCTGAATATCTTGAAATTCCTTTGAGTCCAGTGACAAGAGTGATCCGTTTCGCATCCTGTAATACTTCCGTTTTTCTTCCAGTGCCCCGAGGATTTCCATTACCTGTCTATCCGGGATGCCATCCATTTCAAATGTGAATTCCAACCAATTCATTCGTTCCTTTTTTACTTTGACCCTTATTTTTGGATGATGATTCCCTCTGGAAATCCTGTTTCTTACGGCGGTGGTGGCATAAATTTGAACATCCTTTTGAAGCTTCGTCACTCCATAGGTTAAAAACTCATATTCTAACTCTTCATTGTGTAAGTAGTAACCACCTTCTGTTTTTCCGAAAGAAAACTCGTCCATCCATTCCAGAATGGTATTTTCTTTCTCTACATTTCGTATTAGAAGAGAACCTGATGGCGCTTCCCGATTTTCAAGAGGATGAATAACGATTTGATCATAATGGAATTCAAGTCCTGCTAACAATCGGTTTTTCACCCGATCGAGATAAAGCTTCGCAACAAGTGGAGCAGTTTCCAGCTTTTCTGCAATGTCCTCTGATATTTGTACTTCCCCTAATTTCTTCAATCCAACAGCCACTTTTTCAAGGAAAAAGCCGATCTGATCTGGAGAAATCGGGATGTACCGTGCCCCTGAATGGTCCAACAGTCTCTTTAATTCAGTTAGTCTTTTACCATCCATGCTGCCAACCTGGGTAAAAATACCATCATGAATGACGGTTTGATATTCATCCATGACCGTCATATCATTCAGTCCAGAGATGTATAACCTGTAACCACCTGCGTCGGCATGCTTAAATTGGAATTGTATTGGAAGAGGCAGTTCCCCTTGCCTAAACCCTTTATGGACTCTTGCATTATGTTGCACTTTAACGTCTTTAGCACGTAAAAGTAATGAACTAACGTCCTCCCATGACGCTGGAGGGATAAGCAAATGGTCATCATCGTTTTTTTCCATTACTGAACCCTTTGACACCTTCACTAGATATTGAATGACAGCTGCCGTATCAGTTTCAAAATAATGAAACTCAGGATTGAATATGAATGATTCTGAAACATGAAAGGGTTTCCCTTCATTTATATATTCCAAAAAGGATCGAATCGGCATTACCATATTTCCATCTATCGTACATTCAATTCCAAGCATGTATCCCCCGTCTTGGGTAGATATGGGTTTAATAAGAAATTCACATGGCACAATCTGTCTGTTTTCAAAATGGCGAAGCTTGGCGGGGGAACGAAAGGTTTCCTCCTGGAACAATGTGAAAAATTTGTCTGTTACGCCTTCTTCATTCCTTTTTATTTTTTGCTCTTCATTCTCAAGTTTCAAAAGCACAGCTGCTATATGCTGACAATCCTTATCAAATGAAGCAAGCTTGGGGCAGCTGCAACAAGCTTCGATTTCACCTTTTGCGTCCTCCTGAATGGTAACGTGAAATTCTTCTTCCCCCATCACAGTTCCTCGACAATAATGTCTCGAATATTCGTCTAACTTCACCTTATTGGAGCGGTAATATGCCTCTCCCCGTTTGAAGGAAACGGTACCGCAGCGTTCTTTTATAAGTTTTTGATGTATAGCCTTCAAGGATCTGATTCCTTCCATGAATATGTATAGTAATGACCGATCAAATTTTTTGCGTTGAACATTCTAATGATAACAACAATTTTCGGATTTAGAAACATCCTGAGAGGATTAGTATTTTCATAGAAACGTATAAAGAAGAATAAAGCCACATAGAATATAAAGGAAACAGAAAAAAATCCGCACTATGAGGCCAGTCATAGTTCGGAAAACGTTCATGTCTTTTTCTACTTATCGATGTGGTTCAGTAACGAAATGAAGAAGCTGCCGGCTTGAAAAATGAGCATGAAAATGAAATATTCTTCCATCCTTGTCACCTCCTGTTGAGGGAAGATATTTGTCCCCACTTGATATCTATGTAAGATTGACTCAGTTCATGCGTTATTTTGTTGTGAATTGGATATTCTGATAGGGGAAAACAAAAATCCCGGATGATCATTCAATGATTATCCGGGATTTTGTATGAAAGTTTCGCTTACATGATATTTTCTATTGCATACCCACACTTTTTTATGTAAATTAGTCAAGTATGTTTAATAGGAGGTATCATCATGAATCACACACAAACCACTCAACGGGTTCAGATCACGACAGCTGATCCATCCGCACTTGGACTTTTCGGACTGGCTATGGTCACCCTTGTAGCTTCTTCTGCCAAACTTGGATGGACTGACGGTGTATCGTTCGTCTTGCCTTGGGCGATTTTCCTCGGAGGCATTGCTCAATTGATGGCAAGCTTTGGAGATGCAAAGCACAATAATACATTTGGTATGACCGCATTCGGTGCGTTCGGGTTATTTTGGCTGGGGGTTGGGACTTCCTGGTTGATTTCATTCGGGGTCTTCGGAGAAGCCGCAGCGGCTGCCATTGATCCAAGTCAGCTTGGCATTGCATATATCGGCTATCTGATATTCAGTATCTTCATGACAGTTGCTGCCATGGAGACTCATAAGGTCTTATTCATCATTTTTGTCCTGATCGATTTCTTATTCATCGGTCTTTCCCTGTCTACACTGGGAGTCGCTCCTGAAGCCACGCACAAATTAGCAGCGATCTCTGAACTGTTCATTGCCCTTTTCAGCTTTTACGGTTCAGCTGCAAGTGTATTGAATACACACTTCGGGAAAGAAACGCTTCCTGTTGGAAAGCCATTCGGAATTTTTAAATAAGCACAAAGAAGAGATAGATGAGTGACTCATCTATCTCTTCTATTTCACTATGGGGATCAGAATATTAGTGGTCTTGTGGTCTTGCTAATCCTCTCTCAAATGCAGCTAAATGATTCTGTGAAGCATTTCTCAATTGTGTGAAGACGATCCTCACATCCTGAGGCAGATTAAATGTCAAAAACCGATCATACATAGCGATATTATCAATCTCCCCTTGAACCCCTGCTGCATAGGCACTTTTTAGTGAATCCGGAGTGGTCGTATACGATTGGGATTGATCTTCAGGCAGAGCCAATCCGTAGTGTTGGAACAAAGTCTGCAATGCGGTAATATGGCGCAGCTCTGCTTCTTTAATCTGTAAAAATGTCCTTACATTCCCGAAATTCTCTAAAATCCGATCGTATCGTGCCTGGGCAAGGTATTCGTCTTGCATGGCATAATTGAGCATCTGGGGAACTGAAAGGAGAGAGGCAGCAAGTGCCCCTTTTGCACCGTAGTCCACTTGTCTTAATGCTCGCCTGCTTCCTTTATTCTGCATGATATAATATAAAAACCATACGGCGTGATTCTGTTCATCAAAAGCTGCACGACGAAATGTCTCTTTTATAAAGGGATCCTGTACCTCATCTGAAACGCTATGATAAAAATCCACCGTATCCTGCTCATCCCGAAAGGCAAATTCCAATCCCTTTTTATACGAGTTTGGACAGCCTTCCTGTAACCCAGGACTAGACTCCATCCCTGTCAAATTTCTATAGATGTCAGTGAATGACTTCAAATGTCTTTTTTCGTCCTTACGAATTTCAAGAATCCGTTGTCTTTCATCCTCAGTAGGGGCCAATTTCGCAAGTTTTTCATAACAAATAATGGCGCTATATTCACCATTGATGGCTTTTTGAAGATTTGATTCCAAAGATTGATTCCCTGGTGTCCGGGAATAGCCATCAAGATAAAAAGGTTTAAATTGACGGTAAAATTGATATGGGTTCATTCTAAGTAACACCTCTTTTATTCAGTCAATACATATGATATGTCTGACTGAATAATGGGTGTCTGTATAGTTTATTCTTTCTTTTCCCCCTGGAACGATCTGTACGCTTCCATAAGATCTTCCACTGATATGCCATTGATCTTCATACCGGTTACATCACTGTTTGAAATTTCAGCATGGTTCAAATTGCAGTTATCAAACTTACTACCATGAAAGTCGCAGCGTTCAAACCTGATCGGCTCATTTTTTTCTCCAAGGTTTGTGTCATGAACGTGAACGCCACCCAGTGTGACATGACCCATTTCACTTTGAGACAAATTAAGGTCTGCAATTAACGCTTTTTGCAGATTGATATTTTGAAAGCGGGATTCACTGAGATTGCAATTGTTGAACTGGACACCCATCAGGTTGCTGTTGCTAAAAGTGGAGTAACTTCCATTGATTCCATAGAAATCGATGTTTTTCAGGTTGCTATATTCCACCTGTAGTCCAGAAAGATCCCCGTCGTTTAAAGTATCATTTTGAATGGTAATCTCCCTTGACTCACCCTCTACAACAACCCCTTCTTTCATTTTTTTCTCATAGCAGAATTCCTCATCCGCTTCAAAGATCTTTTTGTACCCCATTTTCTCATAAAAATGGTGATTATTCAGTTGTCGACTTGAGGTTTCAAGCTCCCATGTCATCACTTCTGGATACTCAGATTCCATACATTCCATAACCTTAGAGCCGATCCCTTTTCCTTGGTATAAGGGATCGACGAATATCCGGTCTACTCTTCCGTGTCGTTTGCCGACCACTGTTAGAATCAATCCCCCTACAAGTATCCCTTCATAATGGATCTTAAAATAATTCAATTCCCTGATCATGTACTTAGTCATTTCGATTGAATCATACCCTGGTGGCTGGATATTAAAATCAACGATATCTTCCTGACCCCGTAGCCATTTTTCTTTTTCCGTGTCGAAAACGTTCTTTTTTAGACCGGTAAGGATGAATGCATCTTCAATATTAGCCTTTTCTATGTTAACAGTGCCCATTGTTGTTCTCCTTTTATCTATTGAAATAGCTTTCTATCAATTTCATAACAGCGAAAGCACCTGAGCTCTCGTTTGAGAGAATAACTGTCTTTATATTCTTTTCAGGATAATAGGCAGAATGAAAGCTCACCCCTGGGTCATACCCCATCACGTGATGCTTATGGGGTAGATTCAACCACATTCCATACCCATAGTTCACTCCTTCTTTGACTATAACATGGGGTTCTGAAATGAGCCTTGTACTCTCTTCATCAAGTAGCTTATTTGATAAAAGAGCCTTCCAAAATGAAAGCATATCAGGACCCGTGACATATGCCCCGCCGTCCGCCCCACCCTGTATGGGAATGGAGTACATATTGGTTCTCCATGAGCGGCCTGGCTCATCAATGTACCCGTAAGCCGTATTCTCAGGTAATTGATCCAGACGAAAATACCCAGATGCGTTCATATTCGCCGGTTCAAAAATATGCTTATTGATGTACTCTTGCACCGTCATCCCAGAAAGCTTCTCGATCATCAACCCCAGAATGATGTATCCTGCATTGTTATAATGAAACCTTTCACCAGGAGAAAATTTCATATAGCTATTTTGAAAGAACGGAAGAAAATCTTCCCCTTTTCTCATTAAGTACATTGGGGTCTGCTTCCACAAATCTTCAAAGTCATCCATCTCTTCCTCATCAAAATAGTCTGGAATCCCCGAGGTGTGGGTAAGTAAATGATGGATGGTCACATTGTCATCTAAATGTGGGAATGTGAAGTTCAAATATTCTTTTATTGGCGTATGAAAAGAAGCCTCTCCCTTTTCTATAAGTTGACAGATGGCTACAGCAGTAAATAATTTACATCCGGATGCAATACCAAATCGTGTATCTAGGGTATTTTCTCTTTCTTCACTGCGATCGGCAGACCCAAATGCCAATTCTAAGAAGCTCTCGCCGTCTCTCTTTACCATAATTGTTCCAGAAAAATGCTCCGTTTCTGCATGTTCTTTGATCATGTTATGTAGTTCATTCATCGTAAACACCCATTCTATTATTGTCTATGTGGAAAATTATAGCATATATAATTAGCCATGAAGAGTCCCCCCTTGACTCCCCATGACCATGTTTCCAGCTGAGTATCATTATCAATCTTACATTTCTTCTTGCACTCTTAACCGTATGAACTTTCTCTTCCCTACCTGCAAAACCATCCCATCTTTAATCTCTATGATCGACTGTACATCCAGAACCTTTTCTGAATTGATCCTGATGCCTCCATTTATTATCATCCGCCGTGCCTCACTTTTAGAGCTTTGCATGTTTAAGGCTACAAGGAGATCGACTACCGACATGTTCTCTTCTCCCGTCCACTCCTCCTCGGGGATATCTTCAGGAAGTGCCCCTTTTTGAAAGACCTCTTTGAACTGATTCTCTGCCTGTTCCGCTGCCTCTTTTCCGTGATAGATCCTTACAATCGTTTTTCCCAGAAGAATTTTGGCATCCCTCGGGTGAAGGGCACCACTCTTTACTTCAACGGCTAACCGCTCCTTTTCTTCTAACGATAAATCGGTGATCAAATTGAAGTATTTTGTTATCAGCTCATCAGGGATCGACATCGTCTTCCCAAACATTTGATTGGGATCTTCATCAATTCCGATGTAATTATGTTTCGATTTAGACATTTTATCAACGCCGTCAAGCCCTTCAAGTAATGGCAATAATATGACCACTTGTTTTTCCTGGTTGTAATGCTCCTGAAGATGTCTCCCCATCAGGACATTGAACTGCTGATCCGTACCCCCAAGCTCCACATCACTTTCGAGGGCGACGGAATCATATCCCTGCATCAAAGGGTAGAACAGTTCGTGAAGTGAAATCGGTTTTTTTTCTGATAACCGTTTGGAGAAATCGTTTCGCTCAATCAATCGCGCGACTGTGATCTTTGAAGACAAGTGAATCACATCTTCAAGGTTCAAGGATGATAGCCAGCTTGAATTGTAGTGAAGCTCCACTTTTTCCTTGTCCAGGACCTTTCCGAATTGTTCAAAATATGTCTGGGCATTTCTTTTCACTTCTTCATCCGTCAGTTGCTTCCTTGCAACAGATTTCCCTGTGGGATCACCGATTTTACCCGTGAAATCCCCGATAATCAGCTGGACGATATGTCCGTTTTCCTGAAACTGTCTTAATTTATTCAGTACCACTGTATGTCCGATGTGAACGTCTGGAGCAGTTGGATCCAGTCCCAGCTTGATTTTCAAAGGATGGCCAGAAGAAATTGATTTCACCAGCTTTTGTTTCAACTCTGTCTCTGGAATGATTTCATGCACTCCATTTTTATATTGCAGGAGCTGCCTTTCGACTTCGAGCTGTTGAACTTTTGAAAGAGATTCCCATTTGTGATCCATTATTGTTCCTCCTTGATTGATGATGGAAATAAGCAGTTTTTTTTTGGATTCACCGTTATAACGGAATATCCGCCAATAAACCAACTGATCTACTCCTTCCATTTCATAATGTTTAAGCCAAAAACAAAAAACCACGCCCCTTAATAAAGGGACGTGGTTTACGCGGTACCACCCTCATTGAAGATCTCTCTTCCACTCGATTCGGATAACGGACCGGCCGTTCTCTGCTACTTTTATGTTCACAAAGAATGTTCAAGGAGGTAATTCGCGCTTATCTGTGTACTGATTTCCACCAAGCATCAGCTCTCTAAGACAGGGAGATAAGTCACTACTGATTCCTATCATGACATGTATGATTTAGAATTTTCATTTATTTTACAGAAAAAAGGTGATCATTACAATAGAATTTATATCTTTATCTCACTATCCCCATTACAAATCCATCGTACCCCTTCGATCCGACTGTTTGAACGACTGTTGAATCGATTCTGTCTTCTTGAGACAACATCTCGGCAAATGACCTGACACCTTGAACGCTTTCATCTTCACTGTTTTCGTCAATCACCCTCCCGCCACGAACCACATTATCTGTAATGATAACTGTCCCAGGCTGGGCCAGTTGAAGTGCCCACTTTAAATAATTGGCATTGTTTTGTTTATCGGCGTCTATGAAAATGAAATCAAATGAACCTTTAAGAGATGGCAGTGTATCAAGAGCCGCACCCACTTTGATCTCCACCTTATCTTCTACCCCTGCATTGCGAATATTTCGTGCGGCAACCTGCGCATGTTTTTCACTGAACTCAAGGGTGACCAGACGTCCATCTTCCGGCAGGGCCCTGGCAAGCCAAATCGTGCTGTACCCACCCAGAGTCCCTATTTCAAGAATGCTTTTTGCCCCTTTAAGCTGGGCAAGTAATGATAGGAACTTCCCCTGATTCGGAGATACATCAATCGCAGGAAGTCCGGCTTCACTATTTTCTCTCAGGACAGAGTCCATAATGGAATCCGCTTTTTGTAGTTTACTAGCATAATATTGATCGACTTGCGTCCAAGTATTTGTTGACACTTTTTTCTTCACTCCCTTTAAAATCCTCTTGTTATCATAGCATAATTTTCCATTTCAGAATATTAAATTATGTGCATCTCTTATTAAATTCATCAGCAGCTAAATTTTGTAATTGGAACAAACTCATTCGGGAATAGTAAGAAAAACGTGTCTTGGAGGGTTCTTTCTTGGAAACAAATGAACAGGGTTTGACTATTTTTGCACTGGGTGGACTGAATGAAATCGGAAAAAATTTGTATGTAATTAAATATGGTGATGATATCATCATCATTGACTGCGGGGGGAAATTCCCCGATGAAAGTCTCTTAGGGATCGATTTAATTATTCCCGATGTTTCCTATCTTGAGAAAAATAAAGACAAAATCCGAGGTCTCATTGTCACGCATGGTCATGAGGATCATATTGGCGGGATTCCCTATCTCCTCAAAAAAATCAACATCCCTATTTATGCTACTCATTTTACATTGGGATTAATTGAATTAAAGTTAGAAGAACATAAGCTCATCCGGGATACAAAACTTTTAACGATTGATTCTGGGAGTTCAATCCATTTGGGATCCATCGATGTATCTTTCTTCAAGGTCAGTCACAGCATACCCGATTGTCTGGGGATTGTCTTTCATACGCCAGAAGGGAAGGTTGTACACACAGGCGACTTTAAATTTGATCTAACTCCTGCCAATCACCAATATGCAGATATTCATAAGATGGCGAGGATTGGCGATGAAGGTGTCCTGGTACTGCTTTCTGAAAGCACAAATGCAGAACGGCGCGGGTTTACGCCTTCCGAACAAATGGTAGGTAACCATATGGATGAAGCATTCTTTAAAGCACTTGGTAAAATCTTTGTTTCCACTTTTGCTTCCAATGTGAATCGTGTACAACAAGTGGTGGACTCTTCCATCAAGACGAATCGGAAGCTGGCATTATTAGGTCGAAGCATGATCAATGTAGTATCTGTCGCTTTGGACCGAGGGTATTTGACGGTTCCTGAGGGCATGCTGATTGATGCAGGTGAAATCGATGCATTACCTCCAGAGAAAGTAACCATTTTATGTACAGGGAGTCAAGGGGAAGCCATGGCTGCACTCGGCCGATTATCGACTGGGAATTTCCGCGGGGTATCCATTTATCCTGATGATACGGTCATCCTTGCAGCATCACCCATACCCGGTAACGAAAAAGACGTCTCCCGCATCATTGATAACCTCTTCCAACTGGGTGCCAACGTCATTTATGGAAGTGGAAGCTCTACAGGAATGCATGTTTCCGGTCATGGTTATCAGGAAGATTTAAAACTCATGCTGACATTGATGAAACCAACTTACTTTATCCCCATTCACGGTGAATATCGGATGCTTCACCATCACCGTTTACTTGCCGAATCGGTGGGAGTGGAGAATGGGAAGACGTTTATCATCAAAAACGGGGAAGCCGTGGATAATAGGAATTCCATCGCTCGTCAAACTCGATCTCATCCAGCAGGTGATACCTATGTGGACGGCTTGAGTGTCGGGGATATCGGATCCATTGTTTTACGTGATCGCAAGCAGCTTTCAGAGGATGGGATGCTGATCATCTTCGTTACCCTCAATAAATCGGATCATACCATTATTTCAGGTCCTGATACGATCTCTAGGGGATTTGTATTTGTTCGTGATTCAGAGGAACTCCTTAAAGATATTAACCAGTTAGTAAAAAAGGTAGTCGATGATTTGACCGAAGCGAATATCCGGGATTGGAAAGAAATGAAACAAGCAATCAAAAAAGACGTTGGTCAATTTTTATTCAAGCAGTTAAGAAGAAAACCTGTTCTATTGCCGATTATTATTGAGATTTAGTTAAGAGGCACTTTTATAAATATAAAAGCACCCAGCTCATGCCGGGTGCTTCTCAAGTAAGTTATTATTTTTCTACCTTATTTCCCTCATATATCTTCACATCTAAAGGAGCTGCTAAATACTCTGGTGCTCTTCCAACGAATGATGTGAAATGTTCGCTCGTATTATGACTCTCAACAGCAGATGGGTCTTTCCATACCTCTACCATTGTATAGACACTTTCTCTCTCTGTATCCTTCATTAAATCATAAGAAATGTTGCCTTCCTCCGCTCTGGATGAAGCGACAAGTGGGCGGATCACTTCTAAAAATGCCTGTTCTTTCATTGGATTGATCTGAAATTCTGCGTGTATAATAATCATGTCTTTTCTCCTCGTTTATTTATTTCCATTCTGCAATGGATTCGATTGGTAATCTGACTGATTTGTACCCCGCATCGGCAGCTTTCCCGATAGAAATCAACATAACCGGATAATAACGTTCTTTGTCCATGCCATATGCTTCAGCAATCTGATCTTTTTCATATCCACCTATCGGATTGGTATCATATCCGTGGGCACGTGCAGAAAGCATCAATTGCATGGATACTAATCCTGCATCAATAAGATTCATTTCCCTGAACTGATCTGCAGCCATCGTTTCAAGTAAACCTTTAATGGCTGGCAGTTGTCTGTCTCTTACTTCTGCAGGCATTAGTCCTTCTTCGACAGCTTTATTGTAAATTTCATCTGCATAATCAAGGCTGTTCATATCAACAAATACAGCGATGACTGCAGAAGATGTTTTCACTTGGGTTTGATTAAATTTGGCAAGTGGTGCAAGGGTTTCTTTTCCTTCTGCACTGTCGATTACAACAAAACGCCAGGGCTGCAGGTTAACAGAAGACGGTGCAAGTGTTGCCTCCGTAAGAATTTCTGTCATTTCTTCTTTACTGATTTTCACGGATGGGTCATAGTTTCGAATGGAACGGCGACCTGTGATAATTTCATTGAAATCATTAATTTTTGTTGTATTCATGATGCATTCTCCTTCATGTGTTTTGATTAGTATTCGATTTCTTGAACATTGTCCTGAATTCGATTCAGCATGCCCGATAAAATCGAACGTTCTTCTTCAGTGAATTTCTTGAAGACTTTAGAGATGAAAATCTCTTTCTCTTCCCTGTAAGCCTCAATCTTCATTCTTCCTTCTTCTGTCAGTCGAACATAAGTAAAACGGTTGTCCGCAGGATTCTTACGACGGGAAACCATTCCTTTTCCTTCAAGTTGTTTCAAATGCCTGGTCACGGCGGCACTGTCAATATTCACTTCACGTTGAAGGGCGGTCTGGCTGATTTCTTCCACTTCAAACAGTCTGTGCAATAGGTCCAGTCGCGATTGACTGATACCTGTACAGCGCTCAAATTTCGGACTCATTTGCTTATATATATCATTGAGTTGAACAATGATCTTCTCTTCCTCACGGCACGAGTTGGACAAAGCATCCTCCTCCTTTTAATTAAATGATTGATAGGTCAATTATTGACCCGTCAATTAATATAATATATTTAATACTGAGAGTCAATCATTTAGATCCAGACGAAAAAAAATGCCGGCTAAAAGGATTTCTCCTTAGCCAACTTACTTCGTTTCTACACTGATTTCACTATATGCAGATGTCAATTCCCTCAACTTCCTAATAATTTCCCCTTCATAATCTCCTGTAAGTGGGATTTGTTCATCAGCAAAGCTCGAAAGTCCTTCATGGTACCCTATCATGACAGCATGTCTTGCTTTCTGGAACATACTGATATCATTGGCATCATTACCAAAAGCAATAAAGTCTTCTTCATCCACTCCAAATCGCGAGAGTGCGCTCCACTTATGAATATTGGAAGGGCTGATATCCACTACGTTTTCATTCGTATGTATGTTTACGACGATATCCAAGTCTTGCAATTCATCAATTAATCCCTGAAAGTTAGATGCTGATAACAATAATATCTTCACAATTGAGTTCAGTGAAGCGACTGGATGCCTCTGGGCAAGATTGTCAGGATCAAGGAAATCAAGGATTGGATGATCGGCAGCACCTGTATAAGCGTAATCCCACTCGCTATCGATTAAATAGGTTGCCTCATATTGATGGATGAGGTCATGGATCCTCTTAAGGTCTTTTTCATGGAAAGAAGTTGCATGAATCACTTTTCCTTGATGATAAAGAAGAGAACCGTTCCCACCAATCAAAGGAAAAGAATGCAATCGATTATCCAGTACAGGGATCATATCCCGAATCGGTCTGGCAGATGCAAAAATCACTTCGTGGCCATTCGATTTCAGCTCAAGTAAACATTGGACGATTCTTGTTGAAATCGGTTTTCCTTTAAAGCAAATGGTTCCGTCTAAGTCAAATACGAATTTCATATATGTACACCCTTTCACAATATGTATGATTTTACCATATAAGATAAAAGCGAAGAACCATTTCATAAAAAAAAAAGACTTACTCCTTTGGTAAGTCCAATGCCTGATACGCAGCCTGAAATTTCCCACCATCCGCAACTTCCGAATGATACAAGGCTTTAAGGGCAAATGTTCTCTCTAAATTCATGTCTTCCATCAATACTTTCAGTCTTCCTTGTAATTCTTTATTATCCCTGACTAACAGTTTCATTTGTGACTTCATATATCTCATACGGCTTTTATTCCTCTCTTCCAGATGCTCATTCCATCAAGTATATCACTGATACCCATAGGACTAAAGGGATTTCTGTTTGAACATCAATTTTCGTGGCATTTCCTGCTGGTACACATTCTTCATCTAAAAATAAAATCACTCGATACAGGTTTTTCCCTGATCTCCCTTGCCCACACGGATAATTGCCCGATATGATGAATTTCATGGGTGACGATATGCTGCATTATTTTTTTGTATGTAAAGGTATACGTTTTACCTGACTTTGAAGTCATATTGAATTCTTTCTTATCATAGGCTGGTGTCCATAAAGATATAAAGCTTTCGGTTTGCTGCCGTGTCAATTCCGAAAATGCGATGACTTCTTCCAGTGTAGTAATGGCATGGATATCTTTTTCCATGGGGGGAATCCCCTGCAATTGATTCATCCATATCTGTTCACAATCAGCTACATGAAAAAGATTTTTCAGAATGCTCCCCATCCCGCCTGTCCTCTCTTTATTGAGTTCTGCAGAGTTTATTCCTCTACACCATTCAAACCAATCATCCCTCACTTGCCAGTTATATGAAAAAAGTTCTAACATCTAATCAACCTGCCCTTCATATATAATGTATTTAACTATCTGCTTATTCTTTTTCTATGGAAATCTAGTACATTTAAATCATCTTTATAACATCCCTAACTATAGAGTGATAAAACAAATAGGAGTCCATCGACTACTGAGAGACATACTAACGTGATCAATAATCTTTTTCTCCCCCACGTTTTTTTAAAATATAAATATAGCAATCCAAAATAAACGAATCCAACAGTGAACAAGCATAAAAAGAATTCCCTCATCATCTTTCCGTTAATATGAATGCCATTCACATGAACCCATTCGAATTTTTCATTAATATTCAATGGGACTGTGAAGAACATAACCCCCCACCCAAAGAAAATAAATATTCCCAGCAATCGAAGGAAAGAATACATACTCACCTGCTGTTTGGTTTGATTGTATACTTCCTCCTCATAATCAATACCGGTTTGATTTACTCTCAATCCCATAAAAAAATCCTTTCTGTCTGTTCTTTTCTACTAATACGAAAAAACAGACAAAAAGGTTTCAATTTTTCCTAAATTTATCATTTATTGGAAGCCTATTGACCGAAATATGTCCCTAGATATACACCGCTTGCCGCGGCCTGCGACAGGGAATGAGTTTCTCCCGAACAATCACCAATCAGAAAAAGATTTGATATATCCGTTTCAAAGTTTTCATCCGTAGGTAATTTCGGTTCATGAAATTTCGCATCCAACCCGTACAGAAGCGTATCAGGGTGGATTGGTTCCCCAATAAGGGTTTCCATAGAAACTAAAAACTCGATAAGCGCCCTCCCATACAATTCCGGGACCTCTTCCCGCATATTTCCGCATTCCGCATTGAGGGACGGACCTATCAAATTCCCCTCCAACGATTCAGTACGTCTATGGAGTTTAAAGTCTTGCAATCTCTGAACGACAATCCTCCCTCGTCCTTGATTGATTCCACCTATGATGTCCCCTGCATATTTCATTGCATCATCATGGGATTGAAAATAACGCGGAATGAATAAGCTGAAGTTCAGGTTCGCACTCGGTGTGTCCTCTTCACGGGCATTTTGTCCGTCCGGCATCACTAAACCATGCTGGTGCTTCCGGATAATCCGCCCTTGTGGATTCATACAGTAGGTCGTGGCACTGAATGCGTCCCTTTCGATCTTAAGCTTTGTTTCAAAGGTATCTTTTAATATCGATTGAAGTTGATCACCTTTCATTTCTAGGCGTATCCCCATATCCAGACGCGTTTTTCCCGGAAAAAGTCCAAGTGATGCTGCTTGTTCTTTAAGCCATTTGCTTCCACTCATTCCTGTGCCGATCACCAATTTTTCTGTGGTGAATTGACCGCTTGTCGACTTTAAAAGAAAGTCCTTTTCCTTTTTTGCAATGGTCTCGACATGTGTTTCAAAACTGAAAGTAACACGTTTTTGAAGCATCTCAAACATCTTTTGAAAAATCTCGCTCGACAGCCGTGTTCCTAAATGACGGACCTCCGTGGAAAGAACCTTCAAGCCCGCCTCATTGCCCCTACTTGAAAGCTTCTCATTTTTCGTACTATATGTGTGAATGGTATCGCCGCCAAATTCACAGAGAATATGGTCTACTTCCTTCATCAAGTCAAGCGTGTTTTGCTGTCCGATTTTCCTGCCAAGTTCTCCGCCAAAATCAGTCGTATAATTAAATTTGCCCTCGGATTTCCCAAGGCCTGCAAACCCTATGTATTTACTGCACACACCTTCACACGTGCAGGTTCCTCCCTCATCCAATCCACATGTACGTTCACTCAGTTCCTTGCCGAGATCAATCATGTGGATGGAAACATGTTCATTGAGGTTCATCAAGGTATAAGCAAGAAAAATACTGCTTACTCCTGCTCCGATGATGGTGATGTCATGGTGATTCGATTGCATCCCCTTTTCCCCTTTCTACGTTCCCCGTTATTTCATAACGATAAAACCGATTTTATTCATTACTATCTCAATTATATGCTATTCCCATCCTACCATAATGAACTTATGAGGTCCGTCCCTCTTCTAATCTTTCAAACTATGATGGAGGTAGGGGATGGAGGCGAGTGTCGAGATCGCACCGGCAAGCACGATGGTGAGGTTGGTTCCCATTGCTTCTGCCAGTATTCCTGCCAGAAATGCGGCGATGGGCATGAGGACCCACGTCATGAGACGACTCGTGGCCTGCACCCTCCCCAATAAGTGATCGGGGGACAGCGTTTGTCGGATTGTAATGATGCAGGGACTCATTATCGAAGCACAGAAGGTCCCTACTGCGTTCATGATAACGAGCCAGAAATACGATTCCATCAACCCGAAAGAAAGAATTGAAAGTCCTCCAATCACAGAGGCCGAAAATAATATGCTTCTATAAGAAAACCATTTCCGCAAGAAGTTCGACGTCACCGCACCTATAATGGCACCCACTCCGCCAGCTGATAACAACCAACCTATCATAACCGTATTTATATTCAGGGAATCTTTTAAGTGAAACACTAATAATGTAAGGAACAACGTTGTTCCGAATACGGAAGATACCATGGCGAGATTTGTGTACAAAATTGGTTTGGTCTTTAGAACGAATTCAAATCCCTCCCTGATCTCTCCCCAAATGGAAGCTCTTGATGAATCTCTCTCATTCCGCATCATCCTGAGACTCGCAATGGCAAGAAAGGATACCAGAAAGCTGACGCTATTCACCAACAGGGCATATCCTGGATTTAAAAAAGAAATGATTAATCCACCTATACCTGGTGCTAAAAAAACAGCTGAATTAAACATCCCCGAATTCAGTGAATTCACAGCTTGAAGGTCTTCTCTTCTCACCAGATTTGGAACTGAAGCAAATTGAGAAGTATTATAGATTTGACTTAATGATCCAATACCAAACACCACGGGGTATACCATCCACATCTCCAGAGTACCGATTATAAATAGAATCCCGATCATCCCGACAAGTATGCACCGTCCTAAATCGCATAAAAGGAGCAGGCGCTTTCGGTTGAAACGATCGGACAAGACACCCGCGAAAGGCTGCAACAGAATCGGTAACCTCTCAAGTGCCGCTACAATCCCCATGCTCACAGGTGAACCTGTTAAAGATAAAACCATAAGTGGAATGGCAATTAAATAGATCTGATCTCCGAAAAATGAAATCAGATTTCCACCCATGAACCTGAAAACAGGATAATTTTTCTTTAAAGGCGGGAAATCTGCCATTTGACTCACCGTGACCGCACGCTCTCCCATTCTGGACACCCCTTTACTCCTCTGTTAAATAGTGATTCAATTCATTCGATAACGATTGAACAGTATTCTCTTTCAGGCGATACTTCCCATTCCGGGTTTCGACGAGCCTAGCAGACCTGAGAATTTTCAGATGGTGGTGGACGGTGGATTTCCCCATGCCCAGTTCATTGGTGATTTCCTGAAGAGTCCGTTCTGATCCCTTCAAGAATTTCACCATTCGTAAGCGGGCTTCATCCCCGAGTGCTTTATGCTTCTGGACAAGAAAATAACTTGGCATATTCTTATCATCCGGATAAATACTTTCATTGGCTACAGGGTAATAAAACACCTTCACTCCTTCAACATCCCCTTCGACGTTCCAAGGACGGTAAATGGACTGGGGAATGAGGAGTACTGTGTGGACAGCCGGCTCGGGCAAATAAGTGATGCCGCCTGTGGCCCATTCCACCAAAGCCTCAGGATTTAGCTTTTCACTCATTTCTTTCTTAGACTGTCTATCCCTAGTCAATATTCCAGATAGTGTCTCTTGTTCAGGTCGAATCACTTCTTCATACCATCTGGTCATTACACTCATTAAGTGCTTCTTAAGGTTGAGGACATTTGTGGTGCAGATGAATTCAATATAGCCTGGATAATATGGGTTATCATCCGTCTGTTCCTTTAATCTGTTCCTTGCTGCCACATCCCCCTTTGATGCAAGCTTTCGAAGTTCCTGAAATTTAAGCCCTATGTAGGGAATGCAATGATATTTGACTTCTTCATCATCAAGGTCATCCATGTACGTGATGAAATCTTGTAAGGTTACAAATTCTCTTTGATGCAATAATAGAAGAAGGGATTTCCACGTATTATTCTTTTCTACATATTCTAAATCCTGGATCAATGAGTTGCTTAGAGACTTTTTTAACTTGTCCCATGATGCATTGGTTTTTTCTAAAGTATCAATGAGCCTTGTGTTGGTGATGGCAGCAATCCCTAAAGCACATTCCCATAGCAGGGAAGATTCAACCCTTACTTCATATGTCTCTCTTTTTCGACTGGTCATATGGAGCACATCCATATTAACACACCTCTTTTCCAAAAATTTCTTCTTAATAAATATTCTATAATTGTTGTATATTAAATTCAATATAAATCGAACCTATATTCAAAAAAGTTCCTGGTTCTCCAGAAAACGTGGATTTTCATTATCATTTTTTAAAAATGAGATCCAATATGATGAGTTTCAGTAGGGTATTCACAACAAAAAAGCACATAAATCCCAATCAGGAATTCATGTGCTCTATTCATACATATTACGATTTTACTTTATCCTTCTTGATCTGCTTACTTCTCAACTGACCGCATGCTGCATCGATATCTGTCCCCTGCTCCACACGTACACCACAGTTGATGCCATGTTCAAGCAATGTCCCGTAGAATTCAACGATCGCTTCTTTTGTACTCCGTTGATATTGATTGTGCTCGTCGACCGGGTTATAAGGAATCAGGTTGACGTAAGAAAGGTGACGCTTATTCTTCAGCAGTTTCGCCAACTGAAGGGCTTCTTCCTTATGATCATTCACATCACTCAACAAGATATATTCAAATGTTATACGTCGATTTGTTTTTTCTAAATAGTAATCAATCGCTGGCATTAATTTCTCGAGCGGATACGCACGGTTAATCTTCATGATCCTTGTACGCAATTCGTTGTTTGGTGCGTGAAGAGAAACGGCCAGGTTGATTTGAATATTCTCATCGGCAAATTTATAAATCTTATCAGCAAGTCCACTTGTGGAAACGGTAATATGGCGCGCTCCGATGGAAAGACCCTTCTGGTCATTCACGACACGGAAGAAGTCCATCATATTATCGTAGTTATCGAACGGTTCACCAATTCCCATCACGACGATGTGACTGACACGTTCCCCGTTTCCTGCTTCATCTAAATGATGTTGAACATTCATAATCTGTTCGACAATCTCGCCGCTGGATAAATCACGGTTCTTCTTCAAGAGTCCACTTGCACAGAATGTACAACCGATGTTACAGCCTACCTGTGTCGTGACACACACACTCAGGCCATAGTTAAAACGCATCAGAACGGTCTCGATCAGATTTCCATCTTCAAGTTTGAACAAAAATTTGATTGTACCGTCCTTCGATTCCTGTTTAACCTCTTGTGTGAGCGTATGAAGATAGAAGTGATCATCCAATAGCTGTACACAGTCAGCGTTCAAATTCTTCATATCCGCAAAGTTTGTCACTCTCTTTTTATATAGCCAATCCCACACTTGAGCCGCGCGGAATTTCTTTTGTCCGTTTTCAACAAGCCAAGTGGTCAGTTGATCTAATGTTAATCCATATATGGATTTCTTTTCCATTTAAAACCCTCATTTCAAAACTCTACAATTTTCTACTTATCTATACTACTTAAAGTATGGGAATGTTTCAAGGGATTTATAAGTGTTGAGAAGAATTGGAATTCCGTAATATAGTAAAAAGATAAAAAATATACGCCGGGAACTTTGCCCGGCGTATGGTGTCTTAATGATTGATTCGTTGGATGAAATCATCCAATTTCTCTTTATCTTTCAGCTTTCCATTACATTCACCACTATCCTGACAAATATAATTGCCTTTCTTTACAAAGGTTCCATGTGCAGACGTTTTGGATTCGGAAAGGTAAAATCCTATGCTTCCAAACGTGTTACATATCGTACAAAGCCCTTTTTTACTACTGCTTTTGAACGTTCCTTTGAACCCTCTAAACTTCCCTTCGTATTCTGCAACAATATATTTCCGTTCCTGACCGTAATCATTCCAACCCAGATAGGAAATGTCTTTTAACTCTATTTCATCCAATGCAGGTGTTTTTAACTTTTTTACCTTAGGGAATAATTTTTTCACTGCAGAATCACTCAAGGCAGGAAAAGGGATCACGAATGACTTTAGTCCAATCAGAAAGTCCTCAGCTTGCTCTGTATCCCGGATAGTAATAATCGTTTCAAGTTCCTTCAGCTGCAGTGGGGATAGGTCTTCAAATAGATTCATCACCTTATCGTACACAAGTCCTCTCAATGCTTGGAGAACACCAAGATCATTTACCGTTGAATACCCGTTAATCAGCGCCTGTGTTTGATACTTGATGAAATTGTATTGATCATTTCGAATAAATGAATCCATCGTTATCGCTCCTAAATCTAAAACATTTTACACTCTTTTATCTTTTCAGCCATGCAGATAAGCATGTACTCTCTCATATACTATATACCCTTATTATGCTTTCTGGATATGTAGAGTTTCACTTAGAATTAATATATACACTGAAAAAAGCACTGATACAACTCAGCGCCTTTTATAAACGATTTTCTTGATTGTTTCACTTGAAAGGTAATGTTCACCGGCTAATTCATGAATCGACTTTCCATTTGAGAAAGCTGCTTTGATTTTGTCATTTCGTTCATCAATGATCCTTCTGCTTCCGGAACGGCTCCCCCACTTCCGGTATTCCGCTTTCGGTTTTGGTATATAGAGGGTTTCCCCCTGTACATATTTTTGAATTTCTTTTACTAATGATTGAGGTAACACGCTTTCCGCTTTTACATATTTCATTTCAGTCAGCTCCTTATCTTCTACCTGAATTCAGTCAATAAGGTGCAAAGCCGACTTACTAGAAATGGACTTTCAGGGCGATCAAATTAGATACCATCCCATGCAAAGTGTCGCCTTTCTAATAATAGGCTTTGCATGAGACGCTTGGGACTCTGGCAAGATCGATCTCATTACCACGTCACCACCTCCTTCAACTATTTTCTTCTATTATAAAACAAATCCCCTTTATATCCATAAATTTTATTCATATATAAACGAATCAACACCACAAATATGGTATAATCTTCTAAATATAATAAAGGAGATGTTCCCATGTTTTCATTTACCGTAGATAAAGAGATTTCAATCGAGCTATTTCAACAGCACCATAAGGAGGAACTATACGAGCTGATTGATTCGAACCGGGATCATCTTCGCAAGTGGCTTCTGTGGGTAGATAAACGCCGATCACCAGAGGATTTAGAGCCGGTCATCCCTATTTGGATCCAGAATTATGCGGATAACAACGGATTTGATGCAGGGATACGTTATCAAGGGAGATTAGTCGGTATGATCGGACTCCATTTTATAGATTGGAAAACCCGTAGCACGAGCATTGGATATCTCCTCAGTGAAGAAGCACAAGGTAAAGGAATCATCACACGGACCGTTTCTTCCCTGGTAAACTATTTATTTAACGAATTGGATCTTAACAGGGTGGAAATCCAATGTGTCGTCAACAATGAGAAAAGCATAGGGATTCCAGTACGTTTAGGGTTTGCAAAAGAAGGTATCACACGGGATGGGCAGTGGTTATACGATCATTATGAAGACATTGTGACCTATAGTATGTTAAAAAAAGATTGGCCGGTTTCATGAAATCAACTGAATAAAACCACCCGTTTTCCTGAGAAAACGGGTGGTTTTATGTTCAGTCCGGACTAATCACTTAATACTCCTCTTTACCTCTTCCCCGATCTTGTTTATGGCTTTTTCCCAATCAGCCCATTTACCAGATGCATCCTTACAGTGAAGCAGCAAAAAAGAATACCAGTTGTCTGATTAAGTCTCAAACCAAGTACCCTCCAAGGCTCTTACGTAACGGTCGGCAGACTTCTGTACTCTCTCATGCGCATTTTCCTTTACAACGCGATGAAAGGCATTGTATAAACGGGCAAACTTCATTTCATTCACTTTTGAAGCGATCTCTTTTACTTTTGAAGACGGAAGAGGAATAAGGTTTGGATAACTGTACATGAAGCTGACCCACTCCCGGTCTGCTACTACCTGGATAATGTCCCCTGTGAGAAGGATGCCTTTACCATTAAAACCTGATTCCCATTCCAGGACGGCACCCCCTTTGAAGTGTCCACCAAGTCGATGAATGGTGATCCCGTTATGTAAATGAATAGATTCACCTGACCAATAAACGATGTGATCGCTTTTCCTCATTACCCATTCCCGGTCATCCTCGTGAATATAGATGGGCACGCCAAAAACTTCCGCCCATTCTACTTGAGTAGAATAATAATGGGGATGGGATAATGCGATGGCGTCCAAGTCTCCCAGTCTAGTGATCTCACTGATTGTTTCTTCATCAAGATATGAAATGCAGTCCCATAGAAGGTTGAATCCTTCATGTTGAACGAGATAAGCCGTCTGGCCGATGGCAAAATCCGGGGATGTTTTCACACTGTATAGTCCAGGTTCTTCCAGAATGATTTTATTCCTGAAGGATCCCCCCTTCATGTTTTCCAATGTGGTCCAGGATTGACCGTTGGGGTTGACATACTGCCTCTCTTCCTCACAAATCATACAGTGCTCTGGGATTTCTGACGTTTTTTCATACTGAACTCCACATGTTTCACAGATGTATCGGTGCAAAAGAAAACCTCCTTTTATGAAAATTGGAAATTATTACATTATCATTCTATAGAACGGTCCTTCCATTTGCAATTCGATTCAATCATCCGGAAATTTTCCCGTACACACATGTATCCGTTAATCGTTCTCCATCGACTGACAGATCTTCATTTCGAAGGATCCCCTCCAATTCATAGCCGATTCTTTCAGGAACCGCCCTGCTTTTGTCATTCGTCGATTCACATCTTATCTCCACTCTTTTTCCATTCAGCTCATTCAAAGCGAATTCCGTTAGTTTCCCGACCGCTTCTGCCATATACCCATTACCACTCATTCGGGTATCGATCCAATAACCGATTTCAAATTTCGGAACACTCCAATCGATGTTGTGAAAACCTGTTGAACCAACGAATTCATTTGAACCTTTCAAAAATATCAAATACCTCAGGCTTTCCCTGGTAACAAACTTGGCGTGCGCTTGACGGGTATTCGTCTCCGTTTCATCAACAGATGGGTTACTTCGGGCAAAGCCGAGCCACGGCTGTAATTCTGATAAGGAAGCCTTGATCGCTGCATTGACTGCACGGCCGTCACCCGGTTGAGGCATCCTTAGTTCCAGTCTTTCTGTTTCGATCATTGTAGGAACATCAATTAATACGGTATTCATTTCAAAACACTCCTTTTTAATAAAATAAAAAACCCTCCTCCTCAAGAACTAAATCCTAAGGACGAAAGTCATCACCTCAGTAATCTGCATTTGTACGTTTCCAGCCTTAACGAATTCTCAGTAATGGGATTCCAGTACGTAATTTCTGTATATATCAGATTTATGCAATGCTCCGATCGAGTCGTTTAATTGGAAATATTTTAAATTATTGAAATTATAAGGGAAAATCCACTTCTTTGTCAATATACCTGGTATACTATTATTCGCCTATACTAAATATGAATAATACTCTATACTAGAGGAAAAAGATTCAACTGGAGGATGAAAATGACTCACCATACAATCACCACATCCATTGGGGATCAATTGATTGAAAGGAAACAGGAAATCGCCAACTCGATCTTCTCTGAACTTGCAACATCTTACCCTGACCTATATGTCGAAGAAAGAAGAAATGACAATCTGCCATATTTTGTCCAGCTGATTGAACTCATTAGCAATGGATTACTGAAAGGAGAAAGGTTTGAGAGTCATTCAAGGCACTGGGGAAAAGAGGTTGGAAGACTTGCTTCCGGTCAAGGAATCCCTCTCAATATGTCAATAAGCAAAGTTTCTCTCTATAAAAAAGTGATATTAGAAGATATTGTTCTTCATAATGATGACACTTTGACGAAAGAGCTCCTCCTGCAGATTACCCATGATATCGACGAATCTTTTACGACGATGATTTCCGCTTTTTGTGAAGCGTATAGTGAATATGCAGATGAGCAGTTGAAGATCTCTGAAGAAAAATATCTATCCTTATCTACACCGGTTGTCCCCATCTTCTCGGACCTCGCTGTACTGCCTTTAATA
Source organism: Rossellomorea sp. QJM3NY_18 (assembly GCF_056173145.1). Taxonomy (NCBI): domain Bacteria; kingdom Bacillati; phylum Bacillota; class Bacilli; order Caryophanales; family Bacillaceae; genus Rossellomorea; species Rossellomorea sp. QJM3NY_18. Next base: position 2,039,137 of record NZ_CM149659.1, on the reverse strand, counting down.
GGTCAAGTCGATGAAGTTCGTGGAGAAATGATGGCAGAGCATGTTCTACTCGAGTGCAAAAAGCTTTCCATACAACAATTGATCATCGACCTTTCCGGTGTGTATGAAGTGAATCCGTTATTTCAACAAGGAGTCATGAAACTGATTGACAGCCTTAAATTACTTGGAATTGAACCGATTTTATCAGGAATGCGTCCCGAGATGAGTATCGAATTTGTTCAAATGGGCATTAATATTTCTACAATTAAAGTCTATCAAACACTTAATAAAGCCGTAGAAGCTCATTAATCGCTTCTATAAACATGAAAAAGGACATCATTAGCTGAAGTCCTTTTTTATATGTATATGAGATAGCTAACGTAAGTTTAAATTAGCCGATCAGGCTGTTTTCCTTGATATGATAATAAGAAATGATGGTCTTCGTTCTTCATTTTTCAAAGTCGGCATTAGTTTAATCCCTTCCTCCGTGGGCAGAGGCTCATGCATTTTTTCTAACATGAAACCATGACTAATAAGCCCATTAACCAAGGTCGGTATTGTCCTGTGATATTTGATCACTCCGTCTACATACCAATGCTGTTCCCGTTTCCCTTCTTCCCGGTAATGATCAATTGCCCAGTGCAACCGGTCCCCATCTGCATTTTCCCACCAATTTTTCATGTTCTTTCGTGCGGTTACGACAGGGTGCTCAATTGAGTAGATCAACAAACCGCCCGGCTTTAAAAAGGTATGGAGCTTTCGAATCAGAGATTCATAGTCTTCTATATAATGGATCGCCAGTGAGCTTACAATCAAGTCAAAAGGTTCTGTTGGAAATGTTAGGTCTTCAATCGGACTGCAAACGTATTTAATATTTTCGTCTTTATTTTCCTGTAATGCCCTGGTGATCATCTTCTCAGAAATATCCACCCCTACGACAGCTGATGCACCCATTTCAATACAGTATTTCGACAACTCCCCGGTTCCGCATCCAAGATCCATTACCCTTTCCCCCTTCAGATCTGGAAGTGCATCTCTCATTGCAGGCTGTTCAAGAAAATCATTATAGGTCATTTTGGAATCGCGCAAATTCATATACCCTTCAAAAAATGTAGGATTGTCATAAATATTTTGCTTCATGGTTCTCCTTCTTTCTCTTATTATTCATTGGCTTTCAGATAAATCGGCCAGGCTCAAAGACCCGTTTCATCAGGTCCATATTAAAAACATAGGCGGGCTTGGTACCCAGCACTTCCATTCTTCCACTCTTGAATTTTAGACCGGTCTCTTCACTCAGGGCTATGACAGGCTTACGGTATGCCTGAATAAACTGATGGATCAGTGGGTCATTTCCTTCCTCGTAATGGCACCATATCGATAAATCATTGAGAAAAAACAACCCATCTCTCGTCATCAGCTGAACATTATTTTTATCCATATGGATGCACGTTGCTATATTACTACCCATCACAATCGCACCGGCACTCCCACCGTAGATAATCCCGCCTTCTTCTTTGTAAGCCGATAAATGCACGTGGAAATCCGATTGGAAAATGTGATGCATTAAACTGAACGTGTTTCCACCTCCTATATACACAGCAGAGTATCTCTTAAGGTCATCCAGGGTCCTCCCCCTAAGATCCACCCACATCGTAATGTCATTAACACCAAAAGGTGCAAACACACTCTTAATCCATTCATAACACGCCTCATACGAAATATCACCCGGATCCATAGCCATCGGCAGATATAATAATGATTTCCTACCTGCCAACTCACCTGCAAACTCCCTATCAATAGCCCACGTCTGATCCCTATCGCCACCGCCAGAAAGATACAATGCACCCAATCTAACTACCCCTTCCTACTGGAGGGACGGACCTCCAATTTCTCCCACCCAATTATCATAATTATAGCAATAATCAGGATTTGTTCCATCATCTATCATAATATTGGAGGTCCGTCCCTCTATCAAGTTGAAAAAAGAGAAGCTGCTCATGAGCTTCCCTAATGAGGACTTATTATTGAACGAATACCTTCCCAGTTGAATCAATATAAATCGTTTTGATGAGGGTCCGTTTGAATCTTTTTTTATCTTTTTCAGCGTCTATATCAATGGTTACGTTGTAAACGCCTTCGCCCAGTTTGGGTAGTTTCAGTGTACCTTCCTTAAGTTTCAGCTTTCTTTCTTTTAAATTGCCGTTCTTATAATACTCGATTGTGGTTTCTTGTTGGAGTTTGATCTTACTGTCCTTTTTTTTCAAGCTGATTTCATCCCTATCAATGTTCACCTTCACAGCATCATTCACTGTACTCTCAAATGAAACATTCATAAGATATTTCTCTGAATTTGAAGAGGATGATTGGAGAGTCCACTCGCCAGGAATAGGGTTTGGAATTGTAAGAGTATAATGATAAGCCCCGTTAAAATACTCCCCGTCGTCTTTTTTTACTTTGAAGGAAGAATGTATTGTCTGTTTCGGATCCTGCAGGGTTATACGAGAGGAAGAACAATTACTTATCCAATCAAAGGTGACCGAATCAGCACCTTCTTCAACCAGGACTTTTTCTTGTTTTTTCCCGTTCGTTTCTCCACCTCTGACATACGAGGCTGCGTAAGTATTGAAGGATGTAGATTGCTCACTGCTTTGAATTTGAACCTTTTCACCTGATGAATTGGCCGTGCTTTCATTTAAATAATCCCTGAATAAGTTGAAAGTGGAGGATCCTTCTTTGATGGTGAAATGATTCCAGTCACCCACCCTCAGCTCAGTGGCATATGGAAGTCTGGAACTATTGACCGTAACGGCTCCATCATTGCTTCCATACCCCCAAAGATATAATCCGCCCCAATAAAGAGAACTACCAAAGCCCCCCCACTTTGTCCCTCCGAACGTATAGATTGGATTTTTATTTACATTCACATGCTGATCGGTTTCCGACCGGAAGTATGCCATATAACCCGTTTGCAGGGAGTAGGTGGCATCATTCTTACTGCCAAGGATGCCAGCAAGCCAACCCGCCCAGCTGCTATAAGCCAAGTCCGCCAATTGTGAGCCGTGATGAGGTGTAGAAAGGGTAATCACTCTTGATACATAAGGAAAGGCACCATAGTGAACGAGAGCCGATTGGGTATCGATTCCTCCTTTACTATGGGCGACAACCACCACTTTCTCTCCGTAGTAATTGTAAATCTCTCGTATTTTTTGCGCCAGGAGCGCGCCGTTGTCCCACATATTTTTTGTAGGATACAGGTCGATAAAAGCGGTCTCATACCCATTTTGATAGGCAGTGCCGTACATATTGTTATCGTTCCACCATGTATTTGAAGAGCTATTCAAACCGTGAACAAAAAGGATCGGTTGCTTTGAAGGAGCAACATACGAAGGAGTCGTACCTACATACCACTGCCCGGGAACTCCTGAAGGATCTTCATTTCCGAAAGATCCCGCCTGACTCCATGATGGCAGGAATAAAAAGAGCGCCAAAATCGTCATACTAATCTTTTTGAACATAACCTCTCTCCTTTACCGTTGAACTAAACCTGTAAAGTATATCGGCATGAATCAGAAGATATGCCCGGATTGAGCAATATGTGAAGAAAGGTCTAATAAGTGATGAGAGATTAGTAAGAATGACTCAGATTGAATTTCACTATTAAACTAAATAGTCTAACATTCCACTAATATTAAATTTGTGTAAATCTATGTGTTCTTTCTTTTGTTACCGTAAATCCTATGCTATAGTAGGATCGTCCGATTTCGGTTATCGATATCGCATCTCAATATCAAGTGGAGGTGACTTAAGTGGAGGACAAAGTCTTACGAAAACTATTCCTCGGTTTCATTCAAATACACATTCTTCATCATGCCAAAGAAGAGCCCATATATGGGACATGGATGCTGGAGGAACTGAGAGAGCATGGATATAGCATCAGCTCGGGCACTCTGTATCCGATCCTGCATTCGATGGAAACCGACGGCCTATTGATAAAAGAAGATAAAAACGTAGACGGGAAAATCAGGAAGTATTATTCCATCACCGATAAAGGAAGTGCAGTTTTGATTGAGGCTCGTCACAAAGCGTTCGAGCTCTTTAGAGAAATTAAAGATTGATAAGAAGGTGAATAATAATGAAAACAGCAATGAATCTTAAAACACTTTTGGAAATTCTTATTATTTCAACCAGACTTGGCTTCACCTCATTTGGCGGGCCTGTTGCCCATCTTGGTTATTCCCATGAAGAATATGTTCGCAGAAGGAAATGGATGGATGAAAAAAGCTATGCCGATCTCGTGGCCCTTTGTCAGTTCCTGCCTGGACCGGCAAGCAGTCAGGTTGGGATGGGGATAGGCATTATGCGTGCCGGAGTGCTTGGGGGTATTGTTTCTTTTCTCGGATTTACTATGCCTTCGGTCGTTGCATTAGTTCTCTTTGCACTCGTCCTTCAGGGTATGGGGGTGACGGATGCTGGGTGGATACATGGATTGAAAATCGTTGCAGTTGCAGTGGTAGGTCATGCGATCTTAGGAATGGCACAAAAGTTGACGCCGGATTTAAAGAGAAAAGCCATTGCGCTATTCGCTCTGGTTGTCATTTTGATGTGGCAGACCGCCATCTCCCAAGTTGCAGTGATCCTTCTGTCTGCTCTAATCGGCTTCCTACTGTATAAACATTCTGCTTCAGATCAGGAAGCAAGTGTGAAAATTCCGATTTCCCGCAGATTAGCGGTGATTTGCTTATTGATATTCTTTGGATTATTAATTCTTCTGCCGATTGTCCGGGAAGCAACCACATTGGAATGGGTCGCTCTCTTTGATAGCTTCTACAGATCAGGGTCACTGGTCTTTGGTGGGGGGCATGTTGTCTTACCGTTGTTGGAACGTGAATTTGTTCCGACAGGTTGGTTAACCGAAGAACAGTTTCTAGCAGGGTATGGTGCAGCACAGGCAGTTCCGGGTCCCCTTTTCACCTTTGCAGCTTATATTGGAGCGGTAATAAACGGATGGAAAGGCGGGATGCTTGCGACGGTGGCCATTTTCCTTCCTGCATTCCTGTTGATTACAGGGGCCTTGCCGTTCTGGGATTCCCTTAGGCAGAATCCAAAGATAAAAGGCGCATTGATGGGAGTAAATGCAGCAGTCGTCGGGATTCTGATAGCGGCTTTTTATCACCCGATCTGGACATCATCAATCCTCACACCTGTCGATTTTGCTTTCGCAGCGATTCTGTTCAGTATGCTGGTGTTCTGGAAGCTGCCGCCTTGGATGGTAGTAATTGCAGGGGCACTTGGTGGTCTTGTAATCAGGATCATGTAGTAGAATACAGAAATTAGCCAGGCGTTCATCGCCTGGCTAATTTATAATTATTACCATCTTATGTCTTTAAAATGCAAGAGAAAACTTACCTTCTTATAAACCGGTACGCCAGATAAGCAATATACAATGGCGTTGCAATGTAAATTAAATAAGGAAATTCTTCATATGTCCCTTTAAAGATTACATACAATAATGCCCCGATAAAGATCGTCACAATCGTCCCATATTTAGGTAACGGAACTTCTTTCAGACTCGGTATTCTGATCCTGCTGACCATCAGAAAGCACATCGCTGTAAAAATGACCGTTGTCACGATATTCGGAATCCAGTTACCGAACAATGTTAGAATGGCCAGGATCCCGCCCGCAGCCGTTATAGGGACGCCGACAAAATAGTGAAGAGATGATTTCGGCGGACTTGTGTTGAATCGCGCAAGACGGTACGCACCGAATAAAGGGAATAACCCAGTCACGATGAACCCTAATAATCCGAATTGAAAAAAGTATGTATAATACACAAGAAATGATGGTGCGACCCCGAATGTCACGATATCGGCCAATGAATCCAATTCCTTCCCCAGAACACTGTCTGCATTGAGCATTCTCGCAAGTCTACCATCCATACTATCGAGCATCATGCCAATAATGATTAAAACTGCTGCATTTTTAAATTGCCCGCTTGCTGCAAACCCGATGGATAAGAATCCGCAATATAAATTCCCCAAGGTTACCATATTGGGGATTTTTTTCGTTAGTTTCATTTTTAGTCCTCGCTCCGCCAAATATTCTATTAGTATTAGAATACCATTTTATTCATCTTCATAAAGCTGTGTCATAAAAAAAGTTCAATTATTCCTATAAAAAAGTCCATTTTCAATTTACAAACCTCAAAATTAGACATACTATAAACAAGAATGATACTAACACAAATTGAACGGAATAACATTCTAATAATATATGGTGATGATCAAATGATTAGAAAAAAACTAAGAGAATTAAAGTGCCTGACTTTAAAACTATTGCGGCTTAAAGATAATGCTCATAGCATCGCATTAGGATTCACGGTTGGCTTATTGATTAATTTCGTGCCATCCTTCGGAATCGGTCCTGTCCTTTCTACAGCCAGTGCAAAGATATTCAAAGGAAACCCTTTCGCCGGTTTAGTTGGCGGGGTCTCTTTAATCTGGGCTTTCCCTTTCTTCTTTTACTTAAATCTTGTCGTAGGACATCTTTTCTTTCCACTTGATTCCTCGGGTGATGCAGTAGGGGTCGGATTGCAAATAGGAAAAGCTTTCTTTACAGGAATGATGATCAACATCCCATTATGCGGGATTCTAACCTATGCCATCATGAATTCTGCCGTTAAAAAATACCGAGGGTCATTGCTGACATTTGTTCAAAGAAAGTGGAACGTATAACCCTCCCACTTTTTGTTGATTTACTGGTCATCTCCACTCTATTACTTTCAAATTTTTGAAACTCTTTCTTGGATTCATTCGTATATCCTTTTATAATGACTGCTTACTTATGATTACCACATTTTATACTATTTCATCTCGCACTTTGTTATAATTTAACTATTACAAGTCGAGCATAAAATGAGAAAGAGGAGGATTGAAATGACTGGAACCATAGCTGTAATCATGATTTTTTCCATACCCATTCTTGGTATTATTACAGACCATTTCCAAAAACAATCCAAGTTGAAACAAAAAATGATAGAAGATGAACTCGAACTTGAAAAACTCAAACATGAAAATTTCGTCATAGAAACCCAAAAAATGCGGCTTGAATTAGAAAAAATGAACCTCGAAGATCCCAAGGGGAAAACGCATACGATTTGAAGATATGTAGTGAAAGAGCCGGTCACATAGTGGCTGGCTCTTTTCCATGATTATGTTAAATATTCCTCCGCAAGGGATGGGTTGAGATACCTTGCCATTCCCGTCTTCAAACTTTTCATACCGTGTTTTCTATAGAAATCTTCATTGCCTGTAGTGGAGATCAATATGACACAAGATACATCCGCCAATTGCTCCAATAAATCCTTCATTATAAGAGTTGCAATCCCCTTGCGTTGATAACTACGATGAACGACCACATCATAGATCGTCGCATTGAAGACACCATCCGTCAGGGCTCTACCCACTCCGACAATACGACCTTCTAAAACTGCCAAAGAAACGATATCACTTCTGAGAAATATTTTGGATATCACCTCATTTGTATGCTTAAGCCACCCTACTGAACGGTATACATCTTTCATTTCATTCAGCCTATCCGGTTCAAATCGGTTCAGGATCCTGACGTTCACCGTTTCCCCTCCTTACTTTCTGTTATGAATGTCATATTTCATTTTCAAAAATTCATCGCTGCTGCCATTTGTTTGTAGGGTGAATGTTCCATTGGCTTTGAAGCCCACCTTCTTATAGAAATTTTGTCTCTTCTTGATTAATCAACGTTCCCTGTTTCTGTCCAGAGCAAATTTTTTTCATGATTCCCTCCTGATTAAAGTTAAAGATATGAACAGGTAGTTTATAATCACGAGCTAGTAGGAGCGCTGACTGATCCATGACTTTGATATTGTTTAAAACCACATCATCATAGTTTAAATTCTGATACATCTTCGCCTTTTTATCTCGTTTGGGATCAGAAGTGAATACACCGTTGACTCCTTGTTTTGCTACAAGGATAGCATCACTGTTTGTTTCAATCGCACGTTGGACACTGGGATAGTCTGTCGTGACGAAAGGCTGCCCATTGCCCCCTCCGAAAATGACAATATACCCTTTGTCCAGATGATGGACTGCCCGGAGGCGGATATAAGGTTCAGCAACTGTCGAGACAGGGATTGACGTCATAACCCTTACTTCTTTGTCCGTTTTACTTTTTAATACACCTCTCAGCATCAAGCTGTTGATGATCGTTCCAAGCGTTCCGATACTATCGGCTTCCACCCTTTCAATTCCCCAGATATCTGCTAAACTCCCCCGAAAGATATTCCCTCCCCCCACTACTATTGAGACTTCGATACCCATTTCTACAATGGATAAGATTTCGCTCGCAATATGCTCAAGCTCTGCTGTTCCAAAATTATTGCCTTCGTTATCTGCCAAAGCTCCACCACTTAATTTTATTAATACTCTTTTATATCCCAAATTGATTCCTCCATGACATGAAAAAAGCCAAAAAGTAAGTGCATACTTTTTAGCTCTTGTATAGGAAAGAAGAAATAAAGCGATATTCCAGATTAAATGTGCCCATTTCTTCTCCCCCTTCAGTATATTCAGAATTTTCCTTCTGTTAGTTTATAAAAAAAACAGGAAATAGTCAAGTGAATATTGAATATTTTTCCACCATCCCCCAGCAACCAAAAGGAATCCATATGGTTACCGCATCTCCTCTTTCAATTTTTGAATAACCTCACTCACTTGAAGTACTCCCACGTTACCCTCCTTCCTTTTTCTGAGTGACACCGATTGTTGCTGGATTTCTTTATCGCCTACGACCATCATATAAGGAACTTTTTGTATCTCGGCATCCCTGATCTTCAACCCCGTTTTCTGAACTCGATCGTCCAGTTCCACCCTGAATCCTTCTCTTTCCAGGTGGGACTTTACTTCTTGGGCATAAGGGATATGAGCTTCAGAAATAGGAAGGATTTTCACTTGATGGGGAGCTAACCAAAGGGGGAAATCTCCTCCGAAATGTTCAATGATAATGGCCATGAACCGTTCGATCGACCCGTAAATGGCTCGATGGATCATGATCGGTCTCTCTACCCGGTTATCCTCACCAAAGTATTGACACTGGAATTTTTCAGGCATTTGAAAATCAAGTTGAACCGTTCCACACTGCCAGCTTCTACCCAGACAATCCAGAATGTGAAAGTCGATTTTCGGTCCGTAGAATGCTCCATCTCCATGATTGATATGATAATCGACCCCCCTGTCCTCTAATACACGTTCAAGATCCCCTTCCGCTTGATTCCATAGGTCAACAGATCCCATATAATCTTCCGGGCGAGTTGAAAGCTCCACTTTGTATTCGAAACCGAATTTCCCATAGAAACGATCAATGAGATCGAGAACTTTATGGAGCTCTGCACGAATCTGATCTTCCCTTACGAATAGATGTGCATCATCTTGAGTGAATGAACGGACTCTCAATAATCCGCTTAACGATCCTGAAAGCTCATGACGATGGACCAATCCAAGCTCCCCATATCGGATAGGTAATTCCCGGTAGCTTCTCCGTTTACTTTTATAAATCAGGACAGCTCCAGGACAGCTCATCGGCTTAATAGCATATTTCTGATCGTCCACCTCTGAGAAATACATGTTTTCATGATAATGATCCCAGTGACCTGACTTCTCCCATAATTCCTGTTTCATCATGATTGGTGTCCTGATTTCCTGATAGCCTGCCTTCAGGTGCTCTTTTTTCCAAAATTCCTCCAGCTCATTCCGCAAGAGCATCCCCTTGGGTAAAAAAAACGGCATCCCTGGTGCATCTTCCATGGAGATAAACAATTCCAGCTCTTGACCCAATTTCCTGTGATTTCTTTTTTCAACCTCTGATTGAATAGACATGTCTTTTCCTCCTTAAAAATTTGGTATATAAAAAACCGCACCCATCCCTAACCAAGGGACGAATGCGGTCGTGGTACCACCCTAATTCCGAAGGACAAAAATTCACTGGTCCCTCGCTCAAGTAAGATAACGGTTTTCCCGATTGTGGATACTGTCATTTCCCCACAATAGCTCCAAGGTGGTAAATCATTTCTCTTTCTTCAGGGCTTGCAGCCTGATGACCCTGTTCTCTGGTAAGAAAGTGGAAATGATCCGTGTCCTCTTCATAGCGCACAACTTATTTAAAATAAAAAACCGCACTCATCCCTAACCAAGGGACGAGTGCGGTCGTGGTTCCACCCTAATTTCGAAGTGTACAATAAAACGCTTCGCTTAAGTAAGATAACGGTTTTCCCGATTATGGATACTGACCTTCTCCATAATAGCTCCGAGGTGGTAAGACATTCAATTCTCTTCGAGGGCTCTCAGCCGGTGACCCTGTTCTCTGATCAAGAAAATAGTGAATGAATCATGTCCTCTTCTTTGCTTTCATATAGTATATTCTCATTCTGAAAAAGTGTTATTGAAATTATATGGGAGTATTTTCTACCTGTCAAGTGTATATTATACAAAAATAAGTAAAATAATGCCCACCAGAATAAGGCGGTAAATAGCAAATGGGATTAACTTGACTTTATTGATCACTTTTAAGAAAAAGCGGATCGATAAATAAGCAAACAGGAATGCGCTGATGAATCCAACAAGTAAAAAAGGCATGAACTCAGCATTAAAATACATCCAGTTTTTCATCAGGGACAGTGCGCTTGCACCCAGCATGATCGGTACAGCCATAATAAAGGTGAAATCAGACGCAGCACGGTAGCTTAAGCCAAGTAATACGCCACCTGATATGGTAGAACCAGACCTTGAGAACCCCGGCCATAATGATAGACATTGTATCAGACCAATCATCAACGCTTTCTTGTGGGTGATCCCATCAACAGTTTCCACCGCCTGTATCTTTGGCCGGAACACATCGGCAGCAATCATAAGGAACGCACCTATGGCTAACCCTGCAAGGACCGTATTTAGTGAAAAGAGATGTTCATCGATATAGTCTTCGAATAGTAACCCAAGGATTACGGCCGGAAGCAACCCAACCAATATATGTGATAGTTTTAATGTTGATGATCTTTCTTCTTTACGGGAATTCATTCCTAATAAATCCTTGAATCTGTCCCGGAACACTATGACTACCGCAAGAATGGATCCAAGTTGAATGACTACTTTAAACGTATTGGCAGGATACTTCCCCAACACTTCTTTCGATTTGATCCATAGATCGTCCACCACGATCATATGGCCGGTAGAGGATACTGGAGCAAACTCCGTCAAGCCTTCTACCATACCGAGAATAAATGCTTTAATCAGTATTACGAATTCCATGGTTATGTTCTCCTCTATTGAAGATGATAATTTTTGTGCTGACTCGTTAAACGGATGTTCCTCTTTGAATGTTCGGTATCTAAAGAAAAAACGAGTCCTTTCTTCATCTCAATCTAGATAATAGTACTACAAGTACATGCGGACGACAATAAGTATATGTTCATAACCAAATACAGAAAGCCTATTAAGTGTTGGGACACATTCTGCTTGGTGGGACTTCACACATAAAAAAAACAAAACCGGGAGTTATGCCGATTCTGCGCATTAAAATGTAGTATTTATATCGTTGGGCTCAATGGATGTCTTTTTTCTTAAACCTTCCTCCTCTTACCTCTGCGATATCAGCTATCGCCAGAAACGCGGAGGGATCATGCTCAGCTACGATGTCTTTCAACTTTGCCTCCTCAAGTCGTGTGATGACACAGAATATGACCTTTTTGTCATCTCCTGAAAAGGCGCCTTCTCCCTTTAAGTAAGTGACACCCCTGCCTAACCGATGAAGGAGGGCGTCTCCAATCTCTCCGTAATACTCACTGATGATCCATACGGATTTAGATTCATCAAGACCCTTTATCGTAATATCAATGAGCTTAAAAGCAACATAATAAGCGAGTAGAGAATACATGGCCCTATCCCAGCTGAAGACAAAGCCTGCACTGGCTAAGATGAATAGATTCACAAACATGATGATTTCCCCTACAGAGAAAGGGAGCCTTTTACTTGATAAAATGGCAAGGATTTCAGTTCCGTCCAGGGAACCTCCGTATCTGATGACCATGCCGACCCCTATACCGAGCACGATGCCTCCAAATAAGGATGCCAACAGAATATCTTGTGTAAATGCTGCGACAGGATGTAGAAAAGTTGTAGAAATCGAAAGAATGATAATGCCATAAAGCGTCGAAAATGCGAAGGTTTTACCGATTTGTTTATAACCAATGAAGAAAAAGGGGATGTTTAAGATAAAGATAAAAAGTCCCAGCTTAATGCCTGTTATGTGTGAGAGCATAATGGAAACGCCGACAATCCCTCCATCGATGACCTGATTGGGGACAAGGAAAATCTCAAGACCGATAGCCATGATAACAGCTCCTATAGTAATCAGGAACGCCCTCTTCACCACTTCTTTCAATGGGATTTTCTTATGCATGATCTTCACCTGCTGCCGTTGATGCAAGACCTGTCCTTCGATCATCTTCATTCCTCCTATTCCGTACTCAAACGCAACGGCCGAACTATTCCATGCACTTGGCAACACCAAACTATGTATCATACCCTTATCATCCAATTCCCGAAAATAAGGCCTGTATATCTTATATATTCTATTCTCCCTGCTAAATTACCTGCTTATAGAGAGGGACGGACCTTGGAACAAGTCACATTTTTGATCTCAAACTTACTTGTAACATGCTTCAACACTACATTTTATTAAAATGATTGGTTAAAAATGCAAGCGATTCAGAGGTCCGTCCCTGAAATTTGACTAAAAAGAGGAAATGAAGTATTTTTTATATTTGTATGTTCATGTGTTATCAGACAGGGAGCCTTTCGTGGCCCTTTAGTCAAATAGTGTTGGGGGCTTTTCTTTGATTACATTAATCAAAACTCTACTGGTCAATATTACGATATTATTTTCTTTTACTTATAATGCAAATGTCTTATTTCCATTCAAAGAAAAACAGGATTCTATTTTCAAACATAAAATCACGTATGGGTTGGTTGGATCATTTGGGGCACTTTTGTGCATGTTGTATCCCATCGAAACGCTTGGAGCCACCCATTTTGATTTACGAATGATTGCGATCCTGATTTCAACTATATATGCAGGATTATTATCAGGTTCTATCGTGCTCGGCTGTGTCATCATATTCCGTTATTTAATCGGAGGTCCTTACGTTGCAGTGGGTATCGCCGTTTCAGTATTGGCTCTTGTGATGGGAATGATCTTCCGTAAGATGCTATTAAAGACTCAATACAAATTTCTAGGAAGCACACTTATCTTTCTAATCCACTCAACTTTCTACATTACGATTATTAATGTATATATTCCAATTCTACATTTGCCTTTTTATATTATTTATTTTTCTGTTTTTTATTTTACCTTTCTCTCATTAGTATTCATTATCGAGCACCTGATACGCACGAATAGACAAATTGAAGAAATGGTATATCTTGATAAACTGAATATGGTTGGACAGATGGCGGCTTCGATCGCTCATGAGATCCGTAATCCCCTTGCAACAGTAAGAGGTTTCATACAACACCTAAGCGAGGATTCACAGGATAAGAGGTTAAAGAGGTACTCACCCCTCATCCTCAATGAATTGGATCGAACGAACAAAATTATCACGGACTACCTGAGCGTAGCAAAACCAAGCGGGTTTCAACTGTCAAAGCTTAACATTGAAGATGTCATCGGGGATTGTGTGGATCTGTTAAGACCTTTTGCAGCATACTCCAATACTTCCATCGTTTTTTATAGGACCGGCTCCCATCATATTAAAGGTGATGAGCACCATTTGAAGCAAGCCATCATGAACGTTATTAAAAATGGAATCGAATCCATTGAGAATCAAGGCGAAATTTCAATCTCTCTCAAAGAAGATTCCTACTCTCGCTCTATTCATATCAGCATCTCGGATAACGGAAAGGGAATGACCGGAGATGAGTTAAAGAAGATTGGCTTACCCTTTTATACAACGAAAACCAAAGGGACAGGATTGGGAAGTATGGTGACAAATAAACTTATTCGTGAAATGGGCGGGATGATTGAATATGAAAGTGAATTGAACAAAGGAACTGTTGTAATAATCAAACTTCCGCTTCTTCCTTAATATGAATCTTTGAAAAGAGCTTGGGAGCCCAAGCTCTTTACTTATGGTGTTTTCCCCCCTTCCCTCGAAAACTGTGATAAACTGATTTTATCAGCATTTTCCAATTTTTTTGAAAGAAGGAATCGAACAATGAACAAAAGATTGGCGTTTCTTTTTGTTATGGGAGTAATCGTTGCACTAAGTATTGTTACGATTCTCAACAGACCGACGGAAAAAGATTTTGAAAAGTGGCTCCAGGAAGAGTATATGATCGATTGCAATGAAGATTGTTCCATCATCGAATTGAATAGTGATAGTGGAGATATTACCGAGAGGATTAAGTATACTGATGTAAGAGGTGCCTATTCCCCGGGACTATTCACTTTACGTATAAGCAAACAGTATAAGAGACTCGATGATCCTTTGCACATCATACATATCGACGTGATTGGTTTCAATGGTAGATTTTATCCCCTTCATACTGACGGTGAACTATAAAGGATCGCGGATTTTTGTTTACATAATAAAATTATGGTCATTACATATTGTTTCATATTAAGAAACCCCCGGCGCTCACCTAAGCCGGGGGTTTCAATTGCTTTTCTATTCCAGGAATCTCAATAAATCTCCATACATGATGTCATCTGACATCCTCAGCTCTTTTCTAACCGTTTCCTTAAATGGATCGCAGAGGGAATCATTGACAGACTCCTCGCTCTTTTTATTGTAGCAAACATTATCCTGGAAAATGTATTCATCTGTAATGAAATCCCCATCACGAAAAATAACGGGATGATTTTCATTTCGTGTGAATAGGCTATGACCAAATGAGAGAGCATTCTTTGTGTCTATCCCCAATAAATGCAGGATTGTTGCCCGGATATCAATCTCTCCTCCAATGGTGTCGATCGTCCTTGCCTCTTCTCCTGGAACATGGATGATCAGGGGAACCTGTTGAAGCTTGGCATGATTGACTGGAGTATCCTTCTGACCCAATAGCTCAAATACACCCGGTTCGTATTTCTCGGAAATCCCATAATGATCACCATAAAGGACCACAACCGTATTCTTATACATCCCATTTGCTTTAAGCTTTTCAAACAATGTCTTTATTGCTTCATCCTCGTAACGAACCGTTGTGACATAGCGGTTTACTACATCTTCACTCGTAGAAGCTGTATCAATGAATTGATCATCTTCTTCCAATAGAAAAGGGAAATGATTCGTCAGCGTTATGATACGGGTATAAAAAGGCTGTGGGATCTTCTCAAGATGTGAACTTGTCTGTTGGAAAAAAGGAATGTCCTTTATCCCATAATTGATTGAATTATCTTCTGTGACCGTATAGTCCCTTTTTGAAAAATAGCGATCGTACCCCAGGGACTCATACATCTTTTCACGGTTCCAAAATGTCCGCTCATTTCCATGAAAAACAGCTGCATAGTAATCTTTCTTCCTTTTCAGCATATGTGGAAGGCTGGCGTAGGTATTATCCGGTTTTCTCACAAAAGCTGACCCGCTTGATAATGGGTATAACCCGGTATCAATCATAAACTCGGCATCCGACGTTTTCCCTTGTGCCGTCTGGTCGTAAATATTATTGAAATAAAAACTGTCCTTAATAAGGGAATTCAAAAAGGGTGTGATTTCTTCTCCATTCACTTTTGCATTGATAACGAAGTTCTGGGTGGATTCCATGCTGACTAAGATCAGGTTTTTCCCCTCAGCAACCCCAAATAAGTCAGAAGGGTCTTGCTTGGTTGATTGAGTATACTGCATGGATGCCTTGGTGTCAGATTTGCTAGCAAGTAGATGGGAAAAAGGGTTCGTTGCGGCAATCCCGATGTCATACATATGATAATTATATGGCCCAACGGATTTCACCATTTGTTCCCTATCATAGGACTCGGCAAATAAATAGGGGGATTTCATTAATCCCATTCCAATGGTAAGCACCAATAATGAGAGACTAATTACGATATAGGTCAATTTCCATCTGCGAGGCAAGATGTTAGAAGCCGCCCTGCCCTTCTTCAACAGCCATCCTGCAATAATGATATCAACCAATAAAAGGAGATCCCACGGGCTCATGAGTTCGAACGTGCTGGGTCCGATGCCCCCCACATTCTTAAATTGAAAAAGAATGGGAACCGTTACGAAATCCGAAAAAAATCGAAAGTAAAGAAGATCGCCATACAGGAGACCTGTTGCAATCCCCATAAAAAGTATGACTAGGATCTTCTTAACCCTTTTAAAGAAAAAAAAGCTGAATCCGATTAATATCATTATGGAACCAACCGGATTTAATACTATGAGCAATAAGTCCAGAAAAGTCTCTATGTGGAGGTTGAACCCTATTAATGAGACCAAAATGGTTTTGATCCAAAGGGAAAGCAGGGCAAACCCTACCAGTTTATTTGTCTTAAATCGCGAAAAGAAATCTTTCATCCTACTCATTTCACTACCTTTGTTCCAATCATTCTGTTATGTTCTTCGATGAGCATTGTCATGCCATTCAAAACCTCTCGTTCTTTGTGTTCCCCCATTAGTGCCACCTGCACCCAATTCCTTTTAATCAAATATTCACTTTCATAGCTTAATAAGATGCCCCTACTTTTGCAGGCATCTCCGAATTGTCTACTACACTGTTCCCTATTTAGTGCAATGGTAATCACGCCGGGAGAATAATCTTCATCCCCTAAGATTTGAAACCCTTCATCGGCCAACATCCGTCTTACATTTTTAGAGATTTTTAAGGTCCCATCATAGTCAATCAACTGGAGGGCTTCTTTTAAAGCGATTAGTAGATTTGATGAGTGAGTATAAGGAACACTTCCATTCAATGCATACATGCCCACATCCAGATATCTAGGAATTGAAGCACTTGGATTGATTATTTCACGATGAAAAACGAGGGCGAGTCCCGGATACGATCCTAGTCCCTTTCCGCTTACTGAGGTGGCGAGAAAAACTTTATTAAAGTCGACTGGTACCGTTCCGACTGAACTGCATGCATCAATGCAAAGTTCTACATTATATTTTTGACAGAGTGAAAGAATTTCTCTTATATTATATAAATAACCTGTTGATGTCTCACAATGAACCGTCCACAGCCACTTTATAGCGGGATCACATTGAAGGACGGTTTCGATTTCTTCCACTGTAATATGTTCATTCCACTCCTTTTCGAGCGTATGAAAGGTTAAATCGAACCGTTTACCATGATCCATCAATCTGTTGCCAAATTCTCCGTTTGAAAGAATCAGACCTTTCCCCTGTATCTTTTTCAACTGAGCTGCCACCATATCATTAGATAAGGTGCCCGTTCCCACTGCCACCTGTACATGATTCGCACCCGTCATATCACATAAACTCTCTCTTACAACTTCCATTTCTTGCAGAAAGGGGCTGCTTCTATGAGATGTTGCGTCCCTTTTAAATGCGGCTTCCACTCTTTTATGACGCGGCACTGGCCCTGGCAGAAAAGACCGGGTGGTCAATGCGCCTGTCTTACGGATCATTAAGCGCTGAAACGCTTTTGTCGAATTCTCGAAGCTCTCACGGGTCAGATACATAGGTTGAAATCTTGCTTCCTCTTCTCCCACAAGTTCAGCAAAGGGGAGAAATCCAATCCGCTTATAAAGTTTAAGCTGACGTACCGTGCCGGAAATCAGCGCCATAGTATATCCCTCTTCCAAACAATGGGACACGAGGCGGTTACATAATTGGTAGAAAACCCTTGTACTTCTATACGCTTCCTTAACTGAAAGGAGCCTGACTTCACAGGGGACTGCTTGATCAGGTAAATACTCATCCAAATTGCTCAGCTTTTGATCTAACGAAAAAGGCCGTTCGGACCTTACGGCAATCATCCCGACGACTTCATCATCGGCTTTTGCTATCACATATGTATTCTCATCGTGAAATTTATCCACCAGCATACAAGTATCATTTTCTTCATGCTGAGGGATTTCTTCCACGAACGTTTGATAATTTAACGAATTTATTTGTTGAAATTCATCTTGTTCGCATGCAATTTTATATTGTAGAGTATCATTATTCATTCTCTTACCTCCTATGTTTGGACTGAATGATGAAAGGATCGGTTATGGAACAATAGGACCGTCATAAATAGAGCCCCCAGGCCAGCAGATATAGTGAATGAACCTTCAATCATATAGGCAGTTATCGGGATGGTACCCATTGAAAGAAAACCGGCGTATGTGTATCTCCTAATGATGAGGTATAATCCGCCCATCATAATAGCGAAAACACCGATACTTAATGGGCTCAGAAATAATGCTGAAGCCAAATAGGCTACAACCCCTTTTCCCCCGTGAAATCCGAGTTGAATGGGGAACAGGTGCCCAATCATGATCAATATCGAGCTTATGATCAGATAGCCCTCCCCATCAATCAGTATCGATGTGAAGAATAATGCCAGTATTACTTTGCCTGCGTCTATAAGGAGAGTCAGTAAAAACCCTTTCTTACCTGTGGATCTTCCTGCATTCGTAGCGCCGACATTGCCGGTTCCGATCTTACGAATATCCATGCCAGTGAGAAATTTCACTACATAATAAGCTCCTGTGATACTGCCCAATCCATAAGAAACCAAAACGATTACACTTAAGATCAATAGTTGACTCATCAAACCTGCTCCCTGCTTTATATGTTAATAGACGAATGAAACCAAAGGAAAGTTTCATATATTTACCTTACACCTTTCCGATTCTTCTTTAAAAGATAAAAAGGAGCATAGAGAAGGAGAAATAATAAAAGACTCACCCCTTCGAGTGAAAGGAGATACCAGGGATACTCCCCCAAATAATCGATCGGACCTGCGTTATACGGTTTATGCATTAGAAACATGTAATTTGCCCCGACTACTTTATTTACTGCATAAGCTATGACTGCGATTCCATTCAATGCCATAAATGCTCTGATCAGGGATCTGAAAGACAACTTGTAGCCTTCTATCCACACCATGTACAAACAAGATAGAACAATCGATAAATGGGCCAAAAAAAATTGAAAAAACCGAAAATGTGGAAAGCCAAAAAATAGTTCTGGTGTGACGATGGCAATAAAAGCCCCGGACATACTGGAAAAGAAACTAATTTCAAAAATTCTATAATTGTTACTTATAAGCATAAAGGTACAAAGATACAAAGACAACGAGCATAATTGAAAAGGTAAATTTATCGTTACGTCCCACTGATCATTCAAACCATACCAAACCTGGAAAGACACTTCGCTCAATACGAGTAAAATAATCAGCAGCCATTTCACCCAACTCTTTGCACTACCCTTTAGACGATTTCTAAAGATATATAAGCCCGCCATGCATACTACAGAAACTATAATCGCTGCCAAATGAGAACCGGAAAACGCCTCAAACGGATACTCCTCATACCTGAAATTCAAAACCTCACGAATCAAATCCTCAAATCCCCCCCAACAAACACCCATCTATACTATATTCTCCCAACATGCCTCCATCTCCTTTAAAGGGACGGACCTTGATTTCACCACTTTCTTTCCTGATTTAGAGCCTCTTATACGTCATTCTTTAGGGACGGACCTTTCATCTATTCCCCTACATTCGGGATGGATATTCCATTAACTCTTACTAATCCAAAATCAGGCACAAAAAATCTCCCATTTCGATTATGAAATGGGAGGTGCAAGTTATTGAACCTTCTGCAGTGGAAGAACCTGTTTATTATGAATGAAATCAAGTGCCAGCCGATTAAATTCAGTCGGCCTTTCTACATTGCAAACGTGTCCGCAACCGTCAAGGAATACCTTCATTGCCGAAGGATCTCCTTTTGTATCTTCATCAAGCGAACGGACAAACAGATGATCTTCTTTTCCGGTAATGTACAGTTTCGGGATGTGGGAGGCCCTTTCCTGTACAGAGGCATATGTCGATTTCACAAATGGAGTGAGCTGATACCACCCCAGAAAATCTTTCCGTTTCATTTTCTTTGCTTCCCTAATAAATAACTTCCTCGAAATTCTATGATTTCTTTTGGGCATCATGACGTATGCGAATAATTTATATAACCACATGAATGGAATCATGCCTTTGATAGCATGCCCCGCCTGCAGCAATGTGTTTGAAAGTAAAGTAAAACGAGTAATGCAACCACCAAGAACGGCCGTTTGCACCCGATCTGGAACTTGTTGCATCAGTTCATGAATAACCACTGAACCAAGAGATATCCCGATAAAGTGGGCTTGCTTAATCCCAATTTCATCCAGGACTTTTACGATCTCACGAACAATTAAATTGATTGTGAATGGCTCATTATATGTATCAACCCCTGGTGAATCACCATGACCAGGCAAGTGAACCGTCACTACGTTATAATGATTTTTAAAGGTTTCCATTTGTTTGCAGAAGATACTTGAGGTCCCTCCGATTCCATGAAGGAAAACCACATACTCTTTGCCGACTCCCTGATGTACGATGTATTCTAGCATCCATTTCTCCTTATAAACAGCACAACCTACCAAAAGTTTGGAGTGTATCAGGTGATCAATCAAGCACCGCTTTCCTTCTATTAGAATCTTCTTTATAGGGAACCCGTATTTTTGATTCAATCACATGATAGTCTCAACGCTTTTGAAGCCTTACCTTAATGTATCTTATATTCTATCCTATCCATACGTTCTTTGTCATTTAGAAACAAAAGAAATTCCGAACATTTTGTGATGATAGAAAGGATACTATTTTATTTACTTAAGTCTTTTCGGTCTTCCTCCTGTGGAGGCTGCTCCATCCACCCTCGCTCAACTAAAAGCTTAAGACCATCCGCCCCATATTTCATGATTTCTGACACAAACAGCATGTAATGAACGGCTAAGTCCTTTCTCGTCGTCATGGTGATGGCGTGACATAACGTAGAAAGGCCGACTGAATTAGAGGATGAAATAAAAAACAGCATCAGCTTTTCTGAAAATGGCGCTATAGTGGAAGCTGTCACTTCCATAGAGACAGGATAAGTGGGGAAAGCATCATCTTTTACCAGTACGTGATTGAATGTTGTAATTTGTTTTTCACTGAGTTTTTTCCCTTTTTTTAGATACTCTTTTACCTCCTTGTCTCTGGACGTTTGTATGAAACCCTTCAATAATATGATGCCTATACAATTCCGCTCAATCACAAAAAATAATTCGCTAAGTTCCAATGCATTAAGAGGTCTTGTTTCCCCAAGCCAGGTTTCCAGTAAAGAGGGCTGATGGGCGATATATTCAATGGACTTGGGATAATTTATTTTTGGCGGACGATCATAGATCCCCTTTTCCAACATCAGTTGAAGTGATCGTTTATAAAGGGATAGAGATTTCGTCAGACACTTCTCAAAAAAGTCATACACATCGGAACGGGCAACCGAACCTACTATTGTGGTAAAATGACTGTTTGTGACCTGTCCTCCCCGATAGACAAAGCTGAGAGCAAATATATCCGTGTACAGAGGAGGAGCAGAAGTATTCACGTCTTTATCAGTAAAGCCTGAGGGAATGGGAAATCCCTCTGAAACACATAATTTCTCGATTTCACTCATCGTCTCAACATTTGTGTTCAAGCTGTCTTCAATGAGGGATATAATACTCTCATCTTTTAGATACATAAGAAAGTGAGTATAAAAACAATTCATTGCCGAGCATTTAATATATGTTGTCCACAAAGCGGAGACTTCCGAAGTAGTCAATCTGATGTCCTGATTCTCCATCATACGACTCCTTTTCTTTTTTTTATAGTGTTTTCCTAATGTTGTAAATTATTCTACGATCTTTGGACTTGCGTCTTTCTCCTCAGCTGTCATATTCCATTCATACAATCTTCATATACCCTTTTCATTCCTCTCCATTTCCATTTACATTCATTTTATATCCTTTAGATGAGCTTAAATCAGAAGGGAGAAAATAGAATGAATACACTAGTTAGAAATATTTGTTTATCAGCAGCAATTATAGGGATCGGAGCCGGTACGGTTCAGACTGCCTCTGCGCAATCAGGCCACCCACCAATGAATGACAACAAATTTCTGAACATCGCCCACAGAGGTGGATCAGGTTACGCCCCGGAACACACGCTGCCATCCTATCAATTAGGTGACGAAATGGGCGGGGATTACATAGAACTTGATCTGCAAATGACAAAAGACGGTAAATTGATTGCCATGCATGACGAAACACTCGATCGAACAACCAATGGGACCGGACTAGTTAAGGACTATACGTTGAATCAAATCAAAGAATTGGATGCAGGATCCTGGTTCAATGAAATGTACCCAGAGAAGGCTAAGTCAGAATATAAAGACCTTAAAGTACAGACTCTTGAAGAAGTCCTACAACATTTCGGGAAGGACAAACACTATTATATTGAAACAAAGTCCCCTGAAGTATATCCCGGCATGGAGGAGAAATTACTTAAAACATTGGAAGACTATAATCTGACTAGACAGAACGGCCCTTCCAGCAAAGTGATCATTCAGTCCTTTAGTGAAGCAAGCTTACAAAAAGTTCATGAAATGAATGCAAACATCCCCCTTGTCCAGTTAATTGACTATAAGAAGGATGCAACCATCACAGACGAAGAGCTTGACCATTATGAAGAATATGCCGTTGGTCTTGGAATGAGTTTTAAGAAAATCGATAAAGAATATGTAGATAAAGTGCGTGAGCATGATCTTCTTATCCATCCTTATACTGTCCTCGAAAAAGAAGATATGAAAAGGTTGATTGAGTGGGGAGTGACAGGGATGTTTACTAACTATCCTGATCGGTTAGAAGAAGTGTTAAAAGAAATGAAGAAGAAATAGTCAATAATACAGAAGAGAGCTGCCATGATAGGCAGCTCTCTATATTTATCTTTGCTTATATTCATATTTAACGAATAACGGGAGGAAAAGTGAAATAACAAACGCCATGAGAACTATGAGGCCGAATGTCACCGGTTTCGATAGCCCTTGGGCAGGTGCAATCATTAAACCGAACACTACAGCTGGTACGATAATCAGAAAGGAAACAATGAATTTTGAGACAAAATTGATTGCATGCCTTTTTCCACATTGATTGCACTCAATTGGTTTATATGAAGCCCAAATTGAAAATAATAACTCTTTCCATTGAAATTGATTTTTACATACATTACATTTCTGCAAAACATTGCCCCCTATGTCAAACAACTGCTTTTTCTCTAGTTTACCATTTCCGGCATACGAGTAATAGATGATATTTGAGGTCCGTCCCTAGAAAAGATGTAGATACAAGCAGGGATTTCCATATTTTATCCGAATATTGTACTATAACACTTATTCATGAGGAGTAACTGCGTTGATACAATCATTCAAATTAAACGTTCAAACGTTTGGTCATAAAATGCCCGTTTATATTTTTCAAGTCGATGATGTTCTTGTAGATACAGGACCATATAGTATGAAAAACGAAGTGCGTACTATCTTCAAAGAGCTTCCCATCAAACGGGTCATACACACTCATCACCATGAAGATCATACCGGCAATAGTGCTTGGATAGAACGATTTTATTCGATCCCTCAATGGATTCATCCCCAGGGAGTCGATAAGTGCAATCAAAGTACCAAACTGCCTTTCTACCGGGCCATGTTTTGGCATAACCGGCCACCTTTTCATCCTTTGTCCCTTCAGCAACCTACACTTGAGACCGAACACCATTCGTTTCAAATCGTCCATACACCCGGCCATGCTGAAGATCACATTGTCCTTATCGATGAAGAAAAAGGCATTTGCTTCTCAGGAGATTTGTATTTATTTCATTCTCCCACCTCTAACTTCTCGTTCGAATCGGTGCCGGAACTGATTCGTTCCATAAACAAAGTCCTGATGTATTCCTTCGAAGAGGTGTATTGTTCTCATCAAGGGTACCTGAAGCACGGTAGAAGGCTGCTCGAGAAGAAACGGGATTACCTTCTCCGTCTCCAGGATTCCGTCACAAAAGCGCACCAGGAGGGGAAATCAGCCAAAGAAATACGTAAAGACCTCCTGCCGAAAAACAAGATGTTTCAATACATCTCTTTCTTTGAAAATTCCCCTACACATACCATCAAATCAATCATCAGAGAAATATCCTAAATGAAAGAGGTTGGGACAAAAGTATTTAGTTGAAAGAAAATCCGAACGATCATTCGAAATTCTTTTTTGAAAATCGAAATCGTTCGGATTTTTCATTGGATGTTTACGTAAACATCGTTGCTTGAAGATGCAGTAAGTAGTGGTTGATTTCCGCTACAGGTGCTCGCTTTCCGCCTTCCGCCCGAGGAAAGCGAAGTCTTGCACGGAAATCAAAAGCGGTGTAGCAAGCAATCCTAACTAATTTATGATTGTTCTCCTTTAGAAGAAATGGATTTAGTTATGTCCCAGCCTCTTTCATTTAAACATTTTCGACATGTGGAAGGCTTCGCCTGATATCGATCTTGATGATGATATCCAAGATTCTTGTAGCGATGAATTGACACGTTATGGCGAATAGAATGATTTTCACATCCACTACGATCCCTGTTAACAGTAATACACTGCCGTTTATTGCGAATAACGTCTTTCCCGGTGAGTGTCCTTTCAGCTTTGAAATGATTAGGGCTAAAATGTCCATTCCCCCGGAGGATGCACCCATCCTAAAAAGGACTCCGACCCCGATTCCAAAAAGGATACTTCCAATGAGAAGGTCCACAAATACAAATGAAACCGTACCCCTCAGAAATGGATCTACAGCATCCACCACCCCTGATGTGACTGTTACGCAATACATGGTCCAGAAGGCATTTCCCTTCCCCAGCCACTTCACAGCGGCACCCAATAAACACGCGTTCATCACCCACAAGGTAACCGCAAACGGGATATGCAGTAAATAGTTTAATAACACACTTACACTTGCTGCACCACCGGAAGGGATGAAGTGGGGAAACAAAAACACTGCCATAGCCAAACCTTGTAGGGTTGATGCGAACCCTAAAATAACTACTTTTCTCAACACACCCATATGTACATTGCTCCCGATTCTGTTAAGACTCTATGTCATAGTCTAGTAGCTCTTAGCAGAATCTGCAACACCTATTTATTTGCGGATGCATTGAAACCCCTCACATATGAGGATCCATCTGCTGTACATCATAATACCTGACCCTTCTTATTTGCCACCTTCCGTTCATGCTCTATCAGCCATTTTTTCCGGTTAAGACCTCCCGCATATCCTGCTAGATCACCATTTGCCCTGATCACTCTGTGACAAGGTATGATGATGGCGAGCTGGTTACAACCATTTGCCTTTGCCACTGCACGCACGGCTGTGGGATGATCAATATTTTGGGCGATCTCGGTATATGACCTTGTTTCTCCAATTGGTATTCTCTTAAGCTCCTTCCATACATTCATTTGGAATGAAGATCCACTCATATGCAAAGGAGTATTAAACGCTGACAGGTTCCCATTAAAATAATCGTTCAGTTCCTTTTCTATGGAACGAAGTGGCTCTGATGTGCCCGGGATGATCGCTGACTTTGTTTTATGCCTCAACCTTTCCACTTCCCGTTCCAGCCCCCGCCTGTCAACAAACTCTAATAAAAATAGTGCCTTATCATCAGAAATACCGATCATTGGCCCAAGTTTTGTATCGAGCCAAGCTGCTTTTAAAACAAGAGTGTGCTGATCTAAAGAAGCTGGTGCATACCCCATGATTCTTGAAAAAGCGTCTCTAAATCCACTTGCTGATTCATAACCGGTTACATGTTGGGCGTCAATGACTCTGGCACCAGATCTAATTTCCTTCATGGCCAGCCCCATCCTGCGTGCTCTCGCATATTCAACAAATGTCATACCAAATCTTTTCTTAAATTGGCGCCGGGCAGTGGAAGCATCAACCGATAATTGCTGAAAATCCTTGTCTTTCCAACGTTTCTCCGGATTTTCCTCTACAGCCTCCACTAACATTTTCACCACTTCTGATACACTATTCGGGTGTGATAATGGTCTACATCTCTTACAAGGACGATAAGATGAAAGCAACGCTTGCTCTGCTGTCTGAAAGAATTCACAGTTTTCAAATTTCGGTTTTCTGGCTGGACAAGAAGGGCGGCAAAACACTCCCGTTGTTTTCACTCCGACATAAAATACTCCCTCATAGTCCGTTCTCTTGTCTACCAATGCCATATAATACTCCGTTTGTAATTTAAGCGAAATCATCCTCGAGTCCCCCTATATCCTTCTCATAATCCTATTATACATACATCATAAAACGATGCCGCCGAAAATCAGGCATCAATTTTTTTGAGGGACGGACCTTAGAGTTTTTCACGAAATAAGCAGGAATTCCCCTTGCGATTAGATAATCTATTACTATAACCAATTATGCTTAAATAAGGAGTTTTTCATATGAACCTTTCCCCAGAGCAATGGAAAAAGGCAAAAGATTATATCCGACAGAATGCAAGGCCGCTTGAACAGAAATTATTCAAGTTTCACTTTGAAGGAGGAAGTAAAGAGGAAGCCGTCCATGAGTTATCTTGCTACCAAAATGAAGACGGAGGATTCGGCCAATCAATCGAACCTGACTTTCGCCTGGACAGTTCCTCCCCACTTGCTACCACCATTGGATTACAAAAGGCTAAGGAATTAAAACTCCCCGCCAATCATCCTATCATTCAAGAGGCGATGAGATATTTACAGAACGAATACGATGAAGAAAACGAGGGGTGGAATGCTGTACCCGAAGAGGTCAATTCAGTGCCTCACGCTCCATGGTGGCATTTCGATCCTAAGAGAGGTCATTGCGGCGTCCAAACTACCTGGGCAAATCCGAATGCAGAGATCGTAGGATATTTCCACCGCTTTCAACCGGACCATCCCCGTCTTCAAGAATGGACGGAAAAAGCGGTAAGTGAACTTACTTTATTAATCGAGCCTATCGATATGCATGATTTCCTCTGTTACGAAAGGTTGTTAAATGAAGTGAGTGGGAATACAAAATCCACTTTATTCAAGATCCTATCGACCAATGTACGTAAAACGGTTTGCACGGATCCCGAGAAGTGGAATGAATATGTGGCAAAACCGCTTCAGGTGGCAAGTGAACCTTCATCACCATTTTATAAGATATTGGAGGATGTCATAAACATACAATTGAGTAAGGAGTTAGCATCTCAGCATCATGACGGGTTCTGGCAGCCCACCTGGTCCTGGTTTGGGCACTACGAAGAAACATGGCCTGTTGCGGAAATGGAATGGCGGGGAATTTTGACCATTGAAATGTTAAGAGTCTTCCAGGCATATCATATGATTTCCTTTGAAAGATAGGATTCTTCTATTGTACTCCACAAAAAACTCCGGAAGACAATTGTCTTCCGGAGTTTTTCTACAATCACATAAAATTGTTTTCAAACCATTTCTTCGCTTCATCCACCTCTTCACGACGAAGTTCATGCCCTCCATCTGTCCAAAACTCAGTAACATCTGAGTGTGCCTTTTTCAGGTTTTCCACAAGTTCCTTTGTTTCATTCATGGGTATAAGGGAATCGCGCTTACCGGCACCAATAAAGACTCGGGTACCAGATAAATCCGGCAATTCGATCCCGCGTCTTGGTACCATGGCATGAAACAGGATACCAGCTTTTAATGAGTCTTTTATATGGTACATCATGCTTGCCGCTATGTTTGCTCCATTTGAATAGCCCAGGGCAACGACACGATCACGGTCAAATTCATAGTCATTCGCGCTTTCATCAATGAATCGTTTCAATTCATTCGTACGGAAAATTAAATCCTCTTCATCAAAGACCCCTTCCTGTAAGCGGGCAAAAAACCGGGCCATTCCATTTTCATCCACGTTCCCTTTCACACTTAGGACGGATGCTTCAGGTGCAATCATCTCGGCAAGGGGAAGTAAATCGCGTTCATCTCCCCCTGTCCCATGCAGCAACAAAAGTGTAGGGAGTTCTTTGTTTCCTTGCTTAAAGATATGTTTCAAGAAATTGTCCTCCTTATTCTTTCGTATCCAATGGTTTTAATTTCGATTCAATGGATTCTCTTTGGGCTTCGAAATATGGTGGAAGTGATAAATTTTGTCCTAAAGTATCGAAGTCTTCATCAGTTTCAAAGCCCGGACCATCTGTTGCTAGTTCGAATAGAATCCCATTTGGTTCACGGAAATAAAGGGAACGGAAATAGTAACGCTCCACAAAACCTGAATTCGGCAGGCGGTTTTCTGTAATCCACTCTATCCATTTTTGCAACTCAGTTTCGTCTTCCACCCTGAATGCCACGTGGTGGACACTTCCCCTTCCCGGTCTTTCCTGGGGGATATCATTTCTTTCTTCAAGATACACTTCTCCACCGGTTCCGCCTTCACCTGTTTCAAATACCCTGATATCTGCCTGGCCCTCTATATCCGAAGGAAAGCTTCCGGTCTCTTTAAAGCCTAAAACATCTTTCAGTACAGCCGCCGTGCTCTCCCCACGTGCGACGGTTAATGTGATAGGACCTAAACCGACAACCCCATATTCAACTGGAACCGGACTCTTATCCCAGGGCTTCCCACCGGGTATTCCTTCATTCTTTTCATCAGATACCAGCATAAGCCGCTGACCTTCGAAATCACGGAAACTTAAAGTAGACCGGCCGGTGTGATGAGAAATATTGTCATGATCGACGCCCAGCTCTTCAAAACGCTGTTTCCAATAGGACAATGACTCATCTGTGTTCACTCTTAGAGCCGTCAATGAAATACTATTCGTGCCTTTATACGTATTTCCTGCATGTGGAATCTCAAAGAATGTAAGGTCCGTCCCTGGATTTCCTCTTTCATCCGCATAGAAGAGATGATATACAGAGGTGTCGTCTTGGTTTATGGACTTCTTCACTAGTCTTAATCCCAGGGTTTTCGTATAGAATTCATAATTTTTCTTTGCATTTGCTGTTATGGCAGAAACGTGATGCTGCCCTTTTAATGGTTTTAGGTTCATCTTTTTTCACTCCTTAAGAGATAGTATTACCTTATAGATGTATCATACACGATATTTATCTTCAATTCAAGATATTTCATTTCAGAGCTTTTATTACTTCATATTATTTTGAAAGGGAACGAACTGGAAATAAAAAAAAGCATCCATACACGCTGTTAGGATGCTTTTAATCTGTTTGATTATGCTTCATTGTTTTTGATTGTTAAAGCTTGAGACAATGTTGATGTAATAGTGAGGTTTTCGAAGTTTAATCCAAGTTGAACCGCCGTTTGAGCAATTTCAGGTCGCAGTCCGGAAAGAATTGGTTTGACCCCAATCAATTGAAGTGCATCGATCAGCTGAAAAATTTGATGGGCTACCATCGTATCAATTAATACGACACCTGATAAATCGATGAACAATTGAGAA
This sequence comes from Rossellomorea sp. QJM3NY_18, assembly GCF_056173145.1. Lineage (NCBI taxonomy): Bacteria > Bacillati > Bacillota > Bacilli > Caryophanales > Bacillaceae > Rossellomorea > Rossellomorea sp. QJM3NY_18. The sequence continues at coordinate 2,009,602 of NZ_CM149659.1, read as the reverse complement.
ACTTCCATCTTCACGCATTGTTCCAAGGCATTTTCTAAGATCAGTTCCGCCCTTGAAGGGTCGATGTTACCTACAAGAGGCAACAGAGCCGTATGTGAATTCAAAGAGATGAGGGGGGAGCTTAGTTCATTTATGATTTCCTGCTGATTCTGGAGCTGCTGTTCCACAACTTCAGACTGTAACTCCACAAAACGCATCATGACCCGGTCAAATGCTTCTATTATGACTTTGCTCCATAAATTGAATTGGTCAAATATGCCCTCATCCAAATGAGAATCGGCATATTCTTTTATGAAGTCCAAGTATTGATTTCTCACCCTCATAAATTCCTTGAGGATATAATGGGTGGGCGTATCTAAATGTTCCTTATCATTCGCCAGGTTTAACACCCATTCGTCAATATTCTTACTAAACGTTTCTCTATCTTCCGCAAATACGTTACAGAGGATTCCGTGGAAATCAAAGTTTTGCTTTTTCAAAGCTTCAATTACTTTTGGATCGGTGGAAGAGTATACCCCCCTAGTTCTATTTTTATCTAATGTATCATACCATTCATCTGTCAATTGACGAGCCTTGCTCAATAAAAATGTATGTACTTCTTTGTTTCTATGCATGTATGATTCCTCCTATAATATCCATCAAAATGTTCCGTTTCCTCATCCCTAGCTGACGTTATGAGTAGTCGGGAAATCATACTCCAAGTGAAATTTTTCAAAACTAACTTATATCTCCTTCTAATATATAACACATTCATGTAACAATGTCATTTTAGAGGATATCCCGGAAATAAATACATGGTTACAGGGCAAGAAAGCGACTCAATTTTCGGGAAAACATTAAAGTGTGAATAGTGGATATTTTCAAATAATATTACACTATTTTGTAAATACCCTCTACAATTCACAATATAAAGTGTATAATGGGGGTATTAGCAGAGAAACAGACAGCAAGGGTATGTCTCGATATACTATTTTGATGTATAGGGATCTCCTATTAGAAACCAACCTCTAATCTTAAAATGATGTCGTATTCTTACTACTTAGTCATATGTCAAAATAGTTGGGAGCTGATGAGAGAATGAATAACAAGCTGACAAGAAAGTGTATCGAAACACTTGCTATCCAAAGTGCCTATTATTTTTGCGAGACAATAAGTCTTAAGCCCAGTTTACTTAATCTAACGATGATCACAGGATTTTCCGAAGAAAAGATACTCGAAATACTTGAAACAAAGTTTAGTAATCAAAGTGTTAAAGCAGAAGATCACTCTTTTTAACTCTGTGTTTCCCCTTTATTACTCTACAAGCCGATTTTCCTTCATCCCTTTTCGTTATGTTCAGCCATTTCCAATATATCCGTTAATAGTGCACCATTGCCCAAACTTACAGGCAGGTTAAGAAAGTAATAAATAGAAAAAGGCAACTCCGCATTATGGAAGTTGCCTTTATAATTGGAGAATTATAATACATTAAAATATCTTGCTTCCGGATGAGCGAAGACCATCGCTGTTACCGATGCTTCAGGTTCCATCATGCATCCGTCTGTTAGTTGGATCCCGATTTTTTCAGGTTCGATAAGCTTAAAAAGCTTCTTCTGATCCTCAAGTTCGGGACACGCGGGGTACCCAAATGAAAAACGTTGGCCTTGATAGTGGGTTCGGAACCTATCCTGCATCGTAAAGTCTACGGGATCCGGAAAGCCCCACCTGCTTCTCATCATTTCATGGACTCTTTCAGCCAGTCCTTCTGCTGTTTCCAAGGCAATAGCCTGCAATGCGTGACTTTCCAGGAAACTTCCTTCTTCTTTTAACTCCTTTGCCCACTGCCTGATTTTCACACCGGCCGTTACGGCGAAGAATCCGACGTAATCCATTTCCCCACTTTCAACCGATTTCAAGTAATCCGCTAAACAAAGATGCTGATTCCCTAATTGTCTCGGAAAGCGAAATCGTTCCACTTCTGTTGATGAATCTTCCGGGTGATAAATAACAACATCATCACCATCGGACTGGGCAGGAAAGAATTGATATCGTGCAGATGCATGGATCATTCCTTGCCTTTTTGCCTTTTGGTACAACTCATCCGTCACCGCTTTCAGGCGGATGGTTCGTTCGTCCCCTTCTTCCAGCAATCTTGAGATTTTCCCTTTAATCCCCAAGTGATGACCAAGAAGCATTTGCTGATTGATGTAGGGGTGGATTTGATCCAGTGAAAATTCATTTATGGTATGAGGTTTCAAGTCTGGTGGAACATAAACCTTAACATCCTTTGAGACGGCGGAACGTGCTTTCACTGCAACGGCAGATGTCTTTCGACTAGACGATTCTTCATGTAATAGGTGTGTGCTTCGTTTCTCCCGGTATTCCTCTTCCAGTTGCAGTCTTGTTTCTTCATGCTGAAGTCCATTCATGATACTCAATCCATCCATTGCATCCTTCGCATAAAGGACCAGACCATCGTATTCCTTGCCGATTTTGTTTGTAGTGAACTTTCTGGTGAGTGCTGCTCCCCCAACTACAAGAGGAACCGAAATATCAGACTGCTTTAAATCTTGAGCCGTGATGACCATTTGTTGAGCAGACTTCACCAGGAGACCGGATAAACCTACGATGTCAGGCTTTTCTTCCCGTATGACCCCAATCAGTTCTTGTGGAGTTACTTTAATGCCTAAATCAATCACTTCATACCCATTATTAGTGAGGATGATATCAACAAGATTTTTACCGATATCATGAACATCCCCCTTAACCGTAGCTAAAATTACTTTGCCCTTGGAAGAGGAACTTTCCGTTTGTTCCATATATGGTTCCAGATGAGCGACGGACGCTTTCATGACCTCGGCACTCTGTAATACCTCGGCAACAATCAGCTGGTTATCATTAAATAATCTTCCAACTTCGCTCATTCCTGCCATAAGGGGACCATTGATGATATCAAGGGGAGCGTTATATTTTTCCAAAGCAAGAGTTAAATCGGCTATCAACCCTTCCTTCGTCCCTTCTACTACATAATGAGACAATCGTTCTTCTAAGGTCATTGTATTTACAGGAGCCTTTACTTCTTTCTTTTTCCCCCTATAAAATGCTGTGAATTCAGCAAGGGTTTCATCCGTCGTCTCAAATAAGAGTTTCTCAGCCATTCGGACTTCTTCTTGAGGAATAGAGGCAAAGCGCTCTAGCTTTTCCGTGTTGACTATGGCATAGTCGAGGCCAGCCTTTGTACAGTGATAAAGATACACAGCATTGAGGACTTCCCTTCCGACAGGGGGCAGCCCGAATGAAACATTGCTGACCCCAAGTATATGAGGGCAATCAGGCAAGGCTTCTTTAATCTTCTTAATCCCTTCCACGGTGCTATTGGCTGATCCTATATATTGCTGATCCCCCGTACCGACAGGGAATACGAGAGGGTCAAAGATGATGTCTTCAGAAGCTATCCCATATTTCTCTGTTAACAGTCTATGGGAACGAAGGGCAATGTCAACCTTTCGTTCTACTGATACACCCATGCCCTTTTCATCAATCGTCCCGACCACCACTGCCGCTCCGAAGGCATTCATCAGTTTAGCGACCTTCGCAAATCTCTCTTCTCCGTCTTCGAGATTAATTGAGTTAATGATCACTTTCCCTTGAGAAAATTTCAAAGCGGCCTCAAGCACCTTCTCATCCGTTGAATCGATGACAAGTGGAACTTTTACTTTCTTCACAACTTCCTGAATAAAAACATTCATGTCCTCTACTTCTTCACGATCGGGGTCGGCAAGGCAGATATCGATTACCTGAGCCCCATTTTTCACCTGCGCCCTGGCAATCTCTGACGCTTCCTCTATCTTATTCTCTGCAATCAATCGTTTGAATTTTCTTGAACCGATGACATTCGTCCGTTCTCCGACCAGAATCGGTCTTCTGTCTTCATCCTCATAGACGAAAGCTTCAATTCCAGACACCGCATGGGGATGAGATTCTTTCGGTGTACGGGGCGGGAATCCCTTCACGACATCTGAAAGGGCGCGAATATGTTCCGGTGTTGTACCACAGCACCCTCCTACAAGATTCAGCCAACCTTTCTCCGCGAAACCTTTCATCTTTACACTGAGGGAATCTGCTGTTTCATTATAATTCCCTTCTTCATCAGGGAGTCCGGCATTCGGGTAACAGCTTACATAGGTAGTGGCTAAACCCGATAACGAACGGATGTGGTCACGCATAAATTCAGGCCCCGTTGCACAGTTCAGACCAACGACCAAAGGGTTTAAATGTTCAAGGGATAGATAAAATGATTCGATTGATTGCCCGGCCAGTGTAGTGCCCATAGGTTCAATGGTTCCGGATAATAAAATCGGGATTTCTTTTCCTCTGGATTCGAAAGCCGTTCGAATTCCGAGGTTCGCTGCTTTTACGTTTAAAGCATCCTGACTTGTTTCAAGTAAGAGCACATCAGCCCCTCCATCGAGAAGGCCTTCTGCTTGAACACGGTAGTTGTCTGCCAGTTCATCAAAGCTTACTCCTCCTGTTACGGATAACGTTTTAGTAGTTGGACCAAGCGATCCCGCAACGAACCTTGGCCACTCGTGAGTTGAGACATCATCTACTGCTTTTCTGGCGATTTCAGCTGCTACTTTGTTGATTTCGTATGCTTTATAGCCTAAATCATATTCGTCGAGTACGATGGGGGTTGCGCCAAAGGTATTCGTTTCAATCATATCAGCCCCTGCTTTCAAATATTCCATATGGATCTCATAGATTACCTCCGGCGCTGTCAAGACAAGATTTTCATTACATCCTTCAAGTTCTTCCCCTCCGAAATCCTCCGGGGATAAATTTGCTTGTTGAAGCATCGTCCCCATTGCTCCATCAAGTACGAGTATTTTTTTTCTAAGCTGTTCTTCAAACAATGTGATGGCCATAGGGAACCTCTCTTTCAGTGTTGGTTTTCTCTTGAATATGATGAATCAGTTCAATGCTCATATCATATCGTACAAAAGGTGTGATGAGATAAATGCCATTAAATAGTTCTAATGCTGTATCCAGCAAATCTTTGGCTATCTCCATTCCGACTGTTCTAGCAATGACAGGATCACTTCCAGCTTCCTTCATTCTTTGCCTCGTTTCTTCCGGTACATTGATACCAGGCACTTCATGGTGGAGAAATTCTGCATTTCTTGAGCTGATCAACGGCATGATTCCGATGAAAACCGGAACATCCAGATGCTTTGTCGCTTCATGGATTTGTATCAGCTGTTCATTCCCAAAGATCGGTTGAGAAATGAAATAGTCGGCACCGGCTTTCTTTTTCTTTTCAAGCCTTTTTACAGAAGCGTCTAAATGACGGAAGTTCGGATTAAAGGCTGCCCCAACTGAAAATTGAGTGCGTTCCCGGAGTGATTTACCGGAAAACGATATTCCCTCATTATTCTGTTTAATGAGTTCAATAAGTTCCAGGGAAGAAAGATCATAAACGGATGCAGCACCTGGAAAATCCCCGATCTTTGCAGGGTCACCCGTTATCGCTAATAGATTGTGTATCCCTAATGTGTGCAAGCCCATTAAATGGGATTGAAGTCCAATCAGGTTTCGGTCACGGCAAGTGATATGAACGAGTGGTGTAAGATCGTATTTCGACTTGACCAGACTCCCGATCGCGTCATTGCTAATACGCGGCGTTGCCAGCGGGTTGTCAGCAAGGGTGAGTGCGTCAATGCCTGTTTCCTTAAGTGCCGACGCCCCTTGGAAGAACAATTTCGTGTCGAGATGCTTCGGTGGATCGAGTTCAACGATAATGGTTTTCTTTTCTCTTACTTGCTCATGCAGCAAGCTTCCCCTGATGGATGGTGAAGATAACTGAACTACTTTTTTCTTTTTTACTTCTTTTTCTTTCACCGGCTCCCGGCTTTTCAACCTTGAAGCTACAGAACGAATGTGATCGGGTGTGGTTCCACAACAACCCCCAATGATTCTCGCACCCTGGATCCGCAATTCATTGCTCATATCCCCAAAGTAATCAGGCTCAGCAGAGTAATAGAATCGACCTTCTTCATAGTTAGGGAGACTCGCATTTGGAAAGACGGATAGAAATGCCCTTTTCGGCAAGGGAACTTCCTCTAATGAATTCACCATGTGAAATGGCCCCATCCGGCAATTGATGCCGACAACATCGGCCCCCAATAACTCCAATTGTTGAAGAGCGTCTTTGATTTCCATTCCATTTTGAAGGACTCCCGTTTCATGCAGGGAAACTTGAGCAATGAGGGGAATATCCGCTTCTCGTTTAGCGATGCTAAGAACGGTGGTCAGTTCCTCGAAATCATAATAGGTTTCCAGAAGAATGCCATCAACCCCCTCTAATAATAAGCAGTAAAGCTGTTCCCGGAAGCTTCTTTTAATCTCTTCCAGAGACACATTTTGTTTTATCCCCCTGATTCCCCCGATGGTTCCAAGGATATAGGTGTTTTCTCCAGCTGCTTTTCTTGCCAGACGAACAGCAGCTGTATTGATTTCCTTAACCGAATCCTCGAGTCCGTATCTTGAAAGCTTTTGATAATTGGCCCCATACGTATTGGTCTGAATGATATCTGCTCCTGCATCGATATACTCTTTATGGACTTTCAACACTTCATTTGGGTGAGAAAGATTCAGTTCTTCAAAGCATCTGTCCACTCCATAGGAATATAACAATGTTCCAATTGCTCCATCTGCAATCAAGATTCTCTCTTTTAATGCTTCCGGCAACGGTTTCATGACGCTCCCTCCTCTTTACAAATTTATCACGTTGTTTCGATTGATTTTTTGTATACTCTCTAAACCGTTTTGTAGATCCTTAATTAATTCATCCGCGTTTTCAAGCCCAACGGATAAGCGCAATAATCCATCTGTAATCCCTCTTCTTTCCCTTTCGGCTTTTGGCATAGAAGCATGTGACATTCTCGATGGATAGGATAAAATCGATTCAACAGCTCCTAAACTGACGGCGAATACGGGGATGTTTACATGTTTGATGAGTTGCTTCACTTCCTCTTCCCCTTTTAACCGGAAGGAAAGAACCGCTCCGGGACCCTCTGCCTGCCGAACTTGAATTTCACGACCGTGATGATAACTCAAGCCCGGATAATATACTTCTTCTACTTCCTTTCTACCTTCTAAAAAGCTTGCAATCTTATAAGCCGACTCTGATGATTCCTTCAATCGAACATGCAATGTTTTCAGCCCTCTTAAGAGCAACCAGCAATCCTGTACCCCGAGCACCGCCCCAAACGAATTCTGCAGAAAAGCAAGTTTCCCGGCAATCTCTTCATTTCCCGTTACCGCAAGCCCCGCTAAGACGTCACTATGTCCGGCAAGAAACTTCGTCGCACTGTGAAGAACAACATCCACCCCGAAACTGATTGGTCTTTGCAACAGTGGCGTCATGAATGTATTATCAAGAAACGTTAAACAATCATTTGCCTTGGCAAGCTTCACGACCCCTTCAATATCGGTAATATTCAATAACGGGTTCGAAGGAGTTTCCATATAAATCACCTTCGTATTGTGCTTAATTGCACAAGCCACTTCATGCAAATCCTTCATATTCACAAAAGAGTATTCTATATCAAACTTAGTAAGGACTTCTGTGATCATCCTGTAGGTCCCCCCATATACTTCTTCCGATACGAGAACATGATCCCCACTCGATAACAAAAGAAAGCTTGTTGAGATGGCCGCCATACCGGATGAAAAGGCAAAGCCCCTTACCCCGCCTTCTAATTCCGCTATCGTTTCTTCGACTGTTTCCCTTGTTGGATTCCCTGAACGGCTGTAATCATACGTTCCATATTGATCAAAATCCTGTTGATGAAAAGTTGTAGCATGATGAATCGGAGTAGAAACAGCTCCTGTCCCTTTATCAAATCCCCGGGAATGAATGAGTGACGTCTGAAGTGAAAATGGCTTTTTACTCATACGTTAACACCTCTTTTTCCAATTGATGAAAAACATTCTCCAAATCTTCAATCAGGTCATCGATATATTCAATTCCTACAGAAAATCTGAGTAGTCTGTTGCAGATACCAAGTCTTTTTCGTTCTTCTTCAGGAATGTCGGCATGTGTCTGGGTGGCGGGATAGGTGATAAAGCTTTCAACTCCTCCTAAACTTTCTGCAAATGTAATAAGGTTCAGATTTTGTAGGAAGGGACCGACCCATTCTTCCTTACCAATGCGAAAGGAAAGCATGCCTCCTTTCCCCGGATATAAGACGTCCGTTACACAATCATGCCCTTCAAGATATTGGGCTAATCTCCCTGCATTTTTTTCATGCTGAGCCATTCTGAGGCTAAGGGTTTTCATCCCTCGTATTAAGAGCCAACAATCAAATGGTGAGAGCACTGCACCGATTGAATTTTGAATCGTGTAAATTCTTTCAGCTAAGTCCTCTGTGTTTACAACAACCACTCCAGCCAGAACGTCATTATGGCCGCCTAAGTATTTGGTGGCGCTATGGATAACCAGGTCCGCACCCTCTTTGAGCGGTTTTTGGAGGACAGGTGTATAGAAGGTGTTATCGACGACCAAGAGCAGTCCATTCGCCTTTGAAATCCCGGCAACCTCAGAAATACTTGCTTCATTCATTAATGGGTTGGTTGGTGTTTCAAGAAATATAGCCTTCGTCCGCTTCGTAATTTGTACGTTAATAGAGTCAGCATCACTTGTATCTACAAAATGAAATTTGATATTATATTGGGCTTCATACTGTACAAATAAACGGTAGCTTCCTCCGTAAAGATCCTTCGATACAATCAATTCATCCCCACTTGAGAATAAACCCAGGATAGCCTGAATCGCAGCCATTCCCGAACTGAATGCAAATCCTTTATGCCCCTCTTCCAATTGAGCCAATGTTTCTTCAAGGGTCGCCCTGGTTGGATTACCTGTTCTCGTATAATCATAACCGGTTGATTCACCGATCCCTTTATGTTCATATGCTGTCGATAGATGAATGGGAAGGCTTACGGCACCAGTAACAGGATCCTTCCGATTGCCTGCCTGAACAAGCAATGTATCAATATGTTTTTTCAACATTCTTCTCTCCTTTTCTTCCCTAGAAAATGAAAAGGGGAAAAACAAAAAAACCTTCTTATGAAAATAAGAAGGTTTTATACGTTCGTTCTCCCTCTTATCGTCCAAGTTGACATCAACTTGCTGGAATTAGCACCATACCTGTAACTGTGGCTGGTTGCTGAGGTGTCTTCGGGCCAGTCCCTCTACCTCTCTTGATAAGAAACAATATGAATTTTTAAAAAATACTTTCCCATAACTTATACCAAACATAGAAGACTGTCAATGAAAAGTAAGAATTTTAAATTTATTTTTTATTTATTTAAAATCCCATCGGTACGGACGCTTGAATAAATAGTGGTAATTAAATCCAATTAATAATTGATGGAACACTGTTTAAACAAGATTTTCTAATAAGACTTCCTCATCGCTTTATTCAGTTTTTCAAAATTGGGACGACTTGATGTTTAGCTCACTCAAAAAGAGTTTAAACACATAGAAGAATCTTACAAAATTTACAGGAGTGATGAGAGTGAAGGGCGTTACGTTCCAAGGAAAAGAAAAGATGGTCGTGAAAGAAGTAGCGAATCCAGAAATTCAAGTAAATACTGACATCATCGTAAGGATTACTGCAAGCGGAATTTGCGGTTCAGATTTACATTTATACAAGGGAGGAATAAAACCGCAACAAGATTATGTTGTGGGACATGAACCAATGGGTATTGTCGAAGAGGTGGGATCGGAAGTGAAAACCCTTAAAAAAGGGGATCGCGTGGTTATTCCTTTTAATATTGGCTGTGGGAAATGTTTTTTCTGTGAGAACCAAATGGAAAGTCAATGTGATGAGTCCAATCCCCATGGAGAAGTGGGCGGTCTTTTCGGATTCACTGAGATGTTTGGTGGATACCCGGGTGGTCAGGCGGAGTATCTGCGGGTACCGTATGCAGACTTCACATCGTTTAAAGTCCCTGATTCAAGTCAGCTGGAGGATGAAAGTGTTCTCTTCCTTTCCGATGTAATACCCACTGCTTACTGGAGCGTAGAAAACAGTGGTGTAAAAAAAGGCGATACGGTCATTGTATTAGGTAGCGGCCCAATTGGATTGATGGCTCAGAAATTCGCTAAATTGAAAGGCGCCGAAAGAGTCATCGCAGTAGACCAGGTAGATCATAGACTTGCGCATGCTAAACGTACTAACCAAGCAGAAATATTCAACTTTCAAAATCATAGCGATATCGGGTCGCTCCTGCATGAAGAAACTAAAGGTGGAGCTGATGTTGTGATAGACTGTGTGGGAATGGATGGGACCGTTCAGCCAAATGAATCGTTCGGTTCTGACTTTGATAATCAATTTGGGACCATAAGTCCGATCAAGACAGCCTCAGAAGCGGTTCGGAAGTTCGGAACTGTTCAATTGACTGGCGTATATGCAACAGAAGCAAATCGATTTCCTCTAGGGGACTTTTTCAGCCGGAATGTTTCCATTAAAATGGGACAAGCACCTGTAATTCATCTGATGCCAAAATTATACGATATGATCGAAGAGAACCAATTTGACCCTACCGACATCATCACCCATACCTTTTCAATTGAAGAAGCGGCAAAAGGGTATGATATTTTCGATAAGAAGTCCGATGGAAATATTAAAGTAATACTCAAACCTTAAAAAGTGGGAAGAAAAGCCGCATTCTGACAAAATGCGGCTTTTCCAATGTTTTCATTTGTTACATTTATTTAATTAAGTGTATCAATCAATGATACAAACCAATCTTTTGTTTGATTTCCCTCATAAAAGGAGTGATTTTTTTTCTTGCCTTTTCAGCACCATTTAGTAGAATTTGATCAATTGCCTCTGTGTCACTTACCAATTCGTTGTACATGTCACGGGGTTCTTTCATAAATGAGTTCATCACAGAAAACAATTCTGCTTTTGCTTCACCCCAGCCAATTCCGGAGTGAAACCTCTTTCTCATTATTTCGGTTTGATCTGACGACGCGAATTCTTTGTATAACGAAAAAATAACAGATGAGCCGGGATCCTTTGGTTCTTCGGGAAGAGAGGAATCCGTTTTTATTTTATTGATTAGTTTTCGAAGCTTTTTTGGTTCCTCGAATAATGGGATTGTATTGTTATAGCTTTTACTCATCTTTCGTCCATCAAGTCCCGGGAGGACAGACGTCTCTTCCTGTATGACATACTCGGGAAGAACAAATGTTTCACCATATTGTTTATTAAAACTTTCTGCTAAATCCCTGGCAATTTCAACATGCTGAATTTGATCCTTTCCAACCGGAACCAATTCAGTTTGAAATAAAAGGATATCCGCCGCCATCAATATCGGGTAGGTAAAAACTCCCATGTTGACTCCAGAATCCACTTCTCTGCCATCATTTTGATTATCTCCAACCATTGATTTATACGCATGAGCCCGGTTCATTAATCCTTTTGGTGCAAAGCAGGAAAGAATCCAGCTTAATTCAAAGATTTCAGGAACATCAGATTGACGGTAAAAAATCGCTCGATCTGGATTCAACCCTAAAGCTAACCACGCTGCCGCTACCCCATAAGAAAATTCTTTCATTGCGAGTGGATCATGGATCTTTGTTAAACCATGATAATCTGCAACAAAATAAGCGGTGTTATAAGATTGGTTCCCTGCCAATCCCAATGCCGGTTTAATCGCACCAATATAATTCCCTAAATGTATACTACCAGTTGGTTTGATACCAGTCAGAACTTGTTTATTCATCCCCATTATACCCTCCATTGAAAAATGATAAAAACACAAAAAGGGCTTCCCATCCTCTAAAAAAGGACGGGAAACCCGTGGTGCCACCTTCATTCGCTTACCCTTTAGTAAACGCACTCATCTGTACAGAAGTCGCCTTCGATACATCGTCTCTTATATCGGTGAGACCTTCCGCCAAAACCTACTTCATTTCAGCCTGGATGCTCAAAAGCCCATTCAACGATTTTACCATACTGATTCTCACCCGCCATCAGCTCTCTTAAATGTTTCGATCGTCTACTCTTCTTCTTCATCGCACATACCCATTTATAGTGTTTCCATTATTTTAATGTATAGGGAAATAATGGTCAAGTAGGTATAGAACACATTTTACATTTCTTTGGACGAAAGAGGAAGGAAGAGCTTTATGCCTCTTTTATTGAAAGGAAGAAACTTCATATCCGCGATTAAATGACTCGCATATCCGATGACACATGCTTCAAATACTCCATCCATCATGATAGAAGACTCGAGATAACGAGCGATGATGCCAAAATATATCAATCCTAGTACGGAGTGAGTATAACTGCGATGTGACACGAATGAAGCAATAAATATATATATGCCCAGCAACCATAACCATATTTCATTCAATTGCCAGCCACATGCCGTCACACCTATGCCAGTAATCATCAGCATCCTTCTCTGGGTAATGAAGCTTGTGAGAAACATCATTCCTGCCCCATACCCAATCCCAAGCCACCTTTCTTTCCCACTGCCTTCAAGGTAGCTGTACACCATCATGAGAAAGCCGATGATTTGCGCCACCGACCTGATCATTTTGGGGGAGAAAGTAACTTTGTTACTAAGCTTTCCGTCAATATCCAAATCCGGCATGAGTCCGGATACCCCTCCAATTGCTACAAGTGACGCTGTCGTACCGGGGCTTGATCCAAATGAGTTCGCCACAATAAAACCTGTTGCTGCTCCAATTGCCATATGCGCTGTACCGTTCAATTTTAACTCCTACTCCCTATCTCAATATGTAAGTATCAGATATTCATGATAGCCTTTATTATTCATTCTGACTATGGGATAGAGGCATTACTTTCTTACATTTTCCGTTCTATTTGATCAATGATTTCTAAAAGATAGGACCTTTCATGCGGGACGAAATGTTGATAACCCACCTTGTGGCCTGTATATTTCTTAATCCCTTCTTTTTGGACAATAAATCCTTCCAATTCGATTTGGGCTTTATCATGTTGAATCAGCGATTTGAAATCGGCCAGGGTAGAACGGAAGATCCCTGTGACTTCCTCAGGCTGAAGCTGAAATTCCTCGTATGAGACCGGGTTCGTATAAAGGAACACATTGGTATGCTCCCTGTCTATCATACCTTGTTGAATGAGTTCCTCTTTTACAATCCCCAGATCTTCCAATTCCTCAAACAGGACCTTGATTCCCAGCTCTTCATGAACTTCCCTCACACCGTCTTCAATCTTTTCATCGAACAAAATATGTCCGGCGGCCGTAATGTCCAAAAGTCCAGGAAAATCCTTCTTGGTGTCACTTCTTAATTGAAAATAGATGAAGGTTTCCTTCAAGTCGGTATCATAACGAGCAAACCAGCAGTGAAAGGTCTCGTGCCAATACCCTTTCGCGTGGACCTCCGAACGGCTCCCAACCCCTATTCTTTCTCCGATTTCATTCAAAATGGCCAGTTTTTCCTGCTCCACCTGATCACTCCTGCTCTCTTATTTCATTTCACTTTCTCCAAATAGTCTCTGATTTCTATCAAATCATCGACCACTACATCGGCTTCACGCAATTCATTTTCCTGTGAAAAATCAAAAGCACATCCGATGGAAAGAAACTCATTCGCCTCGGCTCCTTTGAAGTCCGATCGTCTGTCTCCAATCACAATTCCGTGACTGAGATGATGATCTGCCTTCACTTTCCGTATTAGTTCACCCTTATCCACAGAATCAATATCCTCAATACTATAGGAGGATATAATCCATCGATCCAACGCGTAATATTCCACGATTGTTTCGAGATAACGGGGATAGCCGTTACTTGCCACAAAAATCGGGAATCCCCTTTCGGCCAAATAAGATAAGAGGGCCTCGGTATGGGGATATAGGGCACCCATTCCACCCAAAATGTTTTGAATCAATTTATCCTGAAATACATCATTTACTCTCTCATGTACATGAGTGGGATGCAGGGGCAATAGAGTCTTCCACACATCCGTAAGGGGGACTCCCATAATATCTCTGTATGTTTCGAGAGGCGTATCCCCCTCCCACTTCTCTTCGTCTCTAAGTAATTGAAAGGTATCATGAAGTGAAGCCTCAAGTATACGGTCTGTTTGAAATAATGTACCATCCATATCAAAAATCATTGCTGCTTTCATCTGTATTCTCCTTTATTGCCATACGCACAGTCAGTCTCCATGATGATTTGATCTTTCCCCGAGCTTTAACAAAGCCATACTAATCATATCAAATTTATGGCCACTTAGAAGCAAACAATCTATAAGAGGATTACACGGTTCACCATCCAGAGGCATAAAAAAAGACACGTGAGACCTTCCTCTTGTGTCTTTTGCTTTTACAGTATTCTCCGTTTTCTAAGAAGCGTTCGGAAGGTAAAGAAGGACCGCCAACATCATGCCGATCACAGAGAAGATGACAATTGTGACTGCTATCGACCTGTGATTCTTTGAAACATGTTTCTTCTTTGACACATTAAAAAACGCAAATGCCATTAACGAAAGAACAAACAAAGCTATAAACAAGAGCTCGCTCATGGACAATCCCTTTCTTAAATAAGGTGTTTACATCTAAACTATATGAGAACACTTTACCATATTTTCTTATTCAACAAAAATTTTTACATTCGTACACCTTGAATCAAGACGCGACTAAAAGTAATAATAAAGCCAGTGTGGTGTCTTCTGTAAGGGTTTTTCCCAGAATGGCAGTTCATCAAAATCTCTCCTGGTCACCTTTTCACTATCCTTCATATCCTCTTTGATAAGGGATTCCAAATGTCTCGCTACTTCCTCATCCCGAATGATGCAGTTGCTCTCATCATTTAAGTAAAAGCTGCGCGGATCCCAATTGGCTGTCCCCACGTCCGCCCAGGCATGATCAACAACCATCACCTTGCCGTGAAAAAACCCCTTCTGATATAGATATAGATGCACTCCTTCTTTTAAAAGGCTCTTTTCTATCCTGTAGCTTGAGGGTTTGGTGAACCAGGCATCCGTATCATCCGGTACAAGGATAATCACTTCGACCCCTCTCTTCACTGCTTCTTTCAATGCGCTGATAAGCTTATTATTTGGGATAAAGTATGGGGTTGTGATGGTCACACTCTTTTCTGCTTCATTTATCCAATCAATGGTTCTTTCAATGAGAGGGTCTCCAGTAGAGAAGATGAAATGGACACTACCTTCAGTGCTGGCTGACGTGTATGAGGTTAGATCACTCTTTATTTCCTCGCCACCGTCCTCAGTCCAATCTCTTATGAACTGCTTATATACTTCTTTTCCCGCATCGCCTGCCAACCGGATATGATAATCCCTCCAGTAGCCAAGCTTTGGATCTTTCCCCAGATATTCTTCCCCCATGTTGAATCCTCCAATATAGGCAATGTTGTCATCTATGGAAATAAGCCTGCGATGGTTCCGGTGGTGAAGGGAATAGAAAATATTCTTAAGTGAAAGTGGTCTGCTTTTCGTAATCTTTACTCCGGCCTTTTCCATCCTCTTGATGTTCTTCGTAGGGATGTCCGACCCAAGAAAGTCTACAGATAAGCGGACATCCACACCCTTTTGAGCTTTTTTCATCAATAAATTAAAGAACTCATGAGAGATTTTGTCATCCCTAATGATAAAAAAATGGATCCATACATAATGTTCAGCCGAATCTATATCATTGAAAAGGTTTTCATAAAAACTTTTTCCAGTATTAAGAATTTCAATTGAAGCGTTGCTTGACAGGGTTTCAGTAATCGGGTGGGTTCTCGTATAATTTTTCACACCTTGTCTTACATCCCAATGCATGATGAAGAACAATACCACAGATAACACGATGATGACCATAATCACTTTTATAGCTTTTTTCATCACGAGCACCCACCCCCTTTCATCGTACTGTTAGCTTTTGTTTATGGGGGTGGAGTATACATTCGCTGTCAAAGTTTATCGATGAACAGGCTAAATGAGAAGCAGTAAAAAGACTGGGGATAATGTGTTTAGTTAAAAAAATCCTAACGATATTCGAGATTCATTTTTTGAAAATCGAATTCGTTCGGATTTATCAGTTTACGAAAATATTGTTACTTTTAATGGAGTGAGTGGTGGTTGATTTCCGCTGCAGGTGCTCGCTTTCCGCGGGGCGTGAGTTGAGCCTCCTCGGGCTTTGAGTCTGTGTATGTTTAACAACAACTTTGGTGAAATGGTCCTTTTATTATTATTCCTAAAGCATATTCAGTGTATACAGCAGGATCTAGCTATTGATTGGAGTGCAAGACGAAGACTCCTACGGGAAAAGCGGAATAGGTAAGACCCCGCAGGAGCGTGAGCTGTGAGGAGGCTTGCCTTCCGCCCGAGGAAAGCGAAGTCTTGCACGGAAATCAATAGCGGTGTAATAAGTGATCCTCACAAATTGTTTGGTTGTTCGTCTTTTGAAGTGGAATTAGTTATATTCCAGCCACTCACTTGATTTTTTTATTGATTTTCAACAATGTATAGAAATAACGGGCGGTGACGAATAAGATACCACCAATGAACGCTCCCATTGTGTTCATCATCCAATCATCAATATCCGTTGCTCTTCCTAAAGGCAAATAGTATTGAGCAAGCTCAATTCCAAAGGAAAAGATCCCCCCAAGAAAAGTGACCATCAATATCAATTGTTTCGATTGCCTCATCCACCAGGCAAGAAAGAAGGTAAAGGGAATAAACAGTATAATATTGGCAAGAAGATTACGGATCGGCACGTCCAAATGATTACGGTAAATTAAATTCAACTTTAAATTGGAGAAAGGATCGAAATTCACAGACCCCTCTGAAACATTTTCCAGGGGAGTCAAGGTGATTAGACAAATGCCACCAATTGATATACACGTAAATAATACAGGGAGTAAGTTCAGCCACCTGCCCTTCCCCCTTCTTTTCTTCCAAAAGGAGATCGCAAAGATAAGGGTAACCGTCACAATGATTATAATCGGAAGCACCCAGCCAAATGCGCTCCATAATTCTTTCATAATTTCCTATCCTACTTTCTACTATGCCACAGAATGAATAGCAGCAATTTGTACTTTATTTAATTTAATCAACCTAAATATACTTCCTTCCCACTCATTCTTTATCAATATTGCCAATCCATTGTCGTTTCCCTTCTATACGAAGCGTCAACCCTTCACTATCCAGCTTTTCTAAAAAAGGAATCATATATTTTCTGGATAAGCCCAGTACTTCTTTCGCTTCACCTACCTGAAATGCATCATCTGTATGCTTCCTCAATAGAATGATTGCGTTGTTAAACACCCCAATGGAATAAGCTTTCTTTTCATCCAGGGGCACTATTTTCTTCTCCTGTATGAAAAAACGAGTGAAGTCCGATTGCCACTTCTCCGGTATTCCCACCTTCTCAAAATACTCTTCCATGTCTCTTACCTGTGTACCGTCCCTTTCCAGTAAATCGAGAAGCTGAATGCACCGCTTCTCCCATGCAGGTGGCAGATGGGGTGTAAAGCCAGCTAACTGAACCAGACCATTTCCCTGGACCCAATTCCCTTGCTCCAACACATAATCTACCAGATTTCCAGGATATTCACACAAGTGTTGCTTTAATTCTGCACGATTGACTCCCTTCAATAAGGGGAATTTCTCGTGAAACGTCAAGAGGAACTGTTTTATCGCGTTTTGGCATTCTTTCATGATTTTAGAATGGGATATGCTTGAATCAGAAAGTTGAATCCACTCCCGTTCTTTGAGTAATTCCCTCATCCTTTCTTCTGAAAGGGATCCTTCCTTTTTCAAACTTTCCCTCTCAAGGGATTTATATCGATCAAGTACCCTCAGTACCCGTTCACTTGGAGTTCCTTCAACCAGGGATTTAAGGTAGCCAATCGTTTCATCTCCAAACCGGTAATTTCCTCCGTTTGGCTGAATGATCCACCCTCCACCCATAGTTTCAACCGGTGATGGTCTCCTGACAATAAAACGGTCTCCCCGTTTAACCATGATGGAACCATCAAGGCGAATCTGGCATAGGATCGTGGTGGGGTTTGTGCCTGCTTCCACTTTATTTCGGTCAAAGAGCATAAGCTTCCCCAGGACCTCAGACGTTCCTGTATGGACCATGACCCGCATTCTCTGCTTGATTCCATGTCGGACAGTAGGTAGCACTTGTAGGCAAACGTCAATTGTGTTTGTCATGAATAGATGAGGGGACGAGACAAGTACATTTCCCCGTTTAAGGGTTTTATAGTCCACTCCTGGAAGATTGACAGCAGCCCGTTGACCGGCGTATCCCTTTTCTGCCTTACGGTGGTGAACCTGAATTTGTTTCGCTTTCGTATGTATCCCATGTGGTAGAATGGTCAGATCCTGACCCGTTTCCAGACTTCCTTCATAAATCGTTCCTCTCACCACGGTTCCCTGTCCCTTAACTGTAAAGACCTGATCAACAGGTAACCGAAATTCCCCGGCAGTATTCCTTGAGGGAAGACCTTTCAAGGAGGAAATGATGATTTCTTTAAGTGCCGTCACTCCTTCACCTGTTAAACCATCTGCCGCTAGAACGGTAGAGCCATCAAATACGGTGTCCTTCAATTCTTCGATGACTTCTTCCCGGGCCATCTCTCTTAAATCTTCTTCGACTTTAGAAATTTTAGTCAAGACGACAATGCACAGTCGTATTCCAAGAAGGGACAAAATATCAAGATGCTCTTTCGTTTGAGGCATCACTCCTTCATCTGCAGCGACTGCGAGTACAACAAGGTCGATTCCCGCTACACCTGCGATCATTTGACGTATGAAGCGTTCATGGCCCGGCACATCCACTACAGAAATCTCTACGGTATCATCCTCATACAGAGGGGCAAAGCCAGGTTCAATTGAGATACTGCGCTCCTTTTCTTCTTTAAGGCGATCAGTGTCAACTGACGTCAGAGCCTTTGTGAGAGTGGTTTTTCCATGATCGATATGTCCGGCCATCCCAATCGTATAATGGTCCTTTCTCATCCTCTCACCACTTTCTATCTTTTCGTCTTGAATCTGAATACCAGTACTCCTGCCATGATGGCAAAACAGACGGCAAACAGAACACCCTTCCAAACTTCCCCATCTGAAAAGGATTTCACCACCCATATGAAAATGAATAATGAGATCAGTATATCTACTATCAGCATTCCCTTAGAATTTCGAATATGCGCTCACCTGCTATCCTATAATTTAGCTGTAGATTCTTTAACATTATCATATTCCTTCTTCACAGCACCACCAGGACGAAATCTTGCCATGCAATGTTCCCCCGCAAAACGACCATTCTGGACAATGGTGCCATGTTTGAATCCTTCATTCTGAAATCCCAATTTCTCATATAAAGCTTTCGCTTTGGTGTTCACGTCTATGACAGTCAACTCAATCCGTTCGATCATCAACCAGTTATCCGCTAAATCGATTGCATTTTGAATGAGGATGGTGCCGATTCGCCTGCCATGATATTGCTCATCTATAAATATGAATAAACTTCCCGTGTGGGCACGCCTGCCGAGGCCTTGACTTAATCCGCACATCCCCACTACGATTCCATCCACTTCTGCTATAAAATCATGCTGATTGGAAGAAGGGTTCTTCAATCTCGCTTCAAACTTCTCTACCCTTAAGCTTGGTAAAGCGATGATATTGGGTAAAACCGTCTTTTGGCGCATGATTTCAACTAATCTTTCAGCATCTTTCACTTCAATCGGACGAATTCTCATCGTTTCAGCTCCCCAGTCCTTTTCACCATTATAATCGTTAGCATCCTAATATTGGAATGGGAAATCAAAAAGTGGTTTGGACAAAAGTATTTAGTTAAAATAAAATCCGAACGAGCATTCGAAATTCTTTTTTGAAGATCGAAATCGTTCGGATTTTTCATTTGGAAGTGTACATACATATTGTTACTTTTGGAGGTAGTAAGTAGTGGTTGATTTCCGCTCCAGGCGCTCGCTTTCCGCGGGGCTGGCGGTGAGCCTCCTCGGCTTCGCCTGCGGGGTCTCACCCACTGGCTTTGCACAACTTCTAAAAAAAGTAAATTCGTCTTTTGAATAAGTGGTCGTGTTAAAACATAGACCGTTCCTTTTCGCTCCAGGCACTTGCTTTCCGCGGGGAGGAAGTCGAGCCTCCTCGACGTTCCGTCTGCGGGGTCTCGACTTTTCCTCAATTCCCGCAGGAGTCAAGTGCCTTCCGCTACAATACACTCTGTGCGTCTATATTAGGACTGCTTAATGACATATAGACAAACACAAAAAAAGCTCCTATTGTAGATATGTTGAGCGTTTGTTCCCAAAAACAAACTATCTACAAAGGAGCACAAAATAACCTCATTATGATAGCTCGAAAATCAGTGATTAGTCAATGTTTATCGTTATTACCTACAAAGGATTTAGCTTGTCCTCTTCTAAATTACAATTTTAAAAAGCTTTCCATTGAACAGTTAGTCAAGGTTTTTGTGACGGCTCAATTGGATAATTGGAAATCGTATCCTGAATTTGACACTCAGATGCACGCAAATCAAAGTCTAATGAATGAGATTGGAATCAAAGGAATTAGTGGATCTCAACTAAGTAGAAGAATAAATGAATTAGATACCACCATTCTTCAAACCCTATTTTTCAACGTTCTAAATGAACTGAGGGCCTATACTCATTCACTTTCGGGTATTCCGAATATCGGAAAACTTCACATAGTTGATGCGACCCATATCAAGCTTTCCCCTGTGTTATCTGAATGGGCTTATGTCACTAAAGGGTGGAACGTCGTCAAAATGCACACCCGTTTAGTGGTGGCTTCACCGGATGTTCATTACCCAGACAAAATTGTCCCCTCAAACGGGAAAGCCTCGGATCATGAAGGGGGCGAATTCTTAATCGAATCGGATGATGCCACTTATGTGATGGACCGGGGATACATGGATAAAATCAGGATGAATCAATGGATCAAGGACAAGATTAAGTTTGTCATTCGATTAAAGAACGATATTCGGATTCAAGTAGAGGAAGAATATGAGATCCCAGAAGGGAATCGGGATCAGATCTTAAGAGATGCCAAAGTCATCTTAGGTGTAGAAAGAAAGATGGAGCCTGTACGATTGGTGGAATATAGAGATGAGAATGGAAACGTGTATAAAGTAGCGACCACAAGATGGGATTTAACACCAAGTGAAGTTGCAGACATCTACAAAAACCGATGGATCATTGAACTGTTTTTCAAATGGATCAAGCAATCCCTTCGGTTTGTAAACGTATGGAGCACCAAGCCGAAAGGCATATGGAACCAAATGTTTATCGCCATGATTGCCTATGTCCTTACCTTGATGGTGAAGTTGAAAACGCAATCTACTAAAAGCATGTTGGATATTCTTAGACATATTCGAATCTATTTCAATCGAACGTGGTCCGAATTCACGGCTGCCTTAGATTATAAGCCGAAAAAAACATCAAGAGGCAGGCAGAAAATCCCCGATAAACCTAAGATAGAAGTAGATTTTGGCACCCTCGCTCTAGTCGTCAAGACAAGAAAAAAGCAAGTCAAGAGAATGATAAAATAAACTAAATAACAAAAAATGGGAACAAATGAGCATCTTATTTGAGATTCTCTTTTTTGCCCCCACAGTAAAACTTAAATGGAAAATTTATACTTATATTGAAATTCATTTACAACTATGCAAAGCCAGTGGGTCTCACCTGTCCAGCGTTTCCCGCAGGAGCGACAGCGACGAGGAGGCTTGCCTTCCGCCCGAGGAAAGCGGAGTCTTGCACGGAAATCAAAAGCGGTGTAACAAGTGATCCTAACTATTTTTTGATTGTTCTTCTTTAAAGGAAATGGATTTAGTTATGTCCCAGCCTCCAGAAGGGTTTATTCAGATCCTTCCTTAATTAATGTTTCCATATCCTGAACGATTTCATCATAAGGAACATCACTATTGCCGCTGTATGTTTTAACGACGGTTCCTTCCTGGTTCACCAGGTAGAAGCTGGTCCCATGAATCATCTGATCGGAATTGGGGTCGTCCGCTACGATTGAACGGAAGGAATGTTCCGCAAGGTCCTTCACTTCATCGAATTCATAACCGGTCAAAAGCTCCCATTTACTTGTGTCTGCTTCGAAGTTTGATATGTACTCTTTTAATGCGTCTGGTGTATCTTTTTCCGGATCAACACTGAAGGAAACGATTTTATAATCTTTTACACCTTCTTCTTTTAACTTCTTTTGCAGCTTTGTCAAGTTGAATGTCATTGGAGGGCAAACTGTTTCGCAACTGGTAAAGATGAAATCGGCGATCCAAACTTGCCCCTTTAAATCTTTTAAGCTTACTTGTTTATTATTCTGATTCGTATAGGTAAATTCCTTCACTTCATAATCCGTTTCTGCTTGAAAGTCACTATTGCTGCAACCTGCAAGGAGTAGCCCGATGATGACCATCACCACAATGAATGTTTTGGTTTTTGACATCTTTATCTCCTCCGACTTTATCTGTCTCTCCCATTCTATGTTAGTAAAATGAGGATGGAAAAACAATTCCTCCAGAGAGGTTTCATTGTCTATTTTGTGAAACCTCTTTGAGTGGCATGGTCTTAAGTTAAAAACTGGAATTCCGTCCTGCTCCCATTTTGTGATGAAATGACTTCTAGTCGTGCATCAATTCTCTCTTTCAGCTCAGGAACATGGGAAATTAACCCTACTAAACGCCCGCTGCTTTGTATATCCATCAATGCTTCGATTGCCTGATCAAGTGATTCTGGATCGAGTGTCCCGAACCCTTCATCAATGAACATCGTCTCTAAGGATACCCCTCCTGCGTACTGCTGGACTACATCAGCAAGTCCAAGGGCTAAAGCCAGGGATGCCTTGAAGCTTTCCCCTCCGGATAATGTTTTGACATGTCTCTCCTGCCCTGTAAATTGATCAAAGACCAGGAGTTCTAAACCACTTTGTACATTTCCCTTGCTTCGGTCCGTTTTTCTAATCAACTGATACCGGCCTGAAGTCATTTTGATTAATCTCTCATTTGCGACTTGAAGAATGTCTTCAAGGAATGATGCCAGAACATATCTTTCAAATGTGATCCGGTTCGCGTTCTGACCCCTTGCAACTTCAGCTAAATGTCCGACCGTTTGATATCTTGTTTCTAAATCCCTGATCCCTTCATTTAAGGCTTTCACCCTGGTGAGGATGAGTTCATTTTCCTTTCTATTCGTCATGACCCTATTTAGTTGATCATTTACCTTTTTCAATTCATCTGTAACCTTGATGATGTCTTCTTCGATTTTTTGCAGGTCAGGCCGCTCTTTATCTTTTAAGATTTGATCAATATCTGATAGACGGTCAGTCACTGAGCGAAGATCCTCCCCGTACTTCTTCACTCTTCCTTCAAGAACCGTGACTTCCGCTTCAGACTTTTTCGCTTCCTGAAAGGCTTTATAGTGGCAGAAACCATGTTCTGTGAGAAGTGCAAGGAAAGCATTTCTTTCAGCTTTCATCTCCACATTTACATTCTCTATATGGCTCTCTTTATCTCTGACTTGAGATTCCTTTACACTATTTTGGTTCATCAGTTCATAGTACTGTTTTTGAGCCCGTTCAAAGGATGCCTTTAATTCTTTCAGTCTTTGTTTCTCTTTCTGTAAGACTTGTTCAAATTGAACTTTTGTCCTGAGTTCAAGGGGAATGGATTCCTTTACCTTTTCCAGGGTCGTATTCTTAGTGTGAAAGAGAGTAGTGAGTTCTTGGAGCATTTCTTGATTCTTCCCTCTTGCCCCTTCAAGTTCTTCAAGCTTTTCTCTACCTTTTCTAATTTCTTCCCCCATGACTCTTACCTGCTCCACTTCTTTTTTCTTCGAAGCGATGTCCGTCTTCAATGATTCGATTTCCTTCATCAGCAACGAACGTGTTTCCCGGATTTCATGCTGATTAAAGTCACGTTTCTTATCAATTATTTTCTTGCTGATATTCTCTATTTGCTCTTGAATGCTCTGTATTTTCGTTTCCTCCTGGGCAATAACCAGGCTTAATTTTTTCTCTTCCGTTTCCAATTCCTGTTGCTTAGATTTGGCAACCTTAAGGTCTTCACCGGAATGGATAGACTCTGCCTCTACGGCAGGGTTTGGATGATGTTCTGATCCGCAGACCGGACAGGGAGCATCATCAGATAATCCTTTCGCGAGCAATGACGCTTGAGCAGAATTCCACTTTCCCTCCAAAAATGCCAGCGTTTCAGACGCATCCTGAAGACGATCCTCAAGTTGACTATATCGATCCTTTAATTGATCACGCTGCGCTTTGACACGTTGAAGATTTTGTTCCAATTGATTCATATCATTTATGTGCTCCAGCAGGGAAAGTTTCTCTTGTACGTTTTTTTCAAGTTGAAATACATCTTCCTGCCCACCTTCTTCTGCTTTGACACGTACTTCCCTTTCCTTTATACCTTTTTGTAATAATGAAACCTGCTCATTCTGTTTTGTTAAAATATCCTGCTGTTTTTCGTACCTTTCTTTCAATTCACCCGTTTCGTTCGTTAACATATCTAACGAATCTATATCTTTTTCCATATTTTCAAGTTGAGTCACTCTTTTTGAAGCTTGTTCCCTGAGTTCTTCATTATTTGTTTCTTCTTCAAAAATCCTTGTTGCTGTCATTAGCTTTTCAGAGATTGTTTGTTTTTCTTCTGATAGTGTTGCTAATTGACTCTTCAGTTCACTGAGATTCCGGTTAAGTTTGTGGCAATATTCATCTTGTTGAACCAAATGGGAAGCTCTCCTGGCCAATACAATCTCGTGATCGATCGATTCGATTTCAGGCTTCAATGCTAAAAGGGATTCTTTCTGATTCTTAAGTTTCCCCTGAAGATCGTATTGATCGATCAGACTTTTAGCCTCCGCAAGATCCTTCTGAAAGGCATCCCTTTTCCCCTGAACGTTCTCATATTGTTGTCTGAGATTCCTCTCTTTCTTTTCCATTTCTTCAATGTGAGGGGACAGAAGGTGCAGAATGCGATGATCATTTAACGGATTTTCCAATAAAAGAGATTGAAGTTCTTCATTTTCTTCAAAATGAATTCTTACTAATCCCCTTGTTCGTTCTTCTATAGAGGATTCAACAGACCTTTTCAACTCGTCAGCCTCGGATTTCAATTTTTCCTGAATCGTCTTGTAAAGCTCCGTATGGAAGAGGCGTTGCAATATGAGTTCTTTATCTTTACTATCCGATGTAAGAAGTTTCCGAAACTCCCCCTGGGGAATCATAAGGATTTGTCTGAATTGATTGGCATCGAGTTGGATCAACTCTTTGATCTTCTCATCTACTTCCCTCACATTTGCCGCGAGAAGCTGTTCTTTCCCCTCTTCATCGTACACATATACTTCAGATCGGGCATTGATGGTGGTATATCCCTCCCCCCTTGCTTTCTTTTTTTCCTGCTGGGGTGAACGCCAAATACGATAGGTCCTTCCACGTAAACTGAAAAGAAGATCTACTTCTGTACTATCATCATTACTGGCAAATTGGCTTCTTAATTCTGTCGGATTTCGGTCTTCTCCGCTGGCCTTTCCATAGATCGCGTAGGAAATCCCATCGAAAATCGTTGTCTTTCCCGCCCCTGTTTTACCAGAAATCACGAACATGGTGCGGTTATCCAGCTCCCGGAAGTCAATGGTTTCCCTGCTGGCATAAGGCCCAAACGCCTGCATCACTAGTTTAAGTGGTTTCATGCATGATCAACCTCCTTTCTGGCGATATCAATCATATGACGTACCACATCTTCCTTTTCATCAGTGAATTCACTTGTCGTCATGTCCTTATAAAATTCTTTAAACAAGTCCAGTTCAGACCGTCTTTTATCCTCTAGTACTTGGAACGAATTTTTCTTTTTAGCATCGGTCAGATCCCTCTTTCGCTCAAGATGAAGCACGTTTGGGTAGACTTGTCTCAGCTGATTGATTGGATCGATTAATGTACCTTCATCATGAAGTGTGATCTTTAAATAGTCATTCACCTTCTGAGACTGATAAAAAGCCGGATCGAGCAACTCTTCCATATGCCCCTGCAGTTCCCTCATATCCTGTTTAGGCTGAAGTACCTTTTCCCGCAATTCAAAGGTTCCATTCTCCTCCATTTCAACAATGGTGACAGATTTCCTCTGAGAAGCTTCTGAAAAGGAGTATTTCAACAGAGAACCTGAATACCTGATTGTTTCATGCCTAATGGCATCGGGACTGTGAAGGTGACCGAGTGCAGTGTAATGGAATGGTCTGAATACCTCTGCCCCCACACACCCGGATCCCCCAACTGAAAGAGTCCGCTCCGAATCCGTCGTTTTTCCTCCCAATACAAATGCATGACCAACAAAAACATGTGGTTCATCAGGGTTCATCTGTTCTTCGATCCTCTTTACGATGGCTTCCATTGCTGCATGATGACTATTGATCGAGTCATCATCAAGTATTTGTCTGACTGTACCAGGCTCAGCATAAGGAACGCAGTGGAAGTTCACCCCTTTTATATGGATAGGTGTAAAATCTGCCGAAACTTTCCCCTTTAAATAAAATTGACTATGTTTGTACCATGAAGACCCAAATGACAGCCTCTCTGCACTATCATGGTTGCCTGAAACCGCTACAATCGGTGTGTCGAGCTCTACATTTATCCGGAATAACACTTCATCTAATAGCTGCACTGCATCTGTAGGAGGCACCGATCGATCATAGAGATCGCCCGCAACGACGACTGCATCAGGTTCCTCCTCTTTCACAAGTTCTATGAATTCCTCCAATATGTATCGTTGTTCTTCTGTCATATATATGCCATGCACCAATTTACCCAGGTGCCAATCTGCGGTATGAATGAATTTCACTACTGTTTTCCCCTCTCCGGACATTCTTGTTTCTAACTGAATTATATCAAACTCACAGGGTCTCCGTGTAAGAAAATCATTGATAGTGGATCGGGCACAACCCTTTTATAAATCGTCAAAAAATAGGACCACATAAAGCGGTCCCACTTCCATTATTCTTTGAGTTTCTGAGGTAGTGTTTGAATTGACGTGATGACAGCATCAAGCTTTGTCTCGATTCGATAAAGAAGATACATCGTGACCACAATCGGAAACCCTACTTCAGAAACTAGTGAAATAATCGGCTCCATTTTCTCCCTCCTCTCATCCTATATATAGGTAGTTGGGGAGAAAATGGGTACACGAACAGAAAAAAAGCGAATCCTGTACAAACCGGACTCGCTTTACCCAACTATAAGTGGTCGTAATAGACCTTTATACTTTAGTATTAACCGTTTAAATCACTGATCAAACTTGAACTTACCAGACCAGCTTCATCTAAAACTTTTTTGATTTGATTTTCTGCATCGTTCAATTTTTCATCAGCTGCTGTGAAATCTGCTTCGCCTTCTTTAGACAGTTCATCAGCTTTCATGTTATACGATTCAGCGAGTGTGGATTGGAATGATTCCACCGCTTCTTTTTGATCTCCAAGACCCTTGGGGATCTCCATGCCTTCAACTGCTTCTGCGGATGCTTTCGCTGATGCTTGAGCAGATTCCTTCAATGTTGCCAATTCGTCTCCAGCTGGAGGCTCTTCACCTGCCACCGCTTCTTCATAACCATTTAAATCAATATCAGCACCGTTAACGGTCGTTGTTAAATTCAAGTAGTAGTCCATTAATTCCCCAGTCGTATCCTTGTTCTCTTCAGTACTTGACGCCTCATCTTTCTTCTCCTTGTCAGAACCGGAGTCAGAACATCCTGCTAATACCAAAGATAAACCAAGACCTAATACCCATACTTTTTTCATGTTTGTTTCCCCTCTCTGTCTATATCTATATGTTTACGTACAGTAAGCTGCTCCACTAGGAAACGCTTACTTTGTCTATAATAAGCCGGCAAAAAGTATCTTATCATGGAGATAAACCAATGGTAAAGAAATATTTGCAGATTTCTCCAAAGTTTAAATCTTGTAAATATTTCAAATAAACAGCATTTATTCCCTTCAAATCTCTTATTCAACTGGGTCATTAGTATGAATGCCCTGTTAAAAACATTTGAACAAGTTTTCTTCCCATGGTATAACTTATATATACTTACCTTTCGGGGCTGATCGTTGAGCTGGTGCTTGCCTTAGTCTTCAAAACTTTCGGGAGGCGCGTGCCGTCTCCGCTGGGTTCGATTCCCAGGCAGTCCCGCCATTTAGAAGACCTCATCCATACATAGTAAAGAACCCTTATGTTATCCATAAGGATCCTTTTTCTCTATTTCTGCAGTGCTTCCCGTTTCTTCCTCTCTGACGCCTGAACGCCGTCAAACATTATATGAAAGGTTGTGCCCTCTCCCTGATCACTTTGCACCCGGATATCTGCTCCATGATCGCGAAGGATCCTAAGGCATATAGTAAGGCCGAGACCTGTTCCTTTCGTTTTTGTCGTGAAGAAAGGCTCTCCCAGTTTTTCCAGGGTTTCCTTCTTCATCCCTACACCCTCATCCTTAAACATCAATTGCACCTTATTATGGGAATTGAAATCAGCGTGAATGGTAATCGTTCCTCCATGAGGCATCGCTTCTATCGCATTTTTTAATAAATTGATGAAAACCTGCTTCAATTGATTTTCATCGCCGCGGATATACAGCTCTCTCTCATGAAACTCCGTTTGAATTTCGATATTATATAAGATGGCATTCGTATTCAGTAATTTCGAAACATGATCCAGTGTTTCGATGATATTAATTCGTTTATACGTAACAGATTGCGGTTTCGCAAGGATCAACAACTCGCTCAGTACAAGTTCGATCCGCTTGATTTCAGAAAAGACAATCCCTAAGTATTCCTTTGTTTTCTCATCGGCTTCATCTCTTAACAACTGCAGAAATCCATTAATTGATGTCAATGGATTTCGGACTTCATGAGCAATCCCTGCAGCTAATTGCCCGGCAACTGAAAGTTTTTGAGATTCAATAGCCAGGGTTTCATTCATTTCCATCAATTCTTCCTCATTATGTACCCTTTCGGTAATATCTGAAATGGTACCCACTGTACCCAGCAACTCACCATTCCCATTATAGTTCAGCTTAATATTGACCTCTCCCCAACGAAACTGACCATCCCTTTTTTGGTAGGGGATATCCATCCTTGTTTTCTCCCTATGTAAATCGATGCTTTGCCTTACCAGTCGGAGGATTTCATGACGTTCATGGAGGGAAATGAAATGGAGGGCTTTCTTATGCAGGCTTTCTTTGACCGTATATCCCGTAAATTCTTCCCAGGATTGATTGAGGAATTGAAATTCCCCCTTGGCATTTGTGTGAAAAACCACCTCATCAATACTTTGGAGGACGTGTTGCATTTCTTCATTAAGCAGCTTAACCCTTTCTTCACTTGTTCTGAGGGCTGCCAACGAACTATGGCTGATATCATAACTTTTCCCCATATAATAGCTGATGAAAAGTATCAATAGAGTGAAAACCATATCCACCCTTAAATCCACCGGATAATGGAGAACAAAGTAATAAATAAAATCCCATGTAATAACTAATAAAAGTCCAGTAAGTAATGATACGATCCTGCCTGTGAATTTCATCATGCGAGCCTCCTATTTGCACAAGCTTAAAAACAATCGAAATAGAAAGAATTTTCACGATATTTGTTATTTATTAGTATATCATTTCTAATTAATAACAGTATAGAGTCTTTTATAAAAACGATGATATTCTTGTCAGGGACAAAGTCCTTGTCTATAATTGAATAGGATATGCTTTTAAACTGAGGTGAAAAATATGCTAGAAGGTTGGTTCTTATATTTTATCCTTTTTTGGGTCGTTTTTTTAGTGGCTTCGTTTGCGATCGGTGGATTCTTCATGTTCCGGAAATTCTTAAAGAGGTTCCCAAAGGAAGATGGTAAATCTGACTTGGATTGGGAGGAACATTATGTGAACGAAACCATCCATCTTTGGGGTGAAGACGAAAAGAAAATGCTGAATGAGCTGGTTACCCCGGTTCCAGAATTATTCAGGGATGTTGCAAAACAGAAAATCGCCGGAAAAATTGGTGAATTGGCTTTAAAAGAAAGAGCTGGAGCCATAACGAAAGAATTAGTCATCAGAGGATATATTTTGGCGACTCCAAAGCGAGATCATAAATTTCTGAGAAAAAAACTTGATGAAATGCAGATAGAAGTTACACCCTATGAACATTTATTTTAATAAAACAGGCAGGGAATAGAATGGGCTGGATACTTGTCATTCCAATTGTATTATATGTAATCTTTATTGTCGGGGCTGCTATTTTATACGTAAAATGGAAGAATGCAAAAAAAGGTAAACGTTAACCGTTTACCTTTTTTATATAGGCACTTAATCAATGGGATCTTCTGCTTTGCCAAAGCGAATGACGTCGAGAATCGCTTGGCCGTCACTCGGTTTTCCGTCTCCGTTCCTATAAGGAAACAACGAGAAAAAGATGAAGTAAACCGAGAAATACACAAATTGATAGAAAAAGATGTGCACAGGTATCACACCTTCATAAATCAGAAAGTTAATGAATAGTATCGCCACCAGGTTGAATAAACTGCCTGATAAATAGATCAGGACATGCACCCATACCTTGTTGTACTTCAATTCCCGATATTGACACCATCCCTCCATAAAGTACATTCTCTTCACTTCCAAAGGACCAATATTTATCAGGTGTTTACCGGTTCCAATGGCAAACTTTATCTTCGCACCAAATATTCGTGCAATCAATATATGACCCAATTCGTGTAAAATGGTGACTAATGGCAATGTAAGAAAGAAGGCCAGGAAAAAAGTCCAGATATCTGCTAATGTAAACAATCGTAATCCCACCAGTATCATTTATTATTCATTCATCTTCTCCCTCTTTGCCCTAAAAGATTTACTCTTATGCATATTCGTATGCATTGTCATAAAACTGTCACCTTTCAGTAAGATTTACAAAATAAAAAAGCAGGGCGTGTCTCCCTGCTTTTTAACGGTGCATTAAATTGAATTCGTCGTTAAGTCCTGATTTTCCTGATGCAGCTTTCTATATTGAAAATACATGGTTATCCTCCATGGAACGATCATGCCAAAAGCTAGTATCCAGAACATCCCGCTCAGTTCTCCGTAATCAATTGAAGTACTTAGGATCGACTTTGCTACAATTCGAATTAACAGAAGGCCGATCAAAATGAAGGCAAACGCTTTAGAACGCTTTAAATAAATATCATTTTCACGAATCTCAAACTTGGATGTCTTGATTAACAACAGAGAGAATACCATCCCGACAGTAATCGCCTCTAAAAACTCACTCACATTGACCCGAAAGACAGGAAATAAGAACATCAACGCACCCGTACTCATAAAGAGAGGGGGTAAAATAATCTTCTTACCGCTTACCGGCCTTTTCTGAGCCTTCATCCTGATAAATATCACCATAAATCCCATGCAAATCGCTACAATGGATGAAGCAATCATCATAAAGCATCATCATCCTTTTATAATCTACTTTCATACCTTTCCTTATTATAGCCCAAATGCAGGAAAAACGAAAACAGAAAAAAGAGAGAATGAATGGAAGATTCAATCTCTCTCGGTTTATCAGCCTAACACCCTTTTGATGGCTTCGTCTACACGCACTTCGTCAAATGGTTTAACTATGAAGTCCTTCGCTCCGGCTTCAATTGCTTCCACTACCACCTTTTGTTGTCCCATCGCCGAACACA
This sequence comes from Rossellomorea sp. QJM3NY_18, assembly GCF_056173145.1. Classification (NCBI taxonomy): domain Bacteria; kingdom Bacillati; phylum Bacillota; class Bacilli; order Caryophanales; family Bacillaceae; genus Rossellomorea; species Rossellomorea sp. QJM3NY_18. The sequence continues at coordinate 1,977,834 of NZ_CM149659.1, read as the reverse complement.
TAATAATCTTGGCCTGAGGGAATTCGGTAAGAATCTTCTTAACTGCCTCAATTCCATTCATGTCCGGCATGGTGATATCCATCGTCACCAGGTCAGGGTGAAGCTCACGATACTTCTCCACGGCAATAAGTCCATTCTCAGCTTCCCCAACGACTTCATGCCCGCTGGATGAAAGCATGTTTCCAAGAGTCAATCTCATAAATTTCGCATCATCCACTACAAGAATCGTTGCCACAGATGTTTCCTCCTCGTATACACTATCGATGTCTATTGAGTCTATTTACCTATTTAATCCAATTAAACTATACCATAAATCGTAATATTTATTCAATTTATTCTTTTAATTACTGCCTAAAATTGATTAAAATCCTTGAAAGCCTCCGAATAGCGTCGTAAAGTAAGCAAGAATGACCGTCATCCAATCAAAGAACAGCATGATTCCTACAGCAATCATGACATATCCACCTACTTTCACAATTCTTCCACTGTTCTTTCTGATCCACTGCATTCTTCCAATGAAGAATGACAGAATGAAGAAAGGAATGCCAAAGCCTAATACGTATGCTGTCATGTACATGACACCTGAACCAGGATTCGTTGCGGCAAGCGCAAGAACTGAAGCAAGGATCGGACCTGTACAGGGAGTCCACCCTGCGGCGAATGCCATTCCGATCAAAATGGAACCGATAAAGCCCGCAGGTCTATTCTTGAATTCAATTCTGCGATCCTTCATCAAGGATTCCGGAGTGAACACACCAATGACAACCAGGCCAAATATAACAATAAAAATTGCCCCAAGCTGTCTAATAAGATCTTTATAATTTAAAAAGAAGTTTCCAATAAAGGAAGCCCCAAAACCAATCGCGATAAAAATGGCTGAGAAACCAACTAAGAAGAATAATGTATGCAGTAAACTTCTTCTCTGCAACATGGCATTATCCGTTTTCAATTCATTGACACTCATCCCGGTTATGTATGAAAGAAAGGCGGGATATAAAGGTAAGCAGCATGGGGATATGAAGCTTAGGAATCCTGCCCCGAAGGCTAAAAAAATATTAATATCAGACATTTCCACATCTCCTACAATTCAGTATATATATCTATTCTATCAAACAATGCTACAAACTATGAGGGATGTTTATGTGAAAGATTTGTGACTATCTTATTACAATCACCTTTTACTCTTTCATTTGTATTAAAGTCTCTTTTCTTTTTTAAAATCCGATAATTTTACTTTGAAAAAATAGGCTATTTTCGTTATACTAATAAAAAGTTACAGTTATTACTAGTTTTGTATTCCACTTGTCAGGACATACAAAAGAAAGGAAACAGCCGTGTCTAAAAAAGAGCTTCTCGAACGAATTGAAAAAAAGCGTACTCAATTAATTGATATTGTTGCTGAAAATGGACTGACGTCACCTCAAGCTATTCAATTTAGTCAGGAACTTGATCGTCTGTTAAATAGCTACAACTCACAATACATAAAAAAATGCTACACACCCCAAATGAGCTGAACTAAACCTTTCATCCAAATAAACAATACTAATATAATGCTAAATATGAACAGGGAGACCCGAATAAAGGGTCTCCCTGTTGCATGATTATATTACCAAAGAATAGGAATGGATCCTGAAGCACCAGCCCCATCTTCTTTCGAAGTTCTGCCATTGGATAGATTTTGGCAAAAGAACTATATTAAAAGAACCTCTCTAATCATGATTAGAGAAGCTCTTTCATATAGAAATATTTTAATGTATTTGTACAAATGGTTCCTGGTCCACTTCTTTGACGATGGTGGCTTTGAGACCTTTAGGGGTTTTCACATAAAGGTAAACCGGTGTATGAGGGAAGTAATCGACGATTTCAGGACCAATCGCCTGTGCAAACCCAATTAATTCGGTTTCTTTCACCATGCCTGTATGTACATCGATGACCAATTTATTTAGCGTATCCTTTTTATACAATCCTTTACCCACAAATTCAATATCCTGATGAGAGAAATACTTTGACACATAATCTTCAAGATCCCGGATCCGGTTATATAAATCCCGGTCCTTCTCTTCTCCTTCATCACTAGGGAAGTAATAATATTTGTCGGATACATCATCCCACTTTTTGATTTTCCTATCATTCTCATCTAAATAGGTTGTGGCGATATAGTTACCTGAAACAACGCTGTTTAAAGGTTGTAGTTTGTAAATCGAAATCATAATGGGTACATTTTTCAATTCTTTATTTGCCCTTACACGACGGGCCACTGTTCCAGCTACTTTTTTCCCGTATTCTTCCATCATTTTTTCGTTAATGTTCGCTTCGTCAAAATGCATAAGCTTCTTATCATCTTCCACCCTGATATAATCGATGGAGTTCATCGCAAGACCAAGGGAAATTCCCTTGATATTCCCTTCTGCGTCTACATAATTCTGCTCATGAATATAAGCAAGGTACATTGGGTTTTTCTTTTCCAGCTCCATCTGTTGTTCCCATGACATATCATCGGTAATCTCCAATTCAGGGTTAAGACCTGCCTTATTGGATTTAGACTTTCTCCCTAACCATGAGCTTAGATTCTTTAAATACTGCCCTTCCTGGTAGACATACTTTTCAGGAGAAAAATGTTCAGTGGATAAGGACATAAGGCCCGTCTCAATTTCATCCATATCACTGCGGTTATTGATAGTCATTGTAATAAGACCGCGATTTACCGACTTTTTTTCTTTGTTTACTTTATAATTTAAATATTCACGTGCATCACTTGCTGCACTATTTTGAATTTCAAGCGTTTCTTCATCTATCACTTCTTGAGGCTTATTGCTGCATCCGGCAATAAGAATCAAAAGGGACAGAGATACAATCATCCATTTTTTCATATGACTCCCTCCGGACTATATTTTATCATACATTACATTTCAATCAGCCTGATAATCTTTAAGTTTTTATGAATTCACGAAAATAATCCCATTATCCTACCTAATCTTATAAAATCATCTGTACACACCCTCATATCAGGATGCCCCAACAATAGAAAAAGCACTCATCACCTGAGTGCTTCCATCTATTACTTCATGTTCTTATTCATTGCATTCATCATCTGATTGATTTTCTTCTGGGATGGTTTTTGCCCCATTTGCATCATCATCATGCGTAACATTTGCTCGTTAATTGGTGGATTTTTCTTAAGATAGCTCATCATATATTTACGAGCAATGAAAAATCCTAGTGCTACTCCGGCAAGTAATGCCAGAACGCCTACTAGAATAAGTAATCCAGTCGTTCCCATACTCTTACTTCCTCCTTCATGTTGTCCTTTTAAAAGTGTACTAAACCCTGAAACATTATACAATATTTTGGTCGAAATTTCATATTAATATATAAACTTTCTTTGTTTTATTGGTTTTAACCAGCCAAAACGTTCATTTTTGATATCCATTGCCAATAACTGACCCATATTCCTTCGTAAAATTTCAAAAAAGATATATTCAGATTCATCGTGTCCCCAGGCATTCAAAGACATTGACTTTTCATTCAGAACGAGTGTCGCGCCTGATTCTTCTTTTTCGATTGTCGCCACGGAGTTTATCCAGGCTGCCCCTTTAACCTTCGTGATTTCGTGCTGAAGGAGTCTTTGTGTAGGAAGGTATGGAATCGGTTTCGTAATGTAATCTACTTGTTTCGAGACGATTTCGTGAAGATCACCTGTACTCGCTTCCCAATCAGAAAACAATTGATAGAACATTCTTTCACGACCATAGTAGTGTTGAACAAACAACTCTTCAATCCAATAGATTTGATAATTTCGCACCTTTACTCCCTCCTACCTTTCTTTCATATAGTATAAATCAACTAGAAGGGAGTCATTGTCATAAATTGTTGAAAATCTGCACTAGTTTTGTCGAACCTATTCTATCTCTTCTGAATATTAAGGGACGGAACGAAGTATTTATACGTTACTTGTTCTATACCCAATCTCTTCCACCCTTACTCCTATTGTGTTCACCCAAAAGAAAAAGGCCAACTCCTTAGAGGGTGTAAGGAGCCGACCTTTTCCATTCACGATTATTGAAGTAAAGCTTTGATTCTAGATACCACATTTTCAGAAGTGAAACCATATTCTTCCATTACCTTCGCTCCTGGGGCAGATGCACCATAACCATTGATTGCCAGGATGTCACCTTCATCGCCAACGTAGCGATCCCAGCCCATCGGAGAGCCCATTTCGATAGCCAGGCGTTTTTTCACGCTCTTAGGCAGGATGGATTCTTTGTATTCTTTTGATTGCTTTTCGAAACGATCCCAAGATGGCATGCTCACAACTGAAACACTGATGCCGTCTTTTTCAAGTGCATTTTGCGCATCTACCGCAAGATGCACTTCAGAACCAGTTGCAATCAACAAGGCATCAGGCTGTTCTTTACCCGAAGCTGAGACAACATATGCTCCTTTGTTAACCCCGTTATAAGCTTTATCAGCCGTACCTTTAAGCGTTGGAAGATCCTGACGGGATAGAACCAGCATCGTAGGCTGATCTTTAGATTCTAACGATAATCTCCAGGCGGCAGCCACTTCATTACCGTCACCAGGTCGAATGACTGACAGGTTAGGCATTGCACGCAGGGATGCAAGCTGTTCAATAGGTTCATGGGTAGGTCCGTCTTCTCCCACAGCGATACTATCATGTGTGAATACATACGTAACAGGTAAGCCCATTATCGCCGCCAAACGGATAGCAGGTCTTAAATAGTCACTGAATACAAAGAATGTCCCACCGAATACATGAAGCCCTCCGTGCAGTGCCATACCATTCATGGCACCACCCATACCGAATTCCCGGACTCCGAACCAGATATTGCGGCCTTCATAAGATTCAGGCATGAAATCTTTCTCATCTTTAATCATCGTTTTGTTTGATCCTGCCAAGTCAGCGGAACCACCGATGAATGAAGGGAGGTTTTGAGCAATGGCATTCAACACTTCCCCTGAAGAAGCCCGGCTTGCCAATGCTTTTCCTTCTTCATATACCGGGATGTCCTTATCCCATCCTTGAGGGAGTTCGCCTTTGATCGCCGCTTCTAATTGAGTGGCTAGTTCAGGGTGTTCCTCTTTGTATTTAATGAATTGGTTGGCCCAATCTTGTTCTTTCTCAGAGCCAGCTTGTTGGATCTTTTCCTCAAAGCGGCTATATACCTCATCAGGCACGTGGAAATCCTGATCGAATGTCCACTTGTACGCTTCTTTCGTAAGCTTCATTTCATCTTCACCCAGAGGTGCACCATGAACAGCAGATTTACCTGATTTATTCGGAGCTCCGTACCCAATGACTGTCTTAACTTCAATCATTGTCGGGCGGGATGTATCCCCTTGACCTTCTTCAATCGCTTTGGAAATTTCGTCAAGATCATTTCCATCCTCAACACGAATATACTGCCATCCGTATGATTCAAATCGTCCCTTAACACTCTCAGAGAATGACTTATCCAACTCTCCGTCAAGTGAAATATCATTGGAATCATAAAGAACAACAAGGCGTCCTAATTTGAGATGTGCAGCCAATGAAGCAGCTTCAGAGGAAACACCTTCCATTAAGTCCCCATCTCCACAAATGGAGTATGTAAAGTGATCGACCATATTATATTGGTCTTTGTTATATGTAGTGGCCAGATGTCTTTCAGCTAATGCCATACCAACTGCCATTGCAATCCCCTGTCCGAGCGGGCCAGTCGTTGCTTCTACACCAGAGGTATGCTTGTACTCCGGATGTCCTGGAGTCTTACTTCCCCATTGGCGGAAATTTTTAAGATCACCCATTGAAACATCATAACCAGAAAGATGGAGTAGGCTGTACAACAGCATCGAACCGTGTCCCGCAGATAAGACAAAACGGTCGCGGTTGAACCATTCTGGATTTTTAGGATTATGATTCATGAACCTTGTCCAAAGTGCATACGCCATTGGAGCTGCCCCCATAGGCATTCCCGGGTGCCCGGAACCTGCTTTTTCAATCGCATCGATTGATAATGTACGAATTGTATTAATTGCTAATTGATCTGTTTTATCAAACATATGTCAGACATCCTTCCTTTTAATGTACCTTATTAATATTAATCTTCTTTGATAGTTTATACAACTATCTTGAATGATAACATGACTTTATGATCGTTGAAAATAAAAACCCTTCAAATCCTATAAGGGAGGAAAATGAATCAAAAAACTTCCAGGACCTATCAAAATTGGCCTGGAAGTTTTTTGATTAATGCATTTTTTTCTTATTCTGTATATCTTGGATCTTTTTAGGTGTTACTTCATTTCCTTCCGGATCAAAGATTCTTGTATTTTCAATTGTGCCTTTCATCGATTGACGGAACGTTTCTAGATATTCTTTTCTAAGTTTGGTCTGTTCTTTCGCTTCCTGCTCAGTTAGTCCGCTACTTTTGGACTTTTTGGCAAGTTCGTTGATTCTATTCATTTTTGATTTTGAAAGCATCTATAAAAACTCCTTTATTGCATAGTTTGCAAACTCTAAAACATTCTAAAAGCAGTGTATTACACTACCGTCATGTTACTAGAATAAAGGGTATAAAACAAGGGTTATGCATGATCAAGGGACACCATATATTCCTTGAAGCGTCTATGTACCGTAGCTTTGGATACATCGTATCCAAATCCCCTAAGAGTAGCTGCAATCTCAGCGAAGGTTAATTCATTTTTCCTTAATCGCACGATTTCTTCGACCGGCACCTCAATGCGTTCCCTTCCTTCCACATTTCCTTTGTTTTTTAAATTTTTATGAGGCTGAAAGCCATTTTCCACAGCCCGCTTCATACCCCGCTTAATTTTAAGGTTATGAAGTTTACGTTGATATTCCTCCACCATACTGACAATGTTGATGACCATAGAATCGGATTCGGATAAGTGTAATTCTCCACTATGAGTCTGACTGATGATTTTCACTTCCTCTTTTAACAGACAGTGAATAAGGGCGATCTTGGCATTTCCCCTGCCGATTCTTGTCTCGTCCTGGATAAGCACAGCCTCAATTGATTTATCTCTGACCAGGTCCAAAAGTTCCAAAACACCTGGACGGTCCAATTCAAATCCGCTCGCCTGATCCCTGATGACCGCATTTACTTCATAATGATGTTCGTTCGCCAATTTAACCAGTTCTTCTTCCTGCCGTTCCAATGATGTTTCCTGTGTGTTTTTCTTAGTACTTACCCTGCAGTATATGACTGCTTTCATCTTCTATCCCTCTATTCTTTGTTCATGACCAGTTCGAAATCTGATTGAGATGATATTGTTGGATTTTCAATAGGTAACACAAGTGATTCACCAGGTTTGATGGCAAAAGAGGTCAATTCGTTCTCTTCGCCAACCCAGGCGATAAAATCTTCCACTGTCATAGAATATTCTTCATTATACTGTTTGGCAATAGTCCAAAGAGTATCACCCTCCTCTACTGTGATACTTTGGTAGGAAGGTTGATCAGTCATATTGATTAATAAATAGCAAGCTGCTGAAAGGACTAAAACAAATAATATAATAATGTAAGAGAATCGATTCCAAATATGTGTTAACATAAAATTACCCCCATACGAATGTTTGTTCTGTTTTGTGTTTTCATTGTAATACGAACACTCGTTTGGTGTCAACAAAATTCGAACTTATGTTTGTATCAATAGTGGTGACATGCTATAATGGGAACATAAGATCTATAATAGAGGTGCGTGAACATGACAAAATTGTCGAAGAGACAGCAGGACATACTACAATATATTAAAGTTGCAGTCAGAGAAAAAGGGTATCCCCCTTCCGTACGTGAAATCGGGGAAGCTGTCGGTCTTGCTTCCAGTTCCACTGTACACGGACATTTAGCGAGGCTTGAAAGTAAAGGTCTGATCCGTCGTGATCCGACTAAACCGAGAGCGATAGAAATTCTGGACCTTGAAGAAGATACGATACCGCGACAACGTGTAGTAAACGTCCCTTTAATCGGTAAAGTCACAGCAGGTCAACCGATAACGGCTGTTGAAAATGTGGAAGAATTTTTCCCTCTGCCCGAGCGGATGGCCCCTTCGGATGAGCAGGTCTTCATGCTTGAAATCATGGGTGACAGTATGATCGAAGCCGGCATATTGGATGGGGATTTTGTCATTGTTCGCCAGCAGCAGACAGCGAACAACGGAGATATCGTCGTTGCCATGACCGATGAAGATGAAGCAACGGTCAAACGTTTCTTTAAAGAAAAGGATTATGTGCGTCTGCAGCCAGAGAACTCAACAATGGAACCAATCATTTTACGGAACGTCTCCATTTTAGGTAAAGTGGTTGGTGTGTATCGTCAAGTTCATTGATAGTGGCATTCGGTATGCTTAGGGCATGCCAGAAACTATTATCAGCCGGTTATCATAATAATGAAAAAAAGCCTGAGGTTGGAAGTCGAAACATTCCATCCCCAGGCTTTTTTTGATATCGTTTCCTTCCCTGATTCCCTTCTTCCCCCCTATGAATACAGCCTGAACTTTGTGTAAAAAACCCTCAACGATATATCGTTGAGGGTGCCTGGTAATTAATACATTTGAATGTACTGTTCACGTTCCCAAGGATGTACTTGTGTACGGAACATATCCCACTCGATTTCTTTCGCTTCCACGAAATGTTCGAATATGTGTTCCCCAAGGGACTTAACAATTACTTCACTTGTTTTTAATGTTTCAAGAGCTGCATATAATGTTGCAGGAAGATCTACGATACCTGCTTCTTCACGCTCTTTTTTGTCCATTACATAGATGTTGCGGTCAATTGGCTTAGGAGCCGGTAGGTTATTCTTAATTCCATCTAATCCTGCCGCAAGTAAAACAGCCATTGCAAGGTAAGGATTTGCCGCTGGGTCGACACTGCGGACTTCAACGCGTGTGCTCAGGCCACGGGAAGCCGGGATACGGATTAACGGGCTACGATTACGCGCAGACCAGGCAACATAGCAAGGTGCTTCGTATCCTGGAACTAAGCGCTTATATGAGTTTACAGTCGGGTTGGTAATCGCTGTAAATGCAGTGGCGTGCTTAATGATACCAGCAAGGAATTGACGGGCAGTATCGCTTAGTTGCAAGTCACCTTTTTCGTCAAAGAAAGAGTTCACTCCATTTTTGAAAAGGGACATATTACAGTGCATTCCTGAGCCATTTACACCGAATAATGGTTTCGGCATGAATGTAGCGTGCAAACCGTGTTTACGGGCAATCGTTTTTACTACCAGTTTGAATGTCTGAATATCATCACAAGCTCTTAATGCATTGGCGTATTTGAAATCGATCTCATGTTGTCCGGGAGCTACTTCATGGTGAGATGCTTCGATTTCAAAGCCCATCTCTTCAAGTTCTAAAGCGATATCACGACGGCAGTTCTCCCCTAAATCGGTAGGGGCTAGGTCAAAATAGCCACCGTTATCATTTAATTCTAACGTAGGTTCGCCATTTACATCTAATTTAAAGAGGAAGAATTCCGGCTCTGGCCCAAGATTGAAGTCAGTAAACCCAAGTTCCTCCATTTCACCTAAAATGCGTTTTAGGTTATTACGGGGGTCTCCCTCGAACGGAGTGCCATCCGGATTGTAAATATCACAGATCAGACGGGCTACCTTACCTTTTTCAGCTGTCCACGGGAAAACTAACCATGTGTCTAAATCCGGGAAGAGGTACATATCTGATTCTTCGATACGGACGAATCCTTCAATGGAAGAACCATCGAACATCATTTTGTTATCTAATGCTTTTTCAAGCTGACTTAGAGGGATTTCTACGTTCTTGATCGTCCCTAAAATGTCGGTGAATTGTAGTCGAATGAACTTAACTCCTTCTTCATTCGCTAATCTTGCAACATCTTCCTTAGTATACTTTGCCATTTACGTAATTCCTCCTCAAGTTTATTAAAGGGTTTATTTAATGAAAGAAGCGGGACATATCTCCTTGACGCAGAGATGATCGATTGAATCGACCGGAATGAATCAATTCATTGCGAAGTAATTTACGCAGCTCGTCGTCAGATAGATCCTGTCTTGCTTTTTCTTCCTTTTCATTACTTACGTCAGATACGACTTTGCTTTCATTATGACCGGATACAGAAAAGATCTTCTTAATCCCTGCCATGTTGATACCTTGATCTAACAGATCCTTTACTTCTAATAACTTATCAATGTCATTCAAGGAAAAGAGCCGGCGATTCCCCTCGGTCCGTGCCGGGTTTATCAGTTGATGCTCTTCGTAGTATCGAATCTGACGAGCTGTTAAGTCCGTGAGCTGCATGACAATACTAATTGGAAATAATGCCATCGTTCGACGAATTTCACTTCCGCTCATCTTGATTCCTCCTTCTGTTTTCCATCTTGAATTCATTATATGTAATGTCAGGAGTTCTGTCAATCAAATGTGAGTTTTTCTTACATAAGTAATCAAAAGAAATGGATAGTCTATTTTAGACTATCCAATTACTACTTTTATATCCTTTTTATATGGTGATTAAACCTTTTTCAATTAAGTTGTCCACCGCAGAGCAAACGGCGATTTTCACATGGGAGTATGTCAACCCGCCTTGAACATAAGCTATATAAGGTGGTCTTATAGGTCCATCCGCCGATAATTCAATGCTCGCTCCCTGAATGAACGTTCCTGCGGCCATGATGACATCATCCTCATAGCCCGGCATATAGTTCGGATACGGCGTGAAGTGAGAATTGATCGGTGAGGCTGATTGGATTGCCTGACAGAAAGCGATCATCTTTTCCCTGTCATCAAATTGTACCGATTGAATTAAATCCGTGCGCCTGGCATGAGGTGAAGGATCCGTATTCATACCAATCTCGGTCAGCAGAGCCGAAGTGAAAACCGCTCCTTTTAATGATTGCGCCACCACGTGAGGAGCTAAAAAGAACCCTTGATACATTTCTTGAAGACTGTACAGAGACGCCCCTGCCTCCGCCCCGATCCCCGGCGAGGTCATACGGAAGGAACAGGCTTCTACATATTCTTTCTTTCCGACGATATATCCACCTGTTTTCGCAAGGCCACCCCCGGGATTTTTAATAAGGGAGCCGGCCATTAGGTCCGCACCGACGTGACATGGTTCTTGCACTTCGACAAATTCCCCGTAGCAGTTGTCTACAAATACAACAATTCCAGGGTCAATCTCTTTAATGAAATCAATCATTTCCTTTATTTCTTCAATGGTAAAGGATGGCCGGTTGGCATACCCTTTTGATCGCTGGATACCCACCATTTTTGTCTTTGTTGAAATGGTCTGGGCCACCTTTACGAAATCTACTTTTCCTGACTCATCTAAATCAACGCTCTGATAGTGGATATGGAAGTCTTTGAGTGAACCTGTACCCTTTCCTCGGCTTCCTACAATTTCTTCTAATGTATCATAAGGTTTCCCTGTTATGTACACCAGTTCATCTCCCGGTCGGAGTATACCGAACAAAGCGATGGAGATGGCGTGGGTACCAGAAATGATCTGAGGCCGCACAAGCCCTGCTTCCCCGCCAAATACATCTGCGTATATGCTTTCCAGGGTGTCCCTTCCTGCGTCGTCATAGCCATAGCCTGTGGACGGGATGAAGTGAGAATCGCTTACCCGGTGCTTCTGAAACGCTCTTAAGACGTTGAACTGGTTGCTTTCAGATCGTTCATCGATTTTTTTGTGTATGTCTTTGATATCCGCTTCCACTTTTGTTACAAGTGATTGTAATACCGTTCCATTTACTAATTGTTCAAACATTTAGTGTTGTTTCCTTTCTACTTTTGAAATTTCTTGATGCTTCCTGCGATCGGATGATCTTCAAGGTGAAATCCGGTCATTTCATATACTTGACTTGCTTCTTGGAATTCCAATTTTCTCAAGATGGTTTCACTCTTTAATTGGGATAGAATTTTCCCTTCATTCACAGGGACAAACACATGATAAGGTATCATTTGATTCTTTACGATTTCTTCTATCTTAATAAGTAGCTTCCCTCTGTCCTCTTCGTTCAAGGCACTAATGAGGATGGTTTCTGATTCGCTGTCGGGAACAAAATCGGGATCCATTTCATCCCGCTTGTTGTATACCGTTAGCTGCTGCAGCCCATCCATTTCCAGATCTTTCAATAAGAATTGCACTGTCTTTTCGTGTTGACTGTAGTCAGGATTTGAACTATCCACAACATGAAGAAGGAGGTCAGCCTCTTTTACTTCTTCAAGGGTAGATCGAAATGCCGCAACCAGCGTGGTCGGTAAATCTTGAATGAACCCTACGGTATCTGTGAGTAACGTGGAATATCCACTGGGCAAAGGCATTTTCCTCGTCATCGGATCCAAAGTCGCAAATAATTGATTTTCTTCATATGAATCAGCCATTGAAATTCGATTGAACAACGTGGATTTTCCAGCGTTTGTGTATCCGACGAGTGCAATCTGGAAAGCTTTGTTCCGCTTTCTTCTCCCCCGGTACCTTTGTCTATGATCAACTATGGTTTGTAATTGCTTCTTTATATCGTCAATCCTTTTATGGATGTGTCGACGATCACTTTCGAGCTTCGTTTCACCGGGCCCCCTGGTGCCTATCCCTCCACCCAGTCTTGAGAGGGATGCCCCCTGACCGATGAGTCTTGGCAGCAAGTACTGAAGCTGGGCAAGTTCTACTTGTAATTTCCCTTCTCTTGAGCGGGCTCGCTGTGCAAAAATGTCCAATATCAGTTGTGTACGGTCAATCACCCTGCCGTTTAATTCTCTTGATAAGTTGCGAATCTGACTGGGGGATAGTTCATCATTAAAGATGATGATGTCCGCTTCAAACTGCTCTTCCAACAGGACCAGTTCCTCCACTTTACCCTTTCCGATATACGTGCTTGGATGGATCTTGTCGCGTTTTTGAATAAGAGTGGCAGCAACTTGACCTTGAGCTGTTGCTGTCAGCTCTGCAAGTTCCGTTAAACTATACTGAAAACTCAGGTCATCATCGTGCAGTTGACATCCCACCAGAATGACTTTTTCTAGATTTTCATTCTTCAAAAAACAACCTTCTTTCTTTCCGTTTCATTCTATTTCCCATCATATCAAATCCACATCGTAAACTCTATGTAAAAAGCAATGAAAAATGGTTGCAAATAAGCACATACGTGTTAAAATCAGTATGTTTGATTATGACATAACACTACTTCAAGATTCTACATAATGGCATGTAGCATATTGTAATAGGGTGAGGAGGAATGTGTATGACGTGGGAAGTACTGAGTATCATCGGTACCATTGCTTTTGCTATTTCAGGAGCTATCATTGCCATGGAAGAGGAATATGATATCCTCGGTGTTTATATATTAGGAATTGTCACTGCATTTGGAGGAGGCGCCATCCGGAATTTACTGATCGGTGTACCCGTTTCCGCTTTATGGGAGCAGGGAATGTTGTTTCAGATTGCCCTTCTCTCCATTACAGCAGTCTTTCTGTTCCCGAATAATCTTTTGAAACATTGGAGGAAGTGGGGGAATTTCTTTGACGCGATCGGTCTATCGGCTTTTGCGATTCAGGGGGCGTTATATGCTTCTGAAATGAACCACCCCATCAGTGCGATCATCGTGGCTGCCGTTTTAACCGGTAGTGGTGGCGGAATTATCCGTGACCTTCTGGCTGGCCGGAAACCTTTAGTCCTACGGTCGGAAATTTATGCGGTATGGGCAGTTTTATGTGGAGCGGCGATCGGACTTGGTATAGTGAATTCAGCGTTAGAGCTATACTCCCTTTTCATCATTACGACAGCTTTACGTGTGCTCTCCTACCTATATAAATGGAGGTTACCGAATAGAAGTTTACGGGCCCATGTTTAATAATAAAAATGCATTCACAAGTGAATGCATTTTTGTTTTTCGATATACTAAGTATGGTTATCGGACGCCGTTTTGGTAAAGACCAGGTCATTGCTACGGATGGTTAAGAGATCATGTCGATCGTAACAATTCTCCAATAAAAGCCTCATCGCTTGAGATCGTATCGATTTTTCAAGTACATTCCGAACATACCGTCCATTGGAAAACGCCATTGGAGATAATGTGTTTTTTGCCGCACTCAAATGTTCACGGATCTTTCTTTCGGCATCATGACTCAATAAGTACTGCTTTTCATCCAGCATCCTTTTGCCGATTTCCATCAGCTGATCTACAGAATAATCAGGGAAATGAAACACAAGGGGAAATCGTGATTGCAATCCTGGATTCAAGGTAAGGAAGTGCTCCATTTCCCTTGAATACCCTGCCAGGATCAAGATAAAGTCATGCTGCCTATCTTCCATATGTTTCACAAGGGTATCAATGGCCTCTTTTCCAAAATCCTTTTCTCCGCCTCTGCCCAGTGAATACGCCTCATCAATGAATAGAATTCCTCCCAATGCCTTTTTCACTAAATCCCTTGTTTTCTGAGCCGTATGACCAATATATTCACCGACCAGGTCAGCCCTCTCAGCCTCGATTAAGTGTCCTTTCGAAAGCACGTTCATCTTTAAAAACAGTTTTCCGATGATTCTCGCCACCGTCGTTTTACCAGTCCCCGGATTCCCTTTGAACATCATATGAAGTGCTTGTTTTCCTGCCTTCAGTCCCATGGCTTCTCGTTTTTTATTCACATATATCCATGCATAAATTTCTTTCACCATTTTTTTCATTTCTTCCATTCCGACAAGAGATCCAAGTTCTTCTTCAATTTCTTTCAACGCTACATGCTCTTGAGGAAGAGACTGAGGAGTCGAATCTACGGTTTCTCGTACTGAACTCCTTTTTTGTGAATTCAATACTATACTGATTTGTCCGTTATTTTTCATTCTCATTGGTTGATCCAAAGATTTCACCTCACCATTCTAAAGACAATATACGCTTCTAAGATTTAAGGGTGATAAACGTCTATCGTTTTACCTGATTTATTTCGACAAATAAAAAGAATCCTGTCTATTCCTGCGCTTTCCCGAGAAATAAATAGAATTACGCTGAATGCATTTTCATTTCGGACTCACTATTTTCGGTAATACAGTTTGATAATCTTCAATACCATATTGGTGATTACTATTTCAGGGTCCATTTTTTAGTTAATGAAGAGATAGAACGCTGAAAATTAAAGCCTCTCTTATTATCCTATTCACTTACGGTACATTTCATTAATTATTCTTGCATTCATCCCGTCCGGTCAAATATAAAAAGCTGCCACAAAGGGCAGCTTTCACATGAACATTAATTTTGCTCTTCAAAATTTATTTGAACATTTCGCTGCGGGGCGAATGTTGAGATGGCATGTTTATATACCAGTTGCTGTTTACCTTCTGTTTCAAACAGGACGGTAAAATTATCAAACCCCTTTACCTGGCCGCGAATCTGGAAGCCATTTAAAAGGAATACCGTTACGAGTGAACTGTCTTTTCGCAATTGATTTAGGAATTGATCTTGGATATTAATGGATTGTTTCATGGTTAGTCCTCCTCTTCTATCTCTACATTACTTATTCGACTTTAATTGAAGCTTTCCTGCAATAAATTCTGAAATGTCCTCAATATTTTTGCTGTGTAAACTTTCTTCTGTCATATCATACCAGGCAACATCCATTTTATTTCGGAACCAGGTAAGCTGACGCTTGGCGTATCTTCTGGAGTTTTGCTTAAGGTTCTCTATGGCCGTTTCCAGGCTGACGGTACCTTCGAAGTAATCATAAAGTTCTTTATATCCTATCGCCTGTACAGATTGAACGTCTCTAAGCCCTCCATCATATAACGCTTTCACTTCTTCTAAAAGTCCTTGCTGTATCATCAGGTCAACCCGAAGATTGATTCTCTCATACAGTTTTTCCCGATCCATGGTTAAACCAATTAACGCCATATCATACTGAAGCTCGTGAGTTTGGGAACTTTGATACTCACTCATCGTCTTACCGGTACAATGGAAAATCTCCAATGCACGGATCACACGCCTCGTATTGTTAGGATGAATGTTGCTGGCTGAAACCGGGTCCACCTTAACAAGCTTATGATGAAGCCAATCAGCATCATGCATTTCAAGCTCCGCTTCTAACTTTGTGCGAAAATGTTCATCGCCCGGCATTTCTGTGAATTGATAATCGTATAAGACAGCCTGAATGTAAAGACCTGTCCCACCTACTATCAAAGGGATCTTCCCCCGTGAATGAATGTCGGATATTTTCTTCCTTACAAGATTCTGAAACTCCGCCACTGAAAAAGAATCTTCAGGCTCTTTTATATCAATCAAGTGGTGAGGTACGCCTTCCATCTCTTCCGTGGTGATTTTTGCAGTTCCGATGTCCATCCGCTTATATATCTGCATGGAGTCCCCACTAATGATTTCTCCATCAAATCGTTTTGCAAGGCTTATACTTGTACTGGTTTTTCCTACTGCTGTCGGACCAATAAGGACAATCACTTTCTCTTTATTCAGTCTTGTCATACATTCACTGCTTTCTATGTAACTGTTTCTTTACATATTATCGTACCATAATAATAGAAGGTTTGAAATCACATCTTGTCAGTATCTCCATTTACTCCGGTCTTATTCAAAAAACAAATTGCCATGAAATGAATGTACCCGTTTCTTACCATTATAAAACGTTCTGATGTAACGTGGAAATTAAAACTGCTTAAAGGGAATTCCCTTTAAGCAGTTTAGACTTATTACGGAATTAATATCAATTGATCTCCTTCTGAGCCTGAAAGTGAGGTTTTATGGTAATCTCCATTTACCCACGCGTCAATTTGATTTTGATACCATTCACTTTTGTAATGACCCGCCTGTCCCGGGCCGACAATATGATAGCCGTTCTCCATATCGGAAGTATCAATCACGAATCTCCATGAAGCACCGTGATTCACGATACCTTCCTCATTATAACTTGCAGCCTCCACTGTTACCCTGCTTCCTCCCACAGGTACAGGCCCTCTTTCGTTCAAGAACTTTTTTAAGATTGGCGAAGCACTTGATAATGGATGTTCAAAGTACACTTTATGATACATTCCCCACTCCCATTCATTCACAGAAGATCCATATGCTTCCTCAAGCTCATTCAGAGCATTTGTAAGGGATGCGGCCAGAAATGATTTGTATCCGCCCCGATCTGCAAACCACTGGGATTCGTCTCCTGTATGGGCTTTTCGAATAAGTTCATCGACAACACTTTGACGTCCTTCAAAGAGCTTCATCATATCATCAGGTACGTCCTTTTCAAAAAGCCCCGTTGATATTTCGTTCATCCACTGATGAAAAATCAGGGGTGCCGCTAAGTTTTTATCATCAAGATAGTTCCACGATTTTAGAATCTCAATGGCTTTTTTTTGCTCATCGGTCAATGACCCGGTCTCCAAATCCTCAGTAAGGATTGGTACAAACTCACGTGCGTGTAAATTCTTCTGATCCATTTGCAATGCTTTCATATCAGAAATCGTAAGTTCACTTTTTCCTTCTAAGTATTCTGAAATTCTCATATATCGATACGGTTGTGCCCAGTGATGACTGATATGGTAAGGATAATCATCATCCACTACTTTATTATTCGCAGTTGCCACAAAGCCTGATTCAGGATTGATCACCTTCGGAAGTTCGTCAAAGTGTATGAACCCCTGCCAATCATAATCAGGGTCCCATCCCGGGACAGGCAGTAGCCCATCCCCTTTCTTCCTGATAGGAATCTTTCCATTTGCCTTGTATGCAATCGTGCCATCTTTAGAGGCAAATACGAAATTCTGGGTAGGAACATGAAAGTCTTCCAGGGCTTCTTCGAATTCACCCCAATTCTTTGCCTTATTGATATTGATGATGGCAGAGAGCTCAAGACTCGGATCCAGTGCGGTCCATCTCATGGCCATCACTTCTCCTGCCTCACCTTGATGAGCAAACTCCGAAATCACCGGCCCATGTCTCGTAATTGTGACTTTATAAGGTATGGTCTCACCATCCTTGACTTTAATTGGTTCTTGTACGATGGTTGCCTTTTCCCATTTCCCATCATATAAAAACAGATCTGGATCTTCCTCGCTACGTTTTTCAATATACAAGTCCTGTACATCGGGACCCGTATTGGTGACCCCCCATGCAATCTGTTCATTATGACCCAGGATAATCCCGGGAATTCCGGCAAAGATCACTCCACTTACATTGACTTCAGGTGATTCGAGCTGCATTTGGTACCATATGGAAGGTGTCCCCAGTGATAGATGAGGATCGTCTGCCAGTAACGGTTTTCCGCTTTTCGTCTTATCTCCGCTGACAACCCAGTTATTGCTTCCATTAAATTCCGTCGGTATGACTGCTGAAGCGAAGGATTGCTTTAAATCAACCTGTACCTCCCCAATATCTGAAAGAATGGTAGGCGCATCTTTCGGATAGGTCGGAAACAGGTCATAAGCCTTCTCCTTCGGCAGATTCTCCAACGCCCAATACCTGAAGGCCTGGCCCTGCCAATGCCCCCCCAAGTCGAAAGCCATGTATTTCCCGATGGTCAAAGAATCAATCGGTGTCCATTTCTCAGGTTTGTAACCTAATAGAGTGAATTCAATAGGAAGCCTTCCCCCGTCTTTCGCCTCTTCCATATAGGCATTGACTCCCTCGGCATACCACTCGAGAAGCTGCTTTGCTTCATCCGGATAGGCAGTAAAGGATACCTCTGCTGCCCTCCTTAAACCAAATGTACGGAAGAACTTGTCCCTATTCACCGCCTTTTCTCCGACAACTTCACTCAATCTTCCCGATGCCTGGCGCCTGCTTAGATCCATTTGGAACAAACGATCCTGGGCTTGAACATATCCTTGTGCCATATAGAGATCTTTTTCATTTTGAGCGTGAATATGCGGCACGCCATCTTTATCTCTTATGACCTTCACATTCTTTGACAAACCATTCATCGTTATTGTGCCTGTCGTAACAGGAAGGGATCTGTCAATGTAATAATTCACAAAGATTAATAGCCCGAGCAGAATGAACAATATACTTCCTGCGGTCCACAGCGTTATTTTAAGACGCTTCTTCTTTTTCTGATGCTGAAGCTCAATGCCTCCGTTCATTCTAATTTCCCCCAGTGTTTATATAGAATTTTCTGAAAAATAACCATATCTTTATTATTAGCCTTTTAAGAGAGAAATCCTGCTATCCTAAAGGGGAATTTACATAAATGGTCGAAACACCATATTCCATGAAGACCAATTAGTTACCATAATGTTATTATCGTGAATATATTTTAGGATCTTCCTTCGTTTATCCCTATGAGGATTATGGGTAAAAGGTAGTCAGGAGGTGAGGGACATGTCTTTTAATTATAATCTTGATTTTGATTCTATTGATTTTCGTAAACACCCTGAAAAATACCGTGTAGGCCGCGGGGAACAAGGTGTTTTACTTGTAGAACCCTATAAAAGCGAAATCCTTCCAGAATGGCGTTTTAAAACACCGGATATTGCAGAAGAATCCTCAAATACCATTTATCGCATGTTTCTTCAATATAAGGAGGAAAATGATTTTGTGGGAATGGATATGGCAAGGAAATTCCTTCAGATGGGCTATACGAGGGCCAGAAGGTACGCCAATTATCCGGGTGGTAAGAAGTATAAGAAGGATGGGGATATCAATAATCGAAAGATAGATGAACAGAAAGCTGAATCAGCCTCCATTTTTGAAGCGAAATGGAAATTGGTGAGGGAAGATGATGACTATCTGAAAAGGAAGAAGGAACATCAGAACAAATATGGATGAATGGGGATGAACCTTAAAAAGGCTCATCCCCATTCGTTCCATTACATAATCCGTTTAAACATTTTTTCCATTTCATAGGTGGAATAATGAATGATAATCGGTCGACCATGGGGACAGGTGAATGGATCGCTGGTTCTTCTTAATTCATCCAGCAGCGCCTGCATATCCTCATTTCTCAAATGATGATTTGCTTTGATGGATCCTTTACAACTCATCATGATGGCTGCTTCTTCCCTCAGCTTTTTAATATCGACCTTGTTCATATTGATGATCTGCTCAATCATGTCTTCAATGGTTTGCTGTTCTTCCCCTTTAGGGAACCACTGTGGGTGGGCACGTACGATGAAACTGTTGTATCCGAAGTCCTCGAGGAAAACCCCTACTTCTTCAAGGAGAGAACGATGTTCATTGATCTTAATATACTCATCCGTTGAGAACTCAAGTGTAAGGGGGACGAGGAGTTCCTGAAGTTCTTTCGAAACCTCCCCTACTTTCTCTTTATAGTATTCATACTTGATCCGTTCCTGAGCTGCATGCTGATCAATGATATAAAGACCGCGTTCATTTTGGGCGAATATATACGTGCCATGCATTTGCCCGACAAGATAAAGAGAGGGAACCCGAGGTGTTTCCTTTTCATCATCAATGTCTTGAATAGGTTGTTTCCGGGTTTCTTCTTTCTCGATAGGGTATCCTTGAAGAGGTTCTTCATTAGAAACGATACTTGTTGGTTCACTCGTATCCATGACAGGTGGTTGCGGCTCATACAGCTTCACCATCTCTTCTTTAGGCAGCAACCGCTCCCGGATGGAGTCTCTGTTATCATATCTAACTTCTTGTCGCTTAGCCGCATGATCGAGATTCATGTAGGTCTGCTCAGATTTCGGTTGAGCCATTTTAGGCGAGGTAGATCCTGAGGGAATCAGTTCCTTTCCTTTAAACACCCTCTTGATTCCTTCCGTTACCAACGAATTGAGCTCTGCTTCCTTACTGATGCGGACCTCCATTTTCGACGGATGCACATTCACATCCACCAGGATCGGGTCCATCTCGATACTAAGGAGCACGATGGGATGTCGTCCGATGGGGAGAAGTGTGTGATATCCTTCACCGATCGCTTTCGCCAGTGCATAGTTCTTTATGAATCTCCCGTTGATCATCGTAGAAATATAATTCCTGGATGCCCGGGTGACCTCAGGAAGGGATATGAATCCTTTTACATTAAAATCAAGGGACTCTACTTCGATCGATACCATTTTCTTCGCTATCCCGACGCCATAAATCGCGGCAAGAACCTGCTGGACATCCCCATTGCCATTCGTGTGCAAAAGCGATTTGCCATTATGGAGAAGCTTGATCGAGACAAAAGGATGGGCAAGGGCGATCCGGTTCACTACATCCGTTATATTTCCAAGCTCAGTATGAATGGTCTTCATATATTTTAACCGTGCAGGTGTATTGAAAAATAGCTGTGAAACTGTGATATCTGTTCCTTTTCTGGACGACGTGCTTTCAATCGAATTTACTTCTCCACCTCGGAGCTCAATGCTCGTACCCGGCCCTTCTCCCGTACTCGTTTTTAACATGAAATGAGAAACAGAAGCTATACTCGGAAGGGCTTCTCCCCTGAATCCCAACGTCCGGATCCGGAATAGGTCATTTTCGTCTTTGATCTTACTCGTTGCATGCCGCTTAAAGGCTGTTTGGACATCTTCCTTCTCAATTCCGTCTCCATTATCGATGATTCGTATGGATTGTAACCCTGCTTCCTCGATATGGATTTCAATGACGGTCCCACCTGCATCGATGCTATTTTCAAGGAGTTCCTTCACCACAGAAGCCGGTCGTTCCACCACTTCCCCTGCTGCGATTTTATTAGAAAGGGAATCATCAAGCTGAAATATTTTCACCACAGTTCCACCTCCTTATTGCTTTAACTTTTTTTGGATCCCGTATAGCGTATTCATAGCATCCAATGGCGTCATTTCAAGAATGTCCAATTTTTTCAATTCCTCTATGCATTTCTTTTCTTTAGAATTCAGCTTTTCTTTCTTTTCCGATTTTTCAGCTCCAAAAAAAGATAGCTGAGCCAAATCTTCTTCACTTGTTTCCCGCTTTTCAACAAACGACTCCCTTGAAGCGGCTACTTCATTGGAAGTTGAAGTTTCTTCCTTCCGTTCAAGCTCAAGAAGAATTTCATTCGCTCTCTGAATGAGGGCCTGGGGAAGTTCAGCGAGTTCTGCAACATGTATTCCATAACTTTTGTCTGCCGCACCCTCTTTGATTTTATGAAGAAAAACAAGTTTGCCATTTTGCTCCATCGCACTAACATGAACGTTTTTCACTTTTGATAACTCTTCCTCAAGAACCGTTAATTCATGGTAGTGAGTGGAGAAAAGGGTTTTCGCCCCGATATGTTCATGGATGTATTCAATGATTGCTTGTGCCAGTGCCATCCCGTCATAAGTGGATGTGCCCCGTCCGATTTCATCGAACAGAATCAGGCTTTGTTGAGTCGCGTGAATGATCGCATTCTTCGCCTCAAGCATTTCTACCATGAATGTGCTTTGTCCGGAGATCAGGTCATCCGCTGCTCCAATGCGGGTGAATACTTGATCGAATACAGGAAGATTTGCCTCTCTTGCAGGCACATAACACCCTATTTGGGCGAGGATGCTTGTTAGCGCCACCTGTCTCATATAAGTACTTTTACCCGACATATTGGGACCGGTAATCAGAAAGACTTCTCGTTCCTCATCCATATAGCAATCATTCGGAACATACTCCTGGGCGCCCATCACCTTTTCGACAACGGGATGCCTTCCCTCTTTCAAGACGATTTTTCTCTCGTCATTGAACAATGGACGTGTGTAATGACGTTTCTCACTGACGGTGGCAAAGCACTGTAGCACGTCCAGTTCACTGACGAGTTTTGCCAGTTTTTGCAGGCGGGGGATGAATTCCTTTACCCTTTCACGTATTCCAAGGAACAATTCATATTCTAAATCCACGCTCTTTTCATCAGCCTGGAGGATTAGGGATTCTTTCTCTTTTAATTCCGGGGTGATGAACCGTTCAGCATTTGTTAAAGTCTGCTTCCGTTCATAGCGTCCTTCTTCCAGGTGCTGCAGATTCGCTCTCGTTATTTCGATGTAGTAACCAAATACCCGGTTAAATCCTACTTTAAGAGACCTGATGCCAGTCCTTTCCCTTTCTTCCCGTTCAAGCTTAGCTATCCACGATTTCCCATTTTTGCTTGCATCACGATATTGATCCAGTTCTTCATGATACCCATCCTGAATCAGGTTCCCTTCTTTTATGGACAATGGGGGATTTTCGATCAATGCCTTTTCGAGAAGGTCTGTCAACTCTTTACATGGGTCGAGCCTGGCGACAAGCTCATCGGTTGCATCATTCTCCAACGATTGGATCAATTGCTTTAATACGGGTACTTGTTGCAGGGATTTTTTCAGCTGTATCAAATCACGACCATTTACATTCCCGAAGGCGACACGGCCCGCCAATCTCTCGAGGTCATACACTTCCTTTAGACGATCTCTCAGATCCTGCCTTTCAAAGAAGCGTTCCAATAATACCTCTACCACTGTCTGGCGACTTTCGATTTCTTGTTTATGAATAAGTGGACGATCGATCCACTGTTTTAAGAGTCGGGCACCCATCGCTGTCATCGTTTCATCCAAAAGCCAAAGAAGTGACCCTTTTTTCCCTTTGGAACGGATGGTCTCTGTCAGCTCCAAGTTACGCTTCGAATAATAATCCATTTTCATAAATTGGTGAAGCTGATACGTCTCAACGATTTGCAGGTGATCCAAACTCCTTTTCTGTGTCCGGAATAAATAATGAAACAGGAGGGAAGAAGCTTTTATGAGTTTCTCCTGCTTCAGCGTTTCCACCAGATGAGTGAATTCATGCCCGGGGCTAGAGTCCTGCTCATAGGATAACGTAACATCTGTTCTTTCTTTGATCCTCCCCTGAACCTCGTCAGAAAGATCAGGATGAATGACCACTTCTTTCGCCCCAATCGTGGATAATTCATTCATTAACGCCTGCAGTCCATCTGAAACGACCGTCACTTTGGTTTCCCCGGTCGTTAGATCACTATAGGCGAGGCCAAACGTATCATCATCAAAAACGGCTACTGAAGCAATATAGTTATTTTCTTTGTCAGTAAGACCTTTCCCATCCATAACCGTACCGGGTGTAATGAGCTGTACGACTTCCCTCTTCACGACACCCTTGGCTTGCTTTGGATCTTCCGTCTGTTCGCATATCGCTACTTTAAAACCTTTATCGATGAGTTGCTCTATGTAATTAGGAGCAGAATGATAAGGTACACCGCACATGGGAATTCGTTCCTTTCCTCCCCCATCACGGCTTGTTAAGGTTATTTCAAGTTCCTGGGAAGCTCTCACGGCATCATCAAAAAACATTTCATAAAAATCGCCTAAACGAAAAAATAAAAAGGCATCCTGGTATTCTGCCTTTACTTGTAAGTATTGTTTAATCATAGGAGTATATTGTGTCATGGTTTCATTCAAACCTTTCCAAGTAAATCTGCTATTCTCGACTATTCATTATATCATACGGACCATGGTTGAAGCATGTAGTAGATTGAGGAAACGCATATGGTATTGGCCTATTTCAAAAAAAAATCCGCTTCCTATTTATAGGAGCGAACTTTCTGTTTATCTATTCAGCTTGCTTGGCGATACTCGTTTCATCCTGTATACAAGCGGACTTTGCTTTTGGTTTATACACGAACTTATATAGCAGGTAACCAATCAGGAGCACTGCCCCTCCAATGAGAAGATAGGTCTGAATATGACTCATCATGGATTGAACGGATTTCAAATTGCCATTTTTCCCGACAATTAACATCGTGAGGGTGATCGGGAATATTCCTATGAAGGTTAAACCTCCGAATTTCCACTTGTTCACTTTACTGATACCTGCAACATATGAGACATAATTACCGATGCCGAGGGGTCTCGTAATCGCTATACTCCACAAACCACATTTTCGGAACCACTTCTGCCCCTTTTCAATTTTCTTGGAGCTGGTTTTTTCCTTGATTTTATCCTTCAGCTTAAATCCAATCCCATATGGTATGAAACTGAAAATGGTATAAATTGCACTGCTGGTGAGGGCTAATATCAAAAGCTTTAGCCACGATGGATCCAGTACGTACCCATAAGTCAGCGTCACAAGGGCTCCTGGAAAAGGCAATGAGGACGCTTCAATGGCATTTCCAGCGAATAACCCCCACATTCCTAACTCCTTAATTAATTTCATGACAAACTCCAACATCGGCCTTTCCCTCCACGATTCATTTATATACCCTTTTCCCTCTTTCACCCATTAAAAACTCATATAAAGGATAAGATTTCATCCACTGGAGGGAATTAATGTTAGGTGATGGGTACATTAATGAATTTCATCAATGAATGTTGGACCATCTATTTTCCACTGATTTTCCAATGAATCCCTGTGTAAATAGAAAACAACATTCTTTTCCCCTTGTGAATGATCAGACCTGATCCATTTCACCTTGAATTCTATGTTCATTGCCACAAGAGCAGGCAAGTCCTCAACCGGGAGTATGGATCTTTGGGTAATCTGGAAATGTTTCACTGAAGCAAGGGCCTTACGATTGTTTCCGGTCATGATTTGTGAAAGAAGTCTTTCGTCTTGTTGGTTAATGGCAATCTCAAGTACGCTGATTATTTCATATGGATCCAAACGGTACAGGAAATTGTCCAGATCACCACCTGCTTTCAATATCATGACTTTATGGGCTAAGTCTGGAGTCGGGGTCTTATGCGTCGTACTTCCGTAGAAATGGACACAGAAATGCCCTGGAAAATTATTTTGGAGTGCTCCGGCACCATGAGGCATTCCATTCATTGAGGCAGCAATGAGCTGATCATGAACCAATACCAAAATGGCACGACGATCCCAACTCCACTTTCCTTCGTAAATGGCTTTCATTATTTTCGTGTCTTTTTCTGTGACTGGCTGTACATCCGCATGTTTACTTCCTGCCCTTCTCTGCACTTTGAAAGACAAACCTGAATCAACATCAATAATAGTAAAATAAGAATGGTTAGGAATGATTCCCTTTACTTGTTCCCATGGAAGAATCTCAACTTGAAAACTCGGTATGGCATCGGCCGATTTTGCTCCAAAGACAAGGAGCATTGATAGGACGATTGTGAATCTCATCATAAAAAGCATGTACGAAACCTCGTTTTTTCCCCTTAGTTTTAGCACCCTTGTTGCCGGTTCATTCACTCAATTTTTGGAAGTGGCATTTGAACATGAAATAGCTCTCTTATACGGATACTACCAACGAAAGGGAGGATTCATATGCTTTTGATTAAACTGACTGCGATAGGTCTGTTAGTGTTTCCGGCAATGGGGAGTCAAGATCACCTACATATCCAATCACCAAATCACACACCCATTTCAGTTGACCGTCACTACCTGGGAGTACCATTGTTGGATGAACCGTTAATGAATGAGAAACACTATGAGGATTTTGTTTCTCAAGTCCAGACTATGGTCTACACCCCTCCACGTAATGCCTATATTAATGAACATGGCCGGATAGTCCCCGAAGAGGCTGGATATAAGCTCCATGAAAGGAAGTTTCGTGATCTGGTCGAGGGTTTCTTATTCTCAAAGGGATCGGGATTGATCGAACCTCCTTTGTTGACCTTATATCCAAAGGTGGATAGTGAAATTCTCGCTCACATACGAACACAAAAAATAGGGCAATATGTTACGTACTTTAATAAACATAATGAAGAGCGAACGCAGAATATTATCCTGGCAACTAAAAAAATCAACAACACGGTTGTGTTTCCAGGGGAAGTGTTCTCTTTTAATGAAGTGGTCGGAAAAAGAACGAAACAAAAGGGTTATAAAAAAGCTCCCGTGATTGTAAGAGGGGAACTTTCAGAGGATATCGGTGGTGGTATCTGCCAGGTTTCTTCGACCTTATATAATGCGGTTGATCAAGCGGGCGTAACCATATTGGAAAGGTATCATCACTCAAAACGTGTGCCATATGTCCCTGAGGGCAGGGATGCAACCGTGAGCTGGTACGGTCCCGATTTCACCTTTAAAAATGCTTATAATCAGCCTCTTCTCATTCGTGCAAAAATTGCAGGTGGGCAAGTGAGCATAACCGTCCATTCATCAGATCTAATCAATGTCAAAAAAAGAAAGGTCCCCAGTGCCTCGGAGGAATTACCGCAGGAAAAACAAGTCGATCATTCCATACAAAATTAAAGGCATCTGCACACAAGCAGATGCCTTTAACCTGATTATTTAAGATGTTGAATCCCTTCAATGACAGTCGATACCAGTCGTTCCAGATCTTCTTCTTCGATGTTTAACGGAGGCGATATTGTCAGGACATTATTGAATCCTGCCACAGTTGCACCATTTTTACCGATGATGACTCCATTCTGTTTACAATATCCTATGACTGCGTTAACTTTATCCAGTTCCAATGGCTCCTTGGTATCCTTATGATTCACCATCTCAATTCCGATCAATAATCCCTTTCCTCTGACATCCCCTACATAGGGGTGGTCCTGAAGGTGATTTTTCAAGGAGTTTAACGTTTTTTCACCCAGGTCTTTTGACCGTTCAAAGAGTCTCTCATTTTCCATGATTTCAATGTTCTTTAAAGCAAGCGCACAGGCTGCAGGATTCCCTCCGAATGTGTTGATATGACGGAAATAATCATAGTCTTCAGATCCCTTAAAAGCTTCATAGATCTCACGTTTCACAGCAGTGGCGGATAACGGGAGATAAGCACTGGTGATACCCTTGGCCATTGTGATGATATCAGGCTTCACGTCATAATTCATAAAGCCGAATGCTTTTCCGGTCCGCCCAAAACCACAAATCACTTCATCTACTATTAAGAGAGCACCATGCTTCACACACACTTCTTTGGCCGCCTTCATATAGTCATCCTGCGGCATGAGGATTCCTCCGCCAGTAATAATTGGTTCCATGATCAGGGCAGCGACTGTTTCACTTAGTTCCCATGTCATGGCCTGATCAATTGCCTTCACTCCCGGAAGGTCATGGGGATTCCCCCCTGTCACTTCATCTCGGTATGCGTCCGGAGGAGCAATATGGTGAAACCCGGGAGCCAATGGTTCATACTTAAATTTTCGCTGAGCCTGACCTGTAGCAGCCAATGCCCCCATAGTATTGCCGTGATACCCTCTATACCGGGAGAAAATTTTATATCTTCCGTGCTCATCGTTTTGTTGATGATACTGCCGGGCGATCTTAAAGGCCGTTTCATTGGCTTCAGATCCACTGTTAGAGAAGAAAATCACATAGTCATCACCAAGTAATTGATTTAACTTCTCTGCAAGTTCAATGGCTGGCTTATGACTTTGGGTAAGAGGAAAGTAAGCCATTTTCTTGAGCTGCTCGTAAGCTGCCTCTGCTAACTCCTGTCGTCCATACCCAACGTTTACACACCATAATCCTGCCATACCATCAAGATACTTCTGTCCATCCTGATCAGTTATCCACGATCCGTGAGATTCTGTCACAACCATCGTTCCCTCGGGATTATATGGTTTCATGGAGTGCCAAATGAGTTTCTCATCCTGCTTTAACCATACATCCTGAGAGTGACCTGCTTTTACCATGAAGATTCCTCCTAACCCTGATTAAAAATCAAATCGAGAAGTGATCATTTTCTTCCTAGTATAGAAATTTACTCCGTCTTTACCATTTACATGCATATCTCCATAGAAAGAATCCTTCCACCCTGAAAATGGGAAGAATGCCATTGTCGCAGGAACCCCCACATTAATTCCCAACATCCCTGCGTCTGCTTCCTCCCTGAACTGTCGTACGGCGCCGGCGTCTTTCGTATAGATCGTTGCACCATTACCGTATCTTGACTGGCGGATGTAATCCAGTCCCTGGTCCAGATCTTCTGCTCTTAAAAGACTGAGGATAGGTGCAAACATTTCTTCTTTCGCAATCGTCATTTCTGGTGTCACATGGTCAAAGATCGTCGCCCCCAAGAAGTTCCCTTCCTTGAAGTCTTCCATCTCTTTCCGGCCGTCCCTAATGAGTGACGCTCCTTCTTGTAAGCCTTTTTCAATATAACCGAGAGTCTTCTCCCGATTTTCCTTCCGAATGACCGGAGTTAGCAGTACTTCCTCATCCATCCCGTTCCCTATACATAGTTCGTCTGCTTTTTTACTTAAAGCCTTCACAAACTCTTCATTGTCCCCAACCACCACAACTGCACTGCATGCCATGCATCTCTGCCCTGCACTGCCAAATGCTGAACTGATGATATGTTCAGCCGCTTTATTGAAATCCGCATCAGGCATGACGACATGATGATTTTTTGCTCCCGATAGTGCCTGAACCCTCTTTCCTTGTGAAGCGGCCTGTTGATACACATATTTCGCAACCGGCTGGGAGCCGACAAATGAGATGGCCGCAATGTCCTTATTCTCCAGTAAGCCATTCACCACATCATGGGCGCCGTGCACCACGTTTAAGACCCCGTCAGGCATTCCCGCCTCTGTTAACAGTTCTGCAAGTCTATTGGCTAAGATCGGGGTTCTTTCAGATGGCTTCAATACGAAAGTATTTCCACATGCGATGGCAAGGGGGAACATCCATAACGGGACCATCATAGGGAAGTTAAATGGAGTAATCCCCCCCACAACACCGAGTGGATAGCGAAACATTTCAGAGTCGATATCTTCCGCAATCCCACTGAGGGTCTCTCCCATCATGAGTGTGGGTGCTCCGCAAGCAAATTCCACACATTCTAATCCACGCTGAACTTCCCCATACGCTTCTTTGAATGACTTTCCATTTTCCTGCACAACCAGTCTGGCCAGATCATCGTGATTGTCTGAAAGCAATGAATGATATTTATACAGGATTCGGGCACGTTTTGGCACCGGGGTCTTTTTCCAGGTTCCTGAGGCAATCTTCGCAGCTTTCACAGCCATCGCTACATCTTCTTTAGTAGATATCGGCACCCTTGCAATCTCTTCATTCGTGGCAGGATTCAAGACTTCCAATGTTTGTGAGCTGAGGGAGTCCACCCACTTACCACCAATATAATTTTTCAATACTGCCACATCTTTTTTTATTACAGTCATATTCAGTTCCTCCTTGTTACTTTTTTCGATAAGATATCCCCAAAGAAATTCAGAACTTTCTGTATACTGGATACTTTCATTATGAAAGAAAACGTCTGGTCATTCATTAGACATTGTGTAACATAACCAAGGGATCCCGCTGGACACTATAGCTGAAAGCTTTGATTTATTGTATCTTAGTCTTCTTCAATAAGCTTAGAGGTTGCAAATAATCATGAGCCGCCAATAGAAATTCGATTGCCACTCGTTTATCCGATCTCATGAAATCTTCACCAAGCAAATCTTCTATTTTCTTCAGTCGATGATAGAGTGTTTGTCTCACAATATATAACCTTTTAGAGGTTTCTTGCTTTGATCCCTGACATGACAGGAAAACTTTAAGTGTCTTCATTAAATTCCCATCATGCTCCCGGTCATAATCAATTAATGGGGAAAGAAACTCTTCTATCATTTCCGACATGTTCACATTCTCATTGACGATTGAAATCAATCTGAATAAATGAAGGTCATCAAAGAAATAATAATGATCTCCTACATCGACTTTCGCACGAAATGTAAGGGTGTCTTTCGCAGTTTCATAGCTTCTATGAATTTCCATCATCTCGAGTTGATATTTACCGGTGGCAAATACTGCATGCGACGACTTTCCAAAAAATCCTGATTTTAATATCTTTTCATATGCTTTGATCAATCTGGCCTTCCAGTCACCGGTTCTCCTGGTATCTAGGAGAATGAAGATTAAATCATGATCTATCCTTTCTGGCACCACTTTGAAACCATATTGCTCAAATATACTTTTTGTTACAAGGTTAAAAAAGGTTAAATCAAGCATTTCTTTCTCAGCCAGTGTATTCGTCTTGCAAATACATACGACACCCCCATGGATCGATACGTTTAGATTCTCCATGAAAGTGGCAAGTCTTTCGTATGATTGATCTCCTTTTAACCACGACATAATCCACTTTGATTCTTCCAAGCGTTTTTGTTCATCAAAATATAGTTCCCTCATCAAATATTGAGCAAGGGCAGTGGACGTCCGGTCAAGTATTAAGAGCTCATATTCACTAAACGGATGATTGTACCGGCAGATGCACAGCTCTGCATACTCCTGATCAAAAAGGATTACTTTCGTCGAAGCAACATGATGATCCTTACTATCTTTGTGCTTATAGTAGTTTTGTAGGAAAAGCTCTTCTTCAGACGAACACATTAAGGGATGAACTTTTACATCTTGTTCTTTCAACTGAAAAAGTACCGGTACATCCAATTCAGTATGTAACATTTGTAGAATATCCCTGCAGTGTTTGACTGACAGCAGCAATTTATTCAGGTTCTGAGCGTAGAAATCAAGTTTCTTGATCATCTCATATTGCTGATTGATTATTACGGCGTGTATATCCTGCGTGATACTGACAAATGGAACTTCTTTTTCAAAAACAATGATGGGGAAATCAGATTCATCCGCCCACTCCAGGACAGCTGCTGGTATGGTAGAGATGTTTGTATCAAGTTCGATACAAAGGGCCGCTGCTTCACAAGCTCCCAACTGATGAATGAGTGAGAGGAAACTGTCTTCCTCCTTCAGGGCAAGACCAGTCGATAGGATCAATTCGTTCCCGTTAAGAAGATTTTTTATGGAAGTGACTTCGACAATGTGGACCCATTTTACTTGTCTTGAGAGACCTCTGTGTCCAGCCATCACCTTAGCATGTTCAAAGTACTTTCTTTCCAGGATATCTTTCACTGAAAAATAAAAATGACTTTTCATCCTTCTCTCCTTCAATTTGGCGTGGAGAAAAAGGATTGGCAGAACCAATCCTTCACTCTTCTTCAGTATGGGGGATTGCAAACTGTATCTCCTCACCCCACCACTTCACTAATTGCTCTTCAGTCAAGTGATCCGATGACAAGACGGTTAATACCCAATGTATTAACTCATCTGTCGTTTGCATACTTTCAGGGCACAGCGTCAAAACTTTGTCTGCGAGAAGATCACCCATGCCGATTAGCCCCCCTTTCAATGATGTGTATGAAATAAAAGATTTGAAAAATACTTTCGTGCATTCGCCGTTTTCACATGCAAAGTGGCGCTTCTTTTATTTTCAGTATGTTTAAAAACTACAAAAGCCCCACTGAGATTTTCGGTGACCTTTTCTATTTTGAAGCCCTTTTGCAGGAGAAAATCAATCTTATCTCTTTCGCTTAAGAACTCTTGATAATCGGACATTTCGACACCCTTTCATTATCCTATTTGGAACCTCTGTAGCCTATTTAAGAAAAACTCGTGCCCGTCGGGGATTTTTCGATAACGTTTTCTTCTGCATCTTCAATGATCCAATCACGGCCTACCGACATTCCCAGATATTTCTCATCACTGGGATCGGAAAGCTCGGCCTGCTCATACTTTTTGAACCACCAATATTTAGCCAATACGTAATAGCAGAGGGCACCTATACCAAATCCAACCAAAAACGAAAAGTTAGGAACGAAATATGAAGCGACTGCTCCGAGGATCCATGATATGAAGCCTGCAAGATTGATTCCTTTCATATACCTGAATTGTCCCCTGTCTTCATATAAGGCGGGCACATTGACCCGGCGTTTTCTTATAAAATAGTAATCTGATATCAATATTCCTACGATTGAGGATAAAATTCCCCCCACAAATAGCAGAACAGGAATGATGATATCGAAAAGGTTCCAGGGCTGAACAATCGTCCCCACGACTCCGGCTGTTAACACACCAGCCCAAAAAGGAAACTTGGGTCCCCCAACATTTGAAAAAATGGTGGCTGCAGGTACTATATTGGCTGCAATATTCGTAGACCACTGTGCCAGGACGATCATCAGGAGGAGGACTCCTAAAACAAATCCACTTGCTGCCTCCTGCAAGGCGACTACAGGATCATAATTCAGTACGGCTATATACGAAATACCGCCGATTAATACCATAAATGCTTGAGTAATCGGTAGGGCTACTAGATTGCCAATGAGTGCACTCCGATTTCTCTTGAACCAATTCCTTTCATTGCTTGGAGCCTTCATGAAGCGCGAAATGGAAGGAATATCTGCTGAAAGTGTTGCCCAAAATCCCATATTACTAAAAATCACTACAAGGAAAGCGGTAAACGTTGCTGCCCCCGTCACCGGACTTTCAACCCAGCTCCAAATATCCCTACCCTGTGAGGCTGCGGAGTTTGATAATGACGAATACATCCAGACTGAGATGAGGATGATGACTGGGGCGGCAAGGTCCGCAAAACGTTCTACAGCTTTAATCCCAAGTGCCGTATTCACCAATTGAAGAACAGCAAAAATCAGGAAACACACAAACCAATTATCAAAACCTGATAATATATTTAGAATTCCGTTCATCGCTGTGGCACCGAAGTATGTGTTGATTCCGAACCACATGGAAGCAGCCAGGCCACGAACCACGGATGGAATATGCGTCCCGATTGTTCCGAAGGGTGCTCTCATGTATACAGGGAAGGATAAACCATGTTCGATCCCGATATCGCCTGTTAAGGTAATAAATAATCCAATCGCAAGGGAACCTATGATTGTGGCTAAAACAACGAGTGGTAGTGGTAATGATACGACACCGGCTCCACCGATTGCGAATGTTGCAAGTACGACGACCATCCCCACCCACATAAAGGAATAACCAAGCTTTGTAACTTTCCTTTCACTTTCTTTGATCGGTAATAAATCAGGAGACTTTAAGTAACTTCTTTTCAACATGAACACCCCATTTTGTTTGCTTCGAATAGCTTTACCAATCTTCTCACAAGAGAGGCGAGTGGGCGCAGTCCCTGCATCCGGCTCGCGAGGAGTCGTTCTAAGATTAAGATGGATGTTTTACAATAAAGGTTATCAGCTCTTAGAGGATTGAAGTGCTGCACTCTCTTCATTTTCCAGCAGGTTACCGTATTTCGCTCTCTTAATATACTTGCCGGTACCCTGTTTTCCTACAAACTTTTTATCTTTGATGACATATTCACCCCTGGATAATACAGACACCGGTTCGCCTTTGATCTTCATGCCTTCAAACGGGTTATAATCTGCTGCCATATGATGGGTCGCAGCAGAGATGACTCTTTCTGCCTCCGGATCAAAGATGACGATATCTGCATCCGATCCAACGGCAACGGTTCCTTTCCGAGGATACAACCCAAACAATTTGGCACTTCTCGTCGACATGATATCCACGAACTGATTCAAGCTTATGCGTCCTTTTTCAACCCCTTCTGAGAATAATATGGATACACGGTCCTCAATGATCGGGCCGCCATTCGGAATTTTAGTGAAATCTTCTTTCCCAAGATCCTTCTGTCCCTGGAAATCAAAAGAACATTGATCAGATCCCAATGTTTGAAGCTGCCCGCTTTTCAAAGCGTTCCATAAAACGTTCTGATGCCACTTTTCCCTGAGTGGAGGCGACCATACGTATTTCGCCCCTTCAAAGTTGGGACGCTCCAAATAAGTTTGATCAAGGACCAGATACTGTGGACATGTTTCACCCCATACATTCAACCCTTTACTCCTCGCCGCTGAAATCTGTTCCACGGCCTCAGAGCATGAAACATGTACAACATATAGTTGTGAATCCGCTAATCCCGTTAGTTTAGCCGCTCTGCCAGTGGCTTCCCCTTCAAGTTCAGGAGGCCTCGTCAAAGCGTGATAAATCGGTTCCGTTTTCCCTTCTTCTAATGCCTTCTCGGTTAAGTATTCAATGACATCCCCATTTTCTGCGTGCACCATGACGAGGGCTCCGAGTTCCTTTGCAGCAACCAGTGTTCTGAATAGGGTTTCATCATCTGCCTGAAATACATTTTTATACGCCATAAACACTTTGAACGATGTGATGCCTTCCTGCTGTATGACATCAGGCAGCTGAGAGAGTACCTCTTGATTGATCTCCCCGACCATCAGGTGGAAGCTATAATCGATTACGGCTTTATCCTTTGATTTTGCATGCCATGTATCGATGGCACTTTGAAGAGGTTCTCCTTTATTCGTTAAACAGAAATCTATGAGGGTCGTTGTCCCACCAAATGCAGCGGCAATCGTTCCGGTTTCAAAGTCATCCTTTGAAACCGTGCCACCAAATGGCATTTCCAGATGTGTATGGGGATCGACTCCTCCTGGAAAAATGAATTTCCCGCTTGCATCGATCACTTCAGCCTCTCCCGGGTCAAACCCTTTTCCAATCCCTGCAATCTTTCCGTCTTGTATCAGGATATCTGCTTTATACGTATCGGTTGCTGTGACAATCGTTCCATTTTGAATGATTTTTTCCATTACGGTACCTCCTGGGTTATTTTACTGCATTTACTTTAGAGCCCGACAGGTTACTCATGACTGCTTGACGTTGGTTCCAGGTCATCGGCATCTGACCACTTGGAACTTCAATCATGTCTATGGCACCATCAACCGGACAGACAATCGAGCATAGATTACATCCGACACAATCTTCCTCCCGCACCTTTAGATAGCTGTTTCCATCAGGATCCTTCAGCATATCAATGCACTGATGAGATGTATCTTCACATGCAATATGGCACTTATTGCAATTGATACACACGTCATTATTAATCTG
Source organism: Rossellomorea sp. QJM3NY_18 (assembly GCF_056173145.1). Classification (NCBI taxonomy): domain Bacteria; kingdom Bacillati; phylum Bacillota; class Bacilli; order Caryophanales; family Bacillaceae; genus Rossellomorea; species Rossellomorea sp. QJM3NY_18. Next base: position 1,942,286 of record NZ_CM149659.1, on the reverse strand, counting down.
GGCCACTACGCTATAATTCAGATCCAGATTACCCCAATCGGAAAATCTAGGCACTGACTTTCCAACGATCTCCTGAATGCTTGATATTCCTTTTTCATCTAAATAATTATTCAATCCATCCAGCATATCTTCGACAATCCTGAAACCGTGGTGCATGGCAGCCGTGCATACTTGAACTCCGGAAGCACCCATGAGCATGAACTCAACGGCGTCCTGCCAGTTTGACACTCCCCCCATGCCTGAAATCGGAACATTGATCCTCGGGTTCCTTGCACATTCTGCAACCATGTTCAAGGAAATAGGTTTCACTGCAGGCCCGCAATAGCCACCGTGAGCTCCCTTACCGGCCACATGAGGAATGGTGTTCCATGAATCCAGATCCACTCCCGCAAGACTATTGATCGTGTTGATCATGCTGACAGCATCCGCTCCGCCTCGAACGGCTGCTTCGGCTGTCACGGTAATATCTGTTATATTAGGTGTGAGCTTTACAATGACCGGTGTCTTGGCCACTTCCTTTGCCCAGTAAGTTTGTTTCTCGACCAGCTCAGGTACTTGACCGGAGGCCGATCCCATCCCCCTTTCAGCCATCCCATGGGGACATCCGAAATTCAGTTCCAATCCATCAACGCCTACATCCTCAACTTTTTTGACGATTTCATGCCACTTTTCCTGCTTCGGCTCCACCATTAATGAGGCAATGATGGCGTGCTTCGGGAATCTCTTCTTGGTTTCATATATTTCTTTTAAATTCACTTCCAATGGACGATCCGTAATCAGTTCGATATTGTTGAAACCTGCTACCCTCTGACCGTTAAAGCTTACTGCTGCGAACCGGGATGAAACATTTATAATAGGTTCACCCAACGTCTTCCAAACCGCACCTCCCCAACCAGCCTCGAAAGCCCTTTGAACCTGATACCCTGAGTTCGTTGGTGGCGCAGATGCTAACCAAAATGGATTGGGTGATTTGATCCCCGCTAAATCTATGCTTAAATTCGCCATGGAATTCCCCCCTCTTAAACAGTTTTAACTCGTTTTCACTGTCGAACATATCTCATGCAAATGGTATGCTGCCTGCTTCCCTTGCTCTGCTGCCGTAACGACCATCGCTTCCCCGATGCCTTTACCGAATACGATGTCCCCACAGGCAAAAATTGAAGGATTCGACGTTTGAAAAGTCCCGGGGTCAACCTTCACAACCCCTTCAGAGTGCTCCAACCCGAATTGTTCAATTAGTGAAAGATGACGGGTCTGCCCTATGGCTTTAATGACGACGTCAACCGGCAAAATGAATTCGGAGCCGTTTACCGGAATGGGTCGTCTTCTTCCATCAAGCCCTTGTTCGCCAAGCTCCATCTTGATACATTCAATCCCTGTAACCTCTCCTTTTTCATTCCCGATGATTCTTTGAGGAGCTGTCAACCAACGGAATTCGACACCATCCTGCTTTGCAAATTCGTATTCAAAATCATAAGCTGTCATTTCTTCTTTTGTACGTCGGTATAAGATTTTCACATTCTCTGCTCCTAGACGAATAGAGCAAGTGGCTCCATCTATAGCTGTGTTTCCTGCACCGATCACCACTACTTTTTTACCAATGTACTCGTGATTCAACACGCCACTTTTGGTTTTTTTCACAAACTCAATGGCATCATGGACACCTGTCAGCTCTTCTCCATCAATTCTTAAGTCCGGGACACTAGACATTCCTGCAGCCAGGATGACAAAATCATGTTTCATTGCGATTTCTTCGGCTGATATATCCTGACCCACTTTTACATTTGTCCGGATCTTTACATTCAATTTCTTCACCTGTTCCACTTCCCAATAAGAAATGCTTTGAGGAAGGCGGAACGAAACGATGCCATAAGTATTTAAGCCCCCCGCTTCTTTTTCAGCCTCATAAATCGTTACATCATATCCAAATCGCGCGAGTTCTCTTGCTGCAGAAAGCCCTGCCGGTCCCCCTCCGACGATTCCGACTTTCTTTCCGTTCGGCTCTCCCGCTTTAAAGAGCACAGTGTCATTATGTCTTGCCCAATCTGTTGCATACCGTTGAAGATCCCCGATCATAATGGGTTTGGTTGAAGAATTTAGTACACATGCTCCTTCACATAGCTCCTCTGTCGGACAGACCCTTGAGCAGCTCGCCCCAACGGGATTTGCAGACATGATTGTCTTAGCAGAACCTTTTAAATTCCCTGATGCAATCTTTTTGATAAATGATGGTATATCGATACTGGTTGGACATGCTTGAATGCATGGTGCATCATAGCAATACAAACATCGATTTGCTTCCTCCAATGCCTCCCTGCCTGTTAACCCTTTATGGGTTTCCTGAAAATTTATCTCCAGATTGAGTAATGAAAGTGTGTTGGACAAACTGACTTCCCCCTCTTCATTTCCGATTAATGAATCAAAATGATGGAGCACTCCTTATGACAATAAACACCAGTTCCTGCTTGGTTAAGGAAGTAACGCCGTCATATCGTTATAGGTTTCGGGTCTCCGGTCACGATAAAACTGCCATGTGTCCCTTACTTCTCTTAACAACTTTTTATTCATTTCCCCAATGATCACCTCATCCTGATCCCTGCTCCCAACTGATACAAAGGTTCCTCTCGGATCGACCAGATAGGACTGGCCGTAGAATTCCCCCATATTCCAGGGACCTTCATACCCCACACGATTGATGGCTCCCAAATAGTACCCATTTGCCACTGCATGAGCAGGCTGTTCAAGCTTCCATAAGTATTCGGAAAGCCCTGCTACGGTCGCTGACGGATTAAAGACAATTTCGGCCCCCTTCAATCCTAATAAACGCGCTCCTTCAGGAAAATGCCTGTCATAACAAATATAGACTCCTACCTTGGCATAAGCCGTATCAAATACCGGGTACCCAAGATTTCCCGGTTTGAAATAATATTTCTCCCAGAACCCGTATCCTTCCTCCCCGACCCCCACGTGGGGAATATGCTGTTTTCGATATTTACCCAGGTATGATCCATCTGCGTCGATGACAGCTGCCGTATTATAGTACGTTGCTATTCCTTCCCGCTCGTAGATTGGTAGAACGATGACCACACTCAGTTCTTTGGCCAGATCCTGGAATTGTTTTGTAGTAGGTCCATTCGGGATTTCTTCTGCAGAGTCATACCATTTAGGATTTTGCTCTGAGCAAAAGTACGGCCCATAGAATATCTCCTGTAAGCATATGATCTGGGCACCTTTTTTCGCTGCATCTCTCACTAATTCCACATGCTTTTTTATTGCTTTCTCCTTATGGACGTCCACTGTTTCATTCCCGTCCACATCATGAGATGCCTGAATGAGTCCGATTGTGACTAAGTCTGACATTCCAATTCCCCCAATACGTTAAGATTTTTATAAATTAGTAAGCGCTTTCATTGTTTTTTGCTTCCTATGTAAACACTTACTGGATTTCACTTACGTCTAAATAAATTCTGAATTTTAAGTATTTTCACTTTATTTTAACCCGTACTAAAATAGATTGCATTATACATTCTGTAACATGAACTACCTTCACCATTTGTCGTTAAGTATTATAATCTATTTAATTAGCCATCTTGTCCGTTTCTCATACGGTATCATACGTACCTCGCGAAATTTGTAGAATAATTTGTCTAAATCTTATAAAAATTCAGTTTTTAATCGACAAAGTTCACAATCCTTCATTTATTCCTATCTTTTATGAAAAAAGAATGCACACGCACAAAAAAACAGCCTCTTCAAATGAAAAGGCTGTTCCCTCGATTAACACTATGAATTGACTGATTTCATTTCCAGTGACTGCTGTCTTTCCGGTCTGTACTTTAATACTTGTACAATAAACCAGATCAATACGGCTAACCAAATCATTGCTCCAAGAACCATCGAAACTGAATAGGATAGACCGAACCCTTCTGGTGCATAGAAAATATACGAACTTACCACTCCTGTCATAAACAGTGCGGGAAGGCTGCAAATCCAGTGAAATTTTGCTTTCTGCAATAAATAGATGGAAGCGGTCCATAGCATGACAGTCGCAACTACTTGATTCGACCATCCCACATACCTCCAAAGAAAGGTATAATCGATTTGAGTCAGCAGGAAAGTAGGCACTGCAACCGGGATGACGAGTAATCCGGGAAGCCATTTCCCTTCCATTTCTTTCTTCCGAAAATCGCTCAGTAAATCTGCGAGCATCATACGTGAAGATCTGAGGGCTGTATCCCCTGTCGTCACTGGGAGAATGATGACACCAAGGACTGCAAGTATCCCGCCGAGAGTCCCAAGTGTCGTTTTACTGATTTCATTAACTACTCCAGCAGGTCCTCCTGAAGCCAACGCTTCTTGCAGGCCGGCTGTTCCATTAAAGAATGCCATACCTGCAGCCGCCCAGATCAACGCGATAATCCCTTCAGCTACCATCGCCCCATAAAATACTTTCCGACCTTCACTTTCCCGTTTTAGGGTCCTTGCCAAGATGGGACTTTGAGTGGAATGGAAGCCGGAAATGGCTCCGCATGACACCGTGACCATTAAGAGCGGCCATAAAGGCAGTTCGCCTGGATGCATGTTTTCAAATGTTAAATTCGGGACCGGATGTTCAAAGAAGAATAATCCGATTCCAATTGCTACCGCCATAAATATAAGTATCGCTCCGAAAATCGGATAAATTCTACCGATGATTTTATTGATTGGTAAAACAGTTGCAATCAGAAAATATGTAAAGATAATAACCAGAGAGGTCATAAAATTAAGCGGCGTCACCTCTGCCATAAGTTGCGCCGGCCCCGATGTAAAGGCAGCCGCTACCAGGATCATTAACACGATGGATAAAATGTTCATGACAGACTGAACGGGTTTCCCTAAATATTTCCCTACAATTGTCGGGAACTGTGCCCCATTATGTCTGAGAGAGAGCATTCCGGAAAAATAATCATGTACGGCTCCAGCGAACAATGTCCCTATCACAATCCACAGAAATGCCACAGGACCATATAAAGCACCCAGTATCGCACCGAAGATCGGACCCAATCCCGCAATGTTCAAGAGTTGTACCAGACTTGCCTTCCACCAGCTCATGGGCATATAATCCAAGCCGTCTTTTTTAGCATATGCAGGTGTGATAGTTGAATCATCGATCCCGAAAATCTTTTCTACCACCTTTGAATATAAGAAATAACCAACTACCAGAATACAGATGGATGCAAGAAATGTGAGCATCACGATGTCCTCCCTTCACTAATTGAAATTAACGTTTATTCTAATACGAAGAACGACAAAAAACAACAGAATTTTCTAAAAACATTATTTTTTCAGAATAAATAAACATCAATGGTTTCAAATAAAGCCTATCTAAACAACAATGAAACCGCGTACAATTCTTAAAAAATTTTTTTAATATAATGAAAGACGCATCCCCATTTGGGAATGCGCCTCATCGGAGATTATATTTTAGATTTAGTAAATTTCTCGTGAGCTTTCAAGAAATCTTTATTATTTCTTTCAGTAGCGATCTCCAAAGGGGATTGGGTATCTTTGGTATCTTCTGGTTGGATGGCTCGCCCGTCTCCATAAGCCAGCAGCAAAGAAACGATCTCTGCGCTTCCATCAAAAGCAGCAATATGTAAAGGTGTATGGCCGGATGAATCGCTCTGATTTACATTCGCTCCCTGATTCAGCAGGAACTCCACTAACTCCTTTGACGCTTTCCCGGCAATTCCTGCATGTAATGCTGTGTTGGATGGAATGTAGGATACCTTTGAATTGGAAACGGAATTGATATCCGCACCAAAATTCAGAAGAAGCTCCACAATTTCCTTTTGATCAAAATGCGATGCCACCCCGAGTGCGGTTAAGCCTTGTTCATTTTCTGCATTACAAAGATTCGTATCATTTCTTAACGTTTGTTCCACTACCGCTTTATCTCCCGTTTCGATTGCCTCAAAAAACTCTTCAATTGTAAAGGATGTCATTGACTTCACCTCATTTTTTCATAATTACAAATATTCTACCAATTTATTTTGATAAAAGATAGGGATGATTGCCAAAATAGGCACTCATCCCCAGGAACGGCTACTGATCCAATTTTAATTTAGCCAAGGCATCAGCTAATGCTGTATTGACAGGCTCTTCCTTCTGTTGTGTATTTAGATATTTATTGACATCCCTTTTTGTCGCTTTACTATTCTTTTCTTTTTTTCTTCTATCATTGAATGTCGATAATTTTTCTCTATGTCCACATACACAGGTGAATGTCTGCCCTTCCCCTTCTCCTCTTAAGTCCAGGCGTTTATGGCAATTCGGACACCGGGCATTCGTTTTCTTGCTGATATTTTTCCGGTGACCACATTCCCTGTCTTGGCATACCAGTTTCTTTCCATGCTTATTTTTAATCTCTAACATTAAATTCCCACAGTCCGGGCATTTTGTTCCTGTCAGGTTATCATGGGTGAATTTTTTAGTTGAATTTTTGATTTCACTGACGGACTTCTTCGTATAATCCTTGATTTCTTTCAGAAATTCCTGCTTCTTCAGGGATCCATTGGCGATTTTTTCAAGCTTTTGCTCCCATACCGCTGTCAAAGTAGGTGACCTGAGATCAAGAGGAGCAAGTTCCAAAAGTTGCTTCCCTTTTGAAGTTATATGAATATCTTTTCCCTTTGACTCTATTACCCCTGAATTGAAGAGCTTTTCAATAATATCTGCCCTTGTTGCGACAGTCCCAAGCCCGCCTGCCTCAGAAATTGTAGCGAGCAGGTCTTTATTGCTTTCTTTCATGAACTTCTTAGGGTTCTCCATGGCAGATAACAATGTTCCCTCATTAAATCTTCCTGGAGGATTAGTTTGTCCCTCTGTTTCTTTCATTGAGAGGACCGGATAGGCAGCCCCTTCTTCCATTCTGGAAAGAAGTTGGTCTGCTTCAGTGTTGTGATCATAGAGTTCTTTCCATCCTGACTCTACAATCCGCTTCCCTTTTGTTTGAAACGTTTCTGACCCGATTGTGGCTTCTACAGTCGTTTGTTCGTACTGAAAGGGAGGAAGGAATACGGCTAAGAAACGCTTGACAATCAAATCATATATTTTTCTTTCCCTGTCCTGCAGCTTCTGAAGAAAAGGCGTTTCCTCCGTCGGGATAATCGCATGATGATCTGTCACCTTTTGATCATCTACATATGCTTTTGACAATTGCATTGAGCCCTGTAACGCCCCGTGGGCCAACTTTCGGTAAGGTTGAACGTTCACCGCTTTCAATCTGTCCTTAAGGGTTGAAACCATATCACTTGATAAATGTTTACTATCTGTTCTCGGGTACGTCACTAATTTATGCTGCTCATACAATTTCTGCATGATAGAAAGCGTTTCTTTAGCAGAAAATCCAAAGATTTTATGGGCATCTCTTTGTAATTCAGTCAAATCATAAAGGGGAGGTGCGACATTTTTCTTCAATGTTTTCTTCACTGACTGAATGACGATTTCCTTCCTGTCTTTTAATGACTCCATGATTGAAGTGATTTCTTCTTTGTTAAACGTTCTCGTATCATTGGTTTTCCTGTTGGACCACACAAAGGTCCCTTTATCCGTGACAGCTTGTATACCGTAAAAGGATTGTGGGGTGAAATTCTTTATTTCTTCTTCACGCTGGGCAATGATACTTATCGTCGGTGTTTGTACACGTCCGCAAGACAATTGGGCATTGTGCTTGGTGGTCAGCGCTCTTGTTGCATTCATTCCAACATACCAATCAGCAGCGGACCGTGCCTCGGCAGCAGCATATAAATTTTCGTAGCTTTTCGCGTCTTTGAGTCTATTGAATCCATCCTTGATGGCTTTGTCGGTGACAGATGAAATCCATAACCGCTTTAATGGCTTATTCACCCGGGCTTTTTCGATGATCCAACGGGCGACAAGCTCTCCTTCACGACCAGCATCGGTGGCAATGACGATCTCTTTTACATCAGGGCGGTTCATTTGCGTTTTGACCGTGCTGAATTGTTTTCCCGTTTTCTTGATCACAACAAGATTAAGGGAGGATGGGAGCATTGGGAGATCTTCAAGCTTCCATGATTTATACCGTCCATCATAGCTTTCAGGCTCGGCCAGTGTCACCAGATGTCCAAGTGCCCATGTGACGACATAATCGTTTCCCTCCAAATATCCATTTCCATCTTTCGTACACTGAAGTACTCGGGCAATATCTCTACCGACAGAAGGTTTTTCTGCCAGGACCAAAATTTTTTTCATGTAAAAAATCCTTTCATTACCGAATGTATGTTTTATTTCCCTTCTATTTTAACATACAATAAAAGGGGTGGAGTATGTTGATTCACGCTAAGGAAAAAACCAATCACCGGGTCTTAGTGATTGGTTCAACACATAAAAAAAGAGCATCTGGACAGATGCCCGCTGTTTCTATCTCCATGCCCCTCGCCTGTCAATCGTAAAAAAAAACTAGGAAGAGGCCGTCTTCCTAGTAAATATTATTCTTCGTCGCCTTCTAAGAAGTCTGGATCTAACTCTTCAAATTCTTCATCATCCAAGTCGCAATCCCAGTCCTCATCGTCACAACCTTCAGGATTCACTAGGACACATACTTTCGTTTCTCCGATAACTTCCACCAGGAATTCACGTTCGACGTGAACGATGATCTTGTTACCGTTCGGTGAAATGACCGCTTCGCAGCAATTTGGCTGTTGCAGTACTCTGGCACATACTTCAATGTCATCTAAGCAGTCGGGATCACGGTATTTTAATTTAATGCAATCTGTATATTCTACTCTCTCGGTTACAACGGATGTCTTCGTGTTGTCACTGTGGGAGTACCATACGTTGATTTCGTAAAAACCGTGAACTTCGACCTTCTTGCCGACTTTGTGTGCTTCATACTGATGGTTAATGATCCAGCAGCCTAAAATGCTCGATGGATTATGCGGTGGGCAAATCGTATGATGAGACTGTGTGAATTTACGTCCCTTCGCTACGACCGCTTTAGTGATAATCTCTCTATATTCTGCCATTCGAGCGAACCTCCTCATTCATTTTCAATTCATCTTATGCGACTATCTAGGTGTTTGTGCGAGTAAATTTTTATTACATAATGGGATTGTTGCTTAGATAATGTATTGTATGCGAATCCCAATTGAATGTTCCGGAATGCATTGCACGGTAACGGTGAAAAAACAAACAAAAAAACGATCTATACAGGAAAGGGATATCCCTTTCTGTATAGATCGTTATGAACTGAATTATTCGTGAAGCCTATGACATATTCCCAGCCTCAGGAACAGCTGCCTGGCGCTGAGTTTTTCACGTGTGACCCTGTTTCCCCGCGGAGTAAGTCTCCCCCGGTCGTCTCGATGATATGATCTGTCACATTATTTGAAATTACCGAAGCAACGATTTGCAATAAATCATTCACATCCGTTTGAGATTCCTTAAATTGTTGAACAACCGGAATCTCATCGATTTCCTTTTCAAGGTTTTCAATTTTCGCCTCTACCATTTTCAGGGCTTCAATCTTCCCATAGTGTTGGAAGTTAACGGCTTGTTTTTGTAAACTCTTGATACTTGCGATCATTTCACGGACTTTTTGATTTTCGTGGATCTGTGCTTCCGCCCGCTTAAAGAAATCCACTTCTTCCGTTTCAGCAATCATTGTTGCAAGTTCCTCTGCACGCTTCATAATATCGTCTTTTGTATACTTTGCCATATTATTTCACCTCTACCGCTTCCTGGAATTCTGTTCCGATTTGGCCTTCTCCTACCATTTCCCCATCCAATGACCAGGACTTGGCATCTGTGATCTTTACTTTCACTATTTTCCCAATGGCTGTTTTAGGAGCCTTGAAGTTTACGAGCTTACTGCGTCTTGTGTAACCTGCCAGAATGTCCGGATTCTTCTTACTCTCCCCATCCACAAGCACCTCAACGATTTGACCCGTATATTTCTTCATCGCTTCTGCAGAATTTTCTTTCACAACTGCATTCAACCGTTGAAGACGTTCTTTCTTCACTTCCATCGGCACGTTGTCATTCATCTTCGCTGCAGGGGTACCTTCCCGTGGAGAGTAGATGTAAGTGTATGCCGATTCAAAGCCAACTTCCTTATATAAAGAAAGGGTTTCTTCAAATTGTTCATTGGTTTCATTTGGGTAACCAACGATAATATCTGTCGTAAGCGCCACGTCCGGCATGGCTTTTTTAATTTTACCCACTAATTCCAGGAATTGTTCCCTGGTATACTTACGTGCCATGATTTTCAGAACATCTGTCGAACCTGATTGAACAGGTAAATGAATGTGCTCGACCAGATTTCCTTTCTTGGCAAGCACTTCTATTAAATGATCATCAAAATCCCTTGGATGACTGGTTGTGAACCGGATACGTGGAATATCCACCTTACGAAGATCATCCATTAAGTCTCCCAACCCATACTGAAGTTCTTCAATATCCTTACCGTATGCGTTGACGTTTTGACCAAGGAGAGTGATTTCCTGATATCCCTGTGCGGCCAGATGGCGGACTTCCTGAATGATTTCTTCAGGACGGCGGCTTCTTTCTTTCCCCCGCGTATACGGCACGATACAGTATGTACAGAACTTGTCACATCCGTACATGATATTGACCCATGCCTTGATATTGCCTCGGCGGACCTTCGGAAGGTTCTCAATGACGTCCCCTTCTTTCGACCACACCTCAACGACCATCGCCTTGGACATATAAGCATCAGATAATATTTGAGGAAGACGATGAATATTATGCGTACCAAAGATCATGTCCACCTGTTGATAGGTTTTCAGGATTTTGTTGACAACCGATTCTTCCTGGGACATACATCCGCATACTCCAATTAATAGATCAGGCTTTTCCCTTTTTAAATGTTTTAGATGCCCTAATTCTCCGAACACCTTATTCTCAGCATTTTCACGGATCGCACATGTATTCAATAGGATGACATCCGCATCATCTGTCGAATTCGTCGCTTCAAAGCCTAGTGCCATGAAGATCCCTGCCATCACTTCTGTATCATGCTCATTCATTTGACAGCCATAGGTACGGATATAGAATTTCTTTCCTTCCCCGAGTCCTCTATATTGATCATCAATTGTAAAGTCATTATGGTATTGGATTTCTTCTTTCCCACGCTTCTTGGCATCTTTTAACGACGGCGGGATATAGACACTTTCAAAGTACTTGCTGAAATCCTTTTCGGATTTTTGGTCCGCTGGAGATCCAGAGTTCGATTGTTGTCCATGTTTTCGCTGTTCTTCGTTCATGAATAATCCCCTTTCTACCTCTATAACCAAACCGTTTTCTTCTATATATAAAGCCGGTCTTAATTAACAGGATATACATTGTTGCACATTACTATAGTATAAAGGTTTTCAACCCTACATACAATAGAGTCGCTTAAGTGTTGAAAAATGTTTCATTCCTATTTTAGCTAGTAAATCTACTGTACTATGATCGTGTCATCACATATGTATCCTCCTTTCGGCCACACCGGGAGACACATTCCTCTATCGACACAATCCTTAAACACTGACCAACTAGCAATTATGTCCCTTAAATCTATTTTTATCATTTTAGGCTAGAGGCTCAATCGAATACTCCCTTATGAACGTATGATAATTAGTAGTAAATTGTAAAGGAGTGTTAAATAATGAGTTATAGTCAGAAATCAAATGCTCAGGACACCTATTTCCATGAAGATTACCAAAAGCACAAATGCCATGACTCTCGTTCCAGGCATTATGATCATTGTGTCGAAGACGTTTTAGAAGCAATCCTTGAAGCTCAGAAAAAAGCAAAAAAAGACCATGGTTGTGAGACTTCATGTAAAAAGTCCATAGAGGATTTACTCTGTGAAAAAAAGAAACACAAAAAGAATACCATCCCTTTTATTTTATATTGTGGATGCGAGCCATTTAAGGGCACTGGTGTCACTACCTATCATTGTCACTCAAAAAAGAAAAAAACCTTCAAGTGCATCGAGACCTACGTCTTTAAGTTAATTGACCTTGATCATAGATGTGCGACCCTTGAATTATTAACCTTTAAATCCGACCACCATAAGGGCGATTCCCATCATCATGATAGTAAATGCGCCCTCTCTTCACCTTGTAAACAGATCGAACATAAAAGTGTGGATGAATTGATGGGAACCGGAATTTGTATAACTGTTGACTTGTCTTGTTTCTGTGCTATTACCTGCCTGCCTGCCGTTCATTTATAAATACATCCCGAATGAAAAAAGGTGAACGAGAATCGTTCACCTTTTTCATCCTCCAAAAGCTTCAAGTAAATCGTCAATTTCTTTCATTCCAACAGAAGCTTGATTTTGCTCTTGTGGACTCTTGATGGTGTATTCGTTCAAGATCTTGGAGGAATCATTTCCATGTTGAAGCAGCAATCTCTTTAATTCCACTAGTTCTTCTAAAATGACATGTTCGGATTGTCTATTCACTTGAACAGGTTTAGGGTGATGCAGGTAATCATGCAGTGCAGAAAAAACAAGATGATTCAATGTATTATTTTTCGCATGATAGGCGACTTGCTCTACAATCTTAGAAGTGATGGCTTTCGTTTCCCCGGTTTTAACATTCACGAAGCTATCGTGGATCGTTAGAATCGTATCCTGAAAGTAATCTGCATATTTTTTAGACATACTCATCACCCTTTAGCTTTTTGTATATTCCATATGCACAGGATTATTTTTCAATTGATTCAACTTTGCAAGGATCATCAAACCTGATACATTTAATCTTTCCATATTTTGCGGAAAAAATAATTCAATGGGGCGTCCTCTTTCTGCCCATTTCACGGCCGCTTCTCTGATATGGGATTCGGCTATTTTTGCGGCACCGCCAACTGCAATGTATTTGACCGCACCCTTAATTTCATTTGAGCTGTTCCTTACCCGGTCGAAATGTTCCAGGTATTTAATGGCCAATGATTTCAACTGCGGAATGATATATTTACTTATATCCTTTTTCACCCCGGCGAATGGTTCTACATACCACTCGGATTGACCTGCCACCAGCTTCTCCTCTAGTTCAGATCTTGAATCGAACTTGTATAGCTCATACTTACTGACTTTCTGAATGATATGATCTAAAAACTGATTGATCCCGAAAGGCTCGCCCTCGATGGAAGCCACTGGCTTATTGTTTTTGATTCCTACAAAATCCACTGAATCTCCACCCAGGTCACCGATTAGGATTCCTTTTGCAGAGTCCTGTAAAAGAGCTTCATCTTTCACTCCCAATGTCTCTTCATCCCGTGTCAATGCCAGGTAGGCACAGGCTCCTTCAGCCCCAATAATGACATCTTTAATATGAAGTCTTACAATGATTTCTTTAGGGGAAGCCATTCCAGGAACCTTGTGCAGATAAACTGTATGGGTCCCGATGAGACGGCTTTTCAACGTATCTTTCCGCTCTTTATACTGAGTGGTCGGCAGAGAGACCGCCAATTGATCGATCTCAAAAGATAAATCTGTCTCAGATCGGCTGTTCTTTACGGCATGATTGGCCAACATGCCAAATAAAAGGGTGTAAGTACGGTCTTCATCTACCTTCTGATTATTAAAGGACGTTAAACTCACATTTCGCTGTCTGGCTGCTGCTTTACCGATATAATATGGATCCCTTTTTTCATGAAGCGCTGAACTGTTCACTTCCACAATCAAATTGTCTTGTAGTAAAACATCCTCGTCGTCGTAAGGTTTCTCATAAAATTCTTCATCAAATAACGCAATTGCATTCGGCATGGAATACTCTCTCACTTCACCTTGAGTTGATACAATGGCTTTATAAAAGCTGTTTCCCAAGTCCACAGCTGCATAATTATGCCTATCCATTCCATCCTCCTCCTTCCCTAAAGCTTATGCCGGGAGAGAAAACATCTGTGCACGTACCCAGTCATAAATTTTTCAGGGCAGTAACGGAAAATGGAAAAGGGTTGTTTCTACTAAAATGATTTTCCCTAGTAAATTTCCACTCTTATACTGATTCATATATCCACTCTTAATAGATTCTATCCGCATATTATAAAGTGTAGTTTAAATATTGTTTATTAAATAGGAGGAAAAAATATGAGTGATTATAATAAGAGTAAAAATTGTGTGAACGTAGATAAGTCTGCTTCACTCGATCACTGCGACAACACAACAGTAGGTCCCATTCTAACCCCGGCAGGTGAAAGAATTGTCCATGTTCCAGTAGATTTAGGAGTATATCGTGTATCAAGTAACCTTGAAGCACACATTAAATTTCCAGAGCCTGTAATGGAAATCAAAGATGTAAAAAAGAAAGTCGAAATTGTACAATGCCGTTTAATGACGATTCCAACAAGCGATGGCGACTTCAGTGAAGATGGTGCACAATTTCCTCTACTATTATCAGGGTATGTGCGCAAAAACATTCAATATGCAACACCTAGTGGAGGATCTGGATTCGACGGATCCTGTATATCTTCTGACATTAAATCTTTAACGGTCCGTGTCCCTTTCAAATGCATGACTACGATTACCCTGGAATCTCCGGTCCAACTCCCAAGAACGAATAACCGTCAGGAATTTGATTTCTTTAGAGCCCAAAATTTAGGGACAGGCTATCCAGAAAAGGATCAATATTTATCCAATGATATTTCCCAGTTTCATCAATACAGCAATCAATACTATAATCAGCTTCCTTATTGTGAACTGCTTTCAAGCAGCATCCTGGAGTGGGATGAATCTACAGACCGTGTATCCGAAGGTCCTGTGGGTGAAGGATATTTCTACAATATGCTAGAAAAAATGTCCCTCAACTTTACTATTAAAGTATTACAAAAACAGCAAATTCGTCTTACTGCAGAATAAGCAGTAAACTAGTATCTTCAGCACTCCCCCTACTGTTATCTATAACAGTAGGGGGAGTGCATTTTCTTTCTGTACAACATTCTCATCAGTATTTGTGGCAGGCTTTCTATAATTAGTCTCTATACATATAGGCTAAAGGCCCAAACAACTATCAATCTTAATCATAAGATGGCATTATCTTGCTTTAGGAGGCCCCTTATGTTTGAAAATCATCATAAAATGTCCGAATGCCATGGAACGTCAAATATGCATGATTGTAAAAGCCATTGTCACCACCCAAAAGTCAGTATCGGAAAAATTGTGACCAAGGTACCTGTCGTATTGGCAGAACTGACACTACAGGTAAATGTAGATGCGACGATCACCTTTCCAGAAGCCGTTTTGGAAATTAAAGATATTAAAAAAACGATAAAATTAACACAGTGCAGACTTCTTCTTCCTTCTAATAAACTTTTTGTAAAAGGTTTTGTACGAAAAAACATCCAGTATGCAAGCCCTTGTAAAGAAATTGAAGAAACGTCCCTTTCTTCGATTGCGTCAGATCTTCACTCATACACAGTGGATATACCTTTTCAATGTGTGACAGACATTAAGCATTTCTTATCCATGCCGGTCATGCCGGAAGTGAATAACCGTCAGGAATTTGATTTCTTCATTTCAAAACCGCTTCCTTCCGGGTATCCGGAAAAAGATGAATTACAAACCCATGATTTATCTCAATTCCATCAGGAAAGCCACCAATTTTACAATGAAATCCCTTACTGTGAGTTAGTTTCAAGTAAAATCATCGAGTGGGATGAAGCCATCGACCGGTGTCCCCTCCCTCATTCCGGTCCCATTGGAGAAGGCTACTTCCGTACAATCGAAGAGAAAATGGTCATAGATATATGTGTAAAAGTCCTACAGAACCAACAAATACGGGTTACCTCCACTACGAATGATGAGTGCGACTGATCATGACTATTCATTCATTTTTAGAAAGGAGGGAAATGATTTGGTGTGATGTTAAAGCGCACCGATCACCATGATTATGAGAGAAGAACACAATAATGATATAGAAAGCTATTTTCTGAATAAGATGAAAGAACATGAGAAAAACAGCCGGAAATCGCCTTCATTTTCTCTATTTAACCTTACTCAGAAACAAGATCCTTCTTTACAAGATCATATGACGAATAAAAAAAGTCCCATAAAAAATACAGACCTGCCAAAGGGTTCTCAGGAAAAAATCCATTCCCACCCGACGTTTTTCCCTCCACCTAAGGTGATGGATATGGCGGTAAACCAAGAAAATAAACTGTGCAAAACCGATGGGTCGCTAGATGAGGATGATGAACAGGAATACGGGGACTTGAAGTCCGATTACACCGAAAAGGATTTATCTGATACCCGGAACAACACCGGCCATTCGACTTCAGATGAAAATATAGAAATCGAGCCCTCCGTAGAAGAAGAGGTTATTATAAAGGGTTCTGAAGAGGGAAATAAACCTGGGTCCATCCGGGAAGAGATATTTATGATGTTGGAGGAAGAGCTGGAGGAACAAAGAAATCTTCATCAAGAACAAGAAAACCATCACGAACCAAACGGCATTTCCGACGATATTTCCCCTATTGCACTTGAAGAAGAAATAAACTATTCGAACCATGAATTTGATCATAATGAAAATCATCTGCCTTCATTTAGTGATTACTTAGAAACAATATACTGTGAAAAAGAATCGAGTCCGATGAAAAGTAAACGGCCTGAGTTCGTTCATTGCATTGATGCCTTAACCTCAGTTCTCAAAAAGATTTCCACAGAGCGGGAAACCATCATTGAACATCAAGAGGATATTGGGAACGATAAATATGAACATCAAGAGGATATCGAGGAGATCGAACCCCAACACCCAAATCTGACCGCATTAAAAGAGCGTTTCGAAAATGAACTATTTTCGGAAGAACATCACCTGGAAAGTGGGACTGAAACCACTGTACCCGACTCTCGCTCTTTAACTGTAAAGATTCCCGTTGTACTGTCTACTTTGCAGGTTGAAGTCGATATCTTTGAAGACGTTGAATTACCGTTTCCAATTGAACATATACTTTCCATACACTGGTCCATCCAATCTCTTAAGACTAATATTCCTATTCCTGCTGCAGTTGTGTTTGTAAAAGGGACGCTTGTTGCTTCGATTCAATATGTAAATCCAGGGGAAACAGCTTCTATCCGTTCTATCAAAATCCCAATTCAATGGGATCGCATCATTCCCATTCGTTGGATACTTCCGCCTAATATCCCTATGAGTGAGAAGAGAGAATACACATTCATGGCAGAAAGCACCCAAGAACCAAGCACTCATCATGAATGTCATCATTCCTTCTGTGAACCAATTGAACATTTCCTACAAGATTTCACGTTTATCAGTCACCATGAACCCTTTAAACAAAATGGCCAGTCAACTTTAAAGATTCAAGGTTGTTTACAGGCTTGCCTTCATTTAACACAAGAACAATTTGTGCACATCCAATCAGATGATCTGATTCAATAATATGTATAAAGAGGAAGGGGTCCACCCTCAAGGTGAACCCCTTTTCAACTCGTCACTCTACCCTCTCACAGTTATCTTCGTAATCTCTTACAACGCCTTTCAAGAAAGCATGCTCCATCACTTGTAAAAAATTTGCATTTAGTCATTATTGTTGGATGATATTTCTGAAACGATTAAAGACTACTTCTGGACCTTGCTCTTCTCCTCCACCTGTATCCCCGTCTCCAGCCATTTGTTGTCTCTTCTGAGTTAATTTAATTAGAAGATTAATGTCCATTTTTTCTGTAATTTTATTAAATCGTCCCCAATTGTCAAAGTTTTCGGTAATATCCCACTGATTAACAGCAGAAGCCAGAAGTTTGCAATTGATCGGTTCATTATTGATTTCAAACGTCAATGATCCAAATTCGCAGCGGTTAGCTCCCATTCCGTCCTTGGCAAGTTCTCTTCTTTGCAACACATTCTTCTTAATGCTGAAGTCTATTCCGAACGGATTGTTGACAGGGGTAGCAAGTCTCACTCGATCATACGCTTTAAAAGGAATGTCAACACTATAATCCTTTACTACTCCATAGGAACCTTCTACATATTGAATGTTCTTATGGACAATCCCTTCTACAAATAATTTCACGTAATCCGGAAACCCCGGTACAGGAATTGCTTTACATTGTGTAAGCGAGACGTTTTTCTCGATGTTTTTAATGGCACTAGCATAGGTTGGCAGATGAATTTCCGCTTCTGTTAAAGATTGAAGAAATACATCCCCAAGAACGACCGTTACTTCTTCTAAGTCAAGATCTGGTACGTATGTTTCTGTAAATAAGCTCCTTGATTTTGCTTTATCGCTTGATGGTTGTGGAGGGCATTCGTGATGACCAAATCCGCAGCCTGTATTCTTTTTCATATCCATTCACTCCTGATAGTCATAAATTAATCAATGGAAAAGGGCATAGTTGAAGCGAACAGTGAGGATTCCTTTTCTATTGACTTACTATAATCTATGAATTTTTTGAAGAAATGAGTGGACGACTGTCGGTAGGCTTCAACATATTTCTAGCACTACTTCTAGTAAACTATGAAACGTGATAAAAACTCATACACAATAAGCTTTATTAAATCTAAATAGCTTGGGTGTTTGTAACGTTTAGCCAATTGGATCCATACAATAGAGTAAAAGTCTTTAGGAGGAGATTATCATAAGGGAGGATGCGAAATTACCACCGATGTACACGATTTCCGATCAAGAGGTCCTTTATTTAAAATCTGAGATCGAGAACTTGAATAAAACGATTCGAACTTTGAAGAGCAGTTATTTGTATGCTGAAAACGAGTACCATAAAGAACAACTTCAGAAAGTGCAGGAGGAATTAACGCTTGCTTACCGCCGGATAGATGAGAACGAAACAGTTGAGAGGGAACTCATTAAAGACCGAAACCTGTTTAAAGAAGGCAAAGAGAAGCTTGAAAGTCAGGTAAGGGCACTTCATGACGCCTTACATGGCAAGGATGAGCTGTTGCAGCAGTCGCAAGTGATCAAAAATGACCTTCAACAGGAACTCCTTTCCATCAAGCTCGAAAAAAAACAATTATCTCAAAAAATAACGGAAATCGAGAAGGACCAACAAGATCTTTTCAGTAAAAATCAATCCCTTTTAGAGGAAAACATCCTGCACCTAAGAAAAATAGACAGCTTAAACAGTGAACTGCAAGGAAAGAAACTTCATATTTCAGATTTAAACTCAGCTTTGACTCATTCAGAAGATACGAAGAAAGAAATATTCTTTAACCTGATAGCTAAAACCGAAGAGTTGGAAAAGGCCTTGTCAGAAAGGAAACATACCCTTGATTCAATGCAATTTGCAAAAGAGCAATTAATCCAAGCAGAAAAGCAAAAGATGGAGTATATTAAAACATTCATCAGTCAATATCAAAAACACTTTGAAGAAAATGAATGGTGGCTTTCCTCCCAATTTGCTGATATCGATCATCGTACCAAACTGCAGGATGAACGAATCGAAGCTGTTGAACAAGAGCAGGACATTCACTTTACTCTACAGAATGAGGTACTGGAGGGGAAATTTGAGCAAGTGGAACAAAAGTTTGTTGATTTTCTTGAAGAGGTCGACTCCATACGGGAATATAATGTCACCTTGACCCACAGTCTATTGGAGCTTAAAAGACTGATAGAGAGCCAGAAACGCAGTCAGGCTCATATCATTACCGCACGTCAAAAACCTTCTGCAGAAAAGCTTCCTGCTCCGATGGATTATTATTTCATAGAGAATGAAAAGGAATGAAAAAACGATGCCACAGTAGATTCCGTGGCATCGTCTTTTTGTTTAAAATGTAATCTTTATCTTGTTATTTGAGCTTAGCTGAAGGTCTTGCTCTTCAAATAATACAAATCCCAAAATGGTTGAAACTTCCTGTTCTTCTAGAGGTTCAACCGTAAATTGCAGCCCCTCCACTGCTATCATTTCACCAGGGGGGATGAATGATTCCTGTATCGATTCTATCCAATACTCTCCTGTGGAATAGGCCGTTTCCAACCAATCCTTCCCCATATACTTCCATCCTTGTGCCCCGTTTTGACCTTGCAGGGAAAAGATTTCGCTCATTTCAGGAGGAAGAATCTGTCCGCCGATTTCAATCTTATCTGGCGGATCCATTCGAAAGCAGATTTTCGGATTCATCAAGTCTACATTTCCTGTGTTCTTTATGAAGAAATCGGCTTTAATGGAATAGCGTTCTGATTTCCGATTGGGTATGACATTGTAATCAAAATATATTTCAGAATATGGCTTTTTTTCCTGAGCTTTTTGAACTTTCCGATTTGCTTTTCGCATTTTGATTTCTTCGTACGTTTTATCATCCATTTGGATATCTTTGCTTGGCTTCTTCTGAACTGTATGACGGCTTGATTCCCCTGACTGGTTACTTATCGATTGGAATAAATGGAGAACATTCAGATCCAGTAAACTTGGCTTCTGATTTCCGAGTAATGTTTTAAACACACAATGCATTAGTAAGACAGGGGCTTCTTTTAGTAGGAACTCCTCATCTTTACACTTAATGGAGCATCTAAGATGGGGAATCGCGTGGTGTTCGGGTATTAAATAGTATCCCTTGAATGGCAGTTCTTGCTTATACATTGAGAGATTTTTCTTCACATTAATGGAATTCAGCCTTTCATTATAACCGACCGAAACAGACTTGCCCTCACCCTTTGAATGACTGGACACTAATTCAACAAACAAATCCCCTTCCCTAATCCTGCCTGTATCACGTTTTGAAGAAACGTCAATTCCATATTCGGTTAATACACCGGTTATTTTTTCATTTATTTCATTGTTTATATTTGCATTCTGTGTAGTCACTGATAGCCATACTTTCTTTCCATGAAGGGAACTTTTCACTTCCACCCTCTGTTCTTCTTCGTCCAGATGAAATTGATGATTATTCTCCGCACAATAAAATTGGATGGCAGCTATGGAATGTGATGGAATCGTTCCCCAATCATGGTTGTTGATTGATAATTTCATGTACAGGCTCACCACCCTTTTGTTGTAGTCTATGTATCTTATGAATACGGGGAAAAAAATATGAATTTCTTAAGCATCTTCCCTTTAAGTTTCTAGGCAGATGCTTGTTTTATTATACAGCCCTCTCCTACTGGTAGATCATTACATAAACTAGTAAAAGCAAGATTGTTACAGCAAAAAATGAAGCCGTAGATCAGATGGATTCTGGTCATAAACTGCTTTGTTACATTTATTCCAATCGAAAGGAGAAATCATTATGATATCCCCACACGGAGGTATGCTTGTTGATCAAGTTGTTATCGGGAATGAGCGCGATGAGTTACTAAAAAAGTCATCCACTCTCTCCTCAATTACGCTCGATTCCTGGGGGCTCTCCGACTTAGTGCTGCTCTCAACGGGAGCCTTCAGCCCCTTAACGGGATTCATGAATCAAAAAGACTATTTACACGTATTGAAAGACATGAGGTTGTCGAATGGGATGGTTTGGAGTCTGCCCATTACTCTCCCAGTGTCCAAGAGATTGAGTAAGACATTATCCATCGGGGAAACCGTTTCACTCATAGGAGAAGATGGAGTGACCTACGGAACATTAGAAATTGAAGAAATTTATGAATATAGTAAAGAAGCGGAAGCCCTTTTTGTATTTAAGACATTGGACAACCTTCATCCGGGGGTTCAAAAAACGTATCAAAAAGATGACGTGTATATCTCTGGTCCGATCAAACTTCTTCGATTCCCGGCCATTTTCAAGAAAGATTTCCAAACGCCGAAACAGCTTAGAGAGCGATTTAGTGAATTGGGATGGAACACAGTCGTTGCATTTCAAACGCGGAATCCCATTCACAGGGCTCATGAATATCTGCAAAAAACAGCACTTGAGCTTGTCGATGGTCTATTGATTCACCCTTTGGTAGGAGACACAAAGAAAGATGATATTCCCGCGGACATTCGCTTGAAAAGCTATAGGGCATTACTCGACGAATACTATCCCAGAGAGAGAGTCCTTTTATCCACATTCCCCGCAGCCATGAGGTATGCGGGACCCAGGGAAGCCTTATTCCATAGCATTGTAAGGAAAAACTTTGGATGCACACATTTTATTGTCGGCAGGGATCACGCAGGGGTCGGGAATTACTATGGCACATACGATGCCCAGAAAATCTTTAATCAATTTTCAAGAGATGAGATAGGGATCGAAATCTTGAAATTTGAACATGCCTTCCATTGTATTAAATGTGGAGCTATGGCTACTTCAAAAACGTGCCCTCATGATGAACAATTTCATATCCATCTTAGCGGTACAAAGGTACGAAAAATGTTAAAAGACGGAATGATGCCTCCTAAAGAATTTTCAAGGCCAGAAGTGATAGAGGTACTTCTTAATGAAATGGGGGAAGGTTCTCAAAGGGAGAGCTGAAGGAGATTACATCATGATTGAATTTTATATTGTCATAATCGGAATGATCGTTATGCTATCATTGCTGGTCCTTGAGGTGGAGCGACCTGAAATCATTCTTCCGTCCACTCTCCTCCTTTTTGTCATGACCGGTGTCATTACGCCACAGGAAGCCATAAGGGGGTTCTCAAATGAAGGGATGTTGACCATCGGTTTATTGTTCATCATTGCCGGAAGTATTCAAAACAGTGGAATTGTGGATCATGGCTTCAAGAAGTTATTAAACCGTTCAGGTTCAAGGAAACACATGCTTGCCAAGCTCCTCTTCCCCATCTCTTTTCTTTCTGCGTTCCTGAACAATACTCCCATCGTCATCGCTTTTACGCCACTTGTGAAGAAATGGTGTGAAGATCATCATCTACCCCCTTCAAAATTTTTGATCCCAATTTCATATGCTACGATCCTTGGTGGTACCATAACCATTATTGGTACTTCCACAAATCTCGTTGTCCATGGTTTGCTTCTTGACTCGAACCTGCCTGGATTCACCTTTTTCGAACTGGGTAAAATAGGGGTACCGATTACTCTCATTGGCCTATGCTATCTCATATTTTTCAGTTTTTCCTTACTACCTGATAGAGGAAGCAACCCTGTCAATATTGAATCCTTAAGAGAGTTCACTGGTGAAGTCTTAATACTCGATGACTTCCCTTACATTCAGAAAACGGTTGAACAAGCCAGGTTAAGAAGCTTAAAAGGACTATTTCTTGTTAGTATCATCAGGGAAGATGAGACCATTACTCCTGTTTCCAATACAACAATATTAAAGGCGCATGACCGCTTGATATTCACCGGGGATCTTACCACCATCACAGAACTTCAATCACATAAAGGCCTCCTTTTACAAAGTAATAGCGGCTCTTCTTTTCCAAAACACCATCAGTTGACGGAGGCAGTGGTTTCCCATCATTCCTCCTTATTATATAAGAAGATTAAGGATACCAATTTCAGGAGCAGATTCAATGCAGCTGTAATAGCTGTTCATAGACAAAATCAACGGCTGAAATATAAAATTGGCGATATTATTTTAAAACCGGGAGATATCTTACTACTTGCCACGGGAACTGATTTTTACAAGAAAGCCAACACGAATGACTTCTATATTACCGCTACACTGGACAAGACCATGATGACCCGTAAGCAGACATTGAATGGGTGGTTTTCCGTCGCACTACTGGGAACGATGATCCTTCTGGTGACATTAGGATATATTTCAATGCTAACAGGAATGGCGTTTGTAACAGTGTTATTACTTTCATTCAGAATTGTCAGTCCCCTGCAGGCAAAGAATGCCATTCAATGGAATGTACTGATGGTGGTTTCCTGCTCATTCGGTATCGGCTATGCGATGATCGAATCGGGTGTTGCCGCTTTTCTTGCTGATCTACTGATGCACGCTTCAAGGCCGTTTGGCTTTTTTGCCATAATTATAGCAATCTATCTCCTTACTAATGTATTTACCGAAATGATGACGAACAGTGCTGCTGCCGTCCTGATGTTCCCTATTATCCTGGAAGTTTCAAATACTCTGGATCTAAATCCAACAGCGTTGGCCGTAACGATCACCATTGCCGCTTCCGCAAGCTTTGCGACACCTATCGGATATCAGACCAACCTGATCGTATATAGACCGGGAGGCTATCGATTCAAAGACTTCTTGAAGGTGGGGATCCCCTTGAATATCCTAACAATGATCACCACAGTATTACTGGTCTATTACTTTTGGTTATAACTATCGAAAACATGGAGGTGATAAGATGAATCAGAAAAATATTACTTGGCATGAGGGCAAGGTCCAGAAAGCAGACCGGCAACATCTAAATGGACATAAAAGCGCATTGCTTTGGTTTACAGGGTTGTCCGGTTCTGGAAAGTCCACAATCTCAGTGGAAGTAGAAAAGAAATTACATGAGCTTGGACATCACACTTACCGTCTTGACGGGGATAATATTCGTCACGGTTTGAATTGTGATTTAGCATTCTCAGAAGAAGATCGTACGGAAAACATCCGAAGAATTGGTGAGGTATCGAAGCTTTTTGTCGATGCCGGCATCTTAACCTTGGCTGCCTTTATTTCTCCCTATAAAGAAGATCGGGCATTTGTCAGATCCCTATTACCCGATGGGGAGTTCATAGAAATCTATGTACAGGCGAGCATTGAGACATGCGCCAGTCGAGATCCGAAAGGTCTTTACGAGAAAGTGAAAAAAGGAGAGTTAAAAAACTTTAGTGGCATCGATTCTCCTTATGAAATCCCTGAATCCCCTGAAATCGTAATTGATACAGAGAATCAACGAATAGATGAATCCGTCCTGCAAATTGTAAACTATTTAAGAAATAAGCGATTCATATAATTGTAATTAAAATTATTTCATACGAGGAGTTGATGAAACTTGCTGAATGACGTTATTGAAATTGCGATTGGGGCAGGAAAAAAAGTATTGGAAGTATACGACGATACCTATACGATCCATGCTAAAGCGGATCGATCCCCCCTCACCATTGCAGATCAGTTGTCACACTCATATATACAGGCCGAATTAAGCAATCTTTCACCCACCATTCCCATACTCAGTGAAGAAGGGGCCAGTATCCCTTTCATGGAAAGAAAGGACTGGTCATCTTTTTGGCTTGTGGACCCTCTGGACGGGACGAAAGAATTCATTAAGAAAAATGGCGAATTCACAGTCAACATTGCCCTTATCCAGGGAAACAGGCCAATACTCGGCATCGTTTATGCACCCGTACCTGATACACTTTATTATGCGGAAGATAACCAAGGAGCCTATAAACTCATTTCTGCCAGTTCTTCAGAAAAGAGAAAACAGGTAAAGATCACTACTGTTTCATCAGGTGTAAAGAAAGTTGTCATTTCAAGATCCCATCTGTCGGAGGACACTCGGGAGTATATCGACGACCTTCAACGGCAAGAAGGACGATTTGAATTCACTTCGATTGGAAGCTCATTAAAGTTTTGTTTGATTGCAGAAGGAACCGCACACTATTATCCCCGACTCGCCCCTACAATGGAATGGGATACAGCTGCGGGTCAGATGATTGTAGAGGAAGCATATGGACAGGTGATTGAATATGAGACCGGTAACCCCCTTATATATAACAAAAAAGTCCTAACGAACCCTTCTTTCATTTGTTCCATAAAAAAATAAGGCTCTTTTCGTATACGTTGTTGCTATGTAAGGTAGCGAGTAGTGGTTGATTTCCGCTTCAGGTGCTCGCTTTCCGCGGGGCTGGCGGTGAGCCTCCTCGGGCTTTTGCCCTGTGGGGTCTCACCTGTCCAGCTACGGCGGCAAGCCCCTCGAGGTCATAAGCTAAATGGTCCAAGAAGGCAAAAAACGCCTTCTCGGCCCATTCATCTTATGCTTGTCGGGGCTGGGCGAGCCGCCTCCGCTTTTCGTACTGTCCAGCGTTTCCCGCAGGAGTCGAGCACCTTCCGCTACAATCAACTTTATTGTTATGGAGGATTAATCTGCTTCTGTACACCTCTAGAATACATTATTTACTATGTATGGAGTGGTCAATTTTAAAATGCTGTTTCATTCGTTTTTTCACTGGCAAGCTCTGTCACTCCATCTATCCATACACACATAGACAGAGCTCAAAGTTCCTATGTTAGAAAACAACAATCTTTGCGAAAAGAGCTAAAAATAAAGAAGGCTGCGGCACTCGTCGCAGCCTTCTTCATTATTCACGGAAAATCCCCATATACATACACTAACGTAGAATATTTCAGTTTAAGGGAGCGAGATTATGGGAAACAAGCCTCCAAAGGTATCCATCATTTTCCCGGTGCGTAATGAAGGAAAGAATGTGAAAATGACTCTGGACTCTTTGTTCAAGGTGAACACAAATATCGAGATGGAAGCCGTTATCGTGGATGATGCTTCAACTGATCAATGCTGTAATTTTTTAACCCACTATCCATATCGGGACAAAGTAACGTATATTAGAACAAACGGGGTGGGACCGGCTAATGCCAGAAACATGGGAGCAGCAAGAGCCCGAAATCCATATTTAGCATTCTGTGATGCTCATATGACCTTTGAAAATTTCTGGATTGATCGTTTGGTCTTCCACATCGTCAAGGGGACAAGCGACGCCGTATGCCCTGCCATTGGATCTATCCAAGACCCCTCCGTAAAAGGATACGGCCAGTCCCTCACTCCCTCACTCAAGATCAAATGGCATCAGAAACGAAAATCTCTATTTGAAACGGCTGTACTGCCAGGTGCCTGCATTATTACCTCTAAACAAGTGTTTGACGATGTAGGTGGATTTGAAACAGGCTTTTCCACATGGGGCCATGAAGATGTTGAATTATCCCTCAAGCTTTGGCTGTTTGGGTATCGGTGTCATTGTGATCCGAACATTACCGTACTCCACTTGTTTAGAACAACTCATCCGTATACTGTAAACTATGAGGGAATATATTATAATTTACTCAGGATGGCCTATCTTCATTTTGATGATAAAAGAATCAAGAAAGCAAAATCGCTGGTTGTCCATGGATCGGCAGCGACCATAGAGAAAAAAGTAATCAAAGATGGTGTATTACAAAAAAGGGCTCACTATGTAAAAAGAAGAAAAATGGATGTTGATGACTTATTTAAGAAGTTCAACATCTACTTCTAGAAAAAACAATATATCCCATGAAAGCTGGTTCAGCTTTCATGGGCTGGCGGTTAACCTTGTTTAAAATACTCGATGATATCTTTCAAACTCTGTTCTAAGGGTATGGTCTGATACCAATCGAGATTTTCAAGTTTGCCTATTACATAATGAACAGGTGGCTTGTGTTTGAACTGCTGCGTTGTTAATGGAAGATCACTTTGAGATAGCCTCTTCAATTCTTTCGCCACTTCTAATAATGTATGCGTCTCCCCTGATGCCACGACATAGGTTTCATTCTTTCTTCCTTTTTGGAGGATGCAATCATAGGCCCTTACCGCATCCCTTACGTCCAGGAAATCCCGACGATCCAGTACATTGTGAAAGTGAAATCCTTCTCTGTCCCCTTTCCGATACTGTAAGCATTTCTGTGCAACTAGGGAGCAGATCCCATTGGAATGGCCGGGACCGATTAAATTGGACGTTTTGGCGATCCGTATATCCAGGTCATAAAACGAGGACCAACTTCTTGATAAGAGAGTCTGAATGTACTTTGATAGTCCATATGGGTGATTCGGCTCTGTTGAGTGGCAGGGATTGAATTCTATTACAGAGCCTGTAATGAGGATCCGTGCGTGGGGAACGACATTTTTTGCTGCTTCCAGGAGGTTCATCGTCCCGATTACATTTGTATTAATGGTCGTAACGGGATCCTTCCAGGATTGACCGCTATGATTCTGTGCGGCTAGGTGAAGAATCAGATCTGGCCGGATTTTTTCAAGTAACACCATCAAAGCTTCTGCATCCATCAGATCACAAAGCACATTCCGAACATCTTTAGGTGAAGGAGAATGATTGCGTACAACCGCGTAAACCTCATTACCCAACCCATTATAATACCCGCATGCATGGTGACCAGTGAACCCGGTAGCCCCAGTGATGAATATTTTATTCATCTCCCCTTCATCCAATCACGAAGTTCAACCAGCATTTCCCTATAACTTGGAACAGGGTACTTATAATCATTTCTTGTGTGTAGGAGGGTTTTATCATGTACCGGATCCGCGACTGGTGTAATATCTACCACATCGTGCCTGAAGATCTCCTTAAAGAGGGTCAGCAGGTCATATTTAGAGATCCTTTGATCCACACTTAAATGATATAGTCCTGAAATATCATCTTTAATAAATGCTTGAATGGCTTTAGCCAGCTCCAATGTGGTCACCCCATTCCAGAAGACATTCTGATAGCCATAGATCGTCCCTTTCTGTTGCAAGAACCAATGAAGAAGACCGATTCCCTCCTTTTTCAATTCAGGCCCTATGATGGAAGTGCGTACTGTCAAGTGAGGGGGTGCTTCAATTTCTCCCAGGGACTTTGACTTAGAATAGATGTTGGTACCATTTTTCGTGTCGTTTTCTGAATATCGCCCTTTTTCCCCTGAAAACACGCAATCTGTGCTAATATGGATCAATTTTCCTCCGAATTCATTTACCATCTCCTTCAGTGCGTGGGGTAATAAACTATTTACCTGAACCGCTTCCATCACATGGGTTTCAGCATACTCATTCAAGAGACCCGTCGCATTAATGACAATGTCTGCCTTATGCCCTTTCAAGACCTTCCTCACACTTTCAAGATTTCTGACATCCAATCGTATACCCAGAGAATCTTCTTTTCTTACTGTATAAAAGACCTGATGGCCACATCGTTTCAAATGATCCACGATGACATGACCAGCCATTCCGTGTCCTCCCAGAACGAGGATCTTCATTCTAGAAACCCTCCATCCTTCAGCATCTTCTTGATCTGATCATAAGAAATGATGTTATCACTGGAAGAATACGTATCCAGATCCACTTGGGGGAAATCTTCGTAATTCTCCATGAGCCCTTTGATTGGAATGGTCGGCAGGATGACAAAATATTCATTGTCATAAACGATTGTGTTATGACTTTCGAATTCAGTTAAAAGGAGTTCATGTAATTTCTCACCGGGACGGATCCCCAGTTCTTCAATGAGAACTTCATCGTTTGGTGAGTATTGATCGATCAATACCTGGGCAAGATCGATGATTTTGCACGTAGGCATCTTCATGACGAAGATTTCTCCTCCGTGGCTTTCATACGTAGCCTTGAAAAGCAGTTTGATCGCATCCTTTATCGTCAGGAAGAAACGGGTCATTTTTCTATCCGTAATACCGATTTTGGATTTTGTTTTGATTCCGTGTTTGAATACGTGAATGACGCTGCCATTCGTACCCAGTACGTTTCCTCCCCGTACACAGACAAACTTTGTTTTATCCGTTAACACGTTGGCGTTAATGATCAACTTCTCACCCATCGCTTTTGTAAATCCATAGAAGTTGGAGGGATTTGCCGCTTTATCCGTAGAAATATTGATGACTTTTTCTACATTGTTTTCGATTGCTGCGTCAATAATATTCTGTGTTCCCATTACATTCGTTTTAAGGGCTTCCAAAGGCTGGAATTCACACACAGGGACATGTTTAAGTGCAGCAAGGTGAAAGATATAATCGACTTTTTGCGAAGCTTCTCTCACAGCTTCCTTGTCCCTCACATCCCCAATGACGAACGTTAACTTGGGATGATTTTCAAACTTTTGCTTCATTAACACTTGACTCGTTTCATTTCGTGAGAATATGCGGATTTCTTTCGGATCTTTCTCAAGCAGTTGACTTACCAGTTCATTTCCCCATGAGCCGGTACCACCAGTCACTAGAATGGTCTTATTAGTAAACAATGTCGGAACCCCCTAATAGAATATTAATCACTTTATCTGAGACATTTGTATCCAGATACTCCGCCGGACATGTCCAGTTGGATAGTTTAGAAGTCATCACCTTGACCCCGGTTATGATGTTTTCTTCCTTTAAACCGGATATAAAATTGCTCCCGCAATCCACGGTTTCAGGTCTCTCCGTTGTCTTCCTGATGGTTACGGTCGGAATGTGAAAAATACAACATTCCTCTTGGACAGTACCGCTATCCGTTAAAGCGCAAAATGCATTTTTTTCAAGTTTTATGAAGTCAAAAAAGCCGAATGGTTCGTGAAGTTCGATAAGTGGATGTAACTGTAGATGAGGGGCTGCATGCAGTTTTGAACGGGTTCTTGGATGAGTACTTAGAATGATTCTCTTTGTGTGTGTGTCGGCAAGTTCATTCAGGGCGTTGACAATGGAACTGAGATGACCTGGGTTGTCGACGTTTTCTGCACGGTGAATGGTTGCAAGGAAGTAATCTTGTTTCCCTAGTGATAATTGTTGAAGAATGGAACTATCCTCTATCTGCCGATCATAGTGGGTAAGGACTTCAAAAATTGGATTACCCGTTATGATGATTTTGCTTGATGTCATTCCTTCCTTAAGAAGGTTGGTCTTGCTGTAAGGAGTGTATACAAGATTGTAAGAAGACACCGCATCAATGATTTTACGGTTTTTTTCTTCTGGTACATTCAAGTCAAAACAACGGTTACCGGCTTCCATATGGACAACCGGAATCATCATTCTTTCTGCAAGAATGGCACTCAGTCCACTGTTTGTATCTCCAAGTACCAATACTTTGTCGGGCCTTTCTTTCACCAGAATCTTTTCAAGTTCGGTAAATAAAGATGAAAGTTGTTCACCCAGGGATTGCTGCTTATCTGCTAATACATAATCAGGCTCCCTCAAACCCAGTTCCTTAAAGAACACACCATTTAAGGAATGTGTAAAATTTTGACCTGTATGGACAATGATATGTTCATCCGAAAGTAGATCCAATTTTTTCATAATCAAACTCAATCGGATAATCTCAGGTCGTGTTCCTAAAACAGTCACAATCTTCATGATCACCTCTCCTTTTTGTTTCTCTTATTATATTTATGTTCAAAAGATGGACATGTCCTGGACTCTTCTCTCTATTATGAAAAAAGGCGATTGACTCATATGCTGGTCAATTCTTATATCACCAAACAAATAAAAATAAGAATGATATAAAAAGCCCCCATAAAAGAGGACTTCTACTTTATTTTTTTTCATAGTTATAGACTTTAAAATCATCGTGAAATACATGATTACATAACTGAATCGTTTCATTATCATAGAGGGAATTATACTCCGGTAAAGGGCCGTGGATAAGTTGGGGTACGGTTAAGATCGTGTCTGAGTTTAGCCCGGATTCGTTCATCTTCGGGGCAAATGAATTCGGAGAGGTTAATACATTTTCAGGAGATAAAAGAAGTTTGTACTTTTTTTCAACACCCTTAATTTCTTTTTTAAAGTTCTCCAATTTAATTAATTGGGGAGAAAAATATTCCTCTTCCTGACAATATTGTTTAGCGATATGACCATCCACGATCGTATAATCCGCTCCAACTTTTGATAAATAATATAAGAATTGTTTAAATGAAATTCCTTTATAAGATGAATTAGGGTAAAACATCGCGAGAATCCTTTCTTTGTCCTTATTCATCCCTATATTTGGAAGACCTCTATAACAGTAATAGGCAATGGTAAAATAACTGCTTACTGCCCGCTTATAAGGATCCCTCACTAATTTGCAGGGTGTTTTATTTCTTAATATATTCTCCCTTGCATTAAGATCTAGATAATTCTTCTGCTTGAAATACACCCCCCCTTTGTACACATGTATGGAAGGATTATAATCAAGAGCTTCTTCCAATAGACCAATCTGATAAAAAAACCAGCGGGCAAATGTCGTACAACCTGCTTTCGGAGTCCATAAAAGCATCAGAGGAAAATCCTGGTGGTATAACGGTGTTCTAAGATATTTTTTCATAGTTTCAATAGCTAATTTCCTATTCACTGTTTCACCTCCTTTCCATATTCATTTCTGTTTCAATTGAATACCTTTCTTATAAAGCTGAAGAATATTGCGGTTCAAGGTGTGGACATCCCACATAACCTGTCCCTTTTTGATTGCATATTGACTCATCTGATCCCGCCTTGACGGATTATTCAAAAGATATTCGATTGAGGACGATAACTGAATGCTATTTCCTTTTTCAACAATCATTCCATTTCTATTGTTCTCGATCATTTCCGGTAAACCACCTGCATTACTGACAATTGTCGGAAGACCTAAGAGTTGAGCCTCAATGACGGCAAATGGCTGATTTTCCTGTAAGCTCGGCATCACCATCATATCTGCTTGCCTCATCAGCTCCTTCACCCTGGAGGAGTGTCCCCAGAAAGTAACCCTATCTTCAACGTTGAATTTTTTACAGGCTGCTTTCAATTTTCGTTCTTCTTCTCCTTCTCCAAGGATCCAACACTCCCACTTTTCCTTTGATTCCACATACGATAAAGCTTCTATCAAATCATGCAAACCTTTTAAATACACTAATCGGCTGACAGCTAAAATAATTTTCTTTTTGTTTCCTTTTAACGGTAATGGTATCTGTCGATATTCAGACAATTCCACTCCATATCGAAAGGTCTCCAATTTAGACGTCGCTATCTTGAACTTATTCTCAATGATGCCTTTCATCCAGAGGCTGGCTGTGTGAATAACATCACTTGCTTCATACCCGATTTGTTCCAGCCTTGAGTAATATTGAAGAACGAAGGTTTTCCAAATATCATGATTGTCCATGGAGATATTCATGGATTTAAATTGATGAAAGATCGCTCCGGTCAAAAAGCCATGGACGCTTGTTATTAGAGGCACACTGTCCGGTTTAACACGGCTTAATGCTGTGGCTGAAATGACGTCCTGTGCATGAATGACGTCATATTGAGTTAAATCCAGTGAGGATATTCCCTGTTCAAATAAATATCTGTTCATTTCTGCATGAAACACCCATTGATTGTTGACAAGATGTGGGACGGAACTCAGCAGGTTTCTATTCACTGAAGAGCGGAAAGGTTCAAGATTTATGCAAGTATTACTATTTAAGATGACTACTTTTGAGTTTTGATTGGAGGTGCATAAAATGTCAACGCGATGACCATTCCGGACGAGGATATTTCTGAGATTGGAAACAAAAGACCATATCCCTCCACCAGGCAGAGGAAATACAGTGGCAAGTAAAATATTCATTCTCATCAACCTCCTGGAAACTGATTCAGGATCGATTGGATTCTTGGGTCTGGTATTGAAAGTGGTGTCTGATTAGTTCGATTGCTGTGTTTACTTTTGATTCTATTTTTATTCAGCTGATTTTGCTTTTGAACACGAAGAAAATAATTTTTTCTAGGTAGCATGTCATTTCTCACTCCGATATTGAACAATTTTGTAAGACCAATCAGCCTCTCCTACCGGCCCCCACCATCAGTGAATGGAATATATGACATTTAATCCACAATCCTCAAGATTCTTCTCCCATATCAATGTGTTGGTGTTGATATTAAAACAAGATAATCTGGTAGGCATGACCCCATAGTCACCTATATACCTGATAGTGCCATCCTCCATTTTTTTACTTTGTGGCCTAATCCTTGAGAATCCCACTAATACAATATCCTCAGATAGAGGTTTGATTCCCCTGCACCACCCGATTTTGCCATTGAGGCTTCCAATCGTCTCAAGGTCTACCACTCTTTCAACTTTCAAGTTCTTTGAATCAACTATGACAATCCTTCCATCCACCTGTGTAAAGTAAAGTTTTCTATGAAAAAGAACTCCATCATGAATCAATTGTCGTCCTATATTTATTCTTTTCGACCTATCAGTCAAACAAATGGCATCTTTTTGTAAACACCTGGTCACCCAAATTTCATCCTTCAATTCAAATACATAGTTAGGATGTGACTGGTGTGGCTTGGTTGTGGGAACTTTTCTATAATCGATTTTTGGATCAAATCGTTTCCACGGTCCTTCCCCCATGACGTTCCAAAGATTTATTACCTTCCCCTTTGGATCAAGTTCAACGACCATATCCAATCCGGTATTCGCAACAAGCAGGTTCCCATTCTTCCTCGCTTTGACATGATGAACATCATTGAATATCGGTAAGCTATAATAGTTCTCCATCTTATGAGTGGTTGTATTGTATACAAGGATTTCTGTTTGAGTCCCAACAAACAGCCTGTCTCCTATCATGGTTGCAGCCGTGAAAGAATAGGAAGGTTCGTGATCCGGAGACACTTCCTGTGGAGAAATGTATTCGATGACCTTTTTCGTCTGTTTGGTCGATCCATTCATTTTCAATACAACGGCTTTTTTAAACTGTTCCCAATCCTTCAGCACCTTGGACTTTTGTTCCGCCCCGACAAGATATAAATCTTTCAATTATTCTCACCCCTTTTTTCACTATAAGTAGTCTCTTTGCTTACGGAAACTGCAAAATCCCAACACTGCTATGGGAGATGGCCAGTATATCCGATCGACTTCTCTACTTATTCTATGTACTGCTTGTATCTTTTGACAGTCCCATTGAATAAAATGGGACTCCCCCCTAAATAATATCCGATTAGCCCGTACAATCAGGGAATGATCACATATAAAAATAGTAGTATTGTTTTTTGGAAACGTTAAATTGATCGGGGGATTATAGATGAAAATACTATTCGTTTTTTACGTACCGAGCGGAGGGGTGGAAACCCTGAACAGACAAAGGGCCATTGCGTTGAAAAAAGTCGGTATACGATGCGATTTCTTGTATTACAGCAAGAGAAGAGAATTGATGAATCATGAAGAGTCAAAGGTCTTCATTACTAATAATGATCAAGACATAAAAAACATCCTGCATAGGGGAAAATATGATGCGATGGTGATCACCTCGGATTATGCTGCGATGGAAAGGTTCAGGAACTTAGGATTCAAAGGCAAAATGATTCTCGAGATACAAGGTTTCGGTCCACAAAGTGTGGCTCGTGCACAATTACAGCTTGCCATCCCATTTGTACAAAAACATTGTGATGCCCTCCTATATCCCAAGACTCCTCATATCGGGGTGATCTTTAGGGAATTCTTTTCCACGACACCCATTTTTGAATTCAATAATTGCTTTGATCATAGAACCTTCACTTACCAAAAGCTCCCCAAAATAGATAAACCAATCATGGCATGGATCGGAAGGCTTGAGGATAATAAAAACTGGCGTGAATTCCTTCACATCGGTCATCAACTTGCTAAGAAAAGAGACATCCAATTATACATGTTTGAAGATCCAAGCTTGTCCACCCCCACGGAAAGGAAGGAGTTCATTCAATTAAAGAGCAGATTGAATCTGGATAAACATGTACACATCCTTCAAAATATACCGAACAATCAAATGCCTGGTTATTTTTCACGAATTGGGGACTCCGGCGGATTTCTTTGCTCAACCTCCAAGGTGGAAGGTGCCCCATACTCACCGCTGGAAGCCATGAGTTGCAGGTGCCCGGTCCTTACAACCGATTCAGATGGGGTCAGAAGTACAATCCTTCATAACCAATCAGGTAAATTCTATCAAATAGGCAATATTCAACATGCTGTCAAACAAGCCGAAGAACTTATGGACAATACCTCTCTGCGCCAATATATTATTGAGAATGCCCTGCTACACCTAAAATCACAGTTCAGCCACGATCAATATAGTCACCACTTCTTAAAAATGCTAAAATCTATAGACTTATAGATTCTGTTGCATTCTGGACTCCTGTTCAATCAAAAGCCCTCCCCTGAACATATGCTATTAAAAATAATGCAAAGGTGAGATGTCAATTGAAAGCACTTGTTACAGGAGGAGCAGGGTTTATCGGATCCCATTTAGTAGATTCTTTAGTTGCAAGGGGATACTCTGTACACGTTATCGATAATTTAAGCAGCGGGAAGAAGGATTATCTCAATCCAGCTGCCTCTTTTCACGAATTGGATATTTCTTCACCAGATGCACATCAAGTCATCCTTTCTGAGAAGCCTGATTATATCTTCCACCTCGCTGCCCAGGCTGATGTATCCCGGTCCACTTCCAGCCCCCTTTCTGATATGCAATCAAATTTAGCTGGAACCATTAACTTATTGGATGCGTGCAGGCATACGCCTGTCAAAAACTTTGTCTTTTCTTCTACATCAGCAGTGTACGGGAATGCACTCAGTGGATTAATTAATGAATCACATCCTACATCGCCGATTTCATTCTACGGATTGTCAAAGCTTGCTGCTGAACACTATATAAAACTTTATCACGACACTTTTAATCTCCCCTACACCATCCTACGATACGGGAACGTCTATGGACCACGTCAAACATCTAAAGGGGAAGGAGGAGTGATTGCTGTCTTCCTTGAAAAATTAAAGAAGCAGGAACCTTTGAAAATCAATGGAGATGGTCTGCAGACCCGTGACTACATTTATGTACAGGATGTAGTGGAAGCAAATATTGCCGCTGCCTTAAAGGAAAAACACGTGACCATGCAAATCAGCACTGGGGAAAGGACATCCATTCTGCAGATCATTGATTTACTGAAGAAGTGTCATAAGAATGAAATCCCGTCCTTCCATGCTGGGGATAGACCAGGGGATATTAGGCATAGCTGTTTGGATAATACACTATCGAAACGTGTTTTAGGGTGGGAACCTGGTTATTCATTTGAGAAGGGAATGAAGGAAACCTATATATCCCACTCCCTATAACCCGGTCCATCAATAAAGCATCATTCATTTCCTGATTGAAAATGAATGATGCTTTTTTTAATGTCTATTTTTTTTGTTTTCCATTTGGAAAAATTTCTGATACTTTCTTTGGATATACTGTGATTCTTTCACCATCCCCGCACCATGCTTCGCTGAACCCATACGGGGATGGACACGGTATAATACAAGGACTTCATCCAAGTAGTGCATTTTCGTATACAGGCTGAGCCGGCACCACATTTCGTAATCCTGTGTGTATTTTAGATTTTCATCAAACCAGCCTGCCTTCTTGATTAAATCGATTTCTGCCATCACGGTGCAGCCATTCACAGGACAAGCCTTCAGAAGCAGATTTTGAAACGATTTTCTATTCATTTTCCTGGAGTGGATTTCGTTCAATACTTTATTTTGATGATCAATGGTGGTAAATGCTGTGTAAGATAGGTTGGAACCTATTGAATTCATATAGGCTAGCTGTCTTGCTATCTTGCTTTCAACAAACATATCATCAGAGCTCAGCCAGGCAAAATACTTCCCTCTCGCTGCCCTTATGCCTGCATTTAAAGCAGAAGCCGTCCCACCATTTGACTTCTTTATATACTTGATCCTATTTTTAAAAGGTTGTATTTTTTCCACATATTGAGTTGAACCATCGTCCACAACAATCACTTCAATATCTTTATAAGATTGACGAAGAGCGCTATTGATCGCCTGGTCAATAAAAGCGCAATTATAAAATGGGATAATGATTGATACCTTCATGTAGTCCCCCTCTTTCATTATAGAAAGTGATAATACCAGTATATGAAGGTGTTGATAAGGTGCTTGTATCATCACCCAGAGAAAAAAGAGTGCATTCGCACTCTTTCAATCAATCAGTATATCGATATGCTTGACCTTCCCATTATGAATCTTGTAACATCTAATCTCTTCTTTCCCGCCACCGACAGCGGCTATGAAATAATAAAGTTCCGGGTGGTGGGCGAAGGCAACATCGTCCCTGGAGGGAACAGGAATTCCATAAGGATGGGAATGATAGATCCCCAAAAAAGCCTCCTTCTTCAGAAGCATTTGATCCATGACTTGATCCTGTTCATCTGGATCGATGGCAAATGAATACGGTGATGGCTCTGAATTTCTCATCGGCCAAATCGTCTTACAAATATTTCCTGCCCCTGAAATGAATCCACAGCCTTCGTTCGGCAATTCCATTTTTACTTCAATTAAAATAGTTTTGTAAAATCGATTAGTCATTTTAACGATTTCTTTAGGCGTTGCACCCGCAGCCTTTGTATTTAAATTTCGTTCTTTTGGCTTCCATTTGGATTCTTTCTTCTTTTTTGATACCGATGGGCACACTTTTTCTCTGCCTATAAATTTTGTTCAGATCTTTGGATTGCATTTTTATCCCCCCTTTCCAATTTACCTAATATACTTATTCGGATTAAACATGGTGCGTTTCGCTTCAGAGGCCATTGGAATATGTCCATATTCATCAAATTGAGGATTCACCTGGGGAGGCTGCTTTTTTTGCTGCTTCATTCTATTATAGAGTTCGTTTTTCTTATTGGATTGAGATTGAAGGTCTT
Organism: Rossellomorea sp. QJM3NY_18; assembly: GCF_056173145.1. Lineage (NCBI taxonomy): Bacteria > Bacillati > Bacillota > Bacilli > Caryophanales > Bacillaceae > Rossellomorea > Rossellomorea sp. QJM3NY_18. Next base: position 1,904,087 of record NZ_CM149659.1, on the reverse strand, counting down.
TTCGCAGCCGATTCAATTCCTGTTCGAGTTCGACCTCACGCTGACTTTTTCCTTTATGCTCTCCTGAATATTTTTCATTTAATAAACTAATTTGCCTTTCAAGATCTTTTTCTCTCTGTTTAAAATCTTCCAATTGATTTTTCAGCGAATGAAGTTCATCTTCATATAGGCCCTCGATTTTCTTTATTTCATCATGTAAAGCTCCCATCTTTTGAATATAATTTTGAGTGGTTTCCTCCCTTTCTTTACTTTTGTTCAGTGTTTCTTTCACTTCGCTGAATTTTGCTGAATAAGATAACAATTGCTCTTCAATCTGATCCAGCTTCTTCAGTATTTCAGGATGATTGTTTCCCTCGTCTTTACCCCATAAAAAATTCCACATTTGTGTAAACCACCTTTCTTTATTTCGTCCCATGTATTTCCTTCTCTGAATTTGCAACCATTCCAGCTGTGTAACGAAAGCGGTATGGTACATTTCAACTTCAATGGACTTTTTTTCCTCTGATAAAAAATACTCGTTCGTTTCAATCAATAAGGAAATGGCTTTATTTTTTATTTGTTCGAGTATTGTTTTCATATCACTCTGAAGACTTTCATAAATGATTTGGATTTTCGGGATGGAGGCGGGATGTAAATAATCTATGACCCCTGGGTTGTCATCAATGGTGATTTCTTCTTTGATTTCTTCCTGGATATTGTTCCATTCCTCCCCGGTCATCGTTTCTTTCTCTACATTCTGTTGCAATTGAATATAAAGCTCATGCCTCACTTCAACCTCCTGGAGCAAATATTCAATTTGTTCTGTCAGCATTTGGATGGTGTGATGATTCTCCGCAATCTCCAGTTGATAGACCTTATGTTTAGATCTTTCCCTGGACAATTCTTCTGACACATTCTTAATTCGCGTTGAATAGTGTTGATATAGGGACTCCAGTTCTTCTGAGATCATATGAATGTCATGCATGACCCCGGGCACGTCTGTGTCAGGTTTCCATATATTATCCTCCTCGCTCACTTGTCTCACCTCCAAAAATTCCTTTAGTAACATCATATGTACGGTTTGTTTACATGTTAAAAAAAAGGAGAGAGATCACTCTCTCCCTCATTTAATTAGTTATCTAAATCTCCAAGTAAGTCTGCGAAAGTTTCACACTCACCAAACTCAACCAATGCATCGACTACTCCACTATCAAAGATTACAACGTTCGCTGTATTTCTAAGGATCAAGCGGAATCCTTCAGTTGGTGCATCAAAGATTTGCAGTTCATAGAATAATTGTTCAGGTGCACCGTCAAAGTAACGGATTCCCTCTCCAACTGCAGTAAGGGCATCGTCACCACAAGTGACTCTGTCGATTGAAGATGGATCGAATGTGAAGCTGAAGTCAGGTTGGAATCCTGTTGCAGTCGGAGCTGGTGTAGGACCGACTTCTGTATCCGTGAAGGAGTAAGACCAAGTACTGTCTGCAAGAGAGCATTCTTGACAGATTTCAGCTCTTAACGTGGATAGACCTGTTACGAGGTCTGCTGTTGCGCCAGATCCGAATGTTGCTTCAGTATCTTCATTTCTTGCAAGAGCAGTTGCCTGGCATTCACAGTTCGCAACCGGGAATAATCCAGGGCATTGACGTGGGAATTCAAGTAAACTCAAGTCACATTGAAGTCTTTCTTCCGGCACGGGAATGTTGTTCGGACGAGGGAAACAGAATTTAGCCAATACTTCAAGCTTGACCGGGTACTCGACTTGAACATCTTTACAAAGTACGACTTTCAATGGAATCATTGGTCCAAATGGATCTGGTCCCATTAATACTCCACCGGACGTTGCAATTACTTGGGTAGCTCTGATGTTTAAGTTCGCATTGGTGATTCCTACCGGTACACAAAGCATGATTTCGTCTGTGAACTGTGTACGCACAGTAAATGAACACTCGGCTACTCCATTAATCAGGATGGTAACATCAACCGGTACCGTCCACACGATGAGAACTTTTCCAGGATTTCCGTTTTCAATAATGGAACCGGAAACGCTGACGTCAGCTGGATCTACAGGAGCTGTTTGCACCTCTACTCTTTGGCCTGCTGCTAATGCTGCACTTACTGCGGCACGACAAGCTTCATCTGGAATGAAGTTCTTGTTTTCATATTTATTCGCAAAGAACACCCAGTCATATACTTTGTCTACGCGAATACATTCCGGTGCTAAATCATTGGTGTCCAATGGAATCGGTGACGGAGATGGTGTCGGAGTCTGGGAACCCCTAAATTGTTTACGCTTCTTCAAACAAATCTTCCTTTCTTTTAATGAATATTTATATCACACTATATCCTATGGACGAGAAAGATTTTGGTATAGAGTAAACACCTATTTATGCAAAAAAAAATAATAGGCATATTAATAGTTTTTTTATTCCTATTAAAAAATAGGCTGATTCTATAGACGTTTGACAGTACATCCGCATCTAGACTGTCATATCATATACCATAAGGAAAGGAGGAATGAAAAAACAAAACTGAATAAACATGCAACATTATGATCATAACGATTAAACTGAAACTTTCATATATAGTGTGATTCACCTTTTATGGTTACGCTGCTTCCTTTAAATGAATATTACGAACGTGAATAATCAACTATCATTGCAATGATATTAATTATATATATATAAAAGCCATGTAAACGCTGGGAAGTTTACATGGCTTCTTTCATGGACAAATACCGTTCATCCTGACCCTTACATATACATAATAGAAATAAATGACGAAAGGAGCTAATATCCATGAGACAACTTTCGAACATCCAGCTCCAGCAACAAATCATCCATTATAAATCTGAAATGGAAAAGTACAAAAAAAAATGTGAAAGATTAGAAAACGGAATCCGCGCCCAACATTATGTCGCCATCAAAAAAGAAAATGATCTATTACAAAGCCGGATACAAACATATCTTCAAGAGCTTGAAATCCAGAATTCTGAAAAAAACATGGAAACCTCAAGATACCAAGCCCTTTTGTCTGCACAGGAAAGAGAAGTGAAAAAGCTCCGGCACATTCTAAACCAAGTCAAGGACCAGCTACGGACATACACGACTCGTTATGTATCAGATACAAATAAACAAGCAGAACACTACTTTGAATCACAGAATTCCCTGGAACACGAAATCATGGCGTTGCAAGTTGAGAATAGTTACTTATTAAAAGAGATGGATCTCCTATTAATGACTAAGCAAGAAGCAGACAAACAATTATATAAAAAAGAAATCCAAATATGGGAGCTTGAGGCACTACTTGAGGATGTGAGATTAGAATTGGAGTCGCAGAAGGACCATTTGCTTTTCGAGAAGTATTTTAATGAAGATCAGATTCGCCGTCTCCTATATGAAAATGAATGGTTACAAAATCGCCTTTATTTAAACGATATCGAGTTATATGAGTCACATAATCTTCTAACGGAATCCAAGTTACTATATGAATGGGTCATCAAGCTCCAAAAGGAAGATCTGTGTCGTGCAGGTCAAGTTCAGAAGGATAATGAATCATCTATTCAACAGCTACAGGAAGAATTAAAAAGAATGCAGGATGATAAAAACGTCTTCACCCGTTCACTTCAATCCGTCAGAATGAACATCAAAGACTTGAAGGATAAAGTATTCATAACCGAAGAAAAAGATTCCATCGTCACGAAAGACACTCTGAAAAATTATGAAAATACCATCCATCATCTTCAATTCACCAATTCCCTCTTGAATGAAGAAATCAATAAATTAAAAAAGAAACCGGGTACCTAAAAAGGAATCCGGTTTCTTTCATTACATAAATTCTTTCACTAATTCATCAAATTTACTTTCGTCTAATCTTAAATCATGAGTACTGAGAGGCTCTTCGGAATAACCTGACACCAGGTCCTGGTATGATGGCTGTTCATTGTTTTGATAAATCAAACCCGTAACCAGTCCATCCTTCTCCATGAGCGTATTCATGGCCAACTCCCGATTCGATGGGTCATAACCTTCTACATCAGCGAGCTTTGTAAGATTCTCTTTGAACCAATCGTACGTATTGATTTTATTATATGTGACACAAGGACTGAACACATTGATCAAGGAAAATCCTTTATGGTTCAGACCGGCTTCAATCAGAGCAGTCAGTTCTTTCAAATCAGATGAAAAGCTTTGGGCGACGAATGTAGCGCCCGCTGTCAAAGCCATTTCCATCGGTGCGAGAGCCGGTTCGATTGATCCCTGAGGAGTTGACTTCGTTTTGAATCCGGAAGAGGAACGCGGTGAAGTCTGTCCCTTTGTCAGTCCATATATTTGATTGTCCATTACAATGTATGTGACATCGACATTCCGGCGAATGGCATGGATCGTATGCCCAAGACCGATGGCGAATCCATCCCCATCCCCGCCTGATGCGATGACGGTTAAATCTTTGTTGGCCATCTTTAATCCTTGGGCAATCGGAAGAGACCGTCCATGGATTCCGTGAAAGCCGTAAGAATTGATGTATCCGGATATACGTCCTGAACATCCGATCCCTGAAACGACCGCTAACTGTTCGGGATCCAGTCCCACATTGGCAGATGCCCGTTGGATCGCAGCTTGTACCGAGAAGTCTCCACACCCAGGACACCAGTTTGGTTTCACATTATTCCTGAAATCTTTGAAGGTAGCCATGGATCAGTTCAACTCCTTACATCTTGTATGAATTTCATTTGGTAAGTATGGGGTTCCATCATACTTTGTCATTTTAACGATTTTATTACCGAAGCCTACATTCATTTTGATAATATTGGCTAATTGACCGGTAGCGTTATTTTCAATCACGACCACTTTTTTCGCTGAATGAATAAGTGGCTCCAATTCATCGGACGGAAAAGGGTGAATCAAGCGTATATGGGCATGATTCACTTTCAATCCATCGGCTTCCAAACGACCCATTGATTCTTCAATCACCCCGCGTGTAGAGTTGAAACCTACTAATAACAAGTCAGCCTCTTCATGAGGAGCATGTGTGTGTATCGGATTCTGAAACTTGATTTTCTCAAGTTTGCGCATACGTTTATCCATCTGGGCCTGTCTGTTCACAGGAGATTCAGATGGCTTGCCGGTTTCATCGTGCTCTACACCTGTGACATGATGAATCCCATTTTTCATACCTGGGATGACACGGGGTGATACCCCATCTTCCGTCACTTCAAAGCGCTTATAATATTTCTTGGGCTCTAATTCTTTTAATTCAGATTCGTTAGCTGCAAGCTTTCCTCTGCGTATTTCCACTTTACTGTAATCAAGGGGTTCCACCGTTTGTTTACCTAAGGAAAGTTGGAGATCCGAAAGAATGATGACCGGGCATTGATACTCTTCCGCCAGGTTAAAAGCTTCCACTGTATCATAAAAAGCTTCCTGGACTGTACTTGGAGCCAGGACGATTTTAGGGATTTCACCGTGAGTACCATAAATCATCGCCATTAGATCGGATTGTTCCTGCTTCGTAGGCAACCCTGTAGACGGTCCCCCGCGCTGCGTATCCACTACAACAAGAGGCTGTTCTGTCATTCCGGATAGCCCTATCGCTTCCATCATGAGTGAGAGCCCTGGTCCTGCTGAAGCCGTGAAGGAACGGATCCCTCCGTAATTCGCTCCGATTGCCATAGTGGCCGCTGCGATCTCATCCTCTGTCTGGATGACGGTACCACCGACCATTGGAAGCTTCTTGATGAGATACTCCATGATTTCAGATGCCGGCGTAATTGGATAAGCCGCCATCAATCGGACGCCTCCTGCCAATGCACCTAGTGCTATGGCGTCGTTTCCAATCATGAACATGCGTTTATTCCGGTCTGCTTCTTTCAGTTGCAGGGAACCGACCTTGTCACCGAGTTCTGCTTTCATCGCAGCGTATCCCTGCTTGATCGCTTCCATATTTTTCTCAACGACCGTTTCACCTTTACGTCCAAAGATTTCTTCCACTACTTCCTTGAAAACATTTGGATCCAGATTGAGAACGGCACAGGTAGACCCAACTGCCACCATGTTCTTCATCAGGGAAGTTCCGAGCTCCGTCGCTAATTCAGTGAAGGGAACAATGTACAGGGATGCTTCAGTATCTTCAGGTTTCACAGGTTTGAACTTTGCATCGGCTATAATAACGCCATCGCTATGTAATTCTTTGTAATTCACATCAATCGTTTCCTGGTCAAACGCAACCAAAATATCTAAATCGTCAGCAATCGCACGTACTTGCGTGGTGCTTACACGAATCTTATTATTTGTATGTCCACCTTTAATGCGGGAGGAGAAATGGCGGTAACCATATAAGAAATACCCAAGACGATTGAGGGCCATGGAAAAGATTTCACCTGTACTCTCAATACCTTCACCTTGCTGTCCGCCAACTTTCCATGAAAGCTGTTCCTTCATTCATTACACCCTTTCAATCATTATTTGCAACATCTATTGTTGAAGCATATTCTCTTCATTAGGATCAATCATCTATTACCGATGCAGCCTATTCATATCATTTACTCTATCAGTTTATCACTTTTCTCTTTAAATCACTACTGTATTGAAGAGATTATCATTCTAAACACGTTCATATCAGCAGAACTAAACCACTAAAGTTTTTCCCTCAGTGGTTTTAATGTAATCAATCAGGCAGTCTCTTAAAGAAGTTCTGGAATAAGAATTTTTTTACTTGCTTTTCACTGTAGTATCGTTGGAGGGTGTTGATTAAGTTATCATAGTGAATGAATGAGGATAGACCTTGGACGGTTTCAGATATGCCGTCGAAATCGGAGCCAAATCCGACATGATCCTCACCTCCGAGACTGCATACATGTTCGATATGGCGGACTACATCAGAAATCTCCGCTGCCCCTTTCTTGTTTAAAAACGGTGGGACAAAGGTGATGCCCATCACACTGTTTTTACTGATGAGTGCCTTAATTTGATCATTGTTTAGGTTTCGTGGATTGGGACATATCGAGTAAGCGTTTGAGTGAGATGCTACTGGATATTCAGCTGAATCCATCACATCCCAGAATGCTTTTTCACATAAATGGGAGACATCCGTCCAAAGTCTTTTCTCGTTTAAGAAGGAGATGATTTCCTCCCCAAAGTTTGTCAACCCGCCCCCTCTTGGTTCAAGGGCACCGTCTGCTGCGGCATTGGCCCAGTTCCACGTCAAACCGACCGACCGGACTCCCAGCCTGTAAAGGATCTCGAGCTTCGTAAGATCCTCCTCTACTGCTTCGGCACCTTCCAGTGTCAGCATTGCCCCTATTTCATCTTCCGCAAGACGTTCTATATCCTTTTTCGAGGTGACGAATTTCAGCTTAGAGCTTGACTTAAGGATCTGATTATGAAACAGATTCACCATTTCAAGTGCTGCTTGAAACCGTTGACCCGGCTTCAGGTAGGAGGGGATATAGATTGCGAACAACTGTACTTTACTGCTGCTTTGAATGAGTTGAGGATACGTAATATGTAAGGAACTCTTCGATTGAAAGGCCCCACTCCCCGGCTCTAAAAATAGCTTCATCAAAACATCACAGTGTGCATCAAATATCATATTGGGTCTTCCTTTCCGTTTCTTTTCATATATGTATATGTGTTCATAGTATAAAGGCTGTCCACTAAAGGGTCCCCTCTAATGAACAGCCTATGGTTTATTATCTTGGTTCCACGATTAACTTTATCGCCGTACGTTCTTCTCCATCGATGAGAATATCCGTAAATGCAGGGATACATATTAAATCTAAACCACTGGGAGCCACAAAGCCTCTTGCAATGGCAACAGCCTTGACGGCTTGATTTAAAGCCCCTGCACCGATTGCTTGAATTTCAGCTCCTCCTCTCTCACGAAGAACACCGGCGAGTGCACCAGCTACAGAATTAGGATTAGATTTTGCTGAAACTTTTAATATTTCCATTCCTTTTCCTCCTTGTCATTTCCCCCATACCGTATGTCCGTGGTAAAGAACAAACTTGGTATAAATGATTCCACTGATACTATATTCAGGAAATGGACAAATCATTCCGGTAACACCGAAAAAGGAAGGAAAACATTTAATATTCTGCCATAAATGGATGGTCTTCGTTGATCAATATGCGCTCGATCTTTTTAGCTTTACCCGACTTGTGATCAATGTCGATGAAACAAGCACTCAGGGTTTTACGCCCCGCCTTCGGTACTTCAAATCGGACGGGTAAACTGGTCTGGAATCTCCTTAGAACAGAATCCTTACTCATTCCCAATACCTCATCGTATGGTCCGGTCATACCAACATCACACATAAAGGCTGTCCCATTTGGAAGGATCCGGTTGTCTGCCGTTTGAACATGAGTGTGCGTTCCAATCACTGCAGACACACGGCCATCCAGAAACCAGCCTACAGCCTGCTTCTCACTTGTTGCCTCTGCATGAAAATCAACGAATATAACGGAGGTTCTCTTTTTGGCCTCATCTACAAGCTCATCAAGAGCTTTGAATGGATCATCAAGTGGAGGCATAAACGTCCTTCCTTGAGCATTTATGACAGCGACCTCTTTACCGTATACCTCCCCGAACACCAAACCGCTGCCCGGCGTTCCTTCAGGGAAATTAGCCGGCCTCACCATTTGTTTGGATGAGTCGATGAAATTAAAGATATCCTTATTGTCCCAAGTGTGATTTCCCAGGGTGACCATATTCGCACCATCTTGTATAAATTGTTTATATATTTTCTCAGTAATCCCTCTACCTGATGCAGCATTCTCACCATTTACGATTGTAAAATCCGGTGAATGCTTCTTCTTTAGCTTAGGCAGGTATTCTGTAATCATTTCCCGGCCCATTGAACCGACTACGTCTCCAACAAATAATATTTTCATGAAAATCCCCTTCTCTATATTTATTAAGTTTTGTCGTTATTGTATCACAAATAACTTGTCGTCTATTCATACTAAAAGGAGCCATCATCTATTAAAAGGCGGATTATAGCATGAGATAAAAAAAGCTGACTCGAAAGGGATATCCCTTTTCGAGTCAACCTCTTATTTTGCATATTCGACGGCCCTTGTTTCACGGATGACCGTTACTTTAATATGACCCGGATAGTCAAGCTCATCTTCAATACGTTTACGGATATCCCTTGCCAATCGGTGTGATTCCAGATCGTCAATGGCTTCCGGTCTTACCATGATGCGTACTTCACGTCCTGCCTGGATCGCGAAGGATTTCTCAACGCCTTCATATGACTCTGAGATTTCTTCAAGTTTCTCCAGTCGACGGATGTAGTTCTCCAGCGTCTCACTTCTTGCTCCAGGTCTTGCAGCAGATAAAGCATCAGCTGCAGCAACCAGTACGGCAATGATGGACGTTGGCTCTGTATCTCCGTGGTGAGAAGCAATACTGTTGATGACAACAGGATGTTCTTTGTACTTCGTTGCAAGCTCTACACCAATTTCCACGTGGCTTCCTTCCACTTCATGATCGATCGCCTTACCGATATCATGAAGCAATCCGGCACGTTTGGCGAGTCTTTCATCCTCACCAAGCTCAGCTGCGAGTAATCCGGACAAATACGCCACTTCCATTGAGTGTTTTAAAACGTTTTGACCGTAACTTGTACGGTACTTCAAACGCCCCAGGATCTTGATCAAATCCGGATGTAGGCCATGAACGCCTACTTCGAAAGTAGTCTGTTCACCAATTTCCCGGATATATTCATCCACTTCACGGCGGGATTTATCCACCATTTCTTCAATTCGTGCAGGGTGGATACGTCCATCCTGAACTAATTTCTCTAATGCAATTCGAGCCGTTTCTCTACGAATCGGATCAAAACCAGAAAGAATAACCGCTTCAGGAGTATCATCAATAATTAAATCAATACCCGTAAGTGTTTCCAGCGTACGAATGTTACGTCCTTCCCGCCCAATAATTCGACCTTTCATCTCATCATTCGGTAGATTCACAACACTGACCGTTGTTTCTGCCACATGTTCAGCAGCACAACGTTGAATAGCCAGTGAAAGGACTTCTTTCGCCTTCTTATCTGCATCTTCCTTCGCGCGGGTTTCATGCTCTCTGACCATGATGGCGATATCATGGGAGAGTTCATTTTCTACGCGGTCAAGGATGATTCCTTTCGCTTCATCACGAGTCAGGCTAGAGATACGTTCTAGCTCTGTTTGCTGTGATCGTACCATCTCGTCCACTTTGCTTTCCATCTCTTCAATATGTTGTTGTCTCTCGTTAAGAGTCCCCTCTTTTCTTTCGAGTAAGCCTTCACGCTTATCAAGCGTTTCATCTTTCCGATCGAGGTTTTCCTCTTTTTGCATCAAACGATTTTCTTGTTTTTGCAATTCATTTCTTCGTTCACGTAGGTCATTTTCCATTTCAGTGCGAAGTTTATGATTTTCGTCCTTTGCTTCCAAAAGTGCTTCTTTCTTCAGAGCATCTGCCTCGCGCTTCGCATCTTCTAAAATCTGCTCCGCTGAACCTTTAGCACCAGCAATCTTTGCTTCAGCAATGGACTTACGAATTAGGTATCCAACAACTACACCGACGATTAGGCCAAGCAAAATGAAGATGATTGTAATAGGTTGCATTATTTCACCTCCTCTTGCTATGAACTGTCATGTTTTTTACATGTCGGCTTGTACATTGCTCACTTGAACAAAATATACAGCGCTAGGCTTTCAAATATTCATTCGAAAAATTTGTAAAATATACATGTTAATTTTAAATCTCTGAAAATTTATTGTCAAGGGGTTGAGCCCTCTATCACTAGATTTCTCAAGGGTTTTTTTGCAATCGACAAAAATTGACACTGTCGCATTGGGCTTGTGAATGTTTTTTAACCAAAACTCTCATTTTTATTTTTTTTTGAGGAATGCGGGGTCAACCAGTGATTACGGGTATGTACTACCTGACTTATATCGCTTACCCACCGTTTTTGAGAAAAGGGATTGTTACTATTTTCCACCAAAACATGTATTCCCATACATAATAAAGAGAAGCAAACCAAATCACGGCTGCTTCTCTTTCCTCACTTAGTCTTCCAGAAGACTTAATTCACCTTGATCGTCCGTTTCAGCACGGCCAGTATCCAATCCGTAATGTTCACGGATCTTCAGCATGATTTCATTACGGATTTCAGGGTTTTCTTTCAGGAAGATCTTTGCGTTCTCACGTCCTTGACCTAGGCGCTCTTCGTTGTAGGAGTACCAGGCACCGCTCTTTTGAACGATGTCCAATTCAGACCCAAGATCGACGATTTCACCTTCTTTGGAGATTCCTTCCCCGTACATGATATCTACTTCGGCTACACGGAAAGGTGGAGCCACTTTATTTTTGACTACTTTGATCTTCGTTTTATTCCCTACCATTTCATTCCCCTGCTTAAGGGTTTCGGCACGACGGACTTCCAAACGTACGGAAGAATAGAACTTCAGCGCGCGGCCACCGGGAGTCGTTTCAGGATTACCGAACATGACCCCGACCTTTTCACGAATCTGGTTAATGAAGATCGCGATGGTCTTCGACTTATTGATGGCACCGGAAAGTTTACGAAGGGCCTGTGACATTAAACGGGCTTGAAGACCTACGTGAGCATCTCCCATCTCTCCTTCGATTTCCGCTTTCGGTACAAGGGCTGCCACAGAGTCGATAACGATGGCATCCACCGCGCCGCTTCGTACAAGTGCTTCAGCGATTTCCAGTGCCTGTTCACCTGTATCAGGTTGTGAAAGCAATAATTCATCTATGTTTACCCCAAGCTTTTGAGCATACTCGGGATCAAGTGCGTGCTCTGCATCGATGAATGCCGCCTGTCCGCCTTGAGCCTGTACCTCTGCTATCGCATGAAGTGCCACTGTTGTTTTACCGGATGATTCGGGACCATATACCTCAATGATTCTGCCACGTGGGTATCCGCCTATTCCAAGAGCAGCGTCCAGTGCAAGTGAACCACTTGGACATGTTACTACATTTCTGTCCGTTTTCTCCCCAAGCTTCATGATTGAGCCCTTACCAAACTGCTTTTCTATTTGTTTTAACGCCATATCTAAGGCTGCTTTACGATCGCTCACAAATCTTCCTCCTTTGAATATACATCTTGTAATTGACAACTTATAAGTTTGTCTCAAATCCAACCTATCTATACTATAAACGTTTTTATTAGAGAAAACAAGAAAAAAATCGAACATTCATTCGGTTTTTTTCTTTGGGTGTGCTGGAGTAAAAAAAGATAAAAAGCTGCCTTCAAAAAGAAGACAGCCTCATCAAACTAACTCAATTCCTTGATCAAATAGTGCCAACCATACTTCGCTGTTCTCATCCGGTTCCCATTCCGGCCACCGCCAAGGTTCAATAGAAATGCCTTGGTCGTTCCATCCTTCATGGATAGTCCAATCCAGACGGTCCCGGCAGGATGACCTTGGTGAGCATCCGGTCCTGCAACACCTGTAAAGCTTACCCCGATGTCGGTGGAAAACAGCGCTCTAACGTTTTCAGCCAGTTCCCGTGCACATTGCTCACTTACTGCTGAATGCTGTTTCAGTGTAGTGTCATTAACAGATAAAATCCTTTTCTTGATGTCATCTTGATAACAGATCACCCCGCCACTCAAAACGTCCGATGCTCCGGGTATAGACGTCAGTTGAGCCTGAAACAGTCCTCCAGTCAAACTTTCTGCACATGAAAGGGTAAGACCCAACTCTTTTAATAAATGGAACCCCACTTCAACAAGGGAATCCTGATTATAACCGTAGAAGTATTCTCCCACCCTGTTCAAGATCTCTTTTTCAACTGAATCCATTAATGACATGGCAATATCCCTTGACTCGTGTTTAGCCGTCAACCTCAAGGTCACTTCCCCATCACCCGCAAGAGGGGCGATAGTGGGATTGGTTTGTCTGTCGATCAGATCTTCTAATTCCGTTTCAAGCTCTGCTTCCCCGATGCCAAAGAAACGAAGTACCCGTGAATGGATGACCTCTTTTTTCTTCATTAAGTTCAGGATTGCCTGTTTGCCGTACTTATCAAACATCGGCCTCATTTCAGACGGCGGACCAGGGAGAAGCATATAGGCAGTACCGTCCTTTTTCAATAACATCCCCGGAGCCATACCGTGTTCGTTCTTCAATACATGGGCCCCTGATAGAATCAGGGCTTGTTTTTCATTATTCGGAGTCATTTCACGATTGACCTTATGAAAATAGTTTTTTATCGATTCTAATGCGTCATTATCCATGCTTAAAGTCGTCCCTAAAGCATTTGCAATCGTTTCTTTCGTCAGATCATCCTTTGTTGGTCCAAGGCCACCAGTAAATACCAACAAGTCCGCCCGCTTCTTCGCTACCTCAATGGCCTGCTGTAAACGGGCTGGGTTATCCCCCACACTTGTATGATAATACACGTTTACGCCCATTTCAGCTAACTGCTCGGAAATGAATTGAGCATTGGAATTGACGATTTGTCCCAGCAATAACTCGGAGCCAACCGCTATTATTTCTGCATTCATCTTTGTTCCCCCTAAAACTTGGTGAAAAGAAGGGGATGATTCTATTTGAATCAATCCCCTGGTGTACACTGTTATTTTGAATTCACAAATGCTTTTTTATTATGTTTGAAATAGTCCCATCCTGACCAGATTGTAAAGAACATAGCCACCCACAGAGCAATCGTCGCAAATGGAAGGTCGATCAATTCAAAAATGGCGTTATGAAGAAGAAGGGCTGATATGGCGATGATCTGTGCCCATGTTTTGATCTTGCCGAGTTGACCTGCAGCAACCACTTCCCCTTCCCCCGCTAATACGAGACGAAGTCCTGTTACGGCAAACTCACGACTGATGATGATGATGACAATCCAGGATGGCGCAAGACCCAGCTCGACGAGTACGATCAACGCAGCCGATACAAGCAGTTTATCTGCCAACGGATCTAAGAATTTCCCTAGATTTGTCACAAGGTCAAGTTTTCTGGCATAATATCCGTCAATCCAATCCGTCGTTGCCGCAATGATAAAAATCAACGCTCCTACAAAATGCTTGACCGGCATTTCCGCCCCAAGAAACATCATCTCACCCCAATTAAACGGTGCAAGCATGATGATTAAAAATAATGGAATTAAAAATATCCTTGATACTGTAATCTTATTAGGTAAGTTCACCTTTCTACCTCCAATGCTTTAAAAAACACGTATACCATTAGTATGTAAGAAAAAGGAGTTATTAAAACTCCTCCCATTTCAATTATTGTTCTTGCGGTACGTAATTGATGATGATATCCTGCCTGACGACATCAGTTGCAGATATTTTATACTCAAGCTGTTTACCGTTCACACTTATATCCGTATTCGAAGCATCACCGATAATAAGGTATGCCTGTTTATCATCGGAAAGGTCAAAGTCCTTTTTAATTCCCTGTTTTAACAGTCCCTCAAACAAAACCTGTTCGTCGGTGTTAAAGACTTTTACCCACGTGTCTCCCTTAGCTGACAATTGCAGCTTGAATTCTTTTGCATTTTTCAATTCGTACGTCGTTTTATAGTCTGAGGAATCCACTGCTTCTAAAGACTGTTCAGGCTGCGAGTTATCTTCCCCGTCATTTTTATCTTCTGAAGGCTTGGGTTCTTCGGTCTGTTCTTTATCATTTGTTTCATCTTCAGGCTTCTCGCCATCAGCACTTTTATTCTCATCAACATCTACTTGTGTCTGGTTTTCTGCTTGGTTGGATTCAGGTGCCTTGTCCCCTACTTTCCCTTGCCAAAATACCCACACGGCAACAAGCGCACCAATGACAAACAGGGCGATGAGGAGCTTCGGCAGAAAGTCAAATACCCTAGTCGAGCTCTCTGAAACAGTCTTTCGGGACTGCACCCTTGAAAGGGAAATGGGTATTTCGTCCTCATAGGCCGTCGGGATTTCCGCCTTGTGTTCCTCAAAAATCACCTCAGGAGGAAGTCCGACTGCTTCACAATATTGCTTAATGAATGCGCGCACGTAGAATTTACCCGGCATCGCATCATAGTTCCCTTCTTCGATCCCAATCAAATAGCGTTTTTGAATTTTTGTTATTCTTTGTAAATCATCAAGGCTGTAATCTTTCGCCTCTCGCGCTTCCTTTAAACGATTTCCTAATTCCGTCACTACTTAACACCTTCCAATATTAAAAATCAAAACCTCCAAAATCGGAATTTTGAAATAGATTATTTTGTTCAACTAATTCGTATGTAATTTCTTCATCAGGATCGTTTCTAAGTTCAATGATATAATCAAAATCTTCAAGTGAATATTCAGAGTTTTGAACGAATACATCAGGATGTTCGATTACTTTCACAGCAGGTAATCGCATGATCTCCCTCACAAGCTGCCAATGCTTCTCACTTGCACGGCGTGTAGAAACGATGCCGTCTATAATAAATAAGTTCTCAGCGGAATACTCGTCTTCAATGAGCTTGCTCCGTATCGTTTGCTTTAATAATGTAGAAGAGACAAAAAGCCACTTCTTATTCGCACATACACTTGATGCCACGATGGATTCGGTCTTCCCTACCCTGGGCATCCCCCTGATCCCAACAAGCTTGTGTCCTTCCTGCTTAAATAATTCAGCCAAAAAGTCAACTAATAAACCAAGCTCATCACGAACAAATCGAAACGTTTTCTTGTCGTCGGCATCACGCTGGATATAACGGCCGTGACGTACAGCAAGACGGTCCCTTAATTTAGGTTCCCGGAGCTTTGTCACATTGATTGTATCCATTGTTTGAAGGATGGATTCAAGCCTCATGATCTGTTCTTCATTATTGGCAAGGAGAAGCATTCCCCTTCTTCCTTCGTCCACACCATTTATCGTCACAATATTGATAGAAAGCATTCCTAATAATGAGGAAATATCACCTAAGAGGCCTGGACGATTTTTTTGTATTTCATATTCTAAATACCATTCTTTGCGTTCCATCGCTTACCTCCCCAGAAAAACTGTGACATCCCATTTCGATATAAATTGACATAATTCGAAAATTTATTTAAACATCTAGGTATTATAATAAATGATTTTCTGGCAATAGAAAAGCAAAACATACATAAATATGAACAATTTCTCATTAATACGTGAAATGATAACCTGAAGACTAATATTATATTGGTATAAGTCATACCCCATAAGAAAAAGGAGAGGGAAATCCCTCTCCTTAACGACTACCGTTATTATTAACAAGCTTGACCATCATATTGGCGATGGCATGTTGCTCTTCCGGAGACGCGACTGACCATAAATCCGCTAATACTTTTTCCTGATCGTTCTTAGCTTCGACTTGATTGGCTAAGTAATCACCGATTTGGTAAGCCAAGTCATTTACCGTTTCGTGCTCCATGCCGCCGTGTTCTGCCTGGTTTAGGCGTTCCCCTAAAAAGTTTTTCCAATCTGACCAGTTATCTAATACAGACATTTGTCATGACCTCCTTTATTGAAATACAATCTTAGTTTGTATCCCGGAGGAAAAATTATGCGCTGGAATCATTGGATTGAAAAATTTTTTATGTGTGCCATCCCCCGTTGATAGAAAGGGTTTGGCCGGTAATATAAGAGGCCCTGGATGATAGAAGGAATTGAATGGAATCAGCAATTTCACCCGGTTGAGCAAACCGGCCTATAGGGATCTCCTCACGGATCGAATCTTTATCTTCATTAGTAAATGAGTCCATCATGGACGTATCAACGGCCCCGGGAGCAATGGCGTTTACCCTTACACCGCTTATTGCAAGCTCTTTACTCAAGGATTTCACAAATGCTATTTGAGCACCTTTGACTGTTGAATATACAACCTCACAGGCAGCTCCTATCTGTCCCCAGATCGAACTCACCATGACAATTGCCCCCTTCCTGTCAATCAGCTTCGGCAGGAGTTTTTGAACAAGGAGCAACGGACTTTTGACATGAAGGTTGATCATCTGATCCATATCGTCTTCTGAATGGTCCTGGAAGAGCCCCCAGGTAGAATTCCCACTACAGTAAACGATCGCATCGAGCCGGAATATGGAATGGACAAGATTACCCACTTCCTCCGGGTTGGCAAGATTACCCTGAATGGGGATTACCTCCACTCCCAATGCTTCAACTTTATGGACCAATTCTTTCATTGCATCTTCATTGGAATGATAATGCAAGTACAGATTCCACCCCTCCTCTGCCAATGTAAGGGCAGTACTGCTCCCGATTCCACCTGATGCCCCTGTAATTAATGCATACTTCATTGGTTTCACTCCAAACGTCATTCACATGAATAGAGGAACTACCCTTTAAAAAGGATAGCCCCCCTTCCATCATGATTTTGGTACGACCTGACATACCGTAAATCGTTCTTCACTGATAATAGACTCCGCAACCGCCTGGATATCATCATATTTCAACGATTCAAGGGTAGGCACGACTTCAAATAAATCCATTTCGTTAAATGCATAGCGGGTAAATTGATTCGCAATATACTCAGGAGAATTAATGGCACGCAGGAATGCACCAATCTTCTTCTTCTTCGTTCTCTCAAGATTTTCCTCATTAAAAAGGGATTCCCGTTTCGCTTTCAGCAACAATGATTGTACCTTTTCAGAGAGTTCATCCGGCTTTTCCGTATCTCCACCGACTGTCAGGAATCCAAAGCCATTTTCCTGTGTATAGTCATAATGGAATGTCTCATCGATCAGTCCATCATTATAAAGTTCGGAATAGTACGGTGAACTCTTTCCAAAGAGCATATCAAGAAAAACATTCATGGAAAGCTCTTGTCTAAGCATTTCCCGCCCCTGCTGGGTTGGTTCCGGAGCTTTCAGTCCGACAATACATTTAGGACTTTGAACGTTCATCTTAAGAACCTGTTTTTTCTCCGCAACTGTCTCTGGTTCAACCTCGAATTCACGCTTGATTTCAGGCATTTTTTCATAATCTTTCTTTTCCTGATTCGAACGGACCTGATTCATGATCTGATCGGGATCAACCGAGCCAACCACGAATAAGAGCATATTACTTGGATGGTAGAATGTATTATAACACTGATAGAGCATATCCTTTGTAATCGGGGTGATGGACTCGATCGTTCCTGCAATATCAATTTTCACAGGGTGATTTTTATACATATTCTGGATTACACCGAAGTATAATCGCCAATCAGGATTATCATCATACATGGTGATTTCCTGACCGATGATGCCTTTTTCCTTTTCCACCGTTTTCTCTGTGAAATACGGATCTTGCACGAAATCGATGAGTGTCTCTAAATTCCGTTCTACATTTGTCGTACTTGAAAACAGATAAGCTGTCCTTGTAAATGAAGTGAACGCATTGGCGGACGCCCCTTGCTTACTGAATTGTTGGAAGACATCTCCATCTTCTTTTTCAAACAGTTTATGTTCTAAGAAATGGGCGATTCCATCGGGTACTTTAACAAATTCATCTTCATCCAAAGGGATAAAATGATTGTCGATGCTTCCATATTTCGTTGTAAATGTAGCATACGTCTTGTTAAACCCTTTTTTCGGGAGGATGTATACATCGAGACCATTAGACATTTTTTCATAATACAAATTTTCTTGTAATTGATCGAAGGAAATTTTCTTCATCTTTATCCCTCCATTCCTGTTAGAAAGTAAATCGTATCAAGTTCAACTTTATTTGCAGCTTTTACGATATCTTCTTTAGTTGTCTTCCCAATCTCATCCAACCAATGTTTCAGGTCGATTTCTTCATGAGCTACGGCATTATGGTAAAGTACTTCAACCAAACCTCTTGAAGTATCGATGGTTTCAAGGAGCTGGTTACGGATGACCGCTTTTGTCTGGTCGATTTCCCCCTCCGTGAAGTCTCCATCCTTCATTGCCTGGAGCTGCTCGTTGATGATTCCTACCGCTTGGTCATACTTCTCAAATTCGATACCGGACATCACCATCAATAACCCTTTATGACTCTCGAGGCGGCTAGCAGCATAATATGCGAGGCTCGCTTTCTCCCTCACATTAATGAACAATTTGGAATGGGAGAAGCCACCGAATATACCATTGAATACTTGAAGAGCGAAATAGTCATCGTCGCCATATTGAGTATGTGTACGGTAGCCCATGTTCAGCTTCCCTTGTTTCACATCCTGTTTTTCTTTTACGACGTTTTCGTTTTCCTTTTCCTTCACAAGAGAAGCATCCACTTGTTTAGGAGTACGTTCATTCAATTCGAGTAATCGATCACAGAGGCTTTCAACCTCTTTAACATCGACATCACCGATCACATAAAGGTCAAACTGATCTTCTGCCATCACTTTTTGATAATATTCATATAAACTCTTCGAAGTAATGGACTCCACTTCTTCATTTACACCGTTTACATGGAGGGCGAAACGCTCACCTTTACACATTTCTTCTACCAGCCGTGAATTGGCATAGCGCATTTTATCGTCATATACTGCCTGAATTCTAACCTTTTGGTTCCGTTTTTCTTTTTCGACTGTTTTCTTGTCGAACTCGTTATTTTCAACATGAGGGTTCTGAAGGACATCTGCAAGGAATTCGATTCCTTTTTGAAGCAGGGGCTCAGAATCCTTCAAAAACTTTTCGTTGGCGATTTCAACAGACATACTGACCACATGGTACTCACCTTTTTTACCTAAATCCACAAAAAAGTTCGCTCCATATAACTCATCCAGATGGGAGCGTAACTCCGTAGTGCTCGGATAGGTCTTTGTGCTGCTCTGCATCACATGGGGGAGCAATCCCCGTAAAGTGACTGTTTCGGGGTCGAGGGGGGCTTTCAACTTTAATACCAGGCTATTGGTTTTATACTTATCCGTTTGAACGATATGTAGCGTGTAACCAGGTTTCTTCTTGACTATTTCGTTTATGGCTGTCATCGTACCGTCCTCCTTAGTTCCAAACTTCCATCGATTTAAAAACAAAATTAATAAACACCCTTATTGTGCGGTATTTATGTATAACTATACATGTAGTGAGAGATTGATTTCAAGCATCTTCCTCTGTTGGAATATCCTTTTAGATTAAACTATTATATGCTTATTTATTTTTCATTATGTTTCTACGCTTTACCCTCCTTATTCTTCTCTTTCACTCATAATAAATCGAATTTTATAAGGGTGTCAGCTGAAATTTAGACCGTTCCTTTTAAATGGGTGTGCCGAACTAAGAATATAAAAATAGGAAGAGGAATCTGCATAAATTCATGTGGATAAATCCCTAACGTGAGGCCATTCGGCTATTCTGTAAAAGCATGACAAAACAAAACACCAGCTGATCTAGAATCACTCCTCATTATCACCCACACATTATGAGAAAATTAATCCACAGTATGAAAAAGGATATCCCGGGTCCCGGGATATCCTTTTGGATTTATGATAGATGTTTAACGGTTTCCTTTGATGTATGGAGTACCAAGAGCTTTAGGTGCATCTGCACGACCGATGAAGCCTGTCAGTGCAAGGATGGTAAGCACATATGGCGCAATCAATAGGAATACACTTGGGATGCTTTCAAACAACGGGATACTGGATCCGATGATGCTTAAACTTTGAGCGAAGCCGAAGAACAGGGCCGCTCCCATGGCTCCAAGTGGATGCCACTTCCCGAAGATCAAGGCTGCAAGGGCCATGAACCCTTGTCCGCTGATCGTTGCATGGCTGAAGTCTGAGGAAATCGCCTGGGCGTATACTCCCCCGCCGACACCGGCAAAAGCACCGGAAATGATGACACCGATATAGCGCATTTTCGTTACATTGATTCCCATAGTGTCTGCAGCCATAGGATGCTCACCTACAGAACGCAATCTAAGACCGAACGGGGTTTTGAACATAATGAACCAAACGATGAAGGACACAAGGATCGCGACGAATGGTGGCCAGTATGTGTTAGAAAAGAAGATATCTCCGATGACCGGGATTTTGTGAAGTAAAGGAACATCAACCTTCCCAAATCCTTCAGAGATGATATCCGTTTGACCCTTTCCATAGATACGTTTGACTAAGAAAAGAGTTAACCCGACTGCCAGTAAGTTGATGGCTACACCTGATACAACCTGGTCAGCCCTGAATGTAATGGAAGCAACAGCATGCAGGATGGCTAATAGCCCCCCCATCACCATGGCCACAAGTAGCGCGACCCAAGGAGTCGCTGCACCGAAAGTATCTGCGAAAGCAAGGTTAAATACAATACTTGAGAATGCACCAATGACCATAAGTCCTTCGAGACCAATGTTTACTACTCCCGAACGCTCTGAGAACGCCCCTCCCAAAGCAGTGAAAATAAGTGGTGTTGCCCAAAGTAATGTTGATGGGATGAGGATTGTCAAAATATCAATAAAACCCACTTATTTCACCCCCTTTTTACTAAATCGTTGAATCAGATAACGAATCATATAACCAGATGCTACAAAGAAAATGATAAGGGCAATAATAATATCTACCAGTTCATTTGGAATTCCTGCATCGAGAGGCATATTCAAAGCCCCTACTTTGAGTCCTCCAAATAGAAGGGCGGCGAACACAACTCCGATGGCCGCATTACCACCAAGAAGGGCTACAGCGATCCCATCGAAACCGACACCTGTAAATCCTCCCTTGATTGAAGCATAGCCGAATGTGCCAAGGCCTTCCATCGCTCCTGCAAGGCCAGCAAAAGCTCCGGAGATAACCATGGAAAGGATGATGTTTCCATTCACGTTCATACCGGCGTATTGAGAAGCATGCTGGTTGAATCCTACAGAACGAAGCTCATATCCACGCTTAGTCTTTTCAAGCAAGAACCACATAATGAATACACAGGCAAGTGCGATGAAGATTCCCCAATGCAATCGGGAATAATCTGTCAATGTTTCAAAGAAGGGTGATTTCAATGAAGCTGTATCCGCAATCATTTCTGTCCGATCTTTACGGTCAGTAATGACATCACGGATAATGGCATTTGTAACATGAAGAGCAATGTAGTTCATCATGATCGTTACAATGACTTCATGTACGCGAAATTTCGCTTTGAGAAGTCCAGGTATAAAGCCCCACAGTGCTCCTGCAAATGCGGCCGCAATGATTGCAAGGGGTAAATGGATCAGTTTAGGTAAATCATCAAAGGCAACCCCTACCCACACAGCTGCAAGCCAGCCCACAATCAATTGACCTTCCACTCCGATGTTAAAGAGACCCGTTCTAAAAGCAAAGGCAACAGCCAGTCCTGCTAAAATATACGGTGTCACTTGACGGATCGTTTCTCCTACATAATAAATCTCCCCGAAGATTCCATTCCATAATGCAGCGTATCCTGCTATCGGGTCATACCCACTCACCAGCATGATGATCGTTCCGACAATGATACCTAAAAGGACTGAAATTACCGGGATTAATATATTTGTTAAGCGGTTAGACATGTGATTCCCCTCCCGTTTCCTTCCTCTTCGAACCAGCCATTAAAAGTCCAAGTTCTTGTTCGGTAGTTTCCCTAGGATTAACTATCGCCACAATTTGACCTTCGTAGATAACGGCAATACGGTCACTTACATTCATGATCTCATCGAGTTCAAATGACAGCAGAAGAACCGCTTTTCCATTATCTCTTTGTTCGATCAGACGTTTATGGATAAACTCGATCGCCCCTACATCAAGGCCCCTGGTCGGCTGGGCAGCAATCAATAGATCCGGATCCCGGTCAACCTCACGGCCGATGATTGCTTTTTGCTGATTCCCACCGGACAAAGCACGGGCAAGGGTGAATTCTGATGGAGTCCTGACATCAAATTCCGATATCAATTTTCTTGCCTGATTGTAAATATTTTTATAACTAAGTACCCCTTTGTTGGAATACGGTTTCTGGTAATAGGTCTGAAGAACCATATTTTCCCCGATAGGAAAATCAAGTATCAGGCCGTGTTTATGCCTGTCCTGAGGAATATGACCTACACCTGACTCATAAATTTTACGGGGTTTCATATTTGCGATTTCTTTTCCATTCAGTTTGATTGAACCACTGTCGACTTTATGAAGACCTGTGATGGCCTCAATCAACTCACTTTGTCCGTTTCCATCCACACCGGCTATGCCAAGGATCTCCCCTGCTTTCACCTCAAGGTTTAAGCCCTTTACAACAGGGACATTTCGCTGATCTTTTACGTTTAAGTCACGAACCTCGAGAACATTATCACTAGGTGTAGCTTCTTTCTTCTCTGTTTTAAATGTGACTTCACGTCCCACCATCAGACTCGCAAGGTGATTCGGGTCAGTCTCTGCGACTTTCACCGTTCCGATCCCTTTACCCTTTCTGATAACGGTTACATTATCACACACCTCCATAATCTCTTTTAGCTTGTGAGTGATGAGGATGATTGATTTACCTTCTTTAATCAGTGTTTTCATGATTTGAATCAGTTCTTTAATCTCTTGAGGTGTCAATACAGCGGTCGGTTCATCAAAGATCAGGATTTCCGCCCCTCGGTAAAGTGTCTTTAAAATCTCTACACGTTGCTGCATACCTACAGAAATTTCAGAAATTTTAGCACTCGGATCTACTTTCAATCCATATTTTTCAGAGATATCCAGGATATCTCTTTCCGCCTTTTTAATATCCACTGTGGCTCCGGATTTCGGCTCTCTTCCAAGTATGATATTCTCTGTTACAGTGAAGGTATCGACCAGCATAAAATGCTGATGGACCATACCGATTCCGAGATCATTGGCTATGTTCGGATTGGTAATGTTCACTTTCTGTCCTTTTACCCGTATTTCTCCTTGTTCAGGTTGGTATAGCCCGAATAATACATTCATTAATGTAGACTTACCTGCACCATTTTCACCAAGAAGCGCATGAATTTCACCTTTTTCGAGCTGAAGGGTAATATTGTCATTTGCTACGATGCCGGGAAACTCTTTGCGGATATTCAGCATCTCGATTACATAATCCATTGCTAATCACTCCTTGCATAGACTAGGGATATTTATCTAGTAGTTAGAGGTCAGACCTTCACTACTCAGAAAAAAAAGGGTTTCCCCGAATAAAAATCTAAATGAAAGATAGAAATTTTCTATACTTCAATTAAATTTCTATTTATTTATGAATCTATTTTCAGGAGGATAAGCGGCCGGGTATCTTCCGGCCACTTTCCTTCTTGTTCGATCAGTTAGCTGAGAAAGCTTCCGCATCTTTAATAGATTCAGGAACTTTTACATCTCCACTAGTAATCTTTTCTTTCCATTCATCTACTTTTTTCATGACTTCATCTTTATTGGAAAGTTCGTCATTTATTTCAGCAAGTCCTACCCCATCTTCTTTAAGACCGTATAGGATTTGTTCTCCACCAGGGAAATTTCCTTCTTTAGCTTTAGTGGAAAGATCCACTACAGCGTTATCAACGCGCTTAAGAGCCGATGTAAGAATGATATTATGATCTCCTACTTTACCTTCTGCAGATTGATCAGAATCAACTCCGATTGCCCAAAGTTCACGTGAAGGATCTTTTTCTTTCAAGTCGCGTGCTTCTTTGAATAAACCATTACCTGTTCCACCAGCTGCGTGGAAGATTACGTCTACATCTTGAGTATACATTTTTGATGCGATTGTTTGTCCAAGTTCAGCTTTGTCGAATGCACCTGCATAGTCTGCAACGATTTCCGCATCAGGATTGACCGCTTTAACACCAGCAATAAAACCAGAGTGGAAACGTTCGATTACCGGAATCTCCATACCACCGATAAATCCGATTTTGTTCGTTTTAGTCGCAAGTCCAGCTGTTACTCCAGCAAGGAAAGAAGCTTCTTGCTCCTTGAACATGATGCTTGCAACGTTTGGTTGATCCACTACAGCATCAACAATTGCGAAGTGTGAATCTTTTTGTTGTTGTGCAATTTCAGTGATTGCACCTTCCATAAGGAAACCGATACCATATACTAAGTCAAAATCTTGACGAGCTAATTTGTTTAAGTTCGTAGCATAGTCAGCATCTGATTGTGATTGTAAATAGTCAAATCCATCTTTACCTTTTTCCATGTCGTTCTCTTTACCGAAGGCTTTCAGACCTTCCCATGCTGATTGGTTGAATGATTTATCATCCACGCCACCAACATCTGTAACCATTGCTACAGTAAATTGATCTTCTTTCTTGCCTTCACCACTAGATGCACCTTCTTTGTCCTCGCTTGTTCCACAAGCACCTAATAATGTACCTGCTGCCAGAACAAATGACAACGCTAAACCGAATTTACGTTTTTTCACCTAGAGTACCCCCTATTATTGTAATAAATTAGTAGTAAGATGGATTGCTGTTATACGCGCTTTCTTAATACCTGGAAGCTAAATTTGTCTGATCTGAAATAGTTTACGGAATACAGGATCGGCTCATCGTTTTCATCAAAGTGCATTTGCTTTAAAACGAGTAACGCCGTTTCCGGCTCGCAATTTAGAATAGGGGAGATTTTATCGTGATATCCCATTGGTTCAATTTGTGCCACTGCATGGGTAATTCTCTTATTCTCCCGTTTTTCTAAAACAGTGAAAATCGAATTATCCTCATGTGTGAAATTCCTCGGCATGACTTTCTCAGGAATTTTGTCTACACAATATACAACCGGTTCCCCGTTTGCGGTTCGAACCCTTTCAATGAGGATCACATCGTCCTCTTCATTGCAAGTAAACCTCTTCACATCATCCTCAGTAGCTTCTTGAGTTGTTGAGCTTAAGAAAATGGTCCCTGGCTCCATACCAGCCTGTTTGATCATGTTCGTTACACTGTTCAGCTGCTCGATACCAGAAGTGAAGAGCGGCTTGGCGTTTACAAATGTACCTACACCATGACGTCGTACGATGACACTTTCTTCCTCAAGAATTCTGAGAGCTTCCCTAAGAGTCGCCCTACTTACACCTAATTGTTTGGAAAGATCGAATTCAGATGGGAGTTTTTCTTTTTCTTTGTATATTCCCGCTTCGATATCCTTCTTCAAACGGTCAATTACCTGTAAGTATAAATGCCGATTATCTGTTTTTATTGTCACTGGAACCACCACCACATTTTCTCAAGACATCAGACCTCTGATGTATATCTTTCCTACTAATCGAAAATACTATAACACTTTTCTTTTGATAAATAAATAGCATTGTGTGATTTTGTCGAAAAAAATGATTAGAATGACAATTTTGAATCCTTTTCTGTAAAAAAATTGAAAAAACAGTTGATAAATTGGGCTTAAATGGGATAAATTAACTACATTTTTACAGACAAAACGTTTTCCGTTATCATTTTTTACATACTCACAACAATGGCATTACATTTGTAAACGCTTTTAATAGTATAACACATTCGTGGATAAACCCGTATCTCTTTCATTAAAGCGTATTCAAATGGTGGAATTTGCTCATTTCAACCACAAAAAAAGGCATGTTACCCCCTTCGATATGAATAGAGTAACACACCTTCCATTATGAACTTTGCTCTTCTGATGGTTTGCCGACCAGTACGGTTCTGGGTTTACTGCCTTCATAAGGGCCAACGACTCCCCTTACTTCCATTTCATCGATCAATCTAGCAGCCCTCGTATAGCCGATCCTGAATCTCCTTTGAAGCATAGAAACGGATGCTGTTTGCATTTCCGCAATCAACTGGACGGCATCATGATATAACTCGTCTTCCGCTTCCCCAGACTTCCCATCCTCCGGCACTTCATCGGGAATCATTTCTTCCTGATATTGAGCCTTCTGTTGGGAGATGACAAAGTCGACGATTTCTTCTACTTCTTCATCTGATAAAAATGCACCTTGCACCCTTGTGGGCTTGGATGCCCCAACAGGCATAAAAAGCATATCGCCCCTTCCCAATAGCTTCTCAGCACCACCGGAATCCAGGATCGTTCTGGAATCGGTTTGGGACGATACGGCGAAGGCAATCCGAGACGGGATATTGGCTTTTATGACCCCTGTTATGACGTCTACCGATGGACGCTGCGTTGCTATAATAAGATGGATTCCGGCAGCACGTGCCATCTGTGCAAGCCTTGTGATGGCATCCTCCACGTCGCTCGAAGCTACCATCATGAGATCCGCCAGCTCGTCTACAATCACAACGATATAAGGCAGCAGGGGCTGTTTATCTTCATTTTCTATATTCTGTCTCTTAACGTAGTCATTGTAACCTTCAATATTCCTCGTTCCCGTATGAGAGAATAGCTCATACCTGCGCTCCATTTCACTTACAACCTTCTTTAAAGCCTGGGACGCTTTTTTGGCATCTGTTACCACGGGTGCCAGGAGATGTGGGACTCCATTGTATACGTTAAGTTCGACCATTTTCGGATCAATCATCATCATCTTTACCTCATGGGGCTTTGCCCTCATGAGTATACTCGTGATGATTCCATTGATACATACACTCTTACCGCTTCCTGTTGCCCCTGCTACTAGTAAGTGAGGCATTTTATTCAACTCAGCGAGCACCGCTTCACCGGTAATATCACGTCCTAAGCCAATTTGCAGTTTGGCATCGGGTTTGTTATGCTCCTTCGCTTCAAGTACCTCCCGCAGGGACACCATGGCTACTTCTGAGTTCGGGACCTCAATACCGATGGCCGATTTACCCGGAATCGGGGCTTCAATCCGAATATCTTTCGCTGCCAGGGCCAACGCCAGGTCATCACTCAAGTTGACGATCCTGCTTACTTTCACCCCTACATCTGGATGTACTTCATACTTTGTGACTGCAGGACCAAGATGGACTTGCGTCACTTTCGCCTTTACCCCGAAGCTTTGAAATGTTCTTTCAAGCTTAGCCGCGTTGGCATGTATCAATTGATATTCGTTACTCTGATCCGTTTTTCTCGGGGTTTTTAATAAAGAGATTGAAGGAAGCTTGTAATCTTTATTTTCCACTTCCGTAAAGGTGATTGGCGGGGCTGCTTCCGCTTCCCCTTTCGAATCGCCCTCTTTTTCAGATGAAGAAGCCTCTTTATCATTACTTGTCCCGCCTCGTGAAGAGACTGGATCATCTTTTGATTGTGATCCGCCATATGCACGCTCTGCGAAGTTCGAAATGATCGGTTCCCGCGTTTCTTCTTCCACGGGAAGCATTGGTTCAGGGGGTTCCTCTTTTCTCAATGGTGTATCTTGCTTTTTCTTCTCTTTTATTTCTTTTTTCTTAGATTGCTCTTCTTTCCAGTCGCTCATATCCTGTTTAAATGCAGACCATTGCCCACTCATGAACGCACCAAAGCGTTTCCCTGCTCTTCCAAGTACGTCCCCAATAGATTTACCAGTCACGAGGATGATGCCGATCATAATGAAAGTTGCGCTGACGATCCTCGCTCCCTGTGAATCAAATAGAAAGTAGGAAACTGCAAACAGGATGCTGCCGATCATTCCTCCCCCAAGGTCGGATGTACTGGATTCACCATTGACGTCCATCCAATATAAGTCCCACGTATTCATGATGACACTGGGATTAGAGAATGAACCGCCATTTGAAAGGAGATCGAATAGTTTCACATGACTTAATAGGAGGAAGCTTGCAATGATGATGTACACCCCGACAAGTCTCCTGCTGAACAACATCGGTACCTCTCGTTTAATCATCAGGTAGCCCGCTACATACAGCATCCATAGAAGGGCTATCATATACCATTCCCCTAGGAAAAAACGATAAAAATATACAAGTGCCTTTCCAACGGCTCCAAGCTCAATGATGGATATCAAGCTTAATGCGGAAAGGATCAATCCGATGATCTCATACTTGATCGTCTGTTTCAGTGCAGTGCCGGTTTGGGAGCGTTTTTTTCTTTTTTTCCGTTTTGCCAATCCATTCACCTAAATTCTGTTGAAGTCTATCTGAGTTATGTACTAAAAGATGACGAAAGGGCCGACCCTTTGGGGCATTGTATGTGCCTAAGGTGTCAAACCCTTCCCGTGAACTTATCGTATCTACTGTCTTCTGAGTAATATTATAACATAACCACTATTTCGGGAAAATCCTCTTTCTCACTTAATTGTTGAGATATTCCCCTGGGCATATCTGATCATTTAAGTAATGGGCGGGATCACTGCTCATGACCCTGATGATTCGATATTTGTTTTCCTCCTGCTGAACCAGAAGGGGAACGCCCTGATAGTTTATCATCATTTGTCCGCTGAATTCACTTCCATCGGTCGGGAACACCAGGTCATTGGGAACCATTGTATAGAGGATCATTGCACTAGCCCCTCTTGAGTATCTGCATGCTTCTTCATCTCGATCAATTCATTGATCTTTCTGATTGCCGACCCGATGCCGCCAATCCCATCGATCAATCCGTACCCCACGGCATCATCCCCTACCACATTCGTACCTATATCTCTAGTGAGGTTCCCTTTTGCAAACATAAGGTCTTTAAAATCCTCTTCGGTGATATTGCTGTGGTTAGTGACAAAGCTGACTACCCGATCCTGCATTTTATCCAGATACTCAAAAGTTTGGGGTACACCGATGACTAAACCGGTTAATCGAACAGGGTGGATCGTCATGGTAGCCGTACTTGCAATGAAAGAGTGGTCGCAAGATACAGCAATTGGAACCCCGATGCTATGTCCTCCCCCAAGCACGACTGAAACAGTAGGTTTGGATAATGAGGCTATCATTTCGGAAATGGCCAGACCTGCTTCTACATCTCCCCCCACAGTATTCAGAATCACAACCAGCCCTTCGATCTTGGGATTTTGTTCAATGGCCACAAGCTGGGGGATGACATGCTCATACTTTGTTGTTTTATTTTGAGGTGGAAGCTGCATATGTCCTTCTATCTGACCCACAATGGTGAGGCAGTGAATATTGGAGTCTTGAGAAAGTTGTGGAACATTCGTTTGACCCAGCTGTTGAATCTTTTCCATCAATCCAGATGGTTTGTCTTTCTGATCATCCTGTCCTTTGTTTGGCTCATCCTGCATATGTTCACGATTTTGTTCCATGAAAACATCTCCTTTTCATTCCCATTCTCTTGTTATTATTTTAATATGGGAGTGTTTTCATACTTTATTCTTTAGGGTTCAAATAAATATGAGGCTATTTGTTCGTAACAAATAGCCTCCCACTTTATACTTCCATGATAATCGGTAAAATCATTGGTCTTCTTCGTGTTTTATTAAATAGGAAATAATTTAGTTGATCCCGGATGTCCTGCTTGATCGCTGTCCATTCAAAAGATCCTTTTTGCAGATAGGAATGAACCACATCCGTCACGATTCCCCCTGCCCCTTCGATCAATTCCTCGGACTCCCTCACGTATACGAATCCCCTGGAGATGATTTCAGGTCCTGAGACGATAGACTTGGATCTTCTGTTGATGGTGATGACAACCGTAAACACACCGTCTTCCGATAATAACTTACGATCACGAAGGACAATATTCCCTACGTCCCCAACACCGATTCCATCGATCAATACATTACCTGCCTGAACACGGCCGCTCATTCTCATCTTCCCATCTTTATATTGAAGCACATCCCCCTTATCCATGATAAAGATCTGCTTATAAGGAAGTCCCGTATCATGTGCGAGCTGAGTATGAGCGACAAGCATTTTATATTCACCCTGGATCGGTATGAAGTACTTGGGTTTCATGATATTCAACATGAACTTTAAGTCTTCCTGACTCCCATGACCTGACACATGAACCTTTTTTGTCGCGGTTAACACATTTGCCCCGGCTCTATACAGCATGTCGATCGTCCTGCCCACAATCACTTCCATGCCTGGGGAAGGTGTGGCGGTAATGAGGACGGTGTCACCTTCTTCAATGTTTACAAGACGATGGGAACGCTTGGACATCCGTTGAAGGGCCTCAAACGGTTCTCCTTGAGTTCCAGTTGCTATGATGAGGACTTCATCTTTAGGATAATCCTCCATTTCGTCAATTCCAATGATCATTTCATCCCGGACATGAAGGTATCCGAGTTTCAAGGCTACATCATAGACTCTCTTTAAGCTCTTACCGACCACAGCCACTTTTCGATTATTCTGCTCCGCTGCATCAAATACCTGCTGAAGACGAATTAAATTCGAGGCGAAGCATGACACAATCACTCTCCCTGATGCTTTTCTCAAGGCGTCCGTGATATGTTGTTCGATAACCGACTCTGGTGTTGTAAACCCTGGTCTCTCGGCCTCTTTACTGTCAGACAACAGACAAAGGACACCCTTCTCACCGATTTGCGCCATCTTGCCTAAATCAGGACGGTAAAGATGCTTTGCGGATTGATCGAACTTGAATTCGCCTGTATGGACGATGACTCCTTCAGAGGTATGTATGCAAACCCCGACTGAATCAGGAATACTGTGCGTGGTTTTAAAGAACGTAACATTCACACCGTCAAAAGTAAGATAGCTGTCAGAATGAATCGTATAGAACTTCACATCATCCCTGATATGTTCATCCTTCAAGCGTGCCTTTACCAATGCATTCGTTAAGCGTGTTCCATAGACTGGAGCCTTGATCTTCGTTAATACATATGAAATCGCTCCAATACTGTCTTCATGTCCATGAGTCAGGAAGATCCCTTTTACCCGTTCTTTATTTTCAATCAAATAGTGAATGTCAGGAATGACGATATCGATCCCGAGCATTTCATTTTCAGGAAACATTAGTCCTGCGTCGATCACGAATATTTCATGGTCAACTTCAATCACGTACATGTTCTTGCCAATCTCTCCCACTCCCCCGAGTGGTATCACCTTAATGCTTTCATTCTTTATCTTACTCACCATTATGTCCTCCTATGCTGTGCCTTCCCCGATCTTTAATCAGTTATATTCATTATACTTGATACCATTTTGGTAGTACAACCAATTTTATCCTTCGTATTCAGGATTAGGAAAAAGACTGCAATCATTTATTCTACGTTACTATTTCGATACGGTAAGAATAAATCCTTCTTCTTTTGAATAATTATCTCTCTCAGAGTACAAAAGGATCTTGCCCTATAAGAAAAAACAAAAGACCGTGAAGGACATCTCTTCACAGTCTTTAGGATATAGCAAGTGCATTATATTAAGATAACGCTTCGAGCAAGTGAGACAGTTTTGCTCTTTCCACTTCTGTTAAGGGGATCAGTGGCAATCGCACAGAGCCAACGTCCAGGCCTTTCATCTGGAGGGCCGTTTTGACCGGAGTGGGGTTCGGGCTAGTAAACAGGCCTTTCATGATCGGAAGGAGCTTTTGATGCATTTGCGCTGCATGGATGATGTTCCCTCCTAAAAAGGATGAGACCATCTCCTGCATCTCATTTCCGATGACATGGGAAGCCACTGACACAATTCCCGCTCCTCCAATGGATAATACCGGCAAGGTGAGACCGTCATCACCACTGTACAACATAAAATCATCTGTCGTATGGGAAATGATTTCAGTCATACTGTCCAGATCCCCACTTGCTTCTTTCACAGCAACAATGTTCTCAATCTTTGAGAGACGAATAATCGTTTCAGGTGAGACATTGACGCTTGATCTGCCCGGAATATTATAAAGCATGACAGGTAAGGAAGTTGATTCTGCAATCACCTTAAAATGCTGGTACATTCCTTCCTGACTCGGCTTATTATAATAAGGCGCTACAAGCATGATGGCATCGACGCCTGCCTCCTCCGCCTTTTTAGTAAGTTCGATCGAAGCATGGGTGTTGTTGCTTCCCGTCCCGGCAATGACCGGAATTCTGCCATTCCCCACTTTCACGACATGACGGAATAGTGCGATCTTTTCTTCTTTCGTTAACGTGGGAGACTCACCGGTAGTGCCTGCTACTACTAATGAATCGGATCCATTTTCGATCAGATAATGGATTAATTGCGTCGTTTTAGTAAAATCAATATTTCCTTTACGGTCAAATGGCGTAACCATCGCCGTAGAAACGCGGCCAAAATTCAATCTAGTCACTCTCCTCGTATGTTTATCCCACTCTGAATGTAGCATTTCCTTCTTGCAATTGGAATGTATCATGAAGGCCATTGATGGCATTGATCAAGTCAATTTCCTTCACCAGAATCCAGATGGTCGTATGGCTGTCTGCTGATTGAAGTATACGGATCCCTTCGTTGGATAGGGAAGAAACAATAGCAGAGGTCACCCCGGGGACACCTGTCATTCCCGCCCCCACCACTGAGATCTTGGCACATTCCGATTCTATGATGGGGTTATGCCCTATCTTTCTTAATACCCTGATCGCATCATCCGCTACAGAAGAACCCACCGTGTATACGACACCTCTCGGGGAAATATTAATAAAATCGACGCTGATCCCCTCTTTGGCCATGGCTTTGAACACTTCGGCTTGAAGATTGTACTGGTCTTCCTTAGCGAATACTTTAATTTGGGTGAGGTTGGATACGTGAGCGATCCCTGTGACGGGGTTACTCCTGAACTCTTTATGGGCCTTTGTATTTTCCAGTGTCGTCACAAGAGTTCCTTCCCCATTTGAATAGGTTGAACGAATCCGTATCGGCACATTCGAATTCATGGCAATTTCAACCGCCCTAGGATGGATTACTTTGGCTCCCTGATATGCCATATTACACACTTCATTATATGAAACCACCGTTATCGGTCTTGCCTTGGAAGAAATACGTGGATCAGCAGTCATGACCCCTTCCACATCTGTAAAAATATCGATGTAGTCTGCTTTTAATGCGACACCAAGGGCTGAGGCGGAGGTATCGCTCCCCCCTCTGCCGATAGTTGTCACATCCCCGTCCTTGGTCGCTCCTTGAAAGCCTGCCACTACGACGGCATCATGATGTTCCAGTTCCCTTACCAACCGGCTGCATTTCATCTCTATAATTTTTGCATTGTTAAAATCGTTATTCGTCCGGAACCCTGCCTGAGCTCCGGTCAAGGCTGTTGATTGGATTCCATGCTCAAGGAGCATATTGGAAAATACCAGACTTGAAATGATTTCTCCACAGGATAATAAAAGGTCCTGCTCCCGTTTGCTGATTGAAGTGTTACTGCCACCGATTAATGACAACAGGGAATCTGTGGCGTAGGGTTCACCTTTTCTTCCCATTGCTGAAACGACTACCACCACTTTATACCCTTTATCAATTGCTTGTTTCGTATGGGCAATTGCCTTCAGGCGACTTGCCTCATCACGTACAGAAGTTCCACCAAATTTTTGAACGATCACTTTCATGACTACACCTCGTTGTCATATTCAAGAGGTATCTGGAAAACGATTAGTGGAATTATGCAAATTCATAGCTGAGATGATCCCTCTTCACTTAATTAGCCCCAGATTCATTAAACTTTCTGCGATTTGAACAGAATTCCAGGCAGCCCCCTTCAGTAAGTTGTCAGATACAACCCACATATGGAATCCTCTGTCTTCATCAAGATCCTTACGGACGCGACCCACAAATACATCCGGCTTACCTACAGCATGTGCAGGCATCGGATAAATTTGTTCTTCAGGTACATCTTCCAGGGTTACCCCAGGTGCATCTTGAAGAAGTGCGTGGATATCTTTCACCGAAACAGAATCCTTCTCAATTTCAATATATACACTTTCGGAGTGACCTGTTACAACCGGTAATCTGACACATGTCGCTGATACCTTTAGAGAAGGCATATGCATGATCTTTTTCGTTTCATTGATCATTTTCATTTCTTCGAATGTAAAGCCATTGTCCTGAAATGCATCAATTTGAGGAATGGCATTATAAGCAATCTGATAATGTTTTTTGTCGCCTTTTACAGGTAACACACCGGGTTCAAATGATTCGCCGGATAAAATGGCCTGTGATTGCGCGTGGAGTTCATCGATGGCAACGGCACCGGCGCCTGAAACGGCTTGATAAGTGGATACGATTACTTTCTTCAAGCCATACTGCTTGCGGATCGGTTCGAGTGCTGCAACCATTTGAATCGTCGAACAGTTCGGATTGGCAATGATTCCGTTGTGAAGCTTAATGTCCTCTTCATTTACTTCCGGGACTACAAGTGGAACATCCGGATCCATTCGATATGCACTCGTATTGTCGACTACGACTGCCCCGCGTTTTACGGCTTCAGGAGCAAGAAGTTTTGATACACTTCCACCTGCACTGAATAAAGCGATGTCGACCCCTTCAAAACTTTCAGGCTTCGCTTCTTCAACCGTCCAATCTTTCCCTTTAAATATGACAGTGGAACCCGCAGAACGTGCTGATGATAGTA
The DNA here is from genome assembly GCF_056173145.1 of Rossellomorea sp. QJM3NY_18. Taxonomy (NCBI): domain Bacteria; kingdom Bacillati; phylum Bacillota; class Bacilli; order Caryophanales; family Bacillaceae; genus Rossellomorea; species Rossellomorea sp. QJM3NY_18. The sequence goes on along the minus strand of NZ_CM149659.1, from coordinate 1,868,916 downwards.
AAGTTAATTGTTTTATTGGAAAATCCCTTTTTTCTAATGTTTGAAGCATTTGTTGTCCTACGGCACCGGTGGCACCCACAACAGCTACATGAAATCCCGTTGTATTCAAAATCTTCTCTCCTTCCAACCATTCAATATTCTCATAGTACAATAGGTAAGTTAATTTAGTCTATTACTATAATAAAGAATATTTTAACATAAACAATTATTCGACAATAGGATTTTTTATTGATGATTCCGGGTTCGTATATCTTTACATGCATGAAAAGAAGGTCATCTGAATTTCTCGAGAGGATGACCTTCTGCTTGAATTAATCTAAATATCTTTCGATGACGACGGGTTGAAGCTGACGCCCTTCCATCGCCGATTCGATCGTCTCCTGAATCATCGTCATTCTGGCAACCATCGACTTTGGTTTACTTTCAGGTGCATCCTGCCCAAATGGAATAAAATAAATATCTTTCGTTGAAATTAATCTCATCAGATTTATACCATTTAATCCCAGAGCATCATTTGTGGAAATTCCGAGTACTACAGGGCGGTGGTTACGTAATGTTGCTTTGGCGGCCATTAACACTGGTGAATCGGTCATTGCATTGGCAAATTTACTCATTGAATTACCTGTAAGGGGGGCAATCACCATACAATCCAGTGGAAGCTTCGGACCAAGGGGTTCTGCCTTCACGATTGAATCGATCACTTTATGCCCGGTTACGTCTTCGATTCGTTTGATCCAATCTTCTCCTTTACCGAATCTTGTTTCAGTATTCATAACGGTAGATGTTACAATCGGCATGACTTCCGCTCCATTATTCACTAATCTCTCAATTTCGGGGAATACTGCATCATACGTACAATGAGATCCTGTGAGACCAAACCCGATACGTTTTCCTTTCACACTCATGATGAACTCTCCTTTCCTGAATCAAAATCTGCCTCTAATAATTGACAAAGAACATTCGCCAGGATCTGCCCTGCCGTTTTCGGTGCTACGATTCCTGGGAGCCCAGGGGCTAACAATGCTTTAATCCCGCGTTTTTCTGCATAACGAAAGTCTGTACCGCCCGGCTTTGAAGCCAAATCGATAATTAATGTATGGGCAGGCATTTTGGCTATGACGCCAGCCTTCACTATATGCACCGGAATTGTATTAATACAAATATCACAATTTTCAACCTCTTTTTCCAAATCATCCAAGTGGAATGGCACTAACCCCATTTCTGTCACCCGGGCCAAATGCTCACTTTTGCGCACTCCGACCTTCACCCTTCCGCCTAAATGATGAAACGTCCTGGCCACACTCATACCCACTCTGCCAAGCCCCAAAATCACGATGTCGGATCCGTGAATCGTAAAGTCTGTATGTTGAATAGCCATCATAATCGTTCCCTCTACTGTAGGGATGGAATTATAGATGGCAACGTCGTCTCTTTCAAACAACTGAACAAGTTTGTGGTTCGTTGAAGACATGATTTGATCCAAGTACGCATTACTAATTCCTGAATAGATCGTACAGTGCTCTGGCGTTTCAGATACAATTTCTTCCGTTAACACGATTTTCTCATTTGAAAATATCGTATCTATTTCTCCTTGTAGACTCGTGCCGGGTACAGGTAAAATTATGGCATCCATCACTGAAAAGTCCACTTCACCTAGTTTTTCCTTCGTAGCACCTGTAAAGGCATGATCTAGTTGTTCAAAACCTACGAGTGATATTTTGGCATCTAACTCCGTAAGCTTTCGAATAATCTCAAGTTGACGAGCATCTCCGCCTAGAACTGCGATCTGCATTCCGGTCAGCATCACTGATTTCACCTACTTTTTACATAATCGCTATTCTAAATCCCTTTTCACTTCAACAGTGTATGTAGCACACACCCAATGGGTGAGAAGAAAAGCAAGTATGGATGGTTTTAGAAAAGCAGGCAAAATAAAAAACGGGCCAGGACCCGTTTTCTGTGTTGATGTAGTATTTAATTAGTCATCCGAGACTTCCAAAATGATCATATCTGCCCCGATTGTCCTGATCTGATGCCAGGGAACCCGGATTTCTCCTCCCTGCTTCCTCAGCCATTTCCCGGTAGGGATGATCAGCGCATTGATGCTGCCTGACTTATCATTAAATTCAAGATCTGTCTGCCCCAGAATACCAAGCCGCTCCGCTTTTTTATAATCAACGATTTCCTTCCCGCTTAATTCACTTAACCTCATGATCGTGTCCTCCTAAAAAAAGCTATGTAGTACAATGTATACACTGTCCACATATTTTAGAAGAAGAACTTATCGTTCCATTAAAGTAGTGTTTAGTTAAAAAGAAAATCCGAACGATCATTCGAGTTTCTTTATTTGAAATTCGAAATCGTTCGGATTCATCATTTGGCTATTTACGTAAATATTTTTGGTTTGGATGTAGTGAGAAGTGGTTGATTTCCGCTCCAGGTGCTCGCTTTCCGCGGGGCGTGAGTTGAGCCTCCTCGGGCTAAAGCCCTGCGGGGTCTCAAGATCCAGCTACGGTGGCTAGCCCCTCGAGGTCATAAGCTAAATGGTCCAAGAAGGCACAAAAACGCCTTCTTAGCCCATTCATCTTATGCTTGTCAGGGCTGAGCAAGCCACCTCCGCTTTTCAGGCTTTCCCGCATTTCCCGCAGGAGTCGAGCACCTTCCGCTACAATCAACTTTCCAAGTGTAAGTGTCTCACTATAACAACTACACCATTGCATATGCCAACTCTAATTCTATTAGTTGAAGTGAGCGATTACAGTTAATCATACAAATACTCTTTCTTACCAGATGTGACATTCTACTCCAACTCACCTTAAATGACCGAACAATAATAACAAGAACCTTAGTGAAATGGACCTTTTATTATTATTGTTGTTAAAGCATATTCAGTGTATTATAGCAGGTTCTAGCTGTTGATTGTAGTGCAAGACGAAGACTCCTACGGGAAAAGCGGAATAGGTGAGACCCCGCAGGAGCGAAAAGCGACGAGGAGGCTCGCCTTCCGCCCGAGGAAAGCGAAGTCTTGCACGGAAATCGGGCAGCGGTATTGCAAGTGACCCTAACTAATTATTTGATTATTTGTCATTAGAGGGAATGGATTTAGTTATGTCCCTATCTCTTTACGTTCATTTTTTCATATTTTGAGGCAGGTTTCCATCCGGGCTGATGAGTGATGAAGCGTAGTCATCTGTGAAGAGGTCCAAAGCCAGACGATTGACTTTATCCATGGTCACTCCATCGATTTCTTCGACGATTTCATCCAGTGTCCGGTGTCGTTTCAGCAGTAATTCATTCTTTCCGTTCCTGCTCATACGGCTATTGGTGCTCTCTAAGCTCAGCATAAGGTTTCCTTTTAACTGCTCTTTGCTGTTTTGCAGTTCTTTAGGGGTGATCCCTTCTGCTTTAAGAGCTTGCAGTGTACTGTCAATAGTATCGAATAATTGATCTAATTGATTGGCCCCCGTTCCCCCATAAATGGTCACCATCCCACTGTCTTCGTATGCGGAATGATAGGAAAATACAGAATAGGCAAGTCCTCTCTGTTCGCGGACCTCCTGGAACAGACGGGAAGACATACTGCCACCCAATACGTTATTCAACACAATCAAATTGTAAATGTCGGGGTGACCGATCTCAAGACCATCGAAACCTAAGCATAAATGTGCCTGTTCCGTGTCTTTCTTACGGGCAAGTTTATTGTAATGAAAAGCAGGCTTTAGCCTCTCTTCCGGCCCTTTTCCACCTTCATATGAACCGAATAACTTTTCAACTTCTTTGATGAATGTCTCATCCACATTTCCCGCAACGGATACTACTACCTGATCAGGTGTGTACATGTCATGCATGTATTCCTTCAATTTAGACTGATTAAATGTGTTCAGTGTATCTTCCGTTCCCAAAATCGGATACCCCAGTGGATGCTCTTCATAAATTGCCTTACTAAGTAGGTCATGGACAATATCGTCAGGAGTATCTTCATACATTTTGATTTCCTCATACACCACATTTTTTTCTTTATTCAATTCCTCTTCTACATAGGTAGAGTTAAAGAACATATCAGAAAGTGTATGTAATGCATAATCCGCATGATTGTCCAATACTTTTGCATAATAGCACGTATATTCCTTTGAAGTAAATGCATTTACCTGTCCGCCTATGCTGTCAAAGGACTCGGCTATTTCACGAGCAGTTTTGGTCTTTGTGCCTTTAAAAAACATATGCTCAAGAAAATGGGAGATCCCATTATTTTGTTCGGTTTCATTACGTGAGCCGGTTCCAATCCAGACCCCTATTGCTACGGAGCGAACGTGTGGAATTTCTTCCAGTACGATTCGCAATCCATTTTGGCATGTATATTTCTTAATCAAGAAAGTTCCTCCTATTCATGATGCGAAGTTACTGCTTCTTCTTACTATCTCCTTGTTGTGTTGAATTATCTGCCTCATCTACGATTCTCTCTTCTTTCACTAAACTTGAGATCGTGCCCAGCCTTAAATTTTTTTCTTTTATTTGAAGAATCAGTGTGTTCAAGGAATTGGCTGTTGAAGCTGTAGGATGCATGAGCACAATCGCCCCTTTGTGCATCTTACCCATTACACGTTCTATCAGCACATTGGGTTGTGGTTTTTGCCAGTCAACCGTATCCACACTCCACATGATCGTCCTCATATGCATTTCATCTGCAATTTTCACGACTTCATCCCTGTAGCTGCCACTTGGGGGAGCAAACCACTTTACTTTTTCACCGGTGGTCACTTCAATCATTTCATTAGTTTTTTTCAATTCTTCTCTTACCTTGATGGCTTCAAGCACTTTCATATCAGGATGGGAATACGAGTGATTCCCCACCTCATGCCCTGCATCCACAATCATCTTCGCCAAGTCAGGGTTATTCTTCACCCATCTCCCCTCTAGAAAGAACGTAGCATATACCTGATGCTTTTTCAAAGTTGCAAGCATATCAGGGATGTATTCATTTCCCCACGCTACATTGATAATAAAGGACACCATGGGCTTATCAGGATTCCCTCGATAGACAGGAGATGCAGGTAAATCAGGTAAGTGCTTTTCAGGAGGGATTTGTTTATAAATCAGTTTGTCTTCATCAAACGATTTTTCTTTCTTCATGTTGTGTAAAGACGCCTCTACATCTACTTTCAATCCATTATATCCAGGTGTGGCTTTCCAAACGGTATCTATCACAGCATCCTGAGCCGGTATCTCTCTTGATTTGGCTTCCTCTTTTATCATACGGGTGAGGTCGTTTGTGCTGTTTAGCCCATTCACTACTACCGTCTCTTGTTTTAACCCGTTCACATACTGATTTGATAGAGGGTTCTCCACTACTACTAAAGTCAGAATAGCAATTAGACTAATTCCAATCAAGTATTTTTTTTCCATCCCTGTCCACCTTCCTTCTCCTACAAACATATGTAAGAAAAGAACAGGGTAGAACATGCGCCATTAAAGCTCATCGAACAGATAAAAAAAGCCGTCCCGGAGGAGAGTTTGCTCCCTACAGGACAGCCTGCCAATCTTAAAGATTAACCCTGGTTTTGTTCTTCCTTTTCGCGCTGTTCCTTAAGAACTGCTTTTCGTGATAAGTTGACTCTTCCTTGATTATCAATATCCAGAACCTTTACAAGGATCTCGTCACCGATCGCCACTACATCTTCCACCTTGCGGATACGTTCTTCTGCAAGTTCAGAAATATGGACAAGTCCATCTTTACCACTGAAGATTTCTACAAATGCACCGAATTTCTCAATTCGTTTCACTTTTCCAAGATACATTTGTCCAGCTTCAACTTCTCTAACGATATCTTCAATCGTTTTCTTAGCTACTTTATTCATCTCTTCATCAGTAGATGAGATGAATATCGTTCCGTCCTGCTCAATATCAATCTTAACGCCTGTTTCGTCGATGATCTTATTAATCTGCTTACCACTTGGCCCAATGACGTCGCGGATTTTATCAGGGTTAATATGCATGGTCAGGATTTTCGGAGCGTATTGGGACAGGCTCGTTCTTGCTTCACCGATTGTTGCTAACATGCTATCAAGAATCTGCATTCTTCCCTTTTTAGCTTGTTGAAGTGCTTCTTCAAGAATTTCACGGGATAACCCATCAATTTTGATATCCATTTGAAGAGCGGTTACACCTTTAGAAGTCCCGGCTACTTTAAAGTCCATGTCACCAAGGTGATCTTCCATTCCCTGAATGTCTGTCAGGATGGAGTAATTTTCACCTGACTTGATCAGACCCATTGCAATCCCGGCTACAGGCGCTTTAATAGGAACACCGGCATCCATCATTGCGAGTGTGCTTGCACAAATACTTGCTTGAGAAGTTGAACCGTTTGATTCGAGTACTTCTGATACAAGTCGAATTGTATAAGGGAAGTCTTTTTCGTTTGGAATAATTGGGTCAAGAGCCTTTTCCCCCAATGCTCCGTGTCCGATTTCACGGCGACCCGGTCCTCTGATTGGTCCTGTGGACCCTACACTGAATTGAGGGAAGTTATAATGGTGCATAAATCGTTTTGATTCTTCAATTCCCAGGCCATCAAGTACCTGAACATCTCCTAAAGCACCCAGCGTACAAATACTTAGTGCTTGAGTTTGTCCACGGGTAAATAATCCTGAACCGTGAGTTCTTGGCAATAAACCGACCTCTGAGGACAATGGACGGATTTCGTCAACTTTTCGGCCATCTGGACGGACCTTGTCTTCTGTGATCAGACGGCGAACTTCATTTTTCACAAGCATATCCAATACTTTTTTCACTTGTTTCAAGGTAGCTTCATCAGCTTCCTTCTCTCCCTCATAAACGGCCATCACTTTATCTTTAACAGTTCCGATGGCTTCTTCACGAGCATGCTTTTCTTGAACTTGAATGGCAGGAATCAATTCACTTTCACATAAGGAACGAACCTCTGCTTCAACGTCTTGATCTAATTCAACAAGTTGAATTTTAGATTTTTCTTTACCGACTTTAGCGACGATTTCCTCCTGGAAAGCAACCAGACGCTTAATCTCTTCATGACCGAACATGATCGCTTCAAGCATTGTCTCTTCAGGAACCTCATCTGCACCCGCTTCTACCATATTAATGGCATCTTTCGTACCAGCTACAGATAAATGAATCTCACTCTTCTCCAATTGCTCGACCGAAGGGTTAATGATGAATTCCCCATCAACAAGACCAACAATCACTCCTGCTATCGGACCTTCGAACGGGATATCTGAAACCGATAGCGCTAATGAAGAACCAAACATAGCTGCCATTTCGGATGAGCAATTCTGGTCTACACTCATCACAATGCTGATTACTTGAACTTCATTACGGAATCCATCTGCGAACAATGGACGGATGGGACGATCTATTAAGCGGCTCGCAAGGATGGCTTTCTCACTCGGGCGACCTTCACGTTTAATGAATCCTCCAGGGATTTTACCTACTGCATATAATCTCTCTTCATAGTTAACGGTTAATGGGAAGAAATCCAAAGGTTTTGGTTCTTTCGAAGCTGTAGCACTGCTAAGTACTGCAGTATCTCCATAACGTACCATTACCGCTCCATTCGCTTGTTTGGCAAATTGGCCAACTTCGACCGTCAATTCTCTTCCGGCCCATTCGATGGAAAAGGTTTGTTTAGTTTGTTCCATAAAGTGTACCCCTCTCTTTATATATCACTAAAAGGTTCGGCCTGTACCCAACCCGGATAAACATAAAATAATCTATATCATGCACATATGCGCTGTTATATTCGTTTGATTTGAATCCCTGCTGACTATGTAAATACAGGATGTTGTATCAAGGCGGATGCCAGACCCATTATACGATGGGTTTCCTTCCACATTGTATACATATTATGTATTTTAGACAAAAACGAGAAAAATGAATACTTTAAATGATGAAAATGTATAAAAAGAAGTGGAGGATCATACAAAGATTTCCACTTATGAAAGCTAAAGAAAAAGCGGGACATAATCCCGCTTCCTTTGTCTGTTTATCGACGTAAACCTAATTTGTTAATTAACTCACGGTAGCGTTGTACATCTTTCTTACGTAAGTAAGATAATAGATTACGACGGTGACCTACCATTTTAAGAAGACCGCGACGAGAGTGGTGATCTTTCTTGTGAACGCGTAAGTGATCGTTCAGATTGTTAATTTCTTCAGTTAGGACAGCAATTTGAACTTCTGGAGATCCAGTATCGTTCTCATGTACTTTGTATTCACTGATAAGTTCGTTTTTACGTTCTTTAGTGATAGCCATCCTTTTCACCTCCTAATAATTTCTTTCAAATCCCCTGTTACTGAGCAGCCGTTGGTGAATCGTGATGCCAAGCAAAGGTTCATTTCATACGATATTTAGAATACTACTCTTTTAAATAAAAATCAAGTGTAATCCTCAATTTTTAGCAAAGTAGTCTATCGCATGGTTCTTATCTTTCTGAATTTGGGAGATTAGCTCCTCTATTCCGGAGAATTTCTGTTCGTCCCTTATTCTATCATACCATTCAATGTACACTTCTTCTCCGTAAATGGAAGTGTGGAAATCAAAAAGATGGACTTCAATTGTCAAAGAATAGTCGTCAGGGTTTTTAAAGGTGGGCTTGTACCCGATATTGCACACACCATCAAACCATTTATCATGAATTTTCATCCTTACCGCATAAACCCCCACCTTAGGGGTCAGATAGTCATCGGAGAGTTCGATATTCGCTGTAGGGAACCCGATTTTCCTCCCTCTTTTATCTCCGTGTATGACCGTTCCCTTCATTTTGAACGGTCTGCCAAGAAGCTTGTTCACCCTGGATACGTCACCTTCTCTAAGGTTGTCCCTTATTAAGGAAGAACTCACTTTCAAATCCAGATCAGCATCTGTCAACTTCGAAACGGTAGTGGAGGCAAACATATCACGGGAATGAAAGGGCAGGGTTTCCATCGTCCCCTTCCCCAGTCTGCCATATGAATAATCATATCCTGCTACAACATGCCTTACGTTAAGGCCGATAATGTATTGATCGACGAAGTCCTGTGGAGTCAGACTTGCAAATTCTGATGTGAACCGGACAATGAATAAATAATCCACACCGAGTTCCTTTATGATTTCTTTCTTATCTTCCAAAGGCGTTATGTAGTGTATATGTTTGTGTTTATGACCCAGTACAACGGAAGGATGGGGATCAAATGTCATGACCGCGCTCGAAACGTCCTGTTCCTTCGCTTTTTCCACTGCTTCCCTAATCACCCTTTGATGGCCTTTATGAACGCCATCGAAGTATCCCAGAGCGAGTACGAGAGGTGGAAATTCATTCTTACTAATAGAATGGGGATGATGTACAGTTATTACTTTCACAGTATTTCACCTTTTTCACTAGTCGTTGAAAAGCACTTTGACAGGCTTGATGATCCCAGGCTTGTCAGGATGCCTCTGATAAATGGCTATGGCCTTACCCTTATGCACCATCACTACGGAACCGTCCTGCCAGTCCTCAGGCTCCTCAAGGCGTGCTCCGTTCTTCACTTTCTCTGCTAATGTATCACTAATTGTCATTTTCGGCAAATGAGAAAGCCCCATTTCCAGAGGAAGAAGTAGGTTTTGTTGATCTTCATTCTGAGCAAACTCTTGTATCTGTTCGAACGTGAAACAATCTTCTTTTCTAAAACCGGCTGATTGCGTACGCGTAAGAGCGGACATATGAGCTGGATACCCCAGGCCATTCCCGATTTCAACGGCAAGTGTCCTTACATAAGTCCCCTTCCCACAAACGACTTCAAAGGTGAATGAAGGGTGATTGCCCGCTAACTCATTCCACTCCTCCAGTAATTGCAGTCTATGGATATGAACAGTCCTTGAAGGCCTTTCGATTTCTATGCCCTGTCTCGCATATTCATATAACCGCTTTCCATTTACTTTAACTGCCGAAAACATGGGGGGCGTCTGGATGATGTCTCCCGTCAGACTTTGAAGGATCTCCTCAACCTCCATTCTCGATATGATCCGATTCACCTTCTTTTCTTCAACCTTCTCTCCCCACGCATCTTCTGTTGTGGTGGAATATCCGATCGTGACTTCTCCTTCATAGATCTTTCCGGATGCTGTTATATACTCCGCTATCTTGGTAGCACGTCCGACGCAAATGGGCAGCACACCCGAGACTTCAGGGTCCAGGGTACCTGTATGGCCGACTTTTTTTGTTCTGAGGATCTTCCTCAACATAAAGACACAATCATGGGACGTCATTCCCCTGGGCTTCCATAAGGGCAGGATACCATTCATCTATATTACCTCCAGTATATATTGTATTTGGTCCATACAAATAAAAACATAAAGGGCTGATCCTTTGGAATTGTACTTCCGTCCGGATCAGCCCTTTCATATTACTCTTCTGTATCTTTAGACTCTTCTGGTTCATCTTGAACTTTTCTTAATAAAGATTCAATATGGTTACCATAATCAATCGACTCATCAAACTCAAAAATAATTTCAGGTGTTTTACGCAGGCGAATTCTCTGTCCTACTTCAGAACGGATGAAACCTTTTGCCTTTGCAAGACCTTTAAGAGTGTTCTCTCTTTGGTCTTCCCCACCCAGAACGGTAATATACACTTTTGCCTGTTGTAAGTCCCCGGATACTTGTACATCTGTAACCGTTACAAAGCCAATACGTGGATCCTTTATTTTTCGTCCGATAATATCGCTGAGCTCTTTCTTCATTTGCTCGCTAACACGATTCGCACGATGGCTCATCAATATCACCTCTTATATATCGTTAATGGTTATATGTTGATATAAGGCGTTCCTTATAGTGACTCGATTTGGGTTTCCAGTCGTTCCCACTCAGGAAAAGAATCCATGAATTTCAATGCGTGTTCAATCTCTCTTTCACTCGCTCCTTTGGAAGAAGCGACAGTGACGATGGCAATCCTTGTACGCTGCCATACATCCTGATATCCGATTTCAGAAACCGATACATTGAATTTTTGTTTAAGACGGGACATGACCCGTTGCAGGACAGCCCGCTTATCTTTTAATGAGTGAGAGTCATAAATCATGCACTCACATTCAACATATGTGATCATTTACGTGTAATTTCTTCCATGATGAAGGCTTCGATGACGTCGCCTTCCTTCACATCATTGAAGTTCTTGATGGTAATACCACATTCGTAACCTCTGGCTACGTCTTTTGCGTCATCCTTAAAGCGCTTAAGGGCATCGAGTTCCCCTTCAAAGATAACAATTCCGTCACGAATCAGACGAACTCCACTATCGCGAGAAATCTTACCTTCTGTTACATAGCTTCCCGCAATCGTACCAACTTTAGACACTTTAAATGTTTGACGTACTTCCGCCTGACCGATGATCTTCTCTTCAAATTCTGGGTCAAGCATACCTTTCATTGCCGCTTCGATCTCTTCCATTACCTTATAGATAATACGGTGTAGTCGGATTTCTACGCCCTCTGCTTCGGCAGTACGCTTGGCATTGACGTCAGGTCGCACATTAAAGCCGATTACAATGGCATTCGAAGCAGACGCCAGTGTAATATCAGATTCATTGATTGCCCCCACACCTGTGTGGATGATCCGGATATTAACACCTTCCACTTCAATCTTCATTAACGAAGCGGCCAGTGCCTCAACCGATCCCTGAACATCCGCTTTAAGCACAAGATTCAGGTCTTTCATCTCTCCCTGTTTCATTTGTTCGAACAGGTTCTCAAGACTTACCTTTGACTTCTCCCCACGCTGAGCTTGAAGCGCCTGGGATGCACGGGATTCACCAACAGAACGAGCTGTTTTCTCATCTTCGAATACGACAAAGCGATCCCCTGCTTGTGGAACATCATTCAATCCCGTGATTTCTACAGGAGCAGAAGGGCCGGCTTCTTTCACACGGCGACCAAGGTCATTGACCATCGCACGGACACGCCCGAATGTATTACCTACTACAATTGGATCCCCTACTTTTAACGTTCCGTTTTGAACGAGCAAAGTGGCAACTGATCCGCGCCCTTTATCCAATTGAGCTTCGATGACTGTTCCTTGTGCAAGACGATTTGGATTCGCTTTAAGCTCTTCCACTTCACTTACAAGAACGATCATTTCAAGTAAATTGTCGATTCCTTCACCAGATAAGGCAGATAATGGAACGAAGATTGTGTCTCCCCCCCATGCTTCAGGAACCAATTCATACTCTGTGAGCTCCTGCATTACACGATCGGGATTGGCAGCTTCTTTATCCATCTTATTAACAGCAATGATGATCGGAACGTCTGCCGCTTTCGCATGGTTGATTGCTTCAACCGTTTGAGGCATAACACCGTCATCGGCAGCTACTACAATGATTGCAATGTCCGTCACTTTAGCACCGCGCGCACGCATAGTCGTGAAGGCAGCATGCCCCGGAGTATCAAGGAATGTGATTTTCTTTCCGTCCACTTCTACTTGATAAGCACCGATATGCTGTGTGATCCCGCCAGCTTCACCTGCTGTGACTTTCGTGTTACGGATGGAGTCAAGAAGCGTTGTTTTACCGTGATCGACGTGACCCATGATGGTTACGACAGATGGACGTTCTTCGGTTTGCTCTTTTGTATCCTCCGTGAAATATACTTCAAGATCGGTCGCGTCTACCTTGATTTCTTCTTCCACTTCGACGCCGTATTCCCCTGCAATCAATTCAATCGAATCTTTATCCAGTTCCTGATTGATGGTTGCCATGACACCAAGCATGAATAGTTTTTTTATGATTTCAGATGGTTCTTTATGAAGCTTTTTGGCAAGTTCTGAAACCGTCAGTGATTCGGAGAATGTGATCTTTGATGGAAGGTCCTTTTTCTTAGCAGGCGTTTGCTGTTGAGGAGCCTGCTTGAAATTTTTGTTCTGCTTATTTTGTTTGTTATTTCGGTTTTTATTGTTGTTATTATTATTATTGAAGACCTTCTTCTCCTTTGATTGGTTCTGTTGATCGTGTTTTTTTCCTTCACGATTTTTCGGTGCAGTCTTAACCTTTTCCTTGTTTGGAGCTTCGTCTGACTTGGATGTACTTGATTTGGATTCTTTCGCGGCTTTATTTCCTTCCCCTTTTGAATCACCTTTGTACATCGCGTCCAATTTTGTTACTGCGTCATCTTCTATAGTTGCCATATGGTTTGATACCTCAATATTCAGTTGCTTTAATTTTTCGATCACATCTTTACTTGAAACATTGTATTTCTTTGCATATTCATATACACGCATCTTGCTCATATGTTCACCCCCACTGAGATTCAATCGAGCAGTTCGGATAATTTTTTGGCAAAGCCGGCATCCATTATGGCGACGACCACCCTTGCCTCTTTTCCAATGGCTTGACCTAAGTCGTGCCTGTTTTCCACTAAGCAAACCGGGACATTATACGATTTACATTTGTCCGTGATTTTCTTGTTTGTATTAGCAGAAGCATCTTTGGAAAGAATGACAAGTTTCGCTCGTCCACTACGAACTTCTTTAATAACAAGCTCTTCACCTGAAATAATCTTCCGTGCCCGATTCGCCAATCCTAAAAGTGACATCCAACGATTCTGATTCATACGCTAAACGTTACTCCTTCTCTACAAGGCTAATCAATTCATCGTAAAGAGATTCCTCTATTTTCGCTTGTAATTGATTGGCTAAAGTATTTTTCTTTTTGGCTAATAAAATAACGTCTTTATCCTTCGAGAGATAGGCTCCACGTCCTGATTTCTTACCAGTAGGATCGATGGAAACCTCTCCTTCTTTAGACCTGACAATACGTATCATTTCTTTTTTTGGCTTCATTTCACCCGTTGCCACACATTTGCGCAAGGGAATCTTCTTATTCACACTCATCTTGCCCACCTCTTAATCTTGATTTTCGAAATCAATATTTAAAGGCTCGTTGTCATACTCATCCTCTTCATCCTGAGGCAAAAAGCCCTCTTCCCGAGGATATAATCCTAATTCGCGTGCATCTGTTTCGCTCTTGATATCAATCTTCCAGTTTGTCAATTTAGCTGCAAGTCGAGCGTTTTGACCACGTTTACCGATTGCGAGTGACAGTTGATAGTCAGGTACCACGACTCTGGTTGCTTTATCTTCTTCGTTCACCTGTACATCCAGTACTTTAGAAGGACTTAAAGCATTGGCGACGAACGTCACGGGATCTTCAGACCACTGGACGATATCGATCTTCTCACCTTTCAGTTCGTTCACGATCGCCTGTACACGGGCACCTTTAGTTCCCACACATGCACCTACGGGATCCACTTCAGAGTTTTCTGCGTGAACCGAAATTTTAGAGCGGTCTCCGGCTTCGCGAGCAACGGATTTGATTTCTACCGTTCCGTCAAAGATTTCAGGAACCTCGATTTCAAATAGTCGCTTTAATAGACCCGGGTGTGTTCGTGAAACAAAGATTTGAGGACCCTTTGTCGTCTTTTCTACCTTCGTGATGAACACCTTGATCCGGTCATGAGGTTTGTATGTTTCGTTAGACATTTGCTCGCTCACCGGTAAGAGGGCTTCAATCTTCCCTAAAGCCACATAGATGAACCGATTGTCCTGACGTTGAACGATACCTGTCATGATGTCTTCTTCCCGGTCCACAAATTCGGAATAGATAATTCCTCTCTCTGCTTCCCTCACTCGCTGAGTCACAACCTGTTTAGCTGTTTGAGCAGCAATGCGTCCGAAATCTTTAGGAGTAACTTCAAGTTCAACAACGTCTCCCACTTCGTAGCTTGGGTTGATATCTCCAGCGTCTTCAACCGAGATCTCAAGGCGGGAATCGAACACTTCATCCACGACTTCCTTACGGGCGAAGACTCTCATCGTACCCGTATCAAGGTTAAGGTCTACGCGGACATTTTGTGCCTGGTTGAAATTTCGTTTGTAAGCTGACACAAGTGCCGCTTCAATGGCTTCAATGATGACATCCCTTGCAATGCCTTTTTCTTTCTCTAAAACAGTAAGAGCATCTAATAACTGAGTGCTCATGGTGGTTTCATCCCCCTTTATAGTGCGGTTAGTTCCTATGAAAATGTAACAGCCAATCGTGCAATGGCTATCTTATCTGTTGGAATTTCAACCTTCTTTTTTCGAGTCTTAATGGTTACTTCTAATGATAATTGGTCTGAAGTATAGGAAAGAAGTGTTCCTTCGAATGCTTTTTCGCCGTTCAATGGCTCATACGTTTTCACATAAACATTTTTGCCGATGGCTTTTTCGAAGTCCTTGTCTTTCTTTAAAGGACGTTCAGCACCCGGTGAAGAAACTTCTAAAAAGTAATTATGAGGAATTGGGTCAATTTCATCTAACTTTTCACTAAGTCTTTCACTTACTATTCCGCATTCTTCAATGTCAACACCGGAATCCTTGTCGATGAATATGCGAAGAAACCAATTGGATCCTTCTTTAACATATTCCATATCAATGAGTTCCAAAGACATGTCATCTAAGATTGGTGTAACAATTTCTTCTACTAGTGTTGTTATTTTGCTCATACTTACCTCCTGGTCTATATGAAAATCGTGCACCAAGACTAGAAATGATAGTTCAAAAAATCTCCATGTAATAACGAAAGAGTGGGGTGCGACCCCACTCTTCTACCTTTAGAGCTATCTTTAGTATTTCCAATAAAAATATACCATAATCAACATGTTTATGCAAACAATTCCCATGGTATCAGTCTTAGAACAGAGATAATTGGTTCTTATCCGGCAAAGCTTCCAGGCATCCGTGATTATCCAGATACTCGATAATGGTCTTGGACACGCGGCCCCTTTGCTGAAGATCTTCTTTAGATAGAAATTCCCCATCCTGCCTTGCGTTCACAATATTGAAGGCAGCATTGGTTCCAAGTCCGGGTATGGAGTTGAACGGCGGGATCAAAGTATCACCATCGATCACAAATTCAGCAGCCGCTGAACGGTACAGATCAACTTTCTGGAACTTATAACCTCTTTCGCACATTTCAAGTGCCAACTCAAGAACTGTTAACGTATTCTTTTCTTTCGGTGATGCATCCAGGCCTTTACTATTGATTTCCTCGATCTTTGA
Source organism: Rossellomorea sp. QJM3NY_18 (assembly GCF_056173145.1). Taxonomy (NCBI): domain Bacteria; kingdom Bacillati; phylum Bacillota; class Bacilli; order Caryophanales; family Bacillaceae; genus Rossellomorea; species Rossellomorea sp. QJM3NY_18. The sequence goes on along the minus strand of NZ_CM149659.1, from coordinate 1,852,838 downwards.
TCTTATAGCCTGTGATCCTCTTACCATCGCTTCGATATCAAAATCTTCAGCCCGAACGGTAAAATAAGCGGCATAGTAAAGTAGAGCATGATGCACCTTAAAGTACGCAATACGAACAGCCATTAATACATATGCGGCAGCATGGGCTTTCGGGAACATATACTTGATCTTCAGGCAGGAATCGATATACCAATCCGGTACACCGTTCTTCTTCATTTCTTCTACCCATTCTTCCTGAAGACCTTTTCCTTTACGGACAAATTCCATGACCTTAAAAGCAAGTGAAGGCTCGAGTCCCTGATAGATCAGGTATACCATAATATCATCACGACACCCGATCACTTCGCTCAGATTGCAGATGTTGTTATGAATGAGTTCTTGTGCATTCCCGAGCCATACGTCGGTACCGTGTGAAAGCCCTGAAATTTGGACCAGCTCGGAGAACGTTGTCGGCTTTGTATCTTCAAGCATCTGACGGACGAATCTCGTCCCGAATTCAGGGATCCCGAGTGTCCCGGTCTTACACATGATTTGATCTTCTGTTACACCCAGGGATTCTGTACCGCTGAAGATTTTCATCACTTCAGGGTCATCGGTCGGAATCGTCTTGGGATCGATTCCGGATAAATCTTGAAGCATACGGATGACAGTCGGGTCATCGTGTCCCAGGATATCCAGTTTCAGGAGATTATCATGTATGGAATGGAAATCAAAATGCGTCGTTTTCCATTCAGAATTCGAATCGTCAGCAGGAAATTGGATAGGTGAGAAATCAAAGATATCCATATAATCAGGTACAACGATGATTCCTCCAGGATGCTGCCCGGTTGTTCTTTTGACACCGGTGCATCCACTTACCAAACGGTCAATTTCCGCTCCACGGATCTGCAGCTGATGATCATTCGCGTATCCTTTTACATACCCGTAGGCGGTCTTTTCCGCCACCGTCCCGATCGTACCTGCACGATATACATTGTCTTCCCCGAAAAGGACCTTTGTATAGTTATGAGCGTTCGGCTGATATTCCCCCGAGAAATTCAGATCGATATCCGGAACCTTGTCTCCTTTGAATCCCAGGAAGGTTTCAAACGGTATATCATGTCCGTCTTTCTTATAAGGAACCCCGCAATCCGGGCAGTCCTTATTAGGGAGGTCGAAGCCCGATCCGACTGAACCATCATCAAAGAACTCAGACTTCTTGCAGGACGGACAGACGTAATGAGGCGGCAGTGGATTTACTTCGGTGATCTCCGTCATTGTCGCTACGAAAGAAGAACCGACCGATCCCCTTGAACCAACCAGATAACCATCGTCCAATGATTTTTTAACCAGCTTATGAGAGATTAGATAGATGACAGCGAAACCGTGTCCGATGATACTCTTTAACTCTTTTTCTATTCTGGCTTCAACTATTTCCGGAAGTACCTCCCCATAGATACTTTTAGCCATGGCATAACTCATCCGGCGCATTTCCTCGTCGGCACCTTCGATTTTCGGTGTATATAGATCGTCCCTTATCGGCTTAATGACGTCTACCATATCGGCAACCTTATTCGAATTATCCACTACGATCTCTTTAGCCGTTTCTGTTCCCAGGAAAGAGAACGCATCCAGCATTTCATTGGTTGTTCTAAAATGAACGTCAGGAAGTTCATGACGATTCAACGGATTGGCTCCCCCTTGTGACCCCACGAGGATCTTACGATAAATTTTATCCGTTTCATTTAAATAGTGGACGTTTCCAGTCGCCACAACTGGCTTATCCAGTTTCCTCCCCAGCTCAACGATATTTTGGATGATATCTTCCAGGTTCTTCTGACTTTGAACGAGATCTAATTCAATCAAATGCTGGTACACTTCTTTAGGATGAACTTCCAGATAATCGTAGAAATGGGCCTTTTCCTCAACCTCTTCTTTTCCTTTCTGCATCATCCCTTCGAATACTTCCCCTTTGTCACAACCTGATCCTACCAGGATTCCCGTGCGGTACTTTTGCAGTTGGGAGCGAGGAATCCTAGGTACCCTGAAGAAATAATTCATGTGAGAAATGGAAACAAGCTTATAAAGATTTTTAAGTCCTTCTTCCGTCTGGGCAATCAATGTACAGTGATATGGTCTTGAACGTTTATACGCATCACCTTTCCCCATATAATCATTGAATTGATTATGGTTCGTGATCCCTTTTTCGACTGCATCTTTCAACATCTTCAAAAGGAGATAGCCCGTTGTTTCTGCATCATAGATGGCCCGGTGATGCTGGGTCAATTCGATATCGAATTTCTTTGCCAGTGTATTCAGACGGTGATTCTTAAATTGCGGATAAAGCAGTCTTGCAAGCTCCAATGTATCTATGACGGGGTTGGAAGCTTTCTCGATACCGGCTTTTTGATACCCGGCATTCAAGAACCCCATATCAAAGGATGCATTATGGGCGACCAGTATATCATCCCCCACCCATTTATGATATCTGAGAAGGACATCATTTATCTCTGGAGCCGTCTGTACCATATCATCCGTAATGCCCGTTAACTCAATCGTAGTGGCTGATAACGGATGATGAGGGTTCGCAAATGACTCGAATTTATCAATGACCTCTCCATCTTTTATTTTCACCGCGGCGAGTTCAATGATGGTGTCGTAGACTGCGGAAAGCCCGGTCGTTTCCACGTCAAACACAATATAGGTGCTGTCATCGAGGGGAAGATCGCGATCATTGTAGGCTATCGGGACCCCATCATCCACAAGATTGGCTTCCACACCATATAACAGTTTAATATCGTTTTTCTTACTTGCGTTATAGGCTTCCGGGAAGGATTGCGCAACAGCATGATCTGTTATCGCAACCGCTTTATGGCCCCATTTTTTCGCTTGGGCCACTAGGCTTGCCACGGAAGAGACGGCATCCATCTGGCTCATTGGAGTATGCATGTGAAGCTCTACTCTTTTTCCATCTGCAGGGGCAGTGTCGAGTCTAAGTACCGGCTTGATTTCATTTACATCATTGGCAATCATCACAAGGTCCCGTACAAATGTATCGTTTTGTATGCTTCCGCGGCAGCGGACCCACATACCTTTCTTCATGTTGTTCATGACTGCTGCGTCCTCTTTATCCCTGGAGAACATTTTGACCAAAATCGAGCTTGAGTAATCGGTCACCTTAAATGTGAGCAGGGTGCGTCCGCTCCTGAGTTCTCTTGTCTCACAATCGAACACATAACCCTCAATGGCGATACGACGCTCTTCGTCATAAATTTCTTCGATTTTCCGGAAATCAGCATCGTCTTTGATCGTAAGCCCAAGCATGAATGGACCACTTGGTGCATCCCTTGGACCCTCTTTTTCTGCTTTTTCCATTTCGATTAGTGCCTGTTTTGCTCTTTCCTGATCCTCTTTAAGCTTTTCTTCCAGAAATTTCTCATATTCATTGCTTTGTTCTTCTACATGACTTACCTCTGCATCCAGAACAAATCTGGGAAAACCGAAATTTTCGAAGGTGGAGGTGATCATATCTCCGTATTTTCTTTTGAGCTGTGTTGCTTCTGTGTCATTTGAAGTCTGAACAATGATTTTGTTTCCATTGATCTTCGGCTTTTGAGTATTTAATAATTTCAATAAGGGTGGTGATATCCCTTGAATCTCTTTCACACAATCCTGCCAGTAATCTAAAATATGCTGATCCGTTACATCAGGATTCAACACTTTGATCGAATAGCTTACATTGGCAATATGTTTAAAGGATGTTTGCAGTGCAATGGAAAATTTGCTCCACACGTTACAAGGGATGATTTCTTCAAACGTGAAGTAAAAATGCCATTTCTTTTCCTTGCGGTACACTGCCAATTTCTCAATTTCAGCATGTCTGAAGTACTGAACAAAGGCATCCTCTGTTAAGCCTAACTGTTGCAGCAACAATTGAAACCTTTCCCTTTTGCCCAGGGGCTTTTCTCCCATATTCCTTTCCCCCATTTCTACTCTTGAATCATTTTATATACAGAATAAAAAGGGCTGACAGCAAAAGGATGGCCTCCTTTAAAGTCGAGCCCTTTTAAATTTAAGAAAGAGTGTTGAATAGTTCTTGCAACTTGGAGAGGAGCCCATCTTTATGAACCTCTAACATTTCACCGGTTTTTCTTACTTTCACTTCTACGATTCCTTCTCCGGCTTTCTTTCCGACCGTTACGCGGATCGGCAGGCCAATCAAGTCTGAATCGGCAAACTTCACTCCCGGACGTTCAGCTCGATCATCCATTAATACTTCATATCTGTTTTCTTTAAACATGTCATATAGTTCATTTGAGAGTGTTGCCTGTGCTTCATCCTTCATATTGATGGGTATTAAATGAAGGTCGTATGGAGACAGATTCGTTGGCCATAAAAGACCCCTGTCATCGTTGAATTGTTCAGCAACCGCAGCTAACGTACGGGAGACTCCTATACCGTAACAGCCCATGATGACGGATTGAGACCGGCCGTTTTCATCAAGGAATGAGCTTCCTAAAGCATCGGAATACCTGGTTCCCAGTTTGAAAACATGGCCTACTTCTATTCCCTTTGCGAATATAATCGTTCCATTTCCGTCAGGAGAAGGATCGCCTTCCTGAATGAAACGCAGGTCAGCATACTGAGAAACTTCAAAATCACGTTCAGGATTCACATTGGTAAAATGAAATCCTGATTCATTCGCCCCCGACACTCCATTACGAATGTATTTGACCGCCTGATCAGCTACAATCTTCACGTTTAACGAACAGGGACCTATCGAACCAATTTCGCAACCGGTGACCTTTTTCGTTTCTTCAGCAGAAGCAAGCTCAACCACACCTGCATTAAAAAGATTCTTCACTTTAATATCATTGATTTCGTGATCGCCACGGGATAATACCAAAACAAACTCATCATCCACTTTAAACAAAAGAGACTTAATGCATTGGTCCTTCTCTACGGTTAAGAAAGATGATACTTCTTCAATGGACTTTACATCAGGCGTTGATACCTTTTCCATTGCAAGCATCTCTTCGGTTGATTCGCTGTAGGCATCCACCACTTCAGCCATCTCAATATTCGCTGCATAATCAGATGAATCAGAATAGGCGATTGTATCTTCACCAACCTCTGATAACACCATGAATTCATGTGTATCTTTACCGCCCATGGCACCGGAATCAGCTATGACCGCCCTGAAATTCAAACCGCATCGACTGAAAATGTTGGAATAGGCTTTAAATAATGCATCATACGTCTCGTCCAGGCTCTCATATGACGAATGGAAAGAATACGCATCCTTCATGATGAATTCCCTTCCCCTCAATAGTCCAAAGCGGGGGCGTTTCTCATCACGGAATTTCGTCTGGATCTGGTACATGGTGAGGGGCAGCCGCTTGTAGGATTTAATTTCATCCCTCACTAAGCTGGTTATGACTTCCTCATGGGTGGCTCCAAGGGCAAACTCACGGTCATGACGATCATTCATTCGCATCAATTCCGGTCCATACGTTCCCCAGCGGCCAGATTCCTTCCAAAGTTCAGAAGGTTGAAGGGCAGGCATAAGCAATTCAACAGCACCTGCTGCATCCAATTCCTCTCGGATGATTTCTTCTACTTTTTTCAACACTTTATTTCCGAGTGGCAGAAAACTATAGATCCCGCTGGCATTTTGTCTGATGAATCCCGCACGCAAGAGAAGCTGATGACTTTTGATTTCTGCATCAGCAGGTGTTTCCCTTAGTGTCGGGATGAATGTATTTTGTTGCTTCATTTACTAGCACCTCATACCATATAAATTATTTATGTAGTGTAAGAATTTCCTTCTCACTATTTTAACTTAAATGAACAGGCAGTAACACCCTCATTTTTTGATTACAAAGGGAGAAACTGCCTGTTTTGTTTCATTCGTTGAATTCTAAAGGAAAAATCTTTGTATGTCATTCCATGTTACGACGAGCATGAGTACCATGAGAAGGGCGAATCCGACGAAGTGGACCATTCCTTCCATTTGACGATCTACAGGTTTTCCTCTGACCGCTTCTACGGCGAAGAATAGAAGTCTGCCTCCATCAAGGGCCGGAATCGGTAATAGATTCATGATTCCCAGGTTGATGCTGAGGATTGCTGCCCATCTCATCAGATAGTATATTCCTGATTTCGCCACTACGTCTGTCGATTGATAGATTCCCACTGGTCCTGATAAGGCATCGATGGAAAATTCTCCAGACACGAGCTTCCCTAACAGTACAAAAATCATTTTGGTCCATTCATAGGTTTGCTGGGCACTGTTTGAGACGACCTTGAGTGGTGACTTCTCCACGGGGCTGTGAACACCGATGATCCCTATCTCTTTGCCTTCGATTTCCTGAGGCTTTGGAGTGACAGGGATTTCAGCATTTGAGCCATCCCTGTCAACATTGAATCTCAGTTCATCTCCCGGATGTTTCTGAATAACCGTCACAATATCTTCCCAAGTGGATATTTCTTTCCCGTCGATACTCATGACGATGTCATTCTTTTGAAGGCCTGCCTCTTTCGCTGCCCCGTCTTCAGTCAATTCCCCAAGTACCGGGTCGTTTGTGGGTACACCCTGTAATAGACCGACTAGGATAAAGATAAAGAAGGCCAAAATGAAATTAAATAAAGGTCCGGCAAAGATGGCCAATGCCCTTTGGGGAAGGGTCTTGGAAGCGAATTGACGATCCCATGGGGCAATTTGCGTTTCCACACCATCTTCAATGAATACCGCATCGCGTGAAATAGGGAAGGTTTTCAATTCTTCCTCATCTTCCTCATATCCACGGATATGCAGTCTATGTTCGAGATCCGCTTCTTCCACTTCGATGACACGAATATTAGGATAGCGATCTTTATTATTCATGACAATTTTAACAATCTTTTCATCCTGATCGAGTACAAGCCCCACACGATGACCCGCCTTGAGCTCCACCATTTCCGGATCCTCTCCGGCCATCCGCACAAAGCCCCCCAGCGGCAGTAAGCGAATGGTGTAGGTTGTTTCATCCTTTTTATAAGAAAATACTTTAGGACCAAATCCTATGGCAAATTCACGACATAGGATCCCTGCACGTTTAGCGAAGATTAAATGCCCAAGTTCATGAAAAAATACTAAAGCCCCAAAAATAACAATAAAGGCAATCACCGTTTGCAAATAAAAAACCACCTTTTTTATAACCTGTTGGTAACAGATTTAAATGTTAAAGTATCCCGCAAGAAACATGTCCACTATCATTCTACGTAACAGTCTGTGTAAACATGCTAAAGACCCTTGCCTACAACCAACTTGAAACGAGTCGACGGGTCTCGAGATCTATTTCATGTATGGTTTCAAGGTCAGGTCTATGTATTACCTGGTGGGCATTCATAGCCTTTTCAATATATGTTTCTATGTCGAGGAAAGATATTTTATTATCCAGGAACAGCGCTACGCTTGCTTCATTTGCGGCATTCAGCACCGTCGTCATACTCCCCCCGATCTTTCCCGCTTCGTATGCAAAAGCCAGGCACCGGAAGCGATTTAAATCCATTTCTTCAAAATGGAGTTTTCCTATTTCTACAAGGTCCAGCCTTTTCCCAGGCCTTTGAAGCCTGTCTGGATAGGTAAGGGCGTATTGAATGGGAACACGCATATCCGGTGTCCCCAGTTGGGCCATGACAGATGAGTCATGAAATTGAATCATCGAGTGAATAATGCTTTCCCTGTGTTGAACAACGTCGATCCGCTCGTATGGAATATCGAACAACCAATGAGCCTCAATGACCTCTAACCCTTTGTTCATCATGGATGCCGAGTCGATGGTGATCTTAGCCCCCATTGACCAATTTGGATGATTCAACGCTTCATGTACCGTGACACCGACCAATTCCTCCCTCGTACGATCTCTGAAACTTCCACCGGACGCTGTAATGATTAACTTTTCGATGTTCTTTTCCCGTTCTCCCTGAAGTGCCTGGAAGATGGCGGAATGTTCACTATCCACCGGCAGGAGGGACGTCCCTTTTGCCCTCGCTGCTTCCATTACTAGATGACCGGCTGTTACAAGAGTTTCTTTGTTCGCGATCGCAATCGTTTTCCCAGCCTCGATGGCTTGAAGGGTAGGATATAACCCTACACTACCAAGTACAGCATTCACAAGGATATCGGCTTCCTGGTGACACGCTACTTCCACTAATCCTTCTTCACCATGAAGGACTTTTACAGATGAAGGAAATTCCCTCGATAATGTTTCAGCATCTTCTTTACGCTGTACGGATACGAGCCTGGGATTGAATTCAGTGATCATGTTCCTGGCTTCTTCTATATTTTTGCCGACAGACATGGCTGTCAGTCTAAATTCTTCAGGATGTTCCCTGATGACATCCAGGGTTTGTGTCCCAATGGACCCTGTAGCACCCATCAAGCTGATTTTCTTCAACACCTACACTCCTCCCGATTACAACCTTCCTCACATTAAATCAATGTTATAACAGAAAGTGAAGAAGGGGTAAAACAAATAACAAGCTATCGAAACGATCCAGCATACCACCGTGTCCCGGCAGTAATTGTCCTGAATCCTTCACTTTGTAGTGCCTTTTCAGAGCAGACTCCACTAAGTCCCCTATCTGCCCAAAAATAGATAGAATCGCTGTCACGATCACAAGTTTAGGGATGGACATATCAAGATCGATGAAAAACGTCATGATGACACCCACGATGACAGCACAGATGATGCCACCAACAAATCCTTCAACGGTCTTATTCGGGCTGATTTCCGGCCATAGCTTCTTTTTCCCCATTGCTCTGCCGATGAAATAAGCACCCGAGTCGGTTGCCCAAATGATAAATAACGCATAAAAGACATATTGCACGCCATTTTCTAATAATCGAATTTCCATGAAATAAAAGAAACCGATCCCCACATATAAAACGCTTAAAAGTGAATACGCCACATCATCAAAATTGAAGCGATTCTTGGTCGCCACTGTATACGTTAAAAATAATAACACGGCAAGAAAGGCAAGCTCAATCTTGGAGTATCCGAAATCTGTAATGATCCCGATTGTTTCCGTCGGAATGAGGAACACCCACAAAAGAGCAAGGGATAACAAGCCCGGGATGCTGAAAATCCAACGCCCCCTCATCTTTAAAGCCTCGTATAAACTGATGGAAGCGATCAGATACATTAAAATAATGAATGGCGTTTCGCCAAAAATGATGATTGGTAAAAATATCGCTGCCGCTACCACTGCTGTAATAATTCTTTGTTTCATTAGGATTCCTCGCTTTGTAACCCACCAAATCTTCTTGAACGACCTTGATATGCCTCGATGGCTTCAACTAGATGTTCCTTACCGAAATCCGGCCACAGTACATCTGTGAAAAAAAACTCGGTATAAGCCAATTGCCAAAGCATAAAGTTACTTAAGCGGATTTCTCCACTCGTTCGAATAAGCAGGTCTGGATCTTTTAAATCTTTAGTCATCAAATAACTTGAAAACAGTTCTTCGTTTAAATCACTCTCATCTAGTATTCCATTCTGGACATCTTTTAAGACATGCTTCATAGAATCGATGATTTCTGACCGGCTGCCGTAATTCAAAGCAAAGTTCAGGATTAGCCCGTCATTGTGCTTTGTTGCTTCCATGGCCTTTTTAACGGCGGTCCTAGTATGGATAGGCAAAGCATCCGGAGAGCCCATCATCTTCACTTGCACATTTTCTTCAACCAATTCGGGAAGAAACGTCCCCAGAAATTCCTCTGGTAATTTCATAAGGAACTCTACTTCCATTTTAGGGCGTTTCCAGTTCTCTGTAGAAAAGGCATATAAGGTCAAGGCTTCGAGTCCCAGTTCACTTGCCAATTTGGTAATCTTGCGGACACACTTCATGCCTTCATGATGTCCTGCCACCCTTGGCAACGCTCTTTTTTTGGCCCATCGCCCATTACCATCCATAATGATCGCTATATGACCCGGAATCGGGTGTTTTAGTAATTCCTGAAATCGATCATCCACTTCCTCGGAAGTTTGCTGTCGTTTCCATTGTTTAAGCTTGTTTAGCATAAAAAATCCTCCACCAACAATCCAAAAAATATTTACCTTTACTATCATATCAAAAAACAAGGAAGATATCTTTAAGAAAATAGATTATGTATATTCAAGTAGATATTAGAACGTTTTGTCCAGGTCGTTCGCCCAATCACGACCGGAACAAAACGCTCCCTCAGAGAAAAGGAAAGCTATGTCGTTTATTCTTGGCTCTCAACCAAAACAAAGGGACCGGCCCATAAGGAATATGAGTTCACTTACAGGACAGCCCCTAATGATTCGTTTATGAAAGATTACACTTCCAGCATTTCTTGTTCTTTATCTTTTGCGATGTTATCAATTTTGACGATACTTTCATCTGTCGCTTTTTGAACATCATCAGAGTAACCACGAAGATCATCTTCAGTGATGTCACCGTTCTTCTCTTTTTTCTTCAATTCATCGTTAGCATCACGGCGAATATTACGGATGGCGACCTTTGCATCTTCCGCTTCTTTTTTCACAAGCTTCACAAGCTCCTTGCGTCGCTCTTCCGTTAGAGCAGGAACGACGATACGGATGATGTTCCCATCACTTGTAGGTGTAATGCCCAGATCCGACTTTAGGATTGCCTTCTCGATGTCACCGAGAGCGGATTTGTCATAAGGCTGTATGACAAGCATACGGGCTTCAGGAATAGAGATTCCAGCTAATTGATTGACTGGTGTCGGCGCACCATAGTAATCAACCGAGATCTTATCGAGCAGTGAGGCATTGGCTCTTCCTGCACGGATGCTCGCTAACTCACGTGAAAATGTTTGAATGGCTTTTGTCATTCTTTCTTTTGCATTTGTGATGATCGTGTTTGGCATTATGATTTCCCCCTTACGATTGTACCGATATTTTCACCAGTGATGGCTCTCTTGATATTTCCGTTCTCCATAATTGAGAATACAATAAGCGGAATATCATTGTCCATACATAGAGAAGATGCGGTTGAATCCATTACGGCTAAGCCTTCCTTCAGAACATCTAAATAGGATAGTTCTTCATATTTAACAGCCGTTTCGTCCTTCTTAGGATCTGCTGAGTATACACCATCTACGTTGTTCTTAGCCATAAGAATCACTTCTGCTTCGATTTCCGCCGCTCGGAGCGCAGCTGTAGTATCCGTCGAGAAGTATGGATTACCTGTACCTGCCGCAAAGATGACAACCCGTTTCTTCTCTAGGTGACGGATGGCTCTGCGTCTAATGTATGGCTCTGCCACTTGGCGCATATCAATGGATGTTTGAACCCTTGTTTCGATTCCCATCTGTTCTAGACTGTCTTGAAGAGCCAAAGAGTTCATGACGGTCGCTAGCATCCCCATATAATCTGCAGATGCACGATCCATTCCCATTTCACTGCCTATTTTACCACGCCAGATATTTCCTCCGCCAACGACAACTGCTACTTCTACATCAAGTTCAGCGATTTCTTTTACTTCTTCTGCTACATTTTTAATGACAGAAGGATTAATTCCGAAGCCATCATCACCTGCTAATGCTTCTCCACTAAGTTTAAGAACGACACGTTTGTATTTTGGAACGCTCATGGGAACCTCCATAAAATAGAATTTTTCTTGAAAAATAGGGAACACACTAGGTGTTCCCTACTAAATAGTGTTCAACTTTAGCTGATCTTATTTGTTAACTTGATTCATTACTTCTTCAGCGAAGTTTTCTTGACGCTTCTCAAGACCTTCTCCTACTTCGTAACGAGTGAAATCAGTTAAAGTAGCTTTGTTTGCTTCCAGGTATTGACGTACTTTTTGGTCTGGATTCTTTACGAATGTTTGATCCAGGATACAGATATCCTCAAAGTATTTACCAAGGCGGCCTTCCACCATTTTTTCAACGATGTTTTCAGGCTTTCCTTCGTTTAGTGCTTGTTGTTTAAGTACTTCACGCTCACGTTCTACTTCTTCAGCAGAAACCTGATCGCGGGAAACATACTTAGGATTCAATGCTGCAGCGTGCATCGCAACATCTTTCGCTACACTTGCGTCAGTCGTACCTTCCACTACTGTAAGAACGGCAATGCGGCCACCCATGTGCAGGTATTCACCGAACGCAGCGTTATCATCTTTTGTACGGATTTCAAAACGGCGAAGAGTAAGCTTTTCCCCGATTTTAGCGATGGCAGCGTTGATGAATTCATTTACAGTTGAACCATTTGCCATTTTTTGCTCAAGAGCTTCTCCAACAGATGCCGGCTTGTTGGCAAGAAGGTGATCAGATAGTTCTTTAACAAGGTTTTGGAAGTTTTCGTTTTTCGCAACGAAATCTGTTTCTGCGTTCACTTCAAGAATGATTGCAGTGTTTCCTTCGCTTGCAATGTAAGTAGTTCCTTCAGCTGCGATACGGTCCGCTTTTTTAGCTGCTTTTGCGATTCCTTTTTCACGTAGGAAGTCAATTGCTTTGTCCATGTCTCCGTCAGTTTCTGTTAACGCTTTTTTACAATCCATCATTCCAGCGCCAGTTTTCTCACGAAGTTCTTTAACCATTTGTGCAGTAATTGCCATAGTGGGTTTCCTCCTTAGATTGACTATGTAGACTTCAGGGACCTATTGGTATGAGTCATAAATGTACCGACACTCTGGTAGAGTGCAGTACATGTGAATATTCTTTAAAAAAAGGTGATAAGGGTAAGCCCTCTTATCACCTTTCGTTGATTACTCAGCTGCTACAGCTGCTTCTTCACCTTGCTTAGCTTCTAAAATAGCATCCGCCATTTTACCTGTCAGAAGCTTGACCGCGCGGATCGCATCATCATTAGCAGGAATGACAACATCGATTTCATCCGGATCACAGTTTGTATCAACGATACCCACGATAGGGATATGAAGTTTACGAGCTTCTGCTACTGCGATACGCTCTTTACGAGGGTCGATGATGAATAATGCATCAGGTAGCGTGTTCATATCTTTGATTCCGCCTAAGAATTTAACTAAGCGCTCATGTTCTTTTTTAAGTTGTACAACTTCTTTCTTCGGAAGTACTTCAAACGTACCGTCTTCTTCCATCTTTTCGATGTTTTTAAGACGTGTAATACGCTTTTGGATTGTTTCGAAGTTTGTAAGTGTTCCACCTAACCAACGTTGGTTGATGTAGTACATACCTGCACGTTCTGCTTCTTCTTTAACAGACTCCTGTGCTTGTTTCTTTGTTCCTACGAAAAGAACTTTACCGCCGTTACCAGCTAGCTCTTTCACGAAGTTATAAGCTTCTTCAACCTTTTTAACTGTTTTTTGAAGGTCGATGATGTAGATGCCGTTACGCTCAGTGAAGATGTATCTCTTCATCTTTGGGTTCCAACGGCGAGTTTGGTGTCCGAAATGTACACCAGCTTCAAGCAATTGTTTCATAGAAATTACTGACATGTGTGTTTCCTCCTAAATGGTTTTGTTTTTCTCCTCCGTTTCCGTCATCTGGAAAGTAGAAACTATTTAACAAAATAGCACCATCTACCCCAATCGAGAAACGTGTGTAATCACACCATGAATACTATAGCATATCAATCCCAGACAGGCAAGGACTTCCTACATAATTTGACGAAATTTCAGCAGGAGCTCGATTTCTGTTTGACCTTTCCCGAGAGATTCAGCTATTTCTTCAATTGACATCCCTTTTTTCTTTAAAGCCAAGACTTTTTGCAAGAGTGGGTCTTGTTCGGATTCTTTGGTTTGATACTCGGGGTCCGGCCCATGGTCTTTCATCTTTTTATAAGCTTTTGAAGCGCGCTTATATCCTCCACCTGTCCACTTTGTGACATTCTCAGAAGACCGGGAATCCTCTTGTTCATTTTCTTCGGTGTGAAAGACGTTTTCTTTGTCGTTATGGACTTGTGTACTGAATTTTCGCATGAATTCATCATTTTCTTCTTTCATTTCAATCAGATAAGCTGAAATGATATCTTCCATTTCAACAATGATTTTCTTTTGCTCTTTTTCCATGTTTACAAAGCGGTTTTGCCTTGAGTATAAAATGACGATTGAAAGCAGGGAAACGATATTTAGAAGAAAAGATATAAATAGTAGAAATGTTACCATGTCATCACCCTATTTTTTTGATTTTACTACTTCTTTCAGCTTGTTTTTTTCCGGCAAAGAAAAGGACTGCTCCCGTAAGCGTATACTCCAGGGACAGTCCAACAGTGTGTATTGTTTTTGGGTTAATGCACCCTTATTTTTCACAGCATTTATGAGCCCAGTAGATTTCGTAATTTGAAAATGGATTTTGAATGAATCTGCGAAATCCTGGATGTAGACAAGCTCATGACTTCCCCGATTTCTGTCAGCGTCAGTTCTTCCTTATAGAATAAACTTAACACAAGCTGCTCTTTCTCTGAAAGGGTCAAGATCGTTTTCTCTAATTCATTCAGTTTTTCACCTTTCAATACTTCTTCTTCGGGTGAAATCGTTTTATGATCTTTAATGGAATAGTTTTGAGATTCGTGATCGTCATCAGTCAATTGCTCATCCATGGAAAGGACATTGGCAAAGAAATGCTCATTTGTGGTTTGGTATACTTCATCCGGCGTCATCTCCAATGAAGCGGCTACTTCCTCTGCGGTCACGTGACGTAAAAGCGTTTGTTCGAGTTCCACGGTCCTGGCCTCGATCTTCTTCGCCCGGTCCCTTGTAGACCGGGGAAGCCAGTCTTCCTTTCTCAGCCCATCAAGGATCGCCCCTCTGACCCGGAACGACGCATATGTATCAAACTTTAAATCTCTTGTAGGATCAAACTTCTGAAGTGCGTCCAGTAACCCCATCAAACCAAGACTCTTAATATCTTCTCTCGAGACGTTCCTTGGCAGGCCAACGGAAATTCGCTGCACATGATACGACACAAGTGGCATGTACTTTTTCACTAACATATCTCCGGCTTCTGTATCACGACTGTTGATCCATTTCTCCCAATATTGTTGTTCATCTGTTCGAGTGGGTTGTTGAGACATAAGAATCCTCCTTGCTGACTAATTCTTTCATGGAAACGCTTAGTGATTGATTTTACCTGAGCAGAATGAATGACTTCACAATTCCTTTGTACCTTCATTTACCGTACGTACCTGAAGAATGCCTGTGGACGTAAAGAATTCGATCGTTCTTCCTTTGTTGCCCCCTAAATCCTCGGAAACCACCGGCACTCCATGCTTCAATAGGGCAAATTTTACAGCTTCCGCATTTCTTGGACCGATCCTCATCACGTCACTCTTCGATTGAAATTGAAACATTTGGGCACCACCGGCCATTTTGCACTGAAGTCTTTTAATGCTTGCCCCACGGCTTCTTAGTTGACCTATGAGTTCTTCGATCCCTGTGTCGGCGTATTTGGCGGGATTCGGTCTTGTTTCATTACCGATCGAGGAGTGAGGAAGCATCACATGGACCATTCCGGCCAGTTTGAGAAAATCATCATATAAAACGACCCCGACGCACGATCCAAGACCCGAGGTGCGGATCGAGCCTTCGCCCTCGACGATATTCATATCCGCAATTCCGACCTTTACTACAGTGCTTGTTCCCATCATAGGCTTACACCCAATGATTGAAAAATGATTTCAAAGGAATCGGGATCCGGCAAGAGGAAGAAGTGTCCCTTCACACTTTCAGACTCCTCTACTTCTTCTTCTTTAAGGGCAGTGTCTATCACGATTGCATAATCGCTCACCTGGGATATTTCCAGTAATCCACAACCGATGATTGCTCCTGCCATGTCAACGGATAGAGCAGGAACGGATGGGAGAAGCTTAAGATTTGTAAAGTCAGACAGGGAAGATAAATATGAACCCGAAAGAATATTCCCCAATTCCTGCATGGCAGAAAGCCCCAGTTCTGAATAAGGGGGGGCATTAAAAGAGAAGGAGCGATCCCGGATCATGCTCCGGATATACATAGACGCCTGTTCAAGTGGCAACAGGAAGAACATACTCCCTGGTGCCTCCCCTTCAATCCGTAAGAATACACTTACGACCACATTGTCAGGTCCTCCTGCCATTTCCATCATTTCATCAAATGAAACGACTTGAACGCTCGGTACTTTCATATCAATCTTCTTATCCAGCAGAGTGGAAAGGGCAGTCGCAGCATGACCCGCCCCTATATTACCGATTTCTTTCAATATATCTAAATGCATCGATGTTATCTTTTTTTCATAGCCCAAACCTATTCTCTCCCCTTAGATGGATTGAAGTATTTTATCTAAATGGAGAATGATCAGAAGTCGTTTGTTTTGCTTTACGACTCCACCGACGTACTCAGCTTCGACGACTCCCACAACTTCCGGGGAGGGTTCAATCGATTCTCTGGAAACATCCAGCACATCATTGGCAGCATCCACGATCAAACCAACCTCTTTATCCTCTAATCCTGCAATGATCACACGTGTACTGTCAGTCGGCTCTGAAACTGGTAAATCGAATCTGCTCCTTAAGTCGATAATTGGTGTCACAACCCCGCGCAAGTTGATCACACCTTTAACATAGGAGGCAGTTCTCGGTACTCTTGTAATATGTTCCAGCTTCTCGATGGATCGTACCTGGTGCACTGGAATGGCGTATTCCTTATCCACCAATTGAAATACGATAAGCTTTAGATCTTCCACTGCATCTATTATTTCACTCATTACCCTTACCTCCTATTTTATTAACGCATTGCAATCAACAATCAGCGCTACTTGCCCGTCTCCTAAAATGGTCGCACCAGAGATCGCAAATACATCGTTTAAATAATTCCCTAAGGATTTCAATACAACTTCCTGCTGACCAATAAAGGAATCGACGACTAACCCGGCCATTTTTTCACCTTTTCGTACAATGACAACAGAATACAATTCTTCATCTTTGGAATATTTAGGTACTTCAAATACATCCTCAAGGAACAGCAATGGCACAACTTTACCCCTGAAATCAATCACTCTCTGATTATGAGTTTTCATGATTTCTTCCTTTTTCACAATTGCCGTCTCAATAATGGAAGATAGAGGAATGGCATACTTTTCGTCTTGGATTTCTACCAGCATGACAGAAATGATCGATAAGGTGAGTGGCAATTGGATAGAAAACAATGACCCCTGCCCTTCCGTGGAATCAATCGTAATGGAACCACCAAGAGACTCGATCGTCGCTTTTACAACATCCAATCCGACTCCTCTTCCGGAGATATCCGAAATTTGTTCGGCTGTAGAGAATCCTGAAGCAAGTATGAGTTCATAGATTTGTCGATCGGTTAATGTATGAACGGCTTCACCTGAGACGATTCCTTTCTGGAACGCTTTCTCGAGGACCCTCTCTTTGTTGATACCCGCTCCATCGTCTTCCAGTTCGATAAAGACATGATTCCCACTATGATACGCTTTCAGCTTGACGGTTCCCTGTTCCGGCTTTCCGTTTTTCACACGGAGTTCCGGCATTTCAATACCATGATCCAATGCGTTTCGTATCAAGTGAACAAGAGGGTCACCTATTTCATCTATTACCGTTCGATCAAGTTCCGTTTCTGCACCGATGATTTCTAATTCGATTTTTTTATTCAAATCCCGTGCAAGCTGTCTGACCATTCGTGGAAAGCGATTAAATACGGTTTCAACAGGCACCATACGCATATTGAGGATGATGTTTTGCAAATCACCTGATATTCTTGTCATTCTTTCCACTGTTTCATTTAACTCAGGATTATTCAATTCCTTGGAAATTTGTTCTAATCTTCCCCTATCAATGACCAGCTCCTCAAAAAGGTTCATAAGGACATCCAGTCGTTCAATGTTGACTCGAATCGTTTTATTGGAAGGATTCGAATGCTTTGTAACGTTTCCGGCAGGTTTTGAAGCGTCCTGTCCTTTCACTTCAACTTCTTTCTGTGCCGGCTCTGTAATGGCATCCTCTATTTGATTCTGATTCAGCAAATCCAGGCTCGTCAATTCCACAACAGAGACTTCGTCCACTTCAGATACTTTGCGCACCGCACTCTCTATATGGACTGCCTCTTCTTTAGACACCACGGCAATAACGAAGGAATGGTCGAATTGCTCCTCCTCAAGCTGATCTACTGTCGGAAGGGACTTAATGACTTCACCTAATTTCCCCAACACTTCAAAGACCATATACACCCTGGCAGCTTTAAGCAGGCAATCCTCCCGGAGTGAAACGGAAATTTCAAAACAACGGAATCCTTGTTCATGGGATTGTTGAATGACCGTTTGCTCAAAGGCTTCATACTGCATGGAAAATGTCTGTCTTTCAGCAGGTTCCGCAGTTGCAGCGACCTCACTTTCAACAAGTATTGCGTGTAGACCTTCCCCTTTTTCTATAGCCTCAAGCATCGCTACGACTTCTGTGACATCCCGCTTTCCATCTCCTCCATCGGCAATGGAGAACACCATTGCTTCCAGATCATCGACGGATTTAAACACAACATCCAATATTTCAGGTGAAACCTTTATTTTTTCATTCCTGATTGCATCGAGAACATTTTCCATTTTATGGGTAAGATTTGCTAAATCCTCATAACCCATCGTGGCAGACATCCCTTTAAGGGTATGAGCAGAACGAAAGATTTCATTGACAATCGTAAGATCTTCCGGATTTTTCTCCAATTCAAGCAATTGCTCATTGCAGGTTTGCAGATTTTCTTTACTTTCTTCTATAAACACTTCTAAGTATTGACTCAACTCCATGTGCTCCACACCTCTCTACACCATGTATGTCATAATTGATCGAGGGATATCCCCGATATGTTCCACCCTGTCCACTAATCGTGTAGCGATAGCCGATTTTGGCATCCCGAACACAATACAAGTCTCTCTTGATTCTGCAATAGCTTTTACTTCGCCTTGCTCTTTAAGCTTGATCAGTCCTTCCGAACCATCAGCACCCATCCCGGTCAAAACCACAGCTATTTTGGCATAGTGTCGAATCAGGCTTGCAGACTCGAACAAAATGTCAACCGAAGGTCTATGACCATTTCTCGGATCCTCTTTCGAAAGTTGGATCGATAATTGTCCGCCAGTTTCAACCACCTTCGTATGTACACCGCCCGGGGCAATATAGGCCGTTCCTTTTACGAGAATTTCACCGTGTTCGGCTTCCTTCACATTTATCGAGGCTTGACCATCCAAACGGTTGGCGAGTGATCTTGTAAATCCCGGGGGCATATGCTGAACGACAACGATTGGCGCATCCAGCTGACGGGGTAACCCTGTCAATACGTTTTGTAAGGCCCGTGGGCCACCTGTCGATGTTCCTATCAGAATCACCTTAGGGGATTTCACTCCCCATGGACGATCATTCGGTAATGGTTCAGTCATTTCAAGTGAGCCGATTTCGGGGTCATTTGCTGTTTCCCGCTGAAACGTCCTGGTTATTTTCCTCACATTCACCTTGCTTGCAGCCACTACTTTTTCAACCATTTCATCTTGAATCTTATGAAGATCCAAAGAAATGGTCCCTGATGGTTTCGTTACGAAATCGACAGCTCCAAGCTCCATGGCTTTAACTGTCTCCTCCGCCCCATCAAGTGTAGTGGAAGAAAGCATGACGACAGGGACAGGGCACTCCTCCATAATTCTCCTTAACGCATCTATCCCATTCATCTTCGGCATTTCTACATCAAGGGTTACGACATCGGGTCGAAGTCTTTTAATCTTAGCAATTGCGTCTTCACCATTCCTTGCAATCCCTATCACTTCTAGCTGTTTGGTGCTCGTTAAAAATTCACTGATAAGTTTTCTCATAAATGCTGAATCATCTACAACTAGAACCTTTTTCATTCAGGGCTTTTACCTCCCAAAAAATAATTTTCTAAATGACCTTACAAACCCTGTCCCTTTACGATCCCTGGACTCCCTCGTACCTGTCAGGCGATGTACCATCGTATGCAGGCTCAGTGTCATGGCTGATGCAGGATAACCCACAACGATCGGCGTTTGGTGAATGACGGCCTTCCTGACAGCTGAGTCCTCTGGAAGCACCCCCAGGGATACGATTTCTTTATGGAGGAACTTCCTCACTGTTTCTTGTAATCTAGTAATGGTTTGAAGTCCTTCATTCTTGAATTCAGCCCGATTACATAAGAGATAGAAGGGTTTTTCCCCGTCCCTCAGGTAGATATATTTCATCATAGAATAGGCGTCGGTAATGGATGTCGGTTCAGGAGTGGTGACAACAATGATTTCATCCATGGCGAGGAGGAATTCAAGTGTTTCCTTCGTAGCACCTGCCCCCATATCGAATAGAATATAATCATACTTATGGATGGCGTATTCCATTACTTCGAAAAATCGTTCCATTTGCTTTTCTTTCCACTCCACTATATTCTTTAGGCCATTACCCCCACTTATGTAAGAGATACCATGAATATTTTCACATATAATCGTGTCGATATCTAGTTCTTTTTCCTCAATATAATCCATGATGGAGTATGAATGATGGCTTCCAAGTAGAATATGAATATTCCCCATCCCTATATCGAGATCAAATAATAGTACCTTCTTATTCTCTTTACCAAGCAGGATGGAGAGGTTTGTAGAAATATTCGATTTACCGACCCCTCCCTTTCCACTTACGATCGCAATGGTTTTAGCAGGTTCAGAATCGGACAGGAGCATTTTCCTCCTAAGGTTATATGCTTGATCTTTCATAGCTGAATCCTTTCATGAGCATACTTACGATTTCATCCTCTTTCACCTCGGTAATATCCTCAGGGACATCCTGGCCATTCGTTACGTAGGCTGCACCGATCTTCACTTCAGACATCATATTGATCATGCTGCCATAACTTGATGTCTCGTCTGATTTCGTAAAGATAAAACGATCAATATCAATAGAAGAAAATTGAGTAATGATTTCCCTCATATCCTGCTCTTTACTTGTCAATGATAGAACCAGGTAGGTTTCCATTTGTTGATCGAAATCGATGATCTTTTGCAAATCCTCTACATATTTTCTTTCCCTGAAGTTACGACCTGCTGTATCAATGAACACATGATCGTAGTCCACGAACTTCTCGATTGCTTTATTGAAGTCCTCCATTTTATAGACCACTTCAACGGGAACATTCAGGAGACCCGCATAAGTTTTCAATTGTTCAATCGCTGCGATTCGGTATGTGTCCGTAGTGATAAAGGCAATTTTCATACGTTTCTCTATCACTGCTTCAGCGGCCATTTTGGCTAGCGTCGTAGTTTTACCCACACCCGTAGGACCAATGACATTGATATATTTCCTGTTATAACTTATTCCACCAAAGGTGATTTCTTTTAAATATTGGTAAAAAAAACGTTTCACTTCATTATGAGCCCATTCATCCTTATTGATGGCTTGAACCGAATCACTTGTGATATTTTCTTCCATCGCTTCCCCCAATTGAAACAGAGCGGAGTCACTTACGTCCTGTTTCTTAAGGTGGAGGAGAACTTCCTTTACATCATCACTGAATTTATCAAAATGATCTCTGGATTTCAGGGAAGAAATCATTTGCTTTAATTCCTTTAATTCTACTTCTACCAATCGATTGGAGTCATGCTCAGTCTTCTTTTCTTTTTCCAAGGAAGGTTGAATGACCGATGTTGAAGCCTGCTTCGTTTTCACCCGGCTGATTTCCAGTCTTTCTTTTTCAACCTCCGGGTCAATGGCTGCGATGACTTGAATCATTTTTTTCCTGAACAATCCCATAAAGCCTCCTGTGTATGAGACTTTGGAATTTAAAATGACTGCATCTTCACCCAGTTCAGCCCTGACCTTCTTCATTGCTTCATTCATAGATGGAGCCGTGTACTTCTTTACTTTCATCCAACATTCACCACCCCTAAACTTTGTACTTCTACATTTGCCTCTAATTCGTTATACGAAATGATTGGTACCTGTGGGAAATATCTTTCCGTTAACTGTCTTACATACATTCTCACAGCAGGAGAACAGAGAATGACGGGGGATTCCTCCATAAGGGAGAGCTGCTCCACTTGAGAGGCGACAGCTTCCAGAATGCTCTGCGAATCATTGGGATCCATGGATAAATAGTTGCCATGTTCTGTTTGCTGAATGGCATCCGCAATCATTTTCTCCACCTTGCCGCTCATGGTGACCACCTTTAATGAAGTGTCCCCTTGAACATATTGATTCGTGATTTGCCTGGCGAGTGACTGTCTTACATACTCCGCTAACAGGTCTGTATCCGAACTCATCTTCCCGTAGTCGGCAAGTGTCTCGAAGATGATCGGTAAATTCCGAATGGAAACATTTTCTTTTAATAGTTTGGAGAGTACCTTTTGTACTTCTCCCACGGTCAATGGATTCGGTGTCACTTCCTCAACAAGTATCGGATAGGATTCCTGCAGATGATCAATGAGCTGCTTCGTTTCCTGTCTCCCTAGAAGTTCATGTGCGTTATTCTTAATCAATTCCGTGATGTGGGTTGACACCACTGAAGGAGGATCTACTACGGTATATCCGAAAATTTCTGCCTGCTCTTTCATATCTTCTGATATCCATTTAGCGGGAAGGCCGAATGACGGTTCGACCGTATCGATCCCTTCAATGGAGTCATCTTCCACCCCTGGACTCATCGCCAGATAGTGATCTAAGAGGAGTTCCCCACGAGCCATTTCATTTCCTTTGATCTTCAACCTGTATTCGTTAGGTTGAAGCTGGATATTATCCCGGATCCTGACAACAGGGATGACTAGGCCAAGCTCGATGGCCAATTGTCGTCTGATCATCACGATCCTGTCAAGAAGGTCTCCCCCCTGGTTTGTATCTGCAAGTGGAATCAATCCATATCCGAACTCAAATTCAATCGGATCGACATTAAGGAGGTTTACGACACTTTCAGGACTCTTCATTTCGTCCTGCTCCACTTCTTCTTCCATTTCCATCATGTCTGTTTCACTTTCTTCAGGCGTCCTTGACAACATATAACCACCGATCCCGAGTAAGGCTGCTACCGGTATCGTCAAAATATCGTTGATTGGAGTGGCTATGCCAAGCATGAAAATGGTGAACCCGGATACATAGAGCATGACAGGATAAGCCAGCAGCTGATTCATGATGTCCTGCCCCAGGTTTCCTTCAGACGCAGCCCTTGTCACCACGATACCTGTTGCTGTAGATATTAACAGAGCAGGGATCTGACTGACGATCCCGTCGCCGACTGTCAGAAGTGAGTAACGGGTTGCTGCCTCTGCGATAGGAAGCCCCTGTTGAGTCATACCGATGATGATTCCAAATATCAAGTTGATCAAGACGATAACGATCCCGGCGATGGCATCCCCCTTGACAAACTTGGATGCTCCGTCCATCGCACCATAGAAATCCGCTTCTCTCCCTACTTTTTCACGGCGATTTCTTGCATCGTGCTCAGAGATCATACCGGCATTTAAATCGGCATCGATACTCATTTGTTTCCCGGGCATGGCATCGAGTGTAAATCGTGCGGCAACCTCTGATACACGCTCAGACCCTTTCGTGATAACAATAAATTGAATGACGATTAAAATAATGAATACAACAAGTCCAACAAGGATATTCCCACCTACAACGAATGTTCCAAAGGTTTCCACAACGTCCCCCGCTTCACCCTTACTAAGGATCGATCTCGTTGTGGAAACATTTAGACCCAGTCTGAAAAGCGTCAATAATAATAATAGGGATGGAAATATTGAAAACTGTAATGGTTCATTCATGTTCATGGAGATTAGGAGGACAAGTAATGCAAGTGAAATATTCATGATGATCAATAAACTCAATAACCAGGATGGGAATGGAATAATAAGCATGGCCACGATTAATATAACACTGGCTAAAACGGATAAATCTCTTGCTGACATTGTTTTTCTCCTAACTGCTTACATCTGGTTTTTAATTCGGTAAACATAAGCTAAAATTTCTGCTATTGCCTTAAAAAATTCTTCAGGGACGGCATCGCCGATTTCTGCCGAGTCGTAGAGCGAACGGGCCAGAGGCCGATTCTCTACCATGACGACGTCATTTTCACCTGCGATGTATTTTATTTTCTGTGCAAGGTAATCAACGCCCTTTGCCACGACATACGGGGCATCCATTTTATCCTCATCATATTTAAGGGCAATGGCAAAGTGGGTGGGATTGGTGATCACCACATCTGCTTCTGGTACTTCCTGCATCATGCGCCGCATGGCCATCTCCCGCTGCCTTTGCTTAATCTTAGACTTGATGAGGGGGTCACCTTCAACGTTTTTATGTTCGTCTTTCAGGTCCTGTTTTGACATTCGTATGTTTTTCTCAAAATCGTATTTCTGATAAAGAAAATCAAAAAGAGATAAGAATAACAACGCAAGAGATGCTGCAATCCCCATTTGGATCGTCAGACTTGCCATGGTCGTCAAGGAATCTCCCACCGATTTAAAGGACAGACTCAACACCCGGTCGATGTTCATCCATAGAACGACAAAGGTAATGGCCCCTACAAATGAAATTTTCAGGATGGATTTTAGTAATTCGACAATGGCACGCAGGGAGAAAATCCGCTTAAATCCTTTAATGGGATCGATTTTCTCTAATTTAGGCTGTAAAGGCTCTGTCGTGAACATCACACCTACTTGTATATAGTTGGAGATCAAGCCGGCAATGAGGGCGACGAGCATGATAGGACCAAGTAACAGGGCAAGCTCCTTCATTAGGTCCATGGTGATGACATGAACGGTATTTTCTGTAAGGTCCATGAGCATGTATTCCTGAAACGTTTGATGAAACAAATCAAACACGATATCCCCTATATAAGAAGCACTGAAGGTAAGAAATAAAAAGACAGCCAGCAGAATGATGGCCGTATTGACATCCTGACTTTTTGCTGTTTGACCTTTTTTTCTGGCGTCATCCCTTTTTTTGGGGGTTGCTTTCTCTGTCTTTTCCCCACTGAAATACTGTAGGTCTAATGATAGCCACTTCAATTTAGGTGCCTCCAATAATTTTCATTAAATCCCTCATGGTTACAAACATCATTTCAAACAATTTCTGCATGACCGTAAATGTGACCCCCATCACTATGAATAATACGATAAAGGCTACCCCGATTTTTATGGGAAACCCAACCACAAAGATATTTAACTGGGGTACGGTCCTCGCTACAATTCCTAATGCCACATCTACAAGGAAAAGAGTCGCGACGACAGGAATGGACATCTGAAAAGCGATGATGAACATGGAATTAAAGGACGTAATGACATATTCGATTAAGTTCTCATTTCCAAATGGAATCCAAGGAGAATCGATCGGAATCAATTGATAACTGTAAAAAATCCCATCGAGCAGTAAATGATGACCATTAAGGGCGAGCAATAACAATAGGGCGAATGTGTACAAATATTGTCCCGTCAAAGGACTTTGGGCTCCGGTTTGAGGGTCAATCACGTTCGCAATGGCAAACCCCATTTGAAAATCAATGAAGCCCCCAGCTATTTGAATAGCCGTTACAATCATGTAAGCAACAAAACCGATCAAAAGACCGATCATGGCTTCTTTCATGATCAAAAGGAAGTATTGTCCGTTGATTTCAAATGCCTTTGAGTCGATCGTATAGTACATAACCCATGAAAGTACCACTGAGAAGGCGATTCGATGCTGAGCAGGTATATTTCGATATGAAAACAGCGGCATCGTGACAAAAAATGCCGAAACCCTCACAAAAACGAGTAGATATACCGATAGAATAGGTACGAGCTCTTCCATACTACTACCCTACGAACCTTGTTAAATCTGAAAAAATCTGCGAAGTATACGTCACAAGCTTAGTTAACATCCAAGGCCCAAAGAAAACGATGCCGATCATCACGGCAACAATTTTCGGAATGAATGCAAGTGTCTGTTCTTGAATTTGGGTTGTCGCCTGAAAAATACTTACAATCAACCCGACGACCAGGGCCAGTAGCAGTAATGGGCCTGAGACGACGAGGGTAACATAGATACCCCTCTCTGCTATGGCAATTACGGATTCAGCATTCATTGTAACTCACCTACTTAAAAACTTTGTAAAAGAGATTTTATTACTAAATACCAGCCATCCACTAAAACAAACAGTAAAATTTTGAACGGCAATGAAATCATGACAGGTGGCAGCATCATCATACCCATCGACATCAAGACACTCGCTACAACCATATCGATGACCAAAAATGGGATGAAAATCATAAATCCTATCTGAAAAGCCGTCTTGATCTCACTCAATGCGAAAGCCGGCACTAAGGATGTGAGAGGAATATCTTTCACTGATTCGGGACGTTCAGCCCCTGAATATTCCAGAAACAATTCCAAATCCTTTTGTCTTGTCTGCTTACTCATAAATTCTTTAAATGGAATCGAAGCCTTACTGTATGCCTCTTCCAGATTGATCTCTTCATTAAAAAGAGGTGTCAACGCTTCATCATTCACCTCTTGGAAGGTAGGAGCCATAATAAAGAAAGTAAGAAATAAAGAAAGTCCGATCAATACCTGATTCGGAGGCATTTGCTGAGTGGCAAGGGACGTACGGACGAAGGACAAGACGATCATGATCCGGGTAAATGATGTCATTAATATCAGAATACTGGGTGCAAGTGATAAGACGGTAAATAGTAACAGCAGCTTTACACTTGTCGACACATCATCCGCTGAGCTACTATTGAAAAACTCCATGAACTCATTCATCTGACTGTTTCCCCTTATTCTTTAACTCCTCGAGCATTTTTTTCCTTCCCTTGTTCATTTCCTCAAGCTGTAATTTCAACTGAGCTTGAAATGACCTGTCCGTCTTATTCGGTGAAGAGCCTTTGACTCTGTTCATTAAGCTTGAAACGGCAGACTTGGTATCGGGAAATTGAGATTCCTCATAATAGGAAAGAATCTCTTCTTTTTCCTTTTCATCCCTTACTTCTTTCAATAGCTGAATGTCTTCACCCACACCCAGGACCAGTACCTGTTTGCCTACCTTTACTATCTGTACTGACCGGTTCCCCCCAAGTGGGGTCCCCCCTAAATGATTGATTAATTTTGTTTGCTGAAACGATCTTCCTTTTTGATTAATGAACTTTAATAAAAAATATATGAGTGCCACTACAAAGATAAGTGCAACGATCATCTTGAGGTAATCTAAAAACGTAACGGAAGTGGCCAGTCCTGATTCAGAACCTTCCACTTCATCCGTTTGCTGCCCCTCGCATGTATCTGGATGCTCTATGCAGTCTTTCACATTATTCACTTCAGCAAATGCTGTACTATCCCCGGCGGCTGCCGAGAAGATGAAAAGCAATATTGCAAATAGAATTTGAAACTTTTTCAATACATGCACCTTCTTATTAACTGTTAGCTTAACGCTTTCTGGATCGCTTCGATTACACGATCGGCCTGGAACGGCTTTACGATAAAATCCTTCGCTCCAGCTTGAATCGCATCGATGACCATGGCTTGTTGACCCATGGCTGAACACATAATGATTTTCGCAGAGGCATCAATCGATTTGATTTCCTTTAAGGCAGCGATACCATCTTTTTCAGGCATTGTAATATCCATCGTCACAAGATCGGGTTTTAACTCCTTGTATTTATCCACAGCCTGACTTCCATCCGCTGCTTCCCCTACTACGTCAAAACCATTTTTCGTTAAAATATCTTTAATCATCATCCTCATAAAGGCTGCATCATCTACAATTAGAATCTTATTCGCCATTACCCTCATCCTCCATCATCTGAAATATATATCTTCCATTATTTTAATTTTTTAATACGATCACTCTGACTTACAATGTCGGTGATCCTGACACCGAAGTTCTCATCGATGACAACGACTTCCCCCTTGGCCATCAACTGGCTGTTCACAAGGATATCGACCGGCTCTCCCGCTAACTTATCAAGTTCGATGATCGAACCAGAAGATAATTCCAGGATGTCTCTGACTGAACGATTTGTTCTTCCGAGCTCCACGGTCACTTGAAGAGGAATGTCCAATAGCATATTTAAATTTTTACTTTCCTGTTGTCCCAATGTTGCAGGCTCGAAGTTACTGAACGTTGCCGGTTGTACATGCACGGGCTCAGATTGCCCGCTTTGTCCCCCCAGATGCTGAGAGTGGGAGTGGTGAGTCGTGTTCGCACTTTCCGCAATACCACTATATACCGGTTCAGGATCGGCTTTCGGTGCTTCCACACTCGGCGCGGACGTTGCCGCCACTTCCTTTGTGGCTCCGCCATTCATTAATTCATCCACTAAGCTTCTGGCAAAGGATAGCGGCAGGAGCTGCATGATATTAGAATCAATGAGATCTCCTATTTTCAACGCAAACGATACCTTTACAAGCAGGTCTTGATCTGGTATGTTTTCTTCCCCTTCTCCTTGGGGAATGTACATGAGATCAATGGATGGAGGTGAAATATCCACTTTCTTACTGAATACAGTCGACATGGATGTAGCAGCTGAACCCATCATTTGATTCATAGCCTCTTGTACAGCGCTGAGCTGAATTTCACCGAGATCCCCAGATGGATTTCTTCCATCGCCACCAAGCATCAAGTCGGCAATGATGGACGCATCCGATTGTTTGATCACAAGCAAATTCACACCGGAGAACCCTTCGGTATATTGAACCTGAATGGCGACATAAGGATGAGGAAATTCCTCTTCTAAATAGTTCTTATTAATAATGGTAACTTTAGGGGTCGTAATTTCCACCTTTTGATTTAATAAAGTGGAAAGTGCTGTTGCAGAACTTCCAAACGAAATGTTCCCGATTTCACCCAAAGCATCTTCTTCTATTGAGCTGATGTAATCACTCATCTTAATCTCTTTGCGGGCTGCTGTATCTTCTTCAGGCTCCGCCGAACCACGAAGTAATGCATCTATTTCATCTTGCGATAACATATCATCACTCATCTTCGTCGTCTCCCCCCTTCAACGAATCTAAAATTTGCACTGCCATTTTTTTATTTGATTTACCAGGCTGTGCAGTAAATTTAGGAATCTCACCTACTTTAATAGTTAAAGGATCATCGATTCGGGTATTCATTTCAATGACATCACCAATCGAAAGCATAAGGAATTCTTCTATGGTGATATCCGATTGTCCTAATTCAGCCGCGATCGGAACTTGTGCCATCTTGATTCTTCTTTCTAGCTGAGCGGCTTCTTCAGGGTTGCTTTCTTTCCGCTTTGATTCCATCCAATAACTGCCGGATAGTTTCGGAAGGATCGGTTCCAATACCACGTGAGGAATGCAAATATTGATCATTCCACTGGTCTCACCAATCGTTGTATTCAAGGAAATGACCACTACGGTTTCATTGGGAGAGACCATTTGCAGAAACTGGGGATTCACTTCAAATTCAGCGAACATTGGATCAACGTCCACCACTGTGCTCCAGGCTTCCCTGAGATTTTCAAACGCCTTTTCAAATAATTGACTCATGATTCTCGTTTCAATTTCTGTCAGACTCTCCACTTTATTGACACTGATCCCTCTGCCCCCCATGACTCGATCCATCATGGAATAAGCAATATTCGGGTTGATTTCCATGAGGATCCGTCCATCAAGTGGCGGCAGTTCATATACGTTCAAAATCGTCATTTTCGGTACGGAACGAATAAATTCCTCATAAGGAATCTGATCAGCAGAAGCTACATTAATTTGAACATACGTCCTTAGTTGTGCAGAGAAGTAGGTCGTTAAAATCCTTGCGAAATTCTCATGGATTCTCGTTAAGCTTCTGATTTGGTCTTTTGAAAAGCGCAGGGCTCTCTTAAAATCATATACTTTGACTTTCTTCTCTTCTTCTTCTTTCTTGAAATCATCCGCGCTCATCTCCCCGGTATTGAGGGCAGATAACAGAGCATCAATTTCACTTTGAGACAATATTTCACTAGCCATCCCTTCACCTCCAAACCTTTCAGGCTATTCATTGAATCATCATAGAGGTGATATATACTCTTTCTACCGCGCCTTCCTGCATAAGGGAGTTCACTTTGTCCTTAACCTTTGTCTCGACTAATTCTTTCCCTTTTTTTCCTTGCAGTTCTTCTGCTTTCAATTCAGAAAGCTCTTCTATGATGATATTATTCACTTGAAAATCCCTTTTCGCTAATTCTTTCTTAGCTTTCTTACTATCCGTTTGAATTTTAAATGAGATACGAATAAAGTCGTTGCTCATTAAATTCGTGGTCATTTCAGGTATGTCCACCGAGTTTTCAATCACTTCTTCGATGGAGGGATCTTTTGCTTTTTCATCCCCGGAAAACTTCAGCAATACCACCAGTGCTATGACACCGACGAGGGTAATGGTCACCAATGAAATCATCATGATGGTCATCGTTTTACTTTTCAATTTGTACTACCTCCCTCCTGGGGCAGATGAAGAAGACTCACTTTTTGAAAAAAAGTAAGTGAGCGGGAATTGACCTCATCCACTGTTTCTTTCACAACATACCGTCTACCATTTGTTAATAAAATGGTAGTATCGGGAAATGCTTCGACTGTTTCTATGTATAGGGCGTTCAACGTAAACGATTTACCATTCAGCCTGGTTAATGTAATCATTCATTTATTGGGAGTGACTGATCTCGTCAGCCACTCCCTTCCTCCCTTTCAAGAAATTAACGTTTCAAGTTTACGAGTTCCTGCAGGATTTCATCTGACGTTGTAATGATCCGTGTATTTGCCTGGAATCCGCGCTGAGCGACAATCATTTCAGTAAACTCCTCTGAGAGGTCTACATTGGACATTTCAAGTGCACCGGACTGAAGGGCTCCACGTCCTTCCCCTGCTACACCTTGGTTTGGAAGGCCTGAGTTATTGGAAGCCTGGAACAGATTATTACCTGCCTTTGTCAATCCGCCGGGATTAGAGAATGTGGCCATAGCCAACTGACTCAACACTCTTACTTCCCCATTTGAAAATACTCCGTTCACATCGCCGGAAGGACCGATATTGAAGCTTTCTAGATACCCTTCTGAGTTTCCGTCAACTGTATCCACATTGGCAGAGGAGGAGCTGTCGAACTGAGTGATCTTGGAGAAATCAAGATCGATCGTTTGGGTTGTATTGGCACCTGTACTGTTATCAAGGGTCAACTTAAAAGGAACATATCCAGTAGGTGGTGCAATAACTTTTCCTTCATTATCAAATTTAACAACTGCAGAAGTGGTGGCGGCATTTACAGAAACGTCATCTGTTAAACTTGATATGTCAACACTCCACTCGTTCATTCCTGTTTTTTCCATAATCAGTTTCAAACTGATATCCTTACCAAGTGAATCCTTAACTTTGGTCTCCAATTCCACTTTGGTCCCATCTGTGGCACTTGATTTCAAATTCCCATTATAAGTAGCTTTACTTGTAGCCTGAGGAGCCATTGTCGTGTTCGTGTCAATCTTTATATCCGTAGCGCCACTCTTATTGACCACTCCGGCCGCATCAACTGGATACCCCTGAACAAGATTACCCTGACCCGTCACAAGATTTCCGTTTGAATCCAGGTAAAAGTTGCCGGCGCGCGTGAACATTTCGTTATTTCCTTGTCTCACTACGAAGTATCCATCACCTGATATGGCGACATCCAATGAGCGTCCGGTAGTTTGAAGACTTCCCTGTGTCTGGATTGTATCGATCGATGATAATGACGATCCAAGCCCAATTTGCTTTGCGTTCTGACCTCCCCGGTTGTCTGTTGCCCTGCTGGCACCGGACACGGTTTGGTTCATGAGATCCTGGAACGTGACCCGGCCCTTTTTATATCCGTACGTATTGACATTGGCAATATTATTCCCGATTACATCTAATTTGGTTTGAAAGTTTTTCATTCCACTTATACCTGAATACATTGAACGTAGCATGAATGTTTTCCCCTTTCGTATGTGCTGCTTCAGTCATTCCACAGCATATAGGCTTCCTTCTCGAGGTCCGGCCTATGAATCGATTAATATGGTTCCATTAATGTTGGTGAATATTTGAGAATTTGCTTCTTCACGATCCAACGCAGTAATCACCGTCTGGTTCTTCGCACTTACAATCAATGCGGCATCTTTCAGTATCACCAGTGAGTCCTGTACACCCTTTTTCTTCGCTTCTTTCACTTTCTCCCCTATCTTCTCCCACGTTTCAGAAGGGATCGAGATTCCTCTTTTTTCCATCCTTGCTTTTGCATGTTTGCTGATTTGCATTGGAGGGACATCTTGAATGGCCTTATCCAATTGGGTTGCAAATGATGTAGAAGAGCGGGTAGATCGATTAACTGAATTACTGTGATAATTATGCGTGATAGGTTGCGGTGAGCGGTGGAAGAACGTTTTTTCCATATTACCACTCCCTAAGATTCAATTTTCAACAATGCATTACTGGAGATTTTCTCACCTGATTCTGTATGAACCCATATTTGGGAATCCTTTTTCGAAACAGATTGAACCACTCCGCTCAGTTCTCCATCCTCCCCACTCCATGTCACCTTCTTGCCTATTAACATAGATGCGCTTACGAGGGATGAATCCCCGCTTCCCGATGTATTCACTTGAGAAATATTCCCCGGGGTCAAGATCGTTCCATCTTCCATGATGAATTCAACAGAGTCCCCTTTAAAACGGACACCCTTAACGAGGCCCTGTCCTTCTTCAATTTCAGGTACTTCATCAGATTCAGATTCAATGATCTTATGCCAGGTCACTTCTTTCCCTACAAATTGATTATAAGAAATCAATTGTGTCTGACTTTGATTATCCACGAATTTCTCCATCGTCTGGGTAAGATTGGTCATTTGCTCCAGGGAAGAAAATGTCGCCATTTGTGCAATGAAATCCTTGTCCTGCATGGGATTCATCGGGTCTTGATTTTGCAACTGGGTCATAAGGATTTTAAGGAAATCATCTTTCCCTAAAATATCCCCCCCTGCTTCACGCTTTTTAGCCTGAACAGTGGAATATAGTAAACTGGGATCTATTTTCGTCATGTCATCACCTATATTTCAGTATTTACGAGATAATCTTTGAAAGATGGCATCTCCTCTTCATGTGTCGATTCAGCTTGATCCGATTGTTTCTGTTTGTGCTGGTGAGATTGCTGCTCGGAATGACCTTTATACTGGCGCTCAGTATCCGTGAATGCCTGTGAGATTTCGATCTTCTCAACATTCAGATTCTGGGCACTGAAAGCATGTTTCAACCCATGAATCTGTGAATCCAGCATTTCTTTGGCACTTGTGGTAGATGCCAGGATCTTCGCTGTCATGACTCCATTTTGCTGCAATAATTCAATTCTTAAAGAACCCAATTGTTCTGGATACAGTTTAATCAAGAGCTTACTCATATTTGGTTGGGACATCATATTCGATTTACCCAGGATGTTCTGAAATTCTTTAACAAATTGCTCGTATTGAAGGGAGCGGCTTGTTTGTGGCAGATTCATTGAAAAGGTTTCAGCCTTAGGCAAAACAAAATGAAGATTGGTTCCCTGTATCGGTTGAATGCCCTTCTTATCATTTGAGCCGTTCAATTCAGGATTCTTCTCAATCGTTTCTTCAGTCCCCCGGCGCGTATAGGCTTCACGCAGTACTCTTGACCAGTCACCTGACGTTTGTGCAAGTTTCGGTAAGGTACCCTCAATCCCGGATTGAATATTCTTCACCACAGCCTTTAGCTCCGCTGCTTTAGAAGCATCAGTGACATGCATATCACGGTTACGAGCAAAAAGCTCCATTACTTTTGCTAATTTAACGGCGACTTCAATTTCTCCTTGGCTATTTAATTCTTTTAAAGAATTTTCAACAGTTGACTTTGCTCCTTTGATATCCTTTGAAAGGGCGGACTGCAATAATTGAAGTGTACCAAGCAGATCTTCATAAACATCCTCAACCTGCTCCGGTTCGACAGGTGACCCCGTTCCCAAAATGACAGACTTCAAATTTGAAAAAAGTGTTGTGATTCCTTCCGAACTTACCCCCAAAATATCTGCAATTTGACTAACATCAAGTTCTTTCACTTTTGATAGTTGATCCAACTGCTCTTGAGAGAGGCCGAGATCCTCCAGTTTACCAGCTGCAAGGATTGCTTCCATATTTACGAGAAATGACAGGGTATCCTCTGCCTTAACTTCTTTCAATTCACTGCTTTGGTTGGCGACAAACCCTAAAAGATGCTGTGAAAAGCCAACTTCTTTTTTTGCAAGATTCGCTTCCTTATACACAGGTGATGCAGCGTTTACCCTTTGTGTAGCGATTCCGATTTCCATTCATTCACCTCCTTTAAAGAAACAAACTGATCATTCCTCAGCTGATAGAAGACTTGTGTATCTTGCAGCATCCTTTGGCGGCATCTTTTCTAAAATGTCTGCAAGCATATCCGGTTTAATGTTTGAAAGGATCTTCATCGCCTCTTCATCTTCCATGTTCATGAGGACCGGAGCGGCGCTTTTCGCAGACATCGCTTCAAAGGTATTGACTACCTCCTTAAAAGCACGTTTGTTGTCTTCACCAATCTGTCGCAGTTCATTCATTTCTTCCTTCTGCTGTTGAATGGTTGCCTGAAGTTGCTCGTTGTCACTGTCTTTTTTATCCATTTCACTTTGAAGCTGGACTATTTTGGCTTCTTGATCTTCCATCGAAGCGTTTAATGAAATAATTCTCTCTTGTAATTGTTTTCTGTCCTCTCCATCATCTGAAGGGATGACCTTTGCCAAAAAAGGAATTTCCGATCCTAGTGATTGCGCTTTTTCAAAGATATTGATTCCTGCAAACGTCATGATGACCAAAGCGAAGGTGATAGCAAACAAGAGAGGAATGACGATGATAAAAATGAATCTTTGGAAACGATTATGTGGATCTTTCTTTTCCTCTTCGATTACCTTTGCCATGAAATCACCTAACTCCCCGTTTCAAATATTGAACAACCGACACTTCGTCTAACTGCTTGTTTTCCATCGATTGGATGTTTTGATGAAACCGATCTAGATCTTTCTCTTTCATTTTTTCGTATTTTTTCACTTCCACATTCATATCCACCAGCTTTTCTTCATACCAATTCATCCGATTCCTCGCTTGGATCACCAAATCCTGGTAATAAGAGATTGTCTTTTCAAGATTGGTGATGAACTGTTGATGATGACGGATATCCTGGACTGATAAGCCCCCCTGTAATTTACTCTCCTGATGGAGCTCCAGGGTTTCTTTCTTTTTCAAAAATTCATATAGCTTACCCGCAACGGTTTCAAACTTTTCGATGGAACCCCTGTACATCTCCTGGACTTCATCTTTTTCTTTTTCTTTTAATGTTAAAATTCGTTGGAATTTATATTGATAACTCATTCGGATCATCCACCTTTTTCCGATAGCTTGATAAGCTCACCAACACTCGAGGGTAGAGAAATCTGTTCGTATACACCCTGCTTAAGAAAGGAGATGATTTCCGGATAATAGTTGATGGCTTCATCCACTTGACGGGAAGTTCCTTTTTTGTAAGCACCTATTTGAATCAAATCTTCTGAGTTCATATAGGTACTCAATAACTCTCTTATTCTAGTGGCAGCTTGTAAATGTTCTTTAGAAGCGAGGTGATTCATTAACCGGCTGACACTCTTCAGAATGTTAATGGCAGGATATTGACCACGATTCGAAATCTGACGGTCGAGTACGATATGACCGTCGAGTATCCCCCTCACTGTGTCTGAAATAGGCTCATTCAAATCATCACCATCTACTAGAACGGTATAAAACGCCGTAATGCTTCCATGGAGGTTTGTTCCTGTTCTTTCGAGTAGCTTCGGTAAAATAGCGAATACGGAAGGAGTATAGCCTTTCGTTGTAGGCGGTTCACCAACCGCCAACCCGATTTCCCTCTGTGCCATGGCTACCCGGGTGGCAGAATCCATCATCAGCATGACATTCATGCCTTTATCACGGAAGTATTCCGCAATCGCTGTTGCCGTAAAGGCGCCTTTAATTCTCATAAGTGCAGGCTGGTCGGATGTGGCAGCCACTACAATCGTTCTCTGCAATCCTTCTTCACCTAAATCTCTTTCAATGAATTCTCTTACTTCCCGTCCGCGTTCCCCTACCAGTGCGATGACGTTTAAATCAGCTTTCGTATTTCTGGCGATCATTCCAAGTAATGTGCTTTTCCCCACACCACTTCCCGCAAAGATTCCTACCCTTTGCCCTTTACCGACGGTCAACATGCTGTCGATGGCTTTTACGCCAACTTCCATTTTTTCATCAATCGGAGGTCTTGATAATGGATTGGGTGGCTCCTGCTCTGTATAGGCAGTGCTTAATCCCGACGGTAATTGGCTGCCATCAAGGGGATGCCCCAGGGAATCAATCACCTTTCCGATTAACGACGGCCCAATTTTGATTTCTAATGGTTTTGCCGTTGCTTCGACTAAACTGCCTGGTGAGATATCCTGCATGTTGGTATATGGCATAAGGATCACCAAATCATCATTAAAACCGACGACCTCTGCTTGTATCACTTTTCGTTTGCCACGGGAGAGGATATGGATATGACACACTTCACCTACAGAACTTTCAGGACCTTGAGACTCGATCATCAAACCGACTACCCGTTTCACTTTCCCGAACTTTTTGAAAGTTGGGATATGAGGGATATGAGAGATAAGATCTGCTGCTTTCATTCCACATCACCTTCAAGAAGATGGTGAAGCTTCAGCTTCAATTCTTTTAATTGAGAATCCACACTGACAATGACCCGTCCTTGATTCGTTTCAATATAGCATTCCTCAGGGAGAAGATCATCGTTGGCATAGATGAAGCATTGAATATCAGTGGGAAACATTACTTCCAGTTCAGACTTGTTTTCAGCAAGGAGCTTATGTCTCGTTGGATGCACATGTATTTGGATATGAGGTGAATCCCTCACTTCCTTTAGTCCCCGTTCCACAATGGAAAGAAATAGATCCGGTTCTTCCTTCATTTTTTGATTCATGATTTTCCCTGCACACGCTATCCCAAGATTAATGATGACTTTCTCTGCCCTTTGTATGTAACCCTCATACTGTTCCTTGTTGTTCTCTGTTATCTCATTTGCTTCCTGCAGTTTGTTCTCATATTCCCGGTAGCCTTTAATTCTTCCTTCTTCCTCCCCTTGCAGGAATCCGGCATTATATGCCTCTTGCATAAGCTGTTCCCGTTCTGTTATCCATCTTTCTTTTTCAAGTAACAACCGCTCTTCTTCTCGACGATTCTCCTCTATTGCTTCCCGGATGATTCGTTCAGCTTCAATGGTCGCTTGTTCTATGATGTGATCCCGTCGAAAAGATGCATTCCCTATTAACATATCTTCCTCTTGGGATACGTCTTCCAATGGCTTCACTCTCTTAAGAGATATTACTTTCCGGTTTTCTTCAATAGATTGAGCTACGGTAGACTTAATGATCCTAGACAATAATATCGTCTCCTCCACCACGGGCGATGATGATTTCACCTGAATCCTCTAACCTTCTTATGACTGCTACAATCCGTGACTGTGCTTCTTCAACATCCCGCAATCGGACAGGCCCCATGAATTCCATTTCTTCTTTAAGGGTCTCAACCATCCGGTTCGACATATTCCTGAATACCACTTCTTTCACTTCATCACTTGACACTTTAAGTGAGAGAAGCAGATCTTCATTATCACAATCCCTGATCACACGCTGGATGGAACGGCCATCGAGTGTGACAATATCTTCAAACACAAACATTCTCTTTTTGATTTCTTCGGCTAATTCCGGATCTTGTATCTCCAAGGCATCAAGGATGGTTTTCTCTGTCGAACGATCTACCCCGTTCAACACTTCCACTACCGCTTCCACCCCGCCGGTTTGTGTATAATCCTGTGTAACGGTCGCTGAAAGCTTCCTTTCAAGGATCGCTTCCACCTCACTGATCACTTCAGGAGAGGTACCATCCATCACAGCAATCCTTCTTGCGATATCTGCTTGGACTTCCTGGGGAAGCTCTGAAAGTATCTGACCTGCTTGTTGAGGGTCAAGATAAGATAGAATCAACGCAATCGTTTGAGGATGTTCATTCTGGATGAAGTTAAGAATTTGAGCTGCATCCGCTCTTCTTGCAAAGTCAAAGGGTTTGACCTGTAAGGAAGAGGTTAGACGATTAATGATGGCTAGCGCCTGTTCAGATCCAAGTGCCTTCTCCAAGACAGTCTTTGCATAGCCAATTCCACCCTGTGAGATATAGTCCTGCGCAATGGCGATTTGATGAAATTCCTCTAAAATGTCTTCCTTAGCTTCCGTTTCTACCTTCTTCACTCCGGAAATCTCTAATGTCAATTTCTCGATATCTTCTTCCGACAAATGCTTGTAAACGGATGCTGATACATCAGGACCAAGAGAGATCAGGAGGATGGCCGCCTTTTGTTTTCCTGTTAAACCTTTCTCTCTTCTAACCATGTTCATTCCTCCTAATCCTCTGCTAACCAGGTGCGTAACAGTTTCGCGAATTCTTCCGGTTTATCTTTAGCCATTTTTTCCAGCTGCTTACGGCGAATCGAACCCTCTGTCTCTTCTTTGGGTTCAATATCCGGAATCTGGACCGGTTCTCTTGTTTCTTCATATTCCATTTCATCAGTCGATTCTTTCTTTCTTGAACGTAATAAGAAAAATACTAAAAGAAGAATCACTACAAGGAGAATACCCCCCACAACATATGTCCACCAAGGCAGTACAGGCTTCTCTTCAGATGCAACATCCACTTTCCCATTGAACGGTTGAACCGAGACGACGACCTTTTCTGCAATCGCGTCATCTGTGAGTTCCGGGTTCGCTTCCTTATCAATGGACGTTCGTACGATCGTGGATAATACTTGACGTATATCATCGACCCTGTCCTGTGGTAATGACGATTCTTTTTCTGGATCAGGCGGTTCCACCATGACCTGTATTCCCAGGTCTCTAATCTTGTAAGGACTTTCTACAATCTCTTTTTTGATCCGATTGACTTCATTATTAATCGTTTCTTCCATGCGTTCATAATCACCATTCGATTCTGAACTGGACCCGTATGTAACACCGCTGTTCGTCGGCTCGTTGGCATCGCTGGCACCTGGTGTCCCTCCTGGAGCAGCACCTTCACCCGAGAATGTTTCCGTAATACGCTGAGCACTGACTGCGATCCCTTCCATATTTTCTTCATCGACAGGGGTCACAAGGTTTTCTTCGCGGTTTTCCTGGGTAAAGTCAATATCAGTTGTCACGGAAACAACTACCTTATTAAAGCCGATCAGCGTACCGAGCATGTTTTGCACCTGACGTTGAATATCACGCTCGACTTCTTTCTTTACATTCATTTGCTGAGCAAAATTTCCACTTCCCATGGAATTATTTTGAGATTCTAAATCAAAGTACTCAAAATATTGATTCATGATGGCGATATTCTCTGTAGGAAGGTCTGGAACACTTTTCGAAACAAGATGATAAAGTGATTTGATTTGCTTTTGATCAAATGTGTAACCCGGCTTCGTATCCAAGACAATGGAGGCAGATGCATTTTGCACATCATCATTTAAGAAAATCTGCTTCTCAGGAAGATTGATCATGACTTTTGCATCCTGTATGCCGTCGATCCCTTTCATCAAATCGGCTAATTCCGTTTGCATGGCGTCCAATTTCATAACATTGAACTCATTATCGGTCATGCCGAATCCGGCATTTTGACTGAAGAAAGAATAGTCGATGCTCCCAGAGTTAGGTATCCCCTCTGCCGCCAGTTCAACTTTCAGTGTATCCACTTGTTCTTTAGGGACCATGATTGTCGATCCACTATCGGTAATTTCTGAAGGGATTCCCCTGCCATCCAGATTCTCTTTGATGGTTCCCGTCTCAGAAGGTGATAAATTACTATATAAGGGTTCGAGAGTCGTCCGCGTTGAAAAATAACTAACCGCACTAATCAGGATGACGGCAATCAGAAAGATGGCTCCCATGCTTATTTTTTGTTTTTTTGTTCTACTTGTCCAATACGACTTTATTTGCTCTGTATATTTCTTAAACGATTCATTCATTACAATCCTCCGGTACTCGACTGCATGAGCCTACTACATTGGCATTCTCATTATCTCTTGATAAGCTTCCACTACTTTGTTACGGACTTCCATTGTCGTTTGCAGGGTAATGCTCGCCTTTTGTGAAGCGATCATCACTTGATGGAGATCAACGTTCTCACCCCGTACAAGTTTTTCCGTTAATTGATCGGACTGCACTTGCATCTTATTGACTTCGTCGATGGACTTTTTAAGTAATTGACTGAAGTTTTCCGTTGCATCTGAAGGAGAACTATTTTTTTTATCAAATGACGGACTTATAACAGCCGGAGTTACCGAACTAATATTGTGTATGGCCATAGAACTACAACCTTTCTTTATTTACCAATTTCTAATGACTTCATTAACATTGCTTTGTTTGCATTAAATACAGTCACATTTGCTTCATAGGAGCGTGTAGCTGAAATGAGGTCTACCATCTCCCGCAGGGGATCGACATTCGGCAGGCGTATATATCCATCATCATTTGCATCGGGGTGCAGAGGGTCATAAACCATTTTAAATGGTGTTTCATCATCCTCTATAATCCGTGAAACTTTCACTCCACTGCCAATTGAGTGGTTGTCTTTTGTGTTCATCGCCTGATTTAAAAAAGAAGAAAACTGATCTCCCTTTGGCGCCATCACGACAGACTTGCGCTGATAAGGCTGCCACTCACCATTCACCATTTTGCCTCTCGTTGTATCCACATTGGCCATGTTGGACGAAATGACGTCCATCCTCAAGCGCTGGGCCGTCAATGCAGAAGCCGTTGTATTCATTCCTGTAAATAATCCCATTCTTACTTGCCACCCCTTATAACAGATTGCAGACTGTTAAACTTTCCATTTATCCGGTCTGACAGGGCATTAAAATAAATTTGATTCGTTGCCATCTCTGACATTTCCTGATCCAGATCCACACCATTCCCATTATGATTGTACTGAAAAGAGGATTTCGTCTTTACGGCAGGGTGTTGACTGTTTGTTCGAAAGGTAAAATGTCGTTGATTCGTTCTTTTCGCTCCCAGTTGTTGGGTGGACTGATCTAATATCGACTTAAAC
The DNA here is from genome assembly GCF_056173145.1 of Rossellomorea sp. QJM3NY_18. NCBI lineage: Bacteria > Bacillati > Bacillota > Bacilli > Caryophanales > Bacillaceae > Rossellomorea > Rossellomorea sp. QJM3NY_18. The sequence continues at coordinate 1,811,717 of NZ_CM149659.1, read as the reverse complement.
TCTACTTTTTTCGCTTTATAATTCGGTGTATCGACATTGGCAATATTTTGAGAAATCACTTTCTGATTTAACGAGGCATAATTCAGCCCGTTTTCGAGTGTTGAAAAGGTGTTGGAAAAAAGTTTCATTTTAGGCACCTCTATCCGTTTTTTTGACATGTATCAACTATTTTTGACATATTTATCATACAACAGTATTTATTGTAATGTTTAGCGTGTTTAGTGTCTATGAATATTCCGTAAATTTTAAAGAAAAATGGCGATATTCATCGAATTCGTGACTTTCCATTCACTTTTAAACCTTATATTCCCATGGATAAATTTACAATTAAAGTTGATTTTTTCTCGTTTTGTTACATCAATATTACAAAGGGGTGAAACGGTAAGGAAGCAGGGCACCATACATATCCGCAATTGACCGGTCATTTACGAGAAATCTATTCTCAATATGCATAAGAAAACTTCACCTAAGATCCAGGTGAATCCTTAAACCCCAATATTTATCACTCAACTCGGAAGGTTGTCGAATTTGGTCGTAACATTGTTGTAACTTTATTGTACTATCACCATCATAGATGACAATACTAAAAGAACAATTGCCGATAGTCCATTCGACTTATTTTCCCTAAAGAATCTGACATTTCACTTCAAACAACCCATAAAAGCTGAGAAAGCTATCGCACTGTCAATTATGATTTCAATTTAAAAATATAAAAAAGCTGTTTCCCCGAATGGGAAACAGCTTTTTTATATTAGTTTGTACGCAATTTATCTAATTCAACCAAGAATTTATTATTTAATACCTTGATGTAAGTACCTTTCATTCCCAGGGAACGGGATTCAATCACGCCTGCACTTTCGAGCTTGCGAAGGGCGTTGACGATAACTGAGCGCGTAATTCCGACTCTATCGGCAATTTTAGAAGCAACCAGAAGTCCTTCATTTCCATTTAGCTCTTCAAAGATGTGTTCAATGGCTTCTAACTCACTGTATGAAAGGGAGCTGATTGCCATTTGGACGACAGCCTTGCTTCTCGCTTCCACTTCGATTTCTTCGGCTTTTTCACGAAGGATCTCCATCCCTACCACAGTTGCACCATATTCAGCGAGAATCAGATCATCATCTTCAAAGCTTTCTTCAAGGCGGGCAAGGATTAATGTTCCTAATCTTTCACCCCCACCGATGATAGGGACGATGGTCGTCAAACCACTTTTGAAAAACTCTCTATTTTCAACAGGGAAAGCGGTATATTCGCTATTCACATCCAGGTTGGGAGACGTTTCCTGTACATTAAATAAATTTTGAGTATACTCCTCAGGAAATTGACGGTCAGCAAGCATTTGCTTCATTCGCTCATTTTCAATTTGTTGATTGATGGCATAGCCAAGTAGTTTCCCACGACGGCTGACCACAAACACATTCGCCTCAATCACTTGACTTAATGTTTCTGACATTTCTTTAAAGTTCACCGGTTTCCCAGCTGCTTTTTGCAGCATAGCATTGATCGTTCTTGTTTTACCTAATAAATTCATTACGTTTCCTCCTACTACAACTAAAGTGTATCTATTATTTAATTTTATATGATCCTTAATCCATCTACCTATACCCCATAAAGGGTAAGAAAAAACTTAAAGAATGAACTGACTAAGATCCTTATCTTTTGAAATGGCGCCAAGTTTATCATCCACATATTGCGGAGTGATTTTAACCGTATCAAGGGTGATATCAGGCGCTTCAAAGGATAGGTCTTCAAGTAGTTTTTCCATGATCGTGTGAAGTCTTCTGGCTCCGATATTATCGGTATTTTGGTTTACATCATAAGCGATTTCAGCAAGTCTACGAATAGCATCGTCAGAAAATTCAATTTGTATACCTTCTGTATCCATTAAAGCGATATATTGTTTAATGATGGCATTATCCGGTTCAACAAGGATTCGCACAAAGTCTTCTGTAGACAACTTCTGAAGTTCCACCCTGATGGGGAAACGCCCCTGTAATTCAGGGATAAGATCAGAAGGTTTACTCATGTGGAAGGCACCTGCTGCAATGAAAAGGACATGATCTGTTTTCACGGAACCATATTTAGTTACAACGGTCGATCCCTCCACCACAGGGAGGATATCACGCTGGACACCTTCTCTGGATACATCCGCTGAAGATTGCCCTGAGCTTTTGCTGGCAATCTTATCGATTTCATCAATGAAGATGATCCCGGATTGCTCGGCACGAATGATTGCCTCCTGGGTCACTTCATCCATATCAATCAGCTTTTGGGCTTCCTCATTCGTCAGTACCACTCTTGCTTCTTTCACCTTCAATTTTCGCTTTTTCTTTTTCTTCGGCATGAAACTACTGAGGGCATCCTGCATATTCATCCCCATTTGTTCCATTCCTGAGCCTTGAAGCATATCAAACATGGACGCTTGCTGCTCCTCGACTTCAATCGTGATGAATTCCTCTTCCAATTCACCATTTTCGAGTCTTATTTCCATTCTTCTTCTTTGCTCTTGGAGTGAAATCTCTTCCTGCTTTTCTTCCTCTTCTTCAGATGTACCTTGTGTCCCGTTGCCGCCGAAGATCATTTCGAATGGGTTCTTATAAGAAGAGGATTTCTTTTTGGACGGTACCACAAGCTCTACCAGGCGGCGACTTGCATTTTCAGCTGCTCTTTCCCGGACACCGACCATTTTCTCCTCTTTTACCAGGCGTACGGATGTCTCAACCAGATCTCTGACCATCGATTCAACATCACGTCCAACATAACCCACTTCCGTAAACTTGGTTGCCTCCACTTTCACAAATGGTGCACGGACCAATTTTGCGATCCTTCTGGCTATTTCCGTTTTACCGACACCAGTCGGCCCCATCATCAGGATGTTCTTTGGAATCACTTCATCCTTCAATACATCGGCCAGAAGGCTCCGTCTATAACGATTCCTCAGCGCAACGGCGACCGCTCTCTTGGCATCCTTCTGGCCAACAATATATTGATCCAATCGTTCAACTATTTGCCTGGGGGTTAAGTGATCAGTACTCTTCATCAAATGGCACACTCCTTACTTTCCTATAGTGTGAGAGAATATCTATTCTTACCTGGACTTTCCAGATTAGAGCTCTTCAACGATAATCTGGTTATTCGTATATACACATATATCGGCAGCGATTTGAAGGGAAGATCGGGCGATTTCCTTAGCAGTCAAGTGGTCTCCGGCATACTGCTTTAATGCCCTGCCGGCAGATAATGCGTAATTCCCACCGGAACCGATGGCCAGGATTCCATCATCCGGTTCAATCACTTCACCTGTCCCTGAAATTAACAGAAGGTGGCTTTCATCCATAACAATCAACATCGCTTCAAGCTTTCTCAGCACTTTATCGCTCCTCCATTGTTTCGCGAGCTCGACTGCTGCTCTTGGAAGATTACCGTTGAACTCCTGAAGCTTCCCTTCAAACATTTCAGACAAAGTAAACGCATCGGCAACAGATCCCGCGAATCCAGCCAATACTTTTCCATTAAAAAGCTTTCGTACTTTTTTTGCTGTATGCTTCATGACAACTGAATTACCGAATGTAACCTGCCCGTCACCGGACATCGCACACTTGCCATTATGCTGTACGGCAAAAATAGTGGTTGCGTGGAATTGTTCCATTTCCTAAACCTCCAACTCTTCTAAGCACGTGGATGATGTGCTAAATACGTTTTTCGTAACTGATCCTTGGATACATGGGTATACAGTTGGGTGGATGAAAGCTGAGCGTGTCCAAGAAGTTCCTGAACCGTCCTTAAATCGGCGCCATTATTCAACAAATGCGTTGCAAACGTGTGACGCAGCATATGGGGATGTATCTTCCCCGTCAAAGATGCTTTCTCGATGATCTTATTTAAAATAAGACGAATGCCTCTTTGGGTTAATGCTCCACCACGATGGTTGACCAGCAATTGAGTATGGGACCCATCCTTCGCAAGCTTCGGCCGGGAATGTAATATGTATTGTTCTAAGGCATCATGTGCAAAGCTTCCAAATGGGACATACCTCTCTTTTTTCCCTTTTCCTTTTACCAGGAGCGTAGACATCCCAAGGTCCACGTCACCCAACTGTATATTCGTACACTCACTTACACGGATTCCCGTCGCATAAAGAAGTTCGAATATGGCCAGGTTACGCATTTCCAAAGGGGTATCCCCATCACAAGCATCCAGCAGAGCCTTTATTTCCTCCTCATAAAAAAAGGAAGGCAATCGCTGTTCTTTCTTCGGAAGGTTAACAAACGAAAAGGGGTTATCGAGTAGTTGTTTTTCCCGATTTAAATAACGGTAAAAGCTTCTTATGCTCGATACCTTCCTTGAGACGGAAGATCTCTTTAAACCCTGATCATGCAGCTTAGTTAAAAAAAGTCGTGCATCAGAATACTCGACCTCTTTTAATGAACGTAAACCTTGTTCTTTCATAAATACGTAAAACTCTTCAATATCATGACGATATTGTTCAAATGTATGAACAGAATAATGTTTTTCTATTTGTAAATATTCAGTAAAGGAAAGTAATTGTTCACCTAATTGCTTATTCATGTTTAACACCTCACAAGGGCTACTAAATAGTAACACAACCGTGGGACCCTTGCAATGAATTTTACACTTTTTTCACAAAGTTCTGAATTGTTTCCAAGGCCCGGTTTGCATGTTGCTCATTACGTTCTTTCTTTCCTTTTACCTTTTTTGGTAATTCCGGGAAAAGACCGAAATTCGCATTCATCGGTTGAAAGTTATGTTTATTCGCTGTAGTGATATATCTTGCCATACTTCCCATGGCCGTCTCATATGGAAATACAACGGGTTCTTCTTCTACTGCGAGTTTGGCCGCATTTATACCTGCTATCAATCCGCTTGCAGCAGATTCCACATATCCTTCCACACCTGTCATTTGACCAGCGAAAAACAGATTCTCATGATTTTTTAACTGATACGTATTCTTCAGAACATTAGGTGAATTGATGAAGGTATTCCTGTGCATGACGCCGTATCGGACAATATCTGCATTCTCAAGTCCAGGAATCAATTGAAGAACCTCTTTCTGTGGCCCCCACTTTAAATGGGTCTGGAATCCGACAATATTATAAAGGGTACCCGCGGCATCATCCTGTCTTAATTGTACAACGGCAAATGGACGTTTACCTGTTTTAGGATCTTCAAGTCCGACTGGCTTGAGGGGGCCGAATAACATCGTCTTCTTTCCGCGTGAAGCCATTACCTCTATTGGCATGCAACCTTCAAAGAATACTTCTTTCTCAAATTCTTTCACCGGAACCGTCTCCGCGGAAATAAGGGCTTCATAGAATCGATTGAATTCACTCTCGGTCATCGGGCAATTCAAGTATGCAGCTTCCCCTTTGTCATATCGGGACTTTAAATATACTTTATCCATATCGATGGAATCTTTCTCTATGATCGGGGCAGCCGCGTCATAGAAGTATAAATGTTCCTCCCCTGTCAGCCGTTTGATTTGATTGGAAAGACCTTCACTCGTCAGCGGTCCGGTAGCAACAATGGTGATCCCCTCCGGTAAATCCGTTACTTCCTCATTAAACACGGTAACATTGGGGTGGTTTTTCACTTTATCTGTGACAAGTGCTGCAAATTCATGGCGATCGACGGCGAGAGCGCCTCCAGCCGGTACAGAGCAGGCATCCGCTGCTGACAAGATGACTGAATCCAAATGTCTCATTTCTTCTTTTAATACTCCGACTGCATTCGTAAGTGTATTCGCTCTGAGTGAATTACTGCACACCAGTTCTGCAAACTTATCTGTATGGTGTGCAGGGGTTTTAATGATGGGTCTCATTTCAAAAAGGTTGACCTTTATCCCCCTTTTTGAAATCTGCCAAGCCGCTTCACTTCCTGCTAACCCTGCTCCAATAACATTTACTGACATTTGTTTTTAGACCTCCTACATCCCGAACGCTTTATCCACTTTGCATTGTACACCAAGGGACAATGATAAGAAAGATAATTGTATATTGAAAATATGTATCGTTTGTTACAAAGATTAAAAAAACACAAAAGGGCTGACCCACCAGGTAATAGAGAAATCACCTGTTGGAACAGTCCCTCGTTCCATTGTATTCGTTCATTGTTCAACAATCAATCGTTTATAATCACTATTTCTGAGGTTCTTCTTTATAATCACAATTTATACATTGAATTTGATTACCCTTTTTAAGCTTCTTCTCCACGAGCAACTCTTCACATTTCGGACATTTCCGTTCAATCGGTTTATCCCATGATAAGAAATCACATTCAGGATACTGGTCACACCCGTAGAAAATACGCTTCTTCTTACTTTTACGCTCAATGATATTCCCTTTTTCACATTTAGGGCATTTCACACCGATTTCTTTCACGATCGGCTTGGTATTACGGCAATCGGGAAAATTGCTGCAGGCCATAAACTTACCGTATCGTCCCATTTTGAATACCATTGCATGACCGCATTCCTCACAGTCTTCCCCGGCAGGTTCATCACGGATTTCAATTTTCTCCATTTCATTTTCCGCTTTTTCCAGATGTTTTTCAAAATCCTGATAAAAACGGTCAATGATTCTTTCCCACTTCACATTGCCATCCTCGATGTCATCCAGGCTCCGTTCCATGTTAGCTGTAAACTCCACATCTATGATATCAGGGAAGAATTCCCTCACTAACTCTAACACGATTTCTCCAAGCTCCGTCGGGATAAATCGCTTGTTATCCAGAGTAACGTATCCTCTCCTTTGAATCGTATCAAGGGTTGGAGCAAATGTGGACGGTCTTCCTATACCGAGTTCTTCCAACGTTTTCACGAGTCTTGCCTCGGTATATCTTGGCGGTGGCTGGGTGAAATGCTGATTTGGGTCGATGTTTTCACTTTTCACTTTATCTTTTTCTTCCAATGCAGGAAGGAAATTATCTTTTTCTTCTTTCTGATCATCCGATCCCTCAACATATACCTTCATAAAGCCGGGGAATTTCACTTTTGAACCAGACGCCCTGAACATGACGGAGCCGTTTACAAGATCTACACTCATAGTGTCCATGACAGCAGGTGCCATCTCACTTGCTACGAAACGTTCCCAAATCAATTTATAAAGGCGATATTGGTCCCGTGATAGGAACGGTTTAACCGAAGACGGATCCCTCAAGGTACTGGTCGGACGGACCGCTTCATGGGCATCCTGAGCTTTTTGTTGTTTTTTCTCTTTGCGCTCAGACTGCTTGATAAAATCCTGACCATATTTATTCACGATATATTCATTGGCTTCTTTCTGAGCTACTTCAGAAATCCGGGTGGAGTCCGTTCTCATGTATGTGATGAATCCGACGGTTCCTTGTTTCCCCATTTCGATTCCTTCGTATAATTGCTGTGCAAGCATCATCGTCTTCTTTGCCCTGAAATTTAATTTACGGGCTGCTTCCTGCTGAAGGGATGAAGTGGTAAAAGGCGGTGCTGGATTTCTCTTTCTTTCCTTCTTTGTGACTTTATTCACTTCGAAAGACTTCCCTTTCACCTTGCCAAGAACATCTTTTACTTCTTCTTCCGTCTTCAATTCCACCTTTTTACCGTCAATCCCATAGAAAGATGCCTGGAATGTATCATTACCTTTGGTGAATTCTGCTTCGATGGACCAATACTCTTCCGGAGTGAAGGCTTTGATTTCATTTTCCCTATCAATGATCAACCGGACTGCAACCGATTGTACCCTTCCTGCACTTAGTCCCTTTTTGACCTTTTTCCATAATAATGGACTGATGTTGTAACCAACCAACCGATCTAAAATTCTTCGTGCCTGCTGAGCATCAACCAGGTCCATATTGATGGCACGGGGATGCTTAAATGATTCTTTGATCGCATCCTTCGTGATTTCGTTGAAAACGACCCGGCATTCTGAAGTCGTATCCATATCAAGGCTGTGAGCCAAGTGCCAGGCAATTGCCTCCCCTTCTCTGTCGGGGTCGGCTGCGAGGAAGATTCTTTTCACTTTTTTTGCAGCGGTTTTTAATTCTTTTAATACAGGGCCTTTGCCGCGTATGGTGATATACTTTGGTTCAAATTCATTCTCGACATCGACGCCCATCTGACTTTTTGGCAAGTCCCTGACGTGGCCCATTGATGCCCTGACCTTATATTTTTTCCCTAAATAACGTTCAATCGTTTTCGCCTTAGCCGGCGATTCCACTATTACTAAATAATCTGCCATCCAATAAGCCTCCTTAAAGAGGAAAATAATCACTGTTTTATAGCACCTTGGAATGTTCTTTTAACAAGCACAAACGGAAACGTTTACACTTACATTCACATAGGTGTAAGAATGATTTCAGTGTAGAGAAGTACTGCTCTAATCTATTTATTTCTCTTTTATACAGTTTTTGATACCTGTTGCAAAATGTATAACAGTTTCAGCATAAATGCAACCATTTTGTATGAATTACATGTGATATTCACCGTTTTATGTTCAAAAAACTCCTTTAATAATAGATTTTACATCATATTTTTGAAGTTTATACCCTGAGATCTGAGAAAATGTCTTCTATTGTCAGAACCATCTTGGCTCCTTCTTGTATAAGGGAGTTTGTTCCTTCTGCCAATGGATCGTATATGGACCCTGGTAAGCACAGGACTTCCCTCCCTTCGTTCAATGCATAATCTGCCGTGATAAATGTACCGCTCTTTTTTCTGGCTTCGGTGACAAGTACCGCATCACTGATACCACTAATGATTCGATTCCTAAATGGGAAATGCCATTTTTCCGGTTTGATATAAGGGGGATATTCCGAAAGGAGGAGATGGTGGTCCATCATATGGTCGGCCAGATCGACATTTTGTTTAGGATAAATATGCTGGAATCCTCCTCCCAACACACCTATCGTTCTGCCGCCTGATCTTATCGCTTCTTTATGAGCGACGGTATCAGCCCCTTTTGCCAGTCCACTTACGATCACAACATCACGTTTGACAAGCTCCGGAATCATTGTGTGTAGAACTTTTTCTGTGTAGGAGGTGGCGTTTCTCGACCCTATCACAGCCAATTTTGGGGAAAAACGGAGCAGTTTCCTGTCACCTTTTAAAAAGAGGAGAAATGGGGGATCATATACATTTTTCAACAAGACTGGATAATCATCATCAAAAAGGGTGATCCACTCTATATTGTTCTCAGCATAGAGCTGCATATAGCGTTTTGAAGAAAAGGAATGGAGATCTTTATAGAAGGTTTCTACATTCGTAGAAGTGGCGTGCGTTATCTGTTGGAGTTTTGATAAAGGGAGTTCAAGGACAGCGTGAAGATCCTGATAAGTTTCTAGCAATCGTTTTATGCCTTTCAAACCAATTCCACGGCAGTGATGAATATGAAAGACAAGGTGACGGTTTCCTTTCATTAAAAGCCTCCTAACGATCAAATTAATATAGATAAAATTGAGACTGACAGCCAAGCTGTCAGTCTCAGTAAAAAATTAATGCGTTTTACATTTATCGAGGATTCCCTCTTCTTTAAGGACCTTGATCAATGTTTCCCCCATATCTGAAGGAGTTGGCGCAACTTGAATTCCACATTCGTTCATAACGCGGATTTTCTCATCAGCCGTCCCTTTACCACCTGAAATGATCGCACCGGCATGGCCCATACGTTTCCCTGGAGGTGCCGTACGTCCACCGATGAAGCCGACTACAGGCTTCGTCATATTAGCCTTGATCCACTCAGCAGCTTCTTCTTCGGCTGTACCTCCGATTTCACCGATCATGATCACGGCATACGTATCCTCATCTTCGTTGAATGCTTTCAATACGTCAATGAAATCTGTACCGTTTACAGGGTCTCCACCGATACCCACTGCCGTTGACTGCCCTATTCCAGCTTGTGAAAGTTGGTGGACGGCTTCATACGTCAATGTACCAGAACGTGAGACAACCCCTACATGTCCTTTAGTATGGATGTAACCAGGCATGATCCCGATCTTACATTCGTCAGGAGTGATGACTCCAGGACAGTTCGGCCCGACAAGGCGTGTATTCTTGCCTTCCATGTACCTCTTAACCTTTACCATATCCAATACAGGGATATGCTCTGTGATACAAATGGCCAGATCAAGCTCGGCATCTACCGCTTCCATGATTGCATCTGCTGCAAATGGTGCAGGAACATAGATGACGGAAGCATTTACGCCAGTTGCTTTCTTTGCTTCTTCCACTGTATTAAAAACAGGTACGCCTTCAACCTCTGTTCCGCCTTTTCCAGGTGTAACACCTGCCACGATCTGTGTACCGTATTCAAGCATTTGCTTCGTATGAAAAAGAGCTGTTGATCCTGTAATTCCTTGTACAACAACCTTGGTATCTTTATTAATAAATACGCTCATTAGTCCCCCGCCTTTCTCAGCCTACTTGCTCAACGATTTTTTGTGCGCCGTCTGCCATGGATTCAGCTGCAATGATATTCAAGCCTGATTGATTCAGGATTTCTTTACCTAAGTCTACATTCGTTCCTTCAAGACGAACCACAAGTGGTACTTGAAGACCGATCTGCTTAGCCGCTTCTACAACACCCGTTGCGATGACGTCACATTTCATGATTCCACCGAAGATGTTGACGAAAATACCTTTAACGTTTTCATCAGAAAGGATGATTTTGAATGCTTCTGTTACCTTTTCAGCTGTGGCACCGCCCCCAACATCCAGGAAGTTAGCGGGATCTCCGCCATAATGCTTCACGATGTCCATCGTGGCCATGGCAAGACCAGCGCCATTTACCATACACCCGATATTCCCATCAAGGGAAATATAGCTCAGGTCGTATTTGGAAGCTTCGATTTCTTTCGCATCTTCTTCTTCAAGATCGCGTAACTCAATGACATCCTTTTGGCGGTATAATGCATTTGAATCGAAGTTGAACTTCGCATCAAGTGCCATGACATCTCCGTCACCAGTCACTACTAACGGGTTGATTTCAACAATTGAAGCATCCTTTTGGATGTACACATTGTAAAGACCCATCATGAACTTAGCTGCTTTACCTACAAGTTTTTGAGGAATATTGATATTGAATGCAATACGTCTCGCTTGGAAACCTGTTAATCCAACAACTGGATCGATGTACTCTTTAAAGATTTTTTCAGGTGTTTGTTCTGCTACCTCTTCGATTTCCGTTCCACCTTCTTCAGATGCCATAAGGACAACCTGGGAAGTTGCACGGTCGAGTACAAGACCTACATAATACTCTTTTTTGATATCACAGCCTTCTTCGATAAGTAAGCGCTTTACTTCCTTACCTTCAGGACCCGTTTGGTGAGTAACTAAAGTTTTTCCGATTAATTCCTCTGCATATGTACGCACTTCGTCAAGGCTCTTGGCGATTTTGACTCCGCCTGCCTTGCCCCGTCCACCTGCGTGGATTTGCGCCTTTACAACATATACGCTAGAATCTAACGTTTTCGCCGCTTCTACTGCCTCTTCAGCTGTAAAAGCCACTTTACCATTTGGTACGGACACCCCGTAATTTCTGAGGATTTCTTTACCTTGATATTCATGGATATTCATTTTCCATCCTCCTATCAAACTCTTCAAAAAATAGACTGCGCTTTCATTGTATAAAATGACAGTATATATGTCTACCATTATGCTAAAAATATTATATTAATTTAAAAATTCTGAACATAATTAGATAGAATTCATTTACATCATGCCGTTTCTACTAGAAGGAACACACATAAATTATTATACTCAAAAAATATATTTCACCTAACCAATCTAGCTTCCTTTAACGTCACCGTGAGATCCTTTTGTTCATTCTCTCCTGGATATGTCCCTGTCCAAACGGTAGATAAAAGCAAATACTTCTGCTACGGCTCCGTATAATTCCTCAGGGATGGATTCACCGATATCCAGGTTGCCGAGGAGGGATAACAGGCTCTTATCCTCTTGAACAGGTACTCCATGCTCCATCGCTCTTGACAGGATGTTTTCAGCAATCATCCCTTTTCCTTTTGCCACGACTTTTGGCGCTGATGCTTCTTGCTGATTATAACTTAGAGCAATCGCTTCTTTTCTCTCGTGCCGCCTTTTCATATTTTTACATCAACTCCGGAAAATGTTCGATTGGACTCGTTCCTTAAGATCTTTTCTGAGAGGCTTTCGTGTTTATCGGGTTTCTTCACTTTCACGGCGGATAACTGATAGTCCAATTTCTCGAGCCCTTTTTTTAGATCGGGAATGAGTGGTTGTGACAAAGCTTCTATTGCTGGATGGTCATTCCAAACCGTCAGAGAAATGACACGGTGTTGTACTTGCATATCGATCAAGGTCTCATCCAATTCCTTCATGTTCAAATAAAATAACACCCTGCAATAGTCGCCATCGATGACTCCCTTTTCCTTCTCTTTTCCAGTCCATTGTAAGGTGATATCCGTATTTCGTCCGAACAGATACATTGGAAACTGCTGTACGATTGTAAGGAGAGGGGATGGATCCTGGGAATGAAGCACTTGATGGTTCATTCTCAGAACAATGTCATCGGCTAATTGTCGAATGTCCGATGACGGGTGATGCTGGCTTAATCCGATAAGATGCTCCTTCAGTGTCTGGCCCTGAATCTCATATCCTTTCTGAAACTGAGCTTCATAGTTGATTCCGAAGTCACCGATCATCCTTTTTAATACTTTGGCCAATTCATCTCCCCTGAGTTGTTCCGTCAGGTCCAATACCGTTTGGTGGTGAAGCATCTGGAAGATTTTTTCCTGATTCGATGAAGGGACACCTTTCCCAGTTATTTGTTCAAGCCTGCTAAAGTTCATTTCCACAAGCTTTTCCTTCCCTGCTAATCCGACCAGCTGTTTTGCCGCTGCTTCAGGTGTCTCGTCTTCTGTTCCCTCCAGGCGGGTTTTTGAGCCTGTAAGGATATTCATCCATTTATCCACAAGAGAGAAAGCTGATTTAGTACCGGCTCCACTCACACTTGAAGCCTGTTCACGGCCGCTTCGAAGCCCTTCAGTTGCCGCCAGCCCGCCCTTTCCATCTGAAGTCACTCTCTCAAGGATCATGCCCGTTAAACCTTCCTTCCATTGATTCATGACCGTTTCATTCTGAATGAATCCAAGGGACTTTAATAAATCAAATCGTCCCAAACGGTTTGCGTAGGTTTGTGAAGAATCCGCTAAACCCGTCAACGCTTTGATGACAAGATTTTCAGATATATTCCTCTTTAAGGGTTCCTGCAGTCTTCGAATCACTTGAAGAGTGCTTCCATCTCCTCCCACTTCATTTAGTTTCGAAGCAAGAGTATCCAGCATGGAAATAAAATCACCACTTTCTCCTGCTTTCATGGAAAGGAATATCCTGTCTGTAAATGGCAGGTTCCTCTTTGCCATTTCTACGATGATCTTTAAATTAAGAGCTGCATCCTCCCCTGTAACATGCTTCCCTGCAAACACCAGCATCTCTTTATGAATGGGTATCTTATCCTTTACAAGATCCGAAACCAAAGAAGTCATTTCTTTCTCATCGGTCGAAATGGATAAATGATGTAAGAGCTTAGAAGCAATTCCTTCACCATCTCCTTGGCGAGACGGGATCAATTGGAGGCTGATTCCTGCCTCTGTCTGCTTCACTTCCACCCATTGACGCTCTCCAGCTTTCAAAGGAGTTTCAAGCTTTGCCAAGAACCGCTGACCGTTTGCAGATACTTCTGCCAGATCATCACCCAACAACTTATGTACCTTTATATAGATAACCTTTCCACCCTGGACCGAAAATGGTTTTTCACCAGGAGAGGACAGTGTCTGATTCCTTGCAGTACCGTGAATGTGGGTCATCTCTCTCCCCCCCGTCCCATGTTATTCATCCTACACTTTATGCTGAAAACGCTTATCCTTTAGTCTGCAGATGCTCTTTTACCGGTGCGAAGCTTTTCCGGTGCAGAGGGGTCACTCCTAATTGCTCAAGTCCATTTAAGTGGTCTTTTGTTCCATAGCCTGCATTTTTCTCGAAAGCATAGCCGGGGTACTTTTCAGCATATTCCTTCATCATCCTGTCTCTCGTAACCTTTGCGATAATGGAAGCTGCAGCAATGGAAATGCTTTTTGAATCTCCTTTGATGATTGACTGACTCGGATATGGCGATTGAATTTTCATGGCATCGATCAATAAGTAATCCGGCTGAACAGGCAGATGGATGATCGCGTCATTCATCGCCTTTTTCGTCGCTTGATAAATATTGATGGAATCGATCTCCTCCGCCTGGACCATTCCAACTCCAATTGAAATCGCATGATGTTGGATATATTCATAATACTCTTCTCTTTTTCCTTCTGAAAGCTTCTTGCTGTCATTCAATCCTGCTAAGTAGAAGTCTTGGGGAAGGATGACGGCTGCCGTCACGACCGGCCCTGCAAGCGGCCCCCTTCCCACCTCGTCTATCCCGGCGATACGGGTGAATCCTTGATGACACAACTCACTTTCATATCGGGTGAGGTCCTGAAACTCCTTTTTCTCCTTAGCTTGCTTCTTTCGTTCCCTTTCAAGCTGAAGCAGAAGTTTCTGAACACCCTTTCTCTCATCCTGTTTCAATTCTACCAAAATCGGATCAGACTCTGTCAGTGTCCCGATCAATTGTTTAATTTCATTGATCGTTCTATGTACTTTCGTCACGTATGCTCCTCCTCGTATATATCGGATATCCCGCACAAAAATAAAGAGGCTGCGTCAAAGAGATCCATTCCCTTTATACAGCCTCTGCCGTTATTCACTATCTTTTTCAGCTTCACCAATAAAATCAAATGTCATAGGTCCTAACTGAACATTCCGTATATCCCTGACGATGATTTCAGAAGTCTTGTCATAATTGACTTCCCCACCGGTCATCAGACAGCCTCTCTTAGCCCCGATTTTATCAAAGCTATCCACTACCTCTTCAGATAACTCTTCGAGGCCGTAACGCTCCTCTAATCGCTCTGGATAATACTCTGCAAGAAAGCGCAGGCCATATACGGCAATATCCTGCAAATTCAGAATGGTATCTTTGATTGCTCCCGTTAATGCCAGTTTATAGCCTACCTTGGGATCTTCGAACTTCGGCCATAAAATGCCCGGGGTATCGAGCAGCTCAAGCTCTTTACCGACCTTGATCCACTGCTGTGCTTTCGTCACACCAGGTGTATTTCCTGTTTTGGCGATATTCTTCTTCGCCAGCCTGTTGATCAAGGTCGATTTACCAACGTTCGGAATCCCCACAATCATCGCCCTGATGGCCCGTGGTCTCATTCCCCTCGACTTCATGCGATCGAATTTATCTTTGAGGATTTCTTTAGCCGCCTGCACGATGACTTGAAGACCTTTGCCGGCCTGTGCATTTACCGCAAGTGCAGTGATTCCCTGCTCTTTGAAGTAGGCAATCCACTGATTGGTCCTGTTTGTGTCTGCCATGTCTGCTTTATTTAATAAAACGAGTCGCGGCTTTTGGCCGATGATTTCTTCAATCATCGGATTTCTGGATGATAACGGGATTCTTGCATCTACTAATTCAATCACTATGTCTACAAGTTTTAATTTCTCAGTCACTTGTCTACGAGCTTTAGCCATATGCCCTGGAAACCATTGTATCGTCATATGACCACCTCCAAACACTTTTTCTATTATTTCACTAAACCGAAATCTTTAACAGGCCAATAGATCACTTTCGTGTCCCCGATTACTTCATCGGTCGAGACCGTTCCGATATGACGGCTATCTTTACTGAATCGCCGGTTATCCCCCATAACAAAAATTTCCCCTTCCGGTACTGTTTCTTCACCGGTTATATCCTTTAATGAAAAATCTTCGGTTAGGACACCGCCGTTCAATTGATCTTTGTATTCTTTGAGATATGGTTCAGTATAAGCTTTTCCATTAATATATAATATATCATTTTTATACTCTACCTTATCCCCCGGCAGGCCGATGACCCGTTTGATATAATCCTTTTGCTCGGGAGCATGGAAAACGACGATATCGAAGCGCTCAGGCTCTCCCAGTTTACTTACAATCATTCGGTCACCATTATGTAAAGTAGGCATCATTGATAATCCGTCAACTACGATGGGGGCAAATAAAAAGAATCTGATGATAGCTGCTAACCCGACTGCAATTAACAGGGCCTTCATCCATTCCCACCACTCGTTTTTTTCTTTAACCACATCTCCACCACCCATGATTTTTTCTATCTTTTTCTATTCTACTAGAAATTCTTCTAATTCTCATTAAAAATTGGTGGTTTCCCGAAAATAGTCGATATCCTCTTTCTACTCCCTTAAACGAAAGGTTTTAGAAAAAGGAAAAGGAGCTTGTCTCCAAGCTCCTTTTCTTACGTTCTTATCGAATTTCTTTAATACGAGCCGCTTTACCACGCAGATTACGCAGGTAATAAAGTTTCGCACGACGGACTTTACCGCGACGAATAACTTCTAATTTAGCGATTTTAGGTGTGTGTACTGGGAAAGTACGCTCAACACCTACACCGTAAGAAATTTTACGAACAGTAAATGTTTCGCTGATACCGCCACCACGGCGTTTGATTACTACTCCTTCGTAAACCTGAATACGTTCACGAGTACCCTCAACGATGTTAACGTGTACACGTACTGTATCACCAGGACGGAAAGATGGTAGATCAGAGCGAAGTTGTTCTTTCGTAATATCTTCGATTAATTTGTGCATCTTTTTCAACTCCTTCCAACAGATGCTCTTACAAAAGCGATTGATTGCAGCGGAACATCGGGATCCATGATTTCAGGAGATAACTCCTGGAAACCACAAAGAATATAATACCATACAGGCCTTCAGGATGCAAGAGCCTATTTAGAGTTTCTCCATTCCTCTATCCAAGCCTTTTGTCGATCTGTGAGAGGATAACTCTCTAATAGATCCGGCCTTCTTTCATAGGTCCTTTTCAGGCTCTCTTTCTCTCTCCATTCATCGATCAGACGATGGTTTCCTGAAATCAACTCAACGGGTACCTTCATCCCTCTGAAATCCGATGGACGGGTGTAATGCGGATGCTCCAAGAGACCTGAAGAGAACGAATCAAGTATAGGGGAATCCTCATTCCCCAGTACCCCGGGAAGCAGGCGGACAACACTATCTATGACCACCATCGCCCCGAGTTCCCCGCCAGTCAACACATAGTCACCAATGGAGATTTCGTCGGTTACCACGTGCTCTCTTATTCGTTCATCATAGCCTTCATAATGACCGCAAATAAATACGAGATGATCTTCTTTCGAAAGCTCCTCAGCCTTTTGCTGGGTATATCGTTCTCCCTGCGGGCACATAAGGATGACCCGCGGGGTAGATTCTTCTTCTTTTCTCAACGCCTCGACTGCATCAAATATAGGCTGAGGCTTCAAAACCATCCCGGCCCCCCCGCCGTAAGGGTAATCATCCACCTGATTATGTTTGTTATCAGCGTATTCACGAAAGTTGATCACATTATACGTAACGGCTCTTTTCTCATTGGCCTTTTTTAAGATGGAATCACCGAAGATCCCTTCGAACATACCAGGGAATAAAGAGAGGACGTCAATTCTCATCATGATAGCAGGCCTTCCATCGGCTCAATGGTAATAAGCTGACACTCAATATCGACCGTTTTCACGATATCCACTATATAAGGGATGAGGTACTCTTTCCCTCGCTCACCCTTCACTACCCATACATCGTTCGCCCCCGGGCTCAAAATCTCTTTGACGGTACCCAGCTCTTCTCCTGCTGTTGTCACTACCTTACAGCCGACGATTTCATGGAGATAGTATTCCCCTTCGTCCAGTTCCTGTAATTGGTCTTCCTGCACCTTCAGGATGCCTTCTTTAAACTTCTCGACCTCATTGATATTTTCATACCCTTCAAACGTAAGCAAATCAAAACTCTTATGATTTCTATGAGATTTGATCACGAGACCGAGGGATTCCTGGCCATTCCTGAACAAATAGAGAGTGTTCCCTTTCTGATAACGCTCTTCGGGGAAATCTGTCGTCGATACGACCTTCACTTCCCCTTTAACTCCATGAGTGTTGACAATCTTACCTACATTAAACCACTTTTCCATCGCATTCACCTCTTGCATTAACGTATTTCTTTCACTATACCGTCTTCTATTACAATCGTCTTTGAAAGGGTTTCTTCCTCCCAATTGTCACCAACTTGAATGTCCATCATACCTTGGACTTCTTTTTCTTTCAGCTCGCTGCCAATCGGGAGGATATTCAGCTGTTCCATTTGAAATTCCAACAGCTTGATTTTTTCTGCCCGTTCATTCAATTCTCTTTCAAAATGCTGATTTAATTTATGAGTGGGATATTTCTTGCCACGTTCAATCTTTTTCATTTCGAACTGAAGCTGAT
Source organism: Rossellomorea sp. QJM3NY_18 (assembly GCF_056173145.1). NCBI lineage: Bacteria > Bacillati > Bacillota > Bacilli > Caryophanales > Bacillaceae > Rossellomorea > Rossellomorea sp. QJM3NY_18. The sequence continues at coordinate 1,793,324 of NZ_CM149659.1, read as the reverse complement.
CACTTTCCTTTTTCAAATGAAACGTTTGATTTTCATAGCGTTTCATTAACAGGTCCTTACTCTTTTCTGTGAGGACTTGTTTAATTGTTATCGTATGTATCACGTTCAACGTCTTTCCTCCTCCTTCTATTCACCCCTCACTGAAGTAATGACCTTAAGGGTGTTCTTAGGGGAGAAACGGTTTTATGAGGGCTTAAAACCCATCTGACGATAGTATACCATTACATGGCGATCAACCCTATGAAAAAGGGGACTGACGTCTTAAGGCTAAGTAGTAACCTTTGTGGGTCAGTCCCCTGATTCTTAGAGCTTGTAGTAATGAGCTTTAGTAAGCTTCCTTACTCCACTATCTCTAAAAAGATTTTCTTCTGTTGTGAAGATCCTGCTGCAGCGTATACCACAGTTCGAATCGATTTAGCTACTCGCCCCTGTTTCCCAATGACCTTACCCATATCCTCGGGATGAACGGATAACTTATAAGTTAAACCGTTCGTCCCTTCATCTAAATCGACGCGGACAGAGTCCGGATGGTCAACCAGGGGTTTCACAATCGTTAGAATAAGATCTTTCATCGATCTAATCGATTACTTGCTGTTCTTAGCATTGTGGAATTTTTCCATAATGCCTTGGTTTGAGAATAGGTTACGAACTGTGTCAGATGGCTTAGCACCATTTGATAACCATTTAAGAGCTAATTCTTCATCGATTTTCACTTCAGCTGGTTTAGCAACCGGGTTGTAAGTTCCAACTGTTTCGATTTGACGTCCATCACGTGGTGAACGAGAATCTGCAACTACGATACGATAGAAAGGGGATTTTTTTGCTCCCATACGTTTTAATCTGATTTTTACTGCCATAATTAAAGCACCTCCGAATAGTTTCACACAAGTTAGTATAATATCAAATGTGTATTTTGTTTGTAAAGTGTTTTTTCTTAACAGTTCAATTTTTCTTATGAAAAGTTGAACGAATTGCTTACATAAATGGGAATTTCATCCCTTTTTTCTTACCTTTTCCTTGCATCCCACTCATCTGTTTCATCATTTTCTTCATGTCCTCGAATTGTTTCAGAAGTCGGTTCACCTCTTGAATGGATGTCCCGCTCCCTTTTGCAATCCGTTTACGACGGGAAGCATTGATCGTTTCAGGGTGGGTTTTTTCATCGCTGGTCATGGATTGGATGATGGCCTCTACGTGACTGATCTGCTTGTCATCGACTTGAATCTTATCCAGACCCTTCATCTTGTTTGCTCCAGGCATCATTTTGAGAAGTTCGTCCAGAGGACCCATCTGCCTCACTTGACCTAGTTGATCAAGGAAATCATCAAATGTGAAAGACATCGTGCGCATTTTTTGTTCAAGTTCTTTGGCCTTCTCTTCATCCACATTCGCCTGAGCCTTTTCAATGAGGGACAAGACATCCCCCATACCGAGGATCCGTGATGCCATACGCTCAGGATGGAAGGCTTCCAAGGCATCCATCTTCTCACCCATACCTACAAATTTAATAGGCTTTTCAGTGACGGAACGGATGGATAACGCTGCTCCGCCTCTGGTGTCACCATCAAGTTTGGTCAGGACAACACCGGATATACCAAGAGCTTCATTGAAGCTTTGGGCAACGTTAACTGCATCTTGACCAGTCATGGCATCTACCACGAGGAAAATCTCGTCCGGATTGGAGAGTTCTTTAATTTCTTTCAGCTCTCCCATCAGGTTTTCATCAATGTGAAGTCGACCTGCTGTATCAATCAGAACATAATCGTGATGTTCTTCTTTTGCCTTTTCGATGGCTTTTTTCGCAATTTCAACCGGGCTTACCTGATCCCCAAGTGAAAACACGGGAAGGCTTAATTGCTTTCCGATGGTTTCCAACTGTTTGATGGCAGCGGGACGGTAAATATCAGCAGCCACCAACAGCGGTTTGCGGTTATGTTTCTTCCGAAGCAGGTTCGCAAGCTTACCAGTGGTCGTCGTTTTACCTGCACCTTGTAAACCAACCATCATAATGACAGTGGGTGGACGTTTAGCGACGGCAATCTGACTTTGTTCGCCACCCATCAAGTTTGTAAGCTCTTCCTGAACAACTTTAATGACCTGTTGACCAGGTGTAAGGCTCTTCATGACTTCTTGTCCGACAGCCCGTTCACTTACTTTCTTGACGAATTGCTTCACCACTTTAAAATTAACGTCTGCTTCTAAAAGAGCAAGACGAACTTCACGCATCATTTCTTTGACATCCGCTTCTGAGATCTTTCCTTTTCCACGGATTTTTTGTATTGTACCTTGCAGTCGGTCGGCTAATCCTTCAAATGCCATTCATGCCGCCTCCTAATCCAATATTTCAAGATCATCAATGAGTTTTAAACAATGAGAAGAATCGATTGATGGCTCTTCTATTTTTTGTCTGAGTTGATCAAGAATCTCGTTGCGTTCTTGAAATTTTTTAAATAATAAAAGCTTTTCTTCGTACTCCTCGATCATGGCCTCTGTCCTCTTAATGTTATCGTACACTGCTTGCCGGCTAACATTATATTCCTCAGCAATTTCACCTAAAGAGAAATCATCCAGGTAATAGAGGGACATATAGCTTCTTTGTTTAGGAGTTAACAAAGATTGATAAAAATCGTAGAGATAATTCATTCTGGTCGTTTTCTCCAGCACGGATATCCCTCCTTGTTAAGTGAAAAACCTTTACATATGAAGAATACAGTGTTTACGGGCGCTTGTCAAGGATACTGACGGATTTTTCATAGAGAAAAGTAGAGCAGCCTGCTGGACTATATCGTAAAGTCTCTAAAGCAGGCTGCCCTATGGATTATGATTTATTCTTCTTCATCGACGAGGGTTGAAAACAAGCCGTAAACATACTTTTCAGCATCGAACGGTTGAAGGTCATCCATTTTTTCTCCCAGACCCACATATTTCACCGGAATTTCGAGCTCGTTCCGGATCGCAAGCACGATCCCGCCTTTAGCAGTCCCGTCAAGCTTCGTCAGGACGATACCTGAGACGTTTGTTGCTTCTTTAAAGGTTTTTGCCTGTACCATGGCATTTTGCCCTGTGGTTGCGTCAAGAACGAGTAATACTTCGTGAGGGGCTCCTGGAATTTCTCTTTCAATCACCCGTTTCACCTTTTCAAGCTCTTTCATTAAATTCACTTTGTTTTGCAATCTTCCTGCCGTATCACAAATGAGTATGTCCGCCTTTTTCGCTTTGGCAGATTGGACGGCATCGAACATCACAGCCGCAGGATCGCTTCCCGCCGCCTGCTTAATGACAGGGACCCCAACGCGTTCACCCCATACTTCAAGCTGTTCGATGGCACCTGCGCGAAATGTGTCGCCTGCTGCAAGAACAACATTTTTGCCCTGTTCCTTGAACATATGAGCCATTTTTCCGATGGTCGTCGTCTTCCCTACTCCATTCACACCGACAAATAGTAAAACCGTCAGTTGGTCTTCTTGAATATTCAGGCTGTTGTCCTCATCGCGATCACCCTGGTAGATCTCAACAAGCTTCTCTGAAATGACGGATTGGACGTCTTCCGTATCTTGAATATTCTTTCGTTGCACTTCAAGTTTAAGTTCATCAATGAGCTCCATGACGGTATCAAAGCCGACATCCGCTCCGATCAGAATTTCCTCAAGCTCTTCAAAGAATTCTTCATCGACTTTGCGGTATCTGGCCACCAGATCATTCACCTTTGACGTGAAGTTATTTCTTGTTTTACTTAACCCATCTTTAAATTTCTCTGTGACATTATCACTGGACTGTGTAAATTTATTTTTAAGCTTCTTAAAAAAACTCACTTTTCCACACCCTTATTTAAGTTTCAAGTAGTTCCTTTGTTTCCTGCAGTCTGACTGATACCAGTTTAGACACTCCGGATTCCTGCATCGTTACCCCATACAATACATGGGCTTCTTCCATGGTACCTTTACGATGAGTGATGACAATGAATTGTGTTTCATCACTGAATTTCTTTAAATATTGACTGAATCTCTGCACATTCGCTTCGTCCAGGGCCGCTTCCACTTCATCCAGTATACAGAACGGGACAGGGCGGATCTTCAGGATGGAAAACAGCAGGGCAATGGCCGTCAGAGCCCGTTCCCCACCTGACATAAGCCCCAGGTTCTGTAGCTTCTTTCCGGGAGGCTGGGCTACTATATCCACACCGGTGTGAAGCAGATCAGATGGATCGGTCAGCTTCAGCTCTGCTCTTCCACCGCCAAACAAGGCTTTGAATACACCTTCAAATTCCTCTTGTATGCTCGAGAAGGTTTGATCAAAACGTTTAATCATTTCGGTGTCCATTTCGTTAATGACCAAGTAAAGAGTGTCCTTCGCTTCCGTCAGGTCATTCTTCTGATCAACTAAAAATTCGTATCTTTCCTTCACTCGTTCATATTCATCTATTGCACCCAGATTGACGGTCCCGAGCTCTTCCAATGCTAATTTCACAAGTTTCACTTTTTTCCTTGCTTCTTCCACCTCAATTGAAAGGGGGTAGTCCTGCTTTGCCGCTTCAAACGAAAGCATATACTCATCCCGCAAATGATCAAGACGGTTTTCGAGTTCTACATCAAGACGATTGATTTTCACTTCCTCATCCCGAAGAGCACCGACCAATCCTTTATGCAGACGCTTTAATTCTTTCAGCTCTATTTCCTCGTCATCGACAGTATGTTGAAGGTTGGAGCGCTCGTCCCTGCGGACAGCGATCAACTTGGACGTTTCTTCCTTTTGCACGGCACACTCTTCTGCTTTGATTCCAAGCTGCTCTTCACCTGAGAAGTTATCCTTCATTTCTGTCTGCAACCATTCCAGATCATCCTGGAGACTTATCTTTCGCCTGTTTGTCTCAGACATTGTATCCTGCACCCGGTTCAGTTGCTGTCGGCTGTTTACCAGCTGTTCATTCCGCGCAGCGAGATTCGCTTTAATGTCACTGATTTCATTCAACAAAGCGTCTTTGGACGTTCTTTCACTATTTTTCTGAAGAGTCAGCTCATTAATCTTTTGATCAAGCTTTGTAACCTCTTCCCCTATCTCCTTGAGTGAAGCTTCCAGTTCTTTCGTTCTGTAATCATGCTTTTCTTTGATTGACGTAAAATCTTTTTTCTCCAGGTCATAAAGGGACAGCCTTTCATCCAGATTTTGCTGGGAAATTTCAATTTCACGAAGCTGGGAGAGCAGTTCCTGTTCCTTGAGACGCAGGCTCTCCCCCTTCACTCTCATTTCTTCCAGTTTCTTCTCACGAAAATTGCTTTCTTCTTTAAGTGCTTTCACTTGGGATTGAAGCTGTTCTGTTTGAGTTTCCATACTGGAAAGCTTTTCTTTCATCTCTTCCAGTTCCCCTTTTCTTGAAAGAAGGGAATTTTTCTTCTGTTTCACAGTACCTCCGGACATGGATCCCCCGGGATTGACAACATCCCCATCCAGCGTAACCAGGCGATAACGATATTGAACAAGCTTCGCAATTTCATTCGCACCCTTTAGATCCTTTGTGATGATGACATTTCCCACAAGGCTTGAAATCACCATTTGAAAGCGATCATCATAATGCAACAGATCAGATCCCACTCCTACAAAGGAAGGATGCCCTTTCAGCATGTTCTTTTGGCTTTCGGGTATGGTTTTCCCTTTGATTACGTTCATCGGCAGGAACGTGGCTCGGCCATATTGATGTCTCTTCAAAAAGGCAATGGCTTTACGGCCATCTTCTTCTGTATCGACTACAATATGCTGCATCGATGCCGCCAGAGCCGTTTCCATAGCTGTTTCATATGATTTAGGAACCGTAATTAGCTCCGCTACCGCCCCTTGAATACCTGTTAATTGACCCGAACGCTCTTTCAGGACTTCTTTTACCCCCTGGAAGAAACCTGAATAGTCTTCTTCCATTTCTTCGAGCATTTCTTTCCGGGACTTCGCTTGTTGCAGGAATTGAAATGCTTGATAAAGTGTTTTCTCCTGTTTTTCATATTTGGCTTTCACGGATTCAAGCTTCTTTTGCTCCTCACGATACAAGAAGATGTGCTCATCAATCTGTTCTTTTTGTGTTTGAAGTTCTTTCGATCGTTCCTTGTGGCGCAAATGTAGTTCTTCACGTTGAGAGACATATTTTTCATTTTCCGCTTCTAATCGGCCGCTGCGACTGGATTGCTGGTCCAACTGCTGTTTGAGATATTGAATTTCATTTTTTGCAGAAGCCTGTTGATTGAGTTTTTCAATGTAATCACTTTTAAATGATTCAATGACTTCTTCAATATTTTCGTTATAGTGCTTGAATTGATTCTGTTTCGTGACAAGGAGTTCTTTTAACCCGGACACCTCAGTATCGATCCTCTTGAAGTCGCGTTTTGCTTTTTCTTTTTCAGAAACTAAACGTTGAATTTGATTTTCAGCTTCTTCAATCGATTGCTTCAACTGTGATTCATTGGTGGACGAATTTTTCTTACGCTCTACCAGTACTTGTTTTCTACCCTCAAGTTTCTCTAATTCTTCACTTGTGGAAAGGAGCACTTCTTGTAAGTTTGAAATCGACTCATCGAGAGCCGCAATTTTATCCCTTGTTTGTGTCAGTACGGCTTCTTTCTTCTGAATGCGGGAGGAAAGGAACACTTCTTCTTGTCCATGCTGTTCGAATTCTCCACTCAGCTTTTCCCACTGCTTATGTAAGTCTTCTATATCATAGACAGTCAAGGCGACTTCGAATTTCTCGAGCTCCTCTTTCTTCTCCAGATAATCACGGGCCATGGAAGCCTGCAGCTTCAGGGGTTCGACTTGTCCTTCCAATTCATGAAGGATGTCATTCACACGATTAAGATTTTCTTGTGTTTCAAATAACTTATTTTCAGCTTTTTTCTTCCGTGATTTATACTTCAGTACCCCGGCAGCCTCTTCGAAGATGGTTCTTCTTTCTTCCGGCTTACTGTTCAGGATTTCTTCCACTTTGCCCTGACTGATAATCGAGAAAGCTTCTTTTCCTAACCCTGAATCCATGAACAGTTCGATGATATCCTTTAACCTGCATGGCTGTTTATTCAGTAAATATTCACTATCTCCAAAACGGTAGACTCTTCTTGTGACACTGACCTCACTATAATCGATGGGCAGTGTTCCGTCTTCGTTATCTAAAACAAGGGTCACTTCTGCTATATTGAGAGCTTTCCTTGAATCACTTCCGGCAAAAATGACGTCTTCCATTTTCGATCCGCGCAGGCTTTTTGCTGATTGTTCACCAAGGACCCACCTGATTGCGTCTATAATATTGCTTTTCCCGCTGCCGTTTGGTCCTACGACAGCCGTGACACCCGGGACAAACTCCACGGATATTCTTTCTGCAAAAGATTTAAACCCCATTACTTCTAGTTGTTTGAGGAACATCTTCTTTCCCCCTATTTCGCGTCCAGCTTTTGTTTTAACTTTTCCAGAGCTTTCTGTGCGGCTTTTTGCTCAGCCTCTTTTTTTGACCGGCCATTTCCAATGCCCAATTCTTCATCATTTAAACTCACTCTTGAAATAAACTGACGATTGTGGGCAGGGCCGCTTTCTTCTAAGATACTATATTCGATCATTCCTGCACTGCCCCTTTGAACCAGCTCTTGCAATTGACTCTTATAATCCATCACATGAGAAAAAGCACCGACATTAATTTTGGGGTAGACCACTTTTTCAAGGATTGAGATGACTGTTTCCAATCCTTGATCCAAGTATAACGCCCCGATAAACGCTTCAAAGACATCGGCGAGTAAAGCCGGTCTCTCACGCCCCCCCGTCATTTCTTCACCTTTACCCAAAAGGATGAGTTCACCGAAATTCAGTTCAATCGAGAACTTTACCAGGGATGGTTCACATACGATGGCCGCCCTTAACTTGGTCAGTTCCCCTTCACTCATCATGGGGTATTTCTTGAAAAGAAATTGAGATACCGTTAATTCCAGAACGGCGTCCCCGAGAAATTCTAAGCGTTCGTTATCTTCATATGGTTTTCGACGATGCTCATTCACATAAGATGAATGAGTAAAAGCTTGTTTAAGGAGTTTTTCATCTTTAAATTGAATTCCCATTTGATTTTGAAATGTCTTGAATTTCAAATCATTTTTGTGTTTAGATAATCCATTACTTCTGTTTTGCTTCCGCATCAGGCACTCCACCTTGCTAATATGTTCTCAATGTATACTAATCAAGTTTATTCTAAAAAAATCATTTACGCAAAAAATTTCTTGAACAATGAAGTTAGAACACAAATAAACTTGGTAGGGATCAGACCCCTACCAAGTTTCAAATGGTTAGAATATAAGATGGAGCATCCATCTCTCTATTCAATCTAACGATTAAGCTTTTGCCTGTATGTAGTTCACAGCATCACCTACTGTGCCGATTTTTTCAGCATCATCGTCAGAAATTTCCATATCAAATTCATCTTCAAGTTCCATAACCAGCTCAACTACATCAAGGGAGTCAGCTCCTAGATCTTCTTTGAAAGAAGCTTCAAGAGTTACTTGAGATTCATCTACACCTAGACGATCAACGATAATTTTTGTTACACGATCTAATACTTCTGCCATTTTTGTCACCTCCCCTCAAGTATTATAGAGCATTTCCACCTCTAATGAAAAGAGTATACATGAAAACGATGCATAAATTATTTCATTCTTCCCATTACATGACCATTCCGCCGTCAATATGGAGAGTTTGACCCGTCATGTACGATGCCGAATCGGATGCAACAAATGTCACTACTTTTGCAATATCCCCGGGAGCGCCAAAACGGCTTAACGGGATTTGTTTTAACATTTCACTGCGTACATCTTCCGGAAGCTGATCGGTCATATCCGTCGAAATGAAACCAGGGGCAACGGCATTCACAGTAATTCCACGGGGGGCGAGCTCTCTCGCTGTCGTTTTCGTCAAACCGATCACACCTGATTTGGCTGCTACATAGTTTGCTTGTCCAGGATTCCCGCTCACTCCGACAATGGAAGAAATATTGATGATCCGTCCGCTTCGTTGCTTCATCATTTGACGTGTAACGGCCTTCGTACACAGGAATACACCTTTAAGATTGATGTTGATGACATCATCCCATTCTGTTTCTTTCATTCTCATCAACAGATTATCCTTGGTGATGCCGGCATTGTTCACAAGAATGTCGATGGAACCAAATTCAGCAATCGTTCCCTTCACCATTGCCTGAACACCTTCAGCATCCGATACGTTACATTGAACAGCTATCGCTTCTCTACCCAAACTCTTGATTTCATCCACGACTTCGTTTGCTTTCGCTTCACTACCCGCGTAATTCACGGCGACATTACAACCTTCACGGGCAAGTTCAAGGGCGATCTCCCGTCCAATTCCACGGGATGCGCCTGTTACCAGTGCCACTTTACCTTCTAAATTCATTTAAGCTTCCTCCTTCAGCGCTTGAATGGTTTGTTGCAAGGATGCTTCATCTTGAACTGCAAATGTCTTCACACGTCTGTTCACTTTTTTCACTAAACCTGAAAGCACTTTTCCAGGTCCGATTTCGATGAATGTATCTACACCTGACTCAAGCAGCTTTTCGACCGAATCTTCCCATTGAACAGGTGAGTACAATTGTTCAATTAATAAACGCTTGATTTCTTCACGTCCTGTTACAGGCTCTGCATTCACATTCGCAATGACGGGTACTTCTGCATCGTTGATCGTGATCGAATCCAGGATTGAAACGAACTGTTCGGCAGCCGGTTTCATCAATTGAGAATGGAAAGGCCCACTTACCTGTAGCGGGATGACCCGCTTCGCTCCGGCTTCCTTCGCTTTCTCTGAAGCGAGCTCCACTCCCTTTACCGTACCTGAAATGACAATCTGCCCGGGACAATTCAAGTTCGCGAGTCCAACGAGATGACCCTCATCCGTCACAAGGTCTGTCACTTCTTTCAATGGTCCTCTTCCCAAACCAAGGACTGCCGCCATCGTTCCTTCTCCGCTTGGTACTGCTTCTTCCATGAATTCCCCTCTTTTACGAACGGCATACACGGCATCTTCAAATCCGATTGCACCTGCAGCCACCAGGGCAGAGTATTCCCCTAAGCTGTGACCTGCCGTATAAACTGCCGTAATCCCCTCTGCTTTCAAGCGGTCCAGGATGGCCATGCTCGTCGTCAGGAGGGCAGGCTGAGCGTTCGTTGTCTCGGTAAGCTCTTCCTGGGGGCCTTCAAATATGATCGATGAAAGCTTCGTGCCCAATCGTTCGTCGGCTTTATTAAAATATGATTGCACATCAGGGTATTGCTCGGCTAATTCTTTTCCCATCCCAACCGTTTGGGAACCTTGCCCGGGAAAGATAAACGCGATTTTACTCATATTATTCCACACTCCCCTTTATAGCATCTTTTATCGTGTTGGAAACGTCGTGCTTCACCATTTCCCTTGCTTGTCTCATGGCATTGTACAGCGCCACTTCATTGGAAGAACCATGGGCTTTGATGACAGGTGCCTTTAGTCCGAACAGGCCGGCCCCACCGTACTCTGTATAATCGAGCATATTCTTTAATTGCTTCAGGTCATTCTTCACCAGTCCTGCTGCAAGTTTGTTTTTCGTTGAGGCCGTGAACGTTTTTTTCAACATGGAGAAAACGGACAGGGCGGTCCCTTCAATGGTCTTCAGTACCATATTCCCAGTAAAACCATCCGTTACGACAACATCGGCCGGTCCGTCCAGTAGGTCTCTGGACTCTACATTCCCTACAAAATTGACAGGCAGTTCCTTTAATAATTGGAACGTTTTCTTTGTTAATTCATTTCCCTTTTTATCTTCCGTTCCAATGTTCAATAAGCCCACACGAGGATTATTGATCCCTCTCACTTTCTCGGAATAAATGCTTCCCATGACTGCGTATTGTGCAAGATGCTCAGGTTTCGCATCGACATTCGCCCCAAGGTCAAGCATAAGGAATCCTTTTCCATCAAGTGTGGGAAGGGTCGGTGCCAACGCTGGCCGCTCAATCCCGTCAATTCTCCCTACAATGAACAATCCTGCCGTCATTAGGGCACCCGTATTGCCTGCTGAAATACAGGCATCCGCTTCCCCATTTTTCACAGCTTGGGCCATCAGTACCATCGAAGCATTCTTCTTCCGCTTCACCGCTCTGACAGGCTCATCCGTACCTTCGATCACTTCATCGGTGTGGACGATCGTCAGGCGATCTTCCGGGGTGATATACTGTTTGATCTGCTTTTCATCCCCGTATAGAAGGACTTCAATATCATTAAATTCACGTAATGCCCGCTTCACTCCAAGAACGATTTCTTTCGGGGCGTTGTCCCCGCCCATTGCATCAACGGCTAATTTCATCTACTCTTCATCCTTTACAGATTTTTTAGAGCGATACATTTCAAATTCACCGGTAAAAACGAGCTCACCACCGACTAAACTTTGAACTTCTACCGTTGTTCGGTCTTTTTGATCTTTCATATGTATCACTTTTGCTTTCGCGACCACCCGTTCCCCTTCCTTTACAGGTCGGGTAAAACGGATGTTTGACTTCGCAGTTAACGCCAAGTCGTCATTTATGACAGCAACTGCAAGGGAATTCGCCTGAGCAAACAGGTGGTGCCCCCTCGCAATCCCATTCCTGATGAAAACATGCTCCCGTTTTACATCAAAAATGGATATCGCACTTTGATCCAGCTCTATATCAATAATTTCTCCAATAATCTCTTCAATAGGTAACGACTTCACTTCGTCTTCAAACGATTTCTCTGCAACGTATTTGATGCGTTCACGAAGCTCTGGTATCGACAATTCCATCCGGTCCAACCGGATTGTCTGGACGCTTACCCGAAACCGTTCAGCCAATTCTTCATCTGTTATAAAAGGATTTACTTTGATTGTGTCAGTAAGGTTTCCCTGTCTTTCTTTTTTCGAAAGTCTCAATTTTAACACCGTCCAGTATTAGTACTAGGTACTAATAGTAGTATATAATCTAAAAAAGCAGATTGCAAGAAATAATCTCACAATCTGCCTTTTCTTAGTCTAGCTTTTCGCCTTCTAATATTCCCGATCCGGATAAATACTCCCTGAGCGGTTCAAACTCTGGATCACTCCAGAATTGATCGGATGAGATCAAACGCTGAGCATCGTCCCTTGCTACTTCCAGCGCTCGGTAGTCGTGCACCATGTCCGCCACCTTAAACTCCGGTAACCCACTCTGTTTTCTGCCGAAGAAGTCACCGGGTCCCCTCAGTTCAAGATCTTTTTCACTAAGGACAAATCCATCATTCGTTTCTGACATGATCTTCATGCGCTCTTTGCCGACTTCGGTCTTCGGTTCGGCAAGGAGGATACAATAGGATTGATGTTCACCACGTCCTACCCTTCCTCTCAATTGATGGAGCTGACTCAAACCGAATCGTTCCGCGTCATAGATGAGCATGAATGTAGCATTGGGCACGTTCACACCAACTTCAACCACCGTAGTTGAAACAAGCACTTGAAGGTGGTTTGCACTGAATTCCCTCATGACTCCATCCTTATCTTCAGGATGAAGTCTCCCGTGCATCAGACCGACTTTGTAACGTCCTTCAAAATAATGAACCAATTGATTATAGACATCGATGGCATTTTGCACATCCAGTTTATCCGACTCCTCAATCAATGGACAAATCACATAAGCCTGGCGCCCCTGGTCTAACTCCTTATCCATAAACGAAAGGACCCTGGAAAGCATATCCGCTTTCGCCCAATAGGTTTCAATCGACTTCCTTCCCGCAGGCATTTGATCGATGATGCTCACATCCATCTCACCAAATACGGTGATGGCAAGTGTTCTCGGAATCGGGGTCGCTGTCATGAATAAGACATCAGGACTTTCCCCTTTTTCCCGAAGGACCCTTCTTTGATTGACACCAAACCTGTGCTGTTCATCGGTGACTACGAGGCCCAGATGCTTGAATTCGACTTCATCCTGAATGAGTGCGTGGGTACCAATGAGAATATCAATCTCTCCCTCTTTCAATTTATCCAGTAAAAGACGACGCTTCTTCCCTTTTACTGAGCTGGTTAGAAGGGCAACGGAAAGTCCCATCGACCCCAGCAGTTCACTAAGTGAATTCGCATGCTGCTCTGCCAGTATTTCTGTCGGGACCATTAATGCTCCCTGATATCCCGCTGTTACACTTGAATATAAGGCAATGGCGGATACGACTGTCTTACCGGATCCCACATCCCCTTGAAGAAGGCGATTCATGCGATAAGGAGATTTCATATCTGCTGAAATCTCATTCACCACCCGTTTTTGCGCATCGGTCAATGGAAATGGTAAAGAATCAATGAACGATTTGACTTTCTCCAAATCATAATGTTGAGACATGCCGCTTGAATGTTCCCTTTCGAACTTTCTAAGGGCCTGCATCTTCAACTGAAACAACAGGAATTCTTCATAAACAAACCGCCTTCTTGCCTGCTTCATATCTTCTGTGGAATCAGGAAAGTGAAGATGATACAGGGCATCTTTCCGACTTGAAAGCTTATACTTTTCCATTAAATGGACCGGGAGATTCTCATGGATCATATGACCATAATCATTGAAAGCCTTCTTGATGAATTTCCTGAGTGTATTGTTTTTCACTGAGCCTTTCAATGAATATACAGGTTCAAAATCCCCCTGTTTATCATGAGGGCCCGAATGAAAATATTGGGCGGTAATGATTTGCCTGTTTTTATCCCATTTTCCCGTCACCGTTACCGTATCATGAAGATTGATTTTCTTTTTTAAGTAAGGCTGATTAAAAAACACCGCTTGAACCAGATTCCTCCCAACAAGAATCCTCATGGTCAAACGGGATTTCTTTCTCCCATAAAACATCAGTGCGGGTTCCGAATGAACTTTCCCCTCAACCGTGACGCGTTCATCATGGGCTACTTCTTCCAGATCCCTAAGTCGATAATCCTCATAGCGGTAAGGCAGGTATTCTAACAGATCCAGAACGGAATGTATCCCCATTGCATTCAGCTGTAAAGCTGTTTCTTCCCCAATCCCCTTAATGTTCTGGATTGTCAGTCCTTCATTACGAGTCTTCACGTTTATTCAGGGAAACCCCAAAAATTTTTGCTTCAAGCTCTCTGCCTGTCGGAGTAGCCGCCAGTCCCCCTTGAGCCGTTTCACGAAGCGCAACCGGCATGGTTTGACCGATTTTATACATGGCATCGATCACTTCATCACAAGGTATACGGCTCGTTATACCTGCAAGTGCCATATCCGCCGCAACCATGGCATTGGCAGCTCCCATCGCATTCCGTTTCACACAAGGCACTTCCACCAGTCCTGCAACGGGATCACATACCAGACCTAACATGTTCTTCAACGTAATCGCCATGGCTTCTGCTGATTGACCAGGAGTTCCCCCTGCCATTTCAACGATGGCAGCTGCGGCCATCCCGCTCGCGGATCCTACCTCTGCCTGGCAGCCGCCAGCTGCCCCTGAGATGGAAGCGTTATTCGCCACAACGAAACCAAAGGCACCGGATGCAAATAAAAAGCGGATCATTTCATCTTTTGTAGGATTTAACTTATTTTTCACAGCAAACAGTGTTCCGGGAACCACTCCGGCGGATCCTGCAGTGGGGGTGGCACAAATGGTCCCCATCGCTGCATTCACTTCGTTCGTTGCCACAGCTTTACTGACCGCATCCAAAATAGTATCCCCACACAGTGAACGACCTGAATCAATGTAATTTTGTAATAATACAGCATCGCCGCCAGTAAGTCCTGAATGGGACTTGACACCTTCGAGGCCCCTGGCTACTGCCTGCTCCATCACTTCCAGGTTCTTTTCCATCTGACTATAAACCTGTTCAAAAGTTTTACCCGTAAACTCAATTTCCTGTTCGATCATAATATCAGATATTTTCTTGTTCTGACTTTCAGCAAGTTCAACCAATTCTGCTACATTTCTAAACATGTAAATAACCTCCTCGCCTTCATGTAAACGCTATCATAATAGTAATTGATTAATCGGAAATCCGTGTAACTTGTGTAATGTTCGGCAGTGATGTCAATTCATTGATGACCGCTTCATCTATCGGTTGATCGACCTCGATGGTCATAAGTGCCATTTGTCCTTTTTCTTTCCTTGAAACATCCATATGCCCGATGTTCAGTTGATGCTTGGCAATGACATTGGAGACAGAAGCAATCGCTCCGAATCGGTCATCATGGACTACAAGGATCGCTGGATGATGACCTGAGAGTTTAAGTTCAAAGCCGTTAAGTTCAATGATTTCAACTTTTCCTCCACCAATGGAAATACCGACCAATTCAATTTCTCCTTGATCATCCCCCATGCGGATCCGGGCTGTATTCGGATGATCCGTGATGGCATCTTCTTCTTGAAATTTGATCTTTATCCCTTTTTCCTTAGCTACATTGATCGATTCGATTATTCGTTCATCATATGTATCATAATCTAGGATACCTCCGACTATAGCTACATCTGTACCATGACCCTTGTACGTTTTTGCAAACGATCCATAAAAGGATATCGTCGCCCATTTTGGTTCCCTGCGAAAAAGGTTTCTTGCAATTCTTCCTATTCTTGCAGCACCAGCCGTATGAGAACTTGATGGACCAATCATCACAGGACCGATGATATCAAATACACTTTTGTATTTCATGACTATTCCCCCTTACCTAACATCCGATTTCTATTACCATTCTAACATAAGTGAAGGGGACAAACTCCTTTTAGAGCTGCCCCCTTCCTTTAATCCTTATTCAACTGAGAATATATAGGAGTAAAGTGGTTGTTTACCATTATGAACTTCCACTTCGACATCTTCATAGCGCTGTTCCACATACTCCCTTAGTGACTCAACATCCTCATCGCTTACATCTTCACCATATAGAATGGTCAAAATCTCTGAGTCAGCATCCAGCATTGTCTCCAATAGGCTCTGAGCAGACTTTTGACGGTCAGAATCCGAGACGACAATCTTGCCTTCGTCTATTCCCATAAAGTCATCTTTTGAAATCGATACACCATCGATCGACGTATCTCTCACAGCAAACGTGACTTGACCTGTTTTCACCTGTTTCGAAGCCTCGGTCATTAACTGTTTATTGTCTTCAACAGAAGCAGATGGATTAAAAGCAAGTAGTGCAGCCATTCCCTGAGGTACGGTCTTTGTAGGGACAACAGCCACTTCCATATCAAGAACTTCAGCCGCTTGTTCGGCAGCCATGATGATATTCTTGTTATTCGGCATGATGATGACTTTCTTCGCATTCACTTCTTCTACTGCTTTCACGATATCCTCCGTACTTGGATTCATCGTTTGGCCGCCTTCGATCACAGAAGTTGCGCCGATGCTCTTAAATAATTCGGCGATCCCTTCACCCATTGATACAGTCACAATGGCAAAGTCGACTTCCTTGGCTGGAGTCGGAGCCTCTGCTACTGCGGGCTTGGATTCTCCCACAATGCTGCTGTGCTGCTGTCTCATATTTTCAATTTTGATATTGATGAGACTTCCGTATTGATGTCCATACGTCAAAACATCCCCCGGCTGTTCGGAGTGGATATGTACTTTGGCTAATTCATCGTCACTGATCACAAGCAGGGAATCACCGAACTTGCTTAAATCCTGACGAAAGTCTTCTTCCACAAAAGACTGCTTATCACTTTCAAATCGGACCATGAATTCTGTACAATATCCAAATTCAATATCCTCTGTACTCATGAAATCCTGTGCCGTCTTATGATGCTCTGCACTCACAAGATCATTCATGGATGGCAGTGACACCTGATTCGAAACCTTTTCCCCTTTAAGCTCTGCGAGGAACCCTTCATAAACGAACAGAAGTCCTTGACCTCCACTATCGACTACTCCCACTTCCTTCAATACAGGAAGTAAATCAGGTGTACGATTCAATGAAGCCTGCGCCTCGTCGACAATTGCCTGCATAAGCTTCACGAAATCACTTTCAGTCTCAGCTACAGAAACACCTTTTCTCGCAGCATCTTTCGCAACCGTTAGAATCGTTCCTTCCACAGGCTTCATAACCGCTTTATAAGCCGTTTCCACCCCTGTTTGAAGTGCATTGGCAAACTCTGCACTTGATAAGGATTCTTTCCCTTCAATCGCTTTACCAAAGCCTCTGAACAATTGGGATAAGATAACACCTGAGTTACCTCTTGCTCCCATCAATAACCCTTTTGAAAGGGCAGTAGCCACATTTCCAATATGATCTTGAATGTGGTTTTGAACTTCCTTTGCACCGGAAGTCATTGATAAATTCATATTTGTTCCAGTATCACCATCAGGAACAGGAAAAACGTTCAGCGCGTCAACCAGCTGCGCATGGGCAGATAATTGGGTGGCACCTTGTATCACCATTTGGGCAAAACGTTTTCCTTCCAAAGATGTAATCGACACGAATCTTCCTCCTCACTACGGGTTCGTGACACGAACCCCCTGCACAAAAATATTTACTGAATCTACCGCCAAGCCGACGGTCTTATCAAGAGTATATTTAACCTTGGATTGTACATTATGGGCAATCTCAGAAATTTTTGTACCATAACTCACAATAATATACATATCAATATGTACTTCCTCTTCATCTTGACGAACAATCACTCCGCGAGTGAAGTTTTCTTTACGTAAGATATCTGTGAAACCGTCTTTAATTTGGTTCTTTGAAGCCATTCCAACAATTCCGTAGCAATCCACCGCTGCACCTCCAGCAATCATTGCAATGACATCATTCGTAATATCAATTTGTCCGTACTGCGTTTTTAATTCGATGGACATGGAATGTTTTCCCCCTTTAATTACATGCTTGGCTAAAAACATTTTACTATAAGTATACTGTTTTTGAAAGCTAAACTATTATCACAAGCGTCATTTGTTGGGTTTACCCTCTATTTTTTCCTTAATATTCAAAGATTAATCATTGGCTTTTTCAGAGTATGGGAAGCAAATGATTATTCTGCGCCAGGAAATGGTGCTAATGAAAAAAGACGCCTATATTAGGCGCCTTCCCATTTTAAGTATTATACGCGTTCTACTTTACCAGATTTCAACGCTCTTGCAGAAACCCATACTTTCTTAGGCTTACCGTCCACAAGAATTCGAACTTTTTGCAGGTTTGCACCCCAAGTACGCTTGTTCGCATTCATTGCGTGAGAGCGAGCGTTACCTGAGCTGGCTTTACGGCCTGTTACTACGCATTGTTTTGCCATAATATATTCCCTCCTCACTAACAAGAAGCTGAAGTTAATTTCAGTTCCACATTTCGCTTATTATCATAAAGATACTTTAATAATTTATCACACAACTTTCTATAATGCAATACTACAATTAAAACCTTTCAAGAAAAAATACTTTACACCCCGAAAAGCGGAGGCGGCTTGGGCAGGCCCGACAAGCATAAGGCGAGAACGCCGGAAAGGCGCTCTTTGCCTTTTTGGCGTTCTTGACTTATGACCTCGAGGGACTAGCCGCCGGAGCTGGACACCCCGAAAAGCGGAAGGGGCTCGACCTGGGGCGACAAGCATAAGATGAATTGACCGGAAAGGCGTTCTTTGCCTTTTTGGTCAATTTAGCTTATGACCTCGAGCCCCAAGCCCCTGGAGCTGGACATCGCAGAAAAGCGGAGGCGGCTTGGGCAGGCCCGACAAGCATAAGGTGAGAACGCCGGAAAGGCGCTCTTTGCCTTTTTGGCGTTCTTGACTTATGACCTCGAGGGACTAGCCGCCGGAGCTGGACACCCCGAAAAGCGGAAGGGGCTCGACCTGGGGCGACAAGCATAAGATGAATTGACCGGAAAGGCGTTCTTTGCCTTTTTGGTCAATTTAGCTTATGACCTCGAGCCCCAAGCCCCTGGAGCTGGACATCGCAGAAAAGCGGAGGCGGCTTGGCCAGAGGCGACAAGTTCCACAAGGGACCCAATTCTCGATTGAGAGATCAGGGTAAGCACCAGAGCTGATAAATAACCGGAAAAGTTCCGCTTATTTTGAAATTACTCTTTAAAAAGGATGAAATAGGAGGAAAAATGAGACCGTCGATTAACTACTTTTAATAAATGCTCCATATTTTAAACAAATAAAAATTTAAAATTTCGTTAGGTTTCAATGATCAATTTAGTATTACCCAGAGTATCTTGACCCCTTTTTTAGCCTTAACTGTCTGAAAATCGATTTAAATGCGTCTCAAGGGGATTTTTGTAAACGATCGTGACTCTCTAGTGCATTAAAATAGCAGTTGAGATTCAGTGAGGTCAAGTAAAAGTTTCACATTTTAATTAATCGACAGTCTCAAAATTCCGCCTATTCACTCACATCATACTAAAATGGATGTTGTTTCTGTGCATAAGCGGAAAAAATCCCCTTATTAACCTCAAAAAAAGGGGCATCCTGAATATAACCGGAAAATCTCCGCTTATTCTACTCTCGATGGCAGATCAAGACATCTTAAAGAAGCGCATAGGAAGTATTTAGTTTATATCTACCATGTTGCTCCAAGCGGTCCCCCGCCTTCTCCAAAAAAAGAAGATGGCACCGATGCCATCCTCAATAAACCATTTATTCTTTTTTAAACGTTCCTAACATCGCCCTCACAAGTCCACCCAAGAATTTTGGTAATTTAATTGTATAAAAGCGCATTTTTAGTCCCTCCCCACAATCTAAAGAACATAATGTTTCGCTTGACAACAGTTTAGTTTATTCAAGCAGTTTCAGTTAAGTACGTCTTCTTTTCTGCCTGGTTATGAGAAGCTTTAATCACTGCTTCTTATCACCATTAATATGCCATTTGAAAAGGAAAAAGTACCAGATGATTGTATAAGTTCATTACTAATACATAGTGTGGATCCTCTTGAAATATTCCGATTTTTTAATGGATATTTAAAGCCGGTGAGGGTGATTCCTTCGACATTTTCGGTGACGGGAACAAAGGAAATATACTGTAATTCCGTGCTTTTTTCAACATTATGCTCACCGGGTTCAGCAAGGGATAATCGATTTTGCACATCGATCATTTCCACTTTAATGCGAGCTTCTAAAAGTTTCGGGGTCATTAATAATTGCAGGTTACCCATGAAGTGATCAAGCCGTCCCCCGGTGGCACCGAAGATAGAAATTTTATCAGGGTTCTGATCGATTGCCCAGTTCAAGGCAAGCTCCAGATCCGTCTCGTCTTTTTCCGGCTGATAGCGATTGACTTCCCGGACTTTTTCTTGGATCAGTTCCCACTCTTCCATGTTCACTGAATCAAAATCCCCGAATGCAATACAGGGTTCGATTTTTTGTTCCAATAAGGTATAAACGCCACGGTCTACGCCAACCCAGTTGACTCCATCACTGCAATATTTGTTCAATTCCGGAATGTATCTATCCGGTCCGCCGGCAACGATATTGATTTCCATATCCTCCACTCCCATTTTAAAAAAATAGGCTGATCCCTTAAGGATCAGCCTTCGTCTCTTACAAGAGAGATTTTTTCAACTCTTCAATTGCTGCCCCTCGGTCACTCTTATTATAGATGGCAGATCCAGCTACAAATACGTCTGCACCCGCTTCAGCACAAACGGCAGCCGTTTCAGGGTTGATGCCACCATCCACTTCGATTTCGAGTGAAGGATTGACTTCATTTGCCCATTCACGGATCTTCTTGATTTTCGGCACGACAGACGGGATAAATGACTGCCCGCCGAATCCAGGGTTCACAGTCATCAAGAGGACCATATCGACATCTTGCAAGACAGGTTTGATCGAGTCTGCTGGAGTACCTGGATTCAGGACGACACCCGCCTTGACTCCCTTGCTTTTGATCATTTGTATCGTTCTATGCAAATGGGGGTCTGCTTCTACATGGACGGTAATATAGTCCGCTCCTGCATCGGCAAAGGCTTCAATGTATTGACTTGGGTTTTCAATCATGAGATGTACGTCCAGTGGTAACGTTGTTAATGGACGGATAGCTTTTACGATCATTGGACCGAGCGTAATATTCGGTACGAAGTGACCATCCATGACGTCTACATGGATATAGTCCGCTCCCCCTTTTTCTACATCTTTAATTTCATTGCCCAGCTCTGCAAAATTGGCAGAAAGAATGGATGGTGCGATTTTCATATTTAGTACCTCGGCTTTCTTTCTTTTATTTCTTTATGGAAAGTCAAATAGTGATTGTAGCGGTAATCAGGAATCCTTCCCGCTTCAACGGCGGATTTCACGGCACATTTCGGTTCATTGATATGAAGACAGCCCCTGAATTTACACTCTTCGGCTACCTCGACCATTTCCGGGAAGCATCGCGGCAGTTCTTCTATTTCAAGCTCTGAAAACTCCAATGAACTGAATCCCGGGGTATCTGCGACCAACCCATCCTTTATATCGATAAGTTCCACATGGCGGGTGGTATGTTTCCCCCGACCCAAGTGGGCAGAAATCATGGCTGTCTTCAGCTCCAATTCGGGGTTCAGGGCATTTAGCAAGGATGATTTCCCTACTCCTGACTGCCCGGCAAAAACGGAAATTTTACCCTTTAAGTAAGGGGTCAATTCCTCCAGCCCATGCTCTGTTTTAGAAGAAGTCATCAGCACTTCATACCCGAATGAGCGATAATCTGCCACATATTGTTCGATCTTGTTTGCCTGGTCCGTGGTCAAGAGGTCCATCTTTGTCACGCAGATGAGCGGTTCAATTTCTTTGCTCTCCACCAACACAAGAAAACGATCCAGTAGCGCAGGACTGAAAGCCGGTTCACTGGCTGAAAAGACCAGAATCGCCTGATCGACGTTTGCGATGGGCGGGCGTACCAATTCATTCTTCCGATCCAATACCTTCAGAATGTATCCATCCGTTTTGTTCTCTGCTTGAAATTCAACATAATCACCCACGAGGGGCGTAATTTTATTTTTACGGAAATTGCCCCTGCCTCTGCATTGCGTCACGCTACCTTCTGAGAGAACATAATAAAATCCACTCAATGCTTTTACGATTTTTCCTTCAGGCATTCGAAACCTCCTATTCAATATGGTTATCTAAATATCTTCATTATGTATCATTATCATTATAAATGAAAACAAGAGGACTGTCCCGTAGGTTATTTCATAACCCGGGTACAGCCCCTTGGCAAGTGAATGTTATTCTTCTTTAGGATACTCGACAGTACCTTTTTTATACTCTTCACCGTCGACTAAAATAAGATATTCCCCTTTGGTTCCTTCTTCTAAAGTGAAGGTCATTGTAATGGTCGTATCCTCATAAATTCCTTGGACTTGGTCTGCATCACTGTCGTCAAGATTACTGTCCTTATCGTCAATGAATATTTCTACGGATTGAGGCTTTCCTTCTTGTCCCTTATAAGGGATGGTTACGTCTTCGGTAACCTCCTTAGTCGGTACTTCCTTCGGCGGTTCAGGGCCCTTAGACATGATCACATAAACCGTATCCCCTTTTGTGATAGGAGTACTTGCCACCGGCTTATGGGAAATCACCTTACCATCTTCTACTTCTGATGAGAATTCTTCACTTTGTACAATGATATTTATCCCTTTTGATGCTTCATATTTATCGAGTGCAGTTTGATCGAATCCTATCAAGCTGTCTAAATCAAAGGATTCTCGCCCTTTACTGACCGTAAAGGTTATTGTCGTCTCATCAGCCACGACTTCTTCCCCTGGTGACGGGTCCTGATCCAGGATCGTTCCCTGGGCCTCGTCCTCATTAAACTCTTCTTCTTTCTCTACCGTGAATCCCTTTTCTTCCAAATCAGCAGACACTTCTTCAAAGTCCTTGCCGGCATAATCATCGACTTCCACTTTTTCTTTACCTGTACTGACATAGATATCAACAGCCGATCCTTCATTCGCCATTCGGCCTGCTTTCGGATTGGTCTTGATCACATAACCTTCAGGAATATCTTCATCGGGTACCTTCTTGGTCTCACCAACCACAAATCCATCCGATATGATTGTCGAAATCGCTTCGGTTTGATCCATCTCTGAAACGTTCGGTACTTCTATCTCTTTCGGTCCCAATAAACCAGGCACCAACGTGACAGCGGCAACTCCCAACAGAATCAATAAAAAGAATAATCCAATGATCACAATCGGCCACTTCTTCTTACTTTTTTCCTTTGGGGCTTTTGTTTTATCTTTTTTACCCTTCTTCCCCTCTTTCACTGGTGGGGTAGGCTTGGTTTGCACGTCATCTGTATTGTTCTGGTGATGGACGATCGTATCATCTAAATTCGAGTACGCCTTCTGATCGGTGATGACAGGAATCGCTTTTGTCGCTTCATCATCGAGAGGAACGGCGAATTTAGGTTCGTTCATGCGATCGGCATCAAGGGCTGTTGACAAGTCTTCATCCATTTCTTCGAGGCTCTCGTAGCGTCTGAATGGATCCTTTGCAGTTGCTTTCAGTACGATATTTTCGACACTTTGCGGAATGTCCGGGTTCCATCTTTTCAAGGAAGGTGTTTCCGATTGCAAATGCTTTAAGGCAATCGAGACCGCAGATTCTCCGGAGAAAGGTAATCTGCCCGTCAACAATTCGAACATGACGATCCCAAGTGAATAGATATCCGATTTCTTTGTGGCCATCCCGCCTCTCGCCTGCTCAGGAGAAAGGTAGTGGACCGATCCGAGAACCGAATTGGTCTGTGTGATCGACGTGGCACTAAGGGCCATCGCAATCCCGAAATCAGTTATCTTCACATTTCCTTCTTCATCTAGAAGGATGTTATGAGGTTTGATGTCACGGTGGACGATATGATTCTGATGAGCATGAGACATGGCGATTGTCAGTTGCTTCATGATATCGATCGCCTTGTCGACATTGACAGGCGAGTGTTGCTGTATGTATTGCTTTAGTGTCATGCCATGAACATATTCCATGACGATATAATAGAGATCATCCTCTTCTCCTACATCATAAATGCTCACAATATTAGGGTGGGCAAGACTAGTAGCAGATTGGGCTTCCCGTTGGAATCGTTTAATGAATTCCTCTTCATTGGCAAAGTCGATACGGAGCATTTTAATGGCCACTTCACGATCCAGAATTACATCGTGAGCTAAATAAACGTTGGCCATTCCCCCTCCACCAATGAGTTTAATAATTCTGTAACGCCCACTGATGCGCTTACCTTCCATCATGTTATCACCCGCTTTCCGTTTCAGCGGCAAACTCGACAATTACTACGGTAATATTATCTTCACCGCCATATTCGTTGGCTAAATGAACGAGCGACTCCCCTTTATTTTCCAGGGAGTGGTCCTGGGCCAGTACCTCTTTCATTTCTTTTTCAGAGACTTTATTTGAAAGACCGTCTGAACATAGAAGAATGACATCTTCCTCTTCGAACATGATTGTTTTAATATCCATCGTAATTGAAGCTTCCGTACCGATAGCTCTTAAGATTACATTTTTTCTCGGATGATGCTCTGCATCTTCCTTTGAAATTTCACCGCTCCTGACCAATTCATTCACAAGCGTATGATCTTCGGTCAACTGATGAAATCCGTTTTCATTCAGGATATATCCTCTGCTGTCACCAATATTGACAATCGTTGCAAATAAAGAAGTACAAATGGCTCCGACGAGAGTCGTACCCATCCCTTCACATTCGGAATTGGATTGAGAATAAGTATATACTTCTTTGTTTACTTCGTTAATAGTTGATTTTAACCAATTTTCTGCTTCATCAGCGGTGTGAAATTTCTCGGTTTTCTCCCATAAGTCCTTTAAGATGGAAATGGTAAGCTCACTGGCAACGTCCCCTGCTCTGTGGCCGCCCATCCCATCTGCTACAACAGCTAAATGATCTCCATGCTGATTCACGAATACACCGGCACTATCTTCATTCAGCTGCCGCACTTTCCCTTTGTCCGTAAAATAAACCGTCTTCACTTAGGTCACCTCTTCTCTTCTTCTGCACCTATTTCAAGCAGTTCCTTCTGCACATATTAAAAGGTCTGTTGTACTTTTACGACTTTTACAGCGGATATTCCTGCTTTACTTTCAACATTTGATGAATACCCGACTCAATCCTTTTTAAGAAAGCACGAAATATAGAAGCCGTCCCCTCCGAAATCCTGCGGAAATATTTGCATTTGGTTCCCTTCAATGAACGGTCTCACTGCTTCCGGAAGGTGGTCGAGTGCATGAAACTCAAATTCAGGGTGATCATTCAGAAATGCCGAAACGGTTCCTTCATTTTCATTACGATCCACCGTACATGTGCTATAGACCAATAATCCACCATTTTTGAGCAATGGTGCAACGGCTGAGAGGATATCGAGCTGGATTTTTTGAAGGGACAAAAGATCACTTTCTTTTTTCGCATATTTAATATCCGGTTTTCTTCTGAGTACGCCTAAACCCGAGCATGGTGCATCGACCAATATCCGATCGAAACTTCCCTTTTCAAATTTCTCTCCTGCTTTCCTGCTATCAAGGACAGCGGTGTGTACATTAGAAAGACCGAGTCGGGAAGCATTTTCATCAATTAACTTGACCTTATGCTTATGGAGATCCAATGCATGGACTTCGCCGGTTCCAGAAAGTTTCTCTGCGATGTGGGTCGATTTTCCTCCAGGTGCTGCACACGCATCCAATACTTTCATGCCTTTTTCAAGCTTTAAAGCATGAGAAACAAGCATCGAGCTTTCATCCTGTATCGTACATAATCCATTTCTGTATGCATCTGTTTTCGCGAGGTTCCCCCGCAGCGCTTGGACCGCCTCCGGGACGATCGAACTTTTTTTCACTTCATTCCCGTTTTCAATTAAAAGTTGCATAAGCTCTTCACGACTGATCCTGGTAGTATTAACCCGGGCAGTTTGATTTGGAGCGATCAAATTGGTTTCGCACATTTCTTTTGTTTTTTCTAAGCCAAATTGTTCTTCCCATCTCTTTACTAGCCAGTATGGATGACTCGTTTCGATGGCGACCCTTTCCACCGGATCCTTGATGGAATCAAGAGTCGGCAGACCTTTTCTCTGTACAGACCGCAATACCCCATTGACTAATCCTGAGATTCCTTTATGTCCTCTTTTCTTGGCGATTTCGACCGCTTCATAGAATACGGCACGATCCGGTATCCGGTCTAAGTAAACCAGCTGATAAAGGGATAATCGTAACAATTGACGAACCCAATCGTCCAGCTTCCCTTTAATGAAAGGAGCTAAATAGAAATCCAACGTCATTTTTCGTTGAATGGTCCCATATGTCAATTCCGTCAATAAACCGATATCCTTACTCGGCAGTTCATTTTTTTCAATCACGGAATGTAGCAGTAAATTGCTGTATGATTGATTTTTTTCCACTGCCTCGATGACATCGAGTGCTGCTTCCCGTACGGTTTTATTTCGTTTACTCATTTTCTTCTCCTAACATCAGGCCTGCTTTTAAATGTGCGCCCGCTCCCCGAAGATAGTCCTTTGCACTCATCCTTTTCTTCCCGGAAGGCTGTAAATCGGTGATTTTGATCCCAGTTGAATTCCCGGTCGAAACAACGAAACCATCCTCTTCAATCCCGATGATTTCCCCAGGTGATGACGGGGTCACGCTTACTTTCTCTCCCCACCATACTTTCATGACAGAGTCGTCTAATGTGGTATACGCAACCGGCCACGGATGCAGTCCCCTGATATGGTTGTAGATTTCTTCCCCGTCTTTCGCCCAGTCTATCTTCTCTTGTTCACGCTTGATATTCCGTGCAAAGGTCGCTTTTGAATCGTCTTGTTTTACAGGGGAGATTTCCCCTGCAAGTAATGGAGGGATGGTGTCAATCAGTAATCTTGCACCTGCCGCGCTCAGTTTGTCGTGAAGCGTACCCACATGATCACGCTCTTCGATCTCCACTTCCACTTGGCTGATGATGTCACCCGCATCCAGCTTTTCCACCATATACATAATGGTGATGCCCGTTTTCCCTTTTCCCTGGAGAATGGAGTAATGGATTGGCGCGCCACCTCGAAGTTCCGGAAGTAGGGAAGCATGAACATTGATGCAGCCATATTTAGGTGCCTCAAGCAAAGCGTTCGGAAGAATCTGTCCGAAAGCAGCCGTCACGATAAGGTCCGGTTTTAAGTCAAGCACTTTGTTTAATTCTTCTTCATTCTTTATCTTTTCCGGCTGGTAGACCGGGATGCCGTGCTTTTCAGCAGCCACTTTGACAGGTGGAGGCGTAAGGGTCCTTTTCCTTCCGACAGGGCGATCGGGTTGTGTCACCACCGCGATCACATCATATTTTTCATCGATTAGAGATTGGAGAACAGGAACCGAGAAATCGGGTGTTCCCATGAAAATCACTTTCGTCATTTAAGCTTCATACCCTTCTAATTCTTCTTCTGTGATATATTTTTCTACTTTTGTTGTAAATAATATGCCGTGCAGGTGATCGATTTCATGCTGGATGGCCCTGGCCAGAAAATCCTGGGCTTGAAATTCAACCATTCTCCCCTTACGGTCTTGTGTACGGACCCTGATCGAGTATGGGCGTGTCACTTCCCCGTAGAGACCCGGGAAGCTCAGGCATCCTTCCAGGTCGGTTTGAGACCCTTCTGACTCGATGATTTCCGGGTTGATCAGTTCGATCGTTCCTGAGTCATCGCCGATGTCGACGATTGCTACCTGAAGGTCGACCCCGACTTGAGGGGCAGCCAGCCCGACTCCGTCCGCTTCGATCATGGTATCATACATATTTGCGAGTAATTTCTTTAACTTTTTATCAAAATCCGTTACCTTTCCGCATTCTTTTTCGAGAATGGCATCCGGATGCATGACGATTGGAAGTATTGCCATAACTGTCCTCCATTTTTCTATATAAATAGTGTTACATCAACATATAAGGGTTCACATCTATGGAGATGGTTAACCCTTGTGATGCATATTGCTGCTGAAATTGATCGAGTACCGTTTTTAATGTACTGCCAAGATTTGGTTCACGCTTGTATTTTATCAAACATTGATAGCGATATCTATTCTTGATCCTCGGAATGGGCGATGCCACAGGCCCCAGGATGATCGTTGTATCGGATAGCTTTGAACGGACGAAAGCCGTCATTTTCTCTGAAATATCAACGACCTTCATTAGATCTTCATGACTTAATGTGATCAGTGTGATGTAGTAAAAGGGAGGATAGGAACCCATTTTTCTCATCATCATTTCCTGCTGGTAGAAACGATTATAATCATGATTGGATGCTAATTCGATTGAGTAGTGCTCCGGTGTGTACGTTTGTATGACTACTTCCCCGGGAAGCGTGTGCCTGCCTGCCCTTCCACTTACTTGAGTCAATAATTGGAACGTCTTTTCCGCTGCCCTGAAATCCGGCAGATGGAGCATCGTATCCGCACTGAGTACGCCGACCAGGGTGATATTTGGAAAGTCCAGGCCCTTTGCGATCATTTGTGTACCCAGGAGGATATCTGCCTTCCCTTCCCCGAAAGCGGTTAACAGTTTTTCATGTGAGCCTTTCCGGGATGTGGTATCGACATCCATACGGATGATCCTTGCATCCGGGAGGAGCTTCGTCAATTCCTCTTCTACCTTCTGTGTACCCGTCCCAAAATAACGGATATGCTCACTTGTACATTCGGGACATGTGGATGGGACCCCTTCTTCATAACCGCAATAATGGCATTTCATCCCGTTGGAAAATCGATGATAGGTCAAGGATATGTCGCAATTCGGACATTGCAGGACAAAGCCGCAATCTCGGCACATTATGAACGATGAGTGCCCCCTGCGATTTAGAAAAAGGACCGTTTGCTCTCCCTTTTCAAGTCTGTCCTGGAGCTTTTCGAAAAGGTTCGTTGAAAACATCGACCGGTTTCCCTTCCTGAGTTCCTCTCTCATATCCACAATATCGACGGATGGAAGCGGGCCGTCATTCATCCGTTTATCAAGCGTCAATAGTCCGTACACACCTTTTGAAGACCGGGCGAAGGATTCAAGGGAAGGAGTCGCACTGCCTAAGATCACCGGGCATCGATGGAATTCTCCTCGGTAGATCGCAACGTCCCGTGCGTGATAACGAGGATTCTCCTCTTGCTTGTAGCTGGTTTCATGCTCTTCATCGATAATGATGATCCCGATATTTTCAAAAGGGGCAAAAACGGCAGAGCGGGCTCCGACCACCACTTTCACTTCCTTGCGTTGAATCTTTCTCCATTCATCATATTTTTCTCCGACTGATAATCCGCTGTGAAGAACGGCGACATCGTCACCAAACCTTCCTTTAAAGCGGTGTACCATCTGAGGGGTAAGGGAAATCTCCGGAACAAGTACAATCGCCTCTTTCCCCTCCTCCAGTACCCGTTGGATGGATTGCAGATAAATCTCTGTTTTCCCGCTGCCTGTTACACCGTAAAGAAGAAATGTGTGATGCTTCCCTTGATCAATGGTGCTCAAAATAGGACCGATCGCCTCTGCCTGCTGGGAAGTCAATGAAAGGGGGAAGGTCTTCTCAAATGTTCGATTTTCAAAAGGATCTCGGTACATTTCCACGTTTTTCTCAACAATGATCCCTTTATGGACTAAAGACTTAACGGTACTTGAAGTCGTGGCCATCACTTCCATCAGGGTGGATGCCAGTATCCCATCACCACCAGGAGCAGCATCCATCATATATTCGATGATTTGTTTTTGTTTACTGGCCTGAGGTGGCAAACGATCTTTCATTTCATCCACTTGATCGATCGGTACGTTCAGATAAAGCTTTCGTACGGTTTTCTTATTCCCTTTGGCTTTCACCCTGTAGATGACTTCAACAGAGCCTTTCTTTACCTCTTTATGTACGAGAGGGAGCAATCCGCTTTCTTCGATTGCATTCCAGGAAACCTCTCTTCCGTTCTGAAAAAAGCGTTGGAGGGAGAGATGAAGCTCACCCGGATTCCTGTCTTCTTCAAGTCGAAGGAATTTTTCATACTTCGCTTTCATGGCTGCGGGAAGCATCGCTTGGAAGGCTGAGATTTTAAAGCAGAGGGTTTTCTCAGTCAACCAGTTGCCCAGCGTGAGTAATTCTTTGTTCAGGACGGGTACGAGATCCATCGGCTCGACAATCGATTTAAGTTTTGAGACTTCCCCTTTCTCCTTTAACTCAATGACAAAGCCTTGGATTTTCCTCGGACCAAAAGGCACGACGACCCTCATACCGGGAACGATACTGCCTTTCCATTCATCCGGGATACTGTAATCATATGTTCGATCCGTCTGCATGGCAGGAACGTCGACAATGACGCTAGCTACGTTCATGTGAGGAACCCTTCTTTATGTGCCGGATGGCTTCTTTATAGATTTCTTTTGCTACCTCTACCTTTGATAATAAAGGAAGCTCGCGAACGTCTCCCCCACTCGTGACAATCGATACTTTGTTTGTATCTGTTCCAAATCCGGATCCCATTTCTTTCACGTTATTTGCGACGATCATATCTGCCCGCTTTTTCACAAGCTTCGACTTAGCGTATGTTTCAACGTTTGTCGTCTCTGCTGCAAATCCGATGAGGTATTGGTGGGTCTTCCTTTCACCAAGGCTCATTAATATATCCTTTGTACGCTCAAATTCAATCACTAGATTTTCATCTTTTTTCTTTAACTTATCTTCAAAAATTTCTTTAGGGCGGTAATCGGCAACCGCCGCACTCTTAACGACGATATCTGCAGATGGAAATACTTCATGCACCCTATGATACATTTCTTCAGCAGTCGTCACGGAGACAAATTCAACATCTGCCGGAATCGGTAATCCGGAAGGTCCGGAGATCAATACTACTTCCGCTCCAAGGGAAACGGCCGCTTCCGCAAGGGCATACCCCATCTTTCCCGTTGAACGATTGGAAAAGAAACGCACAGGGTCCACCATCTCCCTCGTCGGACCAGCTGTGATCACTACTTTTCTCCCCTCAAGCAGCTTGCTTTCACTTACACGCTCCCGAAAAAAGCGATCAACCAACTCCACTACCTTCTCCGGTTCTTCCAATCTTCCTTTACCAATATACCCACAAGCTAAATACCCTTCACTCGGTTCGACAAATTGATGGCCAAACCCAAAGAGGGTGTCGATATTCCTTTTTACCGCTGGATGATCATACATATGTACATTCATGGCCGGGGCGATCCACACTTGTGCCGTCGTTGCAAGAATCGTCGTAGTAATCATGTCATCTGCAATCCCGTTTGCAAGCTTCCCGATCATATTTGCCGTGGCAGGTGCCACCAGTACGAGGTCAGCCCAATCCGCCAAGTCGATATGAGCAATTTTTGATGAATCTTTTTCATCAAAGGTGTCCCAATACACATCTTGACGGGATAATGCCTGAAACGTAAGGGGAGCCATAAATTTCTGTGCCGACTCCGTCATGATCACCTTCACTTCAGCACCGCCTTGAACCAATTTACTTGTCAAGGCTGCCGCTTTGTATACAGCTATTCCACCAGATACACATAATAGTATTCTTTTCCCCTGCATCATTCTACTTTCCCCCATTACTCTTTATCCTTCTTATATTATGAAGGATATTGATTGAAAAAGAAAATAGGGTTGTCCCGAAAGATGATGAAATCTTCCGAGTCAACCCTTGGAGTTATTCAATAAGATCCGCCAGTCTATTCATCAGAATAAACTGCTTTGGCGTCTCTTTCTTTCATAGATAACTGACCGGCATGAATTTCTTCAAGGGCCTTACCTACGAACTTATGCGAATCATATCGGTTCAAACGGTAATCCCCCGTGTCTTGCAGGTTTCTTGCACGCTTAGCCGCTATACTGACTAACGAATATTTAGAATCAATCTTCTTCATTAATGAATCAATGGATGGGTTTAACATTTATTCAGCCTCCAGCATATTTAAGTATCGTTGTTGCACTCGTTCCCGTTTGCAGTGTTCTGCTTGCACAATGGATTTAATCTTATCTACCGCATGTTCAATCTGATCATTTTCAACAATGTAATCATATAAATTCATCATTTCGATTTCTTTTCTCGCGGTATTCATTCTGCCCCTGATCAAATCATCTGTCTCAGTGCCTCTTGTTACGAGGCGGTTCTGAAGTTCAGAAAGACTGGGGGGTGCCAGGAAAATAAACAAACCTTCGGGAAATTTATCTCTGACCTGCTGTGCACCTTGTACTTCGATTTCAAGAAAGACATCTCTTCCTGCATCCAGGGTTTCCCTGACATAATCTACAGGGGTTCCGTAATAGTTACCTACGAACTCTGCATATTCCAACAGTTTCCCCTGTGTGATCAGCACTTCGAAATCCTCTCTTGATTTAAAGAAATAATCTACACCATCCACTTCTCCTTCACGGGGTTTCCGCGTGGTCATGGAGATGGAATATTCAAACCTTGTATCTTCCTGGGAAAAAATCGCTTTACGAACTGTTCCTTTCCCTACACCTGAAGGTCCGGAAAGAACGATCAGCAATCCTTTTTCTTTCATTTATTTACCCTGCCCTTCTTCTACTAAATCCTCTTTATCTGTCAAACGATGAGCAACGGTTTCGGGTTGAACAGCTGAAAGAATAACGTGATCGCTATCCGTAATGATGACCGCTCTTGTTCTTCTTCCGTATGTAGCATCAACGAGTGTTCCCCGGTCTCTTGCATCTTGTATCAAGCGTTTGATCGGGGCTGATTCCGGACTTACGATTGAAATGATCCGGTTGGCTGAAACGATATTTCCAAATCCTATATTGATGAGCTTGATCGACATAACGCTCCTCCTAATCAATAGTTTAGTTTCGCCAGAATGATAGGAAACTAAACTTCTTATTCTACATTTTGCACTTGTTCCCTCAGCTTCTCAAGTGTTGATTTCAGTTCCACCACAATGGTGGCAATGAGGGAATCATTTG
Organism: Rossellomorea sp. QJM3NY_18; assembly: GCF_056173145.1. NCBI lineage: Bacteria > Bacillati > Bacillota > Bacilli > Caryophanales > Bacillaceae > Rossellomorea > Rossellomorea sp. QJM3NY_18. Next base: position 1,760,448 of record NZ_CM149659.1, on the reverse strand, counting down.
CTTTGGAACCAATTGTATTCACTTCCCTGTTCATTTCCTGGATCATGAAATCCAGTTTCCTGCCTACAGGACCACAATCGATTAATGTGGAGTGAAAGTACTGAATATGACTTTGAAGTCTTGTCAATTCTTCCGTTATGTCAGACTTATCCGCAAAGATGGCCACTTCCGTAAGCAAACGGCTTTCATCGAAAGATGTTTCGTTGTATTCGGCAATCCTTTTTCTTAATCGTTCTCTATATTGATTGACCACTTCCGGCGCATGACTGGACAGTTCAATGATATTCTTTTCAAACTGACTGAGATGAATGAGAAAATCTTTCTTGAGAAGTTCTCCTTCTTTCTCCCGCATCTTTCTAAGGTCCAGCGCTGCTTCATCCACAGCTTTTAATACCAGATTCTCAAGCTCTTCATTTTCTTCTTCCATTTCTTCAATCATGATAAATTCTTCTCTGTTCAAGAGATGGGATAATTGCACTTCATCTTCTAAGGAAAAGGTTTCTTTCACTTTATTTACTAACTGATAATAATCTTGAATGAGCTTCCAGTCAATATGAAGATTTTTATGCACAAGTCCGTCCCCTGTGATGGTAATGAAAATATCAACTTTCCCTCTTTTAACATTTTGGGATACTTGCTTCTTGATTTTATCCTCTAGCTTCATTAATTGTCGCGGCATTCTTATGTAACATTCACTGAATCTGTGATTCACGGATTTCATTTCAACCGTTACAGTATGTTGTTGAGAGTCTGATTTACTTCTTCCAAAGCCTGTCATACTGACAACCATTACGATCACATCCAATCCTTTGACGGTATTCGTATGTAAGATAACAGATTTCACTTTCTCGTGCTGATATATTGTGAAGGGAAGCACTCACTTATGAACAACATATCGCTTTATATAAAAAAGGTAATAGAGGATTTTCTCTATTACCTTTTGGATTATACCACATTTCACTGTTTTTTTCTTGCAAAAAATGACCCTGCCAGTAAAAAGGTTGGAACGGAGCTTAAACCAATGATCAAGAGCCAATCTTTCAATACGATCGGTACTGTATGGAAGATCGGTTGCAGGGAAGGGATATAGATGACCAAGAGCATTAATATGAGTGAAGATAATACGGCAAAAACGAGATACATGTTCCCGAACGGATTTCTTGAAAACACCGATACTTCACTTCGGCAGTCGAACACATGGATCAGTTGTGCCATGACCAGGGTAGCGAACGCGACGGTTTGGGCATACGCCAAGTGATCTGGGTGAGTCTTATACGATAGCATGAACGCAAGCAGCGTCGCCCCGCCGATCAAGAATCCCCTGGAGACCACTTTCCACCCGAGCCCCCTTGCAAACACACCTTCCTTTGGATGTCTCGGTTTTCTTCTCATGACATCATCTTCCGGCTTATCAAGACCAAGTGCCATGGCAGGGAGACCATCAGTCACCAGGTTCACCCATAAAATCTGAATCGGCACCAATGGAAGCGGGAGCGCCAGAATCATGGCAAATAACATGACGAGAATTTCACCGACGTTTGAAGCTAAGAGATATCGAATGAACTTGCGGATATTTTCATAGATGTTCCTCCCTTCCTGAATGGCTGATTTAATCGTAGCGAAGTTATCATCCAACAGGACTAACGATGAAGATTCCTTTGATACGTCCGTGCCTGTAATCCCCATGGCGACTCCAATATCCGAGGATTTTATGGCAGGGGCATCGTTGACCCCATCCCCTGTCATCGCCACGACATGTCCCCTGTTTTGCAGGGCTTTGACGATTTTCAGCTTATGCTCGGGTGATACACGTGCAAACACCGATACTTCATCCACAATTTCTTCCAGTTCATGTACTTCCATCAGGTTTAATTCTTTTCCATCCATGACACGGTCTTTACTTTTCAAGATGCCCAGCTGTTTGGCAATGGCTTTCGCCGTCAGAACATGGTCCCCGGTGATCATGACCGTCTTGATCCCGGCAGCACGACACTCTTTCACCGCCTGCTTTACCTCTGGTCTCGGGGGATCGATCATCCCTTGTAAACCGATGAAGGTCACCCCTTCTTCCACATCTAGTTCCACCAGCGTTTCGACAGCCCGATCCTTGATCGGTTTATATGCAATAGCTATGTTTCGTAAAGCGTTTGATGACATCTCACTGATGGCACCTTCTACTTTTTCAGTGATCTCTGGAGATTTCGGTTGTAGCCTTCCCTCCCACAGGATCGATTCGCTTTTCCCGACCAATACATCCGGAGCACCTTTCGTTACGGAGAAGTGCTTTCCATTCTGGTCGGCCACTATGATACTCATCATCTTCCTTGTGGAATCAAAAGGGAACTCTTTGACAATCGTGAATTTTTTCTGCAATGATTCCCTCGAAAGCCCGGCCTTTAAACCTGCTACAAGAAGAGCCCCTTCAGTGGGGTCTCCATCGACGATAAAGGTTTTTTCACGAGTTACAAGGTCTGCATGATTGCAGAGCATCCCGAAGGTCAACAGTTGCTGCAGTGCATTCTCACTGTGAGGCGTCACCCTTTTTTCCCCGATATAAAATTGGCCATCAGGTTCATAACCGGTGCCAGTGACGGTCCATGTCCTTCCACCACTCCACAGATGGGTGACCGTCATCTTGTTCTGGGTCAAGGTTCCAGTTTTATCCGAACAAATCACGGATGCACAGCCCAATGTTTCCACCGCCGGCAGCTTTCGGACGATGGCTTTCTTCTTGATCATCCTTTGAACACCAAGTGAAAGGGCAACCGTCACAATGGCGGGTAACCCTTCAGGTATGGCTGCTACGGCCAATGACACCCCGGCTAAGAACATCGTATACATATCATGGCCCTGAATCACGCCGATTCCTACAACCAATCCCGTCAGCACAAGAGCAACCGTAATGAGGATCTTCCCTAACTCTTCCAGTCTTCTTTGAAGAGGGGTCGTCATGGTTTCTGCGTTTTGGATCATATCGGCAATTTGCCCCATTGCCGTTTTCATACCAATTGAAGTCACAACACCGATTCCATTCCCCCTCGTGACCATCGTCCCCATAAATGCCATGTTTTCCAAGTCTCCGAGACTCATATTTTCACCATTTACAGGATTTATGGATTTGGTGACAGGTATTGACTCCCCGGTCAGGGCGGATTCCTCTATTTCAAGATTATTCGCTTCAATGAGACGTACATCCGCTCCGACCCGGTCTCCACTTGCAAAGCGTATGACATCCCCAATGATGACATCCTTAGAAACGACCTTTACCCACTTATCGTCCCTTAACACCGAAACCTGGGGTGCAGAAAGCTCCTTTAAGGCCTGAAGCGACCTCTCAGCTTTCCGCTCCTGGAAAAAACCTAAAAAACCGTTAATGAACACAATGGCAATAATGGCGATGGCATCGATGTATTCACCAAGTAAACCTGAAATGAGCGTGGCTGCCAATAACACGAGAACCATAAAATCCTTGAACTGACTAAAAAACAATAATAAAGCTGACTGCTTCTCAGCTTCTTCTAATTGATTGTACCCGAATTGTTTCCGTCTGATTGTTACCTCTTCTGTTGAAAGCCCTTCTTGATAATTGGTATTTAATGACTGCTCTATGTCCTCTTGTCTCATCTCATGAAATTTCATGCAACCATGTCACTCTCCTCCTACGATACGAAAAGTTGTCCTTCTCATAGCATTCTTATTCAGACTCGTCCTAAAAAATGATATGATTTAAGTATGTTTTGCATTTTCCCTTTCAGGGGGATAAAATCGGTTACATTTGATACACTTTTCAACCACGCCCTAGTCGGATAGAATTAAACTATACTGAAATCGCATGAAGCAGAGGATGTTATATATGTCATTTGATGGATTATTCACAAGAAACATGACGAAAGAATTGAATGAAAACCTATTACACGGACGCATTAACAAAATACATCAACCTTATAAAAATGAAATCATCATGGTCATTCGGGCAAATGGAAAGAACCATAAATTGCTCTTATCCGCTCACCCAAGTTACTCACGTGTTCAATTAACCGCTGAGAATTACGACAATCCACCGGTTCCCCCGATGTTTTGTATGTTGTTGCGAAAACATCTTGAAGGGTCGATCATCGAAGGGATCAATCAGATTGAATTAGATCGTATGATTGTATTCGAAGTGAAAGGCAGGAACGAAATCGGGGATATTTCTTATAAACAACTGATCATTGAAATAATGGGCCGTCACAGCAATATCATTCTAATCGATAAAGAACGAAATATGATTCTTGACAGCGTCAAGCATATTTCACCAAGCATGAATACGCATCGTACTGTCTTGCCTGGCCATACCTACGTGTTGCCGCCCCAACAGGATAAAATAAATCCACTTGAAGCAGAGACGGTAGATGTTTTACGTGCCCTTGATTTCAATTCAGGTAAACTTGATAAACAGATCGTCCAATCTTTCGCCGGTATCTCGCCCCTTTACGCGAAGGAAGTCGTACACCGGGCCGGGATCGGTAGCGGGTCAGCCATTGCAGAGTCATTCGTATCTTTGATTGCCCATGCAAAAAATGATGCTATAACGCCGACCCTGATCACAGCAGAGAAGGAAACGTTCTACTGGATGGACCTTCTGCATCTTCAAGGTGAAAAACAAACATTTCCTTCCTTAAGTGAACTGCTTGACCGGTACTTTTACCAGAAGGCTGCACGAGATCGAGTCAAGCAACAAGGAAATGACCTGGAGCGGTTCATTCGAAATGAAAGAGATAAAAATGTCAACAAAATAACGAAACTCGAGCAGACGCTTGACGATGCACAACAGGCTGACCGCTATCAACTGCTCGGTGAACTCCTTACTTCGAATCTATATGCCGTAGAACGGGGCATGACGGAAGTCAGCGTAGTCAATTATTATGACGAAAACGGGGAAAGTATCACGATTCCATTAAACCCTCAAAAGTCACCTTCCGATAACGCTCAGAATTATTTCTCGCGTTATCAAAAAGCGAAGAATGCCATAAAGATCGTCCATGAACAAATTGAAAAAGCGCAGGAAGAGATTGTTTATCTCGAACAATTACTGCAGCAATTAGAATCTGCTTCGACGAAAGATGTGGAGGAAATCAGGGAGGAACTCGAAGAAGAGGGTTACCTGAGGGTCCGCAAGCAAACAAAAAAGAAAAAAGCCAATACGAAGCCTGTACTGGAACAATACATGTCATCTGACGGGACACAAATCCTGGTCGGTAAAAATAATAAACAAAACGACTACTTGACCAACCGTGTCGCAGGTAGAGATGAGATCTGGCTTCACACGAAGGATATTCCAGGGTCTCACGTGGTCATCAAGAGTCATAAGCCAACTGATAAAACGATCAAGGAAGCGGCCAATATTGCCGCCTACTTCAGTAAAGCCCGAGAATCAAGCTCCGTGCCCGTTGATTTCACCGAAGTCAAACAGGTCAAGAAACCTAAAGGTGCCAAACCCGGATTTGTCATTTATGAAGGACAGCAAACCGTATACGTGACACCGGATCTTGATTTGGTCCGATCGTTAAAAGATTGATATAGCTCAAGATGCACTTTCATTCAGTAAAGAATTGACTGGATGGAAGTGTATTTATTTTGAACAATGACAAAAAGCAACTCAAAAAACGAGTTACTTTCCCACTTACATCCCCCATGTCTCAGGGTCTTTCCTCCAAAGCTTTAATTGTTCCAACTCACCTTCACTGATGATTTCATTTTGGACTGCTACCTCCAGTAAGCTTGAATAATCGGATAGAGCATAGGATGTGATATTTTGTTCTTCAAGCATCTTTTTCCCTTTATCCAATTCATATGTGAAGATCGCGACCACCCCTAAAACGTCACATCCCGCTTCTCTTAAGGCGTCAACCGCTTTTATGCAGCTGCCTCCCGTGGAGATAAGATCTTCAACGACGACAATCTTTTGTCCTGGTGCCGCGATCCCTTCAATCTGCTTTCCTTTTCCATGGGCTTTAGGCTTTGACCGGACATAACACATAGGAAGATTTAATTTCTCACTCACCCAGGCGGCGTGCGGAATTCCTGCGGTTGCTGTTCCGGCGATGACTTCCGCCTCGGAAAAATACTTTTGGATCAACTCTGATAGTCCCGTAGAAATGCGGTTCCGTACTGAAGGATACGACAGCGTCAGCCGATTATCACAATAAATCGGTGACTTTATTCCGGATGACCATGTAAACGGCTCCGTCGGGTTTAAAAATACGGCTTCGATGTCAAGTAATTTTTTTGCGATTTCATGTTTCATTCTTTGCCCTCCCATTCATGTACGATCCGTTCGTATGCTAAGACCGGATTCACCGCACCTGTAATACTTCTCCCAACGACTATGTAGGAAGAACCCATTCCTTTTGCCATTTGTGGTGTAGTGACCCTTTTTTGATCTGCTAATTGATCTTCTGCTAACCTGATCCCGGGAGTGACCCGTAAAAAGTCATTCCCGCAATGTTCTTTTATCAGACCCGATTCGTGGGGAGAACATACCACTCCATCCAGTCCGGCATCTTTAGCTAGAGTGGCATAATGCAGGACAGACTCATTGATGGTAGTATGGATAAGCTGTTCTTTTTGCATCTGTTCTTCCGTTGTCGAAGTAAGTTGTGTGACGGCGATCAGGTTTGGGCGTTTATGATTGGCAGGAGTTCCCGCATGGAGACCCTCCAGCGCCTTTTCCATCATCATGCTGCCACCTGCAGCATGGACGTTGATCAGTTCCAGGTCGAAGCCAGCAAGTCCTTTCATGGCCCCGTACACTGTATGAGGAATATCATGAAGCTTCAGATCCAGGAAAATCCGATGATTTTTATTTAATATCTTCTCAATGATTGCCGGACCATTTTGAAGGTACAACTCCATACCGACTTTCACATTCAGACTTTCTGAAAATTGATCCAGGAAGGTTGAAGTCATCTCCCATGTCGGGAAATCAAGTGCTATGAACGGTGCTTGATTCATGCTTCCCCCAGCTCCTTCCGGTTAATTGGGATATATGCTCGACTCCGAGCTCCCCAAGTAAAGGCGGTAACTCATTTATGATTCGTTGGCATACGAATGGATCAACGAAATTCGCCGTACCGACTGCAATGGCACTGGCTCCGGCATAGAAGTATTCAATCACATCTTCAGCTGATTGTATTCCACCCATTCCAATAATCGGAAGGTCCACCTGTTGACTCACTTCATAAATCATCCGGATGGCAACCGGTTTGATGGCAGGGCCGGATAATCCCCCGGTTTTGTTCGCAAGAACCGGCCTGCCCGTCTTCATATCCAATCTCATTCCGAGAAGTGTATTGATCATTGTCAGTCCGTCTGCCCCTCCCGCTTCAACAGCCTTAGCCATGTCGACGATATTGGAGACGTTCGGTGATAATTTCACATACAGCGGGACCTGTGATACTTCTTTAACCTTCTCAGTCAATTCCTTAGCCACTTCAGGGATGGTCCCGAAAGCGATTCCTCCCGTTTTGACATTTGGACAGGAGATATTGAGTTCAAGTGCAGTCACGTTTTCAGCGGAAGAAATGACCCTTGCCACTTCCACATATTCTTCCACTTGGGAACCAGCCACGTTTGCAATGATCGGTACATCAAATTGTGAAAGCCATGGAAGTTCATTTTCCATCACACCGCTGAGCCCGGGATTTTGTAACCCGATTGCGTTCAGCATACCCCCGTTTGTTTCAGCAACCCTTGGAGTAGGATTTCCAAAGCGGGCCTCTTCCGTCGTGGCTTTGATCATGATCGCCCCAAGCTCGTTCAAATCATAAAACTGGCTATATTCACGCCCGAAACCAAAGCAGCCCGATGCCGGCATGACCGGGTTCTTTAAAGACAAGCCCGGCAATTTGATTTGTAATGATTTCATAAAAGCACCTCCCCTACTGGAAATACCGGTCCGTCACTGCAAACCTTTACGTAGGTAGACCCTTCCGGATCATCCTGTTTATGGCAAACGCAGGCGAAACAAGCCCCGATTCCGCATCCCATTCGCTCCTCTAATGAGATGAAACCGCGTTTGCCTTTCAATTGCCTTTCAAGAGCTTTCAGCATGGGTGTCGGTCCACAGGAATAAAACACATCAAAGTCCGGCTTCTCTTCAGAGATGACATCTGTTACAAATCCAACACTACCAAGGGAGCCGTCGACAGTGGCAACATATGTGAGCCCAAGTTCCCCGAACTTATCTTCATAAAAGCTGACAGATTCATTTTGAAAACCAAGAATGTGCTTCACTTCCCAACCGTTTTCTACAAGCTTTCTGGAAAGACCGTAGAGGGGAGGCACGCCAATCCCTCCACCTATCAACAGCGCGGTCTTACTTTCGTCTCCCACGGAGAAACCATTACCTAAAGGGCCTAATACGTCGACCCTTTCACTACGATCCACAAGGGAAAGAAGTCGTGTCCCTTTTCCTTCAGCCCGGTAGATAAGGGTCATGGTATGTTGTTCAGGATCGTGGGAGGCGATGGAAATCGGCCTTCTCAGTAAAGGGTCGATTCCCGTCCCTACTTTCACATGAACGAACTGGCCCGGGGCCATTATTTGATCCACCAGATTTCCTTGAAGAACGAGTTCAAAAATATTTTCAGCTATCCGTTCATGAGAAAGCACAATCATCTTTTCGTTAACGATCATTGATAATCCGCCTCTTTCACTTTCGGTAGTGAGTCAAGTGCCTCTGCTGAGAAAGTCATGGATTCAATCACTCTCAGGATGGCTTCTGCAGTGTCCAGTGACGTAAGACAAGGAATTCCGTTTTCGACCGATTCCCTTCGAATTCTGAATCCATCCCGGGCAGGTTGCTTTCCTTTTGTCAATGTATTGATGACAAGCTGTGTTTCACCACTTTGGATGATATCCAATAATGTAGGACCGCTGGAACCGATCTTATCCACTTCACGGACAGTGATACCTGCCTTGTCCAGATGCTCTGCCGTACCCTTCGTTGCGAGGATTTGATAGCCGATATCGATAAAGCGTTTTGCCAGGAGTACTGCTTCATCCTTGTCTTTATCTGCTACAGTCATGAGCACGGAGCCATATTCCTTCATTTGCATTCCTGCAGCAACCATCCCCTTGTAGAGTGCCTTCTCTAAGGTCTGATCTTTCCCCATTACTTCACCTGTAGATTTCATCTCAGGTCCGAGCGTAATGTCCACCCGTCTAAGTTTAGCAAAGGAGAAGACTGGAACTTTGACGTACACACCCTGTTTTTCAGGAACCAGTCCTGATTCATATCCTTGATCTTTCAGGGATATTCCAAGGATAGACTTGGTCGCAATATTCGCCATTGGGACATTTGTGATTTTACTGATGAATGGCACGGTCCGGCTGGAACGAGGGTTCACTTCCAGGACGAATACTTCGCCTTTTGAGATGACATACTGGATGTTCAGTAATCCGATAATGTTCAACCCTTTTGCCAGTCTTGTCGTATAATCGATAATGGTTTGTTTCTGTTCATGTGTAATCTGTTGTGGAGGATACACTGCGATGGAATCCCCCGAATGAACCCCCGCACGTTCGATATGCTCCATAATTCCCGGTATGACCACGTCTGAACCGTCTGAGATGGCATCCACTTCGATTTCCTTGCCGATCAGATAACGGTCGATTAAAACCGGGTGCTGGGGATTGACTTTTACAGCATTTTTCATGTACTGGAGAAGCTCTTCTTCCCTGTATACAATCTCCATGGCCCGTCCTCCGAGGACGTACGAAGGTCTTACCAGAACCGGGTATCCGATGCTTTTTGCTATTTCAAGTGCCCCTTCTACCGAAACTGCTGTTTTGCCTTTAGGTTGAGGGATGCCGAGTTGGTTAAGAGTATGCTCGAATTTATCACGGTTCTCCGCGCGATCGAGATCCTCAAGTGAAGTACCCAGAATCTTGACGCCTCTTTTCACCAGCTCATCTGCCAGGTTGATGGCCGTTTGTCCACCAAACTGGACGACGACTCCCTTTGGCTTTTCAAGATCGATGATGTGCATCACATCTTCCACCGTCAGTGGCTCGAAATATAATTTATCCGAAATACTGAAGTCGGTCGAGACCGTTTCCGGATTGTTATTCACGATGATGGCTTCATAACCCGCTTCTTTAATGGCCCAAACGGAGTGAACGGTTGCATAATCAAACTCCACTCCCTGTCCGATCCTGATCGGTCCAGAACCGAGGACGATGACACTCTCACGTTCTGTGACCCTTGATTCATTCTCGTCTTCATAAGTCCCGTAGAAGTAGGGAGTTTCTGATTCAAACTCTGCTGCACAGGTATCGACCATTTTATATACCGGGATAAGGTCATTTTCTTTTCTCCATGTATACACATCTCTTTCCTTACTTTCCCATAACCTTGCCATGGTGATATCTGAGAAGCCCATGCGCTTCGCTTTTTGTGCAAGCTCAAAGTTGAAGGGGCTCAATGCCAGTTCTTTTTCAAACTCTATGATTCTATTCATTTTATATAAGAAGAAGAGGTCGATTTTGCTCCATTCATGAAGGGTCTCGATTGTCACTCCCCTTCTCAGCGCTTCGCCGATATAGAAGAGGCGTTCATCCCCTGCTTTCCTGATCCTTTTTTCGATCCACTCGTCTGTAAATTGATCCGCGTCACTCAATTCCATGTGATACGTATTGCTTTCAAGGGAGCGGATCGCTTTCAGTAGTGATTCTTCGAAGGTCCGGCCGATCGCCATCACTTCTCCGGTTGCTTTCATTTGGGTACCGAGGTTTCGTTTGGCAGCTTCGAATTTATCAAATGGCCATCTTGGAATCTTCGTCACAACATAATCCAGTGCAGGTTCGAATGATGCATACGTTTTACCCGTAACCGGATTCATCATTTCATCCAATGTCAGGCCGACGGCGATCTTCGCTGCAAGCTTTGCAATCGGGTAACCGGTCGCCTTGGATGCCAGTGCAGATGAACGGCTCACCCTGGGATTCACTTCAATGATGTAATACTGGAAGCTGTCAGGATCGAGTGCCAGCTGAACGTTACAGCCTCCCTCGATTCCCAGCTCACGAATGATACTTAAACTTGTATTCCGGAGCATTTGATATTCGCGGTCACTTAATGTTTGGCTTGGTGCCACCACGATTGAGTCTCCCGTATGGATTCCAACAGGATCTATGTTCTCCATATTACACACCACGATGGCGTTATCGGCTGCGTCCCGCATAACCTCATATTCTACCTCTTTGAAGCCTGCAATACTTTTTTCCAGCAGGCATTGTGTTACAGGGCTGTATTTCAATCCTGAGCTTACAATCTCGACCAATTCGTCTTCGTTGTGACAGATTCCCCCTCCGGTTCCTCCCAATGTGTAGGCTGGACGGACAATGACCGGATATCCGATTTCATTCACAAATTGATAGGCTTCATCCAGGGAATGAATGATTTCACTATCCGGAACCGGTTCTCCCATTTCATTCATCAAGTTCCTGAACAAATCACGATCTTCCGCCTTCTCGATGGCAGAAAGTTTCGTCCCGAGGATTTCTACTCCGCATTCTTCCAAGACCCCTGACTGGGCAAGTTCAACAGCCATGTTCAATCCCGTTTGGCCACCTAATGTAGGCAGCAGCGCATCCGGTCGTTCTTTACGGATGATCCTGCTGACAAATTCAAGTGTCAATGGTTCGATATATACTTTATCTGCCATTTCAGCATCTGTCATGATCGTGGCAGGATTTGAGTTTACAAGGATGACCCTGTAGCCTTCCTCTTTCAATGCGATGCAAGCTTGTGTTCCGGCGTAGTCGAATTCCGCCGCCTGTCCAATGATGATAGGTCCGCTTCCGATAACCAAGATGCTTTTAATGTCTGTACGTTTAGGCATGTTGAAGCTCCTTTCTTTTCTCTTCTTTCATCAATTGTAAGAAATCATCGAATAAGTAGTTTGAATCCTCTGGTCCCGGAGATGCTTCAGGATGATACTGAACCGTAAAGGCAGGAAAGTCCAAATGCTTCAATCCTTCTACTGTTCCATCATTTATAGCTAAATGGGTGACCTGTATTCTTGATCCGGCTAAAGACTTTTCATCCACTGCATAGCCATGGTTCTGTGAAGTCAGTGCGACCTTTCCTGATTTTAAATCTTTGACCGGATGGTTGCCGCCACGATGGCCAAATTTCATTTTGAAAGAGTCCCCTCCACACGCAAGGGCAAATAATTGATGCCCTAGGCAGATACCGAAGAGTGGAATTTCACCAAGCAGTTCTTTGATCGTTTCAATTGCTTCCGGTACATCTTTCGGATCCCCCGGTCCATTCGATAACATGATCCCGTCAGGCTGCAGGCGTCTGATTTCTTCAGCAGAAGTATCATAAGGAACGACGATTACGTCACAATCACGCTTGTTTAATTCCCTTAGAATCCCGTGCTTCATCCCAAAATCCATCAGCACCACACGATACCCTCTTCCAGGGCTTGCGTAGGCCGTCTTCGTGGATACCTGCTTGACTTGATCTGTTCGCAGATCTGTACCATGCAGCTTATCAAGCATTGCCCCTGAATCTATTTCGGCTGCACAAATGATGCCTTTCATGGCTCCATGCTTCCTGATGATCCTGGTTAACTTTCTGGTATCGATACCTGAAATCCCAGGAATTCCTTTTATTTTTAATAATTCATCCAACGTTGATTCATTTCTCCAGTTAGAAGGGAAGTCCGCCACTTCTCTCACAATGAACGCTTTGATGGCAGGGGTAATCGACTCAAAGTCATCCCGGTTGATGCCGTAGTTCCCTACAAGGGGATACGTCATGGTGACAAGCTGGCCACAGTAGGATGGATCTGAAAGTATTTCCTGGTAGCCAGTCATGCTTGTATTGAATACCACTTCACCGATCGTTTCTTCATTCGCTCCGAATCCTTCTCCCACGAAAACCGTTCCATCGTCTAAAATGAGTTGTCTTTTCATTGTTCGTTTCCTCCTTCATTCCATACAAGAGATCCCTGATAAAAAGTTGCTTTCGGCCATCCTTTGCATTCCCATCCTTTAAATGGTGTGTTCTTTCCTTTGGATACAAATCCAGCCGGGTCGATTTCTTTTTGTTCTTGCAAATCAATGAGCGTAAAGTCTGCTTCTCCTCCTACTTCAAGTAGTCCAAACGGAAGATTGAATGCAGAACTTGGTTTGATGGTCATCCAGTCAATAAGCTGTTTCAGTGTAAAGATCCCTTTTTCCACAAAGTTTGTATAGAGCAGCGGAAATGCCGTCTCCAACCCGACGATTCCGAACGGAGCGAGCTGCATCCCTTCCGACTTTTCGGCTTCTGTATGCGGGGCATGGTCGGTGGCGATGAAATCAATCGTTCCGTCCAAGAGCCCCTCTATAAGAGCCTGTCGATCCTCTTTACTCCTAAGAGGCGGATTCATTTTGAAGTTGGGATCAAGCCCTGGGATATCGTCTTCTGAGAGCAGAAGATGATGGGGTGTCACTTCAGCCGTCACGTTGATACCGGCTTTCTTCGCATCCCTGACCACCCTGACAGATTCTTTTGTCGATATATGGCAGACGTGGTAATGGACTCCCGCTGCTTCAGCCAGAAGAACATCCCTAGATATATGTACTGCTTCACAGATGGAAGGAATGCCTGGCAGATTATGCTCTTTGGAGAATGTCCCATCATGGACCGCTCCTCCATAAATCAAGGTATTCTCTTCACAATGGGCGACTATGGAGGCATTGATCCCGGCTGCCATCTTCATGGCTTGATACATCATATCCGCTGATTGTACCCCTACCCCATCGTCTGTGAATGCAAATGCCCCGTTTTCTTTTAATGATGGTAAGTCATTAAGCTTATTCCCGATTTGTCTTTCCGTGATGGCAGCATACGGTAACACGCGAACACCTGCTGTGTCAGAAATTTTCTGATTAAGGGACTGTAGATTTTCCACTGAGTCAGGTACAGGTCTAGTATTGGGCATTGCCGCGATGGTGGTGAAACCGCCTTTTGCTGCTGATTTCGTTCCCGTTTCGATGGTTTCCTTATGTTCTCCGCCCGGTTCCCTTAGATGGACATGGAGATCGACAAAGCCTGGTGAAATCACTAACCCTTCTGCTTGAAATTCCTCGTGATCTTTCCCTTTCAGCTCTGAACCGATCTCGATGATTTTCTTTTCTTCCACCTTTACATCCACCGTCTCCAGATCACCATTCTTTGTTACAATTCGTGCATTACGGATTAACCAATTCATTTCAAATTCCCCCTGGTCAGTTGATTTCGAGTGCTCTTTTTAAAACGGCCATTCTCACGTATACTCCATTTTCCATCTGATTAAAGATTCTTGATTGCTTACATTCAACCAACGAGTCGGCTATTTCCACCCCTCGATTGACAGGTGCGGGATGGAGGATGATACCGGATGATTTCATCCTGTCTTTCCTGGATTCTGTCAATCCGAAGCTTTCATGGTATTCCTCTTTCGTCAGGGTCGATGTACTCTCGTGACGTTCATGCTGGATACGGAGAAGCATGATGACATCAGAATCGGTTATGCATTCATCTATAGGCAGATAGTTCGTTCGGTCTGTTGATGGGAACCATTCCTTTGGTCCTGAAAAAATGACTTCTGCACCTAGTTTCGTCAAGGCTTCCGCATTAGACCTGGCAACCCTGCTATGGGCTATATCTCCGATGATGGATACCTTTAGTCCTTCGAATCGGCCAAATTCCTGACGGATGGTCATCAGGTCCAACAGACATTGAGTGGGATGATTTCCACACCCATCCCCTCCATTGATCACACTCATATTGAGAGGGGCCAGTTGATCAAAATAGCGTTCAATGGAATGACGGATGACGACCGTATCGACTCCTATGCTCTCTAATGTTTTCACCGTATCATACAAGCTTTCACCTTTTTGGATGCTTGACGTCTGGGCTTCGAAGGGGATGACTTCAAGACCAAGTTTTCTTTCCGCCATTTCAAAGCTGCATTTTGTACGTGTACTTGCTTCGAAGAAAAGATTGGCAGCGAATTTCTTTGTCCCACACTCCCAGGTTTCCCCTTTTTGAAAACGTTCCGCCTGATCCAGTATTTGAATGATTTCTTCTTTTGGTAAGTCATTCATCGTCAACAAGTTCTTCATCATGAGACAACCCTTTCCTCTCTTCTCTTTCAAAAAAAACACCCTGTCTTCTTCCCGACAGGGTGTTTTTGAACGTATCAACTGTGACAGTGCGGAAAAATCCCGCATGTCTTGTTCAAATTCACCCTTCTTAGACTCTCTGGACCATGTTAAAAGGTGTTTCTATTTATGCAACGTCATGCTTAGCTTTTTCTTCTTCGAATAAATTGTTCTTCCCTTCGCTTTCTTCCCGGCCCGGCAGGACAAGGTTCAAAAACACCCCAACGATCGCCGCAAGGGCCATTCCCGATAGAGAAACCTGCTCGTTGACCTTTACGAATGCCCCTCCTACTCCGATTACAAGGATGACACTCGAGATGACTAGATTACGCTTGTTTCCTAAATCTACTTTGTTATCGATTAACATACGGAGTCCACTTGAAGCGATGATTCCGAACAGCAGGATGGATACCCCACCCATGACCGCTGATGGAATCGAGCCGATCAAGGCTGTTATCTTGCCGACAAATCCGAACATGATGGCAAGTACCGCCGCCCCGCCGATGACAAAGACGCTGAACACCCGTGTAATGGCAAGCACTCCGATGTTTTCTCCATACGTTGTATTTGGCGGTCCACCCAGGAAGGAGGCGATCACAGTCGCTACCCCGTCCCCCAGGATGGAGCGGTGAAGACCCGGCTTTTCAATGAAATTTCGTCCTACGACTTTACTTAATACCATCTGGTCCCCTGTATGTTCTGCCAGGGTCACCAGTGCAACCGGGACCATGATGGATACGATCTCCCAAGAGAAGCTAGGTGTGTAGTCTACAAATGGGACAAAGAAGTCCGGCATCTGGAAGAAGGGAGCATCGATTACCTGTTGAAAATCCACCAGCCCTGCAAAAACCGCGATGACATATCCTCCGATGATACCAGCGAGAATCGGGACCATCCCGAGAAATCCTTTGAAGTAAATCGAACAAATGACCGTGATTCCCAATGTGGCAAGCGCCACCATGAAGTGCGTGTTACTGTAAACCAATTGTTCTGCTCCAGGATTTTCATACATGGCCATATTGACGGCGGTTCCGGCAAGACCTAATCCAATCACCATGATAACGGGCCCTACCACAATCGGAGGGAGAATCCTGATCAGCCATTTCAATCCAAGCTTTGATATGAGCAGCGCAACGATTCCGTATACAATTCCTGCGAGAAAGCTTCCCATCATGGCAGCCTCCGGCCCTCCCAGGCTCTTGGCAGCCAGGATCGGTGCGATGAAAGCGAATGACGACCCCAGGTAAGCAGGGATCCTCCCCTTCGTGATCAGGAGATAGGCAAGTGTTCCGAGTCCGCTTGAAATTAAAGCAACCCCCGGGCTTAACCCCACCAGGAATGGAACCAGCACTGTTGCACCGAACATGGCGAATAAATGTTGTATGCTAAATGTAATCCATTTTCCTATATTAGGTACTTCTTCTACGTCTAAAACGACTTGTTGATTTTGATTCATGTTTGTTTTCTCCTCCAATACCCATTTTTACCCATTAAAAAACCCTCTTTGTAAAGAGGGCACAAAGAGGGTACAAGAAGGCCTGATTCTACCTTCATTCCCATCCTTTGTCAGCCTCTCTGGACCGCTATTAAAAGGACTTCCATTATTCTTTTTCGTGTATGGCAACGATGTCTTCCTGATCGACTTCTGATAATGCGACCATGATTTTTTCAGAGCTTGATGTCGGAATATTCTTCCCGACGAAGTCTGCCCGTATCGGTAATTCCCTATGTCCACGGTCGACCAGTACAGCCAGTTGAATCTGACTTGGCCTGCCGAGATCCATTAAGGCATCCAATCCCGCCCGGACCGTTCTTCCGGTGAATAAGACATCATCCACCAAAATGACTTTCTTGTTTGTAATATCAACCGGAAGGTCAGAACCCTTCACTTCCGGTTCGTGATCCTCTGTCTTCGTCGTTAAATCATCACGGTATAGGGTGATGTCTATTTCTCCGACCGGAATTTCTTCCCCTTCAATCGCATGGATCCGCTCGGCTAATCGATTGGCGATATAAATGCCCCTTGTTTTGATTCCAACAAGGACGCAATCTTCAATTCCTTTGTTTCGTTCGATGATTTCATGGGCGATCCGTGTGAGCGCTCTTCGAATGGCGGGTTGATCCAGTACCGTTGCTTTCTTTGTCATATTCGCCACCTCGTTTTAATTATTATTTAAATAAAAAATCCCTCTCACCGTAGAGATGAGAGGGCACACTTATCGTTATGATCGTATTGCACGCCAAAGAATTTTGGTCGTACACTGCTCCTTCTCAGCCTCACGGGACCGTATTAAAGGTTACTTATTCAATTAATATCATCATAAAGGTCTGGTCGAAATTTGTCAACGGTTATTTTCAAGATGCTTAACCAATTTCGAAAATTCTTCGGGTAACTCCGCATGAAACTCCATATACTCTTCGGTTCTTGGATGAACAAACCCAAGCACTCCGGCATGAAGGGCCTGTCCTTCAATGCTCAACGTCTTTCGCGGGCCATATTTCGGATCACCCGCCAGCGGAAAGCCGATATATTTCATATGGACACGGATTTGATGGGTTCTTCCTGTCTCTAATTCACATTCAACGAGTGTGAAATCTTTATACCGGTCCAACACTTTGAAATGCGTGACCGCTTGTTTGCCATTATCCACGACAGCCATACTTTGGCGGTCTTTAGGATCCCTGCCGATCGGGGCATCGATCGTCCCGTATTCGTGGGGGATCAGGCCATGTACGATGGCTGTATATTTTCTTGTAACGGACTTTGCCACCAGCTGATTTACCAGATGCTCGTGTGCCATGTCATTTTTCGCTACCATCAGCAATCCCGATGTATCCTTATCAATACGGTGGACAATCCCTGGTCGCAAAACGCCATTGATGCCTGACAGGTCCTTACAGTGATGCATCAATCCGTTCACCATTGTTCCTGAATAATGCCCCGGTGCGGGGTGGACGACCATCCCTTTCGGCTTATTTACGACGATGACATCCCCGTCTTCATAGGCGATATCAAGGTTAAGGTCTTCCGGTTCTACATCTAATTCTTCCGGTTCCGGAATCGATACAGTGATGACTGCATTCAACGGACACTTAAAGTTAGGCTTGACCGCTTCTTCATTTACTTTAATATGACCTTCTTTAATCCATTGTTGAACCTGGGAACGGGACCAATCCTTATTCAATTGACTTACGACCTTATCGATTCGTTCTCCCTGGCTTTCCTCAAGTATGTTGTGCTGAATTACTTCCATTTTTGTTCTCCTTCTTTGCTTTTCGTTCGTCTAAATACATATAAATCAGTAACAGTGCTACTCCAATGGTTAATGCTGCATCGGCAATATTAAAAATCGGGAAATCATAGGAAAAGATGTATGTATTTAAGAAATCGACCACTTCTTTTCTGAAGACACGGTCAATAAAGTTTCCAATTGCTCCGCCTAGCATGAAAGCAAGACTCAGACTAAACAATGAATGCCCTTTTGCATGGACTTGCATATAATACACGATACCTACAATCACTATTAATGTAATAATGTAAAAAAACCACATTTGTCCTTGGAGTATTCCCCATGCTGCACCTTGATTCCGATGAGAAGTAAGATAAAAGACATTATCTATGATCGAAATGCTTTCTCCCTCGGTCATTCTTCTTACAACCAACCATTTTGTTAATTGATCCAGTCCAATAACAACCAAAGCCACTAAATAATAATACACAAAGGCAACCTCCGAACATCTTTAAATGATTACCTTTGCATTTTAGCATAAAAGGGGAAATAAAGACACTTAAACTGGAGAAGAACGAAGGAAACGCGAGTGAAATCTAAGAATATGATGAAATCTTCCCAAACCTTCTCCATTCGAATGCATCTTCGATTGTCGTACAGGTTGGGTTCATCAACATGTAATCAAATGGGATCTCTTGCCCACTCAATTCACAATATCCGTATTGATTATCCCGGACACGACTCAGTGCCTGTTTTACCTCGGTGATTTCTTCATTTATATACTGCTGGATTAAAGGATGTTGAGATTGACTTGCTTCAAGCTCTTTCAAGGATTGTTTCAGCTCTTCTACAATGGATGTGTATCGGTCATATGTCATCTTGATCCCTCCATTTATAGTATGGGGGAAATGACCCTGAATATTGTGTTGCAAGATATAGCAATTATGGAATTAGAAACACTTTAGTCAAAAAAGGGACCTGCCAAATGACAGGTCACCTCTACATATTTACACTAAGCCAAATGAGAATAACTTTCTTTCACAACAGCTGCACAGCGTGTGCAAAGTGTTGGATGATCTTTATCCTCTCCTACTGTTGTTGTAACAATCCAACAGCGGTCACATGTTTCACCTTCAGCTTTTTCGACGACGATGTTGTTTTCACCCAGGCTTAACGCATGCTCCGGAGCTTCGTTCACCGCTCCGCCGATTTCAAAGGCTGATACGATGAACAGCTGTTTTAAGTCCTCTTTGATGGAATCGAGTAAGCCTTTCGTTTCATCATTTACAAATAGGGTCACTTTAGCCGTTAATGACTTACCGATCACCTTCTGATTACGGGCTTCCTCAAGTGCTTTTAGAACATCATCCCTTAATTCTAAGAATGTGTTCCATTTTCCCTTCAATTCATCCGCATTTGCGAGTTGTTGTACTTCAGGCATATCGGTTAGCTGAACACTTTCGCCCTCTGCACCCGGGATATATGCCCAAACCTCATCTGCTGTATGGGAAAGGATTGGGGACATCAGTTTTGTAAGGGCAACCAGGCTTTCATACAATACCGTCTGAATCGCTCTGCGCTCATAATGATTTTCTGACTCGATATATAGAACATCCTTTGCAAAATCCAGGTAGAATGAACTTAAATCCAATGTACAGAAGTTATTGACCGCATGATAGATGCTTGCGAATTCATATTTATCGTACGAATTTTTCACATTCTTCACAAGATCATTCAGCTTCACGAGCATAAATTGATCTACTTCTCTTAATCCATCAAAGGATACCGCATCTGTTTCAGGGTTAAAGTCAGAAAGGTTCCCTAATAAGAAACGATAGGTGTTACGGATCTTCCGATAGACTTCAGCCACCTGCTTCAAGATTGGATCAGAAACCCGAACATCTGCCTGATAATCAACAGACGCTACCCAAAGACGAAGGATATCGGCTCCAAGCTGTTTCATTACCTTTTCGGGGACAACGACGTTCCCTAATGATTTACTCATCTTTCTTCCGTCTCCATCAAGAGCGAATCCGTGACTTAACACGCCTTTGTATGGAGCTTTACCCGTTACGGCTACACCTGTCGTCAATGATGAGTTGAACCAACCGCGATACTGGTCGGATCCTTCCAAATAAAGATCTGCAGGTCGCTGCAAGTCATCTCTTTCCTCAAGAACAGCCTGATGGGAAGATCCTGAATCGAACCATACGTCCATGATGTCCTGTTCTTTCGTGAATTTTCCATTCGGACTAGCTTCGTGAGTAAATCCTTCAGGTAAAAGGTCTTTTGCTTCTTTCTCAAACCAAATGTTTGATCCATGATCACGGAAAAGCTTAGACACATGATCGATCGTCTCATCTGTAATGATCTCCTGACCATTTTCAGCATAGAATACTGGGATCGGCACTCCCCATGCACGCTGACGGGAAATACACCAGTCTCCACGGTCTCTGACCATATTGTATAGACGTGTTTCTCCCCATGCAGGAACCCATTTCGTATCATTTACCGCTTGAAGTAATTCTTTGCGGAATTTATCTATGGATGCAAACCATTGTGCCGTCGCTCTAAAAATAACCGGCTTTTTCGTGCGCCAGTCATGTGGGTAAGAGTGAGTGATGAAGTTTAATTTCAGTAATGCCCCAGCTTCCTGAAGCTTTTCTGTGATTGGTTTATTTGCCTTATCATAGAATAAACCTTCAAATCCGGGAGCTTCTGAAGTCATAACCCCTTTATCATCCACCGGACATAAAACATCCAGTCCGTATTTCTTCCCTACAAGGAAGTCATCCTCCCCGTGCCCTGGAGCTGTATGGACACAGCCAGTACCTGAATCAGTCGTAACATGCTCACCAAGGACTACAAGGGAGTCACGATCGTACAGGGGATGTTTAGCCACGATATGTTCGAGTTCTGCTCCTTTGACCTTATTAACTACAGAAGGGTTTTCCCATTCAAGATTCTCTGCGACATCTTCAAGCAAATCTTCGGCTACGACATAGTTGTTTTCCTTCACATTTACTACAACATAGTTCAAGTCTGCATGTACGGCAATCCCAAGGTTCGCAGGAATTGTCCAAGGTGTCGTCGTCCAGATTACGAGTTGGGTTCCTTCTTCAAGGACACCCTTACCCTCTGTAACGGCAAACCCGACATAAATGGATGGGGAACGCTTATCCTGATACTCGATTTCTGCTTCTGCAAGGGCTGATTCACTTGATGGTGACCAATAGACCGGCTTTTTCCCTTTATAGATATAACCTTTTTTCGCCATATCACCGAAAACTTTGATTTGCTGTGCTTCATATTCAGGTTTTAATGTGATGTACGGGTTTTCCCAATCGCCACGTACACCTAATTGCTTAAATTGCTTACGTTGATTATCCACTTGCTCATAAGCATATTCTTCACATAATTTACGGAACTCCGCGATTGTCATTTCTTTACGCTTCACGCCTTTATTCGTTAACGCCTGCTCAATCGGCAAACCGTGAGTGTCCCAACCTGGAACATAAGGGGCATGATAACCGCTCATGGATTTATAGCGTACGATAAAGTCTTTCAGGATCTTATTCAATGCGTGACCCATATGGATATTCCCATTGGCATATGGAGGCCCATCGTGAAGGACGAATAAAGGACGATCACTCGTTCTTTCCTGTACCTTATGATAGATGTCCATCTCTTCCCACTTTTTCTGTGTATCCGGTTCTCGCTTAGGTAAGTTCCCTCTCATCGGGAATTCCGTTTTCGGCATCAGTAATGTATCTTTATATTCCATGAAATCATCCTCCTAATCGTTTCTCTTAATTGCCATCATTTCTATATCCTTTACTTCTTAATCAGGCAGGGTGAACTTTCCTTTTTTTAAAAATAAAAAAAGCTTTCTCATCCCTGAATAGGGACGAGAAAGCCTTTCCCGCGGTACCACCCTCATAAAGACCGAAAAGAGTCTTCACTTGTTGATTCGTAACGTGAATAAATCGCCACTCATTACTCTTCGGGGAGGAATTTCATGAGCAGGGCTCGAGGGTGATCTTCCGCGCTTCTTTCCTTGTCGGGCTCACACCGTCCCCGACTCGCTAGAAAGGATTCATTATTAGTACGTACTGTCCCTGTCTTAGCTTATTAATACAATTAAGATTGTTGTTCAATTATATGAAAGTATTGCTCTTTTCGTCAAGACAATGTCTCTTCTTCTTTTAAAGTTTTTAAATCCGTTGCGTCCAAATCAAATTCCATTAACTGATCCCAGTCATTTGTATCGAGAAGATCTAGCTGCGCTTCGATCAACATTTTGAAACGAGTACGGAACACCTTCGACTGTTTCTTGAGTTCTTCTATCTCAATGGCAATCTTACGGGCTTTGGACAGTGATTCATTAACGATGCGATCGGCATTCTTCTCGGCTTCCTTAATGATCAGCTTTGATTCTTTCATTGCATTCCGCTTGACTTCTTCCCCTGCTTCTTGAGCAATGACGATTGACTTGTTTAACGTTTCCTCGATGCTTGTAAAATGACCTAAACGTTCATTCAATGAGTTTAAACGTTCTTCTGTTTCTTTCTTCTCACGGATCAGAATTTCGTAATCTTTAATAATCTGATCTAAAAATTCGTTAACCTCATCCTCATCATAACCGCGAAAGCCACGACTAAATTCTTTATTATGTATGTCTAATGGCGTTAAAGGCATGGGAGCCACCTCCAGTACTTGGTGAATTACATATTTATTATAACTAAAATTTCGACAGTATGTGGGAGAATTCCTTTATTTTTCTTAAATTATTTCAGAATTCCCACAGAGATTCGCCATTTATCCCGTTTTGTTCTTCCTTCAATGGACAGTAACTTACTTCTTCCGTACCCTCTGGCGGAGAGAACATCGGAAGTTTCGACTTCAAAAGAGGGGTTTTCAACCGCTTTCCAATTTACTTTGACTTGCCCGCTTTTGATCAAGGTTTGAGCCTTTTGGCGGGAATCATTATAGATAGCTGCAATTACGACGTCCAGCCTCAAAGAACTGACGGTCGTCATTTTTTCCTGCCATTCTTCCTGCCTTTCCATTCGTTCTTCCAGCGGAATGTCGTTTAAGGAAATCTTTGCTTTCCCTATTTGGGTCAGTTCCATAAGGACATAATCCGAAATTTCATCTGCAAGCATCAGCTGAATGGTATCCTCCCCGGTCAGGATATCCCCGAACTTATCCCTTTTCAACCCAAGTGACATCAAGGTCCCTAATACCTGTCTATGTTCTATTGTAACAAACTTCGAAGCATACTGTATTTCAAATAACCTTATTCCAAAATCTTCTTCCCCTGGCTGAAAATAAGGGGGATACAATAAAGCTCGTTTCCTTTCCGAGTTTTCAGGATAAAAAGATAGGATGATTTCATCGTTATGACCAATGATAGACTCGACAATATGCTGCTGTCTCGGGTCCAAAAAGTCCGTTCTTTTCGCTGTATATTGATCTTCCACTGTCTGCTTCCACTCAAGTACAGCATCTACGAACTCCTTTTCATCCGGCCTGAAATGTTGATAGATCGAAGACATACTTTCACCCCCTATGTGGTTTACCCAAAATAAAAGGACCGAAACTGTTTGACCGGTTTCAGTCCTTTTTAGGCATCTATCCTTATCATAGTACCGATTAAATAAGCCATCTAAATATTTGGTACAACCCGGATTGGGCCAGATTCAGCACAATGAATGCCACAATCGGTGAAATATCAATCATTCCGATCGATGGGACAAAACGTCTGAATGGTTCTAAATACGGTTCGCATATCCTTGCAAGGAACTGTCCGATCGACGTCTCTTTGGCATTCGGGAACCAGGACATTAAAATATAAATGATTAACGCCCAGGAGTATATTTGAATTAGTTTAGACAAAATTTCATAAAGCATTACCATAATTTACATTACCACCTCGAGTCTGATAAATCTTCCTCTTTTAAGAACTCAGAAATATTTCCGCTCACTTCAACATTGTCAGGTGTGCACAGAAAAATATTATCGCCTACACGTTGAATGTCGCCACCGATTGCATACACCGTCCCGCTGAGAAAGTCGACAATACGCTTCGCCTGATCATGTTGTATCCTCTGCAGGTTTACAAGGACTGAGCGCCGATTCTTTAGATGGTCTGCAATTTCCTGAGCCTCTGCATATACTCTAGGTTCTACAAGAATCATCTTAGAAGATTTCTGGACACTCTGAAGGCTCACAACATTTTGTTTTGAATTTGAAAGCTGTGACTTCATGGGCTTTTTCTCCTCGTATTCTTCTTCATACTTCTCTTCTTCGTATTCGTATTCATCTTCGTCCAGCAAAAAGAACGTTTTAAACTTTGACTTAATACCCATTTGTATTCATCCCCTCTCAGTCATTTCCAACTAATGCAGTTCCAATACGAATAAATGTGGCACCCTCTTCAATTGCTATCACATAATCGTTGCTCATTCCCATGGATAATTCCGTACATGGGGCATATGGAAGATTAAGTGAACGGGTTTCTTCCTGAATGGTTTTCAGCTGCCTGAAACAAGTCCTTAAGAAAGCTTCATCATCCGTATGGGGTGCCATCGTCATCAATCCTACGACTTTAATATTGGATAAGTCTTTTAAACTGCCGACAAATTCCTTCACTTCATCAGGAGAAATTCCATGTTTGGATCCTTCTCCGGAAACATTCACTTGAACGAAACAAGACACAGGCTCATCCGCTCTTTTATGAATTTCTTTCGCTAATGACAGACGATCCAGGGAGTGTATGTATGATACTTTATCAATGATGTTTTTAACCTTTCTTGATTGCAGGGAACCAATGAAATGCCATCGGGCCTTGTCCCGTAAAACATCCCACTTGGAGATAAGCCCCTCATCCCGGTTTTCCCCTAAGTGAAAAAGTCCTGCTTCAACTGCCTCTTCCGCGCGGTCGATGGATACGTATTTCGTGACCGCGACAACATTTACGTCTTCTGTCCTTCTTCCACTGCGTTCACAGGCACGTTGGATGTTTTCATTGATGTGTTGGATATTTTCAGATACCTTCATCTTATTTCTCCTTCCAGCCAATAAAACTCATTATTCTTCCCGTTTCTCCACCATCTCTTCTATAAGAGAAAAATTCATCGTGACAGGACGAACAAAAACTGGAAGTATGAATTTGATCAGAGTGTAAGCCGGACTGAATCAAGAGCTGTTGATTTAACTTCTTCAGATCAAGATTGTACTGTCCCTCTTCCTTTAAATTATAGGGTAAGTTGTTTTCATCTTCTAGTGTTTTTTTCACTTTATCAATCACATAATCATCCACAATATAGCAATCTTTACATATGGAAGGTCCTATAACCACTTCTAATGAAGATATGGAGGAACTTCTCCCGACAAACTTACCGACCATTTTCGGCCCTATTTCAAGGACCGTCCCCTTCCATCCGGCATGTGCCAGACCGATTGTGCCAGTCGCCCTGTCGAGGAAATAAAGAGGGACACAATCTGCATAACACATCGTTAACAGGAGGTTCCTTTCCCCTGTCAAGAATCCGTCGGTATCTTTAATGCTGTTATGATAGTTCTCTGCACCTTTCCCTCTGTCTTCAGAGTTCACAAAAGAGATATTCTTCCCATGTGTCTGTTCAGCAGCCACAAAGCTGTCAAAAGGCATATTCAGGCTGGATGCCAAAAGTTTGCGGTTATGAATGACTGATGCTTCCTTATCTCCTACATGAAGGCCCATATTGAATGAATGAAAAGGTCCTTCACTTATTCCGCCACGATTTGTGGTTATGCCCGCGACCAGTTCCGGGTTTTCTTTCGTCCATTTTCCAATGGAGTAATATGAGTTTGTCTCTGTTATAAAAGGCTCTTTCGACACGGTGAATCTCCCTCGTTTTTTATTTAGTGTACCATAGTCCATTGAGATTCGTCATGTGTCGGGGGATTGTTTCGGTTCCTGAAGCTGTCCTTGAATGTAATGGTTGTCTTTATATCTGACCAGAATCACGTCTTCCCCTATCTTTACGATACTGCTCCATGGGATCACGATATCTTCTTCCTTGCCAAAAAAACCTAATATTTTCCCTCCGCTCCCGATCACAATTGCCTCGATTCTTCCAGTATCCAGATTGATCTCAATGTCACCGATATTCCCCAATTTCCGCCCGTCTGAAATACTGACAACATCCTTCACCTGGAATTCTGATATTCGCACCATACTTCTTCACCCTCTTTTCATGTTGATTTCTGATCGGTTCATCATTTTAAATGCATATAGGCATACTCTTTACCTTTTAAAAGTGGATATTATCATTGTATGCAGCATAGAAAAAAGGCAGACCTTCCCGAGGGAAATCTGCCTTTTTTCTATGCTTGTCGGGGCTGAACGAGCCGCCTCCACTTTTCTCTGTCCAGCTACAGGGCTTAGAGGCTCGAGGTCATAAGTCAAACCATCCAAAAAGGCAAAGTACGCCTTTCCGGATGGTTCGCCTTATGCTTGTCGCCTCTGGGCAAAGCCCTTCCGCTTTTCGTTTGTCCAGCTGCGGCGGCTAGCCCCTCGAGGTCACAACTGAAAAATCCCATAAGGCAAAGGGCGCCTTTTGGGATTTTCCTGTTGTGCTTGTCGGGGCTGATCGAGCCGCCTCCGCTTTTCGTTTCTTATTGAATATTTTTGTTCATTTGTTTGATTGCTGCTTTTTCTAGTCGTGATACTTGTGCTTGGGAGATTCCGATTTCTTCTGCGACTTCCATTTGGGTTTTTCCTTGAAAGAAGCGTTTGCTGATAATGAGTTTCTCACGATCATTCAATCGTCTCATTCCTTCTTGAAGGGCAATTTCTTCGATCCAGTGGAAATCGCGGTTCTTTTCGTCGCTCAGTTGATCCATAACGAATATTGGGTCTCCTCCATCATTATAGATGGGTTCAAACAGCGAAACGGGATCTTGTATGGCATCCAGTGCAAATACGATTTCTTCGTGAGATACATCAAGAACTTTGGCAATTTCTTCTGCAGTCGGCTCCTTGGATGTCTCCCCCATTAATTTCTCCCTTACTTGCAGAGCTTTGTACGCAATATCCCGTAGTGAACGGGACACCCTTATCGGGTTATTGTCTCTCAAATATCGACGGATTTCCCCAATGATCATCGGAACCGCGTATGTAGAGAATCGAACGTTTTGACCCAAATCAAAATTATCGATGGATTTCATTAATCCGATACACCCTACTTGAAATAAATCATCAACATACTCACCACGGTTATTAAAGCGTTGAATTACACTTAAGACGAGGCGTAAATTTCCGTTGACCAGTTTTTCTCTCGCGGTGATATCACCCGCTTGCATTTCCTTGAATAAAATTCTCATTTCATCATTTTTGAGCACTGGCAATTTGGACGTATCCACACCACAAATCTCGACTTTATTACGTGTCATTCTTTCCCCTCCTTGTAGGAGCTGCTGTACAAAATTCAGTATTTCCTTGAAGAGGAAAAATATGCATTTCATTCTGACATAGAGGGGCGGGAAAGGTCCAAATCCCTTACAATACCTGATTCAAAAAGCTAAAATTTTTTTTAATTCCTGGCCACATTAAAAAGCTGACCTTTTCAATTGAAAAAGTCAGCTTTTTAATGTCATACCATTTTATTGAATTCCTTCTTCAATCGTTTGATAATCCTTTTTTCCAATCGGGAAATATAGGACTGTGAAATCCCAAGCATATCAGCTACGTCTTTCTGGGTTTTTTCCTCTTCCCCCATCAATCCAAAGCGAAGCTCCATAATTTGTTTCTCACGGTCAGTTAGCTGATGAAGGGCATTAAAGAGTAATTTTTTATCCACTGTTGCCTCAAGATCTTTTGTAATGATGTCTTCATCCGTCCCGAGAACATCCGATAACAGCAATTCATTTCCATCCCAATCGATATTAAGGGGTTCGTCAAATGAGACTTCCGAGCGAATTTTGTTGTTTCTTCTTAAGTACATAAGAATTTCGTTCTCTATACACCTTGAAGCATAGGTCGCCAACTTGATTTTTTTCTCGGGATTGAAGGTATTGACTGCTTTAATAAGGCCGATGGTGCCGATACTGATCAAATCTTCTATATTGATGCCTGTGTTTTCAAACTTCCGGGCTATATATACTACCAGTCGTAAATTACGTTCTATCAATAAGGATCGTGCTGCCTTGTCACCTTTAGGCAATTTGTTGAGCAGGACTTCTTCCTCTTCCTTTGTCAACGGTGGAGGGAGGGCTTCACTACCACCTATGTAGTAAATTTCATCTGTCTTCAGACCCAGCTTGATTAACAGTTTGTACCAATAATACAAAAATTTGAATTTGAATTTTTTCATTGTTGCTCCCCCTTCTATTTCTTTAAATTGTGAGTATAGTAGTAATAATTGATTCACGAAACGTTAAGCACCGGTTTTCTTGAAGCCATTTTCGGATGGACGATCGCCCCGAAACTCCCATCTGCCGATAAGGGTTCTTCTCTAAAGGCGACTAACCCATTTGGTATGGTCCATTCCGCTTCATGATCACTGAGTACTAATGAATCAGGCTTTATCGCGGCTAGAAGCTGACTGTTTCTTCCTACCGATTGTGCTGGAACGATACGCATTCTGTCAGACCAGCGGGTATCGATCTCTTTCCCACCCGAAAAAATTTCATCCACATCATGGCAAAGTGCCTTCATTTCATCGGGAATCTCACCCTCGATTTCAGCAATGGATAGAATCATGACCGGACTTTTTGAAATGGGATCCTGAAGTTGATTCCCACTGTCCACAAGACCGCTTACAGTACAATGGAAATCACCAATCTGAATGCTGACTTTCAGGAGCTGATCATATTGGAGCTTCACATGCTCGATACTATCCATTCTCCCTTTCGAAAAGTACCAGGCAAGAGGCAGGGCGAGCATCACAAATACCCAGCTTATCGGGTCACCAAATCCGCGAATGCTTGCAAGCAGCATGGATGATTCCCTGCTTGGATCGAAGCTGATAAAATAATGAGCCCCAATTAATATTCCACCCATAAAAAAGGTGACGAAATAAAACATAAGAAGATTTGATATATAATAGCGCAATCTTCTATAGCCAAAAGCTGAATACACCATGACGACGGAGAATAATAACTTGACTAAGGGGTTTCCTGCAAAGTAAGCAAATGGTGAAAAAGCGAGGAGAATAATGACAGAGCCTATCAGACTTCCGATACCTATTCTCCAGAGGGCGTATTGTCTCTTTAAAATGATTCCTGTTAACCATAATAAGAAAAAGTCTACTAACAGATTTAACAACCAAATGACATCCAAATATAAAGTCAATCTCTCCCCTCCTTTTAACACCTCACAATTCGATTCCGTTAAAGACCGGAATGACTTATGAGAAGTATATCGTACATCCTTTTTAAAGGTTGTCATTTTTTGTATGCTCCCACGGAAAAGTTTTCGGAGATATGAACGAAAAATGTCATTAAATATGGATGCCATAAACACCACCAAAATATAGTTTTTCGGAATGCATTTTTAGTCCAGGGAAAAGAAAATCCTATAAAAATAAGAATCCCCCAAGGCATGAAGCCTTGGGGGATTCTCATTTTTATTCCATTATTAACGACGACGGTTTCTATTGCGAAGGAAGGTTGGAATGTCCAAAGTTTCTTCCGCACCTTGATTTGAAGATGTTCTCACAGGCTCTTGCTGTTGAGGCTGCTCTTCACGTTTAGGCTGTTCCCGTTTCACCGATTGGCTTGGGTTGGTACTTGGATTTGGTTTCATCCCACCGAACGTTGGTCGGGTCTGTTTCGGAGGTTGAATGACCTCTTCATTGAACCCGGTTGCAATGACGGTAACGACGATATCATCTTTTAATTCTTCGTTGATGACAGAACCGAAGATCATATTTACTTCTTGATCTGATGCAGAAGCTACAATATCAGCAGCTTCCTGAACTTCGTAAAGGCTTAATGAAGTCCCACCAGTGATGTTCATCAGGACGCCCTGAGCTCCATCGATGGATGTCTCAAGCAAAGGACTTGAAACTGCCTTTTTCGCTGCTTCAGTTGCACGGTTCTCTCCAGATGCTGCACCGATGCCCATTAGGGCTGAACCTTTGTTAGACATGATCGTCTTAACATCTGCAAAGTCCAGGTTGATCAGACCAGGTGTAGCGATAAGATCCGATATACCTTGTACACCTTGACGCAGGACATTATCGGCTTCACGGAAAGCTTCAAGCATCGGAGTACTCTTATCTACGATTTCCAGAAGGCGATCGTTTGGAATGACAATAAGGGTGTCCACGCCTTCTTTCATAGCTGCGATGCCACCGCTTGCCTGATTTGAACGCTTTCTGCCTTCAAATGTAAACGGGCGCGTCACGACACCTACCGTCAATGCGCCGATTTCGCGGGCAATTTGAGCAATGACCGGAGCTGCACCAGTACCGGTTCCTCCACCCATTCCGGCAGTGACAAAGACCATATCTGCTCCTCTAAGTGCCTCTTCAATCTGTTCTTTACTCTCTTCAGCGGCTTTTTTACCTACTTCAGGATTCGCACCTGCTCCTAATCCCCTGGTTAATTTGCCACCGATTTGCATCTTTATCTCAGCTTTTGATAGATTCAAAGCCTGTGCATCCGTGTTGACTGCGATAAATTCAACACCTTGTACGCCGTGCTCGATCATGCGGTTTACGGCGTTGTTTCCTCCGCCACCGACACCAATAACTTTTATTGTCGCTAATGAATCTAAATTTGTATCAAACTCCAACATGACAAATCCTCCTAACTCGTCGAATCTATGGATTCCTTTATTTATTCAAAGAAGTATCCAAAGAACTTTTTCACTTTTGACATGGCCTTTTCATCTTCATGTTCTTCTTCTTTTACCTTTGCAGGCTTCGGCTTTTTATTCACAGGTTTTGATTGACGCTTCTCAGCAGCCTCTACAGGCACTGGTTCCGCGCTTACAGATCTTCCTTGCAATCTAGCATTCTTTTGAGCGTATTTAATCAATCCAACTGCTGTTGTATACTGTGGTTCCCGTACACCAATATAATCAGGAATTGCCACACGTACACGATTTTGGAAAACGATTTGTGCTAATTCTAACACACCTGGAAGATTTGCTACACCACCAGTTAGAACATATCCACCTGGCAGGTCCCTGATTCCCAATCGTTTCAGTTCATGGCTGATGAGGTCAAGAATCTCTTCAAGCCTTGCTTCTATGATATCAGAAATTTCTAATTGATTAAATTGCTGATGTTGATCACTGCCAATAATTGGCACGCTGAACACTTCATCTTCAGACGCATGGTCATAGAATGCATGTCCATATTTTGTTTTGATTTTCTCTGCGTCGTCCGTTGATGTCCGTAATCCGATCGACAAATCCTTCGTGATATGCTCCCCGCCAACGGGTAGCACGGTTGTTGCCTTAAGGTGTCCCTGTTCGAAAACGGCTATCGTCGTAGAACCGCCACCTATATCGATCAAGGCAGCTCCAAGGTTCTTTTCATCCTTTGATAAAGCAACCGTACCTGCGGCTAAGGGCTGAAGGACGATATCGACAATTTCAAGGCCGGCTTTTTCTACACAACGGAGAGTATTATGTAAAATCGTCTTAGATCCCGTAATGATGGTGCCTTCCATTTCAAGTCGAACACCGATCATACCCCGGGGATCTGTAATCTCATCCAATCCATCAACGATGAACTGTCTTGGGATTACATTGATGATTTCCCTTTCTGGAGGAATCGATACAACCTGTGCTGCATCCATCACTCTTAGAACGTCTTCATCGCCGATCTCCCTGTTATCACTCGAGACTGCCACCACACCATGACAGGATTGAAGTGACACATGGTTACCTGTTATACCTACGATGACCTGGCTTATAGATAAACCGACCATCCTTTCAGCTTGTTCAACTGCCTTCTTGATTGTATGAACAGTTTCGTCTATATCTACGATGGAACCTTTTCTGATTCCTTCTGAGTTCACATTTCCTACACCGATTATGTTTAAGGAATCATTTGTCATTTCACCAATGATTACTTTCACTGTGGATGTACCGATGTCTAGGCTAACGTAAATTTCATTGCTGTTCACTCTATGGCACCTCCTTAAAGAATGTTTATTTGGAACAACAATCCTAGAAAAATATTATTCTAAGTATATCTTAATATGATATTCGTCGTAACAAAAACGATTCCCTTTTAAAATTCTAATTTTTTTCTCTTTTTTCTTGATTATTTGACCAATTGCTAATCATTATTCTTCTAATCACTGCAATGTTTTGGAATAATCTTACCCCAAAAGCAAAAACAGCCGCCAAATATAAGTCTACACCAAGATGTACGCCCAGAAAAGCTAAACTTGCTGCTAGTAAAATATTAAAAAAGAATCCAGAAACAAAGACCTTGTCATCATAAATATTTTGGAGGTGGGCACGAATACCGCCAAATAATGTATCCAATGCTGCGAGAACCGCAATCGATAAATAATTTGAATACTCTTCTGGAATTCTAATATCTGTCAGAAGCCCGAGGACGACCCCTACTAGCAACCCTAAAACGGGAAGCCACATATTATTCGTTCCCTCCTCTTTCCTTAACCGGTTCCATAAAACGGATCCGGATTGTATCTTTATATTCTGGAACCGTGAGCTTTTCTAAAGGCTTTGAAATGCTGACCCGTAGATTATCAATAAAGAAGTCTTCAACTGATCTTGAAACCTGCATGCGGTTATACAGGTCCTTGGCTGCATTTACATCCTTGGTCAACACCCTCACTTCAAACGGTATTTTTTTAATTGAATTACCGTCCACCTTCGTTTCTCCATTAATATCCCGGATAACTGAGGTATTGATTAGTCGATGGCCGTCAATCGCGATATCGACTGCATCATACTGATTGAGTTCATTTACAAGCCTCTCCAAAAGTTCCGGGGAGACATTTTGAACTTTTTCACCCAGGAGGATTTCCTCCATTGAAGGCTCGATCGTCAGGATAAGACCCGGACCCGTTTTTTCTGTCAGCCCCATTTCAGTCTTCAATTCCTCTAACGTTTGCTTTAATGCCTGCTCTGGGCTTGATTGCTGTTCGGTCTTATACTGTTCCAACTTCGCTTCTACAGAACGAGTTTCTGATAAAAGGTTAGAGTTGACTTCCTTTTCTTTCAGAAGCGCTTCCCTCAGTTCCCAGATATCTCTGGTATCCCGGACAACTGGCTCTTTGACAGTCTGGAACTGAATGGCAATCATAAACCCGATGATGACCGTTATGACGGTAAAGCTGATTTTAAGTTTGTTGTCCATTTATTGCACCTTACTTTCGGGACCTGACCCACGCCCGTACCGTTTACTTCAATGGGAGCCGGCTCATGATTCGCCAATGGTGGGTTCGAGGATGACCGAATTTTCTTTTTTCATCTCAAATATGATATTTTCATTCACCAACTGATCCTTCACTCCGCCTGTGATATTCATGGCGGAGGACAACACTTCCGGATCTCCGATTGCCGTAATTTTGAACGGGGCAGGGTACTCGATGCCATCAATCTGGATGACCGGACCGTTACACAGTATGTATGAATCATGCTTAAGTCTTTGTCCGTTGATGGCAACCGCAGAGGCACCCGCTATATATAATTCATTAATCACCTTAAAGACATGGTGTTCATGGACAATATAATTATTTGCGTTTTCTTCCTCCGGGTCATATTTCGCATCGGACAAGGTGACCGTTACCCCCGGCCCCTTCACTTTCGTTTTACCTAAGTACATACGGTACTTCTCAGCATCCTCTGCCAGGTTGAAATAAATTTGCTTCTCTTTGGAGAATTCCTTCTCCATATTGCCGACCTTCTCCTGTTTCTCATAAAGTTTTTCCTGCAGACGATTATTCTTCTGCTGGTACTCGAGGATTTGATCTCTTAATGTTTCTTCCTGTTTCCATTGACCATTTGTCCGGCTCCCGAGCTCTTTTTGTTCTGTGTTTGCCAGACTGAATGAAAAAGCAAGGATGAAACCCAAAACCAGACATACAAGAGAGAGGACCACGTGCTTACCTCTCACCTTCATCCTCTTCATTCGTTTGTTCACCTTCCGTTTCGTATGCTCTGAAATAAGAACCTACCTCTAAGTCAATGACCCCTTTTACTGCAGGATCTAATTGGCTGACGATCGAAGGATAATGCACCATCTTTTCTGAGAAGCTACGGATGGTCGCACTCACTTCGAACCCATCATTCATAAATAGAGTCAAGTGATATTGGTCTGTTTTCTTGGGAACGAGGTTGATCTCCGAGATGAGATGCTGCACTTCTTTCGGAAGTTCCCCTAATTCGTTCACCATTTTGGCCAGGACCTTATCCTCTTCGAATCCCCTCAATAAAGGTGCATCCACAGGAATTGATCCGGTCCCTTTATCCAGGACCTTCCCATTTTCCAAAATGACAAAAAATTTATTCCCCTTTGAGAGATACGCTTTTTTATCATATTCTTGAACGGTTATTTCGAATGAATTCGGAAAGGATAATTCCACTTTCGCATCCTTTACTTCTGGAAGCTTCTTTAATTGCTCGACCGTTTCCGCTTTGCTTACACTCCATACATTCATACCTTTGTCAATTCCACTTTTTTGAAGAACCGTCTTATTTGATATAAGTTCATTCCCATGAACGGACACTGTGTTTACATGACTCAAGGGCGATTGAAAGTATACAACCGACAATATCATCAGAAAGAATAAAGAAAGTAAAAACAGAAGCCTGCGGTTTGCTTTCTTTTTTCGGTGTTGTTTTAGTTTAGGAATACGATCTTCAATGGAAACAACATTTTCTTTTTTCATTGCGTTCTCCTCAATTTCACTTTGATTTCATTATGTCATGAGTGAGTTAAACTCGTCATGTCTTATAATGAAAGTACTCTTTACATTGGGATACCTTCTATTCTATACGAAGGAATAACATGTTAAAAGAGGAACAGAACGTTATTTTCTGCCATATGCCCTTTTGGAGGCAAAAAAAATGAGTGATGCAGGGTTAATAGCCTATTTTTGAAGAATTGACCTACAGCCACCCTAAGATGGATTGTCCATACCGCTTTTCGTATATGTACTTTCATTCACTTACCAAAAGAATGACCATCCTATGTATTTCACTCTTGAACCTTATTTTAAACACCAAATGAAGCATTATGAATGCATGTCATTGAATTGTAAAAGTTTTGGTTAACAAAAGTAACAAACTCTCCTTTATTTTGAAAAGGTATGATAAAAATGAATTACGTATATGTAATTTATTGTAACATCGAAAACACAATTATCCTATTGTTATTTCATTCAACGGAAGGATTTTCTTCGTTTCATTGCAAATAAAAAAAGAGACCGACTGAGAAAAATGGGAAGGCGCGGTGAGGTCTTGATTCATCATTCGCCTCTTCTGCCATTTTTCTTGTGTCAATCTCTTTTTATGAAGCATCAATTTCTTGAATAGCGGCTTATATTCAACAGGACCCCTACAGCCATTAGCATTAGGGTCAAAGAAGATCCCCCGTAGCTCAAGAATGGAAGTGTAATCCCGGTCACGGGCATCAACCCCGTCACTACCCCTACATTGATCATCACCTGGATGGCAATCATGGAAACGATCCCTAAAGCAAGGAAGCTTCCAAATAAATCAGGTGCTCCCAATGCGATCCTGATCCCTCTCCACAAGATCAATGAAAACAGGATCAATACCAGGGTACCCCCAATAAATCCAAGTTCCTCTGCTAAAATAGCAAATATAAAGTCGTTTTGAGGTTCCGGCAAATAAAAGAACTTCTGTCTGCTTTGTCCCAGACCCAATCCAAATAATCCCCCCGGCCCGATGGCATACAGGGACTGAATAATTTGGAAACCGCTATTGAGCGGATCCTGCCAGGGATCTAAAAAGGATGTAATCCGTTTAATCCGGTATGGTGCAGAAATGACGAGTCCTACAAATCCCAACAGACCAATCATGCCTAGCCCTACAAAATGTTTAATCCGAGCCCCTGATATAAAGATCATCACAACAGAAGTCCCCACCATGACGGTACCCGTTCCTAAGTCCGGCTGGAGCATGATCATTCCAAAAGCTGTAAACACAAGTAAAAGTGCCGGAAGGACTCCTTTTCTAAAAGAAGTAATATACTTTTGGTTCTCAGATAAATACTTTGATAGAAAGGCGATCATCGCGAGTTTCATAAACTCCGAAGGCTGAATTGAAAAGGCTCCTACACCTATCCAGCTCCTCGAACCATTCCGGAGCACCCCTATCCCGGGAATGAGAACGAGCACAAGGAGGACGAAGCAAATGATGATGATGATCTTTGACCAATTTCTCCATGTCCAGTACTCTACGTTCATGATGAAAAACATCGCGAATAGTCCTACACCCGCAAAGAGCACCTGCCTTTTTGCAAAGAAAAAGGAGTCATCGAATTTGTAATCTGCCCATACAGCACTCGCACTGTATACCATGACCAGTCCAATCGCAAGCAAAGTGAGTGTAACCACAATGAGTATAAAATCGGGAGTCGATTTTTTTAAAGGCAATCCTAAACACCTCGAATAGACAAATTTAGAGCCGTTCGAGCATAGAAAACTACTGATCCTGGATTGAATGACTGGTTGTGTAAGTATGGATGCTCTATATGGACAAGCCCTTATTAAAGCTTATGCACGGCCTCGATAAAAATGTCACCGCGTTGTTCAAAAGTACGATATTGATCCCAACTTGCACATGCAGGGGACAATAATATGATATCCCCTTCCCGTGCATGCTCATACGCAACCGGGACCGCCTTTTCAACATTATCGACAGGAATAATCGTTTGTATCCCTGCCTTTTCCCCTGTTTTCACGAACTTCTCAGATGTTTCTCCAAAGGTGATCAATGTTTTGACGTTTACGAGATATGGAATCAGGTCATCAAATACATTTCCACGATCCAATCCTCCTGCAAGTAATATTGTAGGGGATTCAAATGCTTTAAGCGCACTTTTCGTCGCCAGGCTGTTCGTTGCTTTAGAATCATTGTAAAATTTAATGCCATTCATTTCCCGAACGAATTGAGTTCGATGTTTCACTCCGCCAAACGTACTCAATACCTTTCTGATGCTATCATTTGAAACTCCATATATTTTACAGGCAGCAACGGCACATAGGATATTTTCAAGGTTATGAGCACCCGGAAGGACGATGGATGATAAATCAACCACTTTTTCGTCTTTGAAATAAATCGCACGATCCTTTATGTAGGCACCGTCTTTGATTTCTTTTTCGGTTGAAAAGCGAATCACCTGGGCTTTTGTAAAGCATACCGCTTCCTGAACATGCTCTTGATCACCGTTAATGATTAAATAGTCTTTTTCCGTCTGATTTTTTGTAATATTGGATTTCGCTTTCCAATATTCGCTCAAGTCCCCATGGTAATCAAGATGTGCATCATATAAATTTGTGATAATGGCAATGTGCGGAGCGAAGTCCTGGGTCCCCATCAGTTGGAAAGAAGAAAGTTCGACTACCATCTTTTCATCCTCTTTCGCGTCCTGGGCTACTTCAGAAGCAACGGTTCCGATATTCCCGGCAATCAGAGGCTTTTGATTATCCTCTTTCAACATTTCGAATAGCAGTGTCGTGGTGGTTGTCTTTCCATTGGTTCCCGTGATCCCGATCATTTCTGCCTCAGAAATTAAATAAGCGAGCTCGACTTCCGTTAAAACGGGAATATTCTTCTCCATCGCTTTTTTAATCAATGGGTTATGGTATGGGATACCCGGATTCTTTATGACATATTGAAAACCTTCATCCAGAAGCTCAATGGGATGACTTCCGCATATGACTTTAATCCCTTCCTGAAGGAGACCCTGGGCTTCGGGATTTTCCGACAAAGGCTTTTGGTCATTGACCGTAACAAATGCTTCTAACTTATGTAGGAGAGATGCAGCACTTACCCCACTTTTTGCCAGTCCTAATACAAGTACTTTTTTATGTTTGAATTTCGTAATGTTTTTCACTTATAACCACACCTCAATATAGATTCCTAAAACGGCAAAAAGTAATCCCACAGTCCAAAAAGTGACGACGACACGCCACTCCGACCATCCGACCAGCTCATAATGGTGGTGCAATGGGCTCATTTTGAAAATACGCTTTCCGGTTGTTTTGAAGCTTGCTACCTGTAAGATGACGGAAAGAGTCTCAATGACGAATACTCCCCCAATTAGGATTAATATGATTTCAAGCTTGGTTAAAATGGCAATCGTAGCGATTGCGCCACCAAGTGCAAGTGAGCCGGTATCACCCATGAATACCTTGGCAGGGTGGGCATTAAAGACCAGGAAGCCAAGAACCGCCCCCACCACCGCTACTCCGAAAATGGCAACATCATATTGGGATTGGCTCCACGCAAGTACAGCCAGTGCCCCGAACGCAATGGCACTTGTTCCGGACACCAAACCGTCCAGACCATCCGTCAAATTGACGGCGTTTGAAAATCCAACAAGCCAAAAGATAATGAACAAGCAATAAAACCAGCCTAATTCAAACGAAACATCGGTTAATGGTATCGAAACCGTGGTCGGAAAGTCGTTCTGTTTAAAGATAAGATAAAAGATCACCGATATGACAATCTGTCCCAGCAGCTTCTGCTTGGAGGTCAAACCTAAATTCCTTTTCATAA
Organism: Rossellomorea sp. QJM3NY_18; assembly: GCF_056173145.1. Taxonomy (NCBI): domain Bacteria; kingdom Bacillati; phylum Bacillota; class Bacilli; order Caryophanales; family Bacillaceae; genus Rossellomorea; species Rossellomorea sp. QJM3NY_18. Next base: position 1,721,301 of record NZ_CM149659.1, on the reverse strand, counting down.
CGACTTTAATAAAGTCATCCAGGAAACCCAATAAACCAAATCCGACAGTCACCAGGATCATTAAATACGTTTCAGGACCGGGTTCTGAATATTTACCTGTCATAACAAATGTGGTGATGACAATGGATACTAAGAACACGATTCCACCCATCGTAGGTGTACCGGTCTTTTTTTGATGCGACTCTGGACCTTCATCCCGGATGCTTTGTCCAAACTTCAATCTTCTGAGGAAAGGGATAAACAAGGGGGCAAGCAATACGGTAATGAGAAACGCCATTATAATGGTAAAAAAGATCACTTGTTCCATCATCGTCATTCCCCTCCCATTCCGTCTGTTGGATCCTGTATAGATCCGTTCATAGACATATCATTTGTTTGATTTCGTTCAGATTCATTGCTAAAAATAAACTTCGTCATAATTTCCCACTTTTCTTGATTGTAATTTTGTTTGTAACTCTCTTGTAAGTTTAAATAAGCCTTGTATACATCTTCAACTATAAATAACGGAAAGTGATTGGGGACAAATGATGGGATTTCTTCACCCTTGGGCCAAAGGGAAGCAACCGCTCCTTTTTCGATACTCCTAAAAAGGTTCACTTCACCACCCACAGGTATATATAGTCCCTTCTCCATTCCCATCCTAGTTGAATTTGAAACTACTAAAAAGGGTAAGCCAGGCAAATGGATTCCTTTGGTTTCCGGAAACAACTTCTTTACTTCATCATAAAGCAACATTCCTACATCCCCTTGATGAAGTGTCTTGCCACTTCCCGGTCATCAAAATCGTATACATGATTCCCTATGATCTGATAGGTTTCATGTCCTTTCCCGGCAATCAGGACGACATCTCCCGGTTTCGCAAGGTTCAAGGCTTCTTTAATCGCCTCTTTGCGATCAACTATCAATTGATATTGTTTGCCGACCACTCCGGCTTCCATATCCTTCAAGATACCCCCGGGGTCCTCGGTCCTGGGATTATCTGAAGTGAAAATGGCATAATCCCCGTAATCACAGGCAATTTCCGCCATGAGCGGCCTCTTGATCCTATCCCTGTCCCCTCCGCATCCGACCACTACAATCACATGGCCATTTGTAATCGTCCGGATGGTCTCTAATACATTTTTCAATCCATCCGGAGTATGGGCATAGTCGACAATGACCGAAAATGGCTGACCTTCTGAAATTGTTTCAAACCGTCCCCTGACTCCTTTGGCTTTTTCAAGGCTCCTTATACTTTCATCGATTGGTATACCCGCAGCGAACGCTGTCGCTATTGCAGCCAGGGCGTTGTATACATTAAACTTCCCCGCATACTTTAATACCAACTCCCGTTCCCCAAATGGAGAGACAAGGGTGAAGACCGACTCTGTTGCCCTAAGGACCACATCTTTTGCATGGAAATCAGCTGATGAAGCCAGGCCATATGTAAACACATGGGCGGCTGTGGATTTGATGAAATAATCAGCTGCAGCATCGTCCTTATTAATAATGGCATACTTAGGGGATTTCTTGAAATAAGTATTCCCTAATTGAGAAAACAATAAGCCTTTCGCATTACGGTAGTCTTCCATTGTTTTGTGATAATCGAGATGATCCTGTGTCAGGTTCGTAAACACTGCGATATCATAGTCGCAGCCGTGCACACGACCTTGATCCAAAGCATGGGAAGAAACTTCCATGATGGCAGTCCGCACCCCTTTATCGCAAAATCGTCTGAATGTCTGCTGAAGGGTTAAACTGTCAGGCGTCGTATTATGGCTGACCTCCAACTCTTCCCCCACTTTGATATGCAGGGTTCCAATCAATCCTGTCTTCATCCCACTCTGAGTAAAAACGTGATCGATGAGATGGGTCGTCGTGGTTTTGCCGTTTGTCCCCGTCACTCCGACCAAAAGCAGCTGATGGGAGGGCTGTTTATAAAAATGGTCCGCTAGAATCGCCATCGCTTTCTTCGTATCGGGAACAATAATGACAGGAACTCCTGCATCCAGTTCCATTTCTGCAAGGATCGCTGCTGCACCATTCTTCTCTGCCACTGGTGCAAGAGAGTGGCTATCGATCTCCAATCCATTAATACAGATAAATAAATCACCATTCTTTACTTTCTTATGATGGTTCGCGATGTTTGAAATAGCTGGATTCCCTTCACCCTGTACTGAGAAAAACGGTAGTACTTCCAGCAAAGTGTGCAATCTCATCCTTTCAACTCCTCACAGGCAGAAAGCAACCTTTTTATATTTTACAAAAAAATATGAATGAAAGCTATCAACCTTTTAACTTAGTTCGATATCTTTTTAACGTCACGCGGGCTGACACTTTATATACCGGGGATTCATCGATTCAATCCCCGGCATAAATAAAAAGTATATCATGAAATGACTATTGTGTAGACCTTCTCCGCCATTATTCTTCAGATAGATAAACCCTTACCTTTGAACCCTGTTTTATTTTCACTCCCGGGTCCGGAGACTGACTTACCACCTTTTCTCCACTTCCGCTTACGTCCAAGTCGAGATTCACCAGTTGTTCCCGCAGTTCATTTTTCGTCAATCCGACCAAGTCCGGGGTTTCAATCAGCGGGGTGTCGGTCCACGTCATCTCTTTTTCAATTTGACCTTTACGCTTCGGTACCCCCATTGCCTCCAGACTGTCACCTATGATACTTCCTCCGATTGGGGCTGCTACGACCCCACCGAATTGAATCGTACCCTTCGGATTATCGACAGCGACATACACTACAATCTGAGGGTCATCTGCAGGAGCCACTCCCATAAAGGAAACGATATGATTGTTTTCCAGGTACTTACCGTCCTTTGCCTTTTGCGCTGTCCCCGTTTTCCCGCCTACCCGGTAACCATCTACAAAGGCTTTCTTTCCGCTACCTTTGGCCACCACACTTTCCAACGCTTCACGAATCTGCTTGGAGGTTTCTTCGGAAATGACCCTCTTCTTAATCTGTGGGCTCTTTCTCATGACCACTTCTCCTGTTGAAGGGTCGATAAGCTCTTTTGCGATATAAGGTTGATACAATACTCCACCGTTCACTGCCGCTGACACTGCTGCGACCTGTTGAATGGGGGTAACGGCCACCCCCTGGCCAAATGCGGTTGTCGCCTGCTCTACAGGCCCTACACGGTCAAGGTTAAAGAGAATCCCCTTCCCTTCCCCTTGCAGATCGATTCCCGTCTTTTCACCAAAACCAAAATCATGGATATAACTGAATAATTTTTCTTTGCCTAACCTCTGACCCAATTCGACAAATCCCGGGTTACATGAGTTTTGTACCACTTCAAGGAATGTTTGAGTCCCGTGTCCCCCACGCTTCCAGCAGTGGAGAGTCGACCCAGCCACCTCGATATGCCCGGGATCATGAAATGTCTCTTTATAAAGATCCACCTTTTTTTCTTCGAGGGCTGCTGCAAGAGTAATGATCTTGAACGTAGAACCAGGTTCATACGTGCTCCAAATCGGTAAATTCCGATTATAGATCTCCTGAGGTACATTACGGAAATTAGCCGGATCAAAGGTCGGTCTGCTCGACATGGCCAGTATTTCCCCATTCTTAGGATTCATGGCGATGGCAATGATGCCATCTGGATTATACGTCGCCTCTGCGATATCCAATTCACGCTCAACGATTGTTTGTACCTTGGTATCGATCGTTAACTTTAAATCCAGCCCATTCTCGGGTTTTTCAAAATCATCTGCCATATCAGGCATTCTCTTTCCTTTGGCATCGGAGAAAAATTTGACATACCCTTTATCTCCACTAAGCTCATCATCATAAGAAAGTTCAAGTCCCATAAGCCCTTGATTATCGATTCCTGCGAAGCCAAGTACATGGGATAAATAACTTCCATATGGATAATATCGCTTAGAATCCTCCCCTAAATACACACCCTTTAAATTTAAATCCCTCACTTCTTTCGCTTTTTCATACGAAATCTTTCTCGCTTCCTTAATCAACACCATATTGGCTTTCTGTGTTACATATTTATATGCAGACTCAACTGAAATATTAAGAACGGCCGCCAGTTTATCCGCTGTCCCTTGAGGATCCGTAATTTGCCGTGGAACGACAAATATGGTCGGTGCACTTTGGTTCCCGGCGAGTTCTACTCCATTTCGGTCTACTATTTTCCCTCTCTCAGGTTGAAACGGGATATTTCGACTCCAGGAGTCTTTTGCCAAACCGGTAAGCCAGTCCCCTTTAAAAAACTGAACATACCCCAGCCGGATATCTATGATGGAGAAAATAAGGACCCCTACTACAAGCGCTACTGCCAATCTCTTCCTTACCGTTACATTGGATACTCTTTTCACAAATGGAACCTCCCCTTCTATGGCTCGTTCCATTATATGCTTGGACTAATGATGGTATGTTTGAATTCAGTGAAAGACTAAGGGCTGCTTTTAACGGGATATTGTTTGATGAAAGGTTGGACAAAAAGGGATGACTCAATGAGTCATCCCTTTTTGCTAATTTAGTTGTTGTTGTTCTTCTTTTTCTTTTGGTTGGGCTGCTTCTTCAGGAGTCTTGAAGTTGACGACGAGTGGCTCATCTTTCTTGACCTTTATCCCAGGTTGTATATTCTGGCTGAAAGCATACCCATTTCCAACCATATTGATCTTCAGACCGGCAATGCCCGCTACCTTAAAGACATCCCTTACAGACCACCCTTTCATATCCGGAATGGTGATGTCTCCGTCGGTTTTGATCACAACTCTTTCTCCTTCAAGAATGGCGTTTCCGCCTTGAGGAAGTTGTTTGACCACTTGAGAACCACTTCCGACCACGACTGGAGTAACCCCTGCTTTTTCCAGCTCTTTTTTCGCTTCTTCCACGCTCATTTCCCTCGTATCAGGAAGTGATTGTTTCTTAAGGCTCACTTTTTCCTGAGGTTTGATGTTCAGGTATTTTAAGCTGTTTTGCATAACGGGATTGAATATGGCAGAGACCGGATCAGAGCCGATTTCAGTCGGTTCCAATTCAGGCTGCTGTACCCCGACATAGACAATTAACTGAGGGTCGTCGATAGGGGCCATGCCCATAAAGGAGAAAAGATAATTTTCTTTTCCGACCATATAACGGCCATTCGATGGATCAGGTATCTGACCCGAACCGGATTTACCACCGACACGATATCCTTCTATCGCAAACTTCTGTCCTGTACCATGTTCAGATGTGACAGTCGTCTCCAGGTACTCCCTGGTCTTGATCGCTGTTTCCTTCGTTATCGGGCTCCCTGAAACTTCAGGTTTTGTCTCTTTGATCACTTTATTTGTATTGGGATCGACGATCTTTGAAATGACATAAGGCTTCATCATTTTCCCATCATTGGCAATGGCCGACTCCGCCTGAATCATTTGAAGCGGCGTGACGGTCGTACCTTGACCGAAAATGGTGGTGTATTTTTCAATCGGATAATGATATAATATCGAACCCGATGCCTCATTTGGTAATCCTACGTCTGTAGCTTCGCCAAATCCAAAGTCATGCAAATAGTTTTCATATTTCTTAAATCCGATTTTATCAAGCAGATTCGCAAATGCAACATTGGAGGATCTTTGAACGCCTTCAAGGAATGTAATCGTTCCCCACCCTTCTCCACCATTATGATCCCGGATCGGATTTGGAACATTTTCCACATAATACTTACCAGATTCATAGGTTTCATTCGGATTGAACTTTCCTTCATTCACTGCAGCTGCAAGGGAAAAAGATTTCATTGTGGACCCTGGTTCATAGGTATCTTCAACGATGATATTCGTCCAGTTATCCAGGAGCCCCTCTCTTGTGTCAGGGTGAAAGGTAGGTCTTTGACTCATGGCAAGAATCTTCCCTGTTTTCGGGTCAGATACGATCGCAAACATCTTCTTAGGCTTGTATTTTTTCTGGACTTCATTCATTGCTTCCTCAAGGAAGGTTTGAATCTTCTTATCGATGGTAAGATAAAGGTCATCTCCATCCTGGGGTGGTGTAACATGTTCGTCTGCATTTGGCAATAAATAGCCCCACACATCACTCTTATAAGAAACAGAACCATCTTTGCCTTTCAATACATCATTGAAACTTGCTTCCACTCCCATTTTCCCCACTGTTGTAGAGTCCCCATCGTCGTCCGTTGTCTTCTGTGCGAACCCGATAAGATGTGAGGCGAAGGAGCCGTTAGGATAGAATCGTTTCGCTTCCTTCCTGAACGTAACACCGGGAATATCTTCTTCTTTAATTTCAAGCATCATCTGATGGGATAAGTCTCTTCCTGCAGCACCGAATTCCACTTGATAAGTACCTTTTTTGTTTAAGCGGTCATAAATCTCACTTTCCTTCATATCAAGATACTTGGCAAGGACTTCGGCCGTTTTTTCAGGGTCTGTCACATGCTTAGGTTTCTTTGGATTACTGGTGATACTTGGATCTAATATCGCAACCAGTGTATAAGCGGATGTGTCCTCTGCGATGACTTCACCTTTCCCGTCAAAGATTGTTCCTCTATGTGCTTCTAAAATATGACTTTTAATATATTTTTTTGCCGCTTGTGACGCAAGGACCTTCCCTTCCGCTTCCCCTGTGACCTGAATGGTGACAAAGCGGACCATTAATACAAAAAAGAGCAAGCCGAAAATCCCGAAAAGGATGGCTGCCCCTATGTTCATACTTGGCCTTTTTTTCATTATTGTTCAACAACCTTAACGTTCTTTTCTTTCAAGTTAAGTCCAAGTTCCTTCGCTTTTTCGAGAATACGCTCATACGTACTCAGTTCACTTACTTGAAGTTTCAGGTCATTGTTCGCCTTTTCCTGCTTTTCAACGGTCGTTTCTACGTGTTGAACTTCTTTGTTGACATCATAAATGGCCGCCTGGGTCGATACAATTTGAACAGCCAGGATACAAAATACCATTGCGAAGATGGCCACTAGGATTTTCTCACCCGGTGTGACAACGGACCTTCTTTCTTCATTCAAACGCTTAGGTTTGGCTTGAGCGGACTGATAGGATTTCTCAACTTTTTGCTGCTCATAATTTCTGGCTAAGTTACTCAAAATTCTCCCTCCTGTTTCCTTCTTTTATATATTTTTTTCTGCGATTCTCAGTTTAGCCGACCTGGCTCGATTATTTTCTTCCAACTCTTCTGCGCTTGGCAGGATCGGTTTTCTCGTTACAAGTTTAAGTTCTGCTTCATACCCCTCTGGGATGATAGGTAATCCCGGTGGAAGATCAGGCCCTGATGCTTTTTCTTTGAACATCGTTTTACAAATCCTGTCTTCTAAAGAATGGAACGTAATGACACTCACTCTTCCACCCTTATGCAAAAGCCCTATGGCTTGTTCCAATGAATCCTCGAAAGCCCCAAGCTCATCGTTGACGGCAATGCGGATCGCTTGAAAGACCCTTTTGGCAGGATGACCACCCTTTCGTCTAGCAGGTGCCGGAATCCCGTCCTTGATCAGTTCTACTAATTCACTTGTCGTTTCGATTGGTTTCACATCGCGTGCAGCTTCAATCTTCCTTGCAATCTGCTTCGAAAACTTTTCTTCACCATACCGGTAAAAGATTCGGACCAGGTCTTCAAACGACCAGTGGTTGACGACATCATAAGCACTTACTTCACCTTGTAAGTCCATTCTCATATCCAGAGGCGCATCGTGGTGATAACTAAAGCCCCTTTCTGGAGTATCCAGCTGAGGAGATGACACACCCAGATCGTAAAGAATCCCATCCACATTATGTACTCCGAGATGTTCAAGTTCTTCCTTGATATGTCGGAAATTTGATTGAACGAATGTTACCCTGTCCTGATAAGCTGCAAGCTTTTCTTTCGCATGGTTGATAGCTGTTTCATCCTGATCGAAGCAATAAAGATGCCCCTCGGACGAAAGCTGGCTGGCAAGGTACTCACTATGGCCCGCCCCGCCTAACGTACAATCCACATAGACTCCATCTTCCTTGATATCCAGTCCATCTACGGTTTCTTTCAATAATACGGTTGTATGTTTAAACATGTTGACTTCACCTTTCCAATCGAACGTTTTGTGGCGGGTTAAATATCAAACCCCTCCATATTCTCTGCAAGCTCAGCAAATGAATCTTCAGACTGTGTGAAATAGTCTTCCCATAATGATTTACTCCAAATCTCAATTCGATTGGAAACTCCCAAAATAATGCATTCTTTATCCAATTGCGCATAATTCACAAGTGTAGCAGGAATATTCACCCTGCCCGTTTTATCCAGTTCACTCTCGGTTGCCCCCGAGAAGAAGAATCGAGTGAAGGCACGGGCATCTTTTTTAGTAAGCGGCAGAGCTTTAAGCTTTTCCTCTAAGGATCGCCACTCATCCATGGGGTAACCAAATAAACACTGATCAAGTCCCCGGGTGATGACGAAAGAATCCCCGAGATGATCACGGAACTTGGCAGGTACGATTAAACGGCCTTTATTATCAATGTTATGTTGATATTCGCCCATGAACATATGCACTGCCCCCACTTTCTATCACAAATGTACCACATCCCCCCACTTTTCTCCACTCTTTTTTATATTCTTTCCTTGCAAAATATTCCCTCTATTTTTCATTAGTGTTTTTCTTGCTTTTACAGACAAATTTCCAAGGTTGAATTTTGTCTCAATACAACATAAAAAGGACCAAATTCGCATATAAAAACGAATTGGGTCCTTTTTTATTGACCGATCAAATATATATTACTTTATGAGTGCCATCAAAGGAATAATCCTGCAGGGTCAGGTCCCTTACGAAAGTGGGGCCGTATTTGTTCATGAAGTAGAGGACATTCCAGGTTCTTTCCTGTGGTCCTTCATTTGGTCTGATACTGTTTTCCACTTTCGTGAACTGAGTGAAGATTAATGAGTGTTTATCTTTTAACGCTTTGTCAATTTTTTTGCGCAAATAATCAAACTGACCATGATGGAATTCAAGGTTCTTATCAAGGATCGGATTTAATCCCCGATCAATCGAGACGACCTGTTTACGGATTTCCTCATATCGGCGATCGAGTTCAACCTGGATGCTCTTCATTTCCTTTTCTATCCCAGGACGCTCAAGAGATTTCCAAAAAGCATCCCTGGCAGTTGTTACCCCTTCTGTAATTACTCCGTGAATGGATAATTGGAGGTCTTGAATCCTCTTGTTTATCTCCCTTTCCACAATGGTGATATTTAATCGTGGCACGACGGGAGGCATCTTCAAATCTACATATTCAAACGCCTTTTTCAATTCTCCCCAGTAGGCTATTTCACCCGGTCCCGCAATAAACGCCAGGTTCGGGAATAACCATTCCTGCATCATTGGCCTTGTGACGACATTATTGCTGAATGATTCAGGGCTCTTCTCCAACATCGATAATAACTCAACGGAAGAATATGTTTTTCCGTTATTTTTCTCAAAAAACATATCCCCATCCCGATCTAACAAAGCCCTTTCATTCTGAATTTGAAGAAAAAGATTGGCGGCAGAGGGGGAGATCTCCAGCTGAGTATGAAATCCACTTTCCCGGATTTCACGCTGTTGCAAAAGGACCGCCTCCGTTATCGACTGGCTGTTCTCGATCAATTGACGGAAATGGGTCGCTTCAAGATTTCTTAGTGGGGGGTAGGAGGAATCAATGACCAGTAATCCGAACTCCTTGAATAAACTCATTACGATATGGGCAAATAAGCGGACGATCGACTCTTCCTCATCGATCATCTGATGAAGCTCCACTGAAAGCTGCTTTGAGTATTCCGCTTCCCCTAAAGCGACCAGAATGTCATCAAGCCATTTCTTCATTATCGATTTAGAATACGTTATGTTAGAGGTCATCTTTTTTTCCAATACTCTCTCGGGATACCCCACCTTTTCAAGCTTCGATCCTTTTTCAACGTATATATGATTCACTTCCTGATAATCGTGGTCTTCTCCTGCAATCCAAAAAACCGGTACAACCGGATGCCTAAGTTTCTCTTCCTGCTGCCTGGCCAATTGAATAACTGAAATGATTTTATGTATAGTATAAAGAGGGCCTGTCAAAAGACCTGCCTGTTGACCGGCCACGACGGTTACCGCATTATTGCTCAGTTTCTCAAGTGCCTCATCTACTTTATCTGAAGTAGGCAGCCCTTTCATATAGGAAGAGATACATTCTGAGAGACCCTCCCGAGGGAAATGACGGGACCTTAAATCCTCCATCCGTTCCTCGTAAACTGATGGTCTGTTGATATTATAGTGAAAAAAAGAAGTGACAGGCTCTTCTTGTTTTAAGTATTTAGATGCAAACTGATTTATTGCTGGAATGTTTAAGCTTTCCAATTCCATATGAATTACTCCTTTTCTAGCTCTTGATATCCTAACGATGAGTATATCATTCCACTAAAGGAAAAGGAAAAAACTTGCCTGCTAATTTTTAATACAATTCAAGAATTCGGAGGATCAGACCTGTGATCATTAAGGTGATATAGGCAGTGAAAAATAAAAGGAAGTTCATCCGCCAGAAGCCCTTAAGTACTTTTGGGTAGTCGATCTCACCCTTTGCTTTCCAATACATAATGGCAAACAGCACCCCGGTTGAACAGATCACAATAAAAATGACCCAAAGGTATGATGTCTTCCAAATGGCGAGGATAATGAAGTGAACAGACACAATTAAGAGAAATGTCGTAATATCAATGGCGATATGAACAGCTCTCCGGTGACTCTTTAAGATTTCCTTCGCAAGAATAAAGCTAATGAAATAACCCAAAAATGGAATCATGACGAAAATGGCAATGATCGTTGAAAAAATGGAAGCCATTTTATCCCCCCAGACCTTCTCTTTCTATTCCTTTAACTAATTGGTAAAGTAGATTCATGATGGGTACAAAATGGTGTTCTTTTTGCGCTTTTTCCAGAAGGACGCCAATGATCGATTCAATTTCCGTCCTTCTTTGTGATTCTATGTCTTTTAACATGGAAGATCTATTTTGATATGTATTCCGGCAGATATCGACTACTTTTTCAAAGGAAATATCCCCTTCCATTTGAGGGAATAAGAGAAGCATTTCGTTGAATAATTCCTTCTGTAGACCATGGAAATACGGGTTGTCAACAAGCTTACCATTCGTCACACCCGTTAAAGCTGTAAGCGGGTTGATTGATACATTGACGAATAACTTAGTCAGTAACATTCTCTCGAAGTCGTGCTGGATTGAAAACGGGAAGGAAGCAGTACTCTTTGATACTAATTCTTCTATAGCACGCCAATTTCCTCTAATTAAAGCAATATTCGTCACTGCTTCCCCTAAATGATGGATAGTAACATCATTCTCCTTCATTGCCCCATGCTCCACTGAACCGGCGATCAGATGATAATGAGGTAATGCTTTCACCCATTCAACATGACCCACCCCGTTTTGAACAAACATCAGGGGCAGGTGAGAACCGAGTCCCACGAGCTCCTTTCTAAGACACGGGAGATCATATTCCTTCACAGCCACAATCACAAGGTCTAATTCCTTTTGAACTTCGATTTCTTGTACTGCTCCGACCTTTGTTGTGATTGCCGAACCATTTTTATGTATGGTAACCCCATTTTCCAACAGTGAGCGGGCTTGAGACTCTCTTCTCACAATAAGGGTAACATCAAATAACCGGCCCAAATAACCGGCAAATAAAAGGCCGACTGCTCCTCCTCCAATGATTCCAATTTTCATACAAACTCCTTCTTTTTCATCGTTTATGAACATTTTACCAAATTTTATTCAGTGAGAAAACGGTTATGGGCAGAAAGAATCAATTCCTGTTCAAAAGAAAAGGGCCCGTTCCAAAGGAACAAGCCCTGCTTTAGTATATGCTTATACAGGATATACTGGATGTTTTCTGTCACTGAACCTGACATCCTTAGTTTCATAAAGCTTATAACGTTGGATCAATACGGATCGTAATTCATTCGGGGCGGTGATTTCATCTACAATTAATTCAGAAGCCAACTTATAAATATCGATATGTTCTTTATATTCCTTCTGCTTTTCCTGGACATACTGAATTCTTTCTTTCGGATCCTCGATAGCCTGGATCTTATTGGAATAAACGGCATTCACCGCCGCCTCAGGACCCATTACGGCGATTTGCGCCGTAGGAAGAGCAATACACACATCCGGATCGAATGCCGGACCAGCCATGGCATATAAGCCTGCTCCATATGCCTTTCTGACGATCACAGAAATTTTCGTAACCGTTGCCGAACTCATGGCTGCTATCAACTTTGCCCCGTGACGGATGATTCCCGCCCTTTCCACTTTGGTTCCGATCATGAATCCAGGCACATCAGCAAGGAACAACAAAGGAATATGGAAGGCATCACATAATTGAATGAATTTAGCCCCTTTATCCGCAGAATCATGGAAAAGGACTCCACCCTTCACTTTCGGTTGATTTGCAATGATGCCCACTACCTTCCCGTCAAGTCGACCGAAACCAGTGATCAATTCAGGAGCGAATAGCTTTTTCATTTCAAAGAAGCTTCCTTCATCAATCAATGTATCGATGCAATCATACATATTGAAAGGAGCATTTTGATGTTCAGGAATGATATCTTCCAGCAGTTTATCATGTTTAGGTGCAATTCCCTCCAACACCTTTGGCTTGTGCTGGTAATTTGCCGGGAAATAACTTAGATACCTCTTCGCTTCTTCAATCGCTTCATTTTCGGATGAAGCAAGCAGGTCACCACATCCACTGACCGTACAATGCATTCTTGCACCGCCCATTTCTTCAAGGGTGACTTTCTCCCCGATGACTTTTTCCGCCATTCGAGGCGACCCAAGATACATGGACGCATTTCCATCTACCATGATGACGATGTCACAGAAGGCAGGAATGTATGCTCCTCCAGCTGCCGATGGTCCAAAAAGGACGCAAATTTGTGGAACCATCCCGGACATCTTTACTTGGTTATGAAATATTTTACCTGCCCCCCGCCGATTCGGGAACATATCTAACTGATCGGTGATACGCGCGCCTGCAGAGTCCACTAAATAGAAGATTGGCACTTTTAAATTGAGTGCGGTTTCTTGGATTCTGATGATTTTCTCTACCGTCCTCGCACCCCAGGAACCGGCTTTAACCGTAGAGTCATTTGCCATGACGCACACAGTCTGCCCTCCTACTTTTCCGATCGCCGTCACAACACCATCAGCCGGTAAATCTTCAGCCTTGTTATTGGCAAACATCCCATCTTCCTGATAATCCCCATTATCAAATAATTGTTGCAGACGATCCCGGACAAACATCTTTTTTTGTTCTTTCAATTTCTCATGATATTTAGGCTGACCACCGGATGCAATTCTTTCTCTCGTCTCTTCAAGAGTATTGATGATCGTTTTAGATGTCGACATACTATCCCCTCCGTCGTTTTATGTAGCTATACAAGAATGGCTCACAGACAAGCCAGAAATCGCCATTGATTTCCGGCTCATTGTTTTACCATGATTATCCTTCGATCGTAAGTAATACATCCCCTTCATTCACGAAGTCCCCTACACTCACTTTAATCTCCGTCACTTTCCCTCCCGCTTCAGCTTCAACGGGAATTTCCATTTTCATGGATTCAAGCATTAGAACTGTATCCCCGGTAGATACCTCTCCACCTTGTTCCACTAATACATTTAATACCGTCCCTGCCATTGTTGATGTGATTTCCTTCATGATTGATTCCTCCAGTTTGTCTTCTTATGTTTGATATATTGCGGTGCATTCCGCACCTCATTACGTGCGGTTGGCTGTCAGAAAGTCCTGGAGCCATTTTGTCGTATATGATCCTTCAATAAAGTCGCTGTCTTCAATGATATCCCTGAAAAGACTGACATTCGTTTTGACCCCTTCAATCGTTACCCCTGAAAAGAAAACCTTTGCTTTATTCAGTGCATCCTGGCGGTCATTTCCTTTGATGATACATTTAGATATCATCGGATCATAGAATGGAGTCACATTGTTCCCCTTTTCGTATCCGCTGTCAATACGGACACCTTCACTTTCGCCCCATTCCAATTCTTTCAGCTTTCCTGGAGAAGGGTAAAACGTCTTTGGATCTTCGGCATATACCCTGAACTCAATCGCATGACCGATATTATGGATTTCCTCCTGCCTGCAAAGAGGCAGAGGCTCACCGTCTGCGACAAGCAGCTGCCACTTCACAAGATCCAGCCCTGTGACCGTTTCAGTGACCGGATGCTCAACCTGAAGACGCGTATTCATTTCAAGGAAGTAAAAATTCTCTTCTTCATCAACTATAAATTCTACCGTTCCTGCATTCGTGTAATTCACTGCCTTTCCAGCCTGTATGGCAGCTGTGAACATCTTTTCCTTCGTTTGTTGAGAAAGGGCAGGAGAAGGTGATTCTTCTATCACCTTCTGATTTCTTCGTTGTACGGAACAATTTCGTTCAAATAGATGAACGAGATTCCCATGATGATCACCGAAAATTTGCACTTCTACATGTCTCGCATTCTCTATACATTTCTCAAGAAAGACTTCCTCTTTCCCGAAATAGGCTTTTGCACGGTTTTTAGTAGAATCAAAGCTTTGAACGAGCGCTTGCTCATTTTCACAGCGGATCATGCCGATCCCCCCGCCTCCGCCACTTGCCTTCAGCATAACGGGATAGCCGATTTCACGGGCAACCTCTTTGGCAGCCTCGATGGTACCGACTCCTCCGTCGCTTCCCGGTACTACAGGGACGGACGCTTCCTGCATGACTCTTCTTGCCTCTACCTTATCTCCCATTTTTTCAATGATGTCATGGGAAGGACCAATAAAAGTAAAGCCCTCTTCCGTCACCCTCTTCGCGAAGTCAGCATTTTCTGATAGCAGGCCGTATCCAGGGTGGATTCCATCCACTTTCTCTTCCTTTGCAACTTCCAGTATATTGTCCACTACTAAGTAAGAACGGTTCACTTGTGATTCCCCTATGCAAAATGCAGCATCCGCTTCTTTCACAAAGGGCATATCCTGATCTGCATCTGAATAGACCGCGACTGTTTGAATGTTTAATTGTTTACATGTTTTGATGATCCTTGAAGCGATTTCTCCCCTGTTTGCAATTAATATCTTCTGCACAATCTCTCCCCTTTCTTCATAGAACACACCTGTTCATAATACGAATTCTACAAAAATCGTCGAAATCCTTCTTCTCCATTGTAAACGTTTTCTTAATTAAGTGCAGAATTTTTTGTTATTTTGTTATATAATAATAATAAATACTTGTTCTAATAGTAAACGAATTGCAAACGGATACAACATTCTTCATAATTTCAAAGAAACATTTTTCAGCATTTTAGGAGGTCATACTATGGCAGTGAAAGTGGAAAAATTAAAAGTAAACTATAAAACTCTAGAGGAGTTTAAGAAATTTAAAGAATATGGTGTACAGGAATTATCCATGCTTGAGGACCTGCAGGCCAATATTATTGAAAACGATAGTGAATCTCCATTTTACGGAATTTACTTCGGGGATACCCTGGTTGCCAGAATGAGTCTTTATCAACGCAATGCCCGTTTTGATCAGTACTTCGATCCTCCCCAGAATTACCTGGAGCTTTGGAAGCTTGAAGTATTGCCAAAATACCAGAAAAAAAGCTATGGAAAAGAATTAGTGGAATTCGCCAAGAACTTCGGATTGCCGATCAAGACAAACTCCCGTATTAAATCTCAAGGATTTTGGGAGAAAATGGGGTTTGAAGCCGTCACATACGAAGTAGAAAGAGATTTAGGTGAAAATCCATACGTATGGTTCCCTGAAGGGGTCAAAGAACAGAAAATCAGTTAATACACAAAAAAGGCTTGCTCAAGTACTCTTGAGTCAGCCTTTTTCTATTCATTTATTCAATCTTTGTAAATTACCGTTCTTATCCATTTGGAATTTCACTTTGTCTTCATTTCCTTGAAGCAGGGCCATTTTTCTCGCTTTTTCAAAGATGGCTAATAAAGATTTATGATCTTCTTCAAGGAGATTGAATTTTTCTTGATACTCTTCCAACTCTTCTTCTGTTTCTTTAAGCTTTTCCTGCAGCTGTGAGATTTGTTCAAGAAGCTGATTGTTTTCATTTCGTACTTTTTCCTCGTTACGGACGGCTTCCTCAGCCTTTTGAAGATACTGTATCATACTTCCCATGGAAAATGCTTCTGGAGACTCCGACGTACTTTCAACCGTCGGGATTTTCTGCTTTTCTTCAATCGTCTTATTTAGCGGAGAATGTTTCTTAGATTGCTTTCTCTGTTTCTTTGCCAGTTCGATTCCGGATTTATATTGTTTACGAACAAATGAATTCCAACGAAAGCCACATGCCGCGGATGTTCTTGATAGTTTTTTTCCTACTTCTTCAAACGCTTGCAGCTGAGTACCACCTTCGCGTATATGACGCAATACCACTTCCGCTAACAATACATCTTCATCCTGGCTCCAGGCATCCTGTCTATTTGAAGACATTTCCATCCCCCCTATTTTGTCAGTTTCTCCATACATATGCTCTTACTAGAGAAGATAGAATCAGCATCGCTATTTTTTACCATACAAAAAAGGAACCGGTTTTCACCTGCTCCTTTTGGTAATATGCCTATTTAGAGAAAAATCGTTCTACTGCCAAGTGGTGCTCATCGTGTGCCCAAAGTTTGGAGCATTGTGTGATTTCCTTCAGGATATTCTCTTCTATCCTCTTTGTATTCCATTGGTTTAGAAGTTGCCGCTTATATGCCTTCAAAACCCCTGCAGATTTAGATGAAATCATTTTAATAAATGGTATTTCATGCACTGGTACCTTTTCATCCACCACCTCATCTACGAACCCCATTTGATAAAGGGCTTCTGCCTGTTCCAGACGCGCCGTCATTAAAAGAGAAAGAGCTTTGGAAACAGGTAGCCTTTCAAGAAGCAGAGTCCCTCCTCCCCATCCGGTAGTGATGGCAAGATTCCCTTGAACGAAACCCATTTTTGCGGTTCTTCTTGAAACCCTGAAGTCACACGCAGTTGCGATCTCACATCCCCCTCCAATTGCTGTCCCATTGATGAAGGCAATGGTAGGTTTCGGCAAAAAGGCGAGTCTCGTAAGGAGGATGCCCATTTTACTGAGCATTTCGTAGCTTTCACTTTCTGTTTTCAGATTATGGAACTGTGACAAATCTCCCCCGGAACAAAAAGCCTGATCTCCGCTTCCGGTTATGAGGAGCGCTTTCACTTGATCGTTTTGAACGCTCTCATCAATCGCCTTCTGAAGCCCATTCATGATTTCATAGCTCACTGCATTTCGTTTATCTGGTCGGTCGATGATAAACTCCAATATCCCTTCGTTGTTCATATGTATTGAATATTCTCCCAATTTCAAAAGCCCCCTTCTATCTTACTTATAGTGTATGGTTTTCCCGATGGGATGAACAGACCTTTTCTCTAGATACGACAAAAAAAGCGTGAAGAGCCATGGTCTCTTCACGCTTTTTTGAGGTGTAAACGATTATTTGTTTACAACTTCTTTTCCTTTATACGTTCCGCACTCTTTACAAACACGGTGTGCTAGTTTCATTTCACCACAGTTTGGGCATGCTACCATACCAGGTACACTTAGTTTGATGTGTGTACGACGTTGTCTTTTTGCTGTTTTAGAAGTTCTTCTAAAAGGTACTGCCATTCTTCCCACCTCCTTAAAAGAGATTCATACTCATTATGAAGCCAGTCAAGCTGGTACTTCGCTTTTAAGAGTTCTTGTTTTGATCAAGAAGTTTTGCTAAGTCAGCGAGTCGAGGATCTACTTTCTTCTCTTCCTCTTGTTCGACTTGATGAGCCTGTTCTTCGGTCATCACTTCCCAGTTCTTACCGGAAGGCATCTCATCTTGTTCTCTCGCTTCATCACTGATTACTTGCATCGGAATCTCAAGTAACAGTAATTCTCTGATAGCCGGTTTTAAATCAATAACATCACCTTGTATACGATGTACTTCCTCTTCCTCATACTGATCATAATCAGCTTCATTTAGAAGATACGTCTCAATCGTATTGATGTCAACTGGTAAATCGACATCCACAAGGGTTCTTGAGCAAGGAAGGACTAACTTCCCTTCTATATGAAGATGGAAAGTGACACGGTTTGAACCAATATCTGCCTTTCCAGACACCCGAATAGGCGAGACTTCTATAATTTGGGGATCGACTTCTTTCAGGTCGTCCAAATTAATCGTTTCGTCTAAGGAAAGTCCCTTGTCTCTAAATTTTTGTAATTGGATTATTGACCATTTCAATGTAATCACCTCAAGGCAACAAAGGTAATTATAGCTTTCATAATACCGTTTGTCAATATTTTTTCTTTACACTCTCTTTACCCATAGTGTTGTAATTATAACGTTTAAATATAAGGACTTTCAAATATTTTATTATATTTGTTATGAGTCATTCAATTGAGGTGCATAAATGGGCACTTAATATAACAGTGACCGCTCCTCTCCGCTCCACTCTTTGATTCTAAAGGATAGTCTTTCCAATTTAACTGAAAGGCAGAATCATTAAATATGTTATATTTAGTTTGTTTCAATAAAAAATGATATTTGAGTACTTTTATTTTCTACTATAAAGAATGTGAGACTGATTACGGAAAGGTTGTGTGGGTTTTATGAGAGCGACAGGGGTAGTTGTGGAGTATAATCCGTTTCATAATGGACATTTACATCATTTGAGGGAAACAAGGGCCGCTACCGGGGCGGATATTGTCGTTGCCGTGATGAGTGGGCACTTTCTCCAGCGCGGGGAGCCAGCACTTGTTTCCAAATGGGCACGTACCAGGATGGCATTGGATGCTGGAGTGGATGTTGTCATAGAGCTTCCATATTGTTTTGCGACTCAGCATGCGGAAGTTTTTTCAAAAGGTGCCATTTCGCTTCTTGATCGATTTGGCTGTGAAAGCTTCTGTTTCGGGAGCGAAGATGGTGATATTGATGCTTTCCTCAACACGATTCGATTCATCCAAACAAACCGGGAACAATACGATACGTACATAAAGGAATTTATCCAGGAAGGGATGAGCTATCCTTCAGCACTGGCCGGTGCATTTCGGAAATTAGGAAATCAGGATTCTGTCATCGATTTAAGTAAACCCAACAATATATTAGGATTTCACTATTTGGAGGCAAGGAATCAACTTGGTTCTTCATTAAAAGCATATACCATTACGCGGGAATCTGCCGGTTACCATGATGAACATTTCTCTTCCCCTTCAATTGCAAGTGCAACCAGCATTCGAAAAAGTATATTCAGTACCCGAGGAGATCACGAGATCGGATCCTATCTTCCTGCCAGTTCTGTGCAGGAACTTGTAAGATACAAAAGTGAGTATGGAGGATTCCACAGGTGGGAGAATTATTGGACCTTGCTTCAATACAAGCTTCTTTCCTCTTCAAAGGATGAGTTGAGGGATATATATGAAATAGAAGAGGGAATAGAAAACCGGATGGTAGAGTATGCGAAGTCTTCCTTATCCTTTGAAGAATTCATGACGAAGCTCAAGACGAAGCGATATACTTGGACACGCCTTCAAAGAATGCTCCTTCACGTATTAACCGATACACATAAAGAAGAGATGCGGAGCCGGCATGACTCCCCAAGTTATATCCGCCTCTTAGGGATGAATGCCAGGGGAAGGGAATATATTCATTCCCGTAAAAAGAACCTCTCCCTCCCTTTGATCAGCAAGCTATCCAGTGCGGATCAACATGATACTCAATTAGATGTCAGGGCTGCGGAAATTTATTCATTGGGCCTACAGGAGCCAGACGCACGAAAAAAACTGCTTCGACAAGAGTGGTCTCAACCGCCTATCATGAAGACAATATGATTCAAACAAAGAGACTGCCCCCCCGTATTGAAGGCAGTCTCTTTGTTCATTTTTTGATCGATTTGAGGAAAGATAGGGCTTCATCAAACGTTTTTACTGGTATCACTTTCATATCCGTATCGATGTCTTCAGCTGTTCTTTTCGCAGCGGTATAGTTGGATTCAAGATCAGGGTATTTTTTCTTCATTTCTTTTGTTATAGTTTCATCCGGTGCAAGGAAATATTCGGCATCCGCATTATCAGCAGCAATGATTTTTTGTTCGATACCCCCGATACGTCCAACTACACCATCTTCTGAAATCGTACCGGTCCCGGCGATCCTGTGCCCTTTTGCAAGGTCTTCCTTCGTTAGTTGATCATAGATTTCCAAACTGAACATCAATCCGGCAGAAGGCCCTCCTATTTCCTCGGTCTCAAGCTTTACTGGTGGATCAGTTATGATTTCTTTATCATCGCTTAATGTGATCCCGAGGCCAATCTTATCAGGGACGTCTGGAAATGCTTCCAGTGGAATCGTTTCAACCTTTTCCTCTTTATCCCGGACGAACGTGATGTCCACTTTATCTCCTTTCGTTTTCCCACTTACGTAATCAATGAATTCTTGTGACGACTGAAACGTTTGACCGTCGATGGCGGTGATCCGATCGCCCGGTTTCAGAACTTTTTCAGCTGGCATGTCTGGATATATATTTAATACATATATCCCTTTATACTTATATTCATACGGTTTGCCTGCTTTGCTATATGCCACTTCAATGGCATGGCTTTGGGAATTATTCATGAGCTGAAGTTGGCGAAGATTGTATTCTTCATCGCTTTCATGTGGACTCCTGATCTCCTCTACCGGAAAGATATATTCATATTTCCTTATGCTCGCCATTAGATAGGCATATATATTCGCCCTTCCCATTCTGACGGTTGTCAGCATCAGTTCCCCATCGTCTTCATATCCATTCTCGACGTGGACGATCGGATCCAGTTCATGTGCACTCCCGGGTTTCGTTACATAGAAAGGGAGATAATAAAAAGAAGTGGCGACCATAATGATGGTCATGATGAGCAGGGTTCTTATTAGCGTTTTCGTTTTCATATTTTTTACTCCTTCCATTTGTCCAGAGCTTCCTTGATGGAAGGAATAGCCTTCTTTGCTTCTTCTTCTCCCATATCGATGATATCTTCAATGTTTTTAAAAGCTCTGGTGCTGTACATTTCTACATGTGGTCTGATCATGAAATCAGAAGCAAATTCACGGTGAGCGACGATTTCCAGTTGGAGGATATCAATGCTTTGCATGATCACATCATATATGGTGGTGATTTCTGCATTACGTTTAACATGAGACACATCGACCCCGATCACAATATCCGCTCCCATTTCTTTCACCACCGAAACCGGGACCCGGTCAATGACGCCCCCGTCCACCAATAGACGGCCATTTATCCTTTCAGGCACAAAAATACCCGGTATAGCGATACTTGCCCGTACAGCACTTGCTATTGGACCGGTAGTAAAGATGACTTTTTCTCCATTCGTAATGTCAGTTGCCACAACACTTACCGGAATATTCAATTCTTCAATATTTTTATTATGAGTGAAAAGCTGAATGAACTCTTTTATTCTCTTACCAGATATGAAACCCATTTTCGGAACGGTAAAGTCCAAGTAATACTTTCTTCTGAAGGTAGTGGAAAGCTTGTATAGGTCTTCCATCTTGTGACCCACCCCATAGAAGCAGCCGACAAGTGCCCCCATGCTGCTGCCTGCAATCATATCAATCGGTATGTTGGCATCATCAAAGGCTTTCAAGACGCCTAAATGAGCAAATCCCCTTGCGCCACCCGAGCCGAGGGCTAATCCGATCTTTGGTCTATCCATGCCCTTCCCCCTTTTCCCGAGTTATCGGTCTATTCATCATATGGTCTATTTCAATTATGTATGAGTATATTGAATAATATGAGGACAAGTTGAATTAATCTCATTTTATCATTCTTTTCCCTTTTCACAAGGAATTGAGATAGAAGGAACTATATTCTTAGGGGAGGAAGTCCTGTTGTTCAAATCAAAAATCAAAACCTTGGCCTTATCCATAAGTGTGACGGTTTTTGCCACTTCTCTTATCTTGATGCCCGGGGAATCGTTGGAGGCATCCATCAGAGGTTTGGACATGTGGTGGGAAATCGTCTTTCCATCCTTATTGCCGTTTTTTATTGTATCTGAATTGCTGATCGGATTTGGCGTTGTCCGGTTTATAGGAGTAATGCTGGAGCCCTTGATGAGACCATTATTCCGGGTCCCGGGGGTAGGCGGATTTGTGTGGGCAATGGGGATGGCATCGGGGTTTCCAGCAGGAGCTAAATTGACGGCTCGTTTGCGTCAGGAAGAACAAATTTCGCAACTGGAAGCGGAACGACTCGTTTCATTCACGAACTCTTCCAACCCGTTATTTATCTTCGGAGCAGTATCCGTCGGGTTCTTTCAAAACGCTACACTGGGCATTGTGTTAGCAGCCGCTCATTATATCGGGAACATTTGTGTTGGAGTCGTCATGAGATTCTATGGAGCTAAGGAAAAAGAAGAAATCAGAAGCAGCTCCGAGAAAAGGAAGGGTTTCATCCTCAGGGAAGCATTCTCGGCACTTCACCAGACAAGACTACAGGACAAACGCCCCATCGGCAAATTATTGGGAGATGCCGTCACTTCATCTATTCAAACTTTATTAATGATTGGTGGATTCATCATATTATTTTCTGTTATTAATAAAATGCTTTATCATCTGCACATTACGACCTTTTTTGCCGAGGGTTTATCGGCTTTATTTATGCTTTTGAAATTACCTGACCAGTTAAGTATCCCTTTTATTTCCGGACTCTTTGAAATCACATTGGGTTCAAAACTCACAAGCGGTATAACTGAAGCCACCCTCCTCCATCAAGCGATCATTACAAGCTTTATATTAGGCTTCAGCGGTTTCAGCGTCCAGGCTCAGGTCGCAAGTATCCTTGCAGATACGGATATTCGATTTAAACCATTCTTCTACGCACGCTTAGTTCACGGGATTGCAGCATCTGTCACTACCATTCTCATTTGGAAGCCCATTTATGAGAGGTTTTCCGATGAACAGCTATCCAACGCCATCCCGGTATTTGCCAGGCACAACGACGCATTTTGGACCGACATGCTCTATTGGTTCAAGACAGCTGGTCCCATTATCACGATTTCAAGTCTGATTGTATACTTGATTTTATATGCACGAAAACATGTGAATGAATGAAAAACAGGGTTGATCCCCTTAGACCGATATCACAGTTAGTGAAGATATATGGTCTATAGCCGGCTCAACCCTGTATGGTTAGTCACGTTGATATTTCGTCTTTAATGATTCTTCTACACGCTTTGGTACAAGCTCAGAGATATCGCCTCCGTATTTAGCCACTTCTTTGACAATACTCGAGCTTAAGAAAGAATACTGATTATTCGTCATAATAAAGAACGTCTCTATTTCATCATCCAGTACCCGGTTCATGGACGTGATCTGCATTTCATATTCAAAGTCCGATACCGCTCTTAATCCCCTGATGATCGCTTTTGCATTCACACTCTTCGCATAATCGACCAACAAACCTTGAAATGAATCGACTACTACATTTGGTATATCCCTGGTGACTTCCCGAATCAATTCAATTCGTTCTTCAACCGAAAAGAGTGGTTTTTTAGAAGAATTATTTAATACTACCACATACATTTCATCAAATACCTTAGCACCCCGTGTAATAATATCCAAATGTCCGTATGTAATGGGATCAAAGCTTCCCGGACAAACTGCTATACTTGGCATTTCCTTACCTCCCGCTCGTTATCGTACTGCCTATCATTCTCCTCTGGAAAATATCGATATTCTGATGATTCCATAGGTCTCTTCCCTTACCTTCTTCAAGCTTCCCACTCTATCTTCCAATGTTATTTCCGACCCATGCTCACACATGACGTAACCGCTTTCATTCAGAAGGTTGTGTTCATCGATGAATTCCAGGAGTTGCTGAAGCTTTTGCTGTTTATAGGGAGGATCCAGAAATATATAGTCAAAGACTATTTCTCTTTTTAGTATCGCCTTTAACGCTCTCGTAGCTTCATTTCGGTAAACTTCACTTTGATCCATCAAATCACAGTCTTTAAGATTGGCCTTTACCGTTTGAAACGCCTTTTGATCCCTGTCCACGAAAATGACGGAATCGAGTCCGCGGCTTAACGCTTCAATGCCCAGTCCGCCGCTTCCTGCAAACAAATCCAATCCTGTCCCGCCTTCAAAATAGGGACCTAACATATTAAATATCGATTCTTTCACCTTATCTGTCGTGGGCCGTGTTCCACTTCCAGGAACAGCCTTTAGCGGCCTGCCCTTTAACGTACCTGATATGACTCTCATAATCATCCACCATATATGTATTTTTTCCTCCCTATCCTATCATATCTCGACACATATCGCCACATTCAGAATTTGCATCGGAAATGTATAAAATCATTTTGATAGGTGATAATGAGAGTAACAGCATCCTAACTGATGTTGTTGCCAACCGCGGAGAAGACTTACGATTCCCCATAAGTTCTTCCTCCGGTTTCTCCTCTCCCTTTGCCTTCTTTCCAGAGATGGATATAGAAGGACCCTGCAGAAAGTTCTGCAGGGCTTTTTACATTCCCTTTAAAATCTCGATAGCATTTTCCTTGTTCTTCACTTCCGCATTGAACAATTTTTCATACCAATGGATGTCCATATAGATGGTATCCCCTATCGTTTGAACCGGCTTCCCGAGTAATCCGTAATTTTCTTCATTATAAATGAAATAATCTTCATTTATATAAAACCTTAATGTATTCCCCTCTACAGAAGTGAAGTATACGCCAGGCTCCAGTTCTTTTATTTCAATCCCTAAAGCCTCTACCGCCTCAGGGAATTGAATATATTCCTTTTGTTTATATGAAATGTATGACAGCTGAATTGGTTTTCGATTTACCTTCATTGGCTTACTGGCCTTAAGGATTAGCAGAGGATGCTCATTCCCTTTCACATTTTCAGCAAAAAAGGTGCATCTAAACCCTGTCACTCTACTGACTGCTTCATCAAACATGTCACTGTCTACGGATCGATTCTTTATATTTTGTCTAAGATCATCCCACTGGGTCGGGCTGAGACCGTTTTTCAGCTGCTTGTATGCCCATGCCGGTTTGGCAGAGTATGGAGTCTCATTAAGCAGGACACTGACAGCCAATTCCTTCAACCAGGCATCTTCATCTTTTGAAGACAAAGTCTGATACAACAGGCTTTGCTTTATCCTTTTCAACTGATCCCCGTACGCTTCACTGATCACAATCAGATGAGGGGACTTAAAAGGATTGATTTTATCAGTAATAAGGACTGTCACAAAACCATCAGCGGATTCAAATGTATCCAGCTTATCAAATCCGACTGGATCCCCTTCCTCAGTCAATACTTTTACTGACCGCGACCCACTCTCTTTCCATGATTCTTTTGACCACACCAAATCTGAAGGTTCCCCTCTGCCACTAAAGAAATAATAATCGATATAATCCAGTTTTTTGTGGTTTGATGTTGGATATCCCGCTATCCATTTTCCGTTTCTTAAACTCTTTTCCGTTAACTGAATATCTGTATTAAGGGTTGAAACCCCAGAAAGTACAGGATACCAATTTCTTAATGGTACACTCTCAGCTTTCGTCAACTGCTTTAATGAATAGGTTATGGTGATTTCCTGAGAATCCTGATTCAAGGAGCTCACATAGAATTCACCGTTTTCTTTCGTTAAACACTTGTTATCTTCTTTATCTTTACAGGTAAAGTTCCCTGCCCCCTCAGGCCATTTGATCAGGAGGGGGCCAGAAGGAATGATGGATGGGAAGCGAATCGTCTGAGCCACCTGAAACTTATCTTCTTCATGAATGATGGAATAGGATTGATTTACCTCAATAACACTGGATTCACCCGCACTCTCTGTCGTAAACCCCATCCACTGGAAAAAGAGAATACCGGAACTTATCAGGACCATCAAAAAACCGAAAGTGAATACAAATCGTTTCATACTATACCCCTTACTCCGTATGCTACTTAAAGAATAGCAGAAGTAGAAGGATAATTGTGGTACATTTTTGTGAAATCCTTCAAATATTGTTGTTTTTTCACTTCCTATGATCTGTAGCTTGTCAACGAGTGTGAGCTACAGGGTGAGGGGAACTGCTTCGCTTTCCACGGACGTTCGGCCGAGCCTCCTCAGCACACTTCGCTTCTATAAACAATCACTTCAGCCTTAAAAAAGTTAGAAGTATTATAGACATTTACTATTGTTGTATAAAAAATCATTAAATATAGTTGAATGGAGCGGAAGGTGCTCGACTCCTGCGGGAAATGCGGGAAAGTACGAAAAGCGGAGGCGGATCGTCCAGCCCCGACAAGCATCAGATGAATGGGCCGAGAAGGCGCTTTTTGCCTTATTGGACCATTTAGCTTATGACCTCGAGGGGCTAGCCGCCGTAGCTAGACAGGTGAGACTCCGCAGGGCAAAGCCCTAGGAGGCTCAACTCACGCCCCGCGGAAAGCGAGCACCTGCAGCGGAAATCAACCACTACTCGCTTCTTCTGAGGCAAAATATGAGTGTCTAAAATAGCATCTTTACTTATGTGTTTAGTTTTGAAATAATAAGGAATTGATGAACTTGGTAAGAAAAGGGGAATAATACAATGATTCAACGATTTATTGAATTAGGAGAAGGATATTCAGATATTTATGAACTTTTGGAGCTTGCGAAAGCGAACGAAGATCGTCTGCAGCATATGCTGGCATTCCATACAATCGTGAAGGACCGCGCTGTCACTTCTATGGCCCTTGTGATGAAACCGACGGAACAAGGGAAATTCCAAGCCATTTATGTATGCAGGGAAGGAATTCCAAATCCGAATATTACACCGAACCAGCGCTACTCACTATTTGAGGAAACAGCTGAGAAGCTTGGCAGGGTCATCATTCAAATGGATGTTAAGCCCTCAACACTATTTCCGGAAAATGCCCTGTATTACCAGCATTTGATAGCGATTTTGCGATTGAACCATTATATACTGCCTTTGCAATAACCGTCTTAGTGGGGCTCAAACGGATTGATATAAAGATCCAATGAAAAAAGCTGCCAAAACAACATTCTTTGGCAGCCATTCTTAAAATCCCATTTTGTAATCATATTCCTTCGCTTTATCAGGTCTTGAATTTTCAAAAACAGACTTGATAAATGGCTTAAAGGAAGGATCGACTCTTTTCACGTATGAATAAGCAGAGATTCTTTCCATCACAGAGTCAATTTCGTCCTGATTGCAATACAGTACAACATATTTCATTTTCTTCGATACATAGTGAACATTTCCAAATCGTCTAAGGGACTTGGCATGCTTCAAGCTATGTAACCAAACAACTAAACCTTGTCTTTCTGTTAACATATAGTTTCCCCTCTAGGAATCACTTTTTTTTAAGTCTAGCATAATAGCGCGTGGGTAAGCAATAAGTAATGGTATGATCTTTCCTTAAATGGAGTGTAAAGTAAATACTGTATATCGAGAGAATGGGGGGCCTACATGGACTTGAATGTGATTTGGGTCTATTTCATCGAACACCTGAAGGAAGAGGACGGCATTGAAGAAGCACAAGTAAAATGGAGTGCCGGTATTCCATTCATCTATATTCGATCAGGTAAAACGAAAAGTGATATTGAATACTGCATCAAGAAATGGTCAGCTAAAGCCATGCGTGGAAAGAGACTGCATTCTGATACTATATTTTTCAGGAAAGAGGAATCATTATACGTCTATCGCCACCGATTCTTTGTTCCCCAGGAAAAAATGTTTTGTTGTGGGAACCTCTGTGTGGATTGTGTCCGGTTAAAACAATAGGTGGACACCTTAAAAAGAGAAAGAGCAGACATTTTCAGTCCGCTCTTTCTCTTTTTGTTTTTTACGCCGAACAACCGCAGCTTCCCCCTGAACCGCAGCCTCCGCCACAGGATCCCCCACTTGAAAAGAAAGGATTTCCTGAAGGAACCTTTACATTTTTCGAGACGGAATGTCCAACCACCAGGCTCACATGATCAAGGAGATCCTGTAACTCGTTTTCGGCTCTGCGGAATTCTGCCACATTCTCATCAAGGTCCATCTCTCTCTTTACTTCCCGGATTTCTTTCATGATGGTTTTGTAGTCAGGATGGTATCTGCCAAAGCGTTGTACTTCTTCGTAACTCTCTTTCATCCGTGAAAAGGTTTGGACCTTTCGCTGGGTTTCAGAGTTGTTACGCAGTTTATATAAAGACTTACGATAATTCTCTGCCACATCAGATTCTAATATCCACTGAGATAATTCGTCAGCTGAATCCAATATTTCCATTCTTTCAATAGTAGCAAGCATAACGCCCACCTCCGTAACGATATTTTAACATGTTTCACGGAAGGAAGCGAATAGGCAAATTCGATATTTCAAATTCAATGGTCATGACTAAAAATAATCACCGCCGAAAGCACGACGGTGAAGTTCTGGATGCTTTATTGAATTGTCACATAAAATTGTTCCTTTATCCCAAATGATTGGTTGTTTTTTCCTACAATTTCAACATTCAATAGGTGCACACCTTTAGGTAATCCTTTAATGACAAAGGCGGCCGTATGATATTCTTTATACACATTCCCTGTATTGGACCGGACAATGATTTTTCCCTTTTTTGCCCCCTTTTTTTCTGTTGTGAATGTAACACCCGGGACAATGCACTCAATATACACTTGATTTCCTTGAACCATATGTTTGATGGAAACTGACTTTTGCTCTGAATTGGCTGCCTCCACTTTTTTAGCGAACGAGAAGCTTTCCGGCTCAGGCATCTTTTCTTTACAACCGCTTAATATTAGTAAAGCGAAGGCTAACATGATCATTTTCTTCATCGTTTACACCACTCCTTACCTATAGCCTTGCCCTATCGATCCCATTTTTACTCAAATATCGTTCGTCCAAATGAAGACAAAAAAATAGTACCTTAATCGTCGGCACTATTCATTGATTGAAACATACTGATCATCATGGAAGCCATCTGGACACCATTTGAAAATTTTTGAACCCTGTGCGGGATCGTTTTTTGAAAATGATTAATGGACGCGATCTCAAACTTTTCTAACTCATTGGGATTTCGGGAAAGTGTGCGGTACCACTCGGGTTGATCCCTAAGGAATAACTTCAGGTCTTCTTTTCCATAAATATATTCAATGACATCTGATCTCATATTTTACCCCCTAATCTTTCCGGAAAGAAAAAGGATGGGAAGGCTTGGCTGGCGCTTCCGTTTTGGTCGCTGTCCCTGATCCCCTATTGTTACCTGATTGAAATTGACTGAGCACTCCCTGAACTGTCCCAAGTGCTTCACTTAAGCTGTTAATATGCTGCTGCAATTGATTAGCGTCCATTTTCTTCACCATTTCTCCCACCTGATCCATCCACCCTCCTTTACTTTCGGAACTGGTGGAAGTCTTTTCATTTTCTTTCGCTGATTCTGTCCTATATTTATCCCATCTTGTGTCGTCTTCCCCAAGCAAATACCAGTCTTCAAAGAGATCCTGCCAATTAGCATCGCCGTTTCGGACATCCTTTATGATTTTTGGGTGCTTTTTCACAAAACCTTTAAATTCTTTGACTTTAGGGTGTAATGATTTCCCCATAACATGAACACCTCCATTACAGGCTTCTACCTACTACACTTTATGAAAAGTTGAAAAGAATGGTGATACATTCCTTTTTGTAGTAATATTTACATGTACTTACGCATTCGATTCCCCAACGATTCAGTACTTGTTATGCTTGACTGTGAATACTTTAAAAGGATGTTTGAAAATGAGAGAACAGGTACACAAATTATTTAGTGAATGTATGACACGAGCGACTGATGAGGATCTCCTGATTATGAAACAGTTGCTCGAAGGAATACAACGGAAGAATAGCGGTGAAAACGGGTCCATCATCGGCGGAGTTTTCGCCATGGACAGGAAAATGGAGGACGGAAACTTTGAGGTGAGCATCCCGATCACTCCCGTTACACATAATTCCCTGGAAATTGTACATGGTGGTGTAACCGCTACCCTAGTGGATACAGCTATGGGTACCTTAGCGAATATGATACTGCCCGAAGGTTATGGCGCTGTAACGACAAACTTAAATGTCCATTACTTGGCACCCGGTGTAGGTGAACGACTCACTGCCCATGCGACAGTCGTCCACCAAGGAAGCAAAACAATTGTAGTGGACGGTAAAGTGGTAAGTTCTGAGGGGAAAATCGTGGCGCACTCAACGGGTTCTTTTTTCATCTTCAGAAAGAAGCAATAAAAAAAGTGGGTTCTCCAATTCAATATTGGAGAACTCACTTTTTTATTCTTCATCTTCCATTTTCTCTATGAAATTCTGGGTATAAAAACGTTTGTAAACCCCTACGCCAAGATGCGTGAAATCCTGCTCCAGCAGGATCTTCCTGTGACCTTCTGAATTGAGCCACCCATGCACGGCTTCCGGAGCATCAGTGTACTGGGATGCAATGTTTTCACCTGCTGTCTTAAAACGTACACCCCCTTGTTCTAAACGCTGAGAGAGATCCCCAAGGGTAGGAGAATCATGGGAGAAGTAGTTCTTCTCAAACATTTCTTTACTATGTCCCCGGGCTATTTGGGCCGTTTCCTCATCCCACTTCAGTGTATCTTCACCAAACTGATGTCTAATCACGTTTGTAATATCAAATATCTGCTGTTCACTGGCAGTATTCACCTTATCCCATTCGTCTTCGCTCGGTTCCGTTTCCTCAGCCAATTCACCTCGATACATCATTTCATACGGGTGCATCTCGATCAATGTGCGGCTATCCAGAAATCGGATACTCGTCAGCCGGCTTGTGATTTTATCCAAGTAAAGCTGAGCATAGATATTTCCGAGTGGTACGAGAAGACGGGTATTCAGATCTTCTTCATTCAGTTCGAATTGATAGGCACCTGAATCATCGTTCACAACTATTTCAGATTCGACAATGGTAAAACGATAAATATCTTCTAGGCGCTGTCCCAACTTATAAGGGGCGACATCCACCTGATTCCCGATGGCATAGAGGGTAACAACTTTATGGTTCAAAACGCCAATTTGTATGTATTGTTTAGTAGAAATCGGGTATACCCACCATTCATACCCATATGGACTGGGTTCGACTCTTTCCGGTTCCCCAAATGCTTTTTTTACCTTTTTCGTATCTTTACCAATCCAGGTAGATAAGCCTGAAGCCGGTCTTTCCCCGGGTGTCTCGATTGTTTGATTCACCTTGTTCTCTTTGTCTTCCTTAAGAGTTTGGGTTTCTGGTCCCTTTAATGGTTTGTTTTCTTGCTTTTGACCTTGATAAATACCAATAATTAAAATAATGACAAAAATGATCAAAACACGTAAAACCGTTCTCAGAATTTCCCCTCCTCTCTTCTCCCCTTGAAAAAACAGGTCTATTTAACTATAAATAGTATACCACTAAAATTGTTTATGAAAATCTGACCTACAATAAAGGATAGCATATTTTTCTTCGTTCTAAAACAGACATACTCCCTCAATCGTTATTGTGCAACAAATCATGTACACCCTAGTATGATGGGATGTTCATCTTGTGAAAAGTTTAACCATTTTTTAAAAATCACCCAATTCAAATGATTCAAGACATTGCAAGATAAAGTTTTTTCCACTATTATTAAGAATGAGAAATACCGCATTTAGTATCAATGTACATACACCGATATAAATGCTTTTACCATACGGACAGCATGGGGGTAACGAAGTATCCGCTGTTCTCATGCAAGCCATTACAGGAGGAAAATATTATGCGTTTTGAAGCAACTGAATTTGAAAGCTTAAAAGTCGATTTAAACCGATTGGACGAAATCATGGAATCTCATGGACTTGTCCGTGCGGGCCAATGGGATTATGAGCGTGTAACCTATGACCGGAAATTCGAAATTAGAGAAGGTATTTTCTATTTACGGATCCAGGGTCTCGCAGTCGAGGGGGATATCGGAAAGCATGACGCTGTTATCCAATTAATGACTCCGCTACTTGGGAAACATTACTACCCCCACGGAGTTGAATATGGTGAAGGTGAAGAGTTCCCTAAACATCTCGTCACTTCTTGCGAAAAGCTCTTAGCTGATGTTAAAAAAGATGCAGCGAACTTTGCATGGTAATACACCTTAGAAAAGACTGTCTGACTTATGGACAGTCTTTTCTATATGATCTTTTCGCAAGAAAGACCCTTCATTGCCACCTGTTCTAAATGGATACAAAACCTTCAAAATTTCACTTTCTTCCCACTGTTCATTCTTCTTTGACTCTAATATAATAAAAGTAAGAGGTTCCTGTTAGAAAGGGGTACACCATTGTCCAAGTTTTTCACTAAAAAAGTATGGATGACGGCATTGGTCATCGTACTGATAGCATTAATTGCATTTTTTATTCTGCCGGTATCCGTCACATTGATTATGGCGATCATTACCGCTCTTTTTCTTGAGCCTGCTGTAGGCTTTATTCAAAAACGCTTTTCAACAAAACGGAGATTCGCGGTCCTTTCCGTTTTCATTCTGTTTCTACTCCTTATCAGTATTTCCTCATTTTTCGTCACCACTAAAGTGGTCGGAGAAGGAATTAAGCTTATTGAAGATGCACCCAAATACGTTAATCAATTAAGCGATATCTGGCTGGATTATGAAGATAGATTGTTGAATGCAACCGAGGATCTCCCTGATGAGTTGGTGAAGAGCTTCAGTGAAGATGTCCAGAACTTTCTGGAAAGCGGCAAGACTAAGATTCTTAATTCATTCAACATAGAAAAAATAAGCGTCTTTTTGTCGTATATCCCGAATTATCTGGTAAGTTTTCTCGTCTACTTAATCGCACTTTTTCTATTCATGCTGGATCTGCCCCGGATCAAGAAATCCATTTATGGTCATCTGACAGAAAGAACAGCTGAGAAAGTAACCTTCATGACGTCGAGACTTACCTACGTTATATTTGGATTCTTTAAAGCCCAGTTTCTGGTCAGTATCATCATCTTTATCGTTTCCTTGATCGGACTTCTTTTCATAGCTCCTGATGTGGCAATTGTCATGTCCCTCATCATTTGGGTGATTGATTTCATTCCACTGATCGGTTCTATCGTTGTATTGGGCCCCTGGGCAATTTTCCATCTATTGACCGGAAACATCGCGCTCGGAAGCCAATTAGCGGTGCTCGCTGCCATACTGTTGATCATCAGACGAACCGTAGAGCCAAAGGTAATGGGAAGCCATATCGGATTGTCCCCTCTTGCTACGCTCATCGCCATGTATCTAGGCCTTAAACTATTTGGGGTATTGGGATTCATTATCGGCCCCCTGCTTCTCATTGTGTTTAACTCCGCAAAAGAAGCAGGGATCATTAAAACCAATTTCAAAGTATAAAAAACCCGCTATGTGCTTTTCGCATAGCGGGCTTTTAATTAATAACCGAGTATTGCCCTAATAACGGATGTTGTCTCTCCACCTTTGTAGAAAACGTAAAGCAGAAGATATACGGCAACCCCTGTGATGGCCGTGAAGAACCATATGAAGCTTGTAATCGGACCAAGCTTGCGATGGGTCTTAAGGCGATCTTTATACCCTGTCCAAAGGCTCAAGATGCCAAATACGGCGCCTGTGGTCGCAAGAGTAATATGAAAGACCAGGAAGATCGTATAATAGATCTTTATGTCATCAGGACCGCCAAACGAAGTGTTCCCGATAAAAATCGTCCTGCTTAAGTAGATAACGAAAAAGATAAGGGCGAAGATTCCTGCAAGGGTCATCGTTTTCTGATGCTGTTCAATCTTTCTTTGTTTAATCTGCCACCAGCCTATCGCCACAGTAACAGCACTTAAGACGATAAAACTCGTGCTAATGGTAGGTAAAATAGGTAAATCCATCTCGTTTCCTCTCTTTTCTAAAAAATTCTGACCAGCGTCTTTCACTCGGAGAGATATTTACCTCTGTACATACCGGAAAAAACACTCCCCGAAATTTTTGCATAAGTATTTATTGTTCTGGCAAATTTGAATCTGCTACAGGGTCATATGAAAGCTTCTCCTGCTGCTCCTGATCCTTTCTATACCATTGGAAGAACAAATTAAATAGAACGACACCGAACACGATTTCCTGAATAATCTTCATTAAGACTCCTCCCAGCTGTTGATCATAGAGAGTCGACATGGACGTAAATAATTCCGGACCTGTCAGTGTCAATCCTTCTAGTGTATTCGCAGGCACACAAAGGGATAAAGCTTGAAGCCATTCGTTTGGATCATTATAGGTCGCATACATCGGGTTTTCGGCGAAGATGATCAATCCACAAGCCGGTGTCAATAACACGGCACTTCCCAGAATGTATCCGATTCGTTTTAATCCACTTAATTCAATATCTTCATCTGCCGGATTAATCAATGGCCACCACATAAATACAGCAAGAATGAATAATATGAACGTGGTCAAAGCGTGTAGAGTGACATCGGTACGTACATTATCGAAAATTAACGGGATATGGTAAATCGAAAAAACCAGATTGAATGACAATAAGGAAATCAGCGGCTTGGTCATAAAACTGAATAATTGTTTGACGACAGGCAATTCAATCGTTGCCTTCCAAACCCAATCCGGTATTCCCAAAATCAATAGCGGAGTAAAGACAAGATATAGAAATGCCATCTGTGTCATATGTGCAGAAAACAATATCCCGCTGAGAACCTCAACAGGCGAACCCTTGATGGCATATAAAAGAACCATAGAAACAAGGAAAAACGCTGCTTCCTTTCCAGTCAATATCCTGTTATCCTTGAAGCTTTCCCTCCATTTTATCGTAATCAAAAAATAGAGTACCGTCATAAACACCAACGTCATGAGAAAAAACGGGCTCCATAACGCCATAAAACCAAAAATACCTAAAGGCATCTTCTCACCTCATTTCACATTTAACACCTACCCCCATTATACTGACAACCCTCCCCCACTTCAACGCAAGGTAATGACAAGTTCTTGAACATTAGAAAAGCGGAGGCGGGTTGGGCAGGCCCGACAAGCACAACTGGGAAATCCCAAAAGGCGTTTTTTGCCTTATGGGATTTTTCAGTTGTGATCTCGAGAGACTACCCGCCGAAGCTGGACAATGAAAAGCGGAAGCGCCTTGCACAGCCCCGACAAGCATAAGGCGAATCAACCGGAATGGCGTCCTTTGCCATTATGGTTGATTTGACTTATGACCTCGAGGGGCTAGGCGCTGCAGATGGACATTAGAAAAGCGGAGCCGACTGTTCTGGCCCGACAAGCATAAGATGAATGGGCCGGGAAGGCGCCCTTTGCCTTCTTGGCCCATTTAGCTTATGACCTCGAGGGACAAGGAGGCGGAGCTGGACAATCGAAAAGCGGAGCCGACTGTTCTGGCCCGTCAAGCATAAGATGAATGGGCCGGGAAGGCGCCCTTTGCCTTCTTGGCCCATTTATCTTATGACCTCGAGGGACAAGGAGGCGGAGCTGGACAATCGAAAAGCGGAGGCGGGTTGGGCAGGCCCGACAAGCACAACTGGGAAATCCCAAATGGCGTTTTTTGCCTTATGGGATTTTTCAGTTGTGACCTCGAGGGACTACCCGCCGGAGCTGGACAATCGAAAAGCCAAGCCGACTGTTCTGGCCCCACTGCACAAAAAAAGCCAGCCAAAAGGCTGACTTTTTCTTTAGATCCATACAATTGTTAAAAATGTTAACACTGTGATAAATGCAACAAGTGCACCAGAATACAGGAATAATGAAGGTGCTTCATGGCCCTTATGACTCATATGCATGAAGTAGTACAGTTGAAACACCAGCTGGACAACTGCCAGTAGGAGAATGAACGGTACAACAAAGTACTTATCAAAATCCCCTGCTACAGCGATGAACGCCACCAATGTTAAGAAAATCATTAACATGAAGGATGTTAACTGCATTTTCATGTCTTCTGCATTCTTCTTACGACGATACTCGTAATCTACACTTGGGTTACCTGAAGTTGATTGTTGATTCGCCATCAGTTTATCCCACCATTCCCATTAAGTATACTACTGTAAAGATAAATACCCATACAACGTCGATGAAGTGCCAGTATAGAGAAGCTAAGTAGAACTTCGGCGCATTGTAGAGATTCAATCCACGTTTAGCATTACGAAGCATCAAACTGACGATCCATAGAAGACCGAATGCAACGTGTCCCCCGTGGAATCCTACAAGTGTGTAAAAGGCTGAACCAAAGGCACTACTAGTAAAAGTATGCCCATATTCATGTACGTAATGATTAAACTCATAAATCTCTAATCCCAGGAAGCCTGCCCCTAAAAGCACAGTGATCAATAACCAGGCCTGCATCCGTTGGAAATTGTAGTTTTTCATATGGTACATCGCATAAACACTTGTCAGCGAGCTTGTTAAAAGCAGCATCGTTGCTAAAAAGGAAAGCGGTAAATCAAAAAGATCAGTAGTGAGAGCATGGCTATCACTAGGAACTCTGTTTTTAAGAGCTAAATACGTTGCAAAAAGAGAGCCGAAAAGGACTGTTTCTCCACCAAGGAAAAACCAGAAGCCCATAAATTTATTTTTCCCCTCAAGGGTCGCCTTTTCAGGGGAGGCCGGCCAGGTCTTTGGCGTGAATTTTTCTTCAGCGTGCATTATGCCTTACCCCCTTTATCGTCGTCCATTAAATCTTCTTTATGCACATGATAACCGTGGTCATCTACAACAGAACGAAGGAACATGGATCCCAATGTGATGAGCATACCGATGATGAGGACAGGCAGCGCCCATGCTTTATCATCTACGTGATACATGGCACCGAATGCCGCAATGAATAATCCCAGTGAGATAAAGAAAGGTAAAATGGAATTATTAGGCATATGGATATCACCGATAGGTTCAGCTGGAGTCAATCCTTTATTCCCTTCCATTTTCTCTAACCAATAAGCGTCAAGGCCACGGATAAGCGGTGTTTGCTTAAAGTTATAGAACGGTGGTGGTGAAGGGATTGCCCATTCAATGGTACGTCCGTCTCCCCAAGGGTCATTGGATACTTTCACACCTTTAACCTGTGTTGAAATGATATTGATTAGATAAACGATTACGGCTACACCCATGAATCCTGCACCGATGGAGCTGATTAAGTTAGCCGTTTCGAATCCTTGACCAGGCAAGAATGTCCATACACGACGCGGCATTCCCATAAGTCCAAGGAAATGCTGGATGAAGAACGTTAAGTGGAATCCGATAAAGAATAACCAGAAAGCGATCTTTCCTAAGAAATCGTTCAACATTGTTCCAAACATTTTTGGCCAGTAATAATGAGTACCTGCTAATAAGGCAAATACTACACCACCTACGATAACGTAATGAAAGTGGGCAACAACGAAATACGTATCGTGGAACTGGTAATCTGCTGCGGCAGAAGCAAGCATAATTCCCGTTACCCCACCCGCTACGAAAGTAGGGATGAATGCTACAGCATAAAGCATAGGAGTCGTGAATCTCAGACTTCCTCCCCACATGGTAAGGAGCCAGTTAAAGATCTTGATACCCGTCGGAACGGCAATTGCCATCGTAGCGACGGCGAATATGGCATTCGCAATTGGTCCTAAACCAACCGTAAACATATGGTGGGCCCAAACCATGAATCCTAAGAAACCGATCAATACGGTTGCAAACACCATGGATGAGTATCCGAATAAGCGTTTTCTTGAGAAGTGTGGAATGATCTCAGAGAAAATCCCGAATGCAGGCAGTACAAGGATGTATACCTCAGGGTGGCCGAAAATCCAGAAGAAGTGTTCCCAGATAATCGTATTCCCTCCATTTGCCACATCGAAGAAATTCGCTCCGAACATACGATCAAACAGCATTAAGAATAAACCTACTGTCAAGGCAGGAAACGCGAATAAAATAAGTGCCGATGTAACAAATACTGTCCAGGTGAAAAGTGGCATACGCATATATGTCATTCCTGGAGCACGCATATTAATGATCGTTACAAGGAAATTGATACCACCTATCAATGTCCCCGCACCGGCAATTTGTAACCCCAATACATAGAAGTCGATTCCATGACCCGGTGACGCCATGGAAAGAGATGCATAAGATGTCCATCCTGCATCTGGCGCCCCTCCCATAAACCATGAAAGGTTCAGGAATACTCCCCCAAGGAAGAATAACCAGAACCCTAATGAGTTTACGAAAGGAAACGCAACGTCACGGGCACCGATTTGCAATGGTACAACGGCATTCATAAATGCAAATATTAGCGGCATGGCAGCCAGGAATATCATCGTCGTACCGTGCATCGTTAATAATTCGTTGTATAAACCAGCGCTAACAAAGTCGTTGTTAGGAACGGCAAGTTGTATACGAATGATAAGAGCTTCTAAACCACCGACAAGGAAGAAAAATCCTCCTGCCATTAGGTAAAGGATGGCGATCTTTTTATGGTCCACTGTTGTCATATAGTCCCATACAGTCGCGCCGAAGCCTTTTTTCTGTGAATAGCTACTCACGATTAAACCTCCCTTTTACTAATCCCCAATTAATCTTGAACCTTTAAGCCCATTAAATACTCTGCAAGTGCATCAATTTCATCTTCCTGCAGGTTACCATATGTACCTGTCATTTTATTACCTGGTTTGTATTGCTCAGGATCTGATATCCAATTTTTCAACTCTTCTTCATTATGATCTAATACACCAGCGATACGTGAACGCTCACCGAAGTTAGATAAGTTAGGAGCAAGTCGAGCAGATTCAGGTCTTCCATCCTGTGGTGATACGGCGTGACAGCTTAAGCATTTTTTGCTGAAGATTTCTTGCCCTTGTTGAGCTAGATCAGAAGACGGTTTCGGTTCTCCTGCATTTTTCATATCTTCAACCCATGCTGTAAATTCCTCTTTAGGAAGCGCTTTAACTTTAAAGTCCATCAAAGCGTGGGAAGGACCACATAACTCAGCACATTTTCCATAGAATAATCCGCCTGCATCTTTGGCCTTTTTCCCGTCAAACTCAAGGAAGAATTTATTTACACCATCAACGTTTGTATCAATCTTTCCTCCTGCTGCAGGGATCCAGAATGAATGTTTTACATCAGATGCTGTCACATTGAAATATACCTTTTGATCAGTCGGGACAACTAAGTCTTGAGATGTAATGATCTTTTCATCAGGATATTCGAACTCCCACCAGTAAAGGTTGGCACGGACATTTATCACTAATGCCTCACGATTTCCGTCTGCATCCTTTTTATCCATCGCCTTTGTATCCGCTAACTGGAACGTTGCCGTAACAGTCGGGACAGCAAGGATAAGAAGTAGGATGATCGGGATAACGGTCCACACAATTTCAAGTGTGTGACTACCCTCTACCTGCTTAGGGATTTTTGTATCCCCTTTCTTTCTACGGAAACGAACGATCGCAACCATATAGACAACCATGACTACAATGATGACCAATACCATAATTAATGTTGCAAGTATCATCAAATCATATTGTGTCTGTGCTACTTCACCAGCTGGCTGCAGTGTGGAGAGAAATGGCTCTCCACAGCCAGAAAGAACTAGCGCTAACATTGCTACAATTGAAAATAAGCGCCACTTAGATAGCCTTGCTTTCATAGCTTAATCAAACCCCTCTTTCATGTAATGTACTTTGAATAAAACAAGGACCCATAAAAAATATCTATTTGGATTTCTTAACAGAAAGAATTCCCGCTAATCTTAAAGTA
This sequence comes from Rossellomorea sp. QJM3NY_18, assembly GCF_056173145.1. Lineage (NCBI taxonomy): Bacteria > Bacillati > Bacillota > Bacilli > Caryophanales > Bacillaceae > Rossellomorea > Rossellomorea sp. QJM3NY_18. Next base: position 1,681,580 of record NZ_CM149659.1, on the reverse strand, counting down.
CCGTAACGATTACCATCGCTACGAACAAGATAGTCAAGTAATTTAATGAATAGACAAACATAAGTTTTGACCACTTAATATCGTCTTTCATCTTATACCCCGCCAGACCAAGTGCGAGCCAGCCGATGTTAAAGGCCGTTGCCAGAATAAAGAAGAACATTCCGAGATCCATCAAGAAGAAAGGAAGGGGTAAAAGGGCCGCAACCCATGCTACGATATGGTGCTTCGTTGTAGCGAATCCTTTCACTACTGGAAGCATCGGGATATTAGCTGCTCTGTATTCTTCCACTCTTTTCATCGCTAATGCATAGAAATGAGGAGGCTGCCAGATAAACATCATCAGAAACAGCACCCAGGCGACTACATCCAGGTTTGCATCTACAGCTGCCCAGCCGATTAGGGGCGGAACCGCACCAGAGATACTTCCAACAATTGTGTTGCTTACATATTTTCTTTTTGACCACATTGTATATAATACAACGTAACTAAATACCCCGATCAAGCCAATGACACCAGCAGTGATGGTTGTCATGAATAACATGATGAGACCGACCGCAATCATGAGTAACCCAAGGGACAATGCCTTTGGTCCATTGATCTTGCCTGTTACGGTTGGACGTTCCTTCGTTCTTTCCATCAGATGATCGATGTCCCGATCATATACATTGTTAATGGAGCAGGACCCCGCAATAATAAGGGAAGAACCTATCAACGTAAGAAACATGATATCCAGGGAATTTAGAAAGTGTGTATTCGTAAAATAAAAGGCTAACCACATACCTGTAAAGGTTGTAATTAAATTGGAATTAACGATCCCAATTTTAATGAGCGCTAAAAAATCCTTCCAAGCAGTGGAAGCTGTCACATCTGCTTTTTCAACGTCTGTCATGATTCGACTGTTAGACATTTTCTCTCTCCTCTCTATAAAAGGCAAGAGGTTTGTTGCCACCTCTATACTATATAGGAAATGATTAACTATTTCTATATTCATCTGTAAAACATCCACAGATAAGAAATAGTATATATGCTATCAATATTATATTAAACCATATATTTTTTCCTTTTTGGGGGAGAATTAGACAATTATGTGAAGAAATTGTGAAGAAAGAAAGACGCAGACGGTTCTTCATATTTCTACCAACATTTTAATCCCATCATACCATAAAACACAGCAAAGCGCTTACAGATTTTGTTTTTACGCAAATTAGTCCTTCCCTACTATTACTATTCTCTATTCTCCCAATATAAATGCTCATAATTCTGTAACATTTTATCGGTTGAGTTTTTCATACCTATTATGTAATATCGTAGAGGCATATATATTTTTCTACTATATTTATTTATAGAAAGTGTGTAGAGTTTTTTAATTAAGAAGGTGAATAGATTGCAAAAAGGTGTTCACAAAGGATTAAAGTGGCTTGCCGTTCTGACCACTTTGGGGATGTTATTCGTGCTGTTGGGTGGAGCCCTGGTGACGAAGACGGAATCCGGCATGGGCTGCGGGCGATCTTGGCCCCTTTGTAACGGACAGTTCATCCCAAGTGATATTACATTTGAGCTTATTATAGAATTAGCACACCGTGTTGTATCAGGCGGTGTGGGATTATTGGTTCTGGCTTTATCGATCTGGTCATGGAGGTCAATCGGTTATAAACGGGAAACAAAATTCCTTGCAGCCCTTTCTTTCTTCTTTCTTGTATTGCAGGGATTAATCGGTGCTGCAGCTGTATTATGGGGGCAATCGGATTTCGTCCTGGCCATCCATTTTGGAATTTCCCTTATTTCTTTTGCTTCTATATTATTATTGACATTTCTGATTTTTGAAGTCGACCAGAAATTTGATGCGAATTCATTGGTCATCAACAAACGGATGAGATTTCATACGGTTGGGGTGACGATTTATAGTTATCTTGTTGTTTATACCGGCGCTCTCGTAAGGCATACGGAGTCCAGCTTGGTGTGCAAGGATTGGCCATTATGCGTCAACTCCTCCCCAAGCCTACCCACTAATCTATACGAATGGATTCAAATGGGGCACAGGGCAGCAGCAGGCCTCATCTTCTTATGGATTGCTTATATCACTTACATTGCCATTAAAGAGCATAAGCACCAGAAAGTGATCTACTGGGGTTGGATCATTGCCTTTACCCTGGTTTGTCTTCAAGTAATGAGTGGGGCACTTGTAGTGTTCACCAGACTGAATCTGGCAATTGCCTTAATGCACGCTTTAATTATTTCTTGTCTGTTTGGATTATTATGTTACTTCAATCTTCTTGCTTCAAGAAGTAAACGTAAGCCATAGAAAAAAGGATTCCGGTACATGTACCGGAATCCTTTTTCATTAAGCTTTATCCACTTCAATCAATAAATCCCCCGGGCTGATGGCATCCCCGTTTTCCACATAGATATCTTTAACTACACCTGCAAAAGGTGCCTGAACGGTCGTTTCCATCTTCATGGCTTCAGTTATCATTAAATGATCTCCCTTTTCAACCGTTTCTCCTTTTTCTGCGATGACCCGTATAACGGTTCCCGGCATAGAAGCCCCGATATGATTTTCATTTTTCACATCAGCCTTCATTTTGGCCGCCACAGTGGATTTAATACTTTCGTCCTTAATGACTACTTCACGTGCCTGGCCATTAAGTTCGAAGTAAACAATACGGGTACCATCTGCCTGAGCCTGGCCAATCGAGACAAGCTTCACGATGAGTGTCTTTCCGGTTTCGATTTCCACTTCTATTTCTTCACCCAGTCTCATCCCGAATAAGAATGTAGGGGTATCAAGGACTGAGATATCTCCGAATTGATCCATTGTTTGTGCGTATTCCATGAATACTTTCGGATACAGGGAATATCCAAGGGCATCAAAACTCGTGACCGGACGCTCGAGGTCTTCAAAGAGTTTTTCTTTCAACGCTGTGAAGTCCACATCATCCAGTAGTTCTCCAGGTCGTACGGTCAAAGGATTGCGTCCTTTCAAAATCACGCTCTGCAATTCTTTAGGAAAGCCTCCGTGAGGTTGACCCAGGGATCCTTCAAATAATTCAACCACTGAATCAGGAAAATCAATTTTCTCACCTTTTTCAAGTACGTCTGTTTCGGACAAATCGTTTTGAACCATGAACAAAGCCATGTCTCCGACTACTTTAGAAGAAGGAGTCACCTTGACTATGTCCCCGAAGAGATGGTTGACCCTTGCATACATGTCTTTTACTTCTTCCCAACGGTGACCCAGCCCAACTGCTTTTGCCTGTTGCTGAAGATTGCTGTACTGTCCCCCGGGCATCTCATGTTTGTACACTTCTGAATGCGGCGACATCATCCCACTTTCAAAGTCTGCATAATACTTTCGGACGTCTTCCCAATAGTGAGAGAGGGTTTCCAGGGAATCGATATTTACATTCGGTTCTCTTTCCGTCCCTTTTAACGCGTAATATAACGTATTGGCGCTTGGTTGGGACGTCAGGCCGGACATGGTGCTGAGGGCCGTATCCACAATGTCAACACCCGCTTCCACGGCTCTGGCGTATGTGTAGATTCCGTTCCCGCTCGTATCGTGTGTATGCAGGTGAATCGGCAGGCTGACAGTATCTTTCAGTTCGGAAATCAACCGGTAGGCAGACTGTGGCTTCAACAGTCCCGCCATATCCTTGATAGCCAGAATATGGGCACCACTCGCTTCGAGTTCTTTGGCCATATTCTTATAGTAATCGATATTATATTTTGTCCGTGTCGGGTCATCGATATCACCGGTATAGCAAATGGCCGCTTCTGCGATTTTTCCGCTTTGTCTCACGGCATCGATCGCTACTTCCATTCCTTTGACCCAGTTTAAGCTGTCAAAGATCCTGAAGACGTCAATACCGGCAAACGCTGATTTTTCGACGAATTCCCTTATTACATTGTCCGGGTAGTTCTTATACCCTACCGCATTGGATGCTCTTAGGAGCATTTGGAATAAGACATTTGGAATGCGTTCTCTCAAAGTCAACAATCGATTCCATGGGTCTTCCTTAAGAAAGCGGTATGCCACATCGAATGTTGCTCCACCCCACATTTCATATGAAAACATATCCGGCAGCAACTGAGATGTTGGTTCAGCTATCTGCTTCAGGTCATTTGTTCTGACACGTGTCGCCAGTAAAGATTGATGGGCATCACGGAATGTTGTATCTGTGAGGAGTACAGAGTTCTGCTCTTTGACCCAATTCACCAGGCCGTCCGCCCCATGCTGATCCAGGATTTGTTTCGTTCCTGGTTGAAAATCTCTCTTTACGTCAAGGGTAGGTACCCGCGGTTTTTGGAAAACAGGTTTTTTCTTTTTCTCTACTCCCGGGAAGCCATTAACGGTTACGTTCCCGATATACGAAAGCATTTTCGTTCCACGGTCTTTCCTTTTCGGGAAAATGAATAGTTCAGGAGTCGTATCGATAAACGATGTATCATATTGTCCTGTAATGAAGTTTTCATGCTTTACAACATTTTCTAAAAAAGGGATATTCGTTTTGATCCCCCGTATTCTAAATTCTTGAAGATTTCTGACCATTTTGGACGCAGCTTGTTCAAATGTAAGAGCCCATGTGGAAAGCTTCACCAGAAGGGAATCGTAATAAGGTGTAATGACCGCACCCTGGAATCCATTCCCTGCATCGAGACGGACCCCGAAACCTCCACCTGATCGGTACGCCATGATTTTCCCGGTGTCAGGCATGAAGTTGTTCAATGGATCCTCCGTTGTCACACGGGATTGAATGGCAAATCCATTCGTCCTGATGTCATCCTGAAGAGGGATACCAAGCTTGTCGCTGTGCAGGGCATAACCTTCCGCGATCATCAATTGTGATTGTACAATATCAACTCCTGTCACCATTTCCGTAATGGTATGTTCCACTTGTACACGTGGATTTACTTCGATGAAGTAGAACTGATCATTCGCTACCAGGAACTCAACGGTCCCTGCGTTCACGTACTTGACATTATCCATTAACCGGACGGCTGCTTCGCAGATATCTTCTCTCAGCTGATCACTCAAGGATACGGATGGGGCAATTTCCACTACCTTTTGATGGCGTCTCTGAATGGAACAATCACGCTCATATAAGTGAACGATGTTACCGTCATGATCTCCAAGAATCTGGACTTCAATGTGTTTCGGATTTTCAACAAATCTCTCCACATAAATCTCATCATTACCAAACGCTGCCTTGGCTTCTGATTTGGCTCGCTCATAGGCTTCTTTTAAGCTTTCAAGGTTTCGGACGATGCGCATTCCCCGTCCACCGCCACCCAGTGAGGCTTTAATGATGATCGGGAATCCATTTTCCTTCCCAAAGCTGATGACTTCTTCCAAAGTTTCTACAGGTCCATCTGTACCCGGGATGACCGGAATATTCGCCTGCTGGGCCTGATGCCGTGCCTTAACCTTGTCACCAAACATATTCAAGTGCTCAGAATGAGGTCCTACAAAGGTGATTCCCTCTTCTTCACAACGTCTGGCAAAATGGATATTTTCAGACAGGAAGCCATATCCCGGGTGGATGGCATCCACATCTGCATTCTTTGCAATTCGGATGATCCCTTCTATATCCAGATAAGCATCAATAGGTTTCTTCCCCTCACCTATCAAATAGGCTTCATCTGCCTTATATCGATGATATGCCCCTGAATCTTCTTTACTATAGATCGCTACGGTTCTAATATTAAGCTCCGTACATGCACGGAACACACGGATGGCAATTTCTCCGCGGTTAGCTACCAGTACTTTTTTAATTCGTTTCAATACACTCTCTCCTTTTGGCTATTCATGATTGAAATTCTCCATATTGAAGTCTATGAAAAAAGGGCTGACCCCAAAGATAATTAAGAAGTATCTTAGGGGGCAGACCCTAGACTTAGAGTTTTAGATACTCTATCAAAGTGACCTACATTTTTACACCATATATTTTTTTGCTATTATCCTTATTCTCCGAAGGATAGTCATTTTCCTTCTTTGTTTTATATTTTTCTTCAAATTTTACAAACATCGACACATTTACTAAGACACCCATCGACAAAGATAGCACCAACAGGGACGATCCACCGTAACTGATGAACGGGAGCGGGACCCCTGTGATCGGTATTAATCCGGATACCCCTCCAAGATTGATGAAAGCCTGGATGCCGATCATGCAGGAGATTCCGATTGCAAGCATCGTTCCAAACGGATCCTGACATTTCACGCCTGTATAGATACCCCGGAGCACAATATAAGAAAGGCCGAGGATGACAAAGCTTACCCCGAATACGCCTAACTCTTCAGCAATGATGGCCATGATGAAATCCGTCTGGGGCTCGGGTAAATAACCAAGTTTTTGGACGCTTTGTCCTAATCCGAGACCTTTCACTCCCCCGGACCCGATCGCAAGGTAAGAGTTCACCAAATGGTACCCTTCACCCTGTGCGTATTTAAACGGGGAAAGGTAGGCTTCAATCCTGCTAAGCCTTTCCTTAGTAAAGATGAAGCCCCTTGCCAGGTAAATGACCGGGGAGATGACAATTAAAAATCCAACTCCCAGACCTGCAAGCTTGAAAAATGTTTTATAACTGATCCCCGAACAGGAAATGACAATGGCACCGATGGCAAAGATGATAGCTGACGTACCAAAGTCGGGTTCCAGAAATACTAAAAAGCAAATAAAGCCAAGAAACAGTAATGGAGGTGCAAGACCTTTATTGAAGTCATCTATGTATGCCTGTTTCTTAGAGTAAACGGAACCAAGGTAAATGATGACTGCAAGTTTCGCAAACTCCGATGGCTGGATGGGCATGAACCCTAAGTTGATCCAACTTTTAGCGTTATTCACCTCATACCCAAAAATATGTACCGCAAGTAATAAACCGATGATCACAAACATCAGGCCTTTAATGATCTTACTTACTTGAAAAGCTTTATACGGAAACCATGCGGCTAGTGTAAAAGCAATAAAGCCGATGATGATATTGATCATCTGCCTTTTATAAAAGTGGTCACTGTCCCAGCCGAACCGTTCTACTGCCATGACCATACTGGCACTATAAATCATGACGAGGCCAAATAAACAAAGGATTACATACACAGCGATTAGCGAATAATCGTAGGATTTTGCTATTTTTTTAATCATGACATTTCAATCCTTTTTCTCTTATATCATTTTCATCTCTTATAATCATCTGTTCTTTAACAAAAAAACTCAAACAACAGATCTATGTATTGTTTGAGTTGTCATGACTATTTTACTTTTTTGTAGATGCTTCATGAAGGGCAGAAAGTTGTCTTTCCAAAGAATCAATCAGATCTTTTCCATCTTGATCATCTACAAGCCCTAAGCGGACCGCAAATTCTATTTCACGAGATAATCCGAACATTTGGGTATCCAATACTTCCTCATATAAAGGACATTGGGGCATCGTTAAATTATCCATTTGCACTTTAATAAGTTGTAATATCTTTTCTGCGTCGGCCTTTAATAGTTCATAGGCTTTTTCCCGATGATTGATTGTCATTTCTGACGCCACAGTGATCCCCCCATTCCGAACAAATAACCTTCCTGTCTTAAAATTTTATCGTTAAACCCGATAAATTGCAAGAAAAATAAGTGTTTTCCCCGGGATTCATTGACAGAATTTCGAACAATTTTCAAAGGGTAAATAGGGGGATCCCACCACGGGATGTACCATTATTTCAGGTTAAAATATACTCCATGAGTGTTCATCACTGAGCATTTCGAGAAGCTTCAGCCCCGCAATGCTATTTCCGACATCATCAAGTGCCGGTCCGAAGATCCCTATTCCGCATTTACCCGGAACCGATCCCATGATGCCGCCGGATACACCACTCTTCGCGGGAATCCCCACCTTAATGGCAAACTCCCCGGAGGTATTATACATCCCGCATGTAACCATGAACGTTTTACATACTCTGGCCACATCCCTCGTAATCAATTCGCGGCCGCTCTCAGGATCGATTCCATCATTGGCGAATACCGCTCCCATCTTGGCAAGATCCACACAGTTCATCTCCACGGCGCATTGCTTCGTGTAGAGAACGAGTAAATCTTCGACATTTCCTGTGATCACTCCATGCTGCTTCATGAAATAGCAAAGGGATCGGTTCAGATTGGCCGTTTGCAATTCTGAATATGCCACATCTTCATTATATGAGACCGTTTCTCCTGTCATATGATTTATGAATTCGATTAAGCGGTGCCATTTCTCCATTCCGGTGTTTCCCTTGATCATATTCGTTACAGCAAGGGCCCCTGCATTGATCATCGGATTAAGGGGCTTTGACGGCTTGTGGGTTTCGAGCTTCGCAATGGAGTTGAATGGATCTCCTGTAGGTTCCATTCCAACCTTGGAAAAAACGTACTCTTCCCCATAGTCCATTAGGACGAGTGCAAGGGTTATCACCTTTGAAATGCTTTGTAGAGTGAATTTCTTCAAATGATCCCCGGCATAACAGGAGTTATTATCCAATGTGTAAATGCTGATTGCCAGATCATGGGGATTTTGATCCTTAAGTGCGGGTATGTACTCTGCAACCTTTCCTTCAGATGCATAGGGTCTCGCCTTTTCAACTAATCCTTCCAACCATTCCTGAGTGTTTATCATATCTCCAACAGCTCCTTTTATCCTATTTATCATTTCCCTATTTTCATTCATTGAAAACGCTGAAAATGCTTTCATCAGAATGTGACAAACCTGCTCTTAACATATATACTGATACTATCAGCGAGAGGAGGAGTCAGAAGTGGAAAGTATCATACCGATTAAAGGGAAGGTGAAATTCCCAATTACATTGGATGCGGGAGTTTGGATTTTTGATGATCGAAAAGTGGATTTAACTACATATTTTGATGATACGACAGAAAAAGTGGATGAGTTGGAAGAATATACTAAGGCCGTTTCCAAGCACTGGTCCCGGGAGATTCAAGAAGGTGCAACCTATCCTCCAACGTTGAAAACCGAGAAGAGATATGAGAAAGAAAAGATTCTTAACGGAACATTCGCCATACCTTTTGCGCCATTTTTAAAAAATGCAGAGCCACTTCCTGAAGGTGCGTCCATCGTGATTGAAACCGAAACCGGGGATCACCCTCTGGATTTGAATCAGGCTGATCAGCTGTTGATCGGATTTTCTAAAGAAGGCAAGCCCCTCAGGGAAGACGGACCCGTTCATGTTTATTTTATGGATGGATCGAACAGGGACAGGCCAATTACCAATGTCAGGGCATTTCGTGTTGAATAATCATAACGTATAAAAAACCGGTTCAGTTACATTGGAACCGGTTTTTTCATACGTTATCATTATGTGGTCTAACGTTTACAAGATATCCGCTGCAAGCTGTGCTAATCCCGATCTTTCACCTTTCATAAGCTTCACATGTCCGGCTAAGTTTTGATCTTTGAATCTCTCCACTACATACGTCAGCCCATTATTATATTCATCAAGATATGGATGATCGATTTGAGCCGGATCTCCCATTAAGACAATTTTGCTCCGCTCCCCAACACGTGTCAGAATCGTTTTCACCTCATGCTTCGTCAGGTTCTGAGCTTCATCTATGATGATATATTGATCAGGAATGCTCCTTCCCCGTATATACGTCAAGGCTTCCACCTCGATGGATCCCATCCCGGCAAGAATATCATCCAGTTCACCCGGTTTTTTTGTATTGAACAGGTATTCGAGATTGTCAAAAATCGGCTGCATCCATGGCCTCAACTTCTCTTGCTTTTCACCTGGAAGATAACCAATATCTTTGCCCACCGGAACGATCGGGCGGGCAACGAGTAATTTATTGAATTTATTAAAGTCTTCCGTTTGTAAAAGACCTGCAGCAAGTGCTAAAAGTGTTTTACCTGTCCCTGCTTTCCCGACCATGGTCACTAACGAAATATCATCCCGTAATAATAACTCCGTTGCCATCGTTTGTTGGACATTCCTCGCTTTAATTCCCCACATATGTTCTTGGTCATAGACCAGTTTCTTCACCTTGAGGCCGGTGGTATCAACCATTCCAAGGGCAGATGCAGAACTTCCGAGGGCATCTTTCATAATGAGGAATTGATGGGAATAAAATCGTTGCTTCGTTATATCCGTAAGGGTCAGTTCCCCTTTGTCATAAAATTTATTGAGAAATTCTCTCTCGGTGTATAATTCGATAAATCCGGTATAAATATCATTGACTTCAATGACCCTGTCACTCAGGAAGTCTTCTGCGAGTAAACCCAAAGCATCTGCCTTGACTCTGACAAGGGTATCTTTACTGACAAGGATGACCGCTTTCCCGTCCTTTTTTGCTTCTTCCTCGAGTGAAAGGTTTTTTGCTACGGCGATGATCCGATTATCATTTGTTTTCTCAACAAATATATCTTGAAGCTGCTGAAAGGAGCGGTGATTTAGTTCAATTCGTAATGATCCACCTGTATAAAGGGGGATTTTTTCATGGAGCTTTCCTTCTTGCCGTAAATTATCTATCAGTTTCGATACATGTCTTGCGTTTCGTCCGATTTCATCCATATAACGCTTTTTGGAGTCCACTTCTTCTAAGACGACTGCAGGTATAACCACCTCATTATCCTGGAAAGAAAAGATGGCTTGTGGATCTTGTAATAAGACATTGGTATCTAATACATAAATTTTATTCAAATCGATGCCTCCTGCTCCTGATTTCTTATTACTATTGTATGTAGCCAATGATGTTCCGGTTATTCCCAGCTACTCAAATAGGACGGCCCGTTTCTTAAAATATATGAATAAACGTATAAAGATAGAAGAAAATTACACAATAAGAAAAGATATTGATTCTAAATCGGGAGGTATTCACATGTTTAAGCTACTCTCTCTCTTACTGGTTACCATCATCCTTGGAGCTTGCGCCAACAAAAATGAGGTCGGGTATAAAAATGATGCAAACAGTAAAAATAATAAACCAATCACTGTCCAGGATAGCAATATTCAACATGTCCAACGCAAGTCCGGACAACAAATTTCAAAGCATCTGGTGGAGCTGACCACAAGTGTACCGGATGTGAAAGATGCAACAGCTGTCGTCATTGGTAAATATGCATTTGTAGGGATCGATATCGATTCCGACGTCGAGCGTTCCCAGGTCGGTTCTATAAAATATTCCGTTGCAGAAGCACTTCAAAATGATCCCTTCGGTGCAGAGGCCATGGTCATCGCTGATCCGGACCTATATGCCCGATTGAAGGAAATCAGTAAAGATATCCAGAGAGGCGAACCGGTTCAGGGCATAATGAATGAATTGTCCGATATATCGGGTAGATTGATGCCTGAGATCCCTAAGTCTCTAAAGCAGACCGATCCCGAAAATGCCCCGGACGAACCTAAGAAAAAAATGAATAACTCAAAAGAAAAACAGCTTAGAAAAAAACAAGAAGATCAAACATATGATAAAATCGATTGATTGTAGAGCCTAATCTGTAATTGAGAAAAGCCATGAAAAAGCTTGGGATGCTAAGCTTTTTTCATGGCTTCTATAACTTGACGGTCCAAACGTTCTGCAGCCGCTTTATCATATGTCTTCTCATAAACGGGCTCTGTGGAAATTTTCGATCCATAGAACATGACATCTCTCACTTCATTAATGACAAGTTGAATAAGGGTTAGCTTCAAAGGCACTCCGGATAGTTTCTCATGGTGTACGGAAGCTTTTCCTCCAATCGAATACGTGGATTCATTTGCAATTAAGTTCACTACAACAAGCGGATTCCTCTTAATATTGTCGACGATTCTTGAACGTTGATCCACGGCAAACAATAGCGTATGTTCGTCTTTGGCAAAAATCCAGGATATTGCACTGACATTGGGACCATGTGTTTCATGGTCAACGGTAGCAAGTGTAACGAATCGCTCTGATTGAAGTTCATCAAACAATGCAGGAATTAAGCTTGGTTCTACTTGATTAGCCATACAATCCCCCCTGGTGACGTTTGTCTCTACGTCTACATGTGATTATCTTGATTCTACTATACCAAATACCATTGTTAAAGACATAATAGAATGTTAAATAAAGCGATCAACCTCACTTCATGATATACTAATATGACCAGAGTTATGATTAGAATACAAGTAGAGGTGTACGAAATGAGAGTAAAATGTGCTTTATGCGAAGTAATTGAAAATATTGATGATTATTCCCTGCAGGCGAAAAAGCTGCGTAACAGACCCATTCACACGTATATGTGTGAGAATTGCCACGACCGCATTAAAGAGAAGACAGAAGAACGTGTGTCGACGGGAAATTTCCGTTTTTATTGTTCTCCTCGAGTAGAAGATGACTTTTAAACAAATAGGTTCGGCCATTGGACTTATCTCAGGCACAATATTAGGTTTATTCCTTAAGTGGATGCAGGGACTGACCGGCATTAAAGTTTATGTATTATTATTGAATGTTGACTTCATCCCGTTGTTTGCATCTACATTGCCTGAATGGCTTGAGTTCTCTTTCCATTTACTTATTTCCTGCGGGATCGGTTTAGTATTTGTGTATCTAATGGAAAAGCTGAATGTATCTGAGAGGGGAGCATGGCTTCTTTCTCTGCTACTGACCTTCCCCACTGTCTTTCTATATTTTCCTCTTTCTTATCTGGCCGTACAGGATGTACCCCGCTTCCTCGATGGTACGGCCCTCACCATTTGGACAATTGGACATCTTCTATATGGACTAAGCCTGCCGCCACTCTATCAATTCTTTGCGAAGGCGAATCCAAAATAAAAAAAGCTGCAGTCCTTTGAATATGGACTGCAGCTATTTCATGCTTAAAACGTGCCTTTTTTCTTTTCATTCGTCAGGCGGATCTTGTAAATCACTAAGATTAAAGCCGCAACGACCAACCCTTCGGCAACCGGAAGAAAGATCCCGAGAAATGTCAGTACCGTACATCCGAGTATGAGAAAAGTATAAATCAGGATCGATTTCATGACTGGCAGCTTTTTCGCAAAACCGAGCTTATAAACTAAGATTGAGAGCCCAACTATGGTTATATAAAGCAACCACATACCCATTTCCGCGTTCTGGTCAACCCGGTAAAGGGATGCGAAAAAGGACAAACGCTCAGTTACATCCATTTCCTACTCCCCCTCCACTTAGCTTATTGAGTAACCTTATTTTTCTTTTCTGCTCTTTCACGTTCATTCTTATCAAGAATTTTTTTACGAAGACGGATCGATTCAGGTGTTACTTCACAATATTCATCGTCATTTAAATATTCCAATGACTCTTCCAATGTCATGATTCTTGCCTTTTTGATCGTAACAGTTTGATCCTTATTGGCAGAACGTACGTTAGTCGCCTGTTTCAGCTTCGTGATATTAACAGTAATATCATTTTCTCTTGTATGTTCTCCAACGATCATTCCACCATAAATTTCTGTTCCGGATTCAACGAAGATGATACCGCGGTCTTCCACCTGCATGATACCGTATTGGGACGCTTTACCAGTCTCCATGGAAACAAGCACACCTTGACGACGTCCGCCTACGCGGCCTTTCTGCAGTGGTTGATAGCCTTCGAATGTATGGTTGATGATACCATATCCACGAGTAAGAGTCATAAACTCCGTAGAATAACCGATTAGTCCACGCGCCGGTACCATAAACATTAAACGGACCTGTCCGTTACCGTTATTCACCATGTCAAGCATTTCGCCTTTACGTTGACCAAGTGATTCGATTACGCCTCCCATATACTCTTCAGGGATATCAATTTGAACACGTTCTACAGGCTCACTTTTCACACCATCGACTTCTTTGATGATAACCTGCGGCTTCGATACTTGTAACTCGTATCCTTCACGACGCATGTTTTCGATCAGGATGGAAAGGTGAAGCTCTCCACGGCCGGAAACTGTCCATGCATCAGGTGAATCCGTTGGTTCAACACGCAAACTTACATCGGTTTGCAGCTGAGCCATTAAACGCTCTTCAATCTTTCTTGAGGTAACAAATTTACCTTCTCTACCGGCAAATGGACTGTTGTTTACTAGGAATGTCATTTGTAATGTAGGCTCGTCAATGCGAAGAACCGGAAGTTGATCCTGATGCTCTACCGGACAAACCGTTTCACCTACGTTGATATCTTCCATACCGGATACAGCAATTAAATCCCCTGCTTTTGCTTCCTGGATTTCCTCACGCTTCAATCCGAAGAAACCAAAGATTTTCGTTACCCGGAATTGTTTGACGGAGCCGTCAAGCTTCATCAGCGCTACCTGCTGGCCAACTTTCATAGTCCCTCTGAACACACGACCGATCCCGATACGCCCTACGTAATCATTGTAATCAAGTAGTGCAACCTGGAATTGAAGGGGATCTTCAGAGTTGTCGACCGGTGCAGGAATGTTCTCAATGATGGACTCATATAAACACTGCATGGTTTCATCCTGTTTTTCCGGATCCGGATCTATACTTGCCGTACCGTTAATTGCAGATGCATAAACAACCGGAAATTCAAGCTGCTCATCATTTGCATCCAACTCAATGAATAACTCAAGTACTTCATCGATTACTTCTTCAGGACGTGCTGAAGGTTTGTCGATTTTGTTTACAACCACGATTGGTGTAAGATTTTGTTCCAGTGCTTTCTTAAGAACGAAACGGGTCTGTGGCATACAACCTTCATACGCATCCACAACCAGTAAAACACCATCTACCATTTTCATGATACGTTCTACTTCTCCACCGAAGTCAGCATGCCCTGGTGTATCAAGGATGTTGATTCGGGAATCTTTATATTGAATCGCCGTATTCTTCGCTAGGATCGTAATACCGCGTTCTCTTTCTAAATCATTTGAATCCATTGCACGTTCCGAAACAGTTTCGTTTTCGCGGAAGATTCCAGATTGCTTTAAAAGCTCATCAACTAATGTCGTTTTCCCGTGGTCAACGTGAGCAATAATAGCAATATTTCTAAGGTCATTTCTTAATTTCATATTTCCACTCCTGAATATTGGATTTCTTTATAGTGTAAAGATAGTATTTTTCAGTTCAACTAGACCATTATATCACAGCATTGACAAAAGCCCTAATAAATATTTCATATCCACTATTCATTCTTACTGAAAGTTTCCTTACCGACTTGAATAATCTGCTTCTTTGTTTCCTAAACCCATTGCGATTTATTGAATTGATAGGTAAAATTTAATAAGGGCAGCATACGAAGCTGCGGCGACAATCTGTTAGGGAAAGAATCATTGTTTATCAATATTGGGGGGTACATAATGGCAAATATAAAATGGATCTTTGTACTTTTTTCGATATTAGCAGCCGTATCACTTATGGGCATAGCGATTTCAATCAGCTTACAAAATATATGGATTGCAGGTGTAAGTATCCTTTGTTTATTTATTGTGATGGGATTCGGTTTTAAGACCAAGAAAAAATACAGAGAAGAAGGAAGATTGTAGGACGAAGAAAAGGAGTGGTGGCCATTCAACGGCCACCACTCCTTTTTCATTTACTTATTTCTATGAAGATAGTCAGTCAAAATGGTTCCATGCAGGCCAGGCTTCCCGACAAAGACAGAGCTTTTGTTTAATGGATTTAAAGGGTTTCCATCAAGGTCCGTCACCACTCCACCAAGCTCTTCGATCATAATCTTTCCGGCTGCAAAATCCCACGGGGCAAGTCGCATTGTCAGATATGCGTCAAGCCTCCCTGAAGCCACGTAAGCAAGCTCCATCGCAGCTGAACCATAGGACCTCGTCCCTCTTACATCTTGTACGAGTGGCGCCAGAATGGAGGAATCAATACGCTTGTTCTTTGTTACCCACAGTGCATTCAATGCGACAATCGCATCTTCCACAGGAACGGGCTCAAGCTTCGGAAGCTTCACATCATTCATATAGACACCTTTACCTTTACTCGCAAAGTAAAGCTCGTCATGCACTACATCATATATGTATCCTAACTTACCTTCATCTCCATCGTAAATCCCGATGGAAATGGCAAAGTTTCTCTGCTGATGGACAAAATTCATTGTGCCATCGATTGGGTCGATGATCCATGTGATTCCGGATAACTCTTTAAAATCATCACCATATCCTTCTTCACCCAGAATTTGATGGTCGGGATAATTGGTTCGTATGTTTTCAGTAAAGTATCGCTCAGTCGCTTCATCCATATCGGTGACCAAGTCATTTCGGTTCGATTTCGTTTTAATGTTCAGTTCGGTTTTAAATGACTGACGAATCCTCTCACCGGCTTCATGTATCCATGTTCTAACATTTTGATCTAGTTCAGTCCAATTTGTCATGTATTATTAGCCTCCAATGTGCTTAGCGAAAATCAGTGTAGTCATTACTAATATGTTCTTTTCAGATAATCTTAACTCCTAGATCCATTTCATTCAAGAAAATAGGCTTCACCAAGAAAGGTCATTTCCCCATAAAAAAGCGAACTCCCCAACCACTATGAGCTCGCGTTCAAAAGTAGATTTTGTTATCAGCATACTTTAAACCATTGGATGTTTATTGCTTTATAAAGCCTTCATTTTCATTAATTCTTCCCTGATACTCATAAGTTTCTGCTTGGACTTGGTCTGGGTTTCTGTATTCTTCGTTTGAATTGCTTCGAACAATACGGCTAATTCATAATCCATTTCAAGTCTCAGTACGTTCATTCTTTGCTGTTGGACATCACGTTTTTTAGAAGTGTTCATTACTTGTTTCATGGCCATACACCCCTTCCGAGTTTTCAATTTATCTGATTGTTCTGATAATATTTACTACATATTATGAAATACCAACTCATCTTGTAACTAAAATGTGCAGACACCTATAGATAATTCATTTGGCTACAAGCTTGTACCTCTTTATGGTAAGATATTGGTGGAAATAAGGAGGTTACTACATGACATTTAACGGTTTTACTAAAGATGATTTCAATGTTTTTAAGATTGATGGTCTAGATGACCGGATGACAGCCATCGCAGAACGGATCAGGCCAAAACTGGACTACCTGGGTGAACATTTCACCCCTGCTCTTAGTGCCCTGACCGGTGATGAGATGTTTTACCATGTGGCGAAACATGCAAGGCGCTCAGTGAATCCTCCAGATGACACCTGGGTTGCTTTCGCAAACAATAAACGCGGTTACAAAAAACATCCTCATTTCCAGATCGGATTATGGGAAACCCATGTATTTATTTGGTTTGCAATGATCTATGAAGCTCCATATAAAGTCGAATTCGGTAAAAAAGTCGAAGAAAATGCAGATAAGATAAGGTCATTGATTCCCGGTCACTTTGTTTGGTCCGGAGATCATACTAAACCGGATGCTGCACCCTTCTCCTCTCTATCACAAGATGAATTCATTGCTTTAACTGAAAGAGTTCAAAATGTAAAGAAAGCAGAACTTCTATGCGGACTTCATCTGAATCGTGACTCTGCCATTAAGATGAATGGGGATGAATTGATCCAGGAAGTTGAAAGTGCCTTTGAAATACTTTTACCCCTTTATAAAATGAACTAAACCATATAACTGTAGGGAATAATGCAGAAAGAACGACTGCCGTTTAGGGCAGTCGTTCTATTAATTCATCGATATTTTGGCAGCGTCCTGCTGCTCTTTCATTTTTTTCACTACATGATAGGAAGAATAACCGCTGGATTCTTCAAATTCTTTGCAGATCCTTTTCTCTTCTGCCATACCAGGGACTATTTCTTTAAATCGCTTATACCGATTCATCAGGTCCTCTCTTGAAACACCTTTTTCATATGCCTTTTCAATTGCTTCAAAAAAGGCTATGACCTCGATGACTTCCTCTGTGGACCAGTCTATATCGAAAGGGTATTGATATTCCATTTTGCACCACAACTCCTTTGATGATGTATTAATTCCATTTTCTACGAATGTTTTCACCTTGTAAAATCATCCGCTCGATGAGTTCTTTAACCGAAGGGATGTCCTGAATCAACCCCATCACCTGTCCTGCCCATGCAAAGCCTCTGTCTACTTCACCATCGTAGATATATCGTTTATTCGCCTCGCCGCTTATGTATGACTTTAACCCATCATATCCCAGATTCAATGTTTCGGCAGCCAGAATTTGATCTGTCCAAGAATTTGAAATCGCTCTGGCCGGGGCTCCTAAAGATCGTTTAATGACTACTGTACCACTCTCTTCCCCCTCAATCAAGGCACGTTTATACACGTCTGAGGCGTGTACGCACTCTTTTGTTGCTATGAATCTTGTCCCCATCTCGACTCCTTCTGCTCCGAAGCTAAGGGCTGCCATTAAGCCTCGTCCGTCCCCAATGCCTCCTGAAGCGATGACAGGGATGGATATAGCGTCCACAACTTGTGGAATCAAGACGAATGTCCCGATGTCATCCTTGCCCAAATGTCCTCCCCCTTCTTGTCCAACGACCATGACGGCCTCCGCACCGAGCTCTTCAGCCTTCAGAGCCTGTCTCTTTGATGCGACCAATACAAGCTTCACCATATTCTCCCCTTCAATTTGTCGGAACAGGGGAGTTGGGTTACCGCCTGTAACGGAGATGACCGGCACTTTCTCTTCAATGGCAATGTCAACAAACTCGCTGAATGGGCGTCCATGTTGACCGATGGCAAAGTTCACTCCAAACGGTTGATCTGTTAATGACCTTACCTTTTTGATTTCTTGACGAAGCTGTTCAGGGTTGTCTAGTGACATGGCAGTTATTTGACCAAGGCCTCCTGCATTCGACACCGCCGCAGCCAGTTCTGCATATGCCAGGTGGGCAAGCCCCCCTTGTATGATTGGATATCGAATGTTCAATAATTCTGTTACGCGCGTTTTCCAGTTCATTTAAATCCCTCCATTTATTGATTTATTCTCGATGGAGGTGGGGAAATCCTTTTCTTTAGTGTATTGTATATTAATAAGAAATAAGGTCAGCCTTGGATGAGAGGGCTGCAGGTATTTTATAGATTGGTTGTGTAGATTTTTGCCTCATTCGGGTGAAACGGATGTTTCACACGCCTTTCAGCTTTGCTGAAAGGTGCGAAATGAGCCAAAAATCAGGAGTAGGACTTCTTTCTTTTGTGCTATAAAAAAAATACACCTTCATGGGCGTATGTCACTATGCAAAGATTTTCTTAAGTGCTATAATTCTTTTGTTTGTTGAAAATATCGTAAGAATGCATGAAATTATAGTTTGAATCTTATATAATGATATCTTTAGCATGTATGTTGGTTTATTGTGCTATGAAGAATATAAAGAGGTGTTGAATGAATTGTCTCAAAATGAAACGCCGTTGTTTACCGGCTTAATTGAACATAGTAAAAAGAATCCCGTCCAGTTTCATATCCCAGGTCATAAGAAAGGTGCCGGTATGGATCCTGCATTTAAGGAATTCATAGGGGATAATGCGCTTTCCATTGATTTGATTAATATCGGTCCTTTAGATGACTTGCATCAACCTAAAGGAATGATCAAGGAAGCACAGGATTTGGCTGCCGAGGCATTCGGTGCCGATCATACTTTCTTCTCTGTTCAGGGGACGAGCGGAGCGATCATGACGATGGTCATGAGTGTGTGCGGACCTGGAGACAAGATCATTGTTCCAAGAAACGTGCATAAATCCGTTATGTCTGCGATTGTTTTCTCAGGGGCCACTCCTATCTTTATCCATCCCGATATTGATGAGGATCTTGGAATCTCTCACGGAATCACGACAGACGCCGTTGCAAAGGCTTTGGAACAAAACCCTGATGCCAAGGGTGTACTGGTCATCAATCCAACCTATTTCGGGATTTCGGCAGACCTAAAGAAAATCGTGGAAATTGCCCACTCTTACCATGTTCCGGTTCTGGTCGATGAAGCTCATGGGGTTCATATCCACTTCCATGATGAACTTCCCCTGTCAGCCATGCAGGCAGGTGCTGACTTAGCAGCTACGAGTGTCCATAAGCTCGGGGGATCCATGACTCAAAGTTCAGTCCTCAATATGAAAGAAGGACTTGTCTCTGCTAAGCGTGTACAGACCATTTTAAGCATGCTGACGACGACTTCCACGTCATACTTATTACTTGCATCTCTTGATGTTGCAAGAAAACGACTTGCTACTGAAGGACGGGAGCTCATCACCAAAACGATCGAACTCTCACAGAATATGCGGAAACAAATCAACGAGATTGACGGTTTATACTGTGTAGGGGAAGAAATTCTTGGAACAAAAGCCACCTATGCATATGATCCGACTAAGCTGATTGTGTCCGTGAAGGATCTTGGAATCAGCGGTTTCGATGCGGAAAAATGGTTAAGAGAAGCTCATAATATCGAGGTTGAAATGTCTGACCTTTATAATATCCTTTGCATCATCACACCTGGTGACACTGAATATGAAGGAACTCAATTGGTTAACGCTTTAAAAGGACTGGTTACCAGCCTGAAGAACCAGGGAGAGATGGCACCCGTTAAAGTGATGCTCCCGGATATTCCTGTTCTTTCCATTACACCAAGAGACGCTTTTTATGCTGATACCGAAGTCATTCCAATTGATGAATCCGTTGGAAGGACCATCGCTGAATTCATCATGGTCTACCCTCCCGGAATTCCCATTTTCATACCAGGGGAAATCATCACTCAGGAAAACATCCATTATATCAAGACCAATATAGAAGCAGGTCTACCTGTACAAGGGCCTGAAGACTATGATTTACGACATTTAAGAGTCATCAAAGAGCATCGTGCCATTCGATGAAAAAAAGGATGAAGAAGGTCCCCCTTCTTCATCCTTTTTATTTATAAGAACCCCTTTAATAGACGCTATTCATACCCGCTCCCCTTTAGCAGGCATTAATCATCCAATTCTTTATCATCGTTGCAGTTACAGCAGTTAGAGAATAAAACAGAAACCTTCTCATCTTCATAATGCTCAATAGTGCTTAGGCATGTTTGACATACAATTGTTCCCATCTTTTTTCCTCTCCTTTAAGTGGTTTTGTAAACGCTTTATCTTATCTGCTTCTATAATAATATAACACATTTAAAATATCAAGCCTAAATTGTATAACATATTTAACTTTTTATCCTCGCAATCAATCATACTTTTAATCATAAATGTGTATGTAAGGGGCTTCCCGAATATGTTGAATTCAAAAAAAAGATGCATGAATGAAGTGACTCATTCATGCATCTTTTATCATTATTCTATTGTTTTAATCCGGTGGGGGTCCAGTGTTTCATACCCCTTTGCAC
Organism: Rossellomorea sp. QJM3NY_18; assembly: GCF_056173145.1. Classification (NCBI taxonomy): domain Bacteria; kingdom Bacillati; phylum Bacillota; class Bacilli; order Caryophanales; family Bacillaceae; genus Rossellomorea; species Rossellomorea sp. QJM3NY_18. Next base: position 1,660,349 of record NZ_CM149659.1, on the reverse strand, counting down.
GGAGGCCTTTCACAATGTCCGTCAACGCTTCACTCGTCCATGTACGATCATGCATGAGGAGATTCGCTCCATCAATCAAATATGGGCTGTTTACCATAATATCCGTAATCGCTGCTTTATTTTGATATTGCTTTTCCCAATCATATCCGTAAGTCCAATTCATCAAGGACATCTTTTCTTCAGCTGCAAGCTCACGGCTGTAATCTGTATTTTGGCCGAAAGGGGCCCTGAAAAATTGCGGCCTCTCTCCCGTGATGGATTCGACAAGATCGCTGACAGAGAGGATTTCCTCTTTTTGTTCTTCCGGAGAAAGATCTCTTAAACTGCTGTGACTATATGTATGATTCCCAATCATAAATCCAAGATCATGAATCTTTTTTAACGTTTCTTTTTCCTCAGGCGTATCAAGAAAATGACCGTTCACAAAGAAAATGGCTGGTGCATTCAACTCTTTTAGGCCTTTAGCCATTTGCAGTGCATGTTGATCGGGTGCATCATCGATCGTCAGGAGTACCACTTTAGGGTTGGCTTCACCGATTGGTTCAATGCTCCAATTAGCCTCATTTATCTTATAATCCTTAGTTTGCACCACTTCTTTTGAAGGTTCTTCTTTCTCATTTGCTTCACTCTCTGACACTTCCGTTTCAGGGCCTTCACTCTGCTTCTGATCCACTTCTTTCACTTCAGTCTGGTCGGATTTTTCCGCTTCATGGCCGGTCCCCGTTTGTTCACTTCCGCAAGCAGTAAGGAGTAGGATGGTTAAGCCGGATGCTAAAATCTTTTTCATGTTTCTCACCTTTCCGTATTCACTTTGAATATTTTAACATATTCTAAAGAGAATCTGGGAAAGAATTAAAATATTTCCAATATATTTTCAAACGCCATCTTAAAAACAAAAAAGCATGTCAGACTGAATGAAGTGATAAATAACGTATGCTTTCTTGATTGGACGATCTTCCTTGCAACCATAAAGGCAAGGTAAAAAAACAGGACAAACATAATCCACTTATATTCTACATGATCTTTTTCAGAAATCCATTCAGCTATTGAAAACACGCTCCATAAAATCATTTGGACCAAAAAAGCAATGTACGATTTCATGATAAAACATCCTTTAATAGATTTATTTACATTTTCCCGTCCCAATATAATAAAAACACCCGGATGGCCCTTATATGTTTTTTCAAATCAAAAATCATCGTATTAACATAGTATATTCTTTTAAAGTGACTTTCATTATGTAGGACTTTTCAATTTTGTAACATTTTTATGACTTGGCGCTTTTTCATTTTCCCCTATGATAAAATGTGACGTAAGATACGTTTATGAGTAATTCATTTATATATTCACGACTCTACGTTCATAGCATCGTTTAAGAAAAGAGGATGATGTATGAAACATATATTAGCTTTTGCAATACTTACTTCCACGATGCTGATTTTGACTTCATGTGATGACATCTCATCTAATAAAGTGGTTTTAGCACAGGATCAATTTATAGAAAAACAGGTGATTTTTTTTACGGATGAAAGAAATGTTTCGAGGGAAATACCATACTACGATGCCATCATTGAACTTAAAAAACAGTACCCGGATCACTTTAAACAGCTAAAAGTTGTCAGTTTAAACACGAAGACAACAAATGATTTCGCTGATACTCCACCCACTTCTCCAGCCATCGTCGTGGTAGAGGACAATCAGATCATATGTAAGGTGGAAGGTCATAATTCTAAAGAAAATATTATAAAGCCTGTTTCCAAAGCCATTCAAACCTGGGAACATTAATGCATTAATAACGATATTTGAGGTCGAAGCCTACGCTTCGACCTCCTTTTTTTATCCTTAAAAAAAGGATGATCCCCTCACAGGGATCATCCTTTTTCAATGATTATTATTTAATAATGTGAATCGGGCTTCCCATTGCAACTTCTGCTGCTTCCATGGAAATCTCACCTAAAGTTGGGTGAGCGTGAATCGTCATGGCAACATCTTCAGCTGTCATTCCGGATTCAATTGCAAGTCCCAATTCAGCGATCATGTCAGATGCACCAGAACCAACAATTTGAGCACCGATAATTAAACCGTCTTCTTTACGAGTGACAAGCTTCATAAAGCCATCACTTGCATTAAGAGCTAAAGCACGTCCATTTGCTGCAAACGGGAATTTAGCTGCAGTTACTTCAATGCCTTCTTCTTTTGCTTCCGCTTCGGAATAACCCACTGTTGCTAATTCAGGGTCTGTGAAGCACACAGCTGGGATTCCAAGGTAGTCAATTTCTGCCGGTTCACCTGAGATAACCTCGGCAGCAATTTTACCTTCGTAAGAAGCTTTGTGAGCAAGTGGCGGTCCATCAACGATATCACCAATCGCGAAGATGTTCGGGATGTTCGTGCGGCATTGTTTATCAATTTTGATAACTCCGCGGTCTGTCATCTCGATTCCAACTTCTTCAAGACCGATTTCGTCAGTGTTTGGACGACGGCCAACCGTTACTAGGACGTAATCAGCTTCAACTGATTTCTCTTCGCCCTTCACTTCATATTTAACAACGACTCCGCTGTCACTTTCTTCAACGCCTTTTGCCATAGCTTTCGTTACGACTTCAACGCCTTTTTTCTTAAGTTCTTTTTTCACGACAGATGTCATTTGCTTTTCGAATCCGCTAAGGATATCGTCAGCACCTTCCAAAATCGTTACTTCTGATCCAAGATTGGCATAAGCAGTACCAAGCTCGGTACCGATATAACCTCCACCGATTACAACAAGCTTGCTTGGAATTTCTTCTAAAGCAAGTGCGCCTGTAGAATCAAGTACGCGCTTAGAGAATTTGAAGCTTGGGATTTCAATCGGACGTGAACCCGTTGCAAGGATCAAGTTTTTGAACTTGTATGTTTGAGCTGAGTTATCATCCATAACACGAAGAGTATTGGCATCTACCAGGTAAGCTTCACCGCGAACGATTTCAGCTTTATTCCCTTTAAGAAGTCCTTCAACACCGCCGGTTAATTTCTTAACTACTCCAGCTTTCCATTCTTGAACTTTATCAAAATTCACTTTTACGTTTTCAGCAACGATCCCCATATCATCAGAGTGCTGTGCCTGATGGAAACGGTGACCTGCCGTGATAAGAGCTTTAGATGGGATACAGCCAACATTCAAGCATACTCCACCCATGTTTTCTTTTTCGATGATTGTCACTTTTTGACCCAGTTGTGCTGCACGGATTGCAGCTACATATCCTCCGGGACCTGAACCGACTACGATTGTATCTGTTTCAATTGGGAAATCTCCTACTACCATTGTATTACGCCTCCATTAATAATAATTCTGGATCGTTCAACAAACGCTTGATATGGTTAAGTGCATGTTGAGCAGTAGCTCCGTCAATCATGCGGTGATCGAAGCTCAATGATAATGCTAACACAGGTGCCGCTACAATTTCACCATTTTTAACCACAGGTTTTTCTGCAATGCGCCCAACACCAAGGATGGCAACCTCTGGATGGTTGATGACCGGAGTGAACCATTGTCCACCGGCAGAACCAATATTCGTGATTGTGCAAGATGCACCTTTCATTTCGTCGCCTGAAAGTTTACCATCTCTTGCTTTTCCAGCCAGTTCATTGATTTCATTTGAAATCGAGAACATGGACTTACGGTCAGCATTCTTCACAACCGGCACTAATAGACCTTTGTCCGTGTCAGCAGCAATACCGATGTTGTAATAATGTTTTTGTACGATTTCGCTTGTTGCATCATCAATGGATGTGTTCAGAGCTGGATATTCGCGTAATGCACTAGTTAATGCTTTGACGATGTAAGGTAGGAAAGTCAATTTCACTCCTTTTTCAGCTGCAACTTCTTTGAATTTCTTGCGATGGGCCCAAAGTTTCGTTACATCGATTTCGTCCATCAACGTAACGTGAGGAGCTGTATGTTTTGAGTTCACCATTGCTTTCGCAATCGCTTTACGCATTCCACTCATTTTCTCACGTGTTTCAGGATACTCGCCTTCTGGAGCTTTAGGTGCAGACGCTTTAGATTCTGCAGGCGCGTTTTCTTCTGTTTTTGCTTCTTCGTTCGTTTCAGCAGGTTTAGAATCTCCACTTAAGAAAGCATCGATGTCTTCTTTTACTACACGTCCGTTCTTACCAGAACCGGAAACTTGGCGGATTTCAACACCGTTTTCTCTTGCGTATTTGCGTACTGAAGGCATAGCGATCACGCGCTTATTAGGGTCAACTTCTGCATCGGATTTCTCTTCAGCAGCTTCTGGAGAAGCTTCTTTCTTTACATCCTGGCCTTGTTCTGCAGTTGCTTGAACTTGACCTTCCGTCTTCTCTTCAGCTTTTTCTTCTTTCTTTTCTTCTTCTCCACCTTTGAATTGCAGGTCCTCATAACCAGGTGCATCGAACTTGATAAGAGTATCGCCTACAACAGCTACAGTTCCTTCGTCAACAAGAAGTTCTTCAACCGTTCCTGCTACCGGAGAAGGAATCTCAACAACAGCTTTATCGTTTTGCACTTCACATAGTACATCGTCTTCTTCCACTTTATCGCCTGGCTTTACAAACCACTTGACGATTTCACCTTCATGAATACCTTCACCAATGTCTGGTAATTTGAATTCGAATGACATGGACTCTACCTCCTGTATTGAATAATGATTATATAGATGAATGTTTGTTTATCTGTCTCTGTTTTACTATCTATAATTGGAAAAGAGAAGGGTGGAATGCCCTTCTGATTTCATTTGAGTATCTCTGGAGGAGCTTATTGGCTCCTTCCAATTAGAAGTTAAGTACTTTTTTCGCCGTTTCGATGACGTCTTTGTGGTTTGGTAACCAGATAGGCTCTGCTTGAGAGAATGAGAATACTGTATCCGGTGCCGTTACACGAAGAACTGGCGCTTCCAGGCTAAGGATCGCACGGTCATTGATTTCAGCAACAACGCTCGCTGCGATACCCGCTTGCTTTTGAGCTTCTTGAACTACGATGGCACGATTTGTTTTCTCAACAGATGCCATGATCGTGTCAATGTCTAGTGGACTTACAGTACGTAGATCGATTACTTCAACTGAATGACCTTCTTTTTCAAGCTCATCTGCAGCTTTCAATGATTCGTGTACCATAGCTCCGTAAGAGATGATCGTAAGGTCTGTACCTTCACGTTTTACATCTGCTTTACCAATCTCAATTGTGTATTCCTCTTCAGGAACCTCTTGACGGAATGAACGGTATAATTTCATATGCTCTAAGAAAATGACAGGGTCATTATCACGGATGGATGAAATTAAAAGTCCTTTTGCGTCGTAAGGAGTTGATGGAATAACCACTTTAAGACCAGGCTGTTGAGCCATCAAACCTTCTAAGCTGTCCGCATGAAGTTCTGGAGTATGTACTCCACCACCAAATGGGGAACGGATTGTGACTGGTGATGTATACGTCCCACCTGAACGGTAACGCATACGCGCCATTTGTCCACTTACTGAATCCATTACTTCGTATACGAAACCGAAGAACTGGATTTCAGGTACTGGACGGTACCCTTCTAATGCTAAACCGATTGCTAAACCACCGATTCCTGATTCTGCTAGTGGAGTATCGAATACACGGTCTTCACCGAATTCTTTCTGAAGCCCTTCCGTTGCACGGAATACACCACCGTTTAGACCTACGTCTTCCCCAAAAACTAAAACGTCTTCGTTATTGCGTAGTTCTGTGCGCAGTGCATCAGTGATCGCTTGAATCATTGTCATTTGCGCCATGGCTTATTTCGACTCCTTTTCTTTGTAGATTTCTAATTGTTCTTTTAAGTTATAAGGAAGTTCTTCATACATGTTGTTGATGAAGTCAGTGACCTTTTGTTTTGGAGCTGAGTCTGCTTCCTTGATCGCTTTTTTGATATCTTCTTTCGCTTCTTCGATCACTTCGTTTTCTTTCTCTTCACTCCATAGTCCTTTACCTTCAAGGAATTTACGGAAACGTACTAATGGATCTTTCTTTTCCCAACCTGTATCCATTTCTGATGTACGGTAACGAGTTGGATCATCACCAGCCATTGTATGTGGCCCATAACGATAGCAAAGGGTTTCGATCAATGAAGGACCTTCCCCATTCACGGCACGGTTACGCGCTTCTAATGTAGCAGAGTAAACGGCCAATGGATCCATACCGTCCACTAAGATACCAGGGATACCAGCAGCAACCGCTTTTTGAGCAATCGTGCGTCCTGCCGTTTGCTTATCGCGAGGAGTGGAGATTGCGAATTGGTTGTTTTGCACAACGAAAATCGCAGGAGCTGCATAAGAACCTGCAAAGTTGATTCCTTCATAGAAATCACCTTGTGAAGATCCACCGTCTCCTGTATACGTAATGGCAACAGCTTTCTTCCCACGTTTCTTAAGACCAAGTGCCACTCCGGCAGTCTGAATGTATTGAGCACCGATGATGATTTGTGGTGATAATACATTTACACCTTCTGGAGCCTGATTACCTTGGAAATGTCCGCGTGAGAATAAGAATGCTTTGGCCAGTGGAAGACCGTGCCAGATGATTTGTGGAACATCACGGTATCCAGGAAGGATCCAGTCTTCCTTCTCAAGTGCGAAGTGAGAAGCAATCTGAGATGCCTCCTGTCCAGCTGTTGGTGCATAGAAACCTAATCGTCCCTGACGGTTAAGTGAGATTGATCTTTGATCTAGAATACGAGTGTAAACCATACGACGCATTAATTCCTGTAGATCCTCATCAGAGATCTCCGGCATAGCATCTTCGTTCACTACTTCGCCTTCTTCGTTCAAAATTTGGAACATTTCAAACTTGTCTTCAATTTGCTCGAGCGTCTTAACTGCATCGAATTGTGCCTTCTTTGATTTAGAAGCCATCGAAGTCACCTATCCTTTCTTTATACATTTATTTTGGTTTTTTTACATACATTGTTTAGATTACCCAAATTCAGTATGACCTACCCCAATACCTGCGAAAAAACACACACTATAAGTAGTTTTCCACAAATATCTAGAAAGAAAACCCGAAATTACATTCGAGTTTATCTGTATCAGTCAGAAATCATAATCGACTAATACAATTCATGAATACCTATCCTAGTTTACAATATTAAAAATCAGTTAGTCAACGACAAAGTATTATAAATTCATGTTACCTCTCAATCTTCTTGAAACGAACTACCATAAATTTTCAAAACTGTATTAATGTCTGAACACACCCTGTTATATATAAACACCCAAGTGTGACTCATCTGTTATAGAGTAAGAAACCAATGGAAATCTCTCGAACGTAAAAAAGATGAAGAAGGGCTTAACGCCCTTTTTCATCTTGTATGTACCCGATTATTCCGACTCTTTGACATCAAGTTCTGCCTTTGAGTAAAACTCTTGTTTAAGTTTGTTGAATTCTTCTGTTTTTGTATTATAGTCCCCATTGAACTTTACTATTTTTTCGTATTGTTCATTAATGGAGGAAATTTGCTTTTCAAGCTCTTCCATCGTGAGATCTTTCTTTTTGAACATATTATAAAGTTCTTTATCAAGAGAAAGCGCCTTTAAGTAAGAAGCAGTGAGCTTTTCATGGAGCTGATACCGTTCTTCCATCGTATCTTCCAGCTTTTTCGCTTCTTTTTTAAGGTCATCACTTTCTATCTCATCAATATAGTCGTCCGCTTTAGCAAACTCCTTCTTTGCTTCACTCATGGACTCACGTTCTTTTTCGATTTTCTCTTTTCTCTTATCGATGTTGTCCAGAGCTTCATCGGAAAGCTTTACAATCTGCTCAAACTCTTTCATTCCAAGATCCATGATTTTCGTATAGATTTCTTGTTCCTTTTCTTCCAACTCTTGAAGAGGCTTCTGAACTTTAACATATTGACTTTCTTTGGCAACCGTTTCTTCAAGAACCTTATACACATTTTCCTCAGGTGAAGAACCACCGACACAACCCATTAATACAAAAATAGCGGCTCCCAAAATGAAAGCAAAATGAAATTTCGACACAACTTGATCCCCCTTAACTATTTACCACCTTCTACTATATCTATGTCTACATCTTTTGACAATAGGGATTTACAACTGTGGAAAAAAATGTCGATTGGACTATTCTCCCTATTAAAATCATTATGAGTACTTGCCGACGGTTATTCCTGTTAATACTGAATCTCATTCATTAACTTTTCCTAAGGAAAATGATAAACTATTACCATACATAATGGATTATCTTAATACGTAAAGTAGAGAAGGGATCAATTTGGATGGCCCTGTCTTTTTTGTGTTCTAAATTGGACGGGGCCAGCTGTTTCTATCTCTATGTATCCTAGGAGGAAAAACAATGATTACGATGAATGACATCATCCGTGAGGGCCACCCCACATTAACCATGGTAGCTAGGGAAGTGCCCATCCCGCCATCCGAAGAAGACCATGAAACCCTGAGAAGCTTATTAGAATATGTAATAAACAGCCAAGATCCTGAAACGGCTGCCAAATATGGATTGAGACCTGGTATCGGACTTGCAGCACCTCAAATCAATGTTTCAAAACGGATGCTCGCTGTCAACGTTACAGACAATCAAGGGAAATTATACAGCTATGCTTTATTCAATCCGAAAATCATCAGCCATTCCATAGAGAAAGCCTACTTAACTTCCGGGGAAGGTTGTTTATCCGTCGATCGGAATGTACCGGGCTTCGTTCCTCGTTATGCAAGAGTGACTGTAAGAGGCTGGGATATGGACGGTAATGAAGTAAAGCTTCGTCTTAAAGGTCTGCCGGCCATCGTCTTCCAACATGAAATCGACCACTTGAATGGTATCATGTTCTATGACCATATCAATCCTTCCAATCCGTTTGAGCCGATCCCTGATGCCATTGCCATTGAACGATAAACCCAAAAAGACTCTCGACTTGATATCAAGTCAGAGTCTTTTTTTTTGAATGTCCTAGATCAATTCAAGTTCCTTTAATCCGTAGTGGATTCCATCATCGTCCACATGCTTAGTGATCAAATCTGCGTGTTTCTGGACTTCCTGAACGGCATTGCCCATTGCAACTCCGGTGCCGACGGATTGGATCATCTCAATATCATTCAATCCGTCCCCGAATGCATAGACATCTTCCATGTTGAATCCGAGCTTCGCGATCATCTTTTTGATTCCCTCTGCTTTTGAACCGCCTTTCGGAAGAATATCCATGGAGTATTGGTGCCAGCGGATGAACGTGAAATCCGTGTATTTCTCCCGGTAAAAGTCCTCTTCTTCCTTTGTACAGAACAGCAGGGATTGATAGATGTTCCTTCCTTTATAAAAATCCGGGGCAAATCCCGGGTGAGGAAACTTCAAGCTGTTCATACTCTTCTCGATATATTCATGGTGCTCATGGTTCGATTTCATCGTTTCATGATTCAAATGAACAACAGGGTGTGCCTTTTTATACGTATCCTCCAATAATTCTTCCAATGTTTCAACTTGCAGAGGATTCGTGTATATCACTTCATTTTCAAAAACCACATATTGTCCATTAAAAGAGACGAAGGACTCGATTCCCAATTCCTCTCTTAAACTTTCATACATAAATGGAGCCCTTCCAGTGGCGATCGCCACATACGTTCCGTTTGCCTGCAGTGTCCTAATGGCTTCTTTTGTGGCCTGTGGCAGTTTTTTATCGTGATCAAGCAGTGTTCCGTCTATATCAAAGAAAACTATTTTAGACATGATCGTTCTCCTTTTCGAAAATATTCAATTGCGATTCTATTTTACCCGTTGTTTAAGGTAATCCTTTACATGAAAAATGTCAATGAAGACTGTGGGACAAACCCATTTACCAAACTTAACCATGTAAGAGATTCCAAAAATTCCGTACAATATAAGTAACACAACAGAGACGTCTGTATTTTTGTTCCTTTACTTCAAAGGGAAATCTCGGTAAACTATTAATAAGGAGTGATCCACCATGTTAAAGAAGCTCAGGAAAAAGCTTTTAAAACAGTGGAAAGAATTGCTTAGAAAAAAAACGATTGCATAATCCCCCTGTTTCTCGGTAAATGATTTAAGGGGAAACGCTACTAAAATGCATGACAATCGGACTGACTGACATACCATTGCACAATGAATAAGGGACTGACGCCATTAATGAGCTTTTCCTCCATTGGCCTTAGTCCCTCTTCTATCTTTGTCATGATTTAGTACAGGATTATTCAAAAGCTTTATTTACGAGGAAGAATCCTATATAATTTAATACATACATAAACTAAATGATTCGTTCCTATAGAAATGATAGGCTATTATATAAGTTAATGTAAACGTAGTTGATAACTTTTTTATCATAGATGAAAGTTAGATTTTTTGAAAACGGATAAGGAGAGAGAAAAATGATTTTTAAAGTATTTTATCAAGAAAGTAAAGCAGAAGTGCCTGTTCGCGAATGCACTCAATCTCTTTACATGGAAGCAGATTCAGAACGTGAAGTACGCCTAAATTTAAAAGACAAACCGTATAACATCGAATTCGTACAAAAGCTTGAGGGCGCTTTTTTAGAGTATGAAAAAAACCACCATTCTTTCGAGATGGAGCAATAATTAATGAAATTTGTAAAGAATGACCAAACCGCTGTATTTGCCCTTGGCGGTTTAGGTGAAATCGGTAAAAACACATACGGCGTACAATTCCAAGACGAAATTATCCTGATCGATGCAGGAATCAAATTCCCTGAGGACGAACTGCTCGGTATCGATTACGTGATCCCTGATTACACGTATCTCGTGAAGAATGCAGATAAAATCAAGGGACTCTTCGTCACTCACGGACACGAAGACCATATCGGAGGAATCCCATATTTACTTCGCGAGTTAAACATCCCAATATACGGTGGGAAGCTTGCACTGGCACTTATTAAGAACAAACTTGAAGAACACGGATTATTACGTAATGCGAAATTAAATGTCATTCAGGAAGATGATGTTGTGAAATTCCGCAAAACATCTGTAACCTTCTTCAGAACAACACACAGTATCCCGGATTCTTACGGAATCGTTGTCAAAACACCACCTGGAAATGTTGTGCACACAGGTGATTTCAAATTCGATTTCACGCCGGTTGGTGAACCCGCGAACTTAACCAAAATGGCTGAGATCGGTAAAGAAGGCGTTCTTTGTCTTCTGTCTGACAGTACAAACGCTGAAGTTCCAAACTTCACGATGTCAGAACGTAAAGTCGGAGAAAGCATCAATGATATTTTCCGTAAAGTGGACGGAAGAGTCATCTTTGCCACATTCGCTTCGAATATCCACCGTCTTCAACAAGTGGTTGAAGCAGCAGTATTCCATAACAGAAAGGTTGCTGTTTTCGGAAGAAGTATGGAAGCAGCCATCACGATTGGACAAGAATTAGGATATATCAACGCTCCTAAAGATACTTTCATTGAACATAATCAGATCAATCGCCTTCCAGCGAATGAAGTGGCTATTCTGTGTACGGGTTCCCAAGGTGAACCGATGGCTGCATTATCCAGGATTGCAAACGGTACCCACCGTCAAATCCAGATTCAGCCTGGTGATACTGTTGTATTCTCCTCTTCACCAATACCGGGGAATACAATCAGTGTAAACCGTACGATCAATCTTTTATATCGTGCCGGTGCAGAAGTCGTTCATGGACCATTAAGTGATATCCATACATCTGGTCATGGTGGACAGCAAGAGATGAAGCTGATGCTTCGTTTGATGAACCCAACCTTCTTTTTGCCGATTCACGGAGAATTCCGCATGCAGAAGATGCACGCTCAGCTTGGGGTCGATTGCGGAGTGCAAGAGGAAAACTGCTTCATCATGGATAATGGTGAAGTCCTTGCATTAAGCAATGATGCCGCACAGGTGGCCGGGAAAATCCCTTCTGGAAACGTCTATATCGATGGAAGCGGGATTGGTGACATCGGTAATATCGTCCTTCGTGACCGCCGTATCCTTTCAGAAGAGGGACTTGTCATTGTCGTTGTCAGCATCGACATGAAGGATTTCAAGATTGCTTCCGGACCGGACCTTATTTCAAGAGGATTCGTCTACATGCGTGAATCAGGTGACCTTATCAATGAAGCACAGACGCTCATTTCTAAACACTTGAACAAAGTGCTTGAAAGAAGAACATCCCAATGGTCAGAAATCAAGAATGAAATCACGGATACACTGGCTCCTTTCTTATATGAAAAAACGAAACGTCGCCCGATGATTTTACCAATCATCATGGAAGTATAATTACGAAAGAAGAGGCTGGCCCAAATGGGTCAGCCTCTTCTTTCGTTTTATAATACCTTCTTTTCAAACCGGTTAATATCCGTATCAGCCCCAATGACAATGAGTATGTCCCCTACCCGGATTTGTTCATCGGCTTGAGGGGAAACGATGATATCTTTTTCCCGCTTGATCGCCACGATGTTGATTCCGAATTGAGCACGGATATCCAAATCGATAAGGGAGTTTCCACTCAGATGTTCACTCGCTACAATCTCCACGATCGAATGTTCATCTGACAATTCCAGATAATCAAGCACATTATTTGAAATGATATTATGAGCAATCCTTCTTCCCATATCCCTCTCCGGATGAACGACCTGGTTCGCTCCAATTTTACGGAGAACCTTTTCATGATAATCATTTTGTGCTTTCACGGTGATTTTCTTGACCCCGATTTCCTTTAACATCAATGTCGTTAAGACACTGGACTGGATATCATCTCCAATTGCGACAATTACATGATCGAAATTGCGGATCCCAAGGCTTTTCAATACGGATTCATCGGTTGAATCCGCCACTACCGCATGTGAAGCGATTGAAGAAAATTCATTCACTTTGTCCTCATCCTGATCGATGGCCATTACCTCCATGCCCTGATCCGTCAATGATCGAACGATACTGCCGCCAAACCGGCCCAAGCCTATAACTACAAACTCTTTTTTCACCATGTATCCCCCCGCAGTCTCTATAAGCTATATTTTAGCATAAAAAAAAGGAGAAAATGACATTTCTCCCTTTCCTTTTTTATATTTCATTCAAGTTCCACTCATCACTTGTTCCCTTTTACGTAATCTGCATCAAATAAGAAAAGTCTCATCAAAAGATATAAGGAGGGGATCAGTAATAACAGTCCAGCGATAAAGACTACCACCAGCGCCATCCCCATCGTTGGATTCGTGACGCTCGTTTCAATTGTGATAAATGGTTTCAAGATATATGGTAAATGTGACGCCCCGTAGCCAAAGAACGCAAAGAAGAATTGTAGCATAACCAGGATGAACGCCAGGCCAAAACTCTTTCTCCTATAGATGAAATATGAAGCGGCAATAAAGCAGACAAGGGATAAACCGAACATCCACCATATATCAATGGCGCTATTGAAATGTTCGGGGTTATGTTCTCTTAAAGATACGAACACAAGTAAACTAGCTAAAATCGTCGGCGGGCTCCAGAATAGTGAAAACTTTCTCAGTTCTTCTCTTGAATCCATATCACCGGCACGATCGGCATAATAAGTCAGGAATGTCGCACTGATGAATAAGACCGATACAATCGACAGGACGACCACGCTCCATGAATAAGGACTCGTAAACAATTCACGGGCAAGGAATACGACCTTATCACCCTGCTCTTCCAAAAAGCCGCCTTCTGAAATGGTCAATGCCGTAGATAATGAAGCCGGGATCAGTAACCCTGTGGCCCCGTATAAAAACAAGTAGACGATATTGTCTTTGGAACCATAGTTTGCAAAAGCATAAAAGCTCCCCCTGATGGCAAGCAATATAATCGCAAAACTCCCCGGAAGCAATAATGCCGTCCCGTAGTAATAGGCTGCGTCAGGAAAAAAACCGACCAAGCCGACAAAAAAGAAGACAAAGAAGACGTTCGTTACTTCCCATACAGGAGAAAGATATCTACTGATTAACACATTCAACGTATGCTCTTTCCCTTTCATCCTACCGTAAAAAGCGAAGAAGCCGGCTCCAAAATCAATCGAAGCCACTATCAAATAACCATACAGGAAAATCCACAGGACGGTGATCCCCACGATTTCCAAACTCATACCCATTCCTCCCACTTAAAAATATCAGTTGGCCCCTTCTTTATCAGGGGGCTTACAAGCTAACTCGATTTTTCAGGAAATCGTTGTTCCAATTCAGCTTCTACCGGCTTATTTTTAAACATTTTTATCAATACAATGACACACAGGATGCCGAGGAGTATATAAAGACCAACAAAGAGCGCGAAAGTCAAGCCGACCCCGTCTGCTTTTGTTGCCGCCTCTGCCACCTTCATATATCCACGCAAAATCCATGGCTGTCGTCCAACCTCGGCATAAATCCAGCCAAATTCGATGGCCAGCATTGCAAGCGGCCCACTCGCAACAATCCCCCAAAGCAATGGCTTATTCCATTCATTCCGTCTTTTCCACTTCCAGAATAAAATAAATGCTCCGGCAATGAAAATACTGTAAAACCCGATGGACACCATCAAATCAAATAAATAATGTATCCATAAAGGCGGCCGTTCGTCTTCCGGGAATTCATTCAGCCCGATGACCTCTGTATCGAACGAACTTCCCGCCATGAAGCTCAGAAAACCTGGTAAACGTATCTCATTATGGACTTCATTATTTTCATCAAGCGTCCCGAAAACGATTAAATCGGCATTCTCTTCCGACTCAAAATGCCACTCTGCCGCCGCAAGTTTCTCAGGCTGATACTCAGCCAGGAACTTGGCTGATAAATCTCCTGCCAGAGCGGAGCCAAAAGCAAAAATCAGGGCAGATACCATCGTTAAACGAAGGGCCTTCTTATGATAATCCCATCCCTTTTTACGGAGGATCGCAAATGCTGTGATCGCTGCCAGTATGAGGGCAGATGTTAAGTAGGCCGTCATCACCACATGAAACACTTTGGTTGGTGTCGCTGGATTAAACATCGCTGCAATCGGATCGATATTGATCGCTTTTCCATTTTCCAATTCGAATCCCTGTGGTGTATTCATAAACGCGTTCACAGTCGTAATGAATAGGGCAGATGCCGAAGAACCGATCATCACCGGTATCGTCAGCATCCAGTGAATCCATTTATTCTTGAATCGATCCCACGTATAAAGATAAATCCCCAAAAAGATGGCCTCAAAGAAAAACGCAAAAGTCTCCATGAATAAAGGCAGGGCAATCACCTGTCCGGCAACCTGCATAAATGATGGCCACAACAACGATAGCTGAAGCCCTATCGCGGTGCCGGTCACCACCCCGACAGCCACCGTAATCGTAAATCCCCTCGCCCATCTTCGTGCCAGCAAAAGGTAATGAGGATCATTTCGTTTGATCCCCATAAACTCCGCTATGGATATCATAACCGGTATCCCTACCCCAATCGTTGCAAAAATAATATGGAATGCAAAGGTTGTCGACGTAAGCATCCTGCTTAAAATCACACTATCCAAAACCATTCATTACTCCCCCTACCGAATTACTTTTAATCGTAAACAGCTCTTTCCTACTGTTTATCACTTATTGTTCATTATAAAACCTAGGAATGAGTTTGTGAAGTATTGAACATGAATATTTTGTGACTTTTTTCACAAAGTTTTTTTAGCTTTTTCAGTTTTATGATTTATTTTTGCAATTTTCAATACGCAATATCGTCCGATATGCAATTTCCTACAAATACCGCACCCCACCATCACAAAAAAAACCCCACACACCAGTGCAGGGTCTTCAATTCTCTACATCACATCGCGTCCAACATTCTGAACTGCGACTTCACCAGTTCAAAATAGTCTCCCTGCTGTTCCATCAATTCCTCGTGGTTTCCGGACTCTTTGATTCTGCCATTTTCAAGGACAAAAATATTGTCGGACTCACGGATTGTGGATAGGCGGTGGGCGATGATGATCGCGGTACGGCCGTTCAGTAGTTTCTTCAATGCGTTTTGGATCTTGACTTCTGTTTCTGTATCGATGGATGCTGTCGCTTCATCCAGGATGATGATGCGAGGGTTTGCCAAAAGGGCACGTGCGAAGGACAGTAGTTGTCTTTCACCTACAGATAACACATTCCCCCGCTCCTCGACTTCCGTTTCGTAACCATTGGAGAGCTTTTCGATGAATTCGTTTGCCCCGATGGCTTCGGCTGCCTTCAAGACCTCTTCATCAGATGCACCCGGGCGTCCGAATCGAATATTATCCATGATCGTTCCTGAGAAGATGAATGTATCTTGCAGGACAATGCTGATTTGACTTCGTAAGCTTGAAACAGATGCATCCCGTAAATCCACTCCATCAATCTTCACCACGCCATTGGTCGGGTCGTAAAATCGGCTGATAAGATTCGCAATCGTCGTTTTTCCTGATCCTGTATGTCCGACGAGTGCAACGGTTTGCCCGGCTTTCATTTCCAGATTGATGTCCCTAAGTGCTTTACGTTTGGCATCATAAGAAAATTCTACATGTTCGAATTGAATTCTTCCTTTGATATCGGTCAGATTCAAGGCATTCGTCTTTTCGTTTACGATCGGTTGTTCATCCAGGAATTCAAAGATTCGCTCTGATGAAGCCATCCCGATCAACAGCTGATTATATACCTGGCCGAGTCTTGAGATAGGCTCCCAGAACATACCCAGATAGAATGCGAATGAGACGAATTCACCAAGTTCCAGTGATCCATTTTGAATGAGGTGGGCACCAAACCAGATGAGTACGGCAGTTCCAATGGCATTCGTTAATTCCACCAGGGGACGGAACATGGCATTTTTCTTTGTGGCCTCTCTCCAGCTATCGAAAGTCTCTGTGTTGATTCCATCAAAGAAGGCCATATTTTCTTTTTCCTGGGTGAATGATTGTGTCACCCGTATTCCCTGAATGCTTTCATTCAAATGGGAGTTTAGTTTTGATTGCTTGAGCCTTACCACTTGCCAGGATTTGCGTATTTTTTTGCGCAAGCTTGTAGAGATGAAGAACATGATAGGCAAAATAACCATGACTGCAAGCGTCAGTTCCGGACTTAACGTAAAGAGTATCACGATGATTCCGATGAGCAGAATGATGTCCATCAACAGATTGATGACGCCATTTGTGAAAAGCTCCTGAAGGGAGTTGATGTCATTCATGATCCTGACAAGGATGGATCCTGCTGAACGCTGATCAAAGAAACGGTGGGAAAGCCACTGTACGTGACTGAATAAATGTTTTCTCAGGTCATAGATGACCCCCTGCCCCAATTGATTCATCCATTTGATCCTGAGGACATTGGCTATATAATTCAAAACATACAGTCCCGCTATGACTCCCACAAGGGTAAAGAGAAGATTCTCATCTTTTTGCCTGATCGCTTTATCGAGTGTGTACACACCGATGAGGATCGGGATGATCAAACGGACAGCCGTTGTAATCAGAACGGTGATGATGGACAAGGGCAACAGTTTTTTTGAATATGGTTTTAAATAAGTCAGTAACCGATAGAGCTGTTCCCAGTTGAATGGCTTATCGATCACTTGATCAGTTGAGTAATGGAACCTGCTCAGAATGTTTTTATTCACTTTCTTTTTTTCACTCAAACCCTATCACCTACCCTTCCTGAGTTTGTACTATTTTTTTCTGATCTTTGTATTGAATATCATAGATTCGCTGATACGGTCCGTTATTTTTCAATAAGAAATCGTGAACTCCCCGTTCAACCACTTTCCCATTTTCCAGGACGATGATTTCGTCGGCATGCTTAAGTGATGAAATCCGGTGTGCGATAATGAAGGTCGTGCGATCGGACATGACTTCTTTCAGCGCTTTTTGGATTCTGAATTCCGTTTCCATATCCACTGCACTCGTAGCATCATCAAGAATGAGGATCGACGGGTCTGTGCAGATCGCGCGTGCGATGGCGATCCGTTGTTTCTGACCGCCTGAAAGACCCAATCCCCTTTCTCCCAATTTTGTGTCATACCCATCAGGCAATTCCGAGATGAAATCATGTGCCTCGGCACGTCTGGCTGCTTCGATGATTTCTTCCATGGATGCTTCCGGTCTACCATATGAGATATTGGCTTTGATGGTGGAGGAAAATAAGAATGACTCCTGGAGGACAAATCCGATATTTTGACGGAGTGATTTAAGCGAGTAATCTTTTACATCCCTTCCATCAATGAGGATTTCGCCTTCATCCGGTTCATAGAAACGTGTGATCAGCTGGGTGATACTCGTCTTCCCTGATCCTGTGCCCCCGATCAGACCAATGACCTTGCCTGGTTCTGCCTTAAAGGAAATATCCTCAAGAGCAGCTTCGTCATGCACCGTGTAATTCAGTGATACGTGCTTGAATTCCACTTCGCCTTTCAGTCGATCAACATGAATGACCTCATTGTGATCCTTTATCTTCTCATCCACTTCCAGAATCTCCAATAATCGCTCTCCCGACGCCTTGGATTGAGAAAAAAGGTTGATTGTAAATCCAAGATTCATGATCGGCCAGATGATATACCAGACCAAACTGTAAAAAGCGACAAGCTCTCCTGGCTGAAGATTTCCATTCATCACGAGGTATCCTCCATATGCAAGGAGAGTCACGACGCTCACATTCCCTAAGAACTCCATAAGCGGGAAATATTTCGCCCAAATGTCCGAGGTGAAAAGGTACTTATCTTTATAATCACCATTGGACCGGTTGAATTTATTGATTTGAAAATCTTCACGGGACAGTGATTTCACCGTGTTGATCCCGGAAATGTTTTCTTGTACATTCGTGTTCAGCTTTCCGAAGGACTTACGAATACCGCGGAAGGCAGGATGGACCGCCTTATCGAATTTGTATACGGCAATGGCCAGAAAAGGCAAGGAAACCAGGGTGACAAAAGTTAAAGAAGGTGAATAGTAGAACATCACCCCAAAGCTGACCGTCACCAGAAGGAAGAACCTGAGCAATTCTGAGAAACCAAATGATAAGAAAAAGCGGAAAGCTTCTACATCAGCCGTCAAGCGTGACATCAAGTCCCCTGTTTTGGCGTTATCATAATAACTGAATGGGAGGAATTGAAGCTTTTCATACAATTCGTTCCTCATTCGGTAGACCGAAGTGATACCAAAAAGATCCCCATTGTACTGTTGGATGAATGTGGCGATCCCTTTCACGATCATGATACCGATAAATCCGAATGCAAGGTACGGAATCCACTTATATTCCCCTTGGAGAATAACATCGTCAATTGTAATTTGTAAGATTATTGGATATACCACTGTAATGCCTGTAACAAAAATCAAGAAAATCATTGAAATGATAAAATGCCTTTTATAAGGCCAGTAAAAGGCTTTCAATTTTTTAAATGTATCCATAATTTCTCTCCCCTCCGTGTTCCATAAAAAAACAACGTACTACTAAATATATCGGCTTTCGAAATATTTATCTACCCTTTTTTAGAATTTTTTCCTTTTTGTGAATTATCCTTCAAATCTCACTATTCATTTATATTGTAAAAATGAAACCACAAAAAAAGATCGGTCTTTTGACCGATCTCTCCTCCATATTACGTTTGATGCCTATTCGCTTTTTTCCATTTCATCCAGGACTCGGTTCACACGCTTTTCAAGCATCTTCATACCGCTTCCCCCTGCCTGGAAGTGACGAAGGTTTCCATCTTTATCAAATACATAATAAGCAGGGACGTATTGATTTTCAAATGCATCTGTCAATTTGTGCTCACTGTCCACAAAGATCGGCTGAGCGATATCGTGCTCAGCAGCCACCTTTTTGATTTCGTCCAGATTTAAATCCTCCTCTGAACGTGGCATATGAACAGCCATTACGTTCAGTTTATCACTGTATCGGTCACGAAATTCATTTACTTGGGGCATCGCTTCCTTACAGAGGTGACAAGAAATCGACCAAAAATGGATAAGAGTCGGTTTGTCACCAACAAGATCCTTTTTTGTCACTTCTCCATTCAACCATTCAGTAGCGCCGGAGAGTTCCGGCATAGGCGCACGCAGTTTCATAAATATTGCCTCCTTCAATCAGTCTCGATATTTTTTGCTTACAAGATGACTTTGTCCATTTATGGGTAAAAAAAAGACCTAACAAACGGTTAGGCCTTTATTCTTTTTGAAAATTATAAAGTTTTTTGACCTGGCTTCCAGTTCGCCGGGCAAAGTCCGCCGGTTTGAAGTGCTTGAAGGACACGTAATGTTTCTTCAACGTCACGTCCGATATTGTTATGGAATACAGCCTGGTATTGAAGCTCCCCCTCAGGGTTGATGATGTAAAGACCACGAAGAGCCACACCTTCTTCTTCAATCAGGACACCATATTCACGGGATACAGAATGGTTTGTATCTGCCGCTAATGGATAGTTAAGTTCTCCGATTCCATTTGCATTGCGATCGGTGTTGATCCATGCTAAATGGGTATGAATTGTGTCTGTAGAGACACCAATGATTTCTGCATCTAAGTCTTCAAACTCATCGTAACGGTCTGACATTGCTGTAATTTCCGTCGGACAAACAAATGTGAAGTCCATTGGATAGAAGAACAATACTGTCCACTTATCGTTTTTCATATTTTCCTCTAAAGATACTTTACCGAATTCTTTGTTTGGCATTACAGCGTCCATTTCAAAACGTGGAGCCTGTTTACCAACCATGCGTTCTGCCATGAATAAATCCCTCCAATGAGTGTTTGATGAAATAGTGTTTGTGAAAGGATGGCTTTATAAGCCTGTCCATTTCAACTCACAATTTTCATTATATAGGATTGGATTTTTTTAGTCAATTATAATTAATATAATATTATAATAATTATAATTTATTTCCATCATCCCTTAGTTGTTTTGCCCGAATCATATGTAATTTACTCTACCATTTCACTAATCATCTGGCAGCATTAAAGTTTATCATTTATCAACCAGGGAATAATCCAGTATGCTTTTAAAGGGGTATCTCCTTTGACATAACCTATGGAGTATTGTGTATACTAGAATGGTCTTTATTTAATAGGAAAGGATGTTTTGGTTTGGATTACATATTTGGTTTGACTGCTTTAAGTGATCGACTATCCAATTTTAATTGGGGCGGTCTATTAGTGACGATCGGAATAGGCGCACTGCAAATTTTAGCGATTTGGATCGCTTTTATTATTGTAAAAGGTGCTGCGAACAAAGTGATCGAAAGGATTTTTGACAAATATCGAAAGAGAAATGATGTATCAGTTGGTCGTGCTCAGACATTACAAAGTCTTTCAAAGAATATTGTCGGCTATATCCTGATTTTTATTTTCTTCGTTACAATCTTACAAATCTTCGGGATCCAGGTGACAGCGATCCTCGCCGGAGCCGGGATTGTCGGACTGGCCGTCGGGTTCGGTGCCCAAGGGTTGGTAAGTGACGTGGTCACTGGCTTTTTCATTCTTCTTGAAAAGCAGGTTGACGTTGGTGATTATGTGACGACCGGCAGCTTCTCTGGAATTGTGGAAGAGGTCGGTTTAAGGACGACTCATATCCGAGGCTTTGATGGGACTCTTCACTATGTGCCAAACAGGGAAATCACGAGTGTCAGCAATCATTCACGTGGAAACATGAGGGCACTTGTCGATATCGGTATTTCGTATGATGATGACATCGATAAGGCAATGGTCGTACTTCAGCAAGTATGCGATACTATTGCACAGGAAGATGATAACATTGTCGATGGCCCGAATGTGATCGGTGTTCAGACACTTGGTGCCTCTGATGTGGTTATCAGGGTGTTGTGCAAAACAAAGAATATGGAGCAATGGGGAATCGAACGAAAGCTTCGGAAAGCATTAAAGGAAGCCCTCGATCAAAATGGGATCGAAATTCCTTATCCTCACCAGGTTTACATTGAGAAAAAAGAAGACTGAGGTAAGTGGAAAAGAGAAGGCGCTGCCTTCTCTTTCTTTATTTCTCCCTTCTCTTTCTTGCATCAAGAAGACGTTTAAATCGGTCGTCATCATCATTTACTACAGGTGCCTCTTTTTTCTTTTCTCGATTCACTTCCTTGACGGATTCCTTTTTTTCTTTGGCCACTTCCGAAGCTGGCTGCCTGTCAGGTCTTTTCCCCTCATCATACCGGTGCTCCTTTTTGACTTTTCTGCCAAGCTGCTCGATGCTTGTTTTCTCTTTCACCTCATGTGATGTCTTCGGTGGTTTAATCAGATCAAACACCAACTTTATCGGTGCAACACCGAATCTTCTTATAAAAATCTCACAAAAGAATAATAGGAATCCTGCCGTGATCAACATGGTTTGAATGGACTGTTTTTTAAACGAGGGGGAATGCAGCTCCCTGAATGCCCCTTTAACGGAAGAAGCTTTCCTTCCACCCGTCTCTTCTACGATTCTATCAAGTGACTGATATCCCCCCTTGAAAGAGTATTCTTTCGAATAAGGGACTGAGAAACCTGTCTGAAATGAGCCACCTTCCTTTCCTTTTTTGGAAATGTTCATATTGTACAAACCAGGTGATAAACGTTCTTCAAACACGACTTCATAATCACCCGGTGCCTTTATCCTGATCGTTGCGGGAATCATTTTCCCATCTTCAGACAGGACCGCCACCTCAAGTGGCGATACGTTCCCCTCTGAAGATGACAACTTTAGTCGGGTATTTTCATTTTCTTCCTCCACATCGATAGAGAAAGGGTTCGAACGGATATCAGGAAACGAGCGGGTAACAAGCTCATTTAGAAATGCCGGCCATCCCTGCCACTGTGCAAAATCACCCGTCCATTTCCCACTCGTGTCAGACGTAAAGGCGAATGATCTTCCAAGACCGTATCTCCAGGTTGCCAGCACCGGATCGTTCTTTCCACTTTCCAATTCCATCCGGGCCGTCCCTTTCAGCGAGGTTGCAATATAGGCATTCATCTGAGGAACACCGTCTTTAAATAAGGCAGACCAATCGGAGGATGCAACCCTTGGATAAAACGGTTGGTCTTCTATATACGTCCTTGTCGTGATCACCGTCTCCCTCGTTAAGATGCTCGGTATCACACTGGCATCGGTAACATCATAGAATCTTCCTTTTCCCCACTGTGATAAATTGTTCAGCAGTCCCCTGTCCGCCCCTTCTCCGATTGCAACAGTGGATAGGGTGATTTGTTTTTCATGGCCGTCCTCTACAAGTGCCTGGTAACTCCCGGAAGAGGCTGATTGCCCGTCTGTCAAAAGAATAATATGCTTTCTTTTTAATGGGAGATTCAGAAGACTCCCATAAGCCTGCTGCAGGGAGCTGTAGATTTCTGTCCCACCTCCTGGCGAAATGGAACGAATCTTTTCTTCTGCTTTTTTGCGATCAGTGAGTGGCTTCGTTTTGACGATATCCCACGGCTTGTCATCGAATGCAATGACTCCCAGGGTATCTTTGTCCCTTAGTAGGGAAACGGTCCTGGCAGCTGCCTCTTTGGCCAGGGACAACTTTTGGCCGTCCATACTGCCGGAGCGGTCCAGAACGATCACCAGACCGAGAGAAGGCAATTCCTTCTTTCCCTTTACATCCATATCTACGGGAAGTAATCGTTCAATCGGTGTTTTAAAATACCCCCCAAGGGCAAAGCTGTCACTTCCACCGAACATAATGAATCCTCTTCCAAATTCTTTCACGCTTTTTTCCATTAGGAGCATTTTTTCCTCAGGGATGCTTGTAGCTGCTACATTATCAAATAGAATGGTTTGATATTGCAGATAGGATGTCACCTTGTCGGGTAGTTGTTCCGGCTTATATACATCGACGGTAAACCCTGCTGAGTTTAATAACGGTGTCAAGGCACTTTCCTCGCCGGCGTTTTCCACTAACAGGACTTTCGCGGCTCCTTCTGAGCGGGCCAGATGGTAGAGTGTGTTGTTTTCAGGACTCCCATCCCCCTTTGAGAACACTTCTGCCTTATACACCAGTAATCCCGATTCACCCACTACATGCTTGAACTGAAACTCGTTGTTGCCTTCTTGCACCTGAAGGTTTTTCTTTATGATAAGCTGATCATTCAATGTAAGGCGCATTTCAATTTCTTTTTTGGTCGTGCTATACGTATTGACCGTGAGAGTAGTTTCTTCCCCTTCATATTGGATAGATGGAGCAGACACCTCTGTTATGGCCACATCTTCCTTCGTATCGGACGTGAGGGGCACCCAGTCAACCTCAATTTTCTTTCCCTTTAATAGAGGAATGACGTCTTCCCCTGCCCCCATCGTTTCCTTCCCGTCTGTCATGGCGATAATCCTCCCTCCACGTGGAAGAAGATTCGATGAGAATTCCAATCCTTCCTGAAGATTTGTGTTTCCTTCCTTGATTTCTCCCGCAAGCTGTTCTGGATCGTCCCTCTCATCTGAAACGGTATGTTCAATTGCCGCATTTTCACCAAATGAAACAATACCGTATTGATCCCGTTCATTTTTGGAATGTACGCTACGATTGAGAAAATCAAGGATACGGTCCTCTTGCAAGGATACTGAAGCTGAATGATCCGCCAAGAAGATGACCGCCTTTGCCTTTTCAGGTAAAACAATGGACGGATTGGCAAGGGCAAGGATCAGCATGCCCATGGCGCATCCCCTTAATATGGGAATGATTTTCCTTTTCCTATCTATCCCCTGTTTCGCAAAGAGGAAGAGAACAAATCCAAGTGGAATCAGGAGCAATAGCCAGAGGACTTCTTCAAATTCGATTCCCACGCCTGTAAACCTCCCACTCAATAAATAAGATCATGATCGCCAACACGAGAAACCAGGAAGACAGGGTTTGGGGAATGGTTTCTTCCACTTCTTCACCCTTTTCTTCCGTTGGTTCCATTGAAAACGCCTCGCCTCCCGGCTGTTTTTCTCTGTCGTCAAGTACGACGCTGAAGTACTTCATCTTGTCTCCTCGTACTGCTTGATAAACCCCGGGGGTCAGTGGGGCTTTAA
Source organism: Rossellomorea sp. QJM3NY_18 (assembly GCF_056173145.1). Lineage (NCBI taxonomy): Bacteria > Bacillati > Bacillota > Bacilli > Caryophanales > Bacillaceae > Rossellomorea > Rossellomorea sp. QJM3NY_18. The sequence continues at coordinate 1,635,423 of NZ_CM149659.1, read as the reverse complement.
ACCATTCCCCTTGGTCCCACTCTTCTATAAACTCATCTTCATTTGAATAAATATCCCATTTCCCCGTGGGAAGAGGGACAGTCCTTTCTTCTCCCGGCTGAAAATAACCGATGAACCCTTCATCTTCTGATAAATATTGATAGACGTTATGAAGAAAGATTGGAAACCCGGGATGCAGGGGGAAGTCTGTGTCAGTAAGCTTGAGGTTCAGGACCACCATTTTAGCCCCTTTGTGCTCACCTTTCTGGATAAGCGGTACGGAACCACTTTGAGCGGTGGTATACAGACCTTTCAATTCAATGGAACCTGCCTTTTCAACAAACACTTTTTCAAAGTCAACATGCTTTACAAGCGGGTCATATTTCACTTCCATACCTGTTTTAAGGGCAGTGGACTTGTCCGATGGACCCGGGATGATCAGGGCAGGGTTCTTGATGGATAGCTCTCTCCATTTCTCGTTTGTCGTCACAATGATTTCACCACCTGATTTCAGCTGGTTCTCTTCTATGGTCTTCACATTTACGCCAAGTGATTGAAAACCTTTTAACAAGAATGGATTGATCTCCCCTAGCATAAGGACAGACGGCTTTGAGGTTGTCTGAACGCTGGTAAGGATGTCATCCCCCATATAATCATCCTGAAAATCAATCTCGGCCTTTAGTACAGGGCTTGAAGGTAATTTATCCAGTGGAATGACGACTTCCTTCCCAGCATCGATTTTGAGTCGCTTAGAAGTCACTTTTTGTTTATCATCGTATATGGTGATTGTCCCGGATTGTAACTCATCGCTTTGATTTTCGATTACGGCGACCCCCTTATAGGTAGTCCCCAATTTTTCCACCCCGAAGCTTGTAAGAGAAACATTCGTCGGATCTGGAATGAAATTATGAACCCTGATCGGTGTATGTATCCTTTCTTCTTTAAGATCAGCTTTTAATAACGAATCAGAATAGACATGAATGATCGATTTGGAACCCTCCCCAAGTGCTTCACCCAGGCGAAGAGCTTTCTTCATATCCTCATGATCATTTGTTACTGAAAGATTCTCCAATTGGTTGATCACCACTTGATCGTTTGATTCTTTTGAAACAACGGTTGAGATGGAATTCCCCACTCCTAAGAGGATGACGTCCCCCTCGCTGTCTTGTATCAACGTTTGAATGTCCCTTTTAGCCAGTTCAAAGTGGGAGATCCCGTCCTGTGAGGCATTCATGGAGGCAGAGGTATCCAGTAAAATGATGACATGCTCTTTTTTCTCCAACTCATCGAGAGGATAAGGTTGGACCAGAGCGAACATCAACAAGGTCAGAATGAGAACCTGCAGGAGAAGAAGGAGGTTTTTCTGCAGGCGATGAAACCATGGTGATGCCTGCCATTCTTTCATTACCTCCTCCCATAATAGATTGGAAGGCACAATATAATCCCGGTACCGCTTCCTGAAAAAGTACATTAAAATGACAGCTGCTATAAAAAAAGAAAAGAAAAAAAACATTGGATTTCCTATTCCCATACCCTCACCTCACCTCAGCGGATCCATCCATTTTCTTTGAAATCCTTAAAGAATACTTTATTTAATGATGTAAGGGAGTTTGTACGCAGGTAGCCGAATCCCCATTTTTTGCATAACGATTCAATCATCGAGTTGTGTTCCATTAAGCGTTCCTGATACTTCCCTACTACATTTCGGTTCAATGATACATTCACTTCCTGGTGCTTTTCACTGTCAATTAATTTCACATCACCCTCATACGAAGGTGAGAGCTCTTCTTCATCCAGCAGTTGAATAAAATAGGTCATTTCTTTTTTAATAGACAGCCTTCTAAGGGCACCCTCAATCTCTGAAATAGATTCCATACCGTCCGATATGATAAAGGATACCGAGCTTTTATTCCGGACGCCTTTTATCAGGTCCCCAAAAAACGAAGTGCCCCCCACACTTTCTGCAGAAAGCTGCCTAATATCAAAGAGAATGCTTTTTGCGTCCCGGGATCCTTTTTTCATGAAACTCCTTTGAGCCCCGATACAATGCAGGGTAAGTCGGTCGTCATTCGAAAGGGCAAGGAAGGAAAGGGCTCCTGCCAACTCTCTCGCTCTCTCCCACTTTCTAACTTCGGTTACCATTGAGTTGGTGCAATCCAGATAAATGTGAACATTACATTCCCTCTCATCCAAATATCTTTTAATATAGATTCTTTCGGTTCTGGCATAAACGTTCCAATCGATTTGCCTGACATCGTCACCAAGTTCATAGAGCTGATAATCAGAGAATTCAAGGGAACTGCCCTGGTAGGTTGCCAGGCGGGAGCCTTTATGGTGACCCATTTTCAAGCGGCCCCCGTTGATCCTGTGCCTTTTTAACTGAGCTAAAAACTGGCTGTGAAAGTTCAAAGATGATCACCCTTTTGGACAAAATCGATTATTTCAAGGATAAGGTCATCGGTATGCACATTCATGGCTTCTCCTTCGAAATTCAGGATAATCCGGTGTCTAAGAACGAGAGGGGAAACTTTTTTGATGTCTCCTGTTGACACATGGTATCTGCCTTGTGTCAACGCACGGGCTTTTGCCATTAATATGAGGTTTTGCAGCCCTCTGGGTCCACTCCCATACTCGACATATTGTTTGATTCCTTCGGTTGTTTTCTCACAGGCCGGGTGCGTAGCGTCTATGATATCGATGGCAAAATCAATCATTTCATCCGTCACGACGATTTCTTTGACAAGTCCCTGAATCGTCAGAAGCTCCCCTTGACTCAGCTTTTTCTCAAGAAAGACTTCCTCTGTTCCCGTTGTCCGCTTGATGATTTGTTTCAATTCTTGTTTAGAAGGATAGGAAACAAGCACTTTGCTCATAAAACGGTCAACCTGAGCTTCTGGAAGAGGGTACGTCCCTTCAAGGTCGATGGGATTCTGAGTTGCCAGGACAAAAAACGGCTTTTCTAACGTCATTGTCTCCCCTACCACCGTCACCGTATGCTCGGCCATCGCCTCGAGTAAGGCACTCTGGGTTTTGGGCGTTGATCGATTGATCTCATCCGCCAATACCAGATGATGAAACAATGGGCCTTCATGAAAGATAAAAGGGTGTTGATCATCACGGACTTGCTTCATGACCATTGTGCCAGTTATATCTGTAGGCATCAGATCGGGGGTGAATTGAATCCTTGAGAAGCTAAGATCCATCACATCGGAAAGGGACCGTACGAGCAATGTTTTCCCCACCCCTGGCAGTCCTTCAAGGAGAGTATGTCCTCCCGCCAGAATGGTCCAAAGAACCGCCTCTACAATCTCCCCTTGTCCGACGATGAACCTTTGAACCTCTGCCTTTACTTCCGTTATCTTCTCAGAGGCTTCCTTGAACTGCTGTTCCTTTTCTACTATATTCATCCTCTTCACTCTCCTGGATCAATTTCACTGAAATACGATTCGATGATATGCTCTAAATCTTTAGGAATGGTGGCTCGATCTTTTCCGCTCCGATACGAGGAATAGTACTGTTGATACACCTCTTCATAGGGCCTCAGTGACCCTTTTTGAACCGGTCCATCTGCTTGGAAATGATCTCCCCTATAACCATCTCCCAATTTTCCCGTATCAAGTTCTATACGATTTTTCCCGCCTGTTTTTTCAGGAACTGAGAGCAATTCCCTCGCCCCCTGGCCACGGCCTGCGCCGGTGCCTGTTCCGTTGCCGTTGCTTCCTTTTCCGGTGCCAGAACCCGTCCCGTACCCTTTGCCTTCTTGTCCGGATGAGCTTGGTTTCCCGCTCCGTTTATTAGAAGAAGCAGCCTGCTTACTTGTTTTAGAATGGCTGTTGGGTTGATTGGAAGAAGCAGCTTCCTTTTGATCGGAGAATGTTTTTTGAGCTACTTGTCCGTATTCAGTTGTCATGCTTTTCCCGATTGCATTACCTAAGAGATCGGCTTCCTGCTGCAGCTCCTCCTGAAGGTTGGCTATTTCATTCATTTGACCGGACCCTTTTGTTTCCTTCATTAAATTCGACAATTCTTCCAGGGAATCAATACCCTTCTTTTTCATTGCCCCAAGCAACTGATCTTTCTGTTGGTCTGACAGTTGATTAAACCCTCGCTGAAGTTTATCACTGTCAGTCTCTTGTATGGCTGTTTTTATATGGGGTAAGTCAATTCCGTCCACCTCTTTCTTTACTTCCTGCAGCTTAGCCTGCCGTTTTTCCATCATTTTCTTCTGAAGGTTCAGTTCTTTCACTTTTTTGGTTATTTCTTCATAGCGCTCTGTTGCCGCCTTCTTTTTCTTAAGCTGTTCGTTTTCCTTTAACAGCCTTTCTTTAATAGAAGCATTCTCTTTCTTTTTTGCCTGTTTGGTTATTCTTTTGTCTGATTGGGCAATGATTTCCTTTTCCTTCTCCATTCGTTTTGCTTCTTGAAAAGTGGCATCCCGTTGGGTGAAGATCAGAAAGGATAAGAAAACAAGCAGCACGGTAGAAGTCAGCAACCCGGGATGAATGGTTCTTTTTCGGTACTTTTTCATTTCAGGAGGGGTTTCTTTCATTTTCACAAGGGCATCCCGGATGATCAGCGGTGATAATACATGACCTTCTTGAATACTGCTATAAGCGGCAGTGACTCTATTATCCTCAACGAACCGATCATAAAATATAGCACTTTCCTTCAAGGTTGGTCTTCTAGGAAAAGATACCACCACACCCGAAATCACAATGAAAAAGATCCCACTCCAAAGGATTCTATCCCAATAGGGAATGACGATGATTGATGCTAAAGTGGTCAAGCATAGAGCAAAGGCCCCTGCCAAAACAAGCAGGAGCTGGATGACATACCATAATTGCCTGATCAAGAGCTTTTTTCTTAATTGTTTTAGTAATTGAAGAAATTTTGCGTCCATCTTCTCACCCTTTATTTGTGCTCTTCACCTTCATGCTCGGTCTCAACTTCATAATGCTTAAGGACAGGGAAATCACAGCAAGTATTGAATAGATAATCAAGAATGAGATCCACAACGGAAACTTGATCCCGCTGCGTGAATAAATTTCATCAATCGCCATCGGTTCAAAATGCCCCATGATGACAATGGCAGGATTGAACATGGCTATGAGATAAGGCACCGGAGTGTTCTGATTCTGGTAAGGGCCGTTACCGATTGCCATGGAAAGCATAAAGAGAAACAACGTCCCCCCTACCAGAAATAGAACCGTCGCATAGGTTGTGACCATGGACACAATCGTTTTCCTTATGACTGTTGAATAAAACACGCCGATCGAACCAAATGTAAAGACGAGAAACAAACTGTATCCAAACACAGTGAGTAAATCGGAAGGAGATACGCCGCCGAATAAGAAAACAAAACTGTATAAGGGCAAGCTGGATATTACAAGCAATAACAAATAAGAAACGGATGAAACGAGCTTGCTTAAAATGATGCTCATGGAACTTTGTTCTGTCGTCAGCAACATGCTTAACGTCTGTTTCTCTCTTTCACCGCTGATCACGCCCCCTGTTAAACCCGGGGTGATGAATAATACGAGAGCAAGCTGCAGGAATGAGAGAACCATAAACATCACCCTGCTTTCTTCCGGGCGAAAATAGCCAGTATTCGAAAATCTGGTTTGCATATAGATGAAGCCGATCACCACGATCCCTACGGCAATCAAGTAGCATAACATCCCGATGAACGCTTTAAATGAACGGAAACGAAGCTTGAATTCTTTATTCAACATGGGATTGATGAGTAATTGTTTCATGAAAGGGTCACTCCTTTGGTGATCTCCATAAAGACATCCTCCAGATTCGTCTCGGTTTCTTTGAAACTCAAGATAGGAATATCATTTAGGATGGCTTTTTTGAGTAATTCAGTTTGCCCGGTCTCGTCACCCTTATAGAGAAATTGAAGAGTTCTGCTATCTTCATTCACTTCGATCTTCGAGACAAACGGATCATCTTCGAAAAATGCAACGGCGCTTTCAACCAGTCCCCTCACCTTTACCACGATCAGTTTATCTGCCTGAAGTTGAAATTGGATATCCGATACAGAACCATGGGCCACAAGCCTTCCATTATCGATGACCCCGATTTCATCACACATTTCTGCGAGCTCAGGCAGGATATGGGACGAGATCAAGATCGTTTTGCCCATTTTCTTCAATTCTTTAAGAATTTCCCTCATCTCGATTCTTGCCCTCGGATCCAGTCCCGAAGCAGGTTCGTCAAGTATGAGTACCTCCGGATCATGGATGAGACACCTGGCCAAACATAGACGCTGCTTCATCCCCCTTGATAAAAGATCCACATAGGAATCTTTCTTATGAGTTAGATTCACCAATTCCAATAGCTGAGGGATGAGCTTTTTTCTCTGGTCAGCAGGGATTTTATAGCTTGCACCATAGAAATCAAGATACTCTTCCGCTTTCAATTGATCATACACACCGAAGAAATCGGGCATATAGCCAATTTGTCTCCGGACCAATTTAGGCTCTTTGCTAATATTGAATCCATTCACCGTGGCCGTTCCGGTCGTAGGAGCCAGTAGGGTGGCCAGTATGGAAAACGTCGTGGACTTCCCTGCCCCGTTCTGACCGACAAACCCAAATACGGTCCCTTTTCCAATGGATAAATTCAGATCGTCCAGGGCCAGAAATGACCCATAACGTTTGGATAAGTTGTGAATTTCGATCATGGCTGTACCTCCCCTTTCAAAACAATGGCAGGAAGACGAACGAACGGATCCCCTTGAGAACGTTTTTCAAACTCAAAAACGATTTCCCCATTGTCATTCATATAGTTGTTCACATTCTCTTTAACCTCTATAGCACCTGCCGATGTCTCTTCAAGAGGGATCTTTTCGTCCGTGCGTGGTTCTACAAGTGAGAACTTAAGGACCCCACCCGTATGAAGCGTCATATTTAATGAATGAAGAGTGACCTTTGACAATTCGATTTGTTTAGGTATTTGAATGGCCATTTCATACGTTCCATCCTCCAGTCCCATTTCATCTGCCCCATTATGGGAATAGTGCTCGATGATTTGCCCTTTTACAGGCTTGACATCAAGATCAAGCTGCTCACTCCGAAGGGTAAAGGCTCCCTTATACGTACCAAGAGAAGGAAAATGCTGATAAAGCAGTGAGAAATTATCAGATTTCGATTCTTTATTCTTTATGCTCATATCGAAAATCCCAGCTTCCGTATATCCAAAAATGACGGGAGAGTTATTTTCATTATCGGAAGAAATCATTTGTGATGCGAAGTTTTCCAAGCGTTCTTTCTTTTGCTGCTTTATGCTCTGTTGATTCGGAAACGGTGCCGACATATTGGGATTACCGATCGGTGATGATAAATAGTCAGTCGAAAGCTTTTTATCGACACTAAGTGTTTCCCCTGCCTTCACTTCACCAACCCGGTAGATTCGGGCTCCCGACCATATATAGACATCGGTGAAATCGTAAGGGAAAGCATTTTGTATCTTACCCGAAATAGTTTTATCCTTCATACTTAATTCCGGGATGAATTTCCCCAGGTCCTCTCTTTCACTGGTTCCCAAAACAGTTCTCGTTGACCAGTACTCCACATTCCTGAACGTGATCTTTCTTTGATCCTTATTCAATTCTTCAATGGCGAATTTATACTGATTGCCCCCACCTGGATTATTTCTCATCCTTGCCGGTGTAAGCTCTAAATGATTCCTGTCATAAACAAAGTCGTAGTCCCCGCCTGTGTTTGAAAGGGCTGTGAATGCTGAAATCCCATGAGCACTCTTATCCTCTTCCACCTTCAAGATGTTCATTTGATTTAAATGAGGCTTTGAGATTCTTTCTTTAGCACCTGTTATGAATATTCCCGATGAGACAAGGATCGATATGACAGGGATGATCCACCATGCCTGTTCACGTTTATCCATTTTTCTTAATAGGAAATAAAGGAGTGGCACGATGATAACCAAGTACAGGATCAGAATGATGACTAATGTGCTTATTTTAAAATTTGTCGATGGAAAGAGTTCATTACTATCAGCAACTTCATAATAAATCCTCTCAAGGAAACTTTGGTCACCATTGTTCTGACCAAATAAGAAATATGGTTCTGTTTTAGAAAGCATGTTTGCAAACCAATCATCATAGTGTTCCCACCCGTTCAAAGCAGGATCTCCCAAGGAGAAAGATGTTTGCCAAACTTCACCAAGACCTCTTGCGCTCTTTACGACTAAAGGGATTTCCCCTTGTTCCGCCACCACTTCTGCTTCATGCTTCACTTCCCCTTTATAGATGGTTAAAGAGCTGAAAGAAGCCTTCATGTCTTTCTTTACACTAAAGGAAGACGTATCGGAAAGTGTCGCTTCTTCCTGTTGAGTTAGAGGAGCCATATCGGCTAAAGAACCAAGTGTATCTCTCAGATGAGGGGCAGCCCCTATAAATAGTACCCCTCCATTTTTAACCCAGCTCTTAAGGACCCCCTGTTGTTCCTGACTGAGTTCTGTTACGTTGAATTGGTCTATGACAATATAATCAAGCATCTGAAGACCGCCCTGTTCCTCAGGAAACGTTTCCTTTGTAAGTGTCAACGCCTCGACCCGGTTTCCTCCCATGGTTGAACCCTTGATTCCTTTCAAGCGATCAGGATTCTCACTTAATAATCCAATTGTTGTATTATTGTTATAAATGAAATTAGGTGTTAAGCGTTTATCTCCTTTAAATTTCACTTCTTTCCCATTTTCCCATGATCCATCAAACAGATGAATGGTCTGGAGATTTGAATTGTGTCTGATCTCATCATTGAATCCCGGAATGGAAAATGTGTATGTACGGACTGAGTTGGCAGGAACATCGATGGACAGCGCCCTCGCTCCCCCTGTCTGATAGGATGGCGCATAATCAAACAAAAGGTCGCCTTTGAAATCGGAACCTGTATTTTCTACGGTGACTTTAAGAGGAAAGCCCCTGCCTTCCTTTACTTTTCCGTCGATTCCTTCTTCTACTGAAATTTTTATTGGTCCTTTTGCAAGTGTTGTATCCTGTATGAACAGGAACATCAATAAGCCTAAGAACACAACGAATAATACTTTCCCCCACCTATTCACATGCATTCCCCTTTCTCTTTCTCTTTCTCTTTCTCTCTAGAACATAGACGAAATGTAACAGGAAAAAGTTTCTTTTTATTTTTCCTAAATTACCCAACTTCCACAAGTGTAATTTTACACTATTCTCACGTATTCGCAAGACCGTTTTTGAAATTAATGCCAAGTATTTTCTTTTGGGTGGGTTGAAAGCAAAAAAAATCACGGAAGGTATCCAAGATACGTTCCGTGATAAAGATGGATTATTTTAATGAACCGATAAAATCCGCAAGAAGGGTGATGGCAAAGTCAATGGCATCTTCGTTCGGGTTTAATCTAGAATGATGGAGTCCGTATGGTGAGTCGACACCGAGCCAGAACATAAAGCCGGGTATTGCCTCAAGCATATATCCAAAGTCTTCTCCAGTCATCGCTTCTTTGCAGATGACAAGATCCCGGTTGGTTTCCCTCAGGAAAGACATAAAGTGGTTTGTCCATTTGCGATCATTAAACACCTGCCGGTACATGCTGCCATAACTCACTTCGATTTCACAGTCATAGCTGATTCTCATTCCTTCGATCAATGCTTCCAACCGCTCTTTCACACTAATCATCGACTGGGGTGACAGGGTACGGATGGTCCCTTCCAATCTTGCCGTTTCTGCAATGATATTCTGGACAGTACCACTTTCCATTTTTCCGACTGTAATGACCGCACTGTCCAATGGATCAACATTCCTTGAGACGATCGACTGCATTTGGGTGACAAAAGAAGAAGCCACGACAATCATGTCCTTGGTATGATGGGGGTAGGCAGCATGTCCTCCTTTACCTTTAAAGTCTATGAATAGTTCAGACGTATTGGCAAATAGCAGCCCTTCTTTAACGGCAACCGTCCCCACTTTATATTCCGGGGCAATGTGCAGGGCAAATATACAATCCGGCATCCATTCCTTCATGATTGCACTTTGGAGCATCGGCTCTGCCCCACCTGGTCCTTCCTCTGCGGGTTGGAAAATGAAGAGAAGGTCATCTTCAATTGGATGGTGAACAAAATGGGTGAGAACCCCCAATTCGATTGTCATGTGAAAATCATGTCCACAGGCATGCATCTTCCCTTCATGTGAAGAAGGGAATTCAAGCCCCGTTTCTTCCTGGATCGGCAGGCCATCAATGTCCCCGCGGTACCCGATCATCTTCGTAGGTCTTGTGCCATGAACCTTAACAAAAAGGCCCGTTTTCCAAGTCTTGATCTCTAATCGGTCAGCAGGAAGGGTGCTCAAATAATTCATTATGTATGCTTGAGTTTTAAACTCTTGAAACCCAAGTTCCGGAATTTGATGGAGATCTCTCCTGATTGACTTAAAGTCTACTGTTGACATGGGAATCCTCCTTATAGGGAAAATAGAATGATGGATAAGGAAAACCGGAATCTACAAGAAAAGAACAGACGATAACCGTCCGTTCTTTCTTCATCCTCTATGATTGAATGAATTACAGTTGACGTAATTCTTGTTTGATTTCTGTCTTTGATTTTGTTTTGTCATCAATGTCTTTCAATTTCTTCGCAGGGGTACCTGCCACAACCGTGTATGGAGCCACATCATCCACCACAATCGCTCCGGCGGCCACAACAGCCCCTTTTCCAACCGTTACACCTTCGAGGACAACGGCATTGGCACCAATGACGACATCGTCTTCAATAACCACAGGTCTAGCAGATGGCGGCTCAATGACTCCTGCAAGCACTGCACCTGCCCCGATATGACAATTCTGTCCTACAGTTGCACGTCCACCCAGTACAACATTCATATCGATCATCGTTCCTGCGCCTACGACAGAGCCTATATTGATCATCGCCCCCATCATGATGACCGCATTGTCACCGATTTCGACCTGGTCGCGAATAATGGCACCTGGTTCGATCCGGGCCTTCACTCCTTTAAGATCAAGAAGAGGAATCGCAGAATTTCGACGATCATTTTCCACTACATAGTCTTCGATTTTATCTTTATTCTCTTCAAGAATAGTAGAAAGCTCACTCCACTCTCCGAAAACCACCCCTGAAGTTCCTTGAAGGAACGTTTGGGCAGAGCCGAAGTTGATTCCATCCAGATTACCTTTTACATAGACCTTAACAGGAGTCGATTTAGTACTATTTTGAATAAAAGAAATAATTTCGTTTGCATCCATCATGTTCATGAGAATTCCCTCCGTAATTATGTATATATTCAGAATTCGTTTCTTGAATTACTTTATCAGATTAAAGGGTGGAAGACAACCCATAAGGTTGAATCCTATGAGTTTTCATGGATGAATTCGTTTACAACTTTCACAAATGCTTCCACCTGCCGTAATTGAAAGGCAGACTCGTAACCAAGTAACCATGTATCACGGTGGATGAATGAATCATGCTCATCGATGAGGGGGATTTTATAAATGTTTTCTTCCATGCCGTCCAATGTGATGGCTGGCAGGATGGCGTAACCGATTCCGTTTAAAGTCATCTGCTTACACGTTTCAATTTGATCCACAACAATCGTCCGCTTAGGAGTGGTCTGGAATTGGCGATGCCACCAGTCTTGTATTTCCTGATAATAATTCGAATCACTTTTAAATTGGATAAAGGGACGATCCGTTTTCATGACTTCCTCTATGGATTGGATTTCTCTATCCACCAAGTACAGTGTGTCCTGAAATAAATGGTGTTTTGGTCCTTTCCAATCCGGCGTGCCCCGGATGATCCCGATATGTACTTCGTCTTCATAGATTGCTTTAAGAATTTCACTGCTCCATCCGGTCATCAAAGATATCTTGGCATGTGGATAGGTCTCCACAAAGCGCTTAAGAACCTTCGGAAGCCAATTTTGTCCTACGATCGACGCACAGGCAATCTTCAACGTTCCGTGCACTTTAAATTCAAGTGCCTGTATCCGCTCCCTCACACTTTCTTCCTTCTGCAGCATCTCATCGGCAAGCTCCACGACAAGTTCTCCAGCGGGAGTCAGTGAAAGGCCTTTTTGGGAACGGATAAATAATTTCGTCCCCCATTCCTTTTCAATCGTCTGCAGTCTCTGGGACAAAGCAGGCTGAGACACAAATAACCGTTCAGCTGCTTTCCTCATATTCATTTCCTGGGCAAGTACATGAAGCAGCTGATATTCCGAAAATGCCATTATGTTCACCTTCATAAGTTTTTCTTATATTATATCTTAACTTATATAAAATTTCATTATTAGCTGAAGTCGAATATATTGAGAGTAGATAGAAAAGAGGTGTGGCACTAATGGAAGTGATATTATTTTTTACAGGTTTGATTGTAGCTCTTATCGGGACGCTTGCCGGAAGCGGCGGCCTGATCGGTATGCCAGTCATGCTCCTAGTGGGGTTACCGATTCATACCGCGATTGCAACTGCTAAATTTTCAAATATTATCAGTTCATCTTCGAGTTTTATTTACCTGGTGAGGGAACGGAAAATTACATGGAAGGAATGTTTGCCCATTCTTCCCATTGCACTCGCCGGGGGGCTGTCAGGGGCCTTTCTATCGAATAAAATACCCGCTTCCCTCCTTGAATGGATGGCTTTCTCCTTCCTTCTCTTTGCCCTGGCATTAAGCCTGCTAAAGGGATTCCAGCCAAAGGAAAGAACACAGAAACACTACAGGGTCTACGGGCTTCTGTATTTCATAAGTACGTATGACGGATTGTTCGGACCAGGGCAGGCTACGATGCTCATGTACACATATTTATTTCATGGACTGTCTTATTTAAAATCAGTCGCCCTTACCCGTTTTCAAACGTTTGTCAGTTGCTTAGGGGCATTCACTGTCTATTGTCAAAATGGTCATGTTGAATGGGGTGTCGCCATTCCGTTTGCATTGGGGGCCCTAATAGGAGCTCAGCTGGCAGTAAGACTCGCATCAAGGCTTTCTATGAAACACCTCCGGATCCTTTTAAACATTTTGACATTCATTTTGATCTTGCAACTCGGTAAGAACTTGTTTCTTTAAGGAAGGTCCATAGAACAGCATAGAAGAAATGAAGCTAACGGTAGCTCTACCTTATCTAATGAAAGAACAAAGAGGATGACAAGTGTGCCATCCTCTAACATTTTCCCGGTATGTAACTGCCATAAAGGTTTTAATCCCTTTTAAACAGCTGTCGTTGAAGCTGCTTTAACACAACTCTTCTTGTCATGATTCCTTCAAAATAGCCATCGTCGGACAACACGCATAAGAATGGGTGGTCGACTAAAAAGTCCAAAGCTTTCTTGAAATCTGCTTGTAAAGAGATAATCGGAAAATCTGTTGTCATGACTTCCTCTACCTTTTTCGCTTCAAGTTTTTCAAACTCAAAACGTTCGAGACCCAGAATTGAATCGGTAATTAAACTTGAACTGATCAATCCCTGGAAACGGAACGATGGATCAAGGACAGGGATGGCTGAGTAACCGCTCTTTGTGAGTAATAGTAACGCATGTTCCAGGGAATTCCCCATTTGAACATGAGCCACCTTCTCAGAAGGAATAATGAAATCCTTAATATTCGTTTCTAATAACTCCTTGCTACTCAATGAAATCATGTATAACCCCTCATTTAATCAATAAGAATTTGCGTGACGCTTTTAGACAAAAGAAACTGACTCTACCCATTTTAACATACTGGAAGAAAAATGTATGTTAATACGATTGGTTTAAAGACTAAAAAAGATAACCGGATGGTTACCTTTAGCTTGTTTTAATCTTGTTGGGCTTCCTGTAGAAGTTCGAAAATTTCAATGGCTGTAATGTCTATGTTATCAAAAGGAAAGCTGTTTCCTTTTTCATTCATGACTTCAATCTCGAATGTATCCTGCTTGGGAAGATACTTCACCTCACAGATCTTCTTACCATTGTATTCAAAAAATCGTTGTTGAGTTTCCCCTTGTTCACCTTGTTCTTGTAATGATTTTAATCTTTGTATAATTCCAAGAAGCTGAGACATAATCACTCTCTCCTTTCCTGATCTAATTCTTGGTCATAGCTTTTGCATTGTACCAGATTCTATCCTGTGAAATCTAATGTTTTGTCCTTTTCTACTTAAATTCCTTTATAATGAAAGGTGATTACTATCTTCTCTCAATGAAAGGATTGATTCGATGAGTATTTACCGTATAGATTCCCGAATATCATTAGTTGATCTAATGGATTTATCCTTAAAGGAACGCACAGGCAGTTATATAATAAACGAAGAGGCACTGACCATTATCGAAACATCCGCCAGTCCTTCAATCCCTCATCTAAAAAAAGGTCTCTCTAAGTTAAACATTAATCCTGAAGATATTCAATACATAATTTTAACCCATATCCATCTTGATCATGCTGGAGGCGCAGGTCTTTTTCTAAAAGAGTGCCCAAACGCAAGTATCATAGTCCACCCGAAAGGAAGGCGTCATCTCATCGATCCCACCCGGTTGATTTCAGGAGCAAAAGCGGTTTATGGTGAAAAATTCGATGGACTATTTGACCCGATCGTACCGATTCCTGAAGAGAGGATACTGGTGATGGCTCATGAAGAAAAGCTGAGTCTCAGTGATACGTGCACGCTAACGTTCTATCATACCCCGGGACACGCCGATCATCACCTCAGTATCCTTGATTCCACTTCAAATGGGATATTCACAGGTGATACGTGTGGAATTCAATACACCATTGGGTCGAAGCGTTTTTATTTCCCTTCCACCTCCCCCAATCAATTTGATCCTGAAAAAATGAAGAATTCCATTCGCCTGTATAGAAGCCTTCATCTCGACCGGTTGTACTTCGGTCATTACGGGGTAAGCGAGGAAGTATCTTTTGCCCTTTCAGAAGTAGAAAAATGGCTGGATCTTTTCATAACAAAGAGTGAGGAACAGTACTCCTCCCATGTTACAATGGAGGAGAACGTAAGAACCATCACTTCTCTATTAATTGAACTTACAGGAAGGGAATTGGTGCAAAAAGGAATCGATCCAAATAACCCTATTTTCTCATTGCTGGAGTTGGATATGAACGTTTCTGCAATGGGGATCGTAGATTATTTCATAAAACAAAAAGGAGACCGTTCATCATGAAGGAAGTCACACTATATACTCAACCCGAATGCCCACCCTGCGAAGTGGTCAAAATGTTCTTGAAAGAACATAATGTGAACTATAAAGAAATCAACATAAAAAAAGACGAACAAGCAAGAAACTATCTTATCAATCAATTGAAGTCTTACTCCACCCCTACCGTCACCATTGATTCGGTAGTCATTTCAGGCTTCAACCTCGAAGCCCTGTCTGCTGCCTTAAACATATAGTTCCCTATATTAAAAAGGTGGCCCCAAGATGCTTTCAATCCTTTAAGCATCCTTTTGGGCCACCTTATCCTATTAGTGTGATTGTTGAGCCGATTCCGGTAATTCGTACGTTATCGAGGAAACCTTCCATGTCCCTTCTTCTTCACTCAACACGACGGCTTCGATGCCGTTTGTGCTGGAAACCGGCCCTTCCTCATCTTCTGTTCTTTCTTCCCAGACATACCATTTCCCATCTATGTATTGTGCCTTGGTGGAATCATCATAATGGAAATATGGTACATAGTGCGAAGCGAAATCAGAACCGAAAGTAATGTACCCACCGTCTACCTCATATACGTTTTCCTTCATAAAACCTGCTGTCAGACTATGTGTTAGATACTTTGACAGCTTCTCCTCAATTAGATTCTTCGATTGTGGTTTTTCACTCAAGGACACTTGAGTTTTAAAAGTTTCCTTAACAAGGGCTAAGGCATTCTCCTTCGTGAATCCGGATGCCTGTATTTGACTGGCCTGCCCACAAGCTGCTGTTACGAGGACTAAAATGAAAAGTAATAGCGATAATTTTTTCTTCCCCATGTATTTTCACTCCTATTCCAGTAGATTAAATTATTGTAGCAATAGAAAAATGTCGATAGCATACCATTCTTTCGCTAAATCATAACAATGACTGACATATTTTTTGGTTTGATTGTAAAATTCCCCCTGCCAGTGGCGCTTAAACACATTTATTGATGGTACAATTAACCAAAAAAAGGATGCCACATGATATTCATGCAGCATCCTCCATTTATTATGATAAATAGCGTATGGACCAATAAATGATGAATAATGTAATCAGAATGGTACCAATCAGGATGGATAAAAACACGGGATTGCGGATGAACGGGTGCTCTTTTACGACGTCGGGAATGTCCGTGTCAAAGTCACCTTTCAACCGTTTTTCCTGCCCCGCCAATCTAAAGGTGTACACAAGTGAATAACCAGCAAGCGCCAAAACAATCAACGAAAGCACAATCATAAATATACTCAAAATAGCCCCTCCTTACAAAATGTCCTTTAGAATAATTTGTCCCAACAACAGGTGGCTATTCAAGAAATGCATGCTAAAAAAGCAAACCGTCTTCTTCGAATAAAAATTCATACGAGAGATCCATGAAGAGATAAAGTCCATTTCCGAAAGGGTAGGAATACGTACGGATGGATTCTCCAGAATCGATGTCACTATAAATATCAGAAAGCAAACCTTTTTTATCGATTCTCATCCGGATGATATTTTCAAGGAAGTACGGACGCCAGCTCCAATTTTTCCCTTTATACCTTGGTTCAATCGTCCAAATTTGATCGGATTTCACTACGTTACTCGTGACTTGAAACCCATTTTCGTCACACATATAAGCCCGAAAACATTTATCCGTAAAATGCCTCGCCACCTCAAAAAGCAGATCATCGAATTCCACCGTTTGTTTCTTTAAGGTCATTAATTTTTGACTAATTTCTCTATGAAGGACGTCAGCGAATTCATAGCCTGCTTCCAGGTGCTTCTTTTCATATCGGATATAGTCCTGGCACTTTTCTTTCAGCTTTTCTTTTAACAGATCAGGTTTGAGAAAGGAGTCGGAAGGATGCTTTAGATAAAAGCCCTGGTAATACCTGCCCCCATTCAGCCAGGCAAATTGAAGCTGGTAATTGATTTCGATATTTTCGAACAACAGGGATGCCCCGATCTTTCTGGCAAGCATCGATAAGCTATATAAAATATCTTTATACACTTTATTCCCCGCATCATTACGAAGTTGATATAAATCCACTTTCAGTATATCCGGCGAATACTGTGAAAGCCGATCCAGTTGACCGCTACTACCACCGATATTATCGATGGCAATTTTTATTCCATATGTTTTGTAATAGAGGAGAAGGTGAACCAATTGATCAAAGTCCCCTATAAACGTTTTTTCTGACAACTCGATTACTGTCCGGTTTAAGACCAAACCCTTCTTTTCATATTCCAGGAGAAGCTCAAGGAAGGACTGACCATGATCCAGCATAAGTAACCTGGCATCCCGGTTCAAGAATATGAACCCCTCTTGTTTCTCTTCTAAAAATTTTCCGAGTGCAAGACGTGTGACACGTTCATCCACTTCGATTTTGTATTCATCAGGTATCTCATCGTCACAGAAGAATGGGCCAAGACTTTCGACCCCTTTATTCCCCAAATCCATTCTTCCAAATACCTCGTAACCAATGATTTTATGTTCATCTGCACTGAAGATCGGTTGAAAGTACGGAATCACTTTTTCTATATTGGATAATATCTCTAATGCGTCCATTCGCACTCCCCCACTATCACTCATATTTTTTTGCATAATTATAACACAACTATTCTGATGAACTAAAAGAGAAAAACCCAAAAAGCTTTCCCTTTCCTGTCAGTTGAACAGGAATGTGGAAAGCTTTTTTTAGTATTAACGCCTTTTATGAACATGTCAGATCAAAATGGAAACGGGTTCAGCCATTGGCCTCCATCCATCGTGATGCATTCTCCATTAATATAGGCAGCTTTTTCAGAGGCGAGGAAAAAGGCAAGGCCTGCAATTTCTTCCGGTGTACCCAAACGTTTTAATGGTACACTGTCGATGGTCCTTTTAGCAGCTTCTTCCGAGATCCACAGCTTCTCTGCTCCTCCGGTACGTTCGATCGGTCCCGGGGCAATCGCATTCGTGCGGATACCATACTTATGTCCCCACTCAACTGCCAGGGTTCTTGTCAACGATAAAACCCCGGCTTTAGCCGCTGCTGAATGAGCGACACCAGCACCCGCATTCCAAGCATATGTTGCTACCATATTGATGATGGATCCCTTTTGATCATTTTCGATCCAATAGTTCCCAACTGCATGTGAACATAGGAAGGTTCCATTCAAAACGATGTCAATGACGGACTTCCACCCATTGGGAGTGAGCTTTTCTACAGGACATATAAAATTCCCGGCTGCATTATTGATTAGAACATCAATTTTGCCGAATTTTTCTGCCGTAAACCCGACCATGGCCTTAACATGTTCCTGCTCCCTTACGTCCATTTGGAATACTTCGATTTTCCCTTTGAGAGAAGAGAATTCCTCCTTCACCGATTGAAGCCTCTCCTCATTCCTTCCCGTGACAACGACGCTGGCACCTGTTTCAGCGAAGTGCTTTGCCATATATTTCCCCATTCCATTCGAACCGCCTGTTACGATGACAACTTGTTCTTCTCCCATATGTAACTCCCCCTAGTAATGAATGAATACTCACTCATATTTTACCATACAACCATACTCTACAACCACGATTACCGTAAAAAAAGACTGATTTTTAAGAAAACATCTTTTTCTTAAAAATCAGTCTTTAGTGCTAACCATCCGGATTATTCACGATGAGCTCATGTAATTGGGCAAGTGCCTTAATAATTGTTTTATTTCGCTTATATCCTTTTGCTTCAACTGAAACATCATTATAAGAAACAACTACCTGACCTAAAGATCGAGGAGATTTAAAGCCGTATACATACACTCTGATCGTTCCTCTTTCGGTAGGGAGAAAGAGGATTTCCATACGTTTTGTCTTTTTCATAATCCCTCTCCTTCATAAAGCATTAGGAACCGTGATTCAATTTTGTAAAGGGATCCTTCCCTTATCCTTCTATGAACCTATTACTCTCCTCACTTTAAAATAAGTCATAGGAATTACTCTGTCAAACATTTAAGGTGATACTCTGTATTACCTGCATATCCTTACCTTGCAATTACATAAGGACGAATTGCTGCTGCTCAATTTCTTTTGGCCCTATCGGTTTACTAAAAAAGTAACCTTGAGCCTTCTGACAATTTGCCTTCTTCAAGAAGTCGACTTGACCCTCGCGCTCCACTCCCTCTGCTATGACTTCAAGACCCAGACTGTGGGCAAGATGGATAATCGTTGTCGTGATGGCTGAGTCTTTATGATTCATCCCGATCTCCTTGACGAACGATTGATCAATCTTTAAGATGTCGATGGGAAATCGTTTTAAATAATGAAGGGAAGAGTAACCCGTACCGAAATCGTCCACAGATATGAACACTCCAAGATTTTTCAGTTTCCTCAGCATTTTCAAGGTTTGCTGAGTATCTTGCATAGCTCCCTCCGTAATTTCAATTTCTATGCAGCAAGCGGGGATCGTATACGTTGATAAATAGAAATCGATTGTTTCCACCAATTGCTCCTGCAGAAATTGCTTCGGGGAAATGTTGATAGCGACCCGCACTGACCTGTATCCCTTGATCCTCCACTTTTGCAACTGAATACAAACCTGCTCCAACACCCATTCACCAATCTGATGAATCAGACCTGTTTCTTCTGCAAGCGGAATGAATTGGGCAGGTGACACGAATCCGAATTTTCGATTATTCCAGCGAATCAAAGCTTCGAAACTGTCGATGGTTCCAGTCGATAAATTGACTTGTGGTTGATAATGAACATACAACTCGCCTTTTTCTATCGCTTTTCTCAAATGAGATTCCATAATGATATAGTTTGGAAAACTCGATTTCATATGGGTTTGGTAAAAACGATAATGTGCCCTTCCTTTTTCTTTCACCTCAAACAGAGCCTGGGCGGCCTTTTGAATGAGGGAATTGGAATCATAGCCGTCTGCAGGATAACGACTGATGCCGATGGAGGGGGATATATAAAATTCCTGATTGTCGATTGTAAAAGGGTCGATAAATAACGCCAGGATCTCTTCTGCTTTTGTCTTTGTAACTTCAAAGCTGCTATTTTTCAAGAGGAAGATAAATTCATCTCCACCTTGCCTGTACAGTAAGCAATCCTCATTGGTGAGAGTGATCAAGCGCTCTGTGATGCTTTTCAGAAAACGGTCGCCACCCTTTAGCCCCAATGTGTCATTCACAAATTTAAACCGGTCCAAATCCAGATATAAAAGGGAAAGTTCTACTCCCCTTTCTTCCATGTTGTGAATGATCAAAGGGATATGATCATCGAGAGCCTTTCTGTTCCATATTCCCGTCAATTGATCATGAAGGGCCATATAATGGATCATTTCACTTTGTTCATGATGCTTGGTGATATCTTTCACGATGATATAACATCCGTCACATTTTTGGTTTACCACGATGGGGACCATTTTCAATTGAGTTATTCTTTCTTTGCCTTTTTCATTCAAAAGAAGACAATAATCAATGGAAGACGGAGCTCCCGATAACGTTTGGAAAAGGGCATCACCCAATGCCTTATGGTTCTGAGCCTTAATTAAATCAAAGATATTCATGTTGACGAGTGCGTCTTTTTTATATCCTGATAGTAAACATCCTGCTCTATTAGAGTCCTTAATGACTCCTTGTGAGTCCAAAATAAAAATTGCATCCAGATTATGTTCTATGATGGACTTGTATCGTTCCTTGGCTTTTTTCAATTTCATTTTTTCTTCTATTGAAGGTGTAATATCCCTAGTAATGGAGACGACATACTCAACTTTTCCACCTTCATTCGTAATTGGTGTCAAAATGGACTCATTCACTACTTGATTTCCATTTATGGCTTCAAAAGCGTCCTGATAGGTAATGCTCTCACCCATCTCCACTAAATCCGTATATCTCTTCTGTAAGTCGACTGCCACATCCAAAGGCATCACATCCTCCAATAGGCGCCCCATATCCTCCTGTTGGATGGATGTGTACCTCATAGCAGATTCATTGACATAGGCGTACCTGAAAATGTTTCCTTCTTCTACCTTCATAATGAAGATCATATCGTGTATATGGTCTAATATTAATTCTTTCAAGACTGTGTCGAGGCACTTCTGATCTTGACTGATGGTGGTGGTCAGGTCTTTCCATTTCATGGATTCTTCATCCTTTTATGCTTATGTTTTTATCTGTATCATGCATCCTGCTTCCATTTTACTCATTCACCTTTGATTTTCCTACATTCTTGTAAGAATATTCGTTGTATTTCCTGAGAGTCCATTTCTTTATGCCTGCTGCTTCCCTTTCATATGCCCAATATATTCGGGACAGGCGCACAGGTTGATCATAAACCATAGAATAATTAGAGAGAGGAGGTTTTCTTTAATTATGTACCAATATGCATATTACCCGCATCGAAGCTATCTGCCTTACAGGGGGGGCGATCAGCGTTTCTTCCCATTCTTTGGATTACCATTTTTAGCAGGAGGTTTAGCAGGATTGGCCATCAGTCCTTTGCTTTTCAATAGACCTTGCTACGGACCGGCATGCTACCCGCCTTATCCGCCTTATGGAGGGTATCCTTATCCTGCCTATCAACAACCCTATGGTGTCAACAGTTTTCAATCTTCACCGAATAACTTTACTGAGAATATTAATATATATCCCGGACGATAATCGCAAGGCTCTCCTGAAAAATGTACCCTTACATTGTTTAGGTAGAGCCTTTATTGTCCTTCCTCTCAATTCTCCCCATCGCACGGCCTGCGACCTTTACCATTAAACTCCCCTCGGTACCCTTTCCAATCTTAGGGAAAGGGGGTATAATAGAGATGAATACACTAGAAAGGAGCCAATAACTTGAGAAACACTAGTAAATCCACCCCTTCTTCCACATCTGTCATTACCCTCTCTCAAGCTATTTTCACTGTGAATCGTCATGCGAAAACAGCAGGTAACCCAAAATACTTATATTCATTAAAAAAACGAGCCTTAATGAAAATGATCAGGGAAGGCAAGGCCAAAAAAGTGGGACTTCACTTCTCTAAAAACCCAAAGAACAGCCAACAACAATCTGATGTCTTGATTGATTGCGGAGAATATACGTTCCATCTCCCTCCTGCAAAAGAAGATTTCAAAGAGCTTCCACATTTGGGATCACTCGATCAAAGCCTGCGAAACCCGAAATGTAAAATGGGGTTACAACAGGCAAAAGGAATTCTGGAACAGTATACAGGAATGTCAGATCATACCGATCAGATGCGAAAGACGGGAAAAAATCAATATCAAAAGCCTGTATTCAAAAAATTGGGCGATAGCTTCTTTTAATACCCACTGATTTTAGTACAGCAACGCATATATCCTCTAAAGGGTTTTGACAATGGTCAAAACCCTTTTTTAGTGGGATTACAGAATGTATTGATCGATTTTTAAAACAAGCTCAGCGATTTCGGGTTTGCTGATCTGATCTTCCGCCCCTACCTTCTCGCCTTTATGCTTTAAATCATTTGTAATAAGAGATGAAAAGATGATGACCGGAAGTCCATTAAGCTTTGGATGATTTTTGATTCTTTTTGTCAAATGATGCCCATCCATCTGTGGCATTTCAATGTCCGTCAGAACAAGTTGTACGCTTTCTTTCACGTCCTGATCCCCATCCACAATGGATTCTAAATATTGAAAGGCATCGGCTCCGTTTTCAAAGAACTCTACATCCTCATATCCAGCTTCTTTCAGAGTGTCGTTCAGCAGCTTCCGAAGTAATGGGGAATCCTCCGCTGCAATAATTCTCTTGTTCCTTCTCTCTCTTGGACCTAATTTTTTCACTTGATCTACGCGGATTCCTGTTTCAGGATTAATCTCTAGCATGATGCTCTCAAAATCCAAAAGTAGAATCATGGTTTCTTCCCTCTTGATCACCCCGATAATCCCCGAATGGATACCTGAATACATTTCAGAAGGTTTCTCGATTTGATTCCAGGAAATGCGATGGATTTGAGTGACGTTTTGGACATGAAAGATGACCTTCTGCTGATTGAATTCAGCTACAATATATTTTGACTTCGTTGTTTCCTCTTCTTCCGCCCCAAGTACCCTCGCCATATCCACGACCGGCAGTACTTCCCCTCTTAATTGAACTAGTCCCTTCACATGGGGGTGTGAGTGGGGAATCGGTGTCACCGCAGTAGGCTGGATGATTTCCTTCACTTTAATGACATTAATCCCAAATTTATTGTTTTGAACCTCGAATTCAACGATTTCTAGTTCATTTGTACCACTTTCGAGAAGTATTCCGTTTGATTGATTCAATGATTTTCGTCCTTCCATACATTATTGCCCTCCCTACTTATATCGAACAAACCAGGAACTTCTTTACATGCGGGCAAGAAAAAAGTCGGTTCGGGGATAACTGTTAGATGACAGTAGATAAAGATGTTTATAATTTGTTCTATCTAAGATGAGATAATAGTGAATACAAGGACCGTTCCTTTCCGCTCCAGGCACTTGCTTTCCGGAGGGGAGGAGGCTCAACTCACGCCCCGCGGAAAGCGAGCACCTGAAGCGGAAATCAACCAACCAGCACACGCATCGTTATAAGCAGTAAAGGTAAAGAAGACTAGAATTGAATTCCTAATCCATACTAAGGACAGGAGGTGTTGTTATGACGGATCGTAGAGGTTATGAAGGCAGGGGCCTGCCTGATTTTGATGATATTAGTGACCATATTCTGCCTGCACAGAATAATCTTCCCTTGATTGCTCTCGGGAAGAATGCAGAGGGCAAGGATGAACCGGATGAACTTTCGTATATTGAAGGACAAAAGCGCAGGAATCAGTCGGATGAAGATACCATGCCTTGATTGGGTCAAGCCAATAGAAAAAGCGATTGTATGGGAGCCCATCAATCGCTTTTCATCCTACACCCCCCGCTTGTTCCCCCATACCAATGTATGGAGCTGTGGTAGCACACGAACATTATTTAATTCTTTTCTTTCACACACTTTATCTATGAGTGTTTCATAATCCAACAGTAAATCGGAAACCAGCTTGGCTGTGTCACCTTCTGCAACGGCAGGATTGCCCGTTTGGATATAAAATGGTACACCGGGGTAGCGATGATGGATGCGTGTGGCATATTCTAAATCGGAATCGTCAAACACCACCACTTTTAAACTGAACTGTGAAGAGTTCTCCCCTAATCGATGAACAATCTCATCAAGTTTCTCATAGTCCGTCACCATGCCTGAACTTGGCGGCTTGGGAGATATGGTCAGATCACTGATATCATAAAACCAGTCCTGCCACTTGCTTCCCTGTGTTTCAAGGGCTGAATCTATGCCATTCTCCTTGAAAATGTCAATAAGTTCCTTCAAGCTGGCAAGTAGAGCAGGATTCCCACCTGAAATCGTTACATGAGAAAATTTATCCCCCCCTATTTCCAGCAATCTATGCCAAATATCTTCTGCCGTCATGAGCATGATATCTTCTTTGGCAGACCCGTCCCATGTAAAGGCTGAGTCACACCATGCACAGCTGTAATCACATCCGGCAGTCCTGACAAACATTGTTTTTTGGCCGATGACCATCCCTTCCCCTTGAATGGTTGGACCGAATACTTCCAGTACGGGAATTTTCTTCATGAGCGTTTCCTCTTTGGTCTGTATATACAATAGCTGGTAGGGGTTTCCCTTAAGAACACTTGAAGACACTGTGGCCGGTGGGGAAGCGTGTCTAAATGTTCCTGGATGATTTCCCACATGACTTTCGCCACTACTTCTGTCGTTGGAAATTCCGTCCCTCTCTCTGAAGAAAATCGTTCATCCTCATTGATCATCGTATGATCAAATCGTTTATGGATCAGTTTTTTTATATGTTGGAAATTAATGAGGAATCCTGAATCATCGAGTTGATCTCCTCCAATCGTAATATTGGCAAAGTACGTATGACCATGAACCTCCTGGCAGCTTCCTGCTTCCACATGAGGAATATAATGTGCAGCAGCAAAATGCATATCTTTATTTAATTCAAATTCATATGGATGATCGGGAACAGGGTATATCTGTTGAATCATGATCCCTTTCCTTCTTTCTTGCCACTCATATATTCATCCAATCCCCTTTGTCTCAGTTCACAAGCAGGACATTCCCCACAACCGCTCCCTTTCAAACCGTTATAACATGTAAGGGTATTTTCCTGAATATAATGGAACGCTCCTAAATCGTCGGCCATTTCCCACGTTTGGGCTTTATTGATCCACATAAGGGGGGTATGAATGACAAACTGTTCATCCATAGATAGATTGAGGGATACATTCAATGATTTCACAAAGATATCCCTGCAGTCTGGATACCCGCTGAAATCCGTTTCACATACACCCGTCACAATATGTTTCGCACCGATTTGCTTGGCTAAAATGCCGGCAAATGATAAGAATAATAAATTTCTTCCAGGAACAAATGTGGAAGGTAATTCCCCCTCGTGATGGGTAATTTCTTCATCCGTTCTTGTAAGCGCACTTGGCGCCAGTTGATTTAACAAACTCATATCTAATATATGGTGAGGTACATTCAGATCCTCAGCGATTTCTTTAGCACAGTCAAGCTCTGCAACATGTCTCTGTCCATAGTTGAAAGTCACTGCTTCTACTTCATTAAATGCTTTCTTTGCCCAAAACAAACACGTTGTACTATCTTGACCTCCACTGAATACGACTAACGCTTTCTCTGTGTTCATATAAGGTTCTCCTTTCTCTTCTACAGGCTTTTGCCATAAAAAGAAGAAAGAGATTCTGTCAGACTCTATAATATAGGCTTTCGCTTGCCACTAACAAAAAAATAACGACACCTAAGGATGCCGTTTTCCTTAGTTTTTTATAGAGGGTTGTGCTAGAACCTCTCGGGTATCGTATATATAGACCCAATTCTTCTTCTATTGTCTTCAATGTCCTCAACCAATATAACGTTTTTTCACAAAAAAATCTACAATTCACTAGCATATTTTTCGAAAATAAGTGGAAGATCAGGTGCCTGACTATTTTAAACGAAGGAGCCTTCTCCTCTTCCTTCTCTTTTTCGACCCGAAACGCAGCCAGCCTATTTTCAAAAAGGCCCCAAACATGATCAGTGCTATGAGTCCCATCACTCCCAGGACGATGAAATAACCATTGGGCTCATCGAGTTCAGGCATGTTGACAAAGTTCATCCCATATAAACCTGCAATAAAGGTAAGGGGCATGAAAATCGTCGTGATGACCGTCAATGTCATCATGATGTTATTCATTTTATCTGAATTGATCGATAAATAATTATCACGTATATCCGATGAGAATTCCCGATAAGATTCAAGCATTTCTACAAGCTTTATTAAATGATCATATACGTCATTGAAGTATAGCTGCTCTTCCTTCAGTGCATTCAATCTGCCCGAATTACTGATGCGATACATTAGATCCCTCATCGGCACCAGGGTGCGACGGAGCTTTGACATGTCATGTCGGATATCAAATAACTCATCCATTAGATCACTGTCGGCTTCTTCATTCGTGTTATCTTCAATCCTATTGAGGCGGTCTTCTATCTTATACACAAGGGGAAAATAATCATCCACGAGCCGGTCAACGATTCTATGCATGACTTTAAACGGGCTGAGCTCGCCCCCTTCTTCTTTCATTTCTTCCCATATTTGTTTTAACTGACTGACAGGTTCTTTATGGAACGTAACGATAAATCTTGAATTCACAAACATATTCACCTCATGGGAATCAAGGGTTTTTGAATTGATTCCGTGCATGAGCACAAAGATGTATTGATCATAAAAATCAAGCTTGGGACGTTGACTGAAATCATCCAAACAATCCTCAATCGCAAGTGGATGAAATCGAAAATATAACTTAAGCAATCTGATGTCCTTACTTGAAGGCTCAGAGAAATCCACCCAGTACCATTTTACATCTTTTTCCTTTATTCTTGATAAGGGAACATCACTTTGAATTTCCCCGTTTTCCATGATTATACTTGTTCGAATCATATGGCTCTCCCTAACTATCTTTTTTCATTTTTTATCCTTTCCCTTTTTCTCCTCGATCCAAACAAAACCCCTGCGTAACCGTTCAATTTAATGTTAAAATATGAATCAAACAATCAAAGTAGGTGTACATATTGGAACAGCACATTAACCCAAGGGTCAGGGACATACAAATTTCTGGTATACGACGATTTTTCAACATGGTGTCAGACATCGACGATATGATTTCCCTTACAATCGGTCAACCTGACTTCCCTACCCCTCAACATATTAAAGACGCAGGAAAAGCGGCCATTGATGGAGATTTCACTTCTTATACCCACAATGCGGGATATATCGAATTACGTGAAGCAGCTGCTTCATTCGTAAAAGAAAAATATCATGTAGAATATGACCCTGCAACAGAAGTTATTGTCACAAATGGTGCATCACAGGGAATCGACGTGATTCTGCGGACGATTCTGTGCCAGGGTGACGACTGCCTCCTTCCAGGACCCGTATATCCTGGATATGAACCCATCATCAAACTATGTGGTGCCAATCCGGTCCATATCGATATTACCCAAAATGAGTTTAAATTAGATGCAGCATTGATCGAGGGCAGCCTGACCCCTTCAACCAAATGCATCATTCTTCCTTACCCCTCGAATCCAACAGGGGTAAGCTTATCAAAGGAAGAACTGAAAGAAATTGCTGAATTACTCAAGAGCCGGGACATTTTTGTATTGGCTGATGAAATATATAGTGAACTTACCTTTGATGGTTCTCATCATTCCATTGCAGAGTATTTAAGAGAGCAAACGATCATCGTGAATGGATTATCAAAGTCACATAGCATGACAGGTTGGCGGATTGGCCTGATCTTCGCTCCTGAGGCCATTTCGAAGCACCTTTTGAAGGTACACCAATATAATGTGTCCTGCGCTTCGTCAATCTCCCAAAAAGCAGCTTATGAAGCTCTGACAGCTGGAAAAGACGACGCATGGGATATGAAGGAAGAGTATAAAAAACGAAGGGACTATGTATACGACAGACTTATTGATATGGGATTTGAGGGAATCGTCAAACCCCACGGTGCCTTTTACTTTTTCGTGAAAATACCGGATAACGTACTGTTAAGCTCATTTGATTTCTCCCTGGCCCTGGCTCAGGAGAAAAAAGTGGCTGTCGTTCCTGGTGATGCCTTTTCCCCACTAGGAGAAGGATATTTCCGACTATCTTACGCCTGTTCCATGGATCAACTCACAGAAGGACTCGACCGGCTTCAATCCTTCATCCAATCCTAATGAGAGGGACGGACCTTGCAACAAGGTCCGTCCCTCTTTGTCAATACCCTTTATTGTTCTTTTGATCCACTTAATTGATCAGCATATACTTATTATTCATCTTAAGTCCTATTTAATGGACAAACAACAAAAAAAAGAACCAACACAGTTACCTGAGTTAGTTCAATAAAAAAAGGAAAAGGGGGTGTTAGTGAGAAATTAATCTCCAATTTCATGCTTAGTAATAGAATACCCGCTTTTAAAGATGATAAACCGTCTTTCTACTTTTTTATAAAAAAATTTTTATTTATTACGAAACCCTCTACACTGAAGAAAATCGTCATCTAATGCAGGTTCAAACACAGCGGGTGTCCCAAAAAGTTATTTTAGTAAAACACTTTAAAAAAGCGCTTTCATACAGTATAATAAACAAGTGAATTCGGGTAATGAACTGAACGTGGTTTGTAAAATGAGAAATTCCCTTTGAAATAGAAAAAGGGATTGAAAGAACCAAGCGTTCCTTCAATCCACAAGAAAGGGGGAAATGAGAATAAAAAGGCCCAAAGGGTGTGTGCCTTATTCTTCTTAGATATATTACCCTCATTTCCACCATTTAAACCTACATTTATTCCATTGATGTCGCTTTTTTCACTGCAGAAATGACCGCATCATTGGTGTCTAATTGTAATGCCTGTTCAGCCAAATCTTTCATTTCAGCACGATTCAACTGACGGATTTGAGAACGCGCCTTCAAAATGGACGTTGCACTCATTGAGAACTCATCCAAACCTAATCCAAGCAGGATCGGTACGGCAATCTCATCTCCAGCCATTTCTCCACACATACCTGCCCATTTTCCTTCTTTATGAGCCGCATCGATCACCATTTTTACAAGACGTAAAATGGCAGGGTTATACGGTTGATATAAGTAGGAAACGCGCTCGTTCATGCGGTCGGCAGCCATTGTGTACTGAATCAGATCATTAGTCCCGATCGAGAAGAAATCAACTTCCTTGGCAAATACATCCGCCATGACAGCAGTTGAAGGAATTTCCACCATGATTCCCACTTCAATGTGATCAGCTACCGTTGTCCCATTTTCAAGAAGGGCTTTCTTCTCTTCTTCCAGGATCGCTTTCGCTTCTCTGAACTCTTGAAGATTTGAAATCATCGGGAACATGATTTTCAAGTTTCCGAATGGACTTGCCTTTAATAACGATCTAAGCTGTGTACGGAAGATATCCTGTTCATCTAAACAAAGACGGATTGCACGATACCCAAGGAAAGGGTTCATTTCTTTCGGCAGATTTAAGTAAGGAAGCTCTTTATCCCCACCGATGTCAAGGGTACGAACCACCACAGGTTTACCTTCCATTCCTTCTAAGACAGCTTTATACGCTTCATATTGCTCATCTTCTGACGGTAATTCGTCACGACCCATGTATAGGAATTCTGTACGATACAGTCCTACACCTTCTCCTCCGTGATTCTTTACCCCTTCAAGATCCTTAGGTGTCCCGATATTGGCAGCAAGTTCAACATGCTCCCCATCTTTGGATACCGTCGGTTCGTTCACGAGCTTCGCCCATTCAGCCTTTTGTTCCTCATAACGGGCATGTTCTTTCTTGTACTCTTCGATGACTTCCGGAGTCGGATTAATATGTACTTCTCCATTTAATCCGTCAACGATGATCATATCACCATTTTCAACAGAGGAAGTAATGGATTTCGTCCCCACTACAGCCGGGATCTCCATTGAACGTGCCATAATGGCCGAGTGTGATGTCCTTCCACCGATATCCGTTGTGAATCCTTTAACGAATTCACGATTTAATTGTGCCGTGTCAGAAGGAGTTAAATCCTCTGCAATCACGATCACTTCTTCTGTTACCATGCTTGGGTTTGCAATCTGCACGCCCAAAAGGTGAGAAAGGACACGTTTCGTCACGTCACGGATATCCGCCGCACGTTCCTTCATATACTCGTTATCCATGGATTCAAACATGGATACGAACATATCCGCTGTTTCTTTAAGGGCGAATTCAGCGTTTACATTTTCTGATTTTACTTTGTCTTCGATAGGTGTCAGTAGTTCTGGATCGCTTAAGACAAGAAGATGCGCTTCAAAGATTTGAGCTTTGTCTTCGCCTAAATCAACTCTCGCTTTATCACGGATCGCTTCAAGCTCTGATTTAGATGTCGAAATGGCATCCTGGAAGCGTGAAACTTCCTGTTCAGCATTGTCTACGCTTTTCTTTTCGAAATTCAGATCAGGTTCGACCAAACGATACGCTTTCGCTATGGCAATACCATTTGATGCCGCAATTCCTTTTAAGAGACTGGACATTACTCAGCTAAACCTTCTTTGTTCAATGTTTCCTGTAAGCTGTTTAACGCTTCTTCCTCGTCACTACCTTCAGTAATGATTGTGATTTCTGCACCTTTACCAACACCTAAAGACATAACACCCATGATTGATTTTAAATTTACTTTCTTTTCTTTGTATTCTAGATGTACATCGCTGTCGAATTTGCTTGCCGTTTGAACTAGAAGAGTTGCCGGACGAGCATGAATTCCTGTTTCAGCTGTAACTGTAAATGTTTTTTGTGCCATGTGAATCGACTCCTTCAATTATCTTGTTTTTAGTTGCTTCATAAAAGTAAAGGATTATAAAGAAAACGTCAACTATTTCTAGTGATTAATCCAATATTCCTATAAAGCTGTTCAATAAAAAAGAATAGCATGCTATGAGGATATACACAATTGTAAAGCTTGATTTTTTTAGTATTTCATAAATTTGCCACTGTTATGAACCTTATTATGTAAAATTTGATGATTTATTGTAAGCCTCATAGAATTAAACGTTCCGAAGACTCCATATCCATCCGATATGGAGTCCTTAGTATGAGCCAGTCCTTCCGTTGTCATACTATTCTTTTTCAACTGCTTCAGCCTTCATGAGGTTATAGCCGATCTTTGCTTTTATGACCGTTCCTTTCAATGTTATTTCATGATCTTCTGAGATATTTGAGTATACATTGACCAAGTCACAAATACATCGGGAGAATAATTCTGACAGCTGCTTTAGTTCTTGAACGCTATGCTTCCTGTCTTCTTTCATTAATTCTTCCATCACATCGATGGCAAGGCTTTTCACCCGCAGTGCCTGCTCTATTTCGTATTTCAAATGGAACCCTCCCCTTTCTATCATTCTTTCTCTAGCATATGCCGTGGAAACTAGATTAGAACGGGAGAGCTATCAAATATTCAATTGGGCATCCTTTGTAAATAGTCGCTTATACGCCATTATAATAAATAGGACGACAGTCAATGCAACGCTTCCGACAATTCCTAACAGAATGGCAATCTGATATTCAATGGCCACCAGGGGGCTTACTCCTGAAAGGATTTGACCTGTCATCATCCCAGGAAGAAAAATGATGCCCATCCCAAGCATATTATTCAGAGTGGGGAGAATGGCAGAATCAAATGCACTATCCAAATAAGTCTTAGAGGCTGCTTTAGGGGTTGCCCCGAGCATCAAAGCTCCTTCTACTTTTTCTCTCTGATCTATCAATCCTCCGAGGAGGGTATTGATTCCAAGTGTTATGCCCGTCATCGCGTTCCCCACTATCATCCCTGCAATCGGAATGAAATATCTTGGTTCATACCATGGGGAGAAATGGATGACAACCATATTGAAATAAAACAAGCTGATCAGTGTTCCTGCGCTTAATGAGATAGCTGTGATAAATTTCAGCTTTTGATCCATTTCATACTTGACCTGCTTGAATATATTCCTGATAGCAAATAATTCCATTACGACTATGATACTTAAGGTTAGCCAGGGGCTGGGATGATCAAAAATATACGTTAATATGTATCCCGCGATAATCAATTGTATGGTCATCCGGAAAGAAGCGAGTATGATTTGTTTTTCCCTTGAGATACCCCTCCATTTCACGATGAATAACAAGAGGAGGACAAAAAGATACGCTGCAATGAATCTCCATAATTCTATATCGATAATTCCTTTTTCCAATGTCGAACTCTCCTTCTGCTATTTTGAAATCCTAATGATTTCTTCGCCGTACTCGTTAGCTACATTGGTAGAATGGGTAACCATGATGATGGTCCCTCCATGCCCTTTTGCACACGTAATAAAACTCTTCATCACTTCAATCTCTGTTTCTTCGTCAAGAGCCGACGTAGGTTCATCCAATAAATAGACAGCAGGTTTCATTGCTAACACCCTGCCAAGGGATAATCGCTGGCGCTCACCGCCAGACAGCTGTTCTGCAGGAGTCTCCAATGGTTTATCCAGCTTGACAATGGTCAATATCTTCAATAGTTCCTCCCGGTTTGCCAGGGTCTTTTCTGAAAAGACCAGCCCTTTCTGAAGATTTTCTTCCACTGTTTCTCCAAACAGAAGAGGTGTTTGAGAAATCATGACAGCTTCTCTCCTATGCTTCACCGGATCCACCTTTTCCAAGGAATTCCCTTTATAACGGATATGTCCCCTATCTGGTATATTCATTTTATTCAACAATTTCAACAGAGTAGATTTCCCGGCACCACTTTCCCCTACAAGGCAGGTCGTCTGGTGCTCGGAAATGTCCATCCCCTTAATATGTAAAATATCTTTATAATGCACATCTCTTAATTCATACAACATATAACGATTCCTCCTCTTATTTATCATACCCTACCGAACAAAATATAAAGAAGCTAATGCTTACAATGAACGATGCATGTAAGCACTAGCTTCTTCTATTGATCTTTCCGTTCTTTCAATTCACCAATATGATGTTCAATTTGATTTGTGAAGTAATCGACTTCTTGCTGATTTGGAACGGATTGACCGTATCTAACGCGTTCATAAAGAGAGAAAAAACGTTCAGATTCACTGAGGCCGATTCGGTTGAACCATAATTGAACGTTCTCATTCTGGTTTCTTCCTGCCTCCCTCCTGTGAGCTTCCCCCTCGAACTTCTCCATCGATAGCCGGATTACGTCTCTTGCTTTTGAATAAGAAATTCGTCCTATATCAGCATCCTCGTCAGGGGTTACAATTTTTTGAGTCATCATGGTTGGAGAGTTTTGTTCTTCCTTCGACATGTCAAAGGAGGATTTTCGTTTCTTCACCAAATAGATGATGACTGCAATGACCAACAACCCCAGTAGAACCTCATTCACCCAGGAAAATGATAATCCCTGGCTAAGTTCATAATCCGGAGTCTCACCGAAATCCTGTTTTTGAACATCGTTTTCAGTTCCCTTTTCGGCACCATTCGAGCCCGTGAGCATGTTTTGTATATTTATTATCAGATTATAAATTGGATCCACCAAGAAAGAAAATACCCAAAACACCTTTTCTGCTCCCCAATAGATCCCTTTACTAGCCAGCGAGCTGAATACCGCCAGTAGACCGCCTGCCACTGTTACTAAGAACCAAAGTCCCATTGGTTTCAATAGCACTTTTTTATGTCCGTTTTTCACATCGCCAAGCATCCTTTGAATTGGCGTGAGCGTGATGATGATTGAAAGCAAAATAAATAACAGACTGTAGATGATATTCGTATTTTCCAGGTCTCTTATGGAACCTGTCAATAATGAACCCGACGCGATAAATAAAAATATCAGGACCGACCCGCTGCTCACTTCTATGGATGCATCTTTACTTTTAGTATACGACGTGATCCTCCAATGTAAAAAAACCAATACAGCCAATATCACCCACCATGCGGCAGAGAAGAAGTAGATACTTAATACCAGAGAAATAGCAAGTGCCGCTAAAAATAGTTTAAATATCCATGGTCTCAACGTACTTACTATGAGAAATGTCATGACTATGATAAATACGATACAAAGGGACGGGACGTAGCTGCTAAATAGAACTTCTTTGGAAAAAAGGAATGTGATCATCAATAGGGCGAACAAAATATCGATGCCGACATAGAGCCCCATTTTCACCATGAGCATTTGTTTATGTTTGGTCAAGAAGGAACTTTCAGCGTACGATTCCATAATGTGACGACTCCTTGTTCTTGATCTGATTTCAACTTGTAAACTTGGATTTTCTGTTTCTCTATCTTTGTCAGTAAAGCTTCTTCACGAGCCCCCAGTGCCCCTGCAGCAATAAATACAGAAGGAACCAATTGCCTCAGGTGTAAATGCTTCAGAACAATATGGAATGGAATCGTAAACTCATCTGTCGATAGAGTTGAAAGCATTTCCATTCCTCTCTGCCTGTGAACCCTACCTATTCCAGGTGGAAGATAATAGTAAGGAGTTCTCCCCTGGGATCTCACGTTTAAGACAAGGGAGAAAGTGATGTTCTGTTCTACCGCAAGCTTCATCATAAAGGAAGCATACCGGATGATTTCTTCGAGCTGGTTGGTGATGGCATAGCGATCAGATATATTGATGGCTATCATCCACTCTTTTTGAGTAGAAGGCGCATAGATCTTCGTTTGAAGGCTGCCGGTTCTGGCAGTTGCCTTCCAATGAACATCCTGGAAGCGGTCTCCTTGAATGTAATCCCTTGTCCCTACCTGGTGAAAGACATCATGAAATAATGAATGTTGGATGGGGACGTCCCCCTGTTTCCATGTAAGCTGTTGCTCGGCCATCTTCACGGGAGAATCTGCTGGGAATACGATAATGGTGGACGGGACATTATCGAGTAAATCCAACAGCACTTTCCCACTTCCGAATAAATGGGGGATTTCTAACTGCATACTAGTTATCTTGCATAATCCCCTCCTTTTTCCTTTAACGGGAATAGAGATGCTTCCTTCATCGTTTTTACGGATGGAGAAAGGAATGGACACTTCAATCTTGTCCTCCACGCCTGACGAGTAGGGATGCACAGTGGGGATGACGATATCTTTAAATGAGATTTTCAAAGTCGCACCCCAAATAGACATGCCTTTGTTCTGGATTTGAAATTCCCACTTTTGCTCCTCATCGCAATGCAGCCTCAATCTCTTCGTGGTCCTTCCAATGCTGATGCCTTCACCAACTTTCGATAAATACCATTGATGGACTCTGAAATAGAGGATCATCAATAGAAAAATACCTAGTCCTACATAGGAATGTACATAAAAACTTGCTGCCCCGATAATGACAAGCAGGACTAGAGTCAAGGATATATAGGGATCTTCGACAATGTCACGTTTCCACTTCACTAAGCTTGCCTCGCTTCAACAGGAGTAACGGCCATTTCTACAATTTCCTCGATCACTTCTTCGGCTGTTCTGGTTAAGGAAGACTCTATCGTTAATTGGATCCTGTGTTGCAGAACATACGGGGCAACGGCTACGATATCCTGAGGTCTCACAAAATCCCTGCCTTCGAGGAAGGCTTGTGCCTGGGAAGCTTTAAGAAGTGCGAGGCTGGCTCGGGGGCTTGCACCTACCTCTACCCATTCGTGTTCCCTTGTTCCCCTCGTGATTTGAAGAATATACGTTTCAATATCCTCGGATATATGTACTTCTTTAACGAGACGTGTCAATGATTGTAACTCATCCAATCCTAATACTTTGTTGACTGTATTTAATGGTTCAGCTGATTTAAATCGGTTTAATATTCCTCTCTCTTCTTCAAAATCAGGATACGTAAACGGAATCTTCAATAAAAACCGGTCCAGCTGAGCAGCAGGCAGTGGGAATGTTCCCTGTTGGGATTCAATCGGATTCTGAGTGGCGACCACGATAAACGGTGGCTCTAATGGGACGGTTTCCCCGTCTATGGTGATTTGTTTTTCTTCCATTACTTCGAGTAAACTCGCCTGGGTTCTCGGAGTGGCCCTGTTGATCTCATCTGCGAGGAGGACGTTCGTGACTACGGGTCCTGTCCTTAATTCGAATTCCTGTGTTTTCGGATTAAAAAACTGTATACCTGTCACATCACTCGGTAACACATCCGGTGTGAATTGGATCCTTTTAAATGCACCATCGATACAGTGACTGAATGTTTTGGCGAGCAAAGTCTTTCCTGTACCCGGGACACTTTCCAATAGAACATGTCCTTCTTGAAGTAATGCAATTAGCAACAGGTCGATTTCTTTGTCCTTGCCCACTAGCACTTTATTCATCTCTCTCTTGATTGAATCCAATCGATTCATTCTTTTTCCCCCTCATTCACTATATTGATTAAATTTTCTAAATATATATCATTCTATCATAATTCATTGTTAAATTATCCCTTTTTCAAAAAAACTAACCACTTCGCCTGGATGGTTGAGTGGTTGGTTTTTTATTTCCATTAATGTTCATACATCATCTTCCTTGTCATCCCCCCGTCTATCACGATGTTTTCACCTGTAATGAAATCATTATCGGGGTGGGCAAGGAATAAGCATGCCCTCGCAATATCTTCAGGCTCCCCTACCCTGCCGGAAGGGTGCTGACTGTGATCGATGTCCCTCAAGGAATCATAGTCTTCCGTTTGAATCCATCCTGGACTGATGGAATTGACGCGGATCCCCATATCGCTCAAGGTAATGGCCAGTGAATGAGTGAGGCTTACAATGCCTCCCTTTGTCGCTGAATAGGCTTCAGTATCCGGTTCGGACATAGAAGCCCTTGTGGATGCCATATTTATGATGCATCCTCCGCGACCCTTCATTAATGGGGCCGCTTCCCGGCTGCAATAAAATACGCTGCTTAAGTTTGATGATAGAATGCTGTTCCAGTCGTCAGGTTCCATCTCCCAGAAGGATATGAATCTGGAGACACCTGCATTATTTATCAAAACGTCCAGCACCCCATGATCTTCTTTTATTTTATCGAATACGACCTTCACTTCCTCGGGGACACCCACATCTGCTTCATGGAATCGTGTGGTATATCCTTCTGCATTAAGCCTATTGGAATGTTTTCTTCCCTTTTCCACATCCTTATCCATGAATTCAACCATGGCTCCCTCTCTGGCAAATTCTTCAACCAGGGTCCTCCCTATACCGCTGGCTCCTCCTGTGATACATACAATTTTGCTCTTCATTCTCTTCATCTCCCATGAAATGTTTATATAGAAGGATACCCTTAGCCCTGAAGATTCAATCTACTTTAATAGAAAAGGGTTAACCCGGTTGGAATTCTCTTTATAAAATAAGAGGGAGTTCCAAGGGTTAACCCTTTACTAATTATTGAATCATTTCATTATGAGTTGTTTTTTTAGTATCATTTCGCAGATGAATATTGATCAAGGTATCCAGCTCTTTACTCAGTTGAATGGTAGTGGGACTGTCCAACCCTAAACGAAGGCCTGACTCTATCATTTTCCACCTTACCAACTCAATTCGAGCAACAATTGTTCCATTCATCAACATCACCTCTTTTTCTTTTCTCTATTTTACTATTAATCCCACATAGAGGAAAGAAAAAAGATATCCGAACACTCATATATTGTGCACGATCATTCTTATTTTGCGAAACGGTGTTTTCCGATTGTCAGCAAGGTGTCCCTGCTTGTGATCCAGTCACTTGTAGATGTCACTGGATTATAGAAAAAGAGTGAGCCCTTCCCCTGACCTCTGAACGCCAAGGCTTCCTGGACAGCGTCCCTCGCTTCCTGTGAAGGCTCCTGGTTAATTTGTCCATTTTGTACTGGTGAAAAAGCATAGTGTCCATTTGAAACCTGATAGATTACATTTTTGATAGTGTCAGGGAATTCAGCAGAATCCACTCTGTTTAATACGACGGTTGCAACTGCGACTTTACCTGCATATGGCTCACCTTTCGCTTCTGCATATACAAGCTTAGCAAGCAGCTCCCGATCTTCGGCTGTTACATTATTGTCCGGGATTTCGATTGTTTGACCCGGTTGGATTTCATTGGATTTCAAATTATTTGCTTCTTTTAATTGAATGACGGATACGGATTTCTCTTTACCGATATCCCAAAGGGACTCACCCTTTTCTACAGTGTGTTCTCCCCCTGCAGCAAATGTTTGAGTAGAGAATGTAACAAAAGAAAGTGCTGCAATTCCTAAAATAAAGCTCTTCTTAATCATATTTCTACCTCCTAAATAGCGTTCCCCCATAAGATAACAATGAATGGGGAGAATTTCAGCAGGTAATGGTTACCACCAATCGTTCATGCTTCAATACTACATGAAGAAACCCGTTCATATAATGTTTATACACAGCAAGAACCTGATGCCCTCATGCAAACAAAGAAAGCAGAGGATGACCTCCTTCACTTCGTTTAACTTCTCGGTGTATCAAGATATTGAAAAAGGATATTTCCACCTTGTTTAGCTATCCCACGGAACTGTTTAAAATCATCCTGCTTCACCAGCACAGATCGGAAAGCAAGAAAATCTTCCTTCAATACCATTATTTCTTCTACTTCTCTTGTACGCAATGATTGCAACTGTTCAAGAATTTCTGATTCACTCATATCCAAACCTCCATCTTCACTGTTTCTATTGTAGTTTCAAATGGCTAATGAGCTCAAGTCATAAATTTTATATGGAATTTTTAGAAAACTCTTTACCTTTTCGTGACTTTGCGTCAAAATATTAGTAATTGTTTGTAGAAATTTGCCAAAAAGGAGCTGCTTTTGATGAAAAAAGCGGAAATTGGGAATGTAATTGAATTTAGAGAAGGATTAAAAGGAATCGTGGAGAAAGTGAATGAAAATTCAGTAATCGTCGACTTAACTTATATGAAGAATTACCGCGAACTTGAATTAGAAGAAAAGACGGTGGTGAATCATAAAAATTATAAGATTGTAGAGACATAATACTAAAAATATTTTTTCTTATAAGGTGGAGGACTTCCTCCTCCTTTTTTGATGTAGCACCAACATAGAAAGGTTTACGGTGACGGCTTTGAGGTTATTCTGATAGCATACTGTCTCGTAAGGTGGAACCCTGTTATGAACCTGAATATACATATATTGAATAAAGCGCAAAAAAGCTTTTGGTTTGTGCCATTTTTGTTTTCGCTGATTTCTTTACTTCTTTCTCTTGTCACCTTTTATTTTGATTGGTGGTTAAGTCAGCATAACTATCCCATATTTCCAAAGGTTTTGTTCTCTAATTTCAACTTATCCATGACCATCATCAGTACGATTGCATCATCCATCATGACGATGACGACCATTATCTTTTCAACCATCATGGTTGTTCTCACCACATTCCTATCTCAGTATTCACCGAGGACCTTACAGAATTTCATTAATGATCGCCCGACTCAACGGGTGCTTGCCATCTTTGTGTCTGGTGTGGTCTATTGCATAACCCTTCTGGTCCTCCTACAGGATGAATCAGGTCAAGAATTATATATTTCCTCGGCTTTTGCAGGAGTAGTGGCAGTTATTTGTTTATTTGTTTTCGTTTATTTCGTACATCACGTTTCCAATTGGGTGAAGGTGAGTAATTTAATCCATAACATCACCATTAAAACGAATAATAAAATTGATAATAGCTACCTATATAGAAGAAATGCCCTTCAAGAGGAACCATCCACATTCAATGAGTCCTTTTTTAAGGAAACCGAGCCCATAAATGTGTTCAGTGAATCATCCGGATATCTGCAACAGATTGATATTGAGGGGATGATCAAGAAATCCGGGAAGGATAAGAGCATTATACGGATGGTGAAGACACCTGGCGAATACTTACTTGAGGGAACCCCTGTGATGACGGTTTGGACTGAGAAGGAAGAGATTGACGCCGAAGATTACCTCGGCTACCTTGTGCTGGGTCCTGATAAAGAACCTATGGAAGACATTGAACTCGGGATCCGGAAGCTTGTGGAAATAGCCTTAAGGGCCATTTCCCCCGCCATCAACGACCCTAATACAGCCAAGAACTGCATTGAAGAAATCGGGATCATCCTTTCAAAGCTCGCAAAACATAAGATTCCAAGCTCTTATTTGACAGATGACGAGAATCAGTTGCGTATCATTCTGGAGCAGCCGACCTTTGTCGATTATTTATACAAAAGCTTTTATCAATTAAGGCATTACGGTAAAAAAGATGTATCCATCATTGCAGAAATCCTGCGTTCCCTGAGAATGATTGGTGAAAATAACAGCAGTGAAACGAAGCGGCTGGTCTGGACATTCAAGAATTATATACTTGAAGGCATCGACTATGACAGCCTGCAGGACCTTGATATGCAGTACATCATGAGACATTTGGACGAACTCGCAACAGCTTGCGGTAAAGACGATTGGGACAAGGATGAAGTACGAAATAAATACTTCCCCGAGCAATACAAAACCGATGACTCTTATCATCATAATAAAGATTTATAACCAAATTAAAAACGGATGCCCTGTAGCATCCGTTTTCCTTTTATTGCTTTTCTTTCTTTCCTTCTGAGAGCTCCTTGAATGAAGAAACTTTACCGTGAGGATGCTGCTCCTCTTTCCTTACATTCCACTGTCTTTCTTTTTCATGTTTGGACTGTGTCATGTTTGTCACTCCTTTTGATTTACTCTCTATTAACATGAGCAGCAGACACGTTTTTTACTCTTTTTGAACTTCATTTATTCGGCTTCATCCAGAGAAGGATAATGAATAACAAACTCATATAGCCAAATAGAGGGTACAAATAGGATAGGAGTTCACTGTACTCAAAGAAGCTCAAAGAATAAATCATCAGGAAGATTCCGGTAAAAGTCCATAAAGATGAACCTTTCCAATAGTTTCCCAGCTGTTTTTCGAGTCCGAATACGCCACCAATGACGGAAGTGAAAATCTCACCATAAATAATGAGGATATATATAAAGTAGAAGCCTGTTACGAATGACTTCATCACCACGGCCATGGGAATCTGATACTGGGTTACATTCGGGATCATGACCAGCGTGATATGACTGGAGATCAAAATGAGTGTAAGAAAGAAACCGCCAAGATACCCCCCATATTTAATGGTTTCCCGATCTCTCACTTCTCCTGCAACTGGAACGAGAACAGCCTGTGCCATGGCGAGATTGAATGCAACATATGAAAATGGGGCCACGACCGATTTCCAACCATCTTCCGCATGAGGGATCATGAGGAATGCATCCAAAAAATCCGCATTGCGAACGGAATACACCATCAGGAGCAGATTGAAGACAATCATAAGAGGAACGACAAACGTATTCACAGCAAATAAGCCCTTCATACCTACCATCATCGTTAAAAAACCCAATCCGATGGTCAACAAAATGCCTAACTGTTTGGATAATAGGAGCTGCTCCTGAAAAACGGCCCCTGCTCCTGAAAGCATGACGGCTGAAACTCCGATCAGCATGATCATCATGACGATATTCATGATTTTTGAAAACCATTTGCCGAATAAATATTCATTGAATTCCTCGAAGGATTTTGCTTTAATATCATGGGATTTGAGCATGATCTTGGTTCCCATCGTAATAAATAAGTATCCACTTAGTAATATGGCAATAAACCCGACAAAACCAAATCGAGTGAAAAACTCGACAATTTCTCTTCCCGTTGCAAATCCTGCTCCTATGACAGTTCCTACATATACTGCTGCAATCTGAAACGATCCAGCCATTCTTTTCATCCCATCACCTCTGACACCTTCTACTTCACCTTATGTACAAGCACGGGAAATCAGAAGCAAAAGAACAGAATTCTTTAATTAACGAAAAAAAGCAGCCGCATAAAATGCGGCTGTCCTGGTTCATTTATAGGGTTGTATCATCGATTCCATTTAACCATTGCCTGATTGGTTCGATTACTTTCTTGACGGTTCCCTCCTGGAATGGGGAGTCTAGATGGGCCGCTTCCACGAGTGCTGTGAATGAACGGCTTCCACCCAGTTTACAAAGGGAAACATAATCATCCCAAGTCCCTTCCCGATCCTCATTCATTTTCTTCCAAAATTGAAAAGCACAGATTTGAGCTAACGTATAATCAATATAGTAGAATGGTGAATTGTAAATATGGGATTGGCGCTGCCAGAACCCTCCATTTTCCAAATACGAAACTCCATCGTAGTCTTTGTGGGGCAGATACTCTTTCTCGATCTTTCTCCATGCTGCGTTCCGTTCAGAAGGTGTGGCTTCAGGGTTCTCATACACAAAATGCTGGAATTCATCAACCGCTACACCGTATGGGAGAAATTGCAGTGCCTCACTCAAATGAGAGAATTGATACTTATCCGTA
Organism: Rossellomorea sp. QJM3NY_18; assembly: GCF_056173145.1. Classification (NCBI taxonomy): domain Bacteria; kingdom Bacillati; phylum Bacillota; class Bacilli; order Caryophanales; family Bacillaceae; genus Rossellomorea; species Rossellomorea sp. QJM3NY_18. The sequence goes on along the minus strand of NZ_CM149659.1, from coordinate 1,592,919 downwards.
TCCTCCTTAAAGAAATAATTCATCCATGGCCATGTGAAGAACTCCATGCTCATGGAATGGATCTCACACGCTTCGTACGTTGGCCAAATGTATTCCGGAATATCGAAACCACGGCTTGAATATACTTGGAATGCGTGGCCTGCTTCGTGTGTCAATACATCGATATCGCCAGACGTACCATTGAAATTCGAGAAGATATAGGGTGCTTCATACCCTGCAATATATGTACAATACCCTCCTCCCGCTTTCCCCTTCTTCGCTTCTAAATCCATGAGATTGCGTTCGATCATGAAATCAAAGAATTCCTTTGTCTCAGGGGATAACTCTTCATACATTTTCTTACCATTGTCAATGATCCACTGAGGGTCTCCTTTAGGGGATGCGTTGCCGGATGTGAATTTAAATCCTTCATCATAAAATTTCATGGAGTCGATTCCTATCCGCTTCCCCTGTCTTTCTTTCAGCTCTGTTGAAAGAGGAACGATATGCTCCTTCACCTGACGACGGAAATTCTTTACCATATCAGGTGTATAATCCGTCCTCGTCATGCGATAGTACCCTAACTCAACAAAGTTCTTATATCCTAACGTAGTTGCAATCGTATGACGGACTTTGACTAACTCATCGAATAAACGATCTAATTCTTCCTGATTTTCTTCAAAGAAAGAGACTGTGGCAAAGGCTGCTTCTTTCCTTGTCCCGCGATTTACGGATTGTGTAAAGGGACCCATTTGGGCCAACGTTCTCTCTTCGCCTTCAAACGGAATTTTGGCAGAAGCCACCAGTTTCGTATATTGGGAAGAAAGCTTATTTTCTTTTTGAAGCAGAGTGATAATTTCAGGGGAAAACGTTTTGATTTCACTCTCTGCAAGAGAAAATAACTGCTTTCCCCACTTATCTTCTAATTCCTGACGATATCGGGAATTCACCAGTTCCTGGTAATATTCTGTCACCATGCCCGAAACCTCAGGCATCATATCATCGATATACTCCTGCTCTTCTTTGTAAAAAGCATCATTTGTATCAATGGAATGCCTAATATAGCAAATATTCTGCATGGTGTCGATGGTAAGTCGAATTTCATTGATTTCCTTGATCGCTTCCATCTGTTCTGAAACATTTGAAGCTGCTTTAAATTTCTGGAGCACCTTTTCGAAAGCCGGCTTAATCTCTTCCAGATTTGGTCTTTTATATGTATATTCTTCAAACTTCATACTTTGTTCCTCCTCTTAAATTCATCCCGATTATAGGTATTCGACTTCATAGCCGGAATCTCCTGTTAATATAGGGATCGATTTCATTAAAATCTCCCAAAAATAAAAGCCCCGTCTATAATAGACAGGGCAGATTGATGTGGCCTAGTAGGACAGATCTTTGATGGATAGTCCAAGCTTTTTCAGCATGTGAATGGTTTCTTCTTTTTCGTCTGGAGACAGTGCAGACATCAACTCGTGGATCCGGTTCTCATGGTTAGGGAAAATATCATCGATCAACCCTCTGCCATTTTCAGTAATTTGGGCGTATGTGACCCGACGATCCGTTGGACAGGCAACACGTTTAAGATACCCCTTTTTTTCAAGCTTATCGACTACGTAAGTGATGCTGCCTGAAGCTAACAGGATCTTCCCTCCAATTTGCTGCAGAGGCTGGTCTCCTTTATGATACAGAAGCTCCAGTACGGCAAATTCAGTCGGGTTCAATCCATTTTCTTGTATGTTCTTATTTATCTCTTCGTTTAAAGCTTTAAAAGCTCTGGATAGGACAATGAAAAGTTTCAACGATTGTTTTGTATTTTGTTTTTCGGTCATGGCATTCATTCCTTTAAAGAATATATCTCAGTTTCAAAACATTATACAAATATATCTGATCATTGTCAACTGTCAGAGTCTTTCTGCCGGAGTAAAAAGCATAGGACGGCCCGCTTTTGGCGAACCGTCCTTTACTTTTGAAATAACGACAAATTAGTTTTGTTAATAAGATGTGAATGTGGAAATGAACGGAGATTCTTTTTCATATTTGTCTGAATGATGAGGGAATTCCTGGTGAGTGGTCAAGAAGCAGTGCGTTTCAATAAACTCTTAATGTATTGTCCTAATTCACTTGATGATTCATAGAGTGGCTGGGATCCACCATTATTTATGCACTTCTCATAGTCGTTCAATAACTGATCCAATTGCTGGCTGCATTTGATTGTCTCCTCAGCACATAATCCCAAGTTCACTCCCATCGATACCATTTCCGAGCGCTTCTGGTTAATTTTCAATAATAGCCACTTCTGTTTTAATAAACGACCCATTTCTACTAAACTCCTTTTTAGCTCCTAGTCTTTTTAAAGTAAAATCATTACTTGAGCATTATCCCAATTATTATCAGAAAAGTAAATAGATTCGCAAAACAAGACAAAATAACTAGTATTATTGCTGAATTAGACATTTTTCGCCATACGTTCAAAAAAAAGAATAGACAAATGAAATGACTCTTTGTCTATCCTGATATTATGATCAATAGATTGGTACCCAGCCTTCCTGGGTAACGAAAATGCGGACTGCGACTACTTTTTTATCATCGCTTAAGGTGAAATAATGGCGGATGTTTTCAGGCACGGAAATTAAGTCGCCCGGATTGAGGTGTACCTCAAAGAAATCTCCGTCCCTTCCTTGAATGACGAATACCCCATGTCCATTTACAATAAAGCGTACTTCATCATCCGTATGATGGTGTTCCTGTTGAAAATTCTTTAATAGCTCTTCAAGATTTGGTGTTCTGTCGGAAAGGGAGATCACATCCCGGGCCTGATACCCCCTGCGTGCTGAAATATCTTCTATCTCTTTTTTAAAGGTTGAGAGAATTGCCTCTTTATCATCATCGGTTAATGCGTATCTGTCCCTTAGTGATTCATCCAGCTTTTCAATGTTCCAATGTTCGTAGATTACCCCTTGTTCATTTAAATACTTTACTACCTCTTCTTGATGATCAATGATCTGATTTTTCCCCTGAATGTGTATCGTTGTCATAATTTGACTCCTCCCCTGGAAATGGATTTTGTAGTTGTTAATGATAATAGTGTGAGTTGGTATTGGAACAGGAACTCACACGCTTCCAATAGTTTCTTAGCTTCAAATCCTGTACGCCCCCAAACCGTAATTCCATGATTGCGAATGAGCACGGCCCCTTTATCTTCTTGAATGTGTGTGTGGAGGGAATCCGCTAAGGTTGGGATATGCGCATGATTATGAATGATCGGGATTGACAGGGAATCATCTTCACCCCATTTATCCCAGGCTTTAATCAGTTCCTGGCTTCTGAATGTTATGACACCATCATCCCCATACAGTTCACTGATCACATTATTGGCAACAGTATGGACATGCAAGCTGCATCCTGCTGAGCTCCCATTGAATATATGACTATGGAGCAGGGTTTCAGCTGATGGGCGCAGTTGGGTTTGCTCCAATGCCTCACCATGTGCATTCACGAGGAGGAAATCCTCTTTCGTATGCTTTCGCTTATCCTTTCCACTTGCCGTAACCAGGAAAGATACAGGAGTTGATCCCACACGTATCGCCAGGTTCCCACTGGTTCCCATAAACCAGTCCCTGTCTGCCAATTCTCTTTTGATATCAGCGAGCTCTTCCCATTCGGATTGATATGACTTCATATTGTCACTCCTTTTTCTATCACTTTTATGCAATCGTGAAATGTTTCAAAAGGATGATATGGGATTCCCTTTTCATTACATGTACGTGCCAGATAGTCCCTTGCGAGTACTGTATCGCCAAGCTTCGCCATCTCGATGTCTGTAACAGAGTCCCCTATTACAATCACCTCATGATTTTCTAGGGATAATGCCCTCAGGATGGAAGGCTTACAGCATCCACATCCTTTGTTTTCACAGTGCACGTCACATGGATATGGCCAATGAATCGTTATGGTCGAATCGTTAAAGATAGCTTCGTTACAATATACAGCCTTAAAAGGCCCGAATTCTTTCAGTAACGGGTGAACAAAGAAGTCTATTCCCCCACTCACAATATACAGCGGAATCCCATTGACTTTTGTATAGTCCACGAATTCCTTGAAACCTTCACGAATAACCGCTGTTTCCATTAAATACTGGATCATCTCGTCTTTCTGTGAAGAAGGAATGAATGAGAACATATTGCTTACACCTTCTTTGATCGAGACCGACTGGTTTAAAATGTCCTCTTTTATAGGTTCCCATTCTGGTGGGGCATAGGCTTTCATCAAAGAAATGATATTATCTGTTTCTGTGATCGTCCCATCGAAATCACAGAATATGACCGGAAGACACATTACACCTTTACCTCCACTCCCCATAGGGACAGGGCTTTCTGCAGTTCTTCATGGGTTTTGGCTGCCTCCTGGAGTGACGTTCCGTATAAAACAGCATCGATCGCTTGACCGAATGCCCTTCCTCCCCCACTTGCACCGTCAGGGTGACCGTGAATGCCTCCTCCGGCATTAATGACACAATCTGTCCCAAAGTCTTTTACCAATAGGGGTACAATTGCAGGGTGTATGCCTGCTGATGGAACTGGCAATGTTCTCTTCAAATGGTCGTCATCCTTTGTTAATTCATGGCGTATGGACAGGACGTTGCTCCTCTCTAGTGCCACACTTCCGTACGGAGATGGAAACAATGAAAAATCAGCCCCGGCCATTCGCAATAATTTACCCAACCATAAAGAGTAGCTCACTCCATATATTGGAGATGCTGCAACAGCCCCGGCAAAGGCAGGATGAGCCATGATTGGCAATGAAATCTCAGGGTCCTCTCTCAATTCCTGCAGAACATCAAGACCGTATGAAAATACATTGAATAAAAGAGCGTCTGCCCCAAGCTCCCTGGCTTTTCTTGCTTTGTCCCGCAATTGCGAGGTTTTCCCTGACAGATTTACGGCATACAAGGTTCTCTTACCCGTTTCCTCAAATACGTCGTGCAGCACTTTTTTTCCTAATCTCACTCTTTCAAAAAAGGGGGTCAAGGAATTATCAAATAATATTTCATCATCTTTTACGACATTGACTCCGCCGAGGGCCTGAGCTCTTAACTGATTTTCAAGGAACGTGAGATCCCTGCCGATCACCCCTTTAAATATGCTCATTAACAACGGTCGACCATGAACACCTGTTAATTCCCTGATGCCCTCTACCCCAAAACGTGGACCGGGAAATGACTTTTTCAAGTCTTCTGAGAACTCCAGATCCAGTAATTTCACTTCACCATCGAGTGAAAGCTTACCGAATACTGTTGTAAGGATAGCCGGGATATCATTGGAAAAATTATGACTCGGATACCCAATCTTCACCTCCCCCCAGGAGCCTTTCTCCTCCCTCTCTTCCACTGAAACGACTTTTCCCTTGTATTTTCTCAATTGTTCCTGCTCCAGTAGCGGCAAGTCCGTCCATGACCCGACCGTGAGTCCCAAAGCAATCCCTTCTGCTTTTTTCTCGAATGAACCACTCTTTCCCTTTAGTTGATATGTTGCAATCACTTCACTCATTCGTATTACCTCCCTATGTAAAAACAATTTTCAACGGTTTGATTTCAGCAAGTTGCAAACAAAAAAAACCTCTTCCAGATAAGAAGAGGTTTATATTCGGCACTCTTTCTTATCTGTCAGCTTTATAGCTGCAAGAATTAGCACCGTGCTTAAATAAGTCGGTTGCCGGGCTTCATCGGGCTGGTCCCTCCGCCTGCTCTTGATAAGAATTTCATTCTATTAATTCAGTTGGATTATTGCACCAATTTCAACATATGTCAATCCCTTTTGTGAAATAATTCTAAACTTTCTATACGGGAAATCGCCTCTTTTATCCGTTCATTTGTAGTTAAAAGACCGACACGCACATACCCTTCTCCGTATTCACCAAAGCCTACACCAGGAGCAACGGCCACTTTGACTTTTTCAAGTAAATAGGTTGAGAACTCAACAGAAGTGAACCCTTCCGGCACCTTAAGCCAGGCAAAAAAGGAACCTTGCGGAGCTTTTACATCCCACCCTATTGCCTGGAGACCCGAGATCAGGAGTTGTCTTCGTTCTTCATATGTTGCAACCAGTTCCGTTACGCAATCCTGAGAACTCAGTATGGCCGTAGTGGCTGCTTCTTGAATCGCTCCGAACAGGCTTACGTAAAGGTGATCCTGGAGGAGGTTGATTGCTTCAATGACACTCTTATTCCCAACGGCAAAGCCGACTCTCCAGCCTGCCATATTATAGGTTTTCGATAATGTATATATCTCAATCCCGACATCCTTTGCACCTTCCGTCTCTAGAAAACTCACAGGCTTCTGTCCATCGAAACCGATCGCCCCATAAGCAAAGTCATGCACCACACAAATATCATGTTTTAACGCAAGTTCCACCGTGTCCTCAAAAAAGGATTTTGTGGCTGTCGCACCTGTTGGATTATTGGGGTAGTTGAGGAACATTAACTTTACCCTTTCCAATTCTTCACGGGAATGCACCCGATAGTCCGGGAGAAACCCATTTTCCTCTTTCAACGGCATCTTGATCATACTTGCTTCTGCCAATGCCACCCCCGATACATAATCCGGATAACCGGGATCAGGGACTAATACTCCGTCGCCGGGGTTCAATAAACATTGAGGGATTTCCACTAAACCCGCTTTTCCTCCGAAGAGAACCGCTACTTCGGTTTCTGGATCTATCTCCACACCGTATTCGCGGAAATAGAAGGCAGCGATTGCCTCTTTAAAGCTCGATAAACCACGAAATGGTGGATATTTGTGATTGGAAGGAGATTGAGCCGCTTCCGTTAATTTTTCCACAATATGTGAAGGCGTCGGCTGATCTGGATTTCCCTGCCCCAAATTAATGACGTCATGCCCCTCATTCACAACAGCATTCACTGTCCCTGCGAGGGAAGCGAAAAATTGTTCCGGTAATAATTCCAAGCGTTTTGCTTTTTCAAAGTGTTTCATACAATCACCCACTCATTTTTTTGAAAATTAATTACTTTCAAATTCTAGTCACAAATGATATAACGGAACATACAGAATGTAAAGGAATAATTGACAAAAAGTACATAACGAGGTGAAGGTAATGATTCAAAAGGTTGGTCTCGCCCAGATGGATATCGTGTTTGGAAAACCTGCAGAAAACAAAGTTAAAGTGGAACAGTGGGTAAAAAAAGCAAAGGAAGAAGGGTGCGGTACCGTCGTTCTTCCTGAGCTGTGGACGACAGGTTATGATCTTACACGGATAGATGAGATCGCAGATGAAGAAGCCGAAGACTCTTCCTCCTTCCTGACTTCACTTTCAAAAAAATATTCCATTCACATCGTTGGTGGTTCTGTTGCCAATAAATCAAAAGATGGGGTAAGGAATACACTATTGGTGGCGGATGCTAATGGTGTGTTGGTGAAACAGTATTCAAAGCTTCACTTATTCAAACTAATGAATGAACATCATTATTTACTTCCTGGACAGGAAGACGGGGCGTTCTCTCTTGATGATAACAGGATGGCAGGACTTATTTGTTACGATATACGTTTTCCTGAATGGTTCAGGAAACATGTCATGATGGGAGCGAAGATCGTCTTTGTGGTGGCTGAATGGCCGGCGGCAAGAATTGATCACTGGCAGACTCTCTTAAGGGCACGTGCAATTGAAAATCAATGTTTTGTGCTCGCATGCAACCGTGTGGGGAGTGACCCTGGTAACGAATTCGGCGGCACCTCCCTTATCATCGACCCATGGGGTGAAATCCTTGCAAAAGGAACCCAAAGTGAACAGCTGGTCTCTGCTGAAATCAATTTGCAGGAAGTAGAAAAGGTCCGTAAACAAATTCCGATCTTTCAAGATCGGAGACCGGACTTTTATTAGAAATTACTAAAAAACCGTTGACATGGAAAATACTTCAATGGTACCATTCAATTCAAATGAACATTCAGAATTTTAATTTAATAGCACACGCAACTCTTATCAAGAGCTGGCTGAGGGATTTGGCCCTATGAAGCCCAGCAACCGACCGTAATACCGTTGTAAAACGGGGCGCAGTATGCGCCGGATGATCAATCCAGTAAGGCACGGTGCTAATTCCAACAGAAAGATAGTCTTTCTGGGAGATAAGAGGCGAAGAAGATGACTCTTCAAGCCTCTTTCGAACATGGAAAGAGGCTTTTCTTATGCCACGGAAAAGCCTCCCTAACACCCCTACTTTCATAAGGGTGCACTAAAGGAGGAAAGAAAATGGCAATCACTAAACTCAATAAGTATCAACCACTGACGGAACAGTCGGCCATCGCTATGGCCGTACATTTAGGAATCTTTGAAGATGGTTCACTTTTAACATGTGAAGAAATCGGGGATGGGAACTTGAATCTGGTTTTTCATGTAGTTGAAAGGGATACAGATAAAGGAATCATCATCAAACAGGCCCTACCCTATGCAAAGGTTGTAGGTGAAAGCTGGCCACTTACGATCGAACGGGCAAGAATTGAAGCGGGTGCCCTACTCCTTCAGCGCTCATTTGTAGGAGACCTCGTCCCGGAAGTGTATCATTCTGATCCCTCCCTCGCCGTCACAGTGATGGAGGATTTAAGCAACCTCACAATCGCTCGTACCGGCTTGATCAATGGGAATAAGTACCCCCGATTATCTGATGACATTGGTACATTTCTTGCAAATACACTGTATTTCACATCTGATTATGCCCTTCATCCATTTAAGAAAAAGGAGTATGTGAAGGAATTTTCCAATCCTGAACTATGCAAAATCACAGAGGACCTGGTATTCACGGATCCATTTTTTAACAGTGAAACGAATGAGTTTGAGGAGGAATTATCCGGGGATGTGCAACAATTATGGGATGATTTCACTTTAAAGCTTGAGGTGGCGAAGCTCAAAAAGAGTTTCTTAACAGAAGGGGAAGCCCTGCTTCATGGAGACCTCCATACGGGCAGTATCTTTGTGGATGACCAACACACAAAAGTCATCGACCCGGAATTTGCTTTTTATGGACCGATCGGTTTCGATATCGGTCAGTTTATTGCAAACCTTATTTTCCAAGTGATCGCGAGTCCAGGTGAAAAGGAACCCGTCCTCCACCATATCGAGAATACTTGGAACGTCTTCTCTGCTACGTTCTCCAGACATTGGAAGGAAAGTGGCGGCGCTTACACAAAGGTGAGTGGGTACCTTGAGTATGTATTGGAGAAGAGCTTTCAGGACAGCATCGGTTTTGCAGGATGCGAGTGCATAAGAAGGACGATCGGTCTTGCACACGTGGATGACCTCGAGAGCATCGAAGATAAAGAACAAAGATTAAAGACCAAACGGGCATGCCTCAACCTTGGAAAAAAACTGATTGTAAATCGGAAACACATTCTTTCCATTGAAGAGCTTTTGACTTTAGTACGGTCACATTCTGAATAATTAAAGGAGATACTCATGACACATACACCAACCATTCCAACTTCACTCGAGTGGCGTGAAGATCATTTACTGATTCTTAATCAACAAAAGCTGCCGAACACTGTGGAATATCTAACGCTAACGAACATTACAGACTATTACGAAGCCATCGTTTCACTTAAAGTGAGAGGTGCCCCGGCAATCGGGATCACAGCTGCCTATGGATTGGCTCATGCTGCTTGCCATTATGAAACAGACAATCTGACAGAATTCAATAACCTTTTCAGGAGGGATAAAGAATATCTCGCTGACTCGAGGCCGACGGCAGTCAACCTGGTCTGGGCATTGAATCGGTTGGAACAAGTTCTTGCCCTTGCACAATCCGTTAATGAAGCCAAGACCAACCTGCTTCATACTGCCATCCAGATCCACACTGAGGATGAGGAAGTATGCAGGATGATCGGCGAATACGCATTGGATGTATTAGATAACAAGAGGAAAATTATGACCATCTGTAATGCGGGATCTATTGCAACGAGTAAATATGGAACGGCACTTGCTCCCTTTCACCTAGGCCGGGAAAGGGGATTAGGGTTTCACGTATACGCCTGTGAAACACGCCCGGTCCTTCAGGGCGCACGACTTACTGCATGGGAGCTTCAGCAATCAGGTGTCGAAGTGACCCTCATTACTGACAGCATGGCCGCCCATACTATAAAAGAAAAAGGTGTGGAGGCCGTGATCGTCGGTGCAGACCGGATTTCTGCGAATGGGGATACCGCGAACAAAATCGGTACGTCCATGCTTTCAATCCTATGTCACCATTACAATATTCCATTTTACGTGGCTGCCCCTTCTTCGACTTTCGATCTCACCTCTAGAAACGGCGATGATATCCTGATTGAAGAAAGGGGCCCAGACGAAATCACGACGATGGCTGGCTCAATGATCGCACCCGAACATGTTCCTGTTTATAATCCAGCCTTTGATGTGACTTCTCATGAGTTGATCACAGGCATCATCACAGAAAAGGGCGTGCTGTATCCTCGTTTTCAAGAAAGCATCCAACTGACCATGAACCTATCATAATCATGTTGAAAGAGGGTGGGACGAAAGTATTTAGTTGAAAGAAAATCCGAATGATCATTCGAAATTCTTTTTTGAAAATCGAAATCGTTCGGATTTTTCATTGGATGTTACTCTATTAGTGGCAGTGACCTTAACCGTTACTTATATAAATACTCTTTCTAAACAGATGTGAATGATTCATTCTGCTTCGACACACCCCAAATGATCGAAAATGAAAAAACTACAGTCTGTGTACGAATAACACCTATCTTGGTGAATGACCCTTTGTTATCATTGCTAAAGCACATTCAGTATATATAGCAGGATCTAGCTTTTGATTGGAGTGCAAGACGAAGACTCCTACGGGAAAAGCGGAATAGGTGAGACCCCACAGGAGCGAAAAGCGACGAGGAGGCTCGCCTTCCGCCCGAGGAAAGCGAAGTCTTGCACGGAAATCAAAAGCGGTGTAGCAAGCAATCCTAACTAATTTATGATTGTTCGCCTTTAGAAGAAATGGATTTAGTTATGTCCCAGCCTCGTTCTTTTTAATCTGAAAGTTTAGTAGATGCCCACATTTCTTTCGGATTCACCTCATAGATGCCGTTTTCCCGATACATGAACTGGTGGATGATGAACTCTCTCCTCAAGGTGGCGAAATCTTCATGAAATTGGAGAATGTACTCATTCAACTCTTTTTCCTTATACTTTTCACCCACCTTCAGACCTTCCACGAGATGTTCAAGAATGAATAATTTTTTCTTTTGCTGGGCGGGAATACTTTTGATCCGTCCATTTTTCTCCAGAAAATTATTCTTCACTTTCTGTTTTTCTTTCACTAACTTCTCTGACATCGTCCTCTCCCCTTTCTCTTCTTGAGCAAACCTGTGAAGAACATCCCCGTGATGACTTAATACTTTTTTATTCAAATAGTAGTAAACCGTGTTCTTCTCTCTCCGTGAATAAACAAGATTGCACTCTTTCAGTTTCGTTAAATGGTGGGAGATCGTTGGCGCAGTAAGTCCCAGCTTTCCGGCTATGGCTCCCACATGCAAACTCTCTTCTGCCAATAAATAAACAATCTTGATACGGGTCGGGTCCCCCATCGTCTTATGAAACGCTATCTGCTTACTTAATTGCAACATTACTCCCCCTATCTTTTTCGACTTATATCTAATTAGATGATAATCTAAACAGATTGAATTATCAATTATTATTTTCAGAACCCCCCCCATAATTGTGTCACAAAAAATAAAAACGAGGCTGTGACAAAAGTATTTAGGCAAAAGAAAATCCGAACAATCATTCGAAATTCTTTTTTGAAAATCGAAATTGTTCGGATTGATCATTTGACTGTATACGTAATTGTTACTTTTGGATGTAGTAAGTAGTGGTTGATTTCCGCTCCAGGTGCTCGCTTTCCGCGGGGCGTGAGTTGAGCACCTTCCGCTCCAATCAACTTCCAAGCGTAAGGTTTCACTATAACAATGTAATGTCGAAATTGCTTCACCTATTGCATACATCAACTCTTATCTCTTAGTTGCAGTGACCGTAAGCGTTAATTATATAAATTCTCTTTCTAACTTGATGTGAATGACTCATTTTGCTTCGACAGACCCAAAATAATCGAACATTCGAAAACTATAGTCTGTGTACGAATAACAAAAACCTTGATGAATGACCCTTTTATTATTATTGCTAAAGCATTCAGTATATATAGCCGGATCTAGCTTTTGATTGGAGTGCAAGACGAAGACTCCTACGGGAAAAGCGGAATAGGTGAGACCCCGCAGGAACGACAGTGACGAGGAGGCTCGCCTTCCGCCCGAGGAAAGCGAAGTCTTGCACGGAAATCAAAAGCGGTGTAGCGAGTGACCCACGAATTTTTAATTATTCGTCTTTAAAGGAAATGGATTTATTTATGCCCCAGTCTCGTTCCTATTATCGCTCTAATGATAGTAACGTTTCTTTTTTATCAATTTGCTTCCCTGCATAACCGGTGAGCATCTTATTTTTCCCAATGACACGATGGCAAGGGATAATGACGGGAAAACGGTTGGCTTTATTCGCCTGTCCCACAGCTCGAACCGCTTTCGGTCTTTGTATGGCTTGTGCCACATCCTGATACGACCAGGTTTCGCCATAAGGTATTTTCTGCAGGATATTCCATACTTCCTTTTGAAACAAGGTCCCTTCGATTTTCAAAGGAAGATCAAATGCTCTTCTATCACCTTTAAAAAATTCCTGGATCTGTTCCTTTGCTCTAGTCAAAATGGGATGATCCGTTTCGATGTAAGCTTCTTCCTCAACAAACTGCACAGAAAGCAATTGGGTGGGATCGGCAATGAGCTTCAAATTCCCAATGGGACTATCGATTATAATCGCATGAATGGTCATTATACAGGACTCCTTTATGATTTAGGCAGATAGATATGGAAAACGGTTCCCTGTCCAACAATGCTTTCAACCTGAACGCTGCCTTTATGTTCTTTAATAATCTTAAAGCTTACCATAAGTCCAAGTCCAGTCCCTCTTTCTTTTGTTGTATAAAAAGGTTCGCCGAGCTTCTTGATTTTATCCTTTGAGATTCCGCCTCCCTGGTCCTTAATCTCGATATGGATCAACCCGTCCTCTGTCTCACCGATGCTGATGGAAATCACTCCTCCATCCGACATGACTTCAATCGCATTCTTAATGACATTAATGAATACCTGTTTTAACTGATTGGGTTCAGCTACTATGGTAGGAAGGTCTTCCTGATACCTTTCCGCATACTGAACATTATGCATGACAGCCTGTGCACTCAGTAATTCAACCGTATCTTTCATGATCCTGATTAAATTCGTCTCCTGGTATTGGATTGCCTGAGGTTTGGCCAATACGAGAAACTCCGTGATGATTGACTCGATACGCTGGAATTCAGAAGTGATCACATTAAAGTACATCTCGTGATCTTCCCCGACGCTGTTTTCAAGCAATTGAATGAATCCTTTTAGTGCAGTCATCGGGTTTCTGATCTCATGAGCGATCCCTGCAGCAAGCTCACCTACCACACTTAATGTGTCAGATTTTCTTAATTGTTCCTGCATCTCAATTTGATCGGTAATGTCCCGGATGATGGTCAAATTCAAGTTAGAGAGCAAATTATATTTCGAAGATAATTCAACGTATTGAATTCTGTCCCTGGATGATGTCAGCGCTTTTAAAAATGTCGCCTGACCTTCCTCCTTCAATTGATGCAGATAATCGTCATAAGCTTCTTCACCCGGCTCAATATTCAATATTTCCCGTACGTCTTTACCAATAAGTTGATCTTTATCCAACTTAATGATGTTACTCACTTCGGGATTCGCATCAACAACGACATAATTGTGATTGGTCAGAAGCAATCCATCCAATGAACCTTCGAATATCTTCCGGAACCTTTCCTCACTCTCCCGCAGCTCCTTTTCCATTTGATATCGTTCACTTACATTACGGAATATGGTCATATTATAACCATCTACGGAATGAAGCTTCGAGGTGAATTCCAAATGTTTCAGCTGATTGTTCGGCATGAGAAACAACACCTCATCCCTTACAGCCCCGCTTCTGTATAATTGTTCCATGACCAGATCGAACTTCTGGCTTTCCAAAGGATAAACGAAATCCCTGATTTTTTTGGAGAGAAGCTCTGAAAGTGTGCATTCGAATATTTTCAGTGCTGAAGAGTTCGCTTTAAGTACCCTTCCGTCCTGATCCCATAATACAATGGCGTCAATCGCTTCTTCAAACAATCCTTTGAACAATTCTTCATTTCGCTTCAGTTGGATCTCCATCTGCCTTTTTTCCGTTACATCTCTAAGAATGGCCATATGGAGCTTATGATGGACGTACGGACTTGTCGTAAATTCCACGATTGAAATACTTTGTGATTTCTTGATTGGAATTTCACCACGGGCTTTTTTATTTTGAGAAATCAATTCTTTGATTTTATCAACTCTATAATGGGCATTTTTCGGAATGAAGGAGCTGATATTCCTCTTGGTGATTTCATCCTTATCAAGCCCCACTTGCAAACTGAATGCATGATTCACATCATTGATATTCCCCTCAATGTCAAATAACACGATCCCCTCTGAAGCATTCTGGAAAATGTTCGATAGTAAATGTACATTTAAATGATCTTTCCGTTCCTTCTCCTTCAGTTCCGTTACATCCTTAAAGTATAAATAAGCGTTAGGTGAAATGGTCGATTTTTTCAGCAAAAGTTCGACGTGAATGATTTTCTTCTCATTTGCATTCATCAGGGTTTCGTCTTCCATTGTTTTTCCCGTTTCCATTACTTCCTTATAATGGGCCACTATAGGCGCGGGCACTGAAGAGAAAAATGAGCTGAAGAGCTTCCCTACAACATTCTCATTATTTGTTTCCAGGGTTTCATATGCTTCGGGGTTGGCATAAACGATTTTCAACTCTTTATTGATCACAAACATCGGCATAGGTGAAGCTGAGCAAATCTCCCTATCGACAGGATGACATAATTCCTTCTTTTGCTCTTCTTTCACTTTACTACTATTAGTCATTTCCTCATCCCCTTACTAATTTAAAAGACGACCATTGGCTTAAATCCTACAGAATCCGCATAGCTCCCCGCACTTCTGGTGATAATTAACAGTGAAAATCATGTTTTGCTCATTGTATCCTAGGGTAAGAATGAATTAGGATTAAACTTTTCTAAAAGATGGTGAAGATATGAAACAGCGCAACTATTACTTCGACAATGCCAAATTCATTTTGATCTTTTTAGTGGTATTTGGGCATGTCATCCGTTCCTATATCGAAAGCGACCCCTTTATCCTTTCGTTGTATAAAACGATTTACACCTTCCACATGCCGGCCTTCATCCTTGTGGCAGGGTTCTTCGCGAAAGGATTCTATAAAAAAGGGTATATCCAGAAACTTGCAAAAAAATTGATACTTCCCTACATTTTGTTTCAATTGATCTATACGGTCTACTATCATTTTCTTTATCAAAAATCAACATTCGAGGTGAATCCACTGAACCCTCACTGGTCACTGTGGTTCCTTATCAGCCTTTTTTGCTGGAACGCACTGCTTTATGTTTTCATTAAGTGGTTTAAATTCAGACCTGGAATCGGCTTGACAGTGGCTTTTTCACTTGGACTGCTTGTAGGATACGCTGATGTAATCTCAAATTTTTTAAGCTTGTCCCGAACATTTGTGTTCTTTCCAATATTCCTGATGGGGTACTACATGGAGAAGGATCACTTCGAATATTTTAAAACGGGTAAAGCCCGTTTAGTGGCAGGTTCATTATTTGTAATCGTATTTTTGGGGATGTATTTTATCCCTGAATTCTCAGACAAATGGTTGCTTGGTTCCAAGCCTTACGGAGATTTTGAATGGAACAACGTAATCAGCATGGGTGTCAGGGCAGCTGTTTACTTATTAAACGTCGTGATGATTTTCAGCTTTTTTACATTTGTTCCTACAAAGAGACAGTTTTTCACCAAATGGGGGGAAAATACTCTCTATGTTTATTTGCTCCACGGTTTTCTCATTCGGTTATTCCGTGAAAGCCATCTAAAGGATACGATTGACCCTAACACCAGTCTGTTACTGTTACTCGGGGTATCTTTTGTACTGACGATGATATTTTCAACTAAATTCTTTACCAGCATCACACAACCTATCATCGAGTTTAGATCAACCAGGTTGCAGAAACTGCTTTCCAAAAGGGAAATGAATACAAGATAAACCTCACTAGAAAGGGCTGACCCCATTGTATTTACGGGTCAGTCCCTTTTTCATGATAAACTATTCGCTTAGGTTGAGCATACGAGCATCCGAATCACCATTCAACGCAATTTTCAAAAAACATATATTACCTTATATTATTCGCACCTTTTCCTAAAATTCCTTCTAATAGTTACAATAAATTTAAATTCATTTCAGACAAACATTGAGCTTTTTCGCAAGCTTAGATAAAATGATAGTCAGGTTGGTTTATTATGTTGTACGAACAACTTGCCATAGATAATAATTTGGTTACTGAAAGTTATTTGACTGAGAGTCAAACGGACTTAGAATAAAGGAGATTATGAATGAAGAAAGTCGTCTTAAGTACGTTAAATGCAAAATACATTCACACGAATTTAGCTATTCGCTGTCTAAAGGCCTATGCAGAGCCCGAACATGAAATTGAGCTCTCTGAGTACACGATAAAGGATCCAACGCTTAATATCGTTACCGACTTATTTTCTAAAAAGCCGGACATCATCGGATTCAGCTGCTACATCTGGAATATCGAAGAAACGATCAAAGTCATTCAGATTCTTCGGAAAATCATGCCTGAGGTAACGATCATCCTCGGAGGTCCCGAAGTGACATATGATGTTCCATATTGGCTGGAGCGCCTTGAAGACGTTGACTTTATCGTCATTGGGGAAGGTGAGGAATCCTTCAAACAGTTATTGGATCAGCTTGATGGTGATAAAGATTGGTCGAAGGTACATGGAGTGGCTTATTTAGCTGATGGAAAGCCTGTCATCAAACCGCAGCAAAATAAAATTGATTTAAGGGATGTTCCTTCCCCTTTCCGTTTTCAGGAAGATTTGCAAGAGCTCGGAAAAAGGGTGACTTATATCGAGACAAGCAGGGGCTGTCCATTCCGTTGCCAATTCTGTCTTTCTTCTATTGAAGTTGGTGTACGCTACTTTGATCGTGAAAAGGTTAAGGAAGATATCCGATTCCTTATGAAACATGGAGCGAAGACCATTAAGTTTGTGGATCGAACCTTTAATATAAGTCGAAGCTACGCAATGGAAATGTTCCAATTTCTTATTGACGAGCACGTGCCGGGCACCGTCTTTCAATTTGAAATCACGGCAGACATCATGCGTCCCGAGGTGATTGAATTCCTCAATGAACATGCACCACGGGGGCTATTCCGTTTTGAGATAGGCATCCAATCAACCAACGATGAAACAAATGATCTGGTCATGAGAAAACAAAATTATAAAAAGCTCACGAGAACCGTCACAATGGTGAAAGAAGGTAAAAAAATCGACCAGCATCTGGATTTGATCGCAGGTCTCCCTGAAGAGGATTACCATTCATTCCGTAAAACGTTCAATGATGTGTTTGAAATGAGACCAGAAGAGTTACAGTTAGGATTTCTTAAGATGTTGCGCGGGACCGGCCTGAGAATTCGCGCAAATGATCATCAATATACGTTTATGGATCATTCTCCTTATGAAATCTTAGGGAATAACGTATTGTCTTTCGAAGATATCGTTCGGATCAAACAAGTGGAAGACGTACTGGAGAAATATTGGAACGATCACCGCATGGATCGAACGATTGAATACCTGGTTACTGAATGCTTTGACACCCCATTTGATTTCTTCCAGCAGTTTGGTTCCTATTGGGAAAATCGGGGATGGTCCCGGATCGGCCATCAGTTAGAAGATCTGTTCAAACGACTGCATGAATTCTTGTCCAATGAAACAAGCTTTCAAATTTCAGTCATTGAAGGTCTCATGAAACTCGACTATTTAGACAATCAAAAGTATAAACCAAGAAAACCGTGGTGGACGCATGAGCTAACGAAAGAAGAGCGATCTGCCATTTATCAAAATCTTTTAGCACAACCAACCATCGCAGGCGAGGCATTTGCCAATCTGAAATTAAATGAAAAAGAGTTGTATAAGCATACACTCCTTGAAACGATCCGTTCAAAAGAAGGTCAGGATCAATACGTCCTTGCCTACTTTGAACCCTCAACTGGTCAATCAACCGTATTCGAGTTTGCCCGTCAACTTGTTCAATGATAAAGAAGAAAAAATGTTAAGCGAATCGCTTAACATTTTTTCTTCTTTTCTTCTGTCTTTGGTTGTTTTTGGGTCACTTCCATTATTTTGGCTGCATTAACATCCCCAAATTCCTGACCGAATTCTTCACGGAAAGATTGTTTTTTATCTTTCATCAGCCTCTCCCTTTTTTACCTTTTGACGAATTTCTATTCTTTCCTTTTGCCGGATCCTCTCCTTGAGAAAATTCAGCAGAAAATTCAGCCTCCTGCTTATTCTTAAGCGGTGTTTGATTATTTTTCTCAGCCGCATCATACTGTGCTTTACGTTTCATTTATGACTCATCTCCTTTGACCTTATTTTCCCCACCTCCCCCTTTTCCATTCTTCTAAAAATAGGCATTCACTCAACTGAATAAATCAAAATTCACTCCGGAAACTAAAGAAAAGTGCGAATGAGGATAGGATATGAGGACATGATACTAATTTTTCTGCTGGCGTACGCTTTTTTAGGGTGGAGGTTTGGCAATTGGAAGGATTTTTACAGATATTATCCCACTTTATTATTTTTCTTTATGGGGGATTTACTGTCACAATTTCTATTATTTGATTATTCCATGTGGGAGTTCCGCACTGTCACCCCCTTTGGGGACTCTCTTCATTTGAATCACACAATTATTTCATTGAGCAAAATGGCGATTCAATATACAGTCACAATCGCCATTTTTATCGGGAGACTTCCGACGGGTTTATGGGGGAGGGTTGGTTGGATCTTGTTATGGACAGGTATCTATGGTTTGACAGAAGGCCTTTCCCACCTCATGGGGATGATGACATACCACAACGGATGGCATTTCGGTTGGGATCTTCTTTTTAATCTGATGATGTTCACAGTAATGATCGTCCATCATAAATACCCGGTATTAGGATGGATCATCTCCATCCCCATCATCCTATTCCTTATGATCCACTTTGACGTGCCCTATTCCGCATTAAAATGATAATATTCTTTTCAAGCTTAACAAGACAAAATAAGAGGCTGGAAAAAGTGTTTATCTAAAAGAAAATCCGAACGCTCATTCGAAATTCTTTTTGAAAATCGAAATCGTTCGGATTGGAGGTTTACATAAATATTGTTCTTTTTGGATGTAGTATTTAGTGGTTGATTTCCGCTCCAGGTGCTCGCTTTCCGCGGGGCTGGCGGTGAGCCGCCTCGGGCTAAAGCCCTGTGGGGTCTCACCTGTCCAGCATTTCCCGCAGGAGTCGAGCAGCGATGTAACAAGTGATCCTAACTAATTTTTTTTGATTGCTTGTCTTTAGTGGGAATGAATTAAGTTATGTCCCAGAATCTTTGTCCATTACCCAATAATGACCCGTTCTTTAGGATAGTGATATTTAGCTGTTTTTTCTTTTCCGCCAATCATGAAGAGGAAGGAAAGGATCCCCACTCGACCAATAAACATTAACACGATGATGACGCATTTTCCGATGGAGGAAAGTTCAGATGTGATTCCCATGGATAATCCTGTCGTTCCGAACGCGGAAGCAACTTCAAAGACAATCTCCATAATGGAATGGTCCTCTGTGAAAGTGAGGATGATGACAGATAGGAAACAGATAAAAATGGCCATCATCGTCACGACAAGGGATTTGATAACATCCTGATGATGAATTTCCCTTTTGAATATCTTAATGGTTTGATTCCCCTTTGCAAAATGGAACAAGAATAAAATATTCAGGGCGAATGTCGTCGTCCTGATCCCTCCACCAACCGAGCTTGGTGAAGCCCCGATGAACATAAGAGCACTCATGACCAATAAGGTGGGAGTAGAAAAATCAGCCACATTCATGGTGGCAAGTCCCCCATTCCTCGTCGTAGCCGATTGGAAAAACGAATAGAAAAATGACTCATGCCACTCCATACCATCAAAAAAGCGGTTATATTCAAAGAGAAAGATGACCAATGTCCCGAATAACATTAATCCAAAGAACGTAACCGTAGTTATCTTTGAATATAAAGAAAAGTGGTGTTTGTTTCTCTTCTTGCTCATTAGATAATCCTTCGTCTCAATCAGTACGGGAAATCCAATTGCTCCGAGTGTCAATAAAATGATGGTGATGAACTGGACAAAGTAGTCATTCGCATAAGGAATGAGTGACTGACCTGTAATATCGAAGCCCGCATTCGTCGTGGCACTGACAGATGCAAATAGTCCATGGATAAAAGCCTGCTGCCACGTGGGATAATACCCTATGAAATAGACACCTAAAATGAAAGCGCCCACGATTTCAATGAAGATGATCAGTAATAAGATCTGTTTTAATAAACTCACGAGTCCAGCCAGGCTTGTCTGGTTTTGATCCGTCATGATGAGGCGGCGCTCTTTCAAGCCGATCTTCTTTCCTACAATCAACCAGAAAAACGTACCGAGTGTCATGATTCCAATCCCACCGAATTGGAGAACAAACATTAAAATGAAGATTCCCGTTGTATTGAATGTGTCGACCGTGCTCACAACGGTAAGCCCTGTGACGCTCACAGCGCTTACCGCTGTAAAGATCGCATCCAGGAAACTCCACTCTGCCCCGGATTTATGAGCAATGGGAAGACTGAGTAGTACGGTCGCAATCGTCACCGCCAGAAGATAATACGTTACGATCACTTGTGCAGGAGTTAATTTATTTAAATTCAATCTAAGCTTATACCACATGTGTGTAATTCCCTTTCAACGTTATTTCCTTTTCTATCTTAAAGAATAAAACCGAAGAATGAAAGGAAAAATGAATAATTTCTTTTTATGTTTATTCTTCCTTTAATATAAGCCTCCTAAACGAACAAGTGTGGTGGTTCATATTATTTCTAAGCAAACAATACAATTTCGGCGAAATATTACCATTCATGTTCATGATGATAATACAAATAATATAGCTACTGAAACATTCATTGTTTCAAGTATCCTGGTAAGGAGGAAAACGACTATGGCTAGAAGTTCAAATAAATTACTTGTTCCTGGTGTTGAACAGTACCTTGATCAAGTGAAATATGAAATCGCCCAGGAGTTTGGCGTGACGCTTGGATCCGATACAGTTGCCCGCTCTAATGGATCAGTTGGTGGAGAAATCACGAAACGTCTTGTGAAACAAGCTCAATCTCAATTAACTGGACAACAAACTAAATAACTTGGCACCGGGGTAGCTGGCATGTACCAGCTACCCTTTTTCGTTCTCAATAACAAAGACCCATTCAGTTGAATGAGCCTTTGCCTATTTTTTTAGTCTTTTTTATTTTCTTTTCTGTTTTCATGATTATGTTTCTTTTCTTCATTTCTATTTTGCTGATCATTATGCTTATCATTGTTTCGATGGTCCCCTTGATCATTACGTGGAGAATGATCATGCCCTCTATTAGGTTTGTCATTACCTCTGTTTCCATTATTACCATTTGAGGAGTTCCCAGGTTGTGATTTCTCAGGTTTTCCCCTCTCCCCTTTTTTTTCGGGTTGAGGCTTTTGCGGATGGTCAGGGTTTTTCTGAGGTCTTTGAGTTTTTTCTGCATTTTGTTTCTTCTCTTTTACTGGTGGATTCACCTTTTGCTTCGCTGCTTTGACTTTTTCATCTATAATAGCTTTCTTTTGCTTCTCTTTTTCTTGAACTTCTTTTTCTTCTTTGTTCAATTCTTTTTCTACAGGCTCAGTTGTTCGGTCGAAGTCCTTTTGCTCTGTTTCACGAATAAGGGAGCCTGCAGTCATCCCTTTTTCTGATGCTTTTTCCCTAAACTCCCGGGATGTTTCTTCCATGATGATATTCGTGGAATGATCAGTGCCGTAATCCTCAACAAACTCATTTAATTCGTCCAGTAATTCGGTTTCCCGTTTAGGATCGGAATCATCAATGAAGGAAGAAGTGATGAAAACCTTTTGAATACCCTTTAAGTACCCGAGTTTTTCACTTAAGAGGAAGATTTTCTCCGTCACTTCTCCAACATTTTCATTTTTCCAGTCACTCAGTTCCTTTAAAAGGACCTTGGCATCACCATTATATGGCTTGATATTCAATACCTGCTGATCTTTATTTAATGTTAGTTCCATACTGGGATTGATATCGACTGAAACATAGGCATAAGCCCTATTGTTCTGTAGCACAGTACTTGAGAACAGGGCAATGATGACGACAAGGACTGTTAACAAGGAAGTCGATACTCTCCAATTCCATTTATAAATCGGCTTGGATTTGGCAGTACTTAAGCTCACTGGAAAGAAAGGAATCTCTTCGCCTATCGCATACTGTTGATCGGGCTGCTTTCTTCCTGTAAGAAATTCTCCTTCCGGTGTCATCAAAACCAGGATATCCTGTTTGATTTCCATAATGATCCCTTTTTTCATATCTCTAACCGCCCTTTTAAATAATCCCGTAAATAGACATAATCCCCTATAAGAATAAGAGAAATGGCTATAATATATTTTCTATTTCTCTCAATTGTTTTTCTGGTGACGTTCACCTGTTTTTCTAATTTTTTTATCGGTAATCGTCTTTTTTCTATAAGATAATCTAATAGTTCTTGGGAACTCACTACCTTTTTGGCGATGTCTATGGCATTCAATCTTGCATCTTCATGCTTGGGAGATTGTTCAACCAGATCGTGAAAAGACAACTTGTATTGAACCAGTTGTTCCTGGAAATAAAGAATTTCTTCACGTCTCTTTCTGGCTTCCTCCTGTTTTCCGAATTCCTCAACAGATACAATCTGATCGATCGTTAAACCCGAAGAATCTTCCCCATCTTCAAAGAGGCTCATATCGAAACTGACATCCTGAAACTTCCCATTTTTTCTGATATAATCAATCACTCTCCGCTTGATGATTACTTCAGAGAAACTGATGACAGAAGAGCCCCGTTGATCATTATACTTTAAAATAGCGTCATGAAAGGCAATCAGACCGATGCTGAATTCATCATCACTTTCATAGATGAATCGTTTGCAGACCGATGATACCGTTTTTTTAATAAATGGCTTATAATCTTCGAGAACTATGTTCAATAATTGCTCATCACCATTTTGTATTTGGATCGCCATCTCTTCAAGCGATTGCTTTTTCTTTTGTTTAGCGAGTAGAAATAGTAGAACATTTAGCATCAGTCTCACCCCATCCTGCACACTATTATACTCATATGGTGTTGAATGTAAAAGTGAAAAGGATAGGGTGGGGTTTTTCATATCACCCCGAAATTTCATATTTTTGGCCGATCGATCGCCTTATTAAAGGAGTTACGTTAAAAGAACTCATTTTGAGGGGGTTTTGCAAAATAAAAAATCAAGAAATCTGTTTAAGTGAATACCAGAAGGTGATCAAACACCGGTTACCTCGGTTCCCCCATCAAAACTCCCGTTCATAAACATCAAAAAAGCTAACGGGAAAATTCCACGTTAGCTTTGTATAACGACATTATTCTGCTTTTGCTTTTCTTTCTATTTCTGCTTCTTCCTGTTTTGCTTTTCTTCTTGATAATAAATATCCGCCTACAGATAGCAGGATCAATACGCTCCAAAATACAAGCTTCCACCCTTTTGATTCTGGGAAGTGATGATCCAGGATGGCTACATCAGGATGAGCAAGGGTAAATACGGCAAGTTTCACACCAACCCAGCCAACAATTAAAAAGGCTGCTGATTCCAAGGTAGGGTATTTCTCCAATAATTTCACAAACCAGGTTGCAGCAAACCTCATGATCACCAACCCGATGATGCCGCCTAGGAACATGACAATAAATTGCCCTCCGTCAATACCCCCCACATCAAACCATCCAGTCGGTTGAAGCGTTACGGCCAAAGCAACGGCAGCAAGCATGGAATCAACCGCGAATGCGATATCCGCAAGTTCCACCTTGAGTACAGTAGTCCAGAATCCCGAGCCTTTCGCCGGCTCCTCTTCTACAACCCCGGTGTCTTTCCTTTTCTTCACAAAATGGTGAATGGCCACGTAGAATAAATAAATGGCCCCAATGGCCTGAACCTGCCACACATTGACTAAGAACGAAATGAGAAATAATGCAGCGAACCTAAAGACGAAGGCTCCTAAAAGTCCGTAAAAAAGTGCTTTCTTCCTTTGTTCCACAGGTAAATGTTTGACCATTACGGCCATAACCACCGCATTATCAGCAGCTAATATCCCTTCAAGACCTACCAAAATCAGTAGGACCCATCCATATTCCAATAACATCGAAGCATCCATACCTTTAGTCCCTCCCTATTTACATAGTTAGTTTTCCAATAGGCAAGGAATTTTATAAAAATAAAAAGACCCTTGCCTAAATAAGGCAAAGGTCTTGCTTAGCATACGGATATGCCAACAAAGCCGATGGCATACACCATGAATTGACGACTTTGTTTAGGTATGAAACCTATAGCTACTCCCCTTTGACAGGTAGAAAACGTTCATTTGTATAAATGTATTTTATCTCAAAAACACTTATTCGTAAAGAGAAAAATTTCATTGAACCCGTATCAGGATGGCTCGTACCAAGAGTCCCATCAACACTCCGGGAATCACAAACAAAATCGGAAGGAAAATGGGCCCGATAAATTTTCCAAACAGATACACTTTCGGGGAATACATCAAACCAACCGTTACCATATAAGCAGACATTACAAAGGGTAAAAAACTGTAGTTTTTCTTTTGGGCATCGGCAATTTTATACGCATCCCACATGGCAAACATATATAAACACGGATAGAACATGAGCCACTGGTAATCAATTATCTCAGCTGCTTTATGTGTTTCGCCTAAAAAACTGTACATGATCCCCAGATTGAAGTTACTTTGAATATTGATAATGATCTCAAGAAGTACAAACAACGTTCCCTTAAACCATAAACCGACAAGCAATTGAGGAAAACCCGGAAGCGCAATGCTCCACAGGATTCCTTCTAATTTTGTAATGGATGACTTCATATGCACCCCGTAAAAAAGGAGGAGTGTGGAAATAGGGTACTTTTAAAAGGCTTATGGAAAGGACTGTGTTTGTGTCGGTCAAGGTATGATGTAAGGGAAAATGACATCTTGAAATTCCTCCTAATGTTGCTTCTCCCTTTATTTTCACCATATCTCTCCCAATTATTACGATGATTGCTTGTTAGAATGTTTCCATTCCCCTATTAATCGATCTTCACGTGCAATCGCTCATTAGATGCATGTTCAAGATAAAATTCAACCATTTTTTTGATCTGGCTGGAAAGGGAAGGGCATATAATTGCTGTCCCCTTCAGGTCTTTTCGCACATTTTGGCAATTGAATTTACCTTGGTATGTAAAATAGTCCAATGCTTCCCGTTCGACTTTTAAATAACGTCGTATAAAACGGAAACCAAGTGCCCAATTAGAAAGGGTTATCGGAATACTCCCCATTGGTTTCTTTTTTAACATATGCCATAAAATCTGCTCATACACTTCCTTTACCATCAGTGGTGCTGGATCGGTCAGATGATACGTCTTTCCACTCCCCACCTCCTCATGGCCTAGATAAATGGATGCTTCCACTACATATTCAACGGGTACAATATTTATATAAGAGGTACCCTCACCGAGAAATGGAATCCACGGAAGGAAAGATAATCGCTTAAACATATTCATAATAAAATATGGCCCATCGAACTTCACGGTCTCGCCGGTTTCTGAGTTCCCTTTCACGATACCTGGGCGGATGATCGTGATTGGCAGTTTGTCCTTCAATTTATCCACCAGGACCTCTGCTTCATATTTAGTCCTTTCATAGAAGTTATGAAAACGCTCCGGGTGGATCAATTCATCCTCCATTAGTTCACCTTCACGTTATCCCGCTATAAAAGCAGTGGAAAAATACACATATCTTTTTAATCGAGCTAAGGTTTGACAGAAATCATTGACCTGTCGTGTGCCTTCTACATTTATTTTCTGTGCAAGATTCTGAGGGACTGCGAGATCATAGATGGCTGCTAAGTGCCAAACATATTCCACTTCCTCCTTAATCTTGATGATTTTCTCTTCTGCCATATCAAGATCCGTGCGGGTAATGTCCCCTTCCACAAGGATGATCTCTGCATCTGACAAGAATCTGAGTTTTCGTATTCCATCTTCCGCCTGCTTCCTCATTGAATGAAGGTGAAGTAAGTATACCTTCGATACCTTCTCCTGTTTGAGTAATTCTTCTACAATATTATGACTTAAAAAGCCCGGAAACCCCGTGATAAAATAGATACCTTTTTCCATTTGGATCCTCTCCCTCGCTTGTTACCATTATTTTGATAAAAAAAAGAGCTAACCTTACGACTAAGGTACCTCATCATTTTAGGAGGTGACTGCTTAGCATCCGGTTAACTCTCGTTGTGTGTTCTATTCTTTATATACGTATGTTTCTCTTGGTTTCTTCATTCTTCTCGTCTCTTTATCAAAGAAACTGTACACAATCGGTATGACATAAATGGTCAGTAATGTCGAGCTGATCAGTCCGCCAATGACGGCAATACCCATAGGCTGATTGATTTCGGTACCTTCACCCAGCCCCAGTGCCAGGGGCAATAAGCCGAGTATCGTCGTCAGTGCCGTCATGAAGATCGGTCTTGCCCTGTCCTGCACTGCTTCTACGATGCTGTCAAAGCTGCTCATTCCCGCCTCTTTAAGCTGATTGATATAATCAACGATGACAATAGCATTGTTTACGACGATACCTGCCAGTACAATCACTCCAATGATCGCCGATATGCTGATAGGGGTCTGTGTAATGGCCAGGGCGATTGCTACACCTATTACCATGAGCGGAACAGTAAACATAATGACAAACGGATATTTAAATGACTCGAATTGCGCAGCCATGACCATATAGACAAGCACGATGGCAAGCCCAAGGGCCAGGACCATGTCATCAATGGAATCCTCAAGGAGCTCCCTGTCCCCACTGAATGAAACCAATGTCTCGTTTGGAAGATCCAGTGATTCGATTTTCTCATCTACCG
Source organism: Rossellomorea sp. QJM3NY_18 (assembly GCF_056173145.1). Classification (NCBI taxonomy): domain Bacteria; kingdom Bacillati; phylum Bacillota; class Bacilli; order Caryophanales; family Bacillaceae; genus Rossellomorea; species Rossellomorea sp. QJM3NY_18. The sequence continues at coordinate 1,565,655 of NZ_CM149659.1, read as the reverse complement.
CCTTCGAAATGGCTCCAAGATTGGTTGATGATGAATAGTTGAGTGTGAATTGAACGGCATGCTGCTGATCAATTCTTTGAATGCTGACAGGTCCATCTGCAATTGAAAAGTCGACGACGGAGTTTAACTGAATATACTTCCCTTGTCCATTTGGAATGAGAAGTTTCTTTAAAGAATCAAGATTTTCAGTGATGTTCCTGTCATATTGAACGAGAACATTTATGACGTCAGAAGACTCTGTGACCATTTGGGTAGTCAGGACCCCCCGGGTCACATCTTGAACGAGCGTCCCGATTTGAGCAGGAGCTATTCCTTGTTGAAGAGCTTTCTCCCGGTTTACCTTCATTTGGACTTCTTTCACAGTCTCCATCTGATCTGTTGAAACTTCTGTGACATCTTTCATGCCTTTTAAAGAGGAGAATAACGAATCGACGGACTCCTTCAGACGATTCTGATCCGTATCCCTCAGGTTAAACGTCAAGGTTTGAGGACTGGAACCGGATGTTGACTGTAAATTAAAGGAAACTTCAGCAGATTTATTCACTTTTTGTGCAGCTTTTTCCACTTCAGACTTTACTTCATCCGCAAAGCTGAAAATCGACCTCTCCCGCTCATCGAGAGGTACCATTTTCACATAAATTTCTGCAATATTCCCTTTCCCGCTTCCTCTAAATGATTCTTCCTGGGTTGTACCCACCAGACTTACGAAAACATCGACATCTTTTTCTTTTTCCAACCTGCCTTCAATCGCTTTGACGACTTTATTGGTCTCATCGACGGAAGCTCCATTATCCAATTCGACCCTCATGTTGAAAAACCCTTCATCAGTTGGTGGCAAAAACTGTGTCCCTACCGTCGTAAGGCCCAGCCCGCCACCCACTAATGTAATGAGAGTGATGAACAATACGATGAAACGGTGACGTAGCGCCCATTTAACCGACCGGGCAAATGTCTTTCTGCTCTTAGAACGTCTCCGCTTTGCTTCGATATTTCCTTTTGGTTTCTTCAGCAGTCTGCTTGCGAGCATCGGTATAACCGTCAATGCCACCACAAGTGAGGCCAATAAACTAAAAGAAATCGTCAAGGCGAACTCGGTAAACAATTCTCCCAGTAAACCGGATATAAAAACAACCGGCAGAAATACAGCTACAGTAGTCAAGGTGGAAGCGGTGATGGCTCCCCCCACTTCTTTTGCCCCGATACTTGCAGCTTCCCTCGGATTTTTCCCCAGGGATAAATGACGATAAATATTCTCAATGACTACGATCGCATTATCAACCAACATCCCAATTCCAAGAGCCAGGGCTCCCAATGTCATGATGTTCAATGCGAAATCGGCAAAAAACATAAGAACAAACGTAACAATGACTGAATAAGGAATGGCTACCCCGATGATAAGGGGACTTTTTACATTTTTTAAAAATAAGAAGAGCACGAGCATGGCAAAAGCTCCCCCTATCAGGAGGGAATTGGCGATATTCCCGATGGCTTGAGCGATGTAATCCCCCTGATCGAACAGGATATCAGCTTTGATTGATTTATATTGATCCTGTTTTAAGAGGCGGTCCAGCTCCTTTTGAAACGCTTTCGATACGGAGGCAGTGTTAGCATCTGATTGTTGCAGCACACTGAACAGGATGGCAGATTCTTCGTTTGCGCGTGTGATTGTGTTTGTATCCTGTTTTCTCTGTTCAACTTTCGCTACATCAGAAAGCTTAAGCTTCTTTCCGGTTTGAGGATTCACTTGAAGGACCAATCCCTTTAATTCCTCCACCGACTGGAGCTTGCTTACTACTCTCGTGGTCAATGTTTGTCCATCTGTCTCGATCGTATCTCCGGGAGCGGTCACATTGTTAGCACGGATTGTATTGACCACATCGCCTTGACTCAGACGATTATCTTTCAACGCTTGTTGATTCAATTCAATGACCACTTCGTCCGTTAATGAACCTGAAACATTTACATTTGCGACACCTTCCACTCTTGTCAGTTCCTGTTTCAAATTCTCGGATAGTGTCTTGAGATTGGAATCGTTCCCTTCTTCCCGTAAAGAAAATTGAATGATCGGGAACTGGGCAGGGTCAAATTTGAGAAACCTTGGATTCTCTGCCCCATCCGGAAGTGGAGTCTGGTCGAGGCGTTGCAGGACATCATTTTCAATCTCATCGATGGAAGTGGACCATGAAAATTCAAGGAGAATAAAGTTCGAACCCTCCCTTGAAGTCGATTGAAGGTTCTTCATGCCCGGTAAGGTGGATAGGCTTTCTTCAAGTGGTTTTGTTACCTTCTCCACCACCTCCTCTGGACCCGCTCCAGGATAATTGGTCACCACGACACCTACTGGTGGATTGAGGTCCGGAATGAGTTTCAAAGGGATCCTGAGGAGGGAGACTCCTCCAAGAATAAGGATCAGCAGCATGGTGACAATGGTGAACACCGGTCGTCGTATGGAAAAATCACTAATTTTCAATGAAGTGCTCCCCTTTCTTTATGTATAGCGTTCATTACGTTTTGGAAGGAGTTACTGTTAACTATAGTCTCTTCAGGAAGATCCTTCAATATTAAAACGTCTGTGTATGATAAATATCGATTATTTTTCTATAAAATAAATAATTCCACCTTATCGGTATACACTATTTTTATACTGTAACGTAAGGAGCATTAGAATGGCGAACTGGGTTCCCTTTGTATTCCTTAGCCTTTTCAGCATTTTCGCATTATCTTTGATTGTGATGAGGAATCGTCAAATTTCTGGCCGGATCATCCTATTTTGGCTTTTCATTTCCGGATTGGCCTATGTATTTGAATATGTCATATTTGTATTATTTAACAGCTATACGTATCATCCCCATATTTTATCGAATAATTACAATGACAGCGTCCTGGGATCGATCAGTTCACAGGCATTGTCGGTTCCGATTGCGATAACGTACATTGTATTGTACCGCTTGCCGGCATGGAGGATTGCGGTCATCATCGGTATCTTCTACCTTATAGAAACGTGGTTCACACACACGAATTTATACGAACATCATTGGTGGGAATCGTATTATACAACATTTTTCCTTATCATTTCTGTTATATTAGCCAAGACGTGGTGGAGATTTCTGGAGGAATCTAACAATCATTATGTTCATTTCATCACTTTGTTCTTTGCACTTTCCACCATCTCTCTATCATTTGCCTGGATTCTCTCTTCCCTTCTCAAGTTATATATCATTCCCCTGAATCATTTTTCGAATCCGGTCAAGGATTTGATCGCAGGGAATGCCATGTACATTTGGTTCACGACGTACTTTTATAGTTTAGTTATTTTTTTCAGGAACGGCGATTGGAAATATACATTATGGAGCATCCTTTTTCTCTTGACTGTTGAGGTATTTATGACACAAGAAGGTGTATTATTACTTAACAATCCAGCGATGATCGGCGTACTCCCCCTATTTCATTTATTCATGATTTCTGCAGGAAGCCATTATTACCAGCGTTATTTTGACACATATAGTGAAATGCAACAAAAAGGACTGTCCTCTAAATGAATCATCCTCACACTAAGAGAGTGAATCATACAGATGGACAGTCCTTTTTCATTAGGTGATTGTTATGAATTCGAAATAACAGGGTTGTTCTCCGTTTGCTCTTTCTCGATGGTCCACCCTGTGAAACCATACAGGATGGTGATGACCGGGGAGATCAGGCAGAAGACCGCAAATGGTAGATATTCCATGGTTGAAACCCCTAGTACATCTGTGAGGAATATACCGCACACACTCCATGGAACTAGAGGATTCACCACTGTTCCTGCATCTTCCAATGTCCGGGATAAGGTTTTAGGGTGAAGACCCAATTTCTTGTATTGAGATTGAAATGCTTCCCCGGTCAATAGAATGGATAAGTACTGCTCTCCTACCACCAGATTGATCCCAATCGCTGATAATGCAGTGGAAAGAATCGTCCGTCTTTCAGATTGAATGACAGCAGACACTTTGTGGAGCAGCGCCGGAATGATACCCAGTTTAAATAGTAATCCACCGAGACTCAGTGAGAGAATGACAAGGGAAATCGTAAACATCATGCTGTTCACTCCCCCTCTTGTCAACAGTGAGTCAACGGATTCTACACCAGTCTTCGATGTAAAACCTTCGAATAGCACCTGGAATAATTCATTTACCTTTAACGTCCCGTGGATAAAAGATAAGAACACAGAAACGGCTATGGTGATGGCCAGTGTGAATAATGCAGGCGTCTTATATACAATCAGCACTACCAGCATTACTAAAGGAACTAAACTGTACCAGTGGATAAGGCCGGTCTGCATTAAACCTTCCTGTAACGCATCAAGCTTGGCCAAGTCGACCATACTGGTCCCGGGCGATAGGACACCAAATACAATCAATGTAATGATAAAGGCTGGTACGGTCGTCCATGCCATATTTCGAATATGGGTAAACAGATCCACTTTGACAATGGATGACGCAAGATTGGTTGTATCCGATAAAGGAGACATCTTATCTCCAAAAAAAGCACCTGAAACGATAGCTCCAGCCGTGATTGCCATGGATAACCCCATAGCCTCACCGATTCCGATCAATGCTACACCGATGGTTGCTGCCGTTGTCAGTGAGCTTCCGATTGCTACTCCACTTAAGGATGTAAGTAAAAAGGCAATCGCATAAAAATAATGTGGAGTGACAAACTCAAACCCGTAAAACATCAACGTGGGAATGGTCCCACTGATCAACCAGCTGCTCACAAGCAGTCCAATAAAGAAAAATAATAGAATGGCACCTAATCCACCCTCTGCACCGGCAATCATCCCTTTTTCAATTTCTTTGAACTTCACTTTGCGTATCTGTCCATAAACCATCAAAAAGAAGAGGGAAAGAATGATCGGAATATGAGGGACCGCTCCCACACCTATAATGCTGACACTGATGATTCCCAGCACAGCGAGTAATACTGCGGATGCTTCTGGAACGGACGGTTTATGAACGCTCTGAATGTTTAACATGTTAACACTTCCTTCTGTAAGATTTATTATGTGACCGAAAAGGGATTGTATGACAAAAAGAACCCTCCATCCCTGATAGGGACGAAGAGCTCTCCGCGTTACCACCCTAATTGAAATAAACTAATGACAAGCATAAGATCGACTGATCCCTGGCAATCCATTGGTTTATTTCCACTTCATAAAGGTTGTCTCTTGATAAACCCCCTAAGCCACTTAGAGAATTCATAAACAATGTAATTCAGAAAGAAGCGGACCTGGACTTTCAGCTGACATCCAGTCTCTGTTTGCTGTCGCACTATTTCCTACTGCGTTGTTCAAGACAAAGATATGTGATTGATTTAGTTTAAGGATTCCATTACTCTTTTACCCTTAAACGCTTTTAAGCTTTTATGCACTAAAGTATTTTATAGTAATATAATATCATGCCCTTTGAAATTGTCAAGGAACTATTTTATTCTCCTTCTCCCTTTTAAGGATCCCCTTACATTAAGAATCCCTCCCGTAAATGTTGGGAGGGGCTTGGCGATTAAACGAATTGAGTTCCTGCAAATGGTTCCATCGCTTCTTCTTGTGGTTTTCCTATGAAATAGCCTTGTGCATAGTGGATTCCGATTTCTTTACAGAAAAGCAATTCTTCTTTTCTCTCAATCCCTTCTGCCAGGACCAAAATGTCCAATTCTCCGGCAATCTTCATTACTTTCCGTAAAAACGCCTGATTATCCTCATCACGATCACAGTGATTGATGAAGGATCGATCGATCTTTACATAGTCTGGCTGAAGCAGGCTTAACATTTCAACTGTTGCAAAACCTGAACCTACGTCATCAAGGGCGACTTTCATTCCTTCTCTTTTATACACGTCAAGAACAGACCGCAAATGATCGACATCTTCAATCTTCTCTGTTTCTACCACTTCGAAGACGAGATCTTTAGGATTTACATTGCATTCATTCACAATCTTGAATGTATGGCGCAAACAAAATTCAGGGTTATAAATCGTTGAAGGAAGAAAATTGATAAAACTCTTCGTACCAGGTTCCACTTGGCCCTGCCTGGACTCGATTGCTGATTTCCTCGCCTTCTGATCCAACATGGAATGAAAACCAGTTCGCGAGGCGGCTTCGAACAACTCCCCTGGATTGATGCGTTTACTGCCACTCTCTGAGCGTAAGAGCGATTCATAGCCGAAAAGACTGAAATCGCTAAGATCGATGATAGGTTGAAGATGGCTCTTAAATTCCCCTCCCTGAATCAGCTTTACCATTTCTCTATATTTAATTAAATCCATGAATTCTTCTGCAAGACGGAAGGGACCGGGCTTCTCTGAACAATTAAAACTGCATGTCCATCCTTCCTTCACTAATGTGGTTTCTATTTCTGATAATTTTTCATTCAGCTCATCCAGATTGTCATATGAAAAAACATACAAGCCTTCTTCTGTCCTATCAACTGATCCTGTCAGAGGTAAGTCCAATCTTTTTTCGTTATGTAAAAATAAAAATCCTGCCTCATGATATTCCATCTCTATTCCACAGTTCGCACATGCGTATTGCATACTATCTCTTCCTTCCCCTGTAACGGCAATAAATACTCATACCTACATACTATGACTAAATACCCTATCAGCACCAGTAATATCCCTTTATTTTAGGATAAATTACTCAATGATTGTGAATGTTTCATGAAGCAGCTGTTTCATTTTTTTCTAAAAAGGCTATTTCGCAAAAATTGTCGTCATTTTATGTTCACAAGGATTTGAAGATGCTCTGTCAACTTAGTGTATGGCCCGAGGAGGCTCAACTCACGCCCCGCGGAAAGCGAGCACCTGGAGTGGAAATCAACCGGCATTCGTTATAATGTTTTACCAAAACAGCCAAAAAATAAAGGAAAAATAACCTTATTAAATTGAAAAAGCACTCCTCCAGTTCAGGAGAAGTGCTAAGTGTGCTTACATTAAACTATATAAACGAATATCCGGATTTTTATCATTGAACCATCTCATGGCAAAATCGTTTTCGAAAAGGAAGACGAGATTATCATGTCGATCCTTGACCAGCATGCTCCTGGAGCTTGACATGTTCTCCTTGACATCCTCTTCGTTTTCAATCCACCGGGCAATTTTAGATCCGATCGGTTCCATTTTCACATCAACGTTGTACTCATTCTTCATTCTATGCTCAAATACTTCAAATTGAAGTTGACCAACCGCTCCAAGAATGATATCTTCCGTGCGTGTTTTATAATACTGAATGGCTCCTTCTTGAACAAGCTGAAGGATCCCTTTTTGGAAGTGCTTCTGCTTCATCACGTTCTTGGCTGTGACACGGACAAAAAGTTCAGGCGTAAATTGAGGCAGCTTTTCATACTGAAAACCCTGTTTTCCCTGAACAAGTGTATCACCGATTTGATACGTACCCGTGTCATAAACCCCGATGATATCCCCACTGACCGCTTCATTCACCGTACTCCGATCATCTGCAAGAAATTGAGTGGATTGCGCCAGTTTAATGGACTTTCCTGTACGGGAAAGATTGACCGTCATTCCTCTCTCGAATTGACCTGAGCAAATGCGGACAAAAGCAATCCGGTCCCGGTGAGCAGGGTTCATATTGGCTTGAATCTTGAATACAAACCCGGAGAAATCCTCTGCTGTCGGCTCAATCTCTCCAGCATCGGAATTTCTTGGCTGCGGAGATGGCGCAAACTGTAAGTATGTTTCTAGAAATGTTTGAACCCCGAAGTTCGTTAATGCACTTCCGAAAAAGACTGGAGATAATTCTCCATTCGCTATGCGTTCACGGGAAAACTGGTTTCCAGCTTCATTCAGCAACAAAACATCTTCAAGAGTCTGATTATAGAGGTTGCTTTCTTTAAGAGGGTGTTCGCCCTCAATTTCACCATCGTCATTTAATGGGATAAAGCGATCATCTTCTTCTACTCGAAATTGCTCGATGCGATTATGGAAGCGATCATAGATTCCTAAGAATTCTTTCCCCATTCCTACCGGCCAGTTCATTGGATAAGATTGAATTCCCAATACTTCTTCAAGCTCTTCCAATAACTCAAGTGGTTCACGCCCTTGGCGATCAAGCTTATTGATGAAGGTGAAGATCGGAATACCTCTCATTCGACAAACTTTGAATAGTTTCAAGGTTTGTGCTTCAATCCCTTTCGCTGAATCGATGATCATCACAGCACTGTCAACTGCCATCAATGTTCGATAGGTGTCTTCGGAAAAGTCCTGGTGACCTGGTGTATCCAGGATATTCACCCGATAATCGTCATAATCGAAGGCCATGACAGAAGAAGTGACAGAAATCCCCCTCTGCTTCTCGATTTCCATCCAGTCAGATGTTGCAAACTTACCTGATTTCTTTCCTTTAACTGTTCCAGCGGCGCGAATCGCACCTCCGAATAATAGTAGCTGTTCTGTTAAGGTTGTTTTCCCAGCATCCGGGTGGGAAATGATGGCGAAAGTCCGTCTTGATTGAACTTCCTGTATAAAGTCTATTTTCATTCATAAAATCCTTTCTCGTCATTCTCACTTTCTCATCATATTCGTTCTAAAGTAACAATGCAACAAAGAATGGAGCAAGAAGCCCCCGTTTACCTCTTTCAAGAATAATAAGCGCCGGGTGGATCGTTTTTACATCTCAGTGGTCCATTGGACAATTCGTGAACTTAACGTCTCGGCTGTTTCCTGTGGGATCCTTTCCAGTAATGAATGGAGCAATTTTGATTGGATTTCTTCATCCTGATAAAAGAAGGAATACGACCATTCAATCGCAGGTACAGCTATCAGAAAGAACTCATCCTTCTTGTTTTCATATATATATACTTTTTGTTCCAAGCCTTCCAAAAAATTTTTTCTGATCTTCAATATTGTATCCCCTTTCATGAAAACGCTGTATTTGCGCATACTATTGACGATGTTGTCCGTACAACTTTCGACAAATCTTGCAATTATAGGTTGTCAGACGTCTGAAAGAATTGTAAAATAAAAATCCGAAAGCATCAAGTTCCAATCATACTTATCGAAGAGGTGAAAGAAGTGCAATATTTATGGGGTATCATGGGTATCATTGTCGTTATGGGAATTGCTTTTGCATTTTCTAAGAACAAAAAGCGGGTTAATGTCAGAACAGTCCTTGGAGGACTTGCCATACAGTTATTTTTCGCTTTTATCGTGTTAAAGACTTCTTGGGGACAGGGTGCCCTTAAAGGATTGACCGAAGTGGTTAATGCCATCATCAATTATTCTAACGAGGGGATCACTTTCCTCTTTGGAGGACTTTACACTGAGGAATCAAACATAGCGTTCATTTTTGCATTCAATGTACTTCCTGTCGTTATTTTCTTCTCAGCTTTAATTTCAGTTCTTTATTATCTTAAAATCATGCAATTTTTCATCAAGATTTTAGGCGGCGGTTTGTCTAAACTGTTGGGAACAAGGAAAGCGGAATCATTGTCTGCTGCAGCAAATATCTTTGTCGGACAAACAGAAGCACCTTTAGTGGTAAGACCTTTCTTAGCGAAAATGACTGAATCGGAACTTTTCGCCGTCATGACGGGAGGGTTGGCATCAGTAGCCGGATCTGTCCTTGTTGGTTATTCTCTTTTAGGAGTCCCACTGGAATACTTACTTGCTGCAAGCTTCATGGCTGCACCTGCGGGACTTGTCATGGCCAAGTTATTTGTGCCTGAAACAGACGAATCTCCCGAACCTGAAGTGTTTGAAATGGAAGCGGATTCGGAATCGGCCAACGTGATCGATGCTGCTGCCAATGGTGCAAGCGTAGGTCTGCAACTGGCTTTAAACATTGGAGCTATGCTACTTGCATTCATCGCTCTTGTCGCCATGATCAATGGCTTACTTGGATTTGTGGGCGGATGGTTTGGATTTGACAGCCTTTCTCTTCAGCTTATTCTTGGTTATGTATTTGCACCTCTTGCCTTTGCAATCGGAGTACCATGGCATGAAGCGGTTACAGCAGGGAACTTCATTGGGCAGAAGCTTGTCATTAATGAATTTGTTGCGTATTCAGCTTTCGCTCCGGAAATCGGAAACCTGTCCGATAAAACAGTAGCAATCATTTCATTCGCATTATGTGGATTTGCGAACCTTTCTTCCCTGGGAATATTACTGGGAGGACTCGGGAATCTCGCACCGAATCGCAGAGGAGATATTGCCCGTTTAGGATTAAGAGCAGTCGCTGCAGGGGCACTTGCTTCACTATTGAGTGCTGCCATTGCCGGGATGTTCATTTAATTCATCGTTTCATCAAAGAAGCCACCCACTAGCGGATGGCTTCTTTTTCTTTATAAGTTATAGGATGACCCGGCCTGAACAGTGCATCATTTGCCAGGCAGGTTCTTTTTTTACCCGCTTTCTTGGCCTGATACAATCGTTCGTCGGCAAGTGCGATCAGTCTTTCAGGTTCCAGGGTTTCAGTCGATTGAGACTGACCGAAGCTCATGGAAATGGCGATTGGCTCCAATTCTTTTAACTGTCCATACAATTCCTGAAGAAACCGTTGGATGATATGTTCATCCATAAAGGGTAAGATAAAGACAAATTCTTCTCCACCATATCTGAAGGCCTGCCCCTTGTATGCTCCGGCATGAATAAGAAAGACTTCACCTGTCTTCCGAATGACCTCATCCCCTGCCAAATGGCCGAACTCATCATTCACCTTTTTGAAATCATCTATATCTCCCAGCAATAGGATGAAGGATTCCTTCACTTCCAATTTGCTTCTGAATCTTTCCTGAAACGAACGATGATTAAACAAACCTGATAAATAGTCCTTATGGGCAAGGTGATGGTAGGCTTCTTTTTGGACATAATGAGCCCGCTCTCTTAACATGATTAACGCCCCGAATAACCCGATGATCCATAGAAAAAACAAGTTGGACGTCAAAGTGAAATAATGCTGAAATTGAAGGATATCGACTGTCATAAAGCCCATCACAACATAGCTTACACTGAATACAGACAGGGAGACGAGTGCACCCTTCGTCCTCCAGTAGATCGTCGCGTGCATCACGAATAAAATGGATATCGGATATAGCGGACTATGTATTCCTTGTGATAAAACCATCAGCCAAATCAGTGCCAGAAAATCAAAGACGATACCCGTCTTCAGTATGAATTGAAGACTGTGCTTGTCCTCCCTTGCCCGTATCAATGCAATTTGAGTCACCAGCATATAAATGACTCCTGATACCAATAAATAAGGATAGACCGTTTTGTTCGTTGTAATATTTTCTGAAAATGGAGGCATGTAAAAGATAAGCGTGGCGATCAGGACAAACAGCCATCTCAAAGTGGAAAACAATTTTTCTGTTTCATAATCATTCAAATATAACGAAAACTTCATAGGATTCATTCTCTCATCTTTTAATGTGTACTATAAATTTACCAAAGATTGTGAATTCCGTCTATCATCAAAAAAAAATAAAACAGACCAACACTTGTCGTATTGGTCTGTTCCACTATAGAGATTATTCGGTTATCCCGTACTTCAGATTGCTTTCTTCCGCAGCAATCTGTTTATCACTGTGGGGATATTTTGTATTCTCTATGATTTGATAGTCCTCATGCCCTTTTCCTGCGAAGATGATGATATCTCCCGGTTCACTTACTTCGATAGCATGTTTAACAGCTTCTGCACGATCCCCGATGAGGGCATATCGTTCATGCTGCATTCCTTTTTCCAGGTCACTCAAGATACTATCGTATTCTTCATACCTTGGGTCATCCGTCGTCAGGATGACATAGTCTGCGAGTGAGGCTTTTTCTGCCATTGTCGGACGTTTTGTCTTATCACGGTTTCCACCAGTACCGACCAGGAAGATGATTTTATTCTCCTTAAACGGAAGGACAGACTGAATGGCATTTTCAATGGCATCAGGTGTATGGGCGTAATCGATGTACACAGATAGCGGTGCCTTCATGTCAACCTTCTCCATTCGTCCATTCACTGGAGGCAGGTCACGGATGATTTCCACGAGTCTTGTGATTTCCATCCCCCTTGCATACAGGCATGCCATGGCAGTCAGTACATTATAGACATTGAATTTCCCTAAGAGCTTCATTTCCACCTCAAAGCTTCCTTCCGGTGAATTCAACGTGAATTTCGTCATATCATTGAAATATTCAATATTCACCGCCTTGAAGTCTGCATGGGCGTCAAGTCCGTAACTTATGACTTCATGTGGAGTCATGTAGCTGTAACGGTGATACCATTCATCATCGGCATTCAAGATGACATACTTTGGATTTTGAAGGTCCTGCCCCAACTGGGAGAATAAAAGACCTTTTGCATATCCGTAATGCTCCATCGTTCCATGATAATCCAAGTGATCATGACTTAAGTTTGTGAATGCAACAACATCAAAGTCGATTCCCCATAATCTGCCGAGCGCCAGTCCGTGAGAGGATACTTCCAGGGTGAAGTTTTCAATCCTCCGATCCAGTGCACTTTGCATCATCTGTTGATTCGTTAAATTATCACATGTCGTATTTTCACTCGGCAGCAATTCACCATTCAGATTAAACCCGATCGTTCCGGATAAAGCAGAACTCTGACCGTCTCGTTTAAGAATGGAATGAATCAGATTACTGACCGTGGTCTTTCCATTTGTGCCCGTCACACCGAAAACAGTTAGTTTCTGAGAAGGATAATGGTAATATTTATTCGATAATTGAGCCAGGGCTTTGAATGTATCTTTTACTACAACTAATGCCGCCTTACTTAAATCAATATCAAGCTGCTTTTCAGCTACGATTAAGGTCGCACCTTTTTCAACGGCCATTGCGGCGAAATCATGCCCATCCACTGTGTAACCTCTCGTACATACAAACATAGTGCCTTCTGTCACTTTTCTTGAATCGACGTGAATATCAGTTATTTCGGAAGGCAGTTCACCGTATACCGTTTTTAATTTAATGCTCTCTAACAGATTATATGTAATCATTCTTTTACCTCATTTTAAGTTATTAGTGTTTTTATTTTATCTTATCATCTTAGCTTTGATAAGAGAAATACCTCCTAAAATCAAAACTAATTTTTTCTCACACAAATGTCACCATACCCCGTTTACATTTGCGCAAAACAAAAAAAGTCTTCCATCACCCGGTAAAAGATGATGGAAGACTGCTTGTTCATTCAATGACCATCTTGGATTGAACATAATGCCAAAGCAAATTTTCCGTGTGAAGAATGGAAGATTCATGGGTACGTTCGTAGGCATGGGACGCATCGATCCCTGCACCTATCAATCCATGGACAATATCAAACCCTGCCCGTATGGCAGCGGAGGCATCCGATCCATAGTAGGGATAAATATCCACTTTATATTCAATACCATTCTCTTCAGCCAATGAGACTAAATGCTTGCGCAGTCCATAATGATACGGTCCGCTTGAATCTTTCGCACAAATCGATACGGTAAACTCATCCGTGGATTGACCGTCACCGATCGCACCCATATCGACTGCCAAATATTCAATCGTTTCGTCAGGAATATTCGAATTTCCTCCATATCCGATTTCTTCATTATTTGAAATCAGAAAATGAGTCGTATAAGGAAGCGTGATTTCTTCCAATTGAATGTGGCGTATTAACTGCATGAGCATCCCTACACTCGCTTTATCATCCAGGTGACGGGATTTTATGAACCCGCTTTCTGTAATTTCAGCACGGGGATCAAATGATACGAAATCCCCAACTTCTATTCCCAGCTCTCTTACATCTGTGGCATTCCGGACTTTTTCGTCGATCCGAACTTCTATATTCGTTTCGTCCCGTTTCGCTTCACCTGCATTTTTGTATACATGGACAGAGGTTTGATGCATGAGGATGGTCCCACTGTAGGTCTTACCTGAAGATGTTTCAATTCTGCAGTACTCCCCTTCCACCGCATTCCATCTAAATCCACCAATCATGGATAGTCGTAAGCGTCCGTCACTCTTAATATCCTTGACCATGGCCCCTAATGCATCGACATGTGCCGTCAGCATACGATGTCTCGATGTATCCTCACCAGGCAGGGTGAGGATGAGTGCACCTTTTCGATTCCTTTTCATTTCCACCTGTAAATCCGTGAAATATTCCTCCACAAAATTCATGATCGTATCCGTGTTTCCTGAAGGACTTGGAATTTCTACAAGTTCCTTTATTAATTGAATGGTCTTCTTCGTATCTGGGTATGTATTCATTTGACTCCCTCCCTTCCCATATTATACCGTCAACTGCAACACGACTACAAATGCTGTTTACCGAATATTCCATCGAATGACCGAGGGAAGAGAGTCATTTAGAAACAAGAAATCGCTCGGCACTATAGCCGAGCGATTCCTATTTCAATGTTTTCTCCGCTACACTACCGTTCAACAAGCCCCCGATCAAGAGGATTGTTGAAGATATATAAAACCATACCACCAGCGTGATGACGCTCCCGAGCTGACCATAAAATTGGGAGTAATCATTCAATTTCACATAAGTCCCGTAAAGCCACGATACCCCCTGCCACCCGAATGTCGCAACAAGGGCGCCAGGAATGACATGGAGAAGCGATATCCTTTTACTTGGAACGATCATATAGAGAAAGACAAAGAGAATGAACATAAAGACAGAGCTCAATCCCCACTTGCCGATCACCCAGGCCTGACTCCACTCGCCGTTAATTTTGCCTTCTGTAAATCGTGCATGACGGACATACTCCTCGACAACCGGTACAATGAGGGAAAACGAAATGAGGATCATGAAGCCGACGGTCAATAAGAGATCATATAACAATGCGATTAAAAAGGGTTTCTTCCTTTCAATCCTATATGCCTGATTCAACGAACGTACCATCGATTGGACCGCCATCGAAGAAAGCCAGAAGGTAAAGAAAATGGAAACCGACAATACGTCCCCTCTCTGGTCATAAAGAATGCGTTCAATATTATCCTGGATGATGGCGTATGATTTATCAGGTGCAAAAGGTTTGATCAAGAGCAGCACATTGGTCTCAGATATGGGCAGATAACTGATTAATGAAAACACGAAAATCAAAAATGGAAAAATAGATAATAATAAGTAGTAGGCCAACTGTGCTGAATGATCGAAAAAGCGTTCCTTGAAAAATCGAACGATCACCGTCTTAATATGATGTATGATAAGCATGGTTTAACTCCTAAGCAGGAAAAGATACTCATATTTTCCCCTTTAAGATACGATTTAATCCTATATGAACCGCTTAACTTACTTCAAGAGTGTTCCAAAAAGACAAAATTTCATTTAAGTTCATGGTCCATGCACCCACCTGCCTCTTTATGCCACTCATCTTCTAGTACTCCGTAAAGAAGGGAGTCTCTCCACCCATCTTTCAGCTTCATATGATGACGGATCCTGCCCTCGAGCGTCATCCCGATCTTGACTAACACCCGTTGGGAAGAAGCGTTTCTAGGATCACAGGTTGCTGAAATCCTGTGTAGTTTTAAATTTCCGAACCCTTTATCTAACAGCGCTCGCCCTACAAGGGTCCCTATTCCTTGCCCCCAATAGTCAGGATGCAGTATATAACCGATTTCCCCCGAACGATGAGTAAAGCTTTTAATGATGATTTCACCAGCACCGATCACTTTATCCACTCTTTCATCGACCAGTGCATGCACATATCTGGTTTTTGGAAAAACTTTTGCTGCGTGGAGGGCGTCTTCCACATAGGCTATTGTGTCATGTTCATTATTGGGGCCCCAATTCTGATATTTGGAAACTGCTGGTAAGGATGCGTACTCATGTACATCCTTCCAATCTTCTTTCTTTAAACTTCTACAATACAAATGGGAAGATAGATAAAACCTTTCCATATCCTTCACCTCAACTCAAATTCTAAAGTGTTTTAATATTACCATAATTCCCTGGCTACAGAATCCTTTTTTCAACTTTGGTACTCTGTTAAAAATCCTTCGAAAAAAATGAAGGAAGGAATTCCCCGTTTCTTTCCAGAAATATATATCAAGGAGAATGAATTGATTGCATCTCTGAATTCACGCACAAGAAAGGGAGAAACTTTATGGTTAACAAGAACGATTCCATGGGGAATGAAGAAGTATATACGGACTTTATCAACAAGATGACGTATGGTGAATATCTGGGGCTTGATACGTTACTAAGCAGTCAAAAGCGTTTATCCGGTCACCACGATGAAATGCTGTTCATCATCATCCATCAAGTCAGTGAGCTATGGATGAAATTGATCCTGCATGAAACCCGGGCAAGCATTGCGTCCATTCAAAAAGGCGAACTGTCACCTGCATTTAAAATGCTTGCCAGGGTTTCAAAGATACAATCCCAGATCATTCATGCATGGGACGTGTTATCGACCCTCACTCCATCAGAGTATGTCCAATTCAGGGACAGCCTTGGTCAAGCCTCCGGGTTCCAATCGTACCAATACAGAATGATTGAATTTTCCCTTGGGTATAAAACAAGGCATGTTCTTGAAATCTACAAAAAAGATCCCGAGTTATTAGCCCAGCTTACCGCTGCCTATGAGGCCCCTTCCCTTTATGATGTTTCCATCCTTGCTTTGGCGGGTGCAGGGTTGCCTATTCATGAAGATGTGAAGAATCGTGATTATACAAAGCCTTACAGTGAAGACCAGTCGGTACTCGAAGCCTGGACGACCGTCTATAAAAATCCTGATCAATATTGGGACCTTTATGAGTTAGCAGAAAAATTAATTGACATTGAGGATTGGCTCCAGCAATGGCGGTTCCGCCATATGAAAACAGTAGAAAGGATTATCGGCCACAAAATGGGTACCGGTGGCTCCAGCGGTGTAGGGTATTTAAAAAAAGTGCTTGACCACCGCTTTTTCCCTGAGCTTTGGAACGTGCGCGCGACCCTTTGATTCAGCTTTTACACATACTCTTTTAAACGTTTATAGAATAAATGTACTATTCACACATTCTTTCAGCCTATTCTTATATACAGGTCATCCTCAGGGTTGCCATAGATAAAATTATCTGATAATATATGTAATAGAATTATTTTTGTTCGGAATGGAAGGATGGACAAAGTTTTTAAAGCTTTTCGCCTTGAAGTTACATGAGCAAGAATAGTAATACATTGTGTGGAGAGCACACGAGGAGGTAACATTATGTTAGAAGGTACAGTTAAATGGTTTAACGCAGAAAAAGGTTTCGGATTCATCGAGCGCGAAGGTGGAGACGACGTGTTCGTACACTTCTCAGCTATTCAAGGCGAAGGATTCAAAACTTTAGAAGAAGGTCAAAAAGTTTCTTTTGAAATCGTTCAAGGAAACCGTGGCGACCAAGCAGCTAACGTTACTAAAGCATAATTTATGCATACCGGAAGACTCTACTCTGTAGAGTCTTTTTTTTTGCCATCCATTCACAAAGTGTATACAATATTCTTAACTTGTTTTCTGGGAGGATACTATGTATGGCAAAACACTCGTTTCATATTTCGACTGAATGGCCGGGTCTCAGGAATGATACAGGTACCTTGAGCTCGGAAAATTTTCATACGAAAATTTCAATCCCACCTGAAATGGATGGGCCCGGGATCGGGACAAACCCTGATGAAATGCTCCTTGGAGCTGCAGCTACATGCTATATCATCACTCTTGCTGCTATGCTGGAAAGAAGCCATATAGAGAAAAAAGATTTATCGATGACTTCTGAAGGAATTGTAGAAGTAGATAAAGGAGTCATCACGTACAAAGAAATCATTCATCGGCCAATCCTGTCACTGGGATCTGTTGCTAGTGAGAAAGAGATTGCACTTTCAAAGAAATTAATGCTGAAAGCTGAACAGTCATGCATGATCACCCGTGCCCTTAAGGGGAATGTAACGGTGAGGGTAGATCCAGAAATACATATGTAGAAAAAAAGGGCTTCCGATTGGATGCCCTTCTTTGTTTGCTCACGATTCTGCGTGAACAAGCTTCACGAGCATGTGAGAAAGCATATGCTGTTCGTCTTTATTTCCCGCTTTCCATAATTCATATAACAGCTTCTCTTCCCTGTTTTTCGGTTCTTCATGAGCTGCAAGATAGTCCCCTACCTTCTGTGCTGCCTTTGCCTGCTGCTCTTCATTCATCCCTAACTTATCTGCTAAGGAAACCTTGTTACCTAAGTATTCTTTGAAATGATCAAAGTTTGAAAGAATGTCCTCTTTTTTGTCCTGAGACATACGATCCATTGTACTGTCTACCTTCGACTCCATCTTTTCCTCTGTAGAATGATTTGCCATATAGCCAACCTCTCCTCTCACTAATCTACTATGTATATTCCCAGCAAAGGTATTACTAAACATTTATTTTCTTTTATTTGGAAAAACGCACTCGACTCTCTATGTATTGTTTATTCACTTCACTTAACGTGTAAACAATAGAGAGGAAATAAGGTTAATGAATTTTAAGGAGGATGAATGAGTATGAGTTCTAAGAAGGTTGCGATTATTACGGGAGCGAGCAGTGGGATCGGTCAGGCTACGGCAAAGGAATTAGCGTCAAAGGATATGACTGTCATGCTTGCAGCGAGACGGGAAGAACGCTTAAAGGAATTAAAAAATGAAATAGAGGAAATGGGCGGAACGGCATTTTACCACGTTACCGACGTGACGAACGTCGAAGAAATGGAACAACTTGCGAAGAAAACGGTAGAAGAAGCCGGCCGGATTGATGTATTGATCAATAATGCAGGTCTCATGCCCCTTTCACTTATAAATAAACGCAAAATCAAAGAATGGGATCAGATGGTTGACGTCAACATTAAAGGGGTACTCTATGGGATATCCGCTGTTCTTCCTTATATGGAAGATCAGAAGTCAGGACATATCATTAACATTTCATCCGTGGCCGGACATAAAGTGATGCCGGGCAGTTCAGTCTACAGTGGAACCAAATACGCCGTCAGGGCAATCACAGAAGGCTTGAGACAGGAAATGAATGCATCGCATAACATTCGTACGACCATCATCTGTCCTGGTGCAGTGGCAACAGAACTGACTGATACCATTACAGACGAAGATATCCTGGCCGCATTCAAGGAACGTGATATGAAACCCCTTGACAGTGAAAATATTGCTAAAGCGATTTCTTATGCAGTTATGCAGCCTGATCATGTAGATGTAAATGAAATTATTGTAAGGCCAACCCAGCAGGATATGTAAACAACAAGGAGGAAAAGGTTTATGAATACACAATTTGACAAACTCTTCATCAATGGTGAATGGCTTGATGGAAGCAGTGAAAATACAATACCGAATCATAATCCTTTTGACCATACTGAAATCGGATCCATTAAAGCTGCCAGTAAAGAAGATCTTGATAGAGCATATCAATCTGCACAGGAAGCACAAAAGTCCTGGGCAAATGAGCTGCCTCAAACAAAGAGGAGCATTATGGAAAAAGCGGTCTCTGTTGTTGAAGAAAATAAGGATCTAATCATAGAATGGCTCATCAAGGAGTCCGGAAGTACGTACATGAAAGCTGCAGGAGAAGTGACTGTCTCCATTAATAGCATGAAAGAAGCTGCTACGTATCCGTATAGAATGGAAGGGAAAATCCTGCCTTCCCAGGTTCCCGGCAAGGAAAACAGGGTATACAGAGCACCCCTTGGAGTCGTAGGCGTCATAAGCCCATGGAATTTCCCCTTCCATTTAGCTGTCCGCTCCATCGCCACTGCCCTGGCTACCGGAAACGGGGTTGTGGTCAAGCCTGCTACACATACCCCTGTCACTGGCGGGTTATTATTTGCAAGTATATTTGAAGCAGCCGGACTTCCGAAAGGGCTCCTTAATGTAGTGGTAGGGAAAGGTTCGGAAATCGGGGATGACATCGTGACTCATCCCATCCCCCGCTTGATTTCCTTTACAGGATCTACTGAAGTGGGACGCCGTATCGGGGAACTTGCAGGGAAAAACCTCAAGAAAACGGCTTTGGAGCTCGGTGGCAATAATGTCTTTATCGTACTTGATGATGCAGACCTCGATCAGGCTGTTGAATCTGCCCTTTTCGGTAAATTCTATCACCAGGGTCAAATATGCATGAGCATCAACCGGATCATGGTTCAACGAGGGATATATGATAAGTTCGTGGATGCCTTCGTTTCCAGGGTGAAAGAATTACAGGTTGGAGATCCCTCGGACAAAAAGACACATATCGGTCCATTGATCGATCAAAATCAAGTAGACCGGATATTGAAAGACATTGAAAGCAGCAAGGAACTGGGCGCTGAAGTGGTCCTTGGAGGAAATGCAGAAAAGAACTTATTATATCCAACGGTTTTGACCCATGTGACAAATTCAATGCCGATTGCAAAGAATGAAATTTTTGGACCTGTGGCAGCCATCATTCCTTTCGAATCCGAAGAAGAAGTTGTAGGGCTAGCTAATGAACACCCATACGGCTTAAGCGGCGCAGTCCATTCTACATCCATCGAAAGAGCGACGAATGTGGCTCATCAAGTGGAAACCGGGATGATTCATATCAATGACGAACCAGTTAATGACGAACCCCATATGCCATTTGGTGGAGAAAAAGATTCAGGGTTGGGACGGTTTAATGGAGAATGGGCCCTAGAAGAATTCACGACTGTGAAATGGGTGGCCGTTCAACATAAGAGAAGGGATTATGGTCCTTTCATTGAAAAAAGATAACAAAAAGCGAGTCATGCCGACTCGCTTTTTTTATGTCCCCATTACAGCTCATCAAATCCATTTGCATCCGATGTTTTAGTATACTGCCTTGATCTTTGTTCAAAGAAATCGGTCTTTCCCCTATCGACTTCCTGATACGCTATGATCCATTTAAGCGGATTCGTTTTGTAGCCGTCGAATGGTTCGTCAAAACCTAATTGCTTCGCTCTTTTATTGGCCATGAATTTTATATAGTCCTCCAAATCACTCATTAAAAGCCCTTCCATATTGGATCCAATGATTTCCCTCCCCCATTCTATTTCGAGGTAGGCTGCCTGTTGGAATGATTCCATCCCGAAAGTACGCAGCTCTTCCGTCTGATAAGAGGGATTTTCATTCAACACTTCTTTAAATATTTTTTCGAACAAGCCGACATGGAGCTGTTCGTCACGATTGATATAATTGATCATCGTGCTGGTTGCGACCATCTTTTGGTTTCTTGCTAAATGATAGAAAAAAGCAAAACCTGAATAGAAGAACAATCCTTCCAGGACGACATCATAAATGATTGACTTTAATAGATTCTGAACAGTCGGTGATTCCACAAACCCTTTATAGCCATTTGTGATAAATTCATTCCTCTTCAACAGAATGGGATCGTTTTTCCAAAAGTCAAACACTTCATTTTGCTCACTTTTTGACACGATGCTGGATAACACATAGCTGTAGGAATGGTTATGCACGACTTCTTGCTGAGCCAGGATGATCATGAGCGCGTTTAAACTCGAATCCGTCAGATAATCTGCCACTTTTCCCGCATAATCGGTTTGAACGCTATCAAGCAGTGCCAGGAGCCCAATGATTTTTAAAAAGGATTCCTGCTCGTTCTTTGATAAAGTCGGGAACTGCTTGATATCTTTAGCCATATTGATTTCAAAAGGGGTCCAGAAATTCCCGAGCATTCTTTTATATTTTGGGTAGGCCCAGGGAAAGCGGACGTCATCCCAGTTTAATATATTGGAGCTTTCCCCGTTTACGATACCCGTTGATTTATTTGGGGCCTGTGAATCAATCAAGACCCGTTGTGTCAATTCTTCCATCTTACCTCTTCCTCCCCTGCTAGCTATGACAACTTTCACATTCTTCAAAATTGGATACGGACGTAGACCTTACATAGTAAGTGGTTTTCAATCCCGACTTCCATGCATCCAGATGAAGATCTAATAATTCTTTAGCCTTGATGTCATTACGTACATACAGATTAAATGAAATCCCTTGATCGATATGCCTCTGTCTCTTTTCGTTCTGTTCCACACTCCAATGTTGATCCACATGATAAGCGGTCTTGTAATACCAGGTCGTTTCCGGGGACAGATCGGGAGCAGTCACAGGAATCTTGTAATCTTTCTTTTCTTCAGAATACTCTAGCCTGAATATCGGATCGATGCTGGCAGAGGAACCTGCAATCATCGAGGTTGAGGAATTGGGTGCAACCGCCATTAAATATCCATTGCGTATCCCTTTGGCTATAATCCCATCCCTCAATTCAATCCATTTCTCACTTGAATATTCCCGTTTAATAAAATATTCTCCCGTGGACCAGTCCGATTCGTCGAAATAAGGATAGCTCCCCTTTTCTTTTGCCAGGTCATGACTTGCTTTTATCGTGTAATAAGCTATCTTTTCATAAAGGGAATCACAATACTCAACCGCTTGCCTGCTTTCCCACTTCAATCCCTTCAAGGCAAGGAGATGATGCCATCCGAATGTTCCCAATCCGATTCCCCTGTACCGTTGATTGGTGATTCGGGCCTGCAGGACGGGAAGATCGTTTAAGTCAATCACATTATCCAGTAATCTTACGCCTATTGCCACCACTCTCTCAAGCTCATCATCCATTATGGTCTTGGCTAAAGAAATGGATGCAAGATTGCAAACGACATAATCTCCCGGAGACTTATACGTGACGATTTTTCCATATTGTATCACTTCTTCCTCCATCACAGTCGCACTCATATTCTGAGCGATTTCCGTACATAAGTTACTGCAATAGATCATCCCTTTATGGGGATTGGCATTCATACGGTTAACGGTATCACGGTAAAACATATACGGAGTCCCCGTTTCGAGCTGAGAAATCATGATCCGCTTGAAGATTTCAATGGCAGGCATCTCTTCCCGTGAAAGGGTTGGGTTGGCGACACATTCCCAATACTTCTCCCGAAAAGAACCAGCCCCTGCTGTTTCGTCGTAGTAGTCTTCCAGGGAAAAGCCCATGACTACCTTCACTTCATGAGGGTCGAATAAATACCAATCCTCTCTCTTCTCCACCTGTTCCATAAACACGTCCGGTAAGGAAACTCCCGTGAAAAGATCATGGGTCCTTTGCCTTTCGTCTCCATTGTTCAACCGGGTATCCAGAAAAGGAAAAATGTCTTTGTGCCATACATCCAAATAAACGGCGATCGCACCTTGACGCTGACCCAGTTGATCGACGGATACCGCCGTATTATTCAGTTGTTTCATCCAGGGTATAACCCCCGAGCTCACTCCTTTAAAGCCTTTTATATCACTTCCTCTGCTACGCACCTTCCCTAAATAAATTCCAAGGCCCCCTCCATTCTTGCTAAGAGTGGAAACGTCAGTATTACTGTCATAAATGCTTCTTAAGTCATCTTCCACTGTATCAATGAAACAGCTGGATAGCTGGCCATGACTTTTTCCTGCATTCGCAAACGTAGGGGTTGCCACGGTCATATACAGATTTGATAGTGCCCAATACGCTTCTTCAATCAACGAGATTCTTTTTTCTTTTTCCTCATTCATGTATAAGGTCATACTAATGACCATAAATCGCTCTTGCGGCAGCTCCAGCACTCTTCCATTATGGGACTTTGTCAAATACCTCTCGGAAAGTGTAACGATCCCTATGTAAGTAAAAAGATGATCCCTGTTGAAGTCCAGTATGGAACCTAAGTAATCCACTTCTTCCTTACTATATGAATCCAGTAGTGCCGGGGAATATAACTGGTCCGCAGTTAAATCTTTCATCACTTGATAAAATGAGCCGGGTAGATTATCTTCTGATTTCCCCCTCGATAAGGAAACTTTTTGATATAAACCCTTGATGTACAAGGATGCAGCCACATAGGTCCAATCCGGTTCAAGTGCCGTGATACGTTCGATCGCTGTCAGGATCATGAAATGATGGAGCTGTTCTTTGGTCCGTTCCTCCTGCTGATTTGTATACTTCGTCATTTTCTCATGGAATTCTGTGAAATCCAGGTTGGGAAACTGTTTGCTAAGGCTATGAAGGATCCCTTCCACTTCTTTTTGCTTTACCATTGTGAATGTCATGATACATTCCTCCCGTTTCTTAGAGTGGGAAGGAGTCAAAAAAAGCCCATCCTTCAAGAAGGACGGGCTTTAAAAAATACGGAGATATAAATAGACTTCTGCCTATTGCAATCCTCGCTTTATCCTCCCAATTCCCGAAGAAGATAACACGTGTTAAATAAGGCAGGTCTCCTGACTCGCGCTTCACCCTACTCTAAGGCCTTCCCATCGATACGACAGTGGCAGTTCCTTATTTCGTCAGCACATACAGTTGCGGGGACAGCTCCGGATTCTCACCAGATTCCCTTTTAAGTCTCATCAGACACCTTATTCACAGGTTATAATCAATATATAGTTATTAAAAAATAAATAGACACCAAATGTTGTGTCCTTAACTATCATATATGATTCAAAATGGATTTTCAAGTAAATCTATTAATTTTTATTTTCTCAAAATGCCCCCTGGAATATGCTTATAATTATTATTTTCCCTGAAAAGGAAAGAAGATGATGGAATAGTGCGTCCAAACGGTCAGTGGTCCGTCCACATTTACTTATATGTGGGTTGAGGTAAGTGGATTCCTTCTCTATAATTCAAATAGAAGGTTGTTTGACAGTATTCTTTGGTCCCCAATATTCTTGATAGGTTGTTTAAATGGAGAAACACTCGATTTAAACAACCTCTTTTTTTGAACGTATGAATGTAATATTCCTCCTGCTTTATCATTTTAAGAGGAATTATACTCCCTATATATTTCAGTGTACTGAAGGAAGAACTGCGTTTCATCCGTATTTCATCCAGATTACAATCAATACTTTTTGACCTAAATACTTTCTTTTTACGCATTTTTCATTTACAATGCCCATTAAGTGATTTTTTTTATAAATCACACCTTAGTTCTGAGAGGAGTCTATTATGAAGAAACTATTAACGACTTTACTAGTGGGATTATTAACAATTGGACTAGCCGCTTGCGGTTCGAATGAGGAGAGCCAAAAAGCTGACGATAAACCAAAAACAGAAGCTTCTGACAAAAAGGCTCAAGAAGATCAAGCGAAAAAGATGGAAGAAATGCAAAAGAAAATGGATAAACAAAAGGTGGAAAAAGATAAGATCGTCGCCATTGTCAACGACGAAAAAATCAAAGGGGAAGATTTCAACAATGTGTTGACTCAATCTCAGATGCAGTATCAACAAATGGGACAGGACCCGACAAATAAGGATGCTGCCAAAAAAATCAAAGATCAAACCATCGATAGCATAGTCGGTCAAACCCTTCTTATGCAACAGGCCGAGGAAAAAGGCTATAAAGCGACGGATGATGAAATCAATAAGCAGCTCGAAGAAGTGAAAAAGCAATACAAAGATGAAAAGCAATTCGAAGAAGCCATGAAGAAAGCCGGATTTACCATGGATGAGCTGAAAACTCAAATTGCTGAGAATATCAAGTACACAAACTACGTTGAAAAAGAAATCAAAGTCGACGAAGTGACAGAAGATGAAATGAAGAAGTTTTATGATCAATATGCCAGTCAACAAGGGCAGGATCAAGCAAAGGATGCACCGAAGTTCGAAGATGTAAAACCACAGATCAAGACACAGCTGGAGCAGCAGAAGAAACAAGAAAAGCTTGTTCAACATGTTGAAGATTTAAAGAAAAATGCTAAAATTGATGTGAAAATCTAACACATGTCTGAAAGCCGCCTTCTTATGGCGGCTTTTTCTTTTTTTCTATCTTCCACAGGAGGTTTTTCTTCCTGTCCCGGGGGTATGGTATAAGAACCGATATTTAAAGGAGGATGAACATCATGACCAAAAGAACAAATCAAAATCCGGAAAACGCCGAGCAGGATCAGGAAAGTATCCTTGATCAGCATGAAAGCGAACAAAATGTTGATCCCATCCCTATCGATGAACTAAAAAAAGACCAGCGCGATGAAAAGAAAAAACACGATACTAAAGACGATTAAAAACGGCCCTGTGAATTTCCACAGGGCCGCTCTTATTATTTTGATAACCAATCTGTATGGAAAGTACCTTCTTTGTCAATGCGCTGATACGTATGGGCTCCGAAATAGTCCCGTTGTGCTTGCAGGAGATTCGCAGGCAGTGATTCAGAACGATAGCTGTCATAATAGGCTAACGCACTGGCGAGACCCGGTACAGGAACACCCAACTTGATGGCTGTTGCCACTACTTCCCTTGCTTCATCCTGATAATTTTCTACAATCTCCTTAAAATATGGATCAAGGAGCAGATTCGTTAAAGCTGGATCACGATCATAGGCATTCTTGATTTCTCCAAGGAATCCGGCACGAATGATGCACCCACCTCTGAAGATCATGGAAATCTCACCCGGTTTAAGATCCCAACCGTATTCATCCGACGCCGATTGAAGCTGCGCGAATCCTTGTGCATAAGAACAAATCTTACTCAAGTATAAGGCCTTTCGGATCATTTCGATGAACTCCTGTTTATTACCTGTAAACTCTTTATTTTTAGGTCCTCTCAGAATCTTGCTCGCCTTCACACGTTCTTCCTTCATAGCTGAAATGAAACGGGCAAAAACAGATTCAGTGATGATAGATAACGGCACTCCTAATTCAAGGGAACTGATGCTCGTCCATTTTCCTGTCCCTTTTTGACCGGCAGTATCCAAGATGACATCGACAAGGGGCTTGCCTGTTTCTTCATCCACCTTCGTAAAGATATCGGCTGTAATTTCAATCAGATAGCTGTCAAGCTCCCCTGCGTTCCATTCTTTGAAAATTTCATGAAGTTCCGTTGCACTTAACCCAAGCACATTCTTCATTAGATAATACGCTTCACAAATGAGCTGCATATCACTGTATTCTATTCCGTTATGAACCATTTTCACGTAATGGCCGGATCCGTCCGGGCCGATATATGTACTGCATGCATCCCCTTTTACCTTGGCAGCGATGGCTGTCAGGAAAGGTTCGACTAAATCATACGCTTCTTTCTGGCCGCTTGGCATAATCGCAGGGCCGTATAATGCACCCTCTTCTCCACCGGAAACTCCTGCTCCAATGAAGTTGATTCCCTTCTCATCCAGTGCCTTATTGCGGCGGATGGTATCTTCAAAGTACGTGTTCCCACCGTCGATGAGGATATCTCCTTTATCCAGATGAGGAAGCAATGAATCAATCGCTTTATCCGTAATATTCCCGGCAGGTACCATGATGAGAATTTTACGCGGCACTTCCAACGATTGAACAAATTCACTTACATCATGTGTTCCAACCAAATTCTTTCCTTGATGCTCGTCCAGTACTTCTTTTACCTTTTCATCAGACACATCATATATAGAAACTGAATAGCCTCTGCTTTCAAAGTTTAAGGCGAGGCTCTTTCCCATCACTCCGACGCCGACGACTCCTATTTGTTGTTTTGTCATTACGATCATTCCTTTCAAGTACGAGTAAATAGATCTCTTCACCGTTATTATTATAATACGAAATAAATTTCCGTGGTGGATTTTTATGAAATAATATTTTTTTATTTTGCGAAATAGGTTAAAATTATTTTCACAGATGTCTTACAGGAGGTATTCTACCACTATGGATGAACAGGCTCAACATTGTTTTCCACGAATCCGGTCCCATTACTCACAATTCAGTGAAAAAGAAAAAATGATTGCTGATTTTATTATTGCTAATCCTGAAAAAATTATCCATTCAACCATCAGTGGCGTGGCAGAAGATCTCGGAATTGCAGATGCCACCGTTTTCCGCTTCTGCAAGCGATTAGGCTTCAAAGGCTACCAGGCGATGAAGATTTCACTCGCCTCTGATCTTGTGGCACCGATCAAGGATATCCACGAGACCATCCATGAAGAGGATTCTGAAGGGGTCATCGCCCAAAAGGTGTTCAGGTCGAATATGAGAAGCCTTGAAGACTCATTGCGCATAATGAAAGAAGAAACATTCCGGCAAGCCGTTCAAGCGATGCTAGATGCTAGGAGGATCGAATTTTATGGTACCGGCGGTTCAGGCTTCATTGCCATGGATGCCCATCACAAGTTTCTCAGAACAGGAATGACCACTAACGCTTATAATGACTCCCACATGCAGCTGATATCCGCTTCTCAACTGACGGAAGAAGATGTGATTGTGTTTATTTCCCACTCAGGGGCCAATAAAGATCTATTGGAAGTGCTGGAGGTTGCGAAGAAAAATCATGTCACTACGATCGGTATCACTCATTTCGCTAAATCTCCCTTGAGCAGCAGGATCGATATTCCGTTATTCACAGTCTCACAGGAAACTGAATACCGCGGGGAAGCCCTTGCGTCAAGAATCAGTCAGCTGAGCATTGTGGATGCCCTCTATGTGAACATCATGAAGAAACGGAAAGACCTATCCAAAACATCCCTGCAAAAAATACGTGATGCCATTTCTATAAAAAAAATATAATAATGAGAGGGACGGACCTTTAAAGGTCCGTCCCTCTCATTATTATACATCCAGTCTTTCAATGATTGTGGCATTGGCCATGCCATGTCCTTCACACATGGTTTGCAGGCCATATCTTCCTCCCGTGCGTTCAAGCTCATGCATCATGCTCACCATGATCCTTGCACCACTGGCCCCTAATGGATGGCCGAGGGCGATTGCCCCTCCATTCGGATTTAACTTGGAAGGATCCGCATCTATCTCCTTCAACCATGCAAGTGCCACTGGGGCAAACGCTTCATTCACTTCAAATATGTCAATATCCTCGACCGTCAGCCTCGCTTTTTGCAGGGCTTTTCGTGTTGCAGGGATGGGCCCCGTTAACATCAGGGTCGGATCAGACCCCACCACCACCCGGGTATGAACCTTGAAACGTGCTTTCAAACCCAATTCGTCGGCTTTTTCTTTCGACATAAGAAGCAGGGCTGCAGCACCATCACTTATTTGACTGGCATTCCCCGCATGAATGACGCCACCATCTTTGAATGCAGGTTTTAATTTCCCCAGTATTTCGATTGACGTTTCTTTTCTAGGTCCTTCATCTTTCGTGAAGAAGAACGGATTTCCGTCTTCATCTTCGACTTTCACACCATAAATTTCACGATCGAAGTGTCCTTCAACCTGGGCCTTTAAAGCTTTTTGATGACTATGATAGGAGAACCGGTCTAACTCTTCACGGGTAAAACCATATTTTTCAGCAATTCGCTCTGCTGATAACCCCTGATGAATGATTTCATGTTTTCCCCTTAACTTTTCACTAAAACCTGCCCCTTGGTAATTAGATCCGATCGGCGTTCTTGTCATGTTCTCTACCCCTCCTGCAATGACGACATCCATATCCCCGGAAAGGATGGCTTGTGAAGCAAAATGAACGGCCTGCTGACTGGATCCACATTGGCGGTCAATGGTTGTTCCGGGCACTTCAATCGGAAAACCCGCTATAAGCGCAGCCACCCTGGCAATATCCC
This sequence comes from Rossellomorea sp. QJM3NY_18, assembly GCF_056173145.1. NCBI lineage: Bacteria > Bacillati > Bacillota > Bacilli > Caryophanales > Bacillaceae > Rossellomorea > Rossellomorea sp. QJM3NY_18. Next base: position 1,536,202 of record NZ_CM149659.1, on the reverse strand, counting down.
CTGCCTGTTCTCCAGACTGAGTGACACATCCAAGAATGACATCATCGATGCAATCCGGTTCCACCCCCGACTTCTCTACCAATCCTTTAAGTATCTCACCTGCCAAATCGTCAGGTCTCATCCCCATTAACGATCCTTTTCTCCTTCCAACCGCAGAACGGACCCCTTCAACAATGACAACTTCTCTCATCCCACTCTCCCTTTCTATAACCCCAGATTCTTCGCAATGATCACTTTCATGATTTCATTGGTGCCGGCATAAATGCTTGCAACCGGTATATCCCGATATCGCCTTGCAATCGGATATTCTTCCATATAGCCATATCCACCGTGAAGCTGCATGCAATCTGTGGCAATATGACGAGCCATTTCTGTCAGCTTATACTTGGCCATGGATACCTTTGTTACCACATCCATTCCATGCATATGCTCGGCTATCAACCCATCCAAAAAAGCTCTTCCCATTTCAATATCAGTCGCCATTTCTGCCATCTTGAATTGGGTATTCTGAAATTGACTGACTGGTCTTCCAAATGCTTGACGGCTCTTCACGTATTCCATCGTAAGGGAAAACATTTCTTCTGAAGCCGTTTGGGCTGCAATCGCCACGATAAGCCGTTCCTGCTGCAGCTTATTCATCAAATATCGAAAGCCGTTGCCTTCCTCTCCAATCAGATTCTCTTTCGGTACCTTACAATCTTCAAAAATGAGTTCCGCTGTATCCTGACAATGCAATCCGATTTTATCCAGCTTCCGCCCCCTGGAAAACCCTGGAGTATCCCTTTCAATCGCCAACAAGCTGACACCTTTATAGGGCGGTTTACTGCTGAGATCCGTTTTTACAGCCACAATCACTAAATCACCATGTATACCATTGGTTATAAAGGTCTTTTGCCCGTTCACGATATAATGATCTCCATCTGGTAGGGCTGTCGTTTTGATGGCGGCTAAATCAGAACCTGCACCGGGCTCTGTCATGGCAATGGCTGTGATCATCTTTCCGCTCGCACATAAAGGAAGCCACTTCTTTTTCTGTTCATTTGTCCCATATTCCGAAATATAAGGGACTACGATATCATTATGAAGACCTATTCCGATCAAGCCGGATCCAACTCTTTCCAATTCTTCATTAATGATGACAGAAAAGCCCCAATCGACCCCGCTTCCCCCATACTCCTCTTCAAGGTCCGGGCAAAGAAACCCCTGTTTCCCCATCTTCTCCCAAAATGATCTGGGAACTATCCTGTTGTGCTCCCACTCCTCATAATAAGGATAAGCTTCCTTTTGTAGAAATTTCCTCAGAGCCTGACGAAATATACTGTGTTCTTCGGTTAAATAAGGATGTTTCATACGTTTCTCCCTCACTTCATATAGGCGGATAAAGGATAGCGCTTACATTCATAATGAATGAATCTACATTCTCTCCACTGTCTTCACAGGTTATTTAGGCGGCATCCTGATGGCACCGTCCAATCGGATCGTCTCCCCATTCAACATTGGGTTTTCAAGTATGCTTTTCACCAACTGAGCATATTCAGATGGATAACCAAGTCTTTTAGGGAAAGGAACCGTGCTTCCAAGGGATTGTCTTGCCTCTTCTGGAAGGGTGTCAAACATCGGGGTGTGAAATAATCCTGGTGCAATCGTCATGACCCTGATGCCATCCTTTGCAAGTTCCCTGGCAATCGGCAGAGTCATTCCTACAACTCCTCCTTTTGATGCACTATAAGCAGCCTGACCGATTTGGCCGTCAAATGCGGCAACAGACGCGGTATTCACGATCACACCTTTTTCTCCATGCTCATTCGGTATGTTTTGCATCATCTTTTCTGCAGTCATGCGAATGACATTGAAGGTACCGATCAAATTCACTTCAATTACTTTGGAAAATTGCTCAAGGGAATGGATCCCTTTTCTCCCCACGACTTTTCCAGGCGGTGCTATGCCTGCACAATTCACAACTGTATTGATTCCCCCGAATTCTTCCAGAACTCTGTTAAGGGCCTCTTTTACACTTTCTTCATTTGTTACATCCGTTTCATAAAAACGCATGGAGTCCCCATACTCTTCTTTTAAAGTAGAGCTTCTCTTACCATTGAGGTCAAGGATATAAACCTTTCCCCCTTCTTCCATGATTTTTCGTGCCGTCGCTTCCCCCAGTCCGGATGCTCCCCCTGTGATGACGGCAACAGAATCTTTCATCTCCATTCTAATTCCCTCCACTCTGCATGCTTATAGTTTTATTTTAGCGTTGGATGAAGGAAAAAGATATAAAGTTTTAAAAATTCCGTCTATTCATGATAAGAGCAGGCTATCCACTACATGCAAGCATGGATCCATAAAAAAAACAGACTCACGAATGAGTCTGTTTTTGAATGTGTAAAGTTAGATTATGCTTTACGTACGTTAGCTGCTTGTGGTCCACGAGCACCTTGTTCAACGTCGAAAGATACTTCTTGACCTTCGTCAAGAGATTTGAAACCTTCACCTTGAATCGCTGAGAAGTGTACGAATACGTCGTCTCCACCTTCTACTTCGATGAATCCGAAACCTTTTTCTGCGTTAAACCATTTTACTTTACCATTTTCCATGTTTGTTGCCTCCTAAAGTGCGTTACACACAATATATTACTATTCTTGCGATATCAGGTGAAAACCAAATCTTGTTCTTCCCTCGTATACCGGACAAAAATAATTCTTCTATAGAATAACAGGAATGAATCAAATAAGCAAGTTCATGAAGAGGAAGTTTTTAAAGTCAGACCTCTGACATAATTTGATTCCGGCTTCTTTTGCCAGTTATAGCGGAAGGTGAATTCCACTTTTTAACATGAATGCGTTTCCTTTATTCGTCTTTCTGGTCCTTTTGGTGGAACGTGATCGTTTTATCAAGTTTATCACTCATGGGACTCTAAAATGGAGGGTGAACTGTGGTATAATGATTAAATATGAAAGGGAGTGCCCAATGAAATCCACAAAAAACCGGTTCAGTAATGGCTCTATGGTTACCATCAAGGAAACAGGAGAAACAGTGACAATATTAAAATGGCAATACGTTAAGAACATGAAGCGATATTCTTATATCGTAAAGGAACATCCAGGCACATTTTATTTTGAAGAAGAGTTAGAAGTGAACTAAATACTTTCATAATGATTAATATGATTTTGACAAGGACTCTTACCCGAACTCAGCAGAGTCCTTTTTCAATTCAATCGGGTTTCATGAAGATACATAAAAACATAAAAGGAGCCTGCATCCTATAGGATGCAGGCTCCTTTTTATGTATGACCTGTGAGGGATTCGAACCCACGACCCCTTCCCTGTCAAGGAAGTGCTCTCCCACTGAGCTAACAAGTCGCGATGTAAGGTACATATTCTATTATATTAAATTCGAGAAAAATGTCAATGGATTTTTTTATGAAATGCACCTATTCTAGATTTCATGTATAAAAGAACACTCGTTCGCATACAATGTCAATACATTCAACTGAGAGGGGCTTCCTTATGATGAGGATATTAGAGCGATCGTTGATGGATCGATGTCCCATTGAAATCATATACATGACTTCGGAGCTGAAATGTTCAAAAAGGAAAATACTGGTGAAAAAAGTTGAAAAGGACTATATCACAGCCTATTGCTATTTCAGGAGAGATATCCGCAACTTTAGAATTCATGACATCTTAGCTGCTTCTCCTATCCTTTTTCATGCTGACAATATGATATCAAGTCTGGATTATAATAAGTAAGAGGCTGTTAGCCCAGGAATGGGGTAACAGCCTCTTATTGTGTTATGCCGTTGCTCTTGTTGGTGTTTTATCTTCTCTCTTAATAAAGAATTGCAGCGCAAGCATGATACCGAATAAAACCAGACCAATAATGTCTGACATCCCCTCAGGATAAATCAGTAATAATCCGGCTGCTACGCAAAGAAGACGTTCTATGACGAATACTCGTCGATACCAATACCCGATCATACCTGCACCGATCGCCATCATTCCCGTTACGGCCGTAAAGACGACCCAAAGTAATGTTGGAATGGTTGTATCAATCATTAACAGTTCAGGTGATAGAACGAACATATAAGGGATGATAAAGGCGGCGATGGCCAATTTAGCGGAATTGACCCCTGTCCTTATCGGTTCCCCTCCCGATACCCCGGCTGCGGCGAATGCAGCCAGCGCCACTGGAGGCGTGATATCAGCAATGATCCCGAAGTAAAACACGAATAAGTGAGCCGCTAACTCAGGTGCTCCTAATAAGATGATCGCTGGAGCAGCAATGGTGGACGTAATGACATAATTCGCCGTTGTCGGTGAACCCATGCCGAGTACGATCGACGCTATCATCGTGAATATTAATGTAAGGATCAGCTTGCCTTCTGTTGTATTGGTCAGATCACCAGCCAGGTCCACCAGTCCATTTGCAAGGGTCAATCCTAACCCCGTTTTTGTTACAACACCGACGATCATACCGGCGGCTGCTGTCGCCACCGCTACAGACAAGGCAGTTCTGGCACCGTCAACAAGGGCATCCACAGCATCCTTGAAACCGATCCTTGTATCTTTCCGTATCGCACTGATTACGATAGTGGCAACAATCGACCATAGAGCAGCCCGCATGACACTCATCCCGCTTACCAACAAAATGATGACCGTCAGTATCGGAAGCAGCAGATAAATCTTTTTGAATACTTCTTTACGATTGGGCATTTCTTCATCTGATAATCCACGAAGACCGATACGCTTCGCTTCAAAGTGAGTCATGATCCAAATCCCGGTAAAATAAAGGACGGCAGGAATGGAGGCAGCTTTCGCAATATCCCAATAGGAGATCCCTCCGATGAACTCGACCATCAGGAAAGCGGCAGCTCCCATGATCGGCGGCATCAGCTGGCCACCTGTCGACGCAGCAGCCTCTACCCCACCGGCAAACTCTTTACGGTACCCTAGCTTTTTCATCATAGGGATGGTGAAGGAACCCGATGTCACCACGTTTGCTACCGAGCTTCCACTGATCGTCCCTTGAAGGGCACTGGAGAAGATCGCAACCTTAGCTGGGCCTCCAACACGCTTTCCGGCAATGGACACTGCCAAATCATTAAAATATTGTCCGACACCGGTTTTCACCAGAAACGCCCCGAACAAAAGGAACAGGAAGATGAAGGTGGCTGATACATAGAGAGGCGTACCAAGGATCCCTTCACTTGTAAAGAACATCGTTTTAACGATATCGTCCCAGTCATATCCTCTATGAGCAAGGAATCCAGGCATCAATCTGCCATAATACATATAAAGGATGAAGGCAGAAGCAATGATTGTAATCGGTAACCCTACTGCACGACGGGTTGCTTCAAGTACAAGGATCATCGCAGCGAAACCGACATAGAAATCCAGGGAGGTCATTAATCCCACTCGGCTGACGATATCATCCTGCATGATCGGCCAATAAGCACCGATCCCAATCGAGATGACTGAAAGAACAACGTCATACCAGGCGATCTTATCCTTCTTCAAATTCTTCTTCCGGGCAGGGAATAAGAGAAACACTAAAGAAAGGGCGAACCCTAAGTGAACGGATAACAATAATTGCCTAGGGATGAATTGAAAAATGGATGCTACTAATTGAAATAATGAAAATGCTAATAAACCGAAGAATATGATCCATTTGAATATCCCGTGATGGAATTTTCTTGTAGATGATTCGGGATCATATTTCTCAAGTAACTCTTGTTGTTGTTCTGCAGTCAATGATTCAAATTCTTTATCTTTTTCCAACTACAGTCACTCCTTTCCACTGATCATAAATTGATTGTTTCATTAATTGAACCCGAACAACGGAGCCTTTATCAAAATAGTCGGCTAAAGGATATTCATTGCCGTCCATCACTAGGCGGTGATTGGCGACGACCTGTCCGATCCGGATATCAATGTATGGAAACACTTTATCCATATTAGATATTAAATATTTGCCTTCCTTCGTCACTTCAAAGTTTTCATTTCCCTCTGCATTGGCCGGCATCCCAATGGCAGTATCTTCATAGAGTAATTTGGTTTGTTGAATTTGATTAGAAGATGTTTGATGGTAAAATTCTTCTACTTCTGATAGATGAATAGAGTGTGTATAGCGAACCGAAAATGAATGATCGACGGGAAGGCTGAAAAGGACCGGGTCTCCCGTTGTACTTCTCGGTTCTATTACTAAAAATGTTTGTAAGGGTATAAAAAGGATGATTCCGACACTAAGAATAAGGAGAATCGCACCCATGAATGAAAATTTCTTCATCAAGAATTCCCCACCATTCCTGTTTTGTACGTTTTGCTAAAGGCTTGGAATTAGCTTGAACCAAAACAAAAGAATAGACCGTATTAAGCGGCCTATCCCTTCGTCTATCTTCCGGTGTAAAACTATTCCATTGAAATTCCTTTTTCATCAAAGTATTTCTTTGCACCAGGATGTAACTCGATTCCCATACCTTTAAGTCCATCTTCAGCTTTGATCAGCTTACTTTTGGCGTGAGTGATTTTATCCGTATTTTCAAAAATGGCCTTTGTTACATCGTAGATGACGTCTTCAGAAATGTCAGCGTTCGTCACAAGCATGGCACGAACCGCAACCGTTGTCACTGCATCATCCACTTTACTGTATGTTCCAGCCGGGATTTCATCTTCTGAGTAGTAAGGATACTTCTCGATCAGCTCACTCACTTTTCCTGACTCAACAGGTACGATCGCAATGTCTTCCGTTGCAGCCAAACCTTCAACTGCTCCAGTCGGAGTACCAGACGTGATGAATGCCGCATCGATTGTACCATCCTGGATTCCTGTCGTTGAATCATCAAATGATAAATTACGAGCTTTTAAATCTTCCAGTTTGATGCCATGAATTTCGAGGATTTGAGTGGCATTCAGTAATGTACCAGAACCAGCTTCACCTACAGAAACGACTTTTCCTTTAAGGTCTTCAACTGATTTGATACCTGAATCCTTCGTTGTAACGATCTGGATTGTTTCTGGATAAAGAGTCGCAATACCTCTTGCGTTCTCTACTTTGTTGTCCTTGAACATTTCTGTACCTTCTGACGCGTAAGATGCAATATCCGTTTGCGTAAAAGCGATTTCAGTTTTGCCGTCTTTCACAGCGGCCATATTCTCAGCAGATGCACCTGAAGTAGATGCCGAAGACTTGATTCCGGTTTCATCTTCAATAATCTTAGCGAATGTTCCGCCTAACGGGTAATATGTACCCCCTGTTCCACCTGTAGCAATTCCAATGAAGTCAACCTCTTTGTTACCTTCACCATCAGATGATGAACCTCCACCTGATCCGCCGCCACATGCAGCAAGAACGACAGATAGAACTAGAAGTAGTGCAGTGCTTAGAAACAAACTGCGTTTTTTCATATTCTAATTCCCCCTATTAAATTTTATACGTTAACGTAATAATTGTAACACAGCCTGTAACAATCTTGTCAAATCAAATACATAAACTTTAAACATTTTTCATAAAAAAACCTTTTATACACAGCCCTTGTCCTACAAGTTCCCCCTATTCTGAACCTGCTAATGTATAAGGAATGTATAAAACACTTACAAGAAATACATCCTATTTCACCTGCGACGTATGTTTGTCCACACAAAAAGGACTGAAGATGAATTCACATTCTTCAGTCCCCCGCTGTTATATATCAGATTGTCTATTAGCCGATTAGTTCCTCGTCCTCAAACTTCAACTTATCTTCTTCGGAAATATTCTCTTCACGGTCCCTCAAGCTATGGGCAATCCTTGAAGATGCATTTGCAGCGATGCTTGCTACTATATCATCTAAAAAGGTATGGACACCCTTTCCGTTTTTCGTATCCAATTCACGGATGATGCCTATCTTATTTTTGTCAAGATGACCAAAAGTGGTCACGGCTATGCTTCCATATCCAAGGGCAGCCCCCAGCGCGATGGTCTCATCGACTCCAAACAAGCCCTCATCCGTTTCCACGATCGATTGAAGAGGTTCAGAAAGCTTCTTCTCTTCAGCAAGCTGATCCAATTCCACCCCGACAAGGATGGCATGCTGAATCTCCCTTTTTAATAAGACTCTCTTTACACTATCAATGCAATCTTCCATAGTAAGCTCAAGATTATATGGAAACTGCATTTCAAAGACGATTTCAGCTATATCTTCTATCATCACTCCCCGATCTTTCAATCTTTTTAAAGCAGCTTTCGTAACATCTCTTGAATGGACAGGTTTATTCATTGGTATTCCCCTTTCTAAACAGCCATGAATTTACTAAAAATTATAACACTCTTTTGAATTTTCGTATTGCAATCCGCTTTTGGGAATTCTGAAAGAGATTATGGTACAATCTTTCTGTAAACGTTAACACTGATCTTAGGAGGCTACCGTGATGACAACTGCAAGAGGAACTGTAACCGAATTAAACCTCTTTAGCAAAGAATTAAACGAAGAGATGAAGATGCTGGTTTATTTACCGGCAACCTACTCTCCCCTTTATAAATACACCCTGCTCATTGCACAGGATGGCAAAGATTACTTCCAGCTGGGGAGAATCCCGCGGCACGCGGATGAATTGCTTTCAAACAGGGAAATCGAAAATATGATCATAGTGGGGGTCCCATACAGGGACGTAGAGGATCGCAGACGGAAGTATCATCCCCACGGTGAGGAAAACGATGCATATATCCGCTTTCTGGCACATGAACTGGTCCCCTATTTAGATGAACATTATCCGACGTATCATATGGGGATGGGACGGGCTCTGATCGGAGATTCATTGGGTGCAACCGTGTCTTTGATGACCGCATTGAAATACCCGAACACATTCGGTAAGGTCCTCCTTCAGTCTCCTTTCGTCGACGAAAAAGTCCTTGATGCCGTGGAAGACTTCACACAGCCTCATCTGTTAAGCATTTACCATATAATAGGTAAGCAGGAAACCGATGTGAAAACGACAGATGGCAAAGTAAAGGACTTCCTGAAACCAAACCGACAGCTTCATGAAACATTCGATCAAAAGGGATTCAGCTCCTTTTACGATGAATTTGACGGGGATCACACATGGAAGCATTGGCAGCATGATTTAAAACGTGCATTGAAATTAATGTTTTAGCTGAACTAAAAGGCATAGGGTCTCTCCCTTGTCTCTCAGAACAGCCGTGAGCTTCAGGAATCACCCCATTGCTCTTTCGTTCGCCCTATATTAAATTTTTGAAAAATTTGCTATACTATACATATGACAATGATAGTAAAATAGAGGAGGATTGAAGAAAATGAATTATGGTATAGTCATTTTCCCATCGAAAAAGCTACAAGATATCGCGAACTCTTATAGGAAACGCTATGATCCTCATTACGCATTGGTTCCGCCACATTTGACATTAAAAAATGTCTTTAGTGCAGACGACGATCAAATTAAAGATATCGCAGGAAAGCTTTCCGTGATTTCAAAGAAATATGATCCATTCAATTTAAAGGTGTATAAAGTAAGTTCTTTTCAACCTGTAAACAATGTGATTTATTTCAAGGTTGAATCAAAGCCTGAACTACAAGGGTTGCACGATGACATGCATAATCAGAACTTCATGGGTGACGAACCGGAATTCGCTTTCGTACCTCACATCACGATCGCCCAGAAGCTTTCGAATGATGAACATTCGGATATTTTTGGATCATTGAGCATGCTGGGCATCGATCATGAGGAAACAATCGACCGCTTCCATTTGCTTTATCAACTGGAGAACGGTTCCTGGACCGTATACGAAACATTCCGATTAGGGAAGGAACAGTAAACGGTGAATGTCGAAGTTGCCAAGTCAGAACAGCAGATCCAAGAGGTATTCTATATACGAAAGACCGTCTTTGTAGAGGAACAGCAGGTTCCTCTGGAAGAAGAAATCGATGAGTATGAAAACGACTCCACCCATTTCGTTCTCTATGATGAGGACAAAGCGGTCGGTGCCGGGCGGTTTCGCATTCTAGATGGAGTTGGAAAAGTAGAAAGGATCTGCGTCCTTAAATCCATCAGAGGAAAAGGTGCCGGACGTGAATTGATGCTCGCCATTGAAGAATATGCGAAAAGGCAGCCATTATCACAATTGAAATTAAATGCCCAAACATATGCCATTCCTTTTTACGAAGGATTAGGATATCAGGTTACTTCCGATGAATTCCTGGATGCCGGAATTCCTCATAAAACAATGAAAAAAACCATCTGAATAGAACAGAGAGTCCAGTTTCAGGCTTGGATTCTCTGTTCTTTTTTGTTAATCCCTTCGTATATTCACAACTACTCCCGGCGATAATGGTGAAAGGTATGGAAAAGGGGGGAAATCATGGAAATCAAGTCCATTGCCATCGAATTGATCGTTGGATATTTTGCTCTACTCATTTTGACAAAAATCCTCGGAAAAACACAAATCACCCAAATATCAGCCTTTGATTTCATTTCCGCTTTAATTCTTGGTGAACTCGTGGGAAACTCCCTTTATGACGGGAAAACAACCGTCTACCAAATACTCGCCGCCATTTCGATTTGGGGAAGCCTGATATTCATTACTGAATACTTCACTCAAAAATCTAGGCGGTTCCGACATATGCTTGAGGGTACCCCTTCGTTAATCATCAATAAAGGACATATTAATTTTTATGAATTGAAAAAGAATCATCTGGATTTGAATCAACTTCAGCATTTACTTCGGGCAAAGGATGTATTTTCTGTAAGAGAATGTGAATACGCTCTTCTTGAATCAGACGGAACGTTGAGCGTCATTCGAAAGCCACTATATGATATGGTACAACGACAGGATCTTCAACTCCCCATCAAGGCTGCCACCCTCCCTCTTGCCTTTATAGTTGATGGTGAAATTGTCTATGATAACTTAACCCTTGCCGGACAAGAAGATAGTTGGTTATTGAGAGAAATAAAAAAACAAGGCTTCGACTCCTCCAAGGATGTACTTTACGCAGAATGGGAAGAGGGAAAAACCTTGTTGGTTCAAGGGTATTAACGGGGTTTAATGAGCAGTTGATTGTTTTGAATCAAAAATGACAGGAGTGCCTTCCGTTCAAGACTTGTGAGATATGCTGTGACCGATGTTCTGAATAGCAGCCACTGCCCCACATTCGAGACGGTGATCATATGTAGTTCCAAGTATTCCCGCATGATGTGATCGATTGTCTTTCCGTTAGGACTTGTATTTACCACACTTAAAAGGGAGTTCATTCTTTCCTCATGAAGTTCGATATTCTCCTTCACGGTTTCAGTGATGTCTTCTTCGAATCGGCCATGACCAGGTATCGCTCCTTTACAGGAAATGTGAAGGAGTTTTTCTAATGATTCCAGTGTTTGGTCTGCATCCACAATAAAGGGGATCACATGCTTCTTCAGGGTCTCACTGCCAAAATAACTGTCTGCTGCATATAAGATATCATCAACCAGGAGACCTGCTTGACTATGTGAATGCCCTGGTAAATTTATGACGTCGAAGGTGAACGGCCCAATGGTGTTTTCGCCCGTAAATAATTCTCTATCCACCTCGACTGCCTGTCCCTCAAGAAATTTATTCCTTAAGTCATTTATAGGGACAGCCCCATTGAACAAATAGATGGGTTCTAAAATGGAATTCTCGATGATGGCTTTTTCAAATTTCAGGGCAAACAACGGAATATCATACTTACTCTTAAGATAGTGGGCACCGCCAAAATGATCGGAGTGGGCATGGGTGATCACGCAGTAATCGAGGGGGAGTCCCTCTCCGTCCAATATCCTCTTCACCTTCTTAACAGCCGAATCGTCCAATCCGCTATCGATTAAAAGCCCCTTTCCATCTTTTACACAATAACCAATCGTAACCGCACCGGTAAATGCATAGCAATGTTCTGTGAATTTCTGTAGTTTCAAGTCAAATACCTCCATAGAATCGGTTCACTACACATATTCGTTAAAGTGTGTACCTTTTCCTGTGAGCTCTGCTAATAATGCGGAGGGGATGGATGATTTACTTAGTTTCTCGTATGGAGCCTTTACTTGATTGAAATGTGGAACTTGTTCGCTTGTTCCTTCCGGATGAGCTTGTGATTTATTTTTCAGTGGTTTAATCGGTTGCACGGGGAAAAAGCTGAAGTGGTTTTTATCAACCTTGATTTCTCTTTCCTGATATTGTTTGTATTGATAGTGCGGAATCGGCGCAATGTATCCCATTTTTATGACCTCCTTGGTTTTATTTACCCAATTTCAGATTGTTAAAAACTTACTCAAGCTTACTTTTTTGTCTCTGAAACCTTCCTATAAATTAGAAAGAAGAATTAACATAAAATACGTGGTTGCACGTTTTTTATGTCCATTCTCCTTGATGTTTATTCTTTCTTTTATTTTTTTCCCTTGTTTAACATATTGGAGATTGTTCCAAAGTCCAATTGCTTTCCATCGTTCACGATCGATTGGACAATTTTATCTTCCATTTCCTTGTTTACAGGTTTATTGGCGATTTTAGATACACGTTTGATGACGCTTCTAACCGTAGCTTCATCTTTGAAATTTGCGTTTTGTAAAGAGTTCGCAAGCTCTAACACTTCGTTCATGTTAACGCCTGTCTTCTTCTCTAAATTCTTAAAAAAGTTATTATTCATTTCCATCACGCCTCCTTTTAACTATAAGCATCATATGTAAAAAAACCAGGAGCGTGAATTGAATACCAAAATAAATAAAAATTGAAGATGAATGTAGCCTTCTTAAAACAAAATCCGCTTAAGCAAGGGTTGCTGGTTTTCAGACATATCGTCTGCTCGGGCTCTGTCTATCAGTGTACGGTGGGATGGCAAGGGGAACCGCTCCGCTTTCCGCGGACGTACGGCCGAGCCTCCTCAGCTTTCGCTTCCGGGGTCTCGGCACGCCCGTTTTCCGCAGGAGTCTACGCAGTTCCCCCTCACCATCAAACAAGATTAGTGTGACAGAGCTCAGGAGTGACATAAGCAATTTTTGAAAAATGACTTCTACTAAAGAAGTCACTCTCTACTCTTACTACTTTTGTATAAGAAAGACAGCTTTTAATCTTTGCATGTGCAGATATTTATATTAGGCATGTTTAAAATTATGCTTTAAGTAAGTTGATTTCCGCTGCAGGTGCTCGCGAAAAGCGAGCACCTGCAGCGGAAATCAACCAAAACGTCACTCTTTTGATAAGTATATATATAAACAAAACAAAAAGACAAAATCTCTCCAATGAGGATTCTGCCTTTTGTACCCCTTTCTAACAGAAGCTTGCTCCTACGATAATCAAGAGAATGAAAAGCACAACGATCAATACAAACGTTGAGCCATAACCGCCGCCATATCCACAGCCGCCACCATATCCACAGCCACCGTAACCATATCCGTACATAAATATCACCTCTCTTTTACCTTTAGTCTCTTATAACATATGAATAAAGAGAGGAGAACGTATGGGCTATTGGATATTTTATTGTGTGTTTGTCCAATCGAACAGGTCGAAGGTCAGGTTCCCTTCAGAATCCAATTGTGCCAGAAAGACGGATTCTACCTTGAGTTTTCTTTTAGACAGCTCACGAACTAACCATGCCAAAGGAAAACCTACTTCTGAGAGGGCTTTTTGATCGATTTTTCCATCTGTGATGACGGCTTGAGGTGGAGTGGATTTTTGTGATATGTCAAATACATCTTCTCGGACAAGGGGTTGTTTTTCTTTCTTCAACAAAACACTTAAATCACCGTTTGTGTCAAGGGACGCAAATTCCACATCGGCAACGCGGAACACATCCTTTTTCCGTAATTGTTCAAGCATTTCATCAACGGAATACTTCTCTTTCTTCAAAGCTTTTTCATCAATATTTCCATCCTTTATGAATACCGTAGGCTTGCCTTCAGCAAACCTCCTGAAGCGAATACTCTTCAAGGACAGAAAGGAAAACAGGAGGGGAAATGCAAACCATAATAGGATACTCATAAGCCCTTCACTCAATGGCAGATTCAAATCCATTGAAAGGGTCCCTGCAATGCTTCCAACTGTAATTCCAGTGATATATTCGAAGAAGGACAATTTCGACAGCTGTTTTTTCCCCAATAATTTGGTGATCGCAAACAGGGAAAGCAGGATAAATATACTTCTTAGTGCCACCTGTAAGTATTCAGGCATATGGGTTCACCTCTATCATCCCTTCGGTTTGAACAGGAGCGCACCAATAAAGCCGAAGATAATGGCGGATGAGATCCCGGAACTTGTGACTTCGAACATACCGGTAAGGACGCCTACCAATCCATGTTCCCCGGCTTCCTGCATGGCCCCGTTTACGAGTGCGTTACCGAAGCTCGTAATGGGAATGGTCGCTCCCGCCCCGGCAAAATCGATAAGGGGCTCGTATAATCCGAAGCCTGAAAGGATGGCTCCCGAGACTACCAGCAGACTTAATGTGTGCGCCGGGGTCAGTTTCGCCACATCAAACAATAATTGACCGATCACACAGATGATTCCACCTATTGTAAAGGCCCAAAAAAACATCGCTAACACTTGGTTTCCTCCTTTCAGAACTACATATATTCAATCGACACCGCATGAGCGATACAGGGAATCGACTCACCTTGTTGAAATGTCAGGGGTGATAACAACGCGCCAGTCGCTATGACTAAAATGCGTTTATACGTTCCTTTTTTCATTTCGTTCAATAAATGACCGTAAAGTACGGTGGCTGAACATCCCGGCCCACTTGCTCCTGATTGAACCGGCTGGTTTTCACCGTAAATCAGCATCCCGCAATCTTTAAATAGATGATCAGGCAGGGTGAATCCCTTTTGTTTCAACATTTCTACAGCCGTCTGCCTTCCAATTGTGGCAAGATCCCCTGTAATAATGAGGTCATAGTATGAGGGGTCCCTTCCCAGATCCTGAAAATGACCAACAATCGTATCTACAGCTGCCGGGGCCATGGCGCCACCCATATTAAATGGGTCCTTCAACCCCATATCCACCACCTTCCCGATTGTTGCAGATGTCACTCTCGGAGTCGGCATAGAGACGGATGTCCCTTCTCCAATCACAGCATAGCCGGCACCCGTAACCGTCCATTGGGCCGTCGGAGGTTTCTGGCCACCATATTCAGTAGGGTAACGGAATTGTTTTTCCGTTGCCGAGTTGTGACTGGAAGCACCTGTAACCACATGACGGGCTCCATGATAATTCACTAAAAAGGCAGAAAGTGCGAGACCCTCCATTGATGTGGAGCACGCACCGAACAATCCGAAATAGGGAATTCCATTGGTTCTTGCCGCAAAACTTGAAGGGGTGATTTGATTGATCAGATCACCGGTCAAAAAGAATTGAATATCGCTTTTTTGCAGAGATTGTTTTTCGAGAGCGATCTGAACGGCGTCCTCAATTAGAGTCCGGTTGGCTTTTTCGTACGTCCCCTGCCCCATCCATACATCATCGTAAAATTGATCAAAATCTGCTGTGAGGTTTCCTTTTTTCTCAAATGGCCCACCGACGACACCGGTTGAAAGGATGGCCGGGTTTCCAGGAAATATCCACGAACGTGTACCCTGCAGCATCAGATCACCCCCAGCTGGATTAAGATGGTCTTGATTAAAGCCACGACAAAGGCTGAAAATACCCCGAATACAATGACAGAGCCTGCCAGTTTGAAAATATTCCCTCCAACTCCGAGGACGAGCCCTTCTGTTCTATGCTCAATGGCGGCAGAAATCACGGCGTTCCCGAAGCCTGTGACAGGGACGGCACTTCCTGCCCCTGCAAATTGGCCGATGTGGTCATACACCCCGAAACCCGTCAGAAGCATGGCGAGAAAGACCATCGTCGCAACTGTAGGGTTCCCTGCAGTCTGCTCAGTGAAGTTGAAATAATAAATGTACATATACGTTACCGCCTGTCCGATTAAACAGATGAAGCCTCCCACAAAGAATGCTTTAATGACATTTTTCAGTAGGGGCCGCTTCGTTTCATATTGCTTTTCTAACTGCTCGTACTTCTTTTGTTCGGGTGTTTTTGGTGTTTTCCCCACGAAACATTCCTCCTACGTTTTCTCTTTTTGCAAATTCACGATATCACGAAATCTGTTTTCAGCATCCTTTTTTGAGATTGACCCTTTTTTCAGTCTTTCTTTTAAGCGGATGGTTTCGAGGAAGATTTTATAGTCACTGGACAATATAAAATCTTCCTCAGGATATTTATCTTCCAAATAGCGATCCATTTTCTTTTCGATACTTTTCATTTTAAATCTGTGCAAGTGCTTCACCTTGTAAACAACGAGCGTTTCTTTCTTTCCCTGGATGACAGCGACATCGTAAAGCTCCTTCATTTTGGAAATTTCCCTTTTGATGGTATGACCGTAACTGTCAGTCTCTGGATTGTCTACTAGTTCAATGGGTGGCGGGTTGGTTTTCTTCATCAGTGCAATTTTACTATCGCTTCCATCTTCCTTATTCGCACATCCAATCAATACGCATAATGAAAGTGGAATGATGATCCTTTTTTTATTCATGACAGATCCCTCTTTTGTTTGTACTCACCTTTATTTTTTTCATAAAGTCGTTTTTTATGAAAAAAAAAGACTGCCCAATTGAGCAGCCTTAGCTTTTTTTTACTTTTGATCCGCAACCGCACCCTTTTTTCTTAGTGGATGAGTTTCCTTGTTTCTGTGTATTTGCAGAGGTTTTCTTCACTTTTTATTTCCTCCTTTATCCTGTTTCCCTTTTTATTATATGTGAAGGAACCTGAGCTTGTTTCCACTAATTACCTAGAGCTTCAATCCGTTTTCCAACTTTGTACTCGAGCTTCCAGCAGGGCAGCGATTCCCGCAACGGCTAAAAGCGTGATGAGTGGAACGAAGTACAAGGGTAAAAAGAAATAACCTCCATATAGAAAACCGGATACCCATATTCCCGTACACCAATAACAAGACAATAACTCTCCGATAAACCCTTTTAAACCACTTTTTTTAGGAGAGAGATAAATCGCCTCTTCCCCGTTCTCTTCCACTTCAACATATTCATCGAAAAATGGAGCCCTTAAGAACTCAGTGATTTTATCGAAGACAATGAGATGGGTCAACCGGAAGATGGCTAAGCCAAGTGCGATCAGTTCAATAAACGTAAGTTGCAATGGAAAGACTCCCTTCAATTCACAAATTATACAAGCCCAAATTTACAAAAGAGGGCAGATGTCCGTTACCTAATTGCCTACATGACAATATGTTAGTAATGTAAATGAAATTCATTTTAAGGAGGAACTTCTATATGGGTTGCGGAAGAGATAAAGACAATAGTTCAAAAAATCGTGGTTGCGTATGTCAAGCCGTCCGTGCTATTAAAGATATTCAAGACGAAGCAAATCAAGAGTGTAACGATTGTAAAAATGATTGTTTCCTTGAGCCACTTGGTTCAATGGTAAGTCCTACTAACCGCTTGAATACTCGCATCTTCAAGTTGTATCTTAAAAACGGTGATACGTTTAAAGCGCATATCAAGGGATGCCCTTGGAAATCACCATTTTTCCGTGTAAAGGAAGTATTCGATAACTGCTGTGCGACTCTTCAAGTGTTAAAGCCTGACTATGCTGATGGTTCTGGTTCTGGTTCTAGATCCGGATCCGGGTCTGATATGGAAACTATGGGCACTAACACTGAATGGGTATTCACCGGCGAATGTATCACAGTTGACCTTGATTGCTTCTGTGCGATTCAATGTATCAAAGACGTACACGTATTCCTTGAATGCGAAGACTAATCAACATTTCAGATGAAAGAAGCCAGTCGGGTATCCCGCCTGGCTCCTTTTTTATTGCAGCCCGATCATCTTGATGGATTGTATCTCATTCTTCCTCATTTTCACTTCTTCGCCGTGAAAGCTTTTGATAGTGATATCATCCCCCGTTTCCTCCACAATGACTCCTTTCACAGCCACCTGACCATTAGCAAACTCACACGGAAAGGGTACTTTGCCGGAAATACTTTCAGAAATGTAGTCTAATTTCTCTTCTATGGACAATTCTCGGAATGGCTTTAATTTCCTGAACGCAGAAGCGGACGTCTTCCGTTCAGGGAGTTGTGGGACCGGTTGGACATTTGGTTCTTCCAGGTGCTCCTCCTGGTCCAAGAATAACTTCTCATCAACATATTTATCTTCTTGCACCCCTTGGCTCAATGGTGTTTCCAGGTCTGGTATCTTATTACTTTTACTACTCTCAGCCTGGTTGGTTTTCTTGACTGAGCGGTAAGTAACTTGCATATTGCCCTTCACTTCTTCTAATCTCGGCTGGTTTATATACAGCAAGGGTTCTCTCCCCGCTTTTTTCTCTTTTCTCATTAAGACACCTCCTAATTGATCTCCACTTTTATATGTATGCAGAAAGCGCCCAGGGGTTTCATGTTTATGGAATATAAAAAAACGGCTGAGGGAATCTTATCCCACAGCCGTTTTTTCTAAAATTATCCCAGTACGTGATAGCCTGAATCTACATGAAGGTTCTCTCCAGTAATTCCTCTTGAGTAATCACTGAAAAGGAATACTGCCGTATCTCCGACCTCTTCCTGTGTCGTATTGCGGCGAAGGGGAGCACGCTCTTCGATTTCTTTCAGGATGCTATTGAAGTCCCCGACACCTTTGGCTGACAGGGTACGAATCGGACCTGCAGAAATGGCGTTCACGCGGATACCGTGTTTTCCAAGATCGCTCGCAAGATATTTCACACTCGCTTCAAGAGAAGCTTTTGCCACTCCCATGACATTATAGTTCTGCATGACTCGTTCTCCGCCCAGGTACGTCATGCTCACGATGCTTCCACCTTCAGTCATAAGGTCCTTAGCCACTTTTGCCACTGCAGTCAGCGAATATGAGCTGATATTGTGAGCAAGCAGGAAGCCGTCTCTCGTCGTATTCATATAATCTCCGGCAAGCTCTTCTTTATTGGCAAAGGCAATACAGTGAGCCAGACCATGAATGGTTCCCACTTCTTCTTTAATAGTGGCAAAACATTTTTCGATGTCTTCATCATTCGTCACATCACATGGAAGTATGAGTGAATCTTCCCCGCCTTCCAGTGTTCCGGCTAAATCCCTGACACCTTTTTCAAAACGCTCCCCTGCATATGTAAAAATTAAACGTGCACCTGATTGATGCAGCGAACGGGCGATACCCCACGCGATACTGCGCTTATTCGCCACCCCCATTACCACATATGTTTTACCTTTTAATGAAAGAGTCATTATTATCCTCCTAATTAATACATGTTATTAGTACCTGCTACTAATTCTACCGCACTCTACTATAAAAGAAAAGAGAATTTCTATGTTATTCTCTTTTTCACATCTTCCATTTGCACGAGATGCCTCTGTTCATGTTTCCCGAGAAGCTCAAGTACTTGCCATATCGGCATGTCTCCAAATCGGTGATGGTTCATGGATTGACGATTCAAGCCTTCTTTCGTGTATTTCTCCAGAAAGTGTGTGGTGAGAGAACGTGACTCGTCCAATGCTTTCATCAAATCGTCCATTTTCTGAGGATCACTGGAAGGCTCGATGGGTGCTATCAGTTTTTGTGATGGATCATCAAATACAGATAGATCTACATCGGATTCGCTTCTACCCCCTCCACTTTTTGCAGAATCATTGGCCAAAGTCAAAAAACGCGTTTCCGCTCCGGCCAGATGAAGAACAATTTGTGCAATGGTCCATTCCTCTTGAGAAGGTTTTTGATTCAGTTTTTCATAAGGCAAACCCTCTATACTTTCCTTTACCTTTTTTCGAATCTCCACAATCTTGGTTTCCCACATATTCTTTTCCTCCTTCTTACCTTACATTATCTATTAGGGATGAGGTCATGATACTCCTTTATAAAGTGAAAACTTCCCAAGAAAAATGTTTCTTGGGAAGCAGGTTTCATGTTAGCAGTATTCACAGAATTCGAGCTCTCGTTTGAGTTCATCGACGTATTCTTTTGTACCAGTGACTATCAGGCGGTCATTCATGTGAAGTTCTGTATCCCCATGGGGAACGATGGAGTCCTTCCCTCTGAAGATCCGGACGAAGATAACATCTCCCGTGAATGGGAATTTCCGGAGTGTCATTCCTTCAAACTGACTGTTCAACATGCGGATTTCATACAGGGATGTTTCCTGATTGGTCAGGATGTTCATGACGGAAGGTGATTCAATGAGCGCCCTTAATAAAGCTTTCGTTGATAGGAATACAGAATATACTTCAATATCTTGTTCACGAAGGCTTTCATGCAGATCAGGGCTCTCCACCCTTACGATAACGCGACCTACTCCATACTCTTTTGCCGTCACTGCCAGTGTTGCATTCACCTCTTCATCCCCAGTTGAAATCACAAGGATATCCGATTCAAAGATTTCCTTCTCTTCAAGTGTATCGAGATCATAATCATCGATTTCATGGATATCGAACAGTGAATCAGCGATGCTCCGATCTGATTTATCCTGTTTCGTATGATACAGGACGGGTTCGTACAAGGAGGATTGAAGCTCCCTTGAAACGGGCATGGTTAACTGATTGGCACCCAGGAACGTAATTTTCAGCTTCTTCTCTTTTGCACTTTCCCGAGGGAAAAGCTTCTTAAAGATGATAGGTGTGATGATACATGTAATCACGGCCACCAGAATGAGCGTGCCACTCATTTGAGGGGTGATAATTTCAATTCTTTCTGCGATTTTTGCAGCAGCAATCACCAACGACAAAGTTGACGTTAGGAGAAATGCTGAAGCGATCGTCGTCTTCGTATCATACCAGTATCTCAATAAATATACCGGGATGATCTTCGAAATGAGGAAAGCGAGAACCAGTAATGGAATGAGTAAAAGCATTTTCTTGTCACTCAGTAGTGACCCAAGGTCCAGCTCTACACCGACCATCACGAAAAAAATCGGGATTAAAAATCCATATCCAAATGAATCAAGCTTATGAACCATCTCCTGATTCGGTGCAAGTAAAGATACGAGTACACCGGCAAGGAAAGCTCCCAGAATGTTCTCGGCACCCACCGTCTCTGACACGGCCACCAGTAATATGATCAAGGTGAAGACCGCACGTGTTCCGATTTGGACGGTCCCGGTCGATAGACTTCTGATGAAAGGGTTATTTTTCAGCCTCTTGGCGAGGAAGTATAATAGCAGACCAACACCAAAGAGGATCAGAAGAAGCCACATATTCCCGTGTCCTTCTCCATAAAGAGAAACGAACACAGCCAGTAAGATCATGGTCACCAGGTCTGCGATGACCGCTACCAGCAGAATGATCTGTCCGATGGCACTTTTCGTGATATGTGCCTCTTTCAGTGTAGGAACCACGACACCAAGGGATATCGTGGAGATGATCAATGTCATCAAGAACGCATTGTCAATGAGTCCAAACATGACAAACAGATAAGACAGTCCCAATGATACAAAGAAAATACCGATAAAAATGATAATCGCCAATTTCAAGCGGTTTGGTTCTTCTTTACCACTCGGCAAAAGCTCTTTTTTCTTTTTCCCGCCTGAAAAAGCCGTGAAATCAATTTCAACACCACTTAAGAACATGAGGAAGATGAACCCAAGGGTAGAAAGTGTCTCAAGCCACATGTCCTGCTGGACGAGATTAAACCCGCTCTTTCCTATAACCAATCCCATGATAATCTCCGCAATGACGACAGGGATGAAATTCAACTTGAATCGATGCAGCAAAATGGGAGTTAAAAAAGCTACCATGATCACGATCACAAGGGATGCAACAGATGCATGTTGTTCCATTCATATTTCCCCCTCTTCTTTCTATATTAGGTAATTCATAAACATTGTCGCTAAGCCAAGATATATTAAAGTACTGATGATATCATTGATCGTCGTGATAAAAGGACCGGAAGCGACGGCCGGATCCACTTTAAGCTTGTGCATCATGAGGGGCACTAATGTACCTGCGAGAGTAGCAACGAATAGTGAAATCAATACGGAGACGCCGACAAGGATCCCTAAAAAAAATTCGCCTTTCCACACGTATACAATGATGCTGACCACAATCCCGCAAGTCGTCCCGGTAATCAGTCCTGTTCCCGCTTCACGGAAGACCAGGGACATCTTATTTTCCTTTTCCAGATCCCCTGTCGCGATCCCCCTTACGGCAACGGCGAGTGCCTGAGTTCCAGTATTCCCTGCCATTCCGGCAATCAATGGGATGAACACGGCAAGGATGGCCACTTTATCCAATGTATCTTCAAACCTGCCGATGAGGCTTGCGGTGAACATTCCGAGGAATAGTAAGGCGATGAGCCAAGGGAGACGCTTCTTGGCCGCATTTATAGGGCTTCTGTCTATGGAATCCAAATCGGCGATACCGGCAAGTTTAGAGTAGTCATCGGACGCCTCTTCTTCCATGACGTCCATGATGTCATCTACCGTAATGATTCCAAGCAGATGATGTTGAAAATCAACAACGGGCAAGGCAAGGAAGTCGTAATCCTTCATCTGCCGTGCGACAGCTTCCTGGTCTTCGCTGACTCCGACAGACATGACCCGGCCACTCATAATTTCACCGATCATCACATCATCATGGCTGATGATCAAATCTCTAAGGGAAATAACCCCTACAAGCTTTTTATCATCATCCACCACATAGATATAGTAAATCGTTTCCGCATTCGGTGCTTCATTTTTCAATATATACATGGCAGACCTGACCGTCTGATTCTTTGAAATGGCCACGAACTCGGTGGTCATGATACTACCAGCTGTGTATTCTTCATAATGCAGTAACTCTTTAATCTCTTTAGCCGATTCATCATTCATGATCGTCAAATAACTGACAACCTGATCTTTATCCAGTTCATTCAATACATCCACTGCGTCATCGGCATACATATTAGAAAGCATTTCTGCTGCGTATGTAGGATTCATTTCCGCTAAGATATCCTGATAATCTTCTTCATCTATATCCAGACTTTCAAAAAGATCCGCCATTTCTTCCGGTGAAAGATAATGATACAACCGGCTTCGTAGGTCTTCATCTATTTTAGAGAAAAATTTTGCTTGATCATAAGAGTGTAATTGAACAAATTCTGAACGAAATAAATCCAGATCTTCTTCCTGAAGGGCTCTGATGAGAAGGTCTTCATCATACATTTCCTTTTCCTGCTTATCTCTGTCATTCTCCTGTTCTTGAGTTACCTCAGACATCCAATACACCCTCCTTCATAACTTCATTGAATATAGTCGTAATAATACTAGCAAATCTCAACACAATTGTCTCTTATGAAATCATAACCATCTATGTATTCCTTTGCTTTAATATGTCATACTAATGCCTGACGAATAATGAATGCAGGGATTGCTGAATCATTAATATGTCATAAAATACGGGAAAAGAAAAGGAAAAAGGCAGGTAAGGGAGTCGGATTATGATGAAAATTGATATTATCGGTGATGTTCATGGCTGTTTTACTGAATTTAGAAAGTTGACGAGGAAGCTTGGGTATGAATGGGGCAGCGGCCTACCTGTTCACACTGGTGGAAGGAAACTTGGTTTTGTGGGAGACCTGACTGATCGGGGACATCACTCCCTGGAGACCATTGCAACAGTATACGCCCTCTTTCAAAAAGATACTGTTTATTATGTCCCCGGGAACCATTGCAACAAGCTTTACCGTTATTTCTTAGGAAACAACGTAAAAATCCTTCACGGCCTCGAAACAACCGTGGCAGAACTGGGTGCCCTCCCGCAAAAGGAAAGAAATCGCTATCGGGATATGTTCATCGAATTATATGAACAATCCCCTCTATACCATGTACTGGATAAAGGAAAGCTAATCATTGCCCATGCAGGCATCAAAAAAGAACTGATCGGAAAACAATCGAACCGGGTCAAAACCTTCGTCCTTTACGGAGACATAACTGGAGAAAAGAACGATGACGGCACGCCTGTCAGAAAAGAGTGGGCACGTGACTATCAAGGCGAAGCATGGATCGTATACGGCCACACCCCAGTGAAAGAAGCACGCCTCATCAATAAAACGGCCAACATCGATACGGGGGCTGTGTTTGGCGGAATGCTATCTGCATTTAGATACCCTGAACTGGAAGTTGTGAGTGTAGCATCAAGCATGCCTTTCGTGGCGGAGAAGTTTCGTGAAGTTGAATGAGTTTTCTTGTGGGCGAAAAGAATAAAAAGAGATCCCTTCAGTCTAACTGAAAGGGATCTCTTACTGCCTATCTAGAAGCATCTTCATATCATCGGGCAAGGGGCACTCCAAGTTCATCCATTCTTTCATAATCGGATGGAAAAAGTGCAGTCTTGTACAATGAAGGGCCTGTCTGCCTATCAGTTTTACACTTCCTCCATATAAATCATCTCCTGCAAGAGGATGGCCTAAGAAGGAAAGATGAACGCGGATCTGATGGGTTCTGCCTGTTTCCAGTTTCAACACCAGGTGGGCAAATTCAGGAAACTGATCTTCCACCCTGTAATGGGTCAGGGCATATTGTCCATCTGACCGCACTTCTCTTTCAATGATGCTGTCGGATTTCCTTCCGATCGGCTTTTCTATCGAACCGGATCCATTCATAACCCCTTCTGCAAAAGCTTCATATGTCCGGTTGATTTCCCTCCCCTTCTGCTGAAGGCTGAAGAGATGATGAACGTGGCGGTGTTTTGCCACCAGTACCAGGCCCGATGTGTTTTTATCCAATCGGGTAACGATGTGTACCGTTGAAGCGAGGTCCAGTTGATTGAAATATCCCAATATGGCATTCGCAAGACTTCCTGTCGGCTCTTCTTTCGTGGGGATCGTTTTCATCCCCCACGGTTTGTCCACAACGAGCACATCACCATCTTCGTAAACGATTGAGAGAGGGATTTTTTCTGCCACCAATGTTTCACTTGTTCTTTCTTCAGGAAATCTCACCTCAAGATGATCTCCTGTAGTAAGAAGATACCGGAC
Organism: Rossellomorea sp. QJM3NY_18; assembly: GCF_056173145.1. Taxonomy (NCBI): domain Bacteria; kingdom Bacillati; phylum Bacillota; class Bacilli; order Caryophanales; family Bacillaceae; genus Rossellomorea; species Rossellomorea sp. QJM3NY_18. The sequence continues at coordinate 1,511,236 of NZ_CM149659.1, read as the reverse complement.
ATTTTCTTCTTTTCCATTGATGGTGATCCTTCCTCCGTCAAACTTGACTGCCGTCAATGTACGCTTTGACAAATGCTGATCGATTAGAAACTCTCTCATCAGCTTCCCTTCATAGCCAGACGGGATGGACCACTTTAGCGAATATCCCTTCACTTTACCATTCCCCTTCATTCATCCGCTACAAATGAATCATGCACCCGTTTCCAGAACGGGAAAGGACGGAAGCGTGCGAAGCGAATTTTCTCATTTGCGACACGATATTGAATGCTTTTCACATCTTTATGAAGGAGGGATAGGTGATCAATCGTCACCAGGAAATCCGGTCCATTCACAGGCTTCAGCATGCATGTATGATGTGCAGGTAATATGAGCGGGGATCCGATGGTACGGAATACCCGATTATTGATGGAAGCCATTTCAGCGAACTGGATGGCGGGTAAGGACGGATGAATGATCGCCCCTCCCAGTGCCTTATTATAGGCAGTACTGCCTGAAGGAGTGGACAGGCATAATCCGTCGCCCCTGAACCGTTCAAAATGCTGCCCCCGGATTTCCACATCCATCACCAGGGTCCCTTCGACACTTTTGACCGTTGATTCATTCAAGGCAAGATAACGGGTTTCTTTTCCACCATGCTGATAACGGATAATCGTTTCCAATAGTGGATATTCAATGATCTGATATGGTGTCTTGGCGATGGCAATGACAAGTTTCTCAATTTCTTCAGGCACCCAGTCTGCATAAAAGCCGAGGTGACCCGTATGTACACCGACGAATGCAGTCTTATCAAGCCTCGATCTATAGCGGTGAAAAGCATATAGAAGGGTGCCGTCCCCGCCGACTGAAATGACGATATCGGGTTGATCATCATCATAGATCAGGTTGAAATCCTGGAGATACGTTCTCATTTTATGCATCAGTGTATTGGACTTTGAATCACCTTTTGATGTAATAGCGAACTTCATTCATTTACCCCCTTCAAGTCACTGTTGTTTAGGTTCAGAGCCACGCTGGTCTTTTTCCTTTTTGTTTGTGAAAATGACCTGGGCTTCCTGGATTTCTTCACGGATCAAACTCATTTCTTCATCCAGCCTGAAGGCCGCTTCGGCAGCACTTTGCAGGCGATGACGGATCTGTTCAGGAATTTGTCCACTGTACTTATAATTCAACGAATGTTCGATCGTCGCCCAGAAATTCATCGAAAGCGTACGGATTTGGATTTCCACCAGGATGTTCTTTTCACCGTGAATCGTTTGTACCGGATAGTCGATGACGACATGATAAGAACGGTATCCGCTTTGTTTCTTATGGGTCACATAGTCTCTTTCTTCAATAATTGTAAAATCCTTGCGCACGCGGAGCTTTTCCACCACCACATGAATATCCTCTACAAATTGACACATCATTCTTAATCCTGCGATGTCCTGCAATTCTGTTCCAATATTGGATAGCTTGATTCCTTTTTGATTGGCTTTATCAAGGATACTCGCGATCGGTTTAACTCTGCCAGTCACGAATTCAATGGGGGAATGAGTGTTATGAAGTTCATATTCTCCCCTCATCCCCTTAAGCTTAATCTTTAATTCATCAATCGCCTGTTTGTAGGGAGCCAAAAATTGTTCCCAGTGATTCATTCCCCTCACCTCTAAACGCCTACTTTTCAAGAAATACGTTCTCTACCTTTTTAACCATTTCGTCACCGTAGTTCCCGTTTCCTTCTATATTATCTATAAGATAATCAAGTTCTTCTATGAATTGAACTAATTCCAGTGAATACTTTTCACTTTTAGCCACGACAGCCACTTTTTCCTTAAGAGCATTTTTTAATTCCGGCCAGATTGACTCTTCCAAATATAAGTATACATATTCCTCTTCATTTTCAGCTAAGTATACGAAAGCATAGCGATCGGAGTCTGCAATGATCTGACCTGCCGCCGTTGTACCTTTTAGGAGCTCAGACTGGTCCGTATGTAAGTATAATGTTCCTTTTTCATATGTTGTGTGGTTAAATTGAATAATTTTCCTCATGCTTTTCTTCATCCTTCCATTAAACAATCAGTATCATTTTAACATAAGAAAACCATTTCATCTAAATATTGAAGTTCCCTTTTATTAAAGAGATAATAGAGGCAGTATGCAAGGAAAGGATGCTTGTGATGGCACAGGAAATTGAAATTGAATTTAAGAATCTCTTAACAGAAGATGAATTCACCCGCTTGATCTCACATTTTCATATAAATGAGGAAGATTTCATTTCTCAGGATAATCATTATTTCGATACACCGGATTATGAGTTAAAGGAGAAGCAGTCTGCTCTTCGGATCCGCGAGAAAAATGGGACGCATACGTTAACATTAAAGACCCCGTTAAAAGAAGATCTCCTGGAGACGAATCAACCCTTATCTAAAAATCAATCAGACTCACTTTTAAAAAAAGGTATATTTCCAGAAGGAGAAGTCAGAGATGTGCTGAATTCCCTTTCCATCTCTTATGAATCCCTGCAACACTTCGGAACACTCTCAACCAGCAGGGCGGAAATTCCTTATAGGGACGGACTGCTTGTCTTTGACCAAAGCTCTTACCTTCAAAAAGAAGATTATGAGCTCGAATATGAAGTGAAAGAACGTACATCAGGTGAAGCGATATTCTTAGAATTACTCGAACAGCATCAGATTCCAATTCGTCAGACAGATAATAAAATCAAACGTTTTTACTTGGAAAAATTAAAGCAGGACCGATCATGACCGATATAGAATAGGAATAAGCGTTTTATTAAAGGGGAGTCAAACATATGAATGTTCAACAGTTGAAAACGATGATGCAGCTTCAAGCCTTGAACAATCTGGGGTCAGTATCTTCTATCCAGGGTACAGCCGGTCAATCGAATGATTTGTTTCAACAATTATTAACTCAAGCCCTGCAACCAAGCCAACAAAATATAGATTTGAATCAAACACTTGGAGCCGTGAATGGAGCCCTTCTGTCCCGATCCGCCATGTCGGCTCCTATAAACACCCACCCCCTTTCTGCTCTAAACAAGGCGAACAGTAATGCCCCTCATGAAATCGATGAAATCATCACCCGTGCAGCCGATCACTTCGGCATGCCCAAAAAATTGATTCAAGCCGTCATTAAACAAGAGTCCAATTTCAACCCGGATGCCGTCAGCCCTGCAGGCGCCACAGGATTGATGCAGCTCATGCCGAGCACCGCACGGGGGCTTGGGGTCAACAACATATTCGATGCCGAAGAGAATGTATTTGCCGGTACAAAATATCTAAAGCAAATGCTCGATAAGTACAATGGGGACATCCACCTTGCACTGGCAGCCTATAATGCAGGTCCCGGAAATGTGGATAAATACAACGGTATCCCACCGTTCAAAGAAACCACGTCCTATGTCAAAAAAGTAACGGATCGCTATTTCGCCTAACGATCCCCTCATCATTCATAAAGCTGGCCGCTCATTTCGTGGCCAGCTTTTTTATAGTCTCTTTTGTTAGTATTATCAGTATTCATTATTGCTAAAGTAGCAAGTGGTGGTTGATTTCCGCTGCAGGTGCTCGCTTTCCGCGGGGCTGGCGGTGAGCCTCCTCGGCTTCGCCTGCGGGGTCTCACCTGTCCAGCGTTTCCCGCAGGAGTCGAGCACCTTCCGCTCCAATCAACTTTATGGGAATGAGGGGCAAATCAACCAGCATACACATCGATAAAACATCTTTTTGAACCGTGTGATAATAAGATCCATATTTATTAATGTTTTTACTAGTAAGCTCTGTCACGGTATCTCTTTAAGATGGTGAGGGAAACGGTGTAGATCACACAGATGGTCCAATCGACCCTTATTGACTCTTCAGCCATAATTCCCACTATTTCATGGAATTTGGGGATAGAGTGAAAATAACAGGCTACACTAATTTAGGAATAATCAGTTGATGTAAGGCGATTTGTTTGAGATATGAAAGAATGCTTGCTAGAATAAACATACAATCTAAGGAAAAAGGAGTCATTCTTATGGTCGAGAAACCACAAATGCCTTATAATCTTATCGGCGAAAAGAAACTCTCCATGCTCGTTGAAGCCTTTTATAATAGAGTATCAAATCATCCCGAGTTAGCACCGATTTTTCCGGGTGATTTAACCGAGACAGCTCGTAAACAGAAACAATTCCTAACTCAATATTTAGGTGGACCGGCTCTTTATACAGAAGAACACGGACACCCCATGCTGCGTGCAAGGCACCTCCCCTTTCCCATCACAGAGTCACGGGCTAAGGCTTGGTTAAGTTGTATGCATGAAGCAATGGATGAGGTCAACCTAGAGGGTCCTGTAAGGGATGACTTTTTTCACAGACTCGTATTAACCGCCCATCATATGGTAAATACTGAAACACCCAAGGGTTCTTCCATTGACTAGAACAAATAGCTGGCATCACCTTAAAGGGTGTGGGCGTGACAAGAAACCTCTGGAAATATATATGTTTGTTGACCCTCTTTGCCCGGAATGCTGGGCGCTTGAACCAATCCTAAAGAAATTGCACATTGAGTATGGACAATACTTCCGGATCCGCTATATTTTAAGCGGACAGCTCGCCTCCTTAAACCTTGCGACGAAAAGGAAGCAGGAAGATCTGGCACAGCAATGGGATAAAACAGCGAGTCGCTCCGGCATGTCCTGTGACGGGAGCCTGTGGATTGAGAATCCGATTGATTCACCCTATCTCGCTTCATTCGCCATTAAAGCGGCAGAACTTCAAGGAAAGCACTCGGGGATCCGCTTTTTACGTTTTTTACAAGAGCGGTTATTCCTTCAAAAGCAAGACATCTCCAATATCGAGGTACTGAAGGAGTGCGCACAGGCAGCCAAGCTTGATCTAACTGAATTCATGAACGATATCAACTCTTCTTCCGCTTCCAAAGCATTTCAATGTGATGTCAAGATCACGTCTGAAATGGAAGTTGAGGAAATTCCGACGCTTGTCTTCTTCAATGAGAATATTGAAGATGAGGGATTAAAGATTACAGGATTGTATTCCTATGAGGTATACGTACACATCATTGAAGAAATGCTTGCAACAAAGCCAGAAAAGCAACCGTTGCCTCCACTGGATGTATTCATGAAGTATTATCGGGTTGTCGCATCGAAGGAAATAGCGGTTGTGTACGATCTATCGGTAGAAGAGGTAGAGAGACAAATGAAGAAATGGACACTTCAGCAAAAAGTAAAAAAGCTCCCTGCAAAGCACGGAACCTTTTGGAAATATATCAGTCAATAATTATTTTAAAATAATTAAACATCCCTATAAACAAGAAAAGCCGATGTTGTTTCCAACATCGGTTTTTCAATACGAACAAAGGGGATGGGAGAAATTTTTCACGGTCAAACAAAGGGGTATATGTTTGCTTGTGATCAACTTCACACTGATAATATATCATGTATCCACTTGTATTGGCAAGTTGTTTGTATGGTATTTCACAATATTGTCAAAATCGAAACATGTTCTCCATTTCCCCTTCATATACATGGTTATAAGACAACTTACGGAGGGAATGACTATGCTCGCAAAAATGAAATATGGAATCCTCCTTTTACTGATCGTAATCAGCTTCTTCATAAATATCCTTGGCCTTATGCACCTGGTACCTGTTTATATCACATCACCCATCCTCTTTCTCTCACTCCTCCTCTTCTTCCACTCCCTCGGAAACCGTAACCGCTTCAAGGGCTTCAAATCGATGAAATAAATGAGGGTCGGACCTATATGATCAAATATGCCAAATTAAAAACACCCCTCCTAAAGGTAACCCTTCAGGAGGGGTGTTTGGTTCCGTAGTGTTCTTTATTATTGCAACTTCTCAAGCAGTTCTTCCATTTCATTCAGCTTTTCTTCAAAGACTTTACAAGCATCTTCCACCGGTTTGGATGTTGTCACATCCACTCCTGCTTTTTTCAACACTTCAATCGGGTAATCGGAGCTTCCAGCTTTAAGGAAATCGATGTAGCGTTCCACTGCAGGCTCCCCTTCTTCCAGGATCTGTTGACTAAGGGCCGTTGCTGCCGAGAAGCCTGTTGCATATTGGTATACATAATAATTGTAATAGAAATGTGGAATACGGGCCCATTCCAGTCCAATCTCTTCATCAATCGAAATTTCTTCCCCGAAATATTTCTTATTCAGTTCATAATACTGTTTAGTTAAGAACTCTGAAGTCAAGGCCTCTCCTTCCTGGGCTTTCTTATGGATAAGATGCTCGAATTCAGCAAACATCGTCTGACGGAAAACAGTCCCTCTGAATCCTTCAAGATAATGATTCAACAGATACAACCTTTTCTTCTCATCATCGATCGTATTCAACAGGTAATCATTTAGTAATGCTTCATTGCAAGTGGAAGCGACTTCTGCCACAAAGATGGAATAATGACCGTACGTGTATGGTTGGGAGCTGCGGGTATAGTAACTATGGACACTGTGACCGAATTCATGGGCAAGGGTGAACAGATTATTTACATTATCCTGCCAATTCATAAGGATATAAGGATTGGTGCCATATGCCCCTGATGAGTAGGCACCACTTCTCTTACCTTTATTTTCGACTACGTCCACCCAGCGATTTTCAAAGCCCATTTTCAGCACATTGGCATACTCCTCACCGAGTGGCTTTAATCCATCGAGGATCATGTTCTGTGCTTCGTCATAGCTTATATCCATTTTGACTTCCTTCACGAGTGGAGTATAGAGATCATACATATGAACCTCATCCAGACCCAGCACTTTCTTCCGAAGCTTCACATAACGCTGAAGAAGATGAAGGTTTTTATTCACTGTATCAACAAGGTTATCATACACTTCTTCCGGAATATTGTTATTCGATAATGCCGCATGTCTCGCCGAATCGTAATGTCTGACGTTGGCGATGAAATTGTCTTTCTTCACCGCTCCGCTTAATGTAGAGGCGAATGTGTTTTCAAATTTCCCGTACGTTTCATACACCTTTTTAAAGGCATCTTTCCGGACACGGCGATCACTGCTCTCCAGGAATCGGATAAAACGACCATGTGTAATGTCCACTTCTTCCCCATTTTCATCTTTGATGCTCGGAAACTCAAGGTCCGCGTTATTCAGCATGCCGAATGTATTACTTGCAGCACTGAACACTTCAGATGCCTGGGCCAGCAGCGCTTCTTCTTCAGCGGAGAGAACATGTGGACGCTGAAGGTTGATTTCCTCTAAAGCGTGCTTATACTTCTTCAGTTCATCCTTCTCCTCAAGGAAACCATTCAGCTTCTCTTCGTCAATCGATAGAACTTCCGGCACCAAATAAGCAAACTTGCTTCCTAACTGGGTATAAAGACTTTTGGCACGGTCATCGAGACCCTGATAATAGGAATTGGTCGTATCCTGGTCATAGCGCATATGAGAATATGTATACACCTTCCCCATACGTTCCATTATTTCATCCTGGAAGGCAAATGCTTTATAAAGCTGATCTGCACTATCACCCAGTGTTCCCTTAAATTCGTCTGCTCCCTTTGACATTCCTTTGATTTCTTTATATTCTTTCTCCCATGCTTCATCACTTTTGAAAATATCTTCCAATCTCCACGTTAACGTTTCATCTACCTCTTTTCTTCCAGGCAGACTTTTAATAGCTGTATCTTTTGACATATACATCCTCCATTCTGAAATCTACAGAAAATTCCTTATAGTTACATTCTCTCTCATCTACCAATTTCCTGCAACAATACAATCTTTGTTACAGCTTTTTTAATATATGCTTCCTTTTAGGAAAAAAATCATGCCTATGCTGTTCGAAGGCTGAAAAATGATCCGGGCAGCTCCAGGGTTCAGTGAGTTGAAAAGCATCATTTATTTTTCTGAGAACCTGCACCTCTTCAAGTAATCTTAAATACCCGCTTGCGATAATCTTTATCACTTCTTCGCTTTTTAGGAGAGGAAAGGAACGGAGCTCGATATGTCCTTTGATGAGTCTCCCATTTAACGCTTTGCACACACTCTCCACTGAGAAAAGACGGTCTTTTTTCAAACAATCTTTCCATACATAATATTGCCACTCTACTTCGTGATTTCTGATATGAATGCCATGGGGAATGACAGGAAGGCCGATATACAGGGGCAAATACAAAAACGTATCCCCTTCCTCGTACACTTCCCTTAAGAATACATCTGTTCTCGCCTTCTTATAATGAATTTTATTGTATATCCACTTGGTTCTAAAATCGTTCCATTTAGATAAAGAGTAGGGAGGATGAACCGGTTCATTCGGAATGGAAGGAGGAAGTGTGAACTCAGAAACGGGGATGGTGATGGGCGCTCCACTCATAAATGCCGTACCTGATACCGGAAGGAGATGGGTGTATAGTTGAAAGATGCTTCTATCCGGGAGAAACTGAAGGAGAAAATAATCCAATGATGGAGAGTATCGGATAAAAGCTTGTTGGAAGGACGTTAGATTCAGGAGCTTTTTGGACTTAAGGGGCTGGGTCAGGATCCAGAAGGGGGTAATCCTCCGTCGATGATAACCTCGAGTGCGTTGCACTATATCTGAAATCGGTATGGTTGAACACTGAATCTCGATGGCAATCTCTGCTGTATCTGTTTTCACATAAATATCTGCGACTTGCTTAAGCTCTCTAATATAATGTTCGAGACTCACTTGATTATAGAGGGAGCTGATCCTGTCATATAAAAGCTGCTTACTTAAGAGATGTTGAGGAGTCTCACCCCTCATCAACTCGCAATCAGCGCGGGACCTATGGGCAAAATGGGGTATGTTGCGGCTACCGATTCTCATGGTCAGTATAGAAGAACAATGGGGACAGACAAATGAGACATCTTTCCTTCTTAACCCTCTCAATTCCTCCCTTGAATGATGGATTGTAGTAAATACTTGCTGGTTTAATAATGCTGTTAACATAGAACACCTCCTTCTGTTATCATTCGACATAAATCATGAAAATCCTGCATAAACAAAGCCCTCAAGCAAAAAACACTTGAAGGCTTCACTCTATAACAATGGAGACATCAGTCGGGAAGTGGATTCCAAGATCCTGTATCCCATATGTCGCTTCTGAAATTCTTCCAGCTGCAATTCTTCCGATTCCTCCAGGTCATGTAAATATTCTTTTACAATGGAGGAAGTGCTTTCTGTTTTATACAGAAATGCATTCACTTCAAAATTCAAGTGAAAACTTCTCATATCCATATTTGATGTTCCGATTGATGCCATTTCTTCATCTACAATCACGATTTTACTATGCATGAACCCTTTTTGATACTCGAATATGCGGGCCCCGGCTTCCAGAAGATCAGGAAAATAAGAGCGGGAGGCATGGAATACAATCCGTTTATCCGGTTTATGGGGAACCAGTAGTCTCACATCCACACCACTTAAAGCGGCAATCTTAAGAGCTGAGAAAATATCTTCATCCGGAACGAAATATGGAGAAGCTACCCACACACTCTTTTTCGCCGACGTGATCATCGAGAAGAATATATTCTTTAATACGCTCAATTCATTGTCAGGTCCCCCCGCAATCATCTGTACTCCACCGTCGTTCGCATTTTCAAGAGGATCAGGACTTAAATATCCAGGTGTTAAGAAGTCATCGTTCGTCATATAATACCAATCCTGCAGGAAGATCAGCTGTAAGGTCCGAACCGCTTCTCCCCTTACAAACAGGTGAGTGTCCCTCCAGAAACCGAAGTGAGGATTCTTTCCTAAATATTCATCACCAATATTAAGTCCTCCCACAAATCCGATACTCCCGTCGATTACAATGATTTTACGGTGATTCCGAAAGTTGAATTTGTTGTTCAGCACAGGGATCTTGACAGGGCCGAACGCAACCACTTCAACACCTGCACCTTTTAGATCATTTATGTAGTCCTTTGATAATTGCCAGGCCCCGACGGCATCGTAAAGGAAGCGTATTTTGACTCCATTATTAGCACGCTCAATTAGGATGTCCTTAATCTGATTTCCAATTTCATCATGACGTACAATATAATACTCCATATGAATATGATGCTTTGCCGTCTTTAACCACTTTAGAATTTCACCAAATGTTTCATTTCCATTAGTAAGGAGTTTTGTTTCACTTGAAAAAGATATGGCGCTGTTCCCGATTCTTTGCGCAAGCTGAAAATGCTTCTCTTGAAATAAACCAAACATATCAGCGTTTATTTCTTTAGGACCAGGTTCAAATTTATTATACGTTTCCTGATCCAATATGTACTTCTCCTTATACATCTTCTCTTTTCTGTAGTTACGGCCAAATAATAAGTAAAAAATGAAGCCCAAAAACGGGAATGCTCCTAATACGACGAGCCATGTCAGGGTTTGGGCTGGATGACGATTTTCAAAGAAAATGAGAAACCCAATGACAATGACCGAGAATGTAAAGACAATACTAAAATACTTCACCATGCCCGAAAGATATTGATCAAAATAAAAAATATAACTTAATGCCAGGACAGCAATAAACAAAAGGACTCTTACTGTATTCTTCATATATATGACACCTTCCACCGGCTTAATGTTTCAAAAATTAAAACCCTTATACAGAGAGTGGATATAAAAAATACCGATTTCTATATGAAACCGGTATTAATCCTTACGAAAAGTGTTCACTTAACGTCTCAAAGACATGGTCATGGATGACCACTTTGCCATACTCTTCAAGGCGATGAACGGTCATTCGTGACTCATCAGCATATTCAAGCAGTATACTCAACGTATTGTCGATATCTTCTTCAGAAAAGTGTTCTTCAGAAAATTTAACATAAATAAAATATCTATCTTCGAATGCAAGCAGCTTTGTTTCTAAATGCTCCATAGGCATGTCTTTCAATCGTTGGGATAGAGAGATCGCATCTTCGAAATCATTGAATTTCAACGTGAAGTCCAATGCTACTTCTGCTTCCCCATCCTGATCCTGTTTGATTTGGAAATGCTGATCGAGAAGATCCTCTATACGCTCATCGACAGGAAGTTCCTTGAGCTTATCCTCTGGAATGGGAAGCTCGAATCGCTGGCCATCCTTTGAGACCTGAGCTCTTGTTACAAGTACTTCAAGCCCTTTGTCTAAAGCCTGAACTTGAATCCAAAGCGGTCCTTCAATTCCGAAATCTTCTTCCTGATGAACCTCATCCATCATTTCCCAGAAGAGCTCTTCACTCCGTTCGCGATTATACCAGATCTCCTCACGGTCAAATCCGCGATCTTCTATATCCCCGTAAGAAATATAGAATTTGACTGTATTTTCATTAATGCGCTCGATTTCCAATTAACACCTCTCCCTTCTTGCATGATGTTAGTGAAGGGACTACACCCTCTGAGCTCTTTCGCTCCATTGCTGGTGAAGATAGAAGATACATTTAGGTTAGTTTGTACCTTGTACTTCTATTTTATGATAAAACCTCAGTAAATGGAATTAAACTAACACCCATTTTTTCTCACAAATTCCTCTAGGTGTTTTTGACATTTTAGCGGATATTTGCAGAAAATTCAAGTGATAAAACTTATTCTAATATAAAGAGACTGACCCGAAAGGAGACGCAACGTTCCTTAAAGGGTCAGCCCCTTTTACTTATATATTCCCATACTTAGAAAAGGATACTTTAGTTTACCATTCTTTGAGCTTCGAGAAGTTGGAATGTCCGAACCTTTCTTGGAAGGAAACGTCTGATCTCATCTTCATTGTATCCGACCTGAAGACGCTTTTCATCCAGGATGATCGGACGTCTTAAAAGTCCGGGGTTTTTTTGAATCAATTCGAACAGCTCTTGAAGTGGTAAAGTTTCTAGGTCTACATTAAGCTTTTGAAATGTTTTAGAACGGGTTGAAATGATTTCATCTGTTCCATCCTCAGTCATACGAAGGATTTCTTTGATTTCATCAATGCTTAATGGCTCAGAAAATACGTTACGTTCGGTATATGGAATCTCATGCTCTTCTAACCAAGCTTTTGCCTTACGACAAGATGTACAACTAGGTGAAGTGAATAATGTAACCACGAATCATTCACACTCCCTTAAGGAATTTTTATAATATAGAGTATTTTATTTAAACGCCGTTAATTAAAATTAGTTTAAATAAGAAATCTCTATTATGTATTATACATGAATTACAGTCCCATGAACATAGTTTTAACTAATTTGTCAAATTTCCTATACAGAGGTTTAACATAGCTAAATATTCTGTTTCTATTAAGGGTTTACCCGGTACAACATGATCCTAAACATGATATTGAACATTTCCATTTTTTCATTTAGAAAACCTTATTGCGAATAGGCAATAAGGTTTTTCTTGGTTTAAAGATCTTTTAATACATCCCCATCACGTTCTTCATCTTTCTTAAGAACTTCTTCGACGGGTTGATAAGATGCACCATAAAATTTATGGTCCTTGTAGGTATGAATGAGCTCGTATGTTTTTTTCATGGATTCGAAGATAAGATCTTCAGATTCATGTCGGGGAGCCCAATATAGGATTTCCATTTCATTTATTTCGTTTGTGGCGAGTGAACGGCGGGCATATCCAATGCTGACGGCGTGTTCGAAGCCTTCACGCTTGTAGAATTTCAACCGTTTCTCTGTGTCAGTGTCATCGTAGTTCACCGGTTCGACTTCCAAAATGATCGCTTTCTTCTTTTCTTTTAACTGATCGAGTAATTTATGGCCCAGACCTTGTCCACGGGCATCCTTTGAGACAAAGAGATAATCGATAAAGATAAAGTCTTCAAGTTCGACGTACATGAGTACATGGTGGGGCCCTTCATCTTTGTGATAGATGTCGCTTCTTTCTTTTAACAGAGATTCAAGATGTTCTTTTGATTTCATTTCCTCTACAGGGAAATATTGATTTAATTTTTCATACCAGTGCATGGATCTACTCCTTTGATTGAATTTTTAAGAGACATTGACTAACGTGATACCATTATCATTCTCAGAAAAAAATAGGTTTATGTTAGATGTTAGTCTTATCCGTGGGATAATCGTACGGAATCACAGGCTGTACGCCTATGAAGAGGGTAATGTGGTTGAAAGCGGTTAATCTTACCAATACTTTAATGATAACAATATTTGAACTCTTTTTCAAATGGAAAGCAATGCTTCGGTCCCGGATTCTCCTTAAACGAGAAAAAAGACTGACCTGCATGGTTCTGAGGTCAGTCTCTTCTATTAAGGAGTGTAGTCAACACCTTCAGTATAGGAATTACCTGCATCCCACAGAAGGAATTCATTGATTCCTTGATCATTCAACGCTTTGATCTGCGCCTCTACTTCTGCTTTTCCATAAGGTTTATAGTTTCCGCTGCCAAGCCAGGAGGCGGTGAAATCCTGAAGCCATGGCCTTGAGATCGGCTTATTTTTCAGGTCAGCTATTTTCGCTTTTTCTACCTTGGAGTATTCCGTTACCAGTTCGTACGGCTGTAGATCCGGTTTTGCAATTCCGAAATAAGGTGTCCAATGACTTGGATAAATCATGGATGAAATGACATCCACATTCTCAGATATCTTCGAGAAATTCTGGCCGATACCAGGTGCCTCCGGAAGAGTTGCCGTATACCCGAAAATATCAACGGATACTTTCACTCCATATGGTTCCAGCTTTTTATGAGCATATTCCACAAAATCAGTAACGGCATGTACACGTTTCTGTACATTATCACTGTCTTCCTTCGCATACTCCCCTCCATTATAAGTGAGTTCATCATCACGCTTCTCGAATCCTTCAGGGAATCGGACGTAATCGAACTGGATTTCCTGGAAGCCCATTTTTGCTGCTTCAATGGCGATGCCTACATTATAATCCCATACTTCTTTGAGGAATGGGTTGACGAAGGAGTCCCCTCCTCCATTTGACCATACCTTATCTCCGTCTTTAAATGATAAGTCAGGCCGCTGATTCGCGAGCACCGTATCCTTAAAAACCACGACACGTGCAATCGGATAGATTTTCTTTTCTTCTAAAGTCTTTAACATCGCTTTGGGATCTTTGATATATGGCTGACCCACTTTAGCATACGGGGAAGACTCTTCCGGTTCATATGTTACATTCCCTACGTCATCTTTAATATCAATGACCATGGCATTCAAATCTGTATTATCCATTAATTTCGTAAGAGTATCAAAACGGGCTCCGCCAGCTGAATGTGCCGTGACATATACCCCTCTTACCGCATCCGGATAATCGAAGTTTAGTCCGGAATCATAGACAAATCGTGGCATTGGGCTTGTAATCTCTTTTTTACTCATTGAAAAAGCTCTCTTCTCATGTTTTACCGGACCATCTTCAGCTGCACTTGCTGACTGGAAGGGCAAGATGCACATTGTGACTACACATAAAGATGTCGCTACCTTACTCCATTTCAAAATGAACCTCTCCTCTATTAAGTATGCTATCTAGTAAATTATGTAACTCCTTATCCTATTCTAACAAGGAAATTACTTGAAAGAAAAGGGTTATTCCACCTAGTCTGTCGAAATTTCCAAGGAAATGAATATTCTTCAATATATAGTATGAATCATCTTAAGAATTAGACTTTATCAACGGAAAAAGCTCCCCTCATTGAAGGGAGCTTTTGTTATCCTCTTAGCTTTTGTATGATGCTTGATATTGTGCAAATTCTTTCTCGGAACAGTAAACGAAATGTCCCGGGACCACTTCACGCATTTCAAGATTGTCATCCTCTGTATAGTTATGAACAGAAGGATTGTACTCTTTTCTCCTGCGGGTGCGCTCATACTCTGGATCCGGTAACGGAATCGCTGATAGAAGCGATTGAGTATAAGGATGAAGCGGATTTTTGTACAGGGCGTCACTTGTTGTCAACTCTACAAGCTTCCCATAATACATAACACCAATCCGGTCACTGATATACTTCACCATGGAAAGGTCATGGGCGATGAAAAGATAAGTTAATCCTTTTTCCTTTTGAAGCTCCTGCATCAGATTGACAACCTGCGCCTGAATCGAAACGTCAAGGGCTGAAATCGGCTCATCGGCAATGATGAAATCAGGATCTACAGCAAGCGCACGGGCGATCCCGATACGCTGACGTTGTCCCCCTGAGAACTCATGAGGATAACGTCCGGCATGTTCCTTGTTAAGTCCCACTGTTTCAAGGAGCTCATGAACTTTCTTCAGGCGTTCTTCCTTAGAAGTAGCTAATCCATGAATGTCAATGCCTTCAGCAATGATATCCGCTACCTTCATACGGGGATTTAGACTCGCATAAGGATCCTGGAAGATCATTTGCATTTTACGATTGAATTTCTTTAATTGAGAGCGTGACTTCTTCCCGTGAACATCCTCACCGTTAAAAAGAACCTGCCCGTCTGTTGCATCATAAAGACGGATGATCGTACGGCCTGTCGTTGATTTTCCACAACCGGATTCTCCAACAAGTCCAAGGGTTTCCCCTTTGTAAATATCAAAGCTGATATCATCTACCGCTTTAACCATATTCGGTTTTCCCGGATTAAAGTACTGCTTTAAATTTTTAATTTCAAGTAACTTTTCTGCCATTATGAACGAACCCCCTCAACAAGTACCGGCTCTCTATAATTTGAAGGCATTAGTCTCTGCCTAACTTTCACTGCTTCTGGCGGCTCTACTTGGGGAGCGCTTGGATGTAATAACCATGATTTCACGTAGTGAGTGTCTGATACTTGATAATATGGCGGTTCCTGTTCAAAATCCACTTTCAATGCATATTCACTTCGGAGAGCGAATGCATCCCCTTTTGGAGGATTCAGTAAATCAGGCGGAGTACCAGGAATCGCTACAAGCTCCTGTTCACCTTCCGTGTCGGTTGTCGGCATCGAACCGATTAATCCCCATGTATACGGGTGACGAGGGTCGTAGAAAATCTCATCGACCGTTCCCGTTTCTACAATCTGACCACCATACATGACCGCTACACGATCCGCAACGTTCGCCACCACTCCAAGATCATGGGTGATGAAAATGATGGATGTTTCAATTTTATTTTGAAGGTCCTTCATCAGCTCAAGGATCTGTGCCTGAATCGTAACGTCCAATGCTGTTGTCGGTTCATCGGCAATAAGGATTTTAGGATTACATGCAAGAGCGATGGCGATGACGACACGCTGACGCTGTCCACCTGAAAACTGATGCGGATATTGCTTAAAGCGGGTTTCAGGGCTAGGAAGACCAACCAGCTTCAATAATTCAATCGCGCGTTTCTTTGCGTCATTTTTATTCATGTTTTGATGCTTTACAAGTGGTTCCATAATCTGTTTCCCGATTGTCATCGTTGGATTTAAAGAAGTCATCGGATCCTGGAAGATCATCGAGATATCTTTACCACGGATTTTTTGCATATCTTTTTCGGGAAGCTTCGCTAAATCTTTCCCTTCAAAGTGGATCTCCCCGCCTTTAATGAATCCCGGCGGGTTTGGAATCAATCTCATAAGGGCTTTCGTCGTTACGGACTTACCTGAACCCGACTCCCCTACAATCGCTAATGTTTCACCTTTATCTAAATGGAAATCTACACCCCGGACAGCCTGTACTTCTCCTCCATGCGTATTGAAGGAGACGTGTAGATCTTTCACTTCTAAAATTTTCGACATTATATTATCTCCCTTCCATTACTTACGCATTTTCGGATCAAGTGCGTCACGCAGTCCATCAGCCATTAAGTTGAAGCTTAGAATAACTAATGATATGATAGCTGACGGTACAAGCATCATATGAGGATATGACTGGATAGATCTGTAACCATCATTAACCAATGACCCTAGAGACGCCCTTGGTGGAGCGATCCCTAACCCGATAAAGCTTAAGAATGCTTCTGTGTATATTGCAGCAGGAACCGTGAACATTGTCGTAATGATGACAGGTCCCATTACATTCGGCAGCAAGTGTTTAAAGATCAAACGATTACTGCTTGCCCCTAAAGTGCGTGAAGCAAGGACGAATTCCTGATTCTTTAATTGAAGAACTTGACCGCGGACAATCCTTGCCATACCGGTCCAACCGGTTATGACCATCGCCATCGTAATCGAGAAAATACCAGGCTCAAATATCAGGATGAAAAGGATGACAACAATCAGATTAGGAATCCCCACTAAAATTTCAATGATACGCTGCATAATGTCGTCGACTCTTCCGCCGTAGTATGCCGAGATCCCCCCGTATGAAATTCCGATAAGGAAATCAATTACAGCAGCAAGCAACCCAATATATAAAGATACCCGTGTTCCATTCCAAGTACGTGTCCAAAGGTCACGTCCGAGGTCATCTGTACCAAACCAATAATTCTCTTTGATTTGTCTCGATTCATATACATCAAATCCGTCAGCATCTTTACCGTCGAACGGGAGCCAACCGATACCTGAAAGCGCTTCAATTTTCGGAGGCAGCTTAGCGTGGCGAATATTTTGATCACTGAATTTGTATTCGTTCATTCCGGGTCCGAATATCGCAAAGAATGCGATGATGAGAGTGATGATGATCCCAATGATTGCTCCTCTGTTCTTTCTAAGACGGAGCCATGAATCTTGCCAGAAATTGAGACTTGGTCTCTCTATCTTCTCTGCTGCATCTTCATTAGCCATCTGAGGTTGAAAGAGGTCTGGACTTAGTTGTTCTAACTTCTTTTTGTTTGCTTCCATTATTTCTTCCCTCCAGCTAAGCGAATACGCGGATCAATGATTCCATATAGGATATCTACCAAGAAGATAACACCAATGAATAAAGCACTAAAGAAAAGGGTAATACCCATAATGACCGTGTAATCGTTCGTGTTGATTGATAATACGAATTGCTCACCAAGACCAGGCACCGCAAAAATTCGCTCAACCACTAATGCCCCGGTCATAACGGCTACTGTCATCGGTCCAAGAATGGTGACAATCGGAATCATCGCATTACGGACGCCATGCTTTACAATCGTACCGGTTTTTGAAATCCCTTTAGCAGTTGCTAGTAAAATATAATCAGAGTTTAATATTTCAAGCATCTCTGTACGCATAAAACGTGCTATTGTTGCAACAACACCTACAGTTAGAGCCAGTGTAGGGAGAATCGTATGCTTGTACTCCCCCCAAAGGGCTACAGGCAGCCATTCCAATTTGACACCAACATAGTACTGAAGTAATCCTGCAAATACAAATGAAGGAACAGAAATCCCCAATACCGCTAATGTTGTGGATCCATAATCAACCCAAGTATTGTGTCTGATTGCGGCTATTATTCCTATCAGTAAACCTAAAAGAGTACCTAAAACCATTGCTTGGAATCCAAGAAGTGCGGAAGGACCAATACGGTCGCCAAGAATTTGTGTTACAGGACGATTATCATATTGGAAGGACAATCCCAAATCTCCTTTCGCCAGCCCAACCATATAGTTGATATATTGCTCTGGCAGCGGGTCGTTGAGACCGTATTTATCCAGGATGATTTGTTGTTGTTCCGGAGACAGCCTTTCTGTGTTTTGCAGTGGAGATCCAGGCAGGAGCTTCATCAGAAAGAAAGTGGCGGTTGCAATGATAAGCAAAGTGATGATCATATAAACGATACGTTGAATAGTATATCTGACCATTCTTTAGCCCCCCTTTTTTATCTTATTTTTCTACATTTTTAATTATAGCTATTTTCGACAAATTTTCAATGTATTTTTACTTTTTTGATAATTATCGACATTCACTGGAAAAGGAGAGCATATGCTCATGCATACGCTCTCCCTTTAAAGGTGTGTCTACTGAGTTAATACTTACTCAATCGAAGCCCATTTGTATGAATTATCTGCACCAAATGAATGGCGTAGAACATTCTTAACATACGGACGCTCTAGATAAGAAACACCAGCTTGGTACATTGGGCTGATCGCTTGATCATCAAACAGGATCTTTTCTGCGTCAACCATTGCCTGCCAACGTGCATCTAAATCGTCAAGAAGTTCACCTTTAGCTTGTTCAACTTTCTTGTCATACTCAGGATTAGAGTAACCCATTTGGTTATGAGCACCGTCAGTCACGAACATGTCAATGAAAGTCATTGGATCTGGATAGTCAGGACCCCAACCAGCGAATGAGAAGTCATATTGACCTTTTGATTCTAATTCAAGCTTTTGCTTAAATGGTTGAGCTTTGATCTTAACCGTTAATCCTTCAAGGTTTTGCTCAAGTTGCTCTTTTAAGAATTCACCGATTTTCTTAGAGTTGTCAGAGTCATAGTTTAATAATTCTAATTCAATAGAATCTTTACCTAACTCTTCTTTTGCTTTAGCCCAGTAATCTGCAGCTTTCTTAGCGTCAAATTCGCCGAAATCGCCTACCGCTTCACGGTACTCAGTACCATCAGGACCCGTTACGAAATCTTTTGGTACTAAGTAGTACGCAGGGATCGATCCGTCATTAAGAAGTACGTCAACCATACCTTGCTTGTCATAAGCAGCATCGATTGCTTTACGAGCGTTAACGTTTTTCAGTACTTCATTACCCTGGTTTAAACGAAGGAAGTAGACAGACGTTTCAGCTCTTGTTTTAAAGTTTTCATCAGATTTGTATTTATCAACAAATTCAGCTGAAAGTGTAGCGATATCCGCTTTGTTTGTTTCAAAAAGGTTTACACGCGTTGCAGTATCTTTTACGATGTTGAAGTTAACTTCTTTCAGCTTAACTTTATCTGCATCCCAGTAATCGTCATTTTTTGATAATTTGAAGCTTTGTTCATGCTTCCACTCAGAAAGTGTGAATGGACCGTTATACACAACCGTGTCAGCTTCAAGACCGAATTTGTCGCCTTGCTCTTCCACGAATTTTTGATTTTGAGGATAGAATGTTGCGAAAGAAAGTAGAGCTTTGAAATATGGTACCGGTGTTTCAAGCTGTATTTCTAATGTTTTGTCATCAGTAGCTTTAATACCTAATTCTTCAACTGGAACTTCACCAGCATTAACTTTAGCAGCGTTTTTGATATCGTACATGATGTACGCATACTCTGCACCAGTGTCAGGGTTTAAAGCTTTTTGCCAAGAATAAACGAAGTCGTTAGCCGTAACAGGATCCCCGTTGGACCATTTCGCATCACGGATCTTAAACGTGTATGTTTTACCATCTTCGCTTACTTGTGGCTCTTCTGCAGCCATACCAAGTACAGGCTCGTCATTTTCACCTAAACGGTAAAGACCTTCAAATACGTTGTTCATTACGTTGAATGACACTGAGTCAGTAGCCAGAGTAGAGTCCATTGATGGGATCTCGGAACTCTCTACCAAATTAAGTACTTGTTCTTTCTTTTCGTCAGAACCGCCTGCACCTGATCCTTCTTCATTGCCTTCAGTCTTCTTGTCGCCGCCACATGCAGCCAAGAAAGTACTTAGAGCCAGAAGAAGAACCAGCAAGAATGAAAACTTTTTCTTCATCTTGAAATTGACCTCCTCGTAAATCTCATATTTATTTATCTTCTAATTTTCAGAAGATTTGTTACTTATTATACATGATAGAGAAATTATTGCAATATGAATTTAACAGTTTTTTTGCAAAATTATCAGATTAGTAGGTATATTGTTGTTAAAATACTGGTATATCAACGTTTTGTCTAAACATTTTGGAGAGTTTGTCCCATTACAAATGTTACAATCGTAAATTTCATCTAAATGAAACACTTTACATTATGGATGATTTTTCATCTTCTAACGCTCCCATTCTATTATAATTATTAAAACATCAGACTAAATATAAATAATAGAATTAATACTTATTTCACTCTGTAACAGTATTTGAAATGAGATACCGTTGCTGAAAGATTTGTATATATATGAATGAGGATTGAATTATTCTTCTTCCTTCATGTATACTTTGGATAAAAACATCTTAAGGAGCATTATGAAACGATTGAAACTGTTCTACATACTTACCTTTCTTATTTTCATCATCGCCGTGGTAGTGGCTTCACTGCAGGAAAAGGGTCTGCTTCTTTCTATTATAGATAGCTTGTTTGTGATCGGGATTGCCTATATCAGCATTGGTGCCCTCCTTTATATTTTTGAAAGAGGATTTTTTAACGGGATCGTGTATGCTCTTAAAAGATTTCGCAACAGCACGAAACAGGGAAAGTATATTTCTCAGTTCGATGACCTGGATGAGATGAAAGAAGCTCACGAAGAATATGGAGTACAACGTTCCTACTCCATTACGAAATCTTTTTTACTGACCGGAGGACTGACACTCGCCCTTTCCATCATCATGACCTATCTTCTGTACACTTGAATTTACCTATTTTTTCTCATATAATATCTACATATGAATGAAATTATAAGCATGGATGAAGAGTAGTACTTTTCAGGATGATTAAAAGAGAGCTTGTGGTTGGTGCGAACAAGTATTCATTTGAAAAGGAATGGACTTCGGAGCTTTATGTGTGAAACGGAGTAGCATATAACGGGATGACCTTACGTTAAAGAGGTTCCATGCACGTCATGGACTAAGCTGGCTCTAACGGGCACTTAGGGTGGCACCGCGGAAATCATCCCATTCGTCCCTATTTTTCATAGGACGGGTGGGTTTTTATTTTGTGTAAAATTAGGGAGGAAATGAAATGAAGACAATATTCAGTGGCATTCAGCCGAGTGGTACGATCACTCTCGGCAATTACATCGGGGCGATGAAGCAATTCACCGAGCTCCAGGAAGAATATAATTGTTACTTCTGTGTGGTGGACCAGCACGCGATCACGGTTGCTCAGGATAAAATGAAGCTGCGCAAAAACATCCGCAGCCTTGCCGCCCTGTATATCGCCTGTGGCATCGATCCTGAGAAATCCACATTATTCATTCAATCGGAAGTTCCTGCACATGCACAGGCAGGCTGGATCCTGCAGTGTGTGACCTATATCGGGGAACTTGAAAGAATGACGCAATTCAAAGATAAATCTCATGGTAAAGAAGCCGTTTCAGCAGGATTATTGACATATCCACCGTTAATGGCCGCTGACATTCTGTTATATGGAACCGATCTTGTTCCTGTCGGGGAGGATCAGAAGCAGCATCTGGAACTGACCAGGAACTTGGCAGAACGGTTCAACAATAAATACAATGATATCTTTACTGTACCTGAAGTAAGAATCCCCAAAGTCGGTGCCCGTGTGATGTCCCTTCAGGACCCGTTGAAGAAGATGAGTAAATCCGATTCGAATCAGAAGGCGTTCATTACACTCCTTGACGATCCAAAACTGATCGAGAAGAAAATCAAAAGTGCTGTAACCGATTCAGATGGCATCGTAAAATATGATAAAGAAAACAAGCCCGGGGTGTCGAACCTCCTTTCGATCTATTCGATCCTTGAAGGTACTTCTATAGAAGAAATTGAACAGAAATATGAAGGGAAAGGATACGGGGCCTTCAAAAGCGACTTAGCACAGGTGGTCATAAGCGCCATCAAGCCGGTACAGGACCGCTACTATGAATTGATCGATTCCGAGGAATTGGATGATATTCTTGATCGCGGTGCCGAAAAGGCAAATTTCGCAGCAAACAAAATGCTGAAGAAGATGGAAAAGGCCATGGGATTGGGACGAAAAGAGAGAAAGAGAAAATAATCGTGGGGACCAGAGACTGCTTGTGCGGTATCTGGTCTTTTCTTTCGATTTATTCCCTGCCCGCATATAAAAAAACCTCAAGCCCTTTCCGGACCCAAGGTTTACTACGACTATTAATTTACCTTTGGACGATTTTCCACTTCCCATAGTTTCTCAAAAAACGGCTGCCCCTTTATCAAATTCTCACAGAGAGTGAGGTGCTTGTCCGACCAACCGTACTGGGTTTCTTCATATAGCATCTGCCATATGTCTTCAAAGTCCATTTCCCGTATGGTGCGGTAGCGCTCTGGTGCCCATTCGGTGTACCAATACCGGATTTCCGCCGTGTTGTTTGAACTGTGAAGTTGATCAAGGGCCATGAATAACAGCTGCTTCAGTTGTCTTTCCTTCCTCGTCAGTCCACTCATCATATAAGGATTCGGGGAAAGAATGTGATATGCATCCTCCCTTTTGCCATCCGGCTCGATGGAATACTGTACCGTTTCATGACTTTCAACCATTTCATACACCAGTTGTTCCTGTCTTGGTATGAGCCTGCTTTTTCTGATTGGGACAGTGTAACCGATTGTATCCACTGCCAGTATCCCGGTACCATCTGTCACAATGAAACAATAATCCAATTGGATCCGTTCGTGGTTTTTTCGCAGATATGCTTTTTGATAAACTTGATGGAGCAGTTGTTGAGGTAACTCT
This sequence comes from Rossellomorea sp. QJM3NY_18, assembly GCF_056173145.1. Classification (NCBI taxonomy): domain Bacteria; kingdom Bacillati; phylum Bacillota; class Bacilli; order Caryophanales; family Bacillaceae; genus Rossellomorea; species Rossellomorea sp. QJM3NY_18. Next base: position 1,487,951 of record NZ_CM149659.1, on the reverse strand, counting down.
GATAGATCATTCTCGATGTAATGAAACAGTGTCGTGTCTACTTTAATCAGAGGAACCTGATCCAGTAATTCAATAACGTCCTCTTTTCTCCACTCATGAAAATGGCAGACATTGTAGCCATTTTCTTCGCCTTCGAACCAATTTACCCATACATCATGAAGATATAACATGATTGACCCCTCGCTTTGCTTCAATCTTATTTGTCAATCAGTATAGGCTAATCCGTGTTAATTTATTCCTATCATCAGGGGTTTTATGATAGTCATTATATTTTTCTGCGGGGTATATAGATCGAGAGGGTGATGATGAAGATTCCCAAAAGGAATAAATAACATTCAACACGTGTCGTGACGAAGAATATATAATCTGTAAACGTCATTCCGGTCGTAAGCAAATTTAAATACATGATTAAACTCACTCCTCCTGAAACAGCCAGTCCAAATCCTATAAAGAGCCCAAACAATTGTACCACCATACCTTCCGCCTCTATCCTTGCATTAAGATATTGGAGCCCGTCCATGCTTAGTATATTTTATGATAGGAACAGGAAGATATGACGGCACAGGACATCCTATTTTCAGGAAAATCCCACTGATTCAGCAATCCCCCTGTTTTCTATGGCAAAAATACTGAGGACGGTTCTCCTATGAGGGAAATGGTTGACGAATCCTGCTTCTTTAAAAGGTGTTGTACCAATCGATAGCCCGAGGAGTAGCCGAGCATTTTCGGAAAGGATTTCTGTCCAAGAAGGAGCTGATCGTGAAGGGGGCTGCTCCGTTTCACTTCCAAGTTAGGCTTTATCCATTTTTCGTAAAAGCGGGCCAACTCTTGTTCGTCATACGCTTTTGTCCAGGGAGCTACATACTTCTCTCCACAGTATTCCTTGACAGCATTTTCTGCCAGTCCTTCAAAGATGATGGAGTCAAGGAGCGTGTATTGGTCCTCCTTTTTGCTTAACCGCTGCATTCGGACACAGTGATGATATTCATGGACAAATAACGCTTCGTATTCTTTTGGATCTTCCTGGTCAGTAACGAAAAAGAAGATTTCATCTTTAAAGCATACCCCCGATTTTTTCATGGATGATTGGAACATCCCCCTATTTTCCTGAACGGGGAATAGATAGATCGGGACGCTCGGTCCATTCCACTTCCGCTTATATTTTTTCTCAAAGAGAGCAAATCGTTCCCAAAGTTTCTTTTCTTTCATTTTTTCGTAAATATCTCCGGCGAGACGTGCAGAGCGATACATTCCGTGTTTCGTGAGGTATTGATAAAACGATTGCTGATCGTCCTTTCCATTTTTCGTTTTCTTAAGGAGATCCAAGGGATTATCGATCCACTCTGCCAACCATTCATCTGTAGGTACAACTGCCACCTTCATCCCTCTTTCCATGCTTTTTAACATGTATATGTAAAAGAGGAAAGATTCACAACAAAAAGAGCCTGCTACATGTAACAGGCTCTTCTTTGTTAACTCTGATATTTTTTGAATACGATGGTGGCATTGTGACCACCAAATCCTAATGAATTACTCATCGCTACATTTACTTCTTGTTTTCTTGCTTCGTTTGCAACATAGTCGAGATCACAATCAGGATCCGGTGTTTCAATATTGATCGTAGGAGGAAGGACACTATCTTTCATCGCCAGTACAGTGAAAATCGCTTCAACTCCGCCTGCTGCACCTAGAAGGTGGCCCGTCATTGATTTCGTCGAACTCATGGCCAGTTTATAAGCATGATCCCCGAATACTTCCTTCACAGCCATCGTTTCGTATTTATCATTATATGGGGTACTTGTTCCGTGGGCATTGATGTAATCCATCTCTTCCGGAAGGATCCCGCCATCTTCAAGTGCCATTTTCATCGCTCTTGCGCCGCCTTCTCCAGCCGGTGCCGGGGCAGTGATGTGATGGGCATCTCCGGTACATCCGTACCCGACGATTTCTGCATAAATCGTCGCTCCACGTTTTACAGCATGATCAAGTTCTTCCAGAACTACGATTCCCGCTCCCTCTCCCATTACGAAGCCATCACGGTTGGAATCAAAAGGTCTTGATGCTTTCTCAGGATCTGGATTGGTGGAAAGTGCTGTGTTTGCACAGAATCCAGCAACGGACATTTTCGTGATGGGTGCTTCTGCTCCACCGGAAACCATCACATCCGCATCCCCACGCTGAATGACCTTGAAGGCATCACCGATTGAGTTTGTACCGGTTGCACAAGCCGTTACGGTACAAGAGTTGAACCCTTTCGCTCCGAGCATAATGGATACTTGTCCAGCTGCCATATCAGGAATGATCATCGGCACGAAGAATGGGCTCACCCGGCGATATCCACGTTTTTGGAATGTCTCGTATTGCTGTTCGAATGTTTCCATTCCCCCGATACCCGAACCGATCCATACACCGACACGATGTGCATTTTCGTCTGTGATATCAAGTTTTGAATCTTTTACTGCCATTAACGATGCGGCAATCGCATAGTGAGTGAAGCGGTCCATCTTCCTTGCTTCTTTTCTTTCCACTCCGAACTCTTCAATGTTGAAGTCTTTTAGTTCTGCCGCTACTTTAGCAGGATAGTCATCGGCGTTTAAACGCGTTAAAGGCCCTACCCCAGTCTTTCCGGCCAAAATATTCGACCAGGTCGATTCTACATCATTACCTAAAGGCGTGACGCTTCCTAATCCTGTAACCACTACACGCTTCTTATTCATTCTAATCCATCTCCTTTATCTGCAAGTTGTCGATAAGCTTCTGATACTCTATTATTTACCCCAGCGCATAATGATCGCGCCCCAAGTTAAACCGCCACCGAATCCTACCATGACGACAACATCATTCTCTTTCACTCTTCCCGCTTCAAGATCTTCAACTAAAGAAACCGGGATCGAAGCCGCTGAAGTATTTCCATATTTATTTACGGTCTTAGACATTTTTTCCACCGGCAGCTCCAGGCGTTGCCTCGATGCTTCCATGATACGGATGTTGGCCTGGTGAGGAATCAGGAAATCTACGTCCTCTTTACTTAAACCTGCCTTTTCAATTACATTAATACTGGATTCGCCCATTTGACGAACAGCGAACTTAAACACTTCCCGACCGTTCATGATCAATTTTTCATCCTGATATAAATGCTTCGCTCCTGATCCGTCCGCTCCCAATTCAAAGGCAAGAATCCCCTTGCCGTCAGGAACCGGTCCAAGGACCGCCGCACCGGCAGCATCCCCGAATAGGACGGCCGTGTTACGATCCTCCCAGTCCGTGATTTTGGATAATTTCTCCACACCGACCACGAGGACATTCGTGTACGCACCATTATCGATGAATTGCTTTGCCGTAATCATACCATACATAAACCCGGCACAAGCGGCACTGATATCCATTGCAGCCGCCTTCTTTGCACCCAATCGTTCTTGAAGGAGGCAGGCAACAGATGGGAATGGATGATCCGGGGTAACGGTTGCAACCATGATCAGATCGATTTCCTCGGGATTGATCTCCGCATCAGCGATTGCCTTCTTTGCGGCTTCGAAAGCCATATCAGAGGTATTTGTTTCATTATTTGCTATTCTTCTCTCTTCAATGCCTGTTCTCGTACGAATCCATTCATCCGAAGTATCCACCATTTTCTCAAGGTCCGCGTTTGTTAAGATCTTTTCAGGAAGATAACGTCCAATTCCAATAATACCTGTATTCATACTGGCGTTCCCTACTTTCGTTTATAATTTTTCCTATACTCAATGGTTATTATCAATTATTATGACTTGGTACTAATTTTATCGAAGATTTCTACTTTCTGCAATTATTTTTTACTTTTCACTACCTTCTACACGTTTTTGACTGACGTAATAAAAAACGGGCCACCGAAATTTTCCGATGACCCGTCCTTTTATAACTATTCTTTATGTAAGGCATCCTGCTTGCCTAATTCATAGGCTTCACTCATGACCTGTGTGAATAAAGTCATGAATGGCTGCAGCATTTCAGGAGAGAACTCGACACCTGCTTGATCGAGTTGTTCCTTCGCTTGGGGGAAGTACTTCATGGCAATCTGCATAAACTCCATTGTTTTATCTTGATTCATTGCTTCGATTCCTTTCCATTCGGCAATTTGCCGGTGTCAATATAGTCCTTTACATGTTGCTTCATTTCAGATTGAAAATCTTTCGGAATGAGCGGACTGAATTTCCCCATGGAAATCACACCGTCTTCAAAATCAAATTCCAGGTTGCCTGACTTGAGCTCATCGTGAACGAACCTTTCGGCTACTACTTCATACAACTTATCAGCCTCCTGGACGGTGCTTGTCAGGACCGTTGATTCCCCGAGATCGGATTGATCGGATACGTACCCAATGGCATAAAGTCCCTTTTCCTTAAGTTTTTCGATTACAGCTACATTATAGCCGTCACCTGCAGGATACACAACATCGATATCCTCATTCAGGAGGGTGTCCAACTCTTTAAGGGCCCTCGCTTGATCGTCCCAATGATTGGTGTACTCTGCCTTAACCTCGGTCTCACTGTTCTGATACTTCGCTCCATCTATAAAACCTTGTACTTCAGGCTGCCAATCAAAGGCCGCTATCACACCGATCTTTTTCGTTTTAGAGTGAAAGGCTGCTGTCATTCCTCCGAAAAAGCCCATTGCATATCCCTTGAACTGTAGGCTTGTTGTGTTTTTCTCCGTGGCATGTCCATTAAAGCTGACAAAATGCATGTTGGGATGTTCCCCTGACAAATCGTTAAAGACATCCGCATACTCACTTCCATGTCCAAATACTAAGGTGACATCCTTATCATCAAATTCTTCCACTGCATGCTTGATTGATGTATCATTCTTCATTCCCTCTTTATAGAAGACGTCTGCATTATAATCCGATTGAATTTTTAATAATCCTCTGTATCCTTTTGTTCCCCATACTCCATCATTCACTGCTTCAGGAACAAGTAAACCAACCTTTTCTATTTCCTCGCTGTTTCCTGTTGAACAGCCACTTATTCCAATCAGGAATACAATCATGAAAAACATGTACCATTTCTTACTCATGTTCAGCAACTCCTTTAAAGCCCATGCAGCATCTATAAAAGGTTCATTACATCATCCCTATTTTACCCTCACCTCTATCCACATGAAAAGAAAAAGTTTTCTCATTCCTCCATTTCATGCAAGCGTATCCCTTTTTCTTGTTGATCAATGATGCTCATGTGTGACTTGGATGGTCTGACAATCACTTCTTTTCCGACTGAATCGATTTCACGGTGACCAGCTGAAAATGTTTCATTTGTAATGTATGATAGAACTTCATTCCAGCTCATGTCTGAAAGAGGCTTCAAGGTAAAGGTGTCTTTCTTTGAGGAAAGATTGACAATCATTTTGGCTGCGTCCTTCACATAGATCGCCCCCGAGGGATCATCCACATAATCCGTCACTTCCCCTCTGCCGGTCAAAATCTGTGCAAACAGAAATTCTTCCGGTTGATGGATGCCATATAATGTTGGAAGGTAGAAAGCAGCTCCTTCCTCTTCAAGACCTATGTTTCCTTTCCCATTGGAATAGATTCGAATCATATGGAAGGGTTGGTCCACTTTTCTGAGCAGTTTATCTACTTCCGACAAATAACCGGCTCTATTCCCTCTTACCTGGTCATAGTAAGGAAGGAATACACTGGACCCTCTGCGTACGTTCTTATCCCATTCCCCATAAGGAACATACTCCAGATTTGCATTCCTTCCAATTTCCATCCATTTATCCTTCGTCTTTTCGTCCTCATCGATGGCGGTCACGGTCCATCCTTTTTCCAGAAGGGCATTACAGAGTTCGAATCCCAAAAACTGTTGTGCTGCAAAAACGAATGCATGATGGTCCAAGTCAATCACTCCAATTAATTTGTTATAACTCTTTCTCATGCAGGGAAAAGTAAGAGGCGATCTTCCCTCCAAGAGACCCTCGCTTCTCAGGAAGAATAAAGAACAGATCCGTTGAAATCCCTTTTGCTAAACGCTCCGTATATATATCTTTTATGAGAGTGAATTGATTTTTATAACGATTTAGAGTCATTGACTGAACAATATACAGGGGAATAGGGATCTCCTGGAGTATTTTGTAGTCCTGTGATTGTTGTGAGATGAAGGCTTCACAATCCTCTTCCTTCATCTTCAGCATGAATGAAAGTTCTTTTATCACTTTTTTATAAAAGAATTTCTGTTCCTTTTCTTGTTCTAAATGGTCATACATCGATACGCAGGGGGAGAGCAGGACGGCACTTCTAATATCATGTGCCAATTTCGGATAGAGATTTTTCAATACTAATGCTCCCATCCCTTCAGCCAATATGTGAATCTTTCCATTGATGATTTCGTTGCGTTTCACATACTGATAGAGGCGCCTGGCCAGTTGCACGGCTTGATCGCTACCCCAATTCGCTCCATACAGATTACTATAATATACAATGTACCCCTTGGCTGTCAGCTCTTGAATCCACTTATACCTTGCCTCATGCTGCACCCAGAAACTGCTCTTTTCATCTACATAGTGATGGGAGTCCCCTATAATCATTACAGCGAATCCATTTGGTCGTTCAGGGTAATGGATCATGCACCACTCTTGCTCTAATTGAAACAATCGTTGATACATTTAAATTTCTCCTTTTACATACTAAGTCTCTATAGTTTATGTGATGAGGCTGCATTTGTAAGGGAGATAGCCCATGGAAAACCATTTATTTGTAAATTTTGTCCACTCTCCTACAACGGATGACAGGGTTTACATTTCACAGATTAGTCATTTATTAATTGTTAAAGCTGTGGTAAACTAATAAAGATTGAAATGAGTGACAACATACGATTGTATGTGAAATACATAGGAATGAGGTGACTTGGCGTGAGATTTTTTTGGATGTTCTTCTGGGCTTTTGCATTGTCCGAAATGCTGACTTACGTTGTAAGTTCTATGAATGGTAACGAATTCCATTTTCAAACAGGATTAATCCTTTCCGTTTGTTTTACGGTATTGGTATTCCTCATCACGCTTGTTATTCCAAACGAGCCTGTAGAAAACCATTAAGAAAAGCAGCCAAATCCGGCTGCTTTTTTTAGTTTAATGAATCGATAGACCATTTTCACGTGCATCAATCGTGATGGTTTGACCCTGTCGTATGTGTCCTGAAATGAGCTCCCTTGCAAGCTTAGTCTCGATTTCCCTCTGAAGGTACCTTTTTAAAGGACGGGCTCCATAAACGGGATCATAGGCAGATTCTGCAATGAATTCTTTCGCCCCTTCCGTCAGTGAAAGGATGATTTGCTGTTCCTCTACCCGATGCTGAAGGTCCTCAATGAGTTTATCTATGATTCCCTTTATATTTTGAATGGTTAAAGGTTTAAATAGGATAATATCATCCACACGGTTAAGGAACTCAGGGCGGAAAGCAGATCGCAGCTGGCCCATGACGAGATCTTTCGTCTTAGAGTCAATCTCTTCTTCCCCTTTATTCCGTTCAAGGAGATGAGCAGAACCGATATTGGAGGTCATGATGATCACAGTGTTCTTACAATCAATGGTCCTCCCCTGAGAATCGGTGATCCTGCCATCGTCAAGCATTTGCAGAAGAATATTGAATACTTCGGGATGGGCCTTTTCAATTTCATCAAGTAAAATGACAGAATACGGTTTACGCCTTATGGCTTCCGTCAGCTGACCCCCTTCTTCATACCCTACATATCCAGGAGGTGCACCGATCAAACGGGAAACCGCATGCTTCTCCATATATTCAGACATATCGATTCGGATCATCTGTTCTTCACTGTCAAATAACGTTTGGGCGAGTGTCTTCGCAAGCTCTGTCTTCCCGACTCCTGTCGGCCCCAGAAAAATGAAGGAACCAATCGGTCTGTTCGGATCCTTGATCCCTGCCCTTGCCCGAATGACGGCATCACTAACCAGCCCAACAGCTTCATCCTGGCCGATAACCCGTTCATGCAGGATGTGATCAAGCTTCAACAACTTCTCCCTTTCTCCTTCTACAAGCTTTGTGACCGGGATCCCCGTCCATCTCGCCACAATATTCGCCACTTCTTCTTCTGTCACTTCTTCACGAAGCAGGCGCCCTTCCTGTTCTTTCAGCATTTCCTGCTCTACCGCCGCAAGTTCTTTTTCCATGGCCGGAATCCGTCCGTGCCTGAGCTCCGCGGCTTTATTCAAATCATAATCACTTTCGGCTTCTTCCAACTGGCGCCGGAGTTTCTCTAATTCTTCACGCTTCTCCTGTACCACTGAGATGCTTTCTTTCTCCTGTTGCCATTTTAATTTCATGCTATTCGCTTTTTCCTTCAGATTGCTTAAATCTTCACGGATTCGTGCGAGCCGCTCAAGACTTGCAGCATCTTTTTCCTTATTCAACGCTGCTTCCTCAATTTCGAGCTGCATCACTTTACGAGTGACTTCATCGAGCTCTGAGGGCATCGAATCGATTTCCGTCCGAATCATGGCACATGCTTCATCGATTAGATCGATTGCCTTATCAGGGAGGAACCGGTCTGAAATATAACGATCAGACAGCCTGGACGCAGCTACGATGGCCCGGTCATGAATATTGACCCCATGATGGATTTCAAATCGTTCCTTCAACCCTCTCAGAATGGAAATCGTATCCTCCACATCCGGTTCCTGTACGAGCACTTGTTGAAACCGTCTTTCCAGGGCAGGATCCTTCTCTATATACTTCCGGTATTCATTGAGGGTCGTTGCCCCGATACAGTGAAGCTCCCCTCTGGCAAGCATCGGTTTCAGGATATTCCCCGCATCCATGGCTCCCTCTGTTTTTCCTGCTCCGACAATCGTATGGAGTTCATCAATGAAAAGAAGAATGCGTCCTTCACTCTTTTTCACCTCTTGAAGGACGGCCTTCAGCCGCTCCTCAAACTCACCCCTGAATTTCGCTCCTGCGACTAAAGAGCTCATGTCCAGCTCGAAAATCGTCTTATCCTTCAAGCCTTCAGGAACGTCCTTACGAACAATCCTCTGGGCAAGACCTTCCACGATGGCGGTTTTCCCTACACCCGGTTCTCCAATCAAGACGGGATTATTCTTCGTTTTCCGGGAAAGAATGCGAATCACGTGGCGGATTTCACTATCTCTCCCGATGACAGGATCGATTCTCCCCGACCTCACGTCAGCCACAAGATCCCTTCCGTATTTCTTGAGTGCTTCATATTTCACTTCCGGGTTTTGTGTCGTCACCCTGCTCCCTCCTCTTATCTCTTCAATGATTTCTCTTAGGTTCTTTTCCGTTACCCCTTGCTGTGTTAAGTACAGCGTAATCGGATGATTCTTCTGCATCCACAGGGCAAGTGTAAGATGCTCAATGGAAATATAGTCGTCTTCCCATTTACGTTTCAAACTCTCACTGTCCGCGAAGAGTTGATGGACATCCCTTGAAAGATACTGTCCATATTGAATCCCTTCCCCTTCTACTGCAGGGATGTCATGTAACTTCTCATCTACCCATTTTATCAGACTCTGAATGCTTCCCCCCGCCCGCTCATATATGGTACGGAGGAAGCTTTCTTCCGACCCGAGAAGGGATTTCCATAAATGAAGGGCGCTAACATCTGTATGTAGCTTTTCCTTTGCCAATTGACCAGCCGAAACCAACCCTTCCTGAATGCTGTGGGTCATATTATCAATATTCATTATCTGCCACCTCGTATTTGACCTTTATTGACCTTTAATTTCATTATATCCCTTTCTTCCGAAAAAGGGAAAGAAAAAGGAACAAGGATAGCCTTGAACGGGGCACCCTTGCTCCTAATGGTTAAGGTTTTCTCATATACGACCAAAGACGGTTGTGATTGGAGTTCTCAGGAAACCTGTCCCCTGCTTTCAAACGCAGTTTTTGCGGATTCTTCACCATGCTCCCGGTTTCACCGATTTCTATATACTCACCATTGTTCGGTGCTTTTTCTCCGGCCCTGAATTGTCGTGACTGTCCCATTTTTACCCCTCCTTTTTCGAAGCAATGCTTCTTTCCTATTTTTCTACAAGCATGACCTTTCATGCATGCCAGATGAAGGATAAATATGATAATTACGTTACGGTTCGGTTAACATTCGGAAAAGGGGGTTTACAGTCTTTCCCTTAATGGTGTTAAATTAAAAAATGTGGAGAAAAAAAGCTTGGAGGATATATAATGGATTTTTATTTGATTATTAAATATTTATTTTTGGGGATTTTTCAAGGGTTCACTGAACCGATCCCGATCTCATCGAGTGGACACCTGCTGCTTGCTCAGCATTTCCTCGGAATCAAAGACACAACACTGACCTTTGAAATTCTGGTCAATACGGCTTCATTACTCGCCGTGCTCATCATTTACCGGGAAGACATCATGCGACTCATTGTGAATGGACTCGGTTATTTCAAACAGAAAACACCTGAAACAAAACGTGATTTTCATTTCATTATATATTTACTGATCGGCACAATCCCTGCAGGGGTAATCGGTATATTATTCGGCGATGTCATCGAAGAACATCTTACTTCTGTCATCACGGTAGGAATCACTCTCATCATCACAGGTATCGCCCTTTGGATGATCCGTAACTTAAGAGGAAGAAAAAATGATGGAGACTTAAATGTAAAGGACGCGATCATCATCGGTCTTGCACAGGCAGTTGCCCTCATCCCTGGAATCAGTCGTTCAGGTGCAACGATCGTCGCAGCCATGGCAAGCGGTATGAAGGCAGAAACAGCCCTCCGTTTCTCTTTCCTCCTTTATATTCCCGTCAGTGTGGGCGTAATGGTATTTGGAATAAGCGACATGATGGGTGATCCGAACCTTGCTTCCATGGCGATTCCATATATCGTTGCCTTCATTGCATCCCTGATCGCTTCTTACTTCTCATTGAAGTGGTTCATGAATATTATGGCAAAAGGGAACTTGAAATACTTTGCTATTTATTGTGTCGCGGTGGGAGCTGCCGTCCTGATTTTCACCTAACCTTCTATCCGCCTGAGTTTCTTTGATATCTGAAGAATGAAATTGACTGTGAAAATTGCCCGGTCTCCATTTGCCAGATCGATTGATTAACCTAAAAACCCCCTGAAGCTAACCTGCTTCAGGGGGTTTCTCATGTATTGGGTATTACCTGATTCCCAATGCGATCTTCGCATAGCGGGACATATTGTCTTTGCTCCATGGTGGATTCCAGACGATGTCAACCTCTGTTTCTTTCACTTCGGGAATGTCACTCAATGCTGTTTTCACTTGATCGACGATTGTTCCGGCAAGAGGGCATCCCATTGACGTGAGGGTCATGGTCACTGTCGCTTTTCCTTCTTCACCCAGATCCACATCATATACTAAACCTAAGTTAACTATGTCTATTCCTAATTCAGGGTCGACAACCTGCTCTAAAGCACCCATCATATTATCTTTAAGATCTTGATCCATGCTAATCACTCCTTTACGCTTATACTTGTCTCTTACCCATTTTCATTACTCATCTTAACAAATAACCACATATAAAACAAAAGGTTACGCTGATAAGTGCTTCTCGAACCACTCGACGAGCCGTAGCACGCCTTCTCTCGTGACTTTGTGATCGGCTTTATCATCTTCTATGAAAAGCAGATGGTCTTCACGTTCCTCATAATAAGGCAATATGCTGTCATAGAATTCCCTGGTAAAATGGAAGGGGACGACTTTGTCGCGCTTTCCATGCCAGAACATAAGGGGTCTGCCCCCAAGCTTCTCGGGTTGAAGGCTTAGATCATAATGGGCAAGCTCCCTCATCATGCTTTCGATTTCCCCCTCGGCAAATGGCAGATCATATCCCAAAGCTTCCACTTGAGCCAGCTGGGCCTGTGCAAATTTTACATATGTAGGATTCCCCATCAGTGAAACGGCTGAAGAGATCCATTCATATTGAGTCAAAGCACCCAATGTAACGATCCCTCCCATGGATGTACCTGCAACACCGATTCCATTGGGTGCAATCATCCCTTTTTCATCAAAGCGCTCTTTCAAGATGGATAATTCATGAATGGTATTCAACACGATCTTCCAAAAAACTTCTCCCAATTGATACTCTGACTTTCCAGAAGATCGTTCTCCGTGCTCTAAACAATCCGGGAGTATCACTCTGAACCCCTTTTCAGCAAGAAGGTATGCGTAGTGGAGATTATGCTCTTTCGCACTCGTAAAGCCATGAATAAAGAAGCATGTCGGTAACGGTTTATTCATGTCCTCTTCCTTCACAAGATGAAGAAACGGGATCATTTGTATGTTTGATTTATCAATAAGAATCATGTTGGTTCTCTCCCTCCTGATGGCTTTTCACTTTACTATGATATCCTAGATTTGGTAGTATGTATAATATTTAAATCGAAGGCGTATGTAAACATTTCTTAAAATCTATGTGCAGCCGGTGGACAACTTTCTACGTGTAACGCTACACTAGAATAGCCTTCATACCAATAAGATTGGGGATTTGTATTGATGAACTCACAAGAAAAACATCTGATTGTTCTGGATCTCGATGGAACATTATTAACCGATGAGAAGAAAATCTCGTCCAAAACACATGATATTTTAAAAAAAGCCCGCCTAAGAGGGCATGAAGTGATGATTGCAACAGGCAGGCCGTTCCGTGCAAGTGAATTGTATTATCAACAATTACAGTTGACGACCCCCATTGTCAATTTCAATGGAGCATTCGTACATCACCCAACTGATCAGTCATGGGGAATCTACCATGAACCAATGGATCTAAAAGTGGCAAAGCAAATCATTGATGCATGTGATGATTTCACGTTCCGTAATATCGTCGCTGAAGTAATGGATGATGTCTATCTTCATTATCATGACGAAAAGATCATCGATGTATTCATGATGGGTAATCCATCCATCTCAACAGGTGATATTCGGAACGTATTATCAGATCACCCTACATCCATGCTCATTCACGCTGAGGAAGAAGATGTAGCTGACATTCGTGCACACTTAGATGATGTTCATGCAGAATTGATTGACCATCGTCGCTAGGCTGCACCTTGGCACATCATTGAGATCGTTAAATCCGGATTGAATAAAGCTGTAGGAATAGAGCGTGTTGCTTCTTCCTTGAACATCCCTCAAGAAAGAATCATCGCATTCGGTGATGAGGACAACGATCTTGAGATGCTCGAATACGCAGGAACAGGTGTTGCCATGGGTAACGCCATTGATCCACTGAAGGATATTGCGAATGCAGTGACACTTTCGAATGAAGAGGATGGCATCGGACGCTACCTGCAAAAACGCTTCGACCTATAAATCTGATGGAAACGGTGGGTAAATCTTCTTACTGTACGTTCCCCATCCGAGAGCCATACTAGAAAAGAACGCATCCAGCGTTCCAACTTGCACAAGGGGTGGTAAGTGATGGGTAGAAATAAATCGAAACGATTTGTACAACAAGGTAAAATTGCTGTATCAAAACATGACGAACGTATCCCGTATCATCTGACGTATGCAGAAGCAGAGGCTAAGAAGCTCGCTTCACATGGTGACGGTGCAGGGGGGCTGGAATAATGAGCAATCCACTATTCCAGCAGGCACGTAACGCTGTAGCTTCAGCTAAACAAGCATGCAATACGGGAGAAAACGCTCAAATGTCCATTGATAAAGCGAAGAATGCTTTGTCATCTGCTTACGCTAACTCGAATGTCGAAGAGCAGAAGCAGCTTCACGCTTTTCAAGATGAGTTGAACCGCCTATCATAAGCGAGATCAAACAGGGTTGCCCGTAAAAAGGCAACCCTGTTTATTTTAGGGAAGAGCGACAAAATAAGTGTGAATGGCTTTCAAGGTGATACCCCTTTCTATCCAGGTTCACCCAAAGTATTTGTTAAACACGAGAATCTAATCTTTTCGAAAGAAACCGAATATCCCTGTTGTCTGGACGATATTTGTAAAGGCATTGGGATCCACGTCCTTGATCGTATGTTCAAGCTCGTACAATTCATACCGTGAAATGACGATGATCAACATCTCCTTGTCCTCTCCGGAAAATGCCCCTTTGGCAGGTAAAGTCGTAATCCCCCTTACCAGCTTGGAATGAATGGCTTCACGTAATTCATTCGATTTCTTGGTGACGATCATCGCAGTCAGCTTCTCATGACGTGTATGAATCGTGTCGATCACACGTGTGGAAGCGTATAATGTGACTAGCGTATACAGTGCTTTTTCCCAGCCGTAAAGGAATCCTGCAGATATGATGATAACGGCATTCATTAAGAAGAAATAAGATCCGACCGGCTTATCTTTCATTCTTGACAGGATCATGGCGATAATATCCATCCCCCCGGTGGATGCGCCCCATTTCAATGTGATCCCGACACCGACAGCAGCAATGACCCCGCCGAATACGGCATTCAGAAGGATGTCCGGTGATAATTTAATGACAGGGAGCACTTCCAGGAAAAAGGAAGTCAGAAAGACCGAAATAAAGCTATACACAGTAAATGAACGGCCGACCTTAAGCCACCCCAGAATGGTGACAGGAATATTAAGGATGAATAATAAAATACCTGTTGAAATATTGAATGGTGCAAATTCCTTCAGTAAGCTTGACAACAACTGGGCAAGTCCCGTAAAACCACTTGCATACACATTTGCGGGAATAAGAAAGAAGTTCATGGCAATGGCTCCTAAAAGGGATCCGACCAGAACCACGACAAATTTCTTCGCCTCTAATTGAACATGATCTCTCGACATACACATACCTCCTGCATCTAGTTGTTATTTTCTATGTTCCACATTTCATCTTACCTAAACTCCTTCTACTATTCATCTTTTTATCATAAATTCATGTTCAATCGATTGTTATTTTCACTGAAAATCGCTAGACTAAAGCTATAAGATAAGTCAAAGGATGATGAGGATGACAGTAAAATTATTTGCTGATAGTGCAAGCGATCTTCCTGCTGCCTATTTCAACGAACACAACATAGAGCTTCTTCCACTTAAAGTACATATTGATGGCCAGGACTACGAGGACTTGATCACCATTGAACCGAAAACCGTATTCAATAAAATCAGGGACGGACATATGCCGAAAACGTCTCAAGTCTCACCGGACCTGTTCCTAAAAAAATTCACACAGCTTGCAGAATCGAATCAATCCGGCATTTACGTTGCCTTCTCTTCCCAATTATCAGGCACGTATCAAACGGCTGTCATGATCCGGAATCAGGTAAGAGAAGATTATCCTGATCTTGATTTGACCATCATCGATTCGAAATGTGCTTCACTAGGATATGGGTTGGTCGTCATGAAAGCGGCCGAACTCCTGAACAACGGTGGGACAAAAGAAGAAATCATCGAAGCCTCCCGATTTAATTCTGAACATATGGAACATCTTTTCACCGTAGAAGATCTTGAATATCTCGCAAAAGGTGGGCGGGTTTCAAAAGCTTCAGCCTTTTTAGGCGGACTGCTTAACATCAAGCCTCTTCTGCATATGGAAGATGGTAAGCTTGTCCCGATTGAAAAATTACGTGGAAAAAAGAAACTTCTTAAACGCATTTTAGATATGATGGAAGAACGTGGTGAGAATCTTTCTGACCAGGTGATTGCCATCAGTCACGGCGACGACGAAGAATTCGCTTTTGAAATGAAGCAGCTCATAGAGGAAAAATTTTCACCGAAGGACGTCTACATCAGTATTATTGGATGTGCCATAGGGTCTCATACAGGTACAGGAACCTTAGCCATATTTTTCCTAAACAAGCACTCATAAACTTCTCTCCCCATCCCCATACTAATAACGAGATCCAATACGGAAGGGAGAATCACCATGCCACATACATCTGATAATGAAAAAAAGGCGAAGGACAACAATGCCCTGCGCCAGGAAAAGAATAAAATCAAAGACACAAACCGGAAAGCCGGTAAAAATCAATACTCCAAAAAAACGGATCATCTGTAAGAGATGGACCGGCCAGAAGACACCTGTTCTTTCATGAAGGGGTGTCTTTTGCGTTTGTTATGCGATGGGATTGATTGATTCGTCATTATATGATCGACTTACTTCACTATCTTTTCTAAAAAACCTTCATCATTTCAACCAAAGAAGTTGTATGTCCCATCACTGCTTGTCTATAATGAAAAGAGAAAAAAGTATGGAGGGGTTACATATGGCCAAGGAAAGTTCGTTTGACATCGTATCCAAAGTAGATATGTCAGAAGTGAGCAATGCGATTCAAATCGCGTTGAAAGAGGTTCAAACCCGTTATGACTTCAAAGGCAGCAAGAGCGACATTAAATTAGATGGTGAGGAAATCGTCCTCGTCTCCGATGATGAATTTAAAATGAATCAGTTGAAGGACGTTCTTCTAAGTAAACTGATCAAGCGAAACGTCCCGGTTAAAAACCTTGATTACAGTAAACTTGAAGGTGCATCAGGCGGCACTGTCCGTCAGCGTGCAAAACTTGTACAGGGAATCGATAAAGAGAATGCAAAGAAAATCAACACCATCATCAAGAACTCCGGCGTGAAGGTGAAGAGTCAAGTTCAAGATGATCAAGTCCGCGTTACCGGTAAAAGCAAGGATGATCTCCAAAAAATCATTGCAGCTATTCGTGAAGCTGATCTTTCCATTGATGTACAATACGCAAACTTCCGTTAATACGGTTTTTCTAAGAAGTCTAATGGGTACAATAATTCCATTAGACTTCTTTCATTTAGGAGGAAAAACATGAAGAAAAAAGTCATCATTATCGGGGCCGTCGGCGGAGGAGCGACAACAGCCTCTCAAATCAGGAAGCTCGACAGTGAAATCGAGATCATCCTGTTCGAGAAAACCTCTTACTTATCTTACGGAGCCTGCGGCATGCCCTATTACTTAGGCGATGTAATCAAAGACAGGGAAAGTCTTTTTGCCGCCACTCCTGAACAATTACATACAAAAAAGAATATTGACGTCAGAATGCATCATGAAGCGTTAAAAATCGATCGTGAGAAGAAATCTTTACTCATAAGGGATCATGACCGCAATGAAGATTACGATGAAACATATGACTATCTCGTGCTCGCAACCGGTGCATCCCCTTTTATCCCGGACATTCCCGGGCTCGACCAAATCCCGGCGTTCCATCTCAGAACCGTCGAGGACATGGACTGGATCAAGCAGTTCATAGAAACATCAAAACCTGACTCATGCACCATCATCGGCGGTGGTTTCATTGGGGTCGAAATGGCTGAAAACTTCACCCATCTTGGAATGAAGGTGAATATCGTCGAAAGGTCTGAACACGTCATCAGTATCATTGATGATGAGACAGCTACAGGATTGCAGAATCATATCATGGAAAAAGGGGTAAAGCTATATACGAGTGATGGTCTGAAAGAGGTCCTGCCGGAAAATATGTTAAAACTCGACAGCGGTGAAACCCTACATTCCGACTTCATCCTTCTATCAGTCGGAGTGAAACCCCGGAACCAACTGGCAAAGGAAGCAGGTTTATCGATCGGGGAATCAGGAGGGGTCGTCAGTAATGAGTTCATGCAAACGGACGATGACTCCATTTATGCAGTCGGGGATGTCGTCGAATCCATTGACTTCGTTGACGATACGCCGAAACAAGTGCCCCTTGCGTGGCCGGCTCACCGGCAAGCCTACATAATCGCTAAGCACTTATCCGGGAACCCTGTCCCTTTCAAGGGCATGCTCGGAACTGCGATTGCCAAAGTATTCGATCTTTCCATCGCTTCAACCGGACTGGGGGATAAAGAATTAATTGAAAAAGGCTACATTTATCAAACGGCCGTGCACGAAGGAAAGTCCCACGCCGGCTACTATCCCGGGGCTCATGATGTGTATGTCCGTGTCCACTTCTGCCCTGAGACCGGTAAGATCTTCGGTGGAAATGTGGTAGGCGGTGAAGGTGTCGATAAACAAATCGATATCCTGGCCACTGCCATCTACGGTAGACTCTCGGTCACCGACCTTCAGGAAATCGAGACCTGCTACGCCCCTCCTTTCTCTTCACCTAAGGGATTGTTGAATATGATTGGATATAAAGCTGCAGGGTTAATGAAAAAGAAATGATTACAGGCAGGCTTCTCATTGGAGGGGCCTGCTTTTTATGTGGGGTGGTTTTATTTGCTTAATGATGATGTGAATCGTACTGAGTCTCTTATCTTGAGGTGGATAAATTTGTTAATTGGCTGGATTATGTTTCAAATCGGCTGGATTCTAGGTCATTTCGGCTGATTTTCCTGTGAAATCGGCCGGATTTTTCATTGGATCGGCTGGATTCTCGTCAATATCGGCCGGATTTTCGATTAAGACCGGCAAAATCTCCCTTCAATTTCGTCCAATCCCCCATAAGCCCAGCTAAATCTTCCTCACATTCGACCGAATTCCCCCAGGCTCTTCTCACCATCCTCTAAAAAACACGTTAATAATTATTTTTTCCGGGTAAACACTATCTTAAGATAACCTAAACCCCTAAAGGAGTGTTTGCATTGTCTCAACAACAACAAAACCAGAAACAGACTTTCCCACCTCAGCACCAGGATCATCAGCCTGGTACGGTGGATGAAATGAACCCTCAACCCATTCATACGGATCAAAACTATAAAGGCAGTGGCAAGTTGGATGGAAAGATCGCACTTATCACAGGAGGCGACAGCGGGATCGGACGGTCGGTTGCCTGGTACTTCGCAAGGGAAGGCGCTCATGTAGCGATTTCTTATTTGGATGAGCATGAGGATGCGAACAAGACGAAGGAACTGGTAGAAGCAGAAGGAGTCAGATGCATCCTGCTACCAGGTGATGTCGGAAGTTCGACTTTTTGCAAAGATATCGTGAATAAGACGATATCCGAGTTCGGGAAACTTGATATCCTCGTGAACAATGCTGCCGAACAGCACCCACAGGCAGGGCTTGCGGATATTAGCGATGAACAGTTGGAGCGTACATTCAAAACGAATATCTTCTCCATGTTCTATTTGACGAGGGCTGCCCTCCCCCACCTTAAGAAGGGAGCCTCAATCATCAATACGGCTTCGATCACAGCATATAAAGGAAACAAGGATCTGATCGATTATTCTTCTACCAAGGGGGCCATTGTCAGCTTCACCCGTTCGCTGGCTGAAAACATTGCCGCAGATGGCATCAGAGTAAACGGGGTCGCGCCAGGACCGATTTGGACTCCGTTGATACCCTCCACTTTCAGTTCACAAAAAGTGTCGGAATTCGGAGCGAACACACCCCTTGGACGGGCTGGACAACCATTTGAATTAGCACCTGCCTATGTGTATCTTGCAAGTGATGATTCAAGCTATGTGTCAGGACAGATGATTCATGTGAATGGCGGTACCGTCATCAACGGATAAGATAAAAAGCGACTGAAGTTTATGACTCTCCTCTTTTGGAGGGAGTCCACACTTCAGTCGCTTTTTATTATGACTTCACTTTACGTTCAGCGCAGGTACACCGGGTCACAAGATGATGTGGAACAATGATCCTCTTGATCGGTTCTTTCGGGTTCTCAATTTTTTGAATCAGGCTTTTCGCAGCCTCATTCCCGAGATTATAAATATTGATATCCACTGATGTAAGCGGTGGTCTGGACATTTCGGCAAGAAGTACATTATTGAAGCTGACAATGGATATGTCTTCCGGGACGCGAATGCCCATCTCATCCAATGTGTTCAAGACTCCAAGAGCCATCAAATCATCGGCTACGACCAGGGCAGTCGGGGGGGCTTCCAGCTGCATGAGCTCTTTAATGGCTTCCCGTCCCCCTTCCCGTAGGAATTCCTCATGTATGATATATTCGTCCTTCATATCGATCCCCGCATCACGGAGGGACTTTTCGTATCCTAATAAACGCTCGACCGTCACAACAAGATTCAGGTCTCCCCCGATGAAGCCGATGCATTCATGCTTAAGTTCGAGGAGATAATCCGTCACTTCTTTCGTTGCACGGTAGTTATCATTATCCACATGTGTGATTTCTTCACAATACTTATATGGCTTACCGACGACGACAAAGGGGAAATCACGATTCTTTAAGTAGTTCATCACTTTATCTTCTACCTTTGAATATAACAGGATGATTCCATCCACCCGTCCACCCTGGACCATCTGAACGACACCTTCGTAGATTTCCTCTTCCGATTGGCCGGTGGACATTTGAAGGGCATACTGTTTTTCCTGGGCTCCTTCACTTAACCCTCTTAAGACAGTCGGAAAGAATGGATTTTGTGAAAAGGCACTTGCTGAACCCGGTAATACCAGCCCTATCACTTGAGTTGACTGATTTGCCAGGCTCCTTGCAATGAAGTTGGGATGGTATCCAAGATGCTCCATCGCTTCCCGTACTTTTTGTTTAGTTTTTTCACTTATTCTTGGATTGTTTGCGATCACACGTGATACCGTAGATGGTGCAACGTTTGCAAGCTTCGCAACATCCTTTATGGTAACGGCCATATATTCCACCCCCCTTTTTTTAAAAGCGGACCCTTAGGCGGGCTGCTCATTCATAAAATTAAAACGCTTCCAATTCATTCTGCTTAAAATGGCAGCAGGGCTCATCTTTTGGGCCCTGCTCTTATTACTTGTTCTTCGCTTTTCCACGTTTCCTTACAAGATACAGGAAGAGGAAGAATAGGAAGTACATGGTTCCCAAGGCGAACAGGTAAGGATAATTCAGGCCACTCTTGTTTTTCAGCATATAGATCTCTGACTCTTCACGATCAAGAACAAGATGATAATTTCCATCCTTATCGCTGCGAACCAGGTCATCACTGATTAACCCTTTTAATTCATGATTATCCCCTAATTCTTCTTTTGTTAATTGAACATTTTGTGTTTCACTCGTATTATTGATCGCTATGACGATCGTCTGATCTTTGTACGTACGCTTAAAGATTCCCATCCCATCTTTATTGTAAATCGGTTTGATATCCCCTCTCGTCAGTGCGGGATATTCTTGACGAATTTCACCTAACCGGGTGATATAATCAATCAGCTCCTTATCAGCCCTGAAATTCATAAAGCGGCGGTTGTCAGGGTCATTCCCCCCGTCCATCGCTATTTCAGATCCGTAATAAACGATCGGGATTCCCGGGGTTGTATACATATAAGTGAGGGCTAGCTTCCATCTCGTTCCAGGGAAAAGTTTTTCTTGAACAATCATTCTCGTAAATCGTTCCATATCATGATTATCTATGAACGTTCCCATTACATATGGATTCTCATAAAAGGTTTTATTGTATTTCCAAAAGTTGAATAATCGATCCATGGATGTGTCGGGCTTTTGGAAGACGGAACGCATTTCTTCTGCTTGGGGGACATTGACGAATCCATCGATCCCTGTCCCATTGTACGCTGCGATTTTTTCCGGATCCCGGTCGTTCACTTCACCTAACAGGTAGAAGTCTTCTTTCACCGACTTCACCTCATCGCTGAACTCATTCCAGAACTCTTGAGGCACATGACGTACAGTGTCGAGACGATATCCATCGATATCGGTTTCTTTGATCCACCATTTTGCCGCATCGAATAAGTAGTTTTTCACTTCGGGATTTTCTGTATTTAAATCGGGAAGATCATATAACCAGGCATTCTGAAGACTTTCTTCATTATTGAAGTTCATCGGCTGTTTTTCATGGAACCAGTCCTCTTTTTCAGGGTCATTCACAAAAGGGTGCTCCGGTCCGACATGGTTCACAACAAAGTCCAGCATCACTTTCATATCCCGTTTATGGGCTTCTTCCACAAGCTTCTTGAATGTCTTCATCGAGCCGAAATGTTCTTCGGTTTTGTAGAAGTCTGTAATCCAATAGCCGTGATAACCCATCGGTTGATTATCAAAGACCGGGGTCAGCCATATGGCAGTGAATCCCATATCCTTGATGTAATCCAGTTTATCGATGATTCCTTGGAAATCACCGCCCTGATAGGCTTTCGGATCCTTCGTGTTAACATCTTTATCATTGCTTGTATCCCCATCATTAAAGCGATCGACCATCAGAAAATAAATGGTCTCATCCTGCCATTTTCGTTCTTCTTTTTCAACTGCACCTACCGGAAGGGCGTAAAAAAGAAGAAACGGGACTAAAATGAGAGATAATACTCTTCTTTTCATCTCCGCTCCTCCTATAAATGTTAGTAACGCCTATAAGATTATCCTTTTGTACCCCCTGCCGTCAATCCTGAAACGAAGTATTTCTGGAAGAACAGGAATAATAGGGCAATCGGTACGGCTATGAGTACAGATCCGGCAGCAAATGTTGTAAACTCCGCCCCGAATTGTTTGGCCACCATATCATAAAGGGCAACCGGTAATGTATACATCTTTTCTGAACGTAACAGGATACTTGCAATGATAAAGTCTGCGAATGGGGCAATGAATGAAAACAGTGCCACAACCGCAATGATTGGTTTCGCAAGAGGCATGACGATCTGGAAGAAGATCCGTAGATGTCCCGCTCCGTCCATCTTGGCTGATTCATCAAGCTCTTTCGGGATTGTATCCAAATACCCTTTCATCAACCACGTGTTCATTGGAATCTGTCCTCCTACATACACAAGGATCAATCCAATGTGAGTATCTAATAATTTCGTTAGTAGTGCCAATACGAAAATCGCAATCAGTGCTGCAAAGTTCGGAATCATTTGCAGGATCAAAAACGTCATCAGCCCATTCTTACGTCCTGCGAATCTGTAACGGGAGAATGAATAAGCCGTTAAACTGACCAGTAACACCGTAAGGGCCATGGTGGATAAACTGACCTTCAATGAATTCCAGTACCAAAGCATATAATTGCTTTTCTCGAGATCAAAAAGTTCCTTATAATGTAACAGTGTGGCATTTTTAGGAATGATGGATGAACCGGATAAACTTTGACCCGGGTTGAATGATGATCCGATGATCCATGCAACCGGGTAAAGAATGATGGCAAACATGATTCCGATAGCGGCGTATGAAAGTGTCAAACGTATGAGTTTCTGTCTCTTCATATTCATATTACATCATATCCTCTTCTTGGAATGATTTCGTTCTCTTGAACTGCCAAATCGCTACAGTGATCACGATGATGGATAATAATAATGTGATGGCAGCAGCTTTCGAATACTGTGCGGATGTCATCGTCAGACTGTAGATCCAGGAGATCAGGATATCCGTCCCACCTGCATTTTGTCCGGTTAAGGCCGGTCCACCGCCGTTAAATAAGTAAATGACGTTAAAGTTATTAAAGTTAAACGTATATTGTGTAATGATGATCGGCGCCGTTGCAAAAAGGACAAGTGGCAGCGTGATATTCTTGAATTTCTGGAATGCCGATGCCCCATCGACTGTTGCTGCCTCGTAAAGTTCATCGGGAATGGATTGAAGCACTCCCGTTGTCATGGCAAAGATGAACGGGAAGCCGAGCCATGCCTGGATTCCAATCAAGGCAATTCGAGTATACATCGGTTCGGTCATCCAAGGTAATCCTTCAATACCGAAGAACCCCAGGATATCCCGGTTGATCGTTCCGAATGATTCATTGAACATTCCGGCGAAAACGAGGACCGATACGAAAGCCGGGATTGCCCATGGCAGTATGAATACTGTACGGATGATGGCTTTCCCTTTTAAATCCTTTTGATTCACAAGGATGGCAAGGAATACTCCAAGTGCCACTTGAAGCGTTGTCGCGCCGAACGTCCAAACGAGTGTCCAGGCAAGTACGGTGATGAACGTTTCTCTCCATATATCAATCTTGAAGATATCAACAAAGTTTTGAATCCCTACCCAGTCGACCAGTTTAGCCGGTGGTGAGTGATACAAATCGTAGTTTGTAAACGCCAGTAAAACGACAAAGATGATAGGGAAAATGACGACGAATACAAGTAGTAAGAACCCTGGAGACATAATGAGATATGGAAATCCATTATCGATCAGATTTTTGTACTGCTCGCGGATTGTGCTAAGCTTCTCTCCCCTGTCCCGCTTTTCCCCATTCTTATACGCATCCCGGAGATTAAACAGATAAAAACCGATTCCAAAAATAGATACAATGATTGCTAAAATACCGTATACCATTAAGAAAATGGAATGATCTCCGTATGAGACGTCTGTCCCAAGGGTCGTAATCCCCCATAATCCGTAGCCGATCAAGTCTCTAAAGACAAGAATAAAGGCGGCAGTCATGATCAGGAAGAATCCGCCTTTTAGAAACTGTCTATGATACATCTGACCTAAACCAGGGATTAGGGAAAGGGCCAGCGCTGTTTTTCTATGATTTGTTTGATAGGATTGTTGCTTCATCCTATATTCCCCTTTCTACGTTCACAGTTTTGATAAGCTTCAAGAGCTTTTTAAGAAAAGAAAGCTTTATTTCCTTAAAAAGCCCTTGAATGGTCTTTAAAAGGATAGCAGTACCTCTCAAGGTGAGTAGGTACCGCTATGTTAGTGATTAGTTGGAATGACCTGCTTCAATTTTTTCTTCAATTTGTTTCACTGCTGCATCAAGTGCCGCTTTTGGTTCCTGCTTGCCTGTTACAACCGTTTGAAGGGAATCAGCCATAGGATCCCATACTTCTCCCATTTCAGGAATGTTCGGCATTGGAACCGCATATTGAGATTGCTCAGCAACCGCTTTTGCACCAGGATTGTCAGCGATCGCAGGATCGTCGATCAGACCTTGGTTTGTTGGAACTTCCTGTGTTTGTTCGAAACGTAATTTCGCATACTCATCTTGAGTGATGAACTCGATGAATTTTTGAGCCCACTCTTTATTTTCAGAGTAGCCTGACACATGCCATCCTTTTACACCCATGAATGTTTTCATCGGCTCACCGTTTGGAAGCTTTGGCATAGCAGAGATTCCAATATCAATGCCGGCATCTTTATATCCCTGGAAAGACCAAGGTCCGTTCATGACAGAAGCCACTTTCCCTTCTCCGAAAAGACCGTCAAGTGCAGATCCTCCGTTTTCCCCGATGATCCCTTTAGGGAATAGTCCTTCTTTGTACCATTTTTGGATATATTCAGTACCCTCTACAGCACCATCATTGTTTAAGCCAAGATCTTTCGCGTCTAATGCTCCATCTTTTTCCGCAAATACATATCCGCCAAATCCACCCATCGGTGCATGTGCGAAATAGAAGTTATCCCATAAAGCTAAGAAACCGTAGTTTCCATCTTTCGTGAAATCCTTAGAGAAAGTGTATACTTCATCCATTGTTTTTGGTGCTTCTTCCATCAACGCTTTGTTGTAAATAAAAACAGGCGTTTCTGAAGATTTTGGAAGACCATATAATTTACCATCATAGCTCTCAGCCGTCATGGAAGATTCAGTGAAACGCTTTTCAATGTCCCCGTCGACTTCTAAAGGAGCGATATGCCCTGCAAGAGCGAGCTCACCGATTTGGTCATGTGGTAATGTCAAAACGTCCGGGCCAGTTCCCGCAGGACCGTCTAAACGTAATTGTTCCTTCATTTTAGAAGCCATTTCGACTTCTTTCACTTCAACCTTGATGCCTGTCTCTTCTTCAAACTTGGCACCTACTTCATCCAGCCAACCGGATTTATCTTTATCTTCCCAGACTACCAGCTTTTCTGGTTTGTTCGCATCGTCAGCTTTTTTCTCTCCGCTGTCACTTTTTGATCCTTCCTCACGGTTTGGACCACAAGCAGCGAGCGCCCCTAGTACAAGCATGATTACCATAAGCAATGATAACGCTTTCTTCATTTCGACCCCTCCTAAGTATGGTGAAACTATTAATTCATGTTTTAGATTGAACAAACGCTTGCACATACTATGACTTTTTCTCTAAAGATATCGCTTGCATTCTTTTGTGAAAACGATTGCACAACCTACTTCTTATTATACAAACTAAATCTCCGTTGACAATACTTATTTTGAAAATTTTTGCTTTTTACTTGTAAGAAAAGAAAACGCTTTACTGGTTTAGTTGCCTATCATTGACAACATTGTTGGTTTGGAATACTCTTTAATGGAATGAATAAGAGGAGGATATACGATGCTACTGGAAGCCATCTATCATAGACCGAAAGATAATTATGCATACGCTTGCACAAATAACGAACTACACATACGGATTCGTACGAAGAAGAATGATGTTGAAACCGTCTCGCTTCTGCACGGAGATCCTTATCAATGGGAAAACGGAAAATGGCTATATAATCGTAAGGAAATGGTTTTAACAGGAACGGATCAGTTGTTTGATTATTGGTTCGCTTCCATCTCCCCTCCTTTCAGACGGCTTCGCTATGGTTTTCTCCTCGATGACGATACGGAAGAAGTCTTTTATGGAGAAAAAGGATTTAACGAAGTCCCTTCTTCTGATATAGGTGATTATTTCTGCTTCCCGTTCCTGAATTCCATCGATGTTTTTCAAGCACCTGAATGGGTGAAGGATACAGTTTGGTATCAAATCTTCCCTGAGCGATTTGCAAATGGGAATGCGGAGAATGATCCAGAAGGGACTCTGGATTGGAATAGCACAGAGCCCACTCCGACCAATTTTTTCGGAGGGGACTTAGAAGGCGTGATCCAGAACATTCCTTATTTAAAAACACTTGGAATCTCCGGGATTTACTTTACCCCGATCTTTAAAGCTCATTCCAATCATAAATACGACACGATTGATTATTTCGAAATCGATCCCCAGTTCGGGACGAAAGAAACATTGAAGGAATTAATTGAGGTCTGTCACGAGAATGATATCAAAGTCATGCTGGATGCCGTCTTTAATCATAGCGGCTTCTACTTTGACCAGTTTCAGGATGTACTTGAAAACGGCGAAGACTCTCCTTATAAAGAGTGGTTTCATGTAAATGAATTCCCATTGGATATAGAAAGGAAGCCCCCTAATTATGATACCTTTGCATTCGAACCTTCCATGCCGAAGTTAAATACTGAAAATGAAGAGGTTCGCCATTATCTATTGGAAGTTGGCCGCTACTGGATAAAGGAATTCGATATCGATGGATGGCGTCTCGATGTCGCTAATGAAGTCGATCACCACTTCTGGCGTGAATTCCGAAAAGAAGTAAAGGGTATAAAACCGGATTTATATATCTTAGGGGAAATTTGGCACGATTCCATGCCTTGGCTGCGGGGAGATCAATTCGATGCTGTCATGAACTATCCTTTTTCGACAAATCTATTGAATCTGTTCGCCCACCAAACCATTTCTGCTTCTCAATTCGCAGAAAACATGACGTCTGTCGTGCATATGTACCCTAAAAATGTTAACGAAGTGAACTTCAACCTTGTCGGGAGTCACGATACACCACGTGTATTAACAGAGTGCTGTGAAGATATCCGACGTGCTAAACAAATCTACACGTTCATGCTCACCTTTACCGGAACACCTTGTATTTATTATGGTGATGAAATCGGTCTGACAGGTGAACAGGATCCAGGATGCCGTAAATGCTTCCCATGGGAACAGGAGCATCATAACGAGGAGCTCTTCGGGCATATACAGAAACATATAGCCCTTCGCAAGAAATACCCACTGTTAAGCAACGAAGGAAATCTGACATTTTTACCCGGTGATCTTCATGAGCATTGCCTTTCATTCACCAAGTCTAACGGAGAGGAAACAATTTTTGTTCTATTAAACTGCGGGGAAGAATCGACCACCTACTCCCTTCCTTTTGAGTTAAAAGGAAAGAAAATCACCAACCTGTGGAACGGGGAAGATTTTGCCGCAGAAGCAGAGTCCATCGATGTGGCACTCGATGGGTATGGATTTGCCATCCTGAAATTTTAATGATGTTTACTTTCTAAAAAGCGGGACTATACCAAAACGGTTAGTCCCCTTATCTATTTCATTTGTAACGAATGCCGAGGTATTTCCCCGGCAAGCAAAAGGAGAAAATCTATGAGCAATAACCAAAAAAACATGACCCTCTTTGCCTTAACCTGGCCGATTTTCATTGAAATCTTTCTTCACATGCTGATGGGAAATGCCGATACGTTAATGCTGAGTCAGTACTCGGATGACTCAGTAGCAGCTGTCGGGGTATCCAATCAGATCCTTTCTCTTATCATTGTGATGTTTGGATTTGTCGCGACGGGTACAGCCATCCTCGTGGCCCAGCATCTGGGGGCGGATGAGAATCGCACGGCAGGGGAAGTATCGATCGTTTCCATTGCTGTCAATCTACTATTTGGACTCTTATTGAGTATCGCCCTTGTATTTTTCAGTAAGCCAATCTTATTATCGATGGATCTCCCACGTTCACTTATGAATGAAGCTTCTTCCTATTTGAAAATTGTAGGAGGCTTTGCATTCATCCAGGCCTTGATCATGACTGCGGGAGCAATCATGAGGAGCTACGGCTTTACAAAAGACGCCATGTATATCACAATCGGCATGAATATTGTCAATGTGATCGGAAACTACTTATTTATTTTCGGACCGTTCGGTGTCCCTGTATTAGGCGTAGAGGGTGTGGCGATTTCCACCATCACCTCGAGACTTATTGGATTCATCGTGAGTATCATCGTGATAAGGAAGCGGATACCCAATGCTCTTCCATTAAGAAGACTATTCAAGCTCCCCGTCTCTCACGTTAAAAATTTATTACGGATCGGAATCCCCTCTGCAGGAGAGCATCTTTCCTATAACGGGTCTCAAATGGTCATTACCTACTTCATTGCGAGTATAGGGACCAACGCTCTTACGACGAAGGTATATGCCCAAAACCTGATGATGTTCATTTTCTTATTCAGTATCGCCATCAGCCAGGGAACACAAATCATCATCGGTCACATGATTGGCGCCAGGGATTTTGACAGTGCTTACGAACGATGCCTGAAAAGCTTAAAGATCGCGATCATCATCTCGCTCATCATGGCAGGAATTTTTTCCGTTGCAGCAGAACCTCTCCTCCGCATCTTTACGAGCAACGAAGAAATCATTTCCCTTGGTAAAACACTGATCTACCTGACCATCATTCTTGAACCGGGCAGAAGCTTTAATTTAGTTGTCATTAACGCACTAAGAGCAACAGGTGACGTACGCTTCCCGGTCTACATGGGGATATTATCTATGTGGGGAGTAAGCGTCACGCTTTCCTACATTCTCGGAATCTGGTTCGGCCTCGGACTTATCGGAATCTGGATCTCCTTCATTGCCGATGAATGGCTGCGGGGCATCATCATGCTCAAACGCTGGCGATCCAAAGTATGGATCCATAAACGATTTGTCCAAAATGAAAAAAACGCCGTTTAGAGGGACGGACCTTCCTTAAGATGTATGTGAATTTTGAAACAGACCTACCCCTACCCTTTCATTTTCAATAAAGAGTCAGCTCTCAATCGGGCTGACTCTTTTTTTCTCCAAATGAAAACGCCCTCATTCATAAATGTTATGTTTTTTTACATAAAAACGTTTTCATAACAAATTAACACTTGAACTTTTGTTATTTTCTGAATATGATAAATGATATAACTTATTGATGTCATAAAACTTAACATGTAAATTCGATTTATTAAACCACATTTACAAAAGGAGGAAATCACAATGAAAAAAGTGGAAGCCATTATTCGTGCAGAAGCATTTCTATCCCTGCGAGAAGCATTATGTCTCCGTGGATTCAGCGGCCTGACCGTATCAGAGGCAGCTGGGTGTGGAAAACAAAAAGGGAAGCAGGGGATCTTCAGGGGGAATAAATTTGAACTGCAGTTAGTTCCCCGCGTAAAGGTGGAAATGATCATCGACGATGGGCAGGTGGAAGACATCATTGATCTCATCGTTGAACATTGCAGTACGGACACCGTGGGCGACGGGAAGATTTTCATCTATCCCGTCGAAGATGTCATCCGCATCCGTACAGGCGAACGAGGAAAAAAAGCCGTTTTGTAAATCACCTCTTTACTCAACCACTAAGCCGCTTTACCAAACCAATATTGGAGGGATTCCATTGATAAAAAAAATTACATTGCTTCTGTTCCTGTCGCTTTCCGTGAGCACTACCGCTTTCGCAGCTGCCCCTACCGCAGAGTCTGTTCAAGCATCCGTCGACTCCATGTGGGTCATGATTGCTGCAGTCCTTGTATTCTTCATGCACGCCGGATTCGCCATGGTCGAGACCGGATTCACCCGTGCCAAGAACTCTCTTAACATCCTCATGAAAAACTTCTTAACTATAGCCATTGCCTCTGTTCTTTATTTCATCGCAGGGTTCGGGTTCATGTTCGGAGGGTCATCTGGCGGCGTCATCGGCACGGACAGCTTCTTCCTATCAGGACGGGAAGACATCGGTTTCTTCTTATTTCAATCCGTATTTGCCGCTACTTGTGCCACGATCATTTCCGGTGCTGTAGCTGAACGCATGAAACTCAAAAGCTATATCCTTTTGACCATCGCCATGACAGGAATCATCTATCCGATCGTCGGGCATTGGGTTTGGGGCGGAGGCTGGCTTTCTGAACTGGGCTTCGTCGATTTCGCCGGATCTACTGTCGTCCATTTGACAGGTGCAGTAGGCGCCTTCATCACGGTCCTGTTCCTTGGATCCCGCGTTGGGAAATACAGCAAAGGAAAAGTGAACGTCATCCCGGGCCATAATATTCCGATTGGTGCACTCGGTGTGTTCATCCTCTGGTTCGGCTGGTTCGGGTTTAATGGAGGAAGCAGCCTGGCAGCTGATCCCTCCCTTGTCCCACACGTCATCACGACGACCTTATTTTCAGCTTCCTCCGCCATTCTTTCATCCGCTTTTTACACGTTGATCCGATTTAAGCGAATCGATCCATCCCTTACATTAAATGGCGCCCTGGGTGGACTAGTAGGTATCACTGCCGGCTGTGCCAATGTATCACTGGCAGGTTCTCTCCTGATCGGTCTGATCGCAGGAATCGCTCTGGTGGAGGCCGTCACCTTCATCGATTCGAAATTGAAAGTCGATGATCCTGTTGGAGCCATTGCCGTTCATGGGATTTGTGGAATATGGGGTACAGTGGCTGTCGGATTATTCGACGTTCAGAACGGACTTTTATATGGCGGAGGGGCTGCTTTGGTCGCCACTCAAGCCCTCGGGGTGTTGGCAGTCATTGCCTGGACGTCTGTCACCGTTGGCGGATTCCTATTCATCGTAACGAGAATATCAAGTATTCGCGTCTCCCGTGAGGAAGAACTCTCAGGGCTCGATTTTACGGAGCATGGCTCCAATGCCTATGAGTTAAAAGATACAGTATTGGAATCGAACGTTTCTTCCGCTTCCCCTTTTGGATCTGACTTAGTCGAGCGATTGAACTCGATCGGAACGGGAAAAGTAAGTGACATGAATCAACGGAACACAATCTAATCTGAGTAAGAGCTGCCTTATGCGGCTCTTTTTTCTTTTTCCAAAATGGATGCCAGACAACAATAAGCTCATATGGAAGGCATCGGTGCAGCCTCCATACGAGCTTATTTATGAAATGGATGATATGATTTTCTCTTTTGCATCTTTTGATACAAAGTGCTTCTTGGAAAAAACATTATAGTGACTATTTCTAATCTCGGAAAGAATCGCACGGTATAATAGGGCAGCTCCCTTTACCGGGGTTCTCGAATATACAGGATAAAGATTCATGGTACGAAAAGCTTTTTCATAGTAATCTTCTGCAAGTCGGGCCATTTCTTCCCATATAGACTGAAAGGCGTCGTTGATTTTGTGTTCTTTTAAATCTGTTACGGTATATTCATATTTTACTAGTAGATCCTGAGGGATGTATAATCTACCCCTTTCAAGATCCTCACCGATATCTCTTAATATATTGGTCAGCTGCATGGCATATCCAAGATAGATTCCATCTTCCCTCAATGGCTGTTCTTTCCCCGGGGCAAGGATGGGCAGGAGCATTAATCCCACAGTGCTCGCTACGTGATAGGAATAGTCAAGGACATCGTCCATATTGACGTAGACCCTTTCACCAAGGTCCATCCTTTGCCCCTTTATCATGTCCCGGAAAGCTTGAACATCCATGTCAAACCGTTTAAACACATCATCCAATGCTATCCACATCGGCTCATTTTGAGGATAATATCCGGTTAAATACGATTCGAATTCCATCTCGAATCGGCGCAATTCCTCCGAAGGATTTGCGCCCTCGTCAACGATATCATCTACTTTGCGGCAAAAGGCATACACGGCCCATACAGCCTTCTTTTGGTCTTTCGGCAGTAAGGAAAAAGCTCTGTAAAATGTTTTGGAATGAACCTTTATGATATTCTCACAATGATCGTATGCTTCCAAGATCTTGTTCATGTAAGGACACATCCTTCCCTTCTGATTCTGTTTTGCAATATTCTTTAAAAGCTTGGGCAACGAGCTTCGCACCCTGCATGACAATCGGTACTCCTCCGCCAGGGTGAATGGATGCCCCGACAGCAAAGATGTTCTTCTCCGGAAAGGGTTGTACCTGGGGTCTGAAGGGACCGGATTGACCCAAGCTTGGCGCGATTCCAAAGCTTCCCCCAGAATATAACCCTTCTTGTATTGCCTCTTCAGGCGTTCTGATTTTCATCCACGTAATCCGTTTTCTCAGTTCTTCGAATCCCCTTTCTTCCATTGTATCCAATACAAGGTCTGAAAGAAATTCTGAAACTTCTTTCCAATCCAATTTCTCTGACACCGGAACCGGTATGAGAACATAAAGGACGCTTTTACCTTCAGGGGCAAGTGAAGAATCGACCTTGGAAGGATTAAATACATAAAAGGAAGGTTCTTTAGGAATTCTCTTATTCTTGAAAATATCCTCCATATTCCCGGAGAAGTCATCATTTAAATAAAATTGATGCATTTCCTTTTCATCATACTTTCTATCGACTCCCATATATAAAAGCACACAGCCGGAAGAAGGTTTATACGATTTAGGTGCTTTCTTCCTTACTAATTTTGATGCTGTAGGGAAATCCCCATTAATGATAACCGAATCGACCGGCTCCCTTTGGTCCCCAAGGATGATATGAGTCGCTTTGCCTCCTTTCGTTTCGATTTCTGAGACGGATGAGGAAGTCTTGATCGTGACCCCATGCAGGTTGCACGCTTCCTTCACATGGTCCAGTAAGCCCGCATATCCCCCTTTTATATAATAGATGCCGTGCTTGTGTTCACTGAAGGACACCAGGCTGTAAATCGCCGGGGTCGTGTAGGGATTCCCACCGATATACAGTGTTTGCAATCCATAGGCCGTCTGCAACTTTTCGTGATGAAAATAATGCTTTAAGTTCCCCATCACATTGCGGTATGCCTTTAGCTTGAGCAATGACCCAAGTGTTTGGGGATTGAGATAATCCCTCGTTTTCAGAAAAGACGTTTCAAGAAATTGCGGCTTCCCAATTGCAAATCGTTCATCCATATCGCTCATAAATTGAAGGAAGCCTTCTTCATCCCCTGGAAACTTCTCCTTGATCTCTTCATATTGCTTATGGATATCGGCATATTTCGTATACGTTTGTCCATCTGCAAAATGAACGTCATAGAGGGGATCACAGCGGACAAATTCTATTTCATTTGTATCTATGCCTGCTTCTAAAAGAATGGACATAAGCATGTCTGGCAGGAGGACAATGGTAGGTCCCTTATCAATCTTGTAATCCCCTTCCTGAACAAAGGCAAGGCGTCCGCCGATCGTCTCCTCTTTCTCATAGACCGTGACGTCGTGACCATCCTTCGCGAGTAACAATGCCGAAATCAATCCACCGATCCCTGAACCTACGACTGCTGTTTTCATAAAGCTTCCTCCATCGTTTGTTCTTTAGTAAACGAGCACGAAGGGTCTTCATTCATCAACATATTGGTCGTGATCCTCGCCGATTCTAATATTGTAGGCAACCCACTCCCCGGATGCGTCCCTCCACCTACTAACCAGCAATGTTCAAGTTCTTCAAATTTGTTATGCGGGCGGAGTGCCATCATTTGCGTTAATTGGTGACCAAGATTGAAGGTGGCACCTTCATATATATTGAAATCTGTCTCCCAGTGATGGGGGGAGATGATCTTCTCCACTTTTATATGATCCCGGATATTCTTTAAACCTGTCTTACTCTCAACGGCATCCAATACCAGATTCCGGAACATTTGTTCATTTTCTGTCCAATCGATCCCGCTTACATTATTAGGGACCGGGGCGAGGATGTATAGTGTTGAATGTCCCGGCGGAGCCAGTGTTGGATCAGTCACCGATGCATTTTGGATATAAATGGAAGGGTCCGCAGAAAGGGTAAATGTCTTCGTTATCTCCTCTACATTTCGTCTATAATCTTCCGCAAACACGATACTGTGATGGGGGAGATCAAATTGTTTATCGAGCCCCAGATAAACCATAAAAGTGGAACAGGAGTATTTCTTCTTTTTCAGCTTTTCTTTGCTGTATTTTTTCAAAGTCCCATCTTCCACCAGATTGGTCATGACATGGGCAAAGTCCCCGTTGATGATCACTTCATCTGCTTCAATTCTTTCTCCTTCCTCTGTTATGATTCCTTTTACGTCATTGCCGTCTTCAATCCACAACTTCTTGATACCTTGACCGAGGTGGATTGAGCCTCCATGCTCCTTCACCACTCTTGCCATGGCTTTCGATAGTTGATTCAACCCGCCGATCGGGTGAAAGACACCGTATTCGTGCTCCATGAAAGACAGGATGGAAAATGCGCCAGGACACTCCCAGGGGGACATACCTAAATACTTTGACTGAAAGGTGAACGCCAATCGCAATTCATGTTCTGTAAAGTAATCACTCAACACGCTGTATAGGGATTTACCCAAGGATAATTGAGGAAGTGCCCTCAACACCTTCCAACTGATATATTGATAATATCGATCCATCGGGCTCTGTAAAATCGGTTTCAACCGTTCCATTTTTTTACGTGTATCATTCATGAAGCGCGAATAACCTTCTGCATTCCCTGGATAATGCCGTTCGATTTCCCGGGATAACCTTTCAGGATCTTTATACATTTTGACTTTTTTATCTTTAAAAATGAGTTCATACATCATGGAAAGCTCCCGCAGGTCAACATAATCATGAATATTCCTTCCTGAGGTCTCGAATAATTCTTCTGCTATTTCCGGCATGCTGAGAAATGTCGGCCCAATATCGAATGTATAGCCCTCCATCGTGACAGAACCGTTTCGCCCGCCAACAAATGATTGCTTCTCATAGATTTCAACTTTGTAACCCTTACTGGCAAGAAGCATTGCCGCGGCCAGGCCCCCAGGACCTGCACCGATGACGATTATCTTATCGACCATCGTTATAGCCTCCAATGTATTTTATTTGTACAATTATTATACAATACTTATACAACTGTTTTCCACTAGGAAAAAACAATAAACTTCAATTTTCCAACTAAATTCGTTTTTTCCTCTCTATTGGACTTGTCCTACACTCCATAAACCCTTTAAAACCGCAATCGGATCTCTTTTCCATCAATTTGTTGCTAGTTAGCAACAAAATTCACACCCTGAACAAATAGGAGGCATAGTAAAGGATTTTATCCTTTTACTATGCCTCCATTTCAATCATTCATACTTTCATTCTATGTTTGTACCTGTCTCTAAATTCTTAGTCCCTTTCCTCCATTGCTTTACTCCACAATTTCAATATTATAATCCTTGAACCACACATGGATTTGGGCAAGGTGGGCAAGTAGTTGGGGACCGGTCATGAGTTGGCCGTACCAGGGGACTTCAAAGGCTGCTCCTCCGCTTGCGACGATTTCCTTCAGTTTCTCTTCGTCAAATAATTCATAGAGAATGCTTGATTTGTCTTCCAGGATTTCATTGAGCCAGCCACTGACCAATTTTGTATACTCCGGGTGATGGGTTTTCGGGTATGGGCTTTTCTTTCGATATAGGACTTCATGGGGAAGTACGCCTTCAAGTGCTTTCCTCAGGATGCCCTTTTCCCTTCCATCGTGCATTTTCATCTCCCAAGGGATGTTCCACACATACTCTACAAGTCTATGGTCGGCAAACGGGACGCGGACTTCAAGGCTCGCTCCCATACTCATGCGGTCTTTTCTATCCAGTAAAGTCGTCATGAACCATAGTAAGTTTAAATAGAATAATTGTCTCCTCTTGGTCTCCACTTCATTTTCCCCATCCAACAACGGGGTTTCCGCAACCGTGCGGTCATACTGCTCCAGGACATATGCCTCGAGGTTCAATTTCTTACTCCACTCTTCTTTCAGAAGACCCTGTCGTTCTGCAGTGGAACGCATCCATGGGAATCCCCTGCGGTTAAAATCCTCCGCCCGGTGAAACCAAGGATACCCTCCGAAGATTTCATCTGCGCATTCACCCGACAGTCCCACGGTAAACTCCTCTTTGATTTCCCTGCAGAACCATAAGAGAGATGAATCCACATCGGCCATTCCCGGAAGGTCCCTTACATGGACCGCTTCAATCAGATAGTCCTTTAACTCTTGTTGACTGATTTCACATTGGTGATGGATCGTGTCGAATTCAGCTGTCATCTTTTCAATCCAAGGGGCATCGGAGTTCGGTTGGAAATCATTCTCTTTAAAGTATTGATCATTTTCTTCATAGTCTATGGAGTACGTATGAAGTTTCCCTTTTCCCTCTTCTTTATATGAATTTGCTGCCACTGCCGTAATCGCACTTGAATCGAGTCCTCCCGATAAGAATGCGCACAATGGTACATCGGAAACAAGCTGCCTCTCTATGGCATCTGTAAGCAGAAAACGGACTTTCGAGACCGTTTCGATGAACGAATCCGTATGCTTCTTACTTTTCACATTCCAGTATCTCCATATGTTCAAGCCTTCCTTGGAGAAGATCATGCTATGGGCGGGACGCAGTTCCTTCACCCCTTTGAACACACCATTCCCGGGTGTGCGGGACGGACCGAGCCCCAGCACTTCCGAAAGCCCCTGCAGGTCCACCTGTGGCAAAACATCGGGATGGGCAAGTAAAGCCTTGATTTCTGATGCAAACAGGATCCCGTCATCCTTTTCAAAATAAAATAAAGGCTTTACGCCCATTCTGTCCCTGCCTATAAATGCATGCCCCTTCTCACTGTCCCATATGGCAAAGGCGAAAATCCCGTTAAGATGCTGGACACATTTTTCCCTCCACTCAATATAAGAAGTCAATAGGACCTCGGTATCAGAGTGCCCTTTGAAGGTATATCCCTTATCTATAAGTACTTGTCTCAGATCTTCTGTATTATATAGCTCTCCGTTATAGCAAATCGTGAAAGTGTGTCCGTTATGGAGGAGGCTCATAGGCTGCCTTCCTCCTGCCGGGTCGACTACGATTAATCGTTTATGACCGAAAGCAACATGCTGGTCAACCCAGACATTCGTTTCGTCAGGTCCTCTTTTAGAAAGGGTTTCCGCCATTTTTTCAACAACATCTTTTTCATTGGACATATCTTGTTTATAATGGATCCAACCTGTAATTCCGCACATATGATCATCCTCACTTTCAAGTCAAACAAACTGGGCTCACTGACACATAAATTATTCTATGCCCCTTTAGAGAAATGGTTAATTGTCTCAATCATTCTTTACATGAATGAAATATGATAATTATGACAAGAAATGTAGTTAAGGAGGGATATTCACTTGAGCAACATATTTCGATCAAACATTTTAAAATCCCAAAAAAGATCTTTTTCCGAAGGCACTGTTTTATTCGAAGAAGATACATGGTTCTTTTTCGAGATCGACGCCGAGGAAGAGTCTGAGCTCGAATTTTACCTCAATCATGAACTGAAAGTGTATAGGGATGGAGAGTGGCTTTCTGGCGTTCTCTTAGAAGATGGTCTCATCGTCACCCCCTATGAGCGAATAAGAATCGAGAATGGCGATCGAATTCAAATAAAGAAGAATATATTGTATTCGTTGGAGAATTTATTAGAAGAGATTTCTGATGATGCCTTTCATCAGTTTACAACAGCCTTAAATAACCTGGGCTATTCGATTTATGACAGTATCTTTTGCCATAACCACCTTGTATTCCTCGGAAACCAAAAAATCAAGGAAGGCGTGAACTTCATCACTTTCGATAACGGTGTGGAAGTTTGTGCAGTCCAGCATCACTTCACCTACTACAAAAAGAAACGCGACCGCTTTGAATTCACTTTAAGTACGGGTAGACGAATTGTAATTGAAAGCTTCAATATCTGATCTGATCACCAGATCAAATATGCAAATGCCTGTCAGGTAATGTACCCGACAGGCATTTGTTTTTTTTATTGATCCGGGCTTGTCACGAGATGCCGTTTCTTTAAAAATGTGTTCATTTTCTCCAATGACATGGGTCTTTCGAAAAGAAATCCTTGTGCAAAATCACAGCCCAACTGCTTCAGCAGTTCTAGCTGTCCGCTGGTTTCCACGCCTTCAGCGACCACCTTCATGTGCAATCCTTTCCCCATTGTGGATATGGATTGAACGATTGCGACATCAGGTGTATGATCGCTCATATTCTGTACAAACGAACGATCGATTTTCAGTATATGAAGGGGGAGATGCTTCAAATAACTTAAAGAAGAATAACCTGTGCCGAAATCATCAATCGCAAGCTTCACCCCTAGATCAGCAAGTGACTTCATGGCATCGATTGTATGAGCGGCGTCATGCAGCATGATTGTTTCCGTCAGTTCTAAGCACAAGTATTCTGCCGGCAGACCGGATATTGCCAACGCTTCTTCCACATCACGCACAAACGTAGGATGCTGGAATTGCCGTGCTGAAACGTTCACAGAAATATAGAACTCCCCCACCTCTTGATCCAACCACTCTTTTAACTGTATACAGGATTCGACCAGGACCCATTTTCCGATATCATGAATCAGCCCTGTTTCTTCTGCCAGGGGAATGAATTCACTCGGCGGGATCAACCCCCAGGATGGATGCTGCCATCTGAGCAATGACTCACAGCCAATCGGAGTTTGACTCTGTATATTAATGATGGGTTGAAAAGCGATGAACAATTCCTGTTTCTCGATTGCTCTTCTAAGATGAGCCTCCATCTCCACTTTCCGCGTAATCTCTTCTTCCATATCCCTTGAAAAGTAAACGGTGTTATTTCCACCCTTCAATTTGGCCCAATTTAGAGCAGAATCGGCATTTCGCAACAAGTCCGCAGTCTTTTCCCCATCCCGGGGATAGATGCCTGCACCGATGCTGACGGATATGTAGAATTCTTTACCCTGATAAGAAAAAGGCGCCTGCACGGTTTCCAATATATCCTGTGAGATATCTGAAATAGTGGCTTCATTCACCTCTTTGGTGAGAAGCACCGTGAATTTGTCACCGCTGAAACGGCCAAGGTAAGCACCCTTGGGGAGAATGCCTTGAATCCTTTGGGAAAGTTCTTTGATGATCACATCCCCTACAAAATGACCAAGCGTATCATTAATCATCTTGAAACGGTCCATATCCAGAAATAAAACCGCCAGCTGCCGTTTCTTCTTCTTTGCCCTCTGAATATGCTCGTCTACAATTTCCCTGAATTTCATCTTATTAGGCAGATCGGTTTCACCGTCATAATATGCGAGTTGCGTGATTTTCTTCTCAAATTGACGCTCTTTCGTAACATTTCGCCCTATCCCGAAGATCCCGACACATTTTCCTTCAACGGTAATCGGGATATTCTTGATTTGAAAGAAATTCACCTCACCTTTCTTCGATGCAATGGGAAGATCATAATACTGTTCCCTTCCATCCATGGCCCGGTAAAAATGCCTTCTTACCCGCACCGCATCCTCTTCCCTGATAAAGTTGAGGGCGGATTTCCCAAGAACCTCCTCCCTCGTAAATCCAAATGTTTTCATAAAAGAAGGGTTGAGGGAATTAAATCGGCCATTCAGATCGGTACTGTAGACAAAATCCGTATTATTATCAAATAGGGACCGGTAATACTCCTCAGAGATCTGGATGTTTTGTGTTAATTCTTTTATATCCTTTTCTGCTGTATTGATTAAATGGGTCAAACTCATCATCACATCGGCTTCAGGCGTTAATTGGAAATCGATCTTCATATCACTGATAGGTTCACGTATACCTTCAGACAATCCAAGATACGAAAGGGAATGAGCCATCAGCTTTGGTTTCCTCCCACTGATTCCTAACTCTCCGTAAGAGAAGAAACCGGTCAAGGGCGATACCTGGTTTAGATAGGATAGCTCCTGATTCGTGACATCACGAACATACCTTCTTCTGGCTATACAATTATATACAAAATGCGTTTCTACCGGATGGCGTTTCAATCGAGACAAAAGCTTTGTTGTGGAACGGATTAAATCCTGTACATCAACAAATCCAAACGACACCGTGTCACCTTCCGTCACTTCCTGACTGAGTTCAACACTTCCATTTGGCAGCACATTAACGATATAGACCGCCACTTTATCATTATTTTTTTGCAATAGGAAAGGAAACTCGATCGATGAGTCAGGAAGATCTTCCACAAATCTCTTCCCTAAATAGGTCTCAAGGATACGGATAGGTTTCACATGATTGATTTCCTCCAAAATATTCCCTCGTGCTTTCGTGATGTTGAAGACGGGGCCAACTTCCTGCCACTCTTCTACGCTATGAGAATGGACCTTTAACTCCTCACCACTCAATGAGGCCGTTACAAAGCCTTCACTCGTTATTTCGTGGTTCGTGAATACGTATGCCGGCCTTTTATGAGGCAAATCAGAAGAAACACCACCGACGATGGCGACTTCACCCCCTCTTTCCGATACACCTTCCATGAATTCCTGGATTCCCAGCTGTAAATGGCTCGCAAAAATAATGAAGGCTTTGGTGTCAGATTTCCCCACAGCTTCGTACAATTGTTTACCAAGTTGCTTACTTGTACCTGACTTTTCTTGTAAAAGGGATTCTATCGTAGTTGTTTCAAATATCGTAAATGATAAGACGATTTCTGAAACAATCGCCTCTTTAATCACTTGACCGGTCGAGTTGCAGCCAATGAGGGTGCCATGGGGTAATATGCGGTTTATGTGACTTTGCAAACCTTCTATAACCGCTACCGGGGAATCGCCGACAAATGCCTGGATCAGGAGGGAGGGATATTGATCTATACCGTTCTCTTGAATAAATTGGTTTAAGGATTGTTCATCTTTATATATGAATTGAAAGGACTTAACCATTTTCTACACCTACTTGAAAGACATCGTTTCTATCAAAATACCACAATTCGACAGATTTGGATATCCATTTATATGAAAGTGGCAGCACCTGATTCCTTAATCTGAGGAAAAGAGCTAAATAAAAAAGCCCGCTCCATAAATGAGCAGACTTTTTCACCTTATGCAAATGGATGAAGACCAAGTGGTAAACGCAGTCCCAAATACAGAACAATGAGCAAGGCGATAACCATGATAATCCACAATACATTTGTGCTTTTTCCTTTATTCATGCGGATCAGGATCATCTCAAACATCCCGATCACCCCTATTCCCACCAATCCTTTAATGCCGTAAAGGGCCGGATTAATTCCCTGATGCTTCCAGAATAACAGGGCACCGGTTAAAA
The DNA here is from genome assembly GCF_056173145.1 of Rossellomorea sp. QJM3NY_18. Taxonomy (NCBI): domain Bacteria; kingdom Bacillati; phylum Bacillota; class Bacilli; order Caryophanales; family Bacillaceae; genus Rossellomorea; species Rossellomorea sp. QJM3NY_18. The sequence goes on along the minus strand of NZ_CM149659.1, from coordinate 1,446,417 downwards.
TAATGAGCAAGTAAAATAATCGTAAGATCATATGTACAACTTTCATGCCTTTTTTCTTCCCTGCGTTATGTAAACCGACCGCTACAAAGAAAAGAATGATGGCAACGACCCACGTTGTAATATGGGCATGTGTATTATCAAACATATTGAACCTCCTAAAGGTAGATAGTTTACGCTCATAATATTACCACAGTCTGTACATCAACAGAAATTTTAACTAATCCTGTAACGGATTTGTCAAAATTCCCAATCCTTCTATTTCGATTTCCACCATATCACCCTTTCTCAAAAAGCGTGGAGGCTTGTAACCTTTCCCCACTCCAGAAGGTGTCCCTGTCGCAATGACATCCCCCGGCAACAGCGTCATTCCTTTAGAGATGGTGGAAATAATCGTCGGAATGGAGAAAATCATTTGTCCCGTATTGGAAGACTGGCGGATTTCACCATTGACCTTCGTGGTGATGGAGAGGTTCTGAGGGTCATCCACTTCATCCTTTGTCACAAGGAACGGACCCATCGGACATGTTGTATCCAGACTTTTCCCGAGGAAAAATTGGCCATGCTTTTTTTGAAGGTCCCGGGCTGTGATATCATTCAGAATCGCATAACCAAATACATGGTCCATCGCTTCTTCCGGAGAAATCCCTCTCCCTTTCTTTCCGATGATCACGGCCAGTTCTCCTTCATAATCGAGTTCTTCCGTTATGTCATCATGATGAAGCACCGTTTCTCCATGACCGATGACCGTATGGGTTGCTTTCGTGAAAATCATGATATTCTTCGGGATATCCTGTACACCACCCATTTCAATGGCATGTTCACGATAGTTCTTTCCTACACATATGATGTTTCTCTTCACTTTGGGAATCGGGGAAAGCCATTTCACTTCATCCTCTGCGAAAGATGGCAGAGCTCCCCCCTTCTCCCTAAGAACTGCTTCTACACTTTCAAGAAAACCTTCTCCGGCTTCAATTCCCTGAAGTAAATCCCCTGGTAAATCATCCACCCCCGCTAAATCAAGGATCCTTCCGTCTATTTTCACCCCATACAGTTCTTTTCCCTCAACTGTAAAACTAACGAATTTCATCCTTACCCATCCCCTTTTCCAGTATTATACTTCTTCCTTTTTAACAACATTGCTTCTCCCATAACTCAACACTCGCCAAAGCTTTTCAACTGGCCCATATCGAAACTTGGATAACCAGATTTCAGATAGAATCACCTGTATGATATAAATCCCCACTGCAAGCATCGTCCCCGTTGTTAAGGTTACTTCTCCGTAGAGTCCAAATCCATAAGAATAGAAGAGAAGTGTGCCGATGATGGATTGCATCAGGTAATTCGAGAGAGACATCTTCCCTACTGAAGCGAATGGCTTGCTCCATTTCATCATTTTTTCATTCAACAATAATAATGAAAGGATTATTGCATAAGATACTGATAAGAACGGACCTCCGAAAAAGTCCTGTATATAGTTGTAAGCGAAATTGGACTCGATGAATAGTGGCAATGATTTAATGATGATTCCAAAGAGTAACGTAAATCCACCTGTTATCATCCAAACCTTCTTATGGTTTCTGACCTTTTCCAACAGTTGCAGTTTACTTGCGCCTGCCCCGATCATCATCATAGGAAGAATCGAAAGTAACAAGAATAAAAGATTGTCAGGTGAGTTCACCATATACCAGTCCTGAAAGCGTTGTTCCATGATACTGCTGAAGCTGCCCGAGGCATAGGCTGAGACCGAATCCTGCAATGCGGCAATATTCGTATAGTGCGTCACGCCTGTCGGATCAGAAAAGGTCATCAATACTAGTAAAATACTGAAAAACATTTGCGGCATCAGGAATAATATACCCCCGAGCCACATCAGGCCCTTCCCGGAAAGCCGCATGAAACCAAGAAGAATCAGACCGAATACGGCGTAATTTATCAGGATATCCCCTGACCAGATCAGGAAGGCATGAATACAGCCGATTCCCAATAAAGTAAGAAGTCTTCTTACCCCAAACAGGTAAAAGGATGTCCCTTTCATTTCTGCCCTTTGTTGTTGAATCCCTAACCCGTATCCAAACATCATGGCGAATAACGGATAAAAGCTTGCTTGGACCAATACATCGATCCAAGGAAATAATGCCATATCTTCAGGTGTTTTCCACCAGGTATACGGATCAAAGTACAGAAATGGTGAATGGAAGGAAATCATGTTGATGATAAAGATGCCGAGCAAAGAGAATCCTCTGATCACATCGAGACTTACAATACGTTCTGACTGTTCAATTGGCGATAAGGTGTTCATTCATCTTCCTCCGAAATCATTAATCTTGTTTCTATTCTAACCCGAAACGGGAATTTAGGCGATTATCACCTATTCATGTTCTTAACATAGAATAACAATAATTAACTTTGTCTTAAAGGTGTGAGTCGAAATGCCTGCAATTGTAGGAATTGCACAAGTCATAAACGTCGGTTCCAGTGCCGTTTTTCACATCGGGGATGTATTTAACATCAGCCCGATATCAACAGCCAAAACCTTTGCCGGTGCAGGTTCATTTATTACAGGGAGAGGGATCTCCGTCTATAACGAAAGCTCCTTGACCTACACGGTGGACGATGATGGAATGGATCAAGGAATAAACTTTACCCTATGAGTGTGATGCGAAAATGACGAATTATTATGTTCAACAATCCATACAGATTCAATTCATTAAAATCGGGGGAATGTCCAATTCTTCCATATTGCAGATTGGTACATGTGGGCAAATAAACACAAATGATTACCTGTATAATACCGGTGGTTTTACAGAGCCTGCCCCTGAAGCAGAAAAAAACGGGAGTGTTTCAATAGGACCATCAGCATCACCCTTAGTTCCTCTTCAAAGGCCTTAAAAGAGTCCGCGACAAGAAAAGAGGTGGCAGAATGACTAATTACTATATGACACCCCAACAACTGTATCAGTATATCGAGATGTTGAATACGAGAATTGTCGCGTTAGAACAAAAAGTAGATGAGCTTTCTCAGGAATTGACGGCCATCAAGGATAACCCTAAGATCAACGTAGAAAGAATTGAGTATAAGTTCGATCAGCTGAAAGTCGAGTCCCTGGATGGCACTTTGAATATCGGCCTTAACCCAAGTAATTTAAAGGATACGATAGAGGACTTAGCCGTTGATCAGAATGTGAATGTCGAATCAATTAAAGATCTGACCCCTTACAAAGAAAGAATAACGAAAGAGATACATGCTTACATTCAAAACGAATTGCCTACCCTCATCCATGACAATGAAATGCAATTCCAGCGATCCCTCGACCCTTCTTATTATGAAATGGTACAACAGGATCTGCTAAATCAGATGCCACAACGAATCGATTTCTACCTGGAAAACATACCTCATGTCGAATCCAAACAATCAGAAGGGGAATGGGAAAGAAAAATCATTTCAAAAATCAAACAAGATATTCAAACGGCACTCTTCTCCTTTATGTCCCAGATGCCGGAAAATATGGAAGGGATGAATCACAATGAACCTCCAAGTAATCAACCGTGAATTGTCAGTCGGCAGTATCGATATTGCGGGGGTAGCGAGCTCCTCCCTTGTTCTGATCGGGGATGCTGATATCATTCAGCTTACTTCTGCATTCGATACACCGCCAGAGTCATTGATCGTCGGTCCATTCGTCCCACTGACACCGAAAGGATGATAGATGTTCAAGCGATATTCGATTGTTAATAAATTAGACGGCATTACGTTATCCTTTAGCTCTCTCTATCAAATAGGCGATTCCCAAAACATAAACGCCGTATCATTTGCCTACGCTGTGCAACGAGAGAAGGAATTTTTCTTGACGAGTGAAGGAAGCTTCGATTCCAGCGTTTTTCAGGGACCACTTACTAAACCTCCGGTTGATCCCACAGTGAGGGTCAGCCGACTAAATCTTTGTCCGATCAAAGTGGATCAAGTATTTGTCAAGGCTACGGCATTTTCTTCCATTGTTCATATTGGAAATACGTCGAATGCCGCTATGGAAGCAAGAGTGAAACACATCCGTCAGCTTGAGTCTAAAAAGCATGAAGATCTGGAAAATTCCGAAACCATAGACCAGCCGGACTAAAAGCCTATAGGAACATGAACATTCTATTCTATTTCACATAGGTTAACTGTATAGATATTATTGAAGAGGATGTTGTATATGCCCGCTTTAGTAGGTCCTGTCGCTATTCTTAATGTTGGTGGAGGAAGTGTACAGTTTGGAGATACAGGTATTATTTCGCCTAAGTCCGCTTCCAAGACATTCAGCGGTTCCGGTGGCTTCAATACTGGTCCATTTCAACTGAGCTACAATGTCTTCAGTGTTAATACGACCTTTGATTGTAATGTCGTAGACCAGCCAATAACCGGAAATAACTAAAAAACCAAAAAGCCCACCAACAGGCTTTTTGGTTTTTTTATATCGACTATCTCTTCTCTCTTCGCTCGTGACTTTTCTTCGTTTTAATTAATTTGGTACACGGCTGCTTGCGGATCCATTTTATGAATGCACGAATCTTCTCATCTTTTCTTAACTCCTCAATTGAGTTCAATCTTGATCCAAGCTCATCATTAGTGTAAAGGGAATGAATCTGCTTATGACATGGAATGCATAGTCGCGCCGTGGGGAGGAATGTTCCCCCCACCTCCTTGGGTGTGAGGTGATGAATCGTGATTTCTACATTTCTCCTGGCACATAATTCACATGCACCAATCGCTCTTTTACTCATCTTTCACCATTCCTCAATAAGTGATTAGTATAGGTATTCCCTGCGGCAGCAAAAAAAATGGGCTGGGACATAACTAAATCCATTTCCTCTAAAGACGAACAATAAAAGTTAGGATTACTTATTACACCGCTATTGATTTCCGTGCAAGACTTCGCTTTCCTCGGGCGGAAGGCAAGCCTCCTCGTCACTAACGTTCCTGCGGGGTCTTACCTATTCCACTTTTCCCGTAGGAGTCTTCGTCTTGCACTCCAATCAATAGCTAGATCCTGCTTTATACACTGGATGTGCTTTAGCAATAATTATAAAAGTACCATTTCACCAGAATGTTATACATATACAGACTGCAGGTTTCGAATGATCGTTCAGATATTCTTTTAACAAAACACTTCGAAGCCAATGCTCCGAAGTGTTTCCTTTTATAGCTCCAACACATGCCCTCCATCAAAGAAATACAGGTACTTTTCTGAGACTGGTTCTTTCCATATGGATTCCAATGCCCGGGTGTATAATTCGAGTTGTACTTTATACCTCTCTTCAAGGACGGGCCTGGCTTCAGTGAATCCGCCCTGATAGCGGTCATGGATACCGTCTGTCTTGTAATCCACCAGGACGATTCCCGACTCATCCCTGAATACACAGTCGATGACCCCTTGAACAAGAATGGTTTCTTCAGGTGCTTCTTCACCCGTTTCTGATATTTCACTAAGGGGAACGCTCATACTGAAGGGAATTTCCCGCTCTATATTCCGGGCATTTACCATCCTCTTACCAAGTCCACTATCGAAGAAGCCTGCGATGTGTTCGACTGACACTGCTTCTTTCTGTTCTTCCGTCAGGATTTCTTTACGAACCAGCTCCGATAAAAGATCTTCAACTTTTTCCTCTGTCGGCACACCATCTTCAAATGAAATATGCTGCATGACTGTATGCATAGCTGTTCCCTTTTCTGCAGGGGACAGTTCTTCCGATTGCATAAATTGAGGTCGATTATACACAGGTTTATGGTGCTGCCTCAGTATATCGATACTTGAGGCTTCATCCCTTATTTCAACCATTCGTTTCAGCTCTGAGACCGATTGCTTTGAACGGAGGTTTGTAGCGCGAATATGAGGGTATTTCCACGATAATCGTTGTAACACCTCTTCATGTTGGGAAGACACAATATCCACCACTTCCCCATTTTTCACTTTCTCCTGCCACGTTTTTTCTTCACTCATTTCCTCATCCTCGTCCGCAACCAACTCAGATTTATGAATCGTCTTGATATGAAAGCAGGAAGGATGCGTGAGAATCTCTTCATTAATCAAGCCAACTCCTGACGCGCCAAGCTGTCCACACTGAGGGTGACGCATGAGGGACGGACCTATCCAATCAAGATAAGAACTCGCCGCGGCCCGGTCATAATCAGATAATAACCACTCGGTCTGACTTAAAGCCCCTCGCCATTTCTTCAGCGATTTCTCCACGCTTTTCACGGTACCCACCAGATATAACTTCTCCTTGGCCCGGGTCAATGCCACATACAGCACCCGCATTTCCTCCGAGATCGCCTCCATCCGCTTCTTCCGCTTGAACGCCAATTGTGGAAGGGACGGGTAGCTGATTCGTTTAGCTGCATCGGTATATTTCACGGCCAATCCAAGGTCTTTATCCAATAAGTATGCTGCATTCAGATCCATCAGATTGAATTGTTTAGAGGTACCGGCGACAAATACGACAGGGAACTCAAGGCCTTTACTGGAATGGATGGTCATTAACCGGACCACGTCTTCCTGTTCACTCAGGGCTCTCGCCACTCCCAGGTCATCTCCCCGTTCCCTCATCCTGTCAATGAATCGCAGGAACCGGAATAATCCCCTGAAGGAAGTTTCTTCGTATTGCCGGGCACGGTCATAGAGGGCCCTAAGATTAGCCTGACGCTGCTTCCCTCCGGCCATCCCTCCTACATAATCATAGAAACGGGTGTCCCGGTACAGTTGCCAGATCAATTCTGTCACCGAGCCCTGCCTTGCCTTCGTCCGCCAGTTCCCGAGGTGATAAAGGAACACTTTGACCTTTTCGAATGTTTCTTCTTCACGGGGATTGCCCGGCTTCTCACCGGCAAATGTCTTCAACGCTTCGTAATACGTCCCTGCCCTTGAATGGATCCGGATACTGGCAAGACCCTGCTCATCGAGTCCGACAATCGGAGACCTCAGAACGGACGCAAGGGGGATATCCTGGTACGGATTATCGATCACTTTCAGCAGGGAAAGCATGATGGCAATCTCGGTCGCCTCGAAATATCCTGTAGATAAATTTGCATAAATCGGTATCCCCTGCCGCTTGAATTCTTCCATGATTTCTGCCGCCCAAGGCATGGAGCGAAGCAGGATCACGACGTCACGGTATTGTATCGGACGCTCGGATTTCGTTTTGGCATCATAGACCGGTGTCCGCTCTTCGATCATCTTTTTCACTTTGTTTGCCATATAACGGGCTTCAAGGACCGATTTCTCGATATCTCCTTCGTCAAAGATGGACAGCGCCTCTTCATCACCACCGGCAGAGGATTCCTCCGTTTCCTGATCGATGATGGCCACTTCAATCGGATACTCCGTTTCTTCAGGATACGGAGCACCTTTTACAAGTTCGGCTTCCCTGTTGTATTCCATTTCACCAACAGATGGACCCATAATCTGTTTGAATAAAAAGTTCGTCCCTTCTAACACTTCTTTCCGGCTTCGGAAGTTTTGGGAAAGATCGATTTTCAATCCGGCTTCCCCTCTCTCCGGGAGAAAACGGGTATACTTTCCTAAAAACAGATTCGGTTCCGCCAATCGGAAGCGGTAGATGGATTGCTTAACATCCCCCACCATGAACCGGTTTCCAACTTCTTCACGTTCCTCCGTTATGAGACGGAGAATGGATTCCTGAACCATATTCGTATCCTGGTATTCATCCACCAGTACTTCTTTGAACTTATTCTTGTAAAGATTCGCTGCTTCTGAAGGAACCAATGCAACAGATGAATGGTCCCTTAAAATGTCGAGACAAAAATGTTCCAAATCGGCAAAATCGACGAGTCCCTTTTCTTCTTTCACTACCCTGAAACGTTTACCGAATTCGACCACCACTTCCGCCAGGGTGTGGATCACGTCCTTCATCCTCCGCATATCTTCAAGGAATGAACCGGGTCTTCTTGAAAAGAAATCCTCCTGAAGCTTTTCCAATGTTTTCTTTCCTTGATCCCGGAGTTTCTTCGCTTCATCCACTATTTCTTTATTATAATCGTCCCCCCTGCAGGCTTTCAGCTTCGTAAAGGGCAGGGTTTGAATCGTTTCGTATAAAGTGTTCCAGGAATCGGTGAGACTTGCCTCAAGGCTCTCGACGATCTCGATATCGCTTAAGAAATTCTCCGCTCTCGGACCAGGCCCCCCAGGCACACGGGTAAGATCCAGTGCGCGCTGAAATAAGCTTTTTGCACCATGAAGCTGTAATCGGATGTCTGTCAGAAGAGGCTCTATAAAGGAGAGTTGATCTATTTCCTTCCCCTCTTCCACCTCATACAGAACCTCGAGCCTTCTCAACCACTCATCGGGGTTCGGATGGGAGCGAGAAAAATCATACAGCTTCCTGATCATATCCTGCAGGGCCCCGTCACTTCGGTCGTTCGTAAATGTATCGACGAGCCTAAAGAAGTCCTGATTATCTTCTTTGCCGTACTCCTCTTCAAAAAGTTCGTCAAGGACCTCATCCCGAAGCAGGTCTCCTTCTGTCTCATCTGCGATCCTGAATCCAGGATCGATATCAATGAGATAATAGTATTTTCGTATCACTTCGAGGCAAAAGGAGTGCAGGGTCGAAATGGACGCCCGGTTCAGTAAACTGAGCTGCTTCCTTAAATGACGGGAATGGGGATCCTCATCGATTGCCTTCTCCAGCGCAACGCCAATCCTATGTCTCATTTCAGCCGCTGAAGCATTTGTAAAGGTAACAACCAATAATTCATCCACATCCATCCTGTCTTCTTCTGAGAGGATTTTCTGAATGATCCTCTCTACCAGGACAGCTGTCTTACCCGACCCTGCCGCTGCAGCGACAAGGATATCCTGCCCTTTTGCCCAGATCGCCTTCCACTGATCATCCGTCCATGTAACATGATCCGGCTTGACTGGAATACTATCATTATTCATTTGATTCTGCCTCCTCTCTCACTTTCCGTAATAAATCTTCCGGTTTCGCTGTCGGCAGCACTCTGTACTCGTTTTCTTCCAAAGACTGGTCAAATTGACAGACCGAACGGAACGAACAAAATTGACACGGAGTCCGGTCCTTCAGCTTATATGGAGCTATATCCGTCTCTCCTGAGATGATCCGGTTCCCGGAGGCTTCATAGAGCTTTCTGACATGTTGACGCATATAATGGAAGTCTTCACCTGAAGCCGCCTTCGAACGGGAAGATAAAGTACCATCCTTCTTGATCCCTGCTGAAATGATATCAGAATTACCCGTATCCAGCGTCTGATCCATTAATCTGACAATGTCAGAATCCCCAAGGACGAGCCCCTTCATCTTAAAGCTCTTGAAAATTTCTTTCTCGATTTGATCCATAGTCAGGATCTTCTTGCTGTTAATCATCGGGTTGTGAACATGGAAATAGAGGACACCGGCAGGCTTCGCTTCCTTTCCGACGAACTGTTTCGAATTGGTTAACACAATGTCCAAATATGTCAGCATTTGCAGGGCCAATCCGTAATAGACTTCCGTCATATCCAAATCCCTGGCGCTTGATTTGTAATCGACTATTCTGAGATACACCCCGTTTGCATCCTCCGCCTTGTCCACCCGGTCAATCCTTCCCTGTAGCTCCATCTTCGTCCCATTTCTCAATTGGAACTGGAACGGCGGCAGGGTCGCATGAGGACCGAATCCAAGTTCCACCCCGACAGGCACAAACCCGCTTGCCTTTGCATGTTCACTTAGAATGAGGCTTGCCCTGCCTATGATTTGCTCAAGCTTCTGAGCGATATAATAATGCCGGTTCGAGCTTAGTAGGATCTGATGCTGCAGCTTCGGTGCGAGCATCAGAACCGCTTCTTTCGCCAACTGCAAACACTGGGATTTCGAGAGTGATGCCCATGTCAGTCCATGTCGCTCCACTTCTTCTGATATCCATTTTAATGCCGAGTGGAACATTTCACCGATATCCGGTGCCTCTAATTTGAAGAAATCCCGTTCTCTGAGCTTCAGTCCGTGACTGGCAAAATGTGAAAATGGGCAGCTATGAAAGAGCTCCATCCGGGAAACACTCGCTAGGATATGATCCCCGTACAAATCTTTGCTCGTATCCTCTGACAGTTGATTTCCGCGATTTTCATAAAAAAGGCTCGACAGGATATGCCCGGCATGCCATTTCCATTCATTGGACGCAGTATAAAAATTGTACACATCCCACCAGAAGTCATGGATCGGATACTCCCTCTTCTTTAACTGAAGCTGCGACGTCAGATGGGAAATCGTCACATTCGGATGACAGACGTAATGAAGCTGATCTTCTTCAGATAGTTCCGACGGTTCATTGATGAGAAGCTTTGTAGGTGCATCCGGGAACATTTCATTCAATCTCTTAATAAACGAGGAAGGCAAGAGCGCCTTTCCTTCTTCATTGGCGATGGGATAGCTGATGAAAAGGCGTTCTGCCGGAGTCGTGAACGCTTTATACGCCACAAACTCTTCATCCAACAGCTTCGTCCTATTACTCGGGGCGATCTTGAATCCCCTTGTGATCAATGACTCACGATCTTCATCGGACAGGACGCCGTCTTCATTCATTTTCGCAGGGAGAATCCCATCATTCACTCCAATGATGAATGCGGCTTTGATGTCGCCAAGCCTGGATTTCTCGAGGTCTGCAATAATGACCTGATCAATGGCAGGAGGGACTAACGAGAATTCCATCGTTTCAATCCCTGCCTCAAGGATGGATGAGAATTTCTTCATGGTCGTTTCTTCATCACCAAGCATCTCTACATATTGATCAAGAAGATCCATCACTGCCGACCACGCCTGGTCATGTTCCCTTGCTGCGATCAAATTCCCTTTCTCCTCTGCTTCAATGCGCATTCGTTCAAGCTTTGCCGGTATATCCAACTCTTCCAAATAAAGATATAGGGCCTCACAGTATTCGCGTCCCGTGGCGCGCTTCTTTAATCGTTTTCCAAGACGGATGATCGGTGCGGAGATAAATAACCGCAATTCATTGATCTCGTGCTCAAGCTCCCTCTCCCGATCGGTCTGAGGTGCGTCCACATGTTCAAGACCCCTGAAGCGACGGTATTTCCAACGGTCTTTCTTCGTCCATCGGTCTCCCTTTATACCATAAGCAAGCACATAGTTCTCCAACCGGTCCATCTTTTCACGCAAATCGGCAGGATTTTTCTGATAAGGAAATAAAAGGTCTGTTTTCACCGCCCGGAAGACCGGCTCATATCTCCAGTTGGTGTTCATGATCTCAAGGGTGGAACGAATGAGCTCGATGAGAGGGTGATTCAGCATCGTCCGCTTCTGATCAAGGAAAAAGGGAATCGCATAATCCTGGAAAATCGTTTCGACCTTATCACGATAATCCTGGCTGTTCCGAACCAATACGGCGATATCCTTGTAGCGGTACTCTTCTTCACGGGCAAGCTTTCTGATCTCCCTTGCGATTCCTTCAACCTCAGCACGACGATTGGACGCTTCGAGGAATTCAATGGTGTCCCTTCCTCCCTCATAGGGTATCGTTGGCCGCTCTTCGAAATGACGCTCTAAATGAAGCAGCGTTTCACTCTGGTAGCGAATCGGTTTAGTGAGTATCTCTTCATTCACCGATTCCCCTGCCTCCCTGCATATATCCTGAAGGGTATGGAAGGTTTCGTTTGTCATCCGATACAGGCTTAACTCGTTCATGGCGTCGATTGGCTGCTCAGGATCCGTTGTAAGGGCAACCGTCACTTTTTTCGTATGTTGTATGAGCTGATCGATAATGAGATATTCCTGAGGAGTGAAACTATGAAAGCCGTCTATGTAGATCTCTGCCTCTTTAAGAAGATCGGAATTTTCCACATGATCAGCCAGCAATTGAAAATAATCTTCCGAATCAATGTACTTTCCGAAAAGCTTTTCCTCAAATTTCTCATAAATCAGTTCAAGGTCATGAAGCTTATCCTTCAATACCTTGGAGCGATCACTGTCTCCCTTGAATCCCTGCAGGTCCGCGGGCGTTATGCAATAGCGTTTGAATTCCTTTACAATCGCTTCCACATGGTGAATGAACCCAGGCTTGTCCGATGCCTTGGTGAAAATATGGAGATTCTCCTTGTTTTCGTCTATGATCTTCCGGATCATCATATTTAATCCGACATCAGATAAATGATAACGGCTCATTCCACCCGTTTCCTGGAGGATCTTCCACGCAAGACGTGTGAAGCTGAACACCTGTCCGCGGATCATACCATTCAATCCCGGTGTGTTTACGAGCTCGTATTCAGATATAAAGGACATTTGATCCGGTACGATATAGATGATTGGGTCTCCATTAGGTGATTCCAACAAACTCTTCTTCATCTCATCCAATATGCGATAGGTTTTCCCCGTACCGGAGCGTCCGAGAATAAAACGTACAGACATCCTCTCACTCCTTTTCTAATACTCTATCTATTCTAACCAAGAGGGTTTATGAATTTTTGTATAGGTTCATTATAGTACACAACCACAAATCTTTCCCGTCTCAATTTTGATTGAAAATATTTGGATCATCTGCATACAGTAAAGATAGGCAGGTGAAATCATCATGAATCAAAATTTCCACAGAATCGCTGCTGTCCTGATTGGGATGGCCGTGATGGTAGCTTGTAATATTTACACATTCATCCCCATTTATGGAAGCATCGCTGCCTCTCTTTCCATTCCACAAAGTGAAGTCGTCCTGGCCGGAACTTCATTCATCTTTTTCTACGCATGCGGTTTATTGACCTTTGCCAACGCCGCAGACCACTTCGGCAAAAAAAGGATCCTCGTCTGGGGGATGCTTGCATCTGCCTTTTCTTCGGGGCTTGTCGGGCTATCAGACGACTTTTGGAGTTTATTTATTACGAGGGGATTGCAGGGGTTCTGTCTGGGGAGCTTTGCACCTGTCGCTTTTGCCTATACGTATGATTTGTTTACAGGAAAGCATCGGACCCTGCTTCTGGCCTTCATCAATTCAGGCTTTCTCTTTGCCGGTATCCTCGGTCAGTTGCTAAGTGAAGGAATCACACGCTTCTTTGGCTGGGCTGCAGTATTCTTCTTTTTCGCGATGGTATACGCTTCCCTTTTTTTAATCGGAAACCAAACGCTTCCACCTACAAACGTTGTATCTGTTTCACCCTCACAACAATTTGCCACCATCGTGAAGCTGCTTAAGAGAAAAGAAATTCTTTACTGTTACGGAATCGTCTTTACCCTTCTCGCTACATTCATCGCCTATTATGACAGTTTGACCCGCTACATCTCAGAAGATCCCGGACTGCTTTTCCTCACCAGGGCAGTAGGTTTGATCGGAGCCGGCTTATCCCTTTTCACCGGCCGTCTTATGGAGGCACTCGGAATCTACAAAACTCTGTTTATCGGAGTCGTTCTATCAATGATCAGTTTGGTAGCTGCTTTCATATATGCATATGGTCACGAACCCTTCATCATCATTCTTTCTTCCATTCTATTTGTCTCGGCCATCTCTTTGTTGATTCCGACCGTCATCACGTTGATCGGAAATATGAGCGGCAATGGACGAAGCCAGGCACTCAGTCTCTACTCTTTCCTATTGTTAGGAGGGACCAGTGTGGCACCGTTAATCATCATGCACCTTACTTACGTACAATCGCTGTTTCTGTTAGTGGGATGCTTTTTATTTCATGCATGGATGGGAGGCTTGTTATATGCGGGGCGGAAGAGATGGGGGACGGGGGATTAGCTCTCGATTTCCCTTCTTTCCTGTAGATTCGAGGTGTGGAGCTCGAATTGGAGAGGGTTTGTGGCAGGGAAATTGACATTCCGGGCTTAATTGCGTCGTTTTGGAAGGGATTGCGTCGTTTTTTCATTTATTGCGTCATTCTGGATGGTGATCGCGTCATTTAACAAATCAAGGAAATTGACTGAGCGCTCACTCCCCGCGCTCAGCCTCTCCCCTCTAAAAAAAGAAGGACACCCTCATCCTTCTTTCCATTCATCCACTAATATTCCATACAATATCATGTCATATCGATTCCCGTCTCTTTGCAGGAACTGACGGAAGCTTCCTTCTTTCGTGAACCCCAGTGATTCATATAAACGGATCGCTCTCTCATTATACGAAAATACCGTTAACTGAAGACGATGTAAATTCAACTCATGAAAGGCATATGCAAGGAGACACTGCATGGCTTCCCTGCCGTATCCATTCCCCCATGACTGTTCGTCACCGATGGAAATCGAGACCCATCCCACACGATGGCTCCAAAGAATTCCGTCCAATTCAACAAATCCGATGATTCTGGCGTCATCCTTCAGGCGGACCGCAAAACGATAGGCATTGTCACCCGGATTACCCATCCATTTCTTGATTTCTTCTTCTGATTTCGGTTTATGGGGGAGGGCATCCAATAGTCTTTGCACTTCTTCATTTTGATTCCATTCCCTTATTGCCGAAACGTCTTCTTCCTGAAAGCCTGATAGATATATTCTTGTACCGGATAATAACCGTTTCATCATTTTCACCTCGATATATGTATTCGAGATATTCCTTTGTTTTCCTTTATTGACCCTGCATAAGGTTTGTCAACGCCTGTTTGTTGACTTTACCCACATTGGTTTTCGGTAATTCTTTTACAAAGTGATTCTTCTTCCTCTAAAAAAAGACCCGGAAGACTCCAGGCCCAATTTCTTCACCAGATCATTTCTGCCCACTCGGGGTGATCAATGAATGGATTTCGATTTCCTTGATACTGTTCAAATATAATATTATTTCTGCGGACTTCCCTTTCATCAACGGGATCTTCTTCGTTCCATTCGAGAAGTACGGACATTTTCCCCATATAAGGGGCACTTCCGTTGTTGACGTTATTGTTCAATTCCAAATCTACTTCCCCGCTGTCCCCTTCATAGCGAACATCCATGTAGAAAATCATTCGGGCCACGTCGCCTTTCACTTCATCACGAGGCTCCCATGAATCGCTATCATAATAGTTGCCCGGGGCTTCACTCTGCTCGTTTCCACCATTATCGAAGTCAAGGTTTCCTCTTGTAGAGTTGACCGTAACATCCGTGGGCCTTAAATGATGAAGGTCCGTCCCCGGTCCCTGTGCCGTTCCGAAATCACCATGGGATTTAGCCCACACGTGTTCACGGTTCCAGTCGTTCACCCCTCCGCCGTTTGTCGTTTTCGATTGTGAGCGGCCAGAGTAGAGGAGAATGACGTTATTCGAATTATTCGGATCTTCATCCGTATTGCGCAGCGCACCCCATACAGCATCGTAAGAAAGGGTTTGATGATCATCGATAATGTTATGCAGCTCAGTTTTCAGGGCATCGCCCGTCTTTCCTTCAGCCGTGTTGTAATATTCTTCATAAGTTGGTGGATCGGTCGGATCGGATGGAGGGTCGGCCGGGTCTGTTTCCCCGCCTTCCAACGATTCAAACGCCGATGTCGACTTCACTCCCGGGTGGGAAAAATAGGCCGTCAAGCTGCCAGTCACCTTGATTTTTTCACCCATTAATCCCGGGTTACTTTGGAGGCCAAAGCTTGACCGGTATGAAGATGGGATTTGGACATATATCATCTGATCCGTATTGGCCTCTGATGGTGAAGCCGCTAATGCCAATGCATAATCATTCGGAAAATTATTTGTGACAACTGATGAGCCCGAGATCGGCTGCCCGACCACATATCCTTCAACGGACTGAATAGATCCATTTTGGTTTGAGATGGCTTGATCCACCGTATAAGGGGAATTCCACGTCCCATTTCCAGCAGCACTCATTTGACTCGGTGATACTTGACTGCACGCAATCGTAAAAATAAATACAAGGGCAAAAATACCGATGACTTTTTTGTGTATGGACTTCAAATTGCTTCTCCTCCTTTGAATACATTACTCATTTAGCGTACAACACCAATTGTCATAATAGGGTAAATTTTGTGTAAATAAGGGAAAATGAGTCTTATTTCACAAAGATCAAATGGTGATTTTGGTACATTTCACCAACGTAAAAAGTGCCCCCTCTCAAACAAATCTTTAAAACTATCATGTTCCCCCATCCCCTTTTCCTATATAATGAATCTACTAAATGTTAGTGAAATTGGGGGATTCATCCTTGGAGATATTTCAGCATTTTCAGCGTACCATCATCAAAAATTATCTTTTAGGCAGTTTTATAGCAGTGTTCGGTGTCGGGTCTGTGTTCATTTTCCAAACCCTGTCCCTTAAGGAAGACGAATTCATTGCCATGGGAAGCATCATCTTTCTTTCGATTGTCACGATGTTCGGTTTTGAATTTCTCGTATACCAGGAGCATATTCGTCCAATTAAAGACGTTTACCATAAGACGGATCCGACCATTAGATTGGATCTTCTCCTAACCGCCTATCACCAGACAGAAAGGTTCCCGCTGTTAACGGTTAAACGGATCATGTTTCCCCATTTTCTGGGACTTGCCGTTCCGTCAACCTTGCTGACAGTGGTCTTCATCCGGGGAGGCTTTCTTTCCATTCCATACTCTTACATTCTTTACGCCTGGTGTGGTGCATTTTTAGTGGCGATCCTTCATGCGTTGATTGAATTTTTCTTAACCTTCAAAGCTTGTCACAAGCTCCAGGGAGATCTGATCAGGAAAACGATGGAAAGGTATGGAGTCGATCCCTCAAAGCAGTCCACTCTATTTATCAGTTTAAAACAAAAGATCCTGGCTGCTTCGTTATTTCTTGCCCTGTTTCCGATTCTGCTGTTTTCACTTGCCTCACAGATTCGCTTATCCATCACGGACTCAGCTCTTCTAGTTGACTACTGGAAATGGGCGGGTGCCTTGATCCTTATTATCACGGTACTCGCCTTCTATGGGGCGATCCTTATTTTCAAAAGCATTGAAGGACCAGTAAAAGAATTGGTCAACCGTTTTGAAAAAGTGGAACTGGGTCATGTTTCACCTGCTATAAATACGTATACAGACGAGTTCTCCCACCTCTTTTCGGGATTTAACCATATGGTAGAAGCCATCAATCTCCGGGATCAGAAAAACGTGCAGCTCCTAGACCAGTTTTTCGCAGTGGTGGCAGGCACATTGGATGCCCGCGACCCTTATACTGCCGGCCATAGCAAGCGAGTGGCGGAATATTCCGTAATGATTGCCAGACAGTGTAAATGGTCTCTAGAGGAGATCGATTTACTCAATAAGGCGGCCCTCCTTCATGACATCGGAAAGATCGGGATTCGCGATGATGTGCTTTTAAAAGAAGGTAAATTGACAGATGAAGAGTTTGATCAAATCAAGCGTCACCCTGTAATCGGTGAAGAAATTGTTAGAGGGGTTCAGTTGACGGAAGAACTCCTGCCCATCTTACCCGGGATTAAGCATCACCACGAGCGTATGGATGGTTTCGGTTACCCAGATCGATTAAAAGGAGACGAGATACCCGTATTCGGACGGTTGATCGCTGTCGCCGATGCATTTGACGCCATGACATCTGACCGCCCTTATCGTAAAGGGATGCCTTATGGGAAGGCATTCTCCATCCTGCAGGAAGGAAAAGGGACACAGTGGGACAAGGAGTTTGTGGAGGCCTTTTTGAAGACGATGGAAAAGGGGTCCGGGGATACAAGGCAGACAGGATGAACACCTTCATCCCACACCGGGGATTCGTTTCAAACATTAATTTTTAAAAAAAGAAGGCGCCCCTCTTACAAGTCGCCTTCTTGGTCGTTCTATTTTTTAAACTGTACATCCCATTCATTGATCGGCCAATAGCGAAGGTCCACTTTCCCGACAATCTGCTCACGGTCGACAAATCCGAAATAGCGACTATCCATACTTCCCCGGCGATTATCCCCGAGAACGAATATCTTACCTTTAGGAACTGTTTTTTCACCTGTGATTTCCTGCAAGGTAAAGTCACCCGTCAGCTTACTCCCGATGTACTCCTGCTTGAATTTCTCTAAATAGGGTTCGGGATAATACTCCCCATTCACGTAAAGTTTGTCATCTTTGTACACGATTTTATCACCAGGCAAACCAATGACCCTCTTCACATAATCTTCTTCTTCATTTGCATGGAACACCACTACATCAAAGCGGTCCAATTCTCCTATATGATAGCCGATTTTATTGACAACAAGTTTATTTCCATCCTGCAGTGTAGGCATCATGGATTCGCCTTCCACCACATAGTTGGAGAAGAGAAAGGTCCGAATGATGATGAATATGATTAATCCAATTCCCAAGGCTTTGATCCATTCAAGTCCTTCTCTTTTTACCTCTTCTCTCAATTTGATTCCTCCTGCTTTTTCCGTTCTATTCGTTGGTCTAATTCCATTTTCTTATTCAGATGTATCTCAATTCTTTTTCCGACAAACCATAACACAAGAATAATAGCCACAACGATTACTGTACGAATTGGTTGTTTAACTAATGATATAATATCATATCCTATAAAACTTATGGTGAATATCATCACCATTTTCCCTGTCACCACCGCCAGCATATATTGAGCGATGCTGATGGAGGATAATCCTGCCACCACATTTACAACCGCAGACGGAGTAAATGGGAAACATAAAAGGATGAACAGCGGTCCAAACCCATGCCTGTCTACCCATTTCGTCAATCGACTCACTTGCTTATTCTTTCTTAAGAAGCGAAAGACCCGTGCCTCCCCGTATCTCCTCACCAATAGAAAGACAATCAGTGCACCAAGCGTAGCACCGATCCACGAGAACAAAAAGCCCCACCATAAACCGAAAGCATTCGCATTGGCCGTCACAAACACCACCAGGGGCAAGAACGGAAGAAATGCCTCCAGCAATGGAAGGAGGATTCCGGGAATCGGTCCAAATGAACGATATTGCTGAATCAAATCCATCATATTTTCAAGCGTAAACCAATCTTTTATCTTATTGATATCCATATTATATGTTTCCCCTTAAACGACCATGAACTTCGCTTTCACTACTTACTCTCCCATCATATCACACCGGAACAGGATTTCCATATTTCAATTTCACGCGTCGTTTTTATTAATACACGTTTTCCTAAAGCGGGGGATTGTAAACCTCATGCGGAAGGGTAATTTTTTCGGGACGGGCCTATGAGAATCTGCCGAACGTCTAAAGGTGGTCATTCCCCTTCTCCTACTCCGATTCCCTCAAAAAAACTGCCATCCCCACTGGAATGACAGTTCTCCCAATCCTCTATAAATGCTCCCCGAACCAGTCCACGATTTCCTGTAAACGGGCTTCCCGCATGGATGGCTTTCCTGTACGGGAGAGGTTGTGGTTGGATTCCGGGAAGCGGACGAACTTCACCTCTTTATTCTGTCGCTTTAATGCGATGAATAATTGTTCTGCCTGCTCGATCGGACAGCGGTAATCATTTTCACCGTGAAGGATCAATAGAGGAGTGTTCATATCCTTCACGTAGGCGAGGGGAGAGTGCTTCCACAGAGTTTCAACGTCCCCAAGGTCGCTTTGGATCTGCCACTCGGAGAAATAGTAGCCGATGTCGCTGACTCCATAAAAGCTGATCCAGTTACTGATCGATCGCTGGGTCGCGCCCGCTTTGAACCTGTCGCTGTGACCGAGGATCCAATTGGTCATGAAGCCTCCATAGCTTCCACCGGTTACGCCAAGGCGGGATTCATCAATGAACGGAAATTCCTTCAGTGCATAGTCCACTGCCTTCATGATATCTTCGTAATCCCCGCCGCCATAATCACCCCTTACGGCATCGACGAACTCCTGACCGTAGCCGTGACTTCCACGGGGATTGACGTATAAGACAGCATATCCACAGTTTGTCAGCACCTGGAACTCATGAAAGAATGTGTTTCCGTACATCGTGTGCGGACCGCCATGGATTTCGACGATAAGTGGATACTTCTTTCCTTCCTCAAACCCCGCAGGTTTCATGATCCAGCCTTGTACCGGCCAATCTTTTGCCCCGTTGTACATGAACGATTCCGGAGAGGACAGTTCCCTCGCGGCACGCAGGTCCCCGTTTAAACGGGTGATGGTGGTCAGTTCTCCGGTCGGGACATGCAGTGTATACAATTCTCCGGGCTCTGTCGGTCTGCTCATGGCCAACAGGATGGTTTGGCGGTCCGAATCCAGGTCGAATCCGTATATATGCTGCTCTTCCTGTAAGAGTGCAGGATAAATGGCCCCCTCGATGTGAGCATAATAGAGAACCGTATTTCCCGAGTCCGATGCCAGAAAATAAAAACTTTCATTGTCCTTTGACCATTGTATCCCCGTCCGCGACGAGCCTTGGAGGCTGTCGCTGTTAAGATGATCCCCTACCGGAACATCCATCCCTTCGGTCAGGCAAATGCTGTGCCCGGTCTTAAGTTCGTGAATCCATATCTTATTATGAGTTGCGTTTTCAAATTCACGATTATGGCCAATATAGGCCAGGCGCATGCCATCCGGGGACCAGCTTGCTTCTCCGTAGTATCCCGGCTCTCCGTTCACTTGTTTAAGCACTCCCGTTTCAAGGTGAAAAAGATATAGATCGGACTGGAATGAAAAGTCCCTGTCTTCTTTCCTGTCTGTCGATACGGCAAGGTACCTTCCGTCAGGGGACCAGGAATGAAGCGTGTAGTCATGCTCATCATTCGTGAGCCTTTTCATTTCCTTCGTTCCTATATCCACACATGCTATCTGTGAATATGAATTATCATGGAAGCCGCGATCATCACTTTTATATTTCATGCTTGTTGTAACAAACGGCTTTGGTTTTTTCTCTTTTTCTTCTTTATGATCGAACGTTCCGCCTTTATCTAAGCGAATGGATAAGGCAATCTTTTCACCGCATGGAGACCACACAGGATTCGAGACCGCATGCGGACAGTCCGTGACTCGCTCTGCTTCTCCTCCATCCCGACTGATGAGATAAAGCTGATTGACACCGGACCGGTTGGAGATGAAAGCAATCCTCCTTCCATCAGGTGACCACCTTGGTGACGAAATTCTCTGTTCCCCAAACGTCCATTGACGAATGGATTTTTCTTTTAGGCCGATACTATGTAAGGTTGAGAAATATTCATCTTTTTCTTTACACATCACCGTTTGAATATATACAGCTTCTTCCCCACCCGGTGAGAGCGTTGGATCCGATACAGCCTTTAATTCGTAAAGGTCTTTTATGCTCATGCTTTTCTTCATACTATGGCACCTTCCTTTCATTCTGTACTGTTATATTTTCGACACTGAAAATACGAATCCTCCACGGATAAAAACCTGCGATCCCCTTCATAATAGAAACAAATTCAAATTCTACAATTTTCCCTATTGAAAGTAAATTGAAATCAACGTAAAATATTAAACACGAACACACGTTCTATATCAAAGTGAAAAGGAGTCTTTTCATATGACAAGGATACCGGAGACCGATCGGAATATTTTGGAGCAGGCAATCTATCTGCCCATGGTGCTGACGATATTGAATCGCGACCTGCAAATCGTCGACAGCAGCCCATTTAAATTAAAGAGACCGTATTTAGAGATGATCGAGGAGACGATGAAGGTCATACAGGGAGAACTGGCCCATGTTAAAAAGTATATGAGGACGAATAAGATGAAGGTGGAACGGATTCAATCGGATGATGCTTTTACGATGTATATGTTTTTGTATAAGGGATATGAAGAGCATCATAATTACTTCAATCCACGCCTTCGGAACCGGGTGGAGGATTTAATGAGACATTATTTGTTTCGCCGTTTCACGGAATCAAAGACCGATACAACAAAAGAAGCGTGATACTCTGCTCACGCATCGGTTTTGTGGATATGTCGATTCAAATAGAACGTCTTTACATTATGCATTTCAGTCTGGACTTTCGTATTATATTTACTTTCCATTTCGGCGATCCGCTGTGTATAGGCAATGCGTAAATCCGAGGTGCGGAGCATTTGATTTTCAAAAGAACTGTAAGAAATGGGAACCGTGCAGGATTCATTGTTTTGTAGGAAGATTCGTGTTGATCCATTTGTCAACCGTTCATATCCCCGAACATGGGAGTGGGAGATCCAGGCACATTCCTGCTTCACTGGAGAGGATGTCGGGAATAGATAAATGAACATATCAGGGTTGACCATGATGGGGGCTTTGTAGATGATACCCGTAAGTTTTTTCGTACCTTCTTTCCTGCCTTCATAAGAACAGCCAAAGAATTCACAACTTTTCTTCAGAATTTCAAAGGGTTTGAACGGAGAAATCAATACGTCATCCACCTCTATTATTTTCGTGAATGTCCTGGCGCCATATTCCATAGGCTGAAGGATCATCGTATGGGGATTTACTTCATATTCTTCTATAATTCGAGATTTTTCTCTCATTTCATCGCCTCCATTTACATTTTTCACCAAAATAATACCATAAATTCCGAGGGTTGTCTCTCATATTTTTAAAAATTCTGATATTTATCTCCCTCTACTGATTTATGAACAAAAAATTATCAGAATATTTAATTTTTTGGTTGAATTTTTATTACTTACCCCATATACTAGTAAAAAGAATTCAGGGGTGACGTATATGGAAAGCAAAAAGTCCTATACAGAAATGATGAAAGCCGCTGCCATGACCCGGAAGAAAGCCACTGAAAGAAGCGTAATGGAAATATATATCGATATGGTCCTGCATGAAAGTATTTTAATGACCCGGAAATCCAAACTCCTAATTGACATTGATGCCGCCCTGGATACTAAGGATAAAGTGCTATTCATGAAATTATCAAAGGAATTGAATGAATTGAACGTTAGTTACGGTTAATCATACTAAATGGCTGACTCCATCTGAGTCAGCCATTCCCTTTTAATTGGACGGGCCTTCGGTACCTTCAGTGCATGACTTCCTCCCCATTAGCTAATCCTAATGGAAAATCTATACACGATGGAGCGAATCATCATGATCCTACTGATAAAAGTTTTGGTCCTTTACTTGATCACCATAGCGGCTATGAGGCTGATGGGTAAGTCTACGATCGTCCAGATGACCCCTTATGACCTGGTGGCCATCATCATCGTCGGGACCATTGCATCTGAGCCATTGATTTCAACAAAATTCTGGCCGACCATCACAGCCCTCATCTTTCTTGTAGGGCTCCATGTGCTGTTTTCATTCCTTACGTTAAGTCAATGGGGAAACAGATTCTTCCTGGGAGAGCCGACATTGTTAATAAAAAATGGGGAAATATTAGAAGATAACCTGGAAAAATCAAAAATCTCACTCATTCAATTAACGTCCATCCTCAGATCTCAAGGGTACCCCAAAATTTCTGATGTGGACTATGCGATGCTTGAGCCGATCGGTGAAGTGAGTATCATTCCCAAGGTAGAAAACACTCCGGTTACCGTGGAACATCTCAAGTTAAAGATCGACGACGAAGGTCTGCCGATTTCAGTCATAGTGGACGGTAAGATCCAAACCCGGAATTTGAGACTCCTGGGGAAATCTAAGGATTGGCTGGAAACTCAACTCACCAACTCCAACCTGCATCACAAAGATGTCATCTTCGCCTACATGACGGAAAAAGCAAAGAACCTTGTCATCAGCAAAAGAGAAAAGGCCTAGGTGAGTAACCAGGCCTTTTTATCTTTACTCTTTTTTCTTTTCCGCCTCATATTCTTCAAGCATCGACAAGCGCTCAAGCATGGTAGGGTGTCCGTAACGGAAGATCTTCACCAAAAGCGGCGGATTCACTTGGGATAACCCCACCTTCGATAATTTCTGGAAGGACGAGATGGCCGATTCCTTATCACCAGTCATTTCAATGGCGTAGCGGTCCGCCCTCGTTTCCTGATACCTGGAAATCCAGTTGCTGAGTGGACTGATCGTAAACAACAGCATGGATGTGATCATTAAGAATAATGGAAGGGAGCTCAAATTCGAGACTCTCGATACTTTCAAATCATCACTGTGATTGGCCACGATACCCCTCATCAGCTTAGCCGTCAGGAACAGTCCGAAGAAGGACAAAACGAGATAGATCCCGATCCCGATATAGATGTGCTTTTCCACGTAATGAGCCATTTCGTGGGCCATGACAAAGAGGATTTCCTTGTCTGTCAGCTTTTCAAGGGTTGTGTCCCATAAGACGATCCTGGAATTGGATCCCACTCCGGTGACGTACGCGTTAAGGGAATTGGTCTTCTCAGACATATCGACTTCAAATACGTGGTCTGCAGGGATATCCGCCCTGTCGGCCAGGGATAGGATCTGATCCTCCAATGCTTTATCCTTCAATGGATAGAAATCATTATAGAGGGGATCTATCAGTACAGGCTGTACAAACATCATGAAAATCGTGAATGGAACAGACAAAGCCCAGGCCGCCAGCCACCAGCGCTGTTTAAAACGTTTCATCAAGGCATACAGGACCGAGACGATGATGAACATGAGCAGATAATTCACCCAGAAATCCGTAATTTCGTCCTTCATCCACATGGAAAACGTTTGAGTGGAAATGTGGTAGCTTTTTGAAATCTTATAAGAAATATACTGCAGGGGGAAAATCGCTACAAACGAAGTGATCGATAACCAGAATAAGAAAATGGCCGTTTGAAGGAACCCGTTCTTCACCGTTCCCCTTGCCCATTTCTCAAACACACGTGATACACCGAAAATCAGGATCAAGAAATAGAATAACCATTCATACGGAGTGGATAAGAAGAACAAAAGATTCTTGATTTTTGAAAAGTCCTCACTCAACAGAATTTCTTTATTATTCATAAAGGTGGCCGGGTCCGCACTGCTTCCCTTATACATTTCAGGTAAAGTGGAATCCGCCAGGAAAAATAAATACACATATAAAAATAAGCCTAATAGCAAATAAGCCAATATCGATCTAAACGCCCATTTTCTAGCCAACATACTTCCTCCCTTCACGTTCTCATTACTTATATGTAATACCCTGTCCAAAGTTTTAGAACCTAAACACGGACGGTGAGTGAAATGGTGCCGTTCATGCAGGGAAAATCGTATACCTGCTTGTTCTGGTGATTTACGTGCCACATATCCGCCATATCTTCATTATATCTGCCAGAATAAAATTTTATCTGCCCTTTTCATAATTTATCTGCCATTCCACAACGACGCCTATGCTCAATAAAAAAAAGCCACGATTCCGTGACCAATAACCTTCTACATTATGAAGACTGTATACAAAGACAAAACGAAAATCGCCCCGATCACCACAAGGATCACGTTGGCTCCCAAGAACGCAATGGCAAAGGCAGCTACCGTCCCCACAGCTCCAAACAGGAGGTTCCCTTCCTGTATCAAAAGAATGCTCGGGAATATCAACGCTCCCAATACAGCAAAAGGAACATTCTTCAGCACCCCTTGAATAAAAGGAGGAAGCTCCTTTCCCTTAAATACAAGGAAAGGGAGCATTCTAGGTATGTAGGTAACTACGGCCATTCCAATAATCATCCACACAATCGCAGGATTCATTTGGTTTCTCCCCTCACTTTTAGCATGACGACTGCCTCTACAATCACGGCAGAAGCAATCGTAGCGGCGACAATCGACCAGCCGTTTGAAAGGTTTGTGGTAAACAAAAGGGTACTATTTAAAGCACCAGCCACCACGGCTAAAAATGTGACCTTTACGCTCTTTTTCATAGAAGGAACGAGAAGCCCGACAAACATGGCATACAAAGCAATGGTCATACTGGCCTGGAGGAACCCGGGGAGGACTTCTCCGATAAAATATCCCACCCCGGAGTTCACGACCCAGCTTCCATATGAAATGAGGATGACCCCAACGACAAACCCCGGCTTTACTTTCCCCTCTTTAACACTGATGACCGTGAAGGTTTCATCCGTAATACCAAACGCATAAAAAAGCTTTTTAAACAAACGGTCTTCTTCAAGCTTCTCACTTAACGATGCAGACATCAGAAAGTGACGGATGTTTACAATGAACGTTGTAAGGATGATTTCAATAATCCCGGTACCAACCGCAATCAGACTCAAGGATATATATTGAGCGGCCCCCGCGAACACGAGCATGCTCATCAAGATCGTCTCCGTCACTGTAAGCCCGGTAGTACGTGCCAACAGTCCAAACGTCAGGGCCACAGGCATATATCCAATGGCAATGCTGACGCCACCCTGCAGGCCATAGCGAAAATCGCTCACTTTTTTCGTAGAAAGAAGTGCTTCCATCCCCTCACATCCTTTATAATAAGTATTACTCACTGTTTTAATTTTTCGATAATTTATTATATTATACATATAGACGTTATAATAAACAAGAGGAGTTTAATTCATGGAAAATTTCCCGATACAAATTGGTGATAATATCAGAAAGATCCGGAGAGAACGGGGGTTCAGCCTTGAACAAATGGCTGAACGGACAGGGGTCAGCAAGGCGATGATAGGTCAGATTGAACGGGGTGATTCGAATCCTACCGTTGCCATTCTGTGGAAGATAGCCAATGGCTTGAAGGTATCCTTTTCTTCCCTTATCGAAAAGCCGAGCAACCAGGTGTCCATCATTCATTTTGAAGACGTTCAGCCTGTGCTTGAAGACGATGGCAACTACATTGTTTATCCCATCTTCCCTTTTGACCCCTTAAAGAAGTGGGAAAGCTATCGTGTGGAAATGAAACCGGGTTGTACCTATCGGAACGACGGACATACGAAGGGTGTGGAGGAATACATCACGGTCCTCTCAGGAGAGGTTTCCCTGAAGATTGCAGAGGAAAAGTATGATTTGACGGCAGGAAGTTCGATTCGATTTGCCGCTGACTCCGGTCATGCATACTCCAATGAGTCGAATCAAGTAGCTGTCTGCCAAATGGTCATCTATTACGGGGAAGAGTAAAGAGGCTGGGACATAACTAAATCCATTTCTCCTAAAGGCGAACAATCATAAATTCAGTTAGGATTGCTTGCTAAACCGCTTTTGATTTCCGTGCAAGACTTCGCTTTCCTCGGGCGGAAGGCGAGCCTCCTCGTCGCTTTTCGCTCCTGCGGGGTCTCACCTATTCCGCTTTTCCCGTAGGAGTCTTCGTCTTGCACTCCAATCAAAAGCTAGATCCTACTATATATATTGAATGTGCTTTAGCAATGTTAACAAAAGGGTCATTCACCAAGATAGGTGTTATTCGTATACAGACTGTAGTTTTCTAATTTTCAATCATTTGGGGTGTGTCGAAGCAGAATGAATCATTCGCAGTGACCTTAACCGTTACTTATACAAATACTCTTTCTAAACAGATGCGAATGATTAATAAAATCACAGTTGATGTATGCAATAGGTGAAGCGATCTCGACATTACAAAGTGATAGTGAAACACTTACGCTTGGAAGTTGATTGGAGCGGAAGGTGCTCGACTCCGACGGGAATAGCGGGAAAGTTGAGACCCCGCAGGGCAAATGCCTGAGGAGGCTCAACTCACGCCCCGCGGAAAGCGAGCACCTGCAGCGGAAATCAACCACTTACATTCAATAAAAAATCCGAACGATTTCGATTTTCAAAAAAGAATTTCGAATGATCGTTCGGATTTTCTTTCAACTAAATACTTTTGTCCCAACCTCTTTTTTTCTCAGGTGTCAAACTTTGGAACTGACCAATATACTATTACATCTTAAAGTTGAGAGGAGAATATTGAACATGACTCCTTCCCTGC
The DNA here is from genome assembly GCF_056173145.1 of Rossellomorea sp. QJM3NY_18. Classification (NCBI taxonomy): domain Bacteria; kingdom Bacillati; phylum Bacillota; class Bacilli; order Caryophanales; family Bacillaceae; genus Rossellomorea; species Rossellomorea sp. QJM3NY_18. The sequence goes on along the minus strand of NZ_CM149659.1, from coordinate 1,418,777 downwards.
CCTCATTTGACCTCCAATTCGATCATGCTGATTTACGGGAGCTGAAACGTGACATATGGAGTAACACCCCCGTTCCGGCTCAATTGAAAATAGAAGATACCGTACATGACATCCATATCCGGTACAGGGGATCCTATACACGGGAATTGGAAAAAAAATCGTATCATATAGAATTTGCCAAAGAACCCGGCTGGGACGAATCATCAGAACTACATCTGAACGCAGAATCCATTGACCCCTCCCATTTCCGCAATAAACTTTCCCTTGATTTCATGAGAGAACTGGGCATCCACACACCGGAGAGTAAGCATGTATTCGTTACCCTGAAGGGAGAACCTCTTGGTTTATACCTTCAGTTGGAATCTGTGGATGAGATTTACTTAAAAAAGAGAAATCTCCCCCCGGGAACGATCTATTATGCTGTCAGCGACAAAGCTGACTTCTCACAAAAGAGAAAGCGGGGCCTGACATCAGGATATCAGCGAAAACTCGGTAATATGGAAGATGATCACCATCTCATTCATTTCATCAGGAAGATCAATTCACCTTCAACCTTCTCACATGAAATCCCTCAGCTCTTACACATTGAAAATTACTTGAGGTGGCTTGCCGGGGCTGTCTGTACGATGAATAATGATGGATTCACCCATAACTACGCTTTGTATCTGAACGGGATAGATAAACAATTTTCCATCATACCGTGGGATTACGACGCTACGTTTGGAAGGCGGGTGAACGGGGAGGCCATGGAATGGGATTATGTGCCGATTACGGGGAAAACGAAAAACAAACTGACCACCCAGCTGATGAAACGATCCGGTTTCCGGAAATTATATAAAGATATATTGGAGGAAATTCTTGATACGAGCTTCAATGTGACCTACCTTGAAGACAAAGTGATGAGTTTACATTCTTCCCTGAGACCCTATATCCTGATGGACCCCCATTTTCAGAAAGATATTGATTTATATGACCGGGAACCCCCCTTCATCCTTCAATTCATTGAAGATCGCAGTGCTTTCCTGAGACAGGAGTTAAAGTATTTCTAGACAAAAATAAAGCGTGGGAACAAGAAATTCCCACGCTTTCCATTAACAGAACGTATCCTTCGGTTTTGGAACGGACAGGCCGAACAGAGGACGAAGATATAGTGCAAGGAATGTGCCGGCAAGGGCGAGAACTCCCCAGATGTAACCGTGTAGGCTGAAGGAAGCAATTCCTCCGAAGTAAGCGCCGATGTTACATCCAAATGCCAAGCGGGCACCATATCCCATCAACAGTCCGCCAATGACCGATGCCATGGCATTTTTACCAGTGATCTTATTGAAGCGGAACAACCCTCCGGCTGCAGAAGCCAGGAACGCTCCAAGAATGACACCGAAATTCAATACGGTTGTGGAATCAGCAAAGATTGACGCTTGAAGGGCCTCTGCGTTGGCTCCCGACCAATAGCCCCAGCTGGCAACATCTACACCGAACATTCCGGCAACCTTTGATCCCCATAACGCAAAGGCAGACGTAATTCCCCATGGATTTCCCCTCGTCATGAGAGTGAGAGCATTTAATACAGCAAGAACGATGGCAGCTGCGATAAGTGGCCAGGATCCTCGGAAGATCCGCTTCCACCCTTTTGCTGACGGAAGAACTGCCATACGCGGGGGATTCTTCTTCTTTTCGATTCGAAGGGTGACCCACGCAACAAATGCGAAGAATAACATGGAAACAACCCAAGCCCCGAAATAACCTAATCCGGTGGACGTGGCAAGCGAGATTGGCTTAAAGGAAGGAAGCTCCTCTGTCCAAAATGGTAGATGAGCCGCTCCAACGGTTGCACCTACAATAAAGAATAACAGCGTGATGAACATGACGGAACGCCCTCCACCAATCGCATAAAGGGTTCCAGAAGCACATCCTCCCCCCAGCTGCATCCCGATTCCGAACAGAAAGGCTCCAACAATCAGGCTGACACCGACTGGTGACACATAGCCTGCCGCTTCCCCTCCAAAAAATGTGTATCCTGTAGCAAGAATCGGTGCAAACAAGGTAACGGCAACGGCAAGCATCACCATATGGGCACGCATCGACTGACCGTTCCCCACAGACATCACCCTGCGGAAGGCAGAAGTGAATCCGAATCGTGCATGAAATAATGTATATCCTAACAGAAGTCCGAGAACGAGAAGCATAGTTTGGGCTATTTCTTGCGTAAAGAGCAGGTATAGACCAAGAACCGCTGATACAATGATTCCACCAGCCACTAGTGAGGTTTGTGGCGAGTTCAATTCAGTACTCTTTTTCTCGGGACCTTTTTGTTCATTGATTGGTTGAACGTAGTCAGCCATAACAAATCCTCCTTAATCTTATTGATTTGGTTGGAATTCATTTTACAATAGTAATGGATTCTTCGGCTTCTGTCAAAGGATGAGCTTCCATAAAAAAACCACCTGAGCGGGAACACTCAAGTGGTATTACATTATGAAACCAGTGCCAACATGACCGGAATCGTCACGATACTCAACAGGGTCGTGACCAAGGTACTTGTTGATACGAGATCAGGTTCTGTATTGAATTGCAGTGAAAACATCGTCGTATTCGCAGCAGTCGGCATGCTGGCCAATATAATAAGAATCGAACCAAGTGTAGAGGAAATCGGCAGCAGGGAGACGATCACCAATGCCAGAATGGGCGAAGCGACCATTCTCATGATCACGATGAAGGATAATGCACTTCTCTCCACTTTCTTCCCTCCAAGAGTGGCCAGTTGCATCCCGAGAACCACCATGATCGTAGGGATTGTTGCTTGTGAGATCAAATCGATCGTTTGAGTTAAAAATAGTGGAACGTGAAGGTGCAATACCTGAAAGGCAAGCCCGATAAATGCACCATACAAAATCGGCATTTTGACAATCTTCATCCAGATTTCCTTTGAGCCACTCGCTTTGTCACTTCCACTTATGGCATAATACAATCCGATCGTATTCATAAGGAACGATTGAATCACCATCATGATGACCGCATAGCGAAAACCGAGTTCGCCAAACCCGAACAGAATGATGGGTACACCGTAATTACCCGAATTCATGAAAACCCCGGAAAGGATCATTGCCGATTCTTTCGGTTTTGAATAATTCCTGATCGCAGCCACTATTTTAATGGAAAGAATCAACATCACACAAAGTGCGATGCAAAAGAGAAAAATATAAAGATAGTCCATATTCAGTTCATTTTCGTAAAAGGTCTTGAACGCCAGAAATGGATACATTAAGTAGATGGCCATCTTCGAAATCGAATTGATCTCAAAACCAAGTTTCTTTTGACCTATATATCCAACAGCAAAGACCAGTAAGGCAGGCATTACAATCAATATTACATCCATTTATGTCACCACAATCTATTAAAATGAAAGATAGGCCTGACTACTAGAGTCAAGCCTAAGTGTACCATATTTACAGGAGTGGGATAATTAATCCGGCTAACAGCAGGATCAATGCGCCACCAAGTCGTGAAGAAATCTGTGCAAATGGCATAAGCTCCATTCGTTTGGATGCTGACAAAACGGCAACATCCCCTGTTCCCCCCATATTCGCCATGCACAGCCCCGCTGTGATGGCTGCTTCGATCGGATAAAAACCAACCAGTTTCCCAAGGATTGCCGCACCGATGATTGCCCCCAGGACCACTCCGAGTACAGTCAGGATATATTGAAGAGTCAAGGCCTCAAGGACCGTATTCAAATCCGTGTACGCAACACCGATCCCAAATAATAAAGCGAAAGTCCAGTTACCGGCTACAAATTGATACCACTGACTCGCTCCCTCTACTACATTTTGAGGAATGATATTTGAAATCTTCGCCACAGCGACCAGAATGATCATGATCGCATAGGGATGAAGCGGAAGAATGGATCCCAGCAAGGTACCGACCGTAAAGAATGTCAGGGCAGCGAGTAAGCCTACTCCCATCTTCTCAATATGATACTTCTGCTTTGTTTTCTCATAGGTAAAGCCTTTCATGAGCTGGCCGTTTCCACTCAGGGAAGGGACCTTTTTCCCGATAATATCAAGAACCGATGCCAGAATGATGGCAAATACATTTCCCAACGCAAGTGCCGGTACAAGCATCGATATATAATAGCTGGGATCATTCCCCATCATTTCTGAATAGATTTGACTCATCGGCACTGCGCCGGCTCCCATCCCACCACCCATGATTGGCATGGTAATGACAAGGATGGCTTCTTTAAGGGTAAAGCCGACAAGAGATCCAAATATACCGGCCACAATGACCGCTCCCGCCACTGCCCCGAAAATTGGCAGAAAGTAGCGAAGGCCCACCTTTACCAACACTTTCGAATTCATCCCCAATATACTTCCGGTAATTAACGTAGCAATATAAAAATTCAAGAATCCGCCTGACTTCATAAAGTCGGTCATGGATGTGACCGTGGTTTCAGGAAGCAGGCCGGCATAGACCATATAAGCCGCGCCGAAAATCGCTATGATTGCACCGCCTCCAAGGAATGTTTTCACGATGGGGGTACGGTCTCCCGCCCATCCAAATAATTCACCAAGGACCATCATGACGAGAAGGCTTCCGATCATCCCTCCCGGCAGATTCCCCGTGTACATGCTAACCAGCGTAATCCCTGCGAAGACCAGGAACCAAAGGATCGGCATATTAAAAACCTTTAGAGAACGATCTTTCGTATCCGTCACATCCTCTTTTGTTTTCCCATTTTCATATGAAAGTGTTGATGCAGGTTGTCCCATTTTGTTCATCCCCTTTGTCAATTTATAAGTACGAGCTGAATGCTGTAACACTCTTACCAGCACTCTCTTCCTTACACCCCTGTAATCGCACTTTAGCAACCGCTTACATTATACTCATTTTATGAAAACGCTTTACGATTTCATAGATTATGAAACTATTGTTTGTTTTTTGAAATTAAAATAAGCAGCCCTAAGCTGCTTATAGATAACTTTCGATTCTCGGGATATTCATTTTTTTCAACGAATACTGATATACCGGCCTACCGATTCCATAGACCAAGGTTTCATCCACAACCCCGATTTCTTTCAAAAACCTCAGGTACTTTCTAATCGACACCCGTGAAATGGACGTCACCTCCGCTATATCATCTGTTGAAAATGACTCTTCTTCGAAACTGACAAGCTCTTGATAAATAGACGCCAATGTACTTCTCGCCAACCCTTTAGGAAGGGACATCTTCTCCCGGGTTTCCTGGACATCCCGTAATAAAAGCAAATCCAGTTCGCCCTGTTCGATGGTAGAATGCTTTTGAAGCATGTGATTACTCTCCCGGTAAGACGTCAACGCTTTTTTAAACCGTTCAAATTCAAAGGGCTTGATTAAATAGTCCACAACGCCCATCCTGAGGGCACTTTGAATATTTTCTACTTCTGATGCCGCTGTGATGAGGATGACATCCATTTCCCGCTGTTCCATGCGTATTTGCTCCAATAAATCCATTCCCGTTTGCTTCCCGGGCAAATAAACATCCAATAATATCAAATCGACCTTGAACTCATTTATCTTCTCCAAGGCATCTTCAATGGAATTCGAAATGCCGATTAAATGAAATCCATCGATCTCTTCCAGATACCTTTGATTAAACCGGGCCACCATTGGATCATCTTCCACGATCAATACATTAATCACCCTTCATCCCCTCCTTATATGAAGCTTGAACAATCATGGTCGTTCCCGAACCTTCCTTCGATTCAACATGCAGCGTCCCATTCAGTTTACCGATACTCTCTTTCACTAGGAACAGACCGTAGCCGCGCCCTTCTCCCTTAGAAGAATACCCCTTGATAAAAATATCCTCTACCATATCATCCGGCATCCCTATTCCTGTATCCGTCACTACCATTTCAAACTGGCCATCCTGATAAAATATCTCCATCAACACTTCCTTTTCGTCACAATCCATCGTTGCATCAATACTGTTATCCAATAGGTTTCCAATGACGGTTATCAGCTCATGGGTAACAGCAGGGTCCCTTGGTTCCGGAAGAAAGTCGTGGCATTCGATGGTTAACGAAACGTTCTTTTCCCTCGCATAGCTTAGTTTCCCCATGATAAAACCGGCAAGGGCAGGGTCTTTCACTTTCGAGGTCACCATGCTCACTTCGTCGACACGGAAGGAAACAAGTTCTTTCACATACCGGTCTAAATGACTGTAATCCTTCATCTTTACGAGTCCCAGAATCACATGCATCTTATTCATGAATTCATGTGACTGAGCCCGGAGAGCTTCCGCATATGATTTTACACCGGTTAGTTGTTTAGCTAATTGATTCACTTCCGTCTTATCACGGAAGGTAGAGATCGCTCCGACTACTTCATCATTGACGATTAATGGAACCCTGTTCACGAGTATCGATACCCCGTTGATCGTCTGCTCCTCGTCAAGCTCGGGTTTCCCCGTCTCCATCACCCGTTCAAGACGGGTGTGCGGCATGTATTCCTTAATGGGCATACCTATCGGATCGGAGCTCAGTCCAGCTTTATTGAAAATTTTCAGCGCTGATTTATTCACAAGGGAAATGGTAGTATCCTTATTCACGGCCACCACTCCTTCATGGACCGACTGAAGCATCGTATTCCGCTCCTCTAAAATCTTCGCGATTGCAAAGGGTTCATGACCAAATAAAATTCTCTTTATGTACCGGGCAATGATGACAGCGCCTACGATCCCCACAATGATTCCGAAAGCCGACCCCAATAAAATATTGTAGTGGCTTTGATTCAGCGCTTCTTCTACACTTTCCAAGGAAATCCCGACAGACACTGCCCCGATCTGTTCGTGTTTCTCATTGTATACGGGAGAAAAAGCCCTGACAGACTTACCAAGCGTGCCCTCAGAAATGGACAGGCTTTCTTTTCCTTCCAACACATCTTTCTCGTCCCCACCGACAAAGTGCTTGCCAATTCGGTCGGAATCGGGATGTGATTTCCGTATGCCCTCCATATCCATCACCACAACAAACAGGACCTCTGCTGATTCTTGGATATCCAAAGCGTATTCTTGAATGCTGTCTTCGTTTTCTTGATTCTGAAGGCCGGTCTTCACAATCGTGGAATGAGCAACCGTCCTTGAAACAATCTTGGCTTTTTCTTCGATATTCGTTTCAATATTATCATTGATCGTCCTTGTAATCAGCAGATCGGTTATGACAAGGGAAACGAGGACAACGACACAGACGAAAAGAATGATGATGGTACTTAGTTTAAGCTTTTGCATTTTCACGGGAGTCACTCCTGTGCAGTTTGGTATGACTGTTAATTTTACATGAATTCTGGTTTTATGATAGACCCCCGTAAATAAAGAGGCTCCACGGGAACCTCTTTTTGATAAAAAGATGTTAGAAATAGTTCACCAAAACCTTTATGGGAGAAATCTTTCCGGTAAGTTCTTCAAAACACTCGGGCAGTTCTTCAAATGTGATCGTTTTCTCAAACAGCTCGCGTAAGCGGGAATCCTTGTCTTTGATCTGCTCAAAATACCATTTAGAATGTTGCTCATAATCCCATCCATCACTTGCCCCTGCAACCTTAAGCTCTTTGCGGAAAAAGTCAGGTTGCAGAATAAATGATTCCTTATTCCCGTCGGATAATATGCATATTTCACCTTCATACTTAAGCGACTTTTGCAGTATCTTAAATGCATCGTTAAACCCCGAGCACTCTAATGCATAATCATAGAAATCACTTGGGCATTCACTTTGATCTTTATAGACGGTTTTCGCCCCCAATTTCTTTGCTAATTCGCCTCTGAAGCTATGAGGTTCTACCATATCAATGTGACTGACCTTCATATATTCCTTCAGATAGTAGATGGTCAATAGACCCATCGTTCCGGCACCTGTAACCAAAACCCGATCGTTCCCTTTCGGATTCAATTTAAGCACACCTTTTGCTGCATCACATGACAAAATCACAAGCAATGCCTCTTGATGGGGAATATCTTCCGGAACGAAAATGGCCTTACTCTCCTTTACGATCCCATAATCCTTATGCCCATAAAATGCAACCGCCCGGTCCCCTATTTTAAAGCCTTTGACTGCCTCACCTGTGGCTATCACTTCTCCAACACTTTCATACCCGGTTTCTTTAGGGTAAGTCGGCGGAAGGTCAGTGGGATCCGTTTCATTGTATTGAGGAAGTTCTGCCCCGATGCTGATGGCTCCTGCAACAGTTTTAATAAGAATCTCATCTTCATTGAGTGGTGGTATGGTTTGTGTCGTCCACTGTAATGTTTTTTTCGCTGTTAGTTCAAGTGATGTTTGTATCATGTCGCATTTCCTTTCATTCAATATTTCCTCCAGTTTATCAGATAGTCTTTACGCCCGGCTCTTAATAGAGTCATCAGGCAATCCAGAATCGTATTATCCTTGGGTATAGAGGCAATCAGTGTCTTGCTTCATTTCGCTTTAGCAATGCAATCATTAAAAGTAGGACACCATTTAACGTCAACATCCCAACCAGAAGTTTTATGATGAATGCAATATCGGGCGCGTATAGATTGATTGAACGCCAGGGAGCAGAGAAGAAATAACACAATAGGGGAATGATTCCTATCGCAAGAAGCAAGGACAATGATCCGATGAATATCCATACTCTATTCTTAATGGAAGCTTTCGTTCTGAGTCGGGATAAAATCCAAAAGCATATTAAAAAAAGAAAACCTGTGATGAAAGAGACTATCCATTGTAAGTGATGATTAACCGGCTTCACTTCCGGCATTGTCCCATTTTCCAAAATCGTCTTGATACCATCCCTCATCTTTACAGTTGAAAGGACTTCTGAAAAGTTGTTTTTGTTTGTGAGTAAGATAAATCCATAGTGCCCATTGGGATTTATGAATAGTTCTGACCGCGAATCGGGTGTTTCCCCGCCATGGAAATAGTAAGAATCCTCTGCCCTTGTGGAGATTCTCCAGCCATAACCGTAATACATATCTTCTTTTCTATGAACTTGTGGAGAAGTATACATAGAGAAGGTTTTCTCTGAGAGCAATTCTCCGCCTCCGTCCATCATAAATCTTATGAACTTCGATATATCATCTGAAGTGGAGACCATATACCCGTATGGGACCCCGCTATCATCCATAAAACCTTTACTTTTTATCGGCTTACCGAACCATGTTTGAAACCCTGGCTGATACCCTAATTCTTGAGCATCTCTAAAATTCGATGCAGTCTTACTCATTCCAATTCTATTAAAAATTTCATCATACATAAAAGTAGCAAATGGCTGATTCGTTACATTCTCTACTATTTTTGCCAAAAGTAAATAATTTGCAGGGCTATATTCATGCACTTCCCCGGGTTCATGTTTTAAAGAAACACCACTCAGTTCCTGAACAGCTCTAGCTATTGCATCTTCTCCTCGAAGATTGCGGTCAGATAGAACCAATCCATCGTAAGAGCTAATCCCGCTTGTATGCGTTAGCAACTGCCTAATGGTCACTTCCTGATAGGAGCTATCCTGCCTATAATGGAAGTGTGGTAAGTATTGAGATATTTCTTGGTCTAGGTCCACCTTTCCATCATCTACTAACTTCATGATAGCGAGGCTGGTTATGGGCTTGCTGACAGAACCAATCGTAAACATGGTGTCCTTTGTTACGGGTGCCCCATTACTCTGTTCCCCGTACCCTGCTTGAAATATGAGTTTGTCATCCTGCACAATGGCTAATGAAGCTCCTGGAATCTTATACTTTTTCAATGAATCTATCATAAATTCATTGATGAGCTCTGCTTTAGTCATCTCTCCACGAACATGTGAAGAAATGGGAAGAACAATGCAACAAACCAAACATATAGAAATAAGTATTTTTTTCAAGGTCGTAGTCCCCTTTCTTACTGAATTGTCGGAAGAACAATGATACTTTTCATAAATTTACCAATAAATGCATCATCATACTAACGACCAGAGGACTATCTCATAGTGAGACTTGGGGCGTAAGGAAAAGAAATCTGTATATGATAGTTTTATTTCCAAAAATGCATCTCCACCAGTCCACCACCATAAAAAAGATCCGCCACGAGAGCCAAGCTCGCTCCACAGCAGATCTGCTACTCACATAAAACCTCAATCAGTCAAAACGTTCGATTCACTTTCCCTTAAACTCCGGCTTCCTCTTCTGACTGAATGCCAGTAAAGCCTCCACCCGGTCTTCAGTGGGGATCGTGATTTCATATGCTTTTCTCTCAATCTGCAAACCTGTCTGCAGGTCCACGTTCATCCCATTCTTAACGGCAAATTTAGCCTGCTGCAGTGCAACCGGGCCATTCGCTAACATAGGTTCCACGAATCCATGGACTTCACCCATGAAATTTTCTTTTTCTGCTACCTTTGTAACAAGTCCGATTTCCAATGCTTCTTCTGAAGTTAAACGTTTAGCAGTGAGGATAAGTTCGAGGGCTTTGGATTCACCGACCAGTCGCGGCAAACGTTGAGTGCCTCCTGCTCCCGGAATGATGGCCAGGCTTGTTTCGGTCAGTCCCATTGTCGTGCCCGCTACAGCTATTCGGAAATCGCATGCAAGGGCAAGTTCCATCCCTCCCCCGAATGCGTACCCGTTCATAGCAGCGATGGTCGGCTGCGGAAGGGTGGCGACAGATTGGAAGACCTCTCCGATTTTGTAGACGTTTCGGATGACCTGCTGTTCAGTCAAGGTCTTTCTTTCTTTAAGATCCGCTCCGACTGAGAAAGCTTTTTCTCCACTTCCAGTAAAAATGACGACCCGGACGTCCGGGTTGATGCGGAGTGCTTCGACAACCTGCTGCAGTTCGTTCAGTGTATCATAGTTAAAGGCGTTCATTGCATCCGGCCTGTTGATGGTGACCGTTGCAACGTTGCCCTTTTGATGTAGTAAAATGGATTCCATGTTTGTTCTCCCCTTTGTATAAGTGTTTCCTCCTTATGTATGATTCGACACGAATCGAGAAAACCCTTTCATTTTTTATAAGGTATGAACACTTCCTTCGTGAATGCATAGACTGTTCGTGACATCTACCCATAAAGGAGCTGTATGCTATTATGTATCATCCTTATAATCAAAACCCTTACTTCCAGCATCAACAGACTGCCCATTACAATAATCAGTACTACCGTGAAACGAAAAGCCTTCCGGATCAGTGGGTCGAATATATCCAACCACTCGTAACCCGTGCCTTATCAGAAGTGGAAGAAGGCATCAACCTTACCCACCTCTTCCAGGAATTTATCTTATCAGGTGTATTGGTCGGGCAGGGATTCACTCCAGATCAGGCAATTGAACAGGTCGAGACGTGGGAAAAAGGTGAATCAAAGCTATTACAGGCCAGTAAAGCTATGAAATGAAACAAAAAGATGCTCAGTGATCCACTGAACATCTTCTTTGTTTATGATTGAAGCACTTGCTCTTTCAGCGCTCTTCTCAAGATTTTCCCTGTTGTGTTCTTCGGCAGTTCATCCAGGAACTCGATGGAAGCCGGAAGCTTGTACTTCGCAAGATGCTCTTTGCAATACTCCAGCACATCTTGTTCTGTCAGGGTTGAATCGCTTTTTACAACATAGCTGTTGACGGCTTCACCAAGTTCGGGATGCGGGACACCGATGACCGCTGCTTCCACGATACCGGGATGATTGTAAAGCACTTCTTCGACCTCACGAGGGTAAACATTGTAACCCCCTACAATAATCAGCTCTTTTTTACGGTCCACAATGTAGAAATAGCCATCTTCATCCATGCGGGCAAGGTCTCCTGTATATAACCAGCCGTCGCGGATCGTTGCGGCGGTTTCTTCTTCCATTTTGTAATAGCCCTTCATAACATTCGGGCCTTTGACGATCAGTTCGCCGACCTCTCCGACAGGTACTTCTTCTCCCATTTCATCGACGACTTTATTTTCGAGGTTCATGATGGATGTTCCGATCGATCCCGGTTTCCTTGGTCGATCCAGCGGGTTGAAGCATGTCACAGGTGACGCTTCGGATAACCCATACCCTTCAGAAATCATGACATTGAATTTCTTTTCAAAATTTTTCAAGAGAGCCACCGGCAGGGAAGCGCCGCCTGAAATACAGAGCCGAAGAGATGATAAATCTTCAGGGTTTCCATCAGGGTACTGGAACAGGAAGTTGTACATGGTCGGTACTCCGGCGAATACGGTTGGTTGATAAGCCTTTGATAATTCAAAAATGGCCTTTGGACTGAAGCGTGGAACGATTAACAGGGTGGCTCCTCTCAAAAGCGGTGCATTCAGGACCACTGTTAAACAGAAGACATGGAACATTGGCAGAGCGGTAATGACGGTATCATCTTCATTCATTCGTAAATAACTGCCCACGTCGGTCGCATTGGAATAAATATTTTTATGTGTGAGCATGGCGCCTTTCGGTTTACCCGTCGTCCCGGAAGTATAAAGAATGATGGCTATTTCATTCTCATCCACTGTCTCTCCTTTAAATGCAGGGTCCCCTTTCCCCAAAACACTTGTAAACGATTTCATTTTAGGGTACACCAGAGAAATTTTTTCTAAATCAATGTCCTTCGCCCGTTCATCTCTTGATTCACACAGGATGAAGTGCTCCACATCCGATAACAGATGCTGCATTTTTTCAATCAATGGCACGAGCAGATCAAGTGTGAGAATGGCCTTCACATCACCATTTTTCAGAATGTAGCCAATCTCATCCGGAGTATAAATCGGATTGATCGGAATGACCTTTAATCCAAGACGCAGTGCTCCATATAATCCGATGACAAAATGCGGTGAATTCCCCAATACAAGCGCGATATGATCTCCTTTTTTCAGACCCAATTGCTCTAAACCGCTTGCAAATTTCGATACAGCACCATTCAATTCCCCGTATGTACTTGAAGTATTCAAGAAATGATAGGCTGTTTTATCTGCTTTCTCTTGAGCGATTTGATCTAACCGTGTAGCAATATTCAATTGTTTCCCTCCCCTTTTTAATAAACTGAATGAATGATCATTCATCAAACTATTAAAAGTATTCAAAATATATTCTATATAAAGAATAGTATTAATACAAGTATATTGATATAAAAAAACCGCCCAATTTGGACGGTTCTTCCATTTAAATCAATACACCAAATCAACGAATTCATCCATCGTGATATTACCGAAATAGTGTTGAATATCAACACCTACCAATGCCCCGGCAATGTCTTTTCGCTCATAGCGTATACCGGCAAGCTTTTCTTCAATGTCCTCTACATTTCCCACCCCGAAGAAATCACCAAAGATTTTACAGTTATCGATCTTCCCTTTATTCACTTCGAGGCGGACATCGATGGAACCGACCGGGAAGCGGTGGGAATGCTGAAGATTGAATTTTGGTGATTTCCCATAGTTCCAATCCCAGTTCTGATAGCGTTCTTTTGAGAGTTCATGGATATTCTTCCAATCTTCTTCCGTCAGGACATATTCTTCTGCGTCGCTTCCTTCGAAGATAAAATCAAGAAGGGTTGAGCGGAACTCTTCTATGCTCATTTGTTCAGTCAGGAATTCAGAGATATTGGCCACACGGCTCCGGATTGATTTGATTCCTTTTGATTCAATCTTGTCTTTTTTCACCCGTAGAGCGGACACGACGTTTTCCATTTCGGAATCGAACAGCAGCGTTCCGTGACTGAACATCCGACCTTTCGTTGAGAACTGGGCATTCCCCGAGATCTTTCTGCCTTCTGCGATGATATCGTTACGACCGCTCAGCTCAGCTTTTACCCCGAGTTTGTGGAGAGCCGTTACAACTGGCTCAGTGAATTTCTTGAAATTGTGAAAGCTCTCCCCATCATCTTTCGTAATAAAGCTGAAGTTCAGGTTCCCCAGGTCATGATACACGGCTCCCCCACCGGAAAGGCGGCGTACGACGTGAAGTCCCTGTTTCTCCACGTAATCTGTATTGATCTCTTCGATTGTATTTTGATTCTTTCCGATGATGATGGAAGGTTCATTGATGTAAAATAATAAATAACTCTCATTAATATCTAAGTTCTTCAATGCATATTCTTCTATAGCAAGATTGATCCGCGGATCTGTGATTCCTTTATTATCAATAAATAACATCGTGTTTCCTCCTAAATTTCTACTACCATATCTTTTTTTGCTAATGATACGTGACCGCTATAAATCGTTTTTGCTTCTGTAATTAACTGCTCCAGGTCGCCGAAATGAGGTAAATGGGTGAGGATTAGGTTCCCGGCACTGGTTAACTGAGCAAGTTTCCCGGCGTCGAGACTAGTCATATGACCAGCGTTCGATGCATCCATCTCCCCATAGAAATTGCATTCACAGAGAAGCACGTCAGCATCCTGTCCGAATGAAATAAATTCTTCCCTGAAGGCGGAATCTGCTGTATAAAAGAGGGATTTCCCATCTGCTTCGATCCTCATCCCATAACATGGAACGGGGTGCTTTGATTTCACAAACGTTACGGTGAAGGGACCAACAGATAAAGTAGAGTCCTCAGTATACTCATGGGCTGTCATTAAATCTTTGTATGTAAGGGAATTATATCCTTGCTGATCTTCCCGATGGGCATATACAGGTAATGGACCTTTATTTTTCCCCAAGAAGTATTGAATCAATAAAGCGTGTTGTAGTACACCTATATCTGCAACATGATCTGGATGATAGTGGGACAGAAGGACTGCATCTAACTCTGTAGGTTCTATATGATGTTGAAGTTGGGATAGTACACCACTTCCACAGTCAATAAGCAGTTTAAAGCCATTAGCTTCAAGTAAATACCCGGTGCTCGCTTCTCCTGCTTTCGGATATCCGCCCCATTGACCAATAACGGTTAACTTCATATTTGAACATCGCCTTTCACTTTAGTCTGTACCCCTACTATACTTCATTGTGCCTATTTTTTCATTTTTTCCGCCCATTTTAGAATTAATTATTGACGAAACTCATACTGTTATAATACAATAAAATAAATTAACACATCAGTTATATAACACGAACAATTGATGGGTGAATACAAATTTACGGAGGGTGATGAACATGGTAAAAAATATTGTTGAGTTCTTTCGAAATTTGCCGCCTAAGTCTTGTGCACAATGTGGAGATACAATTGAGGAGCAGCATGAATGCTACGGCATTTATTGCGAGAAATGTACGACTGACTACGAATACTAAGCACATGAAAATCAAGGGGTACTAAAAAGGATGCTCTTTCAAAATGAAGAGCATCCTTTTTATGATTATTGTACGTCCACTGTTTCCATCGTGTGTTCGTGAATTTCTTCTCCTTTGGTTACATGGACCTGTACATTATATGACCCTTTCTCCGGGAATGTATAGGATCCTTTATATTCTCCGCTTTCACCTTCAGTCAGATCCACCCATTCATGCTTTTCTTGACCATCCTGATAAATTTCAAAACGGACTCTGGCTTCTTCCAGTGCGACTTCTTTATTTTCTACATGCACCATCATTTCCGCTTCTTCACCCGCAGTAATACTGTCAGGCTTCATCAAATGGATGGTAACGGTGCTTTCATGGTCGCCATGGTGGTGATCTTCACCCGCTTCCTCATGATCGCCCTCTTCTACTTCTCCAATGGCAATTTCTGTCTTCGGCATCGTATGCATGTCCCTGGCGGTTACATGAACCTGTACTGTATACAGACCGTCTTCTTGAAACGTCTTTTCTGCTTTATAAAGTCCGCCTTTTTCGTGCTTGGCCTCGATCATTTGGCTTTCATCTTTCTGACCGTTTTTCCAGATCTCATATTTCACTTCACCGGCATCGTCGACGTTCTCATCACCTTGAGTGACTTTCGTGGAAAGGGAAACCGGTTCACCTTTTTCTCCTTTTTCAGGCACGTCTAACTTTGCATCGATCGCTTCCAGTTTTTCATCTTTATTTGCTCCGTTATCTTCTTTTGAATTTCCGCATGCAGCGATAAATAATGCGAGGAAACCTACCAGCAATAATAAGCTTATTTTCTTCATGACAACATTCTCCTTTAGGCATTCTCTTTTCATGTATCACCATTATGTACCTCTCACCATTTAGTATACACGTTCATGTTTACTCGGGGTTTGTCCATTTTATGAAGAAAAAACGACAGATGTGTGTGACATCTGCCGTTTTCCCCTTATGCTTCTACTGTTTTCGAATATTGCTTCTTGAATAATCCTACAAAGAATACAGCTGTCAATGCAACGAACACAATGAAGTATCCCAGCAGGATGAAGAGGTTTTGCCACATGAAGGCAAAGTCTCCACTTGAAATGACCGCCTTGAACGCTGACACCGAGTACGTCATCGGTAACAGTGCACTGATTGGCTGTAATGCAGTCGGAATCAATTCAAGTGGGAATGTACCTGCACTCGTCGTCAATTGCAGAATCAGAATGATGATGGCGACGAATCGTCCCGGATCACCCAGTACCGTCACAAGCATTTGAATCAATGCCAGGAATGTAAGACTTGTAATAATAGTAGAAAGTAAGAATAATGGTACACTTTTTACTTCAAGACCCAATCCAAAGAGTAAAATGGCTGCTGCTATCAGTGATTGGATGATCCCCACTGTCGTAAGGACAGTAAATTTCCCCATGAACCAGCTCATTCCGCTTGATGGACGGTCGGATGGTTCGCGGAGCGGATACACAATAGAGATTAATAATGCCCCTACGAATAGTCCAAGAGATAAGAAATAAGGAGCAAATCCTGTTCCATAGTTTGGAACATGATTGATTTTCTCATTTTTCACATCGACTGGACCCGCCATCATGTCATACGTATCGTCATCCGCTTTGACACTATTGGCTTCTTTTGCTGCGTCCTTTAATTTCGATTCGTATTCCGTTGTCCCGTCTGATAGTTTCGTTGAACCGTTTGCGAGCTCAGTGGAACCATCGGCGAGTTTCCTGGATCCGTCTGCAAGCTGATTGGATCCATCATATACCCGGTTAAGGCCTGAGCTCAGTTCATTCGCCCCTGAAGCAAGACCTACCGTTCCCTGGTATACGTCTCCAAGTTTCTGATTTAATAATCCGTAGTTTTCCACCACTTTATTTTGACCGGCAACAAGTTGATTGGAACCTTCGTCAAGCTGTGCTGATCCGGCCACGAGCTGATCGACGCCGCCCTGGAGTTTCTTCTGGCCATCATTTAATGCACCGATTCCACCCGCGAGAGAGTTTGCTCCTTTTTGAAGTTCAACGGCACCATTACTTAAAGCCCCGGTACCTGTCTGAAGTCCCGATGCACCCTGCTTGATTTGGTCGATGGCTGCCTGAAGTTCAGCCTTCTTTTCTTCCGGAAGGCTTCCCATGAATGGAGTCAATTCTTCTTCAAGCTTTGAAGCCCCGTCCCCAATCGCTTGAGCGCCTGCTTGCGCGCTATCGGCTCCACCTTTCAGGTCACCGATTTTTTCTGCAAGGGTCTGTGAACCTGCCTGCAATTTAGCCGTATTGTCCACGGCACTATCAAGCCCGGCGTCCACTTGCTCCAAACCTGCCTTGCTTTTATCGATTCCGGCAGCAAGGGAATTCAACCCGGATTGAACATCCTGCGTCCCTTTATATAATTGCTGGGATTTATCCGTCATGACGCCGACACCGTCAGATAGTTCCTGAGAACCATTTGCCAGTTTCTCGGCACCTGCACGGGTTTTAGCCACGCCGTCTGTCATCTCGACGTTCTTTTCAGCAAGAACAGCTAGATTGTCCTTTAGCTTCTTGGCACCTTGAGAAAGATCAATGGCCCCATTGTTGATTTCCCCTGCTTTGTCACTGGCAGTCTGGAAACCATCTCCCATTTCCTGAATTTTATCAAACATTGTTTCTGCATACGTTTCTGAAACGGATGTAGAAAGACTCGCTTTGATCTCTTTCATCGCCGTATCCCCAATTTGAGCAGATAAGAAGTTAAAGCTCTCATTCGGGACATATTTTAAAGAAAGCTTTTGAGGATTTTCCTCTAACAACGTAGTACCGTTTTCAGAGAAGTCCTCTGGAATTTCCACAAGCATATAATAGTCTTGTTTCTCCAGATTCTTATATCCTTCTTTTTTATCGACGAAATGAAAATCGAACTGATCGCTTTCCTTCAGCTTATCAACAAGATCCGATCCGATATGCAACTCCTTACCATCAAACTCTGCCCCCTGGTCACTATTCACCACAGCTACAGGAAGATCTGAAAGCTGCTCGTATGGATCCCAGAATGCCCACAGGAACATTCCGCTGTACAGTACAGGAATAAAGAGTACGGCTAGTATTGGAATGAGCAGCTTCTTGTTGCGAAAAATCGCTTTGAATTCTGAACCAATAAATGATTTCTTCATATTATCCTCCTATTATTATTCAAAGAATTGAACTATTGACCAATAAACCCAAACGGTCATTGAAAGGCAAAAAATAAATGACTATTTCATTCATTTGGTCATTTTTTCCTAAAAATGAAGGACTATCAATTTGATAACCCTTTAATGATATATAGCTCAAACAGATTGGCTATTTCATCTTTATCAAGTGGACCATGTGTACGTTCCCAATCGAAGATCAATGAAACGTATAGCTTCAATAGGACGAATGCCGTCATTTCCGGGTTGCAGGGCTTAATCGCTCCTGAGGCAATGGCTTTTTCAATCCGTTGACTCAAGAATTCTATGACCACTTTTTCCATCCGGTCAATGACCTCGGATACAGCAGGTGTTCCCATTTCACGGGCTTCCTGATATAGCTTGATCGTCAGCTTATGCTCTTTGCGAAATTCGAGAAGACGAAACAACGCACGGTGGACATTTTCAGAAAATGTAGCTTCCGGATCAATCACTTCTTCTGCTTCAAAGGTCATCTCATTAATTAAAGATGAAACGATCTCGTCGAACAATTCTTCCTTATTCTTAAAGAACGTATAAATCGTTCCTTTGCCCACATTCGCTATTTTAGCTACTTGATCCATCGTCGTGGCTTTATATCCAAACAAAGAAAAAGAATTGGTAGCTGCCTCGAGGATCTGTTTCTTTCGATCAATCGCCATGAACTCACTCCTCCCATATGACTGTTTGACTAGATTTGTAATTTAGTCATTTTGTTAACATTGATAAATTTATCACATCTTCAATCATTACACAAGTGATATTTTTCATTTTCTTTATCCCCGTTCTTTCATATCGAATAAGCCCTCTTGAATAGGCTATAGGTATAAGACCGTTCAGGAGGTGTCATATGAATATTTACGTAGTAAAAAGCGGGGATTCACTCTGGTCGATCGCATCGAGGTACGGGGTTGAGGTGAACCAGATCGCTTATGGAAATCAATTAAAGAACCACAATCTACTCGTTATCGGACAAAGTCTTCTCATCCCGGAACCTTTAAAAGAATATATCGTTCAGCCAGGCGATACGTTGTATAAGATCAGTCAAAAGTATCATATGGATCCCAATGAACTACAGACATTCAACCAGATTTCTGACCCCTCTACACTATTTATCGGTCAGTTGATCGTCATGCCCGCTTTCATTCACAGGGTTCGAACAGGCGATACCCTTTATACCATTTCCTATAATTATAAAGTTCCCATGCAAGAGATTTTAAATGCGAATGCCATCTCGAATCCATCCCTTATCTACACTAATCAACAGATTCGGATCCCGAACACGAAACCGGTGATCGAGGTGAATGCATACACCACGAGGACGGACAGTCAAGGAGTAACCGAAGTGAATGGGCTGGGAAGCTACTTCACATACCTTGCTCCTTTTACTCATTCCATTACAAAAGAAGGCTCCATTACAGAACTGAACGATACCGGTCTTATTTCGGCTGCGGATAATCAAAACGTCGATCCCCTATTGGTTCTGACCAATTATGTGGACGGAAAATTCAACTCTGACCTTGTTGCAACGATTTTAAGAAGTGAAGCACTGCAAAATACGTTAATCTCTTCCATACTGAAGAAAATGGAATCGAAGGGTTATAAAGGATTGAACATTGATTTCGAATACGTTTACCCCGAAGACCGGGAAAATTATAATTCCTTTTTAAAGAGGACGGTTTCAGCATTAAAACCAAAAGGCTATTCTGTCTCGACGGCACTCGCACCGAAAATCAAGGCCGATCAAAAAGGTCTATTATACGAAGCCCATGACTATAAGGCTCACGGAGAAATTGTCGATTTTGTTGTCCTTATGACTTATGAGTGGGGATGGGCAGGGGGGAAACCATGGGCGATCGCACCCATTAATGAAGTAAAAAAAGTACTGGACTACGCCGTGACAGTCATACCCCGCAATAAAATCCTCATGGGGGCTCCCTTATATGGCCGTGACTGGAAAGTACCATGGGTGGATGGGACCTTTGCGAAATCCGTCTCTCCTCAGGGTGCCATAGACCTTGCAAGCAAATACGGGGTCCGTATTCAATACAATGACCAGTATCAGTCTCCATTTTTCAAGTATTGGGATGAAACCGGTCAGCAGCATGAAGTCTGGTTTGAAGATGCAAGAAGCATGCTGGCAAAGCAAACGGTGGTGGACGACTATAGATTAAGGGGGCTGAGCTATTGGGTTCTGGGCTCTGCCTTTCCACAGAATTGGGTGCTTCAGCATTCAAGATATCGGGTAGTGAAGTAGGATGCACCTTCATTAGAGGGTGCTTTCTTCCATCTGGAAAGTAAGACATAGAGAACATTCAGCATGCCCACCCAAAAAAAGACCACCAGTTTCCCGGCAGCCTTCAAAATAATCAGTTCAAATAATCCAACACTTTCGCTACGGTCCTCTCCCCCTGCCCGATGCAGTCGGGAATACTCAATCCATCGTATGAACTTCCAGCAATGAATACTCCCG
Organism: Rossellomorea sp. QJM3NY_18; assembly: GCF_056173145.1. Taxonomy (NCBI): domain Bacteria; kingdom Bacillati; phylum Bacillota; class Bacilli; order Caryophanales; family Bacillaceae; genus Rossellomorea; species Rossellomorea sp. QJM3NY_18. The sequence goes on along the minus strand of NZ_CM149659.1, from coordinate 1,397,920 downwards.
GCAAAGCGGCCTCTGCTTGATCATACATACTTTGAATACGTTCCCTGTGCCCCACCGTGTATTGAGGCATGGAATTTTTATAGCGTGAGACGATCGTGAAATCAGGTGGACCATCGATTTCCATGATCTTACTCAAATCATCAAGCACGATTTGCTCGATGTGGTCATCGGATAAATCCACGATCGTTTCGTCCCCGGACTTGCCAAGGTAGCAACGCAATAATGCTTTTCCTTCCGAGGCCGTGTGTGGCCATTTTTTATGTGTCCATGTTCCCGCAGTCAGGGAGTAATCGCTATTTCTGGAGACCAGGAACTCTGTTCCGGCGATATCTTTTTTTATTGCCTCTTGTGAGAATCCCATTGCAACCGTCGCCACTGAGGTGGCAGGCATCTCCTTTAAGAAATGTAAGAATGGATAGGAGGGAAACATGGATTGCAATACGTGATGGGGAGTCGTCACGATGACGCTGTCTGCTTCCATTTGATCCCCGTTCGTGAAAGTGATTGTATAATCACTGCTGATCTCTTTTTCTATGTTGGTTACCTTCATGCTTTTGTATACGGTATTTGGTTCCAAACTTGCTTCCATGGCATCGATCAATGATTGGAGACCCCCGGTAAAAGTCAGGAAGTTCCCTTCTTCATTTGATTCCCCCGCTTGTCCGCTCTTCTTGATGCCGGCTATTAAACTGCGATGTTTCTGTTCCAATTCATAGAGTTGCGGAAATGTAGACATTAAGCTTAATTGATCGATATCCCCGGCGAATATGCCCGTTAAGAGCGGTTCGATCAAATGGTCAACAACTTCATCCCCCATTCTCCTCCTGAAGAATTTACCCAATGATTGATCTTCTCTTTCCTGGGAGCGTGGAAGGATAAAATCCGCTGCAGCCCTCATTTTTCCTGATAGTGAAAATAAACTTGTTGTGATGAAAGGGGCGATTTGGGTTGGAATCCCTACGATGGATCCCCCGGGAATTGGATAGAGTTCACCACCGGCTATACAGTAGGACGTGCCTTTGCGATTTCGGACGAGCTTGTCCTCCATACCCAGTTTTTCCGCTAAACGGGAGATTTCCGTTTTGCTTGATAAACAAGAATCCGGTCCCTTTTCGATAATATAGCCGTCTTTTTTGAGGGTTTGGACCTTCCCGCCCAATCGGTGGGTGGCTTCTACCAGTTTTACTTCGATGGGGAGATTTTCTTCCTTGATTTTCTGTTGCAGATAGTAGGCCGTGGTTAAACCGGTGATCCCCCCGCCTACGACTACAATCTTTTTGTTTTGTTGTTCCAACACGTTCATCGCCTTCTTTAACAAAATATCTTCATATCCAATAATAGAGAAGGACTAAAGCGTTGAGAGTGAACCCACTCGCTTCAGTCCTTCCTGAACAGCCAAAAACGGGAAATTATTTTTTAAGGTGTTTTAACACGACATCTGCCATGGCATCAATGAATTCCGGTTTGGCGTTCGGCATTTCCGGACGATAATAAGAAGCTCCGATATCATCTGTTACGACTTTACATTCATAATCATTGTCATAGAGTACTTCAAGGTGATCAGCCACAAACCCTACCGGTGTATAAACAAAAGTAGTGTAGCCCTTTTCCTTGTGAAGATCCCTTGTCAGATCCTGGACGTCAGGACCGATCCATGGGTCGGGAGTGTTCCCTTCACTTTGCCAGCCTACTGCATATTCCGTGACACCGGCTCCCTCTGCGATCATCTTCGCCGTTTCCTCTAATTGCTTCGGATAAGGATCGCCGGACTGCAGAATGCGTTCAGGAAGGCTGTGTGCAGAGACAATGAGCACCGCTTTATTTCGCTCTTCATCACTCATTTCTGCAAAGGTTTCCTTCACCCTGTCTACCCAGTACTGAATGAATTTAGGTTCCTCATACCAGCTTTCAATCGATGTGATCGTTGGACCGCCAAGCTTTTCCGCTGTCTCTTTCGCACGTCCATTGTACGATTTGACGCTGAACGTTGAGAAATGAGGGGCGAGTACGATGGAAACCGCTTCTTCAATGCCGTCATGATGCATTTGTTCCACTGCGTCTTCTACGAAGGGTTCGATATGCTTTAACCCAAGATACATTTTAAACTCAATGTTGTCTTGAACCGCATTCAAACGTTCCTCCAGGCTTTTCGCCTGATCAAGGGTGATCTTCGCCAGTGGGGAAATCCCCCCGATCGCCTCATAACGTCCCCGTAAGTCATCCAAAAGTTCACTGGAAGGGACTCTTCCATGGCGGATATGTGTATAGTAGCGTTCCAGATCTTCTTCTTTATATGGTGTACCATAGGCCATCACCAATAGACCCATTTTCTTCTTTGACATCCCATTTCACCTCATTGTCAGTTTCATACATTACATTATTGTGCCATGTTTCTTTAATAGAATCCATTTATAGACATGTGTGAATGTTCTCTACCTGGCACTGTATTCATGCACAAAGGCTGCTAATCGCTTTAATGTATCTGGATTGACTTGAGGGAATACTCCATGTCCGAGGTTAAAGATGTGACTTAAGTCCTTCCCTTGATCCAGGATCTCTTTGGCTTTTTCTTCAATTACGTCCCATGGTGCCAGCAGGATCGCAGGGTCCAGATTACCCATCACTGTTTTGGAGATGCCTCTTTCCCTTGCTTCTTTGATCGGCAATCTCCAATCAAGTCCGACTACATCGATGGGGAGATCATGCCATTCATTCGCAAGGTGGCTTGCTCCGACACCAAACATGATCAATGGTACATTCTCTTCCTTCAGTTCATTAAAGATTCTTTCCATGACCGGCTTGATGAATGTGCGATAATCCTGTACATTCAATGCACCTACCCAGGAGTCGAATATTTGGAAGGCAGACGCCCCTGCTTTGATTTGGGCTTTTCCGTAGGTGATTGTCATCGCTGCCAATTTATCCATTAAAGCAAACCAAGCTTGTGGTTCTGCATACATGAACGCTTTTGTTTTATTATAGTTTTTAGAAGGGCCACCTTCAATCATATAGCTTGCTATCGTAAATGGAGCTCCTGCAAAACCGATCAATGGGACCAATAATTGGTCCTGTGTCAGTAATTTGATTGTGTCCAATACGTAAGGAACATCCTGTTCAGGATTGATTTCCCCAAGCTTTTCAACGTCCGCAGTCGTACGGATGGGATTATCGATCACAGGACCGATGCCTGATTTGATCTCGACATCCACTCCAATCGAAGGAAGTGGGGACATGATATCCTTGTAAAGGATTGCTGCATCGACATCATATTGTTCCACAGGCAGCCTTGTCACATATGCACAAAGTTCAGGCTGGTGCGTGATCTCAAAAAGAGAATATTTCTCCTTGATCTTCCTGTATTCAGGCTGTGAACGACCCGCTTGTCTCATATACCAAACCGGAGTATAATCCGTTTTCTCTCCCCTTGCCGCTCGTAAAAAAGTATCATTCATCTGTTTCATACCTTTGTTCGTCCACCTTTCTATGTAACTCCATTGACCCTATTGTAAACTAATTTGAGTAGATTCTAAAATTGTCCTATATATAATTTGAACGTACAGATTGTAACCCTTTTAAACTATAGACGTTTTAGGGAGAATTGTATAGTTATCAAGGGAAAATGTCATAAATTTGCCGATTTTTGAAGAGTGGTGAAAAAATATCCAGCATTCATGTTACAAGAGAGAAAGAAAAGGGAAGAGTATAGTAGAAGTGACTACTTTATTGAGGTGATTTGGATGAAGCTATATATGACGACAGGCACACATGATTTCTTACAAAAAATAATGGATAAGCACGCGGGTGAAAAAATGCTCTTGATGCAGGGCGAAGATGCACTGCTTTTACATGAAACAAGCGGAGAAAGTGTCTTTGAATCTCCTCGCAGCTATGAAATTGTAGATCAATCAGGTGAACTTGAAAGTAAAGGATACGTAGTCTTCAACAACATCCCCGTATCAGACGAAGGAAGGCCGCTTTTTGAATACCGCTTTAAAAATCGTGCCGGTTTGATTGAAGAGGTGCCGGGGTTTACCGCAATTCGGGTTCTGAGACCACTGGACAACGATACATATGTGATCATGACCCTTTGGGAGGACGAACGAAGCTTCCTTGGCTGGCAGGAATCCAAGCAATACGAGAAGGCCCATGCAAAGAGGGGCACTGAAGAAGGAATTGATAATCAAAAGGATATCTTCCCACGTGCATCTTATGTAAGTAAATACTATGTTTCGGGTCAATCCTGAAGAAAAAGCTGCCTGAATTCCGGCAGCTTTTTCTTTTATAATCTTTACAATTGCAGCGGGTGTGTACATACATAATTACAAATGATTAACAGTATACTTAATCGTATTGGTTACAGACATCCTGAATGAAAGGAGAGGAGTTCCGATGAGTGAAACATGTTTGATTTTGATTGATTTTCAAAAGGCATATAGTGATTCTTCACGGGGAAAGCGGAATAATCCCGGTATGGAAAAGAACGCTTATCAGCTTTTGCATGGTTGGAGAGAAAAGGCGTGGCCGGTTGTACACGTGCAACATTCTTCTTTCGATATGGAATCACCACTTCATTCAAGTTCAAGAGGTTTTGATTTTATAGAGTGTTTCCGGCCTGTACAAAAAGAAAAACACATCATTAAGCATGTCAATAGCGCTTTTATCGATACAGATCTGGATTTATATTTAAAACGGGAAAAATATAAATCCCTTGTCGTAATGGGGTTCACAACCAATCACGGTATATCCACTACTGTTCGAATGGCCGCAGATCTGGGATATGAAGTGACGGTCCCAAATGATGCCACTGCATGCTTTGAAACCTATTCGTTTGACGGTTCCCTCTTTTCTGCTGAAATTGTTCATGGACTGTCCCTGGCAAATCTTCACCAAGAATTTGCTTCCATTTCTTCAACGGAGTCCCTGCTATCATCACGATTGAAATTAACTAAGCCGGTCATTTCTTAATATTCAAATTCGTTTTCAGCAGAATGGGCTTAGTCAAGGGGAATGATTTCATTCCTTTGACTAAGCCCATTCTGCTTTCTGCCTTATATAAAACTTCTCTACTCTTTCCTTGAGGCTTTAAACAAGATCCCGTTTCGATTCGCATAAATGGCTGCCTGGGTACGGTCCGTGACTCCAAGCTTACTCAAAATATTACTTACATGGGTCTTGACGGTCTTGATTCCGATAAATAACTCTTCTGAAATTTCCTGATTCGTCATGCCCTCACCCAAACATCTCAAAACATCCATTTCCCTTGTCGTCAACTCTTCATGAGCCTTTCTTACCTGCGGACGGAATCGGTTCATCATCTTATCGGCAACTTTGGATGCTATGACCGATTCACCCTTAACCGCTTTATAAACCGCCCCGGTTACTTCTTCTGCACTTGCCGTCTTCAATAAGTAACTATGAGCACCTGCTTCGATGGCAGGAAACACCTTTTCATCGTCATAATAGCTTGTAAGGATGATAATTTTACAGTGAGGATGAAAGGATAGGATCTTCCTTGTGGCTTCGATGCCATTCCCATTCTCCATTAATAAATCCATTAATATGACGTCGGGCATATACAGCTTGGCAAGCTGAGCTGCTTCATTTCCACTTTTCGCTTCTCCAAGCAAGTCAATTCGATCTTCTGTCAGCAAATAGGTTTTCATACCCAGCCGTACCATCTCGTGATCATCAACAATCATCACTTTAATCTTTTCCAAGTGGCTTCCCCCTTTGAATTAAACCGGGATGCGGAGATTAATATACGTTCCCTCTTTTTCTTTGGAGCGAATCTGAAATAATCCTCCTATTTCTTCCGCCCGCTCTCTCATCGTTTGAAGTCCGTAAGAGGTCATCTTGTTTTCCTTTAGATCAAACCCCTTACCGTTATCACTGATATACAAGGTGACATAGCCACCTTTCTTCTCCGTTACGATCTTTACTCTTGTTGCTTCAGAGTGACGAAGGATATTTGAAAGACTCTCCTGGATGATCCTGAACATATGTGTTTCAGTCCCTTTCGATAAGTCCTCCATTCCATCCAGGGTGGCATCGATCTCAATTTGCGTTTTTTCCTTCAGTTCTCTGATTAAGATGGTTAACGCTTCCCGAAGACTTTCACCCTTTAAATCAATCGGTCGAAGATGAAGAAGAAGGGCTCTCATCTCACCTTGTGCCTTCCCTGCAATATCGGCTACTTGTCTCACGATGATTTCAACCTTTTTATAATCTTTCCCGATGCATTTTTGCGCCGCTGAAGAAAGCATATTCAGGGCAAATAACTGCTGGCTGACAGAATCATGCAAGTCCCTGGCAAGCCTCTGCCTCTCCTCCATGACCGCAGCCTGGTGAGCCTGATCGGCAAGCTCTGACTTTTCATCTGCCAGCCGCTGAAGTGATTTGACCTGCTCTTGAATGAATACCGCAAGCTGATTCAATTCGTCCGATAAAATCCCCAACTCGTCATGATCATACCGGTCCACCCTTGCAGAGAACTTCCCACTTCGGAGTAAGGTGACAAAGGTGGAGATATCATCGATTCTGCCCTTGAATGTATACCCTGTACGAAAACCGAAATAAATGCTTAATAGTAATAAAATGATGGCCAGCCAAGTGGTCAAATAAATGGAAAGTTTAAGAGAGATACTGGGGTCCTCTGAAAGATAAAGATAGACTTGCAAAACGATAAAAAAAAGTAGAATGGCCATGACAGCCATCATCAAAAAGCTCTTGAAAATCCAATTTCGGATATTTGAGGTTTTATTCAATCTCATTCCTCCTCGCAACCTTTATATCCGGGTAATCCGGATCGAACCGATTTTTACATCAACAGTCAGCTTGATTTTTTTGCTTGCCTCGACATATCCGGGGGATCGATAATACAGTTCAGAACGAATATCGGCAGTTTTCTGTTCAAACAACTTCACATCCCCCACCTGCACCTTCAAAGTGATTTCCACAGGGACATTTTCCGGTATGATCATCTTCACATCACCAATCCATCCCTTGATATCAATAGGCGTTTCCCCTTCAGGAATGAAGGCTTTACTGAAATCAAAATAGTAATCTCCTATGGCGTTGTATAGCTTCATATTTTCCAGTGGCCAGTTCGGTTCTGAAAAACGGATATCCCCGACGATAAAGCCTCTGTTGATCTTATTTTTCTTTTGAGGGATCTTTTCACCCAGCGGCTGCTCCTCATCATGTGTTTCAGCTGTCTTATCAAACGGATAATCACTGCTTATACTCACTTGAATCGGTTTATTCCTGACAATCCGATGAATCGCAATAGCAATAATGATAACCGGCCATAACTTCCACCAGTTCACGTAATCGAAAACCAGCACATCGTATCTATCCAGCAGGATCAGCACCCCAAGTGCCAGGCTGAAAAGGCCGAATAGTAATTTACCGAAGCTTTTTTTCAAAAAGCTGTCTACTGACCACTTCAAACCCAGCAGCAATAACAAAATAGGAATAATATTGACAAATATCTGCGTTATTTCCAAGGAAATGACACCTATATTCAGTAATAATAGCCACAATCCTATCACCATCAGCAAAAATGAGAAAAACCATTGCTTTCTTCCTTTGTATCTCATACGAACACCACCTTCACATCACTTATAACTTTCGCTATTGAACTTGCCTATTCCTGTTACATCTTCCATTATAGATTGACTTTCATGATTGTTTGAGGAGCAGCGGAATGATTCAGCCTCAGTCCAGAGGCTGAAAAAATGTATGTTTCCTGTATCACACCTTATCTGCATTTTCATAATCTATAGTACAGATCAGGGCATATGCCCAAGGTTTGAGGAACAAATGTTGAGGAGGTTTTTCTAATGGGGATTGATTTGACTGCTCTTCATTGGATTTATTTAGTTTTCATAGGGTTGATCATCCTATTTATGGTTTTCAGAAAAGACACAACCATCGTATGTATTCTCGGGATCTTCAGTATCGCTTTGGTTGCCACGGGATCGATCAGTGGGTCAATCAGTAGTATATTTAATAGCTTTATCTTTGCCATCACTGAATTACTCTCAACCATTCTCGTCATTTCCATCATCGTTGCCATGAGTAAAGGACTGACGTCGACAGGGATTAATGATGTCATGATCCGACCGTTCACTAAGTTCATCCGCACCCCTGCTCTTGCGTACTGGACAATAGGTCTTGTAATGATGTTCATTTCGTGGTTTTTCTGGCCATCCCCCGCAGTGGCTCTATTGGGAGCCGTGTTGGTACCCGTTGCCTTACGGGTCGGATTACCGGCCCTCGGCATCGCCATGGCCATGAACCTTTTCGGTCACGGAATCGCCCTTTCAGGTGACTTTGTCATCCAGGCTGCCCCAAAGTTGACGGCGGACGCTGCAGGTATTCCTGTTTCTGAAGTTATTTCGGCAAGTATTCCCCTCATCATCGTCATGGGAGTCGTCACGACCGTTACTGCATTCATCTTCCTTAAGCGAGATATGAAAAAAGGGATCCTCACAGTCGATTCCAATTCCCTTGCAGCCATCGGTCCAGAGCAGGATTCTTCACATGATCTTTTATCATCCCGTTGGAAAAAGGCCATCGCGATCCTCATCCCCATTTTATTCGCTGCTGATATTACGGCAATGGTTCTATTCGATCTACAAGGCGGGGATGCAACCGCACTTATCGGGGGAACCTCCATCATCATACTCTTATTGATTTCTTTGGCCGCCTATAGAGGAAAAGGATTAGAGAAAACGACCAGTTTCATGATTGACGGGTTTCAGTTCGGATTTAAAGTATTCGGTCCGGTCATACCGATTGCCGCTTTCTTCTATTTAGGGGACTCAGGGTTCCAAACGATCATCGGGGATTTCCTTCCGGCAACATCACATGGAATCGTCAATGATCTTGGTGCATCCCTTGCTGCTGCCGTCCCTCTTTCCAAGGCGGTGGGAGCGATTACCCTTACGACGGTCGGTGCCATCACGGGACTTGATGGATCAGGCTTCTCAGGTATTTCTCTTGCCGGTTCCGTCGCCAATTTATTCGCTGAAAGCATCGGTTCCGGCATTGCTACCCTAACGGCCCTTGGTCAGGTGGCAGCCATCTGGGTCGGAGGCGGGACTCTCGTACCATGGGCACTCATTCCGGCAGCAGCTATCTGTGGAGTCGACCCATTCGAACTTGCCAGGCGGAATCTGCTCCCCGTCGTCATCGGACTGATCGCAACTACCATCGTAGCGATGTTTTTAATCTAAAGATAGAGGGACGGACCTTCCGAGTGAAGGTCCGTCCCTCTTATTTTGCAGGGCGCTTTTCATATAAGAAAATACATAGCACGAAAAATGAATAACCCAGAAGGAAACCGGCAGCTACATCAGTAGGATAGTGAGCCTGTTCCGCTACCCGGCTGAATCCTGTCAACAGGGAAAGGATGACGGCCAAAGTGAAAATCATTACTTTGATTCCCAGGGACGAAATCTCTTTACTGATGAAATAAGCGATGACCAGCAGAAAGACAAGTCCCACCATGGCGTGACCACTGGGAAAGCTGAATCCTTCTTCTCCATGGGAAAATGGTGGCCTTTCACGCTCCATCAAACCTTTGATGGCTTTATTCAGGACGTTACTTCCCGCTACCAGTACCACGACAGTAATGATTCCTGCATAATCCTTTTTAATCCACCAAAGAAACAGAATCAGGACGATTGTGGCAATTCCGATGACCAGTTCGGTCCCTATCACTGAAAATAGTTCTAAAACATTCAAGTCACCCATGTTTGTCAGAAGATAATCTTCTCCGAACACCTCCAAGTCATGATAAACAAAATGGGCAATGGTCATAAAAAGTACAAATGAAATGATTGCCGTAATGGATAAAATTTTATTCATCGGATCCCTCCTTGAATTTCACTTAACCCCTCTTCCCGGGAACTTTTAGTGTTATAATATTCGTAATATTCACCAAACATTAGGAGGTTGGGGACTTGCTGAATGAATTATATCAGAAATTAGAAGATCGTTGGATAGAAATGGTTAAAATTAGAAGATTTCTTCATCAACACCCGGAATTATCCTTCCAGGAAAAAAATACGGCAAAGTATATTGCGGATTACTACAAAAAAATCGGGGTCCCCGTTCAAGAACAAGTCGGCGGCAATGGTGTGGTAGCGAGAGTGGAAGGTGCTCTCCCCGGTAAGACCGTGGCTCTCCGTGCTGACTTTGACGCCCTTCCCATACAGGATGAAAAGGAAGTGGAATATCGTTCTACCGTTCCGGGCGTCATGCACGCCTGTGGTCATGACGGCCATACCGCTACACTTCTGGTACTAGGGAAAACCCTTCATGAAATGCGCGACTCCATTCCAGGAACAGTCGTTCTTATTCATCAGCACGCTGAAGAATACGCACCGGGGGGAGCTAAGTCCATGATTGAAGCGGGATGCCTTGAAGATGTGGATGTGATCTTCGGCACCCATTTATGGGCAACCGAACCGCTTGGAAAGGTCCTTCACCGAACTGGTCCGATCATGGCCGCTGCGGACCGCTTTGAAATTGTCATTAAAGGATCAGGAGGTCACGGGGCACAGCCTCACAAAACGAAGGATTCCATCGTGATCGGGGCTCAAGTTGTTGCAGAACTTCAACAAATCGTCAGCAGAAGAGTAAACCCGATTGATCCAGCCGTCGTGACCATCGGGTCCTTTATAGCTGATAATGCGTTTAACGTAATAGCCGATTCAGCTAAATTGATTGGAACGGTACGGACCTTCAACCCGGAAGTCAGGGACTTTATTGAAGAAGAAATCGAACAGATCCTGAAAGGCGCCTGCCTTTCAGGCCGTTGTGATTATGAATATGTATATGAGCGGGGTTATCCGCCCGTTGTCAATCACCCTGAAGAGACAAATCTATTCATTCAAAGTGCAGATACTGTAGATGAAGTGCATACGGTGGAAGAAATTGAAATGCAAATGGGCGGTGAGGATTTCGCCTTTTATTTAGAACATGTAAAGGGTACTTTCTTCTTCACGGGAGCAAAGCCCGACAATGTGGAAACAGCCTTCCCACACCACCACCCCAAGTTCGATCTTAACGAAAAAGCACTTCTCATTGCAGCAAAATCATTGGCCGGTGCAACACTTCACTACCAGGATAAACATTCCGTTTCCGAAGCCGTTCCGAAATAACACAAAGAAGGATCGGACGCTCGCATCCGATCCTTCTTTTTTAATAAAAGCGATGATTTTTTTCAATTTTACTGACCACCAACACCCACCAGATCAAGAGGGGCTGAAACAATAGTCTGACCCAAAGCAGCAGTTGATTGGCATCTTCCTGTCCCGGAGCCGGAATTCCTTTAATGGCCGCGTAGATATTTGCAGGAAATACAAGAACTAAATATATCGCTGTGATGATCCCGGTTTTTTCACGAGTCTTCGGAATCAACAGCAGGACTGACAGAATGAATTCAATGATCCCCGTAATATAAACAAGCTCTTCCCTTAAAGGAATAAACGCAGGGACCATTTTCGCAAATCCTTGAGCTTCAATAAAATGAAAGAATCCTGCCAGAAAGAAGAAGAAGGAGAATAAAATAAGCCCGACTATCTTCCATGCTTTTTTCCGTTTATTCATCTATTCCACACCTCACTAAACACAATTTACCCTACCTTTATCACTATACATGAAGTCATTGCGGAAAGAAAAAGATGGGTTTGTCATCACAATGACCCCGACAAAAAGAAGGCCGATCATGACGATCGACCTTCATACGATACTATTCTAATGCATTAAAGTAGCGAATCCGATAAGCAAACTTTGCCACTTCACCAAGCTGATCCAAAAGCTGATAATTCGCATAGGCACCCACAACAGCCCCGACTCCCGGAATGAGCTGGAGCATCTTCACCAAATCGATGTAATCCCGATATTCCTGTTGAAAGGTTTTCCAGTCAAGTTCCTTCAGCTTTTCTTTTTCATCCTCCCAATTCTCAATGATGTGCAGGACCTTCTTCTTATGGGTATCGCTTGAGAATGCAAGTTGAAAAACATATAGAAGAAATAGACGTTCCTCATATTGTTTGGGATCATAACCATGGATCAGGGAGCATTCACTCAAAAATTTCATCTTAATAGACAGGAGCAATGGAAAATCCGCAAGACCAAGGAAGATCCCCCCGGCACCGGTTCCCGCCCCTTCGATGGTGGCAGCTTTCCGGTAAAATTCCATTCGTTCCTTCATCACGACTTCCCGTTCCTGCAGCGCTGACCTACGGGGAATCTTCTGAAGAGACACCCATTCGCTTCCCTTCAGAGTGGCCTCCACCATTTTCTTGATGCTTTCCGTGACAACTTTATGTGCTTTCTCAGGTATCCACTCATTCACTTTCGTTTGGGCCTGTTTGGAAACCCTCTGAAAGATGGATGACTTCCTGGTGTATCTTCGTTTCCACTGCTCAAGCTCTTCTCTCTCATGGTTCACTTTAGAACCACCATCCTTTTTCATCAGCCTTTACTCATATTATGTTCATCTTACCTGTTTCATTAAAAAAGGGTTTCTTCCATCTTCTTCAATCTTTGCCCCAGGTAGAACTGACTGAAAAAAATGGAAAAGGATAAGCCTGCGAGCAGCGTGATCAATCCCGGCAGCCACTCTCCCCTTACAAAAAGGGGCAGGGAAAACACAAGTGCCTGAATCATCATCGACTGGCTCATGATTTTCTGAAAAGATAATGTTTTCAATTCTCTTGAAACGGGGTAAATGAGCACCCAGATCTTATAGTCAAAACGCTTGAATAATGGAATCATCTGAAAAGCAGTCAAATAAAGAAAGACCATAGCCGTCAGGATACTGAAGACGAAAGAAGAATTTGAATAGATCAGCAACACACCGATCAGGGTCAAACGTATATACAGACCTGAATATTCACTTGTCCTCACAAGCGAGCGAAGATATAAATAGCGATAGGTTGATGCTTGTGAGAAAGGCGCCTTCACAAGCCAGTCGAGCCATTTTCTCCGATGTACTTTCCCTTTCAGCTTTGGAACATCCGTGAACATATTGGCGATGCGATAAAAGAACAGCATGCGCTGCTCTTCAAGATTGATCAATAAATCCCATTTAAGGTTCTTACCCTTTGTTGCTTGTTGAAAATAAAATGCATAGCCGAGCATCAAGACAGCCACGACGATTGTCATCCAAAGGGAAGCTCCCGATAAAACAAGGAACACAAGAGCCCCACTCAACAGAAAACGTGCCAGGTTGTCCGTCAGGTGAACTTCCCTCTCCTGAAACCTTAACATGAACCAGCGAACATAAAGATTCCATATTTTTATGACCAATACTAAGGCAAGTAACGGAAAGAAGCTTCTGAAACTGTTTCCGGATACAGCTACATACATAGGCATAAGGGCAGCCAGGACAAGCAGTTGAATGTAGGATTGGAACAAGAAGCTGATCCAGATACATTTCCTGAAATATCCGGATAGACGTTCTTCTAAAGGAAGAAGAAATACAGCATCCGCTTCCCGGAGGAAGGTGTAAACAGGACTCCATGCCAATAAGAGACCAAGTATGACTGCCATGATAAGAGGAGCCGGGAATGTTGGCTCGAGTGTCTTCACCCACTGATTATACGTAAACGCCGCGCCTCCCAATGCGAAGATCAGGACGAATAATAAATGATCGTTGAACATGTACTTCAAATACTTTTGAAGTTCCTGGTTATACTCCACAATCCTCTTTTTCCAGATGCCCTCCACGTTATTCATCATGGGATTCTTCCTTTGTCAGCTGAATATATATATCATCTAAGGTGGCTTCAGGCATAGTAAACTCCCTGCGAAGCTCTTCGAGAGTCCCTTTAGCCCGGATTTCCCCTTCATGAAGGATGATGAATGAATCGCAATATCTCTCGGCAGTGGCTAATATGTGGGTAGACATCAGGATGCCTGCCCCATTTTGTTTCATCTCCTGCATCCAAACAAGTAAGGACTGGATCCCGAGTGGGTCCAATCCGACAAACGGTTCGTCTATGATGTACAGACTGGGCTGGATAAGAAAGGCACACATGATCATCACTTTTTGTTTCATCCCTTTAGAAAAATGGGCAGGAAACCAGCTCATCTTCTTCTCCATGCGAAACGCTTTCAACAATTTGTCGATTCTTCCCTTATATTCCGCATCTGATAACCCGTAGGCCATGGCCGTAAGCTTCAGGTGCTCCTCCAGGGTTAGTTCATCATATAAAATCGGTGTTTCCGGTATGTATGAAAATTGTTTGCGGTATTGATCGGCATCCTTTTTCAACGTATGGCCATTGATGGAGACTTCACCTTGCTTTGCCTCCATCAGACCGATGATATGCTTGATGGTCGTACTCTTACCTGCCCCATTCAATCCGATTAACCCGACAATTTCATTCGATTGTATGGAAAAGGAGATATCCTTCAATACCGGCTTCCTTGTATAACCGCCGACAAGATTCTTGATTTCTAATAGTGACACGAGCAGCAACGTCCTTTCTCTTCAACGTATTATTTCTATTTTACCAAAATTTTAGGGTGAAGGCATGTTTTGAATATGGATCTTTTTCCCCTAGAGGCTGGAATGATGAATAATCAAATTATTAATTAGGATCACTTGCTACACCGCTATTGATTTCCGTGCAAGACTTCGCTTTCCTCGGGGCGGAAGGTAAGCCTCCTCGTCGCTAACGCTCCTGCGGGGTCTTACCAATTCCGCTTTTCCCGCAGGAGTCTTCGTCTTGCACTCCAATCAATAGCTAGATCCTGCTGTAACTGAATATGCTTTAGGAATAATTGCAAAAGGCCCGTTTTTCCAGGGATTTGTTATTCATACACAAACTATAGTTTTTGAATTCGGTCGTTTGGGAGTCTTAGCAGAATGGGTCATTACTGCAACTAAAAGGATAAGAGTGGTGTATGCATTGGTGTAGCAATCTCACCATTCCATTATTTTAGTGAAACACTTACACTTGGATAGTTGATTGGAGCGGAAGGTGCTCGACTCCTGCGGGAAACGCGGGAAAGTTGAGACCCCACAGGGCAAAGCCCGAGGAGGCTCAACTCACGCCCCGCGGAAAGCGAGCACCTGCAGCGGAAATCAACCAGCACTCACTCCTTCTTAGGTGGAAATTTTTACGACAACCGTTGAATAACACACCTTCCATATTTTAGTATTCATAACCATCCCCAAGAATGCACAACATATTATCAGAAGGGGCCAGCAATAAGAAAAAGGGGATGGTTGTTAAAGACCAGCTAACCGATTTCACTATTGTTTGCGACTTGAAGGATTCGTCGTCTTCTTTAGTGAATGACACACTCACCCAATTCATTTCATCAAAAATTTGATAAATGAGGTGTTTGTTAAAGCACATTTTGACTGAATCAACTTACTTTAGTAGCTTACCTTAGCTTATTAGATAAGGGGATGGTCAGTTTGCACAGAGTCATTCATGTTTCTAACGATTTACACATATCATCCTTATAGCAAATGAGGTGTTTGTCCAAGACGGCTAACAGTTTCTATTGTCTGAATGCTTAACTAGCAAAAAGATAAGGGGATGGTCGCATTGAACAATGTTCATTCTACCCAAGAATGGTACCACTACAGTAGCTACTAGCGAATGAGGTGTTTATCAAAGAGTATGAAGCCTGACATTTAAACCTTTAGAGTTTTACCCCTTCTAAGAAGAGAGGCAGGAAAATCGTTCCTGTCTCTTCTTCATTTATTCTCACTTTAATGGTAAAATATTTACACCATTACTGAAAGGTGGAAATGAGCATGAGTGACTGTATTTTTTGTAAAATCATCGATGGAGAGATCCCGGCAATGAAAGTGTACGAAGATGACCATGTCCTTGCATTTCTCGACATCAGCCAAGTGACGAAAGGTCATACACTCCTTATTCCGAAAGTACATAAAGAAAACGTCTACGAGCTGACCCCTGATGTGGCAAGTCACCTCTTCTCTGTTGCACCAAAGATCGCAAACAGCATCAAAGCTGAGTTTAACCCTGTGGGAATGAACCTTTTAAGCAATGCAGGTGAAGAAGCAGGGCAATCCGTCTTCCATTTCCATATGCACTTCATACCACGCTACGGCAATGGAGATGGTTTCGGAGCTGTATGGAAAACCCACAACGACGACTACAGCCACGAAGATTTAAAAACGATCGCCGATTCTATCGCCCGGCATCTGTCATAGAATTGAAAGCCCCGCCCTTTGTGAGTGAAGCGGCCGGGCTTTTTTCAGACATTTTCATCTTTGACACGGAGTATCTATATGTTATAATGTACCTATCTTTTCGCTGATGGCAACAGTGCACATTAGGAGAAGCAGAATACAAAGTATAGCTTAGTTGAGGAGAGATGAGAAATGAATACAAAAACACTTGTATCCCTGTCATTATTAGTAGGGATCGGAGCGGTACTGCACACAGTGATCCCGGGCATATTCCTAGGGATGAAACCGGACATGATGCTGACGATGATGTTCTTGGGAATCATTCTGTTTCCCGCAAAGAAAAACGTCTTGCTATTAGGTTTACTGACAGGAGTCATTTCAGGATTGACAACACAATTCCCTGGTGGTTTCTTACCAAACCTGATCGATAAACCAGTCACGGCATTCGTCTTTTACGGATTATTCCTGGCAACAAAGAAAATCACTCGTTCACTGGTAGGCGCTTCTGTTCTAACCGCAATCGGTACCCTCGTATCAGGAAGCGTATTCCTGCTTTCTGCATATGTGATCGTTGGCCTGCCTGGAGCTTTCTTCGCTCTATTCGCAGCAGTCGTCCTTCCGGCAACACTTGTGAACGCCGGCGCAATGTTCGTTGTGTATCCGATCATCAACGGTATTTTAAAACGTTCAACCATTCGAGAAGCTGTCACAACAGAACAGCTTTCCTAAACGAAATAATAAAAATACCCTCCATGAGTTGTGATCCTTCACATAATGGGGGGCTTTTTTTATTAACTGACTGCAAACCAAAGCAGTATCCCTAAAAGAAACGTGATCAATCCACCTGAACCCAATATGGTCGCACGCTTTTTTAATATATTTTTAGGAGGATACATTCCAGGTCTTTGAATACTAATGAAGTTATATACCATACTTAGAAATAAAACAGTACTGAGAGCAAAGAATCCAAAGATTATTCCATCCGTTCTGTAAGAACCTCCCCCTTTTCCCCACCTATTATCTTATTTTTATGCGTTTAAAGAGAAAGATATGAACCGACTTGTTTCAATCTGTTCTAAAAGGGAAAAGGAGAATACAATCTGATTGTAGAAATATAGTATTATAGAAATAGAAGAACGAGGTGAACATAGTGAATAAAAAATCTCTTGCCTACGGATTATTAATCGGTGGAGTGGTTGGAGGAGTCGCATCCCTGCTGACATCCCCTTCATCAGGTAAAGAAATCCGTGCACAAATCAAAGACAAGAAAGATGATTGGACAGTGGTCATCGAGGAGATGAAAGGCCACATCGGTGAATTGAAAGAGTCAATCGGCACCCTGTCGCAGGAAGGAAAGGAAACTGTCCTTCAGCTTTCCAAGGATCTTCAAGCTTCCTTCAAGCAGTGGCAGGCTTCAACCGAGCCGAACAACCAGCGCCTTCAGGAAGAAATCCAATCCATCCAACGAACCATCGAAGCGCTTGAAAAATCGATCAACTCCGCCAATACAACGAATCAATAACCCTATCCCCGTTTTGCCTTTCGCCCATTTCCGGGTTATGGCTTGCGGGGATTCTTTTTTATTTAAAATAAAATTTATTTTCACCCCGATTTTTTTCAGAATAGTGATTCCCTATACGAATCCCGTCATTACAGGGTTCAAACCCTCTAACATTTCTAATATGAAGCCGGTAAACCAACCAGAAATTATATACTTCGAAAAATTTTGTCAATTTAGCCTTTATTAATTATTACTTTATTGGCATAATAAAATATAAGCGCTTTCTTTTTTGATGATCGTTGTTTTAGTGAATCCTTTGGAACTGCTTACAACGCAACCATTTCAAGAATAGCTTATAGTAAAAAAAGATTTTCTAGCAAAGTGGGTGAATGAGATGAAGGAAAGAGAATTTACTTTGAAAGAGGCAATGCTCTTCAGTCAAAGGATGGCTCAGCTTAGTAAAGCTTTGTGGAAGGCCATAGAAAAGGACTGGCAGCAATGGATCAAGCCATACGACTTAAATATCAATGAACATCATATTCTCTGGATTGCGTATCATTTAAAGGGTGCTTCCATATCGGACGTGGCCAAATTCGGTGTTATGCATGTTTCAACGGCATTTAACTTCTCGAAGAAATTAGAGGAACGTGAACTTCTTGAGTTTTCCAAACGGGAGAATGATAAGCGGAATACGTATATTCAACTGACGGCCAAGGGGGAGAATATCCTTCTCGATCTAATGAAGAACTATCAGCCGGAAAGTCATTCTATCTTCAAGGGAGTGGCTCCATTACGGGAATTGTATGGGAAGTTCCCTGAAATGATCGAAATGATGACCGTCGTTCGTAATATTTATGGAAATGATTTTATGGAAATATTCGAAAAGTCATTTCACAATATTGAAAATGATTTTTCTGATGATAATGGAAAGCTCGGTGAACTGTTTGAAGATGAGGAAGAACTTGCCTGATCTATAAGCTCTTCTGTAATTGTTTCATCAAAGCTGGATAAATATTCTGAACCAGGCAACTATTCACGACTTCATGCACCTTCAGCTTTGCATGAAGCTCTTCTTCAAATTCTTTAAAAAGCGGAGTATTGTATACGAATTCTTCCGCTTTTTGTTTTTCAAGTTTCATGCTCAATCTATCACAAGCATGAAAGAACTCCTTCACTTCCTTCTCTGACAATCCATTTTTAATGATCAGACGATAAAAAGGAAACCCATTTTCAGGGCACATTTCAGCCATCAACCTCTGATGGTATTCAAGTTTTTCTATTCGCTTCATTAGTTCGTGCATCTTTATCACCCGCTATTTATCTCATACTCTTATTGTACAGAAACTATAACATACCTGTCGCCCAAAACTCCCTCCAAAAAATAAGAAAAATCCTTCTAAAATGTATTGATTTTTTCCGGCAATCGTAATAAAGTATGTAAAGCACTTATTTAACCACTATTCGTCTAATGGAGGCGATTTTTTTTATGCATTGCTGGAAAACAATCAACCTGGAAAAACAATTTGGATTTTACCGAGTCTTTTTACTTTCATCCATCATCATGATGATGGTATTCTCATTAATATACGTACCAATCAACTTACTATTTCCGAGTGCTTTTTACGATAAGCATTTCCTGGGATTCTTCGTGGGACTGATCAGTATCTATCCATTGCATAAATTTTTTCACATCGTGCCCATCTTGCCTTTCGTGAGAAAAATAAAATGCAAATGCAACCGAAAAATGCTTTTTTTGCCGATACTTTCATTGCGGGTGGATCAGCCAATTTCAAAATACCGTTATTTGGTCGCCCTTGTGGCTCCATTCTTTGTACTGAACAGTATTTTATTATACGGGTGCTTCCATTTCCCACATTATTCGCATTACTTTACTATGCTCCTTGCATTTCATTCAGGGATCTGTGCCATTGATTTCATTTATGCGAAACAGTTGATGGACTCACCAAAGAATGCATTAATCGAAGAAAATGATGATGGATATGAAATATTGATTTATCAGTAAGGATGATGGATGGCCATTGATGCATACACTCGATGGATGAAATCATCCTTCTCATATTTTCGGGATGATTCGCTGCTTTCATTTAACTGTTCTTCATACCGGTAGGGTATCATATACGAAAAAAGCTTCATTTACATGAACGTAGGCAACACTCTTGCTACCAATTAGGGAAATAATTTGGTAATGTATAGTCTATAGGAGATAACGGGGAGGGGTTTGGATGATCTCCATGTTTTTAGTATTTGCTGTCTTCATCTTATTTTATATAAATAAAATGACCAACGCATTATGTTTACAAAAAGAAATACCTGAAGAACGCCAACCTAAGGTATTTAGGACCATCAATATCCTAATCACCATACTGCTGGTTTCTTCTTACATAGAGATACTATTTACATAGAACATGAAATGCGAGAAAAAAGCAGATCCTTATAAACCGGATCTGCTTTTTAATCTATTTATATTAGCAAACGTATGCTGCACCAATGATGATTAACAAAATGAATAAAACTACGATTAACGCGAAACCTCCGCCGTACCCGCCGCAAGCACCTGACATATGCGCTTCCTCCTTTCATGTATGAAAAGCATAAACATATGAATATGAAGCAAAAGGGGCCAGCCTTTCTTAAGGTATTGCCCCCTCTTACAGTCTTTATCCGGTGAACCTAAACCCTGAGGCTAAATTATAGCCATGCTGCACCCACAATGATTAACAGGATGAACAGTACTACGATTAACGCGAAACCTCCGCCGTATGCGTGACCCATAACTTTCCACCTCCTTTGAAGCGCTACTTTATCTTATTCAAGTTAGCTGCCTTTTGTTTTAGGCAAATGTCATAAATTTATTTTTTTAGTAAATATATGCGGCACCAACGATGATTAATAAGATGAACAGCACTACGATTAACGCGAATCCGGAATTGTATCCACAGCTCATATTTATTACCTCCTTTTCTCTCTTCGCTCTTATCATATGAAAGTACCTAGGAAATGGGTGTGTAAAATGCCCATTTTTCTGAAGATTAGTTTGGAAAATATTTTTTAAAATGGAAGAAGTGTGTTATAGTATGTTTTGTAGATTTTGACAAGCCATCAAACGAAATTATTGTAGGAGTTGGTCACCATGAAAAAATGGATCATTTCAGTATCATTGGCTGCGGGAGTCGTAGGACTTGCAGGATGCAGCGGTGACGGTGCTGAAGGAAACAATGACGTTGTTGCAACAACAAAAGCCGGAGATGTAACAAAAGATGAACTTTACAAATCAATGAAACAAAAATTCACTCCACAAATGGAACAGGCCCTTCAGGAACTGGTGTATACAAAAGTCCTCGAAGAAAAGTATGATGTGTCAAAAGAGGAAGTTGATGAAAAGCTGAATGAAGCGAAGGATCAATTAGGGCCTCAATTTGATAGTTTCTTACAACAATATAACCTGGACGAAAAGTCGTTCAAACAATATTTGAAGCTTCAATTACTTCAAGAAAAAGCTGCGATTTCCGACGTGAAAGTAACGGATAAAGAAGTCAAAGAGTACTACGAGAAATGGAAGCCAGAAATTAAAGTTCGCCATATCCTTGTAGAAGATGAAAAAACAGCGAAAGAAGTCAAACAAAAATTGGCTGATGGAGCGAAATTTGAAGATATCGCCAAGGAGTACTCTACAGATCCCGGTTCTGCTGAAAACGGCGGAAGCTTAGGATGGGTAGACTACGCTGGGCGTCAAAACTTTGTCCCAGAATTCTCTAAGGCACTGGACACTCTGGAAAAAGGCAAAGTAAGTGAGCCGATTAAAACAGAATATGGATATCACATCATCGAAGTGACTGATAAAAAAGAAAAGAAATCCTTTGACGAAATGAAAAAGGAAATCGAAAAAGAATTGAAGCTTTCTAAAGTGGATCCTCAGAAAATCCAGGAAGCGATGAAAGCTGAAATCGAAAAAGCTGATCTGAACATCAAAGATAAAGATTTGAAAAAATCATTCGATCAAGTATTGAATCCTCCTGCAGCACCTGAAGGCGGAGCTCCGGCAACGGAAAAACAGGAATAATAAAAAAGGACTGACGGCTATCGTAAGCCATCAGTCCTTTTTTATGTTTGATCAAGACGTCAGTTGACGCCTTTTCTCTTTTTCCTCTTCCATTCGATGAATAAAGACTTCTCCTTCTTTCTCAATCCACTCATCTTCAATCGTCTTTTCTTCCTTCGCCGATTTGATCGTCATAAAGGCACTCCCGAAAATTCCTGCTACAACCAGGTACATCCAAATAGGCAGGGTCATTTGCTTCATCTCCTTATAGGTTTGTCCTCTTTTATTTACACTATATGAGGCCCTGGAAGAAAACATGACCGTAAGATAAAAATAAGAATCCGGCAATGGACCGGATTCTTGGAATCTTTATTTATGAAAGGTTGGTTTATAGAATGAACGGTTGTCGAGTGCGAATACTCTCTCCGTATACTCTCCCGGCTTCACCCGTTCAAGTGCCCGGTCTAGCATATTCATTTTTGCGTCAACATTATCGATGTAGTGAAGGATCTCTGCTTCCCGGATGAGTGGTGGCTTAGGACTTCCCCACTCGGCTTTTCCGTGATGACTCAGCACGAGATGCTGAAGAATCATGACCTCTTCGCCTTCGATTCCCAGTTCATCCGCTGCTTTCCCGATTTCATTCACCATGATCGAAATGTGACCAATCAAATTCCCTTCAATCGTGTATGTTGTCGAAGTAGGACCCGACAGCTCGATGACTTTCCCTAAATCGTGAAGGATAACCCCGGCATAGAGAAGGTCCGAATCCAGGGAAGGATACAGTCCGGCAATGGCTTTCGAAAGATCCAGCATCGAGACCACATGATAGGCAAGGCCTGATACGAATTCATGATGATTCTTCGTAGCTGCCGGATACTCAAGGAAAGGTTTTTGATACTTCTTAATCAGGTGCCTGGTGATGCGCTGGATGTTCGGGTTCCTCATTTCAAAGATATACTGTGTAATCTTGCTTGTCATCTCATCTATGCTCACCGGCGCCGTTTCAAGGAAATCTGAAATGGCAAAGCCATCCGCCGGGGAAGCTGGCCGGATCTGTTTGATTTTAAGCTGATTTTTACCACGGTAACTGTGTATATCACCGACAACCCTGACGATCGTTTCAGGTTGGTATGCCTTCTCATCCTGCTCAGAAGCATCCCAGAGCTTCGCTTCCATGTCTCCGCTCTTATCCTGCAGAATCAGCGTGAGAAACGGTTTTCCTGTATTGGTGGTACCTTTGGTCATTTGCTTGATTAATAATGGCAAGTCGATCGTCTCACCTACGCTGAAATGTGTAATACCTGACATCTCTTCTCCTCCGTTCCACTATAAAAGTAGTTTCAGTATATCATATTTTTGTACTCAGGTAGTCCGGATCGGCTCCTTCCTCTTTAACACAATCACCTCTTCATCCGTGAACGATTGTTTGATATGGGGGTGGCAGGTAAAGAATAACACTTGATGATCCCTTGCCACTTTCCTTAGGAGCGAAAGAAATGCCTTTGTTCTGGTTAGGTCAAAGTTGACTACCCCATCATCAATCAGAACAGGCAAAGGATATTTGTCACCGATTGATTGAATGAGGGCAAAGCGGATCGATATAAACAGCTGCTCTTTCGTACCTTGACTGAGTTCGATTGCATGAAAAGTGGTTCCATCCATCCTCCCAACTTTGATCATTTCATCATCCAGTAAGAAAATGCGTTGATAATGTCCTTCTGTCAATTCCCTGAAGTTTTCTTCTGCAAGCTCTATGACTTTCGGCATTTTGGTTTTCTGATATAGTTCCATTGTTTTCCTTAACGAGTCCCTCGCCAATGTATATGTAGTCCATTCAAAGGCAAGCTCCCCAAGCTCGGCTTTTTTGCTTTGGAATTCTTGAAGGATGGCCGAATGGCTCTTGCCTTCTTCTAACGTTTTGATTTCATACGAAAGGGAGGCGAGCTCTTTTTGATGAGCCGACAACTCTTTTGACAACTCATCTATGGATTGTAAGACCCGGGTCGACTCCTTCCTGCTTTCTTCCAGCGATTGAAAATCAAGAAACACATCAAGGGTTTTTTGGGTCAATCTTGTTTTCATCCCCCTATATTGAGACCAGAGTTCACTTCGTTCCTGAACCTTCTGAGCCTTTTCCCGGAATTCCATTTCCCCCGTGCAACCAGCTACATGAATAAGGTCATGTATATCATGGCGAATTTTCCCAACTTCTATGGAATGTTTTTCGATATCCAAAGATAAAGGCTCTAATTCTGCAGCAATATTTTCAACTACCAGCTGACGTTTCTCCAGATCCTGCAACATCCTTTTCAATTGAAGCAGCGCTTCGTCCACTGTCGTGAACAAGAGGGCATGCCGGTGGAACCAATCACGGCATTCTTCAGTGAATGCTTTCACTTTCTCCTCTGAATAAGCTTCTTCATCGGATAAATGAGTATATGTTTCATAAGAATAGACTAATTCTTTCATCTTGGCATATGCATCACGCAGCCACTTCCAATGAAAATCGGCAGGTAAGTATAATTCCCTTTTCAGACGTTCTATCCTTCCCTCTCCCTGTACGATTGCTTTCTCAAGCTTTTCCTTCCTCTCATGAAGCTTCTGTATCTTCAGCTCCTGCTCTTCTAACGATAGGACCCGCTGCTTCCACTCGTTGCGAAATTCCATTTGTTCCAAAAGTCTTTGTTCTGCTATATCCAGAGTCTCGGTTTTATCCGGTTGGATATCTTTGGCTCTTTCCTTGAGTTTTTGGAGGGTGAAGGTTTCTTTCCTGACATTCTTCCTCGATTGAAAGATGGTTCCACCGACAGTCATCAGAAACAGCAAGCTCATACCTGCCATGATCCAATTGCCGGAGAACATACCCCATAAACCGAATCCCATTACAATCAGGAATGCTCCCCCACTGATAAGCATCTGATACGAATAGGAAGCTTTTTTTCGGTTATAGTTTTCCTCGGCCTCCTTCAGTTGGAGGTTTACCCATTCCATCTGTTCCCTCGTAGAATGCTTTCCGGTAAGAGCTTTGACCTTCCGCTGTAATTCTTGATATCCATCCTCTTCCATTAATCGTTCTTCTAAGTTTTCGCATTTTTTTTCAATGGCCTGAAGTTCTTCCATTTCCTCTTCCTGAAGCTTATCCAAGCTTTCCCGTTCATGAAGGAGTTTGGTCTGATGGTCCAAAGTCTGCTGGATGTTTTCAGACATCACCAGACTTGTGTTCAATGACGGGATATTTTCCATTTCAATCTGCAGCCCTAATTCCCTGATTGTGTCGCTGATTTTACTTTGGACCATTCTCAATTCTCTGCTTCGTTCCCCGCTCTCTTCTTTCCATTTCAAGTAAGAGGATTGCCGGGACAATAGTTTCTCCATATAGGGAATGTCTTCTCTTAATGTAAGATCCAGATCTTTTGATTCCAACTTTTCATGTAGATTCTTTTGTTTACTTTGCAGGGTATCTAGATAGGCTGACGTTTGTCTTTCTTCGATTTTCAGCTCATTCATTTGTTCTAATCCGTTTGGAGGGAAGTCAAGGTCATTCAGCTGGGAGAGGCGCTTTTCCACATCATAGAAATGGACAAGGGTATCCCAATTTTCATTTACGGAAACAAGATTTTCCCTCTTATCAGAAAGAAGCTCCTTTTCCTTCTCCATGACTGATATTTCTGATTCCAGAGATCTACGTCTCGCTAGGAGCGGCAGGTACTGATCGTTTTTCTCTTTTCCTTCCTTTATTTGTTTTTCTAGATCTTTTAGTTCGGAAAGCACTACATTGATCTTCGGTTTTCTACCTGACTTTTTAAACAGCAGTTCTCTTTCTTTCTGCCAGTCCTGCGAAAGCTTCAATAGAAGGTCCGTCCCTGTAGAACCCGCTGTGAATAAATACCGGTTCAGTTCCTCTTTTTTGAGTCGCTGGATGTTTTGAAGACCATCCAGGTTGAATGAGAAGATGTTTTGATAAGTGGACCGGTCCATTTTGCCCAATAATTGTTGGAGGGTTTCTTCCCCCTCTACTCTTCCATCTTCAAATTGGACGGTTACGTCTCCTGCAGCCTTCCCTCTGATCCGTTCGATGCTCACAATCCCTTGATCATCCATTTGGCAAAGGATTTTCCCACCATACTCGGTCGATGATTTCGGGACGTACCTCAACAAAGATTGCTGTTTCGTTGGAAATCCGAATAGAATACTATGAATGAAGGACATGATCGTCGATTTACCCGCTTCATTTTCTCCATAGAATAATTGAAGATCCCTAAGTGTATAATGCTTGTTCTCAAGCTTCCCATATCCGTATATATGGAGTTCCATCAGCTTCAATTTCTTTCACCCCCACTTTTCAGTAAGTGCTTCGTTTCTTCTATCAGATCATCCTTCTCTTCTCCCTCCAAAGGTGCAAGAAATCGGTAGATCGACGGATGTTCATACAGCTCTGCCAGGACTTCATTCCACTCTTGCCCTTCCAAGCTTTCAAGGGTTAAAATCACTTCCTGTAGAAAGGGATCCCTTTCCTTTAACCCTCTGGTGCCTGGAGACCGGCGTATGGAGTGAACCCATTTCAATCCCCCATGACTTTCAATATCGGATTGCAGTGCCTCCAGAAGATCACCACTTTCAACCTTCCTCATCATATCTTCAGGGAGCGAATCTACATCGGTTAAGACGATTTCAATCAAGCTATCTTCACTTATGATTTCCATCGCCTGATGGATGCGCTGAAATACCTCACCAAACCGGACTATACCATGCAGGGATACATCACATGTTTCCCATATCAAATCATGGGTGGGAATGAACGTCAGCTCTGTCTGATGCTCACCAAGTACGAGCTCATAGCACCCCTTTGCTCCGGTCTCCTTTCGATGCCTGCCCTGGATATTTCCGGGATAGACGATAAATGGCTCTTCATGCAATATCCGGCGTTGATGAATATGTCCGAGTGCCCAGTAATGGTAATTCTTCTCCAATAATTCATTTATCGTAAAAGGGGCATACGTTTCATGAGAAGAATTCATGCTCCCTTCACTTCCATGCAGGATCCCGATTGTATAACGCTCTGCCGATCCTTTAGGATATTCCCCGATCCTTCTTTCCCGGATATGCCTTGTTCCATAGCTGAACCCCACAATATCAACCAGGGTACCATTCCTTGTGGTAAGCTGTTTCACTTCGGTTTTCTCGTGAAAAATATGTATATTATCCGGCATATCCAGTTCTAATCGACGGCTGCCGAGATGATCATGATTTCCGTGGACGACGTATACTGGAATATCATGTGAATGAAGAATTTGAAATTGTTTCACTAATTTTGCCTGGGCCCTTATGCTTCGGTCTTCTTCATCAAACAGATCCCCACTGAGAATCATAAAGTCGATCCCTCTTTCAATCGCTTCTTTCACCACTTTTTCAAAAGAAGCAAAGGTACTATTATGTATTCGTTCAAATACTTCTGTTGGTAAATGCTTCAGTCCTGTAAACGGACTGTCCAAATGTAAGTCTGCTACATGAAAAAACCGTATGTTCTCCATGAAGTCCCCTCCTTCAACACTACGAATATACGTTCTGCTATTCATTCATTATATCCTAAAACCGGGGAAAATTTCAGTATGTATTCACAATTTATCCGATTCACGAAAAAAAAAGGCTGCCAGTTTAAACGTGACAGCCTTCCAATTATTTCTTTGATGTTAAATCGATTGCTTTCTTAATATCTTTATATGAATTGGACTTCCCGTATAATAGCACCCCTCCACGATAGACACGTGCACCGAATACTCCCAGCAGAGTGATGGAGACAAGCAGGACGAGTATCCCGATGACCGGCTCATACACCGGCAGGTTCAGCATCCCGACACGCAGGAACATGACCATCGGAGTGAAGAAGGGGATGTAAGAAGTTACTGTTACAAAGCCCGATTCCGGACTTCCGAGGCCAAACATGGATATAAAGAATCCAATCATGATCAGGAAGGTCATCGGCATGATCATCTGCTGGACATCTTCAATCCTGCTCACAAGTGAACCGAGTAGCGCTGCAAGGGTCGCATACAGAAAATATCCCAGTAAAAAGAAGATGACAGCATAAATGATGACACTGAGTGATAGGGATTCAAATCCGAATCCTTCAAAGAATCCCCCTACCAGCTCATCCTTCTTACGGATCAGGGTAAAATAACCTACACCAAGGATAACGGCTAATTGAGTCAAGCCCACGAGACCGATCCCAATGATTTTGGCAAACATTTGTTTTACCGGTGACACACTTGATATGAGGATTTCCATGACCCTGGAGCTTTTCTCGGTGGCGACCTCCATCGCGGTCATATTGGCATAGGCAATCACTGAGAAATAGATAAAGAACAATAAGACGTAAACAATGCCCCTTGCCTGACTCAGTTCTTCTTCAGACTTCGCCCCCTCAAGCAGTGCTTCTTTCTCAAAAACAACGGGGGCACTTAACAAGGATAGCTCCTCCCCTGACAGATCCAGCTTACCCGCAGCAAGGGACGATTTTACATTTTGCAGGGCTGCCTGCAATTCCCCGGTCACGGCGGACTCTGAAAATGAGTTCGATTTATAAAGAGCCTGTGGCAGCCCATCACTGTTTTCACTTATTACCAATAAACCTTTAAAATCTTCTGACTCTATTTTTTTCTCGATTTCCTTTGTGGATTCCGAAGCAGGCTCTAATTGAATCTCACTATTCATAGTCTCCAACTGCTGCAGGAGCGGTTCATATAATTTGCCCGTTTCATCCTGAACCGCTACCCTGCTTCCTTCATCATCTGTGAAACTCGAAATGACGCTGTCGAAATTGGCCAGTAGGACTAGTGCAGCGGCAATGATGATAGTGGATATGATAAAGGATTTGGCTTTCAATTTTGACATATAGGAATGACCGAGGATCAAGAAGAAATTATTCATAAGATGTTCCCACCTTTTCTATAAATATATCGTTCAGCGAAGGTTCCTCAAGCTCGAATTTACGAAGGAAGCCCTTTTGGACGACATCATGAAATACCCCTTCAGCTGCAGCTTCGGATTCCACCTGAAGCAGGACTCCTTCCGTCGTTTCTTTAAGCTTAGTCACTCCCTGCATTTCCTTTAGGTAGGTAAGGTCAAAATCTGCATGTATCACGACATTCTTCTTTCCAAAGGAACGTTTGATTTCCTTCAGTCCGCCATGTACGACGGGACGCCCTTTATGCATGATGCACAAGCTTTCACAAAGCTCCTCCACATGCTCCATCCGATGACTTGAAAACACGATGGTCGTTCCATTCTTCTTGATTTCCCTCACAGCGTCCTTCAACAGCTCCACATTCACGGGATCTAGACCGCTGAATGGTTCATCAAGGATTAATAGTTTCGGCTTATGAATGACCGATGCGATGAATTGAATTTTTTGCTGATTCCCTTTGGAGAGTTCCTCCACTTTTTTATTGAGGTATTGAGGAACATTGAACCGCTCCAGCCAATAATCCAATTCTTTCAGGATCGTCTTCTTTTCCATCCCCCGGAGGCGTGCCAAATAGACGATTTGATCACTTACCTTCATTTTCGGATAAAGTCCTCTTTCTTCCGGGAGATACCCGATTTCCGGACTGGTGGAGTAATCAATCCCCTTGCCGTCCCACGTGATCCTGCCTTCTGTTGCATCCAATAATCCTAACACCATCCGAAAGGTCGTCGTCTTTCCCGCCCCATTCGCTCCAAGGAAACCGAACATTTCACTTGGGGGAATTTCAAGTGACAGTTCATCTACCGCTGTGAAATCCCCAAACCTTTTGGTCACCTGTTGTAATTTCAAACTCATCGTTTGTTTTCCCTCCTGTTGCCCGTAATGAATTCCGGCATTCTTATCTCTCTAGTACTCTACGATTCTATCCATAAAAGGTTTCATTTTCCATTCTTTTTTCATTATCAAACTATTTAGACTTCCCAAAAAAATGATAATATGAAAAAATAAAGAAGAACATCATTTCAAGTACAAAGGGGTATTACATAATGAAGGTATATAAATTGACGGTATTTGAGCGTGACGGCAAAAAAATCCTGGACGAATCATTCGAAGCTTCATCTGACAGAGAAGCAAAGAAAATGGGAGAAACCATGCTTGAGGAAAAAGGCTATGCTGAACATACGCATCGCTGTACGTCCCCACTTGGGAAACTCTTGCTGTTTCATGTGTAGGATTACTTCTCGCATTACAGACTTCAATGGCTGTAATGCTTTTTTATTACATGCACAAAAAAGAACCAGCCAAAAAGGCTAGTCCCTGTTCTCCATTATTCACCCTTGAATTCAGGTCTTCTTTTTTCCACGAATGCGCGAATGCCTTCCTGGTGATCGGAGGTTTGACGCATGAGCCACTGACCTTCCTTCTCAAGATCAAGTGCCTGCTGCAATCTTTCTTTGTTCAACTCAACATATACTTCTTTCGTTTTCAGCATTGCTTTCGTCGGCGCACTTAATACCTGTTTGGTATAGCGTTCTATGCCTTCCTCCAGTTTCCCTGAAGGAATGGCTTCATCGACGAGTCCTTTCATGAGGGCTTCCTGTCCTTCAAATACTTTTCCATTCCAGATTAAACGTTTTGCCTTATGCGTCCCCAGGCGTTCCTGGAGAAGGAAATGACTTCCTCCATCCGGGATCAAAGCGATTCCGATAAAGTTCATGGCGAGCTTACTATCTTCTTCACAAAGGATATAATCCGAAGCCAGAGCGAGGCTCAACCCAAGCCCCGCCGCTGCCCCGTGAATGCCTGTCAGGACCACTTTCGGCATGGAATACAAGGTCATCACCAGTTCACTGATCGTATCCATGATCCGTGAAAACTGCTCC
Source organism: Rossellomorea sp. QJM3NY_18 (assembly GCF_056173145.1). NCBI lineage: Bacteria > Bacillati > Bacillota > Bacilli > Caryophanales > Bacillaceae > Rossellomorea > Rossellomorea sp. QJM3NY_18. The sequence continues at coordinate 1,367,314 of NZ_CM149659.1, read as the reverse complement.
TCTCCACTTAATGACAGCATGGACTTAATATCTCCACCTGAGGAAAATCCCTTACCCTCCCCTGTCAGGATCAATAAAGAAATCGATGGATCATTTTTCACTTCCTTCAACGCAGCCAGCAGCTCTTCCATAAGCCGGGCATCCAATGCGTTCAGGGACTGCGGCCGGTTCAAGTGAACCCTCGCCACCTTCCCGTCTTTATGTAATTTAACTGTTTCGTATTGATTTGACACTGTCAAAAAAATCCCTCCCCTTTCTATTAGCATAGCGCAGAATGATTATTTAGAAAAGTACAATAATTTGAAATGGAGATCGGCATAGAGTCGATCTCCCGTCTCATTTAAATTTGTTTCATCTGATCCTGAACCTGATCCCTTAGAGCCCTCTTTAAGAATTTCCCAACAGAGGTTTTCGGGATTTCATCCAGGAACAGTATCTCATCCGGCAGCCACCATTTCGCAAACTGAGGCTTCAGGAATTCCATGATTTCTTCTTTGGTCACATTGCCTTTCCCCGATTCCTTTAAAACGACACAGGCAATCGGACGTTCCTGCCACTCCTCATGGGGCACTGCCACCACAGCAGCTTCGAAGATATGCTCATGGGTCATGAGGGCATTTTCAAGATCTACGGAAGAAATCCATTCCCCACCGGATTTGATCAGATCCTTCGTACGATCGACGATCTTGATATATCCCTCTTCATCAATGGTGACGACATCCCCTGTATACAGCCAGCCATCCCTGAACGCATCCTCGGTGCGTTCATCTTCATAATACTCAGAAGCAATCCAGGGACCCCTTAAGGCTAGCTCCCCCATCTCGATTCCATCCCATGCCACTTCCCCGTCTTTCCCGACGACCTTCATATCCAAGCCAGGTACGAGGATCCCCTGCTTCGCTTTCAAGTCGAGTTTCTCTTCGGCAGAAAGGTCGTCATGATAGCTTTTGGAGGCGGCGATCACAGCGAGCGGGCTCGTTTCAGTCATGCCATACGCATGCATGAACGGGATGCCGAACTTCTCTTCAAAAGACCGGATCATCCCTTTAGGTGCTGCCGATCCCCCACACAGGACGGAACGAAGGCTTGAGAGATCATACTCATTTTTTTCCAATTCATTGAGTAATCCAAGCCAAATCGTCGGCACCCCTGCGGAAATGGTCACCTTCTCATCCTGCATGAGCCCGGCAAGCAGTCCAGGAGTGAAATATGGTCCCGGCAGAACCTGCTTACTTCCGAACCAGACCGACGCAAACGGGAGTCCCCAGGCATTCACATGGAACATCGGCACCACCGGCAGGGCAACGTCCCTCTCACTGACGCCTGTCGTATCAGCCAGTCCCAATGCCATTGCATGGAGCACGATGCCCCGATGGGAATAGATGACTCCTTTCGGGTTTCCTGTCGTGGCGGACGTGTAACACATTCCCGCAGGAGTATTTTCATCAATGTCGTTGCGGAATTGGAACGATGGATCTCCTTCTTCCAACAATCTTTCATAATGATACACAGGCTCGAGGGTCGTCTCAGGTAACTCTCCATCGGTCATGACGATGAAGGCTTTAACCGTTGGGATCTGGTCCTTGACCTTTTCAATGAGCGGGACGATGTCCGGGTCGATGAGCAATACTTGATCCTTGGCATGATTGATGATGTAAACAATATGTTGGGGCGATAAGCGGATATTGATCGTATGTAGTACAGCTCCACTACATGGGATCGCAAAGTACGCTTCCAGATGACGGTGATGATTCCATGCAAGTGTACCGACTTTGTCTCCTTCTTCAACACCGAGTTTCGACAGGGCGCTTGCCAGCCTCCGCGTTCTCTCACCCCACTGCTTGTATGTGAAGCGGTTGATACCCGACTCTGTCCGGGATACAATTTCTTTCTTAGGAAAATACTTTTCAGCTCGTTCAATCATTTGGGTCAATAGCAGAGGTGTTTGCATCATATTCCATCTCTCCCCTCAAAATAGTAAGCGTTTACAAAAAATGTCTGATTTTCTATGTCTATCTTACTAATTCTCCTTTCATGAGGATTTATCCTTTAAGCACGGATGAAATAATCCAGTAATGAACAAGGAAACGGAAGGCATAATAAAGAAACACGCCGCTATATCTATGCGGCGTGTCCGGTTTATAAAAATAAATCATTCAAGATCTTGATTTTCTTTTCTGTGTACTCTTTGAATCCAAGGTTATAGGCATTCGGTTCTTTTGGATTGGCAAAATGCGTGATCTTTCCGGTTTTCGGATCGATGAATTTGCTTGCCGCCCCGCAGCCGATTCCAATGATGGTCTGGACTTCTTCCATGATCATGATGTTATAGATGCTGTCCTGCTCGGGAAGGGCGTATCCTACATTTTCCAGGTTACCGAGAATGTTCTTCTGACGGTATAAGTAATAAGGTTCATAACCGTGCTCTTTCGTCCAGTTCTCCGCAAGATTCATCATCTTCTCGATTTCAAGCCTGTCTGCCACTTTATACTTGTCCTTGTTCTTTGTCATTTCAGACGCACGCTTAAAGGACAAGGTGTGAACCGTCAACGATTCAGGCATAAGCTTCTCTGTTTCGTCCAATGAATGTTGTAGTTCCGGAAGCTCCTCCCCTGGAAGACCAATGATAAGGTCCATATTGATGTTGTTCATTCCCATACCACGGGATAAATGAAATTTATCAATCGTTTCCTCCACCGTGTGATGCCGCCCGATCGCTTTTAAGGTTTCCTGAGTGTACGATTGAGGATTGATGGAAATACGGTCGATGTTCCATTTATTGAGCACTTCGAGTTTATCTTCGGATATCGTATCCGGTCTCCCTGCCTCCACCGTTACTTCCCTTACCTTTTCGACATCTGGGAAGGAGCGGTACATCTCTTCATAAAGAGCATCCATTTCTTCAGCTGTGATGGACGTCGGAGTACCCCCGCCATAATAGATGGTTGTAATCTTGATATTATTTTCCTTCATCCAGCGTCCCATTTCCTGGATTTCGTAATGAAGTCCCGCCAGGAAGGAATCTACCCGTCCCTGTTTACCAAGTATCGCATAGGCAGGGAATGTGCAATAGGCACATTTGGTTGGACAAAAGGGAATGCCGATATAAATGCTCACTTCATGCTGAAGATCATAGAGATCCGGTACAACGGATAATTGACGGTCCACGATGTTTTGCATCAGCTGGATCTTTTCATCCGTGATCAGGTATTCTTTTTTTAATTTCTCATGAATCTCTTCTTTGGGCAATCCAAGCTGGGTTTGCTTATGAATGAGTTTCGTAGGGCGGATTCCCGTCAAGATGCCCCACTTCTGCCTGATCCCCGTCAAATCTTGAAGAACATTCAAATACACATGAGAAACAGCCGTTTTCAGCTGTTTGAATCGTTCTTTTTCATTTTCATAGGGTACCCAGTCATGTTCATAGCGTGCAGTGTATGATTGTTCGCTTGAGTTCGTTAATACGGCTTCCGCCTCTATCAAGTCATCTGAAGAAAGTTCTATATGGACTTGAAGATCGGCATCATCACAATCACCAAAGTGAATGGCAGACTCTTCAAAGAATAAATTCGCTATCAATCGCAGGGGACGCTCGAAACGCTCATCCTCGATTCCTTTTATCAAAACATTCACGTTCTAATCACCTTTCATAAAACTAATAAGCTTTTATAAGTGTACAGAAAGGGGTGGGAATGGTCAATGGTCCGAAACCTCCCTACAAAATAACACCCCGTATCCTTGTTGGAATGACGGGGTGTTCCTTTTAGTTACGATTTTATGATGTTCATTTTTTTCAAGAATGGGATGGGGTGTTGTTTACGGAATAACTCAGTGACAAAGTACGGAATCCCTTTTTCAACCTGACTGCGTGTGATCCAGTCCGCCGCTTCCCGCACTTGACGCGGTGCATCACCCATGGCGACACCGAGGCCCGAGCACTCCATGGAATCGATGTCATCTATCCCGGATCCGACCATCACGATTTGATGCTTCTTCACTCCGAGACGCTCAGACAGGTACATCAATCCCCTGAGCTTTGAAACACCCCTTGGCACTATATCAAGTTTATAGTCAGACGTCGGGATAGCGTCCACTTCTTCATACATGCCTTTTAAGGAAGCGACAACGTCCCATACGTCTTCCTTGTGCTCCATCACAACTGAAATCTTCGGTACCGACATCGGATTCTCCAACAGGTGATCACTTACCCGGTCCACAAACTGTTTGCTGTAAAGTAATTTCGATTCTCTTTGCCACGAGACCTTTGCCATCTCACGTGCCCCGGTACTGGTTTTGCCTACGATGGACCGCTTTTCATGGGACAAGTGTACCTGGCATGAAAAACCTTCAAGGAATTGAGAGATTTCATAGGTAATGTCTTCCGCAATTTTTTTCACATACATCGGTTTTTCAAGCTCGCCTGCGATATAGGCACCGCTGTGTGTAACAATCGGACTTTCAAGCTTCAGGGCTTTGGCTACTTTCTTAGCAGAAGCAAAACTCCGACTTGTAACCAATGTGACCGGAACCCCTTTATCTTGAACGTACTCAATTGCTTCCTTCGTTTCCTTCGCAATTTTTCCGTTTTCATTTACAATCGTGCCATCAATATTCAAAGCCAGCATTCGATAGATCATCATTGGTGTCCCCCTATATGTTGTCTACTCCCTTTCTCTACTTTTATGAAGGAGGAGAGACAAATATGCCAAGGAGTGGGATAGGAATGATGACTATTTCTTGGGAATGAAGAGATAGAGTGCTCGGCAGCTAAGAATCAGGTGTTGAAACTGGGGATAAGTGAAAATATTTCTTTTATTGGGACGTTTGGAGAATCTATATGACATTCGCGGGACGATGATTGCGTCATTTATGGGCTTGATCTTGCGTCATTTTCAGCATAATTGCGTCATTTTTTCTATAATTGCGTCACTCTCGACCGGAATTGCGTCATTTTACAATAAATGTAAATACTTTCAATATACCAAAGACAATCAATCAGCTCTACCAACAAAAAAAGACCGACTCCCATCAGGAAGTCGGACCCTACTCATCAGTATTATTGTTGCATGGAACCGTAAAGTTCTTCAAGCGGCTTCATGATGACTTTGTTTAAGTCATTGATCACCATGCTCATGCGTTGCTCAGCTTCCATAAGCTTCGCGATTTTTTCATGTTGCTGTACAAGTTGAGCTGTTTTTTGAGCCTGCTCCACTTCTTCCTGGGAGATTTCTTCACCGCTCATTTGTTTTTGTTGAAGAGTCATTTGGATGTTTCTGAAGTTTTCAAACATCTTGCTAGCAGATTCGTCATTGTTTACTTCATCATACATTTTCTTCAGTTGCAGGAATTCATCGCTCTGACGCAATGCGCTTTCCAGTTCGTTCGCTTGATCGTATAAGTTAATAGCCAAAATACGTACCTCCTAAAATTTCATTCTTCCTCACTATAACAAACAATGGGGTTGATTTCTAGGCAGGACCCTTATCAGGCGATGAAAAGAGCGATGATTCCCTGAATGATCCCGATCACGCCGCCGAGCAAAGCTCCGAGATAGGTGATCATTTTGAATTCACGCCGTGAAATGCCGAGGACGAGTTCTTCCAACCTGCCAACAGAGAAGGATTCTACCTGCTCCTGGACGATATGCTGAAGGTGCATCTTCTCCATGAGGTTCGGAATCTTCTTGGATAATAGGTCCGTCCCTCTATCCACCCATTTCGGCAGCTGTTTGTCGAAGAAGGATTGCTTATGCGGTTCGAGCCAAGACCTGAGCGGCTTCTTGAGGTGACCGTCGATGTTGACGAGTTTGACCAGTGATGTTTGGACGGTTTGGATGAGGTCCTCTTCCGGCAATCTGTCGATGAACTCTTCCAGTTGCATTTGTTTCAGCTTCGACCACTCTTTCGACAGTAGGTTAAAGAGGATCTCCTGTGTACCTTCATGCTTGATGAACTTGACGATTTCCGGCTGCACTTTATCCGCAACCGACGTATTACCAAGGAACATACCCAGCATGTTGCCGAGCATACCGCGTTCTTTCAGGAAATCGTCGATCATGATCTTCACTTTCATTTTTCCTTCCGGGCTAGTGAAATACGTTTCCGCCCTGTTTGCAATGAAGTCGACTAGCTTCGGAATACTTTCTGAAACCTTTTCCTGCCACCTCTCAGGAAGTGCCTCTTCCAGTTTCATAGATGTATAGGACATTTTTGTATCCTTGATCTTTACTGCGATCCAGTCCTCAAGCCATTCATTGAGTCGATCAGAGGAAACGGGGATTTGGAGGGTATCGAGCCATTCATTCACCGTTTTGTCGGATGTGAATACCGGCTGCAATTCTTCGGATAGCCAAAGGGTCACTTCTTTTTGGAAGTCCTCATTCATCACTTTTTTCTGAAGACTTTCAGGGGTGATTAAGTGGTCCACCACCATCTTTCCGAGCTGTTCCGCCAGTTCCTCCCGGCGTTTCGGGATCAGTCCCGGTGTGAATGGGACTTTGTATTTTCCGATATAGTATGCCCGATAAGGCCTGAATAACATTTTTATTGCGAGTGAATTGGTGACTCCCCCAATAAGGGCCCCAACGATTACCATGAATAATACCAGGATGAAAGCATCCAGCATGAGTGCACCTTCCTTTTCTACTTCTCTCGTTTGAACATTTTGCCTATGTTTACATAGAATGCTATATCAACATTAGCCCAATAAATCATTATAAAGTCAACCTAACGGGTTATGCAAACGGGGAATGCCGGATGAAGTTAAAATGTTCATTTATTTCGCGTCATACAAAGGACCATCATCATTTATATATTCCAGGAAAATGGATGGACCGCTTCCCTTTTCAACGACATATGACGTTGAAATGTGGCAGCTCCCTTCTTGACGTTACATGCATGGAAACAAAAACGGATTCTTTACAGATTATGTTGGATACATCCGATTCATTATTCGCATCCATCCCGCCATTGCAAAATATATGGATCTCCATCGATACCAGAAATACCATGATTCATATGGGACCGGTTGTGGCTCTCTTACTCAATCAATCTTCGCTTGAGACCATCCATTCGCACTCTTTAAATGAATATTTTACAGAGTGTCAGGAATGGTTTCAACGAAAAGGTGGATTTTTCTACCTGCTTCCCCTTTCCTCCTTCGTCGGGAATAAAGGGGAAGGTCTTTATTATAACGGGAACGATTGGGAAACCGGTCCTCTACCTGATCCCCATGTCTTATACAATCGATGTCACTCACGAAAAACAGAGCGGTCACCTTCCTTTCAAAAGGCTCTTGGCCGCTCACTGGACGGGGGCATCCAGGTTTTCAATTCCGCTTTTTTGTCCAAAGATCAGGTCTACAATGCATTAAAAGACAGCCCCGTCCTCTCTCCACACCTGCCCGAAACCGTAAAGGGACTACATTCCTTGGAGAAGATGCTTACCTTATATCACGATGTTTTCATCAAAGGGATAAATGGGAGCAAAGGACGCTACATCATGCGGATCAAAAAAAGAGACGGTGGATATCACATGCAGCAGAATTCATTTTCGCCTGAGAATCCTCTCACCTTCCCGACTTACCCTGCTCTTTACAACCAGCTTAAGGCCTGGTGCAATAGCTCTTATCTGGTTCAGGAGACAATCCCCTTTCTTACAGTCGAAGGGCTACCTTTGGACTTTCGATTTCTTTGTCATCAGAATCGCGATGAAGACTGGGAGGTGGTTTCATCGGTTGCAAGAATTGCTTCTCAAGATCAATTCGTGGCAAATGTCGACCAGGGCGGCCGTATCGAAAAGCCCCTCATGGTCTTGCAAACTATTTTTTCTCCCAAAGAGAGCATGGCTATCATGAAAGAGATGAAAGAATTATGTATACATGCTTCAACGCTTCTTGCCGATAGCCTTGAAGGTCATTTCGCAGAGCTTGGCATCGATATCGGCATTGATAAGGCGGGAAAACCATGGCTGATCGAAATTAATTCCAAGCCTTCTAAACGGACCTACTTAGAGAACGACAGGATTCGTCCTTCGGTTAAAGCACTTTATGAATATAGTTTGGCCAACTGGACTAATAAGGAGGAATAATACGATGAATCACTCATTAGGCATCATGACCCTTACACCGGAAGTGACGAACGGATACTTTCTCGAAATCGCAAAACAGTCCCTTTCATATCCAATCGACCTTTTCCTGTTTTCTCCACAGGGAATATCTCCTTTAAACGAAACCGCGGAAGGATTTCATTTTGACAGGGTGAAGGGGGAATGGGAAAAAAATGCCTTTGAAATCCCGGAGTACATCTATGACAGAACCTATTATCAGAAGGATATGAAGTCCCGGCAGGCGAGAGCCGTCGTTCAATGGTTGAAAAACCAGAAGCATATCCGTTTCCTTGGTTACGGATTACCAAACAAATGGCATCTTTATGAAAAACTGAAACAGACCTCCCTCGCCCCCTATATCCCTGCAACATCCTTAGTATCCGATGGAAAACATTTATTAAATCTTCTCCTCAAACATAAAGATATTATAATCAAACCTGTCGACGGGGCCCATGGTTTTGCTGTTTACCATCTCGTTGCACATCCACATGAAATTGTGGTTCGCACCACCAAAAAGCAAGGAATCATAGAACAATCTTTCGCAAATGAAGATGTCTTTCTAAAATGGGTTGACCACATGCTCACGCTTAACACGTTCATTTGTCAAAAAAGGCTGCCAAACCTGACGAAAGGAAATGCCCCTTTCGATATGCGCATTCTCATGAATAAAGATCGCAATGGAGAATGGCGGGAATTCCAACGTGCAATCCGTAAAGGGGAAGAGAATGGGATTCTGACAAATATCAGCCTCGGTGCATCCTATCTTTCCTACAGTGAGTGGAAGAATAGCCATGATCTGCACGCATGGGATTTTATCGACGAAGAACTCACATCCATTTTAGAAGAAGTCCCTATACTTCTTGAAAAACATTTTTCCCCTCTTTTTGAAATTGGGGTCGACCTCATTATCGGGGATGATCATTCCATATGGATCCTGGATTTGAACTCTAAGCCGGGGCATAAGGTAGTGGATGCTTTACATCCCGGGAAGTTATCAACATTATATCAGGCACCTTTAGATTATTGTGACTTTCTATCCTCACAATCTCTTACATCCTTAAGGCGAGGTGATTTCTAATGCTCCATGCATATAAAGTCGAATACTTCCAAGATGAAGAAAGCATCCTCTACCTTCCGTCTGGATTCAAAACCCGGGAAGACACCCTTCCACATACGGTGATACTTGGGACCAGAAGACAACCTGCCAGCTGCAGGCGCCATCCGAATGGCCGGAATGTAATGGGGATCAGTACAGGTTTAGCGGAAAAGCTGCACCTTCCATCAAAAGTGGATTCCCTCTCCCTCTATTGTAAAGATGAATGTTTACACGCAGGGGTACTGATTGGCATATTCACTGCGGGTTTCACAAGTTTCCGATTAAGTCCCATCGGACAGCGATCCCACTTTTTCAAGAAGCTATTATCGGTTCAATCTTCCTTGGGAGTCATCCCATTTGTATTTGGAGAACGTCATATTGATTGGGAGAATGGACTCATCAAAGGATTTTTTCATTTTGGGGAAGGTTGGGAGATTGAAGAAATCCCTTTCCCGAATGTGATTTATGACAGACTTCCGAACAGGCAGAGTGAAAAGCGGAAAACATATCAGGGAGTGAAGGAGAGACTGGAAAGAGAGTACGGCATTCCGTGGTATAATCCAGGGTTCTTCAATAAACTCGACCTTTTCGAGAGATTAGAAAATGATCGGACTGTTCAACACTTCCTTCCGGAAACGAGACCATTCCAATCTTTTGAGGAAATGGAACGAATGCTTTCCGCCTATACCCATATTTATTTGAAGCCGAAAAACGGTAGTCTCGGGAACGGAATACACAAAATCACGTATAACCGGTCCACAGAAGAGTATTATTGCCGTTTCAGGGACGGAGATCAGAAGAACCGTTTACTTAAGTTTAAATCACTTGAACAGCTGGCCAATACAGTGTTTAAAAGCCGGAACCTGGACTCCTTTGTCGTCCAGCAGGGAATCTCCTTACTGAAAGAGAATAATCGCCCCATCGACTTCCGGGTCCATACGAATAAAGACGAAGAAGGCAACTGGCAAGTCAGTGCAATGGCGGGAAAAGTGGCAGGAATGGGAAGCGTGACGACACATGCGAACAATGGTGGGGAAGTGAGGATTCTTTCAGAACTATTCCTTGAAGAAAGTGAAAGAGAAACCATTGAAGAGGCTTTAAAGGATGCGGCTTTATTGTTGTCACATTCCATCGAAGGGAACCTTGAAGGATTCATCGGTGAAATAGGATTCGATTTCGGTGTGGACGACCAACATCGCATTTGGATGTTTGAAGCAAACTCCAAGCCTGGCAGGTCGATATTCTCACATCCTGACTTAAAAAGGTTTGATTTATTAACAAGGAAACTCGCCTTATCATTTGGCATTTTCCTCACTCAACAAAGCTTGGATCATCCCGAGGAAATGATTCCATGATTATCCTTTACGACCGGGTGAAGAAGACCTTTTTTCACGGGGAAGAAGCGATTACAACCTATGGATTTGCAAAGGATTCCTTTCTCTTATCTTCTAAAGTTTCCAATCAATGCTATACATTTACGATTCCCCCCCGAACGAGGAATCGTCCCGCGATTCCCTTAGTCGGCATCGTCTCAAGTAAAGAAGGAAGAAATAAATATAAGGGGAACTTCGAATTATTCCGGTCGATCCAACAGGACGTCGAGCAGTCTGGAGGAATCTGTTTCGTCTTTTCCCCGCAAGATGTTGTGGGTGATTCGATAGAGGGGATCATGTATAATCACGTTTTACACAAATGGGTAAAATGCCTGTTTCCGGTTCCCAACGTCATTTATAACCGGGTCCCATCAAGGCATGCCGAGCAAAATCAATCATACGAAAAGCTTCTTCGTTTTATCAAGAAGCATCAGATTCCATTCTTCAACCCCCATTTCTTTAATAAATGGGAAATCTACGAGTTGTTATCCAAAAATGATGATCTCAAAGTATATCTGCCACAGACCGAACTGGTTACCGATGAAGCTTCCCTTTCACGTTTCCTCTTCACTCATCGGAAAGTATACGTTAAACACTCTCTCGCTTCACAAGGAAAAGGAATTCGACTGATTGAAATGGATGACAGGGGCCGAGTTCTGTGTAAGAGCATTAAGAAAATAGAGAGGTTTACATCGATCTCCCGCCTTCATCAAACGTATAACGAATGGTTTATGGGCAATCAGTGGATCATGCAGGAAGCGGTCCCTTGCAAAACAGTGCACGAACACCGTTTCGACTTTCGCATATTAGTCCTTCACACAGGAGAAGATTTCCGTTTGATCGGTATCGGAGTCCGCATGTCCCAACGTCAGGAAGTCACCACTCATGTACCTGCCGGTGGTAAAATCATTTCCCTGAAGGAAGTAGCAGATGCAGAAACAAAAAAAGAAATTTCGAGGATCGTTCAAACATGCGGGGAAGAACTGGCCAATTCGTTTGGCTATGTAGGGGAGTTTTCGATTGACCTCGCTCCCAAAGAACAAGGGGGATTCGTGTTGTTTGAAATTAATTCAAAGCCGATGTGTTTCGATGAGGTAGAGATTGAGAAGAAGCGGAGAAAACAGCTTGTCCGTACGTTCATGACACTCAGTTCACAAAACAGTGAAGGTTGAATCTTCGTGGATGACACAAGGTTCAACCTTTTTCTTTATTGCTTATCGCAAGGAATTATAAATGGTTGAAAATCTGGTAGCATGTTCCTGTTCATCTGTCATGGCAATAAAAAGCGGTTTATACGCCTGCTGATTGGGAATCTCAAGGAGCATATCCCGGTAAAACTCGGCACCCTCCAGTTCATCCTTCAGAGCCCGAAGGACCCCTTCTTTAAAAGTGGTGAACCCCACCTTTTCTTTCTTGTGCTCATAATACTCTCCCGTCAATAAATAATGAAGATATTGAAACATTTCATAATGTTCTTTTTCGTCTTTTTGAGCGTGTTCAATAAACTCAACGTACAATGGATTATTGGTACGTGCTTTTAGCTCTTTATAGAAATAATAACCTGTCCATTCATCACTGATCGCCTTCTCTAAATCACGAATAAACGAATTCATTCTTCGTCCCTCCCCTATCTCTTCAGTAAATTCTATTAGAGGAGCCTTCCATTTATGATACATTTCACGGCCGGTCCTACACAGTTCGAGTTAAAACGTTTACAATATGAATGGAGGTGACGAATGATGATCCAACATTTTCAATTTAAGAACATGTTCGAAAATAAGCAGCTGCCCGGCTGGATGTTTTCCTTTTATTTCAGCGGGACGAAATATACAGGAACATACCATAAAGACGGAAGGATCGAATGGACCGGCCCCATTCCTCCGTCCGATAAGGAAGAGATTCTTAAGAAGCAGCTCCACGAACTGATGCTTTTCCATGTTTATGAGTGATGCAAACTATATAATAGCCCAGTCAGAAAGAATTTAATCCTGCTCCCATGCATAACTTCAGCTCCCTTTCTAAAACTATAGAAAGGAGGCTGATGAGCATGAAAAAAGACAATATGAACGATCAATTCCTTCCTGATACGAATTACGAAGGAAAAGAAAAAGCATTTCTCGATGTCGACCGTTTCATCAACGAAGGCATGTCCGGAGGTTCCGTCCACATGAGGGAAAACACGACGAACATCGAAGAAGCGATTGAAATCACTAATCATGAAGAACGACCGCAATAGAAAAGCGGAGGCGGCTTGGTCAGGCCCGACAAGCATAAGGCGAACCAACCGGAAAGGCGCTCTTTGCCTTTTTGGTTGGTTTGACTTATGACCTCGAGGGACTAGCCGCCGGAGCTGGACAAATAAAAAAACTCAAACAAAAAAGCTGCCCATGAGGGACTTTCCCTTTTGGCAGCTCTTTATCATTCATCTACTTTTAACGAGCATATTGACAGCTTCTTGAATGGCATCTTCCGCCTTCATGCCCTCTTCTTCCGACTCGCGTATGCACGCTTCCAAATTCTTTGCCACGATGAGGCCGATCGTGCGGTCAACAGCAGTACGGACGGCTGATAGTTGAGTCACAACATCCTTACAATGTTTCTCATCTTCCATCATTTTCAATACACCGCGGACCTGACCTTCAAGACGCTTCATTCGATTGGTTACTTCTTTCGTATATTCCATTCAGGACACCCCATAAGAATTATTCATTGTACAATAGTATTAAAATTATTGTACTTTTGCAATCATGCACTCTTTGATTACTACAGCTATTTCAGTACAATGTCATTATAACCTTTTTTACTATAATAATGAACAAAGAGGGATCACATGTTTACATCTTTACGTAAAAAATATCCTGCTGCCATCATTCAGCACCATTATCCCACAAGCCTTGAATCTTCTAAAATCTGGTTTACAAACGAACAGGAAAATGAATATATAGGGATCGATCAATCAGAGATTACCGAGCCGGAATTGGATTTATTATTTTGCTTGTTCAAAGAGATTATCCCATTACCTGGAAACGTAAATGATTCTTCCGGTTCCGCCGAGTGGTACAATTACTTATTGGAAAACGGGCCGGTCCCCTCAATGAATGATGGAGAGTTCCGCATCATTCAGTTCAGTCTGAAGGAAGGCAGGGATCAGCTACAACTGAGAGAAGCGTTTCAACATTTGTTACCACACGGGACCATCCCCGTTTTCCTGGCTGATCGCATGGGGCTGCTCATAGAAAAGAATCATGAGTGGATCGTGGATGAGGAGCAGCTGCTGTCGATATCCCATGTCATTGAATCGGACTTCTTTGTCACCCCTTCTTTTTACATAGGGCAGTTTCATGAAGCCGATTTACATCTACCAGACTATTTTGCCCATGAGCGTGAGCTATTTGCATTCTCAAGAACCATTCATAAGCAGGCATTCATCCAGTCGGCCGTGACGGTTCTGCCTGAATTCGCCCTCAACCACTTTCCACACGAGTGGGAGGAGCATTTCTTTAAAAAGGTCGCCGACTTTTTTTCTGAAGATCCTGAACAAATTCACACCATCAGGGCATTTCTCGAAAACCAATCCAATATCAGTCAGACCGCCAAGACATTATTCATGCACAGGAACAGCGTCCAGTACAGGATTGATAAGTTCATCGAAAAAACAAATATAGATATTAAAAGCTTCCAAGGAGGAATCCTTGCCTACTTTGCCTGTTTAAGCTTCCAATCTGACAACCTGCCCAATAATGATTAGGCAACTTTGTGCAGGTTGACCATATCGTTTTGAATCCGCTTTCTCTACAATGAATCTATAGATGAAAACGATTGCATTTCAAGGAGGAGAAAATAAGTGGCTGAATTAAAATTAGAAAATATCCACAAGATTTATGATAGCAAGGTAACGGCGGTAAATGACTTTAACCTTCACATTCAAGATAAAGAATTCATCGTGTTTGTCGGTCCATCGGGCTGTGGGAAATCCACTACCCTGCGTATGATCGCCGGACTCGAAGAAATATCCAAAGGGGATTTCTCCATTGACGGAAAGCGCGTGAACGATGTGGCACCAAAAGACCGTGACATCGCCATGGTTTTCCAGAACTATGCCCTATACCCTCATATGAGTGTGTATGATAATATGGCATTCGGTCTAAAACTGCGAAAGTTCGATAAACAGGAAATTGACCGCCGTGTACAGGAAGCGGCTAAGATTCTCGGTCTTGAAGCGCTGCTTGATCGTAAACCAAAAGCATTATCAGGTGGTCAGCGTCAGCGTGTAGCTCTTGGCCGTGCCATCGTCCGTGATGCGAAAGTGTTCTTGATGGATGAGCCCTTATCCAATCTTGATGCAAAGCTTCGTGTACAGATGCGTGCCGAAATCGCCAAGCTGCATCAACGTTTACAAACAACAACAATCTACGTAACACATGACCAGACAGAAGCGATGACGATGGCCACACGTATCGTTGTCATGAAAGACGGTGTGATTCAACAAGTTGGTTCTCCTAAAGAGGTATATGATAAACCGGAGAATGTCTTCGTAGGCGGATTCATCGGATCACCTGCCATGAACTTCTTCCACGGATCTCTGGAAGATGGGAAATTCGTCATCGGTCATACGAAGGTTTCTGTACCTGAAGGAAAAATGAAAGTGCTTCGCGAACAAGGTCATGTAGGAAAGAGCATCATTCTTGGTGTGCGTCCTGAAGATATTCATGACGAGCCTCTTTTCCTGGATACTGCTCAAGGTGCGAAAATCACGGCGAAGATTGAAGTATCTGAATTAACGGGTGCTGAAACGATGTTATATTCTCAATTGGAAGGACAAGAATTTGTAGCCCGCGTTGACTCCCGTACAGATATCGTTGCAGGTCAAACGATCGACCTGGCATTCGATATGAATAAAGCTCATTTCTTTGATTCTGAGTCTGAGTTAAGAATCCGATAACTATATAAGAAGAAAAAGGCGCCCCCTGCTTTTCAGGGAGCGCCTTTTTTTATTAAAATTCCGTCAGGTCGATACTTTTGGCTTCTTCTTCTCCACACCGAAGGCATGTAAAAAGATGTAGACAAGTATCAGAGCAGCTGCTATTCGGAATGCCGTCGGCTAATTGCACGTGCTGAATATCCATATACGCACTATACTCATCGTAAAAATCATAATATCTACCCTGATCCGTTGTCGAGTCCCCACACTTCTTGCAAAGGCCCCTGTATTCAACGATCCCGTTACATAACGCGCAAGCTTTCATGATGTGTCACCATACTTTCAATCTAAATCTTTGTATAGTGTTATCCTTTTTACAATCATGGTGATTTATGTAGAAAACTTGCAGGTATTTAATAGGAATAAATTCCCTGTCACCCTCTTGAATATAATCCTCCAGAAAAACCATAATACCTAGTAACAAGGCAGTAACAAGCCTTCACTTAACCCCACTCGATGGGTTACACCATATGAAGATGGTCGCTCATGGAATAGCGGGCTGGTGCAAGTCCAGCTAACCCAACCAAAAAACTTATACATTCTAAGGAGATGACAGATTATGCAACAGCAACAATCTCGCAGCAATTCATCTAACCAACTAGTAGCTCCAGGAGCTCAACAAGCAATCGACCAAATGAAGTACGAAATCGCTTCTGAGTTCGGCGTACAATTAGGACCTGATGCAACGGCTCGTGCTAACGGTTCTGTAGGTGGAGAAATCACTAAACGCCTGGTTCAAATGGCTGAACAACAAATCGGTGGCGGGTACCAAAAATAATCACCCATTTAATATGATTGGTTAAAACTCCCGGTCTTTAGGCCGGGGGTTTCATTATGTCTTTAATAAGTTTCAGTCCATACTTTCCCATCATTTATTATGAACCATGGATGCCGGATCAATCCATTCATCATACTGTTCTTCTGTCAAATAGCCTGACTTTAGCGCCGCTTCTTTTAATGTGGAACCGTCCTGATGGGCCTTCTTCGCAATTTCAGCCGCCTTCTCATATCCAATATGCGGGTTTAAGGCCGTGACGAGCATAAGGGATCTTTGCACAAAGTCTTCAATGACCTCAAGATTTGCCTCTAATCCCTTCATACATTTATCGTTGAAGGACTTTATTCCATCTGCAAGCAGCCTTACGGATTGCAGCATATTATAGATGATGACCGGTTTAAATACATTCAGTTCGAAATTCCCCTGACTGGCGGCAAAGCCAATGGCTGCATCGTTCCCAAAGACTTGGGTCGCGACCATGGTCACTGCTTCACTTTGGGTCGGGTTCACTTTACCCGGCATGATTGAGCTGCCTGGTTCATTGGCAGGAATCGTCATTTCCCCTATGCCGCTTCGAGGACCGCTTGAAAGCCATCTGACATCATTCGCAATTTTCATAAGATCCGCTGCCAATGCCTTGATGGCACCGTGGACGTACACGATTTCATCATGGGATGTCAGGGCATGAAACTTATTATCAGATGAAACGAATTTGATGCCTGTCTGCACTTCTAATTGTGCCGCAACCTTCCTTCCAAAAGTAGGATCTGCATTGATCCCGGTTCCTACTGCTGTTCCCCCGATGGCAAGGTTGACCAAACGCTGTACACTTTCTCTTGTCATACTATAGGATTTTTCCATCATGGAGCGCCATCCACTGATTTCCTGCCCGAGAGTTAACGGCGTGGCATCCTGGAGATGGGTACGGCCGATTTTTATAATATCCTGAAATTGATCCTCTTTCTCTTTCAGTGTTGCAGTGAATTCCTGAACCACGGGAAACAGCTTGGATTCAATTTCCTGATATGCCGCTACGTGCATGGCCGTCGGGAATGTATCATTGGAACTTTGAGACATGTTCACGTCATCATTGGGATGGACCCTCTCCTCCGAGCCATTTTCACCGAGAAGTTCATTGGCACGATAGGCCACTACTTCATTTACGTTCATATTGGACTGTGTACCGCTTCCCGTTTGCCAGACGACAAGGGGAAAATGGTCATCCCATGTCCCTTCCAAAATCTCGTCACAGGCCTTACTAATCGCCTTCATCTTCCCTTCAGAAAGCTTTCCGAGAGAATGATTGACGACTGCGGCCGCTTTCTTCAACTGTGCAAAGGCATATGTAACCTCAATGGGCATCTTCTCTGTACCGATCTGGAAGTTTTCCTTACTCCGTTGAGTCTGGGCCCCCCAATATTTTTCCTTTGGCACCTTCATTTCTCCTATTGTGTCACGTTCAATGCGGTATTCCATTGTCATTCCTCCCTGTTAATGATCCAACTACTACCATATTTCCACTAAAACGTTCCTTCTAACCTTTTTCTAAAAAAGTTTATTAGCTCTGGCCGACGATATGAATAAAACCCAAAAAAAAGATGAATGAGCCCACGTCCCATTCATCTTCTCACTTTATTGTATTAAGTTAAGGAATTGCTTCGTACGTTCATTCTTTGGATTTTCAAACACTTCCTGGGGAGTCCCTTCTTCGACAATATAGCCCCCATCCATGAAGATGACTTTATCGGCCGCTTCTTTCGCGAACCTCATTTCGTGGGTCACGACGACCATCGTCATCCCTTCTTCAGCCAGGTCTTTCATGACCTTGAGAACCTCACCTATCAGTTCAGGATCAAGTGCTGAAGTTGGCTCATCGAAGAGCATCACTTCCGGCTCGATTGCTAGGGCCCTTGCGATGCCGACCCTCTGCTGCTGCCCGCCTGAAAGCTGGAATGGATAGTAATCGACCTTATCTCCGAGGCCCACTTTTTCAAGCAGCTGGATGGCTTTCTTTCTTGTTTCCGACTTGTTACGCTTTTGAACGACCGTAGGGCCTTCCATGACGTTCTCAAGCGCTGTCATATGGGGGAACAGATTATAGTTTTGAAATACCATCCCCGTTTTTCTTCTTAGTTGAAGAAGCTGCTGCCTGGATGCTTTCTTAGTGAAGTCAACCGCCGTTCCCCCTATTGAAACGGTCCCGTCATTCGGGATTTCAAGGGCATTCAAACAGCGGAGGAAAGTCGTCTTCCCGGAGCCTGAAGGGCCGATCAGAACGATGACCTGACCCTTATCGACTTCTACGTTCATTCCCTTTAAGACTTCTAACTGATCAAATCGTTTCGTTAATCCTTTGATGGAAATCATATTCAATCTCCTTTTAAATTACTTGGCAATATATCGATCCAGCCTGTTCTCGATGCGGCCTTGTATGACCGATAATATAAAGCAGATGATCCAATAAAGCACGGCTGCCTCCATATACATGAGCAGGAACTCATAATTCGTCGCAGCGATTTCCTGTGCTTTTCTGAACATTTCGGTTACTAAGATCAAGGATGCAAGCGACGTATCTTTCACTAGACTAATGAACGAGTTGGCTAATGGCGGAATCGATACTCTCGTCGCCTGCGGCAGGATGATTCTTTTTAACGCCTGTGAATAGGTCATGCCGATCGAATATCCTGCTTCCCATTGCCCCTTTGGAATCGATTGAATCGCCGCACGGACGATTTCTGATGAGTACGCACCTTTGTTCAATGAAAAGGCAATGATGGCAGATGGGAATGGATCAAAT
This sequence comes from Rossellomorea sp. QJM3NY_18, assembly GCF_056173145.1. Lineage (NCBI taxonomy): Bacteria > Bacillati > Bacillota > Bacilli > Caryophanales > Bacillaceae > Rossellomorea > Rossellomorea sp. QJM3NY_18. The sequence goes on along the minus strand of NZ_CM149659.1, from coordinate 1,348,184 downwards.
TTGATTCCAAGAGTAGGTAACCCGTAGAAAATGATAAATAATTGCACGAGTAAAGGCGTACCCCGTATTGCCGAAACATAAAATCGGGCAATTCCCCGTAAAATTGATATATTTGATAAACGTGCAAGAGCAGTGAGTACAGCCAGAATCATACCTAAAGCAAAAGAAATCAGCGTCAGAGGGATAGAATAATACAAAGCTCCCTCTAACATTGGAAGCAGGGAGCTTTGTAAAATATCAATCATTGCTTCAGGATTCTGGTATATGCTACTTAGGAGATACATCTTCTCCGAACCATTTCTCAGAAATCTCTTTGTACGTACCGTCTTCCTTCATTTCCTCTAACGCTTTGTTTACTTCTTCAACCAGTTTGTCATTCCCTTTACGGAACATGAAACCACTTTGACCTGCATCTTCCGCTTCAGCAGCGATTTTAACTTTGGCATTCGGTTGTTTCTTTAAGTAGTCAAGAATGGAAATTTTATCGTTCACGGTTACATCCACTCTGCCTTGTTCAAGTAGCTGGATTGATTGTGATAATCCTTCTACACCTTGGATCTTTGCCCCGTTCTTTTCAGCGATATCCCGATAGTTACTTGTCAGGGACTGAGCTGAAGTCAAACCTTTAATATCTTCAAATGATTTGACATCCTTGTTGTCTTTTGACACGACCACTACGGCACTTGATTCGATATATGGCTTAGAGAAATCGTATTTCTTTTCACGGTCTTCACGAATTCCCACCTGGTTTGCGATCATATCGAAACGCTTGGAGTTCAAACCTTCAAACATCGCATCCCATTGCGTTTCCTGGAATTTCGCTTCTACACCAAGACGCTTCGCTACTTCACGGGCGATTTCTACGTCAAACCCGGTCAGCTTTCCTGATTCGTCATGGAATGTGAAAGGAGGATATGTACCTTCCGTCCCAACAAGTAATTCTCCATCTTCCTTTACCTTATCGTAAAGAGATGTTTTTTTCGAATCATCATTTGATTCTTCTTTATCTTTAGATTGTCCACACGCAGCTAATACCATGGATAAGGCGATTAGCATGATAATGGATAATTTCCACTTTTTCATTGTAAAACCCCCACTATTCTTATCGGATTTAAATTTGTTACGAATGTCATCATAAAACGTTACCATAAATAAGTCAACATAAAAGTTTCATATCGAGATTTTTTTCTTATCCTCTTTAGTATGTATCCTTGGTTACACAAACATGTAAAAATTTCCGATTATAAGATACACTATTTTTATAAGAAAATGGGAGGGCATGATATGAAAATTGCTTTATTTGGGAGCACGGGCCGAGTTGGTTCCGTAGTCTTTCAACGGGCTATGTCAGAATATGTTGTAAATCGATTGGTACGGAGAGGCAGTGGACAAGACGCCTCCGGTACGGAAATTGTCGGGGATGTGTTGAACGAGGAAGATGTGATGAAGACCATCGAAGGTTCGGAGGCCGTGATCAGCTGCCTGAATACAGATAAACAGGATGTCCTCACAAAAAGCATGCCAATCCTGTTAAAAGCCATGAGAAGGCATGGAGTGAAACGGATCATCACGTGCGGGACGGCGGGCATCCTACAGGCGTGGCAGGAGGATCACCTTTACCGTTTTCAGTCAAGTGAATCGAAACGGAGGAGCACAACCGCGGCCGAAGACCATTTAAGGGCCTTTCTCATGCTTCAGGCATCCGAAATGGACTGGACCATCGTTTGTCCGACCTATTTACCGGATGGAGAAAGGATGGGGAATTACCGAACGGAACGAAATGTCCTTCCTGATGCCGGGAAGAGCATTTCCATGTATGACACCGGAGATTTCATATACAAACAACTGTCAGACGAATCCTTCATCAAAAGCCGGGTTGGTATCTGTTATTAAGGATGGGATAAAAAAACGGGACTGAATGTCAGTCCCGTTTTCCTATTTATTATTTAAAGATGGTAGAAATGATTTCGTCCGTGCTCATTCCACTTTCGACGTCAAAGGTACCTGGGCGCAGCTCGTTCTCAAGGCCCCGCTTTTCTACCTCTTTATAGAAATCCAACCCATCTTTTATAATATTGGCTTGTTCCAGAGCGTTTCCTACGTCGATACTCGTCATTCCGGTAGAAACGGTGAGCATCGTTTTGTAGACCACCTTACCGCCACTTTTCTTATCCGATGCTTTCTCTTCCTGCTTTTCATTCATGGCTTTCAGCTGCTTGTTCCACTGGTCTTCTGTATGTATGACATAGCCTTTTGAAGTCAGCTTCTTCACCATTTCATCCTCTGACAGCTTTTGCACTTCCGCAGATTCTTCTTTCCCGGTACTCTTTGCTTCAGAAGGACCGAAAAGATACACAGCCCCAATCAAAGAGGTGGCGATCAATATCCCTCCAGCAAAGCTCCGTAATGAATTCGATGTCACTGTCATTGTGCCACTAAGCCCCTTTCAGCCTTCTGAGCCATAAATGGCGCAAGCATATGCTCCACTTCATTAGGCTTGAGCTTTGTTTTCCCTGCGATACTTTCAACAGAATAGCCTCTTTTATACAAATCAAGCATCTCACGGAGTAATTCGCGCTCCTCAGATACAGCAGGTGCAGCTCCTGCCTGCTGGGCTGTAATCTCTGCATCCAATTGTATATTTCGTAACTGCTTCTCCAGTTCATGAACCTCATTCAATACAGAAATGGATACATGCTCTATCTGTTGCTCAAGCTTCGAGTTGGTTTGTGTCGTTTTAATAAACGATAAAATGAGCAGCAAAACTGCTGACCCAAATAAAATGGCGATTGCCCATCCCATCATAGGATCCTCCCTTTGTGAAACTTTTTTATCAATTAAATTATACATTGATAAGGAGATAATTTCGATTTAAAACGACAAAATCCCACGAAAGTCCTGTTTTCTTAACAGGAAATTTGTATTTACTCATGGATGAATCCCCGTAACACCGGGATATTTTAAAATTTGACGGGGTTATTTTCACTATCGAAATCGCCCAAAAAGAAAAAGCGTCCGACTGCTATCGTCAGACGCCCCTATTCTATCCTGCCAGATTTTCTTTTGAGCCTTGTTGAAGCTGATACATTTGATAATAACGACTCTGCCTTTTCATTAATTCATCATGATTCCCGCGTTCAACGATTTCCCCCCGATCTAATACAAGGATTTGATCGGCTTCCTTGATCGTGGATAATCTGTGAGCGATGATGAAGGTCGTCCGGCCCTTTTTCAGGACTTCCATCGCTTCCTGAATGATGGCCTCAGTTTCTGTATCGATGCTCGATGTCGCTTCATCGAGAATCAGGATCGCTGGATTAAAGGCAAGTGCACGGGCAAATGATATGAGTTGGCGTTGACCGGAGGAAAGGGTGCTGCCTTTCTCGATCACCGGTTCATCATATCCCTTCTCCAGGTTTTTGAATACTTTTTCCGCCCCTACAGCATTGAGTGCCGCCTCCACTTGCTCCCTTGAAATCCTTGGATCATCGAGACTGACATTTGAAGCAATCGTTCCTGTGAACAAATAAGGATCCTGCAAGACGATCCCCATATGCTCCCGAATCGTTTGATAGGGAATATCGACAATGTCTTTTCCATCAATCCGGATTTTCCCTTCATTGCTATCGTAGAAACGGAACAGCAGATTCATGATCGAGCTTTTTCCTGAACCCGTATGTCCCACCAGGGCAACTGTTTCCCCTTTGTTTGCTTCAAACGTAATATCTTTCAATACATATTCATTCTCTTTATATCCAAAAAATACATGCTCAAAGCTGACATTTCCGTCGTATCTGTTCATTTTTCCATCTTCCACCGGGGTCCCAGTCTCTTCAAGCAGCTGGAAAACCCGTTCTCCCGCAACAAGTGCCTGTTCTAGGTTGGCAAGCTGGTTCACGATCCCTGTCACCGGCTGGAACAATCGGTTGATATAGTCAACAAAGGCATAAAGGACGCCAAGCGTAACAACAGATCCCACTCCGATCGATGCTCCTCCGAAATACCATATGAACGCCACAAACGTGATATTCCTAAGGACCCCTACAAGGTTATGGGAAGTCAATGAATTTAAGCTTAATAGTTTATTTTGATATTTGAAGTGGGTTTCGTTCAAATCTTCAAATTCATCATCCGTTTTTTTCTCTCTGCTGAAAGCCTGAATGATGTTCATGCCCTGAATTGATTCATTGATCATGGCATTGATATCACTCACTTTCGATCGGATGATATGATTGTATTTCGACGCATAAATACGGTAAAGATACGTCCACACAACAAGGATCGGTATCAGGACCAAGCAGATGCCCGCTAATTTTGCGTCAAGGATAAAGAGTGCAATGTAAATCCCGATAATATAAATCGTACTGGAGAAGAACGTGGATAGTACGGTTACATACAGGTCCCTGATTGCTTCCGTGTCGTTTGTGATCCTGGCAACGACCTTCCCTGCCGGCAGATTATCGAAATAGCGGATCGGAAGCTTCTGGATGTGTTGAAACACATCATTACGCATCTTTTGTATGACACGGTTTGCCGCCTTCTGAAGGTAGAACCGCTGGCCATATTGGAAAAAGGCAGCGACGACAAGCAATCCGAAATAAAAGGCAATCAACCGGATGATCCTTGGGATTTCCGGATTATAGAATTTGAGAAGCTCATCCCCTGTTAACTTTTCAGCGGGATAGGTTGCTGATTCCCCGCCTTTTGTAATCGTCATCTCCCCTGATGATACAGATCGTTCCCCGTCAAAGGAAATGGTGGCGGGAACGAAATAAAACGCTCTGCCAACCTGAAGGATACGGACGTCTTCTCCTTTTGTCTCTCCATCTCTGAAATATTGATCACGCTTATACCAAGTTCCTTCATAAGGTACAGCTTCTTTCCCCTCCACCGTTTCATACCAGGTCGACTCAATCCCGAGAATATGGTCATCAATCAGTTTTTTGGCAATGAATGGACCGGCGAGTTCTGCAGCCACTGATACACTGAGCATCAGGAGGGCCGCTATGATGATTTTTTTATATATTAGGGCATATTCGGTTAATTTTCTTCCGACTTTCATGTGCCCACCTCCTCAGGTGAAGAATCTTCAACTTGTTGGCGGTCAAATTGTTCTTTATACCAACCGCCATTCTCGAGGAGCACTTCATGGACCCCTTCTTCTACCACTTTCCCATCTTCTAATACGATGATCCAATCTGCATGCTGAACCGCCGAGAGACGATGAGTCGTAATAATCGTCGTTTTCCCTTCACGTTCTGTTCGTATATTGTCTATGATCTTTGCCTCTGTCTTTGCATCGACTGCTGATAATGAGTCATCAAGAATCAGAATTTCAGGATTCTTGATGAGTGCCCTTGCAATCGAAATCCGTTGTTTCTGTCCACCCGAGAGTGCCACACCCTTCTCACCTACAAGAGTGGTCAAACCATCAGGCAGCATCTCGAGGTCCTTCTTGAAATCAGCCAGCTCTATCGCCTTTTCCAAATCTTCCTCTGTTGCATCATGCTTTCCGAATAATATATTTTCTCTTACGGTCCTGGAGAATAGAACATGATCTTGTGGTACATAGCCAATCCAGTTCCTTACCTGCTGAATGGATAACTTGTCAATCTGGATTCCTCCGATCGATAGCGAACCACTTCCTGCTGGATATTCACGGAGAAGCTGCTTGATGAAAGTCGTCTTGCCGCTTCCTGTCTTTCCGACTATCCCAAGGGTACCTCCTTGATGAATGTTCACATTGATGTTGGATAGATTCAGTACCTGTGAGGAAGGATACCTGAAGTCCACATCCTTAAATCCGATCTGTTCAGGGGAATCAATCGATTTAGGATTCGCTCTATCCTGTACGTCCTGGACATAATCGAGTGTCTCCTGGACCCGATCGAGGGACGCATTCCCACGCTGCATCACATTGATCAATTCACCAATCGCAAACATCGGCCAAATCAGCATCCCAAGATACACATTAAAGGAAACCAACTGTCCAAGCGTTATGCTCTGATGGAACACCAGGTAGGCCCCGTAGCCCAATCCGATTAAGTAACTCAACCCGACAAGGACTTTGATGGTCGGCTCAAAAAGTGAATCGATTTTCGCTACACCGATATTCTTGTTATACACATCTTCCGTCATGTCAGCAAATCGCTTCTCATCTGCTCTTTCCTGTACGTAAGCCCGGATGACCCTGACCCCCGCAATCGATTCTAGAACTTTATCATTCAAGTCTCCAAATGCATCCTGCGCTTCGGTGAACCGTTTGTGGATCCTCGCACCGTATACCTTCATTAACAGAGCCATGATCGGAAGTGGTAAAACAGCAGCTATCGTCAGTTTCCAGCTGATGAGAAATCCCATCGTAAACAGGATCGTTAACATGAACACGCTGGAATCGATCAACGTCAACACCCCGAAACCTGCCGTAACCGAGATCGCCTTCAAATCATTCGTCGCCCTCGCCATTAAATCACCCGTCCGATTCTTCTCGAAGAATGTCGGGGTCATCTTTAAGAGGTGCCCCATAAATTTGCTGCGCAGCTTCCTCTCAACCAGAAAGGCTCCACCGAACAGTTGATACATCCACACATACGTCATCCCATACGAGATGAGGGCGATTCCTGCTATCAACCAGAGATACTTCTCCACCCCATCCCAGGTCATCGCACCAAGGTGAATGTCATCGATGGCATTCCCCACTAGCTTCGGAGGAATCACATCAAGGATCCCGACAATCGTCAAGAGAACGATCGCCACTGTGTACCTTTTCCAATTTTCAATAAAAAACCATGATAATTTCTTAAAAATACTAAACATCCCACTCTACCTCCTCAAGTTGACTTTCTCATCTATCCGCCTTCTGTCTCCACAGCAGTCATCCTCTTCTTCATTTGAGCCATTACCATCTTCATTTCCTCCTCAGTAAATTGAATATATATGTGTTCAAGGATTACCTTGGATACACCGCCTGAAAAAACAAAACAGACGGACGTCCTAAGGTGGTCAGATTCAGCAGAGCCCATCATTGGCCTAACCGGATCTTTTGCGCCTTATGAACGTCCGTCTTCGATTTTGGACATATAAAAGCACAGATTACATTCATAACCTGTGCTCATTGATTCATATTAAATCGTAAGGAGTTACTGGTCATGTGATGATATGAAATTGATAGGACAAGCCGCTGGTGCTCCATTAACTCTAACCACTTTCATCATCACAAACCCTCCATTTCATTTAATGTTTTTATTCCATTAATAACCATACTATATGACACGAATTGTGTCAATATTATCTCTATTAGTAATTTTCTATACACTATATGTTCCACTTATGCATACGTGAACCTTCATTTTTCTATTCTATTGAACTTCCTCCATACTTTTTTGGCAAATAATAAATAAAAGATGATGGGGAATGGACACTGTATCAATCCCCAAATTCCCCAGAACCAGTAATTGTGACCATTTTTACGAGCATCGATGAACAGATAAATGCTTTGTGTCAAAAGGATGGGGATGACAAGGGGTAAAATATAGAATTCTTCTTTCGTCATATCCTCTTCACCTTTTTCATATAGCTGATCCCTGTGAAAATCGATGCTCCCAGAAAGATGATAATTTGAAGAAAAAGAAATAACACGGGCATTTGAAATAAAGTAAGGGAAAACAAAGTCAGGATGCAGCCGGCCATAAGAAGAAAAATGATGAGATCCCGTCTGAATCTGGCTTTAAGCTGCTCCTGCCTGTCCGAGACCAATTGCTCAAACCATTGCAGATTGGGCGTATTTTGATCGACTTCTTCTTCAATAGACCGGAATCCGTCCCTAAGTAATTTCTTTAATTCAACTTGTTCACGATCATTGTTCATCTATTTTCAACTCCTTTCTCAGCCTGGTGATCCCGTGATGAACCCTCGATTTAACTGTGCCTGGTGGAATTTCCGTCATATGAGCGATTTCATCATAAGAATATCCGTAGTAATGTTTCAAGATGATTGGGAGCCTGATATCGTCAGATAATGTGGACAATGCGGCTAACACATCATTCCACTCATCATTTCTTGACTCCATTTCCCACCTCAGCTTCCTTCCGTTCATTTCTTCCTTTCGCCATGTCTCTTCTCTCTTCTTTTTACGCTGAAGGTCGATATACCGATTGGTCGCAATTGAAATCAACCAGGAGGAAAATTTGGATTTTCCGTTGTATTGATGGATTTTTTCAACACACTTAGTCATGGTATCCTGGGCAAGATCTTCTGCCTGATCCCGGTTCATCGTCACTTTGATCAAGTATTTCACTAGAAAAGGATAATGTTCTCTAAAGAGCAGAGCAAAGGCTTCGTGATTCCCCTTTTTCGCTAGTTTAATCCACTTTCTCTCATCCATCCATTACTGTCCTTTCTATCCACCCCATCCGGTGAGTTCATTGATAAGACGTAAACACGGAAAAATCGTTCATAAAATCATTATACTTTTTTGAAATATTTTTCATTCTATATTATTTTTCTATCATATGGCGAGTGCTGGTTGATTTCCACTCCAGGTGCTCGCTTTCCGCGGGGCGTGAGTTGAGCCTCCTCGGGCTTTGCCCTGCGGGGTCTCAACTTTCCCGCATTTCCCGCAGGAGTCGAGCACCTTCCGCTCCAATCAACTAAGCATGTGTTTCTTAAAAACCTAATATTGATACCATTAAAGATTAGAGAACAACTTTTTCACAGTACGCAGAAAACAACTTCAGCTACTATAGAACCACCATTTTCCATGTAAAAACTATAAAAAAGCCTCCGAGAATAGTTTACCCATTCATTTGAGGCAACCAATATTATCCATTCACCACTGCGGGTTGTGTTTCTTCTTTTACGTATTTTGGAAGGATGATGGTGTAGAATACGGCTACGATGAGGAGGCAGCCGCCGACGAGCCAGTAGAGCATTTCTACGGTTACGGTGGATGGGAATGTGACGGCGATGACTCCGAGAGTGATCGATTGAGACAGCATCATGAGTGGATTGATCCACCCCTGGACCCTTCCCATCATTTTAGGGTCGATGATACTCGGCATCCACCCGCCAATCGCAATGTTTACGAGTGGCAATCCAAGTGCAGCCAAGAAAATGATTGCAAGGAAGATCCATGTGGTCGGAGCAAAGGATGCAGCGATGATGAATGTCCCCGAGATTACCAGACCTGCCACAATCAGGACATGAAGCTTGAATTTCTGGGTCAGCACCGAAGAGAAGATACTTCCGATCAGCACACCGGCACCGAATGCGACACCTAATAAAATCGAGTATTCTTCATAGGAATCTGGAGCCAGTTTATATTTCAAAATAAAGATAGGAATCACCGAGAACCCGCCGTTTACGATTCCGAATACGACAAACCCGCCAATCAACGATAAGAGGAGCTTATGGTTCAGGATATACTTCATACCGGCTGTAAAATCTTTTGCGACAGATTGAATGTTCATATCCTTCCAGGAATGCTTCCCATTTGGAAGCCGGACTTCTTCAGGGATGACACATTTTCTAATCAAGATCGCTGAAATCACAAACGTAACGAAATCCACCGCAATGGCACCGTATATCCCGGCAGTCCAATAGACAAAGATGGCCACGGCATTTCCGAGCAGCATAAACAAACTCATCACCATCTGATTCAATCCGGCTGCTGTAGCATAATCATCCTTGGAAAGTACCCCCTGCAAGATACCTTGTTCCGCCGGGAAGAAAAATTTCTGCACGCCGCTTCTCAGGAAAAGAACGGTAAAGATGAGTGGTAGCCACCCGATGAATATGGCTCCGAATAATAACAGTGTGAGAAAGGCACTGATCGTATCACAGTGATAGGCAATTTTTTGGCGGTCCAATCTGTCAGCGAACACACCTACAAGGAAAAATACGAGAAGAGTCGGGAGTGAATACATCATCTCCGTAACCGATGCATACATAGGCTGCTCCGAAAAGCGATCCAGCAGATAAAACATAAACGCCGTCAGGCCAATCACACTTCCCATATGCGAAGTGAAGTTTGCGAAAAATAATTTTAAAAATATTGGATTCTTAAAGATTTCAATCATTTTTTTCATAACATCCGTCCCCCATCAATAAGTAACTATCTTTATCATATTGAAATGACCTTATGAACAGGAGGGTCTATTGGTGGTTTTTTCCTCCGTCTCTGGTCGGAAAAGATTTAGGCGCCTCTGCAGAAACGGGAATGATTTTACGTTCCGGTGATATATTCAAGATTCCGCTGATAAAAGGTAAATTTCACAAGTATCGTTCTAATCAATCATTCAATTTCAATAAAAATAGCCTGGAACACCAAGGCTCCGGGCTATCCTTTCTTTCAATCACTGTTCAAATGTCCCTTTCACGATCGCTTCCCCGTTTTCCACCATCAATTTCCCTCTGGCGAAAACCGTATTCACGTTAAGGGTTTCCTGATCCAAAAGGACAAGATCAGCGTCCTTTTCGACTTCCACGTGACCTTTTTGCTTTAGTTTCAGGATTTTCGCAGGATTCGAGGTAATGACCCTGATCGCTGTTTCCAAAGGGATGTTTTCCTTCTGAACGGCATCCTTCACTTCTTCATAGAGGCTTGACACTTGACCAATCTGCAGTCCGATCAGCTCTCCATCCTTATCAAAATTCGGCAGACTTGCTTGTCCATCGGAGGTATAGGTGATTTGTTCCACCGGTACGCCCGCATCGAGCATGCGTTTAAGCGCTTGACTGCATTTGACTTCCCCGTCTTCCAGAAACTGAGGGATGGTACTCGTTGTAAAGTCTACATAGCCACCTTTAAGGGCATATTGAATCCCGGCTTCAAAGAGATGGGCATTCCGGTTGATATGCGTCGGATAGAACTGCTTGATCGGAATATCCGTTGTCTCGACAATCTCTTCCAGCAGGTTCAGGTGATCATAACTATCCCCGACGTGGATATTGACAATCCCGGCTTTCCCTGACAACATCCCTCCGATCCTTGCTGCGGAAGTAATTTTCGCTAACTCGTTTACCGTCGGCTGAGATGAGCGGTGATCGGCAATCGCCACTTCACCCACACCAATAATTCTATCCACTAAGATGATATCATTCTCAATCTTTCCGGTAAGTGTTTTCAAAGGTACCTGGTATGAACCTGTTTGCGTATAACAGGTAATCCCTTCTTCCTCAAGCCCCTTTGCTTTGGCTATGAGGCTTTCCATCGTCCTCGTCGTCCCGTCTGTACCGATGACACCGACAAGAGTGGTGATTCCTGAGAGAGTGGCCTGAGTCAATTGAATTTCAGGGGTTCTTGTACGGAAGCTCCCTTCGCCGCCTCCGCCCATAATATGGACATGTGAATCGATGAATCCGGGTACAACATACTTCCCGGTTGCATCCACCACTTTTATATCCACAAATTGACCGTGAAGTTCAATCTTGTCTTCTATGAAACCTATTTTATCCCCTACCAGGAGGATATCCTTTTTCCCTAGATATGCTGGAGCATAAACTTCCCCGTTTTGTATAAGTGTTAACATGATGTTTGCTCCTTTCACTATTTATTTATAATCGAGCCTGGCCCGAAGAATGGCTAATTAAAATCCAATGAGCGTTGCTGTAATGACAAAGATGGATGATAGTACGAATAGAATAAGCATGAATTTAAGGATGAACTTAGCCCACACTCCCCAGTCGACCCGCGCTGCCCCGAGTGTACCCATAAGGGCGGCAGAAGTCGGAACCAGGATATTCGTTAATCCATCCCCCAGTTGGAAAGCCAGTACCGATACTTGGCGCGTGACGCCGGCAATATCGGAAAGCGGGGCCATCAATGGCATCGTGAGCGCTGCTTGACCAGAACCGGAAACCACGAAGAAGTTGAATACTGACTGGAATACATACATACACCATGCAGAGATGGCTTCCGGGAAATCACCGACTACCTGCCCTGCACCATATAATACCGTGTTCAATACAGATGGTGCGTCCGGCGCATCTCCGCCAAGGATGATGACAATCCCTTTTGCCATCCCGACCACCAAAGCCGCAGGCAATAGATCTTTCGCACCGTCGATGAAGCCGTTTGCTACATCATCCCAACTCATTCCATTTAATTTAAACAGAACCCCGATTATCCCTGCAACTAAACCGATTGTAAAGAATTGGCTTGCAATCTCAGGAATATAATAAGCATGTTCCACTACCCCCCAAATGATCCAGGCAATCCCCACTACTACTGTAAGGATGACGAGTGAATGTCCCAAAGTGAATCTGGCATGTAAATTTTCCACTTTACCTTCTTTCCTGAAATATTCATCCGTTGTGTAAGAAAGGCTTCGTTTTGGATCCTTCTTGATTGCTTTGGCATATCTCCAGGTGTAAATGATTCCAACCAGAGTAAAGACGATCCACATGACGATCCGGAAGCCGGCACCTGATAGAACCGGAACACCGGAAACCCCTTGAGCGATCGCTACCCCGAATGGATTCATCCACGATGTGGCAAACCCGATCTGAGTGGCAACATACGTGATCATGATGCCCGTGATGGCATCATATCCGATGGCAATCATGATCGGAACGAGGATCATGGCAAACGCAATGGCCTCTTCCCCCATTCCAAAGACTGCCCCACCTAATGAGAATAAGAAGAACATGATCGGAATGATAAGGGACTCCTTCCCTTTGGTCCGATCGATTACCTTGAGGATCCCTTCTTCGATCGCCCTTGTTTTCATGATGATTCCGAAGGCTCCCCCAATAATGAGGATAAAGGCGACTACCCCTACGGCCGACCCCCATTTGTCCCCTGATACAAGTCCTTCAAATACATAATTCAGGAAGCCTATCCCACCACCAGGTTCGAACAGGCTTGTTCCTTCCCTGATCAGGTTTCCATCCTCATCTTTTAAATAACTGAACGAATCCGGATCCAAAACTGTTTTCGTTTGTTCTTCCCCATCCTGCATATACGTGATTTCTTCTGTAGCAAATTGCCCCTTAGGTATGACATACGTTAAAATAGCAGCCGCAAGCACGACGAAAAACACAATGATAAATGTATGCGGTACCTTCCAAGCTTTTTGTTCTTTCTCCATTTCTTATCCCCCCGTTTGACAGTTTAATAACCTTCATTTCCTTATATGCAAGTTCCATGCCAACTCATTATTATCTGAAAATACAAACTTCGATCCCGCTAATGGTTGAAATAGGTTAGAATATGTATAACCAAAAACCTTTGATTAACCATAAGGAGGATTCAAATGAAACGTGAATTAATTCTATTAGCCGGCACAAAAGAAACAGAGAGAGCCTTGAAGGAACAGTTACAGTCCGTTTTTGGCGAACTGATCCATATTACCAGTTATGCCTGCGATGAGGGGATTCCAACCTATTTCACAAATAAACTGATCGTATACTCATCTTCTCTGATTGAGCCAGAAGTACAAGAATATATCGATTTCGATTCCTGTACCATCATCAAAGCCCGCCGTACGGTGAACTATGAATACATAGACCGAATATTTGAATTACCTCCGGGAAAGAAGATCCTTTACGTAAATGACTTCATAGAGACGGCCCAAGAAGCCGTCGCCACTCTGAAGCGTCTCGGTATAGATCACGTGGACTATATTCCTTACTCCCCATCAGGAGGAGGGGATACGAAACAAATTGATATAGCTGTTTCTCCAGGGGAGATGGTGAGCATCCCCTCTTCCATCCCCCAAAAAATCGATATAGGTGTCAGACTGATCGATTTGAATACGATCATGAAAATCATCCACCACTTTCAATTATCAGAGAGATTGACCTTTGATATTACAGATCGTTATACAAGGAAAATCATCGAGCTAAGTCAGAAGCTCGGTGCCATCAACCGTCGAGCCAAAACATTAAACAAATTTTTAAATAAAGTGGTCGATGGAGTTAACGACGGAATCCTCGCCTTTCTGGAGGATGGGGAAATCACCGTCTTCAATGAAGTCCTCGAAAGAATGATCGGGATTAACGCGGCTCACGCTAAGGGGAAGAAATTGAGCAGGGTGTTCAAAAACATCGAGCTCAATCGTTTCCTGACCTCAGAGCAGGATGAAGATCTGGAATACTTCACACTCCGGCAGCAGAATGTCATGGTGTATCGCTTCCGTTTGGAGGCTGAAGGTGTCATTGTGGCAACTTTTAAAGATATGGAAGAGACCATTGAAATGGAGAAAGTGCGGAAACGCGAACTCCAGCGAAGGGGATATATCGCTAAGTATACATTCGACAGCATATTAGGGAACAGCCATCTTATTGACGACACTAAATTGATCGCAGAAAAACTCGCAAAAAGCGAGCTGCCGGTATTGATTTATGGGGAGACAGGGACGGGGAAAGAGCTGTTTTCCAGCGCCATGCATAATGATTCTTCCCGTAAGAACAGTCCATACCTCGCTGTTAACTGCAGCGCCTTGCCGGAAGACCTATTGGAAAGTGAATTATTCGGATATGAGGAAGGTGCCTTTACGGGTGCTAAAAAGGGCGGCAAAAAAGGATTATTCGAACAAGCTGATGGAGGCACCCTGTTCCTTGATGAAATAGGTGATATCAGCTTAAAGCTTCAGGCGAGACTTCTAAGGGTGCTTCAGGAAATGGAAATCAGAAGGATTGGAGGAAACAAAAATATCCCGGTGGATGTGAGGATCATCGCTGCTACAAACAAGGATCTTCAAGCCTTAATCATTGAAGGTACGTTCCGGGAAGACCTCTACCATCGATTAAAAGTGTTATCCTTACAGCTTCCAAGCCTCAGGGAAAGAAGTGAAGATATCCCCCTTCTTATCGAACACTTCCTCGGGATGGAACATAGTAAAATCACCACGATCGACCGTGCCGTATTGGAAGCCATGAAGAAAGCCCCGTGGAAGGGAAATATCCGGGAACTAAAAAATACTCTCCTATATATGATGACCGTCGCCGGGCACAATAGGCTGACTCTGCAAGAATTACCGAGAAATGATCATAATTTCACTGGGATAGAGCAAACTAACGGTACCTATTCTCCGGCGGAAATCACCATGTCTAAATCCCGGGAGTATATCAACATCCTGACTGCATTAGTGGGATTCTTTGAGAATGGAGAGAGTGCAAGCAGGGAAAAAATCCATTCATCACTCCAACAAAGTCCTACCCCACTCTCAGTCCAACAGATCAGGACAAGATTGAGCGAATTACAGGATTTAGGATACGTTTTCATCCAAAGAGGGAGAATCGGAACTGAAATAACACCTGCAGGAGTAAATTGGCTAAACGAACATAGGGAGAATGTTTTAACCAGTCGATAACGGGGTATCTTACCTTTAACCGGTTAGATACACAAAACATTCTTCACGATACAATAAGTCGAGGTGATTTTCATGGTACGTACGATCTTAATGGTCATTGGCGCAATTGTTGTTATTGGCTGGATCATCAGCATGCTTTAAGAGAAACCATATCAGCCAAACATTATTCTTGCAATTATTTGAGTTATATTATTGAAAGCGAAGGAGCAGAATGGATCTTCCCCCCATTCTGCTCCTTATTTTTTTCGAATGGCTTTGTTGCTGTCTGAAGAAGCGCGTAGTGGTTGATTTCCACTCCAGGTGCTCGCTTTCCGCAGGGCTGGCGGTGAGCCTCCTCGGGCTAATGCTCGTCGGGGTTGGTCAAGCCGCTTCCGCATTTCGGACTGTCCAGCGTTTCCCCCAGGAGTCGAGCACCTTCCACTACAATCAACTATCCAAGCGTGCGTTTTTCACTAATAAAATGTCGGATTGCTTTCTTTCTTGGGTAATACAAATGTTCTTTTTCTTTTCTGATTTTCATGAACCATTTAGCTCTGACACCATATGCTTCTTAAGAGGGTGAGGAGAACTGCGTAGACTCCTACGGAAAAACGGGCGTGCCGAGACCCCGGAAGCAAATTGTGCTGAGGAGGCTCGGCCGGACGTCCGTGGAAAGCGGAGCAGTTCTCCTCACCCTGTAGCACCCACTTATTGTCAGAGCATGTGCGAAGATTTTTTTGTAATTATAACCACAATCTTGATGATAAGATCTTTTCAAATTAATCCACACCCCATCTCGGGGATCTGCCAAAGAAGATTAAAAATTCTTTAAACGGGTAAACAACAGATATCCCAATGTTGAGGTGATTAACATGTATAGACATATCCTATTAGCTTACGATGAAACAGATGGCAGTAAGAAAGCATTAGACGAAGTAACGAAATTAATGAAAAGTTCCATAGACTCAAAACTAACCGTACTGCATATTTCAGACGAAAAGACAGCGAATGAACCCCGTGACAACTTTACGCCGACACACGCACTCGCTGATACGTCACCTGGTTTCGATAACCAGTACATGGGGAATCTATCGGTTTCCCCTGACAACAAAGTTCGAGAGGAAGACAGGCATGAAATCAAGACACCTTCTTCCACCCATCCATATTTAGTAAATGCCAGGGAAAAACTTTCTCCTCATGGAGTGGATGCCAATTACATTCACCTGTCGGGTTCTGAAGCAAAACGCATTTGTGAATACGCCAAGGAAATACAGGCCGACCTCGTTGTCGTTGGAAGCAGCGGCAAATCCGGCATGAAGAAATGGGTACTTGGAAGTGTGAGCGAAAAAGTCACACAAAACTGTGAATCCAGTGTCCTGGTGGTAAAATAAGCAATTAATCAAGAGGAGGGACGGACCTTTAAAGGTCCGTCCCTCCTCTTTTGTTATGTATCCTAATTACTCGTTAATTCATCCAATCGCTTACGACTGCTTGCTTCATCGAAGCTGCTATAGATCCGGTAGTCCTCTGCATCGAGTATTCGATAGTGTTTGCTGAACAGATTTTGTTGAAGAATGTATTCGTCGGTCTTTTTGATATCTTTCCACCAGATCTTGCCTCCAAGTGTTTTTTCCTTCCGGTAATCAATGCCTTCCCGGGCAATGGTCTCGATGACCTCAAGGGGTTCTCCACCAAGACTGGTCGTTAACGTTTCACTGTCCTTAAATAACGCACAAATGGCGACGGCTGCGGTCCAGCTGGCCATCACTCTACCCTTTTCAATCTGCACGAGGGTTTTTTTCGATAACCCTATGACAGTAGCCATCTTATCCTGCGTATACCCCGCCTCTGTCCGTACCAGCCTTAATTTATCAGAGATGATTAATATGATTTCTTCTTTTGTCATGGTTTCACACCTTAATTGTTTATAGTGTAATATTACACCTATATCATACCTGTTTTCAACACCAATCAAATATCTTTAAGCAACCCATTGAGTTTTGAATACAAATCAATGATTTATTATACTTCTACTTAGAATGCATTTAAAAATTTTACAAACAATGCGTTAAAACCAGCATCATTTCGAGGAGGAATTAAGGTGAAGGATCCCATCATCGTTCTGATCAGGGAGGACTTAAGGATTCACGATCACCCTGCTCTCTATACAGCTTGCCAGGAAGGGAACGTGATCCCCCTATATATCTTGGATGAGGAAACGTCCCTTGGCGAAGCAAAGAAGTGGTGGCTGCACCGGAATATCGAGAACTACCAACATACCCTTCAATCGATTAACGGCCGACTATGGCTGGATCAGGGGAAAGTGGATGAAGTCCTTTCCCAATGGGTGAAGAATACTAATGCAAAAGCTGTTTACTGGAATCGGATATACGACCCCGACATTTTCCAAAGAGATCGTACGATGGCCCAGTCCTTATCTTCCCAAGGAATCCAGGTCAAAACGTTCGAGGGTACCCTTCTTCTGCCCCCTTGGAAAATCAATAAGGATGACGGTACTCCATATAAGGTGTACTCGGCATATTACCGATCACTCAAGAAAGAAGAAATTCCAAAACCCCTTCCAGCTCTTAAACGGATGGAGGTACCACAGCTTCAAAACGATGGGGTGGCCCTGAACGATTTGAATCTCCTCCCGTCCATCCCCTGGCACAACATCATGGAAAGCATATGGGACCCTGGTGAAGAAGCTGCATTCAAAAGAATGAACTCATTCCTTTCTAAAAGATTAGATGATTATTCAGAAGGTAGAGATTTTCCCGGGAAGGGACTGCATTCCACCCTGTCCCCGTATTTGGCTCTCGGGGTCATTTCTGTCAGGAGTATCTATCATACCCTCATTGATATGGAGAACAAACCGATTGAACCATTTATTAAACAGCTTATATGGAGGGAATTCTCCTATTCAGTCCTCCTCCATTATCCCGAGTCACCGACACGTCCACTTAATGAAAAGTTTGCCGAATTCCATTGGCGTAGTGATGTAGAAGGTTGGGAGAAATGGACAAAAGGCAAAACCGGGTATCCAATCGTCGACGCAGGGATGAGGGAGTTGTGGGCAACCGGCTTCATGCATAATCGAGTGCGAATGATTGTGGCATCCTTCCTCACAAAGCACCTGCTCATCCCTTGGCAAAGGGGAGCAGAGTGGTTTCTTGATACCCTGATTGACGTAGACCTTGCCAATAACTCCATGGGGTGGCAGTGGGTGGCAGGCTCAGGATTTGATGCAACACCTTATTTCCGGGTCTTTAATCCGACCCTTCAAAGTGAAAAGTTTGATGAAGAAGGAACTTATATACGGATGTGGGTTCCTGAATTAAGTCAACTTCCAAATCGGTATATACACAAACCTTCAGATGCTCCCGGCGATGTGTTAAAAAAGGCAAACATCACCCTCGGAGTGGATTATCCAAATCCGGTTGTTGATCACAAAGCCGCCAGAAAAAGAGCATTGGAGCACTACGAGGAGATAAAATAATGTAAAGAAAAGGACCCGATACTAGCGTATCGGGTCCTTTTAAGATCATTGGTATTCTTTTAAACGCACCTTAACCGTTTCGAACTCTTCCTGTACTTCTTTGGCAGGAGGATTACCAACAAAACTGAAAATAAAGATAGCGATGGTCGCGAAGATGAATCCCGGAAGGAGCTCATACACATCGAAGAGTCCTCCAGACAACTGCTTCCATATAATGACCGTTACTGCACCCGTGATCATACCTGCAAGGGCGCCATTACGTGTCATGCGTTTCCAGAATAAGCTCAAGATCACGACCGGTCCAAAAGCAGCACCGAAACCAGCCCATGCATAGCTGACTAATTCCAATACTTTACTATCGCGGTCATATCCAAGGAAAATGGCAAGGATCGCGATGACCACTACCGAAATACGACCAACCAACACTTCTTCTTTTTGGCTTGCTTCTTTTCGGAAAATGGCTTTATAGAAATCCTGAGCCAGGGCACTTGATGAGACAAGAAGCTGTGAATCCACTGTGCTCATGATCGCTGATAGAATGGCTGCAAGTAAGAAACCCGCTACCCATGGATTGAATAATACTTGTGAGAACATAATGAACACCGTTTCCGAGTTTTCCAACGGTGAATCGGCGAAATACGCAATACCGGAGAAACCGATGAAGATGGCTCCAAATAGGGAGACAATCATCCATACCATACCAATCAAGCGTGCTTTAGGTATTTCTCTCGTTGATTTAATACCCATAAAACGTACAATGATATGAGGCTGACCGAAATAACCCAAGCCCCATGCGAGAAGCGATACGACTGAAACAAATGTCGCTCCTGTGTAAACATTCAAGTAAGAAGGATCGATGCTTGATACGGCACTTACCGTAGCATCCCAACCGCCAATCTCGGAAATGGCTACAACAGGAATGATGATCAGAGCAAGGAACATCAGGATCCCTTGAATGAAGTCTGTCCAGCTGGCTGCAAGGAATCCGCCAAAGAACGTGTAAGATAGGATAACTCCTGCACCAACCCATAAAGCTAATCGGTAATCCATATTGAATGATTCTTCAAGTAAGATTGCTCCACCCACTAAACTCGATGAAGTGTAGAACGTAAAGAAGATCAGGATGATGATAGCAGAGAACACTCGAAGAATTTTGCTTGAATCGTGAAAACGATTTTCAAAGAAATCAGGTACTGTGATTGAATCATTCGCCACTTCCGTGTAAACCCGGAATGGCTTTGCAATGAATTGCCAATTCAAGTAAGCACCTACTGATAAACCAATTGCTAACCAGATTGATCCCATACCACTGGCATAAACGGCACCCGGCAGACCCAGCATCAACCAACCACTCATGTCGGAAGAACCTGCACTCAAGGCAGCTACACCGGCAGTCAAACGCCTGCCTCCAAGTACATAGTCGGATAAATTGCTGGTTAACTTGGCTGCCATGTAACCAATAATACCCATTCCAATTAAATAAATAATAATCGATGTTAACGTTTGAATATTAATATCCATAATCTACTCCTTTGTTTTTTCTGTAAAAAAAGTAATGATTGATAAAATGATCAATGTCGGCATCGGAATTAATAACCATAACCAGGTTCCCAATGTTAATTCTTCACCCATATCACGTACCTCCTCCTTATGCATTTAAGTGTATTTTTTATACACTTACTTTTCAAATATTAATTTCCCGGCTGTTATAGACACAAGAATTATCATACCATAAACGAGAATTTTTTAAAGTCATCTGCTCCTAACAGGGATAAATACATGAATAAATATACGATAATATTCGATATTTTCGTCTTATATCAAATATTACTCAATATTTATTCACAAAAAATTATTTAAATTTATTGAAAAACAGTACTTTTTTTCTCACCCTAATCAAAATAACGTACCAAGCAGATATGCTTTATTCATAGTTTTTTCATAATCAAATTTTTTATCCCTGTCCATTGTGTCAAAAAAGATCTCCACTTCTTTGTCAATGACTCCCATTTTTTCGGAAATTCCCTTTATTAGCTGGTGTCTCAACGTTTCATCATGACCATTAGAAATAAATTCCTCTTTCGTTTCACCTGCGAGCCCGACCCAAAGAACCTTCTGAGGATTGACTTGAGTGAATGCCGGATATGTAAAGACTCGATCAATATACCCTTTCATGATGGCAGGTAAACCATACCACCAAATCGGGAACACAAAGATCAGGGCGTCATACCGCTTTAATTTTTTCCTTTCCTTCTCAACAATATAAGAGGGCTTCCCTTTCATAGGGTTATCCCATTCATCTTCACCCTTTTCATCAAGTAGGGGATTGAATTCCTCCCTGTACAAATCTAAGATAGATGACTTATATTCTTTGTCATGCAGACCTTTCTGAATATGCTTTGTAATGGAAAACGTGAGGGAATTCGTTCGTGGATGGGCAACAATCATCAGTACTTTCAAGAAAAACAACTCCTTAAATGGACTACAGTGATCACTGTGCGGCTTTCACTCCCCAGGATAACATACCGGATTTCTCACCACGTCCGTCTCAAATAATTTGTCGGATCAGCATGTAGAACATACATACCCAATACGACCAGCTCGTTTTTACATTCGTAAACTTTGTTGCTATGTAAGGTAGCGAGCAGTGGTTGATTTCCGCTTCAGGTGCTCGCTTTCCGCGGGGCTGGCGGTGAGCCTCCTCGGCTTCAAGTGGTGTCCTACCCTTGTCCAGCTCCGGCGGCTACAATCAACATTAGTTTTGAGGATTAATATACTTCTGCACACCTCTAGAAAACATTATTTTCTATGTGTGAGTGGTCAATTTCAGCTTGAATATGCTGTTTCATTCGTTTTTTCACTGGTAAGCTCTGTCACTCTATCTCATTAGATGGGGAGGGGAACGGCGTAGACTCCTGCGGAAAAACGGACGAGACAAGACCCCGCAGCGAATGCGAGGAGGCTTGGCCGTTCGTCCGCCGGAAAGCGAAGCCGTTCCCCTCACCATCAATCCATATACTCATAGACAGAGCCTCAGAGTTCCTATGTTAGAAAACAACAATCTTTGTGAAAAGAGTTTTACAAAAAAAAGATGAAATCGTATTGATTTCACCTTTTTCCTTGCAGAATGGCGGGAACGGTTATGATTCGCCCCTCTGGATCTTAATGGTCCGTTTTTTCTCTGACTCGGATACAAACAGGGCACATGCAGCATCCCCTGAGATATTAATGGATGTACGGGCCATATCCAATAGACGGTCTATCCCAAGGATCAAACCTATCCCTTCAACTGGAAGATTGACACTGCTTAATACCATGGCCAGGAGGATCAACCCGACTCCCGGCACCCCTGCTGTACCGATACTTGCAAGTACGGCTGTAAGGACGACGGTAATCAGCTGTTCCATGGATAAATCCACATTATATACCTGAGAGATGAACACCGTGGCCACCCCTTGCATGATGGCCGTACCATCCATGTTGATCGTGGCTCCCAGGGGTTGAACGAATGAGCTGACCGACTTTGAGACACCCAGTCGCTGCTGGGCAACGTCCATTGAAATCGGAAGGGTTGCATTACTGCTGGATGTACTGAATCCGACACTCATGGCAGGACTGAAATTCTTGAAGAACCAAATTGGGTTCTTCTTTGCGAGTAAGAGTATCGTTCCGCCATACGTAATAAATGCATGAACAAGTAAAGCCGCTAATACGACTACGAAATAAAGCCACATCGCTTTCAGGGCACTGGAACCCTGACTGCCGATTGCCGAAGCGATCAATCCAAATGTTCCGTATGGAGCGAATTTCATCACAAGGGTCACGAGATACATCATCAGGTCGTTTCCTTGCTCCACAAGTTTCAGGATTCCTTTTGTCTTATCACCCAGAGCCGTCAATCCGAATCCGATGAAGATGGCAAACGCGATGATCTGGAGCATATTGCCCTCGGTCATGGCCGTTAAAGGGTTTTTAGGGATGATGTTCATAAGTGTTTCGCCTACAGGAGGAGCCTTTTCTGTTTTAAAGCCCTCTGATTGAGAGGCGTCGATTCCTTCCACCAATCCCGGATCGATGATGTATGCCAGAGTCAAACCGATGACAATGGCGATACAGGTTGTCAGTAAAAAGTAAACGATCGTCTTTAATCCGATTCTTCCAAGCTTCTTCGGGTCCCCTAATCCTGCCGATCCAAGGACGATGGAAAGAAAAACAATCGGCACGACAAGCATACTGATCAGGTTGAGGAAAATCTTGCCTAGAGGTGTGAACAGATAAGGATCTAATATATCGAATAAATCTTTTGCAAATATGTTCAGAATCAATCCTACTACGGCCCCTAATATCAAGGCTGTAATAATCTTTGTTGTCAAATTAAATTTCATAGATGTACCTCCCTATAATTTTCCAAATAGTATAAAGATATTACCCTTATATCATTTTTATAAAACCAAAAATTTTTAGAACTTTTAATGAATGAATTTCTCTGATGTCATCCCCCGGCTGCCTAGTTCGTTCAAGAACTTCATTCTCCTTCCCCCATTATACTGATTTTTTATTAAATGAAAGAAGGTTGACGAAGATTCACATCGAATTTACTAGATTTACGGCTCGAGATTTCATAATTTCAGGCAGTTCAATGAATCCATTCTACCAAGAAAGCCTTTCCAAAAATTTCTTTTCGCATTTCATGGATTATCTTTTACGTGATTGGGTAAATAGTAATAACAGCATGAAATAGAAAGGAACATACGATTATGAATAAAACCGTCTATTTTCTTTCAAGTAGTCAACAGCGCAGCTTGATGGCTGAGGGCTGGGCAGAGAAGCTCCAAGTGTCGGATTGGTCTTTTAAAAGTGCCGGATGGGTTGCTGATAGCCGTGAGGAATTCAGCGTTCTGGCAATGAAAGAATTATGTATCGATATCAGTTCATTTCCTCTTTCGCGCATTGAAATGAAGGAACTTGGTGAGGCCTCGGTTATCGTTGCGATTCAGGATACAGAATATGATGATAAGATCGAACTTCCCTCTGAATTAGAAGAAAAAGTCATCTATTGGAACTTACCGAATCCACGAAAGCGTTCTGCGACATTGATTGAAGAATGGGTACACTACCAGGAAATTTGTGACGAAATTGCTATGCGGGTAAAGGATTTGGAACATTTACTCCCACAATTACATTAAGAGGACTGATTACAACGGTACGTTTAATGTAATCAGTCCCTTTTTTTTTACGTGAAATATTCCAGCTTTGCTTTCGGAAACTGCTTCTCCATATAAGCATACAGATGATCTTTGATTTCCTGCTCTTCATCCTTCTGGTATATATACTTACCGATTCCATATTTACCCCATTTGTATCGGCGTTCTTCTTCATTTAATTCTAGCTTCGTCATCGGGTAATTCTTCTCGATCACCCTTTTAGCCGGCTTCGTGAAACGGTGCTGGATAAATTCGAATGTTAAATCCTTTTTAGCTTCTTCCGGAAGGCGCGCTTCGAGGTGTTCGAACATTTGCTTATACCCTTCCTGCCATCCTTCATGTATATAAATGGGAGCTACGATAAAGCCCAAGGGATACCCTGCCCTGGCAACCTTACCGGCTGCTTCCAACCTTTTATCCAGTGGGGATGTACCCGGTTCAAAATTCTTGATGACATAGTCTGCGTTGATACTGAAGCGGAATCTTGTCTTCCCATTATGTTTCGCATCCAGCAAATGATCAACGTGATGAAATTTGGTGACGAAACGTAACTTACCATACTCCGATTCACCAAAATGTTCGATCGCGCGCTTTAACGTATGCGTGAGATGGTCCACGCCGACGATATCAGACGTACACGCTGCTTCAAAACGCGTGAATTCAGGTGCTCTTTCCTCTATATACCGATCTGCCGCCTCAAATATTTCATCTACATTCACATACGTACGAATATAAGGTTTACTACCCATCGTCGTTTGAAGATAACAATAATGGCAGTGCCCCATACACCCTGTCGCAAACGGGATAGCATACTCAGCTGACGGCTTGGATGTATCGAACTTAAGCGTTTTCCGCACGCCCACCACTAACGTTGATTTGGCGATCCTGTATTTTTGAAAATGATTCTCTCCAGGCAGATTTCGCACCTGATTGTGGGAGGTAGTATAACGGATTTCCACATCCATCTTCTCGAACTTTTCCTTTAGTTGCTTCCCTAATGGGTAATCCAGTGCATTGGGTTCAAAATAGACCAATTGAGGCACGAACGGTTTTACCATATTATTTCCCTCCTACAGGTCTCCAAATGTTTGTGAGTAGGCCTCTTCTGCTTCTGATTCTGTAGAATAGACGGCTACTTCATGTGTTAACGGATAATAGGTTTCATAAAGAAATAATGCTAATTCGTTTGGGTTTTCCGGATCGTGCACAACCGCTGCTTCCTGCACATTGGCCACACTTTGTGTATGTGGGTTGCGGTAAATCACGTAAACAACATCGCCAGCTTGATATGGCATATAGTGATCGTTCAATTCCATTTTCCTCACCTTTTCCTATCATTCATTACTTTCATTTTCTGTCAATCGAGATAGAAATATGATGGTAAAAGATGTTTAATCGTATTCCGGCAAATAAAAAGAGGCCTCCCTTGGCACCGGAAACCTCTTTTTCTATACCCTATAAAATTCTATGGGCAACAATAAGCAATGATTTACACATATTGAGACAATTCCTCAAAAATACCCGTTTTCCATTTCAGGAACTCCTCGGTCAGAAGGATTTCTTTTTCACGCGGTCGCGGAAATGGCACATTGAACTCCTTTTGCACACGGGCCGGTCTGGTTGATAACACAATAATACGGTCCGACAAGAAGAGTGCTTCGTCGATATTATGAGTGACAAACAGTACCGAACTTAAGTCTTCCTCCCATATGGAAAGGAGCCACCTCTGCATGTCCAGTCGGGTAAATTCGTCGAGGGCAGAAAATGGTTCATCCAGGCATAAAAAGGATTGAGGACTGACCAGTGCACGAATAAAAGCGACACGTTGTTTCATCCCTCCTGAGAGATCCTCAGGATATGCGTCCTCATAGCCCTTTAAGCCGGCACGTTCAATCATCCCCATCGCCATTTCCTTATCCCTCTTTCCGTGTAATTCCTGACCAAGCATCACATTCTCGATCACCGTTCTCCACGGTAAGAGGGACGGACTTTGTGGCATATAGCTGATGGATCCTCTACGGCCATTTATCGACTGTCCATCGAGCTTTATATCTCCTGAATCTGGTGCGAACAATCCACCGATCACGTGAAATAACGTACTTTTACCACTTCCGGAAGGGCCAAGAATAGAAACGAACTCACCTTCCCCCACTTGAATGGAAAGATCATCGAGAATCAATTCACCATCAAAGGATTTGGACATATTTTGTATTGATAGCATCGTCATATTATTTGTCCTCCTTTCGATTCCACTTCACCATGATTTTTTCTAATAGTACGATGATTCCAAAGAACAGCAGGCTGAGGAGCATGATCATGAAAATGGCGACAAACACCCTGTCGGTCCTGAAGGAAGAGGATGCAAGTGTCATATAGACGCCAATTCCTTTTTGAGCACCAAGCCACTCCGAAATGACCGCACCCATGACACTATAGGTAGCTGAGATTTTCAAACCGGAGAAGATGGAAGGCAGTGCATGTGGCCACTCCACTTTCCGGAAAATCTGCCCTTTTGTTGCACCTGACATTTTCATATAAAGGATGTACTCCCCATTCGTCTGTCTGAACCCATCCATCGCCGAAACGGCAACAGGAAAGAAACAGATCAAGGTAATGACGATGATTTTGGGCAGGAGTCCAAATCCGAACCAAATGACAAGGAGAGGAGCCAAGACAATGATGGGTATATTCTGGGACAAGATCATGAGTGGATAGACCGCTTCCCTTACCTTTGGCAGGAGATGCAGTATGACCGCTGTCACGAGTCCAATTGAACAGCCAATCGCAAACCCTGTGATTGTCAGCAATGCCGTTGATGAGAAATGTCCCTTGAACTCAGACCACGAAGCCATTCCTTCTTCCCATATCTCTGAAGGCGACGGCATCAGCCAGGCTGGCACCTCAAATACGTTAATAACAACTTCCCAGATAATGAATAAAAGGATGAGGACCAAGAAGGGTCTCCATCCTTTTGAAATCCAAGTTCTCATCCTTTATATTTCTCCGTTAAGTCGTTCATTTCGATCCCATCCGGCTGGTACAATACTTTGATTTGGGAAATGACGTTTTTGCTTCCCATTTCAATCATTCGTTCATTCATTTGTTCAATCACCTTGAATAATTGTGACAGATTCCCCTCCATCGTCGTTTCCAAAGGATGGACTTCATATCGTATTCCCGATTTTTCGATGATTGCGATCGCTTCATCCACATATGGAATCACATCTTCACCGTTCTTTGTCTTCGGAATGATTTGTATACTTACAAGTGCGTTCCCCATTTTGTTCACCCCTTATTTTGGTAAGAATTCATTCGTGAATGCTTTCTTGCTTTCGAGTTTCTTATCTAATAAATCATTTTTATACATCCATGACGCATAGTTCTCCCAGACTTCCAGTTTCTGCTCTCCCCATCGATCAGCATCATCTTTATATCTGGGTGCGAGCCACTCCTGACTCTTCATGACTAATTCTTTATCAAGGTCTGGAGCTGCATCCAACAGAATCTCCCCCGCCTCTTTCGGGTTGTCAATCGTATATTGATACCCTTTGGAAGCAGCTGCCATGAATGCCTTGACCGTTTCAGGGTCTGAATCGATCATTTTTTCATTTGTTGTGAGGACTGGAGTGTAGTAATCCAGTTTATCGGAATAATCCTTCACATACATCATGTTCAACTCTTCTCCGCGAAGTTCTGCTTCGATTCCTGTCCACCCATAATAAATCCAGGCGAAATCCACGTCGCGTTTAACGGCAGTAAAGAAATCGGTGTCTCCCATATTTATGAATTTCACTTTTTCCACATCCGCGTTTTCTTGCTTCATGATTGAATCCATAACGGCTTTTTCCACGGGTGACCCCCAGCCGCCATAGCTTTTCCCTTCAAAATCCTTTGGTTTTGTAATACCCTTACTCTTCGGGGAAGCAAACCCTGACGTATTATGCTGAATAATGGCAGCGATGGATACGATCGGTACATCCTGAACCCTCGCTTGAGTGACACCCTCCTGATATCCAACACCGAATTCGGCTTTCCCCGATGCAACGAGCTGATCGGCACCTGCTTCTCCGGGCAGGATGATGTCTACGTCCAATCCCTGATCCTTGAAGTAGCCTTTTTCTTTCGCTACATATAATCCGGTGTGGTTGGTATTCGGTGTCCAGTCGAGGACGACACTTACTTTTTTAAGATTGTCCTTCTTCTCATCGGCTGTATCTTTTCCCCCATTACAGGCGGATAAAAGAAGTACAGAGCAGATGAGGAACATCCATTTTTTCATGGTGATTCCTCCTTCGATCTTTTGCGGTGTAACGTTTCATTCCATTATTCTTCGCTTATTATTGAGAATGAATGTAAACCAATGGCAGTTTGAGACGCATTGCCCGGGATACAACAAAAAAACGCCCCAAGCTTCAGCCGCGGGACGCATCGTTAAACAGGTTATGTATCGTTTAAGAGAATGTTTCCTACGCTGGTATCAGCCAGTTCAGGTTCAAAGGGTCAGTATCTACACGATACAATCTCAACCGGCCACTCCGGTCCCCCTACACGTGGAATATGAAATTAAACGTTATCTTCCTCCCTACTTTGCCATAGAACGAAAGGTTATTCAAGCTTTTCCTTCTCATATTGAAATACTCCATGGAAATGAACGGATCCAATCAGTTTCTCGATGAAATCCATGCAGGAAGAACCAGCTTCTGGATGTCCTTGTTGAAAGTAAAAAAAGGCATATTGCAGTAGAAAGAGAATGACTAGTGAAGGCACGATCCTTTTCTCTCCTGCAGTCAAAGGATCCTGGCTTTCATATCCTTTCATAAAAGCCAAGATCCAATTAATAGAATGATCTTTTTTCTCCTCTGGGACCATTTTAAGCATCCCTGCGAGGAAGTAGCCGATGTCAGTGATCCTGGGTGCCGTCCGGATCCGTTCAAAATCAATGATCCCGCTCACTTCTCCTCCCTGCATCAAAATATTCCCGGGATTGTAGTCGCTGTGAACGAATTGCTGGGGCAAACACTCATAGGGTTTCCAACACCCCTTCATCCTCGATAGGATCCCTTGCCCCCTTCTCCCGATCGATTCAGAACCAAGCTCCTTCACCCACTCTCTTACATGCCGTTCAATCTCCCAGCCCTTCACTTCATTATGACACCGGTATTCTTTAAGGATAAGATGCAGGGATGCAAGGTATGTTCCTGCATTTGTGAGAGAGGCGATGGAAAATTTCTTCAATGGCGTTCCTTCGAGTGCTTCATATAAAGAATAGATTCGTTCTCCTTCTTTTACATACGGAATTTGTGAGGAAGTTAAAATAGGAGATTCAACGTTCTGGTGATGATTCAATAAATATGAGGTTAGATAGAACTCCTCCATTCGATTTTCAATGGAAAAATACTCTCTTCTTTTCAAATAGAAGGTCTTTCCTTCTGCCTTTACTTTCATAACATTCGGATGAAGAAGTAGCGGTTTCATGGAAGTAGGATCCATTCCCCAATGACTAAAGATATCCTGAAGAGGTTCAATCATTTCTATTTCCTTTCAATACATAGTAATATACATGTAGTATGACTATGAAAGTATAACTACATACCATATGAAGAGAGGTTTCACCTATGCAAAGAATACAAATGACAGAAGACTTATCATTCTCTAGGATCATTCATGGATTATGGAGACTTTCAGACTGGAAGCAGTCCAAGGAAGATACGTTATCATTGATTCAACACAATATTGAAAACGGAATCACAACGTTTGACCATGCCGATATTTATGGTTCTTATACGTGCGAAACCTTATTCGGTGAGGCGCTTGCCCTTAAACCTTCATTGCGGGAGAAGATGGAGATCGTGACAAAATGCGGCATTGTCCTGCCTTCTGACAATCGCCCGGAGCATAAGACGCATCACTACAACACCAGTAAAAAACATATTCTCACTTCGGTTGAACATTCTCTCCAACAATTAAAGACGGATTACATTGATCTATTGTTGATTCACAGACCGGATCCTTTCATGAATGGCCACGAGGTATCCGAAGCCTTCACTCAATTAAAGGAAGAAGGGAAAGTCCGTCATTTTGGAGTCTCCAACTTTAAAGATCATCAGTGGAATCTGCTTCAATCTTATTTACCATTTCCATTGATTACAAACCAAATTGAATTATCCGCCTACCACCTGGAAAACTTTGAAGACGGCACGTTAAACCTCTGTCAGGAAAAGCGTGTGGCACCCATGGCCTGGTCACCACTGGCAGGCGGGGCGGTCTTCAAAGGGGAAGATAGGAAAGCTGTCCGTCTTCAACATACCTTAAAGAAAGTGCAGGAGGAAACAGGAGCGACGGGGATCGACCAGGTCCTATATGCCTGGCTGCTTAACCATCCGGCCAACATCATGCCGATCGTCGGTTCAGGTAAGAAAGAACGGATCCAACATGCAATCGACTCTCTTTCCATCCATTTGGACCATGATCAATGGTTTGAAATCCTGCAGACTTCCATGGGACATGATGTTCCTTAAACGCTCGCACAAAAAAGACGATCCTTTCTTTAAAGGGTCGTCTTTTTATTGAGCTATATCTCCACCAACATAATATTCAAGGTAAACATCCTGCAATTCATCCATTGAAAGTTCATAAAGCTGCTTCCCGAACGATTTATAGACGCCGATCCTCAATAATTGTTGTATATAAAAGTCTTTTTTTAATTCGGGTGTTTTGTTCTGTTCTGATTTCGTTTCTTGATGTAGCATGTTCATCCCTCCAGTTGAGGATATACCCCAATCATGGAGAGACATAAACATTCGTTTTCCATTTTTCTTGAATCATCTATTAAAAGAACCCTTCATTACAATCATTAGAGAAAATGAATGCATAATATTCCCAACTGATCATGTACAACTATGATGATGCCCCCCAAGCACGTTTTTCCCTTCCACTTGGATGGTAGAGTGATGAATCTCAAACTCTTGTTCTAGAAAAGCTGACAGCTGCATTAAGATAGTATCCCGATTTACTTCATCCCCTACGACGACATGGCAGCTTAAAGCTTTAAAATCCGAAGTGATGGACCACACATGCAGATCATGGACTTCCATGACTCCCGGTACCTGAGACAGGCTCTTGGACACCTCTTCCATATCAACATCCCCCGGAGAACCTTCCATTAAGATATGAATGGAATCCTTTGTCACCCTCCATCCGGAGATGACAATAAGAATCGCTACGATGACAGAAGCAATCGGGTCTGCCAGATTCCAGTCAAAGAAGTAAATGAGAAGACCCGCAATGATGGCCCCGACTGATCCGAGCATATCCCCCAGTACATGAAGGAACGCACTGCGGACATTCAAGTTATGTTCCTTGTCCCCTTTCATCAGGATCCAGGCGACAATAATGTTCACAATCAAGCCGATTACGGCGATGACCATCATACCGGGTGATACTGTGGGAGTGTCGATGAAGCGGCGGTAAGCTTCCCAGAAAATATAAAGGGAAACCAGAATCAGGGTGATCCCGTTCAGGAAAGCAGCTACGATTTCAAAACGTTTGTACCCGTAAGTCTTCCCCAAATCCGACGCCTTCTCCCCTATATAGAAAGCGGCGAGACTAAGGCCAAGTGCCGCTGCATCACTAAGCATATGCCCTGCATCTGAAAGAAGGGCGAGACTATTAGTAACCACTCCCCCCACCACTTCAACAATCATAAAAGTAAAAATGAAAAGAAAGCTGATTAATAAAGCTTTTTTATTTTGGTTGTGGCCGTGACTGTGATCGTGACCCACATGATATCCCTCACTTTCGATTCTTCTTCTAAGTACATAAATACTATTTAATATTATACGTACCGTCGCTCCCATTAAGCAAAAATATGGTACGCACTCTATGGCAAGGGAGACTCCGGAAGCCGATCTTTGAACATAAAAAAACCCCGGACACTAATTCCGGAGCTCGCTGAAGGATTAATTTTGTTGAAGCCTTTTACGCTCGCGCTTTATGAAGAGGTCAAGTGTTACCCAGAACACAACGGATGTAATGGCGAAGATGGCGATGGCGAAGTAGATGTCTTCTGTTTTCCAGTCTAATCGTGGAATAAGCAGGCCCAATACACCTGATAATATATAATAACCGCCAATTAATTGCAGGTATAACCGTCCTGTTTGTGATTGAAGGTTTTCAAGATACCCTTTTCCTGCTTTGCCGAAGAAAATAGCTACTCCTCTTAAAGTGACATAAACGGAAAAGGCAATGATAAGGGCTACAACAAACCCTTGATTAAATACGTCTGCCATGATCGTCCTCCTTTCCAACTATCCAGTGTCTTGAATCCTAAATGATTGTATTGTTCTTAAATATTCACTATGATGAAATCATGAATCATTCCAGTTAATCGTTATATTTCAGAATAACCCAATGCGTGTTGCATTTCAATGACAAACGGACAAACGAAATGGGATAGGAATGTAATACGTTAAAAGGATATACTCAATGCGAAAGGATTTCAAGTGGCATTCGTCCCTCAATTCTTACGTTATCATGACTATTTTATACAGGAGGTGATTGAAGCGAAAGAAAGGGACAACTTCCCGTTCTTTTGACTTCTACTACTTGGATATTTTAATTAATTTACTACTTATTGCCCTGCTAATTGGATTGACAGCGTTCTTCGTCGCTTCTGAATTTGCCATTGTGAAAGTGAGGGGTTCGAGAATCGATCAGTTGGTCTCTGAAGGAAATCAAACCGCTGTTGCTGCGAAAAGGGTCATTTCCCATCTGGATGAATACCTTTCTGCCTGTCAGTTGGGGATTACCATCACCTCCCTTGGACTTGGGTGGTTAGGAGAGCCAACCATTGAAACGCTGCTTCACCCTGCATTTGAAAAGTTTGATTTAAACCCGTCCATTTCAAGCATAATTTCATTTGCACTGGCTTTTTCTGTCATTACCTTCTTGCATGTGGTGATAGGGGAATTGGCACCGAAGACATTTGCCATCCAAAAAGCTGAGAAAATCACCTTATTATTTGCCAAGCCTCTCATTTGGTTCTACCGGATTGCTTATCCATTTATTTGGACCTTGAATAGTTCGGCACGCGTGTTTACGGGGATGTTCGGTTTGAAACCGGCCTCAGAGCATGAAATCGCCCATTCGGAAGAAGAGCTCAGAATCATTCTTTCCGATAGCTATAAGAGCGGTGAAATCAACTCATCTGAATTCAAGTATGTGAATAAAATATTTGAATTCGACGAGCGCATCGCCAAGGAAATCATGGTCCCCCGGACAAACATTGTGACGCTATCCGCAGAATCCACCATTGATGAAGTATTATCGGTCATTAAGGAAGAGCGGTATACGAGATACCCTGTGGTGGATGGTGATAAGGACAATATCCTTGGGGTTGTGAATGTGAAGGAACTCTTAACGACCCTCGTGAATCATAAAAGCGAGCATGAAGACGTGACCTCCTTCATTAAGCCCGTCATCCGCGTCATTGAAACCATCCCGATTAAAGCCCTGCTCCTCAAGTTGCAAAAAGAACGCTCCCCGATGGCCGTCCTTCTTGATGAATACGGCGGAACGGCAGGCCTGGTTACGGTGGAGGACATCATCGAAGAAATCGTCGGTGAAATCCGGGATGAATTCGATATCGATGAAATTCCTGAAGTCCAGAAGATAAAAGAAGATCATTATATTTTCGACGCCGTCATGCTCATTGAAGATGTGAATGACCTTCTGGGCATCTCGATTGAAGAGGAGGAAGTCGATACAATCGGCGGCTGGTTCCTAACTCAAAAATATGAAGTCAAGCCTGAAGATAAGATCGAAGAACAAGGCTATTGCTTTAAAGTCAAAGAGATCGACGGTCACCATATTCAGTATCTGGAAGTCACTAAAATGAAAAAGAATACTTTTGAAACGAACGAGTCTCACTAAGAGGCCGTTCGTTTTTTTTGTTCCTCAAGACGTCAGCAAAGAATAAATCTTTTCACAAATGGAAAAATAAGCGGAAATATATAGTTAAGAGGTGAATTATGACTAGCATCATCGTTGGATTAATCCTGCTTATGGTTTTAGCGTATCTAGGCTGGTCGATCATCTGGATCGCGCCGTTAGTTGCAGGTTTGGTTGCGTTAATGAGTGGTCTAGATCTGCTACCGGCCTATACAGAAACGTATATGACAGGATTTGTGGACTTTGCAAAAGAATGGTTTCCTGTATTCCTTTTTGGGGCCATCTTCGGAAAGTTGATGGAGGATGTAGGTGCCGCCCAATCCGTTGCATACAAAATCACTAACATTATCGGGAAAGACCGGGCCATCCTGGGAGTATTGATTGCTGCAGCGGTATTGACATATGGAGGTGTAAGCCTATTCGTGGTGGTGTTTGCCATCTATCCACTTGCGATTGCCATGTTCAGAGAAGCGGATATTACGCGGAAATTACTGCCGCCAACCTTTGTATTAGGTGCTTTCACTTTTACCATGACCGCAATCCCGGGGACACCACAGATCCAGAACCTGATACCGATCGATTACTTCAAGACTTCACCTACTGCCGCTCCCATCATCGGGATTATCGGGGGATTAATCATGGCGGTTGGAGGGTACTTTTATTTAAGATGGCGTCAAAAGCAATTCTCAAGTAAGGGAGATGCATTCACTGAGCCTAAGGGCGGAAATGATGTGAAAGAAATTAAAGAATCAGAGCTTCCAAACTTCTATCTATCGTTTCTGCCACTTGTCATCGTCGTCGTTACATTGAATGTGTTCAAGTGGAACATCCTGACTGCCCTTCTTGTCGGAATCCTTTCAATATTACTTATTAATTTCAAACATTATAAGAAATTCATTCCTGCTGTCAATGAAGGGGCCAAAGGATCGGTTATGGCCGTGATCAATACAAGTGCCGCAGTCGGGTTTGGGGCTGTCGTTACAGCGGCACCCGGTTTCAAGACGTTAACGAAACTCATCCTGGGCATCAAAGGGAATCCGGTGATTTCAGAAGCAATCGCTGTTCAAACATTGGCTGCCATAACGGGTTCTGCGTCCGGAGGGATGGGAATTGCCCTGGAAGCGTTGGGAGATAAATACTATGAGCTTTCACAGACAAACGGAATCAGCGCAGAAGCATTCCACCGAATTGCTTCCATCTCTTCCGGCGCATCGATTCTGCCTCATAATGGCGCTCTCCTTACCCTATTTGCCGTAACAGGACTTACTCATAAAGATTCATATCTAGATGTTGCCGTTGTCGGGTTGCTTATTCCGACAATCGCGGAAATCGTCTCAATCATCCTAGCCAATTTGGGAATTTACTAATTCGAGGAGGAAATCAAAATGGTCAATGACAAAGTGGTATTTATTACTGGTGCTGCAAGAGGGATCGGATTTGAAATCGGGGAGCATTTTGCTCAAAATGGTGCAAAGGTCGTTCTGTCCGATATCAATCAAGAAGGATTGGATGAAGCGGTAGATGAACTAAAGAGCAGAGGGTTCGAATGCCTTGGCATTAAATGCGACGTAACAAGTGAAGAAGACGTGAAGGCCGGAATTGATAAGACGGTAGAACATTACGGACGAATCGATGTCCTGATCAATAACGCAGGGCTTCAACATGTTTCCCCCATTGAGGACTTCCCGATTGAAAAGTTCGAACTATTAATCAAAATCATGCTGACCGCCCCATTCATCGCAACAAAATTTGCTTTTCCACATATGAAAAAGCAGAAGTTCGGTCGGATCATCAATATGGCATCCATTAATGGCCTGATTGGGTTTGCCGGAAAAGCTGCCTATAATAGCGCGAAGCATGGTGTCATCGGGTTGACAAAAGTCTCTGCCTTAGAGGGTGCTGAACACGGGATTACAGTCAATGCTATGTGTCCTGGTTACGTGGATACCCCCCTTGTCCGTAACCAGCTGAAAGATATCTCCACCACCCGTGGTGTGGAGCTTGAAAAAGTATTGGAGGATGTCATTTATCCCCTTGTTCCACAAAAACGATTGCTATCAGTAGAAGAAATTGCGGACTACACCATCTTCCTTGCAAGTGACAAAGCAAAGGGTGTAACCGGTCAAGCCGTAGTGTTGGATGGTGGATATACAGCCCAGTAATTCTGCACAGAAAAATCGGATCAGAAACCTGATCCGATTTTTTACTTTAAATGCTCAGGAAATGCACCAAGGTCCACTCCCCACACGAGCGGCATCACAAAATAAATTAATAGAGTGATAAACACAATACTGATCAAATTCAACCAGACTCCTGCTTTCACCATATCCCCCATTTTGATATAGCCAGACCCGAATACAACGGCGTTCGGAGGAGTTGCAACCGGCAGCATGAAAGCACAGGATGCAGCAAGCCCGGCGGCTACCATCAGGCTGTAGGGATGAACGTCCAAAGCAGCAGCCAACGCTGCCATAATCGGAAACATCATCGTGGCTGTAGCCGTATTGGACGTGATTTCCGTCAGGAATATAACAAAAGTGGTCACAGCTGCAAGGATGATAATGAAGGAGACCCCTTCAAGTACCGTCAACTGTTTTCCGATCCATTCCGCCAAGCCCGTTTCCTTGAACCCTTTGGCAATGGCAAGTCCTCCCCCGAATAGAAGCAGGATTCCCCATGGCAGCTTCTTCGCATCCTCCCAATTGATCAACCTTGCCTCTTTTCTTCCCGGAAGAAGGAAAAGGACAAGTGCCCCAGTCATGGCAATGATCGTGTCATCTAAAGCAGGGATCCACTGGTTCAATAAGAAGGAACGTGTGATCCAGCATAGGGCAGTGACTGTAAAGACAGTGAGAACGAGCTTTTCCTCAAATGAAATGCGCCCGAGGGAGCGGTTTTCCTTTTCGACGATTTCCCTTCCCCCCGGCAATTCTTTTATTTTCAAAGGAAACGCCACTTTAATGAGATACCACCACGTAGCGATGAGAAGAATGGCTGCAAGGGGGACTCCGAACAGCATCCACTTGGCAAAGGAGAAATCGATACCATACAGTTGTTTCACAACTGCAGCGAATATGGTGTTCGGAGGCGTTCCAATTAATGTCCCTAATCCTCCGATCGATGCACTATAGGCAATCCCCAGCATGATGACTTTACTGAAGTGCCCTGTTCTATTCGCTCCCTCCTTCTTTAAGCTTTCATTCACCTGGTAAATCACGGCGGTTCCGATCGGCAGCATCATCATGGCCGTTGCCGTGTTCGAAATCCACATGGACAGAAACCCCGTAGCAAGCATGAACCCCAGAACAATCCGTTCCGTACTCGTCCCAATCAGCAGGATGATGTTCATGGCGATGCGCTTATGTAAGTTCCATTTTTCCATGGCAATCGCTATGATGAACCCGCCCATAAACAAAAAGATGGTCCCATCCCCATAAGCAGATGTGACATCCCCTGACTGCAGTGCCCCGGTAACGGGAAACAGAATAATCGGAAGAAGGGATGTAGCCGGTATCGGGATCGCTTCCGTAATCCACCAAATCGCGATCCATACTGTTCCCCCAAGGACCCCCACTGCTTCTTTGGACAATCCTTCAGGAGAAAAGAACAGGATGGTGAGAAAGAATAAAAGCGGCCCTAAAACAAACCCGATTTTTTGTCCGGGATTTGCAGAAGGTTCTGGAGAACGATCCGTCTGCACCCCAGCATTTACCCCAGCCCCCCCAGCTGGAGTACTTCCTGATGTGAAAAACCTGAAGGTCTCCAATACATCACCATGCCACCCCCATAACGTTTTCCAAGCATACTTCACTGTTTGCATCTTATTCCCCCTTTTCTTGTCATACTAGACCATACCCCTTGGAGAAACCGGTATAAACAAGAATCAACGACAATTTGTCAGATTGTCCCATTCCCCATTTATGACAAACAGAATGAAAAAAGGACCATTTCATCATAAACCGTTTCATTGTAAAATAATGTTAGAGTAGAGATGACAGGCAGATAAAAGGAGAAACAATGAAAATCTATTGGCAAATCAGCTATTTTGTAATCGGGTTACTTATTTTCAGCTATGGGATCAGCATGTCCATTAAAGTTCAATACTTAGGCATCCACCCATGGGATGTATTAAATATCGCCCTGTTCGATAAGTTCGGGCTGACCATCGGAACATGGAATATCATTGTCGGTGCCACTCTCATAGCAGGCACGCTTATGTTGAAAGGGAAATATATTCAAATCGGAACCATCCTGAATGGAGTAATGGTCGGCATGCTCGTTGACTTTTTTCTTTTTTATGATTTGCTGCCTCCACAAACGGGTCCCGTTATCGATATCCTGATTCTCCTGTCTGCCATTCTGTTGATGGGGGTTGGAGGCGGGTTGTATTCTGCTGCACATCTTGGAACGGGACCAAGGGACGGATTTATGCTCACCATTTCAGACCTGACCAATCTTTCCATCAGCAGAGTCCGGATCATATGCGAGTGCACCGTCTTACTGATCGGTCTTCTCCTCTCCGGTCCCGTCTTCGTTTTCACGTTTATTTATACGTTCATCCAAAGTCCCATCTTTCAAAAATCGTTTCTATACTTCACAGAAAGACTCCATACCCGCTTTCCGGATAGAAAAACAGAAAAGCGGAGGCGGCTTGGTCAGAGGCGACAAGCGTAAGATGAATGGGCGCAGAAGGCGGCTATTTGCCTTCTTGGACCATTTAGCTTATGACCTCGAGCCTCTAGCCGCCGGAGCTGGACATCCCGAAAAGCGGAGGCGGCTTGGTCAGAGGCGACAAGCATAAGATGAATGGGCCGAGAAGGCCGTTTTTGCCTTCTTGGACCATTTAGCTTATGACCTCGAGCCTCTAGCCGCCGGAGCTGGACATCCCGAAAAGCGGAGGCGGCTTGCTCAGAGGCGACAAGCATAAGATGAAGGAGCTCGCACTGGGGCTGAATCAATAAAGGACAAGCTGCCAGAATCGCAGTTTGTCCTTTTCACGTCATGACATCTCGCATGCCACTAATCCGTATTGCCGTCCATGGTCCAGCTTCTTGATGAATTGAAACAATTGCTGCACCTCTTTATTATCCTGCTCTTTCTTATAGTAGTCTTCCAGCACCGACAGCATTTCATCAGGATACATCAGGCACGTGTGGCTCCCCCAGTCTGTCTGCCTGCCTTCGAATTTTTTATAGTAAATGCCATCCAACAGGACGAAAAACAATTCATACCCTTTAGGAAAGAACGGACTGATCCGTTTCGGATAATTATGATTCCAGTCTCCCCCCTCATAATGGAATGTCCGGTCGGTCAAATCACCGATAAATACTTCAACATCCGCCATCCTATCTCCTCCTCTTCAATAAGTGCCTACTCTACATTGTATAAACCCGTCCATCATTTTTAGAACAAAAAAAGGGCCGCCTCAGGATTCTTCTTCCTAATGCGACTCCCGGTATATTAAAGATATTTTCGCTGGACGCTCCTTCCGTCATACGTAAATAGCATATCCCGGTTCTCCACATGGGTTTCGATATGGACCGGTCTTCCCCAGAGCTGGTGCAAATAAGGTAAAACCTTTTCTAAATATTTAATATCAAGCTCAACATCTTCAAACCAGTGCTTAAGATAGAGCTCCCCGCTCTTCATGTAGTCCCCGTCATTCACGGTGATGTAAGGGAAACCGCCATTCACCCTCATACCCACGAGCTGATCCCGAACATGGGTCCATTCTTTATCGACAATTTTATAATCCTTCCCCTGTTTTTGGAACAGATACATATCCTCTCTCATCACCAGTTCCTTCGTTAAATAGTTTCGTAAGAAGGAGATATCCGATTCGATTTCCCGCACTTCAAACATTTTTTCACGTCCCGAATTCGGCTTTATCCCCCGCTTTTTCATCTCTTCTGTCGGATTATCGAACCGATCCTCAATATCTTCGAAAATCTTCAGACCTAGATAATATGGATTGATTTGTGTACGTGACGGCTGTACGACACCAGCATTCAACTTGGCAAACTCGATCGATTCACCACTTGTCAGATCCATTTCACGAATGATCCGCTGGTGCCAATACGAGGCCCACCCTTCATTCATGATCTTCGTTTCAAGCTGTGGCCAGAAATACAGCATTTCTTCCCTCATCATCGTCAATATATCCCGCTGCCAGTCCGACAATTCCCTGCTGTACTGCTCGATGAAAAGAAGGATGTCCTTTTCCGGCTGCGGTGGAAACTTTTTCTTCACTTTCTTCTTTTCCCTGCTCTTTGGTTTTTCATCCAATGACCATAGATCATCATATGGAGATGTATGGCTCACTTCTTCTTCTTCCCACTCCACATCATCCAGCGTCCACGACAGCTTCGGTCGCATAAGTGAAGGATCGATGTGTTCATCCACGGCAAGGACCGCATCGAGGAAATTCTCGACTTCCTGCTTCCCATGTTCGATCTCATACCTGCGCACACGTTCAGCCGTAGCTGCCATACTTTCCACCATATCCCGCTTCGTATTCTGGAACCGAACATTGTTTTTAAAGAAATCACAGTGTGCCAGAACGTGAGCCACAATCAATTTATTCTGTATGAGGGAATTCGAATCCAGCAAAAACGCATAACAAGGATCGGAATTGATCACAAGCTCATATATTTTACTCAAACCCAAATCATACTGCAGCTTCATCTTATGGAACTGCTTCCCGAAACTCCAGTGCGAAAACCGTGTCGGCATCCCATAAGCCCCAAATGTATATATAATCTCAGCAGGACAAATCTCATAACGCATCGGATAAAAATCCAGACCAAACCCGGCTGCAATCTCAGTAATTTCCCCTATCGCATTCTGCAAATTCTTCTGCTCCTCTAAATTCATCTCCATCCCCCTCTTTATACTCTTATCTAAATGTATGAAGACAATGGGGATTTGATGAAAAGAAAAGCGGAGCCGGGTTGGGCAGGCCCGACAAGCATAAGATGAATTGGCCAGAAAGGCGCTCTTTGCCTTTTTGGTCGATTTAGCTTATGACCTCGAGGGACTACCCGGCGGAGCTGGACAATTAGAAAAGCGGAAGGGGCTCGCACTGGGGCGACAAGCATAAGATGAATGAGCCGAGAAGGCGGCTCTTTGCCTTCTTGGATCATTTAGCTTATGACCTCGAGCCCCAAGCCCCTGGAGCTGGACAATAGAAAAGCGGAGCCGGGTTGGGCAGGCCCGACGAGCATAACCTAAAAAGGCTGTCCCCTAATCCAGGGAACAGCCTTCTTATCCACCTCACGTATTCAGATTCTTATGCAGTATTTTAACTGGGATGAGCGTAGTGAGTAAGAGGAGTGCAGACCATGTGAAAACCATTGAAACACTCATGACTTCCAGGAGAAGTCCGACCCCCACTGACGATAAGCCGAACAAGAGAGTGGTTAATGCCCCTTGTGCAGCATAAATCTTCCCGAGCTCCTCAGGTGGCGCACTCTCCTGTAGATACGTCTGCAGCACAACATTCTTAATCTGATCAAACAACCCGAACACAAACGACAAGATAAGTGCCATCACGGCAATTTTATTCCAGGCAAAT
The DNA here is from genome assembly GCF_056173145.1 of Rossellomorea sp. QJM3NY_18. NCBI lineage: Bacteria > Bacillati > Bacillota > Bacilli > Caryophanales > Bacillaceae > Rossellomorea > Rossellomorea sp. QJM3NY_18. The sequence goes on along the minus strand of NZ_CM149659.1, from coordinate 1,306,667 downwards.
ACAAGGGTGACACCTGAAGTGACGATCATACAGTAGGGGAGCCACTTTTGCCGGTGTTTTGAAAAAATGCCATGCAGCTTAAATATGAGATACGAGGCAAGGACCAATCCGACAAAGAAGCTTGAGTTGATGAATCCCCACCACTCTTCACCCCGCTGAAGTAAGAGATCCACATACAAATAAAGAACAGCCGCGATCCAGACGGTCCCTGAAATCGACTCCAGCCCGTATATCCAAAAAACGGGAATCAGCCCTTTCCGACTTTTAACCTGTGACCATCCTTCCCCAAGCTCCTGCCACCAAATCTTGCGAACTTCAAGCGTGCTACTTGGAATGACCGGCAGCTTCAGCATAAAAAAGGTGCTGGCCAGGAACAAGAGGATCACCACAATAAAAAGATTCGTCGCATTCAGAACCGCTAAAAGCATTCCGCCCAATGCCCAGCTCGAAAATTGAATCGTCTGATCGACGGTAGAGAGAAAGCCATTCGCTCCCATCAGTTCTTCCCGCTTCACCAGGAAAGGCACATATGAGTTCCTCGCCGGGAGTGCCCAACCATCCAAAAATGAAATGATACTGGCGCAAACGAGATAGATCCACACATTTCCCATACCCAGTACCATCATTAGGAGGAACACGCATAAAAAAAAGGTCTTTCCCATTTGCGAATACGCGATTAAGCTCCTCATCTGTGTACGATTCAACAACAAAGGCGCTGCCATACTGCTGATGAATCGTGAAAAGGTGATGATTAAAGGAACAGCCGTCATGTAAATAGCAGAACCGGTTATGTTGTATACAAGGGAGATCAACCCTACGATATAGAAAACATCCCCCATATTGGCCAATGCCTGACCGAACCACAGATTTCTAAATGCATTGGAATGCATATCTCTTCCTCCCTTTATTTTAGTTTATATATAGGTAAGAAAAGAACAGCATCACATCGGAACAAAGATCCCCTTTCAGAATCAAAACGATTTATGTATGATTTCATTTTAGCAAATTGGTGGTGAATTTGCAGGTAATACTTTAGTTTATTGTACATATAGGTATGCGTGTGCAGGTTTTATGGGGAAATGGCCAGTCTCACCTATAAACAAAAAAAGCCTCCTTAATCAAAGAAGACTTCATCTGTTCCCGTTATTCCTTCACCGAGATGTTGAGTACCTTTTCATTGTCTAGATCGTGTACCACGATGACAACGACCTTTTTCTCTGCATTGTTTTCTTGCACGGTAAATTCAAAGGCATCAGATACTTTGTTCTCCGTCAATTTCTGACGTCCCTGGTACTGATAATCCTTTACAGGCTGCCCGGGATAGTCCTCTTTGATGACTGCTGTCGCAATGCGTCCAAACTTCTTGTAATCCGACTGCTCGGCATGCGCCTGATTTGAAAATACTAGAAAAAATACAGTTGATACTATCACGATTGCTTTCTTCATTTTCATCACCTCAGTTTACGTTTCATTACATAGGATGAATTAATCAGGCGTTTTTATTCACCCAATAGAAGGAAAACGAGCATTTGCAACAGTACCAACTTTTACAGAGAAATAATAACGGTTTTCTCCATACAATAGGAGTACCCCTTCAGAAGGAGGGAAACCAAGTGAACAAAGTCGATTACGATCGGGCCTTGTATTACACTCACCGATCAGAATGGGATAACCTGTTGATCCTTATGGTGAGAACGAAGGATGACCTTCTTTCAAAAAGAATTGAACATTTCTTACATGCGTATCATTTTTCAAATGATTACACGGTTGTAGAGCGTAATCTCTATACGCTTTTACGATATATCGAACATGCAAACTTCACCTATAGTGTCGAGCAACCACTCCAGGAAACCTTTGCAGAGATGTAACAAAAAGAGAATTCCACCTGGCTGATCCAATTAGTATGCGCTATTGGATCAGCTTTTATTTATTTCCAAAATTATTTTAGATACAATATCAAATAAAAAAACCGGCAAAATGCCGATTTTTCATCAATGGGACGAAATTTCAGTTTTTACCAGTTCAGCCGCTTTGACATACACCTTTAGTTCCCTCATCAGGTCATCCACTAACTTTGCTGGTTCCTCTAATAGCCCATCACTTTCATAATCAAAGCAGTGGGGATCAAGAACAAGCTGTTTCGGAATGACATTTGCATACACTCCCCGACCGACGATACGAAGATTATTCAAGCAGTTGATACCGCCTTTCCCTCCGCCTGCACATGCAAGTAGCGCAACAGGTTTATGGGCGAATTGCTCACTGCTTAAGAAATCGAGTGCGTTTTTGAGTGCTCCGCTCATACCGCTGTGATATTCCGGGGAAGCTAAAATGACGGCGTCCGTATCTTTCACTTTTTGCTTAAGTGACTGAACGGCTGTAACCTTAGATTGCTCTTGTTCTCCCGTGTACAGTGGAAGAGAGCCATCACTTAAGTCAATAAAATCACAGTCATATGTCCTTGCAATGAATCTTGACGCAATTCCAGTACGTCCTCGTTTTCTCGGGCTTCCGTTAATAATTACGATGTTCATGATATAAAAATCCTTTCCAGATTAATTTTTTGTCAACTGATGCTTCACGGCATAGAGTGCCGCTTGTGTCCGGTCTGACACTTCCAGCTTGGAAAAAATGTTCGAAATATGGGTCTTGACGGTTTTTTCCGTAATATAGAGGCTTGAAGCAATCTCTTTATTACTCTTCCCTTTCGTCAGCTCAATCAAAACATCCTTCTCCCGTTTGGTCAGTTCATGAATTTTATGTGGAGGCTCTTGCTTTGTAATCCTCGTCAGTAAATGATTGGTTGCTTTCGGGTGAAGAGAATTTTCACCCGATAGGAGTTTTCGGATTCCACTCACTAATTCATCGGGTTCAATGTCCTTTAACTGATATCCAGCCGCTCCTGCTTCTATAGCGGGAATCACGTGATTCTGGTCGGAAAAGCTCGTCAGTATCAGAATTTGAATGTCCGGATACTTCTTTTTGATTTCCCTGGTCGCCTGGATCCCGTCCATGACCGGCATCATCAGATCCATTAGAATGATGTCGGGTTTCAAGGTTCCAGCCATTCGGACGGCCTCTTGCCCATCCTTCGCTTCACCGACAATATCCAAGTCCTTTTGTGTTTTCAAAAAGAAAACCAATCCTCTCCGCACGACGTGGTGATCATCTGCTATCAATACTCTAATCATTTACCCGGCACCTCCTAATACGGTAATCGAACCTGTATGACGGTTCCCCTTCCAAGCTGACTGTCGATTGTCAACGTACCACCAATGCTTTTCACACGTTCTTTCATACTTTGGATCCCTACTGAAGGCAGGGACTGCTTTCCATCATATTGAAATCCGTATCCTCTATCTTCAATCGCCAGATGAATGGATTGCAACTCACTTTTCAATGTATAGAGGATGTGTTTCTCCCCGGAATGCTTTTTACAATTATTCAGTGCTTCCTGACTCACACGCCACAGCACTTCTTCTATTTTAGAACTTAAAGAAATGACTCCTTCCACTTTCGTTTCCAAGGTTAATCCAAGCATCTCTGCGTATCCTTTGGCCGCTTCTACAACTCCATTCTCAAGTCCATGGGGTCGCAATTGCCAGATGAGGGCCCTCATTTCCGATAATGCTTCCTGAGCCATCCCTTGAATCGTTTTGAACGTATCCTTTACTTCTTCATCTTCGGTCATTTCTGTACCTCCCCTTGCCGTTAGCGTAAGGGAGAATAACAATTGATTGACCGAATCATGAAGATCTCTGGCCAGCCGGTTCCTTTCTCCGATCAATGCCACTTCCTGCTCTTTTTTCGTGAGCAGAATGCGCTTGATGGCGGATCCGATTTGGAAGGCAACCGATTCAAGAAGCGCCAGTTCGTCTGTTGTGAAGTGGGTCTTGTTCGGTGCTGCCACATTCAATAACCCAAAGGACTCATCCCCGGACTGCAGGGGGACCGTCGCATGATGCGTAATATCATCTGTATCTTCCCTGTTCTCTTCGATGGCCAGCTCGATCCGCTGACATTCAATAATATTGGACGCCTTGGTGAGTTTACCTTTGCGAAATCGATTTACACACCAGCACCCACCCTTTTTCATCGGCTCACATTTACGGTCTGAGAGGGATTCCGGCAGATTCTCATAAGAAACAAGCTCGTGGCTGCCTTCTTTTTCAATGAAAAAGATCCACCCTGTTGTAAAGCTTGAACCCCTGATCAGCTTCTTCAATGCACCTGAAAGCATGGAATCAAGCTCTGTTTCGTTATTCAGCAACTCGGCTATTTCTTTCAAAAGTCCGATATTTGAAAGGGATTCAGCATTCATATTCATCTTCCTCTCCGATCCTATATTACTATTATATAGATTTCACATAAATCCGGTATTATCAAAAAGAATGATACTATTCTACGACCTTTGACCGAAAACACATGTTCTCATCACAATCCAAAAAACAAGAGATGCAGGAACACATCTCTTGTTTTAGAAAGATAAAAAGGTTTACGCCTTCCCTACAGACGAACGGATCATCGTCTCGACTTTCGCCATGATGGCATCTTGCAGAGCTTGTAATTTATCATCGCTTTCGCTTTCGGTCTCACCGATCACGCTGAAATAGAACTTGATCTTCGGCTCGGTTCCTGATGGACGGAGACAAATCCAAGATCCATCTTCAAGATGATATTTCAACACATTGGAAGAAGGCAGATGAATGGAGGTTTCCTCCCCGGATACCAAATCCACTTTCTTACTTATTTTGTAGTCCTCTGAAGAAACCACACGTAAGCCTGCCACTTCTTTTAACGGTTCATTCCTGAAGTCCTTCAGGATCCCCTGAATTTGTTCGGCCCCTTCTTTTCCTTTAAGGGTCAGACTCTTCAGTCCTTCCTGGTAGAATCCGTGTTTTTCGAATAAATCATGCAAGACATTGTATAGCGTTTTGCCCTCTTTTTTATAATATGCAGCCGCTTCTGCTGCCATCAATACTGCTTGAATGGCATCCTTATCACGGGCGAAGTCGCCGATTAGGTAACCATAGCTCTCTTCATATCCGAATAAGAATGAATACTCACCTGTCTGTTCGTATTGCTTGATTTTTTCACCGATGAATTTAAAACCAGTCAGTACATCCTCGACTGAAGCACCATAATGCTCAGCGACTTTACGACCCAATTCGGATGTCACGATGGTTTTGAATACCCGGCCGTTCTCAGGGATCATGTTCTTTTCCTGTTTGCGGCCAAGGATATAATCCAGGAGGATGGCACCTGTCTGGTTTCCGGTAAGGAGGATATACTCGCCTGTTTCCCCTTTTACCGCTACACCTAACCGGTCTGCATCGGGATCTGTCGCAATCAGGATATCCGCGTCGATTTCCTTCCCGTCACGGATGCTGTATTCAAATGCCGCTTTATCTTCAGGGTTCGGAGACTTCACTGTTGTAAACTCAGGATCAGGGACTGCCTGTTCCCTTACAATGTGAACTTGCTCATACCCTAATGCCTTCAACCCTTTTTCTGCCATCTTCAAGGCAGTGCCATGCAGTGGGGAGAATACGATTTTCAAATCGGTTTCCTTGGCGACCTGAGGCTTCTCGGAAATCGAAATCAAATGTTCCAGGTAGGATTGGTCGATGTCTTCCCCGATCATTTTAATCAGGCCGGCTGATTTTAATTCTTCTTCGGTCTGAACATGGATTTCAAGTTCGTTTTCAACGGCGTTCACTTTTTCGATCACTGCATCCGCTACATGTGGAGGAAGTTGAGCACCATCTTCCCCGTACACTTTATACCCATTGTATTCAGGCGGATTATGGCTGGCAGTCACCACGATACCGGAGAAGGCCTTTAGCTGCCGGAGGGCAAATGAAAGCTCCGGTGTCGGTTTCAATTCATCGAAGACATATGTTTGGATTCCGTGGGTTGCCAGGGTCTTCGCTGACTCCATGGCAAATTCAGGTGATTTATAACGGGAGTCGTAAGCGATTACAACTCCTCGGTTTTTAGCCTCTTCACCTTGCTCTTCTATGTATCGCGCCAGTCCTTCAGAGGCTTTTCTGACTGTATAGATGTTCATTCGATTGGTTCCGGGACCGATTTCTCCCCTCATTCCACCAGTACCGAATTCCAGGTTTTTGTAGAATGCGTCTTCCAAGGTCTTTTCGTCGTCTTTCATTGACTCTAAAAGTTCATTGACTTCTTTGTCCAGATGTAAGTAGCTGCTCCATTTTCCCCATGATGTTTTCCAACTCAAAACGATCCCCTCCTAATGCTGTATAATAATGAATTCTATCATATATTGTAGAATTCCTTCTAAAACAATCCGTCACATGTCGACAAGATTCGTTTAATCCTTATTTTAGCATAATTTCTCTCATTGGAATTTGTCTTTTTTCTTTTTGAAAAAAGGTTAATATATACCAATAGGATTTAGATCACGTGGTATACCGCTGCCCGATTTCCGTGCAAGACTTCGCTTTCCTCGGGCGGAAGGCAAGCCTCCTCGTCGCTGTCGCTGAGGCCACTGAAAAAGTCCAGCATTTTAGAGATGAAAAATGATGTTTAAAAAACGAGGCTCCAGATTCGCTTCTAAGCGACGATAGACTGGTAGGGAGACATATTTGACCCCCTAAAAAACAGCATTTTTATAAAGTGACTACTTTTTCAGTGGCTTCGCTGTCGCTCCTGCGGGGTCTCACCTATTCCGCTTTTCCCGTAGGAGTCTTCGTCTTGCACTCCAATCAACAGCTGGAACCTGCTAAATAAAATAATCATATTGTCACAAAAACTATGAAAAATCCGAACGAATTCGAATTTCATTAACGAAATTCAAGAACCGTTCGGATTTTCTATGCTAACAATATTCATTCGTTTTGGATTACTTCTTATAGTTCACTCCATAGACATCATGGCGTCGGTCTTTGAGCTGGCGGACGGTGCCTGATTGGCGCTGGCGGCGGAGGACTTCTAGGTCGACGTCTCCGATCATGACCATTTCGATGTTCGGGTTGGTTTCTCCGACGATTCCGTCGCGTGCGAATTCGAAGTCGGACGGAGCAAAGATGCCGGACTGGGCATATTGGATGTCCATATTTTCCGTTTGTGGAAGATTACCGACCGTACCGGAAATGACTGTATAGATCTGATTCTCGACAGCACGGGCCTGGGCACAGTATCTGACGCGAAGGTAGCCTTGACGATCCTCTGTACAGAATGGGGTGAAGATGATCTTCGCCCCTTTGTCTGTAGCGATACGGGCAAGCTCGGGGAATTCAATATCATAGCATATTTGAATCGCGATCTTCCCGCAATCCGTATCGAAGACCCTAACAGAATCCCCGGGGCTGATTCCCCACCATTTTCGTTCATTCGGTGTGATATGAACTTTGTATTGCTTTTCGATCGTCCCATCACGGCGGAAAAGATAGGCAATATTGTAGATCTCATCGTTTTCTTCCTTGACGAAATGTGATCCCCCGATGATGTTGACGTTGTACCTGACAGCAAGGTCCGTGAATAATTCAATGTAGTCCTCTGTGAAATCGGTCAACCTTCTCACTGCAAGGCTCGGTGACTGAATGTTAAGGAATGACATGAGCTGGGTGGTGAAAATCTCAGGGAACACCACGAAATCTGATTTCGCATCGGAAGCCACATCGGTGAAATACTCCACCTGGTTCGCAAACTCTTCAAAGGAGTTGATTTTCCGCATCATATATTGAACGACACAGATCCGGACTGGATAGCTCGTTTTGAAGTGACGTTTGCTGGATGGATGATAGTCGACATTGTTCCATTCCATCAGTGTTGCATATTTATGGGACCGCTTATCATCTGGCAGGTAGTTCGGATTGATCCTCATCAGGGTGAATCCGTTCAGAAGCTGGAACGAAAGCACGGGATCGTAAATCTTATGACGTCCCACTGAATCCACATACTCCCTTGGAGACATTTCATCAGAATGTTTATGATAATTCGGGATTCGTCCCCCGATGATGATACTCTTTAAATTCCACTGTCTCGCAAGGTCCTTTCTTGCTTCATACAAACGGTGACCTACCTTCATGCGACGGTAATCCGGATGCACCATCACTTCGATCCCGTACAGGTTATAGCCATCGGGATTGTGATTCGTTATGTAACCATTATCCGTTACATCATCCCATGTATGGCGGTCGTCATATTCATCAAAGTTAATGATCAGACTCGAGCATGATGCGATGATTTCCCCATCTAATTCTGCTACGAGCTGACCTTCCGGAAACACTTCCAAGTGACTTTCCAGATGCTCCACTTTCCATGGGTCCATCCCTGGAAAGCAGACAGACTGCATATTGATAATATCCTTAATGTCCTTATGTTCCATTGGACGAATGATCATTTTCTTTTCGAACTGTGATAAGTCCAGTTTTTCTGCCATCTATGATCTACTCCTTCATGAAATACCTGAATTATATACCCTTATAGTGCACTGTTGAAACGAAGTTCATGACAGTCCATTCTTTTATTTTAGCAAAGGGGTGAGGATTTTTTGAAGAAATATGAATTTTCCTTTATATGTTTTTGAAAAGCCAGTAGTGGTGGATTTCCGCTCCAGGTGCTCGCTTTCCGCGGGGCGTGAGTTGAGCCTCCTCGGGCTGAAGCCCTGCGGGGTCTCAACTTTCCCGCTTTTCCCGCAGGAGTCGAGCACCTTCCGCTTCAATCAACTTGGTTATCATTTTTCCACAGATTTAAGAACACCCAATCATAAAGATGCTGCCCTTCATACTATCCTTTAAAATAATACACGGTCGCTTCCCAAGGGTTTAATGTAAATGCATCTTTTTCATGCTTATCTTCGTTTGTTATGAGGATTTCAGCTTGATTGATATCAAATGAAGCGACGTTTTCGATGACTTGCTCTTCTCCTGACACATTGCAAAGGACGAGGATCTTTTGATTCCCATGTGTTCTTGTATAGGCATATACGGATGGGTGATCTGCATAATGAAGCTCGAATAATCCGTATGGAATGATGTCATGCTTTTTGCGGATGGCTATTAATTTTTGGTAGTAGTAGAAAATGGATTCCGGATCGTTTAAGGCTTTTTCGGCATTGATTTCTTTGTAGTTCGGGTTACTTGCGATCCAAGGTTCTCCTTCTGTGAATCCACCGTGTTCCGTTCCGTCCCACTGCATAGGAGTCCTTGCGTTGTCTCTTCCTTTTACGTAAATGGATTTCATGATTTCTTCCGGATCCATACCCTGGGCTTTTTTTTCCCGGTACATGTTCAACGTTTCGATATCCTTGTATTCATCAATAGAAGAGAAACGGACATTCGTCATACCAAGCTCTTCCCCTTGATAAATATAAGGCGTCCCCTGCATCATATGGAGGAGGGTCGCAAGCATCTTCGCAGACTTCACTCGATACTCCCCGTCTTGCCCAAGTCTTGAGACGATTCTTGGCTGATCGTGGTTATTCCAATACAAACTGTTCCAACCCTTACCGTGTAGTTCGGTTTGCCATTTAGTAAGGATTGATTTCAGTTTCACTAGATCGAATGGAACGACATCCCATTTCCCTCCTGGACCCGAATCGACATCCATATGCTCAAACTGGAATACCATATTCACTTCATTGCGGTCTTCCCCTGTATAAAGTACGGCTTCCTCCGGTGTCACACCCGGCATCTCACCAACCGTCATCGCCTCATAGTGAGAGAGAACCTCTTGATTCATTTCCTGAAGAAATTCATGAATGCGGGGACCGTTCATAAAGTACTCATGACCGGAAGCATACGGTTTGCCTTCAGGGTTCGGCGCATCTGGCAATGTTGGCACTTTCGAGATAAAGTTGATGACGTCCATACGGAAACCGTCGATCCCTTTATCCAGCCAGAATGTCATCATGTCGTAGATTTCCCGGCGCAATTTCGGATTTTCCCAATTGAGATCCGGCTGCTTTTTCGAAAAGAGATGTAAGAAATATTCTTCTGTCGCCTCATCATATTCCCACGCAGAACCGCTAAAGACAGATTCCCAGTTATTCGGCTCTTTACCGTCTTTTCCTTCACGCCAAATATAATAATCACGATATGGGTTATCCTTTGATTTCCTGGATTCCACAAACCAGCCGTGCTCATCGGAAGAATGATTCACCACTAGATCCATCACAAGCTTCATACCACGGTTGTGCATTTCTCCAAGCATATCTTCCCAATCAGTCATCGTGCCGAATTCATCCATGATTTTTTTATAGTCGCTAATATCATATCCATTATCGTCATTCGGGGATTCGTAGACAGGAGATAACCATATCACATCAATGCCCAGTTTTTTTAAATAATCCAATTTAGAAATGATTCCTTTGATATCCCCGACTCCATCACCATTGCTATCCATGAAACTCCGAGGGTAAATTTGATAGACGACCGATTCTTTCCACCATTGTTTTGTCATATGTGTTCCTCCTGTAAGATCTGTCAGTATCAAGCGAACGCTTTTTTTGCAACCGTTTGCACAAATCGTTAAAAAAATATCACATTTCTTCATAAAGTTTTCTCATTTTACTTTTATAATAATATCATACTATAATTTGATAGAATATACGTAGAAAGGAATTCTATATGAATAAAAAAGCAGATTCTCTGTTATTCCTAGCTTGGGCTTCTTCTCTGATCGCCACGATGGGGAGTTTATATTTCTCTGAAATCATGAAATATGAGCCATGCGAATTATGCTGGTATCAGCGTATTTTGATGTACCCGATGGTGATTTTATTAGGAGTGGCTTATGTACGCAAAGATTTTAAAGCGACATTATATTCTACGATTTTTTCCGGCATCGGCCTTCTCATTTCCATTTATCACTACTCTATTCAGAAAGTTTCGATCTTAACTGAAAATGCCCCTGCCTGCGGACGTGTTCCTTGTACAGGTGAATACATCAACCTGTTCGGTTTTATCACGATTCCGTTCCTTGCACTCATGGGGTTCATCATCATCTTCATTTCAAGTGTTATCGTATTAAAAACCATAAAGGAGGAAAACTAGATTGAAGAAAATCATCATATTCCTGGTGGCGATCGTGGGACTATTCGCAGCTATCGCCATTGTCACTAGCGTCCAGAACAATCAAAAAGCCGAGGGGAATAAATTCAATAAGGCAAAACTGGATCCTGCGACCGTTGAACTGCTGGATGATCCGAACTATCAAAATGTCATCCTTCCCGAAGAGCTGGAAGAGAAATTAAAAAACAAAAAGAATGCGACCGTATACTTTTACAGCTCAACTTGTATTCATTGTAAAAGAACGACACCTACCCTCGCACCTCTTGCCGAAGATATGGGAGTCGACATGGTTCAGTACAATCTGCTTGAATTCGAACAGGGCTGGGATCAATACGGAATCGAAGCCACCCCTACACTCGTTCATTACGAGAATGGAAAAGAAGTGGCGAGAATCGTAGGAGAACATCCTAAAGAAGATTTCAAATCATTTTTTGAAGAGAACGTAAAATCAGAATAAAAAAAGAGGGGCTGACTTTTCCACGAGTCAGCCCCTTTCAAGTGAGGAGGAATTTCAAGATGAAGATACGTTGTATCTTCAGGATTAACTTATTACTTGCTATTTTCCCCTCACGTGAACCTTTCAAACATGTAAATGCGAATTTTCTAAAGTATCTAACTATTAAGAACGTGATACAGCTTATACAAGCAGCTGGTTATCCGCTCTCGAGTAAATGCTAAGATTATCTTTGCAGTCCGATTCAGCCGTAAATTGATCATACGATAAAGGGAAGAACATGCCAAAGCTTTGAAGGATCCCGGCATTGTGGTAGAACATATCTTCATATACGTCTTCTTTTAAGCCGCTTTCAACGATCGAAATCAGCGTTTGCAGGCTTGAGATGACCTGAAATGCTTCCTTAAGTGTCCCGAAATATTCAAAGTTTCTCGTCGTCGTATGTAATACTTGCATATCATCGAATTGTTCGATTTCATCATCTGTGAAATAATCAGGGAAAATAGTACAATACATGTACTGTATAAGCTCTTGGATTTTGTCTTCCTGTTCATGTGTTGATGCTAGTAAAACTTTCACCATCATAACCCACCTTCGTAATGGTTGTAATCTCTCTGTAATAGATATATTAAGGATAACATAGAAGTAGAACCAACAGCGTGGTAATTATACCCATGAATTGGGTTGAATAGGGGCTATGGTAGGATGAAATACCCATAAGAGTATAAGATTTTTGTCATTTAAAGGAGTTTTTTGATGAAAACAAGGAAAATAGGCGAACGATTCGACCTAGTCATTCCAGGTAATTGGAAAAATGTAACGATTGAAACAATTCTTAGAAACCACTGGCAGGCCCCTAAGAAACTGGTTCATTCCATGAGGATGGAAGGTGATGTCAAAGTGAACGGAGAGTCGACTTCATGGACTGCCCCCCTCTCACAAGGGGATATTCTACAGATCCGATTATTCAAGGAGGTCGAATATGATGTTCCCCCCACCTACGGGGAGCTGGACGTATTATTTGAAGATGAACATCTGATTGTCGTCAACAAACCGGCCGGTATCGATACTCATCCGAATACTCCTGATGAAACGGATACCCTCGCCAACCTTGTCGCGTTCCATCATCTGGCCCAAGGGGAAAGCTGTCGCATCTTGCATATCCATCGGTTGGATCGGGATACGTCCGGCGCGATCATCTTCGCCAAGCATCCGTTAAGTAAAGCGATCCTTGACCGGCTTCTTGCCGAAAGACAAATCAAGCGTACCTATCATGCCCTCGTTCACGGTCGATTAAAGCAGAAAAAAGGCACCATTTCAGAACCGATCGGGAGAGACCGTCATCACAATACGAGAAGAAGGGTTTCGCCTTCCGGTCAGGATGCAGTCACCCATTATAAAGTAATGGAAGTCAGGAATCCCTATACACTCATTGAAGTACAGCTTGATACCGGCCGTACACACCAAATTCGTGTACATATGAGTCACATCGGTCACCCTCTGGCTGGCGACACATTATACGGGGGAAAACCGGTATTCACCAGGCAGGCACTGCATGCAGCCCGGATTTCGTTCCCTCATCCGCTGACGGGGGAACGGATTGAATGTAAAGCTGAATGCCGTGATGATATTGGGTTGTAATGGAGTAAATTCAAGGGAAAATCTGTACACACAAAAAAGACCAGGTCACTCAAAACTACGAGTGACCTGGTCTTTTTATCATTATTTCAATCCATTTTTCACCGCTTCAGCGATTTGGATCGTACGGCGGGTTTGGTGCTTCACGGCAGGTTCAACGGATTCGACCATATTGCCTTCCTGATCGACCGTTACACTCGTACCGTATGGATTCCCTCCAGTTGCAAAGCTTGATTGGTCTGTGTATCCAGGTGCTGCGATGATGGCACCCCAGTGCATCATGGTTGTGTACAAAGCCAGAACCGTTTGCTCCTGTCCACCGTGTGAGTTGCTTGCAGATGATGTGGCACTCACAACTTTGTTGGCCAGTTTTCCATTGAACCAAAGGCCTCCAGTCGTATCAAGAAACGCTTTGACCTGAGAAGGTACATTTCCGAATCTGGTTGGGACATTGAATAGATAAGCGTCTGCCCATTCCAGATCATCAAGGGTTGCTACAGGGACCGTATCTTTTGTTTCTTTATAGTGCTTTTCCCATGCCGGGTTGGAAGCAATCGCTCCTTCTGGTGCAGTCTCTTCAAAACGAAGTAATTTCACTTCTGCCCCTGCTTCTTTCGCAGCTTCTTCAGCCCATTTCGCCATCTGATAGTTTGTTCCAGTTGAACTGTAATACATGATTGCCAATTTTACATTAGACATAAAACCTCTCCTTTAAATATGTTTTTTATATAGTAAATGGGTGAAACACAGATTCAGGTTGCATGTAAATCCATTAACCAAATAATAGTGCATCTATTGAAAAGCTCCCTGCTCCGACCAAGGCTACCCCAAGTGCCACAACAATGAGCATCACATTATATTCTGTACCATTTTGTGTCGCCCAATAACCGTTGGCACCGTGAACCTTCACGATTGCGACAATCATTGTGCCAATGATGAGTAGTGCTCCTAATGGCGTAAGGAAGCCTGCGGCAAACAATAATCCACCCGCTACTTCGGATATCCCTGCAAGTAACGCCATCGTTCTTCCCGGCTTGATTCCAATGGACTCAAAGAAGCCTCCAGTGCCCTGTACACCCTGACCTCCGAACCAGCCAAATAATTTCTGTGTTCCGTGAGCAGCGAATGTCAATCCCACTACTAAACGAATAACCAATAAACCGAACGCAGCTAAAGCTGTCATCTTTTTTCCTCCTTCATATTTTCCCTTCGAGAGTTACCTTCAAACATTTCAAATTCAATTATTCTTACGTCAATTATCTCGAATATGAGATATATAATTAAAAAAATAAGACAAGTTATCTCGAATATGATTATTTTGATTTCGAGATAATTGTATAATATTCTTCTCCACTCTGTCAATATCTATTTTCAACATTTATTGAAATGGGTTGGAGTAAGAAAAAGAGGTCCGTCCCTTTTCTTGAGGGACGGACCTCTTTCGAAATATCGATTAAAAATCGAAGTTGTCTGGATCTGGACCAAAACGTTCGTCCAAATTCAGTTGGTTGATTTGATTCATTTCTTCCAGTGAAAGCTCGAAGTTGAACAGATCTGCATTTTCTTTGATGCGGTTTTCATGAACTGACTTTGGAATGATGATGACATCATTCTGAAGGTGCCAGCGCAGAATCACCTGTGCAGCAGACTTTTCATGCTTATCTGCAATGTGGTTTAATGTAGGTTCATCCAATACACGCCCTTGAGCGATCGGTGACCACGCTTCGACTGCGATATTGTGTGAAGCACAGAATTCTCGTATTTTCTCCTGGTTCAGACGGGGATGTAACTCGATTTGATTTAATACAGGCTTTTCATTGCCATTTTTCATTAAATCTTCAAGATGATGCTGATGGAAGTTACTTACACCGATTGATTTGATCAATCCTTCGCCATGGAGTCTCTCCATTGCTTTCCATGTATCATTGTACTTTCCTTCTACCGGCCAGTGAATGAGATACATGTCCAGGTAATCCATCTCCAGCTTCTTCAGGCTCGTTTCAAATGCCTTTAAAGTCGTATCGTAGCCTTGATCACTATTCCACACTTTCGAAGTGATGAACAGGTCTTCTCTCGCTACTCCACCTTCTTTCACCCCTTGTCCTACGCTTTCTTCATTGTCGTAGATCGCGGCGGTATCGATGGAACGGTATCCGGACTGAATCGCTGCTCGAACAGCCTGGACCGTTTCAGACGGATCTTTCATTTGGTAAACTCCTAAACCGACATACGGAATTTCGATCCCGTTATGTAGCGTTTTCGTACTCTGTAAGTTTTTCAACATATTGCATCCCTCCTGATTCACTATTTTACAAACTTAATCTGCATTTTGCTAATTTTATGATTCCGGGATATTCCTTGATCAGAAAAAGGACCGTCCCTCGGTTTAAGGGGACGGTCCTTTTCTTCTACTTTGCCTACCGGCCGATAAATTGTTCTCTATTCTTTCCTATAAACGCAAGCTTATGAAGGGGTCGTGTCATGGCGACGTACTGGAGTTTGATGTCGAGTTCGTTATCCGGGTTGAAGGATTCTTCCACCGCAGCGATGATCACCACGTCAAACTCGAGTCCTTTCGAGAGATAGGAAGGAACGACCACAATCTGATCTTTCGGGATCGATTCCTGTTCTTCCAACAGCTTTACCTTCCCGGGCTGCCTATCTTGAAGGATTTCGCTTATTTTCACACAGTCCTTCATGCTTTTTCCGATGACGGCGAAGGTTTGGAATCCTTCTTTCCGTCCTGAATCCACTTTCTTCTCGATGAAGGAAGCGAGTTCATCCACTTCCACATACTCATCAAAGCTCGGAGAATCTCCGTGGCGCACCACCGGATTCACTTTCGGAAAATCATAGGGCAGGAGACTAAGCAGTTTATTCGCTTCCTCCATGATTTCAATCGTTGTACGGTAGCTTTTTTGAAGCTCGGTGTACGTCGCCCTCGGAAAGATGTCCCGGTAAACCGGTTCCCAGGACTGAAGGCCTCGGTATGAGTGGATCCCTTGAGCGAGATCCCCGACCAGTGTGAACATGTCGGTCTCAAGTGCCCGCTTCAATGAATAGAGCTGCATATAACTATAATCCTGTGCTTCATCTATGACGATGTTTTTTGCTTTATGAAACTTATCGATTCCGAACAAATGGGATTGCAAGTATAGGAGAATGGCCAAGTCTTCTACTTCATACTGCTTCTTCTTTGCATATTTCAACGTGTACTGACAGAGCTGTTCCGCCTGTCTCCCGCTGAGTTCCCCCTTCGAGTAGGAAGCAAGGCGAACGGGATCCGAGAACAACTCGATGAAATATTGATGCAGATTCTTCTTTTCAAACTGCTTCATATATCCATTGACACTTGTTCGTATCGCTTTCTTGATCTCGTCCACACGCTCTGTTTTCTTATCCAGTGCTTTCGAGACATATTCCTTTCGGTTCCCTGCCTTTGAACGTTCAAAGAGTGCGGTTTCGATCCGCTCATCAAAGAATTTTTCCACTTTTTCTACCATTTGCTTCTTGTTCGAGCGGACATAGCTTTGAAGGAGTGACTTCAGCTTTTCCATCCGGCGATAGATTGGCATATACGTATATTCCTCTTTGAAAAGATGAGTGAACCTTTTGGCGGTGTAGAGCTTGTATTTATCCACATAGAAGTCCTTTGATGTATAAAAGCGCTGTTCGACTTCTTCTATATAAAGCTCGAGAATTCTCCTGAATGCTTTAGACCCTTTGAATCCTGATATCCATGATGCGGTCTCCACCTTTTCATCATGGGTCTCGATCAGCTGAATGAGCTTGTTATCTTCTACAATCGTAAGCTTCTTTTCTAAGCAGGTCATGACATAATCCGTGAATGTCGTTTGCCTTACCCGCTCCACCCCAAGCTCCGGCAGCGCTTCTGAAATATAGTCTATGAACAAATTACTCGGGGCAAGGATCATCAGTTGTCTCGGATCAAAGTGCTGTTTGTAGTTATAAATAAAATAAGAAATCCGGTGAAGGGCAATGGTTGTTTTCCCACTTCCCGCCGCCCCCTGTACAATGATCGGCTTGTTCAGGTCGGCCCGGATGATCCGGTTCTGTTCCTCTTGGATGGTGGAGATGATTTCAGTCAGCCGGTTGCTGGAGCTTTTGGCTAATGAATCCTGAAGCAGTTCATCGGTGGTCGTTAAGTCAATATCGCGAATTTCTTCCAAGCATCCATCCTCGATCATGTATTGCCGCTTCAGGGACAAATCACCTTCGTATGTTTCACCTTCCACCTCGTATGAGACATCGCCGATCCTTCCTTCGTAGTACAGGTTGGCGATAGGGGATCTCCAGTCGACGATGATTTGCTCCTGATTTTCACGCTGATACAAGGAGGTCTTCCCGATATAATGCTTCTCAACCTTGCCGGAGCCCTCATGTTGAAAATCAATCCGGGCAAAGTACGGTTTCGTCTTTGCTTTGGTCAGGGACTCCAATTCTTCTTTGGACATCTCAAAAAAGCTTGAGTTCGTCAAGATATCGATGTAGGCGGCACTCGACTCTCCCCAATCAATATCTCCAAAAGCTTTTTCCATGTTTTCCTTATACTTTTCCTTACTCGTCTGGGATGTACTGATGACCACATCAATATAGCGCTTCGTAAACTCTAAGCGTTCTGATTCACTTGAAAAATCGGGATGAATAGTTGATTCCTTCGTCATACATTTCTCCTTCCAAATGTTTTAGCCGCAATGGAGAAAAAACGTCCTGCCACTTCCACCAAGGTAACGACTCTCAGTGGGGAAAACGTTTATAACGAAAAGCGGAGGCGGCTCGATCTGGCCCGACAAGCATAAGATGAGGCTGGCGAGAAGACACTTTTTGCCTTCTTGAGAGACTCCGCTTATGACCTCGAGGGCCTAGCCGCCGGAGCTAGACACTATAAAGACATATCGAAATCTGTAAAAATTATGTAGGCGTTTGGGAGCAGAAATATATATTATCAGATAATTCAGGAATAAACAAGTAAAAAAACCCTCCACCTAATCAGATGAAGGGTTCTTCAGTTTATCCAGAGGGAACACAATCCGGAAACTAGTGCCCTTACCCACTCGACTCTCCACGGTAATGACACCCCTCATGGCTTCGATGATCCGGTAAGAAACCATCAGTCCGAGGCCCGTTCCCTTTTCCTTCGTAGAGAAATAAGGTTCGCCGAGTCTCTCTTGTTGATCCGGTGTCATTCCGACTCCGGTGTCAGTGATGGAAATGCATACGGTCCCTTTTTGAATCTTCGAAAGGATTGTGAGCGTACCTCCATTGGGCATGGATTCGATGGCGTTTTTGATGATGTTGAGAAAGGCCTGTTGGAAACTGCGGGTGTTCCCAACGATGGAGGCATCCTCGATCTGTTTATGTACTAGCACCGATTGTTGATTGCTCAAGGGTTCAACCATGTCGGTGAGCTTATGAAGCTGCTCTGAAATGGAGATGTTCTCTACTTGATCCGGATCCGGTTTGGCAAATGTGAGATAATCGTTGATGATTTCTTCTGCCCGGTTCAGTTCGGATGAAGCGATCGTTAGATATTGTTCCCTTTTTCCTACAGGAAGATTTTCCTGATGGAGCAGCCTCAGGAAACCTTTGATCACCGTCAAAGGATTTTTCACCTCATGGGAAATGCCGGCGGCCAGCTGAGCGAGCACTTCCATCTTTTCTATTTTCACGAGTGCTTGTTTGACTTGAATCTGTTTCAGCAACGTCTCACATATGTACGTCAGGATCAGCATGCCCAAGGAAGGGAGAAAAATAAAATTTATCAGATAGCTTTCGTCGATCACAAACACAGTCATTGCCTTCGCAATAAGAGCTGCTGCGATGGAATGAATCGTAAAAAGCACCACTGAGAATATGATCTTCTTCCTGCTTGATAACCGGTTGAAATTGAACCATTTCACCCCGATGATCGTCAAGAGGTAGATCACGGCATAAATCACGAGTGCTACCATACTCCAACTGTAGATCATCGTCCTGGATACCAATAAGACAGCGAGCAATGCGAGACCTGTAAATGGACCGCCATACAGAATGCCGAGAACAAACGGGATCATCCTCAGATCGTGGACACAGTATGGGTTATTGTATATGGGGGAGAGCATGCACAGAATAATGGCGATGCTTAAAGAAACAAGGGTTGCTAACCTTGTATACCAACCGTGTATCATCTTTTTTTCAACAAGGAAAAAAATTAAAAAAATACTCAAAATGATATAAAAGAAATTATTAATGACTTCCTGATTAAAAATAATCATCCTTATCCTTTGACCTTTCACGGAAATTGTCTTCTTTATAAAAATTCTACCATACTAATCCCTATATCGTTACAATTATATATGTAGCCTTACATAAGAGAACTCTCCTGTACACCTACAGGAGAGTCATCACCTTACACCGTTTTCAATTGTTCACCAAGATATTTTGCCAGCTTAAGCATTCCGTATTGTCCGGACTTCGCCTCGGCATCTTTATTGTAATTCGTATTCGTGTTCACGTCATACGTGTAGATGTTGCCTTCTTTGTCCTGGATAAATTCAATCCCGGCAATATCGATTTGATTCGCATGCAAAAATGCTTCATATGATGTCAGGATGTCATGTGAAAAGTTCTCCCTGATCTGAAATTTAGGCTTGTCTTCCTGTTCCCCTACAGGACAGAATAGATCATCTACTTGACATACATCAGCAGGACATAACTCGAATCCTTCCGATGTATCCACCTTCACTGCATACATGAACTTACCACCTATGAATTCGCAGCGTGTAATCGATGCATCGGGTGCTTCAATGTACTCCTGTATGAGTGTCGTGCCGTCTAACGGTTCTTCAAAGTTGTCACTGTACACATAATTCTTCAATGCTTCCACAGATTGGAACAACTGAACTCCCAAACCTTTTCCTGCACGATTATGCTTCGTGATAAAGGATGGTTTATCAAGCTTTTCAGCAGCTTCGATTATCTGTTCTTTCCCAACTGCTGCAATGGTTTCCGGTGTCTTGATGCCTGCAGCATTCAAGGCCATATACTGATTCACTTTACTTACTTCCAAGCGAAGGGCACGGCTTCCATTCAGGACTTTCCGTTCGTTCCGCTCTAACCAGGATAGAACGCTTTCCGTCAATTCCGGTGCAAAACGATGGTTTCGCGTATGCGACGAGGCACTGATTCGATTATAGAAAATACCTTCCGGAGGCTTTGATGATAACTCGACGAGTCCACGATCAAGGAACCATTCCTCATAAGGCAATTGGAGCTCATCAAGCCTGGACGTTAAATGATTGGTCCATTCACTGTTTTCATGAATGATATGAATTTTTTTCATGGTCATTACCCCATTTGTTCGTAAGATTTTAAAATAAAGTCTTGCAACACAAAGTAATCCTACTATAAAAGTAGGATTTAGGCAATGATCATGGATTCACTTTGACTTACGATTCGTCCTCATTTGAATTTTCATGCCGCTTTTCGTCAGGAGGTCACGGACTTTGACAGGTGCCTCTAGCCGCACACTCCTAAAATCGTCCTTCAGGATGTCTCGGATTTCCTGCAGGACTTCAAAATTGTTCGTCCGATTCACCTTAGAAGCCTGATCACTGACAGTTAAGCGATTCACCAGTTTAATCATGAGAAAAATACTCGTGGCAATAAGAATAAGGTCAACCAATGAGCCAAGGAACTTCCCCAATCCAATCACCCCTGTCTTATCTGAGGATGCTTCACTAGTTTAAGATATGGTGAAAAGGAGTGAGTTATGAAGACTATAAAATTTCTTATAAAAGATATCTTCCTACGATTGCGATTAACACAATACATGCGACAACCCCCATCAGGATGACGAGTCTCTTTTCTTCCTTGTTCCCCTGCATTGTTTTCCCTCCCTCTTATGAGTTTCACAACTTAGACGCTTCCACGTTCAAACAATTTTGTATTCAATATGACCGGATCAGGATGTTTATTTTCCAGAAATAGTTTAAATGCTTCCTCCCCTACTTTTCTTATCGGTACTTCAAAAGATGTGATATCGAGGGCATCGGCAAGGGGATGGTTATCAAAACTGAGGATCGCCAGGTCATCTGGAATCCTAATTGATCTTTTTCCCGCCTCTGCGACCATCCCCGCAGATACTTGATCGCTCGTCACGATAAGGGCGGAGGGCTTTTCTTCCATGTGTTCCCATGCACTCAACACATCCCGCCCGTCTTGAAGATCGTAGCGGTCATTGAATATCCACTCGTCACGTACGGGATGGCCGGCAGCCTCTGCGCTGTCGAAGAATCCCCGGATCCGCTCTTCGCTATTCGTCCCAAATGTCCTGTGCAAACACAACCCGATTCGCGAGTGCCCTTTAGAATAAAGATAATCAAGCCCACTGCGAATCCCTTGATAATGATCAATGAACACCTTTTTATAAGTGGGGTCATACACGTTTTCACAAAAAACCACATTAGGATTGATAAATGAAGCAAGAGCATCCAGAGAATTGGAGCGTGACGTCAGGATCAATCCATCGACTTCCTTCATCTGAAGTCGATGAAAGGCATCCAGTTCAGCCCCCCTGTCATAATCCGTCTGAAAAAGCTGGAGGTGATAACCATGTTTTAACGCTTCCCCTGCTATGCCTTGAAGAATCTCACCGAAGTAAGGGAGATTCAAATAGGGTAGGATCACTCCGATACTATAGGTTTTCCCTTTTGATAAATGGACGGCATTCGCGTTCTTTATATAGTTTAACTGCTCCACAGCATCAAGGACCTTTCTGCGCTTCTCTTCTTTCACATAAGGATGATCATTCAATACCCTCGAAACGGTTGATACAGAAACTCCTGCAAGCTTCGCAATACTTCTAATATTTGTCATACCCATACCCCTCAAGTAACCATATTCCAATCAAAAAATATCTCTTCAAAAAACGCTTGCTCTGAAACGCGTTTCACACTTTAAAGTAAATCATGCAAGGATCCAATGGCTATTTCATTCCCAAATCATGATAAGGAGGCTATACTATGCTCGGCATTTTATCCTTACCCATTCTCTGTGCCATCATCATCGGCGGAAGTTACGCTGCATTAAAGCCCATCCATTTTCACACTCCCTACGATCATGATGATCCCTTTGAGAACATCTACAACTCTAAGCTCCTTTAGTTCATACGAGGCTTAGACATAACTAAATCCATTTCCTTTAAAGACAAAAATTAGTTAGGATCACTTGTTACACCGCTATATACTCTTAGTATGCTTTAGCAATTGTTATAAAAAGACCATTTCAACAAGGTTGTTATACATACATAGACTGCAGTTTTCGAATGTTCGCTCATTTTGGATGTGTCTGAGCAAAATGACTCATTCATGTAATGTTAGACAGTAATCGGTCACTGCAACTAATAAAATGAGAGTTGGTATATGTAATGGTGAAACAATCTCTACATTACATTATTATAGTGAAGACTTACACTTGAAAATTTGATTGGAGCGGAAGGTGCTCGACTCCGACGGGAACAGCGGGAAAGTCTGAAAAGCGGAGGTGGCTTGCTCAGCCCCGACAAGCATAAGATGAATGGGCTAAGAAGGCGTTCTTGTGCCTTCTTGGACTATTTAGCTTATGACCTCGAGGGGCTAGCCACCGTAGCTGGATCTTGAGACCCCACAGGGCAGCGCCCGAGGAGGCTCAACTCACGCCCCGCGGAAAGCGAGCACCTGGAGCGGAAATCAACCACTACTCGCTACAGCCAAAAGCAACAGTATTTACGTAAATAGCCGTATGATAATACTGAACCATTTTCTTTTATATTCAAAACATCCACCGCGGATCGTTCTTTCACACATCCTAAAACTTCATTCCTTGACGCAAACTATAACGTCGGTTATATTGTTCGTATTGCTTTGTGACTTACAAAAAGTAAGTAACTCACAAATATATACCACATTATAACATTTCTTCATACATCAAGGAGGCATACTCATGGATAATTTCTTTCAAATCGTCGACGAACGCCGCTCCACGAAAGTATACGACCCTCACGTGGAAATCCCCCGTGAGGAATTAGTCAGCCTGCTCGAAGCGGCTGGGAAAGCTCCATCTGCCTGGAATCTGCAGCAATGGAAATTCCTTGTATTTGACCATAAAGAAGTACAGGAACGCTTACTTCCGATCGCCTATCACCAGCAGCAGGTACATGATGCTTCTGCTGTAGTGGCTATACTTGGTGATCTCGAAGCCAATAAGAACATCGATCCCGTCTTTGATCCTGCGATTGAAAAAGGCGAAATGACGGCAGAAATCAAAGAGGTCCTTAAGAAACAAATCGAAGGCGCGTACAGTCGTGAGGAATACCCGCGGGACGCTGCATTCAGCAATGCGTCACTCGCTGCCATGCAATTCATGCTTGCCGCGAAAGCGAAGGGCTGGGACACTTGCCCGATCGGTGGATTCAATCCGGCTGCCCTTTTAAGCGAATTCAATGTATCTGAGCGTTATCTTCCCATCATGCTGATCACAATCGGAAAACCGCTTCAAAAAGCACGAAAGACTGATCGCCTGGATATCCGAAACTTAATTGATTGGGCAGAATAAGACGATGAAAAAGCCACTGCCAATAGGTGTGTGGCTTTTTCTGTCTGTTAAAAAAGTACGCTCTTTTCAATTTGTTTCATTTTATAGAAGTACCCTTTTTTGCTCATCAACTCCTCATAGCTTCCTGCTTCCACGACCTTCCCTTTGTCCATCACGACAATCTGATCCATTTCATCAAGTCCCGTTAAACGGTGACTGACGAGAATGAGTGTATCACCATCGGCTGCTGTATACAGATGGTCGAAAATCTCTTTTTCCATCAATGCATCCACGGAAGATGTCGGTTCGTCGAGCATCCATAACGGTGAGTCTTTCAAAAGGGCCCTTGCGATCGCTAACCGCTGCTTTTCTCCCCCGGATAGATTCTCTCCTTTCTCTAATACTTCATCCTCTAAAGAAATGTGATCCAGTTTCACACTATCCAATGCCGACTCCATTTCTTCTTCTGACAAATCATCACGCACCATCATCAGATTTTCCTTTATTGTGCCATAAAAGAAATGGTTTTCCTGAAGAACAACATTGGCATGCCGCCACAATGACTCTTTATCGATATCCTTAATGGAAGCATCATTTACGAAAATGGCCCCTTCATCCGCTGGGTAAAAATGTAATAACAATTGAAGTAATGTCGACTTCCCTGATCCCGATGGGCCTACGATCGCTGTTTTCGAACCTGCGGGCAGCTCGAGACTCACCCCATCCAATGTCTTCCTTTCCTCACCAACAAAGGAAAAACTCACATCCTTCATGCAAAAGGAAGGAACCTCCCCTTCAAGGACCAAGCCCAATGGAGGTCCGTCCCTCTCAATAGGTTCTTCAGGCATGATAGTAGAGAGTCTGGTTGCCGCCCGGCGTGAATCTTCATAGTGGGTCGGCAGGAGCGCCATTGGTGTGGCATTTTCGAATACAGTTAATGAGATCATGACAAGCATGGCAAGAAATATTCCGTCCAGTTGACCTGCTGCTACTGAATAAGCCCCCAAAGCCAAAACGATCCATGAAATAAGCAGGGAAACCAGGATGTTCGTTGAATGACTAAAGAGGGAATACCGGCTCTCCCTTTCCTGCTCACTTACATACCCTGTTGCTGCCTGAACAAGACTTGCCTCTTTATCCTCCAGTCTACGATAGATTTTCAGGTCCCTGAATCCATACAGGAATTCAGTCACCTCTGTCGATAACTCCCCTCGTCTTTCCCGCAGAGTCGCCTCTATCTTTCTCTGTTTAAAAGCGAAGTAGGCGGGGACGATATAGCCTGTCAGCAATAGTCCTCCGAGGATGACCAAGGCAATCGAAACAGAGTAAAACACCGTAAACAAAATCGTGCTTAAAAATACCATCACAAGTATGACTGGCGGATAAAAGACACGGAGAAAGAAATTCTGCAGGCTCTCAACATCCCCTACGATTCTTGAGAGGAGATCCCCGCTTCTGTAACTCCCGAAAATCCCCGGTGCGAGCGGCTCGATTTTTTCGTAGATGGAAACCCGCAAGTTCGCCAAAATCGTGAACGTGGCCCGATGGGAAAAATAACGTTCCCCATAGCGGCTAACCGCCTTCGTTAAACCAAACATTTTTAAAAGAGCAATCATGACGATCAGGGCGTAAAGCGGTACCTCCAAGGCCGCCTTGGAAATTAAATATCCACTTGAAGCAAATAGTCCCACAGAGGTTATTCCAGCCAGAAAGCCCAAAAGAATCGAATACACAATATCCTTCTTTTCCTTCATCATCAACTTCACGACAAATGCTAATTCTTTCATTTAACGTTTCACCCCTTGCTGTACATTCACCATTTCACAATAGTGAGGGGCCGATTGCATGAGTTTTTCATGAGTTCCCATCCCAGCCACTCTCCCCTTATCCAACAACAAAATGGTATCTGCTTTACGTATCGTGTGAAGGCGGTGCGCTACGGTAATGACAGTAGCACCCTTAGCCAACTCCTCCATCGAAGACTGCAGGATTTGCTCGGTACCAAGATCCAATCCGGTTGTCGGTTCATCAAACAAGACGAGGGACGGACCTTTGAGAAACGCCCTTGCAATGGCAATGCGCTGTTTCTCTCCGCCGGAAAGGCCTCTCCCCGCTTCCCCGACCGGTGTATCATAACCCTTCTGAAGGCCCGCGATCATTTCAGCAATCCCTGCTTTTTCTGCAGCGAATTCGATTTCTTCACGGGTGACCCCCTCTCTTCCCCCGATCTCAATATTCTCAGCTATCGTGCCTGAGAATAAGTACGGATTCTGTGAGATGTAACTCATTTGATCAAACCAGTCTCTTTCCACGTATTCGCCTCTTGATACTCCATTAATGAGGATATCTCCCTCTGATGGATCAAGCAGACCCCCTATCAGATGAAGCAGGGTTGTCTTCCCTGCCCCACTCTGACCGACAATGGCCACTTGGCCCCGTGATGGGAAGACGGCGGTGACCCCTTGCAGGGCATATCCTTTTTCACCATAAGAGAACTCGAGGTTACGCAGTTCAATGGTGGGAGATTTCCCATTTGCGGACATTTCCCTATTCCCCCATTTGACCGGCTGATCCTTATCCTGAAGCTCCTCCATGACCTTCTTAGCGGCACCCATGCTTCCACGCCCGGTATGAAACGCATTCCCCAGCTCTTTTAAAGACTGATAGAATTCCGGTGCCAGGACAAGAACGAAGAAAGCGGTAAAGAATGGGATACTCCCAAAGACTACCAACTTCAGCCCCACCTCCAGGGCGATCAGGCCGATACTTAGCATGGAAATGAATTCAAGCATCAACGAAGACAGAAATGCCGTCTTCAATACGTCCATGGTCGCTTCCCGGAAGTCCAGACTACTTGATTTGATCCCCTCTTTCTGTTGAGCTCCCCTCCCAAGTAACTTTAAAGTAGTCAATCCTTGAAGAGTATCGAGGAATCTTCCTGAAAAAGCGGTCAGCTTGTCCATCTGCTTCTCTGATTTCTTCTTGGTCATGACCCCGATGATGGCCATGAATAATGGGATGAATGGAGCCGTCACCACCATGATCAAACCTGTATACACATGCTCCGTGAAGATGGTGATCAACAGGATCAAAGGAACGATGGAGGTTTGAATCCTTTGAGGTATATACTGACTGTAATACCCGTCCAACCCATCGACCGCATCCATCATCGTACTGACCTTTTGTCCGGATTGACCCTGAATGGAGGCCTGAATCGGGTTTTTTGCCCATTTCTTTAACAGCCGTTCCCTCAAATCCTTCTTCACCGTTGCGGCCATCCTGATTCCTGTCTGTCCATTGAAATATGAAAGGAAAGCTCTCCCCGTAAGAACAACAAGCAAGGCCCCAAGCATCGGGAGGACTTCCTGGAACTCAAGCTTCTCTATAAAAATTGCATTGACAATGCTTACGAGCAAATAAGCCTGTCCAACAACGACTCCCCCCATCAACAGGGACGCCCCATAAAGGGTGAGTGTTGATGCTCTTTGCTCTTTAGCCAATTGATTAAGCTCTTTCATCGCAGTTCTCAACTCCAATGTTAAAAGTTAGTGAAATATTTCACAATCTAATAACTTCATTATAGTAAACTTGTTCCCTTTATGCATCTTTTGGGATTGACCGTTTTGTGACAATTTTATAATAAAAAAATAGAGAGAAAATAACCTCTCTACTTTTTCCATATCATATTTCCAGTAAGTCCTTCGTCACCCGCCTGATGATTTCCGGCAGTACGGAGAACGTATAGGGTTTATACACTCTTTCGGTCCACTGATGACCATCTTTCCCGTAGACTCCTATATTAATGGAGGGGATGTTCAGCTTTCTGATCAAGTCGATGGGCACCGGATACAGGTGATCGATGAGGGGCAGATTCTTCTTGAACACTTCAATATCTTCATCTTCTTCATGAAGAGAAAGAAAGCTGCCATCTGCGAGATAAGGGAAAAACCGTTTGATGACGAATTCTTCGCCTGTCTCATTGGATATATCTTCTAAGCAGGTTCCGAGCACCTCTCTCACCTTTTTGCCGTACTCATTTTCCTCATTCACAAAATTATGTGGTAGAAAAGGAGGAGCGAAGAACAGGATGACTCTTGGTGTCCGGTCGGGATCAAGATGCTGCAGGGCTTCCACCATCGTATAAGCAATCGTCCGCCTGTCCTCCCCTTCCATATCATGAAAGATTTTCTTCATGACAGGGTCCGGATCTAAGCCCCTTTCTTTCAGCCAGAATATATACTCCCTTAATGTAAGGACTTCAACTTCCCATGAAAATTCCCGTTCAGGGAATCCGTGATAATTCCGGTACTGTTCAAACTGCTTTTTGCTTCGCTCTTCCATTTCACTTACTACCTTCAAGGCGACCTTTTTCATATCGTACAGCACTTCCCGAGCCGTTCTTTCATATACAAAATAGTTGAAATAAAGAGAAGCGCTGAGAGGAGTCTGAACATTATACGTATGCTTATCATCTTTAAAATAGAGACATGAAGGCGGCAGGGTGAATTCACCCGGAATATCCTCCAAATAGGCAAGATTCTGATTGATTTCGAGATTGATCTTGGAAGCAATCACGGTCGGATCAATCGAAGTCAGGACATCCCCGACATGCGCTTCCCTTCCATATATATAGAAACTTGGCAGAAGCTTTCCAGCCGCTCCGGTATAGATGTATCGTTTACAATCACCGTCATAAATAGGCGAAATGAAATCCGTATTGATCGCTGCCAAATAGTCCATTCCTTCGTTTTTCAAGCGGTGGAGATCACTTAAAGCCGCAATCATCCCGGCATGCTCACTTTCTTCATCCCCATTGAAGAGGTAGAGTAAATTCCCACCCGGCTGTTTTTCACCTGTATGATATAAAAGATTCGCTAAATGGACGGCGATCCCG
The DNA here is from genome assembly GCF_056173145.1 of Rossellomorea sp. QJM3NY_18. NCBI lineage: Bacteria > Bacillati > Bacillota > Bacilli > Caryophanales > Bacillaceae > Rossellomorea > Rossellomorea sp. QJM3NY_18. The sequence goes on along the minus strand of NZ_CM149659.1, from coordinate 1,278,064 downwards.
CTCTGCATATCCAAGGCGCCCCTCCCGAACAGCCAGTTCCCTGAAAGCGCATCTTCCTTTACCTTTTCTTCCCCTTCATAATCCATGAAGTACTTCTGCAGGAAGTCCGGATCATGGGCCATATCCTGGAGGGCTCCATAATCGTCGGTCCCCACCGTATCGTAATGGGCATGAAATACGACGGTTTTAGAGGCCGTCCCTTTCACAAGGGCAAAAACGTTCTTCCTTCCAATCGGATCGTTAGGGACTTCCTGGAGCCAGACTCTATCGGGATGATGCTTGAAATATGGGAACGAAGAGATCAGCTTATATATAAATAGAGCTTTCTCACTTTCTCCGATTGTACCGTTATAACTTTTCAGAGCGATTAAAGATCGTGTGATGAGTTCAATTTGTTCAGAAGTTGACTTATTTTTCAGTTGAGTATACATAGTACCGCCCCTTTCTTAAAGAAATATGAGCCTATGCGTGGTAAATCGTTCAATGCATGGGCATTATAGAAACTGATTCCTCTATAATTGATAACATCTTATCGAAAAAGGATGGGGTTTGGAAGGGGTTTCAAGATATTTTCTTAAAAATAATTCGGTACTTCCTATTGAAATTCGTTCTATTACCGAATATTATAGAAGTTGTGTGTTTTTAATGTTCGTTTTTATTGGAGGTTTTACGATGTTTAAATTAAAGGAACACGGCACGGATCCTAAAACGGAAATACTTGCCGGGATCACAACATTCCTGACAATGGTGTACATAGTGGTTGTGAATCCCATCATCTTATCCGATGCAGGAGTCCCGTTTGATCAGGTATTTTTAGCAACCATCATTTCGGCCGTTGCCGGTACGTTATGGATGGCATTGTTTGCAAATTACCCGATCGCCATTGCTCCTGGCATGGGATTGAATGCTTATTTTACTTACTCAGTGGTCGGTGCACATGATGACATTTCATATATTGTTGCATTCTCTGCCGTTTTCGTAGCAGGTATCGTCTTCATCCTGCTCTCATTGACACCTTTACGAAAAAAATTGATCGAAGCCATTCCTCAAAATCTGAAGCATGGAATTACAGCAGGAATCGGTTTATTCATTGCCTTTATCGGTTTGCGTCTGACAGGTTTGATCCAGGCACATCCGACAAATTTAGTACAGCTGGGGGATCTTCATTCCCATTCAGCACTTCTTGCATTGACCGGATTGGCTGTAACCCTGATTCTCATGGTCCTGAATGTCCATGGTGCCCTATTCATCGGTATGATTGTGACTGGATTGATTGCGTACTTTACAGGGGATTTATCCTTTAAAGAAGGATTTGTGGCCATTCCCCATCTTCCTGAAGGACTGATGGTGGCAAACCCGTTAACGGCTTTTGCTGACGTCTTCCAGTATGGATTATATGCTGTCGTCTTCTCATTTTTGCTTGTCACCATCTTTGACACAACGGGAACGATGATCGGAGTGGCACAGCAGGCAGGCCTGATGAAGGGAAACACTCTTCCGAGAGCCCGCCAGGCACTGCTGGCCGATTCCATCGCGACCACGATCGGTGCGATGTTCGGTACAAGCCCGACATCCGCATATATCGAGTCTTCGGCAGGTGTTTCGGCAGGGGGAAGAACGGGATTAACTACCTTGACCGTATCGATCCTGTTCATCGCTTCCGCCTTTTTCGGACCATTGGTCAGTTCCGTGTCAGGGATCTCAGCCATTACGGCTCCTGCCCTTATCATCGTGGGCAGCCTGATGATGGGCAGCATCTCTCAAATTAAATGGGATCAGTTGGATGAAGCCTTCCCAGCATTCCTCATCATCCTGAGCATGCCCTTAACATCCAGCATCGCAACGGGGATTGCACTGGGATTCATTTCTTATCCTTTACTTAAAGTAGTGAAAGGACAATGGAAACAAGTCCATCCTCTTGTTTATATCTTTGCTGTCCTGTTCTTCTATCAGCTGGCATTCCTGCCTCATTAATTTATAATAGAACTTTTAAGACCGTTCACAGTGAACGGTCTTTTTTTATGGGCTGCGATTATATTCTTGCTACACTCTCGAGATTTCTATCTTGGAATGTTAAACAGTATACATCCGGCATCTCAAGCTCTCTCCAGAATTCCACACCATATTTCCCATCAAAATAATTCATGATCAGGACCATAATATTTCCGTGGGTTCCAATCACCACGTTTTTACCATTATATTCTTTCAATATTTTAAATATCCCATGTACCCCCCTCTTTTGAGCGGTAAGGTTCGACTCTCCCCCTTCTAATGAAAGGGACGGATCTGCCCAAACCGATGAAATGGCTTCCTGTAAATTTTTCACGGGTACTGATGATAGAGTGCGTTCTCTCATCTCTTCTACTAATTCGATTTCCTGATTGATATGTCGGGCTATACCTTCTACTGTTTCCATGGCTCTTTTATAAGGACTGGAACAAACGACATCAATCTTTTCTTTTTTTAGTCGTCCGGTCACATTGAGTGCATCCCGTCTTCCTTTTTCAGACAATGGCCTCGTACGCTCTTCAGAGGTATAAATCGAGTGGGCATGCCTGACCAGATATAATTTAGTCACGTTCATACACGTTCACTCCTTTCTCTTTGCCACCATAAATAGGACCGCTCTGTTTGAACAGCCCCTGACTATTCGATATGTACTACAACATTAAGTTACTCGGGTATGAACTCCATCAACCAGGAATCATGGTATACCCCTTCATGAAGCTCATGCTCCCGCAATATTCTTGCTTTACTATATCCACATTTTTCATAACAACGGATCGCTCTCGTGTTCCATGTCATCGGGTCCATCACGAGGCGGTGGACTCCCTCCTTCTGAAGCAGGTACTCCACCACAGCACGGATAAGCTGTGTTCCGACTCCTTTATTCCAATACCCTCCCTCCCCGATGAATTGATCCGTACCGTAAATCACTTCATCCAGATTCGTATAGCCGTAGCGTATCATCGTCTCATGATCGAGCTGATAATATTGGAGATAACCAATTTCAATTCCTTCATACTCAACAAGACAACTCATGACACCCCTATCCGAGAAGAATTTCTCCTCCACCATCTCGGGGGTGAAAGGACGGTCCCTTCCTTCATAAAATTCCAGGACCACGGGATCCGATAACCACCTTGAGAGCGTATACTTATCCCCATCCACTAACGGACGGACATTCAACTCCCCACTCTTCACATTCATACACCAACACCTCCATAAACAAACCTCTTCCTATATACATTCATCAGAGCCAATAAAAAAACCTTCTTTTTAGAGGGACGGACCTTGATTCCTAGGACCAGGTCCTAGAAATCAAGGTCCGTCCCTCTCCGATAACTTCGACACATTTGTGAACAATTTCACAAATGTGTCTGATATGATACGTTTATCAATAGAATATCAGTGCAAAACATGTTATGATCTATTTGTGAATAACTTCACAATATTAGCAGTTTCAATCCAATCCTCCCCTCGAATCATCAGGGACGCATGTTACCAATCGCAAGGACAAATTATAAAAGAATAGGTGATGACGTATGACAATCAAATGCACAAACAAAATAGCTTTAATCGGTACAGGATTTGTCGGTTCCAGTTATGCCTTCGCTCTTCTCAATCAAGGAATCGCCCATGAGCTTGTGATGATCGACCTGAATAAGGAGAAAGCCGACGGAGATGCACGTGATTTAAATCACGGTCTTGCCTTTGCTTCCCCGATGAAGATTTCAGCAGGAGATTATCGTGATTGTAAAGACGCTGATTTGGTCGTCATCACAGCCGGAGCAAATCAAGCGCCTGGTGAAACCAGATTGGACCTCGTAGAGAAAAATGTGAAGATTTTCAAAAACATCGTAGACTCCGTCATGAAAAGTGGTTTCAACGGAATCTTCCTTGTCGCGACGAATCCTGTCGACATCTTAACCTATGCCACGTGGAAATTCTCCGGCCTGCCGAAAGAGAGAGTCATCGGCTCCGGGACAATACTCGATACAGCCAGACTCCGCTACTTGGTTGGTCAGCACTTCGATATTGATACTCGAAATATCCACGCCTATATCATGGGGGAACATGGTGACACGGAGTTCCCGGTTTGGAGCCATACGACGGTTGGTGCAAGTCAGTTGAATGAACTGATTGATATGGAGCAGGAGAACGTCCAGAAAGAACTGGATGACATTTTTGTCAATGTAAGGGACGCAGCCTATCACATCATCGAACGAAAAGGGGCAACGTATTACGGAATCGCCATGGGACTTGCCCGGATTACTAAAGCCATCTTCAATAATGAAAACAGCATCCTGACCGTTTCTGCCCTTCTCGAAGGAGAGTATCAGGAACAGGACATGTATATCGGCGTACCGGCCATCATCAATCGGGATGGGATCCGAAAGGTTGTCGAACTTCCGTTGAATGAAAAAGAAAAGGCCCAGTTCTCCCATTCTGCACAAACATTGAAAAACGTCATGAAAAAAGCGCTGGAAACTTGATTCACCACCTTTTCCAAGCAGATTAGACACGCACGCCCACTCCCCCTCCTCATAAGATAAAGAGAATTCTTTATGAGGAGGTTCTTCTATGTACGATCACAGACAACTATTCCCCGGCTTGCCCGGTGGCGGATCCGGCGGCGGATTTCCTGGTTTTCCTGGGGGAGGACAGGGTTCCGGTGGAGGCTTCCCAGGCATACCTGGATTTCCAGGCGGCGGTGGAGGTTCTGGTGGCGGCGGCTTCCCAGGTATTCCGGGTTTTCCCGGTGGAGGCCAAGGGGCACCAAGCTCACCACCCCCTTCAGGCGGGCAGGGCGGACAAAACCAACCACCACCCGGTCCACCACCGAACTTCCAACCACAAAAAACGGCATTTCAAGGAACGCAGGGTGGACCGAGCACCTTCGCAGTCGACCCGGGTGCCATCAGAAGATGCTTATTCCGATATACCTATATATGGTTAAGAAGAGATGCTTTCTGGTTCTATCCAGTGTTTGTCGGGCGCCGTTCCATTGCCGGATGGAGATGGATCGGATTCACATGGGTGTACTTCGGCATCGATTTGGATAAAATTGAATCCTTTACGTGCGTGTAGGTGGGGCCATGTACTCCTATCCGTACTATCGAACCAATCAATCGAATGGCATTATAACCGTGAGCGGGGAACATACATTATATGTGGATCCGGATCAGGCTCTTGTATCGATTGGAATCGTTACGAATGATAAAGAGCTTGAAGCTGCCCAAAACGAGAACCAGCAACTTTCCAGGTCGGTCGTTCAATCCCTATTAAATAACGGGGTGCGCCGCCAGGATATCCAGACGTCCACCTACCAAGTACTTCCACAGTACCAATTTGAGGATGGAAAACAAACGTTCACCGGTTATGAAGTTCGACAAGTATTCAAGGTCACTGTTAGGTCGATTGAAAAAGTCGGGAAAATCATTGATGATGCCATAAAGAGCGGGGCCAATCGTGTGGAAAACATTCAATTCATTCAGTCTAACCCCATCGAGTCCTACCAGCAGGCTCTCGCCCTAGCCTATCAAGAGGCGTATCAAAAGGCACTCACATTATCAGGCCAATCAAATCAACAGCTTAATCCGCAGCCCAAATCCATTACGGAACAATCCCGGCCCACAGCCGTTCCCTTCATGAACACCGCCTATTTAAAAGCAGCCGACGAAAGTACGGCCGTTCAGCCCGGACAGATAGCCGTCACAGCCATCATCACAGTAGAATTCAGGACCCATTAAAAAAACTGCCAAAGTAGATTCCTACTGAGGCAGTTTTTTAAAACCGAGGGACGGACCTATAGGTGAATGAAGGCATATTGCATCAACTACCAAATAGGCGGGTAAGAAAGAATTGCGTAATTTCGGCCTATTCACCGAGCGACTTCGATTTCCGGCCGCAGGCTTCCATAGCCGATAATACAGCCCCCTTGAACTGGTGTTTCTCTAAGGTCGCCACTGCTTCAATCGTTGCTCCCCCGGGTGAACAGACGCCATCTTTCAGCTCTCCGGGATGGGTGCCCGTTTCAAGGACCATTTTCGCAGCCCCAAGCACAGCCTGTGATGCCAGCTGATAGGCAAGACTCCTCGGGATTCCCTGGAGGACGGCTCCATCGGCGAGTGCTTCAATGAACATAAACACGTAGGCAGGAGAGGATCCGCTCACAGCCGGTATCGCATCCATCAAGCTTTCTTCGATCTTTTCCGCCTTTCCGAAGCTTTCAAGGATTGCCTGTACATGTTCTAAGTCGGTTTCTGTTATTTCTTCATTCACACAATATGCGGTCATTCCTTCGCCCACAAGACTCGGAGTATTCGGCATCGTCCGTACGATTTTGGCAGTAGGGGAAATCTGCTCTTCCATCCATTCGATCGTGATGCCAGCGGCAATCGTAATGATGATGCTGTCTTTTTTCAAGGAATCTTTGATCGATGCGATCAGCTCCTTGTATTGATCCGGTTTCACCGCAAGGAACACAATATCTGAAATGGCTGCTACATCCAGATTGTCATCCGTCGCCTTCACTCCAAATTTCTCTCTGACCATATCCAGGGTTTCTGGAGTCCTAGCACTCGCACGAACAGAGTGTCTGTCCACCAGCCCGGACTTCAAAATCCCTCCCATGATGGCCTGCGCCATATTTCCGCATCCTATAAATCCAATGGTTTTATCCATTTCTTTCACCTCTCGATTTTATGTAAACAGTCTTTAGCATCATACCAAACTTTCACTCCTATTAAAATGTTTCACCTCTTCACTTTAAAAAGGCTCAGGGAGACCACTCCTCCCTGAGCCTTTCCATCATTCCACCAGCTTCCCGCAATGGGGGCACAGGGATTTAGAATAATCCTTTGGAATCTTTTTATGACAATGACTGCACGTTTTCACATACACCGGCTTCTCGAACAAGTCTTCCGACATGCCGTATCCACTCTTGAAGGTCACCCTCATCACCCTGACCAATAACCCGATGATGCCCCCGGTAATCAGTAAAGCCCAAATCATCTTCTACGGACTTCACGAAGGATCTTCTCATAATCTAGTTGAACGATTGGTTCATCCTCATGTAATCTCTCCCTGATTTGGGACAACAATGCACCCTCACCTTCCGATAGATTCTCAAGATCCCATTTTTTATGGAAGACAGCGTATAGAGTCAGATCCCTGAGAAGCAGGAAATGCGGGATGCGCTTGACCCATTCGTCATCGATGTCACACTCCGTCAAATATCCATGAAGAAACGCGATGAGGAATCTTTCCCCGAACCCACTCCGGGTTTCGAGTGTCTCATTCCGGAACTTCCACCATACCGAATAATAGAGGGGGATGGCCACGTCACTTACAAAAAAGAATTGTGTACTGTCATCAAAGTCGAAAACATGGAGATCCCCATCGTGATAAAAGAAGTTGCCTGGATGAATGTCCGAATGGATGAGTCCAAACGAATCACGTGTCTCCTTAAATCCTCTGATCGTTTCCTTATTTTGATTTCCTTTACTAATAATGTCCCTGTCTTCATGACTCGTCAAATATTTACCGTAATCCAGCACATCATCTTGATCCCAGCGGTCACGCCCGGCTTCATCCTGCACATATCCCTTCGTTACCCGGTGCATATGACCGGTGAGTTTCCCCCATTTATAAAAAAGCTCATCATTAAATAAGGGGTCATTCACCTTCACAGGCCCTCCAGAAGCTTTGTCAAAAAGACAGACAAAAAAATACGTTTCACCTGACTCTATGACTTCCACAAGATTCCCTTGGTCAGAGTCATTCACGAGTGAAACATTCACTCCATGTGTATGTAAATAATTGATCCATTTCAACTCCGCTTCCACTTCCCCTCTGGAACGGTGTGAACTGTGGGTAAGACGCAGAATATAAGGGGTTCCTTCTCTATGAACCTCGTATACATAGTTTTCAAAGTCACCAAGTTTTTTTGCCCCTGCCGTGTCACAGCTGAAACGCGATGCCGCTTCCTTTAACAGATCCTCTGTAAATAGTTCTTCAATCCACTTTTCCATTCTTCCTTCACCTACTCTATAACTTTATTTGGTTCTTTCCGTAAGAAGTGCCACAATAAATTCCATTTTCCCCTCTCCCTTCCCCATACTTATACGACTCAGGAAGGGGAGAACCCTTTTTCCATCGACAAAAAAAGCCGTTGAGTCCCACTCAACAGCCATTGGTGTTCATTCATGCGCTTATCTATCCGCAGGAAATACCAATCCGATCTGTTTCCTCGCCTTATCCATCACCCTGGCGCTCAGGAGGGAATGATCATACGAATTGATCAGAGATTCGAACTTTCCCCCTGATGTAATGATAGAAACAAATTCCTGGATTTCATAATACATCGGCGGATGATCCTCTTGTTGAGTATAGGTACGGGTTTCTCCGTTTCGATAATAAAACGTTATGGTACTGAAATCTCCAATTTTATCGATGGTGACCGTTCCTTCCTCGCCTTGGATTTCAGTCGGGATATGAGTGTCCGAGATTTTGGAGAAGGCTGCTGCTATATCCATTTGTTCATACTTCATGATGACACTGCCTGATCCGTCGACACCTGATTCAAGCATGAACGCATCGGCCTTTATGTTATTTGGTTCCCCAAACAGGACAATCATGGGATAAATGCAATATACGCCCAAGTCCATCAGGGCACCATTGGAAAAAGCGGGATTGAATGCATTCAGGACCGTCCCATCTTTATACGCGTCGTATCGGGAAGAATACTTACAACAGCTGACATTGACTTTCCGAATGGTCCCGATGGTGTGCAGCTTCTCTCTAAGCAACTGAAAATTGGGCAGGAAAGTGGTCCTGACCGCTTCCATGAGTAGTACATTGTTCTCCTTGGCAGCAGCAATCATCTCTTGAGCTTCCCTCTCATTGGAAGCTAACGGTTTCTCACATAATACGTGGATGCCTTTATTTAAAAAAGTGATGGCCTGACTGCAGTGTAAGGAATTGGGACTGGCTATGTATACGGCGTCGATATGATTCTTACTTGCCATCTCATCTATATCCGTGAACCAGTCCCTGATCCCATGGGTTTCAGCGAATGCCTTTGCCCTCACTTCGGCCCTAGAGTAAACCGCTTTTAATTGAAAGTCATCCACGCCTTCTGACGCTTGTATAAAACGGTCAGTGATCCAGTTGGTTCCGATGATTCCGAATCTAATCATATGATCTCTCCTTCTTTCATTCATGTATATTCTAGTATAGAATGCTAAGTAAAACGATGACTACGTTAGAAAGGGGCAATGCAGTGGACAGCCTGGAAAAGAAATTGGCCGGTGAAAAAGCAGCAGAATATATACAAGACGGAATGACGATCGGATTAGGTACCGGCTCAACCGTTTATTGGACGATTCATAAATTGGGGGAACTTGTCTCTCAAGGTTTACAAATCAAGGCAATCCCCTCTTCAGTGGAAACAGAGCGCTTGGCAAAAAAGGCCGGTATTCCATTAACCACCTTCTCTGAAGTGAACATGTTGGACCTTTCGATTGATGGAGCCGATGAAGTGGATGCCATGTTCAACTTGATAAAAGGGGGAGGCGGGGCATTGGTAAGGGAGAAGTTCATTGATACGTTCACCCGCAAGTTCATCATTGTCGTGGACGAGTCCAAATTGGTCTCAAAGCTTGGCTCCTTTCCCCTCCCTGTTGAGGTCATCCCCTTCGGATGGGAAGTGACATGCCAATCACTAGCTGAATTAGGTTGTACCCCGGTTCTAAGAAAAAGAAATGATGGACGATTTATATCCGATAACGGAAACTATATCGTGGATTGTCATTTCAGAGGCATTGATGACCCTGCCTCCCTTCACTCCCAATTAAAACAATTATTAGGTGTCGTGGAAACAGGTCTTTTTATTGACTTGACCGACCTGATGATTGTCGGCAAACGAGATGGCGTGGAGGTTGTCTCACCTCATAAGAATCTCACATGACGTCACTCAGCACAAAAGCCAACCTTATTGGTTGGCTTTTTGGAATTCCATGTCTTTTTCTCTCATCAAATACTGAAGTGCTGTGCGGAATGTCAGGAAAGTTTTGATCCCTTCAAGCTCCCTCACTCCTGAATTGATCATGATTTGTGTAAGAGAAGGAGTAAATCCGACAAAAAGAGTTTCGATTCCCATTAACCCGATGGCCTTCGTCAAGTTATGGATATAGGTGCCAAAGATATCAATTTCCCCGATTTCTTTTTCTGATATCGCTGAGAAATCTATAATGATGGTGTTAATATCCCCTCCATAAGAGACATCCAATATCTTTGTCATGATTTTTTCAAAGCGTTCCGGACTTAGCCTGCCTGTAATGGGAATCAGGATGGTTTCAGGAACGATGGATGGAATAATAGGTGCTGAAATTTCCATGATGAGCTGCTCTGATTGAACCAGCTGTTCTTTCAATTCTTTGATTTCCTGCTTTAATTGATTAATTTCTTGACTTTCGCTTGTCATGACAACCCTCACCACTTATAGAATGTTTTTTAAAGTACCTTTCTCTATTCTAGCACTTTGCATACAGAATAACCTAATAATTTCATATGTTAGGAGATAAATAGATGACAGTGAAAAACCAGCCTCGTCGGCTGGTTTTTCTCACGCGAATGCTTTTTCCTGCTCCTTGTGGAAGAAACTCTTCATGGCATGGAATACATCGGCTTTTTGTTTAAGGATGTAGTAGCGGAAATCGTCGTTCTTTATATTTTTATAGGCTGACATTAATGTAGAGTGACGATTATACTGATTCACTTCCCCATATCCAAACATGCTGGAGACTTTCATTAATTCTTCGACAAGCTTGACACAACGCACATTATCACTCGTCAGGTTATCCCCATCGGAGAAATGGAAAGGATAAATATTGTAACGGCTTGGAGAATACTTTCCATCGATGAGCTCAAGGGCTTTTCGATAGGCGGATGAACAGATCGTGCCCCCGCTTTCCCCTTTCGAGAAGAAGTGCTCTTCTGACACCACCTTGGCTTCGGTATGATGAGCGATGAATTCGATTTCCACGGTTTCATATTTCGTGCGCAAGAATCGGGTCATCCAGAAAAAGAAGCTTCTTGCCATATACTTCTCCCAAACTCCCATACTTCCGCTCGTATCCATCATCGCGAGGACAACGGCTTTGGATTCCGGCTTCAATACTTCGTTCCACGTCCTGAACTTCAGATCTTCTGTAAAGATCGGATGGAAGCTTGGTGCTCCTTTCATGGCATTTCGTTTGAAGGCAGACATCATTGTCTTCTTTTTATCTATATTTCCCATTAGGCCAGTTTTACGGATATCATTGAATTCAATATGCTCGACGGTTTGGACATCCTGCTCTTTCTTCTTCAGGTTCGGAAGCTCCAATTGGCTGAATAAGGCTTCTTCAATTTCAAGCATTGACACTTCTGCTTCATAATAATCTTCACCGGCTTTGTCTCCGGCCCCTTGACCTTTTCCTGGACCCTGCTGCTGTTGTGAGCCGTCCCTTGCAATGACGTCCCCTACCTTGCTCTCACCGTCTCCCTGCCCGACGTGTTTATTCTTATCATAGTTGTAACGGATTTTATATTCATCTAACGAACGAATCGGGATTTTGACGACGTCACGGCCATTGGACATGACAATGTTTTCTTCTGTGATCAAGTCTGGTAAATTATTGCGGATAGCATCCTGTACTTTCTCTTGATGTCTCTGCTGATCATCGTGACCTTTGCGGTGGAGGGCCCAATCTTCCTTGGAAATGACAAACTGATGATTATCCATTTGACTCAAATTATTCCCCTCCTTAATTTTTTTCACATTTTTTTATTTTTCTGCATACACTATGTTGACTGTCTAAACTGCACGTATCCCATGAAGTGAAACGGGGATTACTCTATCCTATGCAGAAGTATTAATAAATTTACAAATAATTTCGACAATTAACCGTTCTTTACTATTTGGACGAGCCTATTTTTCTGACAGGTTGTAATGCCTGTCCCGAATTGATCGGATTCCAAAAAAAATAATCAGGCACGATCACCTGATTAAGCTTCCTCTTCATATTGAGCCGGGTCTGAAACTCGATTGTGCAACTTTAATTCGCCACTGGAACGTAATTTCTCCATTTGCTTTCCCAGTTTAATGACTTCCTCCATATTGGAAGCCATGCTTCCGTTAAGAGGTTCCGCTTCTTCCCGAGGTTTAGGTGTAAAAGACATCCTATCAACCCACCTTCATTCGATAATGGGTCCGGCTCTCTATTTATAGATTATTATATTCAGAGTTTTCTGTCAACTAATCCTTGTCTTTCTCCTTATATTGAACAGGATCGGGCTGCTTTTTATCCTCTTTCAATTCTTCATTCGTTCTGAGCTTATCCATCTGTTTCCCTAACTGCTCCATTTCTTCCATATCATGTGCCATTGAACCGTTTTCCGGTTCATGATTTTTATCTAATTCGTGTTTGCTTTTACTCATATCTCTTCACCTCTTGGATACTACTTTTCCCTTTAGATGAGAGATTTAAACACCCCGGAAAAAAACCGGGAGATGTCGAAGCACCTCCCGATTGCACTTATATTAACGGTTTAACAGGCTGCCCACATAGCGCAGTAATTCATTGGCGGATGTCGAGTTGTAGCCATGTTCATCGATGAGGCGGGCAACCACTTCGTTGACTTTTTTCAGCTGCTGTTCATCTGGCGTTTTGGATGATGTCGTGATCTTTACAACATCCTTCAAGTCAGCGAATAGCTTCTTCTGAATGGCTTCTCTCAGGCGATCATGTGAATTGTAGTCGAATCGCTTCCCTTTACGGGCATAGGCAGAGATACGGATCAGGATTTCTTCACGGAATGCCTTCTTCGCATTTTCAGAGATTCCGATCTGCTCCTCGATGGAACGCATCAGCTTTTCATCCGGATTGATTTCTTCACCCGTTAACGGATCATGAAGCTTTGCTTTGTTGCAGTAGGCTTCAACATTATCAAGATAGTTATCCATAAGCGTTTTGGCAGACTCTTCATACGAGTACACAAAGGCTTTCTGGACTTCTTTCTTCGCAATATCATCATACTCTTTCCGGGCAAGGGAGATAAAGTTTAAATATTTTTCCCGAAGTTCATTGGTGATCGATGGATGTTGGTCCAGCCCTTCCTTCAAAGCCCGGAGAACATCTAATGCGTTAATGGTCGGTACTTCTTTTCGAATGATGGTAGACGAGATACGGTTGATCACATAACGCGGATCGATACCGCTCATACCTTCATCCTGGTATTCCTTCTTCATTTCATCCACATCTGCAGAATTGAAGCCTTCTACATTTTCTCCATCATACAGGCGCATCTTTTTGATTAAATCGATGTCACCACGCTTCGGTTCCTTCAGCCGGGTCAGGATCGTGAACATCGCTGCGACCCTTAATGTATGAGGAGCCACGTGGACGTTCGAAACATCACTTTCGTTGATCATTTTTTCATATATCTTCTCTTCCTGGGTGACCTTCAAGTTATACGGAACCGGCATGACGATGATACGTGAATGCAGGGCCTCATTCTTTTTATTCGAAATGAAGGATCGATACTCGGTTTCATTTGTGTGAGCCACAATCAATTCGTCAGCAGATATCAGGGCAAACCGGCCAGCTTTGAAGTTCCCTTCCTGGGTAAGAGATAATAAGTGCCATAAGAACTTTTCATCACATTTGAGCATTTCCTGGAATTCCATCAACCCACGGTTCGCTTTATTTAATTCCCCATCAAACCGGTATGCACGAGGATCGGATTCTGAACCAAATTCAGCAATCGTTGAGAAATCGATGCTTCCTGTTAAATCAGCGATATCCTGTGACTTTGGATCTGAGGGACTGAATGTACCAATTCCAACACGTTTATCTTCAGAGAAGAAGACTCTTTCCACTTGGACGTCTTCAATGCGGCCCTGGTATTCTTTCTCCAAACGCATTGTATTCAACGGAGAGAGATTTCCTTCAATGCGGATGCCATACTCTTCATAGAACTCTTCACGTAAATGCTGAGGGATCAAATGCAGCGGGTCTTCATGCATCGGACAGCCTTTAATGGAGAACACTCCTCCTCTTTCAGACCGTGAATACTGCTCGAGTCCCCGTTTCAGCATGGAAACGAGTGTCGATTTCCCTCCACTTACAGGACCCATCAATAATAAAATCCTCTTTCTCACGTCTAATCGTTTCGCAGCAGGATGAAAGTATTCTTCAACGAGTCTTTCCAGCGCCTCTTCTAAGCCAAATAATTGATTGCTGAAGAATTTATACTTCCGTTTCCCCTCGACCTCCTCGACTCCGGCATCTTTAATCATATTAAAGACTCTTGAATGAGCAGACTGCCCGATCCAAGGCTTCTCTTTCAGCAGGTCTAAATACTGAGCAAACGTCCCTTCCCATTTCAGTTTCTCTTCTTCTTCTCGGTAATGTTCAATTCTTTTTAAAATATCCATAAGGACCTCCCCCTGTCGCTTAATGAGAGACGATTAATATAATCTATGCGCTTGTTCACCCGAACATGTTAAGAAGATATTTTAATTAAAGACAAACGGTCGGTATTCGCTTCATTCTTTGTAATAGGGCTTAAATATGAAACGCTTTCTCATCCGACCTTCAAACTTTCACAAAACAGCAAAAAAAATCCAACTTTCGTTCACATCAATTTAAAAATAGGCTATACTAAAGACAGACTGTGAAATATGTTAACTGGGAGGTTGCAAAACATGGGTACTGTCATGATCGTAGGTGTATCTTTAGTATTCTTAGTAGCGATTTTCACTGCTGGATATAACGATAAACCCGGCTCAAACTAATTAATAAAACCTGAAAAAGAACTGACCACATGGCCAGTTCTTTTTCATTTTTCCGGTTGAATTTCTTATCTTTTATTAAAACCTTTCTTCTCCACGAATTCCTTCATATACATCCGCTTCTTACCAGACAGCATCTTCGCCATTTGCGCGGTCCAGCGATCCGATCGTTTACCCGCGGTCCGTGCATGATAATAAGCAGAAATGGTTTCATCATAACAGTCGAGTCCTTCCTTTATGGACGTCTCATCCACATTGTATGAATCCTCATGATAAACCGATTCCATCGGCAGTCTCGGCTTAACATCCGAATGATGTTCGGGAATACCGACAGCAAGTCCAAATAAAGGGATGACCCTCTCCGGCAGCCCCAGCAGTTCACTCACGGATTCCAGATCATTACGGATCCCGCCGATATAGCAGATTCCAAGTTCCATTGATTCAGCAGCGATGGCTGCATTCTGTGCTGCCAGGGAAGCGTCAATGAGAGCCACCATGAATTTTTCCGTGCTTTCCAAAGAAGGAATTACGTCTGCTCCTTCCCAATCACCGATTTTTTCATGGCGGAATAAATCAGCACAGAATACGAAGAAATGACCGTTTACTTCAACATAAGGTTGATTCCCGGCAAGCTCAGCAAGCTTCTTCTTTTTCACGGGGTCCTTCACTCCAATGATCGAATACGCCTGTATATAACTTGATGTACTCGCAGCCTGTGCACTGGAGATAATCGTACGGATCTGCTCCTCGGTCAGTGATTCATTTTTAAATTTACGGATGGATCGATGTTTCAGGATGGTCTCGATGGTTTCATTCATTATGTAGTCTCTCCCTTCTCATTATCCTCCTAGTATAAGCTAAATAAAAAAAGGAATGAAAATCATTTGATTTTCATTCCTGCTTTTTATAAGAGACCCGGATAATTCCGCTGCCTTAAGGCTTCATAGATGAGTATCGCCGCTGTGTTGGAAAGGTTTAAAGAACGGACGTTTTCATTCATCGGGATGCGGAGGGCCCGGTCCAGATTATTCTGGATGATGTCATCAGGAAGTCCGGATGTTTCCCTGCCGAAAATGAAGAAGTATTCTTTATCTTCCACACTATAATCAAAGTTGGTGTGAGGGATTTTCCCGTACTTTGTTAAATAGAAAAATTCACCGCCTTCGTTTTTCTCGAAGAACTCTTCAATGGAATCATAGTAGACAATGTTCACAAATTGCCAATAATCAAGGCCGGCGCGCTTTAACATTTTATCGTCCGTCGAGAATCCGAGTGGCCGGATCAGGTGCAGGGTTGTGTCTGTCGCTGCACAAGTTCTTGCAATATTCCCTGTGTTAGCAGGGATTTCTGGTTGATATAATACAACATGTACTCCCATGTCAATGTCACCTCATTCATAAAACTCTAAGTGACATTATACCACTTCTCCCCCATAGAACAAGACTTAACGGTCATCTACAATCGTAAAAAAACGATATTTGATATTAGGTGTATAGGCAGTGGAATCTTCATATTTCCAATATCTCATCCGGCTATTGAAGGTATGGGCATTCACGAGGGGCTCTCCCCCGGCATCCTTCCCAGTAACGATGGTCGTATGATCAAAACGTCCGTCCCCTTCAAAGTCGTAGCAGATCACATCCCCAAGCTTTAATTCTTTCGGATCATCTACAAGCTTCCCGCGAAGACCGATCGTCGAATTAGGGATATACCACCTCAAGGAATTCGCCACCGTCCAGCTGTAACTCCAGTTCTGATTCCGCATCCACCAGCCCTTTCCCTTGGTGGGATACCCACGCATGGGAGCATCCCCTGCATGAAGGCATTGCGAAATATAGTTCGTGCAATCATTCTCGAACTTCTTGAATGCCGGGTTATAGCTGTTCCACCACCGCTCTGCATATTGAACGGCACTTAGTCGGTCATACCTGTACGTCACTCTTTCTTCTTCTTCAGTAGCGACGCTCTCGTCTTCTTCCACACCCTCTTCACGTTGAATCTGGATTTCTCCATCTTCATACATTTTATCATTGTAGAAGACCGCCCTTCGATTCTCTACTTCCTCTTCCAAATAGAGCAGGGCGCCCTGCTTGATGAGATATTTATAATGAACATCATATAAAATGGTTTGAGTCTCATTGCTTTCTTGTGTAATACGGAGGACCTTTCCGGTTGCATCCACCTTCACGATTTCTGCGTGGCGCTCCTGACAAGATGTTTTTTTCCTTCTCACTTTGTCACTCTCGTAATCTGATTGACTGCGAGAAGTATATTCTTCGATTACATGATGGACTTTTTCCATTAACAGCTTTCGAATCATCGTCTCCCCTCCTCACTAATTGATATGCTCCACTCAAACCATTCAAAACAAAAAAGGATAAACTCGAGGAGAATTGATGAGTTTATCCTTTGTGGCGTATTAGGTTAAGACCTTTTTGTATTTCATCTATGACTTCTTCATCCGTTTCAACCGCTTGCTGCATGAGGAGTGCTTTTTCCGCTGTTTCTCCGCCGATTTTCCCCAGGGCCCATGCGGAGGTTCCCCGCATGACGGGCCTCACATCTTTTTCCATCACATGGATAAGGTCATCTACGGCCGTAACATCTTTAAAGTGAGCAAGAGCAATGATGGCGTTTCGCTGTATGGGCTTCTTTCCTCTCCAGGAACCTGATACATGACCGTATTTCTCTTTGAACTCACGGTTACTGATGGTTAATAGCGGCGTTAAGAGCGGCTTTGCGATTTCCGGATCCGGCTCCATCTCTTCATGAAAATGGAAATCCATCCCTTTATTTTCCGGACAAACGGTTTGACAGGTATCACATCCGTACAGGCGATTTCCAAGCTTCACCCGGTACTCATCCGCAAGAAATCCCTTTGTTTGGGTTAAAAAGGCAATGCATTTCTGAGCATCCAGCTGCCCGCCTTCAATGAGGGCCCCTGTCGGGCATACGTCCACACATTTATTACATGTCCCGCACTGGTCTTCCATCGGTGTATCCGGTGCAAATGGCAGGTTTGTCACCATCTCCCCCAAATACACATAAGAACCGAATTCAGGTGTAATGATCGAACAGTTCTTTCCGCTCCAGCCAATCCCTGCACGCTCCGCGACGGCCCGGTCCACGAGTTCCCCCGTATCCACCATGGATTTGAAACGCGCCTGTGGGACTCTGGAGACAATATACTCTTCAAGTCTAGAAAGACGATCCCTGAGCACATGGTGATAATCCGTCCCCCATGATGCCCTGCAGAATATCCCCCGTCTCTCCCCCCTCTTGCTTTGGGGGGCATTTTTCATCTTGGAAGGATAGGCAAGGGCAATCGCGATGATCGATTTCGGTTGATCAAATATCAAGGAAGGATCGACCCGCTTCTCAATATCCTTCTCCTCAAACCCGGATTGATACCCGAGCATCTCCTGACGAAGGAGCCGGTTCTTCATCTCAGAGAACGTACCGGCGGTGGTGAATCCAATCTTATCTATTCCAATCTCCTTACTGTACCGAATGATATCCTGCTTTAATTGATCTATATCCATTGCCCCTGCCTCCTTTCTGAATTTTTTTAAAATAAGCATTCGTGAAATAGCAACGTGTATTATGATAAACTATTTTAAAACAAATGTGGAGGGAAAATAAGTGGAAATCACAATTGATTCATCCATAACCAGTAAAATCCCCGATTTCAAAGTCGGATTCATTCAATACCATCATATCGAAGTCGGCGCTTCTCCTCAAATGCTGAAAGGCAGACTTCAGCTGTTTCAGGAATCGATCTTCTTTGATCTTCATGATAAGAGCGTGACTGAACTGGAAGGGATAGCCACATGGAGGGAAATTTTCAAAAGTACAGGAAAAGATCCGAACCGTTACCGACATTCAGCCGAGGCCCTTTTCCGCCGTGTCAAAAAACAAAACTATCTGACTACCATTAATTCTGCCATCGATCTCAATAACTTCTTCTCCCTTCAATACGAAGTGCCGATCGGTATCTACGACTGTGCGGGGCTCAAGGGGAATCACCTCGAGTTAAAAGTCGGGGAAACAGGACAAACCTACACAGGTCTCAACGGCCGGGAAAACTCCCTGGAAAACCTCATCGTCGCCTGTGACGGGGACGGACCCTTCGGCAGTCCATTCGTCGATTCCGACCGCGCCCCTGTCGGCGAAGAAACCAAAAATGCCGTACAGATCATCTTCCTTAAGCCTTCCCTTTCTAATGAAGAAAGCGGGAAACTGACGAAGTCATTGATGGATATGTTCATCGGGATTCATGGTGGGGAAGGGTCGTTTGAAGTGGTTGGTGGATAGTGGATTCTCCAACCTAATTTTGACTGTGGCCGGGGTCAATCCGAATCCGGCCGAAATTCACCATAATCCGGCCGTTTTTGCCGTTAATCCAGCCGAAATTACGTTGCATCCGGCCATTTTTGTGAAAATCCGGCCATTTTAACAAATAATCCAGCCAATTAACAATAAATGCAAACCCGAAACACCTACTCGAGACAATCACACTTACGCCTCAAAAAAAAGAGAGCCCAATGGACCCTCTCCCTTCAAAAAACCTACACCCACCACATATCCGACGGCTGTTCTTCAATCAAAATCGATTTCAGATTCTTCACGGCACGGCCGAATCCTTCTTCAATCGACATGATCGGATCTTCATGCTCGATGCTGACGACATAATCATACCCGAATGTGCGCAGGGCACTCATCATATCCGACCATTCCTGCAAGCTGTGTCCACAGCCTACTGAACGGAAGGACCACGCCCTTGTCTGGATGCTGCCGTATGGCTGCATATCTGTCAGACCGTACATATTGACGTTGTCCTGGTCGATGTATGTGTCCTTCGCGTGGAAATGATGGATCGCATTTTCTTTTCCAAGGATCTTGATGGCTGCAACCGGATCGATCCCCTGCCACCAAAGATGACTTGGGTCCAGGTTGGCTCCGATCGCATCGCATGTTTCTTCACGAAGCTTCAATAAGGTATACGGAGTATGTACAAGGAAACCTCCGTGCAGTTCGAGACCGATCTTCACGTTATGATCCGCTGCCAGCTTCCCGATGTCTTTCCAATACGGAATCAACTTTTCTTCCCACTGCCATTTCAAGATATCCCCGTATTCATTTGGCCAGGGGGAGACAGGCCAGTTCGGGTGCTTGGCTCCTTCATGGTCACCTGCTGTTCCGGAGAAGCAGTTCACGACAGGTACGTTCATCAACCCGGCAAGCTTGATCGTTTTCTGAAGCGCTACATGGGATTCTTCCGCAAAGGCAGCATCAGGTGAGATCGGATTTCCATGACAACTGAAGGCACTGATCTCAAGCCCTCTAGACGTCACTTTCTCTAAATACTCGTTTCTCTTTTCTTCGCTTTCTAAAAGGGCGTCCAGGTCACAATGGGCATTTCCGGGATATCCTCCCGTACCGATTTCCACCGCGTGAAGACCGGCTTCTTTTACATAATCAAGCATTTCATCAAGATTTTTTTGTGAAAATAATACGGTAAATACGCCTAGTTTCATTTATACTTCCTCCTATTTCAATGTGATGCTCTGTCCGGTTTCACTGCTTCTATAAATGGCATCTATGATTTGGGACACCTGCTTGGCTTCCTTTGGTTTCACAACCAATTCCTCTAAACCGAGACAGCTGTTGATAAAGTTCCGGGCTTGTGGAAAACTCGGATCATCTTCACCGGGAACCCAATCCGCGTCACTATTCAGGAGCATGCCATGTTTCATCTGGTTCATCTGGAACGGGAATAGATCGATTCCTCCCGTTTCCCCTGAGATGCTCATGCTTTCTTCATCACTCTTCACGTTTGCGGACCAGGACGTTTCAAAAAGCATGGATGCACCGTTATCGAATCTGATATAAGCGGTCACGTGGTCATCGACTTCGAAGCTCTCTTTATCAAAATCTCCCCATTGATTCACTTGATCAGGCATTCTACTAAGTTTGTTATAGGTCGTCCCCGTCACTTCAACAGGTGCCGGATTTCCGAGAAGCCACAGGGATAGATCGAGGAAGTGACATCCGTAATCGATCAGGCTGCCGCCGCCTTGAAGCTCCTTATTGGTAAACACTCCCCAGCCCGGTACTTTGCGTCGACGGATCGCTCTTGCCCTCGCGACCATCGGTTCTCCGATTTCATCTTCCATGATCACCCGCTTCGCCGCACGTGAGTCCTTCATGAAACGATAATGATAGGCGATTGCCAGAACCTTCCCTGATTCTTCAGCGGCAGCGATCATTCTTTCACATTCCTCAGGAGTCATGGCCATCGGTTTCTCGCAAAACACGTGAAGACCCGCTTCGAGGGCGGCAATCGTGATTTCCGCATGAAATTTATTCGGAGTACAGACCGTTACGGCATCCACATGCCCGAACATATCCCGATAATCACTGAATACGTGTGGGATGTTAAAGGTTTCTGCCACGGTTTGAGCCGTGACTGGATTGATATCACTGATTGCTTCAATAGATACTGAATCTGATAGTTTAATAAAAGTAGGGATGTGACGCGTCTGGGCGATACCTCCGACGCCGATCACTCCCATCCGAAGTTTGGTCATCGCTCGCATTCCCCTTTATAGCTTTACAATTCGTTTTGTTTCACTTGATTCAAGAGCAGCCAAGACAACCTCAAGTGATTTCTTTCCTTCTTCACCCGGTACGGGAGGCTCTGCATCGTGGAGGATGCTGTGTACAAATTGATCGATCACGCGGGAATTCGATTGTCCTCCCTCGTCATTCGTTTGAATGCCCCCAAGCTCATACTTCACTACTTCCCCGCTCGAGTATTGCACGATAAGGGAGTTGACCGGATCATCTTCTAAACGGAGAATCGCTTTCTCCCCATATATGATTGTCGAGTTGTCTTCTTTTGACACATAAGACCAGCTTGCTGCAAGGGTACCGATTGTACCGCTTTCCGTTTTCAATACGCATACTGCTGTATCATCCACATCAGCATTTTCCTTTGCGCTTGTTTCCACAAAGGCACCGACTTCGGAAAATTCTTCCCCTAGAATGTAACGAAGAAGATCCGTTTTATGAACACCAAGGTCACCCATGGCACCGATGAACGCTTCATCCTTTTTAAAGAACCAACTGTTCTTCCCGTCAGCACTCCAACCTTCTGGACCGCCGTGGCCGAATGCAGAACGGAAGCTGTAGATTTTGCCCACCTCCCCGTTTTCAATGAGCTGCTTCGCCTTTTGATGCGAAGGGACAAAACGCTGGTTGTGAGCGATCATCAGCTTTTTACCGTTTTTAGCAGCGGCCTCGATCATGCTTTCTGCTTCTTCACTTGAAGTCGCCATCGGCTTTTCACATAGTACATGCTTTCCTGCGTTCAGGGCATCGATGGAAATCGGTGCATGCAGGTAGTTCGGTGTACATACGCTCACTGCTTCCACATCAGCGTTTGCCAGCAGTTCTTTATAATTGGTATAAGCTTTAGCTCCGACAGCATCAGCGATTTTCCATGCCCGTTCCTCGACGATGTCACACACTGCGACTACTTCAACGTTTGGATTATTTGCATATTCCGGAAGGTGACGGTGCCGAGCGATACTTCCACATCCGATAACCCCGATTTTTAATGTATTCATGATTTTTCCTCCTCTATTATCAATTTGATCCTTTGATTTCTTCGAGCGGTTTTGCATTACCATATACAGGTCTTGCATGATCCACAGGTGCTGCCCATTTCACTGCATTGACGATGACCTTTTGGACATTATCATTGTAATAAGTTGGATAGGTTTCATGTCCCGGACGGAAGTAAAATACTTTTCCGTTCCCACGCTGATACGTACACCCGCTTCTGAACACTTCTCCACCCTCGAACCAACTGACCATCACAAGCTGATCAGGAGCCGGTATGTCAAAATGCTCTCCATACATTTCTTCTTTTTCAAGCTCGAAATATTCCCCTAAACCGGCTGTGATCGGATGGCTCGGGTCGACAATCCAGATTCGTTCCTTCTCATCCGCTTCACGCCACTTAAGGTCACAGGATGTCCCCATCAAGGTTTTGAAAATTTTAGAAAAATGACCTGAATGAAGGACGATCAAGCCCATTCCGTCAAGAACCCGCTGTTTCACACGTTCTACCACATCATCCTTCACTTCTTCATGGGCGATATGTCCCCACCAGACCAATACATCCGTCGCTTCCAGTACATCTTCCGTCAATCCGTGATCACCTTCATCCAATGTAGCTGTTTTCACATTGTAGGACGCTTCTCCGAGGAAAGAGGCAATGGCACCATGAATTCCTTCAGGATACACTTCTCTCACTTTAGGATTCTTTTGTTCATGACGATTTTCATTCCATACTGTAACGTTTATCATTGTAAAACCTCCAAATTAAGTTTGTGTATGCCGGTATTCATTTGGTGTGAGGCCGGCATGTTTCTTGAATACTTTACTGAAATATTTTTCATTTCCATACCCTACACCATAGGCCACTTCGTAAATCTTCAAGTAAGGATTCTCAAGGAGCTTCTTTGCCTTTTCCATCCGGATATTCGTGACATAATCTGTGATGGTCGCACCATAATCCTGCTTAAACTTACGGGAAATGTATTCCCTGCTTAAGTAGAACCTGTCGGCAATGTTCTGAAGATTGATATCCTCCTGATAATGCTGCTGCAGATATTCCTCAATATACTGCATATTGTTTTTTTCCTTTTGATATTTAGCCTGAGTCAGCGTCTGAATGAGTTCGATAAACTCTTTCGTCTTTTCCTCTTTAAATTTCCTGAACGAAAACGAGCCATCTTCCCTCCAGTAATCCGTGCCCCGGTAAAATGCTTCCTGACGCCTGATCTCGTATTCTTTCAACCAATTATTCCGCAGAATCTCAAACTGATCCTCCCACACCTGAATCTGCTCGAGTGAAAGAATATGACTGTTTTCTAATTTGGAAAAGATCCCTTCCAGCTGGGACTGGACTTGTTCCCTGCTTCCGGAACGAATCGCCCACTTCAATTCATTGGAGTGATCCAGTAAATGGAGATGGGCCCCTGCCTTCACATCCTGATGGGTGACGAACTTTTTCTGGGCAAGCAGGGGGTGCCTGGAATACACTTCAAGAGCGGATTCATAAGCTTCCTTCACCTTTCTCGACTTACTACCAAGAGCCATGACCGGGGAAACCCTGCCATATTGATAGATCAATGAGTGGATTTCCTCCAGTAAGTACGATACATGCTTATGATTCCAGAAGAGAATAACAAGTTCTTCTTCTTTGTTGCTATTCCGGAAACAAACCCCATCGTTCTGCTTCCGTAAAAGCTCATTGCAAATATTGATGATGGTAAAAAAGGCAAGATCCCTGTCTCCCTGAAAAGACTTCATCACGATCGGCTTGATCGGCAGGAGTGCAACAGTCTTATGCAGCTTTTCGATGGACACACCGAACTCTTTTTCAACTTTTTCTGCCATCTCTTTTGTAATGCCTTCTTTCGAACAAAGAGATGAGAAGAACCGATCCCAGTAAAGGGGTTTCACTTCATTCATGACCCGGTTTTCCTCTACTTGAGATTTTCTGGAGCGTGCCTGCTCATTCCACTCCTTCACCGCTTTATCCAGCGTGTCATTCAGCACATCCGGTTCAATCGGTTTCAGAATGTAATCGAAACTCTTATAATGGATTGCGTTTCTCATATATTCAAAGTCATCATATCCGCTTACGACGATGGTCTTGCTTGTCAGATCAGAGGCATGAAGCCACTTTAACAGGGTGATGCCGTCCCTCTTCGGCATCCGCATATCCGTGAAGATGATCTCGGGCCTGTGCTTTATGATCAATTCGATGGCTTCGTCTCCATCTTCCGCCTCGAGGATGGTGTGGATGCCATGCTTATCCCATTCAGCCAACAAAAGTAACCCTTCACGCACATGCTTTTCGTCGTCAATGATGATTGCCTTCATTTGCCTCACCCTCCATTCATAATGGCAGCCTCATGGTGACCATAAAGCCTCCCTCTTCATGATTCTCAAGTAGCAGAGTGGCCTTGTGGTCATAGTAAAGCTTCAATCTTACATAAACATTCTTCAGCCCGATATTGGTTTCTTCACCGGTTTTATTCCATGCATCTGCTTTGAAGTGCTCTTCTATTTCCCTGAGCCTGTCTTCTGTCACCCCTGCTCCATTGTCCCGGACGACCATCACCAGTTCTGCCCCATCCTGAAAGCAGACAAGATCAATCCTCCCCACTCCATCACGGATGTCGAACCCGTGCTTAAAGTAGTTTTCTATAAGGGGCTGCAGGATCATTTTCGGAACGAGAACCTCCTTCACCCCTTCGTCCATATCGACACTGTACTCCAGGTTTTCGCCAAACCGCTCCTTTTGTAAAAGGAGATATGCGTTCGTATAGTTGATTTCCTTGCTTAAAGGAACCACATCCTCTTCCATATTCATCCCATACCTCATAATTTTAGATAAATGGGTGATCAGGGAGTATATTTGCGGAACCTTGTTCTTAAGCGCAATCGTTCCGATGGACTGCAGGGCATTGTAGAGAAAATGGGGATTGATCTGCGACTGCAGAACCTTTAATTGATTCGTTTTGTTTTCAAGCTCCAGCTTATATTCCCTGTTGATTAAATGATTGATCCGCTCGATCATCTGCTGAAACCGATTTCCAAGGATCCCGATTTCATCAAAGCCGAATGATTCCGCCTGCACCTTCATATTCCCTTTTTCCACCTCCTGGATATTTGAGAGCAGTATCCGGATTGGTGAGGTGATTTTAAAGGAAACAAACAGAGTCGCCAGCACAACGAGGGTCAATCCAATAACCCCGAACAAGATATTGATCTTCGCCACACTAAAGGCACTTTCATACAGGTTGCCATAAGATACCCTCTTCACAAGGAACCATCCGCCCGCAGAAGCTGGAAGCTGATCGTACATCATCACTCCGTTGAACCTATCTTCCTTCCACTCAAGGGTCCCTGAAACATCCTTTGACTCCATGATTCTTCTGATCCATTTCTGATTGTTTCCATCATCTGATACGTCGCGATCCGAGCTGTAAATCATTTCCCCTTCTGAAGATAATAAATAAAATTCCTCTGATTCTGGATTATAGAGATTCCTGCTCAAATCGATGATTTTATCAGGTGAAATATCCAGGGATATATACGCCAGCACCTCATCACCAGGTACATTGCGGAATACCCGGTGGATCGTGATGATTTCCTTCGAACGGTTAATATTCTCTTCTTCCTGGCTAAAGGTGGGTTCAATGTACATATTGTACGGGCTTCGCTCTGCTTTTCTGAAGTATTCCCACTGTGAATCTTTTATTCTATTGGAAAACACAACGGTGGAACGCTTTGTTGCCGAAATAACACGGTCACCGTCGGCAAAGGAAATGCGTACTCCGTTGATCGTGTCCCCTGTGTAGAGAATCGTTTGCACAATATTCTTCACGATGCCGATCGTCAGGTAATTATTCTCCTTACCCGGTGACCTCATGAAATTAATGAAATCGGGATTATTATAGAGGGATAGCGATAACCCGTTGAGCTCATTGATATAGCTCTCCAAGTTCACCTTCCCCTGATAAAGGAGATTACTGCTCTCCTTCACCACCTGCTCCTCTATCGAATCCTTCGTATACAAATATGTAATAATGATCGAACTGCCAAACGGCACAATCGTCGTAATCATCAACAGCGCAATCAACTTATTCCGAATGCTTGTCTTTAACATGAGGGACGGACCTCCCAGGTCTCACTTATACACTAGTATAAAGTGTTATTCCCCGCTCTTGGAAGTGTTTTTTCGAAATATTCCTACTAAACTTATAAAATAGAAAGCATGCCTTAAGTAGACATGCTTTCCATTATTGTGTTTACTTCAAGTTATCCCATGTTTGCTGGAATCTCTCAAGTACCGTATCATAATCAATTTTTCCTGCTGCATATTCCTGGATGGTCGCAGCAAATTCTTTGTTCGCTCCATCCGGCCATTTGAACCAAGTCCAAGGGATCGTCTTCTCATCCTTAGAGTAGTCAAGGATGGATTGACCTAAGTCACCAAGACCATTCGGCTCGATATTGTCGAAAGCAGGGATGAACGCAAATTCTTCTGTGATATAACGCTTACCTGTTTCAGAAGAAACCATCCACTCCAAGAATGTTTTTGCTTCTTCAAGATGTTTAGAGTTCTTATTCAATACCCAGTTATTCGGCACACCGACAGGAAGGCGATCTGCATTATCGTCATTGCTGATTGGAATCGGAAGGAAGCCCATATTGATATCAGGGTTGATCTCCGTGATCATGTTCTCAGTCCAGTTCCCTTGCTGAAGCATCGCCGTTTCACCAGAAGCAAACAACGTTACCTGTGTATTATAATCCGTCGTTAAAGGATTATCATTGGCATATTTAAGCTCAGTGTCCAATACTTCTTTGAACTGTTTGAACTTCTCGTTTCCAACAATTTTCTCAGAACCGTCATAAAGTCCCGCGATGAACTTATTCGGATCTTCCTGTTGTGCAAATGGAATGTTCAGTAAATGCTGCCCGATTACCCACCACTCACCGTAACCCGCTGAGAAAGGAGTGATTTTCTTCGCTTCGAGCTTCTTCGCAGCGTCTTTCAACTCATCAATCGTTTTAGGAGGCTCAGTGATGCCTGCTTTTTCAAATAAATCTTTGTTGTAAACAAAACCATACCCTTCCAAGTTAACTGGCATACCATAAAGCTTACCGTCCTCATCCGTCATCGGAACTTTCCCGATCGGAAGGACATGCTCTACCCATGGTTCACCAGAAAGATCCGCAAGCTTCTCTTTCCAAAGCTCTAACTCTTTGAATCCGCCATTGTTGAAAATATCCGGCTCTTCACCTGAAGCAAATTTCGCTTTAAGGGCAGCTCCGTAATCGGCACCTCCACCAACGGTTTCAAGCTTGACCTTAATGTTCGGATGCTCCGCTTCGAATTCTTTGATCATTTCTTGCAGCTGATCGGCAATTTCAACCTTGAACTGGAAGAAATTCAGCGTTACGACATCCTCACCTGAACCCGAATCTCCGCCTGAGCTGCTAGTTTTGTCTTTAGAAGAACAACCTGCAATGATTCCAAATACTAAAACCAAAGACATACACAGTAATAAAATACGTTTCATAAATGGATTGACCTCCCTGATATAAAATATTTTATATAAATTTCTGTATCAATGATAGACCATCTCGACAGAAACTTTATATCTACTTGATCGAACCTGAAGCAATCCCTTTTATGATATGCTTCTGTAAAAATAGGAAGAAGATGATGATCGGTGTGATTCCAAGCACCAATGCTGCAAGTCCCATATCCCATTGCTTCGTATACTGTGCAAAGAACGAACTGGCTGCAAGTGGGATTGTCCGCAGTTCCGCATCCTGTAAAACAAGGAGTGGAAGCAGGTAATCATTCCAGATCCATAATGTGTTCAAAATGATCACAGTAACCGTAATCGGCTTCAGTAATGGGAAGACGATTCTCCAAAATACGCCAAACTGACTGCAGCCGTCTATCATCGCTGATTCCTCGATTTCAATCGGGACGGTTTTCACAAATCCGTGAAATAAGAATAGGGAAAGTGGCACTCCGAACCCAAAGTACATGATAATGAGACCAGGAATGCTATTTGTCAGTCCCAACGTCCCCCCAACTTTCATCAAAGGGATCATCACCGTCTGGAACGGGATCACCATGGCGGATACAAAGATGACGAATAGGATTTTACTGAACTTCCCAGGTGTACGAACCATCTTCCATGCTGCCATGGAACTGATGATCACTAAACCGAGGTTACTGAAAACCGTGATGACCAGTGAATTCCAGAAAGCCCGGGGGAAATTGATGATTTCCCACACTTTTGCATAGTTGGAAAACACAAATTCTTCCGGCCATGCCGCCGCATCAATCAGAATTGCAGCGAACGGTTTCACCGAGTTGATCAATACGAAGTAAAAAGGGACAAGGAAAATGAGCCCGATCACAATCCCGATAATCTCTAATACAAATGTTCTCTTCGTATAACGATTGCCCATTATGCCTCAACCTCCTTCTTCTTCGTCACCATCACCTGGACTGTCGTAAACACAGCCACTACCACAAAGAACAGAATCGATTTCGCCGTTCCAAGTCCATAACGGTTATTCTGGAAAGCTTCCTGATAAATATTGATCGCAACGGATTGTGTAGAATTGAACGGCCCACCGCCTGTCAGCGAGATATTTAAATCGAATATTTTAAAGGCCATCGAAATCGTCAGGAAGAAACAAATCGTGAATGCCGGTAAAATCAATGGAATGATGATCTTCGTCAGGAGCGTCCAGCTCGATGCACCATCTATCTTCGCTGCTTCAAGAAGAGAATTGTCGACCCCTTGCAATGCCGCTACATAAATAACCATCATATACCCCGAGATCTGCCATGCAAATACGATAACAATACCCCAGAAAGCCGTCTTCTCATCACCAAGCCATGGCATTTTAAAAAATCCGATATCCGTCATATTCCCGAGTGAGGCGAATCCTTTCACAAAGATGAACTGCCAGATGAACCCGAGTAACAATCCCCCGATGACGTTCGGAATGAAAAATACGGTCCTCAGGATATTACGCGTCTTCAACGCCGCATTCAGTAAAAGAGCAAATCCGAATCCTATCAAGTTACTGATGATCACTGCCGCAAACATAAACTTCGTCGTGAACATGAAAGAATTGAAAAACGTTTTGTCATCCGTGAAAATCTTCTTATAATTATCAAATCCTACCCACTCAACAACCGAACTGACACCATTCCATGAGGTAAAGGAATAATACACCCCCATTAAGAATGGAAGAATCTGAATCACTAAGAAAAATAAAAGTGCCGGTCCTACAAAGGCAGCGTACGTCAGCAAGCTCTTATACTTGAACCTTTTCTTCGTCACTGCCTTCATTTGTACATCTGGGCTTACTGGTCCAGTCTGAATCTTTGGTTCCACCCGTATCACCACCCTAACTGTGTAATCGCTTTCTTATATTATAATGGTAGCGCTTTCTCAAAAAGGGGAACTCAATTGACGAAGAAGGTGCAATATTTTGACTAGATGGGGTTTGTTTTGATGGGTGGTGGGTAAATGAAAAGGTTGGATTCCTTTGTGGTTCTGTTTGGGGAATGAGTGGGCGGTGAATCGGCTTTTTGAAAATAAAATGCTGGAATTGAAAATAAAAGTGGTGTTTTTGAAAATAAAATCGTGGAATTGAAAATAAGTGGTCCAGTTTTGAAAATAAATTGGCTTTGATCGAGAATAAATATAGTGAAGTCGATCAGATAAACGTCCATAACGGTAAAAATGATGCTGGTTAAACGTTTTTTCATAATTAAACATTAAAAAAAACTTCCTCATGAAGAGAAAGCCTGTCGTATGTAAGTTGGAGCGGGTGAAGGGAATCGAACCCTCATCATCAGCTTGGAAGGCTGAGGTTTTACCACTAAACTACACCCGCGATGTGGTACCGGTGGCCGGGATCGAACCGGCACTCCAGAGGAACACGATTTTGAGTCGTGCGCGTCTGCCAATTCCGCCACACCGGCATTACATTTGGAGGCGGCAACCGGATTTGAACCGGTGATCAGGGTTTTGCAGACCCATGCCTTACCACTTGGCTATGCCGCCTTAATATTGGAGCGGAAGACGGGATTCGAACCCGCGACCCCCACCTTGGCAAGGTGGTGTTCTACCACTGAACTACTTCCGCACTACTGGGCTAGCTGGATTCGAACCAACGCATGTCGCAGTCAAAGTGCGATGCCTTACCGCTTGGCTATAGCCCACTGATAGTATATGTCACGGAAATAAAAATGTGACTTTTATGGGGCGACTGATGGGAATCGAACCCACGAATGCCTGAACCACAATCAGGTGCGTTAACCACTTCGCCACAATCGCCATGAAATAATTGGCAGGGGTAGTAGGAATCGAACCCACACCAAAGGTTTTGGAGACCTTCGTTCTACCTTTAAACTATACCCCTAGAATAAATGGTGGAGGGGGGCAGATTCGAACTGCCGAACCCGAAGGAGCGGATTTACAGTCCGCCGCGTTTAGCCACTTCGCTACCCCTCCAGCTATAAAACAATGGTGCCGGCAAGAGGACTTGAACCCCCAACCTACTGATTACAAGTCAGTTGCTCTACCAGTTGAGCTACACCGGCATCAAGTAAATAAATGGTGGCTCAGGACGGAATCGAACCGCCGACACATGGATTTTCAGTCCATTGCTCTACCAACTGAGCTACTGAGCCATATAGTTTTCGGCTTCCGCTAAGCTTCGAATCTCTTCGTCAGCTCACTCAGTCACATCCTCACGTATGTAAAATACGCTCCGGTGTTCCTTCGATCGCTTCCTCGACCTTCTCGCTTATCGAAACCCTTTTCCATTTCATGACTATCTAATATAAAAATGGCGGTCCGGACGGGACTCGAACCCGCGACCTCCTGCGTGACAGGCAGGCATTCTAACCAACTGAACTACCGGACCAAAAATGGTATTGCGGGGACAGGATTTGAACCTGTGACCTTCGGGTTATGAGCCCGACGAGCTACCGAACTGCTCCACCCCGCGACGATAAGAAATGGTAAGTTACAAATACTAATTAAGGAAGATTATTTTACTCTGCTTACGCTTCGTAAGAAATCATGGTGGAGGATGACGGGATCGAACCGCCGACCCTCTGCTTGTAAGGCAGATGCTCTCCCAGCTGAGCTAATCCTCCATATTACATGGTAAGTTCTTTTGCTTCCGCAAAAAAATTGGTGACCCATACGGGATTCGAACCCGTGTTACCGCCGTGAAAGGGCGGTGTCTTAACCGCTTGACCAATGGGCCTTACTGAAAACAAAATGGCGGAGAGCAAGGGATTTGAACCCTTGAGACAGCGTTAACCGTCTACACGATTTCCAATCGTGCTCCTTCGGCCACTCGGACAGCTCTCCATATATTGGCTCCGCAGGCAAGATTCGAACTTGCGACCGATCGGTTAACAGCCGATAGCTCTACCACTGAGCTACTGCGGAACGATATGCCTGGCGACGTCCTACTCTCACAGGGGGAGATCCCCCAACTACCATCGGCGCTGAAGAGCTTAACTTCCGTGTTCGGCATGGGAACGGGTGTGACCTCTTCGCCATAGTCACCAGACTATGTATTGTCCCTTTTTTAAGGACAAGTACTATTATATCGTGTTGATAATTTTTTTCAAGGATTTTTTTATATTTTCATATAAATTTTATTCCTTCAAAACTAGATAAAGAATTGATGTCAAGAAAGCCGAATATCGACCCATTGTTGTATCTACTATTGCAATAGATAACATTCCAGCTCCGGCGGCTAGAGACTCGAGGTCATTTCAGTTCAATCAGCTGAGGGTAAAAAACA
This sequence comes from Rossellomorea sp. QJM3NY_18, assembly GCF_056173145.1. Taxonomy (NCBI): domain Bacteria; kingdom Bacillati; phylum Bacillota; class Bacilli; order Caryophanales; family Bacillaceae; genus Rossellomorea; species Rossellomorea sp. QJM3NY_18. The sequence goes on along the minus strand of NZ_CM149659.1, from coordinate 1,245,762 downwards.
CCCTCTTCTGATTGCCCAGAAATGCTTGTCGTCTCTGTTCAAGCCGCCTCCGCTTTATAGTTTGGTTAAGTCCTCGATCGATTAGTATCAGTCAACTCCACATGTCGCCATGCTTCCATCTCTGACCTATCTACCTAGTCATCTTCTAGGGATCTTACTCACTTACGTGATGGGAAATCTCATCTCGAGGGGGGCTTCATGCTTAGATGCTTTCAGCACTTATCCCTTCCGCACATAGCTACCCAGCGATGCCTTTGGCAAGACAACTGGTACACCAGCGGTGCGTCCATCCCGGTCCTCTCGTACTAAGGACAGCTCCTCTCAAATTTCCTGCGCCCACGACGGATAGGGACCGAACTGTCTCACGACGTTCTGAACCCAGCTCGCGTACCGCTTTAATGGGCGAACAGCCCAACCCTTGGGACCGACTACAGCCCCAGGATGCGATGAGCCGACATCGAGGTGCCAAACCTCCCCGTCGATGTGGACTCTTGGGGGAGATAAGCCTGTTATCCCCGGGGTAGCTTTTATCCGTTGAGCGATGGCCCTTCCATGCGGAACCACCGGATCACTAAGCCCGACTTTCGTCCCTGCTCGACTTGTAGGTCTCGCAGTCAAGCTCCCTTGTGCCTTTACACTCTGCGAATGATTTCCAACCATTCTGAGGGAACCTTTGGGCGCCTCCGTTACTCTTTAGGAGGCGACCGCCCCAGTCAAACTGCCCACCTGACACTGTCTCCCACCCCGATAAGGGGCGCGGGTTAGAATTTCAATACAGCCAGGGTAGTATCCCACCGATGCCTCCACCGAAGCTTGTGCTCCGGTTTCCAAGGCTCCTACCTATCCTGTACAAGCTGTACCAAAATTCAATATCAGGCTACAGTAAAGCTCCACGGGGTCTTTCCGTCCTGTCGCGGGTAACCTGCATCTTCACAGGTACTATAATTTCACCGAGTCTCTCGTTGAGACAGTGCCCAGATCGTTACGCCTTTCGTGCGGGTCGGAACTTACCCGACAAGGAATTTCGCTACCTTAGGACCGTTATAGTTACGGCCGCCGTTTACTGGGGCTTCGATTCGCACCTTCGCTTGCGCTAAGCACTCCTCTTAACCTTCCAGCACCGGGCAGGCGTCAGCCCCTATACTTCGCCTTACGGCTTCGCAGAGACCTGTGTTTTTGCTAAACAGTCGCCTGGGCCTATTCACTGCGGCTCTCTCGGGCTTGCACCCTACCAGAGCACCCCTTCTCCCGAAGTTACGGGGTCATTTTGCCGAGTTCCTTAACGAGAGTTCTCTCGCTCACCTTAGGATTCTCTCCTCGCCTACCTGTGTCGGTTTGCGGTACGGGCACCTTTTTCCTCGCTAGAGGCTTTTCTTGGCAGTGTGGAATCAGGAACTTCGCTACTATAATTCGCTCGCTATCACAGCTCAGCCTTCTAAGATGACGGGATTTGCCTCATCATCAGCCTAACTGCTTAGACGCACATATCCAGCAGTGCGCTTACCCTATCCTCCTGCGTCCCCCCATTGCTCAAACGGAAAAGAGGTGGTACAGGAATATCAACCTGTTGTCCATCGTCTACGCCTATCGGCCTCGACTTAGGTCCCGACTAACCCTGAGCGGACGAGCCTTCCTCAGGAAACCTTAGGCATTCGGTGGATGGGATTCTCACCCATCTTTCGCTACTCATACCGGCATTCTCACTTCTAAGCACTCCACCAGTCCTTACGGTCTAGCTTCGCAGTCCTTAGAACGCTCTCCTACCACTGACACCTAGAGGTGTCAATCCACAGCTTCGGTGATACGTTTAGCCCCGGTACATTTTCGGCGCAGAGTCACTCGACCAGTGAGCTATTACGCACTCTTTAAATGGTGGCTGCTTCTAAGCCAACATCCTGGTTGTCTAAGCAACTCCACATCCTTTTCCACTTAACGTATACTTTGGGACCTTAGCTGGTGGTCTGGGCTGTTTCCCTTTCGACTACGGATCTTATCACTCGCAGTCTGACTCCCATGGATAAGTCTTTGGCATTCGGAGTTTGTCTGAATTCGGTAACCCGATGAGGGCCCCTAGTCCAAACAGTGCTCTACCTCCAAGACTCTTACACATGAGGCTAGCCCTAAAGCTATTTCGGAGAGAACCAGCTATCTCCAAGTTCGATTGGAATTTCTCCGCTACCCACACCTCATCCCCGCACTTTTCAACGTGCGTGGGTTCGGACCTCCATTCAGTGTTACCTGAACTTCATCCTGGACATGGGTAGATCACCTGGTTTCGGGTCTACGACCACATACTAAATTCGCCCTATTCAGACTCGCTTTCGCTGCGGCTCCGTCTTATCAACTTAACCTTGCATGGGATCGTAACTCGCCGGTTCATTCTACAAAAGGCACGCCATCACCCGTTAACGGGCTCTGACTACTTGTAGGCACACGGTTTCAGGTTCTATTTCACTCCCCTTCCGGGGTGCTTTTCACCTTTCCCTCACGGTACTGGTTCACTATCGGTCACTAGGGAGTATTTAGCCTTGGGAGATGGTCCTCCCAGCTTCCGACGGGATTTCACGTGTCCCGCCGTACTCAGGATCCACTCAAGAGGGAATGAAGTTTCAACTACAGGGTTGTTACCTTCTTTGACGAGCCTTTCCAGACTTCTTCGTCTACTTCATTCCTTTGTAACTCCGTATAGAGTGTCCTACAACCCCAAGAGGCAAGCCTCTTGGTTTGGGCTATATCCCGTTTCGCTCGCCGCTACTCAGGGAATCGCAATTGCTTTCTCTTCCTCCAGGTACTTAGATGTTTCAGTTCCCTGGGTCTGCCTTCCATACTCTATGTATTCAAGTAAGGATATTGTTCCATTACGAACAATGGGTTCCCCCATTCGGAAATCTCTGGATCAAAGCTCACTTACAGCTCCCCAAAGCATATCGGTGTTAGTCCCGTCCTTCGTCGGCTCCTAGTGCCAAGGCATCCACCGTGCGCCCTTCATAACTTAACCTAAATTTCGCTTTATCAGCTTTGCTGCTAAATCAAAATTTGATCACTTACTAATTAAGGTTTAAACCCTAAAATGGCGATATTCGGTAATTTCTTGACTATCAATTTATCTTTATCTAGTTTTCAAAGAACAAATCCTTTTTTATCTCGTAAGAGACAAAAAGTTTTGATGGTAATTAAACCATCAAAACTGAACAAAACTTCGACGTGTCAAACGTTTTTGTAAATCTTCCTTAGAAAGGAGGTGATCCAGCCGCACCTTCCG